>NZ_CP085343.1 GCF_020618475.1 Haladaptatus halobius | reverse complement strand
ATCGTATTTCCGGGCGGAAGGCTTCACAGTGGTTCGTGTTGCAGCGGATGACTCGGATGTGACGTGGAATCTCTTCCGAGATGCCACGCGTGATCGTGACTGTCGCGAAATTGCCGGGGCGATTTTTGGCGAACCCGTCGGCAATAATCCCTTCCACGGTCCTGCCAAGCACGTCTTTACGGCAGTCCTCATCTACCTACGGCGCGAAGCAGAGCGCCAACACAAGCGTGACGCCCTCGGTCACGACGACATTGTCGAATTCCTTGCTCAGGATTTTGAGACGGTCTATAATCGACTCACCGAGTATGATGAGCTCCAGTCACATGCCTCCCATCTCGATCCAGAGAGTGGCAAGGGCGCGCGGAATGTCTTCCAAACGCTCCACGAATACGTTGATCCCGTGTTTGTCGGGAAATTCGCTCACCATGGCGAGTTCTCGATTCGTGAGTATATCGAGAATCCAGATGGCCGCGTCTTGATTATCGATTCAGCACCCGGTGAGATGGAAACCCTCGGCCCGATGTTTTGCTTACTCATCGACTGGTCGATCCGGTACGCTATGGACGCAGACGACACCGGTGAATTTTCATCCTCGATGAGATTGATCAACTGCCGCCGCTCACCCAGCTTTCAAACCTAACCGCGCGCGGGCGCTCTGTCGGTGCGCGAGCGTTGATTGGTGTCCAGACAGTCGGCCAGTTGAAACATACCTATGATAGGTCGGTTGCGGGGATCCTCGGCAATTGTCCTCAGGGATTGTACTTCTCACCGGGGGACAATGAGACAGCCCGCTACATTCTCTCAGAGCTTGGCGAACAACGAACCACGGTTGAATCAGAAACGGTACGGAACTCGGGTGGCGCATTCGACACGAGTGAGGTCTCAACGAGCGTCTCGCTGCGTGAGCAAGAGCGCGCACCGATTCCCTCGGGTGAGTTGAAGCAGTTCGGCCCGGGAGAGTGCGTCATCAAAGCACGCCAGGAGTGGTGGATTGGGCACACGACGCTGCTTGACGATGTTCGTGATCAGCTCTAACTAGTTGGTCCGTGAGGCTTCCAAGTGAGAGAACATCGTCACTCAGATGAAGTAGTTGATGTTGAGGTGACCCGAAATAGAGACACCGGCGGAACGTGACCGAGAATAACCTCAAATTCGACAGTCACTATGCGCTCGTTCACCAATTTTCCATTAAATCACCATGCAGCGTAGAGGTGTCTGCGAGCGTTACAGTTCGCTATTGAGAACTCCTAGGTAAATTTAAGTTGGGACAGTCGAGTGAGTCGACTTGGGGCAACGTCAAAAGCAGTATCACGACGGAAACGTCAGGAACCATATGGTCATCTCATCGACGCTCCCCACCTCACACTCGTTTCCCCGTAGACGACTGTAACGACGAGAAAGGCACGATCTACACAGTCACGAGCGTTGCTTGTGACAAGCAGTTCGCTATATAGGTATCATAGCAAAAATCAAGTTCGATCACTTGAGTGAATTACCTGGGCGCGACGTCAGACACAACCATCGCTCAAACGCCCACTTCACTCACCTCCCTGTCATCCTTTCCTCATCGACGAGTATTACTAGTTGGATATTTACATATGATCGTCGGCGAAGTCGAGTAGCGTTCGTTAGTACAATATGCTAGCTTATGCCGGATTACGTCCGGTTCTCTTCGTACCGTTTCGCGTATGTCGGCCAGTTCTCCTCGAAATGGTCGACCGCATCCCAGATATCCCATTCTACGGGTTTCTTGTCCGGTGGATTCCGAAAGAGCCGGTCGAAGTGCGTGAAATCGTGTGCGGTATCAACGCGGGCAATCTCGATGTGAGTCTCGGTGGCCGCATCTTTGTAGTAGACGGTGACGGCGAAGTCGTCAGGGTCGAAGTAAGAGGGCGTGCCGCGAATCCGGAGAAGGTAGATTCGACCCCGCCATGTGTCTAGTTCGTACTCGATGGTGTCGGGACTGCTCATTCGTACGAAGCTCCTTACACAGGGATTATCCCGCAAGTATATATTTGTTGACTTCGTAGGTCAACATAGGCACTACAGACCGTAGTGCTCGAACGGACAGAACTCACCGGCGATAATGTGACTGACACCCCAACACCCCCACCATGACAAAGAACAGCGACTATATTCGGCGGCTAGCGGAAGCTGGCTTCAGCGACGTCCTCATGCTTTCACGCGAGACGGCCGAACGAGTACTGACGCCCAAACGGATGGAACTGCTCACCGAACTTGCAACGACCGATGTTCGCTCAATGCGTGACCTTGGACGCCGGGTCGACCGCGACATCAGCATCGTCAAACGCGATCTAGATGTCTTGTACGAAGCGGGCATCGTCGAATACGAACAGGAGGGTCGGGCAAAGCGTCCTGTGCTTGCCCATGAGAATGTCTTTGTCGAACCAGTGGTGTTCGATGGTGAACCCCTCGGTGCATCAACGACAAAGCCAATTGATGAGCTAGCGGCTGACTGACGATATTAACCAACACTGGTGGGTTAATCACTGAGTTTGTTGGTTACTTCGTTGACCGGGACTGCTTCTGGTTATAGATCAAAATCGCGAGTAGATATCAGAATGGCCAGGATCTATAAGCCTATGTCAATCCTACTCATGATGTGGGACAGACTTGTCCCATGCACGCCAGCGCGAGTAGGAGCGCTTTCTTTCATGGGTTCTCCTGGTGGCGAACGCAGAGGAGCTTGAGAGTGATTCCTCTTTCAACCTCCTCTCGAAACGCCATAGTATAAGGCTGCAATCCTTCCATTCGGTAGGAAGAGAGATACTGCACAATCGCCGAGAGACCGTACACAATGACAATAATTGTCGCATCGTTCAGCCGCTACCCGCCCTCTGCTGGCCACTACAGAGCGCGATTTTGATGTCTTGTCATCGGAGCTTCTATACAGTAGCTTCGAGACGTGTGGCGACCCCAAGCAGCGCTTCGAGGTTTGTTCCTCCCCAATAGTGCACCGTGTGCTCCCGCTGGTCATACTCAATGATATCGTGCTCGGCGAGTTTTGGCAGGTGAATGTGGATGAGAGCGATCCGTGTTTGTCTGGGGGCAGTGACATTATCGACTTCCTCATGGACGTGGTCGACCAACTCGGCAAGCTCGGCACTGTCTGTGTCTTCGTCAGTGAAATATCGCAGGAGAGCGCGCCGTTGAGCGTCAGCGAGCAGCTTGAAGACGGTCTCGAGCGAGCGGCGTTGGGTTGATGTAGGATCATCGTTGGGTGATATAGTCATCGGAAGATTGGAAGGGTGGTGTTATTAGCGGCTATCTCTGACGGATGAATTCCTTGTGGGGTGCTGATTCATAGTGGATCGATGCTGCTTCTTCCAGTAGTAATCTGACGCAATATAGTTAAGGTTTTATGATGTCTTCACTGATAAAATCTGGCAATGGAAAATATCACGCAGTCGTTCACTCGTTATGACGGTATCTTTGCGATGAGTCTTGTGATAGAAAGAAATTACTCCTTCTCGTGGTGTTCAATTGGCGTTCTCAGTGTGATTTAACGTTTAGACTACAATTCTAGGGGTTAATTCGATCGCTTTCCTAGTTAAGTGATACAACTCTCGATCGAATCTTTTATCATGCCGGCCGCAGTGCCCCCGCATAGCACTACGCAGTCGGAGAATCAGTCCATCATAGTGGGTTCCACTGCGTTTTCCACAGCCCAAAACCCCCAAAAGTATGTCATCAAACCAGCCATCAGCGATAGCTGCTGACCAAGATGAATCGTCTGAACAAGCATCCTCTTGTACCGAGCAACTGAGCCTGCGTGTCACGCACGCCGTTGCTGACGCCGCTGGCAGCTCATCTGACGAACTTGAGCCGCTCTATCACGCGATCGATCCCGAGGCGTTAGATAGCCTCTTTGCTCCAACATACAGTGAGACATCACGAAGTGAGGGGTTGGTCCAGTTTGTCTATGCCGAGTACGAAGTCATCATTCACAGTACGGGAGAGGTCACCGTCACACCAGTTAACAAGAGTTAGAACTCAGGCGTTGCTGTATTGTTCAGTGCTGGTTTGCCTCGAACGTCCTGACTTGGACTGTCAGTGCTCTCCCGAGTGGGGTGCATTCCTGTTGACAAACTCAATGCTCACGCACACTGCATAATAAATACAAACCGCCCACTCCTCGATCGGTGTTATCTCGTCGCCCAGTGTAGGCGGATCGCCGTCCGACTCGGCAGTTGTTTTCGGCCCCTTTCTCTGTGTTAACGGCGAATTCATGCTGTTGACGCACGTAGATAGAAGTGGAGATTCAGTCCGACTTCTTAGGGATAAACAGCGCGTGACGCTAGTGCTGCAAGACGATTTTTATCGGTTGTCCTAGTGATATACATCTCAGTGTGAGGAACTTACACGCATATTTTCGACTCGCCCTCCCGGGAGCATTGCACTTCCGCTTAGGCGATTATGGAGAAGTCGAAGAGATACCCCATGTTTCGTCTGTAATCCCCAGGGAAAAGCGCTGAGAACACTGATTAGAACGGTTTAGATTTGATAAACGGTATGATGCTACATCTTTTGGCGGCAGTGAGAGTGAGTGAGCGTCACTCACCAGTCAACCACGATTTGAGTCGAGCAGGCAGTGACTCTCGCTCACTGTGATGGACTTTCAGTTTCCCGTTCGCTTCGTGGTACTTGTTTTGCCATCGGTTTTTCTCCCCGACGGCTTGCTCTTTCTCACGTTCGAGGAGAGTCACACGCTCCTCGTATCGGATCCGTTCTTCGCGTTCTTCATGCATCTTCTCACGTGCCTCCGTGAGTTGCTCGCGAAGGTCTGTGAGTTGCTCGCCACTCACGTCCGACTCACGCCCACTGCTCGAGTGATCACCAACACTGGCATGACCACTGCTGAGCAGCACCTCACGACTGTTGATGAGTTCACGGAGTAACTGGGCGCGACTCATACCACGCTCATCGGCCTCTTCAGACAGTTGTTCAGCTGTTTCCTTCGTCACGCGGACAGTGACGTTTTGGTGCTTTTGACTGCTGTTTGACTCACTCTCACTCATCGTCACTGCCAACTACCTCAAACCCCAGTGCAAAGTAATTTCGTCAGACACGCGTGCGACTCGTTTCATGTGGAAAGTTCACATGCAGGCTGCACTGAGTTCGCCTGCAACCATGCCTATTCGATCGTCTACGCCTTCAGCCGAACGTCCTCACCCCACCGTATCCTACCGAACCGAAAAAGAGACGGTAGCTGTTCATACGCAGAGCGAAAAGCCTATTGGACGGATCTTCATCAGCCAGAAATGGTCCTCGATCAACGCGCTCCCCCCTCCCCACATCCTTTCCCTCTGTTCCCCTTAACTGCTTTACAGAGGGTTGCGCAAGCGGGGCTGTGTAGGCGAGCATCGATGCGTGTGTCTCCGCACTCCCTCTCCTGGGGACGCTCGCCGTTTTCCCCAATACATGTGCCGTATATTATTATGCACTTGATTAAGTAGAGTAACCTATGCTTATAAGCAGAAGAAAATCGATAATAGCAAAAAGACAATTCCACGATGCTAGTCGTGTTAGATGCCTGTATGACGTAGTTCGAGTAGAACACCTACAATGAGAAGACAAATACTGCGTTTCGCTATACGGGGATAAGCCTCGCCGATAGAGTGCTGAGTGACAGAGGTGCTGATGGCTAGTATAGTATTCTAACTTTGAATTCCGATTGCCTTTTTGGCTCTGTTGAAATTCTCTTCGACTGACAAGAGGAGCGTGCTGCATACAGAGTATGCATGCAGCATAGCACTTCGACTACTCGGCTTCTGACTGGGGTCCATCAACGGACACGGCAGGTGGCCCGGAGCCGACGAAGCTGATGACAATCACCCAATCCTCGGTGATGGGATTCACTATCCGCCGAATTGTGTGAGGCGGAACGTACACATAGTCACCTACATCGAGATTAACTGAGTCTCCACCTGCCGGCCCGTACTCCAGCATTGCGTGGCCCTCCACCACATAACCGTAGACGTGGCGGTCGCCATTATGATGCCAACCGGTCGTGATTCCACCGGCGACCCGTGACTGAACCATGATCGTGTCCTCGGTTTCGAATATTTTTTGCCGCGAAACATCGGCAGTCTCGTCTGGTGCTTCCAAACTGGCTTGCGTAGTGACCGTAACTTCGTCCATACCGTTGACCCCATACAACCGAGGAGCGGTAACGAAATAGCATCTCCGCTCAAGGGGTCGGCGATAGGTATGCGCGTTGTATCTTGTACACGCACTGAAACCAGTCACTTCCTGAGGATTCTCAACAAAGCCACCTTTTTCACAAAATACGAACGGGGGTGGAATTGAACCACCGGAGCCACGTCGTCTGCGGTGGCCGCCATCGACGACACGAGTCTGAACATCGATGGTGCTTCTACCAACAAGCAACCCGTTCACACCCGGAAATTCCCCGAGAGGCGAAATCGTAGGGGAGCAGTGGAGTGGCTACCCCACGCCAACCATGACTCTTGAACCAGTCGTAACGCGACGTGCTTCTCCGTGATCGAGGCGTCCACCGGGGACTAAGTTCAGTGTGACGCCCGCAGTTGCTCCAATGGTCGCCACGGCTATTGTTATGTGGTGCCTGAAAGTGAAAGAAAAGCAACGGGGAGATCTACAGAACTGACACCGTCGTCACAACCAAATAAAAGACGTCTAGTAGTGCTACACCAACTAAACAAAGTAACCACGGCTGTGAATGAGCGTAGCTGTGTTCACCTCCTTGAGATAGAGTAGCTAAGTGAATCACTAACATACCATTAGTGTCGGGTCTTGCACCGACGTTCGGATATGCCCGACGAACGTGGATCGCACTTACACCCGTCACGTAATCACGAGAGAACTGAACATGACTGACTCGTATGCTTCTTTCTTACTACTACTGAAACAAAAGGTCTCTCTCCAGTGTCTCCACTAGTGGAGTGGTGGCGTCAGTTCCAACGTGTGTCAGGTTGGAACGTCCCCGCGTTGTTTTCTGCCTATGCTATCGTGATATCCTCCGTCTAATTACACCGCTGCAGACGCCTGCGTGGCTCCATTACCGGACGAGTGTAATTCGACCATGTCCCGCCAGTTGTTCTTGTGCTCGACCACGAGACACTCCTCCGGGCTGTAGGATGTCCGTCCGAGCTGCTTCGCGTAGGCCTTCTCGACCACGACCATCTTGCTCCCGCGATGGTCAACAATATCCACGTGCTCCTTCCCGAGGTCACTCAAAAAGTCACGCACGCGCTTGACGTCGTTGTCGTTTGGCCGCTCACCTTTGATCTTCGTGAGTTCACTGCGGAGCGTGCTATTGTCGATGACGAATCCCGCTTCAGCGCTCGTGGCGATGGCGGGGATGTTCATCGCAATCGTGCGCGCGCGCACCTGGTTGGATGAGAGATTTTGCATCGCCTCTTGCTCAGTGAGTCCGGTCACTTGCTCAAGCGGGCTCTCGGCGAGAAGCGTGTTGTGCACGGTAGTCTTAGTGCCGTCTCCCCCTGGGTTCACGTCTTCAACAGTGGCCTCTATCTCGTCAATTTGCTCGACGATGCTCCGCTCCTTGAAGCGTGGGTTTGCGGAGTCGTACTCTCCCATCACAATGTCCTCTAACTCCCATAGTGAGCTTTGTGTGATTTCATGGGATGATTCGAGGGTGTCGACTTGCTCGGCGAGCTGTTCGCCCGCGGCTTCGATCTCGGTGACGACAGCTGTCGGTGCATCCGTGTACTCGGTGAAGGCGTTCGTCACACTCTTCGTAAACTGTGCTACTGCTGTGCTGACTGCGTTCTCGCTCATTCGTGTGTTTTCGTGCTTTCCCGTTGAGGAACGGCAGCGGACGGGAGGGAAACGCTGTCACGACCAAATGATAGTTTCGCCACTAAGCAAAGGCAAACTATTATTACGGTCGCAACAGAAGGGATAGGTGTTCAAGCTTTAGGGGAGGAATTGACCTCCCCGATCCCTTCTGCCGCAGTCGATGATCGTTACATAGCTGTGGGTTTCGTATGGCCTTTATTTAAAGCCTGTTACTGTTTGAGTGAGACGCGTCTGACGCACGGCTGACGAAGCTCATTCATTCTCTTTGCAAACAACGTCTCGGAGTTCACCGAGGAGCTTCGGATGATGCTCTGCTAGTGCATCGACATCCTGTTCGAGTACTTCGAGGCGGTCACGAACCCGGGCGATTGCTTGGTACCGCTTTGAATCGCTTACATCCTCTTCTCGCGTGATGTACTTTCGCTCCGTTTCTGTCATGAGCGCACGAGTGCGAGCCATTCGTCCCGGGATTTGGGCCGCCATTGCATATTTGGATACCATTTGCAAATACGTAAAGTTTGCGAATGTAGGAACATTTGCTAATATACAAATGGTTAAAGAAGTAGACGGCATAGTCGTGGACGTGTCGGATAGTGCCTCAAAAAGACCAGCGCCGGATCACTCCCAGGACGACACTCCACCAATGGGGACGATACGATAGACGATGAGCAGGAGCAAGACGCCACAATCATCCCAAGGGCCAGAACAGCGGAGCGCCGGCCACCGCCAAGCGGAGCGGACGGAAGCGACCCCTTGCGGGTCGACCCGTCGGCTGGCCCGCACGAGCGACGCCAGGAGCGAGAACGTGTGGCGGGGCGGTAGCGGGGCGGTCGTGCGCCAGGTGCAACGGGATCATCGACGGACTCTCTCAGCAATGCTGTCAGTCATGATTTCTAGCCACACCGCATGCCGACAGCATCAGCCCCGCCACCGCAGACACGTTCCCTCTCCCGCTGGTCGAGGGGAGCGGTCGGTGCTCACTCACGGCCCCCATGGCAGGGGGCCCCTCGCTCGCGTCTCCCTTGGGATGAACGCGGAGATTTATAGGCTCCGTCTACGAATTGGTTTCGTGACGGCAAGTGTGAAAATCATGCGCCAGCACCGACCTGCTGTACAATCTACTGCACACGCACCGCGTGTGCTGCACTCAAATCGCCAGACGGCGGCAGGGGTGTGCGGTGATGCTGCGGGTTTTTATCTTGCCCAGCTGAATGCACCCCTTCACTCAACCACACACTGACTCTCCACACTCCCTCCAACCACCCAAGCCATGACCACCCGCGACACGATGCTCACCACCTACGTGGAAGACGATCTCGCAGACGAAATTCAACAGCGTGCCAACCAAGACGAGGTCACTGTCTCCACCTACATCGCCGATGTGCTCTCGCAGCATATTCGCGAGCAGGCTGTCGAAGACACCATGCATCAAACGAGTGCCGAGCAACGCGTCGAGGAACTCGTTGCCCAGGCCCGTGATGAACTCCTCACCACCACTGAACAGATGAACGAGTTACTTGCCAAGACGGGCGTCAACACCATCGCCACCTGGGAACTTGTCAAACGTGACTATACTGATGGAGTCCGCCAGCACGCCCTCTCTCAGGGCGCGCAGCGCCTTCACGGCGAACTCGATCACCTTGGCGTCGACGTCGAGCAGTTCCACGACACCCTCCACACGGTCGACGAGACGTCCCAGTCGGAGACTGACAAGCGCATGGCCGACACTGACTCCGACACTGAGCCTGACTCTGGGTGGTCGTTCGAGACATGATTACATACTCAGACTATTCAGAGGGTGGTGCTGGCGCTCTCGTCAACTATATGCGAACTGACCAGGGCCGTGAGATCTCCATTCGTGATCACACTGGCAAGGCCCTCTCACGCGATGAACTCGAGCAGTTTGTCCAGCATTCGAAAGAGTGTGGCTTCGAGCGCCAATTTATCGTCTCGCCCGACCCCGATCTTGACGTTCACCACCGAGCGTTTGATCGCCGGACGCGAGCACTGATGAGACAGTGGCGCGCCGACAAAGCGAACGTTCGCTACGTCTATGCCGTGCACGATCAACGCGACAAACCACATGCGCATGTCGCCGTCACTGGCCCGAAGCGTGAACTCTACATGGATCGCGATGATCTCGATACCTTTCGGGAGACGGCCACTGATGTCTTTCGTGAATCCGAACGCACTAGTCACCGCCAGCGAACCACAGACGCCCAGCGCACGCTGACCGCATCTCAGTCGACTGTCTGTGAGTACGACCGCACCGCTACCCGGGACACACACCATGAGTAATCGTCGTCCGAAGCAGGATATTCGAGACGAGATCGCAGAAGCCATCATTGTTGGTCTACTCAAATTCGCGTTCCCACCCACGATTCTTGATAAAGATGCGCCACTTCATCGACGCTTCTGGCGCTGGAAAGGCGTCTACCTTGGCTATCTCGTGCTCGGATTGTTTGCGTTCCGTCAGCCGATTCTCACAGGTCACTATCTCTACGCAGGGATTGCGCTCGTCCTGCACATGGCGATCCCAGTGATGGGCCTATTCGTCTACCTCACCGGCACGGTTCCTGGCTTTAATCTGCCGCTGCTGACTGATGCACAGGGAGTGGTTGGCCTTGGTGGCGCAGTGCTCCTCCTCTGGGGGGGTACTGCATTCGTGCGCAAACGGAACGGCGTGACACTGCACAAGGCCGATGATGAGTTTGCTATCCCGCTCGCGTCTACCTACCAAAAGGTAGAGGGGAGTTCCCATCTCCCACGGCTTGATCAAGCCATTTCGACCGCTATCATCGGGGAGACGGGATCAGGAAAAACCGCTGCGATGCAGTTGCTTGCCAATCAGTTCCCCTATACGCGCGAGACTGCCGTGATTGCCCATGACTACGGCACTGATTTTCAATCGTATTTCCGGGCGGAAGGCTTCACAGTGGTTCGTGTTGCAGCGGATGACTCGGATGTGACGTGGAATCTCTTCCGAGATGCCACGCGTGATCGTGACTGTCGCGAAATTGCCGGGGCGATTTTTGGCGAACCCGTCGGCAATAATCCCTTCCACGGTCCTGCCAAGCACGTCTTTACGGCAGTCCTCATCTACCTACGGCGCGAAGCAGAGCGCCAACACAAGCGTGACGCCCTCGGTCACGACGACATTGTCGAATTCCTTGCTCAGGATTTTGAGACGGTCTATAATCGACTCACCGAGTATGATGAGCTCCAGTCACATGCCTCCCATCTCGATCCAGAGAGTGGCAAGGGCGCGCGGAATGTCTTCCAAACGCTCCACGAATACGTTGATCCCGTGTTTGTCGGGAAATTCGCTCACCATGGCGAGTTCTCGATTCGTGAGTATATCGAGAATCCAGATGGCCGCGTCTTGATTATCGATTCAGCACCCGGTGAGATGGAAACCCTCGGCCCGATGTTTTGCTTACTCATCGACTGGTCGATCCGGTACGCTATGGACGCAGAGACACCGGTGAATTTCATCCTCGATGAGATTGATCAACTGCCGCCGCTCACCCAGCTTTCAAACCTAACCGCGCGCGGGCGCTCTGTCGGTGCGCGAGCGTTGATTGGTGTCCAGACAGTCGGCCAGTTGAAACATACCTATGATAGGTCGGTTGCGGGGATCCTCGGCAATTGTCCTCAGGGATTGTACTTCTCACCGGGGGACAATGAGACAGCCCGCTACATTCTCTCAGAGCTTGGCGAACAACGAACCACGGTTGAATCAGAAACGGTACGGAACTCGGGTGGCGCATTCGACACGAGTGAGGTCTCAACGAGCGTCTCGCTGCGTGAGCAAGAGCGCGCACCGATTCCCTCGGGTGAGTTGAAGCAGTTCGGCCCGGGAGAGTGCGTCATCAAAGCACGCCAGGAGTGGTGGATTGGGCACACGACGCTGCTTGACGATGTTCGTGATCAGCTCTAACTAGTTGGTCCGTGAGGCTTCCAAGTGAGAGAACATCGTCACTCAGATGAAGTAGTTGATGTTGAGGTGACCCGAAATAGAGACACCGGCGGAACGTGACCGAGAATAACCTCAAATTCGACAGTCACTATGCGCTCGTTCACCAATTTTCCATTAAATCACCATGCAGCGTAGAGGTGTCTGCGAGCGTTACAGTTCGCTATTGAGAACTCCTAGGTAAATTTAAGTTGGGACAGTCGAGTGAGTCGACTTGGGGCAACGTCAAAAGCAGTATCACGACGGAAACGTCAGGAACCATATGGTCATCTCATCGACGCTCCCCACCTCACACTCGTTTCCCCGTAGACGACTGTAACGACGAGAAAGGCACGATCTACACAGTCACGAGCGTTGCTTGTGACAAGCAGTTCGCTATATAGGTATCATAGCAAAAATCAAGTTCGATCACTTGAGTGAATTACCTGGGCGCGACGTCAGACACAACCATCGCTCAAACGCCCACTTCACTCACCTCCCTGTCATCCTTTCCTCATCGACGAGTATTACTAGTTGGATATTTACATATGATCGTCGGCGAAGTCGAGTAGCGTTCGTTAGTACAATATGCTAGCTTATGCCGGATTACGTCCGGTTCTCTTCGTACCGTTTCGCGTATGTCGGCCAGTTCTCCTCGAAATGGTCGACCGCATCCCAGATATCCCATTCTACGGGTTTCTTGTCCGGTGGATTCCGAAAGAGCCGGTCGAAGTGCGTGAAATCGTGTGCGGTATCAACGCGGGCAATCTCGATGTGAGTCTCGGTGGCCGCATCTTTGTAGTAGACGGTGACGGCGAAGTCGTCAGGGTCGAAGTAAGAGGGCGTGCCGCGAATCCGGAGAAGGTAGATTCGACCCCGCCATGTGTCTAGTTCGTACTCGATGGTGTCGGGACTGCTCATTCGTACGAAGCTCCTTACACAGGGATTATCCCGCAAGTATATATTTGTTGACTTCGTAGGTCAACATAGGCACTACAGACCGTAGTGCTCGAACGGACAGAACTCACCGGCGATAATGTGACTGACACCCCAACACCCCCACCATGACAAAGAACAGCGACTATATTCGGCGGCTAGCGGAAGCTGGCTTCAGCGACGTCCTCATGCTTTCACGCGAGACGGCCGAACGAGTACTGACGCCCAAACGGATGGAACTGCTCACCGAACTTGCAACGACCGATGTTCGCTCAATGCGTGACCTTGGACGCCGGGTCGACCGCGACATCAGCATCGTCAAACGCGATCTAGATGTCTTGTACGAAGCGGGCATCGTCGAATACGAACAGGAGGGTCGGGCAAAGCGTCCTGTGCTTGCCCATGAGAATGTCTTTGTCGAACCAGTGGTGTTCGATGGTGAACCCCTCGGTGCATCAACGACAAAGCCAATTGATGAGCTAGCGGCTGACTGACGATATTAACCAACACTGGTGGGTTAATCACTGAGTTTGTTGGTTACTTCGTTGACCGGGACTGCTTCTGGTTATAGATCAAAATCGCGAGTAGATATCAGAATGGCCAGGATCTATAAGCCTATGTCAATCCTACTCATGATGTGGGACAGACTTGTCCCATGCACGCCAGCGCGAGTAGGAGCGCTTTCTTTCATGGGTTCTCCTGGTGGCGAACGCAGAGGAGCTTGAGAGTGATTCCTCTTTCAACCTCCTCTCGAAACGCCATAGTATAAGGCTGCAATCCTTCCATTCGGTAGGAAGAGAGATACTGCACAATCGCCGAGAGACCGTACACAATGACAATAATTGTCGCATCGTTCAGCCGCTACCCGCCCTCTGCTGGCCACTACAGAGCGCGATTTTGATGTCTTGTCATCGGAGCTTCTATACAGTAGCTTCGAGACGTGTGGCGACCCCAAGCAGCGCTTCGAGGTTTGTTCCTCCCCAATAGTGCACCGTGTGCTCCCGCTGGTCATACTCAATGATATCGTGCTCGGCGAGTTTTGGCAGGTGAATGTGGATGAGAGCGATCCGTGTTTGTCTGGGGGCAGTGACATTATCGACTTCCTCATGGACGTGGTCGACCAACTCGGCAAGCTCGGCACTGTCTGTGTCTTCGTCAGTGAAATATCGCAGGAGAGCGCGCCGTTGAGCGTCAGCGAGCAGCTTGAAGACGGTCTCGAGCGAGCGGCGTTGGGTTGATGTAGGATCATCGTTGGGTGATATAGTCATCGGAAGATTGGAAGGGTGGTGTTATTAGCGGCTATCTCTGACGGATGAATTCCTTGTGGGGTGCTGATTCATAGTGGATCGATGCTGCTTCTTCCAGTAGTAATCTGACGCAATATAGTTAAGGTTTTATGATGTCTTCACTGATAAAATCTGGCAATGGAAAATATCACGCAGTCGTTCACTCGTTATGACGGTATCTTTGCGATGAGTCTTGTGATAGAAAGAAATTACTCCTTCTCGTGGTGTTCAATTGGCGTTCTCAGTGTGATTTAACGTTTAGACTACAATTCTAGGGGTTAATTCGATCGCTTTCCTAGTTAAGTGATACAACTCTCGATCGAATCTTTTATCATGCCGGCCGCAGTGCCCCCGCATAGCACTACGCAGTCGGAGAATCAGTCCATCATAGTGGGTTCCACTGCGTTTTCCACAGCCCAAAACCCCCAAAAGTATGTCATCAAACCAGCCATCAGCGATAGCTGCTGACCAAGATGAATCGTCTGAACAAGCATCCTCTTGTACCGAGCAACTGAGCCTGCGTGTCACGCACGCCGTTGCTGACGCCGCTGGCAGCTCATCTGACGAACTTGAGCCGCTCTATCACGCGATCGATCCCGAGGCGTTAGATAGCCTCTTTGCTCCAACATACAGTGAGACATCACGAAGTGAGGGGTTGGTCCAGTTTGTCTATGCCGAGTACGAAGTCATCATTCACAGTACGGGAGAGGTCACCGTCACACCAGTTAACAAGAGTTAGAACTCAGGCGTTGCTGTATTGTTCAGTGCTGGTTTGCCTCGAACGTCCTGACTTGGACTGTCAGTGCTCTCCCGAGTGGGGTGCATTCCTGTTGACAAACTCAATGCTCACGCACACTGCATAATAAATACAAACCGCCCACTCCTCGATCGGTGTTATCTCGTCGCCCAGTGTAGGCGGATCGCCGTCCGACTCGGCAGTTGTTTTCGGCCCCTTTCTCTGTGTTAACGGCGAATTCATGCTGTTGACGCACGTAGATAGAAGTGGAGATTCAGTCCGACTTCTTAGGGATAAACAGCGCGTGACGCTAGTGCTGCAAGACGATTTTTATCGGTTGTCCTAGTGATATACATCTCAGTGTGAGGAACTTACACGCATATTTTCGACTCGCCCTCCCGGGAGCATTGCACTTCCGCTTAGGCGATTATGGAGAAGTCGAAGAGATACCCCATGTTTCGTCTGTAATCCCCAGGGAAAAGCGCTGAGAACACTGATTAGAACGGTTTAGATTTGATAAACGGTATGATGCTACATCTTTTGGCGGCAGTGAGAGTGAGTGAGCGTCACTCACCAGTCAACCACGATTTGAGTCGAGCAGGCAGTGACTCTCGCTCACTGTGATGGACTTTCAGTTTCCCGTTCGCTTCGTGGTACTTGTTTTGCCATCGGTTTTTCTCCCCGACGGCTTGCTCTTTCTCACGTTCGAGGAGAGTCACACGCTCCTCGTATCGGATCCGTTCTTCGCGTTCTTCATGCATCTTCTCACGTGCCTCCGTGAGTTGCTCGCGAAGGTCTGTGAGTTGCTCGCCACTCACGTCCGACTCACGCCCACTGCTCGAGTGATCACCAACACTGGCATGACCACTGCTGAGCAGCACCTCACGACTGTTGATGAGTTCACGGAGTAACTGGGCGCGACTCATACCACGCTCATCGGCCTCTTCAGACAGTTGTTCAGCTGTTTCCTTCGTCACGCGGACAGTGACGTTTTGGTGCTTTTGACTGCTGTTTGACTCACTCTCACTCATCGTCACTGCCAACTACCTCAAACCCCAGTGCAAAGTAATTTCGTCAGACACGCGTGCGACTCGTTTCATGTGGAAAGTTCACATGCAGGCTGCACTGAGTTCGCCTGCAACCATGCCTATTCGATCGTCTACGCCTTCAGCCGAACGTCCTCACCCCACCGTATCCTACCGAACCGAAAAAGAGACGGTAGCTGTTCATACGCAGAGCGAAAAGCCTATTGGACGGATCTTCATCAGCCAGAAATGGTCCTCGATCAACGCGCTCCCCCCTCCCCACATCCTTTCCCTCTGTTCCCCTTAACTGCTTTACAGAGGGTTGCGCAAGCGGGGCTGTGTAGGCGAGCATCGATGCGTGTGTCTCCGCACTCCCTCTCCTGGGGACGCTCGCCGTTTTCCCCAATACATGTGCCGTATATTATTATGCACTTGATTAAGTAGAGTAACCTATGCTTATAAGCAGAAGAAAATCGATAATAGCAAAAAGACAATTCCACGATGCTAGTCGTGTTAGATGCCTGTATGACGTAGTTCGAGTAGAACACCTACAATGAGAAGACAAATACTGCGTTTCGCTATACGGGGATAAGCCTCGCCGATAGAGTGCTGAGTGACAGAGGTGCTGATGGCTAGTATAGTATTCTAACTTTGAATTCCGATTGCCTTTTTGGCTCTGTTGAAATTCTCTTCGACTGACAAGAGGAGCGTGCTGCATACAGAGTATGCATGCAGCATAGCACTTCGACTACTCGGCTTCTGACTGGGGTCCATCAACGGACACGGCAGGTGGCCCGGAGCCGACGAAGCTGATGACAATCACCCAATCCTCGGTGATGGGATTCACTATCCGCCGAATTGTGTGAGGCGGAACGTACACATAGTCACCTACATCGAGATTAACTGAGTCTCCACCTGCCGGCCCGTACTCCAGCATTGCGTGGCCCTCCACCACATAACCGTAGACGTGGCGGTCGCCATTATGATGCCAACCGGTCGTGATTCCACCGGCGACCCGTGACTGAACCATGATCGTGTCCTCGGTTTCGAATATTTTTTGCCGCGAAACATCGGCAGTCTCGTCTGGTGCTTCCAAACTGGCTTGCGTAGTGACCGTAACTTCGTCCATACCGTTGACCCCATACAACCGAGGAGCGGTAACGAAATAGCATCTCCGCTCAAGGGGTCGGCGATAGGTATGCGCGTTGTATCTTGTACACGCACTGAAACCAGTCACTTCCTGAGGATTCTCAACAAAGCCACCTTTTTCACAAAATACGAACGGGGGTGGAATTGAACCACCGGAGCCACGTCGTCTGCGGTGGCCGCCATCGACGACACGAGTCTGAACATCGATGGTGCTTCTACCAACAAGCAACCCGTTCACACCCGGAAATTCCCCGAGAGGCGAAATCGTAGGGGAGCAGTGGAGTGGCTACCCCACGCCAACCATGACTCTTGAACCAGTCGTAACGCGACGTGCTTCTCCGTGATCGAGGCGTCCACCGGGGACTAAGTTCAGTGTGACGCCCGCAGTTGCTCCAATGGTCGCCACGGCTATTGTTATGTGGTGCCTGAAAGTGAAAGAAAAGCAACGGGGAGATCTACAGAACTGACACCGTCGTCACAACCAAATAAAAGACGTCTAGTAGTGCTACACCAACTAAACAAAGTAACCACGGCTGTGAATGAGCGTAGCTGTGTTCACCTCCTTGAGATAGAGTAGCTAAGTGAATCACTAACATACCATTAGTGTCGGGTCTTGCACCGACGTTCGGATATGCCCGACGAACGTGGATCGCACTTACACCCGTCACGTAATCACGAGAGAACTGAACATGACTGACTCGTATGCTTCTTTCTTACTACTACTGAAACAAAAGGTCTCTCTCCAGTGTCTCCACTAGTGGAGTGGTGGCGTCAGTTCCAACGTGTGTCAGGTTGGAACGTCCCCGCGTTGTTTTCTGCCTATGCTATCGTGATATCCTCCGTCTAATTACACCGCTGCAGACGCCTGCGTGGCTCCATTACCGGACGAGTGTAATTCGACCATGTCCCGCCAGTTGTTCTTGTGCTCGACCACGAGACACTCCTCCGGGCTGTAGGATGTCCGTCCGAGCTGCTTCGCGTAGGCCTTCTCGACCACGACCATCTTGCTCCCGCGATGGTCAACAATATCCACGTGCTCCTTCCCGAGGTCACTCAAAAAGTCACGCACGCGCTTGACGTCGTTGTCGTTTGGCCGCTCACCTTTGATCTTCGTGAGTTCACTGCGGAGCGTGCTATTGTCGATGACGAATCCCGCTTCAGCGCTCGTGGCGATGGCGGGGATGTTCATCGCAATCGTGCGCGCGCGCACCTGGTTGGATGAGAGATTTTGCATCGCCTCTTGCTCAGTGAGTCCGGTCACTTGCTCAAGCGGGCTCTCGGCGAGAAGCGTGTTGTGCACGGTAGTCTTAGTGCCGTCTCCCCCTGGGTTCACGTCTTCAACAGTGGCCTCTATCTCGTCAATTTGCTCGACGATGCTCCGCTCCTTGAAGCGTGGGTTTGCGGAGTCGTACTCTCCCATCACAATGTCCTCTAACTCCCATAGTGAGCTTTGTGTGATTTCATGGGATGATTCGAGGGTGTCGACTTGCTCGGCGAGCTGTTCGCCCGCGGCTTCGATCTCGGTGACGACAGCTGTCGGTGCATCCGTGTACTCGGTGAAGGCGTTCGTCACACTCTTCGTAAACTGTGCTACTGCTGTGCTGACTGCGTTCTCGCTCATTCGTGTGTTTTCGTGCTTTCCCGTTGAGGAACGGCAGCGGACGGGAGGGAAACGCTGTCACGACCAAATGATAGTTTCGCCACTAAGCAAAGGCAAACTATTATTACGGTCGCAACAGAAGGGATAGGTGTTCAAGCTTTAGGGGAGGAATTGACCTCCCCGATCCCTTCTGCCGCAGTCGATGATCGTTACATAGCTGTGGGTTTCGTATGGCCTTTATTTAAAGCCTGTTACTGTTTGAGTGAGACGCGTCTGACGCACGGCTGACGAAGCTCATTCATTCTCTTTGCAAACAACGTCTCGGAGTTCACCGAGGAGCTTCGGATGATGCTCTGCTAGTGCATCGACATCCTGTTCGAGTACTTCGAGGCGGTCACGAACCCGGGCGATTGCTTGGTACCGCTTTGAATCGCTTACATCCTCTTCTCGCGTGATGTACTTTCGCTCCGTTTCTGTCATGAGCGCACGAGTGCGAGCCATTCGTCCCGGGATTTGGGCCGCCATTGCATATTTGGATACCATTTGCAAATACGTAAAGTTTGCGAATGTAGGAACATTTGCTAATATACAAATGGTTAAAGAAGTAGACGGCATAGTCGTGGACGTGTCGGATAGTGCCTCAAAAAGACCAGCGCCGGATCACTCCCAGGACGACACTCCACCAATGGGGACGATACGATAGACGATGAGCAGGAGCAAGACGCCACAATCATCCCAAGGGCCAGAACAGCGGAGCGCCGGCCACCGCCAAGCGGAGCGGACGGAAGCGACCCCTTGCGGGTCGACCCGTCGGCTGGCCCGCACGAGCGACGCCAGGAGCGAGAACGTGTGGCGGGGCGGTAGCGGGGCGGTCGTGCGCCAGGTGCAACGGGATCATCGACGGACTCTCTCAGCAATGCTGTCAGTCATGATTTCTAGCCACACCGCATGCCGACAGCATCAGCCCCGCCACCGCAGACACGTTCCCTCTCCCGCTGGTCGAGGGGAGCGGTCGGTGCTCACTCACGGCCCCCATGGCAGGGGGCCCCTCGCTCGCGTCTCCCTTGGGATGAACGCGGAGATTTATAGGCTCCGTCTACGAATTGGTTTCGTGACGGCAAGTGTGAAAATCATGCGCCAGCACCGACCTGCTGTACAATCTACTGCACACGCACCGCGTGTGCTGCACTCAAATCGCCAGACGGCGGCAGGGGTGTGCGGTGATGCTGCGGGTTTTTATCTTGCCCAGCTGAATGCACCCCTTCACTCAACCACACACTGACTCTCCACACTCCCTCCAACCACCCAAGCCATGACCACCCGCGACACGATGCTCACCACCTACGTGGAAGACGATCTCGCAGACGAAATTCAACAGCGTGCCAACCAAGACGAGGTCACTGTCTCCACCTACATCGCCGATGTGCTCTCGCAGCATATTCGCGAGCAGGCTGTCGAAGACACCATGCATCAAACGAGTGCCGAGCAACGCGTCGAGGAACTCGTTGCCCAGGCCCGTGATGAACTCCTCACCACCACTGAACAGATGAACGAGTTACTTGCCAAGACGGGCGTCAACACCATCGCCACCTGGGAACTTGTCAAACGTGACTATACTGATGGAGTCCGCCAGCACGCCCTCTCTCAGGGCGCGCAGCGCCTTCACGGCGAACTCGATCACCTTGGCGTCGACGTCGAGCAGTTCCACGACACCCTCCACACGGTCGACGAGACGTCCCAGTCGGAGACTGACAAGCGCATGGCCGACACTGACTCCGACACTGAGCCTGACTCTGGGTGGTCGTTCGAGACATGATTACATACTCAGACTATTCAGAGGGTGGTGCTGGCGCTCTCGTCAACTATATGCGAACTGACCAGGGCCGTGAGATCTCCATTCGTGATCACACTGGCAAGGCCCTCTCACGCGATGAACTCGAGCAGTTTGTCCAGCATTCGAAAGAGTGTGGCTTCGAGCGCCAATTTATCGTCTCGCCCGACCCCGATCTTGACGTTCACCACCGAGCGTTTGATCGCCGGACGCGAGCACTGATGAGACAGTGGCGCGCCGACAAAGCGAACGTTCGCTACGTCTATGCCGTGCACGATCAACGCGACAAACCACATGCGCATGTCGCCGTCACTGGCCCGAAGCGTGAACTCTACATGGATCGCGATGATCTCGATACCTTTCGGGAGACGGCCACTGATGTCTTTCGTGAATCCGAACGCACTAGTCACCGCCAGCGAACCACAGACGCCCAGCGCACGCTGACCGCATCTCAGTCGACTGTCTGTGAGTACGACCGCACCGCTACCCGGGACACACACCATGAGTAATCGTCGTCCGAAGCAGGATATTCGAGACGAGATCGCAGAAGCCATCATTGTTGGTCTACTCAAATTCGCGTTCCCACCCACGATTCTTGATAAAGATGCGCCACTTCATCGACGCTTCTGGCGCTGGAAAGGCGTCTACCTTGGCTATCTCGTGCTCGGATTGTTTGCGTTCCGTCAGCCGATTCTCACAGGTCACTATCTCTACGCAGGGATTGCGCTCGTCCTGCACATGGCGATCCCAGTGATGGGCCTATTCGTCTACCTCACCGGCACGGTTCCTGGCTTTAATCTGCCGCTGCTGACTGATGCACAGGGAGTGGTTGGCCTTGGTGGCGCAGTGCTCCTCCTCTGGGGGGGTACTGCATTCGTGCGCAAAACGGAACGGCGTGACACTGCACAAGGCCGATGATGAGTTTGCTATCCCGCTCGCGTCTACCTACCAAAAGGTAGAGGGGAGTTCCCATCTCCCACGGCTTGATCAAGCCATTTCGACCGCTATCATCGGGGAGACGGGATCAGGAAAACCGCTGCGATGCAGTTGCTTGCCAATCAGTTCCCCTATACGCGCGAGACTGCCGTGATTGCCCATGACTACGGCACTGATTTTCA
>NZ_CP085342.1 GCF_020618475.1 Haladaptatus halobius | reverse complement strand
TGAAGTCACGGATATTCCAAAGTATACGGCAGGTCTCTTTGAAGCAATGCAGTTTCGCTAGACGCCGACTTTGAGTACAAGAATGCAATGGTTGTCTTGTGACTTAATCTACTGGGGCTCAAGCAAGCCCCGCCTCAATTTTTTCCATTTACATCAATCGACGCTCTCGGATATCACCGACCAGCGAACGCTGAAGGAAAGCTCGGATGCAGCGACCGACGATACCTCCGAGACACCAACGGCCCTACTCGACCGAGCACAACAGCACGCAACGAACGTCGCGGCTGCACACTTCCCGGAACTGCCGGTCGAAGCGATTGCGTGGGACATCTCGAAGCGTGCGCAGCGAACGGCAGGCGCAACGCGATACGACCCTGAAAGCGACGAGACTACGATCTCGCTGACGAGGGACGCCTACGACTCACAAGGCTGGGAGCAATTCAGTTCAACAGTCCGCCACGAGTTGATCCACGCATGGCAGTACCACGAGTTCGGCGAAGCTGATCACGGGCGAACGTTCGCCCGCTGGATCGACGTTCTCGACATCTCACAATACTGCGAACGGTTTACATCGCCGAATTGGTGGGTGATCTGTGAGGATTGTGACGGGCGACTTGTGCGCTACCAGCGCTCGAAAGTCGTGAAACACCCCGAGACGTACAGTGGTGGTGATTGCAGTGGGTCGCTGCGGGTCGAGGAGACTGCCGGACAATGAGGACAGAGTATCGTTGTCCTCGCTGTCAGCAGGTTGTTGGGCCTATAACGGTAGCTGGCCCGTCGTTGATCCATCTGAGTCCGTGCGGGCACCGGGTCGCCACTCCCGACGAATTGCTCGAAATGGGCGCTCTGCACCCACCACGCCCTGCTGTGTGGGTGACGGACTTCCTCGGTGAATCTCACTGACTCCCGCTGACGCTTTCGGCTCTCCGTCACTCTTTCATTCGTTCGTTTCTGGTTGGTACAGGCGCTAACACAGGCTAGTATAGTATACTAATCTACACGGTTCTGCTGAAGCTCTTAGAGCGAGACAGGAGTGGTGTGCTGAATAGAGAGGATGTATACAGAATGGTTACATCGCTCCATTTTGAACGGAAGTTCCTGAACAGTGATTTTGGAATGATGAGTGATAATTCGGGACGGTTCAAACCATTCACGAGACTCGTTACCCAGCGGAAACCGTCGAGTGCACGGCCGAGCAGGCACGACAAAAGGAAATTGGACCAATCCGCGACGACACTAACCCCGGGACAGTCCGCACGTTTAATACTGGATACCGGCGAGCGGTGTCGTTGGGTGGGGGTGCTCCAGCCACCCTGGATTATTCCTGTCCGACTGGTGAGAACGCATGAAACGGACAAAAACGACAATAGCGCTGTTGACGATGGTCGTCGTCATCGGCTTGACGTTCGGAAGTGGTGCTGCCTTTGCCGGCGCCGACTATTCCGATAAGAAAGACGTCAAGAAAGACGACAAGAAGGAAAAGAAAGAAAAGAAGAAGGGCAAGAAAGGAAAGGAGAAGGTGACGATCTGCCACCGACCGCCTGGCAACCCGAGCAACGCCCAGACGCTGACGTTAGGCGCACCGGGAGCACAGGCGCACTTGGACAATCACCCGAAGGACACTAAGGGTCCCTGCCCGAAGAAATACTGAGCTAACGATACTTTTTTTATCGCTGACTTCGGCCAGACGCCAGCGCCCGAAAGCGAAGAGCGATGAGCGATCACTATCTTCAATGATCAACCTATGGCTCACGCTACATTCGCGCCCTGTATTCAGTCCAACCGCTAGAACCTATCACCTCTTGAGGGTTTCAACAAGCCCATGTTAGTAGACTATACTACCCCTGGCGTATCTACTTTCGCTCTGGCTGGCGACTGGTTATACCGATTCGGAGCACAACCTCCGTGTCTGCTCCGTGAGACGGCTCTGTTCGATGCACTCCATGGCGAGCTTGCAATCGTCCTGGGGGAGACGCGGGACGACGAGATCGACGCCGTCTTATCGTCAACCTCTGATTTATCCGCATGTCCACCAACTCTCTACTATGAAGATACTCGTACCAATCGATGGGTCGGAATCCAGTATGGGGGCTCTTCAGTTTGCAGCTGGATTCGTACGCTGCTATGATGCGACTCTTGAAGTGGTGCATTTCCGAAACGAAAAGTCAGATATTGGGCAGGAAATCCTTACGAAGGCACGAGAAATACTTGACCAGGAGAACATCGACGCTGACCTTCGAATAGAAATCGATCCCGATCTCCAATTTCGTCCGGGAAATCGCGTTGGAAAACTGATTCTCCAGCTCGTAGAGGAAAGCGAGTACGATCATGTGATTATGGGTCATCATGGTACGGGGGCAGTCGATAATGCGATTATTGGAAGCGCAACCAGACGAGTCTCACGAACAGGGAGAGTTCCCTTAACAATCATACCATAATGATTCTGGGGGCTCTAACTATTGAATAGTATATCTGTCTTGCCGATTCTTGTTTTGCATTCGACGTCGAAACCTCGGTCTCATCGAAGCCATCAACAAGAGCCACATGATTCCTTTAGATCACCAATACGTCCGAACCAGAGGAATGCGACTGTGACGGTCGCGGTGACTGCCGTACTGGCTGTGCACGAGAACAGGTCATAGTTCACTCCCGGACTATTACTGTGTGGCCGGCCGCCGAACCGTCATCACAGGAATGGATGCAGTTCGTATCGTTTTTTCAGCGACACTCCCCAGAAGATAGCGATCGATCTTGCTTCGCCCCTGTGTTCCCATTACGACCAGATCAATATCGTACTCGGTGATATAGGAGAGAATTTCCCTGTACGGGATCCCCTGTGATACTGCCGCCGTTGTGTCAAGATCCTCATCGTGTGCAGCATCAACGACGTCAGCAACGGCGTGTTCAGCAGATTCTCGTATTTGTTCTTGGAAATCGGTGCGGAGATCGATTCCAAGCACTGCTGATTCAACCACAGAGAATGCGTGAATCGTCCCATCAAAGGCTCCGGCGATAGCCATCCCCCATTTAGTCGCCTCCAGTGCACCTTGACTTCCATCAGTTGGCACAAGGATGTTGTTATATGGAGTATTCAATGGACGGTCTGCCGACAATCGCACGGTCAGAACCGGTATCTCAGAAAGTCGAATGACCTTTTCCGTGACGCTCCCTAGGAGATACTGTCGGACGCCAGTTCGTCCATGCGTTCCCATTACGATGGTATCGATATCCTGCTTTGCGACGTATTCGAGGATACAGTCTGATGGGTGGCCTGTTTGGACTTCGGTTTCGACCGCGACACCCCGCTGTGTTATCTCTTCGGCGGTGGATCCCACGAGATTCTCGCCCTTCGTTCGCATTTCATTGCTTTGTGGTGCCGTTTCCATTTTCCGGACATTCACAACATGGAGGACGTGGGCAGTTGCGTTGAATCGCATCGCCAGCTCTCGTGCGTGATCGACGGCAATCCCGGCTTCGTCACTTCCGTCGGTTGGGATGAGTATGTGCTCGATCATGGCGGATACTGTGTGTTTTGAGAGCTACAGTAATCAGTTTTCGTCGAGGGTGTGTTCTTACCTACGTCTCGAGGAGAGACCGGTCACCGCCCAAATTTCATTTAAGTAGTTCTCGCGACAAGGGATAGATTCTCGTGGACTGCCGTTGCTGTTTGAGTTATCACCGTCGCCTCTGCGCAGGTTTAAAGCATAACCCGTCCGCTCACGCAATTCCTTGCCGACTCTGCCGACTACCACCCTCTGACGTTTCAGCCCCCAGTCTCTCATTCGTTCGTTTCCGAGCGGAATGGGTGCTGACACTGATTAGTAGATCATACTAACCTTGGCGCATTCACTTCCGGTCTGGCTGGCGACTGTTTACGGTTCGTTCTAGCGAAGCGTCTGGTATGCTGAAGGAGACGCCCCCTGTTCGATACGCTCCACAATGAGCTTACAATCGTCTTGGAGGAGACGCGGGACGAGGAGATCGACGCTGAGCGGCTTGCCACGCGAATACTCGATAATGACGGGGATACATGGCTGCTGATCGGCCTGACTGAGGGTGCAACAGCGGTTCTCACCTACAATCGGCTGATGAATTCGATCATCCGAACACCGATCGAGCGTGATAGTCCAGATGGGAATGGACGTCGGCAGATCGACCGTCGGCGAACCGAAGGGCAGGTGCTCGAATCAGCACAACAGCTCGGGCAGGAGTATTTTGACTGGGTTCATCCGCGCTATCGGTGGGTATTCGATGCTGAGTATTTGACTGATTAATTTCGTCGTCTCACGACACCGCTGATTGATTAATTAATTGTCATTTAGCGGCAACGGATTGCTACGGTTGCTTTCTTTGCGTGTACAAGTCACTCTGTTGCCGTCTGCCGTATTGCGTAGATCATTGCTCCAAACGTGATAAATAACATCAAGATGAGTGCGGCTTCGTCAAGCGTATCGATGACAAACGGTCCTTCGGTGATAATCGCACGAAGAGTATCCCACTGAAGAGAAGCCCAGACGATACAGAGTAAGAAAAGAGATATTGTTCCACTCCATCGTGTTACGATAACAATGAATTCCATTACTAGAGGTTACCTTTGTACCGCTCTTGAAATTTTATATCTTTTAATTAGTTACTCCGCCATCAAGATATCTACGCAATATCTGAGTATCGCGTCAAATAGGGGCATGAAACATCGGTTGAACTGCCTTTTGGTTCGCCTCTAGCGAACAATGGGTGATAAGCAGTCTGGCTTCTGTGACTTCAGCCCATTTCAAGATGCTTGATCGGTTCTATAACCGAAGTAGAACGTGCGACGGCAGCGAGATCGATTTCTCGAATTTGCCTGATTTGAGGCGATTGACTGCCGGTTGAGAGTATAAGCGGAAGTGGGCTCACCCCGGGGGTTCCAACTCACTCTATGCGTGTCAGTTCCTACGCCGGCCGGCGCGGCTGGCGGCAGCGCGGTCGTGATCGCGCGGTCGAAGTCGTAACCAATAGAACACGGTAGGTACCCCACTAGTATTGGTTACTATCGTTGCGGGTAGGAAAAAGCAGGGCAGTGGCTACTGTACTTCGTCTTTGTTGACCAGCAGTGTGTTTTCGATAATGTTCCCTGTCGCGCGGCGGAGGCGCTCACCGACCGCTTGATGGGAGATGTCGAGCTCGGCAGCAAGTTCGCTCGCATCGGTCTCGCGTGGAATGGTGTAATACCCACGTTCGTAGGCTTCGACGAGCGTATCGTGCTGGCTTTCAGTCAGTCCAAATCGGACACGCCGGGTGGTATCGACGTTGTACAGCCGGTCGACGTCGAGATCGAGTCCATGCTTCCTAGCAAAGTCATGGATTGCCGAGACGCCGCTGCGCTCGGGAAATAGCACGCGCAGTGTCCACTCGTCGGTGGCGGCGATCGCCCGCTGGACAGTGGCACCGCACTCGATGACCATGCGCCCGATAATTCGCGCTTCATCGGCCCACTCGAGCCGATAAAACCGTTCCTCGTCGGTCTTAGTGAGCAACTCGATCTGCTTGACACTCGGGTCGGCGTCAAGTAGTGCGGTGAGATCTTCCAGTCCTTCACCCGATACCCAAACAAACGGCATGACGCACGCCGTGTCGTGGGCGACGACGCGGTCGACCTCGAATTTGAGGTGCGGGCGTCGGCTGAGCGTTTCTCGAAGTGCGAACTGCTCGGCTGGGATGGAGAACTCCGCAATCGTTGTCATAGATGAGTCATGGCACTTGCATTAGAAAGGGTTATCGGGGACAATGCAGGCATTCGGGGGACGTGGCTCGGGTCGCTCTTTCGATCTCTGTGCTCCGTCGAGATCATGTCAAACTCACCCACGAGAATCTCGTGGGTTGCTATGGCCAGTCGTCTGGCAACTTCTCTTCATGAGCGACCATCAAACGAAGGAATAGCACAATATCATCGAACAAGGGCGTCCCAGTGAGGGACGAAATGAGATAGAGTAGAAAACTCTGTTCCTCTGAGTATTCATTAAGCAATGTCATTGAGAAGGAGATGAACGAGTAGTGTGCGTCATGCGTTAGTTGAATAGCGGTCTGGGGTAACGCCCAGAACGGTTAATCAGATGCCGTGTGTGCTGGTAGCGTATGGACACAAACAGTCACCAAGAGAGCGAGCTGTATCATCCAGACGACGACCGAGAGTTGAGTACCGCGATTGTCGAGACAGTCGCCGATTTGAAAGACACGGAGGTAACTGAGACAGAGTTCCAGCTCTATGATGATATTAACCCAGATGCGCTCAATAATCTCTTTCGGAAAGACGCCACTGCCAACACGACTGTCGTGTTTGATACTGATGACGTGATAGTCACACTCTGGGGCGATGGAATCGTGAAAATCAAAGTTGTCTCTCAAACTATAGATGGGTAGGCGGCGTCACTCCGCCTCTTTGCCGAATATCCACCACTTGAGACGTATTGCCAACGGTTTCTCAATCTACACTCTCTGATCCGCACATAAATATAATTATTTATCGGTGGTTAATGAGCTTGCATAC
Organism: Haladaptatus halobius; assembly: GCF_020618475.1. GTDB lineage: Archaea > Halobacteriota > Halobacteria > Halobacteriales > Haladaptataceae > Haladaptatus > Haladaptatus halobius. Next base: position 181,397 of record NZ_CP085342.1, on the reverse strand, counting down.
TCAACCCATAGGTAGAGAGGTACCTTAATCGTATGTTAACATGTGTCTAGAGTGAACAAGACAGAGACAACCACCTGATGCCAGTGCTGCGCTGAAACCAGCCAGACGGAAAAACCACAAACCTATGGGAGCAAAGAGATCCGCTGACAGTCAGCTCGTAGAACGATGTGATAACTGTGCTGCGATGACGCCACACCACGTAATAATCAAGATTATCACTGAGAACGAGGAGACCCAAAATGCCGCCTTTTCACGCGAACCGTATCGGATAACAGAGTGCCAGCAGTGTGCGGCCACACGTAAACAGCGGATGAATGATATGTAACATAGGTGTTGACCCATGGCAAAGACCACTTCACAAAGAGGGATGGAGTCACGAATTGTTGATAACCGGTGTCAGAACTGCGGGAGCTTCATTACTCGAGATTTCGCACGCGTCTTCGGCGATAATCAAAACACTGTTCAAGGCTGCTTAAATTGTATGAGCGCAACTGATGTCAAAGCTGGCATGGCCAGCTACCCACAACGTTAGTAGACGATAATTGCCGTTCTACGCTTTCATGTGACTCATGATTAATATTTTTGACCGGTAAGATTCCCAGTGGATAGATAAACGAGCTGATGTACCTCGAAGAGGCTGTTTAAGAGTACCTGCTTCCAGAAGAGGGATTAGACTAGCGAGCGAATAGACATTTATGCTACCGCTTTTGGAACAGCAACAACTCCCGGCCGGCTGGACACAAACTTCGGTACGAGGGGGTGAAATGGGAGTCCGAAATGATACTCATCAATTGATACTGCAAGCAGAGCAAATACGCTCGTCAAATCAACGTGATTCATCCAAAAAGAACAACGATCAATGGGAGTTCAAACTCATCGATACGGTAGCGAATAAATTTACTACATGTTATCTGCTCGGGATAGTCCCTACGAAACGCCACGCAGTCGAAGTGCTGCTCACCGCCATGAAGGCTGTTAACAACTACGAAGGCACAGTACCAACCAGCCACCGCCGTCGGATTACTCTCTTCCGCGAACGAATCAGAGACGAATGTCCTCTTCACCAATACAAATGACTCTCCGACACAAACTCACTATTTCCCTCACACAATGAGACAATATGAGTGACAAGGAGTTTTATCATCTCTCCCACCGTTTTTGAGCTAGCTCCACACTAAGTGATGCGTATCTCTTCAACGCACTGAACGAGAATATCTCAACGGGATTGTCTGAAGTGACGATCAAGGAGCTCCTCGAAGACCATCGGTGCCGTACAATTCTACACTATCTGAAGACCCATAACAAACCGGTCACCATTGAGGCAATGATTGAACAACTAACGCTCCAAGAGAGTGATGTCTATCCAAGTGATACGGCGGCTGAACGCGCTGAGCAAGTCACAATTGCGGTATGGACAATTCATCTGCCAGCACTTGCAGAACACGACATCGTCAGGTACGATCGCCAAAGCGGAATGGTTCGGTGGTGGCGCAATGCCGGCCAACTCACTACTCATCTTGAAGACCCTCCCGACTACGCCCTTCAAGAGGAGTAAAGTACCTCGTATTGGTACACAAACTGAACCTGTTGCTACAAGCCGAAACCAACGGAGAGAAATATTCAGGAGTCTCCTCTTTTCGCCTCTCTTTTACCCGGTTCCTCACACGTTACACCTCCGTAAAATTGTCACTGATTTATAGGGTTAGGTGACTAGTGGTTCTCTATGCTTGAGGATGACCCAACCTTTGTTGACGAAGATGTGGCACGACTCCGTCTTACACTCCGCCATACCAACCTCTCCACACTAGTGGAACACGGCTTTCTCATCTGGGATCACGACGAAAATATCGTGAAGAAGGGCTCCCGATTCGACGCCGTCACCCCATTGTTTGATCGCTCGGATGACCATGGTGGTGAACTCCCCGACGAGTACCTGTAGCACGACGCCAACCAGTTGCTCAATCCACGCTCTATGGGTAGCGCAGGTTCAACAGCTGCTCCTTCCATATGCGGAAGTGGAAATCCCCGGTGCCCCTAACGTGATCTCTGTGCGGATCGTCGAACGTCAGAAGTCGAAACCGAGAGCGTACCGCCCGTCCGGACAGTTCCTCCTTTCTTTCCTCCACAAGAATCCACACTGACCGGGTAGCCACCACCAGCGCCTCAAAGATTGACGGAGCTACTCTCCCTGTTCGTCGAGCGGATTAATGTTGCTCATGCGATTACTGGTGATCGTCATGTGATATCTAACATGCGTGAACGTGACCCAGCTACCACTCGGTCACTCTCTTCAGTGCAAGAGACAAAGTGCTGCGGGAGCGAAGTGGCGTGACTGGGTCGGAGTCGAGCACCTACCGTAATTGACAGTCACTCTCCATTTGAGTCCTCTATTGTAAGGAGGGAGGATGTCTCGTTCGCGTCCTGACTGACGATTTTGCCGTTTGCGTGAACAATCACCTGATAGTCATCGAGGATGAATGCGACCTGCCCGCCGACTCGAAGCGCGTCATCCGTTGGTTGGAACAACGCATCGAGGGCATCCGGGTCAAGCTGGTCAAAGAGTGGTTTGAGTTCCGTTGGTTCCTTGCCAGCGACCGTTGCAATCGTCGAGACGACGGTGGTGCTGAGTGAGTCCGACGTAGCCCAGTCGTATTGTGCCTGATGCGTGTCGGTTGCAGGAATATCTCTCGTGTCCGTGGCGCGGTTTTCGGGTGGAGAAATGACAATATCTCCGTCAAGGTGAACGGTCACCTCGTGGGTATCGAGAGTGAATGAGACGCGTCCAGCAGACCGGGACATGCTAGTTCTGGTGGGGTGAAATAGTGCGTTGAGTGCGTTCGGGTCAAGCGTATCGGACAAGGCGCTCCTGTTACAGGGCTCCTTGCCAGTGAGTGCCGCAACGGCTTTGCGGATGGTGACATCGAGTGAGTCAGTACCCGTCCAGTCGTGTTGGGTGTGATATGTCTCCGTCATGGGGTCATAGCCAGTTCGATCTTGCAACCCATCGCAGACATCGATTGTCGATTGTGGTGAGGCAGTCCGGGAGGGAGTCGCGTGCTGTGTCAGCAGAGAGCGACTATCTGAATCGATCTCGTGTCCAGTGGTGAGATAATGATCGATGGCACGATCGGTACACTCGGTCTTGGAATATCCCTCATCGGTACTTATCGACCAGTTACAGACTACACAGTATTTCATTCTGAGTCAGAGCCCCTTCTCGATAGAACCCGATTCTGAATCGCTCCCCCTTTCTTTCGAACCCAGACACAGTGACGATAGTATTCCCAGAGCTCTGATCAGCGACACCTTGACTGGCGAAGGCGGACAACGCCTGGCCGTTCGTGTGCGGAACGTCGTCGGAGAGCGGGCTGAATAGCGCGTCCTGGGTATCCGGATCACAACGCTCATCCAGCGGTTCCATCCGGTTGGGATCCATGTCTGCGGCCGACGCATCGGGCTCGATAATCGTGGTACTTAGTGACTGGAAATCTGCCCACTCGGGGTGCGCGTGATCTGTGTCCGTCCGAGGCTCAGAGCCAGTCTGATCGGGTACCCTACCACCTAGTTGTGGACTCATCAGGGATAGAACGTCATCAATCGGTAGGTCTCGGATGTCCGCCGCAGCCGCTATCCTGGCCTTAGCACCGTCCGACTGATTACTCAGCGGGGGTGGGTCACCCTGCATAGCTACTTGCAACATTGCCCTGGACAGACGAAAATGCGGGGAGTTCATATGAACTCTATTCAAATAAGCATGGCTCCCGTCGGTACCGGCAGTGTTCAGAGACGTGGGATCGCAAGGCATAGTAGTAAAATGTTGACGGCTATAACGATCGGTTTATAAACGAACGGTGATCGCGAAGAGTCGAACGAGTGGTGCAGCCGTTCTCGGGTTTCGCCCCACCGACCTTCATTCGTAGCGCAACTGCGCTCTTCAGTCGCGGCGTGTCCTCACACACCGCGTGACGGCACGCCGAACCCGGGATCTTTGACAGTGTCATCGTTACCGAGGGGAATTCGACAGTAGCGTCTCGGCAATGAGGCTCTGTAAGCCGCGTGCGAGTCGGCGGGCAAACGATTGGCCGGTGATCCCTACCGTTTGCCCGAGCTCGCCCAGCGTCGTCTCACGCGGCACGGCGAAGTAGCCGTCCGTAAATGCTAACTCCACGGCTTTGCGCTGCTTGTCGCTCAATCCATAGCGGTCGAGATCCGACTCATTTGGGTTCCAGACGCGGTGGACTTCGATTGGGACATCGTGTTCGTGGCACGTCTGTTGAAACGACGAGAGATTTCCATGGTCGGAACCCCGAATGCGAAAGCGCCAAGACTCGGCAGTCCCCGTCGCCTCCTCAACGATGAGATCGTGTTCTTGAAGTGCAGCGAGCAGGCCATCTATTTCGGTCGCCCACTCGATCTGATAGAGAGTCTTGTTCGAGCCGCCATCAAGGGCCGTGAGACTGGCGACGCGCTCGTCAGCTCGCACGGTGGTCTCGAAGCCCTCGAAATCGCTTGTTTCGACCCAGAAGTACGGCACGAGCGCCGTTTCGATCGGGACGAAGTGCGTGAGATCGATCTGGACGTCTTCACCGTCCTGGAGAATCTGTCCCAAGACGAATGCATCGCTCGCAACCGAAAATTCCGCCGTGACGATGCTCATCGTGACGGCCCCTCAGCATGATACTGTGTACGAACGGCCGGGAGGCCAGGCAGGCCAGTCACTGTTTTGGACGATATGGTCGTGGCGACGGGAGTGCTGGATCGGATGACGAGTGGCTGTTTCATTGGTGGGTGGCTCGTGTTGCAGAGCGCATGTACACTGAGTACTAGCACCCCGCGTGTCAACCCACGCGAATGAACGATGTCGCTGTGACACACCGTTCGCCATTCATCGTCCTCTTCATCATCGAGGACGAGCACGCACTGTGTGTTGGTGAACTCCGTACCTAAAGTTGGAGTTCAGCGCGGATAAGGGTGCCGTAGCTGGGAGAGAGACACGCCAGTGCGACTGTTGGGCTGGACTACTCGCGCTCGATCTCGGGCTCAAGCTGGTCGATGGCGATAAACTCAACGCCCTGTTTAGCTCCGCGACACGGGTTTGTCCTCAAGCTGGAAAAATCTACAACTAACTTTCGTCAGCTCACCTGTCGATTCTGTCTCGGTGCGATGTCCTTCCAGAAAACTCCCAGCGAGGATCTTCTGTCAATACCCAAATTGTGTCGGTGAAGACGGGACAAAACACTATGTACTGTGTTACCGTATTTCGTGGGGATGGATAGCATCGCTTCACCACGGGATTAACTCCTTCACGGAGAGGCAACGCGATAATGGAGTGGCTGATCTCTGGTGGCACTACCCTCTCATCCCATGACAGTACCGGAGCTACTGATGACACCACTCAACACCGATCATACATCGAACCCAACCCACACACTCGAAACCGCCTGCGACCTACTCGCTGACACTCACCGACGCACCATTTTGCAGTACTTGAACGACCAGGAAACGGACGTCGCCACGGTCGACGAGCTTGCCACGCACGTCCATGCGGAGGTTGAGGCGGTTCCTGACCCCGACCACGCACGAACCGCGCTTGTCCACATGCACGTCCCGAAACTCGCCGATGCTGGCGTCATCGAGTATGATCAGCACGACGAGACCGTGCAGTATCAGGATGAGCCGCTCCTCGAAGCCATCCTCGCAGTTGCCGCCACCCACGATGTCTGACGAAACCACTCGCACCCCGACTGGCAACGAGGGGCGGTGCTCGACTAACTGGCTTACTCGTGCTGGTCACCAGCCGCGTCGAGTGGGCTGATAGTCACGTCGCCCGAACTGTGGACGACGATTTCATAACCGGCATACGCAAGCGTGACCTGGCCGGCTGCTCGCGTCTCCCCCTCATAGTTTGACGCGAAGAGATGATTCAATGCCTCTGGATCGACGACTTCGTAGAGCGGCGGGAGCTCATGAGGCGAAGTGTCGGCTGCATCGGCGACCGCCTCGACAATCTGCTCAGTGAGTGACTTGGCGTGACGGGTTGGTGGTGCGCCAGGTCGACCAGTGCTTGCGGGTGTAGTAGTGGGCGCAGTCATGGTAATTCTCTGGTATCCTAGCTAGTGGCCTCACGTCCTTAAAGCATATGTGAGGAAATGGGTGACAGCGTATTCTACTCGAAGCGCTCGTCTTCTGACTCGTCGAGACGCCAGGTGAAGATCGCCCTCAACACCACGACCAGGCTATTCGTTTCGCCCGCGCCCCAAATGGCCGTCTCCGTGATGGAGTCATCCGGACTCGTTGCGCCATTGACTCGGACACTCACAAGGGTTTTCTCTCCATCGATCATCATGAGCCGGCCCGTTGGCGTATCCGACCAGACCCACAGGGACTCGAAGAGCTCCGCGCTCGGTACTTGGTCGCTGATCTGGGTCTGAACTGATTGTGAGAGTCCAGCGAGTTTGATTGTGACGCCTTGTTTGGCAGCCTGGTGAAGTCCGTCGACGAGCTCGTCGGTGAGCAGATCTTCGACGGTCATATAGACGATTTCGTCCTCGGCGTCCTCGAAAAAGTCCAGCACACGCTCGGTAACAGCTCTGTGGCCAGTGACCGTCCAGACGCCACGCTGCTCACTCCGACGATCGAGTGGCTCGAGTTCATCGAGTGACTTCGTCAGGAGTTCGGCGCGGTATTCGAATTCGCGTTCGAATTTGCGGCTAGTTGTTTCGGACGATACGGGCCAGAATTGCTTGGGATTCGAGTGCTGAATATCGACGAGTCCCCGCTCATGGAGTTCCTCAACAGCATCGTACACGCGGGTTCGTGGCACCTCAGAGACATCACTCACGTCTGCGGCGGTGCCCGAACCAAGCCCGATGAGCGCGACATACGTCCGGGCAGCGTAGGCACTCAAGCCGAACTGTTCGAACTGTTCGATCGCCGTGCCCTTGGGGGTCTCAGCCGAATCCATCGTCATGGGTGGTGGGGTAAGCTCCGTGAATTCATCGGTGGTTCTGAAACTGGCACGTAGTGGTTGGTAGTTAGGACACAACAGGTCTGCGTGCTGGCTTCGTCTTGGGTGTGGTTCTCCTTGAACGTTATGTGAGAAATTGAGTTACACTCTAGTATATTCTGGTCGTGGTGGTTTTGTCGGTCTCTTTCGCTGGGAACAGGTTGTCACTCAGTTAAGGACACTTTTTCGACGCCGCCACCCCAGTGTCGGATCTCCCGGATGACTACGGTGGCGAACTCCCCGATGAGTACCTGTAGTACGACGTCAACCTGATTCCTCAATCAGGCTCTGGGGCCAGTACGGATTCAACAGCGACTGCTTAAGCAATAGTGGAAACCTCTGATAGCCGCCTCCAAATCATTGTGATCCGTAGTATGTATCTATCTGTTCTCACGGGATATGTGATCGCGGCACTGGCTGGAGCTCCGGTGTCCCGTAACTCCCATAAGCGCTGAAAACCACGTAGAGACATGAGTACAATCGCGGAATTCAGTATCCCGGCGGAGGAATTCGCATTATCCGAGACATTGGAGCGCCTGCCCGAAATGGTGTTCACCATCGACCGGGTAGTCGCACACGATACAGATTACGTAATGCCATTTGTCTGGGCATCCAACGGTGATTTTGAGACGCTGACAGCGGTACTCGAAGACGACCCAAGTATTGGGAATGTCGAGCTTCTCACCGAACTCGAAGACGAATGGCTCTACCGAATGGAATGGGTCAACAAGACGCAAATCATCGCGTATATGCTGCTCGAACAGGACGCGACCGTGCAACGGGCAACCGCGCACAACGATCAGTGGAATCTTCGTGTGCTGTTCCCCGAGCAGAACAAGATTTCGGCAGTCAGTCAATATGCGAAAGAACATGGATTCACGCTTGATATCTCCCGGATCTACGATGTCGATAGCGCCCAGCGTGTTCGGTTCGATCTCACCGACGACCAACAAGAAGCGCTTGCCCTGGCCACCAAACACGGCTACTACGACATCCCGCGAGTGGTTGATCAATCAGAATTGGCCGAGAAACTTGGCGTGTCACACCAAGCGCTTTCCGAGCGTCTCCGGCGAGGAACCAAAGGAATCCTCAAGGAAGTCATCCCAAATATCTCCGGCAATGAGAATACAAGTCGTAATCTCTAACGGAGAACTGGTGAAAGAGAAAACTGTCTCTCTCAACAGGGGATTGGCTCCTAGTCTGAAGCTCGACAGACGAACGTATGATCTTAACCAACACTGAGTGGGTGGCTACCGGGTTTGTTGGTTAAGATCGCCATCAATAGCAAATTGCCGGAGCTGGCGAAAAACACATGACTCTATTGGAGTTACATCTGTCGTGCACGGGTACTCAGCGTTTAAAGTGCTTATTTAAAATCGAGATCGCTTACTCCAATCCCTTTTCCCCCATAACTTGAGAAGCGGAAGTGGAAACCCCACGGTAATAATCTGGTGAATCAGCCAACAGCTTATTCTGGCTTGTGAATCTAAACAAGCCTATGAGTGACGATCGACCATCAATCGAGGAACGATCACAAGGCGGTGAACTTGGTGACTTTGATGAGATCCTCGAGGCTCAAGACTATCCAGTGACATTAGACGAGTTGGTTACAGCGTATGGCAATTATGAGGTCGAATCGTCGAGCGGCACACAATCTATCGAGGAAGTGTTTAGTTCAGTCGACAATAAAACATACAACTCCATAGACGAAGTCCAAAACGACATACTAAATCAGTTAAACCGAGAGGAATAGCAAACCAGTTTCGCAGTGTTTGTTTTGATATAGTATCTGATCACGCCATCCAGATCAGCCGCAAAGAGCTTATCAGCAGTGTCGAATACTTGTGTCTCGTACCAGGTCATAAATGTACTCATGAGTGGGCTAGGACCGTTGTTCGGACTCGTGCTGCCGCTCACGCCCTTTCTGTTTGCAGACACGGCACTCTCGTTGCTCCAAGCCACGATCCTTTCGGTCGCTGTCGCGGTCGGCGTGCTGTTCGCTTTTGGTGTCTGTATGGCGTCGATCTCCCGCCAGCGGTGGTATATCGCTGGCATCCGGATGAGGCTCGCTGGCATTGTCGTTGCGGTCATTAGCATCATTCTGCCTAGTGAATTGAGCAAGGTCAGTTAAGGAACGAGAGTACGTAATCAGTGATATGAATACCGATGAGAACCGTGAATTCGACCCGGAAGCGCCGGAAGAGCGCGAAATCGGACGCGAGATGGTCGATCAAAGTACTGGTCTTGGTTCCGTGATGGCCCACTTTTATCGCGGTGAAATGGATCGAGTAACGACGTGGCGCCAACGGCTCGATGAAACGACGAAGTGGACGGTGACAGTCATTGCGGCCTTACTTGCCTATGGCTTTTCAACGAGTGGCACACCTGCTGTCCTTCTTGCTGGAATCATCGTTACAACAGTTTTTCTTGCGATCGAAGCACGTCGCTATCAAGACTATGATCTCTACCGAGCGCGCATACGCATACTCCAGGAGAACCTCTTCTCGAACGCACTTGATCCATCTCAAGGCGTTGAACATCACGATTGGCGACGAAAACTCACTGATGATCTGCGCGATCCGACGTTGAAAACTCCATATCCAGAGGCCGTCGCTCGACGACTGCGCAGAGTATATCTCCCACTGTTGTTCATCTTACTCGCTGCTTGGTTCTTTCGCATTGTCGCCTTCGCAAAAAATGGAACATGGATCGAAAACGCCGCGATCGGGATCGTACCAGGAACCATCATTCTCGGTCTTGTTGCTGTCTTTTATCTCGGTCTACTGTGGATCACGTTCCGACCGCGTCCCCGGCACGCCAAGGAGGATTTTGACCGGCAGCACGTTGAGCAGGAAAAGTGGAACGACTCGGAATGAGTTCCTCAGTCCTTTTCAACAGGCCACTGATCACTTATCAGTTCAAGCAATTCTGTTGGTGTAAAGCTCTCGTTCTCGCATTGACTAGATTTTTCTTCCAGTTTGCTATACTTTCTGGCTAGGCCCTATACTAAATTTATCTTTTCTCCCACAGAACCGAGAATGGTCATTTAAATCACGCTCTTGCCAGTGATTGTCGCGTTCCGTGTTTCAACAACCGTTCCATTGACTGTATTAACCGCGACAATTGTCACCGTACCAGTTGTCGGCAGCATGAGTGTGACTGACGTCTCGCCACTTTCAACAGGCGTCTTATAGACTGCTTTGCCTGTCGCATCAATCACGTTCAATTGGGTCACTCCGTCACTGGTCGTTGCCTCATCGGTGAGTGTGACTCGTGTATCGACTTTCCCTGCTGCAACTGAATCAGTTGTCGACGCACCTTTGAAAATGGATGAATCAGCAGTACCGAGAGTTACCGTTGGATCGAGTGTTAGACAGCCACTCGTCATCGAGACCATCACGACCAGTATCGTGATCATCACAACGCGGATCCATTGATTCATTACTTCTATGACTTGGTGCCGCATGCTTAGTCCTCACGACTAGCCGGTCCGGCCGTGGCTATCCATTTTCCGTCTATCGATCAGCATTCTTAGGCCCGTTGAGTCTAACAGAGAGACGTAATGAGTCAAACGCAGGGAACTCAATGGGAGTATAAGACGCTGAGACCACCGCGTGGTGAAACCAAAAAAGAAGCCGATGATCCGCAAAAGGAATTGAATGCCTACGGCGAAGATGGGTGGGAACTGAGCGAGACGATCGAATACACGGGTGGCGGCACCAAGTATCTCGTGTTTAAACGACCAGCTGCAGCTGATACCTGCGCCGGTGAGGACGCAGAATCATGAGCGATGAGAGTTCTGACATCAGTACGGCCAATACAATGCGCGAGCGAGCAGGCGAGAGTCGGCTCAAAATCTGGCTCTTGCTCGCCGCGAACCGCCTCCACGTAACGGCCGTCTTAGCGTTTGCAGTCCTGATTGTCTTTGTCATTGCGGTGACCTTCCTGTCTCCACCCTTGCAGCAACAACTTCAATCCGGAGACATGATTGAGACGATGTTCTCGACGATGATTGGGGCCATCATCACTGGCGTGACGCTCGTCGTGACCATCGGTCAACTCGTCATCTCCCAGGAAAACGGCCCGCTCGGCGAGCAACGCGAACGCATGGAGAATTCGATGGACTTCCGTGACTATGCCGAGGAGCTGATCGGTTCACCGAGTCCTGCAGATCCGTCGGCATTCCTCCGAGAACTGATCGATGTGGCCGAGCAGCGAGCCGTCGCCCTTCAAGAGGGTCTGTCCGAAAACGACAATGATCAACTTCAAGAGGAAGTTGACGAGTTCACCGACAGTTTCACTGGAAATTCGGAAGTTGTTCGTGATCAGCTTGATGGCGCCAAATTTGGTACGTTCGACGTGCTCTTTGCCGCACTCAATTTCAATTACTCATGGAAAGTTTTCCAAGTCGAACGACTCATGAATAACTATGAAGAGAGTCTCTCCGAGGAAGAGATCACGCTCTTAACTGATCTGAAAACGGCATTGAGCCTGTTCGGCCCAGCTCGTGAACATATCAAGACCCTCTATTTTGAGTGGGCACTTGTGAGTCTCTCACAAATGATTCTGTATGCAGCGATCCCAGCACTTGTCGTCGCCGGGATTATGCTCACGATTGTTAATGCGACTACGTTTTCAGGGAGTACGCTCGGCGTGACGAATATGGCGTGGACGATCGGTCTGGCGTTCACAATAACGTTAGTACCATTTTTCCTCTTTACATCGTATGTCTTACGAGTTGTCACCGTTGCGAAGAGAACGCTTGCTATCGAACCGTTGATCCTTCGGGATTCACAACGGTAATTCATGCCTTAGCAACCATCGTGAGGTCTATATACTTCAAAATTGGTCGAGTGTCTTCAAGAGGGCGAGTGCGTCACTTGGCACCGTAAATTCAGCAATAACACTCATAGCAACGCAACATCCTGGAAAAGGATAAGAGCAGGGGCACAGCAATTCAGCTGCCAAAGATGTTACTGTTTTCGCGTGGTGTAACCACAACTGCTTAGTGCAACAGGCGGCAGTGAATGTTCGATGCAGAATATCCGTCGACTGAGGGTGGTTAGGCTGTTGTCGTGGTGTTCTTCCACAAACCGTAGCCGCCTTGCTTGGCCTCCTGTTGTTTGGTCATGAACTCCTGGCGCTTGCTAAAGCCGGTGTCTGGCACGCGAGCGTAGCCAATACGGATCAAATCAGTGTTGACCATGAAATTCCCGATGTAGACGTACGCGTGCATGTGACCGTCGTCTGTTGTACCCACCTGTGGATCAGAGACGACTGTCACGACTTGATGATCCAATTGTGAGTTCGTATAGCGAACTGCCTTCTTATGGATCTGGCCGCTGTCAGGGACGCGTACGCCGATCAAATCGACGGTCTGGTTCTTCCCATCATGTTTGATCTTGAGCGTTGTCGGATCGATGACCTTGATAACACGCGCTTGGAAGCGTTTGCTATCCTCAGGGGTCTCAATGTTCGCCGTCGTTGGCTGCCGTAGATACGTCGTCTGCGTCCGTGTCTGCGTCTGGGTTTCTGTGGTCGTCGTGGTCGCAGTAGTCGACTCTCCCACTGCTGTCGTCGTGCTGACGGTCGTAGTCGTCTGGGTCTCCTTGTTCGTGGTGGTCGGCGGTGGAGTCTCGCTACTGCTACCGAATCCGAGACCACCGAGACAGCCTGCACACACGATGAGCAGTATCAGGCTGAACGCGGGGAGCGACCGATGCATACCGGTGGTCGTCACTCTGTTTAGTTCAACGTTGCGGGTACCGAATGATGCGCGATGGCGAGCGAAAGGAAGCGCACCAAACGGTCCGCACCGACCGGCCTCGGCCGCCCGCCCAGCAGCGCCGAATGACCGCCACTGGCGAACGGTGGACAGTCGGCCGACAGAAACCAGAAGGGGTGCCTACCCAGCTGAAACACACCGGAATTCATCTGTTTTTCCACCGGATAGACAGTCAGTCAGAGCGCTCATGATAGTCCCACTGGTGACACACCAGAGTTCCGTTGTAAACAGTGCTCGCTCGACAGTCCCACCGTCGCTAAACCTAACACTCTCCTGTTAATACGCAGAGGACAGTCCACCGGGCTCTGACCTGCTTATCTCTACTGTGCTTGTATTCTTGGACAGTCCAATGTGCTGTCCTGTACTTGGCTTACGGCAGTCCCCTGACTTCCTGTGGACAGTCTGGCAGTGCTGTTCACTGCCACTCACTCGTGCGTTCTATGGAAGACGTCGCTCTCCTGTTGGCACCCCAGTATGGCGCCCATGTGGCACCCCACTTCTGCCGTTACACGGACATTCCGTGAGCACGTGCCGCTGGCACCCCAGTTAGTGCACCAAGATTGGTTGACTGCGTGTCGCTCGTCGGCACCCCACTCCAGTGCGGATACTGGCACCCTACACAGGCGCTCAGTGGTTTCTTCTTCTGTCCCGGCAGGGCAGACTGTCCCCTGTACTCTCGTCTGTTGCTATTCCAAGGGCCTCTCGCCATACTCGTTTGTGCTGGCCGTCATTCCACTTCCGCTGTCGCGGTCGCTGTGCTGTTGCTGTTGCGGTCTTCCCGCTGTGCGGTTTCTTGCTGTCCGGCACACTGCCCGGTGCTCCTCATGGCGGCTTGCCACCAGTGCTGTATCGCTGTTCCTGTTGGCACCACGCTGTTCTCAGCGGATCCGCTGGTCGCACTCCTGGACTGTCCCCCTTTCGTTGTTCGTTTTCTCACGGCTATCCGGCACGGCCCGACTGTCCCATCTCTCGGTGTTCTTCTTCCCCGGCTGTTCTGCATAGTGGACTGTCCCATTCTTCGTGTCCTGGTCGACCTCGAGGATTCGCTCATGGCAGACTGTCCGGGTGCTGTTGCTCCCGGCTGGCTACTCCCTCGCATCACCGCTGCTGGTCGCCTATTGGGGTGCCCTTTTCGCGTATACTGTTCATCATCTGCTCCTGTAGGGTGTTCATTTTCTCGATAGTTTGGGGTGCCATTTTCTCTTCGTATGAGGGGGGTGCCGCCCTGTCGGTCGCCCCCCCTGTATTTCCAGTGTTCCGCCTATGTTTGTTGGTTGGTAGTTCGTTTGGTTCCCTGTCTGTTCTCTATTGCTTACCGATGATTGTCTGTGTAGTCTTTTTCCTTCGGGAAGTCTGAATATAGCTATCCCTTGCGATATTATTATGGCCTTCCGGGGAAAATATGGCTACTATGAGCACCTCTCCAGAACCTGAGACAAGTGACGATGATGCACTGACGTTTGAGGAGATGGCTGAGAATTTAGGCGACCGTCGTCGCGCCCTGCTCAGGGTACTTCAACAATCTGATGGTTCAACGCTTAATACCTCTCGACTTCGGGAGCGTGCTGGCGTTCCAACGGGGAGCATCGGACACCATCTGGAGCTCCTGGAGCGGTGGGGGTTGATCGAGGAAAGCGGGCGGGAGTATGCCGGCCGTGGCTCTCGGGCGAGAGTGTGGGCGTTTACCGACGACGGAGAGACGTTCGTGGAGGAGTATCTCAATAGCGAGGGCGGCCAAACAGCTTCAGTAGACGACTTAGCACGTCGTGTCGATGAATTGGAGCAGCAGAACCAGCACCTGAAAGAGGAACTCCGGGCGCTCACTGCTGCCCTGGAAGATGAGGGTATCCCGGTCGCCGACACGATCGAGGCATTGATTCGAAGTCGGAGAGAGAACGATGAATAACTCGACGCAAACCACCCTTACAGGGAGCCCTAAGACGACCCTCGTCAACGTCCGAAACCATGGTCGCAACGGCGTGACGATGATTGACCGCTCCACGAAGTACGGAAACCCGTTCCGTATGGAGAAGGATGGGGGACAATACACGCGGGAGGGGTGTGTCGAAGCCTATCGGGAGTGGTGGTATGCTAACGAGCAGGCAGAACTACGAGACCAGGCAAAAGAGGAGTTACTCGGCGAGACGCTGGGATGCTGGTGCACGCCAAAAGCGTGCCACGGCGATGTGATCCTTGAATATCTTCGGCAGAACAAGTGAACTGAATCAGGTGTCAAGTGAGTTCAGTCGGTCGAACACATCTGATGCACCGCCTCCGTCCTCGGTGTCGGGATCGGACTCTTCAGTGGGGCTTACTGGTTCTACATCGGCGGCCATATCCAGCGGGATATGGTCGCCATTAGGACGATAGAGGAACAAGTCTGCTGGTGTTTTCGCCTCCTCTTTGACGACGATGATATCCAGCATGTCCGTGTCGTATTCGGGGACGATCGGAGCTTTCACTGACCGATCACCACCCTTCGGGTAGGCGGTCGCGTCCTCAAAGATGGCGTCGGCGCTCTCAAAGCGGGCGTGCTCCGTTCCGTCGTCGTCGCGAAGGAGGTACTCCCCGCTGCTCTCTTCGTATACCCAAACGTTATCGCTGCTTCCGGGGCGAGTTATTGGGTCGCCGTCGATCGTCACGTCGCTGGTGAGCGTGTAGAAGCGCTGTTCTCCATCGACAGGATGGTCTTTGTGACAGCCCTTCGGCTCCTTGAGAAGCGTCGTATGGACACGTCTGGCCGTCTGTTCCCGCGAGACGAGCAGGCATCGCTTCCCTTCGGTGACTGCCTGCATCACATTGCGGACAGTCTGTGAGGGTTGGCTATCACCGGTCGTGTGTTCACTTTCGATGTAGACCTCACGAGCACCAGCCAACCGATTCATCACGGGATGGTGCTTTCGGTAGCGCATAACAGCGTCGGCGATATCTTCGTTATCCGCGTCGTCTGGGATAGCTAATGCGTCATCAACGCTGGCGAGCGCGTCTGGCATATCGCCAGTATCCTGTGCAAGGATATCAACAGTGAAGCCGAGTTGTGTCAGTGGCACGTAGGCGTCGGCCATCGGTGCCCAGTGATCTACGCCACCGTCGTTCTCCGTATCGCCGATGTTCATGAAGCTTCGAGAGAGAACCTTGACCTGGTTTTGCCCGTTTTCTTCGCGATGTTTGAGGTAAGCTTCGGGAATATCTTTGAGGACATGCCGCCATGCTCGTTCGGCGGTCTCAACCCCGCCCCTCGCGGGAAGATAGTCGTTTAGTCGATCGAGACACGCCTCAATTGGAATGAAGTCACCCGGCCGCCCTTGTCGGATGCTCTCGTCGTAGATGGCTTTCAGTGCCGCGTCACGCGCCTGCTCATCATTCGCCGTGTCGAGTGTTTTCGCGCTGGCTTTCCCCGGCGTAACGGCTTCGTTCATCCCGCCAAACTTGAGTTGGCGCATCATCTCGTCGTCCGTGAGCGGCGGGGCAGCAAACCGCTCCAGACTTTCAGTGATAATCTCCTCCGCTTCGTCTTCGTCCCGAATATTTGGATACGGTGCGAAGGTCTTGAGCTTGAGCGCTCCAGAGAAGCGTGTGCCACCGTCAAGCGGAATACGGGACCATATTCGATGGTTTTCGAGTTCGGTGAAGTCCTCGATATCACAGTCACTCAAACGCCGTGTGAGCGGCCGAGCGTCTTCGTCGTCCAGCACGCGGAAGAACACACCCGTGTTACAGTTGTTCTTGACTGGTTTGAGCACGCCTGACTCTTTGAGCTGCGTCGGGTACTGACACGCCAACGTCACTGAGAGGCGCATTGAGCGGGCGCGTGCCAGCATGTCATCGACGTCAAGATTTTTGTGGAGGACGCGATCGGCTTCGTCAAGGATGGCGAAGTAGGGCGTCTTCTCGGCTCCTTCGATCGAGCGGTTTTGAATCGCGTTCCACAGCGGTCGCAGCGTGCCCAGCGTCACGAGTTGCTTGATATCATCGTCAGAGACGGCCGTCCGAACGATCACGATCTTCTCGTCATCAAGGATGTCCCGAAAGTCGATCGTACTCGCACGACAGCCTGCGATCCGGCGGGTGACGGGACTCTCGACCCACGGTTTCAGCCGCGTAATCACGGGTCGCACAGCGTCGTCATCCATTTCGGCGATTTCGGAGACGAACTCGCCGACCCACGGATCATCGATTTCCTCGGCGAAGTCCTCGCGCCGCTGGGCGTTCAGGAGGACGAAGTACATATCGAGCACACAGTACTGCTCGTCTGGGTCCTCGATTTCGTGATTCGCCTGCATCATCGCCCGTGCCATCGACTCCACGATGGCGTTCATCCGCGGTCCCCAGTAGTCGTCACCTGAGAGAACGGCCTTGAGCACCTGAATACGGTCGGTGATGTGCTGTTCAAGCTCCATCTCGCTCTCACAGTCCGGCACTTCGAGGAAGTTGATCCCGATACTCCGATCGTGGTCGTCGTCACCCGGCTCGATCCAGATTATGTCGTCATGCCGATACTCGGGAAGTTTCTGGAGGAGTTCTTTGCTGTCCTCGGCCTTGGGGTCGAAGTAGATGAACCCGTAGCCTGCCCAGGCGAGTTGCACCATCCAATTCAGCATCTCAGTTGTCTTCCCGGCACCAGTAGTCCCAACAACCCAGAGATGCTGAAAGAGCTGATTGAACTCGACAGGGGCTGGATCGAAGCCTTGCTGGGCGCTGTCGTTGTACCCAAGCCATAGTGGCATGTCTGGATGATCACGGGCACGTTCGAGCAATTCGCGGATATCTGGGCCTGCCACTGGCCCCTGCTCTTCGGTTTCAGTGATCGTTTCGGTCATGCCATCCGCCGCATACTCCGCGCCTGTTTTCGTGAACCCGTACGGTTCGTTCGTGATCGTCGTCGGAACGGAAGCGCTCTCTTCGACTTTACCCTCCGCTGATTTATCCGTAGAATCGTCTTCTCCACGACCGAAGAGCCGGTTAAGCATCTTTCTCCCCCGTGATGTACCCGCTGTGCTCGTGGGACCCGACTGGTACCTCTTCACCGCGTTTGGTCTGGCGGCGGTCGAGCTGGGCGATCGAGATATCCGCTGGTGGTAGGTGGACGATTGGAGCGATCTCTAGCGACGTGAGCAGCATCTTCTCACCCGACCACTCACGGCGGGCCATCGTCTCCGCCAATGCGTTCGGCGAACTACTCGGCTCGACGATGAACGCCTGCTCGGTCTTTGAGTTGTAGTAGCTCGCGAAGGAGGCACCGACCGCCTCGGCATGGTGCTTGACTGCTTCCTTGTCGTCACCGACCGAGAGATGGCGAATCATCACATCAAACGCCTTCTCTTTCGCGCGTCGATCGAGGACGTTCCCGATCTCCGTTGCATCGGCCGTCTCTTTTTCGCGCTTGGTTTCGGCGAGGTCGTGAATCGTGTAGACGCCGTTCAAATGATAGTAAAGTTCGGTGAGGTTCGTCGTGAGAAGGTTCCCCGTTTGCCAATTTCGTGTTGTTGGTCGAAACATGACTTGGATGACGCTCCGAATCGGCTCTCGACCAGTTGCACCGCCTGCTTTCACCGCATCATCCACGATATCGCCGAGAACGGTCTCGTATGGGTCGTCTTCGCGGAAGCCTTCGAGGTCACGGCGGCGAATCGGCCACCATCGGTGCTTACGGAGCGTCCATTCACCACCGGCGACGTAATCCCCCTCATCGATGTGTATGAGGTCGGCTTCTTCCCGCCGAACGTCCGAATCAGGATACTTGTGCCGGAGTCGAGTCAGGAACCAGTGAAAATCGTCGCTACACGGGAGATACCGGAAGCTGATCTGTTCGCCATCGTAGATGATCTCTGCTGCACGGGGCACGCTTCGTTTGCCACTCAGGTCAGAGTGAGAGGGATGGACTGATTCGAACCACTCGATCGCGGTGTCTATCCCGCCGTCGTCTTTGAACGGCCGAACACGAATGAGCTCATCACTGGCTTGGTTGTTGGACGCTGCACCGAGTTGTGCAGCACGGTACTCGGCTGACCGACTAAAGCGGCTCATCGGCCCGCCCCCGGAATGAGTTTCGAGGCTCCGATCAGCACACCGATGATCGCCATATACGACGCAACGATGTCACCGAGCAATGCGTTGAGTTCCGATGCCGAGTAGCCCAGGAACGCCGGCACGAGACTGTTCGTGAAGAAGACCGCGAACATCCGCTCAGCGAGGAACGTTGAGAACTGCTGGATGAGTGGGATACTCGCGAGTGTCTGAAACGCGGTCACTACGATCTCGACAGCCTGGAACAGGAGGCTCATTCCTGCTCACCTCCGTCAGCCGCCATTACCGAACGGTGCGCCTCTGTCTCACTGTCCAACTCATCACTGGAGTGCTGCTTATCATCGAAACGGTCGCCAAGTTGGCGCTCTAAGTACTCGTGCCAGTTGCCGTGGTCACTCGGTTCGTAATCGACGATCGAGAACTCGACCGGATTAACATCCATACTCATCTCAACCCGCTGCGGGTAGCACTCCCGTGTTCCATCCTCGTCCACGGCGAGCAACATTTCCGAATAGCCACGGTCCTTATCGCCCGGCAGGGCGCTGTTGACGAAATTCGCTTCCTCGGTGTTGAGCCCGATTTCACTCCCGAACTCGGGCGTCATATCGTCCAAGTGGTGGAAGCACATCATCGAGGAGTTGTTAAAGATGACTTCTGCCTGCGATTTGAGCGCACTCGTCCCCTCGTCGTCCTTCGCGTAGAACTCGCTGATCGACTGTGTACTGAACAACAGCGAGAGATTGTAATGCCGGGAGTGGCGAACGACCTGCTCAAGGAACGTCAGGTTGTCCGCGTGCTTGGTGAGATACTGCGCTTCGTCAATCAGGATCATCGTCGGGTCGTCGCTTTCCTTCGCCATCTCGTAGACTGACGTCAGGAGCAGCCCGAGCATCAGCCCTGTCTCACCTTTCCCCTCCTTGAGTTGCAGGTCAAGGTAGAAACTCCCGCCATCGGCGTTCAAGTCGAAGCCGGTTTCCTTCGTAAAGTGGCGATAGCGCGTCCGGAACGCTTCAATATCCTCTGAGAGAACCCGCTCGGCAGCTTGGCGCGTTCGCATCGGGACGTCCGTCTCGCTCAAATCAGCGTCGAGGAGGTCGCCCATCTGGTGAATGTCCGGGTTGTCGCCCACTCCGGCGATATGAGCGATTTCCTGAATCGCATCGCGAAGCGTCGGCGATTCGTTGCCGTGCGTGCTCGGGTCCTTCGTGATCCCCTTCTCGTTGTAGGCACGCCGTCCGGCTTTCTCCCAGACGTTCTTTTTCTCTGCTTCCAGTTCTCGCCCTTCGAGGTCGTAGAACGTCTCCACGAAACTGATGAAGCGTTCCATCGCTTCGCTGAACGGCGTGGTTCGCCCGACGACCGATAACTTCTCCTCGGGCGTCTCTTTGATCTCTAATGGATTGAGGCCCGTCTCTCCGCCCACAACGATCTGCTCGGCATCGAAGAGCTTCGACGGGCCTGCAAGCCCTTCCAGTGGGTCGATGAGCACGACGTTCATCTCGGGATTTCTCTCTTTGAGTTGCGTCAAGATTTTCTTCGACGTGGTGGACTTGCCGCTCCCGATTTTGCCGAACACCATCATATTGTAGCCCATCCCCCGAAGGTACGGATCAACAATCGTGGGTTCGTCCCGATCATGATGGATACCAACCTCGATTCCCGACGGCTCGTAGATGTTGTTCGACGTGTAGGGCATCTGCTTTGCCAGTGCACGCCCAAGCATCGGTGTGGCCTTGTTCATCGCATCATAGACGAGTGGCGCGGCCGAGTGAGCCATCTCTTCTTGCTGGAAGTGGGCAGGAACGACTTCACACCGAGCGGGTTGCTCTTTGAATCGTTGTTTCATCGTCTTCGCCGCATCCAGCAGCTGCTCTTCAGAACTGGCACGAAGGCTCACGTACGTTGATGTCATGAACAGCCCCGACCCTGAGTCGGTCAGCGCATCTTCGATGTCCGAGGCGGCCTGCCACTTGCGATAGGCCGATTCGGCTCCCCAGTGCCCTTCCTGCTCTTTCTTCTCGTAGTCGCTTTTGTGTTTGATCTTGTTCTTCTGGGACTGTTGCCGAGCGTCGGATTTTGAGACCCCAAGCGCGTGCGTTGAGAGTGTAATATGCACGCCGGGTGTGTTCAGCACGTCGCGAAACATGCCGATATCAGGATTTTCCGGCCAGTTCTCGACCCACATTCCAAGGACGTAGGTCTCTTCGTCCAGGACGAGATAGCGCTGATCATCATACCGCACCGACTCGGGAGCGAGAAATGACCGATAGTTCTCGGCGAGCGGGTCGCTGTCCTTCGCTTGTACATCGACCTCGTAATCTGCGTCTACATCGGCGTCCGCACCCACAACCGGAGAGTCATGGATCAATGCCCGAATCGTCCCATCGGGAATTGTCGCAGCGTTATCTGCTCTGTAAAAGGAGCGAAGCAACCGCGAGAACTCGACAAGCGAAATGGGCGTCCCAGTGATCCCATCGACGCTTCCGAGTGCCTGAACGACGCTGTCAACCCGCTTGTTCAGGCGAGCAGTCAAGTCAGTGCGAAGCTTCTCGAGGTCATCGCCGTAGTTGTTCATCCGACGAGCCTTGATCTGGTCGCCGATCAGCGGGAGGTTGGTCGCACTCCCGAAGAGTCCAGCCGCGTCATCCCACGATTCGGAGAGTTCGACCGGCATGACCTTCACGAGAATGTAGTGCTCGCGAACGAGCACACTCTCGTGGTCATCGTCGATGATCTCCACTCGTTCATCGAGCAGGCGACGTTGCAGGCGGTTCATCCCCGTGAGATCCTTTTCGTCGGGCCGTTCAGCCGCCATCTCGTGATAATCCTCGCGATAGCTCTGTTTATCGAGCGAGCGAAGCGTGCTGTACTGCTCGATCTCGAAATCAACGGTTGTTGAGAGGGCTTCATCCAGCTGCTTGATGCGATCCTCCCACTGGGACGCCGTTTTCGTACTCATGTTCGCTGGATCGACGCGGATTGCGGCAACGACCGATCGGTCTGCCAATTCAATGGCGTTGTGTGCCGGAAGTGGTCGATTCACGGGGATCCAGTCTTGCGTGGATTGGCCGGATTCACTCGTCACGAATCGACGGACGAGAGGGATTGTTCGGAAGAGTTTCTGCGCAGTCGGATGCTCATTTGCGGGTTGGGCGTTCTGACTCATTGGCTTGAATGGCGGGGTGTTGGTTTACAGGCGATACTGTGGAGTTAGCGGCGTTTGTGACGAGAATGGAGCTTCACCGATTGCCGGGTGAGCCATTTCGTCCGTTGAGCGACGAACTCGCCTACTGTGAGGTACTCTGGTTCAACAGCGAGCACAATCCCTGCACTCGCTAGCGCAGCGAGCGTGAGGAGAATACCCGCGATCTGGAGCCGTTTCGGGAGAAACGGCGTCAGAACCAGTATCCCGAGTGCCGGGTAGATGGCACGAACGAGTTCGTTCATGTCCCAACGGCCGAAAACATCCCGTCCGCTGGCCATTTGATCGAGGACTTCTGCTCCGGTTGAATCTAACATGAGTGGGCTGTCTGTGTGGTGAATCACCGCAGCACAGTGCCGTCAGCAAACGACACTGCTTGACTGCGAGTGGGAGGACAGGCCCCGTCCTCCGTGGGTGCACGACAATTCAGAGTCTCAGTCATCGTCTGAACTCGCTCTGTTCGATTCTGCTGTGTAATCCCAATCTCGGCTGTTCGCACGTCGCTTCCGCATGCCTTCCTTTCCGCCATCGGTCCGAACAGCTCGAAATCCGTCTTGCTTACTCTGGACCCACTGCTTAGCGGATTCCGTGCGCTCACTAGCGCGTTGGCGGATGTTTCGGAGCTGGTGCTCACGGGACTGGATCCACGTGGTCGCTGATTCTTTGCGCTCTTTGGCACGTTCGTAGGATCTTTCCATTCCCTCCTTCGAGGGGCGACTCTCGTTCGCTGCCCTGCTCATTTTCCCTGCATAGCGCCGCGTCGCGATCGACGTCCAGCCGAGGATCGCGACCGACAAGATCGCGCCACCGAGGAAGCCCGTTCCGACGAGTACGTCTCCAAGCGGACCGAATCCGAAATCGAAGTCGATAATCAACCCGAGTCGGAGGAGGAAGGCCGCCGGAAAGACGAGGATCAGGAGCGTGAGGTAGTGCCACGCCAATCGCGCGAAGAATCCACGCATCCACTCAGCCGGTGCCGTGAGCGCCATGATCACCAGGATTGGCATGCACACTTGATAGAGGATAATCAACGCGTGGCGCGTGCCGAACATGAGTGCCAAGGCAAAGACCTCAGAGAGGCTCGCCCCCTGTGTCAAGAGGATTGTGAGGACACCTCCAGAGGCGACTTTGGCCAACCCATTCAGCGTGGTGACCATCTCCGCACCGCTCGGTGCGAGCGTAGTCGCAAAGGCATTGTTCAGCCGGGCGATCGCCGTCCCGAGTTGCCACCAGAGGCCGATGAACATCCCGCCAGCAGTCGTTTTGACAAGCAAGTCACCACCATCGAGATTCCGTCCGATACCGGGCATCGTGACCTTGATCCCTGACAGCCAGTGATTCAATACCAGCAGTATCATCGACGTTGACCCGACGTATGGAACGTACAACTTCCAGAAGACATCGTTCCAATTGGGATTCTGGTTCTCCACTGGGTAGCCAAGGATACCGAGATAGCCGTCGTTCGTCGGGTATGGTGTCCCGACGATGAAGCCGGTGAAGGCGTTGATGAAGTCTTTGAATGCCGTGGTAAATTGGTCGACCAGCCACGTGCCAGCCAGATAATTCGCAAAGATCTTCGCGGTCTCTTTCGGACCCGGAATATCTGGCATCAAGCCGAATCCACCACCACCCGACGAGCCACTGCCCGGCGCATGTGAGCCGTTGGCTGGCGTCGTTGTCGTCGAATTATTGGACGTGGATCCGTTAGGCGATGTGACCTGGAGCATCGGGTGTGACGAGTGAGGGGCGGCGGCGAGCGCCGGAGTAATCAGCAGTGGCACGAGAAGGGCCGCGGTAAAACTGACAACCAACACTCGTCGGGTGTTGGCGTGCATGCGTTCCTCCTTAGACCGCTGGGATGCAACTGGTATCGACCGGGAAGGCCATCCAGCCCATCATGATGCCAAGCAATGAGAGGCCGACAAGCGCGCTGATGAATCCCTTGTGCCCTCTCATCTGCATCTGTTTGAACGTGCCCTGCTTCCCGCTCGACATCGTCAATGCTTGGCCACCACCCCCGATGAGCTGGCTGAGCGCATAGGCACCCACGAGGAATGTCCCACCAGCAGTGAGGAAGAACGGGAGTGCCTGCCCAATGAATTCGGATTGACCACATACATTCACGCTCCCACTCGACTGAGCGGCCGCACGGCCAACAACAAGCCCCGACGTGAGGGCGACACTGTATGCCTTCGGAATCGCCTTCGCGACTGTCTCATCCTTGATTCCAACCGCTCGTCCGACACGCACAGCCACCGTGTCCACTAGTTCAATGCCTGCATCAACAGTGCCTGCTACTGTCTGTGAAACGTATTCTCCAGGTGCTGTTTCTGACGTATCTCTGCTGCTCTGTTCGCGGTTTCTTGAGGGAACCATATTACATCCTACTGAACAACAGAGAGAAACAAATAGTTTACGGACAGTAGTCTACAGAGCTTACTTGACTGACCGTAAACTCGGTAGGTCAATTACAAATAATATTTACGTATGATAAGCTACGATATGCAACTGATGGTACGACTAAAGGATGTGGACAAGCAATTACTCGACCTTTTTCACGAGGGAGATCGAACGCAATCATATCTGGTCGATGAAACAGGTTACACACGCCAGTATATCCATCAACGATTAGAAGTGCTGGAAGCAGCAGGCTATATCGAAAACATCCACGCCAAATCAGCACTGTACCACCTCATCACCGACCCACGCGAAAACACCACGAACGACCAAGAGACAGACTCATGACCTCACTCAAAACCACACTCATCAATGCGATCAAGCACAGTCGAAAAGTGCGCTTCTGGGGCGCAATTCTCGTCGCTCTCGTCGTTTGCTATGCGTTTGGGATCGAGGGAATAGGGTCGTTCCTCATCATCCTTGGTACGGCCGCCATCGCAAACTGGAGGGCGTGACGATGGGAACTCTCGGCAAAGGTGCATCTGCACTTCTGTTTGCAGTTGGAGCACCGTTCATCGTTTTCGGTCTCTCCTTCATTGGGTTCTGGTACTACCTTTCGATGTACCTTCCCGACGGATGGGCAAAACCAGTAGCGTTTCTTGTTTCGCTCATCTGCGTCGTGGGTGTCCTCCGAGAGATCAGAAAAATCTGATCGCGGGATCAAATCGGCTTCCCATCTACCGTGATATTCTCCATCACGTCGCCCGACCCACGAAAGAGCATGCTCTCCGTTCCCTGCCAGCCGGGCGTTTGAACCTTCAGATTCCGAACAGTGACGTTGCTCGCAGCATCATCGACAACGAGTGCCTTCATCGGCGTATCATGGATTGTTATTGAAACATTCTCGATCATCGCTTTCTGAATGGCGTGCTGGACAGTGATGCTCCAGCCAGTCGGCTTCTTCTGGATGATCTGTGTATTCTTGATCGTGCAAGAGCCGTCATCTAACCGGATCGGGCGCTGCTCGTAGTAGAATTCCTCCCCGAACGACTCATCGATAATGACTTTGCAACCGATGATCTTCGAATTCTTTCCCCCAATTCGGATGTTTGACGCCTGTGAATTCCCCGAAATGCAGTTGATGACCTCGACAGTGCCGTCACCCGACCCGGGTTGGCCGCCAATACAGTAGATCCCGTTGTCGGGCCACCCACCACAGATCACGTGTTCTAAGCGGAGCTTCCCCTGTGTGCGTGGATGCATCGTAATTCCCGACGTCGCCCACGACCGACCAGCGTATGGGCCACCATCGTATGTATCGCGCGTGTTGATCGTCTTCTGGTACGTAAGGCCTCCGTGCCGAATGTTCTGAATCACCGATTTCCCGGCCGTGTGATGATTCAGAATCTGCATCCCTTCGTTCTTCCCACGCCAATCAGCCGTGAACCCACCAAACACGAAGGAACCCTTGTGTGGCGTGTCAGGCACCCCGATTTTGAAATGCTGAGCTGGCCCATGATACTCTCCCTCGGTCACGTCGAACCCCTCAATCGCGTCCACACGGCCGTGCGTGAGGACGGCATTTTGCCCAACAATGCCGAGATTGCGGAGTCCAACATGACGATGGCTCGTATTCAGCTTATATCGACCAGGTGGGAAGTAGACGAGCGTATCGTCGTCAATTACCTGCTCAAGAACATCATCGATCGCTTGCTTTCCAGTGTTATCTGCGCCTTTGTTTGCGATGTTGACCCGGTGTTTGAATTGGTCAGCGTATTTGGTTGGATCGAGTCCTGACGGCATGCCACCTGTTGAATTCGTGCTATTGGTGCCGCTCGATCCATCATCAACTGCACCAATACCGCTGCCGTAGACACACCCGGAGAGTGCAGCAAGGCCGAGGCTGGCGGTTGTCGCCAGAAACGCCCGTCTACTGCGCGATCTGCGGCCATCTTTATCAGAGGTTGGAGTCGATGTCATAGGGGACCACTCGTGTTTCGGTGCAGGCGGCGTTTCTAGAATTAGTTATTACCTCCTTCAAGATAAGTTTTTTGAGAGTTACTAATAATAGTTAAGTTGGTTTCTTATAAGATACCAATCTTATGTGTTTGCGTTGTATACAGCGCACACCTCTTGGCAGCCGGTGAGGGTGTCAACAGAGCCACTACTAGGAACGGTCGAAGAGCGGCGGAAAGGTAAGAAGAGGACAACACGCAATCAGATCGAACGACGCGCTAGCGAGTCGTACCGGGAATGAAAGTCCAGACTTTTTCTGTCGCGACGTACTCGCCATCCTGTTCCTCGATGTACCCCTCGGCAAGGGCCTCGGTTATCGCGTCGTCGAGATCTCCGTCAAAGCGGCTATGCTGACTTGCGATCACACCAATATGGGGGCGGTCAATTGTCGCACGGTTTTGCCCGCCCGTGTTATGCTCGATAATTCGGGCGATGATTGCAGCATTCTCACTCATACCGAGTGGTTGTGCGCGAACGGGTTAAATCGGTGGGCGATAGTAGTTAGCAGCTCATACTAACCAAAGAGCAACTGGTTGCAAACTCAGACTCTCGATTTCCTCAATCTCCGCTGTGATCGTAGAGGGCACGATTATGACTCATGTTGCGCATCTTTTGCTCCGCGAACGGTTGCCTCGACCGCCTCGATACCAGCCTCATGAAGGACATCACCGACGATGACTGTGTCAGCGACACTTGCCATCTCATAGGCCGAATCGTAGTCGTGAATCCCGCCACCATAGAAGAGCCGTGCTGACGAAAGGACATCTCGTGCCGCAGCGACAACAGCTGGATCGCCGAGGGTGCCGGAATACTCGAGGTAGATAATCTCCTGGCCAAGGATCTGTTCGGCAAGTTCCGCATAGGCAACAACGTCATCGACATCCAAGTCACAGTTGGCCTGCGTGTACGTCGCCACTGACGATGCTGAATTCAGAACAATATAGGCTTCTGGGTGGACGTAGTCCCACTCGAGATCGGAGGAGCGAGCCCATTCGTGGTGCGCTCCTGTGATCCACAGTGGGTCATCGGCATTCAAGACGATCGGAACCAGGTAGCCAACGAGTCCCTCACGATGGAATTGAGTTGGGCAATAGGTCGGCTCGACGAAGATCGGGATCTCAGCCGGAGTAAGTGTAGCAAGAAGCGATTGAACACTAGACTCGGTGACGTTCGTGGTGCCACCGAGAATGAGTGCATCTGTTCCTGTCTCAGCGATTGCTGTGTAGGTATCCCCGTCGGGGAGTGTTTTGTCTGGGTCGATCTTCGTGACGTGATCCCACTCTGCCCACGCAGCCGCCATAGCTTACCGTAGTCCCATCACGTGCAAACCGCTTTCTCTCTGGTTGTATCGAACTACAGGTCTCCGTGCTTTGAGTACGTCACTTTCACTCCGGGGATGGCTCACCCCTATTATTATGCTGGTTCGTCTATTGACTATGAATCACAAGCTCGTCCCGTTTGGGCGCGACAAACTGTTTAAGGAGCTGTCCGAGGAAATCGCCGAACTCCGCGAGACATCGCAAGAGGATGCCGAACTAATGGCAAGCAAAGTTCTGAGCCGTGCGTACAGTCACACGAAATTAGTCGGTCTCTCTATCGATGGTAAGCGAGCACTCTACCATTGGGATACGTTGAATCCGCCCGCGTTTGCGTCGTTAGCTCCGTTTGACGAACGAGAAGTGGACAGCAAGAATGCAGTTATCGTGTGGCGACATACCGACGAAGATCAGTCGGACGACTTCGAGGCATGGCTTGAACCGCGCCTTGATGGCTTAGACTGGATTCACCCGGACTATTTGTCCGTAGAATAGCGATTGTACGTTTACTCTAAATCGAAGCCATAAACGAGTTCTAAAAGTCGCACTACAGTCCGCTCTCCACGTGCAATATCCGACTGGAGATCGATTGGGTCAAAGTTCGCAAATATCCACCGCCGAATATCGTGGACGGCCTCGTTACGCTGATTACGCGTTTGCCCAATCTCACCTTTGAGTCCGTCATCAATAAATCCGCCACGGTGGAGATAATCTAAGCACTGCCCTGTAGACATTGGTTGGCCTCTTTTGTCGCTTAATATCTTTTCTTTCATCGCATCTGTCGTGGCATCATCGCTGATTACTTTCCTAATGACTGCCTGACGGAGGAGGTACTCCTGAGCTTGGCCAATAAACGCAAAAAACAGATGAATATCGTCTTTCTGTTCCCCATCCCATTCAACTACTGGTGCATTATCAACCTCTTCTATTCGGTCTCTTGCTTGATCAGATAGATGCAACAGTTCAGCAAGGATTTTGTCCGTGAAAAGAGCAGCACCGGGTGTTTGGTCATTAGTCAGTGAACTCCTTGCCTCACTGATGTCCTCAACACTAGGATTCTCCGGTAACTCTGCTTCCATCTCCTCATCACCTGGGAGAGAATCGATTGGATCAAAATTCTCAACGATAGGTCGAAGGAAATCCGACATAGGCAATTTTACTGAAACTCACTACTTAACAACCATGTTTCAAGAACTCACCCGCTTGTTACTTCATGGGATAGCAACTAAGTCGAGAACATTGAGGGGCACGCTTGTTAGCGTCGATTTTCAATATTATACTACTAGGGATCTACATTGATAACGTCAAATTTTTCGAGTAAACGACTGCTTCTACCATCCGAAATTTCTAACCAAAAGTAACGACCACCCTCAGCAACAGATCTATTTGGAAAGACCTCAATTGTAATTGGAAATTCATACTCTGTTACATTGTCGCATTTGAGTACGTTGGTTCTTGGATTATAATCATGTTCGCTGCGGGGAATTGCTCTAAGCTCAGCGTTAATATCTTCGGATGAGTCGATATTTAGTACAAATTGATCAGAAAAGCGGGAAAGTAGTACATTACCATGGAGCAAAACCTCCCCGTTTTGAATTAATGCGATATCCCGGCGTTCTCCCATTTTATCGGGTTGGCGGTTTCCATCCACAAGATGTGAGGGGGTAGTATCTACTGAAACTCCAAATGGTTTCCCTTCCCAATATTTGTAAATCACTGAAAGAGAAAATATGGTGACAGCTCCTCCTCCAAGAAAGAACCTAATCCAAACAGGCGAAAAGAATCCATTTACTCCAAAGAGAATTGTTGAGACAGTGATAGCAGCATAAGAAATGTTCGTTCCACGATAATAATCGACAAAATTCTGAAAGCTTTGTGTGAGCGAGTGCCATCGTGAGAGATCGCCCATCGACATATTGAGTTTTACGCGTCTGCAAGAACTTCCCGTTCAAAGATCTGAATGATGTATTCTCGGCCGTATTCCCAATCTGAGTTGATTTGAAGATCCCCACCTTGATATCGAACCATTATCGAATGTTCCTCAACATTGAATCCGACTTCCGCTTTTTCAATGGCAAAGTTGCCAATCACCTCCTCCCGAGGAACACCCTCAACTTCATCATATGGAACTTCTTGGCCCTCATCAAGAATATCGATTTCCAGTATCCTATCTGCGTGTTCGAGGAATGACCACAATGCATCCTCAGGAGCATGGAGATTTCGGTAGATGATGAACTCTTGTGGAATAGCTTCAGTAAGGCTCTGAACAACGCTATCTAGCGATCTAACGTCTGTATCTAGTTCTAAAATGAATAGTTGTGAACCAGATCGATATTCAAAATCAACATCAATTTCTCGTCCAGAAGTGTATTCAGATGGCTCATCGTACAAAAAGGATCCCCGAATAATCTGTTGATCTGAGAATGGATAATCCTCAACGAGTGGTTCAACACCTTCAAAGATAAGCGACTGAATAGACAATTGAGCTCCTGAGGAGATCTCAATACGTTCCGCTAAGGAGGGTCCAACAGTATCAGCTCGGCGGAGATTAGACACGGCCATCCTAGCTCACACTTGTATTTTGAACTCCATATATCATAGCATTTGGGTCGAACTTAGGACTTATTCAGTAAAGTCGTCAAATCCGGATTGGTAATCAGAATAGTTCTCAGAGCTACCCTTTTGACGGTATTCCTCGATAACACTATCAATAGAGAATGTAACCTCTACTCCTTGCCGCTTACACTCCTCATAGATGTCGGTGAGAAACTCGAGAGGGGGAAGTCGGTACTCATCATCGAGGCCTTTCCAAGACTCATAGAGACTAGTGAATTCTCTAAGAAATGCTATTGAAATCGCCATTCGTTCAATATCAGAAGAGCCATGGATGGCGTGATCGGCTTTAACGTGTACCCGCCCATCGTTGGAAACACGTGCTCTAACAAACTTGTCCGATAAGCCAAATACGCCCTCAAGTGCTACAAAGGCCTTCTGTTGAAGAACATTAATTAAGACTAAAGCCGATTTCGTAATGTCTGTAGAATCATCGACCTTACTACGTTGTCCAAGCAAATCCGGTTCACTTCCACGGATTTCAGCGTCAGTTAGCATATTAATCGAAAGGTTTCCAGGGAGCCCTTCACTATTTTTTTCTTTTGCAAATAACCATAAGAGGAAATCTGGATCAAATTCAATTTCATTCATTGAAAGATATTCATCAAGAGTTAGAGAAAGAAGTTCGCCAGCAGTCTCAGCTTTTGTCTTGTCTGCCCTGATGAAAAGATAGTCAGGAAACGCCCAATAAACATCAAATGATGAACGCTCCCGAATAGTGGGCACTTGTTCAGTGGTCCCATCGCGAATTGTTTCACGAAGTTCCCATTTCTCTTCAAGATGTCTAAGCGCATGAACATCCCCTAACAAGTCCTTTATCTGGCGACCAATTTCAGGATCGTCAGATACAAAATCGGCAAACGGAAGAACACGATAACCACGTCCAGGCCGTTCAATTGATCCCTTAGAAAAATCTGTTAGATCCTCTTCGATAACCTGATCAAAGTCAAAATTCGCATCAAGAACATTGGTAGTATAGAGACCATTGAAAACTAGCAGCCCATCATACGAAAAGGCCTCTAATTGCTCAGAGCTCATTATAATGTATAAAGTTACACCTATCCAATAAGAGCTTTTGGTCTTAAATCAGATACGGTCAAATCAACTTCTACGAGGAATCATGGAGATATTTCCGTTTAAAACCGGCGAGCCGATTGCAACATTCTTGAACGGCAAAACCCTGAGGTTCAGGCAATAAGTGACTTAAGCGGGATATCCTCGATTCAAATGCGTGTCAATAGCTATGAATTGATCGCGGTCAGTAGATAGCAAAGCCGCTTGAGTAGACCGCAGACGAACGACGTCCGGTTTTCGACGATTACCCCCGTGTGCGGCAGGAATAGATTTTGCGCTTCCCCGAGGGGTCGCGGCCCGGCCGAACTCACTTTCGCTTACGAGCTTAGGGAGTAGAAAACCGAGTTGATGTCGAGTAGCGAGTGTAAATCTACTGTTTAATATCAAATTCAAGTGTATCCATACACTCGGTTGCATCCTCGTATTCACTTTGCAGGATAGTAAACCGATGCTGATCGGTGATTTCACCGTTCGGGCGAGGTGAGTGCTGGCGCAACAATCCTTCGTGGCGGCCACCATACTTCTCGACGTATTTTTCGATCATTCGGCGGGACGGTTCGTTACGAGCACTACAGGTAGTATAGTACGCGTCTAGATCGTACTGTTCGAACGTCAATTCAATAAACGCAGACGCTCGCTCAACGCCATATTCTCGCCCCCAATACTGTTTCGCTATCACGATACCTGATCCTGCCCGTCGTTCTTTCCATTCCGGACCATAGGCTGTCAGGCCAACCAGCTCTCCCCCTTCGTCTTTCGACCGCAGAAGGTATCGAGCAGTATCCCGGTCAGCCCATTCCTGTTCAGCTTTATCTATGAACCCGGCAACGTGGTCGAGGTGTTTGAACCGAAACCACGGCATATGCTCGGTTGAATCCTTCTGCCACCCGTCTCGACTAACAAGATCATATAACTCAAACGGATCCACCAGTTCGTGACTAACTCGTTCAAAGAGCAGCCGTCGTGTCTCGATTCGTTCAGGGAAGAGTTGGTGTACCATTACAATTCCAGCTATCCGTTGAATACACGAGATAGAAAGCTCATTGGTAGCGTTCAAGTATGCCGAAGAACTTATGTATTTTTATGTGTTAGTATGAATTGAGTTTCTAAACAGCGAATCACTCATGCGCCGAGATTCTTGACAGAATGTGGTAATCTCGGGCGAACTTTTTTACCGACTATCGTTGCATACGAAGTTTCAGATGATTCCTCTCGCAGCACCAACACTTGGCGATGCCGAACTGGATCAGATTGCGACGGTTTTCGAACGTGGGCAGCTCACACGTGGCCCCGAAGTCAATGCGTTCGAAACGGAGTTTGCAACCTTCTGTGATACAAACCACGCGATTGCAACCGCAAACGGAACGACTGCACTTCACACTGCCTTTCACGCACTCGGACTTGGAGAAAGTGATCGGATTGCAACGACTCCATTCTCGTTCATTGCGAGTGCGAACGCGATTCGATGGTGTGGTGCTACCCCGACGTTCGTCGACATCAGAGCTGACACCTACAACATTGATTGCGAGGCGTTTGAGCAGCGTCTCCGTGACGGTGAACAGATTGATGCAGTGCTCGCCGTCCATGCCTTCGGGCTTCCCTGTGAGATGGATTATCTACGTGAGCTGTCAGACGAGCACGACTTCCTGATTATCGAAGATGCTGCCCAAGCTCACAGCGCACAGTACAATGGGGAACCAGTCGGATCGCTCGGGGATGCAGCGTGCTTCTCGTTTTTCGCCTCGAAGAACATGACGACTGGAGAGGGTGGCATGGTAGTGACTGATGATTCAGCAGTTGCAGAGCGCGCTCGCTCATTTATCGAACACGGCAAGACAGAGGACGGCTACGATGGGCTCGGTCATAATTTCTGTATGTCGGATGTGACTGCCGCCATTGGGCGTGCGCAACTCGAAAAACTCCCAGGATATACCGACGCACGACGACAGAACGCTCAGCAGCTCACATCCCAACTGGAGGGGATCGTCGAGACGCCAGTCGAGCCCGCGAATCGACGCCACGTCTACCATATCTACACAATCCAGACCGAACAGCGAGACAGCCTTCGGACGCACCTTACCGAACATGGCGTTGCGACGGGCGTCTACTATGAGACGCCGATTCACCGCCAGCCAGCATACCGAGATCACGATGTCCAATTGCCGACTGCCGATCGGCTATCGAATCGAGTGCTTGCCCTCCCGGTGCATCCGCACCTCGCAGCGGATGAGCTCGACCAGATCACGACGAGTGTCCACGAGTATGTAAAATCTCGCCGACGTGATGCAGTTTGATCGCCACGACTGACTGGCTGTGAGCGAGATATGACTTTCGACACGTCGCAGCTACTGATATGGCTGACATGCTTGTTTAATCTCCTCTTCAAACCGAATCTGTGGATTCTATCTCGTCATAGCCATCATTTATCCAACAGTCGAGCAGTCGAGCAGTCGAGATGACGTAGAGACTGTCATTGCCGGTTCTCAGTGGTCCTGAAGAGTGGGATCGATTCCCTTCCATTCTGTTTCGAGGAGGCCGTAGTGTTCAGTATCGTGGTATGCACCCCGAGTGAAAACATGTTCACGGTACGTCCCCTCGTGGGTGAATCCGAGCCGCTGAAGCACGGCTTGGGAGGCCTCGTTATCGTCGATCATCCATGCGAAAATGCGGTGAAGGCCGACTGACGTAAACGCGTGATTGACCAAGAGTGCTGCACTCTCGGTCATATATCCCTGGCCGCGCTCTTCGGGGAGGAGCCAATAGGCGAGCATGCCATGAGATTGCCGCATCTTCCGTACGGAGACACCTCCAATGGGATTCTCATCGACACAGGTGAGGAGAAAGATACTGTCGTCGTCTTCTTCAACAGTCTCCTCGATACGCTCTTCAATCATATGTTGGTTTACCGGAGATTCAATCAAGAACCCCTGCTGGAAGTCTGGCTCATTGTATGCCCGTTGAATGATGGCGATATCTTCGTGTTCGATCGTTCGGAGTGTGACCCGATCTCCTCGCAAGAACGCTACACCAGGCATAGCAGGAATTACATGGAACAGTGGTTAATATCCTTGTCTTCGCCACATGGAGAAAGGCTACTTCTGGGTGAGATACTGTTCTTGCGTGATCGAGAAGTGGTGCGAATCAAGTGGCTCACCACCGTCGGGAATCCGCCAATTTCGAAGGACACCTGCGTATTCCCCGCCATGTGCCTCAATGAACTTCTCGATAGCTCGGCGTGATCGGTCGTTGGCGACCGCACACTCAGCCTCGACGACCTCCAGGTCAAGCTGCGTAAACGCAAGCTCTGACAGAGCATGGAAACACTCATCCGCATAGCCACGTCCCCAAAACGGCTTACGGAGAAATACTGCAAGTTCACCAGCGCGGCGATGCCAGTCGATTGCTAACTCCGTTTTCCCAGCTAGTTCACCTGCTCCATCTTCCCCAGGTCGGGGACGAACGATGTAGTTCGCCGCCTCGCCATCGCGCCAGTGCTCGTCAGCTTGTTCGAGGAGGGATTGGGTATCGTGAAGCGAGAAATGAGGTGCCCAGAGGACGTACTTGGTCTCTTCCTCAATATTTTCCCCACGTGCAAGATGAGTAAAGAGGGTTCGTATTGAAACAGTGTCCTCGCACAGCCGTTCAAAACGGAGTCGAGTAGTTTCCATTGTTTGTGGAAATAGAGAATCCACGGAGAGGTTGGTCTCGAAGTCAATTTCGTCGTGCAAGGTGTCCGTCATTGGGGGTAGGTAACAGGCGTCACCCTATGGTTTTTATTGACATACGATAGCGTGACTCGATGGCAGGTACGCACCACATTGCGCACAGATTTATCTTACCCGGAGGTACCTGGCTAATCGCACTGCCGCTTATGGATTCCTTGGGTATGATTCTCGGCCTTTGATTGGCCGCTCACAGCTCAACAGCGCTCGTCTACTCGATGATATTCGCTTCAGTGGATGCAGCCAGATACGGCTCAATCGCGTCATAGCTCGACCAGCCACCGAGCGCCATCACAATGCGCGGTGAGATGTTCCCTTCGACAAGGAGGTGGTTCGCCCAGCAGCGGCGGAGATCGTGTGTTGAGACGCGCCGATAGTCGTCGTTGTCCGTTTCCTCGGCAGCGTGGTCGGCGGCCTGCTCAACCCAGTCCTGCACCGTACGTTTCGACCGTCCAATCAGGGGTCGTCGTCCCGAACACCGGCCTGCTGGACGTAGCGATTGATCGTTGCCTCGACCTCGACGGGCAACCATGTCTCACGTTGCTTGCCACCGTCGTAGCTCCCGGTCGTGTCCTTGCCATTTGTGATCTCTAGCTCGTAGTGGCGTCCGTCATCCATCCGCGAGATGTCTGAGGGCGTGACGCCGAGCACTTCTGTCACGCGAAGGCCGCAGTCGCCCATCAAGCGAATGGCGATCTCGTGTTCGAATGAATCGGCGGCGCGCGGGATCGCGCGGTATTCCTCCCGACTGAGCCAGGCGTTGGACGTCCCGTCTTTGTTCCGTTCCGTCCTCATTGCGTGTTAATCAGGATTTTCATGCAATAGAGAGGTTGGGGATGGCGCTATCGAGAAGTTGAATCGCATGGTTTCGGGCGTATCACGGGTTGGAAAGTGATTGAGTTGCACGTTTCTACGTAAACACGCAACACGAACCAACGTCGCCCGTTCTCTCCTGTCAACAGGGGAGTGTCTCACTGCAGAATGAGGCAGATTCCGACTGCCGTTTTCAGATTGCATCGCGCTCGGCTTCGATTTGGGCAGCATATGCGGTCGCTACTGTCTCGAGAATGGCTTCCCCCGCTTCCTGAGTCGCTTCTCGCGGGTCGCCGAGAACGCCATTCTCGGTGATCGCCGCGAATCCCTCGCTCAGGAGCCGTGCAGTCGATATTTCGCCCTCGGTTCCGACTTCGAGTTCGTCGGTCCTGACGAGTCCTTCCTCGACCGCCAGTACGACAGCGGTTTCGGCGGCCCCCGCGTGAATCACCGGTTCCTCGTACTCGACGCCACCCGCTCGAAGCCCCTCGTTCTGTAGCTCCATGAGTTCGTGGAGATCCGCGACGGCGATGACGTTCGCGTCGATTTCGCGGGCGATTTCTGGGGCGACGGTGTTGACCGGCGCGAAGTTTCCGCCGTGCGTCGGCACGAGGACGACGTGTTCAAACCCGTGTTCGTCGAGCGACCGACAGTACGAGCGAATCACGTCCATCAGCGTCTCGGCCGGCACCGTTAT
The DNA here is from genome assembly GCF_020618475.1 of Haladaptatus halobius. Lineage (GTDB taxonomy): Archaea > Halobacteriota > Halobacteria > Halobacteriales > Haladaptataceae > Haladaptatus > Haladaptatus halobius. Next base: position 144,729 of record NZ_CP085342.1, on the reverse strand, counting down.
CGTCCCCGGGAACTCCATGTGGTGGCCCGAACACCCCGGGCGAATCGTCGGCGCGGCCAGTGCGTCGCCGAGTTCCTCGGCGATGCGCCGTGCGAGTTCGTCGCCAGCGAGTGTGTCCATGATGAGTGGGAGGTGCGGCCCGTGCTGTTCGACCGCGCCGACGGCGACAACCACCGTCCGCGTTCCTTGTTCAAGAGCGGTTTCTACCTCTGGCCATGTGTACTCCTCAAGGAGTACTGAGCGTTGAGAAGGCATCCGCACACCTCTGTCTTAGCTCTGATAGTATAAACGTGAATGTATGGGTTATTTCATATAGAGTTAGTTATATACATCTGTCCCCGTCTCGGCGCTGGCACGATACGTATGAACCATGAACCCCACCGCAACAAGCCCATCACGCCAGCCACACACACCCGCTGCGTATTGGCGAAGACACCACTGAGTGAGTTGCACGTTTCTATCCAAACATACAATCATCATACCTCTCAACGACGTTTGAAACAGGAGTTCCCTCCCGTTTTATCCTACTATGGCGTCAGTCGGTCCGGATCTCGTGGGAACAAAATCGCTTCCTTGATGTTGTCGAGGTCGGCCACCTGCTGCACCAAGCGGTCGATTCCTAACCCATACCCACCATGTGGCGGAACACCGTAGCGGAACGCATCGAGATAGAACTCGAAATCAGCAGGGTCGACGCCCTGTTGTTCCATCGTTTTTGTGAGTCGGTCGAGGTCATGTTCACGCTGGCCACCCGAGGAGAGCTCTTGGCCGCGATAGAGGAGGTCGAACTTTCGAGACGCAATGGCGTCGCCGGGAACGTCCTGCCGGTAATAGAACTTCTCATCAGGGTATCCAACGACGAAAATCGCTGGATGCCCTCGCTCGGCAAAGTACTTCCCGAGGAGTTTCTCCCCGCGTGTATCCAGATCAGTTTGGTCGTCAGGACGATGGTCGTACTCCTCACGGAGAATCGTCTGGGCTTCCTCGAACGAAATGCGCGGAAAGTCATCCGTGGGAACGATTAACTCGACATCTAAGAGGTCGAGTTCACTGGCGGCATCGTCAACGACGCGCTCGAGAGTGTACCGTAACGATTCTTCTTGCACGTCCATTACGTCGTGGTGACTCTCGATATATCCGAGTTCGACGTCGAACATCGAGATTTCGGAGACGTGGCGGGACGTCGCAAAGTCTTCCGCCCGGAATGCGTGGCCGACCTCGAAGAGCCGATCGAACCCAGCAGCAACCAACATCTGCTTGTACAACTGAGGACTTTGTGAAAGGAACGCTTCTCGATCGTAATACACGACCGGGAACAGATCGGCACCTCCTTCCGCTCCGGCGGCAGAGAGAGCCGGCGTGTCAACCTCCTCGAAGTCTTTCGCGACGAACCACTCGCGCATCGCCGTAAGGAGTGTCGACCGGAGCGCGAACACGGCTCTGGTCTCTGGGGCTCGAACGTCGACGTATCGTTTATCCAGACGTGTGCCGAGGTTCGCGTCGGTGTCCTTTGCGACGTCCATTGGAAGCGGAGTGTGTGCTCCGCTCAAGAGTGTAAGCTTGTCAGGAACGAGCTCCACTCCTCGATGTGCTTGCTCTGTTGCCGCTGCCGTGCCCCGTATTTTGACGATATCTTCGTAGTTGAGTTCTGTTGCCTGTTCGAACAACGCAGGGTCGTCGTCTTCTTTGAAAACGACTTGGAGGAGTCCTTTTCGGTCGCGAAGGATGACGAAGATGAGTCCACCGATGTCACGAAGCTCGTGGACGTGCCCTGCGATTGTCGTTGCGATGCCGTCGGATTCGGATGTGATTTCGTCGGTGTAGGTTCGTTCGATCATGTCGTGAGTAGCTCGTACCGATAGTCAGACGCGATACGGGAGCCTCGCCGAATTGTAGCGGGCTAGCAATCAGTGGGAGAATGTGGGTGCACCTGCTCACGCAGGCGCATTATTGGCGTTCGAGGCGACAGTAACTGGTGGAGAAAGCCAACGTCGGCACTGCCGGGATCCGGCAGGCGCGACCACGTGGAACGCTGTCGCCATTAGTTATACAACTATCAAATCCCCTAGTGTAAAACTCTTCCCTATTTGCGTAGCCGATCTGGAACTAGCCCGCCGAGAAATTGGATACCGAGAGCGGTAGCTGATTCATCCGTCAGATGAAGGTCAGAAACGGCCGTCCATAGTTAGTATATAGTGCTAACGTCCAAGCAGTCATACTCATCTACTTCCGTTGCACGTTTCTGGATAAACATGCAATTGGATCTACTAGATTGTCTCCGGTTCAGATCTGTGGTGTTGGTAGCTGCAGTCTTCGTGACTCGGTACCGACTAACAAGCCAGTTTTATTATATTTGATAGTGTGTCACAGACTGTGTCACGAGACGATCCCCTTGGTCACGCGATCCGCGACCACTACCACGGAGAGCAAGATGAACCGCTCATTGACCAGGACGGAACAGAAACCCGCGAACAGCCGATTGAACAATTCTATTTCGGCGAGTTTGATCCTGAGAGCGATGCTGGTGAGTGGGATACATCATGGCTAGACGGACCATTGCTTGACATCGGGGCGGGAGCGGGCCGAGATACACTCTACTTCCAAGAGCAATTCGAAACAGTTGCGATCGAGATCAGCGAATATCTCGTAGAAACGATGCGCGAACGTGGGGTTCGGGATGCACGTCATATTGATATGTTCGAGCTGCGTGAGAACTTTGCTCGTGATCGATTTCAGTCAGCATACGCGTTCGGGACGCAAATTGGCCTCACCGGATCGATGCAAGGTCTTCGGAAGTTCTTAGGCGATCTCGCATTTATTACAACTTCCGATGGAACTGCGTTGTTACATGGCTACGATCCAGAGCGAGACGCCACCACAGAGATCATCGGATACCGCAATGATCCGACACCGGGTCTTGCGTACCGCGTCTACCATACAGAGTACAAAAACGATCGAGAGACGCTCCTGTTCCGTCTGTTCAGTCCTGACCGACTCCGAGAAGCAGCGGTCGGGACTGGATGGGAAGTTGTAGAGGTAAGATACGGATCTGAGCGCACATACACTGCGGCACTCAAAAAAATCTGAATACTGTAAACGAACTCACGCATCGATACAATGGTTCGAACGCTCCCAATTGAGACAGTGCGTCCGAGTCAGTTCTATCTCAGTAGTCAAAAACTCGCTACCGTTCTTGACTGGTTTGACTTTTTTCTCTCTATTACTCCTACTCCCACGTCGCAACTATTTGCAAGCGAAGCATCAAGTGCCTTGCTTGCATTGATATCAAGCGACTCTGCGACAGCGAGTAGGGAAAAGAGAACGTTTCTCCAATACTGAATTATCTGACTCCGTGTACCAGACTCGATGAGATAATGATCCGCGAGCATTGGGATCGACATTACGCGATTTTTCGAAATGTTGCCATTCCATCCTGATGGATTGTAATCCGATATCCCTCATACGTAAACTCGATTTGGGCTTGTGCAGCCTTGGGCGGTGGACTCGAAAATAGATTACTGACGAAGTGATCGATCACATCATACACCGGCGCTAGTTCAGATGTGTTCTTCCCTTCAAGCTCTGCCACTACTTCCGCAACAGTGACTTGCGGATCACCGTCATCAGCCGAAGCTAACTCGGTATGGAAAACCGTTTTCTCGGGCTTCTGGTGGATGTCTTTGTTCTCGGCCATATCACTGCTTATTGAGCGTGATGGTCGTAAACGAATTGGCTGTAATACTAACAGGAAACTAAGTGGTCAGACAGGTAAAACTGAGAGACATCAACTTCAAATTGAGATCCTGTCCGTACCTTCGACTGCTCGTCACACGAGATCGTCCCAATTCAACTCGGATAGGCTATTAACCAACACCGAGTGGGCGGCTACCGGATTTGTTGGTTAAGATCATACGTTCGTCTGTAGAGCTTCAGAATAGGAGTCAATCCCCTCCCCTATTGAGAGATACAGGTTTTCTCTCTCACTAGTTCTCTGTTAGAGATTACGATCTCTCTCCTCATTGGCGGAGATATCTGGGATGACCTTCTTGAGGATGCCCTTTGTCCCCCGGCGGAGCCGTTCAGAAAGCGCTTGGTGTGAGACGCCAAGTTCCTCGGCTAATTCAGATTGGTCGATTTCCCGTGGGACGTCGTAGTAGCCGTGTTCGGTGGCCAGGGCAAGGGCTTCTTGTTGGTCGTCGGTGAGATCGAATCGAACGCGCTGGGCGCTATCGACATCATAGATCCGGGAAACATCGAGAGTGAATCCGTGCTCGTGCGCATACTGACCGACTGCCGAAATCTTGTTCCGCCCGGGAAAGAGTACACGAAGATCCCACTGATGATCGTGTGCCGTTGCCCGCTGCACGGTTGCATCCTGTTGGAGCAGCATATACACGATAATCTGAGTCTTAGTGACCCATTCCATTCGATAGAGCCGTTCCTCGTCGAGTTCAGTGAGAAGCTCGACATCCCCGACACTAGGGTCGTCTTCGAGTGCCGCTGTCAGCGTCTCAAAATCACCGTTGGAGGCCCAGACGAACGGCAGTACGTAATCTGTATTGTGTGCGACCACCCGGTCGATTGTAAACACCGTCTCGGGCAGGCGCTCCAACGTCTCGGATAAGGCAAACTCCTCCGCTGGGATACTAAATTCCGCGATTGTACTCATGTCTCTACGTGGTTTTCAGGCGCTTATGGGAATTACGGGATACCGGAGCTCCAGCAAGTGCCGCGATCACATATCCCGTGAGACCAGATAGAGACACACTACGAATCCCATATAGATTTGGAGGAGGGTAGCAGGGTTTCTACTTCTGCTTAAGCAGTCGCTGTTGAATCCGTGCTGATCACGGACGTGATTGACGAACGCGGTTGATATCGTGCTACAAATAGTCGTCAGGAAGTTCGCCACCGTGGCCAGCCGGGAGATCCGACACTGGGGTGATAGCGTCGAATCGGGGGCCCTTCTTCACGAGATTCTCATCGTGATCCCAGATGACAAAGCCGTGGTCCACTAATGTGGAGAGGTCGGTATGGCAGAGTGCAAGCCGGAGTCGTGCCACAGCTTCGTCGGCAGAGGGGGGATCGTTGTTGAGCATACAGAACCACTGGTCACCTAACCGTATAAATCAGTGACAATTTCACGGAGATGTAACGTGTGAGGAATCGGGTAAAAGAACGGCGAAAAGAGGAGACGCTCGAGAGAGTTTCTCATTAGTACGAGATTCGCGATTGAATTTCATCAGTTGTCGCAGTCACGGCAAACTCATTACGGAGGATTCTGCCAGCCGTTCTCCCTCATGTGGAACGATAGTAGTCGTCTGGAGGTCCGCTTTGATCGAGACGGTCTACGTGTCTCTTCAGCCTGTGGTTTGCACGATGTATCACTCATTTCCTCACACCACTAGGTTCCGTGAAAGTGAGGCGTATTTATGGCTATGTGAATATTATTGATTATGATCATGCTCAGCAAACAGTTATTTATTCTGTCAAATGAACACAGACGACAATTACTCATCGCCTTAGCACAACGTAACCCTCAATCCGACCCGACAAGCGCTTTTGATGCGTCGGAGACGAACAGCGACACCCAGGATCAGGCGATCGCGATGCGACATATCCATCTCCCCCTGTTAGCAGACCACGGGATCATCGACTGGGATCAAGACGCACAGATCGTGGCACAAGGCCCCCAATTCGACGAGCTTGAGCCACTTCTCACAGCAGTGGGTGAGCAGGAAGAAGCGCTTACTGATGGGGGCATCCCGGACTAATCGATCGTGATCGAAAACTACCACGAAAGTGGTAGTTGCAGCACGGAGCGGCGATTGGTTGGGACCCTTTCGAGCTCCGTGCCATATACTAGTTCAAGCTACCTCAGTATAGCCCTACTGTAATTATCTGAGTGAATGAGTGAACTGCTGACGAACTGACTCAGTGACATAGGTCGTCGAGGATACTGTCTCAGCGATGCCAATCGCGGTAGTCTCATCACATACTCTTGTCGCACCATTAGCGTGCCTGATACCATCTCTTGGTGCTGAATCCGTGATTTTGAGCGCATATTCTGCGCTTTTCGAATTTGCGGACTGCGGTTTCCCGTATTCACAGCGAGATAGGTGGGGAATCAGCAAGCTGTTGGAATTTGCATGCGTGTGATTCATGGTGGCTGAGCCATTGCAAAGGGATACGAACAGGCGTCCTGCCAGTTGCTCTCGATCAACTGGACAGGAATTGACTCGTGAGCAGCGACACAATACCATAGATAGCACCGGACCCCCCGGTCGCGTGGTTGGGATCCATGAACGACGTATCTCATCACCAGCAAGCAGTCGAATTGCTCCAGCAACTCGGATTAAAAGAGTACGAGGCGAAGTGCTTAGTCGCGTTATCACGCCTCCCGAAAGGCACCGCCAAAGACATCAGCGAGACCTCTGACGTTCCGCGCACGCGTGTCTACGATGCGATCCGAGTGCTCGAAACCAAAGGCCTCGTCGAAATCCAACACTCGAACCCCCAGCAGTTCCGCGCCGTGCCGATCAAAGAGGCAGCCGAGACGCTGCGTCAGGAGTATGAATCGCGGACGGACACACTCGTCGAGGCAATGGAGAAAGTACAATCACTTCGCGTTTATCCACGCCATGCTTTCTGAGCTGCAACTCGACGACACCGCGTGTACCCGAAGTACTTGTTGTACACCAGAGTAGAAAGTGATCATCGCCGCAACTGCTATCGCATCTCTCGACCTAGCCTTGTCTATGTTGAGTGCGTGGTCTACTATACCAACATTTGGGAGTTTTATTCGAGGCGGATTCTTTATCATTTACATACTTCTATGGGTCATCGTAAGCTTCGTTATTGTAGACCAGCTCAATCTGTCTGGGAACCTCATGTTTCCGGTGTTCGTGATCGTTGCAATCGGACTTGGGAGTGTATTTTTCCCACTCCTTCGCCGTGTCTCTTCTATTGAAACTGAATAAATATGAATCGTAGTGAGAATATTTAACGGTTTGAAGACCACTTTTGAATTTATTCCCGCTAATCCTATCGGTTGGAAACGGGAGAGAACAGATATGGTTCACTAGTCACCGTCTCTGTGGATGAGATTTGACCCTTGAACAATTGCCGAACGAGGGCGGCAGAATCGCTTGTACTGGTAAGTACGCGGAAATCAGTAGGACACATCTGTGAGTCCGAACCTCGTTGCTGCGGCGTTCAGAGGAGTCGCAGCGTTTAGGAGTCCGTCCGTGGACACGAGGCGAGAAACCAGTTCTTCTGCGTCCAGGATCGGCGGCGACCCGTCGCGAGTGGGGTGGGTTCAGTCATTCACCACCGAGTCGAGGTCGGCGTGGAGGCGAGCCACCATCTCGAAGATGTCAGCCATCCACGCGTCAAGGTCGTAGGTGGACACGTGCTGGCGAAGCCGTTTCATCCGCCTCCGTTGCTCCACTTCTGGCATCGTCAGCGCCTTCTCGATGGCCTCGGCGAACCGCTTAGCGTTGTGGGGATTGATCGTGACGGCGTCGTCGCCGAGTTCGTCATGGGCGCCTGTCTGATCCGACAACACTAGGACGCCCTCATTGTCAACATGGGCGGTGACGTACTCCTTGGCGACCAGGTTCATCCCGTCGCGGAGCGCGCTGACGAGCATCACGTCGCCGAGCCGGTAGAGCCCGATCAATTCGTTCCGCGGGAGAAATTCATCGATCCTGATGATCGGCTGCCAGTCGTTCGTACCGAAGCGGTCGTTGACCCGGGCTATCGATTCATCTACCCTGTCCTGGAGGTCTTGGTACTTCGGGATGACCGACCGGCTTTCGACGGCTTTCTGGACGTAGGTCAGCTCCTTCTGCCACTTCGGTCGCCTTTCCCAGAGGTGTTCCAGTGCCTCGATGCGCTCGGGGATACCTTTCGTGTAGTCGAGGCGATCTACGCCGAGCGCGACCCGACCCGAGGTGGGAATCCCGTATTGCTGCGCCAGATCCCTCCGTCGTTCGTTGCTAATCAATTCGGCCGTCCGGGCGATGGCGTTGGCGTTGACACCGAGCGGGAACGACCGGACCGCGATGGTGCGGTCGCGATATCGGACCGTTCCGGCCTCCTCGTCGACCGCCGCTTCCTCTAAAGCCCGATCGACGCAGTCCAGAAAGTTCGTCCGGTAGCGGTCGGTGTGGAACCCGATGAGGTCGTTTCCGAGAAGCCCCGAGAGGATGGCCTCTCGGTGAGGGAGGCTGCGGAACGTATCCCAGCCGGGCCAGGTGATGTGCCAGAAGTGCATGAGGAACGCGTCTGGACATGCCATGCGAACATACTGGGGCGCGCACGCCAGGTGATAGTCCTGGAACCAGACGACTGAGCCGTCGGAGGCACGCTCGATGACGGCGTCGGCGAAGGATCGGTTCACCTGCTTATAGACCTCGTAATAACGCTCCTTGAATTCAGTCTGCCAGATGCCCCCATGACACATCGGCCAGAGAACTTGGTTGCTGTAGCCATAGTAGTACCCCTCGACCTCGTCCTCCGAGAGCGAGAGTAGGTCGAGCTCATAGGTGGGATCGTCGGGCGGGACGCCGACACGTCTGTCCTCGTTGGTCACCTCATCGTCGGCCTCGCCGTCGCTCCACGCGACCCACGTTCCGCCCGTCCGTTGGACAACCGGATCAAGCCCGGCAGTGAGTCCGCCCGCGGGACGGTCAACGGTAACCGCTCCGGTCTCGTCGTAGCCGAACTTGTACGGCTGCCGGTTCGAGACGACGACTAGTTCGCTCCCGTCAAGCTGGGACGTAGGGGCCTTGCTCACATCGGCAGTGTCGATATCCATGTCGGAATTAGTCACGGTATCAGCGTGTTCCACCGAATTTCATGTTTGTCACGATGCACTCGTCCGGCATTACTATGATAAGTCGTCGGTCTTTGAGGAACTCCTGGATCGTCGCTTCTAATACTTTGATTGAATCATTTCCGTTCAATGATTTAAAGGGGTACGCTCCCCTTTCTGTGAATGTCATGGACTCCCCGGTTGTGCTCTCAAACTCATTTTGGAGCTACTTCCTTGACGGTCGGAGAGAAGATAAAACTCCTTGCTGCTCACACTAGCTCTTGAAATGAAATTACAATGAAGATAGTCGAAAAGGCGTTTAATACATACTGATGAAATATTATATTATTGTGTGTACGTTCGTATATCTAATCCATTGAGCAGCTTTATAGAGACACTATCTCTTTAGATTTTTCAGTTATGGCAGCGACTTTTCCGGAATCTTATTTGAGAGGCAGCCTAATTGCCATTTGCGAAGGAATCTGTATTGCCACCATCTTCACAAGAGACTCTTCTCGGGTTTTAATTGGCGAACACTCTTATCTGATAAAACTCTTGTCTTTGTTGGAGAGTCAGACCGTTTATCACGCGCTCCCTTCTCCTGATTCCCCGATGACTAGCAACCATTCAGCACTTGGTGTGTGTCCCTGTATGAAACCCGAATTCTCACCGCATGATTATTGATTGGATATGAGAAAGACAATGGGAATCAAGTGGTTTTCGCCGAGTGTCCTGACTGTGAGAATGTTGTTCAACCGAAGCAGACGCAGTTCGTTCTCACAGTAGCGGATATTCCTCGCATCTTAGTCGTTCTGAGACCACTGTATAGATGGCACTGACACTCCCTGAAAAGTGGTCAAATATTATCTATGTTGAGATATCCGATGGTTCGAAGACCACTTTGAATTTATTCCCACTCATCCTATCGGCTGGCAATGAAGAGAACAGATATGGATCACCAGCCACCGCCTTTGCGGGCAGGATTATAGAAGTACTGCCACTTCTGCCAGTATCTTGAATACCAGTGCCATCGCTAGTTTAACTAGAACCATGCCTGTTGGTGATCTTGGTCCGACCGACGTCGTCACGGCAGATCGTGATACGACACTCGGTGATATCGCTGAAACACTCGACTCTGAAAATGTCGGAGCAGTCGTCATTACTGACGATGAAACACCCGTCGGGATTGTCACCGACCGCGATCTCGCCATCGCAATCACTACGAGCGATGATGTCAGTGCACTCACTGCAGACGACGTCATGGCAGAGGATCCGGTCACGCTGCGCGAAAACGAGGAAGCCATCGAACTGTCGCGAGCAATCGGTGACCACGGCGTTCGTCGAATCCTTGTTGTCGATGAGGATAACAACCTCACTGGTATCGTGACACTCGATGATCTCATCGCCACAATCGGTGAACAACTCGATAACATCGCCGACACGATCGAAGTGCAGTCGCCAGACTACAGTCCTTAAGACGCAGAGGATGCGCTGTGCGAGAGATGCGGCTCCCTAAGCCAGTATTTGGTAGTGAATCCGTCTTCTGATTAGCCCTCTCCCAACGCAACAGTGACGAAGTAGGCAGGTAGTTTCGAGACTGTGGGCTCCCGACAATATCGCCCTAGCCAGTACCAGTGCTGGCTGTGCAGCTCAAGGAAACATGATTCGAATTCAGAGCCCCGTTTCACTGCATTTAAAAACAAACTTCAAAGCATAATTGATACCAAAATTATATGAGGATTCTAACGGACAATACATTACTATCTCAGTATGCTGTAAGCGGCAAACCGCATAGTATTACTATCCGGGTTGTGAAGTGAGCTTAAATAATATCATCAGCTTCATTTTTCCGATGGAGATCACGGAGAGTGATATTGTATTTATCCCATCATGGCAGACACCACCTCCCACACGGGCTATTTCGACCGATTCCGCGGTAGAGACGACCCGCAGGGAGGAATTGGCATTCTGCTCCTTGGGCCAGTCCTTTTCATGGGTTCGTTGCTCACTCCATTTTCAATCAGCTGGAAAATACAAGGTGCAATCGGACTTTTAGCCTGGATCGTCATCTGGATGGTTTCTGGTATTATTCGGCTAGAAATCGTGTTTCTTCTTCCTGTCGTGATTGTCAGTATTGTTCCGCTCGCACCGTGGCAAGAGGTTGTTTCAGTCTACTGGGATCCACTTGTCTTATTCATCTTTGGCGCGGTTGGCATCGCGACAGGTTGGAAATATTGGGGGTTCACACGGCGAGTGGCCTTGCGCTCTCTATATAAATTGGGTTACGGGCCAAAATCCCAGATTTTGGTGTGGTTTGGACTGGCAGCAGTATTTTCTGCTGTTATTCCAGATACGGTGACTGCGGCCATGTTTATCCCGATTGCAGTCACCATCCTCCACTACCAAGGGTATGAAACAGCTGATGAAATTCGAGCATCGTCATTTCCCTCGCTTGTATTATTAGCAATTGGGTGGGGTGCAGCAGTTGGCGGCTCAGCAACACCACTCGGTGGGGGAATGGATATTTTGACAATCGAATTGTTGAGCGATCACGTTGGGTATTCGATCCCATTCACAAGCTGGATCTATCACTTACTCCCATTTACCGTTCTCAATTTCCTCCTTGTTGGAACCTATCTCTACTATGTCTTCGATATTGACGCAACAGAAGTTCCTACTAGTAAGTCCTTCTATCAAGCAGAATTAACAAAGCTCGATTCGATCAAACAGGAAGAAATCATTGTCGTCGGTGCGTGGCTCCTTGCCTTTGGTCTCGTACTTCTCGAACCACTCTACGGGGATGTTCTCGAAAATAGTGTTCCATGGTTTGATCCGTTGCTTGCGTTCCCCATTATCTGTGCACTGTTATTCGTGATTCCAGCAAAATCAGGGTCAGCGTCCACGATTTTGAATGCTGATGTCATCACTGACTTTCCACTACCGGTGTTGTTTATCTGGCCGGGTGCGATTGCACTCGCGAAAATCCTCACACTGTCTGGCGCTGTTGATGCGCTTGGAGCGGCAGTTGATCAATACCTTACACTCAGTTTACTCGGATTCTTGCTTCTTGCGATTATTGTCGCAACAATCACGAATATCACGACAAATACGGCAGCAGCCGCCGCACTGATTCCAGTTATCATTTCTATAGCTGCAAAAGCCGATCTTCCCGTTGCGACATTTGTGTATGCTGCCGCAGCAATGTTGAACATTAGCTATGCACTCCCGTCGGCAAATGGCTGTCTCGCGCTCACAACTGGGTTCGGCGCAGACACAAACAAAATGGTGAAACATGGCACAGTCCTGTGTATTCTGACGATTGTCCTGATTACGGTGTATTCGTATCTTGCAAGTCAATTCATCCCGGGGTGGAATCTACCCTAAGCACGGCCAACGGCTACTCCCTATGCCTTCGCGCTTGTCAATCAATCAGTAGCCAAAACGAACCACTATCCCATACCGATTTCGTGCGGCATCTACTTTTGAGCCAACGACCCTGGGGCACCATCTACGTCTCGAACCTCATCGGCAGTGCAGTATTCGCAGCGATCGGTGTCTTCGTCGGCTTGGAACTCGGAACCATCGAGGTGACGGCATTCGGCGAACTCGCCCATGGAGTGCTCAAGTATTCCTAGTCGATTACACTCCCGAGCGCCATTCTGGCGGGGTGGTTGATGGGATTCATGATATGGTTTATCGCCGCCGAGAGGATTGAGTGGATACTGCACGCGCTGTTCCCCGAGCGTAACGATATCCGAACTGTTGCGGCCGTTTGGTTCAGTCACGATCCTACAATTCACTCGATCAGTGCAGTTGAGTTCCTCATTGGCGTACGTCGACGTACAATCGCACGATATTTCTTCGATAGCCGTTGTATGACGGGCAGAGCACTTAGGTGTAAGACGGATTAACTTGACGTATGGAAGCTCCACGCCAGCTTCAGTCCGCCGCGAACGAGCAAGAGGATATTACGATTACTCGTCGTGAATATGAGGAGGAAAACATCATCACTATCGACTTTGGTCCTGACGTCGAGGCATCCCTCGATACCATTGGTGAGACTGTTATCGTCGTTGCGGGAGATCACCAATTCGAGTTCGAGCGACCAGCCGAAGCGACCGACATCACAACCAACGACGGGATGCTCATCATCAAGGAGTAGTCTCGAAAATACAGTACACATAGGGTGAGACTGTCGGGACTCGGCAGTAGTTCGGTCAAAACACCTCTTCAGCGCTAACGTCGAGAAAGAGTAATAGACGTGCCGGCAGTCTAGTTTGGCAGACCAAGTGTGAGACAGAATCTTTGATTTCTTTTGGTTGAAGATCATATAGGGTATTGCTCGGGGATTACCGCGAGGAGTCTCACGACTATACGTAGCTATACAATAGATGAAACAGCATCACAATGTAGAACTATTACTAACCCAAGAATTAATCTCTTTCCAGGAATGAATTTTGTCTATGGTTACGTCTGAGGTGACACTGCCCGACCGTATAGATAGTGACATTGACCGCCTCGTTGAACAGGATGATTTCTTGAATCGCGAACAAGCAATCGAAGAACTCCTTTCTCTCGGTGTGTCATCCCATAATACGGCTGATGAATCCGAAGAGGAATTGGTTGACGATGTATTTACTCAAGCCGTCGACGATCAGCAAGATCCAGCCAGCCATCAAGATGACCGACTCTAGTTCAGATTAAGAGGAGGAGTTCGTAACCAGCGGATAGCACAAAGACAATAAGGTCCTTTTTCGTACGTGATTCACACACCAATCAATAACAAGTATCTGAGGCTAGTGGGGTCGTCGATCATTCTGGAGGGAAACAATGAAATCAATAATGTGTTGATCGAATCTAGGGAGAGCTTCATTCACCTCTCTACTCAACCTTCTAAGATAACCTATCTGATTAGCGCGCAGCCACGCGGTTTCACATCTTAACTGAATACGGATGGAGTGTATTTCTCCTGTTGGGAAGCCTCGCCATTTACTGGGAGAAAGATGTTACTCTGTATCGAAATCATCTGTCTTAGCTGAGTGTTTTGCTTCTTCGTCTCTGTCGGTCCCATCTCTATTAGACACTATTGGCGCTTGCTGGTTTGTCTCCTCGTACAGTCCACGATAGCGTTCGATCTTGCGGTAGAGCAAATACCCGAAAAACCCGTCGTACACGATCACAAACCCGATGTATGCCATCGTATGTGGGACTGCAGGAAGGAAAGTCGAAATCAGTCCAGGCACGAAGCCAACAAGTGTGTTGTACGTGGCATGGATGAATGCCGCGATGAGCAGTCCCTTGACGACGATCGGTCCGGCATTTTCGCGGTTGAACTTCGCGAGTCCGAGATAGTAACCCGCGAACGCTGAGTAAATGACGTGGCCTGGTCCGGCGAATAGTCGAACAACCGCGGTCTGTCCAGCCCGTAACAGGAGGTCGGTACTTGTGGACTTGAGGACTTCTTGACTGATATAAATAGCATTCTCAATGGTGGCAAATCCAAGTCCGGCCATCGCGCCGTACACAGCACCGTCGATAACAGCATCGAACTTGTCGCTCCTATACGCAAACAATCGCACAGCCAGCCACTTCACCGTCTCTTCGATCGGAGCAACGATGATATAGAAGAAAATCACCATCCCCACGATTGGAATTTGGCTAAAGAGTGGTTCTGTATAAGAGTTGAACACCGCCGCGAATCCGGCGAATAACAGCCCGAGTAGGAATGTGCCTACGAGTATCGGAAGCGGTTCCGACATCGTTACATCTGCGTACCAGAGGTAGACTGCGAACGCGAATGCGGGGACGATGGAGAGGACGGCAAACAATCCGATCCATGGGTTAGTTAGTGCAGCCAGCCCGCCTAGTGCGATTTGTACGAGAAGAATTGCCAGGGCAAGGAAGATAACGACTGCTCGCCCTGTCGCCACAATTGCCCCGTATAACTTCGTGGCGAACCAGTCAAGGCGCGTTCGTTGCTCCCATGACGAAATGCCATAGAGATCGATCGAGTCGCCTGTTCGGCGCCGACTGGATCGCGTTTCTCGTCCATGCTAACTATCCTCACTCAGGTAGGGAATAAAATAGTTCGGAGAAACCGATCCTAGTGCCTAGCGTGAATGTCAATAACTCAGCCCTGGATTAATAACACAAACTCGGCTTGTCAACGTTTCCCTCTGCTCGCTGACAGTCAGCGAGCAATAGGTAATAATATTGAACACCGATTTCTGGGGCAGTCCTAATGGATTCATACTGTGCTCGGTATTACCCATTTTACATCAAAATTCGAATAATACTTCGCGACATTCGAACCAGTATTCTCCGACAACCGCAACGTCGACTCGTTTAATTGACAGCGATTGATTCGTTATACCAGACGCCGCCTTCCCAACTGAGAACGTCTTTGGTTAACTGCTTAGCAAACTGGCCGGAATAGGTCATGAACATCTGTGTGAGTACCCTCCTGGAATAACTACACATCCATATTAGAGATTGTCCGCCATGCGGCGTTCACACTATCGAACCCGGTGTTTAGTTGCTTACTCGTTTCCTGCGGGTGAACGTACTGTTTTTAATTTGTAGGGTGAGCGCCAAGGTTGATCTGGCTACAGTCACTTATGAATTTTGAAGAATTGTGCTTCCGCAACCTCAGAGAGTGATCGGACGATCCACGCTGACGGAACGGTCTCCGGCACTATTCGAGAATTTGTTCCCCGAGTCGATTAGTCAGTCAACGGCGCTATTCACTGGTCTCGTTTCCAAAAACGAGAGATCGAGAGGCACTAAGGACGATCACGCTGCACAGTTATTCGGCCCCAGTTCGAGTTCAGTCGCGTTCTTCTCATCTTCGATCATCTCCTTTCCAGTATTGATGTCAATAACCGTTTCGTAGTTCGGTGGCTTTTCCGGTGCGTTCTCGGTCAGTCGTTCGACAAATTCCTCCTTTTCGAGTTGAAGAACGTCGAGATGTTGCGCCAGATCATCGAGCTGCCTATTGATTGGCTTGCCAGGTGATCCGTTTTCATATCGACCATCCGCTGTCACGGTAACGTGTCCTGGGAGCACTTGGAGGTCGTCGGGTAACTCAAGGAGGGTATCGTGGAGGGTGTCATAGAGCAACTCTGCTCCACGAGTTGCGTCGGCGTCACCGAACTGGAGTTCCGTTCGGCCCACGGAGTCGACGAAAAGTGTATCGCCGGTCAACACGGCTTCGTCATTGACGACAAAGTTCATCATCTCAGATGTATGCCCCGGTGCGTGCAGCACCTCGATTTCGATGGCTCCGATTTCGATGACATCCCCATCGTCAAGCGGTTCGTACTCATATTCGACATCGCGCTCGCATGCCTGCTCGCCGAGGTGATATGGAACATCCAGCGCATCCGCGAGTCGGGGACTACCGGAGATGTGGTCGGCGTGAATGTGGGTATCGAGGGCGTGTGTGATTGTCAGACCGCGTTCTTCGGCGGCGACTTTGAACTCGTTTGTTTGGCGAGTGACGTCGATCACCGCTGCTTCCCCGCTACTCTGTGAACCGACGAGATACCCAAGGCATCCCTTTGCACGACGCTGGAGTTGGAGAATGATGAGATCATCATCATGCGTGTCGATTGGGACGACTTCATATACCTTGCTCCAATCTTCCATCCCACCCTTGACGACGGCCACGTCGTCGTACCCACGCTTCTCAAGCTCAAAGGTGAATGGTGTTGAGGTTAGCCCCTTTCCGCACATCGTGACGATCGGTCGGTCATCGGCAATAGCATTGACCCGGTCGAGGTCGTCGTCGGATATTCCGTCATGCGGGTCAAAGGAGACATTCTCCGCACCGGTAACGTGCCACGCTTCGTAGCTGTCCTTGGGTCGGGTATCAATAAGCGTGAACGTCTCATCGTTATCGAGTTTGTCCGCTAACTGGTGAGCAGTTATCTGGTCCACCATTGGAGTTCCACACAAAACTAGTACACATCAACTCTTAATAGTGATTGTTGCCGGTCGCCTTCGCTCCCACTACCCAGTATATCCTTGCTATGACGACTATTCGATCGATCGCCAGCACTGACGCTTTTGGACAGTGACTAAGGCGTAGCAGGTGTTGCCTGGGACTCGGCCATGAATGCCGCTACCGTTGTCATTGATCACAGACAATGAGTACCTGTCATCTGTGTACACGGATATGAAAGAGAGTATCGCTCAATTACATCGGTGCTCCAAGCCACGGGTGTGAGGCGTATTACCGGTTTGTGGTGGACGTGTGGCGGTGCCAGGAGCTCTGGCGGTAGGTTGGCCTCCCACCACAGTGTCGCCAACCTCTCTACGAAAGTTCTCGTTCCACGCGTCCTCCAGGAATCTCATGCTGCTCAGTGTCCTTTTTGTCGTAAACGATACTTGACAATTAAACGATATGATGGAGACGGTATAGAGATCAAGGGAAGAATCTCACAAAGATAAATCACTCTGTGGAAGAAGTCACAGAGGGAGGTGCTGCCACGCCTCGAAATTTTTCAGCTGATGCGGGTGGGTGTTGACTTGCGCTTGTGGTAAATGTTGTTGAGAATACACAGCATAATTCATACTTCTGAGGCACGTACTAAGTGGTAGAGAAGCCACTGCTGGCTTACTAATCGCCGAACCGGTAATGGACATCTATGATTAGGAGGGAAGGAAAATGACAGCGACCATCGAGGTTTGGTAGTATGGGAACCCACAGCATGAGCCCCAGATCCTTCCATTCGACGAGCAGTGGTTCTATGGTGAACTCCAGCACGACATAGCTATTCCAGTTACCGTTGAGTTTCGAGAATTACGTGCATATCTGCGCTTCTGGGCACGGTACGCACAGCTGTAGAACCAACGTGCACTCGAAGCGAAGCGTTTGCTACTATAACCACTCTCGGTCAACACCTATATTCAGGAGAAACGGAGGCTACGAGGTAATGACTACGAACGTGGACAACAGAGTTACCCCTCTTCTTCCCCGAGCGGCTCAAGGTCGATCGTGCGATCGCGACAGACCGTCACGTGATACCCAGCATACATGAACGTGATCTGGCCACCGATTCGGTCACTCGCATCAGTGCGAGGCGCAATCAGTGCCTCAAGCGCATCTGGATCGATATATTCATAGATTGGCTCAAGATCGTCGACCGAGACGTCTTTGTGCGCTGCGAGCCGCTCCACGATAGTAGTCGCAAGTGGTTTTTCCGTGCGCCATCCTGGGCCTGCTCCGCCGTCTGGATGTGAACTGTTCTCCGAGTCCATACAAGCGATCAGTCTCCCGCGAACGCTGCCAGCTACCGTGCTGAGCGTAATAACCCCTCTGGCCAGTTATTAAACATGAATCAGACATTAATTAATACGTATAATAATATATAATTAATAGAATTTATTCGGTAAATAGAGTAATGATGGATATCTCTTTTTTTCTTGCGCTCCCTTCTCGAAGATCATCTTCTTCTGTTATAGTGCGTGTAAAACCGCCGTGAGACGAACTTATCGTGCATGTTCTAGACGCAGCCGGCACGGCCGCTCGCGAGTACGCCTGTGAGTATGCGTGCTGTGAGCGTGCGTGAGCAGGCGTCGTCGACGTGATAGAAGCGGAGTATATCGATGTGCTAGAAAACGAGGACATCGACACAGCAGAAGACGAAAATGCTCCGGCGATGAGCGCTCGGCGGTAAGATAGGGCGAACACGCTTTCGCCGAGTTTCAGTCGTTCACTCTAACTCGTGGCTGACGGCTCTGGTCGACGATGTCAGGGACCGTGCCGCTGGTCGAGTGGTCAAGAGTTTTGTCGACGACCGCTCGAAACTGTTGGCGGAACCGGTCGCGGCCAAACCGGCGCTCAATCTCGGACGTCGTCATCTGGCAATCGCGTTGCTTCGACGGAGTTGACGCCACGGCGGATATCTTCTCGACGGCGTCCTCGGATGATCCGAACAACTGCGAGTCATTATCGTCGACGATGGCGTGCTGGCCACCGGAGTCGGGGACGAAGGTGACGGTACCGCCGGCGGCGAGTTCCGCGACGGCCATCCCGAAGTGCTCGAACTCTTTTCCGTGAATGCCGTATTTGTGCGCGCAAATGCGCTCAACGAGGTCGGAACGTGGAATCTCGCCTTCGAGGTAGATGTAGTCACGGTCAGCCGCCATCTCCGCGACCTCGGTGCGGTACTCCTCGTCGACCGTCGGGCCGATAATGTGGAAGTGGATGTCGTGGCCGCGTGCGCGTACCCCATCGACGATGCGGATCAACTCGTCGATGCGCTTGCTCCGCTCAATACGACCGATTGTGACGAACCCGTCCTCGCGTTCGTCCCACGGTCGCGGGTCGAATTCGGAGGTGTCGATCGGCGGATGAAGAATCTGCGGATGTGTCCCATAGGCGTCCTCAACGACATCAGCCGTCCACTCTGAGTTCGCGAGAAGAATATTCGATTGGATATCCTGTCGGTCAACGCCGGAGATACGTGTGCAAAAGCGCTCGTAGAGGCTCTCTTCCTCCACGCCAGGGTGGAAAATTTGGTCGCGGTTGTCGAGGCTCACCGTCCAATCAAATGGGAAGTGAATGTACTGGATGGAATCAGATTCGAGGCCGAGTTCGTTGATAGTCGAGATGAGAAGGTCGAATTCGTCGGCGTGTCGCTTCGCGTACCTTCCGAGTAAGGCGTTCTGGAGGATGTAATACTTGATGCCATAGTGGTCGTGAATTGCTGGTGCGATTCTGCCTGCCTTCCGGACGGTGATATCCTGAACATCGGTATTGAAATAGTCGTTGAGTTCCTCGAAATCAGGAGTTGTTAGCGTTAGTAACGTCACGTCATGGTCGGTTTGTAATGCTTCGAGGGCGTTCATCGCTACTGCTTCTCCGCCCCCTTTCGCCATCATATCCATATGAATAATTGCGACATCGACCATTTTGTCATCACTCTACTAAGTTGGCAACGCGACTTTCAATAGGCCTTCTGGGCGATTTGAAACACATTAACCAGTGCAGACGCAGATTTCATACGCCAGAAAACGTATCCTCGTTCGATGACGCAATTCGACCGTGAACGGAGCTCACTGATAACTATGTGATTAGAAAGATCACGGTTCAAGTATAGGTACAAAAGTAGAACCATTGACCACAGAGATCTCAGAGATATCAAACTCGAGCTTGATACATTAGTGCCGCGGTGGCGCAACCACAGTACTTGATCAGGGAGATGGATAAAAAGAATACTCAACTCGACAAGTCGTAACTTGACTGGGAGCATGTTTGTTGCACCATCGAGCGGGACTCGCTGCCGCACGCAACTTGCAGGTGATGACTTATCGAGATGAGCCTCAAAGAAAATTCGCACCAAGCAGCACGAACTCAGTCACTTAGAAGCTACACACAACCGTATCTCGTCGGCGGTAATTTCACTGACTATCTCTCCCCACCCGACTGCTGCCGAAACAAACTATGTGGATATTGCTTGGCAGTGAACCATTCCGTCACTCCCGACTGGCGAAACCGTCGGACAACCATGGTAATTCCAGGCCATTGGGGCTTAGTCACCGATATCTGCGTTGAACTCATTTTGAGAGAGTTCCTCAAGGAGGTTCTTCACGTCTTGTTTGGTATCATCGTCAATATCGTCGATTGCTTCAACACTATGAGCCCCACCGTGGGCAGCCTGCAAGGCATTTTCATTGAGGGTACCGTCAGGGCTCACGACCGGAAGTTTGAGGTCAGTAAAGTTATCCGGTGGGAAGCCTGCCGCTGACAGAACAAAGTGGTGGTCGATCTCGGAGAGATCATCAGTGTCAAAATCCTCCTCTTGTGGGGAGTCCCACTCGTCTGATGTCGTCTCTGAGTACTCGGGGTCGTGCATGTCGTAATCTGCCATGGTTCATCTACATACTAAAGAACGCTAGCTATTTGTACTAAATGGCCACCCAAACGGTGTTTCGATCTCTGAGAGCAAAGAGTAAAGCATGAGACAAGTGGTATGGCGTTCCCTAAATTGCTGTATTATTTATAATTATCGTAGCATGTCATTCCAACGTTTCTCGGCCGCATGAACGGAGACAAATATCTCAGGCGTCAGACTCGGCTTTTGGCTGATCTTTCAGCCGAGAGTTATCGAATCGAAGGAGTAATTTCGCGAGTGTTATTTTGTCGAACTGGACGAGCAGCGAGAGAATATTCCCAAGCATACGCCGATCGAGGTTTGGTTCGTCAAGCGTCTCATAGAGTTGGCTCATGCAGGGATAGTTGCGCTGACATGCTTCAAGTGCCTGCTGAACCTCCTGATGATGCGCAGAGAGCAAGCCGTATTGCGTTGGCTGTGCATCACGAAGATCCCGGATGCGTGTGATGAGGGTGTCTGGCATGGCTTACTAATACTCTTCGTGAGCTCTATCTTCGCGTTTTTGGCTACAGATAATAGCAATGAATCAGTGTAGGAGTATTCATGAAAATAATCTGAATCTATCGTCTCGGTTGCTGACCTTGGATACTCACTTAATCTCAATGCGCTTGCGATTGGCCTGGGCATACAGGGAATCGGACTGATCTTCCTCACGAATCACCACTATTCGATCGGCCTGTGATGTGCAACAACTAAGATGAATTATCCTATTCACTCCGCTCCCCCTCGGTTGCTTAGATGAGTCTACTGTCCGGAATGATGGATTCAATTTTCTAGTCTCATTCCAGTATCCCTGCTCACCGTTAATACGGGTATATCAGCGTGCCGAACGACTGTTTCAGTTACGCTCCCCATCAGCGCACGTGTAACGCCCGTTCTGCCGTGCGTTCCCATGACGATTAGATCGATGTCGTGTTCGTCTGCATACACGAGGATAGTATTCTGAGGGATTCCTCGGCGAATGGCTGTTTTAGTATTGATACCAATATTGTTGGCTTGCGCCGCAATTTCTGTCGTCGAGCGTTCGCCTTCCTTCTCGAACTGCTCCATGAGATCGTACCACCAGCCCACCCCTCCGCCGAATTCAGCAAACGGTTGTTGTTTTTTTACTACGTAAAGCACATGGATAGTAGCACTGTGGGTTTGAGCGATCTCAAATCCCGTCTCGACAGCCGGAAAAACTTCCTCGCTGCCGTCAGTCGGAATGAGTATTCGGTTGAACATGCTCGGCTACTCCCTAGACTATGTTAGTGAATATCATATAAGATAATGTTGGTTCCCGCGATTTATCGATTCTATTAGCAGGGCTGCCGCGTTGTCAGGTATTTGGGTGGATAAACGGAGCAGGTATCGCCCCCCGTGTGATCGCGTTCGTCTATCTGATCACCGCGACAATTCAAGACTTTCTAGACGACGGTGAAAGCAGTGTTGAGGAGCTCAACGCGCTGTACCATGTTTATTCAAATCCGTCATGTAATTATCTCTTGCTCACATACACGGGTATTTATTGAGAGCTATAGTTCTTAAAGAGTTCCTGAGCGAGTTCTCCCGGCGAGTACCGATACCATGTTCCGTGAAGCGCCCAGTGACTCAATTCTATCAAAAGAAGTATTGGGTACGCAAGCATCCTACTCAGTAGGATTGTCAAACCCGGTTTGATTTTTTCTCGTTGTTTAGCAGTCATTGTTGAATACCCTCAGTGGTTCTTTTTACTCCTTTAAAAATGGCCGTGACATATTGACATCATCCTCAAATTCTTGCTACGTTTGCTGGACGATTACAACGCCTACATCATCCGCTACCAGCGGGTGGCGGAGGTGGTAATGGAGGTCGGGGCAGATCACCTAGATTATCTTCGGGCAGTGTCTCTTGGGGATGCTAAGACCGGGTATACATGCCGATTCTCGGGCGACGAGTCTATCTTCAGCAGTATACTCAATTTACTGAGCACGACCATTCGGGGGAGTGACTGAAACGCTGGCTATAGAGTATACAGGTGATTGCAGACATTGTGCTGACCATGTTACCCCTCTCTTTCAATTGCTTGTAGAATGGAGTGCTGATTTTGATGGCTCAAGCGGGCGTAACTCGTGCGCATATTTTCTACTACCTTTCCGTGTAGCTTCTACTTCCGCTTATTGATTTAGTAGATACAACAAACCGATACGGTGAGATATGCTCGCAGCACTTTTACTTAATGCTCGTTCACCCGGCCGAAAGTCAGTCCCGTACCGCAGTGGATCGCGACGAACCGGCAGGTTTCACCGCCAATCCTGAAGGTATACGCTACCTACGCGCCACGGTCGGGCGTACAGGATTTCTCTACTCGGCCGAAAAAGCTTCAGATGCTCAAAATTGCGGACATTCGCGAATTGAATGAACGCCGGTGTCGAACGCGGTAGTAGATGTTACATCTCAGTTATCAGCCTTGAATATAACCTCGCAAAGTACATAACAAAGGTTAATTCCGTCATTGCTTGAACCCATGCTGGCATGCAAACCAGCGGTGATGAAGCAATGAGTAGGAACCAAAATTTGTCGGAGATGAAGAGCAGTAAAGAAAAAGCGGACGTAGACGAGGGGCAGGCGCACGACGAGCAGGCGACCAAAATGCGTCGCGACCGTACGTCAACGCCGGCCGAATCGGACCTTGACGTGAGCCGGCGAGGGCTGTTCGCACTCGCCGGGCTGGCCGGCCTCGGGTTTATGGGCAGAGCGAGCGCCAACCACGGAACAGGTAATGACGGCTTCAGCAGCTTCGACACGATCCACATCGTCGGCGATGGCGACGGACAGTACTCGACTATTCAGGCGGCCCACGATGTGATTCCAGGGAACGGCTCGGACGCGAACGGAGCGATCCTCATCGCCGACAGCTACAATCCTGCCAGGGAGAATTTCCCCGTAATCGTCGACAAGTATGTTGATATTCGGGGGATGGCGAACACGGCGCCGCTCGTCTACAACGACGATTCAAATACGAATACCTTTGTATTCGAGGCCAGTGAGCAGCATAACACCGAGTCGCCGATGCTCAGCAACATGCGGCTCCGTGGCGGAAAGAAGGCCGTTATCATCAGGGGGTATACGAACGCAACCGTCCAGGATGTCTCGATCTTTGGGTGTTCGGGCACCGCTCTCGTGGTAACGCCGTACGGATCATCATTCTCGACCGTCTACGACAACTACTTTCGAAATATCAATATTTCGGACGTAGGCGGCGACGGCGTTTATGTTCCACAGAACTCAGCGAGCAACTCTCTGTTATTCGACAACGTCAACGTCTACCGCGCCGGGAATCATGGCTACCAGCTCCGGCATGGCGGAGCCGGAACTACGATCCGGGATTCCACGATCCAGCACTGCGACGACTGGGGCGTGCTGGTCGACCGCAGCGCCGCATTCACCGTCCGGGACTGCTACCTCGAGTCGAACGGTCAAGAGTACTCGCCTGGGACCGGCAACCGGATTGATCTCATCTTCCACCGCGGCGGTCTCAACGAGAATTTCCTCGTCGAAGGGTGTTACTTCCAAGCGTTCGGCAACGGCGACACCGCCATCCACATTAACGCAGGCGAGAACGGACAGATCAAGAATTGTGTATTCAACGGGTACGGGGGCGGCCACATCGTCGATGATGAGGGCTCGACCGACCTCAACGTCTCCCGGTCGACTATCCAAACTGACGGCTCGGAAGAGAGTTTCTATAGCGGTGGGTCACCACTGGGGATGCGAACGCGTGAGAACGGAACCATCAACCGCCAGAATCTCACAGCCATCACTGGACTGTACGACGGTGATCAGGGGCTCCATGACGGGAGTGGAAGTGGTAATCCTGCAGGTCTGGCCGTCTGGGACGAGAACAATGGCCAGTGGGTGAGCCAGGTCGACGGGAGCGTCATCGGGTAAAAACGCTCGGTATTCCGTTGGGGTACCAAGGCCTCCACAAGAATTCCTTTTGAACCGAATACAACAGTAAACATCCCTTGTTTCAAGTGAAGCCTTTCATTTACTTCGCTGTTTCTCAGTGTTTCTAGAATACAATTGAACAAATCGTCCTGATAGAGGGTGACCACTGGTAAATCAGACCTAATTTAGGCGTCCCATCCGGCATGCTGTATGTGCTCCAAGAGAACTGGAAACGCGACGAATATGGCCAATAATTTACCAGAAGAGAGTAAGGGTTTGTATCCCAACGTGGAAGCAGGGCTGTAAACCTCAGAAAAGCTGGGTCTCCCGGACACTTCAATCTGGGTATCGAATGGTTGTTGCCTACCGCTAACTCGACTTCTCTAACCTTTCTCCGACAGTATTGTCCGTGAAACGACTGCAGATTCATTCGGCATTACTCGTTCGCCGCTCCGAGTTAGGCGGCCAACAACAAACCGATAGTAGTCCAACCTTATGGTGAACCACGCAATTGCGTGGAGGAGAACGAACCATGACACACTACGACGTCTTCACCAGCACGGTCTTACAGGTCGGTGGGCTTCCAGGATGGCTGCAAGACCCTATCTCAGGGTTCATCGCATTACTGCCACGACTCGTGGGTGCACTCGTCATTCTGCTCATCGGTTGGATAATCGGCCGCGCCGCAGCGGCAGTTGTCCGTAGAATAGCCGACCGAATTGAACTCGACAGAATGGTGCTTGACACCCCGCTCGGTCGAATGCTCGGTGGAACCGAGAGCGCAGTATCGGGAGCGTTCGGCAAACTCGCCGCGTGGTTCATCTACGCGCTGGCGATTCTCGCCGCGGCAAACGTACTCGCGATTGCGACGCTTTCGCAATGGGTTGCCACCGCAGTCTCGTACCTCCCCGCGCTGATTGCGGGACTGTTGGTCATCGTCTTAGGATTCGTGGTCGCTGATTTCATCGGCGACGCGATCATGCGAACCCGCGCGGCGACCCATACCGCGTACACCCAGTGGTTCGCCACAGGGACTCGACTGTTCCTGTACTTCACTGCCATCGTCATCGGTCTCGACACGATGGGCATTGACGTGGGTATTCTCTATCTGTTCGCTCGTGCCCTTGCGTGGGGCCTTGCCGCGGCCATCGCCATCGGCGCTGGTGTTGCCTTCGGATGGGGTGGTCGGGACTATGTCGCCGAACACATCGAGGGGTGGATGAGCAGCGCGAATCAGGGAACCCCGAGTCCGCAACCGAGCGACGACGACTGAGAGGAACCGTTCCAATTTTCAGCAGTTAACAGCAATTGCTCTAGTGAACTGAGAGATGCTAGGTATCGCTGGGCTTAACACAGAATCAGGTTTATTGCTCTCGTTTTACGTCTCTGTCGGGGTGACAGCGGGCGCTACGAAAGCCGACCCACCACCAACAGTCATCCTCCCCTATGAAGATTGTTGTTCCTGCTCCGGATTTAGAGTCGAGTGCGAATAAGAGAGCACGTCGCGCCAGTGGACGAGTCGATATAAACAGAACTAGTGATAGGATTTTGGTCGCAGAATCGACCCACGAGACCACGGCGCTACCGCGTCCGCGCACGTGGTGGGGTTCGAAATGGAGGCGGTCGGAGTTGTAGCACTCGAGGAACTGCTCGTCGAAGCGCGCATCGATTCGGTTCGAGAACGACCGAGACGACTGTTTTCCGAGTCGCGACTGCAATTCTGGGAGATGAGCAATAAATAAACTGAGCAAGTTTCATCGAACCGTTGTGCTGGATTGCGAACGTATGAAATCTACGACGAGAAGACGAAATCAGTGTTAACAGACCATGTCGGACGAACAACGCGACGTTACCGCCAGGGCGATAACGTGCTTAATATGTGGTGAAACAACCAGCCAACAGATGAATAACGTCTAACCATCTATCGGAGGATGCTTACGATCGAGGGGTCCTAACCAATAGCCACCATCCAAGCCCTCAGAAGTGCTTAAGTCGGCGCTGTTGAGTCAGGTCGACATAGATCAAATGGGCTTTAGTTATTTAATCCACGGGTAGAGGGTGATCGTCCTCCTCCAGATGCTTATTCTAGTGCACCTACCGCAAGAACGTCTGCCTCTGTCCCACCCGGCCCATCTCGATTAGTTACGTATAAAAAAGGGATGCAAGTCATTCGTTATCCGCTCTCGTTACAGACCAAGCCCCTACGCATGGGATTTGCAAGTCGTGGCAGTAGCTGGATGGCGACAGTACGGTCGCATTCCGGTGTATGTGGCTCCATGGCGTACCGGCGGAGTTGCTCGTATAGGCACTCTCGTTCACCCAGTGTGAATGTGAACTGCTGGCTCTCCGTTTTAGCATGGGCGTTCAGTTTCTCGAACGCATGGAACACACGAAGTGGCGGTGGATCGGTATCCTCTGGGTCCCGTGTTTCTAATTCGATACGATCTAACACCACATGATGGAGCACCCACTGTTCTTTCCGGGACAGGTTGAGGCGAACCGCCTGTCGGTGGCTGGAGACGTTCATGGGCACGGCCGTCGTGGCCATCTATAAAGTAGAGACTGTGAAAAGGAGTAGTTAATGGCCTCCGTCAATGTGGAGATGAGACGGTCGCCGAAGTAACCGTCCTACATGGCTTACCGGTAATTTCGCAGCCTTATTCATATGATCTACGCCCAACCGAACGCCACATTCATATAACGGTCGTTAAACGTAACTCCACTCATCTTGGCGGTCGAGCTGGGACGAGGGTTTAGCGTAAGATGAAAAGCTCAAACCGCAGTCACCGAGTCGTCTGGAGATTCATTCGACGAGTTGTCCCATCGAGATCGGGCTGTATAACTAGGAGCTCGACCTCTTGACCGAGGATGTCCAGCATGAGCTGGATCAATGACGGACTAGCCAGTCCCAGATCACGACGGGTGGACTCGGTGACAATCAACTCCGGGCTCCAGAACCGCTGCACCACCGCCACCTTACTCGAGATCTCCTGTGGTTTATTGGACGACTATGATACTGCTGACGTTCTAGTGAAGGAGATGGCAATGCAGTGTTCGTTTCTTGTTAGCACAATTCTCATTCTAGCATCGTTCAGTTCGTCAAGACGAAGTTCGGTTTGGACGACATTAGTATCGCCATTCGTGTTTGACATGCTCATAGACACCCCACCGGTTCATGGAGTAGTATATGGCCAAGACACGAAAACATCCCTCCTCGTCACCTTCGGGGATCGGAAGCAGTCACCGATTCGGAGTGACTGGCGCAATACACTGTGATTTCATCTGGTCGCCCTCCCGCCACTGGAAATACCAGTACTGGTTGTCGTTGATGGTCTTCGTCGTCAGCGTCGCCTTCGCTGGCACCCCCGAGGCGAAAATCTCGTCCCAATCGACAGCATCTTCGGGGATGTCCTTTGCGTGGACTTTCTCGGCGAGTTCGTCGGCTGTCACCGGGTCAACGTCATGGTCTTCGGCGGCCAGGGCGCGCGTGGCATGTGCCTGCGCCGCCCGATATAAGCGGAGTTCTTGGGTATACGCCTCAACGTCGTTCAGCGTCTCGACATCCTGCTTTTGCAGCCCCTCGGCAAGATATTTCGGCAGTGAGTCGGGTGGGGTGGGAATAGTCAGCATCAGTAATTCACTCCCTTAACAGACAATACAGCGGGAGAGGGGATAGCTGTATTAGGTACGAGGAAAGCATCAGTTTCGGAGGGATCTTCACGACATCCAAGTATTGGAGTCGAGTAGTTTTTGTCGAGCTCGGTTACTTGATAACCAGTAGTACGACAAAGATGGCAAGATTATAAGCTAAAATATCCATCTGAAACTCGGTCATGCTTCCCGGTTCCTGTTTTGCTCTCACCACCTAGCAGTGACTAATTGACGGCACTAGCACCAGTACTGGTAATAGTGATAGCGGACGGCTATCTGGTACGAGCGTACCTTCATTGCTACCGATGAATTTGACTCTTGGACTACTACTTGTACCTGTGTTTTCGGCTCCACTTTTTCCCACGTCCGCAATCAGGTATGTCCGAACTGTCCTGGTTCTGAATCGACCGCCACCAGAAAACGCTTCCAATTACGTATGATTTCCTCAGTCTTCGATCGAGCTCGATTGTGAGTAACACTCCACAATAATAGCTGGGAGACAACTACTCCCTGTAGCTGCGTACACAACTAATAACTAAGGATGAGTCACGCGATGAAAGAACTGCCCTGAGCCAGTGGGCGCAACACGGGTTTCCGGGGTCCGGTGGACGCGTGGCGGTGCCGAGAGCGCTGGTGGTGGGCTGGCTTCCCGTCACTATGACCACACCCTCTCCACGAAAGTTCTCGTTCCACGCGTCCTCCAGGTATCTTATATTACTTCGTATTCATTCTTCTCGTGAACGATATTTTGTGTAGATCAACGATCCGAGGCGCGGGAGAGAGCAAGGGAGGAGTCTTCCAGGGATGGGTCACGTCCGTTTTAGAAGTAACGGAAGGAGGTGCTGCCGCGTCTCGAAATTCTCTGCTGATGTGAGTGGTTGTCGACTTGCGATTGTTATACATTCTGTTGGTAAATAGGTAATATAATTCATGCTGTTGGCGCACGGACTAAGGGGTAGAGAGTCAGTCCGCCTGCTCAGTAACGTCAGGAGTGAGGATCCACGGCAAGGAGGAATGCAAAATGACAATGAACGTTGAGGAGTGGTACTACGGAGATCCGCAGTTTGAGTCGCAGTCTCCCGTATTCGACGAGCAGTGGTTCTATGGTGATCCACAGCATGAAGCAGCTGCGCCACTCAACGTTGAACTTCGAGAATCACGTGCGTATCTGCAGTCCTGGGCACGGTATGCAAAGCAGCAGGGACATCGCGACCTCGACGCAAAGCGGCCAATTCTGACCCCGCCATCGGTCGCCTCTCCACGTTGAGATACTGCTGAAGGTCTCCTGCGACAGGGGAACCTTGGTAGGCTCCGTTCTCATCGACGGAGAATGATACCGTCGCATGGCCAATATATGGCAATTCCACCAGTCATTGAGATCAAACGATTAATTTTGCGAATACCATTGGGGGCGATGAGAGTGTCCATGAGATGGCAGCTGATCTGCACGATGCGTATAGGGCTGAAGATGCTCTCCTCTTTGACCAGAAGTCAAAATCGGTTGGCGAGCGGTTTGCCGAGAGTGTATTGCTCGGGATGTTTGCGAAGGTCATTGTGGGAAACCAGTATCGTGGGGTAGGGCAGGTGGTGGTAGAGTGGCAGGATGGTGACTCGCGACACCTCTTACCCAAGAATGTTTCTGGAGCCGTTGATCGATTTGCTACGAGAAGGAAGTACATGAATAGGGCTGATAGAGCACAGTAACGGTGAAAACCGGTTTTTATCAGAATTGATGATTCTAAAATGATGGTATCTACGTATCGAAGAGGATAGGTTGTCCGCCCAAATTAGGATCGTTCGAGATACGCATCAAACGTCAGAAGATCGCTCTCATTGCGGTCGAATACGGCGAGATCGTTACGACTGGACGTCAAATCCATCTTCAGCGATCGGGCTTGGTCAATCCCGAAGGGAACTTGGGGAATGAAATGAGCGAGCAGTAATCCTGCCTCTACGAATTTCATGGGAAGTGGAAGGATCGTGACGGGCTGTCCTTTCGATCGATGGATTCGCCGCGTAGTGTCGGCGAGAGTCAATTCTTCCGGTCCAGCGAGCTCGTAAATACCATTCAGATAATTATCATCTCCAATAGTATCTGCAATTATCGCTGCCGTATCACCAACCCATAGTGGTTGAAACGGTGTCTGGCCACCATCGGGCAAAGGAGTGACATAAGGAAACGTTCCCAATTCGGTCAAGTTGCTGAACTCGTCAGCATCACCGAACATGATATTTGGACGGAATATCACCGTATCTATATCAGCAGTGAGCGCGACCCACTCCGCCCACGCTTTCCCCCGAACGTACCCCGTCTCGCCGCTCGGATCCACCCCCACAGAACTCATCTGCACAAGATAATCGAGATCGTGTTCGATGGCCGCTCGTACCGTATTTCGCGTCCCGTCAACTTGGACTGTCTCCTGGCTTGGTTCGTCGGGATGTTGAAAGAGTGGTGACAGAGCAACGAGATGGACAACGACATCTTGCCCCGCGAACGCATCTGCAATCGACTCATATTCCATGACATCGCCAGCGACGGTTTCGGTTCCATCGGGTAACACTGACGGGTCAGGAGTCCGTGAGAGAACCGTGAGGTCGTGGCCGTCGTCTGCGAGTTCACGACACAGATTGCGACCAACAAATCCATCGCCACCGGTTACAAGGATATTCATGCAGTGCAATACGGCTTCGCACTCTAAGTATCTGGTTGCCTTTAAAGTCGAGAAAAGCTGACGTATACTTTAAATAGTTGACTTCTGACCGTGCTCTGATCAGTGAGCATGCGCTCATCAACCGTTTCAGGAAAGTTCCAGATTATTGTCCGTAAGCGCGGAAACAGCGTTACCGCCCAGAAAACTCAAACATTTCCCCTCCGCTACCCGGCCGCGAATATCACACCATTGCGGGGATTCTCGGAGCACTGTGTCTATATAATTCGGATCAGCTCACTTTCAACTAGTTCATCAAGCTACAGTGTGAGTGTCTGTAAATTCATCCGGAAGTACCCTAAAGTCTGCTGGAAGAACGGTGCCCTCTGGCATGTCGAAATGCGCCGGGTGTACCAGCACCCAGCACTGTTCTTCCAATTCACGGAGATTGAGCAACCGAATTGGTGTCGTGCTACAGATATTCATCGGGGAGTTCGCCACCGTGGTTATTCGGGAGATCCGACACTGGGGTGACGGCGTCGAATCGGGGGCCCTTCTTCACGAGATTCTCGTTGTGATCCCAGGTGAGAAAGCCGTGTTCTACGAAGGTAGAGAGGTTGGTATGGCGGAGTTTAAGACGGAGTCGTGCCACATCTTCGTCGGCAGAGGGTGGGTCGTCGTTGAGCATAGAGAATCACTGGTTGCCCAAACGTGTAAACGAGGGACATTTTCACGGAGATGTAACGTGTGAGGAACCGGGTGAAAGAGAGGGAAAACAGGAGACTCCCGAATATTTCTCTCCGTTGGCTTTGGCTTGTAGCAATAGGTTCAGCTTGTGAACCAATATGAGGTACGTTACTCCTCTTGAAGGGTGTAGTCGGGAGGATCCTCAAGATGAGTAGTGAGTTGGCCAGCATTGCGCCACCACCGAACCATTCCGCTTTGGCGATCGTACCTGACGATGTCGTGTTCTGCAAGTGCTGGCAGATGAATTGTCCAGACCGCAATTGCGACTTGCTCAGCGAGTTCAGTCGTTGTATCACTCGGATAAGCGTCACTCTCCTGGAGTGTTAGTTGTTCAATTATCGCCTCAATCTCAACCGGTCCGTCGTGGGCATGTAGATAATTAAGAATCGCACGTTGCCGGGGATTTTTGAGTAGCTCCTGAATTGTTACTTCTGACAGTCTGGTCGAGGTATTCTCATTCAACGCATCAAAGGGATACGTTTCTCCTTGGGTGGATGTCATAGTATCCTCGGGTGCTCTCTCTCTTTCGGATTTGGTGTGGAGCTAGTTCACAACCGGTGGGAGACACAATAAAACTCCTTGCCACTCAAACTGACTTATTGTATGGGGAAAATGGCAAATTTAGGTCGGCGACCTATTTAGATGGATGAATAGGACATTCGTCTGTAATTCGTTCGCGGAAGAGAGCAATCCGTCGGCGGTGGCTAATTGATACTGTGCCTTCGTAGTGGTTCACGGTCTCCATGGCGGTGAGCAGCGCTTCAATTGCGTGGCGTTTTGTGGAGACTGTCCCAAGTAGATAACAGGTGGTGAATTGATTTGCTGCGGTATCGATAAGTTTGAGTTCCCACTGATCTCTCTGCTTTTGGGAGGGAGCACAGTGGTCGGGAGAAAAAATCTGCTCTGCTTCGAGTGTCAGCTCAAGAGTGTCATTGTGGACTCCCATTTCACCCCCGCGTATCGGCGTTTGTATCCAGCCAGCTGGGAGTTGCTCATGTTCCAAAAGAGGTGGCATAAATATCTCTTCGCTCGCCAGTCTAATCCCTATTCTGGCATTAAGCACTCTCAAACAGCCTCGTCGAGATCCATCAGCTAGTTTATCTACCTTCAGAGAATCTTACTGGTCAAAAACATCAGTAATAAGTCACATGGGAGCGTAGAACGGTAATTATCGTCTATTCACGATGTGGGTAGCTGTAGGCACCTTTCAAGGGGGCGATTCGTTTTCTATCTCCAGTACGTACTGAATCTATGTTCGTTGCGACGTTTTCGATCCCGGCGGATGGATTTGCGCTTGGGCACGCACTTGACGCAGCTCCAGATATAACAGTCAAAGCTGAACGAATTGCTGCTCACGGTACTGTCTGGGTGATGCCTTGTCTCTGGGTGGCAGGTGATGATCTCGACGCCTTCGACGCAGCACTCGAAGCCGATCCGACGGTCGATACGATTGTTATGACTGAGAAATTCAATGAGGAGGGGTACTATCAGGTTGAATGGAGTGACGCTGTGGAACAGTTCATTAACGCACTTATTGACACAGAAGGATCAATTCTCAACGCCGAGACCCACAACGGTAACTGGCGTCTTCGTATTCGCTTCGCCACCAGAGACCAGTTCGAGGACTTTCAGGATTACTTAGCTGAGCAAAATCATCCGTTTCGCTTACTCGACCTCTATGAACCAAGCTCACCCCGACAAGAGATGGGGGAACTGACAACAGCGCAGCGTGACGCACTTGTCGCGGCTGTCGAGCAGGGCTATTATCGCATCCCGCGTGACGCCACGATGGAAGAGGTGGCGAACACACTTGACATTTCCAGTCAAGCTGCCTCAGAACGACTCCGAAGGGGAATCGACCAACTGGTTACAAAGATCCTCATTACGCCGAAAGAGTAGGGGCACCCGATTAGATATACATATAAGAGCATGAGTAGTCATGCTATACTATCAACCGCTTATAGCAGAATGTCCCAAAAAATGGGCGAGGATTTGTCGGAACACAGTAACGGAGCCAGCGAATGAATAATGCCTATCAGCCTCAACCACCCGAGACGGCTGTATATGCAGGGGATCACTATAACAATCACAGTGCATTCGTGAGGCGCGTCTTTGACCGCATGTTCGACACTAACCAGAATGAGGTATTTGACTATCTCAAGTATCTACCCATGAGAGCGGTGATAAACGGAGGGGAACAGCGTGACGAACCATTAGCGACTGACCAATGACGACTGGAACGGTTGCTGAGGTCGAGATCCCCGCTGATGAATTCGCCCTTGGTCAGACGTTGAGTACGATTGACGGATTGACCGTTGAAATTGAACGTGTTGTTGCTCACCCTGATGATCACCTCATGCCTTTCGTCTGGGTGAGCGACGGGAATCATGAGGCGACCGAAGCGGTTCTTGCAGAGGATCCCAGTATTGAATATATTGAATTACTCGTAGATCTCGAAGACGAGCGGCTCTACAGAATGGAGTGGGTCGACCAGATTGAAATGCTTGTCCGGCTCCTGACTGAGGAAGAAGGGACAGTGCTTGCCGCAAGGGGCGCTGAGCAGAGCTGGCACTTCCGTATCGTGGTTCCGGAACGGGCGGCGCTTTCGCGAACCTACGAACACTGTCAGGAACACGGCCTCTCGCTTACAATCCGGAATCTGTACCGATTAGAAGATGGCCGCCACGGCCGCTTTGGCCTCACTGCAGAGCAACAAGAGATGCTCATACTCGCCCATGAGCATGGGTATTACACGGTGCCACGTGAGATTGATGCAAGTGATCTCGCTGACGAGCTCGGAATCTCACACCAAGCTGTCTCTGAACGCCTCCGGCGCGGCCACGAAAAGCTCATGAAAAATACATTGATTAGTAAGAATGCTGAATGACGGCCAGAAAAGAGAGGTCATCTATTGCACTGCCGGCACTGCTGGGCGGCGCCGATACGGTCGACATCATCAACCTAGCCGCAGTCTCTGAGATAAAACAGCATTACTAGGGAGAGCTATTCTAGCCCAAGAGTTAATCTCTTTTCAGGAATAGATTTTGTCTATGGTTACGTTTGAGGTGACGCTGTCCGACCGTATTGATAGCGACATTGACCGCCTTGTCGAACAGGATGCTTTCCTGAATCGCGAGCAAGCGATCGAAGAACTCCTCTCACTTGGTATCTCATCCCATGACACAACTGATGACCCCGAAGAGGATCTGGATGATGATCTGTTTACTCGAGCTATTGATGATCAGCAGGATCCTGCGAGCCAACAAGACGACCCACTCTAACAACGTCAACAAGGATTTATAGCCGAGGTCATCTCTATTGGAGTTGAACCACTCCAAACTACTGTGAGTAAACCGGCTGCCATACAGGCTCGATTTTGATTTCTCGCTATTTGATCGCGGTGTACTTCTCTTCGGAAACGATACAACCACATGGCTCTATCTGTACCCCGGATCCATCGGACTCTGGACTCTCATAAACCACTTTGTGGATGGGATCACCGCATTTGGGGCATGATGGCAATTCTTTCATTGATTTCTCTCCGTTGCGGGACCGTCTCTCGGGTAGAGGCCGTCGATCGTGGTCCTGCTCCTATCAGAATAAAAAACCGCCTTACAGTACAGATTGAAACAGACCCAACGCCCGTCATGCCGTTTTCTCACGGACATAGAGCGACACCGAGGACATTGGACTTCCTTGTCAGTCATTGATTATCTTTGAGTTATTCGACCGCATCCGACTTGAGTCACTCGGCAGACCTTTCGAAGGTCAAAAATAAAATGGTTGATTGTGAAGGAACGTCATAGTCGGTATGGACTGCACAAGATTGAGGAGCGACGAAATGATTACAATGAGAGCACTGGCTGTCGATTTTTTAAACCCCTTTCATTGGCAACCAACTTGATTTTGCAAGTTGCCACCAAAATGACACATGGGTGATATAGTATGGCGAATCTGGTTCCTCGGCGAAGCTCTCCACACACTTCCCCACCAAAGAACGTTATCGTTCTCGTACTTGACACTGTACGAGGGAAGGAGACTGTTCCCGCAAGGAAGACATTAACCCCGACAATCGCCAGACTTGCAGATACGGGAACAGAATATCAGAATGCATTTGCTGATGCACCATGGTCACTCCCATCTCATGCGAGTCTGTTTACTGGTACTAAACCCTCTACGCATCAAACCACTGGTCGAAAACCACGGTTAAACCCAGAACTCACCACAGTAGCGGATGTGTTCGCTGCAGCAGGGTACGAGACAGTTGGGATTTCGAACAACACCTGGGTGAGCGAAGAATTTAGGTTTGACAGTGGATTCGAATCCTTTCTTCATGCCTGGAATATAGCTAAAGCGCCTGAAACCGATCAGGGAACTCTCTCGAAAGAGAGCCAAGGAGACCAGAAAGATACCCGAGCTGAAAAAACAACGACATGGATCACTGACTGGATGGCTACGCGGGACGATTCTCGTCCCTACTTCCTCTTTGCTAACTATATTGATGCGCATCTGGAATACGCGCCACCAGAAAAATACGTTACAGATGAACTGCCAGCAGAATACAGTTATGAAGAGGCATTGCAGATCCCGCAGGATCCCCGCCGACACGACATTGGGGAGACATCGATTTCGAAAGATGAGTTTGACGTTTTGAGAGCATTGTATCGGGGTGAGATTACATATCTTGACGCGAATATTGAGAAGATAGTAAATGAACTACAGACGAGTGGAGATTGGGACGATACAATTTTCGTGATTACAGCCGACCATGGGGAAAATATTGGGGAGCATGGATTTCTTGGACATCAGTACAACATCTATGACACGTTGCTTCATATTCCCCTGGTTATCACTGGTGGTGCGTTTTCCGCCAGGACGGCGACAAACCGACTCATCCAGTTGTCTGATCTCGCACCGACCTTGTTGGATGAAGTCGGGATAAAGGCACCATCCACACGAAGTCAATTTCAGGGATACTCATTTCACCCCGGATCAAACGCACCGATTCGGGAGCAGATCATTAGCGAGTACAGTGCACCTCAGCCATCACTTGACGACCTCGAACAACGGTTCGGATCACTCGCAGCACAAATCTCTCACTACGGTCGCTCACTATGCGCGATTCGGACACACGAGTACAAGTTTATCCATGCATCCGATGGGAGTCAGGAACTATACGAGATCAGCGATGATCAGACAGAATCTCGTGATCTCATCGGTCAAGGGTTAGTAATCGAAGATGAGCTTGCGACCGAATTGAGGAGTCAAACAGCTCAGAAGCCGCCGGAGCGTGATCCTTTCTCGTCCTCAATATCTACTGAATCAAAAGAGCGACTTCGTGATTTAGGCTATCTGTGAGATCCGAATCACTGATTAGTTGAAGACAATCCTGAATATATAAAAGCAGCCAAACGGACCAACCGTTGCTTGAAAATGCAAGTAGAAGTATTAGCAATCTCGTAGG
The DNA here is from genome assembly GCF_020618475.1 of Haladaptatus halobius. GTDB lineage: Archaea > Halobacteriota > Halobacteria > Halobacteriales > Haladaptataceae > Haladaptatus > Haladaptatus halobius. The sequence goes on along the minus strand of NZ_CP085342.1, from coordinate 107,592 downwards.
GCTTTATTCTAATGATGGTTAACGTCGCCCTCGTTGTTTTAGATACCCTCCGCAAAGATGCCTTTGATGCAGAATTCGATTGGCTACCAGGCAAGCGATTCGACCACGCATGGTCAACTGCGAAATGGACGATGCCTGCGCATGCATCATTGTTCACAGGAAAGTATGCAAGTGAGCTCGGCGTCCATGCGAAATCAGAAGGTTTTGACTGTCCAGAACCAGCAATAGCAGAGTGCCTTCACCAAGCGGGCTATACAACACGAGCATTTAGCGCGAATCTGATGGTATCGCCTGTGTTTGGATTTGATAGAGGGTTCGACACGTTCGAAGGCACCTGGCGAATAAACGTCAACAGTAAAAGTTTGAAAGGGTGGAAGGAGATCCTGGAAATCAATCAGGATACCACAGGATTACAGCGATATACGGACGTGGCACGACGGGCATTCGCTGGCCAATACCGCATCCGAGCCTCAATCAAACAAGGCATGATAAAACGATCGAAGGATCGATTCGGGAAACAAACCGACGATGGTGCAGCCAAATTCCTTGAAACGGTGCAGGAAACAGAATATGGAGACGATGAATTTCTGTTTGTAAATCTCATGGAAACTCATGCTCCATACTCACCGCCATCCGGGACGATCGATGACTCGTCCTATAACGAAGTCGCTGCCACGCTCACCGATGATGAGCCAGACAGAAACCATATCCGCAGAGCATATGACGAAGCGGTTCATTACCTTGCAGACCAGTATCGACAGATTTTCGCCGAGCTTGAGCGGGATTTTGACTACATAATCACGATGAGTGATCACGGAGAATTATTCGGCGAGCACGGTAGTTGGCGGCATTTACATGGTGTATATCCGGAGCTGGCTCATATTCCGCTCGTGGTCTCGGGACCCGATTGCAGCGGTCGGTGTCTAAAGACAACAAGTATTCTTGACGTCCATCGAACGATTCTCGAATTCGCTGACGTGGATGTTCCGTCCCGAGGGCAGCATTTACTGGGGGAGATCGCAGACCAACCACGGTTGGTTGAATATGAGGGGCTTCGATCCCCGCGGATTCGAATGATGCGGAAGGCTGGCTATCTCGACTCGCTTATCGAGACGTATGATGCGCCACTCACTGGTATTGCCCTCCCGGATTCATACTATGGCTATAAAACACGAAATGGGTGGCAAGAAGACGGCTCACCGGCCGTTTCCGACCCGCGAAAATCGCTCAAGGGACTTCAACATACGCTTGATGTTCGTGAGACTGCAAACGAGACCGTCGAGGTCGCTGATCCGGTAAAACAACAGCTCAGAGACCTAGGATATGCATGACATAGCTGGAGTCTCAGAGGAGCTACCTTGGGTAGAGATATAGGCGACCTGCTTCTCAGCGCAGTTCGTATCTACAGCAACGGTATGGTCGATTATTTTCGAACTCATCCTCGTGGTGAGTCACGGTATTTCGTCGAATGGTACGGCACTCTCTCTATCGATCGCAATCCATGGCGAGAAGAACCCAGTACGATCCTCTCTCGCCTCGATATAGACGTATTCAACACCTCCAATCACTTCGATTATGTAGCCGAGATCGAATGTCGGCCATTCCTCATGCTCCTCTGATGAACAACAATCGCTCTGTGATGAATGCCCTGTCACACCTACTCCCCCTACCTCAATCTCCGCTCTTAGCCTTGTAACAGGCCTGCTTGCAAATACAAGGCATAATCGAACAGTCGTGTGATAACAGTGAAACCGTGTCCAATTCGTAACAGCCTTGCGCTGCCATTCAGGATCACCGCCTTCGGTGCCGATCACCTGGTCCCCAACCGGCAGCCGTGCCATGCCTGATTCACTCATTGAGTTGAGTAGCGACTGAGAGCCGAGAAAGGAGAAAAACGAGCGAATCGAGGAGTGTCGCAGTCAAATCAGCTATTGCGGTGCCGACAAACCTGCCGTCGTCTACTGTTCACGAAAAATCCTCCGAGGAGGGCACATGAGTTATTGTCGTCGCAGGCTGAGCACCGCATCGGAGTCGGCATCCTCCATCATCATCGGCAGGTCGGCCGGAGCGACATCGTCCGACTCGTTCGCGAACCCGGTGGCCGTGAGTAGTTCGTCGAGTGACGCGTTTGTCACCTCCTCGTTGATGGCGTCGACGGTTTCGTACATTGATTCGGCCGTTTCGTCCGGTAGTTCGTCGTCCTCGACGGCGTCAAGTGTCGTCCAAATTCGCTCCATCCCGTCGTCAAGAGGCCGTTCGAGGTCTGCTTCGCCTTACCCATGGTCTGTGTGGAGTGGTCGTGTGTCGATCGTTGACGGTCGCTGTGCTCTATTCTGTATTGGATCGTTCCTCGTCTGCCTCGGAACCATCGTTGAACTCCTCGGCGATGGCATCGACTAACTCCTCACGCTCCAGATTTGCCTTCACGCCGACCTCCTTTGCGATGGACTGAAGCTCCGAGTACTCCATCTTCTCGAGGAGGTCACGGTACGTCTCCTCCCGGATGGCTTGTATCTCGTTGGCGTCGAGATCACTGGGATCGATGCTAGAGTTTTCGTCGCTCATGTCCTCCACGGCTTCTTTCGCGTCCGTCGCCGCCTCTTCGGCGGTCTCTTTCACCTCATCAAGCGACTTCTCTCGCCGTTTGATGTACTCACGGAGCGTGTTTTCGATGGGATTGCGGAACTCCGGTCGGCTCAGCGTCCGCCTGAGTGCCACGATGAACGCACTTATGAGGCGGCGAAGCAGCGAGCGCTCACCGTCGTCGTCGTGCTGAAACGGTAGCTTCGAGACGAGCCAGTCAAACGCAGCGCGGCCGAGGTAGCGTCCAGCGAGTGCGCCGACCGCTTCACCGACCGCCCGTCCGAGCGACGCCCCATCCACTTGCTCGGACACGCTGTCGCCAGCCACCAGCGAACCGACGTCGACCTGCTCGGTTACCTCGTCCACGATCGCCTCCTTCGGGTTGGGATCGTCGGTCATTCGTTCTTGCCTCCCCCATCGCTTTCGGCGTCAATGCTCGTATTTTCTTCACTTGCCTCGCTCTCAGCACCATCGTCTCCCTCATCGTCGGTTTCCTCATCACCGTTCTCGTCCGATGCGGTATCGGACACGGAATCGAGGAGGGAATCCAACAACACGCCACCAAGGAGACCGCCGAGCCACCCGCCGAAGTGGCGACCGACGAACTCCCCGACCGTCGCACCGAGTGACTCCGTCGACGTCTCGTCGTCGAACTCTCCCTCGAGCGGCGTGTCCGCAAACACTTCGTCGAGATCGATGTTCCGAATCGCTGCGCCGAGGTCGAGCGGCGGAGTATCGTCGCTCATGCTTCAGATTCCGCTTCGGACTCCCTGCTGGACTTGTCCGCCGATTCGGAGCCGAACATTTGGTCGACGAACTCTTTGAGGAGCGTCGTTAGCAGTTCGTCGAGTGGTACGTCTGCCAGTGCATCGCGTACCGAATCGCGGGTGGAGTCGACCGCCGACGAGAGCGGGCCAGAACCCTCGAACTCTTCGTCGGAATCGCCGAAGAGACCCTCGAAGAGACTCCCGGAGAACAGGTTCCCTAGCAGTCCTCCCGAGCCGCTGCCGAGCAGGTTTCCGACCCCGGAGAGCAGATTCCCGAGCAATCGACCGGGGCCGCTCACCGCTGTCACATCCAGTTCGACCTCATCGAGATCGACTTCGAGGCCGAGCAAGTCAAGGAATAATCCTTCAAGGTCAAGGTATAACACCGTCGTCTCTCCTTCCTCACGGTAGCCGTACTCGTCTGATTCTTCGTCGCCCTCCTCTGTCGTCTCTTGCGATTCATCCGTCTCGTCCTCGGATTCTTCAGTTTCCTCCTCGCTGGTCTCCTCCGTTTCGTTCGTCTCGTCCGTTCCCTCCTCTTCACCACCGTCGGGCAACAACTGCTTTTTCTCGGAGAGTTGGTGGCAAGACCACTGTCGCTGTCCGGAGCGGTGCTGTTCTCTTCGTTATGGGGTGCGTCGCTACGTTTGGCAGATTCTGACATAGTGACCGACTGGGTTTGAATGGGAAGGGTCGTCACTAAATCATTCTGGTTATCTATGCAAGCTTAACTAGCAGAATACGAGCTCGAAACGGGACGTTGGAGTCAAATCTCCCGCTACTCGAATAGCGTAGAGTGATTCCAGTAGTTCGTTCTTCAACCAGGAAGCGATCATTGCCGACTTTACATCTCTCTTTGATGGGAAACTCCCACGGTAACGCGCTATAACAGGGATGACCTCAGGGAGCAGATCGATCATCCCTTTATAAACATACGAGGTTGAGAAGACTAATCAATTTGAAGGAACTGTCTCTGGCGGGCTTTTCCTTCTTCTGGAAGATATGCAATCACGACATTGTCGGGCCCATGACTAGCAAGAACCTGAGGAAGCCGCTTGAGGTATGATTCCCATCCCCGGGCTCCTTCACGTGGGAGGAGGGCGACAACAAGATCGCCTGCCTCGAATTGATCGTTTGTTTCTGAACGGAGTGCTTGCCAACTGCTCACTGCTTCGAGTTCAAATGGGACTTCTGGTTCAATTGATGTAATCAAGTGTTCATACTGTTCTGTATCGCCATTGATGACAAAATATTGACTGGGGAGGCCTAATTGCTCAGCCACGAGTTTTACCATAAATAATCCTTGAGACAGGCCAGGATGAGTTGCAACACGGTGGGGGAGCACGATTACAAGCCGTTCTGTCGTGTTTATCGGTTGCGTAAGATTTGCCACCAGTACAAACTCGTTCGTTCGACCGAGAAGCTGCTTGATAGCATCCCCAAACAGTCGATACCCAAATCGGTGCTGATTGTTCCATCCCATAATGATGGTCGTAATCCGGTTATCCTTGATTGCACGAACAATCCCTGTTACCACGTTTTCCGCGACCCGTGTCTGTGTGTCAATTGGAACTTCAGCACCGACGGCGTGTTCTTCTGCTGCTTCAAGTGTTTGCTCTGCGTCAGCGACTTCACCTTCTGTCTGTTGGTCTCCCCCTGCTTGCTGATCGTGCGTGTCCGCTTCATCGGTTTCTGATCGATTGGTGGCGGTATAGCGATCCCCAATATCGAGGTTCTGTCCTTTCTCTTCTACGACAGTGAGTGCGTGAATTGGTTCTTCTGATTCGGATGCATGGAGTAGTATCGAGAGATCCAACAGCGTGTCGGTATTATCTGTATATTTGGTGAGGGGGATCAAGAGTCGTTCTGGCGCCTCGCTCGGCTTATACTCCTTCGTTTCTTCAGCCGCGACAACTTCGCGGCCGTATCGCTCCGAGAGATATGGGCTGATTATCCCTGCAATAAGAATCATCAGCACAATCCCATTCACTGCTGAAGTAGTGAATAAGCCGAGATCGGCGCCAATAAATGCGATTGCAAGAGCAGCAGATGCTTGGCCAGTGGAAAGACCGAACATCATCAGCCATTCTGGACGTTCGAATCCATACATACGGCCTGTCACCCACGCTGCGACCAATTTCGTTCCAAGCATAATGGCGAGAATTGTCCCAGCAATTACCCATGGCTGAATCCCTTTCAAGAACAGATCTGGCTGGACGATCATTCCCGTTGAAAGTAAGAAAAATGGGATGAAGAGGGCATTGCCGACGAAGTCGATTCTATTTTGTAACGTACTTGTTGATGGAATAAGCCGGTTTAATGTGAGACCAGCGAGAAACGCACCGATGATCGGCTCAGCTCCAGCAAGGCTTGCAAGATATGCCGTGACGAAGAGAACTGCCATTACAAAGAGGAATTCGAAGTAACTCTCCTCGTTAACATTGCGGAAAAACCACCGTCCAACTCGTGGGACTGCGATCCAGACTCCAACGAAAAAGATCGCGAGTTTAAGGGTAAATTCAACCCAAAAGAGAATCTCAACGTGGCTCTGTGAATGTAAGTTTTCAATTACTGTGAGGATGAGCAGTGCGACCGTATCAGTCAAAATCGTGGCGCTGATCGTCGTCGTTACTGCGTTATTTTTCACGATATCCAATTGCTCTACAATGGGGTATCCAAGAAGCGTATGCGAGGAGAAAATAGAGGCAAACAGGATGGCCGCAATGACTGAGAACTGAAGGATCACGACGCCGCTAATTGTTCCCAGAATCATCGGTAATGAAAATGTTATCAACGCAAATATCGCACTTCGGCTTGGATTCTCTAAGAAATCATTGATATCGATTTCGAGCCCAGAGACGAACATCAGATAGAGGAGTCCAACTGTCCCGAGCAAAACAATCGTGTTGCTCCGGTTGAGAAGACCAAGAGTATGAGGACCAATAAGCACTCCAACCAGTAATACAGCAATGATCCCTGGTAGTTCAAATTGTTCGAGCAAGAGGGGAGCAATTAGAAAAACAACCATTGCGATAGCAAAAATAAGAACTGGATCATTAAACGGCAAACTGATTGTAGGGAGCCCGGGCATAACCACTGGAGGGAAATTCCTTGCGAGTCGCTTAATTCATTCGTTTTCCGGTACAGCAGTCGTATAGCTATGTCTCCTGGTCATTGTTTGCGTAAATACTAAGAGAGATCATATCAGATATTTTCTCCCAGAGTACTAGGCAGATACTAGAGATAAAAAGGGAAGATGCAAACATTATCATCCATGCAATTATAGGAGAAGTGTCTCGAATTTGCCATCCTATATAAAAGATAGTCATACCGCCACCCATTATAATAAGTGGAATTCTGATCCAGACCAATGGCGACTCAATCAAGCGATATCTGGCGGTGGCGCACTTCCTGACCTCGGTGTCTATCCCTTGAATACGAGTCGGTTTCTGCTGGGGAGTGATCCTGTCCGAGTACTTGGATCGGCGATTTCGACGCATGAGCCGTTTTCTGAGGTTGACGAACATATAATATTCCAACTATTTTTCCCCGATGATGTTCTTGCTACGTACACTGCGAGTTTTAGTGTGCAGCCGAATAGCCGCCTCTATGTGCTTGGTACTGAAGGCCAACTTGCAATTACTGCTCCATTTGGTGGTGAAGTTCCGCAACATATCGTTATTGAACGGGGAGAGTTACAAACAGAGCATACTGGTCCTGCAGTCGATGAAGTCCTTGAAGAATTTGACTACTTTGCGAACCATATTCTAACTGATCGAAAACCCGAACCAGATGGAGCCGATGGACTGAAAGACGTTGAAATCATCGAGAAAATCTATGAATCCACTGAATCGAAGTGTTGGGAGCCACTTTGATCTCAAGAACTATTGTACGTGCTTGTCCCGATCGTGGGTGAATCATACCCTGGTATAGTAAGCTGCTATTGAGTATAAACACAATAATGCTCCGAAATTTTACTTAATTTAGTGATAAATGAATTGGACGCTACTCACTCACATCGAATGTGGCTGTATTTAGACAATTCTGAGCTTATTGAGGTGACTATTTCTTGGCGATGCTAGTCTCCACTTGTGAACGACACCGATCGGATCGAGTCTCTATGGAAGAAAAAATCCCCTCCGATACTTCCCACAACAAGTGTGAAAGCTAGCCAAGTGATTAACAATACCTCCGGAACATCGACAATGATGGATACATTCCCTATTCGGTTAATCGACCTAGCAGTGATAATGCATACCAAAACTATCCATAACTCTCCTTTTTGTAGTGGTTGTCGGGCAGGTTGAACTGTTCGACGACGTCGGAGACGCTGTCGGCCATCGCACCGATGCCGCAGACGTACACTTCCATCGATGAGGGGTCGATACGTGCATTGATGTCGTAAACGGGCGTTTCACTTATCCACTCAGCTATCTCCGCAGACAGTTCATCTGTCGCTGTTTCCTGCTCATCGAGATACTTAAGGAACGACTGCTGGACGTACGCCGTCTCGCCATCCCAGTCAGAGAGATACTCTTCACGTGAGCATGTTGGCACGTAGTGGAAGTTCTCCTTCTTCTCGGTATATGCGGCAAATTCTTCCCGATAGGGGAGGTGATCCTCCCAAGAAGAGCCCAGAAAGAGCCAGACATCCCGCTTTGCTCCATTGAATTCGTCGATATTTTCTTCGAATGTATAGTCGATCATACTCTTAAATGGCGCGACGCCGGTTCCCGTGGCGATGAAGATTACGTCGCGATCCGAAGGCGGCGTGAGCGTGAATTCATCGCCGAACGGGCCGCGGACGAAGAGGTCGTCACCGACGACCGTCTCGTCACACAGCGTCGGCGTTAAGTGGCCACCAGGAACCCGTCGGATACATAATTCAATATTCTCACTGTTTGGTGAACTAGCGATAGAATACACTCGAGGCTCCTCATCCTCATAGCTGATGCGGACGTACTGGCCTGGGACGAACTCAAGTCTCTCCTCTGGGTCGAACTCCAATTTGAGTAGCGACGGAAATGGGCGTTCGGCTCGTTCTTTCAGCGAACTGAGTCGGCCGCTTAGGTGTTCTTCACCTTGCTGTGAGAGTTCTGCGACGATCTCGTCCCATGCCTCATCGTTATCAGTCACGGAGCCAAGTTCATTGATGTCGACGTAATCCACAAGCCAGTCACGGTCTGCATCTAATGCCTTTCTAATCTCATCTTCTCGGTTATGATCCATCGCCGTCGTCTCAACGATGGAGGCGTGCTGATCAATAATCTCCATAACCTCGGCCTCCTCCGCGAGTGAACGGTCGGGGGTCATGTTATTCGTATTATTCCGCCGAATCTGGGTTATGTTCTTCGGCCTTGTAATGGTATTAACGCTCTAATTACCTTCCATCGTTATGTCTAAATAACCCTTAAGCCACTCGCTTAATTATAAGGTAGCTAAATATAATGAACATTTATAGAGTTTTTCCACTCAGTTTGTAGAATCATGCCACAAACCAGAACTTATAACTCAAGAAAATTAACGGATTACTCCGTTTGCGTGGTTTCTCTAGTCGGTATTTCTTCGCCAGCTTCCGACTTGGAAAACCGCATGAAATATTGGAAAGTGGCTACAGTAATGAATACTGAAATAGTTGAAAGAATGATAAACGCATCATAAAGTGTCGAAGAAATAAGGCCACGCGAGCGGCCGATCTCGGCTGCCGCAACGCTGAGCGAAAGCCGTCCTGGCATTGTTGCGGCAAGTAACAACGTGGTCTTTCGACCGATATCCATTGTAAATCCGCCGATTAGCGCGCTGACAAACTTCGAGCCGATGCCAACAATGATAACCAGTGCAATTAGCCCCAGCCCCGCCGAATAAAGACTGGAGATGCTGAAATTCATCCCGACATAAAAGAAAAACGCCGACGCAGCCAATGTGATGATCGGACGAGTCGCTGTCTCTACGTCTGGACCATTATCGTGAGTGATCTCATCAAGCAGTAAACCGGCGAAAAATCCGCCGAGAATCGCATGGATACCGAGCCACTCAGTAAGTAATGCGAGTGTTAGCGTGAGAAGAATGCTCGTTTTTACTGGATCCTCGGCTAACCGTGGTGGAGCAATTCGAGAAAGCTTGTCAAGGAAGAAAAGAGGGATGACTACAAAGAAGAGCACAAGTGCCGCCGTCACGGCGACTGCGCCAATTAATGGGTTCGGGCTGGTCAGCGCAATACCGTACGCAAGCGCGATAATCGAGAGAACATCGTTTAGGCCCGTAACTGAGAGGATAAGTTGACCACCCTCATACTCCAGCAGATGGAAATCAACGAGTAGTGGATGAACAAGCCCAAGCGAGGTAGTCGAGATAACGATCCCAACGAGATACGCAGCAAAGAGATTGAAGCCGAGATAAACTGCAAGGCCTGCCCCAGCAAGGAAAGGTATCATGAACGTAAGCCCACCGAGAATACCGATTCGTTTCGGTTGGCGTCGGATCAGACCTAGATCGAGTTCAATTCCTGCCTGAAACATAATCAGGAGGAGGCCGAACGCTGCAAGTGTGACAAGGAAATCGTATCCAGGTAACCCCGGACTGATAATACCAAGCAGTGATCCGAAGATAATGCCTGCGAGAATCTCAGTAGCGACGATCGGGATGCCATAGTCCTCGAGGAAACGTAGGCTATAATTCGTCCCATAGACGATGACAAGAACGAGGACGAAGTGAAAATTGAAGGCCATCGTAGGTAGATACGGTCACACCAGTAAAAAACGCAGGGATATTATTGCATAGCCACTATTTGCGTCTTACTTCCTTTAAGACACTTCAGGTAATACTGCCTGTATGAGTTGAATAACTAAATTATTATCACCATAAACCTTGCTTACTGTACTACCTCGTCTACAAACCATCGATAAATTAGGAACTGATAAAAATATTTTGATGAAGTTGTTATCTAATACGTCTGAGAAAGGCGTTAACTACGTTGATGACCGATGGTCCATCAGGATGAGGAAGCATCGGTTTTTGTCTCAGTTATATACAGCAACGAACAATGACTTGTGATAACAAGCGTCGGAAGCTTATGGACATCGAATAGGTACAATTATGAATGAAAATAACCGAAAGAAATGGACTATCGTCATTCCTCTAGGTGTGTTATTAGGCGGTGGAATGGTTGCTTTTTATGCTGGATGGAAAATTCGGACGATGAATTCTGGAGTAGCGTGGGGTACGATGTTTGTTTCTTTTCTGTTCGTTATGCTTATTAGTCACTTACTGTGGAATCACGTAACAGAAACAGCTTAATACGATTTACTACACTATTATTTGTAGCATTTTCATTATTAACTTTTAAAAGAATATATAGTATTTAATATTTGTATTTTTACAACACATGCAAGGTTAATACAGAATTCCAATTTAATCACCGCCTCTTGAGGTGAAATTCGAAAGAGTAGAACGAAAATCATGGAGTAAACAACAAGATTTGTGCGAAGCATAAAGAGCATAATTAACATGAGCTCATTCCCCAACCAATTATTTATTGAGATGGTGTTAGCACCTATCCGCTTTCCTTTGTAGCAAAATTTCGCCTAGCATCGAAATACCCATTTGCTTTCCGCGTTCAATGGTATAGCGATGCGGCTTATTCAAGTACTTGTGCCGGACGAACATCAGAATCAGGTGTTCGAAGTTTTAGATGAACAAAATTTCACATATGTGACTACTGAAGAGGCGCGACGAGATGGTTATCTGGTTTTGTATTTCCCATTGCCAACAGAGGCCGTTGAAGATATTCTCGCACAACTTCGCGATATAGGACTTGATGAAAGTGAGTATACAGTCATCACGGACATCGAAACTGCAACGACGCCAAATATTGGTGAACTTGAAAAAGACTATGTGGAAGAATCCGAGGATGTTTCACGGATCTCTCACGCGGAACTTCGATCATCAGCGCACGATTTGAAACCAGATACGCTAACCTTCGTTTCGTTAGCTATCTTAAGCGCAATTGTAGCAACGACCGGTCTCCTTCTTGAATCGGCTATTGTAATCACTGGAGCAATGGTCATTGCGCCCTTCGTCGGAGCAGCACTCTCTGCAAGTATTGGTGCTGTTATTAGTGATCGAACAGTTTTGGCTAATAGCATAAAATATCAGATTTTAGGTTTAACAGCGGCGATTGTGAGTGCTAGTATTACGAGTTATCTGCTAAAAGTAACATCTACTGTCCCAACCTCTCTTGCAGTCATATATAATACGCAGATCAACAGCTTTAGCACACCAAATCTACTTGTGTTGCTGATTGCGATCGGTGCTGGGGCGGCTGGAGCACTTGCCCTTACTACAGATATTTCAACAGCACTCGCTGGCGTGGCCGTCGCTGCAGCACTTGTGCCAGCAGCTGCAACTGTTGGTGTGACAATTGTCTGGGTTCAGCCAGGCCTTGCTCTAAGCGCCTTATTCGTATTATTCGTAAACATTCTCTTCATAAACCTGTCTGCTTACGTGACCTTCTTGATTCTCGGCTATCGACCTTCAGGTATTGCAAGTCTCCGACCAAATCTTTCTCAGCCACTTCGGACGTCTGGATATACGCTCTTTCTTGGTGTGAGCATCGTAGTTATTGTCATAACAATTTTTGTTGCAGCTCAGTATTTCCTGTTTGTTCAAACCACTAACTCGCAAGTTAATGACGTACTCACCCAATCTGAATACCAACAACTTGAGCTCATTGAGATTACTCGGACATATAGCGACCCTCCACCATTTGGGCAGAAAGAATCTGTTACAGTTGTCATCGCTCGGCCTGCTGGTCAGCAGTATCCCCAACTCGCCGAACGGCTTCAACAACAAATTGAACGGAATACTGATCACCAGGTTACTGTCCAAGTGCGGTTTATCGACTACCAGCGATCAAACCCCTCTAGCTGATCTTTTTCTGTGCCCAAATTGAGTTTATCGACTATATTGATCGGTGCTGTAGCAAGTTTCTCGTCTCGCTAGTCTTGCTCTGTTTGCAGAAAATTATTTAGTAAACTACTCTACCTTGCTCGGTCTTGCAGTCTTGCTGAAGACGGGATTTCCTGGTTCGACGACACGCAGTGCAGATACAATGGTGACCATATAGAGCGCAGTCACCGTAGGTGGTTGTTCAGGAAGAACCACCCTATATCGGTGAGTCCAAGAGAAAGAATGCTGTAAGCGGCATTCACGTCGAGATCGCACGTGAAGCCACATTTCACTCTCAGTGACGAGTGATCTCTTCTGGGGGGGCCGACTCGGATTGACAACTATCCACCAACATCAGATACGGTGGTAGAATCGATTTACTACTTGTTATAATCAGGGAATTGGGGTTATATACGAATCGAAAAAATCCTTCGCATAAGGGTAATAACCACCCTCACTATGAACATAGACGTGAGAATCATCGACCTCTAGTGCCCATACGCCAATTATTTTGTCGGGTAGACTCAAAAAAAGCGTGTGAACCGAATAGACGAACCCAAAAACGGATCACGACTAATCCGATGGCTAGTTCTTGATGGCGATCGACTACGGATAGCAGGGGCCATGTCCGGGATCATCTTCTTTTTATGCGCTATTTCCGCACAGGTGAATATTATCAATGTTCAAAATATTAGTTCCGTTACAACGCTCCTGAGTGCACTCGTTGGTGGTACGCTTCCATTTATCACTGTCGTCCTCGCGATTAACCAGCTTATCCTCTCAGAAGAATTTGGATCAACCGGTACATTCCGCGATCGGCTAGAGGAAACCGAATCCTTTCGCCGCACCGTCGAAAACGATGCTGGCCTTACTATCAGCCCGATTGATCCCACGAATTTCCTACGTACCCTTGTTTTGGCGACGCACGACCGTGCAATTGCACTGCAGGAAATCTGTGATAAGAGGCATAATTCTCAACTTCAGGAGGCAGTAAGAAATTTCGTTGATGACACTACTGCCGAGGCTGAAAAAGCAGCGACCACCTTAGCAAATGCCCAGTTTGGATCATTTGAAGTAGTTTCAGTGATATTAGATTACAACGATTCAAGACATCTATACACAGCTCGCCGTATTCAGGCTGAATACACTGATGCTCTTTCGGATCCTCTAAGTGAAACATTTGATGAGATCGAAGCTCTTTTAGAGGATCTTCATATAGCACGGCAATACTTTAAAACAGTGTTTGTCCAGCAAGAACTTGCCGACCTTTCGAGGTTACTATTGTATCCCGGTTTTGTTGCGCTCTTAGGTAGCGGCTTTATGATACTAGGTTACGAAAATCTTCTTAACGCGACAGTTGGACAAGCAGTTCCCATACTCCTCGTCAGTGCGACGGTCACACTCTTATTCGTACCCTTTGTAGTCCTTCTCGTTTATGTCCTGCGAATCGCCACTGTAGCACGGCGCACTGCAGGTGATTTTGGCCCATTCATCCTTCAACAAGGGATTCCGGACGAGAACGAGGACAACCTCTAAGTTCGATCAACGGTTTAACTGAGAAACTCTCAAAAAACACGATTCAAATAATATTTTCCCTCAAGATAAGAAAATTACCAGTGATAAAGATGAAGCGATGAAAGAGATTAGGAGGATATCTGAATCAGTATGCTGAGAAAACACCTGTATGAACCCGTTTGTGGTCAAACAAACCAGGATAAACCTGGCGATAACATTAAAATTGAGAGAGGAAACTCGAAATAGTGGCTACCGCCCAGCGGCACATCACAATCGGTTTAAATGAAAAGTTCAGATAGAAAACTATGATCGCAACATTCGTACAGTAAAACCAGGGAAATTAACTATAATTTAGTCAACTGAGGTAGAATCTGCTACTCATGTCGTCTTTACACGTTTGGACAAGGACGTGAACTGAGATAACACCGACATCTTTGAACTGCCAAAAGAGTATGCTCTGAATCGACCTACTGGAACGGACGATTCTTTAGCTGTGCCTGTAGAACAGGTAGCGGCCGACTTCGCGATATTATACTCATCTCTACTCATTGATGCGGACAACATGCTTACGGTGATTGGGGCTCATATCTGAAGCATGTACGACGCAGTGCTCTTTCCAACTGATGGGAGTGAGATAGCGACACAAGCACTCGAGCATGCAATCTCACACGCCCAGGTCTACAATGCGTCGTTCTACGTCTTATACGTCATTGATACTCGATTTTACAGTACGAGTGGGGAGGAGTTTGAGCGAGAAACACTCAGCGGTGAACAGATCCTAGATGAGACGGAGGCAGCGGCATCATCGCAGGGAATTGCTGCGACAACAGCGGTACGTGATGGCAATCCTGCTGATGAAATTGTAAGTTATGCCAATGACCAAGATATTGATCTGATTATCATGGCCACACATGGTCGGAAAAGTGTAGATCGATTCTTACATGGGAGTATCACTGAAACAGTGCTTCGGACGGCTGAGCAACCGGTTCTTGCTGTGTGAATCTAAACCTTGTGAAATTGAGAGTTATGACCGCATCCATAACTTAATGCACGTGATCGGCCAGCCCGTCTAACGGCGCAACAGTTGTATCCTCTGTCGAGAAACAAATAGAACCATACGGCGACAGAGGCCAACGGTACCTTCAAGAGTGCTTTAACCGGATTTCATGTTTGTGTACCAATACGAGGTACTTTACTCCTCTTGAATCACCTTGAGGAAGGCTTCACTCGCCGTGCTCCCTCGATACCGAATTGTCTGACTCCGCGTATCATACTCGATGAGGCGGTGATCAGCGAGAGCCGGGAGATGCTGATGTACCAGGACAATCTGTGCCTGGTGGCGTGATGTGATCGACTCCACGTTGTTGTGAACGTGGTCAGCCAGCTCGTCGAGTGTGGCACTGTCCGTGTCCTTCGTTTGAAGATATGAGAGCACTGTGCGACGACACGGAACTGCGAGTACCTTCAACAGTGCGTCGATCGGGATATCGTGCGTAGTATGCTTGTGGACTGGCATTTTCTCTCCCTTCAGCGTGGCGTAGCGGATCTCGCTGGAACACCATCAATGGGTATCCACGAGTATCGTCCCGCTGAACTCCACACCGGTAGATATCCACAGTCGTGCTATCGTCTTAGTCTCTCTAACCAGATGTTCAAACGCTACAAATTAACATCTATCTGATCTTATAGTGTTTTATATGGAATAATTGGTCAAAATAGCTACTGCGATCATTTCTCTGCTCTCTACGCCGTATGTGGACACACGTACCAATGGAGTTTTTACGCCTCGAAGGCGAAAGGGGTACACCAATGACCAGTGAGCAGTACCAGCCTCAAAACCTCTTTCACCCCGACCACTGCTATCAGGTCTCTGTCGACGAAAACGGCCATGAGACGCTGAGTATGCGGATAAGTGAGGCGATGGCAACTGTTGTTGAGAACGATCTGCGTGAAATTCCACCTCTCTACGATGTCATCGACCCAGACGCACTCAATAATGTCTTTCACTCTTTCTCAGTGGAGACTCACCGGCCACACCACTCGCTCACTGAGATCGTGTTTTCATGGTATGACCATGCTGTCCGCGTGCGACAAACGGGTGAGATTCGTATCACGAACCAACCCGTCATTCCTGAGATCGGCACAGACGCCGCCTCATCTGCTGTATTCTCTGCTGAAGCACTGTCTGACACAGATGGAGTCGCTTATGAGTATGCCCCAGCCGAGGACGTAGGGACGGCAGTTGTCCTCGCGATTGCCGATGAAGTCGGGGTTGAACCACGTGCGTTACGAGAACGGTTGTCGGATCGCATCAATCCGGACGTGCTCACTAACTTGTTTGGCCCGAAACTCGATGGAACATCGCGACCTGGTGGCTATGTCTCGTTCGCGTTTCAGGGTTATTTCGTCACAGTTTCAAGCGATGGGACGATCACAATGCAGTCCGAACTAGCCCAGCTGAAACAAGAGGGTGGGAACGTCCTCGTGGTTGGAGATGTCCCTGATGACGTCTTCGCCACTGCACGATCATTCCTTGTTGGAGATCCTAAGCCAACCCAACATGATTTGTATACGCTACTTGACCGTTCGCCAGCGGCTCTCCAACAGTCTGCAACACCAGTACAGCCCACTCTAGGTACTGGTGAGATTCTTGATTATCAAATACCAGTGAGATCGGCGGGA
The DNA here is from genome assembly GCF_020618475.1 of Haladaptatus halobius. GTDB lineage: Archaea > Halobacteriota > Halobacteria > Halobacteriales > Haladaptataceae > Haladaptatus > Haladaptatus halobius. Next base: position 91,099 of record NZ_CP085342.1, on the reverse strand, counting down.
GTACGTGAGTTTCCATCAGAGCACCAAACCCAAAATACCCAGATTACTCAGGTTACAGGGGAACTGTCCGACCTTCGCACGACACTGATTCAGTCACTCGCAAAATACGAGCATGACATAGCTGATCCTGCTGTGGCTGATCTCCGGCTCTACATTGATTCGCTTCGCCCGATCATTGATGATGCTGACACTGACGTTGCCACGTTTTTACAGCCACTCCAGCACGCTGTGAGCGCTGTGGGTGCAGTTGGCTATTATCTTCTCCCAGGTGATCGAAATGTGCCGTGGATTCAGGAACTTGAAGCAGACTTTGATGCCGTAATCGAACTCCGCATTGGCACGTCTGGCCCTGAACAACGGTGGTCTCTTCGCCAGACTGGCTATACAACGCGGTGGTTCTCACTTGACTAATATACTATTTTCACTAGTCAATATTAAGGATTTAATACTCGACCACAGATCCAGGTATCAGTAGTACTGCCAACGGAATCGAGACAGCAGAACACGGCTAGCGATCGATATCCGTTTTGAGGACGTGTGCTAGTTCCTGCATTGCCGCTTGGTCATATTGGGTCAAATCATACCGATTACTGTTATTTCGCTCGCTATACACACCGAGAATGCCGAATTGGACGAGCAGTGAGAGGATATTCCCGAGCATACGCCGATCGAGCGCTGGCTCGTCGAGTATCTCATAGAGTTGGCTCACACACGGATAGTTGCGCTGGCATGCTTCGAGTGCCTGCTGAGCCTCCTGATGATGAGCAGAGAGCAAGCCGTATTGCGTTGGCTGTGCTTCACGAAGATCCCGGATGCGTGTGATGAGGGTGTCTGGCATGGTTTACTAATACTATTTATCACATCTTCTATCTATAAATCTATCGCTTTCATATCATTTTAGACTGATTTAGTTCTATCACTTCGAGTCTCTGTACGTATAGAATCAACATGGAGCAGAAGAAACGGAGCAACGATCTGACTGGTTCCGAAAGAGTGTCTGTGAAACGTTAGAAACGCTCTCGTAACGTCCCTGCAGACACTTTGTCGACTATTCTAGGTTTCAAAAATTCTCAGAGTAAGAAATACGGTGATCCGAAATATGAATGTCGGTGACGAATTATTAACTATCTTATATCGAGGGTGAATATCCGTGTGCGATCGCTCATAGCAGCCATACGCCAAGAAATTTTATCGGAGATTCGACCACAAGGCATTGAGCAACCCGACGCTCGTTAACTTCTTCAAGCGCTGCGACCGAGAAGAGATGTACGACCGTCTATCCGAACATGATGACCTCGTGGCTGCTACCAGTATAATCGACCTAGAAGCAGATCGGTAGGCTGCTAGTGTGTACACTGCACTTAGGCTCATACGGTTCTATCAAGTAATGATCGAGGTTGGATCGTTCGAAATGTCGGAAGCATATTAACAGTTAATCAGATTGAGTTGGTTCGATTTTTTCTCTATCTTCTAATATAGAAAATTCCCCAGAGAGTTCTCGCTGTGGATATGGGATATCAATCTCATTTTCGTCAAAGCGAGCTTTGACACGAGAGACGTATTCGCTTCGAATACGCAAAAATTTCGCCCGATTTGGATTACTGATCCAGATTCGAGAAACAAGACCGACATACGAGTCTGCAAGAGCATTCTCACTCATTCGGATAGTAGGTTCGGGTGAGTCCAGAATTTCAGAGTGGTTTTTTGCTTCTTGGTAAAGGATATCTGTCGCTTGTTGAATGTCATCTTCATAGCCAATCCCGAATTCAAAGGTAATTCGAAGTTGCTCCTTTGCCATCGGATTTTTGATGACATCACTCGTGAGAACAGAATTCGGTACAGGAAGTAACTCATTATCAAAAGTACGAACACGGGTTACACGAAGGCCGATATCCTCGACAATACCTGCATAGCTACTCCACTCAATCCACTCTCCAATTCGAAACGGCCGATCAGTATAGATGAAAATCCCCGAAACAAAATTCTTAATTGTTTCTTGGAGTGCAAAGCCGATTGCAAGCGTTGCCGCAGCTCCAATCGTTGCTAAGGAAGTCAAAAGGTTCCCATACCCTGCGAACCCAAATGCAATTGCGATAATAATCAACAGTAATAACCCTTTTGAAAGGCGTTTGAGGGGTCGTTGAGCGTGTTGATCAAGCCCACGACGATCAAGTACTCGATCAATAAATGGGAGAACAATCAACTGTCCAATCATATAGAGGCCCACTACTGTGCCAGCAAATGTGATTAGTGCCCCAAGCGCCTCGGGAAATGGGATACCAAGATCACGTAATACCTTCCCAACTGGGCCAAGTTGCGGATTTAGCACTGCTTCAGTTGCTTGGGTTGCAGTCTCAGTACTGTTTGCTGTCTTATTCGGTTCTGCTTGCTGGAATTGTAAGTATATTCTATTCATGGAACCTTGGCTCATACTATCCTCTTGATTTGCTCATTAGTATTAGACTCTTAACTGGTTACCGTACGTACTATCATTTATTCGTCGAACGCATTGCTATTATATAATGCCCACATCGAACGCGCTATGCGAAGATGGTATAGAGGACCGTTCAGATATTTCGATTAGTCGTTGTTTCATACCTAACCCACTGTGGTAGCGTAGGGCATTTCAATATTTATGTCTTAAAAAGAATGATCTTCTAGTTGTTAGATTCTATTGTAATAATGCTCAGTAGTGGCAATGATAGAAATCATTTGGCGTCAGTTGGAGTAACCCATATTGACCTTCCTACATTACTGCGCTGTTTGATTGCAGTGATAAACCCCGAGTAAGTCATCACGGAGATATACTGATGATACCCAGCCAGACGACCGTCGATAGCATGAAATGCTATCGATCACAGCACAAAGAATCAATCATCTCCAGAAATATTAGTACCGTTCGGTGGGATGAGGTAGTATATGAGTCGGCAAAATCGCCGTTTCCAATTTGCGGATGTTGCTCAGCAATTCGTCGGCGGCTTTCTGTTTGCGGGACCATTCGTCGTCACCGACGAAGTATGGTGGTTAGCAAGTAATATGTCGTGGCTCCACGCTTTGGTCGCCGTTGGGATTGTCTTTGCTATTGGGTATGGAGCACTCTACGAAGCGGATGATGACCGCGATCCAGATCACGAGGCGTCGATCATTGGTCTTCCACTCCGATTTATCTCACTCATCATTATTGCCTTTTCATCGGTTCTTCTACTTGCGTTCACATTTAATTCACCAGCGACATTCATCCCCGGACATAATGAAGTCGTAACAACATCGGTCTATGTAGCTGTCACATTCAAAGCAATAAGTGTCAGCGCGGTTTTCAGTGTTGTTGGTGCTGCAACAGCCGACTCCGTATTCTAATATCGCTGTCCAAGTCAGATTAGATATCTTATAAAAAGATCACTTGGCTGTATTTCACAGATGATCCTATTATTAATTAATAAATTTAAGGTGGGAATTAATCAGGTGAGAATGAGAGGCACTGCGTCGATCACGGCGATAGTTCGATCGGTCCACTTCAGACACTTGTGCTGAACATCGAGCTGGTGATACTGCGGTGGAGCAATTTAAACGTGGTCAAACGACTGCGCAGTAGTCGAAGTCGTTCGTGCGTCGGGGAGAAGGTTGAGCCAGCCATAGAAACCGACTGGACGTGGCTATCTGTTTCTCGGAGAGTTCAGCCAGTGAATCCGATGAATTGACTCTTTTGAAGTTATCCAATCGAAGATGGTTATGGAATCCGTGTTTTTCGTGTAGTGTCGATGCCGAATTACTCGGCAATTGACTCGCTGTTGACTGCGTCAAGCAGCGAGTAAAACTTACTCGCAGCCATCAGTAATCAGCCAGATCCGCCAGTGACCGTCCGCCTCGATGAAACTTCGCCTGAGTTTCGACTGTGCGTATCATCAAACAGTGTGACGGGTTCATCTGGAATTAAGTAGTCGAAATCGAACAGGTTGAAAAGTAGTTTTACATGCTCAACCTACAAATCGCTTCTATACGCCGTGGGTGGTCGTCGGAACGTCCAGTGGTGGCTTGACTAATTTGTACATTACCATGATCATCAGAGACTATATCAACCATGCAACGACCGAACATCTGTCGAAGAGAAGTTAAACTAGATAGTGCTCATGAGAGAAAGATTTTCTCTGGTTCATCATTGATCCAGATCTTAACCAAAACACCTATACTGTTGGTTTGAGATAACTCCTCCTGATATCAGAGAAAATTCTCCACGAAGAGAAGATTTCGCGAGAAGAAGTCGCTGATCGATTGCAAGCAATTGCACACGAACTTCGAGAAGGTGGAGACGCCAATATCGATGTCGGCAATAAAACAGTGACGCTCTCACCAGCAGCCTCTGTCGGCTACGAGATCGGCACTCGAGAATCGTCATCGGTACTCCGCGGAAGTCGTGAATCAGTGACCATTAAACTGGACTGGAAACCCGAGTAGGAGAGAGTTTATATACTGTCGGTGGAACCTTGAAATCAAACCGTCTTTATTGATTATGTCTCCATCAGTTCAGAACGGTATCACAGTCGCTCAGTCGGTTCGAACCGAAATACAGGAAAAGCAGGTAACGTTCCTCGCAGGGAGTATCGCATACCATGCCTTTATCTCTCTTCTACCTCTCCTGCTCCTTGCATTTCTGGTGTTTGCAGCGATTGGAAGCAATAACTTGCAAACCCAAGTAATCACCTTCGCACGCTCTCTTTCTCCCGCAATTGGTGAGCTTGCTAAAACCACACTTGCAAGTGAACAGGGACGAGCGAGTGCTTCCATCGTGGGAATTCTAACGCTCATGTGGGGCGCATTAAAGCTCTTCCGTGGATTGGATACTGCCTTCTCCGAAATCTATGCAGCCGAAATCGATGAATCCATTCTCGACCAGGTACGTGATGGGCTCATCGTTCTGTTCGCGATCGGATTTGCAGTGGTTGCAACGATTATTGCAGGTACACTCCTTGCTCTCTTTCCTGCAGTTCCATTTATCGAACTGCTCAATCCAATCGTGTTGATTATGGCACTCACCATTGCATTTTTTCCGATGTACTATCTCTTTCCTGGGGTCGAAACCACACCACGTGGGGTACTTCCTGGGACGATATTTGCGGCAGTAGGATGGACAGCACTTCAGGGCCTGTTTCAAATCTATGTGCAGGTGGTTGGGTCGAGTGCCTCGGGTATCCTCGGCGCGGTACTTCTCTTAGTCACATGGCTCTATTTCAGTGGATTAGTATTGCTCATTGGGGCAGTACTGAACGCGGTTCTTGCAAAATGGACTGAAACAACAGATAAAAAGACAGAAACATGGTATCGATCACTCACCTACGATGAAGCTGCTCGGTATGTTCGCCTCTTTCGAGAACAAGTGTTCGGACGCTATGAGCGAATGGTAGCTAGAGAAATACCAATCGACGAATCGTTCTTGAACTCGATTACAGAGCGGCCTGCCACGATTGAGCTAATCGAGAAAACGACACAAACCGATGATGGTAACCAGTACGAAATTCGAGTGCGGTGGATTGAGAGTACTGACGAACACGGAGAATAATGTGGACAAAACATTTATAAAATGGCTCTTCGATTGTCGATCCAAATTATGGTATTGAATTTAGTGTTGGATCGGAGTTTGATGATCCCGCTGCAGGCAAGTAATACACTCTCAACTTCGTCTATTGTCAGTAATTATGTCATTCCCGCCGCGCTGTTCCTTGCAACGCTCGTCGTCGTGTACTTGATCGGACAGAATGTACTCATCCCACTGCTCACCCGTGTCCTCAAGGAGCAGGGACATGACCCAGCTGTTCGTAGTCTCGCCGAAAATGTGGCTGGCGTTCTCGTCTGGGTACTTGCCATTGCGCTCGCGTTCACGGTCGCCGGCTTTGGTGGTGTTATTGCCGCGTTCGGTGTGTTTGCTGGTGCTATCGTACTTGCCATCGGGTTTGCCGCCCAAGAATTACTTGGCAACTTTGTTGCTGGGATCTTTATTCTCAAAGACCGCCCGTTCACGGTTGGTGATTGGATCGAGTGGAGCGGTGGGGAAGGGCGAGTCGAAGATATCGACCTCCGTGTCACTCGAGTTCGAACGTTCGATAATGAACGAATTACCGTACCGAATAGTGACTTAGCAAATGAGGCGGTGAAGAATCCGGTGGCCTATGATAAGCTGCGGCAGAAATTCGTCTTTGGCATCGGCTACGATGACGATATCGACCATGCAAAAGACGTGATTCTCGACGAAGCTCGACAGCACGATGAAATCCTCGACGATCCGGCGCCGGATATTCGGGTGACTGAGCTTGCTGATTCGTATGTTGGGTTGCAAACTCGGTTCTGGATCGGTGAACCTGGCCGAGGCAACTTCACGCGGATTCGATCGGAGTTAGTACAAGCGGTCAAAGAGCGGCTTGATGCCGAGGCAATTGACATGCCCTATCCAGTCCGAACGCTCGAAGGAGCGGTTGAGATCACGGAGTAGCTGGCTACGGGGAAGTTGTTTTTGGGTAGTTGAATCGGCTGGCAACTTCTCCTAATCGGAGTTCCCCTTTTATAGTGGTCAAATGCATAGCTGTGGCGAAATCGTCACAAACGTTCCTTCTCTACGAGTGTTGAGGCAACAACAAGACAGGGACAGGCACCTACTGCAACACCCCTCTGGTAGGTGACAGGGCCCTCTGTTGTGCTCGAGCTTCTGTGGACGTCTCAATGTTTTCACGGATAATGACAACAGAGGTATCGATGTTAGTCCGTTGCTTGATTCGTCGACGAAGTGCATCTGCAGCCCGGTCATTGTTCGTTGCCACTCGTAGCACAACCTGATCGGGATGGCGAGAGAACAGCTTCGTTTGATACTCAACATCCATCGACAAAACAGTGAGTCCGCTTTCTTCAGCGGTTGTGCTGACCGTTGATTCAAATTTGGCGTTTCGCTGGAGATCGACCGACGTGACCACCAGAAAGGAAGAAAGCACGAGAATACCCATAGTAAGCACGGCAATTCGTTTGAGTGTGATGCGCCGGACAAGATCTTCTTCAAACCAGTGATCAGGACGATACCCACGTAGCCAGAGTACAGCTAAACTGGCGAAATTGATCGAGAGAATGTTGACCAACACGAGAATTCCGGCACTGACGACAAGCACGGAATCACCATAGGCGATTCCCAGACCGACAGCAGCAGCAGGTGGAATGAGGGCGGCTGCGATCATCACTCCAACCAACGGTGCACTTGCGCCGGCAGTGAGTGACAACGCTCCGGCTGCTCCTGATCCAAGCGCAATAACGAGTGAAAGCGCACCTGGGTTGACGCGTGCAGCAACTTCACCGAGCGCTCGGATGTCGATATTCGGAAATAGAGTGAGTTTTGCAATCACTGCAAACGCTGTCGCACTGGTCACAGCAAGGACGAGGCCGAGAAACTGGGCTTTCACTCCCTCACGGAAAAGCTCGTCATCGTTGACGATACTCCCGACACTTGCCCCGACAGTCGGTCCGAGTAAAGGGGCGATCACCATACTGCCCACAACGACCGCAGCACTGTCAGTCAGTAAGCCAGCAGCGGCGACGACAGTGCTGATGATCGTGAACAGCATGAAATTCGGCGTGAACGCAGCCATCTCTGCTGCCTGTGCCCGGAGCTCATCCCGTGATATACGATTAACATCGATTAGCGTGTCGTCATCATCATCTGTTTCAGGTTTCTGGGAGAGAATCGCTTCGACATCAGTGACGAGTGCGTAGCCATCACGTTCGATGCCGACACTACGAAAGGCATCTAACAGATCCTCTACTTCGTCTGTTTCGACGGGGATCGAGACAACAGCATCATAGTCACGGCCAGACGTCTCGGCAGTGAGAGTGAAATCGAGATCCCGCTGCTCAAGAATCCGGCAGACGATATCCTGTTTGTCCTGTGGGATCGTTAGTTGGATCAATCGCATTCGTGCACCAAGGGCTTTCGACAGTATCTGTATAGAACTATGCTTTTCGACTATCTCCATATCTAGTACGCTCTCAACCGTCGAGTGACTAGGTTTCGTCGTCCTTCCCTATAACCGGATAGAGTCGGTGGAGTTTCGTTCGAACATCGTCAGTCGTGAATTGCCACGTAATCGTAGTTTCAGTCTCGTTGCGAGCGAGTACCCACACAGCGACCTTACAAACCGAGAAATTTCATCATACTTATCGATGAAAATATGGGGCCTAAGGTATTATCATACTAACTTGTAATTACTCGATCGCTAGTGTTCTGTTTCGTTAAATCAGACGCTGAAAGAATGAATCCGGATGTCGAGGCGATGAGCGATTTGGCTGGACGAAATCTGCTTCCTCGGGGGCAGCGACCCGGCAGATTTCACTTCCGCTTATGGTCTAAATAGAAGTACTAAGATGAAATGAGATATTGCTTGATTCGGATGATAGATCGCCTGAAGCCTACATTAATAAGGTTCTCAACCATACCTCGTTACATTAAATTTCGCCATTCAGCCATTGACCGAATCAGGCAATTAACAACTAGAGAGTGATTTTGGATGGTGACACGGAGATAGGCTCTGTATACTTATTTTTGCAGCCCTTCCTTATGTTGCTAATGGCGACACACCGGTCGACGAAAATCGTCCTAGCAGCCCTTGAATTGGCGACTGAGGAAGGAGAGTTTCGCCTGCCCGATCTCAAAGAGCGCCTGCACTTACCAGAGAATCCGCCATCAAACAGTACGATTCGGCAAGTACTCCGCCAACTCGAAGAGAGTGGCTGGCTTGAGCGCGATCATCCAGAAGGGCGGATCTGGTATGCAGGCGATCAGTTAGACGAATTCACTAAATAGTGGGATTGGTCTTGACCTCCACTGATAGGCGAGGTATCACACATCACCTTCACTTTAGCCGTCATTTTTACTAATTTTCCCAGAGGTGTACCACCCAGTGTTGGGGCCCCGGAGAAAAGCATGGAACATTCAAATCCGGACGCTATGCCTGAGACACCGACCGGGCGAACCCCAACAAACGCATGTGATATCGCCCTCGAAGCACTGGCCGACTGCGACAGCATTGACTTAAACTCACCAGAGTTCCGATTCTACGACCACGTCGATCTCGACGCCCTCAATGACTTGTTCGCTCACCGCCCGTCCATGATCAATTCCGTCGAGCTCGAGATAAAAGGGATGATGCTCGAAATATGGATGAATGAGGGGCTTTGCGCCCGTATCCGCGAGGATAAGTAATAATGAGAAAGTGATACTATTGACGGAGATCAGAATCGGATGTGAGAGTACAGTGTGATACATACACGAAGTCGAAGGAAATATAAAGAAACGATAAGAAGGGAAGCTTTGCGTGATCTGCCCTTGGTCGTTGAGGGCAAACCAGTCGGAGTTTGGTCCACAAGGTTCGAAACTAGTTGCCATACTCCGTTGTCTATCGCACCGCTCATTCCGTGCAACACTCACAGTCGGTGGGAGTAGATCTTTCTCCCATCCCTGACTTCTTATAATACAAATAAAAATTTTATAATTACATATTCTTTATAATACATATTCTTTATAATAATATATATTCTTTATAATTCTTCCGCTAAATATCATTCTTATTCTTTCTAATAAGTACGCTCAGATATTTGAAGAATTTGCCCAGCTAGTAGATCATCGCTTAGAGAAACCTTCTGATGTGAATACTGGGCAGTTACGGAGTTTTATTACGCTGCACTTCGCCGACAGGGGCTTTCAATCGATAAGTATCATAGACAACCGAGACAGGAAGATCATACAGTGTTTCATCATCGCGATGATATCCATATGCTTTATCATCAGGCTCAAACTCGCCAAATACTCGAAGATGAGCACGCTCGTACGCATCGGGGAATATTGCAGGATCGAAGAACACCTTGACAGCATCGTCCAATACCTGGACATCTGTTGCAGGGATTTCGGTTCCTGTCTTCGTGATTCCATGGTAAGCTGCCGGCTGTGAGCTAACTGAGATGGCCTGTTCTGGTTTCCCAACAATAACACTAATATCCGAATCTGTTCCACGGCGACGTGCTTCGCTCCCGCCAACTTCTGAATCGACTCGAAGGATTCGATTTTCGATTTCGGGCGAAATCCTCTCTTTTGGCGCGAGGTGATCAACCACTACGTCAGCGAGCAGCTGTGAGGTCTCTTGGACGAGTGTCGCAGAGGAGAGTGAATCCCAATTCTCAGCCACGTAGTTGTTCGTCGCTACTGTGTACGTTGCCTCAGGGTTGAGGGCCTCACCATTTACGAAGACGTTCTCAACCTGGGGATCACCGTTATGACCTGAATACTCGTATTGAACGCCCAAGATTTGCATCGCCGGTTGAATCCCATATGAACTCCAGGGCAATGCACGGATCGAAGATGTGATCGTCTCGACAAGAATTTTGCCACTTAGCTCAAGTTTGACAAGAGTGTTTGGGAAGGGAAGAGTGTTGTAGATGTCTTTTTTCGAGATTGCTCCAGGGCCATACGTCTTGTTCGAGCGGATGCCCCCTGGATTTTGGATGCCGATGTCAGCATCGAGTTCTGCTCGGAAAATATCGGTGATGAGGTTACCGTATCGACTCTCACGACCGTAATTCGTGTTGAAGCGGGCGTCTAATTCAACTGCTGATCGGACGACAGTAGTATTGAATTCATCGTTGAGCTTCGACTGCCACTCATCGACGATCGCCTGCATCCCCGAGTCGGCCTGGTATGCTCCAGCGGTTACATCGATCTTTTGCCATTCCACGAGTTCACCAGTACTTTTCTTAAGTGTAACCGCACCAAGGTATTTGAACTGATCATCCACTTCGCTTACAAGTGTCCCACTGTGTTCATGGACATGCTCGAACGTCACGCCAGAGTGTGAGCCAACAATGAGATCGAGTTCATCGACTGCTTGAGCGATCTCTTTATGTGTGCTATGGTTTGTGTGGGAAGCGAGAACAACAATATCTGCATTTTCTTGCGCTTTGAGCGCCTTTGTCGCCGTTTTGGCTGCTTCAACTGGATCGATAACTTGGTACTCGTCTGGATACGCGGTGATGCCGTGGAAGTCTTCGACACCTAGACCGAACACCCCTACCGTAACTGGACCGACATCAACAGTCGTCCACCGTTGCGTTCCAGGAATCGGGTTACCATCCGGCGTCAGTAGGTTGGCGACAACCCATGGGAAGGAACTCTCATTAAATCGTGCGGAAGCATTGTCGACGCCAAAATCAAAGTCATGGTTGCCAGCGCCATCAACGAAATTCCCTTCAACGTCATCATGGATGTAATTGAGCGCATCTATCATGTGTTTCCCTTTGAAAACAAGGCCCATGAGCGAGGGAGAGAGGTCATCACCATTCCCGAAAAACACGGCATTATCGTGCGCTGCCAATTGCTCTCGAATAGCGGTTGTATATTCGGCAATCGATCGGCCATCTCGTCCCTCGAAGCGCCCATGAAAGTGGGTATCATGGATGATGGTAATCGTATCTGTGCTGGCAGCAGAGGCCGTTCTAGTACTGATTGAACCGACAGTTGCGGCAGCTGCTCCAGATGCAAGCAACTGACGCCGGGTCGTTATGAAATCCTTCGTACTCCCTCGCCTATTCTCTTGATTAGTCATTTCATTGTTATCCCTCTACTTCGTAGAAATAGCTCTTTCTATGTTTAGTATATATACGAATATTCTCGCACTCAAAACGATAGGTGTTCCACTTACTGAGAGGTGTTAATATCGTAAGTGAACAGGTGCGATGTATTGTCTTCCGGTAAGAAGTAGAAGCGAAGACCGTCAGAGCGTTCCTCGGCCAAGAAGGGGTTACGAGTCATCACCATTCCATCGTCAGTCCACTCAGGAACGGGAACCTGATATTCCGGCGTGACCGAACGGAGATTCACCAAGTCAATGCCACCGAGTTGGAGGTCGGAAGCATTGGGCGGCTGATAAACGGCCACACCAGAACAAAGTGCTAAGTCATCGCCGATGTACTGGCAATCTTGGTAATCCACATAGTGCTCCGGATTCTGAATCGCTCGATCTGCCAGTGGCTTGTTCTGGTCGATGATCGTCCCGTTGCTCGTCAATTGCCACTGATAGAACGTTCTAGAGCCCCAATTGACGCCGTAGAGAGAATCGCGATCCGCGTTATAGATGAGCCCACCAATGTGGTCGGCAACCCGAAACACAGGGGTCGCTTCCATCGATTTCGGATCGACGCGATAAATGATAGAACGGCTGTCGGGGCGATACTCGGCCACTGGGACCCAGAGATAGTTCCCATCGTAGTCAATGCCACCCGGGTGGTAAATGGCTTCTTTGCCGAGTTCAATCTCATCGAGTAATTGTCCCTTCTCATCCATCTTGAAGAGATGCCCGACACCACGACCAGGACTACCGTTATCGTCATCGCGTTCTGTATATCTGCCTGGAAGTTCGAGAATCTCCACGGATGAGAGGAACAACTGATCACCGACCTTACTCATCCCCTGTGGATGATACGTGTCGAACTTAACCTGCTGTTGGCTTACCTGTTGCCACTCCGTGCCACGAGAAAGCGTTTTGAATTTCTCTGCAAGTGAATTTTGTCGTGGATCCCGGGCGTGAGTCGATGTGCGCTGTTCGGACATATCCGTTGATCGGTTCTCGTTCTTGGCTGCGCCTGTGCTACTCCCGAGTACAAGGGATCCGATTCCGAGGAACGAAAGATATGATCGTCGGCTTGTTCGTGAGTTGCTTGGTACGTCAACTTGGTCCCGGTCGTCGGAATTACTCATTACAGTAGCACCTATCCAAGGTATTAAAATAAAATTTGGGATATAATAGACAAACGTTGACAAAGATAGAAATATAGGTCCGTATTCAACGCATATTCCAAATATAACTGAAAATAGTGCTAGCTCTTCACCTCAACAATCACTGCCAAAAGGCAAGGGATCGTCACGAATTTCTTCGAGTACTCGCTGGGAAATTTGATAGATGTCACCCGTCGGCTCAACCGCATAATCGTTTTGCTTCCGAGCCCACTCGTTCTCGAGCAGATACCAGTCAATCTCATTAGGTTTTCGATTCTCGGCCAGTGCAGCCTCTCGTTCATCGAAGAATTTCTGCCATCGGCTGTAATAGAAATCACTGAGCAACCCAGCCCACTCTCGCTTTGCATAATCGTGGAGCACGGAAGCGACGTCCTGATTGCCCCACACAGTGATGAGTGAACGGGCGTCGTATTCGAGTCGTGCGGCTTCTTCTTCGCTACTTGCCATCGACCTCGCATCTTCTACCCATGGTCCGAGCAGCATCTGTTCATGTGTCGAAACGACAGCGTCCATCAGTTCAATGTAACGCAACCATAGATCAGTGTACTCACGAAACTGCTCGATATTTTGCTCGTTGTAAGCTTTCTCGATCCGCGGTAGCAGGTCGAAACTGCGGTTTGAGAGCACCTGTCTCGTGACATCCATGAGATCGTATCTGTACGCACTGTTGTCTCGGAGAGCGCGGTCGACATTCAGTAAGGCAGGAAGTGCACAAGCGAATTCTGCGGTGTTATATCGCTGTGAGAGTGTATCGAAACTCGGTCGAGAGCCGTAGAGCCCCACCTGTGCCATCGTTCGCGAACCATTGTCCGGCATAGAGTATGCTGTCTGTGCGAGCGCACGCCACGCTGTGACGGCATCCTCATCCATCCCGCCATATCGGAATCTCGTCCAGGTCTCGAACCAATCGTCGAAATCGACTGGCTCGTCTCGCCACGCTAACTCGGTAAAGAATTCAAATGCCACGGGGTTGTTGTCGATGGCTTCCGGCATCATCGCAATCCCCGAGAGCGCACTATTTGACTTTGCGTGCCACCGCCAGAATTTGTCATTCCAGACGGCCATGTTGGCGCCCATCGTCGTATTGCCACCGAAGTTCCAGATGGTACCGAATGCGTAGGGTGTGCCGTTCCATTCTTCTTCTCGATTCAGATCACTATACATTTCAGAGATACCGTCAAGAATGAGCATCTTACTCGTATCGACTGCTTCAATCGTTTCGGGCAAGGGATTGTCCCGCCATCCTAAGATCGCCCAGGTCGCGTCCGAATGCGCATCTCGAAGAGAGTTCTGCACTGCTTTCGAAGCGGCACGAACATCTACATCACCAGCGGTTCCTCCTTCATGCAGTAAGTCCATTTTGTACATCGAGGAATCGCCGAACAGCTCGGACTGGTGGCGATAGAACGTCTCTGCGACTTCGGGAAAGTACTTGCCTGTGGGATCCAACCACCCTGGTCGTTCGAACCCACCTGCCCACGTTCCCTGCGGAATAACGTGCGCATCCGAGTGTTTCTCGTCGAAGTCTCGGGGAACTGTTCCGTAGTAGCCGGGGAAGACGGGTGTCATCCCTAATTTACGGAGTCGCTTGACGATTTTCTGTCCGAGTGCAATCCGTTTCTGAATGAGTTCTTCAGAAATTGGATTGGCGAAACAGCACATATTCTGCAGGAGCCACCATGGCTGATGTGCTGGATTCGGTATCCAGTTGCGAAGTTCCGTTTTACTGTATCCGAATTCTTGGAGAGTGTGGTAGTAGACTGCTTCTTGGCCAGGATAGACGAGCACTTTATTGATCCCATGCAGTGCTAACAGGTCGATCTCGTGTTCCCAATACTCCCAGGTTTCGTACGGTTCAGTGTACCCATCGGTGGTATCGTTGAGTGCAAATCGATTGTCCACCGATGCGTCTTTCCGAATCGATTGTGACGGTGCAGGGAGTTTGTTCGGGAGATTCAATTGTGTTCCATTCCACGTGATATTTGCTCCAACAACGTACTTCAGGTACCAATTGAAACCGGCAAGAAGGACCGCCGGACTCGTGCCTTTGATGACGGGTCGGTTACCACGCGTCCCGATTTCGAAATAATCGGCTCCGTCCTTTGTTGGTCTCGCTTCAAAGTCGATTTGGTTAACGTATTGTTTGTCGCGAGTGATTTGGTCGCTGTGCTCGATCTGGGTAAGCAGCCGTTCAATCGCACGTTTTGTGGGTGTAATGTCAAATGGTGGTTGATTCGATGTTCCGACGTTTTGTTTTTTGTTTGTTTCTTCTCCGAATGAGTTGCCACCGAACGATGATATGCTAATCCCTGCGGCCGCCATTGCCTTGAGGGCGCTTCGTCGAGTGACATACTCCCTGTCCTTCATACTGGCTAAGTTTCGAATAAGGCTATATGCTGCTTTATATTATTTATATATAGTAACAAATTATAACCAGAGATGAAATTGAGATCCTATTGCATTACAAAGGTTCGTTTTGACTAAAAGAATGCTTCATGTAGCGGGACTGGCACCTGTAATACTCGAACCTGATGCCAGTCCCGCTAGCAATTCCTACTTGGCTCCGCCACTCATCCATCAAAAAATCTAATCACCGACTATCATCGACCTTAGGTCGGTTGATAGGATTCTTCGTCGAGAATGATGCCCTCGTCGTTGGCAACGACCACTGTGTCAGGATTACTGTTGTTCAGGACTGCACCGTCCCATCCAGTATAGACGGTCGAGTCGGTATCTTCGCCACTTCCGTTCCGGACAGTGATCGTCTCGCCTGCTCCAAGGGTGACGTCACCAAACGTATAGTTTTGTGCCCGTCCGCCTTCGAAGCTGAGAATGAAGTCCGTCATGTCGATCTCCGAATCACCTTCGTTTTTCACTGTGGCGTACTCGTTGTTGAGGTCTCCTTCTTGATTTGGCCGAATATCAGTGATCTCAATGGGTTCTTCCTCTGGTCGTTCAGAGGCTAACTGTGCCCCTGGATTGCCAGCCTCGGTCACGAACGACGCGAGGGTGTCGATCGTCGCGCTCTGTTCCTCAACGGTCGAGACGACTCGATAGTCGGCCTGCCACTGCTCGGGCGTCAGCGTGCACCGGACGTAGCCACGATCGACATTATAGAATCGTTGCCATGGTTCGCCCGCCGATGGGCCGTACTGAGTGAGTCCAGACGTGTCTCCAAACGAGGAAATCGACGTACCCACGTATTCGGTACCCACCGTTTCGGAATCCGGATTCGAAAAGTCGGCTTTGAGATTGTAGGCATAGTTGCGGTGAACATCGCCAGTGATGACGACCGGATTAAGATCTGCATCATTAGCCATCGCATCAAGTAATGTTTGCCGATCGGCCCGATATCCGTCCCATTTGTCACCGCCACCGAAGTCCACTTCGGTCGGGTCCGCATTTTCGTCCGTCGCGGCGACGGGAACTTGATTCGCAAGAACGTTCCACTTGGATGCAGACTCATTAAACCCATCCAGCAGCCACTGTTCCTGTTCGTCACCGAGAATGGTCCGTTCAGGATCTTTTGCCTCTTCGCTGGAATGGGTCTGGTCATCACGGTACTGCCGGGTGTCGAGCACGTTGAACTCGGCGAGCTGGCCAAACGTAAATCGACGGTAGAGCGGCATGTCGGGACCATCGGGCATCCGCGACCGGCGTATCGGTTGGTGCTCCCAGTAGGCCTGGTAGGCAGCGGCCCGCCGTTCAAGGAATTCCTCGGGCGGAGTACCTTCGTCGATCTCGTCAGCATAATTATTTGCCACCTCGTGATCGTCCCAGGTAACGAACCAAGGGAAGGCTGCGTGGGCGTCTTGGAGGTTCGAATCAGACTTGTACTGTGCGTGTCGAATGCGGTAGTCAGCTAAACTTTTGATCTCTCGCGGTGGTTCATGGCCACGACCAAACGAACCCTGTGCACCGCCTTCATAAATATAGTCGCCAAGGTGGAAGACCATATCTAGATCTTCCTGAGCCAAGTGTTGATGCGAGGTGTAGTATCCTGAGGGATAGTTTTGACAGGAAGCAAATGCGAAATTGAGTTCGTCAATCTCCGAGTCAGGCGCTGGTGCAGTCTTTGTCCGACCGACTGGACTCTTGTTCTGCCCAACGCGGAATTGATAATAGTACTCGGTGTTGGGCTCAAGCCCCTCAGGCTCAACGTGGACAGAATGAGCGTGTTCCGGGCGGGCGTACACCGTACCATCTTTCACAACCTGCTGCATGTTTTCACGAGTGGCCACCTTCCATGCGACTGGCACCTTCTTATCTGGCATCCCACCATCAGCTTGGAGTGGTTCTGGTACAAGACGCGTCCAAAGGACAACCGAGTCCGGAAGAGGGTCACCAGAAGCTACACCAAGTGTGAACGGATCGTCGCTCAATTGACCGGTGTTGTCGTTTTTCGCTGTAGCAAGTCCTATCGTTCCGAACGTCGTAAGCCCAGCCACACCCGTTGCCGTCTGAAGGAATTCACGGCGGCTAGAGGAGAAAAGTTTGTTTTGTTGAGTATCCATCTTATTGTTACTGTCATTTTCTGTCATTTTACCCGCATAAATAGTATAATCGTTTAAATATGAGCGTTTATAATAGAACTCTATGGATACATTTCTAATTGTGAGGATACAGGAGAAATAAGTTCTTGTCCTAGGAGAAAGCGAGTTACATACTCCTATATAAGAAATAATTCTACTGTCGATATTAGTTATTGATAGACGGATCAGGTTCTCATACCGTGTCGTTGATCAATGGGGAGAGAAAATTTACGTCAAAAATTCATGAAGCACATATCTATACCCACAATCAAAAGTTGCTAATTATTGAGATAGTTCCAGGAAAATCTCAACCGAGCCAATGATTACTCATCTTATTTCTATGTCGGTTCTTCCCAAAATATATTATTCAGAAGAAACAGTCCAGTATTTATTTGACAGTTCTGCTATTTTCTCTGCGGAGAGAGCCATACTGTAGATAGACGTAGCGTCGATGTGACCACCAAAGTAGCTCCCAGTGGTATCCCACACGTCCTGCGACGAGCTCCCACCGGAACGACCGATTTTACCTTATAAATCAATTGAACTAAGTTCAGTGAAAATAAATGTATTCTAAGCTGGATCAGTTAATTCGGGTTGTACACCCAAATCATGTTCGGCGGATCGTGACCTTCATTACCGGTGTCTTCACCGATGATCACGCGACCATCGTCCATCACAACGATATTGTCAGGCTCGGAGATCGTATTCTCAGGGTCATAGCTCTCTTGACTCGAAAACGCCTGCTTCATTGATGTCATACCCTTACCCACAATGCCATTCTCATCCTCTTGGGTGGGATTGTGTTCACAGTCTTGGCAGACAGTACTCGCCGAGTTAGGTTGAGCATCATAGGGACATCCACCACAGATGTTCGCGTTCGGCCCACCCGTCACGACTGGTTCCATCCGACTTACGTTGTATTCGGCACCGAGCTGCATCCGATAGACTGCACCCCACTCGTTTCCCTCAAGTTGGATTTCGTCTTGTGGGTCGTCGTTCTCAGACGATGCATCCTTGTTTGAGAGCATCGTCTTGTTCGTATTCGACATTGCCATGTACAGATAGTCACCTGGTTTAGCGTTCCGCTTGATGTTCACGCCTTCCATCTTGCGGAATTCGTTCGTCGCGCCCTTGACAGCAGCCGCTTTCCGCGATTCGAGAAATGCAACACAGTCGTCCTTTGCTTTTCCACGCGCCCACCGCTTGACTTCTGCATCAGTGATGTAATCGGCGTTCGATCCCGGTTCTTGATCATCGTACTCGGCGATCCACGACTCGACTTGATCGTGGGTGCCATGGGCGAGCTTGATCCATTGCAGATCGAAACCGGTGGTAGCGACATTGCTTCCGGCGTCTTGGGTAGCTTTTGCAGCGTAGAGTGTTCCAGCAGAGAGATCACCAGGAGTGTCGGCCACGAACTTGAAAAAGATCGTTCCAGTGCCATCGTCACTTAGGTACACGGTTCGCTGATCGGGCATCACGACTGCGTTCTCATGTGAAAACCGCCCCATCGCGAACTGCTTAACAGGCGTTGGGGTACCAGTCGGATCTTCGATTTCGATGATGTACCCATATCGATAGGGATTCGCTGTTCGGCCGAGATACTCCGACATTCGCTCTCGCGCACTGTTTCCAGCAGTATACCACTGGGCGGCATTCGGCTCGTATTCTTCGGAAGTCAGGGGCGTTTTCCATGGTGTGACAGTCCCGAAGCAGTTGTTCCACGTTCCTTCGACGTCGCGGAAGTTAACGTTCTCGCTGCCAAGGACGTTCCATTGGTTCGGACCTCCTTCTTGTCGACCCTGCATGCGAATATGAAGTCGGCTGACCATCCCGGGTCGGGTTTCCCAGTTCGTAAAGAGATAGCCCTCATTTGGCTGGTCGGCGGGGATGAATCCGTTATAGTCGGGATTGTTCCCGTCAGTCATTGGTTCGCCATCCGCCGAATACGGGATGCCGAGTTTCTTTCCGTTATCCGTCTGATCCCCACCGTTCGCTAACGCTTGATATTGGCCGACGGCAGTGTGAACCGTTTCTGCTTCTTCCTTGTTGTCGGGAACTTGTACGCTTGCGAAATCTTGGGGAAGCGTGTTCAGATTTGTGCCGATGAGTGCTCCGACTGTACCCTTATTATACGGCTTGTCGTTCTCATCGCTCGGGTGTTGGATGTTGAAGAAAAACCGACCGGGTTGGGTGAGATACATTCCGGTGATTTCCGCGCCTCGAACCGTGGTTGCGAGGCGGTTGAGCGTCGGTTCACCCTCGTGGTCATAGTCGTCGTTCCCGCGACGGGCGGCCGCGGAGGTGCCCGCAATGCCTCCTAAGCCAGTCACTGTGAGGATAGCGATTGCATCACGACGAGTAAATTCATCAGACATCGCGCTAAGAAGGAGAAGAAGCATGCATGAACGTTTATAATAGACCCCATTCTTAGAAAGTACGACACTATTTCTCACATAGAGCACAATAATTATAAGAATTGTTATTTTATATAATTATCTAGTTATACATATAGATAACAATATATGTATAATATAAATGAATAATTCCCTCCGCTATCGCTGCATAGCCGTATGTCATCGGATAAACCCCGGCATATTTCGGTTTCTCGACGGACTGTCGTTACAGGGATGGGTGCAGCGACGGCGAGCGGTCTGCTTGCAACTGCTGACTCAGTTCTTGCAAATGAACAAGAGGAACCGTCCGCACTCAATGAATCACCGCCAGGGAAAGCACTCATCGTGGACGCGAACCTGCTTGAAGCGTTTCGAAAGCCAGATGTCGAGCATCCACAGGATATGCGAAATTTCGCTCGCCGACTCGTTTCGAAAGTTCCGTACGCTCCCGACATTCTATTGCTTCAGGAAGTCCGGGAAAAGAGCACACATAACGTTGCTCAGTTCATGTCGGAAGAGACGGAATATACGTACGAAGTAGCAGTCGAACCCCCCGTCCACCCATGGATACCCGAAGGGGCAAAAAACGATACTGGGATCGTATACAATACAGATACAATGCATGTTGAAGACGACGGGGGGTTCATGCGGACGACAAGTGGGAATGGCGGCAAAGATCACGCATACGCACTGCTCAAAGAGAATCGTGGCGGCCTTCGTGTTCCTGCGTTGAGCATCCATTGGCCTCATGGGTCGGATGTGATGGAACGAGCAAAGAAAACCGCACCTTTCTTACTCGATAAATACCCCTCACCATCCGATCAGAATGTTCCGGTTATTGCCGGTGATTTCAACGTGAAGCGGTGTCACGGCGGTGATAGCTGGAAGTGGGAAGCTAGAGATTGTGAACCAAATAAATGGTATTCACTGTTCACCCAGAAATACAACTATTCGGACGTCGTTCTGACGTCAAATCCGCAAGAGATCCCACGCGCGCAAGAGCTAGAACGTGCTCGAATCGATTTCATTTTTGCGCAAGGCAGGATCTTCGATGGGGCGTCAGATCTCGGGTGGAAGTCGGAATTCGAAAGTCGAGAAGCGTTCAAAGAGTGCAAAAGGCTCCACACGTACCCAGATGAAACAGAAGAAGAGCCGACTGGCTTCTGTAAGACTGCGTTTTACACTGACCACCGTTTCGTATGGGGTCTCGTGGGTGCGCCGGAAGACGAAGAGTAAGGGGGTGAACCACCATATCAATCGATATTCGTGTCACTCTCTTTTAGGATATCAAATGACGAAGGTTGATATATTTAAATTGTTAATATTGCTGTGATTGGACGATGATCTGCAGCAATAGTTGAGCCGACATTTCCACTTTTGATCCCGACATCAGACGTTGCGAATATATAATCAATGCGGCGATCCTCACTTCCTTTCAAAGGTGCGGGGTACGTCGGATCGTCATCACCGGTTTGACGGAGGACGTCAACATAGAAATCATTAAGAGTTTGATAATTTGAATCGTCTCTATCAATGTATTTTCCATAGAACGAATTGAAGTCACCAGCAAGAACCTATGGCCCCTCTCTATCTTGGGTGATCTCAAGCACCTTTTCGATCTGAATTGAACGTCGATCCGCCTCAAAGGCGTAGAGGTGAGCGTCGTAGAACCAAATGGGAGTATCTCGGATGTTTATTTTTGCTTCTGCGAGCAATCGATCGAAGTACGGTTTATCTTTGTTCTCCTGTGGCAGTGGATAGCCATTCGTTTCGAGTATGGGGTACTTGCTCAGGATGACATCACCGAACTGCCGGCGTTTCCCATCTGATTCCTCAGTAGGAGGACGATTGTAGTACCGGTAAAACGCAAGTTCCATGTCCAACCATTCAGCCAGCAGTTCTGGCTGATTATCGAACTCACTCCGATTACTCCAATGGGCATCGACTTCCTGAAGGGCAACAATATCGGGGTCAGCTGCCATATTATGCCAGCGACCCTGCGCAAGTCGTATATGCCATCGGTGCCCTCACCGTGATGGATGTTGTACGACATCACTTTGAAATCCTGCTGTGGGCCATTTGCGGACGCGGAGGCACGTGCAATCGTTTCTTGAACGCTGGTCGAGAGTACTCCCGCTCCAGCGATACCGCTAGTTTTGAGGAAGGTTCGTCGGTCAACTGTATCTGAGGGTGCGTTCGACATCTCAGCTAAACCCCTTCCAGTGTTTGATTTTAACTTTCATATGAAGTATATCTCTTAGATGAGTTGACCCATTTTTCTATAGTATGTTCAATATAAAGATGACTCAAGAACTTCATCGATTGAAAATGAATACATTCGTTGACTACTGGGTTAATAATGTAGCAATTATATAAATAATTATTACGTCGTTTGGCTCAGTGGAGCCGGATGTCAGCGAAGGTAGGAAGATGGTCGGAGACCAGCGTTTCTTCGTTTATGCCAGCCTCTGTAACGGAGATACGGTCGTCACTGGCGAACACATAATCGATACGTTCCTGGGGTGCTGAATCGGTGTAAATTGCAGGATACGTGTCCGATTCATCGTTTCCAACAGCAGCGAAGGCATCAGTGTACTCACCCGTCATGGCGTTAATTGGGTCAGCGTCCGGCACGGCGTTGAAATCGCCCGTAATGACCTGTGGCTGGGAAACATCATCAGTAATGTCCAGTATCGCGTTCACCTGTGCCATGCGGCGTTCTTTGAACAGGTGATCGAGATGGGTGGTGTAGAAGCGAATTTTACTGTCCTCAATCTCGACCGTTGTTTCCTGCAGTCCGCGCGGTTCGTTGTATGCCCCTTTCTCGACTTGGGGCGATGGAAGTTCGTAGTGTTCGGATTCGAGAATAGGATATTTTCGCTTGGTCAGAATAGCTGTTCCGTACCTGCTCTGGTTCGTGCAACTGCTCTCGTAATCTGTAATGTTTGCAGCGTAGTCAACATTCATGTTGAGACGCTCGGCCAGTCGTTGTGGCTGGTCGTCGCAGTTGCTTCGCGCCGCTAGATGTTTGTCGACTTCCTGAATCCCAACCAGATCCGCGTCGGATCGCTCGATTAGATCCGCGATTCGTCGCAGGTCGTACGCGCCATCCATACCGGTGCCATGGTGGATATTCCAGTTGAGAACCTTGATCGAGATAGCAGTGTTGTTTACCGAGGCTTCGGATGAGTCCGAATCGGCTTCCGCAGCACTGGCAGAATTCATCGCACTGAGTCCAACGGCTGTTGCTCCCGTGCCGGCGAGGAACGCTCGTCGTTTTATCGTGGTTGTCTCGGAATCGGTGGTGGTACGCTCTGTGTTGTGTTTATCGAGTGGTTTCGTCATCGAATGCAGAATTTTGCTTGAACCGGATAATACTATCATATTTGGTATATTTATCCGTGAGTTATTAATCGGTGTACTATATATATACTAAACAAATACTAATAGCTATTTTTACCATAGGGTTGATATTGATGAAATCCCTTATGAATAGATATAGGATAAAATTCATAGATGTTATCTCTATGCCTTCTAACTAGATATCAAGTTTTAGAAATGCTCAAAGTTGATCAAAGAAAACAACTTCCACGAAGGCAATGACCCAGCCAGTTCCATTTCCGCTTCTTGATCGAAAGTTGAGAAGACACGACCACTCGCCATAGCCAGTAGAGAAGATAGGCAAACAGATCGCCCCACATGCAAGGGCGAACGCCGAAATAGGAATGGTAGTTAACTATCTCAATCCGAGAGATGGTTCACGGTCGAGGAGCAGCTTTCTGGAGCGCCGTTTCGGCGATGTTACTGCCATAGTCCGCACACCTCGATAGTGAATCGACGCAAAGCCGAAGTTGGTGAGCTTGGTGAGAATCGAGTTCACGGAGGAGTTCATTGATACCTCGGCTATGCTCGTCAACCTCGAGAACCGTTCGAAGGGCCTCGTTAGAAAGTCGAACGGCGTGCTCTTGCTCGTCCGAAAATACGGCTTCCATCGCAGTGTTGATGACTGTATCCGCTTTTCCGTGGAGTCGATCAACCGGAGTTGCTACGTTCTCGGGTATCTCGTCGACCTCGGTGGTTATCTGACCGATTTTCGCCGCGTGATCGGCAATGCGCTCGAGCTGACGGGCACTCGTGTAGAAGTCGAAACAAACCTCTCGGGAGAATCCGAGTTCCTCGACTGTAACGGGTGTTCGCAGTGTTTTTCGAAAAAGTCGTGAAACGACAAACCACAATCGATCGATGTCGTCGTCACGGTTGACGATTTCCCGAGCAAGATCGTCGTCGTTCTTCGTAAGTGCAGTTACAGCGTCTTCTAGCATAGTGACAGCGATAACCTGCATCCGCGAGATCGAATCGCAGATGGACAGCTGAGCGGAGTTAAGGAGATTTCGAATTACGATTTTCCCCTTCCTCTCTTCCATCACCTCGAGTCCAACAAGGTTCTGTGTGATATTTCGGGTTGCGCGGCGTGTGTCGGGTGTGATGCGATTCATTTCAAGCGTTATAATATCGAATCCATTCACGTACATGGCGATTATGGTGCGAACGATGTCATCGTTATCGAGAGTGAAAACGTCGACTTGACCCTCGATTCGCTCGTCATTATCGTGGGGTGCCAAAATCAGGTTATTTTCGTCGGTGTAAATCGCAATGGTGCTTCTGTCCGTTACGTCGTTCTCCCTTGTCCAGCCTTTCGGAAGGGAAACAGTGTAGGTGGAACCTCCTGTGATCTGCACTTTGCGCGTTTCCATATCCTCGAATTTGCCACGGAGACAATAAAACCGACTATATCTATATATTGAGTTCTAAAAATCGGTAGCTAGTGTCCATAACAATCTGGACAAGACAAGAATGAGGGGTAGACTACCGATATTCTCGTGAGAAAAGGCAACTTGTAAACAGAACTAACGATATGACGAGATTCGATGTCCCATCCCGTGATAAGTCTTCGCACAACCGTATCCATACTCATCTACTCACGTACGTCAATGCCAGCCAGACCATGTCTAAATACCATCGATTGCATAGCAGAAACCGTCGAACCGATCTGATCGGACTTCCCGAATTACTCCTCAAAGTGGGTTTTTGGGAGCTTACTTTGTATCCAGTGTGGAACGATCGATTTGAAACAGTCACCGACGATGTGGATCCGTTTCCTAACCAGTGTGTACAGAGCGGAGATTGCGAGCAAGGTGAGTATGAACTGGTCAGATAGTTTGGATGTAACAGAAGAAACAATCATGGGAATTGCAAACGTTGTTGCAAGAAGAAAATCTTCTGGCGCGCCCGAATATCGAATCCACCGCCGTGGGGTGTGCCATTCGCCCAAAAAGTGGTTGTATACCGCCTTATTTGACGAGGGATCCCACAGTGTGAATTCCACACTCCCAGTAAGAATATAGACACTAAATGGAATGCCGCTCCCGCGAAGAAATAAATGAGTACGAGCACTTCAGGCGATTTCAGAGCGAGAAACAAACTTCCGGAAACAAAGACCGCAACCAAGAACCACACCGGATAATAGAGCGCCTTTCGATGGTCTAAGAAGAGATCGAGATCGGGGGAACAGACCACCGAGGAATGCTGTACTGAGTAGTAAGGAAGGAGAGATGTAGCTCGAAATACTCGGAAAGGTGAGTACCGCGATAGACACACTCATAAAAATATGGGTAAGTACCATCATCGGAATCGCGTCGTTCTACAGTCCAACACGATACTGGCACAAATAGTTGTGCTTGATAGTGATACGCCCCCGTGAGGAGTTTAATCGCTAGTAAGGTATCCGACTATATTCTTCGGATCACGTGAGTCATTTCGAAAAAGTGCGTGACCAATCATATGGAATCTCTGGGATGAGCAACAGTACTCTCGGTCAACTCGATGCCTACGCCGTTGCAAAGGCACCGTTCGCACTCGGAGCCAGACTCGTCGGAGACACTTCCGGTCTACCGGTCGCTATTGGGTCACCCGGAGTAACGCTTCTCGCCGGGACCCCTACTGTTCGTGTTGGGAATCGACCGGTACGTAAGACTCAGAAAGTCCGGATTAGTACAGAGTGAGGACTCAATACTGACAATTTTAGTTCTAGATTCCCTTCCTCAAGGAGCAACGTAGAGGGTGAAGCGACTGAGTAACACAGTAACTACTTATCTCACTTTCCTACTACATTCCCCTACTCGCAATGCTGCATTTCAAGGTGTGTCCGCACTGTCTCAAGGTCAGCAAACCGTCGGAAGCAGTACGGACACTTGAGTCGCGAAATCACGGTATTCACGCCCCTTGTCGCCTTTTCCTCCTGACTCCGTAACATACTCTTAAATTGCTATGGCTATCATATATTCGTTACTAGGAGAACTTTGGAGGAGTAGGCAGTACTATTGACTTCGTGTAATCGATGACCCGTATCCCCTTCGGGGTATCAGACGCGAAGCGCCAGAAATCTAAATAGATATTTAGATTGGTTCTAAAATTATTATCGATTTATGTATTTAAAACGTCTCGACGAAAACGGTTGCTCGACAGGCATTTCGCTTCAAAACCGACTCGAAGGCCAAAACGGGCGGTTGTCCGATGTTCAGCAGACAACCAAAATCGGCAACAATGTGAATCGGAGGATTGAAGAGAGCGCCGTCGCTGCAGCGGCGACACTTGACCGGTTAGCTGTACTCAATTCGCGGCTCATTCCAGTAATTGCGAACGATCTTTATAGTATCCACCAGAGTCCCTCGAATCCGGTACGTTCGATGGTAATAGCTATCTAACATCCAATTGATCAGTGCATAGAAAAACTCAACCAGCGCTCCGCCAAGAGTTTTACAGCGAAAATCTCGGACGTTGAAATACTGTTTGAGCGTCCGAAACATGATTTCTAAAAATCTTTCACCTGTAAATTACTGTGGCATCCAGTGGATCATAAGACTCGGCGACGCACTAAAATTCTCCCTCGGTTGAAGCCAACTCAATCAATTCATCAGAGACAGATGTGACGTCTCCGTCTTCTGTCGAGTCGAATTTTCACCACACAGTATTTCGATGGCTGTGTAGTCCTTTTTCGTCGGAACAGTTTGTACCACAAACAGATAATCACCCCGACGGCGTAGGGAAGATGCATAAAACACCTATTTCATCCACGTTTCATGACTCAGGTTTGATGAGAACCGCTATTGTTGAGAACCATGTGAAACACCATCAATGGGGGAAAGGCTTCGACTGTTTCATCTGGGGCCCCTGTCTTCGGGTGGAGACGCTCTGATGCGGGTATTCAAAGAAATATGCAATTGTGTTGTGTTCTCCAATTCTATTCAAGGCTCATCATCGGTGCTGACGCTAGTATTCTATTTCTACGACCCTGATGAGGACGCAAGCCGCAGTCGTGGGAATAACGAGAACGGCGATAACTGATCGCCCGCCGGAACGAAAAACGAATAACTAAACGCTCCTATTCAACGGAGTTGTCCCTGGATCATCGATTTTTCTCATCTTCTGCTTGGCAACCAGGCATGTCCATAAACATACATCATATCGATTCCCTCTATATTATTATGCAAAACTCACATCGATTCGATAAAATTGCCAGGATAGTCCTGTTCCCTATGTGATGTCCAAGTAGCGTGAAGGCTTCAGACAATCGAAATGGTGACCAACCAGTAGTTACTCAATTTCGTCGGGATCAAGAAGATCGGGGTTCGTTTCTAGGGATGCGATCACTGCGGCGACTCGTTCGTGGAATGCTAATCCGCTAATTACGAGAACACTGAGGAGGATTTGCGTGACTAATTCACTTGGCATAATCCTCCAAAGTAACCTGCTGATTAAAGAGGCTATCGACCGTTCTTAACCATTCGCGTCATCAGGATCAGGGTAATCGATACGTCGGGATACTTTACAGCTTCGTAACGGATTGATTGAATAACCGAAATCACCATCCTTCGCTCGTACGCCACGATAATACTGTCGTATATCCCCAATAATTCGACATATATCCAGCTGTTCATTTGGTCCTCGCTCGACGAAAGCAATGATATTTGCCTAACACCGATGTGTTGGAGACCGCTCTGAAGATGGCAAGGAGGTAATTAAAAATAATACCCCTAATGAACAGCTAGTTCAGTGTAGCAGCAAGATATATCTATATAGTGGTATTTGTGGCTAAGTCTGATACTTAACAATATAAATGGGGATGTACTCCTCATAGCAGTGTTCTTCTCATTGGATTATAGAGACCGTCGTAATGGTGCAGACGACAGAAACAGAATCCGCGCGGGGTGAAGCCACTTCGTTCACGACCGACGTTGATCTGACGAGTCTCGTGGTTATTGCAGGACTTACAGCAGTATTATTCGCAGGGGCACTCGCCATTGGAGAGGGCCTTGGCGAAATTCCCCCTGACATCGACTGGAAGGCGTTTTTCGTAGTGTACACGGTAATCGTATTCGTCCCATGGGGAACGCCGACCATTGCGGCAGCCGTCGGAGCGACGCTCGCGGAGGGCATCCTTGACTTCTTCGAGGGAATGGAACCGGACGAACCATTCGGCTGGGCTGGCTATGTTGTCGGCTTCACCGTCGCTGGCTACTTCATGAAGGACCCGAGCAAGACAGTAAAGCTCGCTATCGGTGCAGTGCTCGGCGCCTTCATCCAATTCGCAATTGAAGGATTGTCCCTCGTGCTCATCTCCGGGGATGCTTGGAGTGTTTATGCGACCGCGCTCGCGGGCAACACGATTACACATGGGATCATTCTTGGGGCGATTCCGCTCATTCCAACCGTCGCTGCACTGCGCGGTCGGATGGAGCGCGTCCTCGCACCCTCCGCACAGACGTCCAATTAACCATCACCAACTTCGGTTTTCCGCACAATGACCCAAGATGCCAAATTGATGGAAGAACAAATGCTTCGTGCTGACGAATTCAGTTTCACCTATCCCACCAAAAACCACCCCGCGATGGCGAATGTTTCATTTGGGCTTGACGAAGGTGAGGTCTTGGGCGTTGTTGGCCCGGTTGAGGCGGGCAAGACGACGCTGGCGATGGTGCTTGCGAGCTTCGCTCCGCAGAACACAGGTGGGACGACGAGCGGTGAACTCTCGGTCGCCGGTCGCGATCCACGCCAAGCAAACGACAACGACGTGGCCATGGTGTTTGAGGACTACTCCTCTCAGCTCACCCAAGTCAATGTCATTGATGAAGTGATTGCGCCGCTAGTGAATCGAGGCATTCCACGTGCCGAGGCGACCGACCAAGCATGCGAGTTGCTTGAACAGGTTCGTATGGCGGACGTTAAGGATCAGTTCACCTGGGAGTTGTCTGGTGGTCAGCAACAACGACTTGCTATCGCGGCCGCCCTGGCTATCGATCCCGAAGTGATGATCTTTGATACTGCGACCGATATGCTCGACCCGGAGGGACGCGACGATGTCGCCAACCTCATCGCATCGCTCAAAGGCGATAAAACACTTGTAGTCACCGAAAACGATCCTGACGCTCTCGTGGGGATTGCCGACAAACTACTCGTACTCGATGGTGGCGAGCGCGTCGCCTTCGGCTCCGCTGACGAACTCCTCCGTGATGACGAACTTCTTGACGACGTGGGTGTAGCTCCACCGGTCTGCCGCCGCATCGCTCGCAAGGTTGATCTACCTAGTGACCCACTGACCCCGGGGGAGTTCATCGATGCATTCGAAGCGCGCTCTAGGTCCGGAACGACGACTTCTACTGACGTGATGGTAAGTGCTGCCGACGGTGGGTCGGTGTCCGTCGCTCCCGGATTTGGTGACACCCTTGTCCGCGCTGATGGCGTCACCTATGAGTACTCTACCGATGCAGTCGCGGTCGACGGCGTGGACTTCACAGTCAGCGAGAACGAAGTGCACGCAGTCGTCGGCGGTAACGGCGCTGGAAAGACAACGTTCAGTAAGCTCCTTGTCGGCCTCTTTAAGCCAACGGATGGTACAGTATACGTCGACGGTGCGTCTACCGACGGACGAACCGCACGAGATATTGCAGAGTCAGTCGGCATTGCGCTTCAGAATCCTGACGAGCAACTGTCAGAGCAGACCGTCGAGGAGGAGATCCGGTTCCCACTTGAGAAGCGTCGCTACGAACGAACTGGGTTTTTGGATCTCTCGAAACGCGAGCGCTACGACGAGGCGTTCATTGAACAACGAGTCGAAGACGTCTGTGATCTTATTGGCATCTCTGATGAAATTCTGGAGGAGGATCCAATATTCCTCCCACGAGGGAAACGACGGCAAGTGACGATAGCAGGGGCACTGGCTCCAAGTCCGGACGTGCTCGTGCTCGACGAACCCATTGCAGGGGTCGACGCAACAGCTCGGGCGCATATCGAACAGACAATTGAGCAGTTACGTGAGCAGGGGAAGGGAATCATCATTATCGACCACAACATGGAATTCGTCTGTGACGTCGCGGACACCGTTACAGTCCTCGAAGATGGATCAGTGGCGATGCAGGGATCGACCCAAGAGGTGTTCGCTCCAAACAACTGGGAGTGGCTAGCGAAACGACACCTTCGCCCGCCACGGGCAGCACGTCTCGCCCAGCAAGTCGGTCTCGACGCGCTGACCGCTGATGAGTTCGTCGAATCATTCGAGCCGGCGGTGGAGGTGTCGCAATGAAACGGCGTGTCCCCGTTGTGTACAACGACCGAGATACGTGGTTCCATCGCCGCGATCCTCGGTCAAAGCTTGGCGTATTCGTGCTGATGCTGTTGTACCTATACCTCGCACCGACCTGGGAGTGGATGCTGGCAATGGTCGTGATCGGTATTGGGTTAGTCGCTGTCGCTCGTGTCCCGGTTAAATGGATCGGGGCGCTCCTTCTACTGCAGGTTCCGAACGTCTTGGGAATACTCGCATTCCCGGCCATCCAGCGGATGGCAACGGGTGGGAGTGCGTTCGGAGGTAACTTTGACTTTGGCCTGAAGCTCGCTCTGTCGTGGCAAGCGGCACTCCTGATTAGCGCGAGTCTTTTCACGACAATGGAGCTGACGGAGATAACTGACGGGTTGCGAGGGGTCGGTGTTCCAGAACTCGTCTGTTTCACGCTTGAGTACGTCTTCTTGCTATTGTATGTCACGATCAGCGATCTCTTCCGTATCATGGACGCGATGAAGGTGAAGGGACTTGGAATTGAGACGAAAAACCCGGTCAAATTCGCTCGGAACATGCCGAGTCTGGCAGTTCCGATGTTCATGTCGGTGCTTCAACGGTCGAACACGATGATGTCCGTGTTGACGATGCGTGGATACTCGTTCTCGAACGAAGAGCGCGAACTCCGCCACGAGCTAAAGTTTGACGGCGGAGACGCGCTTCTATTCGGAGTGGGATTCGTCGTACTTGCTGGAACAGCAGCCGTGAACTTTGGCGTCTTAACAGTTCCCGGGCTGCCATCACCAACTTCATGAGTATGACCGAACCAGAACCACTCTCCCAACCGTCTGGAAACGATTCACTCATGAGCCTCAATCCGAGTACCGCCGAGGGTCGTAGTCAGATCCTTCTATTCGGGGGACTAGGATGGCTCGCCATTGGCAATATTGTTGATATAGCACTGATTGTCTGGAGTGGAGTCGCAATCGTTACCCTTGCATTCATCCTTAACACCAGTGGCAAGCTAGTTCACTACCAGCAGCTGTCGATCCCGCGCAGCGACCGGCTGAAGCTCTCGGTGTCGTGGCTATTGCTTGCGCTGACGGTCGTGGGACTCCTGACGACCTACGCGTCCGCTCGCTATAGTTCTGGAGAGGGCAACTTTTTCTGGCCGCTGGCAGTTGCTGGTATCGGATTTGGGTTGCTCCATATGGCTGCACAGTCGCTGTACTTGCCGACGACGGAGGAATCGATCGAACAGTGAATCACCTCTAAAAGAAATGAAGTCACGTAAGATCCAGAAAATCGGTAGTGGCACGTTCACCGTCTCACTTCCTCCGGAGTGGGCTAAATCAGAAAATCTCAGTCAGGGCTCCATCGTGGATCTCCACACTCATATCGATGGGGGGCTCGTTATCCAGCCCCGAGCAAACGAGAACGATCTGACCGAACAAGTTACCATTGAGGTTGCACACAACGATGGAAAGTATATAACACACCTTATGCAGGCGGCTTATACTGCAGGCTTTGACAAAGTGACGCTTGTTGCCCAAGAGTCGTTTACTAATGCACACCGGCAAGCCGTCAACGAAGCCGTTAGTATCCTGTCTGGCGTCACTATCAGTACGGAATCACAGACACGGATAACGGTTCAGATCCTGCTAGATCCAAAAGAGATCTCGGTACGCCAGCTGGTGCGCCAACTCAAAGTCGTTGCGTTGTCGATGCATCGCAATGCAACCGCTACTCTGAGTAATGAGAAGACAGCAGCAAGCCTAGCGGACCGCGACGACTACGCTGACCGCCTGTATACACTGATTGACCGTTCGTTCGAGAGAGCGTTGTTGAGACTCGACGAGATTGATGCGCTTGGATTAACTCGCACGGAATTGTTCGAACTCTGGGTGACAGCCCGTGAACTGGAGCGAATTGCTGATCACGCTGAACATATCAGCGAAATCACTGCTGAATTCGACAATTTGGCGAAAGTCACATACACGAGCGAATTCCAACAAATCGCTCAGATGGCTCGGGATATTGTCGAAGATGCAGTCAGTAGTATCCTTGGTGATACGGACGTAAACACCGCATATAGGGCGCTGACTGTACGAGATCAGGTTCGTGAGGAAGCAGCAGCGTTGGATCGCCGCCTGTTTGAGGCTTCCTCGGCGGACTATCGACTTGCGCTAGTTCTCAATAGTCTGCGACGGACAGCCGAACAAGGTGGTAATATTGCTGAACGGGAGCTACAGGCAGTAATTCGACGCGGAGACATAGCTGTGCAGCAAACGGATGATAATCAGGAAGACGAACATTAGCAAGAGTCATTAAACGTAGCGGAACCAAATGGATAATTGTCACAGCGGTAAATTGACTTGGTGAACACGGTCGTGACCTGCTCTTTGATTCAGCTGAAGTAGACTCGTAGACACGACCGAGACTAGTAAGCCGATATTGACGATCTCACTGACGCAGAGGACAAGAACAGCCGTGTCCAGGCGTCAGTGTCGCGTCTTGTCAATCTTGTTCGAGATTATAAAACCGAAAAAAGTGTTGACGGCTCGCCGAATCCTGTCGCAGAAGCCTTGAATGTAGGGCGGCAGCTCTTGGAATACGAAACTAACGTAATATCCCTATATGTCGTCTATGAATTTTGTGAGGAGAAACCGTTTTTCAAATCATTGGCTTCGAGTTCAGTGAGTTCAACAGACCCTTCAGGAATTTCGTACTTCCTGAGGACTGCGCGAGCCGCATCGGATCTGTTAACCGTATCATCGACTGCGTACGTCGTCCATGTGCAGGCTTCGGGAGTAAACTCGGCAACAGAGTACCCGTTGTATTTCGCGTTGAAAAACTCAACCCACGGATTCTCTTCAAGAACCGTCTCGACCATCTCTTCGTTTGTCAACGCCTTCGAATCGGACTCCTTCGTTATCTCTTCACCCGGACCCCAAAAGTCGGAGGTTCCTGAATCGCTCGAAATTCCCGGAGTGAGAAGTTCAACACCGACCATTTCTTCTTCCGGTGGAACTGGTGTCCGACTTTCGGTTCGTTCCCAATCGTTCATTAAATACGACACCATATAGGTGTGCATATCACCAGTAAAGGCGACAAAGTTATTGACATCGAAGTGGGTGAGTTGCCCCATGATTTCATTTCGCTCATGCTGGTAGCCATCCCAGGCATCGTAGTTCTTCGAAATCTGCATGTTATCGCTAAATGAGAGCCATAACGGTGAGATAGCGAGTTCGTTCGTCCACGCTTTCCAGGTCGCGTTGGTCTCTTTGAGCGTCTCAAGCAGCCATTCGCGCTGTTCGAAACCAAGCCGTGTCCGGTTAGCATCATCGGCTTCGGGCGCATTTGGTGGGATTCCCCACTGTCGTTGTCCAGCTGCGTCGCCACCTGGTGGAAGCGAACTGAACAGCCGTTCGTCGGTGACCGGCATTTCCAACAGATCGCCAAACTGGATACTGCGCCACATCTTGAACTGTTCAAGCAGTGACTCCGCATCGGGATTATACGTAACTCGTGCAGGATTGTACTCCCACCACGCTTGAATCCCGTCTGCGAACAGTTTCGTGATCGCCTTGGGGTCGTCGTTGAGTGGGTGATCCTTCGACCATGGCCGGTCGTTTTCATAGTCCCAATATCGGTTGTTGACGATCTCGTGATCGTCCCACGTTGGAATGAACGTGTGCTGTTCAAGCGCATCTTGGAAGAATTTGTCACCGCGATAGGTTTGCCAGAGATGGCGGAAATCCTCTAGCGTCCATGCTAGATCATGGCCACTTGGAAGCGATACTGAACGACCATTGAAATCAGATTTATCTGCATATTCGTAGATTTGATCGCCGAGATGAACGATATAGTCGAGATCTTCCTGAGCGATGTAGCTGTAGGCGGGATAGTACCCCTGTTGGTATGACTGGCACGTGACAACCGCCAGTCGAATCGACTCGGGGTTCGCATCTTCTTTGGGCAG
Source organism: Haladaptatus halobius (assembly GCF_020618475.1). Lineage (GTDB taxonomy): Archaea > Halobacteriota > Halobacteria > Halobacteriales > Haladaptataceae > Haladaptatus > Haladaptatus halobius. The sequence goes on along the minus strand of NZ_CP085342.1, from coordinate 56,766 downwards.
TGTACGAGCCCGTCCGATCTGACTCGTCACGCCGGCATGATGAAACCGATAGAAGAGATGGCTGTCAGCTGGGAGTTTCCCATCGAGATCCATTTTGATGATGTTGTTATGCTCGGGGGAAACTTTCTCTGCCGCAACTTTCCCCTCATATACAGGTTCCGAAAATGAATCGTCAGTCGCTACTTGAACGTGGACAGGTGCCGAAGACTGACAGTTTCTCGAGGATAGTTGTGTCCAAAGAATAACTCCCGAAGGTGTTGGACCACCACTCACGACTGAGAGTGGGAACATCGATTCACTCTTCTTACCGCTCTTCCAGTTGACTGTCTCGCCATCGGTCGATTGCGGTGTGATTCCCGTTACAATTTCGGGATCGAGTGCCGCAAACGAGACCCCGCCAATAGCAGCTGCTCCGAGTGATTTTAGTGCAGTTCGTCGCTTAATGCCATCCTTCTCCTGATCGGTGTTGTTCGACATCAGCAAGCAGACGATCCTATTCTTATTTATTCTCTCTTTATAATAGATTATCCTTGTATATCATTATCATATAGAGATAATGGAATTGACTTCAAAACTGCTTACTTTTTCAGTTTGCTTACTAATCAAGTCTCCGAATCAACTACCTAATGTCATCAGAGTCCGCCGAACAACATTTATAATTCAGATACGAGATTTTCAATAGTAGTTCTAAGGAAAGAACGTTACCGGGGTGCGAATCGATCGAGGAATGTCTCTAAGTTACGAAATGCATTGAGTCGCTCTGCAAGTGGCTCGTGGCTCCACTCCCACCATTCGGTCTGCAAAAGTCATCAAGCGGTCTCATCGTCAAAACGGGAATTAATGGGCTCAGCAGGAACATCCGCTACGATGGTGTACGTGACGACATCACGTGTGACAACCGCACCGGTTACAACGACAGCGTCGGTGCCGATGTTCACACCGGAAAGAACCGTCGCGCCATGACCAATCCAGACATCGTGACTGGCGATGACTGGGGTATCAGCACGCCATTCGAAGAGAGAGTCGTCGTCTCCCATCCCGTACATCTCTGCCCTGTATGTAAAATGGTGAGCCGTTGGGCGATCGATCGGATGGTTCGTCGGTCCAGTCGAACGTCCGAGGTAACGTTGCCAAACGTTCCAATCTCGGTATAATCTAGCTTTACACGCTCCATTAGATAGGTATAGTCACCGAGAGTGGAATTGCTCACGCGTGATCCCGCACGAATCTCCATCCAGTGCCCAAGCGTGCTGTCCCATAATGGAAACGGGATCACGGAGCGTTGGCTCCTCGGTGAGTCTTGTCATGCGAGGGCTGCCGAAGGATTCGACGTAGTAGCTGTCCTCTGATTTTGTCCCGACATGCTGGCTCATCGAACGAGTGCCTCCCTCATCTTGTCGGGAGATCATCGCAATATCTCGAGGAAATCTTCTGTTTCTTCACCTTCGTGGAGGCGCGAACGAATCCGCTGGCTGGTCATCTCGATGGTTAGATGAGAACTACCAACATGGGGATGGCTGCCATCATGTTCGTATACTGGAATGGCTGCCGCTGCATGTTCATCACGAACCCGAGTCCACCTGCGCCGATGAAGCCGAGCGTGATCGCCATCACGCCGCGAAAATCGGTACGGTTGCTATCGAACTCGAAGCAATACCTGAAGACGTTGCAGATTCGATGAAACGACTTCACAGGGATGTACGGACCATCATCAACGCTGCGGTGGAGGCCCTCCTCGCGGATAACCGTGAAGATGTAACTCAACTCGCTAACGAGGCCCGCCAATCGGTTTCCAAGATAGACGAACACACTTGTGTTATCGGTAGTCTCCTTCGCGGCCTTGACCCGCATCACGCCCAACAACTTCGACTTAGTGTCGATTCACTTTCGAGATGTACTGATTTCGGTGGAAACATCGCCGAGGCAGCGCTGCAAAAAGCCTCCCCTCGACCCTGAGACACCCCTTGGCGATATTCACACCCTGGGGTATCGATCGGTACACCGTTACCGAGTGATCGATGATTTTTAGCTCATCGTATAATTCCCGCTCCAAAAATGGACTTAGTGGCTTCTCGGAACTACCACGTGTGGATACTATGGTAGTGAACTACCCCGTCCCTACTAGCTCGCTTGCGCTCGCTCCTTGAGGGCGGGGCTTCCTACTTCGACGACGCGCTGTGCAGGAACCTAATTGGTTTCCGTCGGGATCGTAGTCTCCATAGGCGCTTCTTCGGTGTGTACCACTCCTACATCGGAGCGCTACTCGGTTACTTTGCCCCCTGCGTTGCTCATTGAAGAAGGGGGATCACCGTCTGTAATTTCATCTAAACGATAGTTTCCTGTAATAGTATTTTTTGTCTTTTAATGAAACGTTGAAAAATGTCTCTGTCTACTACTATATATAGATATTTCATTAATTATATTGTTGAGTCCTTATTGGATGTTTCTATGGATCCCAATAATATGAACCTCCGTCATGAATTCAACCGAAGAGGTTTTTTCCGTAATATCGCTGGAACGGCCGTTGCAGGTGGACTCTCCAGCCTTCTTGCAAGCCGGACAATCGCACAACCGACGACTCCAAAACCTGATCGCTCCAGACGGGCTTTTTCGTACGAACCAACCGCAGACCCTGATGCAACGTTTCCTCAGTCGATCATGAGCGGAGGACCTACCGACTCAGGTGCCATTATTTGGACTCGGATCGCTGAAACGGCATACCGAGAACAGCAACCTGTCGGTGTTCAGGTCGACCAGCGCCCGATCTTCGACGATCCGGTTTTAGAAGGAACGATAGAACCCACGGCGGTTTCAGCGAATCAGGATTTTACTGTTAAAGTCGATTTGGACGGTGAACTCGCTGCAGATAGTTTCTATTACTACCGATTTTTGTACGATGGAACAGCTAGTCGAATAGGCCGTCTGCGGACGTTGCCGACCGCCGAACAACACGTCGAGGACCTCTCGTTTGCGGTTGTTACTTGTCAAGATTATCAAAACGGCTACTATGGCGCGTTTGAGCACATTGCAGACGAATCCGTCGACTACATCGTGCACCTCGGCGATTTTATCTACGAATCATCCGACGGTGCTTACGTATCTCCCACCGAGGGTATCAAAGAGGGACGTGATTTCGATCTCCCGAGCGGCGCCAGTCTCGCCGAATCCTTGGATGACTTTCGTTTCCTCTACAAGACGTACAAATCCGATTCCCACCTCCAATCGGCCCTCGAACAGCATACCCTCATTGCTGGCTGGGACGATCACGAAATCGGAAACAATCGATATTGGGATTATGCGACCGATGCTCCGGTCGTTCCCAACAAGGAAAACGGCGCGGAACCATCGACTGCGATCGAAATCACAGCGAATGGAATTCAAGCGTGGATCGAGCACATACCAATGCGCGTCGAGTACGATCCATCAAAGGACGACCTTCACGAACAGCTCAGGCTTTGGCGGCGGTTCGAGTTTGGTGACCTCGTGGATCTCATCCTTACTGATGAGCGTCTCTTTCGTGATGGCCCCCCGTGCCAAAACCGAACCGTCACTTGCACCAACGAAGACCTCTCGGATCGGACGATGCTGGGTACCAAACAGAAAGCGTGGTTTACCGAGGTTCTCTCTGGGTCATCAGCACGGTGGACGACATGGGCGAACGAAGTACTCACGATGCCGGTAACCGCAGGAGAAACATGGTATCAGGTCGAGTTTCTTCATGATTCATGGGATGGGTTCCAAGCTGAACGTGCCGAACTAATGGAAACCGTCGATGATACCTCCCTCCAGAATTTCATCACCCTCACTGGTGATCTTCACTGTTCGATGGCTGGCTATCAACGTGCGGGCTACGGTGACGTTTCTTGGAATAGGGATACCGTTGGTATCGAGTTTATGACCCCATCGATTACAAGTGTGAATGCTGCTGATGTGGTAGACTTTCCAGATGACTGGGATCGAAAAGCATTGGCAAAAATCGCGAAAGAGGAAAACGACCATCTTGAGTATGTTAATTGGCACAAACACGGGTATTCGGTCATCGAATTTTCGAGAGAAGACTGTCTGTTTACAATTTATGCAGTCGACAAAGAGGAAAACTCGACTAATGCGGAGAAACAAAAATTGGCGCGATACCGAGTTCCTGACGGCAAATTTTCGCTCGAATCGAAGTTATAATCTTTAATTTTATGGCAGAAATTCGAGGCTAAAGCCTTGTCTTTTAGGACAGGAATACAGTTGACAACCTACACTATCCATAGCAAAATAGAGGCTAACAGCATATAGTGAGGTAAGCACGTCTGGCGAAAATTAGAGTTAGCTTGGGTCTTCATCACCAAAAAAGCAACCCTGCATCAGACAGCTAATCAATAGTTAGGAGACCTGACCAATGTAGTTGATAGTTTGTGAATCAGCACTAATAAGATGTTATTTTGCCTTATTTTTCTTGCAAAAATTCGACTACATTCAACTATTGAGATTTCATAGCAGTCTTCAAGATGGGGAAGTCAAGTGAGTATTAGGAGGTAGCGTCGCTACTGCTAGCATGGTAAATCCCACGACGCTTCCTCCTAACTTCACCCCTTTGTCTCCTCTTAAGCGACCGTATAACAGAGATCAACGACAGCGACATCCAATAGGGTTGGAGAATATCTGTATGATCCGTAACCTCCTGAAGATCAATAAGTGAGTTGGAGCCGTCCGTTAGAATGGATCCAAGCGGAAACCCAACTGTGGCGAGGAGGCCTCGACGATGAAATGTATGTATCAATCTAGTATTTAATAGCTTTAGTAGTAGACAGTCAGCAGCCAAGAAACTGTGTTTCAAACGATCCCCACAACTACCCACCCTACCCGTGACCAACAACCTATCCATCACCTCCTTCTCATTATTCATATAATCTCCTACTCGTATATAGTCCCCACAGCGGTGTACCTTAAAGTGACACCTATGCGTACATAACAGGGAAACAATCGTTATCGACGATAGTACATCGTACAGTGGTCCGACAGTCCCAGACTGGAAAGAAATGGACCAACGCCCTCCGATTGAACCGTCTGACCGGTCGGAAATCAAGTTGGTATGTACTGTTCTGCGAATGTATATACTTACGCGAACGAGCAAGATAACGTCCGTCACTAGGCGCACGGAAATCGTACGCCAGAAACGGATTTATATAGACGTCAGAGTACGATTGAATGCTGGGTACCTCTCATAGTAAGATACCCCTTGGCAGCGGAGAGATCAGGAACTGCGACCGGGATAGAGAAGCCACTGGAGAAACGAAGGATTCACTCAACTATGACTTCAACGTGGGTAGAAAACAGCAAGGCGCGGCGTACCAGCGCGAAATTGAACCCGGTAACCGTCCCATCCAAACGACTCGATACGTGGTTCGAACTCCTCGCCGATTGTCGCTTCCGACGCTTGATTACCATCCTCGAGCGACAACTGGACGGTGTTACGAAGACGCGAGAGCTCTTTGAACACTTTTACCGTCGATCGATCGGTTCTGATACGGAGGTCACCGACGACGCGAGGATCCGTCTGCGGATCGACTTCCACCATCGGTTGCTCTCGAAACTGGCGTCGGCCGGAGTCATCGCCTATGCAGACAGGATGGACGGCGTTCGGTACGCACCGCCAGAGGAGTTCGAGGCGTTGTTCGCCTACGCGTCTGCGGACCGTTTCCCGGCAGAAGTGGACCGATCGACGGCTGCCGAGGCAGAACGTACGCAAGACGAGGTTGTCCTTGTATGCCTCGCGAACCACCGGCGGCGAATCGTTTTGACTCGACTGCGAATGCACGAGAGTATCTCGCTCGCCGATCTGGCGGACGAGGTCGCCGAGTGCGAACAGGGTCGGCCGCTCTGTGATATCGACGAGGAACAGGTGCTCAAGGTGTATCTGTCCCTGTATCACGACCACCTCCCGCGTCTGATGGACGCCGGTCTGATCGACTACGATCAGCAGGCGGACTGGGTCTCACTCTCCAATCAATCCACCGCCTTGGATCGCTACCGGCCGTTCCTGCCGAACGATTGACTGCTCCTTTTGAACTGCAACTCCCTCTGCTTGAAGTGAGCGAGTGCGATAGAACGACTACTGGTGAATATACACCACGAACCGCGCACAGATCGATTCGGGGGTCCCGGGGGTGTTCCACTTCCGCTTATTCTTCAAAGGAGAAGTAACCCAGACACCACCACTTCCAGTGTAAAATCCCATCTAAAGGTCTGTATCAGGCAAATACAACAGTATTTGAATCAATATACTCTATAACGCTATATCAAACTAGTAACGTGTGGGAGTTGAGACTACAACGGGTTTAGCAGAGCTATGATGCGTGTTTCGGTCGGATCAGTGATCAAGAACTGCTTCAAATCGGCACTCAAGCACGCATTCTTGTAGCGTTACCAACTATTTCGGAGATTCCTCGAGACTACTCCTAGTGTTGCCACTCGGAAAAGAAGCATTAGGTCGGACTGAGTGGCACTCTACCCGATTCCGGTCATCTTCATTAACAGCGTGAATGTGTTGTCTGCTGTAATTAGCGGCGAGTGTTCATACTCACCAGTCAACTCGACCTGCACGAGCAAATCGAGTAGAGCAGACACGCGAAGTAGAAGAATCGTAGTATGAAGTCCTTCGACGTCGTCGCGGCCATGAATCGCTTGATCGATTTTTAACCGCTCTCGATCTCCCACCGATAGCCATACTCACTGAGGAAGCTACCACCCCAGTTGGACATGAACACCGGTACTGCCGGTGATCGTCATGCTAAAAGTTCTCTTTCCGTCGGTAGATCAGCCTCGTCTCGTGCCATTCTTTCTTCCCGAGATGGAGCTTCCGATCAGTCTCGTACCGGTCTTGGTCCCGCCCGTTTGGTACACCAGATACTATCACGAGTGCAGAATCAATGTGTCTCGGCGACGATCACGATCTTTTAATCCTCGTTCCACCCAGTCGGGACTGGTTCCTAACGATGAGAGAAGCGGAAGTTCATCCCGTTGAAGCTATTCTCACAACCGACCAGAACACCCAGTATGCGTTTCCTCATCTTCTATATCATATCTCAACGATTATTTCCTAAAAGCGTCTGCTATCGCAATAGCACTGAGAATAGGAATGGATCTCCGGAATCCAAATTCCTTTTCGGATCGTAATGGAACAAAAACCAGTGACACATGAAACTCGGCAGCTCTATGCACTCTATTTCACCCGCTTTGCAAGCAGTTTTGGCCTTATTACTCTTCTCACCCTTCTTCCGAAATACATCAATTTATTCGATCCCTCGGGCGTTGTGATCGGATTATTCACAACTGGACTCACGCTGGCTCAGGCGATAGCTGTCATTCCAATCGCGTGGGCTGGCGATCGATACGATAAACGTGCCGTCCTCCTCGGCAGTCTTGGAATTGGGATTCTCGCTTATGGGGCGTTCGCGTTTGTTTCTTCGAGCGTCGGGTTCATCCTGACTCGAGGGTTCCAAGGAATCGCTGCCACAGGCATGGGCTTGCTTGGCCTTGCGTTGGTCGGTGAACTTGCTCCTCGGGAGCGCCGTGCAAACATTATCGGTGTTTCGAATTCATGGCGATTTGCAGCAGCGATTCTTGGTACTCTTAGTGCCGGTATTTTGTACGAAGTATTTGGATTTACTGCCGTGTTTGGACTCCTCGTCATCATCATCTCCATCGCCTTTGTGAGTGTTTGGCTCTTTGTTGAACCAGACACAACTCGTGTGGAAGGGTTTGCCTTTTCCGATCTAGCCGTCAATCGTCGCATCCTCACTATTACGAGTTTTCGTGCGCAGTATGCAATTGCTGTCACACTTATCCGAACCTGGATCCCAATCTATGCCGGTGTCTCCGCTCTGAAGGGAGGTCTCGCATATAGTACCGTGGCGGTTAGTGTGGTCATCGTGGCTGAGAAGTTTACGAATATGATTAGCCAACCATATCTTGGGCAGCTCTCCGACCGCTTCGGTCGATCACTTTTTATTTTCATCGGAGGGGGACTCTACGGCATTATCGCGCTGCTTGTTCCATTCTCACCAATTATCGGAGCTGCATTGCCAGTCCCTGCTACTATTCCACTCCTTGGCAAATTATCGACTGCATTCATTCCATTAGTTGCATTGAACGGGCTCCTTGGCATTGCAGATAGCTTCCGTGAACCCGCAAGTATGGCACTCTTTGCAGATGAAGGGGCGGATAGTGGAGGTGTTGCAAGTAGCTTTGGTGTCCGCTCAATCGTCTGGCGTCCTGGGAGTATTATAGCGCCACTTATCGGTGGGTTCCTCATGACAAATCTAGGAATGGAGTGGGTCTTCTATGCTGGTGCAGTCGCGTCCTTGACTGGAATTGGGCTGTTTGTTGGGATTCTTAGCTACACGTATGGTCGGGGTGCACTCACACAGTGGTGATAGAAGTTACATCGGTTAAATTGCGAGCTTTTGGTATAGCGATGGTCCTTTCTCGACAATTTTGCCGCTGTCTTTTTGTAGTATTCTACCCTCTGGGTGTTTGTATGGTTGATTTGATTGTCAAATCCGCAGTGAAAGAACAGCTCGAAGGACAAAATGTTGCGAGTGACTTCTACGATGCACTCGATGAGGAAGTTGCAACGGTTCTCGACAACGCTGCCCGGCGAGCCGAAGAAAACGATCGCAAGACCGTTCAAGCGCGCGATTTGTAGCGGTTCGTTCTAACACGAGAGGTAAAGAGCATGGATGAAACACTTCGGCTTACACAGAGTGATGCCCCTCACAGAAATCCATGTTTCAGTGACTGTCTGGCTGCTGTGTGAATTCGTCGATTGTACCAGAATCAATATTTGCGTACCCTCGGTAGCGATGCTCGGACTATGTCACAAGACACGTCTCCTCTGACAGAGCAGCGTGTCCTCGATGGCCTCAGCCGTCGTCGGTTCCTCGAAGGAACGGTCGGCATTGGAGCTGGTGTAGCCGCTATCCCTGCACTCAGTGGCGTGGCAGCCGCGCATTTCCCGGTCGAGTTGGATATCGACGTACAACCCGGAAATGAAGACAACTTCATCGACCTCGACGAACACGACCACGTTTCGGTCGCGGTCCACCCCTCGGAGTTCCTGAATTCCGACGGCGAACGCGAGACTTTTGATCCGACCAAGAGGGATGCGAGGTATCGCCTTGGCTCTCGAAGCGCACTCGACGACGGGAAGGGTGCTCGACCGACCGGCGACGGGGAGGTCACGACAACGACCACAGGGCACGGTGACCAAACGCAAACGACCGAAGTCCTCACGCTATCATTCCCAGTTGGAAAGACAGGGCTCGACAATGGGGACGACACCGTTTGGCTCTACTGGGAACGTGACGAATCCGGTGAACACGGCTACTCCGGCGTCGATACCGTCTCGGTATACGGTGGTGGACCATCGTCAAAAGAGCTCCAGATGCTTCTTCGGCGGCTATTGAGCATTTTGGGCGGTCACTGAGCGCATCGCCCGACTGAGCGGGTTCCCTGCTACATTCGCGGCACATGTCTAACAGCTGACTCACGAACAACACATCTGAAACAAACGCTCTGCCGGTGACCGGAAACCGGAACTCTCCCCCACAACCACACCTCTACTCTTCACCCAGCCATGATTGACCGGCAGAGTGATTGAGCGTCGATTGACTGCTTTTGGAGAGTCTATTTGTGAAAACATGGCCGGTGTTGATTCCAACCGCACACTCCCATGCATTGAGCGCGCCGCTCTCAACTTGTACAGCTCTCAAGAATGTTCGAATTTGGGCCCTCGATCTTCGAGAAACGCCGCTATCGCTTCCTGTTGATCGGGACTTCCGAAGGCCCGACCGATGTCGGCAATGCTACTATACATTCCCGACTCAAGGCCATTCGATCGAAGTCGCTTCATCACGCGCTTTTGAAGCGCCATCACACGGGGGCTCTTTGCTGCAAGCTCCTCGACAAGGTCATCCATCGTCTCGGCGTATTCATCAGCCGTAACGGAATCACTCACGAGCCCGAGTTCCAGCGCGCGAGTACCGTCGATCGGATCACCTTTATAAATCAGTTCGTTTGCAACCCCCTCACCGACAAGCCGAACAAGTAACCCGCCGTGGATAACTGTAGGGAGACCAACGTTTACCTCCGGAAGACCCAGTGTTGCGTTCTCAGTCGCGACGCGGAATTCACAAGCCATCGCAAGTTCGAAGCCGACGCCAAGGGCGTAATTCCCGCATCCACAGATAGTAACCGCCTCAAGCTCTCGAATCGCCTGAATCATGTTATAGAACGCGTATAGTAGATCCTGCCCCTCGTGTGGAGTGAGGTCTTGTGCCCAATCGAGGTTCAATCCAGCAGTTAGACCCCGCACGCCGTCGTCCGGTTGTCGAGCCGTTATTGTGAGTACGGATATCTCAGCCAGTGTCGATTCGATTGTTTCCCGGATCTCATCGGCGAGCTCCAACGAGAGGAGATTCAATTCGTTAGCATCGATGCGAAGGTGAGCAACGTGCGGCCGGTCGGATTCCTGTGTGAGTGTTACACTCATCACTGGCTAGTTCAGAAACCGCGACTTATATAATACTACAACCGATTTAGAGGTTCCAGAATAGTAGTTTCTCGGAGCTATTCGGAACTGCGAACCATGGTTGAACCAGACGGCCGCAACGTGCCGAACCTCTTCCTCAAATGCACCAATCGAACTCCGACCATAGAGAGGCATTGAGTCGTAGGCAGGCCACTCATAGTACGGTAATCGTGACATTCGTTGGAAGACAACATGTGTCGTTGTCACACCGAGAAACGAGACAGCCCTGTTCTCAAGAACTCGTCCACCCGTTCGATACAGAGCACATAATCATCAGCTCCTTTAGACGCTGAATACGTGGCGTTCTAAGAGTTCGTACCATATTCAAGCCATCCACTTCACCACTACTTTTACTATGGCGAAATTCTCAGTAGAGATGTAGATTCCTATGACTCAGCCAATTGAGGGTAAAACAAGAACGTTCGAGCGAACGTTCTCAGTTGAGGATGTGCAGCAGTTCGCAGAACTCTCCGGAGACAGCCAATCCCGACATACAGAACCAGATGAGGATGGTCGAGTAATGGTCCAGGGGTTGTTAACTGCAACCATGCCCACGAAAATGGGCAGTGATAACCAAGTATTAGCCCGGACGATGGAATTCAGATTCCATCAGCCCGTCTATACCGGTGAACCGATTACCTGTCGATCAACGTACGATACAGTCGTGGAACGAGATGATCGCTACGAATTCACGTCGAATATTGTTTGTGAGAACGCAGATGGTGAGACTGTATTGACCGCAGCGGTTGAAGGAATTGTCTGGAAAGACAATTAACGGGTCACACGGTGCCAAGTGAAAACAGGCCTGGGCAGAAACCTGCGATAGCAGGTCATATATCTATTCACGCCGTCCACCTATTCCAAGGATGACCGATAGGAAAATCGCAGTGGTAACTGCTGCAGGAAGCGGTATTGGTGAGGCTTGTGCACGGAAACTGAACGAAGATAAGTACACGCCGGTTCTATTGTCAAGATCGGGAAGCGCCATCGAGGTTGCGAACGAACTCGGTGGGGATGGGTTTGAAGGCTCTGTGACGGATTCGGATGACTTAGCGGCTCTTGTTGAAACGACCTACGAGCGGTACGGCCGTATCGACGCGGTGGTAAACAATACAGGCCACCCTACGTCTGGAGACCTTCTCGAAATCTCTGACGAGGAGTGGCACGACGGGTTAAGCTAGGCATTGAGAGAGCCAGTCTCAACTGACGATGGGCCGACAGAGGGATTGAGCTACGTATATTGTCGAGTGGACTGGGGACTATACCTCGAACTCCTCGAAGCGCCCGAGAGAATGCCGTATGCTGACGACACCGACGAGCGACTATACGGTCCCGCACCTTCGTGGACCCACAGGCCCGATCACTCAGACTGATTTGGAACTCACGGAGATGATGGCCACGGTCTGTAGAGTCCATATAGCAGTATTCCGTGTATACCTCACCGTTCTCGACCATCCCCAGAGCACGATCGCTGAAATTGCCGAAATTCTCGACCGCGATCAGAGTACCCTCGGGAAACAACTGAAACCGCTGTATGAACAGGAGTTGGTTACTCGGTACCCGCGCACTGTCTCCAACGGTGACGTCAAGTATCTTCATGTCGCTCAACCACTCGAAGAAACTTCGGAGTGGCTTCAACGCGAGCTGGACACATAGGTGGATGCGGCTATGAACCAGCTATCGCATCTTTGTTCGTAATTGATCACTTAGGTGTGGGAAGGTTGCCAAGATTATTTCTCGTCTGTAGCAGCTACCCAAATCCGTTCGGATTTAGGGTGAACGACTTAGAGAAGTTTTGTAGAATCTATTAGACTTGTCTTGCGTCTGTCTGACGTAAGTTCATATGCATATGCGAATACGTATTCAGATGCATATATGGCAGAGACAATGCGTGCTTGTGCCTTCTTGGATAAAGGAGGCGTAGGCAAGACGACCGCAATCGCTCACCTTGGCGTTGCACTAGCCGAGAAAGGACATGATGTCCTCCTCATCGATTTGGCCGGGAAGCAAGGTGACCTCGCGAAGCAATTTGGACTCTGGGGAGAGATTAAAGCCGAAGAAGACGATTGGCCAAATATCTCAACAGTGTTCGCCGACGAGTGGGAACTCATCTCGAAAAAGCTCGATAATGCTGTCGAAGATCTCGTCTGGGAAACTGGCGAAGGCCCGGATCTCATTCCCGCACATGAAGGCCTCGACACGCTAGACAGTGAACTCAACAATATTGAGGACACAGAAGACCGGTATTCACGGTTGAACAAGTTTCTGGATGAATTTGTCGATGACAAATATGATGTGGTCCTCATCGATCTCCCGGGGCTTACGAACAACGTAACATATAACGGAATTTGGGCGACTCAACATGTTATCGCCCCTGCACGCCCAGGACCATTCGAATCCGAGCAAGCGAGTGCGCTTCAAGCAGACCTCAAGAACTTTGAGGAGACGTTTGATATCGATGTGGAATTGACGCTGGTACTTCCGAATGAGGTCGACACACGGACGAACCTCGGGCAGAAGTATCTCGATGCATTCGCGAGTGAGTATCCAGAGGCGATCGGGGAACATGTACCGAGCTCACAGGATATTCAGAACGCACAAGAAGACGGTAGTACGGTCTTTGCTCTCGAAGAGTTGTCGAGAACGGCCGAACGTGCACGCGATGCATACGTACAAAACGCACAAACGCTTGCCACACGCCTCAATGGAGGCACTCATGAGTGACTCTGAACCCAGTTTAGACGAACTGCGCGCGAACACAGAAAAAAGCAATCGGATAGAAACAGAGCGCGAAAAGAAAGAAGAGAACACACTAACAAACGCGATTATAAACTCGTTTGAGGAAATTGGCGAAGGACGATCGAAGACGCTTTCGCTCCGTGACGAAAACATCGCCGCGCTCGTTTACGGGTTGGAGACTCATTCCGATGATCTCCAAGCCGTCGGGAAGACGCTTCGGAATGAATTGGATCGGGACGACAGTGGAACAATAGATCGGAGTGAACTATTACGACTTGCAATTCGTGTCGGATTGCAGCAGGCAGCACCAGACGTCATTGAAGCTGCCGGAGACGCAAAGGCACAGTACGCAAGCGACCAATTCTGACCATATACGAATCCGTATACGTATTCATATGTGCATCCGCAGACGAATATAGATATTATTTGTCGAATTAAATTTAGATAGATAATCCTATACTACTATTAGAATAGATAGATGAAAACAAGTGCTGAAACTAGGTGAATAGAACCACCAGAACATGAATCATATACGTATTCATATACGAATACGATTACGAGTAGAGACTTGAGCAAGCGCGGGGATCCACTATACCCATGGCGCTAACACCAGTTGAAAGATGCAAAAATAATAAATCGTCAACCAAATTTCACAGAGTTCGACGGTGGGTATATGAGTCTTCAGTAGATCCCTATCATTTACATTTCTCAGTATGCAAATGAGACGGCAACTGAACACCAGTACTTCGACTGAGCGAAGCCAAAAACCCGTATACGAATACGTATATGTATTTGGATTCGAATACAGATATGAAAACATAGATAGTGATTGTTCCAATTATCGTGGTTCGCCTCTTAAGCGAATATTGAAGAGTACATATAGATGATCAGAACCGCCTTCCACGGCCTAAACCAATAGGAGTGTGGATCTCTAGCTCATCGAATTAATACAATTCACTCACCGCCGTCAGACACCACTATTACAAGTGAAGATCGGACCTACGCGACGTTGTTTTCCTTTGCAAGCGTTTCTAACTTCGTCAACGTGTCTTCTAAAGACAGCACATCAGAGAGCGCAGATAGCGCACTGGAGAACGGAACATCGAGTGCATAACTGTAGTAGTTTCCACGGGAACCACTCCGATTCTCCTCAGCAGTCAATATACCCAGCATTCTAAGATCAGATAGGTGGTTATGTACGGAACGCTGAGCGAGCGGATCGACGCCTGCGAACTGACAAAGGTTAGTATACTCCTCATAGATACGTCGGGTACGACATGGTGTATCATCTTTTGCAGCCATGGAAACGACTGCTAGAAGAGCAAAATGGCCATTGACGGTTAGTTCTCGCATCCCTTCTTCAACACGCTCCTGTTCAAGCATTTCTTTTGCTGCCTCGACGTGCGATTCTGTGATGATGTCGTCGTCTCTGTTTTCAGCATGCTCACCTGCAAGTCGAAGGAGATCAAGTGCTTGACGAGCACTACCACTATCCTTCGCAGCAAGAGCAGCACAGAGACGTGGGACACTATCTTCCAGGGATCCTTCTGCTAGCGCAACATCGACACGAGATTCGAGAATATTCTGGAGTTCAGGCGCGTCATACGGCGGAAAATGAAGTTCGCGCTCACAGAGTGTGTCCTGAACACGAGGATCGAGTCGATCTCGAAACTTGAAATCATTGCTCACACCAATTAGACCGACTTTCGTCTCGGTGAGCTTGTCATTTGATCGGGCACGAGGGAGCTCATAGAGAAGCTCGTCACGAGTGCCGATAGAGTCAATTTCGTCAAGGACGATGAGGACAGTTCCCCCAAGCTTGTCGAGTTCTGTGTAGAGCTTTTTAAAGATCGTTTGCTGTGGATATCCTGTTGAACTGATTTCGGCCCCCTCAGGTCGGAGTTCGTTTACCAATTCAATAGCAACTTGATACGATGAGTTGAGCGTTTTACAATTGAGGGAGAGAACATGGAGGTCAATGTCGTCGTACTGGTCAACGTCTTCCCGAAGTCTATCAAGGAGGAAATCGGTGACGGCAGTTTTCCCGACTCCTGTGTTCCCGTATACAAAAATATTGTTCGGCTCCCACCCGTCGACGACGGGTTGTAGAGCGTTCATGTACGCGTCGATCTCCTCATCGCGTTCTTGGATACGCTCGGGTTGATAGGACTCGTTGAGCGCGTCCTTGTTTGTGAAAATATTTTGTTTTCGGGTGAACCGCCGCATTCTGGTTCAATACTTATCTCTCATCCATATAAAACCATGGTTGCAACTGATTCAAGTGAACACTCGCACAGACACACACCACTGTTACAAGTGAAGCTAGAAAGAGAGAGTCTAGTAAGAGAACAACAGTGCACAATTACAACTAAAGCGTTGACATAACGTCTAACACACCACCTGTTCAAGTGAAGACAAACCATACACAACGTGTATTCATGGAATTCACGGGATCTGTTGTGGCTTCTACGAAGTGGTCTTCTTAGCCCAATACGAAGAGTCGTTCACGAGTTCACTTACAGCAGTGGTGTGCGACTGCTTCTTTTGTTAGTTGGTTGTATGATTTTGCCTTCTCGTTCAGATGTATCGGTGGTCTCGATGCATTTCTCCTCTATACCCTCCTTTCCGTGACGAGATTCACTTGCAAGAGTGGTGTCTCTCTGGCTCCAGTACCTTCTCTGAACTGGTCACGCGGTGCTGTTCACATGCAAGAATGGTGTGTTCTGATCATGGTGCTTTGCTTTCGTTCACGTGCAAGGGTGGTGTGGTTTCGCTAGAGAGGAAGCCGAGGTGGTACTCGGTACTGTTGCGTCAAGGAAAAGAGGGCGAGAGAACGGCTTGCTCATTCAACATCGATGGCGACGTCAACTTCGTCGTCAAGATCGTCTTTGGTTTGTGGACCGAGACGAATCTCAACGCCAGCATCCTGGAGAATTTCCTCCATCTCCCAGCGAGTAACACTGGTGCGTTCTGCGGCCTTCCCGAGTGAGATTCACCGAGAACATAGAGCCTGATCGTCGTCGCGAACTCTTCTTTATTTTGCATGGTGTGGCGGTCAATGGGCATGAGATCTATTTGAACTGATGTGGAATCGACTCGTTACTGTATCTCTGTGAGTATTGATCTCCGATAGTCATCGGAAATGTAGACGGAGCGACATCACACAATCGGTTCGACAACAACGTGTTCGTGCTGCAGGTACGGCTTCTTGGCACGTCCATCCGTTTCGAAGCTGATCACGCCATGGCGGGCCAGCGTTTCGAGGTCACGACTAACTTGCCCCTTATCGCGATCGAGTTGTCGTGCGAGATCACGGACTGACACAATCTCGTTCTCGGCGAGGTATGTGATGAGATCGCGTCGTTTTGGAGTGAGGATTTCAGCCGCACTTTCATGACTCAGGACATGGACGCCTTCCATTCCACCGCGAGCAAGCGCTCGTGCCATCTGTTTTCGGCGGTCACGACGTGATTGCTCCGAGGCCGGTGTCGAGAGTGTATCCGATCGTGTGGATTCGGACATGGTGATATTCTTACTGTTGTGTAGTGGCCACAACTACTAATCACTGTTGGTGGTGCTCGCGTGTATACGGATTCACCCTCTCATTTGCGCTACAACCCTCGATTTAATCGAAATGACTAATCCGGTCGGCCATAGATGAGCCAGTATGAGACTGCGACGTCTCCGTTCGCACACATTCCGAGACAGTGTTTCTCTATGACGCAATCCGAATTTGTCTATAGCTATGAGGTTGGCCAGTACCACACGCGAGTCTATCAGATTGGTGTCCGGGCGGATCCGAATTTGAATACCGTCGAGTCGTTTGCAGCAGTTCTCTTCTACGAACGCGCAAATGGCGAGCGCATCGAAATCGCGAAAATCGATAATTCTGAGCACGACAAAGGATCTATCCATATCGATCGATACTACCGAGAAGAGGGTGCAGAAAGGAAGGATTTTGATATCGGTATCTCGACCGTTTATGAGGCAGACGACCATCTCGCGGACAATTGGCGTCGGTATGTTCGACTCTATCTCGAAAACCACGAGTCAGAGTGACTGTTGTAGATAGGAGTATAGTTGCCAGCATATCTCCCTCGGTCAGCGGAAGGTTCTATCCGACCATTGCTATCCGAGGGTTTACTAATCGCGAACGCAGATTCGGTACTACCGATGGTTTCTGATGGCGAATCGCCACTCACGCCCCTTGCCCAAGAGGCACTTGACGCGCTCGCGAAGAGACTCCCGGATGAGGGGGAGCTCACCTACGAGCAAGCATATGCAATTCTCAAGGAAGATGAAGATCTTGAGCGGCCTGCTGCCGAGGATATCGTCGAACGGCTGTACATGAAAGGCCATCTCTACGAAGTGGAGGGAAAGCTCCGACTCACTGATTACGGAGCTGAATAGCAAAGACGACCTCGTCAGTGGGGTAAGTATGGATCATGTGTTGCGTCGATGGAATTGTTTTGCTTGATCAACTAATCAGCCATGTATACAATTATTTTGTCTCTATTTCAAAGGGAAATTCATTCAAACTCTCCTCGTTCGATGTTGGAAGTAGATATTGTTCCCATTCTCGAGTGTTGAGGTCGCCATAGTCTCCAATGTCAGGATGAGGAGCGATATCATCATAGTCCTTTAACCGATCCCTGATGATCGAACGAGCACGCTGGCCTTCCATTGTATCACCGCTAATATCGTCAAGTATTCTACGTGGCTGGATCGTTATTTCGAGTCCGTATGGCGTATACCTACTCCTTCGATCCAAATAGAACGGAGCGCGCCCAACGATGAACATCGGTTCTCCAGAGAAGCAGAATTCCCATTCGGGATCATTCGGGTCCGCAGGAACGTCGCTAGGCCATGGTTCCGGATCCCGCTCGTTCAGGAATTCGAGAACCCTCCAGAATTGATCACGGTATTCCCGTTCACTTTGATCTCCGGTGGTAGGCTTAAAAAATATCACCAGGGTTGTTTGTTCAGCTATCGACTGGTACCGTTGGAGATACTGTCGCAATCCCTCTCTCACTTTAAGAAGCGCATCACGATCGCGAGCATCCCCAGCGAAGAGGTAACGAGCAGAATCGTTACGTTCAGCGTTTACCGCAAAGTGACATGGATAACGAGTATCCCGCATCGTCTTCCTGAACTCAAGATATCTCTTTTTCTTCCACGCGAGCAGCTCTCCCGTTTCTATCGCGTCTTGTAATTCGGCTTGATCAAGCAGTAGCCCTGCCCCACTCATGGTTGTGATATCATTGGAGAATTACTCATTCCTCCAAGTGTTGTCCCGTGAGGAGTTCGTTCTTCTCGTACTCCTCGCGTGTCTCGGTTCCGCTGATCTCTGTAACCTCCTCGGGAACCGAGACGACCGAGTATCCGACGTCCCGTCCGATAGCGACGGTGTCCACATCCGGAATAATCATTGTCTCGACGTTCGGATGGTCCTCGTAGACATCCTCGATCAGCTCTCGGCGCTCCTGTGCGGTGAGTGGATTCTCCTCGCCGAGTTCGGTGTCGCGGATGGCGATAATGACGTCCTTTCCGTTGTCAGCGGCTGAATCAATGATTGTCCGGTGGCCATCGTGGAGCGGTTGCCAGCGACCGATGAAGATGTGGCTCGGATTGGACTTGAGGTCCAGTTCCGTGTTGATCTTCTCGATACTCCTCTCCTTCGAGTGCGTCGCCGTCCGAACTTCGAGTCCGATCTCCTCTACCTCCGGCTCCTCGAACGGCGCGTCAATACCGGTAAAGCCCTCGATCTCGCCCTTACGAGCCTGCTCGTACATTCCCTTTACGTCACGTTCCTCGCACACTTTGACGGGTGCGTTGACGTAGATGAACGAGATGTCCTCGACCTTCTCGGCGATCAGTTCTCGCTGGGAACGGTACGGGGTGATGAACGACGCGATGACATCGAATCCCTGTTCGTTCAACGCTTGCGCGATTCCAGCAGCCCGTCTGAGGTTCTCGGTTCGATCCTCCTTCGAGAAACCGAGATCGGAATTGAGGGTGTTCCGAAGATAATCCCCGTCCAAGTGGACCGTATTCGGACCGATTAATCCCTCGGCGAGCGTCGTCTTTCCAGAACACGGCAGTCCGAAGAGCCATATGGTTTCTCCCGACATTAAGTGGTCCCCCCTGTGAGACAGGCGAGCCCACCTGCTTCTTTCCAAATTTCATCGACGGTGGTGGTTTCGACATTATACGCCTCGGCCAGTTTCGACTCCGCATTCGGTGTATCCTTGGACATGAGTATTACCTCGTCAGCCATAATCGTGAAGTTCTTGTCGTCAATCTCCACGGTCGTCTTGACATCGACGCGAGTCGCCCCGCTGCTGTCGCCGTCCTTTGCTGCTTCGCTCAGATCCATTCCGACTCCTCCGTGTATTCTAGTTCCTCGACCACCTCGGTATACGTCTCGTCAGCTCGATTGAGTGCGCTCTTGACGAGGTCCTCCCTGTCTCGCCAGCGAGCGTGTCTTGGTTCCTTTGTCGTCATCACCTTATTGGGGTCTTCGACGTTCTCGGATAGCAGTGCCGACTCGCCGAGATCGGCGAACTCGACGATCTTTTTGATAGTGGAGCTGGTGTCGGTGAGAAGATCCTCGAACCGGACTCGAAGGACGTCCTCGAACGCGTCGCGGCCATCGAGGATATGGCGGTGGGCTTGGGCCCACTGCATCAGGCAGACGTCGATGAGTTTTCCCTTGCTAACCCAGGCCGGCGGGAGATCGTAGCACCATAGTGAGCCGTTGTATCCTTCGAGATTGAGATCGTCTACGTTGTACGTCTGGAACCCTCTGTTCAGCCGCCACCCATCGTAGAGACCGTTGATCGACGCTGCTGGGTTCCGTGTGAGGTGAACGACTTTGACATCAGTCTCGGGAAATAGCTGCTCGCGGATCCATGGGAGTCGGTATGCATCGCCGCTCGCTTTCAGGACGAGCGTCCGCTCGAAGTCGTCCGCTGTGAGACCGCGCTTGTGACTGTGCGAGGAGACGAACGGTCGGTCCTCAATCGTTTCAGTTTTAAACGGACTGCTTGCGTCTTGCTCTGCATATTCATCGTATTGCAACGGTGGGATTCCGAACCCCTCAAGTATCTCATTGAGCGATTCTCCCTCGAGCAACTTTTCGTGTATTTGCTTGTATGGGAGGTCTCGATTGGGGAACTGCAATGGAAGCCGGATGAGCGTATTATCCACACGATGTGTTCGGTCGCCGGATCGTTCGGTTGCACCGACTTCGGCGAGGAGATCCGTCAGAAGTTTTTTCCTATCGAACGACTCGAAGTCGGCCGGAAGGACGTCGGACTCGAACGCTGGATAACAGATCCCGTTCAGAGTGTACCATCGGTCGTGTTCACCATCGAGGCTACATGTTCCTTCATGGTGTCGAAGGATATCGAAAAGAAGACTACTGCCCCCTCTTGGAGCCGTCACGATAAGCAGTACGCTATTAAAGTCGTCAACTTGATACTTCGACAGAATAGATTGTTTCTCCTCCGTGATAACCTCGTTTTTCACATGTTCGTAGTTCCGTTTGGCCTGGTCTCGGAGATCGCTTGGCGGATCTTCAAGACTCACTAACCATCACCTCCCGACGTGTTTACCGAATCAACCCATAATCGGAACCGACGGTTCAATTTCATCAATTGTATTCGAGCTGTCATGATTTGGTTATTCGTCGACCTTGACCCCCACAGCCTATAGACCGTGGAATTCGGTGTCCGGACTTCTGCTATTACAACCTTCAAGGTTTTAACCCGCACTCAGAGGGAACCGGCGATACACCGGGGGAACTTTAGTTTCCCTCTTGGAGCACTGTGCCCCGGCCATTGAGGTCCCGTCGGAAGCCGCGTTATCGCCGTGCAACAAACAGACCGTGTTCGTCGCCATCATCTGTCTGTCCAGGGACGGACCCCACCGACTCCATAGCAGTCTGAGTTACAGCGAGCCACACCAAAATGATTCTGGCAGGGAACGAGGCCCGATGTCGCTTGACTCCGCCTGAAGACGGGATATGCGCTTGAAACTTGCATCACCGTGGCAGCGACTGCAGCTTCCCATCGTGGGCTCGGTCGCTGTCAAGCGGAGATGATGGTCGTTCAAACCATCTTACCTGTCGTGGTTGTCGTTTCTGCTATGCGAGTTCGACGATATTCTCGTCTGTGATGTGGTCAAGATCGACAGCGAGGAGGAGCCCGTTGAATGCAAATACACAGATGTCAGCAAGACGAGTGGGATCGCCGTCGATTTCTTCAACGAGTCCAGCGGCTCGGGCAAGCTTTGTGACCTGGAGAGCGAGGCCATCGCCGGAGCGTTTGATCTTGTTGGGTATTGGTAGTTAGTCGAGCATACTAACTCAAGAACATTCGCCTTGGCAGATGCGCTCTCGGCTCGGCGTTTTTGGTGAGAAGCGTCGAGGCCGCGAATCCCCTCATGTGTATTCAGTTTCACTTCCGCTCTGGTTGGCTGAGGTCTTTATCCGTCGGGTACCAAGTGAAGATTGCAGTCAGCGTATTCCAGCAGACGACGTGGATTCTCGTACTCATCCCAACCCATCCTCCCATGCCGTCTGCTTACTCCCCTTGTCACAATGAGCTAAGTAGTGTCACGAACGGAGTTTGACCGAGGGTTTACCTGTCGTGTCCTCAAATTTGGTCGTACGAATGAGGCCAAATGGGAAATCGCCACTCACCCCACTTGCGCAAGAAGCGCTTGAGGCACTCGCAAGGAGGCTTCCAGATGAGGGGGAACTCACATATGAGCACGCGTATGCGATTCTCAAGGACGAAGAAGATCTTGAGCGGCCTGCTGCCGAGGATATCATTGGACGACTCTACATGAAGGGCCATCTCTATGAGGTTGAGAGGAAGCTCCGGCTCACGGATTACGGAGCTGAATAGCAAGAACGGCCCCGGTAGTGAGTGTTAACATGGAAATACATCGTGTCAATCGAATCGCTTTTCTTGATCAACTAGCCGGGCATGGGTTTCCCCCACTACCGCGTTGTGCTCTAATCGGTCCGTAGATGAGAATGGTATTGTCACTGCGGACGGTGACAAGATAGTCCTCGACCGTGAATCGCACCTCAACGTCACTCTTTTTCTCCGCGCTTGCTGTAATGATGTCTTTGAGTGCATCTGGGTTCACGTATTCGTACAACGAGAGTGTGGTCTGGCCACCTGCCGGCTCGATCACCTCAACGAGTGCCTCAACGACACCAACAACAAGCTCCGAAGTCGAAGATTCGAGGTCAATCGTCTTGGATTCCACCAATGTGTATTGGGGTGGTGGACTCGGTCCCGAGTGCTCCGTGGTGGAACCGAACCAGCTGGTCGTTTTCGTTCTCATTGTGTCGCTGTTCATACTTTTCATTCGTTCTCCAAATAGTTGAGTAACGGCCTCTTACCGCAGAATTTACCCATTAGAAACAAAAGCAATACTGGAAATCAAATTCGAAAAATATTGTGACATTATTTGATGAAAGGTATAATAAAATCAAATTATGTCTGACGAACTTATTTTATCCCCTATGTCGTTGGTGGAGATACGCTCTCACACAGTCCAGCGTGACGACATGGTCTGGCGCCATCACCCTGACGATGTCGTCGTGCCTGATCGTGAGAGTGGTTCTCCCTTCCTAGCTGTCCTTCTCGCCGGGTTGAGTACGTCTGTTGTTCAGCGTCTTCTGACTCCAGTCGCATACTCACAAATCGATTACTATCCACGTCGTAGACTCCCGCGTCTTCAGGCGCGGGAACATATCAAGACCTCTGGATTCACGATATATCTTCACCGGAGGTGTCAACGTGAGCGGACATTTACACCATCCTGGAAGTGTATGGGTATGACCTGATCATCATCGATAGTTTTGAGACGTACTGCGTGGTGAAAGCTCACACCTCAAGATGACTGACGACCCCTCATACAACCATCTTGCCTGGATCTTGGGCTGATACTCATTTAGCTGGAGCGTGCTCGCGAGAACGATTGAACGCGAAAGAAAAACAGACTATTATTTTTATCTGCGAAAGCAATGTGTATCTCCGTAAGAGCCGTACTTTCGTTTCTCCGCATCGAACTGATGTGGAGAAACTCGAAGGGAAACACCGAACAGTAGTCAGCAGATGATTTCTATCTAGAAAGGTGGAGATTTATGATCTCCCTCCTCATCTCTCCATTTAAGGTTAATACAAGAACACACTTCCTCCATTGATGAGAAAAATAATGGTGTGTTTAGCTATCCGCCATCGTGGCGTGTATCGATGCATCCACCTGGTCGTCCCTGGCTTCTACCGCTTCGTCAATTTCGTTCTGTGCATCCATCTCATTGTTTCCCGAATTTGTGATGTCTTTCCACGTATGGTTTCGTAAACCGCAATCACCCGAACTCCTGTCGGTCGTTCATACGTTGAATTGCCTCGGTTCACCAGTCGCGATTAATAGTTTCGCAGAAGCGGTAAGTACGATTACTCAACCGTAATCGGAAAGTGAGTAGACAAATGAAACGGTAAACAATATTTCGGTTTTATCCATGAAAGTCCCGTCGTCACATCCGAGGTCTGTTATTAGATGACTCGAGAATCAAAAGACGACACGACCACGTCCAACGAGAAGCCCGAACCGACAATTGAGACAGGTTGTGATGTGATTGACGAGACGGGAGCGGAAACCGAATTGACGGCTGAATTTACTAGGAACTCATTGCTAGATACGCATCGACGGCGATTCCTCAAGGCGACGGCAGTCACCGGCATGGCTGCAGGTTTCGGCGGTACCGCGGCCACACAAGAGACCACAACTCAGCAGGGGGATAACCAAGGCGATACGGGGTACTTTCCAGAAGGGCCGACAATCGGTGTCCAAATTGTCGGCGAGGGCATGACCCTACCAACAGGCTGGGCAATCGCTAACGAGGAACAAAACCGCCGGTTCATCACTGACCAGACTGGCGAAGTGTGGATCCATGGCGAGAACGGCATCCAGGACGAACCGTTCATTGACATTAGCGATCGAATAGTCGATCTTGGAACAGGATTTCGTGGGGATTACAAACCGAGTCTACCGGGCTACGATGAACGTGGATTACTCGGGATCACGTTCCATCCCGACTTCCAGAACAACCGTCGGTTCTTCCTTCATTATAGTGCACCTGCACGGCCGGGAACTCCTTTGTCGTTCGACCACACGGAAGTCATCGCCGAATTTACGGCCACTGAGGATCTGAACAAGGGGAATCCTGACTCTGAACGAACGATCATCGAGTTCCCTCATCCGCAATACAATCACAATGCCGGGGCGATCGACTTTGGCCCAGACGGCTACCTCTACATCTCAATGGGGGATGGCGGTGGGGCGAACGATACCTACCTCGGTCATGTCGCTGATTGGTATCAGGAAAACGAGGGTGGTAATGGGCAGGATGTCACTGGGAATCTCCTTGGGAGCTTCATCCGTATCGACGTAGACAACCAAGAGGGAGGCAAGCCTTACGCGATTCCAGACGACAATCCGCTGGCCGGCAGCGGAGACGGTCTTGGCGAGAACTGGGCCTGGGGTTTCCGAAATCCATACCGCTGGTCGTTCAACAATGGTGTGTTAATCGTTGGCGATCTCGGCCAGGATCTTTTCGAGGAGCATGATATTGTTACTAAGGGTGGCAACTACGGCTGGAACGTCAAGGAGGGTTATCATTGCTTCAGTACGGCAAACACTGGTCAGCCACCACAACAGTGTCCAACCCGGGCACCAAACGAACCACCGTATAACGGTCAAAACCTTATTGATCCATTCGTCGAGTATCCGCATGCCTACCAGGGGACGTCGGTGGGCATCGCAACCGTCGGCGGTGTCGTCAACTACGGGCAAGCCGTTCCCCAACTCCAAAACAGCTATATCTATGGTGATTGGACCGCCGATCCAACCCGCGAGAATCCTGACGGGAGGCTTTTCACGGCAGTGCCGCCGCAGGATAGCCCTGTTCGGAGGGGGCAAACGAATCAAGACAGTGGCGGTGGCAACCAGACGACCGGAAATCAGACCACAGATAACCAAACGACGGGCAATCAGACAGCCGGAAACCAGACTGCGAGCCAGGGGCCGGCCAACGTCCCATCAACGAAGCCAAGTATTCCGAACAAGATCCCGCGAACCTCCGGTGGCTGGGAAACGTCGGCCATTCAGGTTGCCAACACTGACAATGGGTACCTCAATCACTACGTCCTTGCATTCGGACGTGACCAAAATGGCGATGTGTACATCCTCGCCAATCAACGACCGATTCCGGAGGGGAACACCGGCGTCGTGATGAAAATCGTTCCCCCTGAGCAAGGCGACGACTTCACCGGTGGGACGACCACGCAAACAACAGGCAACCAGACGAACGGCGGCAATGAAATGACCACTGAGTGAACTCTTCCATACTGTCGCGCTCGGGGGTACTCACCCCTTGCTACGGAGGGAGCTTCCTAATTCTCCATCGGAATGCAACAGGAAGATGGACTTTTTAGCCTTCTCCGGAGACATGAACGCCAGCATTGATCGATAGATTTCTCTTCGAACAGGCCGATCGGCTCGATGTAGAGTTCCAGCTTGGCCGACGGGCGGGGTGGCAGCAGCTCGCTGGGGAATCGACGTATGAAAGCTACGGGCAAGTCGGGCACTCACCGGCACGGTACAATCTCCCCGGTCGGGTGATCATCGACGGCTCGAATACGTTCATGTGGAATCAGACGAATCTTGACGGCTGTCTGTATCTCGTGAAGAAGTCGGGCAAACCACTACAGGAGTTAGCGTGGTCGTCGATCGGGAATATTTTGACCGGGATCCAGATCCAGGAAGCACGTGAGCGGGGCGTGCTTGTCCCATGGCGTTCGTGGCGTCACGAGAAGTTCAAAACGATGCGCCAGCTGCACGACGCCGACCGTGGTGGGTTCACGTTTGCACCGGACGTCGGCCTGCACGAGGACGTCCACGAACTCGACTTTTCGTCGTTGTATCCGAATATCATCGTCACGCGGAACGTGAGTCCGGAGAAGATCCGCTGTGAGTGCCATGCTGATCGGGAGGACGTACCGGGTATCGGGTATTCGATTTGTGACGAGCGAGGCTATCTGCCAGATGTGCTTGAGCCGTTGATCGAAGATCGGGATGCGATCAAAGCTGAAATTCGCGAGACTGACGATGAGGAGCGTCGCGACGAATTGGAAGGTCAATCGAGTGCGATCAAGTGGATTTTGGTCTCCTGTTTCGGCTATCAGGGCTTCTCGAACGCGAAGTTTGGACGGATCGAGTGCCACGAGGCGATCAACGCGTATGCTCGGGAGATTCTCTTAGAGACGAAAGCAGTCCTCGAGGAGCATGGCTGGCAGATTGTGCATGGTATCGTCGATAGCGTGTGGGTGACGCCGATCGAGGGATAGGAACAGACGTCCCCGTCTGAGCTTGTCTCGGAGATTTCTAGGCAGGTCGAGATTCGCCTTGAACACGAAGCGCACTACGACTGGATCGCCTTTGTTCCGTTGCGTGATTCGGATGCCGGTGCGTTGACGAAGTACTTCGGGAAGGTTGCTGGCGAAGACGAGTACAAGTATCGGGGAATCGAGTGTCGGCAGCGAAGTTCGCCGTCGTATATCGACGATGCGCAGAAAGCGTTGATTCGAGCGATCGATGAGTATCGTGATCCGGAAGCGATCTGTGAGGAATTGCGGTCGTGGGTTGATCGGCTGGAGCGTGAGGCGGTTGATCCAAGCGAGTTGGTGATCACGAATCGTGTTTCGAAAAAGCGGGAGGACTACACGCAATCGACACAGAGTGTGGCAGCACTGGAGCGGGCGGCGGATTTGGGCTTAGCGCGTGCGCCTGGCCAGAGTGTGTCGTATGTGGTGGTCGACGATGCAAAGCACTCGCGAGAGCGAGTAATGTTGGTGGTTGAAGAGCCGACCGAGTATGATACCGAGTTTTATCGGGAGTTGATGGTTCGTGCTGCAGCGAGTGTGTTGTCGCCGTTGGACTGGCGAGAGAAACGCATTGAGCAATTCCTTGCGGATCACGATGAGATGAGCCTGAATTCGTTTCTCTAACGACTACAAGTTCATAAGATCGTTTTGTTGTACACCAGCATCCCATAGAAGCAAAAATCCCGGCCTTGTTAAGACTCACTCAGTGATAGATCTCAACGTCGTGCTGATTACAGGGCGCGTATCGACCGCCCCCACCCCTGTAAACAGTAACCGACTAGGATCGCGCAGTGGTTCTTGACGGAGGATCTATCCGGTCGGCCCCCAGTCCGTTCAGGGGTTCGATTACTTCGAGACGCGGATGACGTCGTACTCCGCGCTCTCCGGATTGTCGGTTCCGAATCGGGCGTTCACCGCGTAGAGGTTGCTTCCGAACTCCGCGATCGTCGTCGGCACATCGAACTCTGGATCGGTGATTTCGCGTACCACCTCACCTTGCGTCGCTCCCGGTTCGAGTTCCACCACGGCGATGAGATTGTCTCGATTTCGGACGACATACAGCGTTTTGCCGTCCAGCAGGATACCGTCACCGTTCCTCACCGTCTCGCCCCCGAGATCGATCTCCGTCGCGCGGCCCGATTCTGGATCGACCCGGTAGAGGAGCCCAGTGGTTGAGTTCACGATGATTAGGTACTTCGTGCTGGGCGGCGCGTCGATACCGTTCGTGTTGAACCCCGAAACAAAGTCGAACTCACCACCGAGCGAGATCTCTTCGACTGCGTTCTGATTAGGCAATCGTCCGGCCGGGCCCAGCGGCAGACGATACAGGAACGGCCGGAACGAATCGGTGAAGTACGCCGCCGTCGGCGTCACCACCACGTCGTTCACGAAACTCCCTGGGTCGGTGAGCTCGTACTCCTCGACCGTATCTCCGGTCTCAGCGTCATACACGAACGCCTCACCCGTTTCACCGCCGGCTACGAAGAGATAGTCACTCCGACGATCGTGTGACAGGCCAATCGCCACCCGATCATCGATACCTTCTACGAGCACCTTCCCATCCCCGGTTCGCAAATCGCCCCGGTAGATATCCCCTGATGCTAGTGATCCAACGAAGAAGGTGTCACCGCGGCCGGTGACTATTCCTTCCGGCTGGAACCCGTCTGGAAGTTCCAGCACGTCCGGGAATGTCTCACTCGACTTGCTCACCGGTGGTGGTGTTCTACTGTTGTGTTCGTAAGAATTGGCCAAGGCGGTGCCACTCCCGATGCCAACTATCCCGGCGAGAGAGATCACTCTCAACACTGTTCGTCGTTTGCAATTGATCCGGCCCTGTTTGTCTCGGTTCGATAACATCATGTTCACCTGTGTACCTGTTTGGATCGTTCATCCCAACGATCAAGCTTTGGGGAGTGGTCTTTCGATCCACTCGACCTCTTGTGACAGCCGGGAAAGGAGGCCTGTACCTAGAGGATGAACTGGTTGCGACGTTTGTGTCGTGAAGTATTAATACTATTGTATCAATGTTCATCTCGTCTATGGGATCGATGCCTCGGACAGACTTGTACCGATGAATTTCCGTGGGTTCACTCTGCCGATGGCAGGGTGCCGATTATATCCTCTATATCTGGCACACCATTCCTAACAGATCACTGGTGGGTGACGTTCAACTGCTGACTCGTCTGTTCGGAATACTTCTCCACGTTCTCACTCATGGCGTCCTCGATTGTCGCTAGTGGAAGTAGTCGATTATACCGTTGTAATAGAGGGAAATCGCGAGAGCGACCCCCTCCGTTCCGCAGAAATAGACGCAGAAACAGACGCACTCCACCGTAGCCAACCTATTACTACCACCATGTTTCACCGTCAAGGCGGTGTGAATCTCGGGTGGTGGTGCCGCCGAAGTGGGGGTTCGTCGAACCCCCGTGATTACAACGCTATAATTAGCGTCCTCCGTTCCCTCCCGCATTAGCTTCGTGAGCTCTCATCCATCCGGCGAGGTCGGGATGGGCGAACGTGATCTCGATGTGATGACCACCGACGCCTATTGCATCGTCGACCGACAGTGTTCGGGATTCCTTGTAGGTCACGCCAGGAACGCGTTCGGCCATTTCCTCCATGACGCGATACCCGTCGTTCTTGTACGCACAACCGTAATGCGTCGCAACCTCTCGATAGCCCAACCGTGCAACCATCACGTCATTTGCCTCAGCGACCTTCTTGGCGTGCTCAAGCACATCGAGGTACTTGTCCTCGACTTGCTGACTCTCCGCACGCTTTTCACGGAAATTGACGAGCTCGGTATTCTGTTCCGAGCGTTGGACTGTCTCGAAGAGTTGCTTCCCTGCATTCGAGGCTTCTGCAACAAGATTGGACGAATCGTCGTCAACACTCTCTTCGGTCTCGTAATCCCGCACGAGATTGATTAATCGGGACACCGACGCTCGCACACGGGCGTTCTTCTCTTCAACGTCGGTGAGATCGTCGACATCAGCTTGTATCGTCTCGGTCGTGTCTTGGAGACTACTGAGTTGCTGTCGATCCTGAGCATGCTCTTTCGCCGCCTCCGTGCGATAGTCTTCGAGTTGATCGACTCGCTGTTCGAGTTCGTCGATTCGCTCGTCTTTTTCGACGACTTCTTGCTCAAGGTCGTCAACACGGTCGGTAAGCGACTTGACGTGCTTGGCGAGGTCGCTGATCGAGATATTCTCAATACTCGAAGCTCCGGACGTGGTGGCGTCACTCATTTGCACGCACCTCCGCTGTGACTGCTGTGTCCTCTGCTGGCGTGGAGAGTCGGGGGAAGTGTGCAATCGTGGTGAGCGAACCAATACAACGCGCGGTCGTGTCAGTGGCGGTGTGGGTGTACTCGAGAACAGTCATTGGCGAATCGGAGTGGCTGGCGGTGCAGTGGTAGGTGGCTTGCTGGCGAGCGTCCTGTGCCGTCGTCGTCACCGGCGGTGCCGTCAAGACGAGCTGTGGTGCGTGACTTGTCACAGAGTGGGTCTCTCTCACCGTGCAAATCGTCCGTGGGAGGTCGGTCGTCGTGATGCGAACGCGATCACCGGATGAGAGGCGTTGAATGAGTGCTTCTGAATTGCGTGGATTCAGTGGCTTGGGAATGATCGAATGCCCGTCGGTACTCACGCCTGCTCACCTCCCGAGGGGTTGATGATGCACTCGACACGGGCACCCGTCCGAAGCCAGGTATACCGACCATTGGGCGAGAGATCGTAGTATTCGAGTGTGGCTTCGGTGTGCTCAATCTCGTTGTAGTAGGCGTACTGCAGGCGGTACAGGTCGTGGGTCGGTGTCGCGAAGTACAGCACGTACTCGCCTGGCTCTGGCCCGCGGCAGGTGAGTTCGGGCTCGCAGTGCTCACACTGATAGATGACGCCCGTCAGCGTGCGCTTCTCGGTATGGATTTGGATCGAGTCAGTGCATTCGAGGGCGAGAACCGTCTGCTGGTCGGTCATTGGTCGGCCTCCCGTTTTTGGCGCAGGCGCTGACAGAGCTGGCAGGGTGCGTACTGGTCGTCCTGTGCCGCTTCACGCGTGCAATAGGCGAGTGGATTGTCGGTATGCAGCGTACAGAGCGAGTGGTTGTCCGCGTCGAGTTCGTGATAGGCGAAAGCGTCGCCTGCAAGCTGGTCGACGATGGCGACCGTCTCATCGGCAGGATAGGGGTCGTTGGTGATGCGCTGGTTGCGTTCGGCATCGGTGAGGTTGCTGGTGAACCGGCTGTCACAGTAATGGGAGTCGGTGATCTGCACCGCGTAGGTGCCACAGTGTGGACAGCGTTCGAATGTGTCATCGATCTCCTCGGGGGTGATCGAGGTGGACGAGTGCGTCATTGCCCCTCCACCTCCGATGGCTGTTGCTCTCTGAGAAGGGCGTTCTGTGGGGGCCATCTACGCGTGCACCTCGGTTGAGGTGGTGTGAGTAGTGGCGTCGATGCCGTAGCACCGCTCGAGGATCCGCTGGTAGTGTGCGCGAGTTTCCGCTTGGGTTTCGCCCGGTGGTGTCGATGGCAGGTTTGGGTTGCCCGTTTTGGTTGTCGTGACCGAGCGGTAGGTGTCGGTATCCTCGGGAATCTGGAAGCCCTCCTCGCCGTAGTCGATCGGGCAGCGGCGTTCGAAGAATTGCTGGCAGTCTGCTGTGGCGTAGATGCAGTAGAGGTAGGGCTCTTCGCTGGTGGTCTTGGTTCGGGTTTGAAAGCCCACGCGGAGTTCGACGAGGTACGCGCGGGTGATTGGCTCGTCGGTGGTTTCGGGAGTGGGTTGATCCGGGTCGTGGGCCGCGGTTTCGGGGGTGGGTTCGAGGCGCTTGACGGGTTCGAAGACTGTTTCGCCGAATTGGGCCTCCACGGAGAGTGCGCCGCCGTTGGGTTTCTCGTCGAAGGACGCCATTAGTCGTGTCCTCCGAAAACAAGTGGTTGGTAGTCGATGCGTTTTTCTACGGAAGGGGTATTGCTAGTCATGCTTCGGTGTGGCCGAAGCGTGGGCGGCGTTGCAGCGCCGTCCGGTTTTGCACCGAAATCCCGCGCTTCTTACTCAATAGTCCATTACCTAGCCACTAATAGATTACGAATGTATGGTCTAATGTATTGTCTAAAAGATGGTCTATCAGTAAGAAATTTACGATAGCAAAGACAAGCGTAAAGTAACGATGAGACCGATGTCAAAATCAGTGAGCCTCAAACTCGACGGTGTCGATGGAGAGATTCTAGATGAACTCCAAGAAGGGCGGGCCAATAATCAACCATGGGGACGAAACACGCCAAAAAATCTCGGTGACGAGCTTGGATATTCGCGGCAGCATATATCAACCCGTTTAGGAATGCTTGAAGCTGCTGAATTGGTCAAAAATATTGGTGGTGGCGTCTATGAATTTGTTGCTGATCCGCGAGATAAGGAACACTAATTCCTCATTTAACCTGAGCTATGAGATTAGGAAGATCTGTTTATTGGCGTGTTCTCCATCAGTTAACGGTCACATCTGGCAAAATCGCCGTTGTGGTAGCTCCGTCACCCTCTCAGACCGTGTATCCCCGTGCTATGAGTTGAGGCCTGTTGCTGTCCACGGTTGCTGAAACATCTATCATACGTACGGGCATAGACCAGAGAGATTGTTGTAGGATTTTTTGGAAAATAGATCATTCGAAACTGATAGCCAGCGTACTGCATTGAGTGCGAGGCTTACCGGCACAGGGACTGAGTACGAATCGGCATCAACGTAGGTCGGTGAGCTGACTGTCCTTCATCAGTCTCGTATCCAGCTGAACCTCCGGAACCTGATTACGGGTAGGAGTAGGTATACGATGATAGCGAGGCCGATAATGAGACTTCCGACTCGAACAAGAATCAACGTATCTGTGACAATTTGAGAACTAGGACTGACGCCGAAAAAGAAGAATAGTGGAACGAACTGAGAGACACCGATTGCCCCGAACAGAACAACGAGCCATCTAAGCGTTTGAGGGATATCCTCCTTCTTGGCCGAGAGGTCATTATATCGTATCACCTTCTCACGAACGAAGTTCTGTATGGTTTCAGCATATTCTGAGTCAGCAAGATGTGATGGTTTCCCGTCACGAACGTAGTGCAGATGGACGTGGTCTGGACTTAGGTCACATTCGCAGACTAAGAGATGGTTATTGTCGTCTGTTTTTGCTCCAAATAGAATTGGACCGTCAATGTATTCCTCAATTTCCGTATTGTTTGCTAGCGGGTCTTCGTCAACAGCGAGTTCACAATCTCGGAATTTGTACTGAATTGCATCCTCGATTCCTTCCATATTGTCTCCGGCTGCGACAGAATTTTTCCGACAGATATTGATAGTCCGCGGATTTTGAACTTGAAGTAGCTCACTTCGAAGATTCTCCCAGAATTCGCCATCAAGGAATTCTGTCCACTTGAATGTCGCCTCCTCATCGGCGATGTTTTGCGGTTCGACGAACCAGACAGCAAATCGACTTTTGAGCGCGTCCGGCGAGTATTCTTCTACCCGTCGACCATTGAAAAAGAGCTGGAACACAAGTTCTCCACGGCCATCCGACTGGGCGATGAACTGCCAGCTTTCATCATCGATCTGTTTAAGACGAGTTTCCGCAAACCAGGATTTGTCATCAATTTCGTCTCCCCATGCTTTAGTGATGACCTCCGGATTTAGATGATACTTCTCTTCTGTGTCGCCGGTAGCAACGCCTTCTTCGATGACTTCCTGGGTCCGTGCATTGAAATACCGTTGCCAGCCCCGGTTCAGATCTGATTCGTTGACATTAACATCAGAGAGCATGTCCGTAATGTGGTCCTCGGTAAATTCGATATCCGCGATGCGCGCAGTGGATGGAACTTCACGGAGGCACCGGTTTAGGAATAGCACTTCCGACCTAGAGAGCATAGTCCTGTTCCGTGATCTTGATGATGTCGACTGGTGTCTGGTGTTGTCTGTTGATTATGTGTTCCAGGTGGTTCCACAGCTGTTCAAAGTCGGGTAAGGTGGATTGGAGTCCGTAGTCGCAGTAGTCCTCGAAAAACTCCTTTAAATCCGTCTCTCGTTGCGGGCGGTCGCTTGCCTCGGAGACAGCCGGATACTGACTGCCGTCCAAATCCAGCTGTGCCAGTTCGATACCGATATTGGCAATCACGGCTTCGTATACTTGGCTTTCGGACTCGTCGTACGTATCATCGGCGATGTACTGGTCGACGAGGCTACTGAATGCTTGCCTCTTATTGCTTCGGTAAGCGTCTTCGCCGTCGTACAGTTTGTCACGGGACCGGGCGTCAATGAACTCGTCAACAACCTTATCGTACGGCTTGAGATAGGCATGATTGTCTAGCGCAGTGACGATGTGGTCTTTCACATCGTTGACGAAGTCCGGCCGTGTGGGTTTGCTTGTGGAGATGTGGGCATCGTGGTAAACCCGAACCTGAACCGGTCGGGTATTTATCCCGTCATTATACTGGTGGTAGAATCGGACCTGGGTAATCTGTCCTCGCTCGCGGGCGGGAGTGAGAACTTCAGATCGGGATAATGTTTCGTGCCGGTCGCCCCTGTACTTGGCTGTTTTCAGGTTCCTATCGAGGAATCCGCTGTAGTCGAGCCCGGAGTTTTCTCCGTCCAGCAGGTTCTGGATCAGGAGGAGCTCGGTCTCTTGTAGACAAAAGCCGTCATTGTTGGCGGAGGCATTCCCCCACCGTTTCACGGACTGGTAGATTGCCTTCTGCAGCTTGCTGCTAGCCTTGGAGTTCGAGATCGCGATCAGGTCTGCGTCGGTGTATGCCCGGACCTCGACCGTATACTCATTGGTCTGCACGAACCGCTGGTAATCATTGAGGTCGAGATCTAATTCGCTCAGATCCACCCGTTCACCGTCGTTATCGATGACGTAGCCATCGTCAGTCAGTTCGAAGTCGTCTGGATGGTCCGTCAATCGGAACTGGATGTCGACAATTGTGCCTTCGTGGGTTTGGTAGTCACTGATGAGCGAAGAATACTGGAAATCTCCGCCGTCTGCGGCTGCTTCCGGTTCTGGTTCGGGTTCCTGTTCGGTTTCTATCTTATCGACCAGTTCCTGGTAAGAGAGGCCGTCAACCCGGTAGAACTGGAGATTAACTCGGTCGCCCTTTTCACCGAACTCCTCGAACATATCCTTGAGGAACGACCGATATTCCTCCGAGTCCACGTTCGACTTGATTTTTGACAGGAAGTCCGATTTCCGATTCTCCAAGATGACATCACGACTCAGTTCTGCCGTATCTAAGACGGATTCCACGATTTGATGGCCATCAGTCCGGAAATCCTTAGTTCGGATCCGACTCGCTATCTCTTCGTTAGTGTATTCCTCTCGAAAGAAAAGGAGATTTGGATCTTTACTCATCTTCCTCAATTTCTGTTTCTAAGACAGGCGATTTGTTGGCCGTCCGCTGGAGCTCTAACTGGTACTCACCCATTTTCGTGGCTGCTTCTTCAAGCAGGGTGTAGGGGTAGAAAATCTCGTTGTAGGCGGCGCGGACGTCTTGCTCTTCGACCGTCTTACGATCGCGGTCTTTCGCGTTTTTCACGGCTTCCTGCCAGACAACTTCGATAGTATTCTCAAGTTGGAGCTTGACGTAGGCAGACGAGTCACCACCGACCTGCATTTCTTCGGGGGTATACGCGCGGAGAAGATCATGGAGAGGGCTTTCCTTGATAGGATCATTTTCGTCCGTCGGCTCGTCACTCATATTGCGGTAACAGGAAACAGCATGTAATTAATCTATCTATTTCTGAGAAGGAAATCGACTTTTGATCCGGCAAAATCCTTTAGTCAGCATTGATTTCCACCAGGGTCACAGAACAAGAGCGCTAACGATAATCAGTATACTGTGACTCAAACATGAAGGAGAGATTTCCCGGTTCGACACCTATCTTCACGCCCGTCCTATTTCGCTATAGGACGCTGCCGAGCGGTCACTGCCGGAACTCGGACTCACAAATCACTCGAAGCATATCGTCGCTACTTGTTCTCTCCTCGGATTGTCCCTCGTACGTATGGCGAATTACGTATCTCAAATAACTACATAATTTATTATTCTCTATGAGAATGTCTTCAATATGAACCGAGTATCTGTTTCATCAAGCAACCTGAAAAGCGTTGGCTACGACCCTGAAAGCAGTACATTAGAAATCGAGTTCAACAACAACCGAGTGTACCGGTACTTCAACGACCCGAAATCAGTGTAACAAGGTTTAATGAATGCTGCATCACACGGAAAGTACCATCACCGACATATCAAAGACAACTATCGCTATTCGCAAATCCGATAAGCTCCATCCTCTGGTGATTCTTCTTGAGTAACTACAGTGACTGGATTCAAAGCGTAATATCTAGCGCGTTACCACAGCTTTTGACTCAAGGTTTCCAGCTCAATAATCGAGAACTGGCAACCCTCGCTTGGCTCGTAGTTTGTCTTATCATTCTCGCTGTGGACGCACTCTTGAGCCCCGATATACGTTCCACCTTGGTTGGGCTCCTGAGAATGGCTGTTGCTCCTAGGCTAGTTGCTATGTGGATTACCTATGGCGCATGGATTCTGTTATTCATCGTGATTGTAGATCAAGTCGTGATCTGGAGTCCCGTCCTAACAAAGGCTACCCTCGTGTGGGGCCTGACTACAGGGATCGCGATGCTCGTGGGGTTTACAGAAGCAGGCAGTCTCGAATACTTTCGGGAGGAACTCTCTAACGTGCTTGGCGTGATAGTTCTCGTTGAATTTTTTCTAAATGTAGATCCCTTCTCACTATGGTTCGAATTTCTCTTACAACCATTCTTATTCTTCTTCACAGTCGCTCCAGTTGTCGCCAGGGAGCCTGAACAACAGAAAACTTTGCGGCGCGTAAGGAACTGGGTTTTCCTTATTCTCGTGCTTGCGATTGTCGTTAATACCGCCCAATCACTGTCCACGTCATGGCAGACATTGAACTTGAAACTGTTCGCGCTCCAAGCAGTGTGGCCTATGCTGCTGGGCGTCTGGGTCTTGGTGTTTGTTTTCCCGCTTACGATTTTTTCGAGCTACGAAAACGCGTTCATCCAACTTAGAAAATCTCGCGAAAATCCTACGGGGCTGTGGAAGGCCAAACTTGGCCTCATACTGGCACTGAGGCTCCGACTCAAATGGATTCGCGAGGCAGCCAAAGGTGGTACTTATGAAGTCGCCAATGCGGAATCCGTCAGTGGTGCCTATGAGGCGGCCAAACATTACAAGGCTGATTTAGTTGCTGAAGAGCGTCAGGAAACAGCTTATCAGGAAGATCTCGTGCGTTATGCGGGGTCCACAGAACTTGGCGAGGAGGGTCGTCCCCGAGACAAGCGCGAGTTCCGGGAATCCATTCGTGCACTGAAACGGCTTCATACATCCCAAATGGGATGGTATGAACGTGAACTGAGGGGATACAAGCCGGATTTGATTGAACTCTTTGGAGATGATTTTACAAAGGCTGGTCTGGATATCCCTTCCGGAATCACGTTGGAGGTGTCTGACGATGGAGAACGGTGGTATGCTTGGAGACGGACACCAGGGGGTCACTGCTTTGCGATTGGAGCAAGCGAGGAACCTCCAAGTGAGTGGTTGTATGACGGGCCAGAGCCACCGCAGGACTTCCCAGGAATCGGGTCCGAGTGGGGAAATTCCCCCTTCTCTATGGATGAATACCCTAATTGGTATCTGTAATGCGATATGCATCTTGAGTGACTGCTTAAAGCATCTTCCACTCAACTAACGAAGGGACGCTCGACGTAATCCAGTTAGAATCTTGGTCAGTTATTCAGAGACTCATAATCCACTGACTATCCAACGAGATCTCATTCCAGAAATTTAGTTGAAGTGTGTTTGAGTAGAGATTCAGTCTGGTGCTATTGACTTCTGATCCCTCGTTTGCTCGGTAGAATCTTTGCTTTAAGTAGCTCATCTATCCCTTGATAAATAATCGAATCTGGTATCGCATCAATTGACCAGTGATCATGGTCAAACTGGTAGTATCCTAAAACCTCACCGTAGGAGGTCAAATGCCATTCCTTTCGTTCTCCTTGAAGAATGGGTAGTTGATCCCAAACCTCTCGGTTAGGATATTGATCATCCCCTGCCAGGTCACGAGCTATCCGAGTTACCAGGCTGGTTTTTTGGCTACGGCTGCCGATTTCTTTCGCTATTTCTGCTGAAGACCCACCGTTCTTTTCATATATTGTCGTGAAAATATCAATAGCATCAACTCCTCGCCACCGGTGCGATTTTATCTTGGAGCTATCTGATTCCAGCCATAAATCTAAACCTACCCTTCCAGGGATGCGTCGAGCCGTGAAAATGTTTAAAACTCGATCTTGAGTTACAAATTCGTCAATATCGAATTCATCTACATTATATTTCTGTTGAAATGCAGTAGTCGCGCCAAACGTTCCAGGGATATCATCAGATTCTATTTTAGCATCCATTAGATGCCACATCGTTTTCTCTTCGATGTCTCTAGAAGAACTCTTTGCCTTCTCATGCAGTTTTTCGACGGTTAGAAAATCCCTTCCATCGCCTTCGGCTTCGCTTTCGTCTTTGTGTAGACTGTCCTCATCTGTTTGTCTTTCTTTTAGCCGCTCTCTTAGGGATTGAGGAGAATCAATCAGTTCTTCCTCTGATAAAATTCTACGAATCTCCCTTCGGACCTGATTACGTGTTTCCTGCCATTTTTGAGAGTGCAGATGTGCGTTCTCTTTTTGATCAGACATACTCTCTCGATGTTCCTCCACATTTACTGCAAGAGATTGAACTCGTTCCAAAATTTCTTCAGTTTCGACATCGATTCCGTTCTGATCAGCGCGGCCCGCAATCAAGGTATCTATGTATACTCCCTTGACAAACCCAAAGATAACGTGAGCTAATAATTCCTCATACTCTACTTCCGATGGAAAACGTAAAACATCGTGAGCAAATCCTCCAATAAATCGACCAATATCTTGAACTGGTGTTTGAGGTCGCACTTTTGTGGATAATTGAAGTGGCCTCTTCTCTGGTGTTTCAATGTAATCCGGGGTCGTCTCTCGCAGAAGAACCTCCCAAAGCTGTCGCTTAATTTCGTCGTCGAGGTAATCAGACTTAGAAATCAGATCGGCATCGTCTACAAGTCGTGAAAACCGTTCTGGAAGGGCCACAGCTTTCGAGTTTACTCGGTTTTGAAGACGTGACTTCCGATAACCTCCTACAGTTCCACTTGATAAATATTCTTTTTCAGCGGTCGAGAGAGCTAAGGACTTCGGCCCACCACTCGAGCGATTTTCTTCGGGCATTTATTTATACTCTTGTGAAGGTACCTTCTCGGGATACATAAATTGTTCTCCGCACTCAAGTATCTACAACGATGACCGAACCATTCACCCTGACGATTATACTCGGTATCGCTGCGGTCTTCACGGTGGCTGTTGCAATTCTCATCGCCGTCGCCAACGCGAAGGATACAGTCAATATTGAGATTAATATCGGCCTTCCCTGACATTATTTCGGGAGCCGTTCAGTCCAGACGTAGTGGTTAAGTTACTACCTGAATTCGCTCCGAACGTTTTGTCGAACTCACCTTAACCTGTCCATCAAGAATTACACTGACCGCGTGGAAGAGCGGTTGGACGTCTTTGAGTATCCCGAGAACCTCGATTTGTTCATCCCGACCGGACAGACTGAGGCGCGCGCGGAGAAGACCGGGACAACATACCCGAACGATCCGGCGATTGACCGAAACCCTACCGCTGCCTCCCGCACGACGAGAAGGTCCTCGGCGTTCAAATTGAACCACACGCAAAGCCGCGGACCGCTCAGGTGGGAAGTACCCAACGACACATGGGAAAGTATATGAAATCCCGTCAGTCCCCGTCCTCAGCGTGTACCATCTACATCTGGAATATTCGGAGGGAAAGTGATGGCAACATCAGATACGCATTCCGGTTCGAGAGAAATCGCGAGCGTGTCAGACGTCCGGGGTCTTTTTTACTCACTCCTTGACGATCCGTTCGTCTGTTCGTGGTGATTCAACCGTGTGAAGACACCCGATGATAACTATGACGTCCTCCGAGACGAATACTTTAAGAACAACTCCCTCCGAGTGCTGTAACATTCTGTGTGATGAGCCCATCAACGTTGATAGGACAATGGGCAGCAATACATCGCAAAGCTATTGTTTTGAATTATACAATTACTTAATATGTTTGGGTGATAGTCTAATCGCTACAGTACTACATGAGCGACACAATTGATGTTTACAAAGTAATGGATTATGAACGAGAACTAACCGAGTTTCTCACATCATATGCTCCCGAAGAAGAGGTGAGGTCATATCCTATCTGGAAGCCATTAGAAGAAACTCGTGAAATGCTTGACCACTATTTTCGGACGGAAACATTCGAATTCACACCGGGGGTGAGAGATGTTGCTTACGCGGGTTTGTTAGCTCAGAAGGGGAAAGATTTGGAAGTTGTGTCACCAGACGGTGACAAAATTGACAAAGAAATGTCCGAAGTGTTTGCCGAGAGGATGTTAAAAGAAGAAAATCCCTGGGAAGCACTGTACGAAGTGGAAGTTGCATATCAATGCGAAAATGCAGGATTCAACACTAAATTAATTAATGAGGGTACAACTGGTGGCCCGGATATTTATGTAGAAATCGATGATACGACCATCGATATTGAATGTAAGCGGAGACGAGCGGGGAATACAGGTGATCCAACATACGACGAGGGGTTTACAACACTTAAGCAGAAAATATTAGACACCATTAATAACGGTGTTGACGGAGGTGAAATTCCTGAGCTTAGTTTTTATTTGGACCTTGGTGGTGAGGAGCCTCTAACAGAAGATATAGTTGACGAAGTCTCAGAAATTGCGATTGATGTGCTACGTAATAAGCAGGCCGAAAAGGAAGCAGTAATTAATGGGGCCATATATACGGCAAGATTGGAGGATTACTTTTACGGTGAGAAAATTTTAGAGATGGATGAGGACGATCTAAATACATTCACAGAGCTTCCAAATGAGAGGCACATAAGTAGATTCCTATCAGGATTTGACACCGAAGATTTGGATCCAGGGATGTATTTGGAACCCCGGTTCATGATCGACGAAAGCAAAAATGTTCATGGAAAAGGAATACAGGTGATCAATTTTAATTTTCCAGACATAGATGAAGATTACTATAGTCGAGTTTTAGAGGGTGTGATAAGTAGAGGACGTGGTGATCTTTCTGGTAGATCACCCTCTGCCCTCTTTGTTTATATTCCATCGTATGAATTCATTGATATGGGTCGATTTGTGATTGATGGATATCAGGAGGAACGAATACCACAAATAGAAAGATTAGAACAGCGGATCAGAGGTCAGTTAAATCAATCAAACAGCCTCAACGCTATTATTCTCAATTCTACGTTTGTGGAATTTGCTGGAAAAGGTATACAATATTCATTAGGAATTTCTTCATTCAACAACGAAGATCCTGAAAAATCCCTCCCTGACGAGTTTAGTGAGCATTTTCAATTGGATTAATATTCGTTCACATCTTTCTTGCGTTGAGATCTTACTAACCAATTGTATGTGTCATTTCTTATAGAAAATTCACAAAAATCGTAGCTATGTTGATATTTATACTAACATCAAATACTACCTTATGACTTAGAATACTGTGCTAAGAACAAGTATCGCGTTTAGAGTAATCTCTATACCGAGGAAAACACTGAACAATGAGGTGCAAGTACGGCTGTCCCAGCTGTCTGCAGCTTGTTCGGATCATAACGGTAGCTGACCCTTCGCGGGTCCATCTGAGTCAGTGTGGGCACCGTCTCATTGCCCCCGATACAGTGCTCGCAATGGGCGATCTGCACCCCCCCGTTCTGATGTGTGGCTGACGGACTTCCTCGCTGACCCTCACTATCTCCTGTGGTTGCTTTCGGTCCTCTCTCATTCTCTCACCCGTTCGCTTTCCGGTGGTGCAGGTGCTAACAGGAGTTAGTATAATATGCTAACCTAAGTGTACTCTCTTCCGCTTTGTCTGGCGATTAAAAACTTTTGTGCTCAGTAAAAAAATCTGGATTGTCGTGATTAGTCGTTTCCACTACCAGGGAAGCCACTATTGCCATTGTCAGCCTCATTCTGGAATTGATCGTTGACGTTCTGGGCGTTGGACGCGGCGAACTCCTTGTTCGAGTTGCTCTGTGTGCTGGCCTGTACCGCGACCGCATTACCGGATTCCACACCACTATTTCTATCCTGAGCAGGGGCTATACTGCTACTCGGATTCCCTGGTCCTCCATCGGTTCGATGGTCTAACCATCAAGAAAGAGTGAACCGGGCATACTAACGTGACTCGTGGGAGAAGGCTTCAAACTGCCCGAATTGATCATCGAGATTCTAACATCCCTCCTCTCCGCCACAGAAATCGCATTTCTTGTCTGAAAAACGACTCTGATAGAGACGTCCATCTCCGTCGCTATTACTAGCAACGATTTTCCCCCAACCAACTACTTCTCTGGAATCCACCAGATAACCACTCGTGGACTCAACTTTCCCCGCTTTACCTCTCCATTCTCGTGCAACTCTTCAAGCCGTCGATGCGCGGAGGGCCGCTCGATCTCAAGATTATCCGCCACTCACCGAGCGGTCACTGCCGGAAACTCTGATTCGCGCATCGCCGTCAGAATATCGTCGTCAGTCGTTTCCTCTGCAAATTGACCACGAGTATCGCGCTCTCTCTCGTCTGTCATCGTAGCCCTCAGTTCACTTTCCACCATCTTAAACCCACACACTACGTAGTACATCGATAGCTTTAATACCACGTACTACATAGTACTTGGTAAGGAAGAACGGTGCCCTCGGGCGTGTGGAAACGCGCCGGGTGCGCCAACACCCGGCACCGGTCTTCCTCAATGAAGACCAGAAGACCATGAGTACGAAATCGAGCGCAGGACTTGAAGCTGACGAGACGGCACAGAAACGCGCACAGTGGGAACAGTTCTCCTTCGACGTCGAGGCCCCCGGAATGGTCGAAGTGACCAACGAGAGCCACGACAACCCCGCTGAACACCAATACGTGGTCACGCTCGACGCCTTCCCCTCGAAGAATGAAGACGGTGCCGAACCAGAGGAGTGCGATTGTGACGGTCTCGGTGGCTTCCCGTGCTGGCCATGCGTGAGGACGAGGCAGAAAGAACTGCCGAAGTAACCCGCTTTAGATTCTTTTATCCAAGTCTCACTAATTGACATTCTTGGACGTGATCACTCTGTTCGAAGCGATTTGGTAGCTTCTATGTCGCGAGCTACTTCCGCGGTGGTAAAACGTAAGGGCTTATATTCGAAATCGATGAACATCTTGAGCTGATCAGCGTAATGTATATCTTTTGTTCCGTCAGGAGCGAGGTACCCCGAATTACCTGGCGGGAGGATGTTCTCAGCAGAAAAGTCGTGACGTGACTGCTGATTCGATTGGCCATTCGTCCGACCAACGCGCACAAAGTGATTCTCTGTACCTCGATTAAGAAACGGCATTTCTCCAGCGTCACCGACACCGATAGGCATCCCAAAGAGGGCCATGTTATCTAATTTATCGACGTGAGCTGGTGCCTTCCATGTTGAAACGTTGTCGCCATGCTTCGCACGCAGATCCTCGACCGCCTTTTGGAAGGCTTGACGGAACACCGTCGGCTGATCGCCATGAAAGTAGTCAACGGCAGGTTCGAGCGCCGCATCAGTAGGATGTAGGGCACGCATTAACAGTGGACGGCCGTAGCGGTAGTTCAAAAAGACACTCCGAACCGGCCCGTATAACGAGCCGAGCACCCCGAACGTGGGTTCGAAAGTTTCGTCGAGTAGATGAGAAAAGAATGTATCAAAGACAGTGTACCCAACAGAGTAATTACCCAGATAGTCCGTCCCATCTCCTTGCCGTAAATTATTCCAGTCTGCCACGGCTTTGAACGCCGACTGTTCCATATCACTTAACTCAGCATTGGCAAGCGCCGCTATAAGGGGCTCTTTATATCGAATTGCTCGCAGGTCGACGAAGGCAATGTCATAGACGATCTCCTTGAGGAATGAATAGTCCACTACGCCCTCAGTTGCAAGTCGATTCTCCATGAGGTTTATTATCCGCTGAACACGGTGATCGGTTCCCCAAGCGTAACTCATGTCGCCGTTGTTCCATCCCGGTGCCGGTTTATTGTTCCACTGGGCTGTGTACCCCGTCGATGGATTAACTGCAAACGGAACAGACCCGTCAGCAGCACGTAGATAGTCAGCATCGGTGAGTTCGTATTTCGTACCATCAGCGGGGAAGCGTGTATCCCACGGTACTTGCTCCCAATCGGGGTACCGGCCGAGATGGACATAGGCCACATCGCCATCATCACCGGCCCACATGAAATTCAACGAATAATCACAGTTCTGGGCGGCAGTGACGAACTCGTCTGCATTGGTCACATATTGAGCCTCGTAAAATGCTTTCCACGAATTCATATCGCGACCCTCGTAGCTTCTAGTCTGTGAGATTGCCTCACCTTCATCAGGGCGCCATTGTGTGACGACGCCGTGCCGTGTTCGCCGAATCGTCACCTCGGCGTCTGGCGCACCGCTGACCGGGATCGTTTCAGAGTGTACCGCTACGCTGTGCCAATCCTCACGGAACTTGTACTGTTCTTGTTCACCGTCGGTTCGAATCGTCTCGACAAACGTCTGGATGCTGTTATCGAGACCAGCGGTACTCGTAATGGCACCGT
This sequence comes from Haladaptatus halobius, assembly GCF_020618475.1. Taxonomy (GTDB): domain Archaea; phylum Halobacteriota; class Halobacteria; order Halobacteriales; family Haladaptataceae; genus Haladaptatus; species Haladaptatus halobius. The sequence continues at coordinate 12,207 of NZ_CP085342.1, read as the reverse complement.
GATTATTGTGTCCGAACATAACAAACGGATAGCCGGCGACGGTGATTCCAGTGATATCGAAATCTGATCCGTGAAGACCCACCTCGTACATGACTGACGGCGTTGTAAAACCCATCTGCGGGCCGCCGAACAAGAGAGCGTCACCACTCTCAGTATGTGTTCCAGCAACGGCCAGTGCATTACTACCAAGTTTAAACGGTAAACCTAATGCGTCAAGGCCGGTCGCGAGCGTCCGTTGACGAGCCATTTCAGCCTCGTGGACTTTTTGTGGATCGGTCGGAATCCGTTTTTCGCCGGAGGGAGGGATATGCTCTGCTGGTCGATTATTTTCACTCGTACTCGACGCTGCTCCTAGATTTACATCCCCAGCAGATGTGTAGGGGGGGTGTATCCAGTTGCTGAGGGTTCCGTCGAAGTGGGTGCACCTGGGTCATCACCCCAATTGAGATCTGAAAACAGTTCGATGGCCTTTGCTGATGTATACGCGCGGTTCAACCCATCAAGGACGGCAGCATTCAATGTCTCCAATTGATAGTCGCTAAAAAAGGACATACTCGCGACAAAGATTCCAGCAACGTCCTCGCGAGCCCATCGTTTCGGTCGGAAATCATACTCATGGAACCCCTTATGAAATTCTTTGTCAGTTGATTTGACACGGTCTATGTATCGATTGATTCCTGCGGCAAACGCTTCGAGGACAGCTTGGTGTTCCCTGTTGAGCTGCTCCTCTATTTGGAGGTTTAGCGCTGTGGTAGTCGATCGGTTGCGTCGCGCTTCGCGATCAAACGCCACCCACTTGCCTTCCTCGCCGGCTCCGAGGGCCTCGGCGACAGTACCGTAGTAGAAGCGACGATACATCTCTAGTTGAAACAGTCTATCTTCTGCAACCGCGAACCCGTGGCCGAAATAAACCGCCGAACGTTCTTTACCCCCAGTAGCATACACGTGGGGGACACCGTAACTATCGCGCTTAACCGTCACCCTAGAGGCCGCCTTTCCCTGTCCGTACGCGAGAGTAACCGATGAGAGTGTTGTTGATGCGAGAATGCCTGTACCTGCGTGAAGAAAATTCCGTCGACTGGTGAATAATGATTCTTCATCCATTGTAATGCGTTACCACGTGTGTTTACATGATAAACTTTTGTATAGAAATAGGTGCATTCTACTGCTCCATATTGATAACTACTGGTACCGCTATCCAAAATTATATTTTCGAATCTACTCAACTGAGCGCAACAAATGGCGGTAGAATGCTTCATCCGAGCACTACTAAACAGTATACCAATAAGTATGATCATTGCTGCAATCTCACTAGATACACAGACAAAGACGATGGTGAGTCAGAGAATGAGGTCGCGACGACTTCGATAAATTTCCTTACCGCGAATGCATGAGAGCAGATCGCAAAACCCACTCCGTTTTCGCTTTATCACGTATATTATAAATTTGTCTAATTCCAAAATTATTTATCGGTGTAACACTACGGACGCACCATGTTAACATGGAGTGAACTGCTGCTCTTTTTCGGAGCAAACGTAGTAGTCTGGTTAGGAATCGCAGTTTTGTACGTATACTATTTCCATGAATCGGATGAGAGTATCATAGGGTCTGCACGACAAACATCCAGTTCCGAGGACGGTGTCGATCATGGTTAGTACAATCATCTATGCGGAATTTGCCATCTACCTTCTCGTCTTAATTGGAATTGGAGTCTATGGCGGTCGACTCACGGAGACAGCATCCGATTACTTACTCGGTGGTCGAAAATTGAATCTAGTAACAGCCGCACTAAGTGAACAGGCTAGTCTATGGAGTGGTTGGCTCGTTGTCGGATTTCCTGCATTGATCTACGCGAACGGAGTCTCGTCGCTCTGGTGGATGGTGTGGCAAATTCCGCTAGGAATCGTCACCTGGGGGTTGCTAGCCAAACGAATTGGTCGATATTCACGGCTACTTGACTCACTAACGGTTCCAGGTTTTCTATCCGCAAGGCATTCTGATAACCGTCATCTAATCCGGATTACGAGCACGCTCGTTATCGGAGTGTTCATGACTGGATATATCGCCGGACAATTGCTCGCTGGAGCAAGTGCGATTGCTGTTGGATTCGATCTCTCGTATGATGTTGGGTTCTTAATCGCACTGGTTATTGTTGTCCTCTATACAGTCATGGGTGGCTTCACAGCATCTTCGTTCACGGATGTTCTTCAGGCGGTACTCATGACGGCATTCGCTATCATTGTTCCAATTGCTGTATTGGTTGCAGTCGGTGGGCCAAACGAACTGATGACTCAGTTTAACACTGCTGCATCTCCGGAAATGACCTCCTTTACGGGCGGTCGAACGCCGTACGAATTCTTGGTCTTCTCGACTATCGCTGTCATCGCGTTAGGTGGATTGGGGCAACCCCACGGTGTCATCCGATATATGGGTATGGAACGGCCTTCGAAAGCGGGGTTTGCAATGGTTGTCGCAGTTCTATTCATGCTTATTGCATTAATCGGTATTCCGATCATCTCCCTAGGCGCCGTAGTCATGCTCCCTGGCATCGAAAATCAGGACTTGGTCGCGCCAAGAATGATTCTCGAAACGCTACCGCCGTGGCTTGCGGGCTTTCTCCTTGCGGGGAGCGTCGCTGCGATCATGAGTACTGCTGACTCCCAATTATTGGTTGCTGGGAGTGCATTCGGCGAAGACGTGTACAACGGAATCATCAATCGCAATGCGAGCGATAGGAAAATTCTGCTGGCGAACCGTATTGCGGTCGTTGGCATTGGAATCTTTGCAGCGATATGGGCGTATTCAACTCCAGGATCTGTTCATACCACAATCCTGTTTGCATGGGCTGGTCTTGGAGCTGGACTCGGTCCAGTACTCCTGACGTCCGTGTACTGGAAAAAAACGACCGGGCCAGGAGTGATTGCCGGGATGATCGTCGGTCTGGTTACGACGGTTATGTGGAATCAACTTTCAGGCGGCCCGTTCATGATATTCGATATTTACGAACTACTCCCAGCGTTCAGCTTGGCACTAATAGCGATCATTGTGGTGAGTCTCCTCACTGGACCACCGAAACGTCGTGAAGAGGTGATCAGAAAAGAATTAAACGAAATTGCGAAGCCACTACAGGAGGAAATCGATTTGGTTCACGAACGCCGAATTTCGGCTAAATCGTCCTCTCAGAGTGTGAAATCGGAACAGTTGGTGGCTGCCACGGATGCAGAAATTGTCTCAATCTATCTCTCAAAAACCCACTTAGACGACCTTTCCACGGTTCAATAACCAGATATTTAGCGGTTTTCCGCAGGCTTCCCTCATTCAATCTTTGATGTGTCCTCAATTCGGGGTGTGTCGTTTAATTCGATATCGTGTGCAGAAACTTCGCCTGTTATCGTATCTATTAGGCTCACCGTTGAATTTGTCGAAAATGGCACAAGCCAAAACAATTTAAACACTAGATCGTCTCTTCTGATCGTTATTTGCGGTGTCCTATATGTTTTGTACCAGCTGTTGACTCGCCGTCGCACTTGTGAATGGGCTTTTTCTGCAGCTACTGAGTCATCTACACGTGGATTAAGAAGAGACGTAGATGAAAGCGACCGAGACTCAAGATCCGGATAGATATCGTTCTTCATATTCGTACCAGTAAGGAGATCAACGGTAACTGACATAGTTGTCTCTCGATTTTCGAGGAATTTCCGTTCAATTTCGACGTGGAATTCGAAGAGATGCTTTGGAAATCCGAGAACACGAATTGTCTCGGTATCTGCAGACAACTCATTCTGTGTTAGTGCCTGTTCCACAGAGCAGTTCGGTTGAATGATGGTTGCTTCTACCATAGTCCTTTGAGAAGCGAATGTTACACGTCGTCTACGGCTTTACCATGTCCATGGGGTGAGCCTTCGAATCGATCGAGAGAGAAGAAATCCACGTCAACCATGTCGGTTGTACCCTCGACAACCAAATCAGTCATGATTTTCCCGATAGCTGGACCGTGTTTGAAGCCATGGCCTGAAAATCCACATGCGAAATAACAACCCTCCGGGCCTGCTTGATCGAGAATAAAGTCGTGATCGGGTGTCGTTGAATAGACACCACAATATTTCCCTCGGAGCCCTGCTTCCTTCAGCTCTGGAATCATATTCGAGATCTGTTCGGTAAGTTCCAAGATTATCTCTTCGTCAGGATTGCCGTCGTAATGGTCTGGATTCACTTCTTCGTCAGTATGATGGGTTGCTACCAATATTCCATCTCCAAAGTCTGGTCGGATGTACCAATTACCACCAGGAAGCGCTGTTGTCGGAACTAGTGAGGGATACTTTGCTTTGTAGGCTTCGGGGGGGTCAAGGATCAGTATTTGCTCACGAGTCGTCGTAATTGGGATATCAACGCCGAGTTTTTCCCCTAGTCTTGGCGTCCACGATCCGGCCGCGACGACGACTGTATCACATTCGATGTCTCCCTCTTCGGTTTTGACCCCGACGATGGAATCCTCTTCGACTTTGATGGTTTCGGCGCCAACACCGGTTACGACCGTAACGCCATTTTGTTGTGCTGCCCTCGCAAAGCCATTGGCAGCATCAGAGCCATCAGAGTATCCTGCTGCGTCATCTGAAATCCCGAAATCGAAGGATTCTACATCAGCAATCATAGAGTAGCGATCTGGAAGTTTTTCACTCTCATGTTTGGTGACCGGGATATTGAGTGACTGGAGTGTCTCATAGCCAGCTTTGGCATAGTTTCCTGGGTCTGTGTTTTCTCGTCCGAATCGCACTAAGGGATTATCGATGTGGGCAATCACTTCACCAGTTTCTTCATTGAAGTTCCGATAGAATTGGTGACTCCACCACGCCATTTTACTATAGATAGTTTGGTCACCGTAGTGGTGGCGGAGAATAGCAGAGGAGTCTCCTGTGGAGCCTGTTGCGATTCCGTCTTTCTCTACTAATGTGACATCGAGATCCGTTTGTGCTGAAAGAAAGAAGGCTATACTGGTACCCATTATTCCACCGCCAACAACAATTACGTCAGTACTGTTTGGTAGAGTTCCTCTGTCAACCATGATTCACCATGATTTAGCTGTTGCTTTAATGCTTGGATGGGAATCGACGTCACCAACGAGAGCCACGAGAAGCCCGCAGACCACCAGTACACAGTCTCCATCGACGACGTGACGGGCGACGCGATGGCTTGCACGTGCCCGCACCACGTTCACCGGAACGCATTCTGTAAAACATGGCCGCCGTCGAAAACGCGACTGACGACGGGACGCTTGAGGTATTCCCGTCCGAGGACGACAACGATACCGAATCCGAAAACTGTGACTGCGATGGTCTTGGTGGCTTCCCGTGCTGGCCGTGCGTGCAAACGGGACGAAAAGAACTGCCGAACTAACTAGTTTCAGTCTGTTTTTCCGAAGAGATGATGTATCGGTTGAACCGAAGCGTTTCTAGACAGGCCGACTGCTGGGGGATCCGTCTTCGCTGATTCCCCAGGAGATAATTCGTGCTGGATGGATCTGTATCCATGACTCATCATAGCCCGAGCCAAGGTGTGTTCCATTTTCGCGAAACGTCTCGGCACGGCCACGGATCTCGATGCCGCGGGGTTTCCATGGATCAATACTGGCGAGATCGTCGATGACGAACGCAACCTTCTGATTCGTTTCGGCGTCATGGAACTTCTTGGACTCGCCGAAATTGAAGCCGCCAATGTGGATCGTGTCATCGTCGGCATCGTACTGGAATCCAACGGGAACAACGTGCGGTTGGGTGTCTGCTCCAACGGTCGCCAGCCGTCCGAGTCGTTGCTCGTCTAAATATGCAATTTCCTCGTCGGTAAACACACTCATGGTATCAACTCTTTAGAACGATTGCTAACGGCTTAACAGTGCTGTCTACCACTGTACAACCACGATTCGTGGGCAAGTCAGGTTGGTCAGTTAGCGTATCTCCCGGATACCCACTTCCCGATTTTCTAGAGTTGTTCATCAACAGTGTCGGTTTGACGTGTAGTGTGCGCCGGCTCGTTGAGTCTGCAACCTTATCGCATTGATTCTTGAATCGTTGAACAACGACGTCTAGACGTTCCTCCGCGGGCTCAAAGGTTCATTCCATCGCCATGTATGTGTAGGTGTGTTCGATCCCATCGATACTCAGGATACCGGACGCAACGATTTCCCGAACATCCGCTGGGCTCCCAACAACAACTTTTGTGATAATATCGACGTCTCCGGCAACGATATGGGCGTCTTCGACACCGTTGATTTCCATAATCGTATCTCGTATCTGATCCACCGTTGGCACATTTGCCTTGATTAAGACGTAAGCCGTAACCATTGTCCCTCGACCACCCCTTAGACAAGAGCAATTACCAAAATGTTACTGTCCCCCCGCCGACTAGGGCCACAGTGCTGCTTGTAGCGACCGTAGAAATTTGTGATAATCAACCTGATGCATGAATCTCCGCGATTACACCACGGGGAATCCAATCGTCATCACCGGTTCGATACCGTCGCACCCGAATTGGCTCCCATTTTCCAGATTCATAATGAGATGTGAGTTCATACCGGAGAGATGAATCGTCGACCGATTCAACTTCCACCCGAAGGTGTTCAGCTGGGGTATAATCAATCGGGCTCGCTGTTCCTTCGATTGTGGTTCCATCATTAAGAGTTCCACGAACGGAGTCACCAAGGCCAAGATTCCCGAGCGAATCTACAGCTTTATTGATCGTGGTCTGTGAGATCTCCCCTAACCGATCGATATCTTTAAAGAAACTAGTTGATGAAACGGGGTCAATTCCTTCGGTCTCAAGTCGTCGATTTTCCTGTTTCACGCGCATTCCCAACAATCGTTGAATCTCGCGAAGTCGAAAGCCTATCGTCCGCAACTCATCACGCGTGTCCGATGGCGCCCCGATTGACTCTTCTTCATTTGTATTCGAATTCCCCACCATACCTGCTGATGCAGCTTACAAACTATTAAATATGAGCAATGAATTGCCCGTTGAGCACCGTTGGGGATTACTTCCAGTGTGATATCGTCCTCTGTAGCCTGTTCAGTAAAAACCAGAATCTACACAACGAATCCCCCACCATTGTCTCTATGACACAAACCGTCAATGAACTCCGCAACGACATTCGACAGGCCGTCGGGAGATACGAACGCGTTGAATCGACGGCCTTCACCAAAGAAGCCCTTGCAGCAATCTGTACGGCTGTAAACTACGATATCGACACCCACAATTTGCCATCCAAACCCCAAATGCGGGCTGGAATCCTCTGGAAAATCGGTGAGCTGGACGACGATAACCCAGAACAAACGTCAAACGCGTTCCGGAAGGCGGAACTCGAAGCAATTGCAGCTGCACTGCAAAACAATGAGTAACCTCTAACTATGGCGGGAGAAGTCGGTCGCCAAGGCAGTCACTACAATCGACCGGGATTCCCTCCCATGCTGCTTTGACTGCTTTGTATCCTGTCTAGCCTTCGTTATCAACCATTTCTCCGCAGGCTTCGCAGAACGCTTGCCGACTGGTTACGTCCTTGTCCTTGACGAGTGATGAAAATGTAGCCTCACACGTACCGTGTCTTATCCTCCGTCAATTTGGCTCATTAACGGTTGATTCTCGATAGTATGTGCACCCAATAGATATATTGCGTTCCAAATCGTATTTCTGCGTATGAGCGATACAAACAAACGCGGGCCACCTCAGACCGATTTTGCAACCGATTTAGCCGATCGGCTTGAGAATGCCCCTGCCGACGAGCGCGTCTACAGAATCGCCCTCGAACTCACCGACCCAACCCGCGTTGCCGAGGTTGCTGACCGCGCGGACTGCTCTGCGAATGCCGCTCGTCGGCATCTCAAACGGCTCGCCGACATCGGTCTCTTGACTCGTGTGACAAAGAACCCGGCGACGTACAAACGGAACGAAGCGTACTTCGAATGGCGACGGCTGAATCGCTTAGCAGAGTTGAGCGAGCAGGAGTACAAATCCCGGCTTGGTGATTTGCTCGCCGAGAACGAGGACTACAAGCAGACTTACGATGTCGAGAGCCCTGACGACATCGATCCCTTAGAGTATGCAGAGTACGGGGATCCAGAACAGGTCTGGTTAGATATCACCAATTGGGAGGCAGTCAGACAGGAGATCCACGATCTTCGCCGTGTCAACCGCGACAGTGCGACCGATGAAGGAGTCGTCTGAGTGTGGTTGACGGGAAGAGAAAGCGGACACCAAATCGTGCTTTACTACGGGAAATCGCATCGATTCTCGGATCTGAAGAGTGGATCGAGACGATTTCTGTCTTTCCATCAAACCGGCCGGATTCGGTCGTGGTCTCGCTTCGTGACGAACATTACCCAGAAGAGTACGTTAGCGAAGCATACATCGAGGTGCAATCATATGTCAACGGTGATTTCCATATCACATACTTCGAAGATCATTTCGGTGAGGAGTGGATATGTCGTTGGGATCGCCACGAGAGTGAAGAATATTCTATGGACCATTTTCACTCACCACCAAACGCGACTCATGACGATGGGGTGAACCGAGAGCATCCACCAGAGTTGCCATCCGTATTCTCACGTGTCGTTGTCCCTTGGGTCTATGATCGAATGGGCGACATTTGGACTGAATATGAATGAACGAGACTACTGGTTGACTTGGTGATGAGGTTCTTCTTTCACGACGAAGCGATTTTTATAATTCAGTTGGGACTACTGCCTCGTGCCAGTTACACGGCCGAAATCGATTATGATGTATCCAATGGAAAGCGATGAGTATCTTCAAAGACCAAATCAGATCAATAATATGGTGATTGTATAAGGCGTTCGATCGGCTCGATACTGGCGGAAACAGTTTCGAGAACTCACCATCACCTGCCCCACCCACAATCTCGACTAGTCACTCTAATCGGTAGATACAGGAGATAGACTTACCACTTGAGACAGTAAGGATCCTCTCGGTGGTGCTTCGATAAAAGTGGTGACTACCACCGATCAAACTGTGCGGATATGAAGCCCGAGATGTTTTATTGACAGCCGTTGCAGGTTTGGTATGGGAAACGACGACGAAGAATCCAAAACCGAAGCGGAATCGGCAGATGATGAGACGGAACGTGAAGGTGAGCAAGTGATGAGTCGGGCAGACGGTGCGGGGATCCTCCGCGAAGTCGCCGATGGTGTGGAGAACGGGACAATCGACATCGAAGGAGACAACGGTTTCACGGTCGCGGTTCCAGAGCACTTCGAACTGGAAGTCGAGTATGAGGTTACCGACGACGAGGCTGAGTTCGAAGTCGAACTCGAATGGCGAATGGAAGACGGCGAACCGGTATCGTCGGACGAATGACACGGTTGGCGGCCTCAGTAGCAGCCAATCGTCGGAAAATTGCATCCGTTCATTCAGCGATATGAGTGGTTGCCAGACCGGATAAATTTCCACCAGAGGGCACCAGAACCGGCCAATACAGAGTCTTTAATCATCGTAACCATCTGCGGACTCAATTTCCCGCGTTCTAACTCACCCTTTTCATGCAACTCCTCGAGCCGCTGATGTACTGGCCGTCGTTCCATCCCAACCGTATCAGCGACCCACCGAGCAGTCACCGCCGGAAACTCGGACTCACGAATCACTCGAAGAATATCGTCATCAGTGATCCGAATTACTGGTCCTTTCTCGACTATTTTGCCGCTGTCTTTTTGTAGTATTATACCGTCTAAACGCTTGTATGGCCGATTTGATTGTCAAAGCGGCAGTGAAAGAACAGCTCGAAGGTCAAAATGTGGCGAGTGACTTCTACGATGCACTTGATGAGGAAGTCGCAGCAGTCCTCGACAACGCTGCTCGACGAGCCAAGGAAAACGATCGCAAAACCGTCCAACCGCGCGATTTGTAACGGTTCACCGCTCCACTGTAGTATCAACCTGTTTTTGCCGCTACACAGAACTTAGTTCTCTAGCGACTGACCGCTACTCCGTCCGAATCCAGATTACTCGACGAGCTTCGGGCTTCTTCTTGCGAATCTCATCGCTCTTATGGAGACGGCTGAGAACGTTATACGCCGACCGTCGTGACCATCCGAGTTCGTCCGCGATTTCTGCTGTCATGTAGGGTTCGAGCGGCTTCATGACCTCTAAGACGGCCTCTTCGGTGTGCTCTTGGACATATTCCCCGCTCTCGTTTCGTGCCCTCTCATCCTTTTCTGTCATACCCACTCTTTCATTTCTGCACGACATAAGCTTATTCCTTGTAGGGAATTCGGTGGTTTTATTACCCATGCCGTATTAGGAATACGTAGAAAGAACGGTGCCCTCGGGCGTGTGGAAACGCGCCGGGTGCGCCAACACCCGGCACCGGTCTTCCTCAATGAAGTCCAGAAGACCATGAGTACGAAATCGAGCGCAGGACTTGAAGCTGACGAGACGGCACAGAAACGCGCACAGTGGGAACAGTTCTCCTTCGACGTCGAGGCCCCCGGAATGGTCGAAGTGACCAACGAGAGCCACGACAACCCCGCTGAGCATCAATACGTCGTCACACTGGACGACGTGACGGGTGAGGCAATGGCCTGCACGTGCCCGCACCACGTTCACCGGAGCGCCTTCTGTAAGCACATGGCTGCCGTCGAAACCGCGACGGATGACGGGACTCTGACGGCGTTCCCATCGGACGACGACGAGAACACCGACGAGACGGACGACGACGATACCGAACCGGCAGAGTGCGACTGTGACGGCCTCAGTGGCTTCCCGTGTTGGCCGTGCGTGAGAATGGGACGGACGGAACTACCGAACTAACCACCGCTTTAGTCTCTTTTATCCCTACTCCGGCAAGTGACGGACTCTGATCTAATCAGCCAGCGAACGCTCACTTCTCACCGCTTTCCCAGCCTGATCGAAATTACAGTTCTCGTGGAGAGACGCCGTCCAAGGAACCTAAAACACGAAGTTTATACATTCCTGCAAAGTTACAGATAGTATGAATTACTCACAGCGAGTTGGCCTTGGCATTTGTCTGATTGGACTAGCTCTTATACTCTTCTTCATCAGTGATTTAGAATTCACTGCTCTCAGTAGTCGGTATTTTCACGGGATTAGTGTTAGCAAGTTCTGGAGTGTATATCGCGATCAAATCGAACGTTGGTTCTGAAACTCAGTGATAAGCGGTAGAATCCAACATCTACAATCGATTTAGAACACCACTGCAAAAGCGGACTACGAGCACAGCTTTATCACTCTCGGTCGGATTAATTGGTCCCCTATCACTGCTTCCTTCTGGATCCTGTTGAGTATACCACCCACAATCACCTGTGTATTAATCTTCTTCGTGAGCTGACCCACGATCGCTCTGCCGACCGACCGCTGCTGCTTCTGGTTCATACCCTCCCCGCTCGGCATGGGAATACCGTAAAAGAGACACGAAAACCGTGCCGCCAATAATATTCCCAATCGTCGACCAAGTCAGAAAGGTAACAAACTCCTCAAGAACAACAGTACCACTGAACACACCGAGAAGAACCTCAACGGTTCCAGCAATGGAGTGTGGGAGGTGTGCGTACGCAATCGTTCCAGTAACAATCCACACTATGAGGAGAAGGCTGACTGTATCACGTGCGGCACTTGCCAGCCACGAGAGCAAACCCATTAACCACCCCGCTAGAACACCACCGAGAAGTATCACCCACCACCGATAGTCTGTCAATCCGTGTGCTATTTCCGCGAGTACTTTTGGCTCTACGATTTTTGTCTGTGTACCTAGAACGACCGCAATTCCAGCGAATAGGGCGGCACCAAGGATATTCGAGCTGTACACGACTGCCCAGACTTTCCCTAATTCTTGGAACGATGCTCGGCCATGGATAACTGGGAGAGTTGCGAGCGTTGTCTGCTCAGTGAACAAGGCTGACTGTCCCAAAATGACGAATATAAACCCGATGGCATATGCGCTCGCGACGAGCAATTCAAGCACTGGTTCCGCAAGCCCTTTATGTGGCATAGAAAGCACCACAGCCATCAGGAAGGGACCAAATCCGATATCTAACCCTGCCGATAATCCGGAAAGGAATAACCCGCTCCCCGAGCGGTTCAATTGAATGAGTCCCTCCTCGATTTCTTCTGCAAGGATTGATTGCGGGGATTTTTGGATTTCTCTTCCTGTGGCGTTACTGTCAGCCTGCATCATGCCCGAATAATCGTTGTC
>NZ_CP085341.1 GCF_020618475.1 Haladaptatus halobius | reverse complement strand
GTCGGCCGATGCATAGACCGCGCTGTCGCGGTACAGTTCGACTTGCCGTTCACGCTCGTTGGGCGGTAGCCATTCGGATCCTCACGGCGAGGCAATGACGGTACGCTCTGTGAACACTGGGAACCACTCAGCCGGATCACCTGCGACGAGAAACGTTGCGTCGGCGGAAGTTCGCTCTCGCGCCCACCACATTGCAGCGAGATCCTCATCATTGACGTACGATGGGAGCGGTTCCTGCTGGAGACGCTGAAGTGGACGCTCCGGAATCGGTTCATAGTTCGCTGCATAGAGGCCGCCGGTCACAACCCCGTAGCTGGCAAACAAAGCAAGTAACAAGAGCGGGAGCGCGCTTTCTCTCGGATTTTGGTCGGCGAAAATTCGCCTATCCTCTAGTCGCGCTAGCCAGTCGAACACCACCGCCGCAATCACGAATGCGCCGACTAGCATAAGGAAACGAGGTTTCGGAAACATGACTGCAGTCGCGGCAAACCAGAGCGGAAGTAGGTACCGCCGCCGCGTGACGAGCTGGACGACACCGACGAGCGTGAGAACGTACCACACTGCCAGAAACCGTGTTCGGTGGGTGTAGAGGAACTTCGACGTGAATCAGCGGAATCCTTGCCCGATCCCGAGCCGCGACCCTGCCGTTCGAGTGAAGATGTCGATACCGTGGACAGTGACGACGTGCCCCAACCATGGGGCTGCGAGGAGGAACCCACCGCCTGCGATGAGTATACCTCGCCCAAATCCGGCGAGCGACCGGTCGAAATACCCATAGAAGACGAGGTAACTGGTAGCGAAGAATACAGGGTACGAGGGATGCGTGAGGAGCGTCAGGCCGAACAGCACCGCGCCCGGCGCGACCCAGACCCAGCTTTGCTCTCGAAAGAGTCGGATGCCGACGTACAGACCCACAACTGTGAACAGATACGCTGGAGCGCGAACGATCCAGGAGGTCGATAGTCATTGTCATGCATTTATGAAATTCTTCACTGTATGTGAGAGTTCACAGAATTGATCAGTTACATGAAGATGATTTGAAATGGATATGTTTTATTCTGAACCATGTATATGAGCGTTATCAAAATTGCTGTTACTACTGGCTAAAATCGTAAGCGGCAATGGATACACTCCCGGAGGGTGCCGCTGTAAGTGATGCGCCAATTCTTCCTTCCTCGCCCACCCCTACCTACATCACTCTCCTGCGAGTCATGAGAGTATTTGATATTTGATGACGTAGTAAAACGGCCCGACTACGAGAGTGGCAATCAGTAGTGCTATTGTGATAGTTAATAGTAGAGGAAGATCCATTTGGAAGGGGAAGTAAAAAGAAGCGACCAGTGTAACGATGAGAACGGTGGAACTAACGAGAAAGATGACCGGTTGTGTTAATGTTTTTGTAGGTTCTTCCCGATCCATAATAGTACATCTGAATCACAGGATAATAAACAGATACGGGGTCACTGTATCCACCGAGGGAAAAACAAGAGTTGATTAGTATAAAATACTAACGAGAGATCTATTCGCTTCATTTGAGGCCACCGTGAGGTAGCCGCCACCAACAGTGCAAACCTGCTGCACGTCGATGATGCTCATACCTGCGAGCAACCCGTTTTCGCCCCGGAATCCCCTGGGGACAGAAACGTGGGGGAACGGTGGAGTGAGCACCCCCACGCCAACCATGAATATGACACCAGTCGTAACGCGACGTGTTTCTGTGTGATCGAGCGTCCACCGTGTCACCAAGTTCAGTGTGACGCTCGCAGTTGTTCCAATGACTGTGTCAAGTATTGTTATGTGGTGCCTGAAAGTGAAACAAAAGCAACGGAAAACTCTCGATGGGTTCCTCCTGCGCTCGTGAGGAATTCACCCACACTGTTGATGCGAGAACCATCGTGATAGCTAAGATCGTCTAGAAGGAGCACCTCGTTAATAAGGGCGAGAAATTCCCCGTCGACATCCACACCTTGGACGACGTGAGCGCCCCACGTTTATTCTGTCCACCTGCACTCTCGGCCGATGACGCGTGGCCTTATATAACGGTGCGAGTTCTGGCTGAGCTGACGCATTCCTATACCCGCCAAGAGTAGGTCTGCGTGTTGCCGGTCAGTCACTTATACTACTTTCGCTAATTACATTATTGCTATTCAGTGACGCGGTCTGATTCGGGCTGTAGGGTTGGCCGTCCACAGTCCAGGTTGCCGATCCACTCCCTGTTGCTGAGGTAATGCCGCCGGTTACGTAGAACGCATACACTTTTCCTGCGGGTACAGTTCCTGAGGCTTGTGTCGAATTTGGGGGCCGTCTCGCCGAAACAGATGCTGCCCACGTCATGGTCACCGTTGCCCCGTTATCACCGGCCGGGCCAATATAGGTGCCAGCCCTAATATCGTAGGTCGACGACGAACTATTGCCAGTATTATCGATGCGGACGACTTGTGCTGGTTGCATCGGGACTTCCCCAAATGGTGGAGGACTCGGCAGCGGCGGCACCGTAATCGGTGCGGTGGGATTCCCGTTGGTGGTCATTCGATCGCTGACAAACGAGGAGTTGGTCTGGAGACCAGTTCCACCGATCGTGCCCGAGACTGTTCCCCATGTATCCGGCGTTTGACCGATATAGATGCCATACACCGACTCATGGTCGTTGCGAACCTGGACATTTTTGAGTTGCAGATAGCCGAGATTGGCAGGCGTCCCGTCATCCATTCGGCCATCAAGCATATAGATCGCATGTTCATCTAATTTAGTTGATTCATAACTAATTCGGGTATTCTCAATATTGATGCGCTCACACGGGACCCGTCCACTGATCGGCGCGCGCGAGGTCGGATCCAAATAGCGATGGTAGAAATCACTATCGGCGATCGTGAGCGTTCCATTGTAGCTGTTAATACCCGCCGATGGATCCGCTGAGTCGGTGGCTTCGACATTCACACCTTTCTGGAGGGAGCCACCCGACCATGCTGACGTCGGATGTTGAGCGTTTTTAATTGAGACGCAGTTGCGTACCTCGGTATTCCCACCGAGGCGTAGACCGTTCTGCGTATTTCGGAAGAAGCTGTTGTAAATATTTAATTTTCCTTCCGGTTTCTTGGCATAGATCGTGTTCTCGCCCCATAGTTCGAACCAACAGCGATTGAGCGTGAGCGCCCCTTTCGACGATTCGACCAAGATCGCTCGGCGGTTACTTGCTTCCGTTGGTTCACATGACCCTTCATGGAAGTAACAATCCTGTAGAAGACCACGTGTTCCAGCTGCCGACGAGAGTCGGAAGTAGGTTCGTCCATCGCTCGAATTGTTACTTCCGACATTGGTGTCTGTACTCGCTGGAACCTTGCCACGCGTAACCAGCCGTTTGAGCTCCCAGTTGCCCGAAACAGGATCCATCCGGATGTTGGGTGGCACTACCACATTTCGCATATCGAGTTCGAAGCCATCCAAGACAAATCCTTGCGATCTGACGTCGAACCATCGGACGTCATCACCGGAGCGGTCGGGAACAAGCCGGGCACCGTTTGGTGCGATCAGCTTCAAATTGTCTGTCCCGACTGGGATCAGTATATCGTTGAGTTTGTACGTGCCTGGTGGAAATCTGACAGTCGTGTTGCTCCCGACGAGTCGGTCAAGGACGGAGTCGATGGCTGTATTCCCGGTCTTGTCCGCACCTTGGTTGACGATATTATAGGTCGGCATCTACATTTCCTCCGTGAAAACGCATTCGTTATCGCTGATCGACCTCATTCGCCTCTGGATCCAGTTGGCCGTAGTGGAATTCAAAATACCGTATGCTATCTCATCGCCTGCGTGCTTGCGTGTGTCAAGAAGCTGCCTTCTCACCCTCTTGTCGGGATCTCTCCCGGTGCTACTGTGATCATGTGTGGGAGTGCTGCAGTTCTTCTGTCGTTTCTCCACCGCTTTATTTCTTCTCATAGTAAGTAGTATTAGATAGTCTAACATCGTTATTGTCCTATTACAGAGGAAAGATATTCCGTAATCGCCTATTAACTAATAAAACACCCAACTTCAGCCAAGTCGAAATATGAGTAATAATACCCGCACACTAAACCACCAAAACAATCGGCGAACCTTCCTCAAAACCGTCGGGATTGCCATGGGTGCAGCAGGCTTCCAAAGTACAACTACGATTGCCCAACAAACAGATGGGAGCAAACAACCGACAGGCTGGATTACTCGTCGAGCGAATTCAGAGCGAACCGGCACAATCGATGCCACTGGGCCGCTGCCGTTTCCAACAACGGAGTGGACACTCGATCCAGACGGCAGCTTGTATAATATCGAGCCAATCGTGACTGAGGAAACCGTGTATCTCGCTGTGACAACCGACAATAGCCCGTCCGAAAACAATGGCTACCTTGGCGCGTACGAGGTAGGAACCGGCGATGAACGGTGGATTCAACCTGATATCCCGGCACCGAGAACGCCGACCGTCGGCGATGAGCTGCTTTACGTTCCGACAAAAGCTTCACCAACCGTTGAATCGACCGCGACTGGCCTCTATGCACTCGACACTGAAAGTGGGGACATTGCCTGGGATCGAACAAAGCGTAACAAATGGACACCCCCGATTGTCACAGATGATGCACTTTATACGTCAAATGCGACTGGTGCCTATGCGCTGGATCCTGCATCCGGCGAGACCATCTGGCGAGAAAAGGGGGTTGGTGGGATCGCAAACGGGTTTGAAGGACAAGTGAGCTACTCAGATGGTACTGTGATTTATGCTGATGGAACAGCGCTCAACGCCGAAGATGGCTCAACCGAATGGCAGGCACCCAGTGATCGGTCCCTCCTTGGCAACTCGGTGGCGGATGACAACCGGGTGTATTATCTCCGTAGTGATTACATCAAAGGCGATGACGATCGGGTGCGTGTTGAAGCCCGATCACTAGGAACGGGTCGTCTTGACTGGACGTACACTGCCAAGAACAACCAATGGGATGGACGTCTCGCATTGGCTCAGGGCTATGTCCTTCTTATTGATGAGAACAACGGGAAGACAGGCGTGACGGCGCTTTCGACAGAGACTGGGTCATCGGCGTGGACGCAAGAACTGCACGGAGACTACCTTAGCACTCCGACAGTTGCCAATGAAACAATTTATCTCGGTGGCCGTTATCTGCCCACATCTCCATCTGAACGAGGTTCGGCCTTTATTGCTGCTCTCGATCTAGCGACCGGCAATCACAAATGGATCTACTTGCTCGACAGTAGCGATCTTGAAACCTCCCCCGAAAATCCACCAGCTGCCGGGCCGCCTGTTGTCGTCGATAACCAACTTTATACTGCAACATACCCAGCAGGGTCGGCACTTGACTACGGGTACGTCTACTATTCCAATGTATTCGTGCTGAATTCGTGTTCCAACCAGGTGGATGACGACGATTTCCTGCCAATCAATGAGATGCCAGACGAGAGAGATGATTCTCAACCACTGAAAGCCTGCATCGACGTCACTTCAAACCGAGAGTTGTCCGACTTCACTGCTGGTGAAAACGTTTGGCTCAATGGGTTTTGCTCGACAGGAAGTGATCTACAGTATGAATGGGACACTAACGGCGACGGTCAGTACGACAAGTCCAAGACCTCAGTGGCAGTGACGGTGCCTGAGTGTGGCTCAGTGACGATAGGACTGAAGATTATGGATTCGAATGAGAACATTGACACCGCGAGCGTTACACTCTCGGCAACCTGATTCCAAATAGATGTGCTGTATGAACCTTTACCGGCCACGCTAGCTATTGTCGCTAAGCAGGTCAAGTGGGGTAATACGCTCAAAAAGAGTCAACAGGTTTATATTATGCTATTGTTCATAGGTTAAGATATATCGGGAAGTACAACAGGCACTTGAGGCGTGCCAGCGCAATTATTCCTGTATGAGCCAACTCTATGAGACCCTTGACGAGCCAGCGCTCGATCGGCATGTGCTTGGAAATATCCTTTCACTTCGCGTCCAATTCGATATTCTCAATGACTCTAGCGAGCGAAACAACAGTAATCGGTATGATCTTGATCCAGTATGACCAAGCGGCGATGCAGGAACTGGCACGTGTCGTTGAAACGGACATCGACCGCTAACCGTGTTCTGCTGTCTCGATTACTGTTGGAGGTACCACTGATACTTGGATCTATGGTTAGGCGTTAAATTCCAAATATTAATATATGGAATTTGACGCAAGTGGTCATAGTTATCGCGGAAGTTCTATTATTATATGTGATCTGTAATCACGAGTAATACAGCCACGATAGGAGTAGTAGATACAATGTGCGCGATCCATCGCTGGTACGCTGCTTGTCAAGAAGGGTCGTGGTCTGGGACGTATGAGACCGCATTTGAAGCCTATTCCGCCGCCGGCATCCATGAAGAATACACTAGGCATGACACGATCGCAGTGTGGAGTGATGATCCACGTGAACCGGATGCGCCTGATTGGGTCGATTAACAATCTGGACTGCACCGTTCAGGCGTCGATGAGCACTGAAGCGGGAAAATCAAGCGACGGCTTTGGTATCCAGACTTATGACTGTGGATGGTTCATATACAGTGTGTCCTGAGCGACTGCTTCGGTTAGTATGTAGTATTCTGAAGCAGAATTGGCAGTATATCGGTCGTTCCCTCTCAGTGGCGACCGTTTTACGGTCTTCTAGGTCTCGTCATCTTCTTCGTTATTCGGAAGTTCTTCTTCAGTTCCAAAGATAAGCGCAAGTGGGTGGAGTTGTTTTCCTTCGAATGCGTCGAGTGTTTCGTCATCAAGGTCTTTGATACGCGCATTGACGCTCAGCGCGATCGTGTTGGTCTGCTCATGCGTTTCAACGCCAACATCTATCAATTCTAATTCATGGCCATCCTGCAACTCGATCGTCAATTTCATCGTCAGCTGAAATTTAGCTCTCCATGTAAAAATCAGCACCGCCTTTCGAACTCGTGTCGAACTCACCTGCATTATGCTAATAGATTGAGTATTTTATTCGTCGAGTGAGAACCACCGCGTCGTATAGCCAGTCTGACGAAGACTCCACCGTTGCTCAGGGCCAGACGTGCCAACTTGGAGTTCGATCACAGCATTGAAGTCTGCTTCGAGTTCCTGAATCCATGGCGCAGTTCGATCACCTGAGAGAAGATAATAGCCAACTGCACCCACAGCGCTCACAGCGCGCTGAATTGGCTGTAAAAATGTGGCTGCGTCGGTGTCAGCGCCATCGAGAATCGGCCGAAGCGAATCGAAATAGAGTCGGAAATCAGTCATCTCTGGATTCTCTAAGTCATACTCATATCTCGTGAGTCCCTGAATCAGTGCTATCTGTAGGTCGGCAAGTTCGCCCGTAATTTGAGTAATCTGGGTATTTTGGAACTGCTCTGCAGGATAGGAACTTACCCCCGCCGATCTTACTGGGACGTGATAATCGAGGATTTCACTGGTACCTGCAGTCGGTTGTGCTGGTGTTGCATACTGTTGGAGTGCCGTTGGCGACCGGTCGAGCAACGCAACCAGATCGTGTTGAGTAGGGTTCGGCTCTCCTCTCAGGATTGAGTGTGCAGTGGTGAAGACGTCATCAGGAACATCTCCAACCATGAGGACATTCCCACCATTGTGTTTGAGCTGTGCGAGTTCAGACTGCAGTGTGATTGTCCCATCGCTTGAGACTGTGACAAAATAACCTTGGAACGCAAATGAGATATAGCCGCCAGTCCGCGGCGTTCCATCGACTTTCGGACGGAATAAGTCAGTAAGTGCATCTGGATTGACACGGTCTGCCAGTTGTTCTCGCAAGTCAGATGGATCAACCCCAACAGCATCGGCAATAGCTAAGACAACGTCTGTCCCAATATCCTCGGGTGCAGTATACTCATAGGAAATCGCTCCCGGTATTGGTGATGGGTCAGCGGAGAAATCAGCAGATGAAGGTTGTTCTCCATCAAGCTGAGGGACGACTGGTTCGTCGGTGATTCTGATCTCTCCCGTCTGTCGAACACAGATAGCATGTCCATGCCATGAAAAGATGATTTCAACCGGTGGATGAGAATTAGTGTGAGATGAGTGGAAGATCTCGTCGAGTGCCTCTGGATCAATGGCATTGTAGAGAGGAGTAAGTTCAAGGGGATCCGTATCGAGAACAGTTGCCATGGCTTCACTCAACCGAATACTCAGTTTGTCGTCGCTATTCTCATCTGTAGAGAGCTGATGGCACTGCCTAGTTTGAAAAACGTCTTGCAGCGGATGTTGCTCGCTGGTCATGAGAGTGAGTGCTATTCGCCTTAATTAGGTTAAAACCTACCGGAGTGTTTGATACCATCACACATGGACTGCAGTGCTCAGCTCTCTGATCGAAGAGTCAAATAGATGTTTATTATACCCTCAGTTGTCAGCTGATGCATCGGTACTTTGATCGCTGAGTGCTGTTTCGAAGGGCTCGTCGTTTGCAACTGTAAGTCCCCCAGTGAGCTGGCGGTAGGGATACGGCATTTCAATCCCCTCTGCGTCAAAGCGATTTTTCACGGCCTCAACAAAATCCGACTGCACGCGCATGAAGTTCGCACGATTGGGATTAGCAATCCAAAATCGGGTTTGGAGCCCGACATACGAATCTGCAAGTTCAGTTACACGTATCGAGGTACCGGGATCATCGAGAATTTCCGTATTCTTGCTGGCTTCATCGAGGATGACCTCTTTTGCAGAGTCGATGTCGTCTTCATAGCCGATGCCGAAGACGAATTTCTGGCGGAGCTTGTCATAGGCGACGGGATTCGTGAGCGCGCTATTTGCAAGGTCGGAATTTGGAACGGTAATGCGCTCGTTATCGAACGTGCGAATGCGCGTGACGCGAAGATCGATATCTTCGACACGGCCAACGATATCATTGACCTCAATCCAATCGCCAACGTCGAACGGATTGTCCTTAAGAATGAAGATCCCAGCGACGAAGTTCGAGAGGACGTCTTGAGCAGCAAATCCAACGGCGAGTGCGATCGCACCAGCGAAGACACCAAACGCGGCAATAACACTTCCAAATCCAGCAACTGTGAATGCAACCGCAAACGCAAGCACCCAAATGAGGACGCCAGCGAGGTTCTCGGCGAGACTCTTCACGGATGGGTCGTGACCCTGTCGGTCAAGCACTCGCGTAAGCACTGGAAGAAGAAACGCTTTGCCAGCAAGGTAGACGACAATGAGGGTAACGAGGAACAACACTGCAGGGATGAGGTAGTTGCTCACCAGTTGTGAGATCTCTGGGAGCCACTCGCCAAAGACCTGTAACGGTACATACGTGGGGTACGTATCTAATGGTTGGAGCATGCGTCCTACTATGGTTTGGAAACCGCTTACAAGAGTTCTTCGGCGGATAGGCCCATTCAGCCTATATAGTATACCGACGGCGTATTAAAACAGCCACCGCCTTTAGAAGCAAATGGAGAATCAGAGAATTAGAACTAAAGCTACTGGCAGCCGTATTCTGCTATGCTTCCCCGATCATGATTGAGAGCCATCTTCAAAACGTGCAAATCCTGGAGAAGGAATGACAGAGATGGTTTTACACTCGGACATTCATGACTTAGTAAAGTCTATTGGATGTTGATGGATACAATTAGAATTGTTCGACGGTGCTTTCAGGTAACTAACGTGGACCAGCAAATCGCTAGTGTTTTTCCTCACAGGCCCGTTCGTCGTGACCGAAGAGAAATTGAGCCGTGTTTGATTAATTTCAGATATTTAAGGTATTTCAAAAAGGAATGTGCATAGATAGGTATCCGGGAACACCTAGCTAAGTTCCTGTGGGGAACTCATAGCGTTGAATAACCGGGTGTGATTCTGTCTAAAAGGTGTCTCATTCTCAGTCATCACTTGGATTTGCCGACTTGACCAATTGTGCGTCGTCCATGATCGTGAATCCTCCAGATAATTGCCGTTGTGGGTATGGAATCGTGATGCCCATTGCGTCGAAGCGTTCTTTGACGGCTGTGACAAATTCTGATCGCACTGCTGAGAAATCAGCATGGGTTGGATCTTCAACCCAGATTCGAGCTTCCAGGCCGACATAGGAGTCAGCGAGCTCTGTAACACGAACTTCGGGAGTTGGCTCATCGAGAATTTGTTCATGCTGGTCTGCTACCTCCAGAATGCTGGTCGTCGCCTCGGCGATGTCATCATCATACCCAATCCCGAACGTCACCGCCTCACGAAGATTATCATGCGCAACAACATTGGTGACGGCTGAATCCGCCAACTCTGAATTCGGAACCGTGATACGCTTGTTATTGAACGTTCGGACGCGAGTCACACGAAGATCGATATCTTCGACGGTTCCCGCTTTATCACTCCATTCGACCCAATCACCGATCTCGAAGGGACGATCTTTGAGGATGAAAATCCCGGCGACAAAATTTGACAGCAAATTTTGTGATGCCAGGCCGACCGCCAGTGCAATGGCACCGCTGAGCGTTGCAAATGCGGTCAGGAAATTCCCAAATCCAGCGATTGTGAATGCCACCGCAGTCGCTGCGAAAAGCCAGATAACACCAATGATTTTCTGGGTGAGATTGGCAACCGTCTCATCAAATCCCCGTTGGGTGAGTAACCGCTTTAGAAGGGGGAGAACAAGCGCCCGTCCGAGCGCGTACACAACGAGAAAGGTAAACACGAATTTGAGACTATTTCGAATTAGCGGTTCGATTTTTGGGAGGAGTTGTGCTGAAGTTTGTAACGGTGTTGATATCATGGTTGGAATCTTCTACTTCGTCTGCAGTTTTTCGAGGTATCTCATCAAAATGCGGGTTCGAAACAGCAGTTCGACAAACCATTGTACAAGTGGCTGAGCTTACAACTGAGCAGCCACAGACATTGACAGCAGCGAATTTTCAATCTCGACGGCGAAGTCCTTATTATCGGCACGTTCACATCCCTGCAATATGCGTAACTACACGATCACGACCGTCTGGGGCATTCCGATCCGCATCAATATCTCCCTCATCGTTTTCCTCCCCGTATTGACATGGCTCATCGGGAGTGGCGAACAAATCGAAGTGTACGCAGGAATCATCGACAGCTTCTCGGCCGCGACACTCGATGTGGCAGCGTTACAAACCGGACTAGCACCCTGAATTATCGGGGTCACCGCCGCTGTTGGACTGTTCGTCAGTGTTGCATTACATGAACTCGGGCATGCATGGGTTGTGCAACGCTACGAACTGCAGGTAGAATCGATCACGCTGTGGATTTTAGGTGGGCTTGCAGATCTCAAGACGTTTCCGCGCGAGTGGCAGAAAGGATTCTGGATCGCTATCGCTGGTCCAGTAACCAGCATCCTCGTCGCGATGGGCTGCTTTGCGGTTGTTCAAGCGCTCCCACCAACTCTCCTAACCATGGGTTTTGTTATCGGGTGGTTGGTGGTCACAAATACCTCACTTGCGCTCTTCAATCTGCTTCCCGCATTCCCGATGGATGGTGGCCGTATCCTCCGCGCTCTTCTCGCTCGCTCACAACCGTATGCCACTGCAACCCGAACGGCAGTACGGGTTGGAACCTTGTTCGCCCTTCTCTTTGCCATTGTGGGCGTTTTATCGGTCAGCCCGATGTTGTTCCTGCTCGCGCTGTTTATCTATGGCGCGGCAACAACCGAATCCCGAGTCACTGCCCTCTCTGACCTTCTTGAGGGCGTAACGGTCGCCGATCTCGTCTCACAGAACAGTTCAACCGTCTCGGTCGATGTTCCCGTCACTGAATTCGTCGATCAAATGCTGCGTGAGCGATGGACGAGCTATCCCGTCGTCGACGGCACCGGAGATATTGTCGGAATCGTCACTCTTGACGCACTCCGTCGAACGCATCGTCGTGATCACGAATCGACGATGGTTGGCGAAATCATGGTACAAGATATCCCGCGTATTTCAGCAACTGAAAATGCATTTATAGTACTGATGCTTCTTGGCGAGAACAACGCCGAGTTTGCGCTTGTTGAGGATCACGGGACGGTCATCGGTCTGATTACGCAGGCAGATATCGCGACGGTACTCCAAGTGCGACAGGCAGAATCCGGTGGCATCGCGCCACGGGTTGCGATGTAACGATTGATCTCCGTCATCTGGAAAGACGAGACGATGGGGAGCCAACACGAGCAATTATCCTCAGAAGAGGCTATCGGCAGTGGCTGCCCCGACGACACTGAAGATCGCACCGATGCAGATCGCTTTAAATGTGGTAAAGGGAGTCGCACCAAATGTAGCAGGCGCATCGAAAACGAAGGCGAGGATTATGACCGACGTATATGAGATAATGAGGAGCGAGAGAAATCGAAGTGGCACTCCAGCAATGGCCCGTTCAGTGTCTGCTTCACGATCCTCGGCTCGGTAGAGCGTCCCATAACCGATCGCAAGCACCATGAAGATCGTGATTGCTGTCTGCAGACCGTTCATCGACGCAGCGAGCGTCCAGACCTCCTCCGTCACCACAAACGGAGCCGAGAGAATGAACCCACCAACGATTTGCTGGGCAACGTCATCGATTCCGAATCGGCTGACGTTAGGGAATCGGGTGAGCAGTCGGCGCGTTCGGCGAATCGCACGGCGTTGGTTATGCGAATCGACCGCTTCTTCGGCCTCTTCGAGCTGATCAAGCAATTCCTCGACCTCTTCATTAGGAAGCTGCGAAGCGTTCGGTTGAACCGGGTGTTCCTGATCGTGGCTCATTGTTTGCGCGTAGAAGCTCTACAGATATATTTTGATCGATGATCACACCGATAAGAAAGAACAGAATACAGAGTCACGCACGACTGCATTTTGTACTCGCTGCTACTTCGTTTCTGTCTCATGATTATACAAATCTATTCTAAAAAGAAGAAATCACTGGTTCAACTGGACTGGATTCAAAATTCAGCCATCAGCAATCAGTGGTAGTGTTGTTCTCACTATTTGTGATATGATCTTGGTTAATAGGGGAGTCAGTAATACTGCCATTTTCTTCCTTCGACTGGCTTTCCGTATCATCCTGAGCCGACCCATGGTTGGCTGCGTCTGTCTCGTCTGCTGATTTACTATCTTCGACTTGAACGTGATCATCACTATCACTGCACCCAAGAACGTAGAGATCGCCATACTCGGTGTACTGATAATCCAGCGTCGACCCCTTTGGATAGGTTGCGGTGTACACCCGTCCGTTCGCGATGATAGGCGCATTCGCAGCAGGGCCGTACTCATCCAGCTCCCACCGCCCAAAAATGTAGTCCCACTCACGCTCACCAGCTGCCGCATCGAGTGCGACGATGACCGCATCGCCGAGTTCTGGATCGGAGTCTGTCCGGCCGCCAGCATAGAGGATACCATCAGCCACCGTGAGATCGCTCGTGAGTTCTGTGTCTGCGTCGTAGCTCCATGCCCCCTCGCCGGTCTTCGCGTCGAGTGCTCGAATTGCGTGAGTCCCATTCATCGTCGTCCGGAAGAACACATGCCCAGCCCCGACAGTGAGTCGACCAGCCCAGAACCCGGACGTGCCGGTCGGGAAAGACCACTGCACAGATCCATCATCCGGTGATCGCGCCTGAACAACATTCTGATTGGAATCTCCTTCTTGGATAACACCATATACTAATCCATTATCGACGGCTTGGATGACGTGCTGTCCCATCATCCCGTCAGCAGCTACACTCCATAGGACTGTGCCATCGGCAGCGTTCAGTGCAGTTCCATCAGTGGTAAAGACGGTGCCATCAGCGTAGCACACATCACCCTGAACATCGGCGGTCTGCCAGACAGTGTCGCCAGTGCTCGCATCGAGCGCCTGAACACTAGTACCAGGATCCTCGGGGCTGTGTTCTTTGACCGTATAGACGCGGTCGTCGACGAGGATCGGATCAGCCCACGCGACGTGATCATCTCGTTGCCACGTTGTCTCGCCAGTCTGTCTATCGAGTGCGATGAGACCACCGTCCTCCGAATCGGACTCTGGACTCACGTTCGTTGCAACGTAGAGCGTCCCAACAGCTACTGTCGGCGTGTTCACTCCAGGAACGTCATCTCGTATCCACTGTTGATCTCCCGTCTCTGAGTCGTACGCGGCGACGTACCCGCGGCTCTGGCTAGGGCTATTATCTGTTGTCACGGCAAGATATAGTGTACCGTCAGCCACAACCGGTTCAGTAGTCATCATCCCTCCCTTGAGATCCATCGTCCACGTGGTGGTAACCGGTGATGCCGGCCCGCTGTCAGTCGTTGCCCCAGTTCGGCCAACAGTGCTACGATAGGTTGGCCACTCCGCGGGCGACTCCCCGTTGTTAGGGTCATCCGTTTCTTTGGAGAGTACAAGACCACTGCCCGCGCAGAAGGTGAGCGCTGTGAGAGCAATTGTTTGAGAGAACGTCCGCCGAGTGTTCGTAAGCATGGCGCACGTATCAGAGTATCAAGTTAAATAATAAGGCTTTTGCATTGAAGAGATACTAGAAATAGATGCTATTTACTGATTGATAATGTAGAAGGCACTGAAATTCAGTGCCAATCGTTGTTCTATCCGGCTGTATGAATAGCTGCGTGGGATGTGAAGCACCCCACGGTTCAATCACTGTATAGTACTTTCTCCATATTTGATCGAGAGGTGTATCTCGTGAAAGAGGTATTCTTCAGTATCTCGAAGTTTGTTGAGTGAGTATGGAACTGGGATAGGAACGAAACGATGCTGAAACATACTATCGATATGCTCTTGTGATGACCGTGCTTTCAGAACTGATGCATGGCACGCACAGTCGAACGGCTACGCCTACCAAGAGATGCCTACCAGACGAGGAACGCCTCTTGCGGACCGGGCCACCGGGAGAAAGTATGATTCTCGTTTCCCTCCCTAACTGGCTTCTGAATCAATTTCCAGGACCAGAAGGTCGATTTCTCCTCTCGCTTATTCTTATTGTCGCCCTAATCCTAGGTGAGTGGGTGCTCTGGCGACTCTCACGGATTGCAAAGCGAACGTATCCGTATCGGCTCGTCAATCTTGGAGTGCTGGTTGCCAGTCTCGTTCTTGTGGTAGTCAGTGGCAGCCTTTTGGTTGTCATTTGGGAGCAAACCCAGCAAGCAGTAACGAGCGTCAAATCAGTCCAGGCAATCAGGCTCCTTGTCATCCGATTAGCGCTCACACTCGGGATCTGCGCAGCAGCATACGTGAGCGCTGGAATGGCCAATCGAATCATCGATCGGCTCTTGCAACGAACTGAGGAAATTACTCGCCACCAGGGCGAGGTAATCACACGGCTCTCGGATATTGCCGTCTATGGAATTGGAGTACTAGCAGTGCTCGGTGTTTGGAAAGTCAATCTCCAGGGCTTATTTATCGGGGCAGGACTCCTCGGCGCTGCCATTGGTTTCGCAGCGAATGAAACCCTTGGATCACTTCTTGCAGGTTTTCAACTCATGTTCTCCCGCCCATTCGAAATTGGAGATTGGGTGCAAATCGACGAGCACGAAGGAATTGTGACGGATATCACTATTTTCACCACTCGAATCGAGACGTTTGCAGGTAAATACGTCATGCTCCCTAACGATGTTGTGAGCAGTAATACGATCATCAACATTGGCCGGAAGGGTCGACTCCGCCTCGATGTTGAGGTGGGCGTTGACTATACAACCGATCCTGATCATGCCATTGCTGTTGCTAAGGAAGCGATGAAAGACGTCGATGAAATATTAACTGTTCCTACTCCGGATGTCGTGCTGAAGCAATTTGGGGAGTCTGCAGTGGTTCTTGAACTTCGATTCTGGATTGAGAAGCCGAGTAGTCGACGGAAATGGCGAGCGATTACAGCTGTTGTCCGGGCCGTCAAACATGCCTATGACCGGGAGGGTATTAAGATCCCATTCCCGCAGCAGGAGGTATCGGCTCGGGACGAACATGGAGGCTTCCGGGTGGTCGACGGTGAGTCGATGTCTCCGATTCATGACCAAGAGTACCCGAGATAAGAAGGTATTTTGAGTAAATCGCGTATTTTGCGTTTTATTTCCGGCAGGTGTTGTCTGGTGGTGTTCTTGGAGAGAATCGTCGGCTGACACTTCCTCTATAGAAACTGAATCACCTCGCTTCGAAAAAATACCCTGCTATTTCTGTGAGTCGACCGTCTCTCCATTGTATCCTGCATCTGTAAGCATCGCTTCGACTATCTCTCGATATTGATTGTCGATCTCACTTTGCAAGTGAAGCAATTCATCATCATTTTTGCGAAAGTGGTATGAGAGTACTGTTGGATCGCCACGTGCGTCAACACCCCGGAGTTCAACAATGACCTCATGGGTATACTGATAAATATCGGTGTCAGTGATCGTTTCCATGCGCCTTTCACTGCCCCTGAATATACTCGCACGGAAACGAAGTCCTTCCGGTTCTTTCTGTAGTCGCCACCCGGTCGCTCTGAGCGGAGATCGGGAAATGAAACAACGGAATAGAGTACGACGCCGTATTCCTGACACCCTTACGTTATATTTCGTGATTTTATAATATTGTATTTTATTATGGTGAATATGAGACGAAGCGTATACTATGCGATTCTCTGCTGTCTTCTCCTGAGTCTCAGTCTTACTCCTCTCGTCCAGGCGGTCTTCGTCGATACAACTGGATCAGGGCAAAACACAGTGGCCGCCGGAACGCTTGATGCGTCACTCAGTGAAGTCGGCCCAGCCACACAAGGAAGTACAACGGACGAAACCAATCAAGATACAGTCTCGGCAATATGGCGAGATTTATCTCATTCACTGCTGATCGCACCACCGATTCGAAATACGCTGCAACTCCGCACTACGCGGTCATCACTCCCGGCTGACCGTGTTGGCCTTGTTATATCCCATACAGAAAGCGATGGTCTGTTAGGATTACCTGGGAATAGCCAAGCAACAGCGCGATCAATTCGTATTACTGAATGCACGTATGGTGGGGTATCACTCTTAGGAACCGTGATTTGGGATGAAAATGGCAATGGCAACTATGATGTTGATGATCTCACCCAAGGCCAAACCCAACAAAACTTGCTCACATTATCCAGAATTACCGCCGGGGGCACGACAAGCTTGACGGCTTGACGCTTACATTTCGTGGGCAACCGGTTGAACTCCTCCGTGCAGATGACGGCATCTCAATTTCCATTGCAATCCGTGTTAGTGGACGTTCATTTACAGATACCGATCGCTCCACCAATAATATCATCCGCTATGTCCTATAGGACAAACTCACTGGTGATCTATCCTGCTCGAACCTTACACGGAGGATGACGGGTGACGTCAAGTAAGGACAACACCGATAATGGCACCGAACTTGCACAGGACGGCAACACCGATATGACGTTTGTGACGCAGGCTCACTACGACCGGGAGAGTCACCGCGATCTTACCACCGAAATCATCTTCACGATTGCGGCTGCTGAGGATGTCGATCCAGTGAATTTCAAAGTCCCACCATTATATAAGTGTGGATATTGCCGCGATCGAAGACGGCTTCTTCGGGCCCAAGGTTAACGGTCACACACGCAATAGCGAAGGCAGTGTTGCCTTCTGGTATAATCAGTATCACGTGGATGTTGCTAGTGACGGCTGGGTTACCATTTCCAAACCTACTGCGGGTGGGGAACGACCAGACTCCGAATACTCCATTCTGAACGTCATCTACCAGGTTGACAATAGGCCGCGTACTAGCGTAGCTGTACATATAAACTGCTTGTAAGCGAAACCCAAGTAATAAATTTATTTCTCGTAGGTATGGGATCTATGATGGAGGAGAAGATCCTCTGCTGCGTCGACTGTCGGTGGATGGTCAGCACCGAAGATACTCCACCTGACGAGGTAAATC
This sequence comes from Haladaptatus halobius, assembly GCF_020618475.1. Taxonomy (GTDB): domain Archaea; phylum Halobacteriota; class Halobacteria; order Halobacteriales; family Haladaptataceae; genus Haladaptatus; species Haladaptatus halobius. The sequence continues at coordinate 252,899 of NZ_CP085341.1, read as the reverse complement.
GGCGCGCCATTCAGCATTTTCAGGAAACAGGCCATCAGATCAAGAGTCCTCGCTGGTAGCTACCTCTATCGCGGTCACTTTTTGCTGTGTACCATCTCGCCAGAGAGGGAAACAGCTCGCTCACTTATTGTTGTTCCATTCATCAGCACCACGACCGATGATCAATGCATTTTTGACCAGATTCTCGTGACCACGCCGTAAGCGTTCAGAAAGGGCTTGGTGAGAGACGCCAAGTTCATCGGCAAGCTCTTCGGCCATTGTCTTACGAGGAATACTGTAATACCCAGCATTGTATGCTCGTGTGAGCGCCTCTTGCTGTTCCTCTGTAATTCCATACCGACCCTGGCGGCCCTCGTCAAGCTGGTAGATGTTCAAAATTTCGAACGTGAGTCCGTTCTCGTGGCAGTAGTCGTAGGTTCGAGAGAGCGTGTCTCGATCCGGAAAGAGGATACGAAGGTTCCAACTGTCTTGATTGCCACTTGCGGCGAGAATCGTTGCCTCTTCCGTAACGAGAATCTGTACGAGCGTTTCGATCTCAGAGATCCACTCCATTCGATACAACCACTCGTCGTCCACATCAGCAAGTAATGTGAGCTGATCGAGGCTTGGGTCTTCGGTAAGGATGGCTTCGAATTCATCGCGATCAATCTCTTCTCCACTCACCCAAACAAACGGCATGACACGATCTTCTTCATGAGCAACGACGCGTTCAATTTCGAATTCGATTCCCTCGGTCCGAGATAAAGTGTGATGGAGCGCGAATTCGTCAGATTGGAGTTCGACTTCGACGACTGTGGCGGGCATACACCACACGTAGGCTGCAGTAATGATATATCCGTTGACCAGGTTTCAATCTCGTATCTTAACTCATGGTTGGTTACATATCGTATGAGAGAACACGGATAGCGATGGCATAGAAGGCTAGAATTTCAACCGATTCATGATACTGTTTGGAGCGTGGAGAGGGACGTTAGTAGGTGTTAGTCACTGTGAGCTCCACGTTTGTCGGGTGGAAGACAGCGTGCTTTAACGATGAACTCACTATGATCCACCCGACACGAAGAAGTATGCTAGTCATTCACTTAGTGGTTGGGTTCACGTTAATCACTGCGAGGTGACTGCGAAAACGAACACATTGAGCATCGTAGGATTCCGGTGGACGCGTGGAATGAGAACTTTCGTGGAGAGGTTGTGACACATGGTGGGAGGCCAGCCCGCCGCCAGCGCTCTCGGCACCGCCACGCGTCCACCGAACCCCGGAAACCCGTGTTGCGCCCAGTGGCTCGGGGCAGTTCTCTCATTGCATAACCTATCCTTAGTTATTACATGTGTACGCAGATACAGGTATTAGTTGTCTCTCGGCCAGTATTATATAGTGTTACTCATAATCGAGTCCTATCTACGACTGAGGAAATTATACTCCATTGGAAGCGTTTCCTGTTGGCGGTCGATTCATAATCAGCCCAATTCGGATATTGGAGGCGAAAATACAGGCTACGATTACTGCACTAAGAGACAAAGTCACCGGTAGTATTGAAGGTACGCTAGTACCAGGCATCCTTCCGCTGTCACTCATTCCCGTCGCCATACTGGCCATGAGGGTAGTACTCACGAGCGAGCGCACCAGATCGAGCGTGTCGATTTCACCGGGAGGGCAGGCGGTAGATCGCTCTGCAGCCCTTCTTGTATCTTCATCAGGAGAAAACCATGAAGAAAGCACTTCTAGACTACTGGCACTCGATGGGACAGGCTCTATCCTAAATCATGGGTAGGTGTGCCACACCAATAGAGCTGCTGCCCGCCGCCTGCTTGTAAATACAACCTGTATTCCTCATTTATATCTGCAATGTAGGAACGAGAATAGGTAGAAAGATATCATAGATACCACAATCAACGCAAAATCTCTCTCACTCTTCTCGTTTCGATCGACATCATCTACAAGACATGCATTCAGTCACTGTGGGACGCATATAGAATGCTATCACCGTGACATAGATATTTATATGGCGGTTATAATACGCAGTAATATGGAAAATGAGGGAGCTGACTCACTGTTCGCAGAGTGCATTGAATGTCGGAAGCAGCTGCTCTCCGTCTATTTGGACAATGGGGTGTGTTACAGATGTCGTGAGGAAGAGTAGTTCCAGACTCACCTAGTCAACAGACGTGCCTCTACAACGAACATGGCACTGTATGGAATGTGAATGGGAGAGATAGGTGTGTGGGTATCGTGTGATCCACGTTCGTCGGGTAGGGTCGTTAATCCAACAACGTCCACGGGTACCCGACATTAAATAGCACGGTATACTGTGACAAGGTCATTTGGAAAGCGGCAAGAGAACTGAGAAACGTCTCCCGACAGACGAACACGAATACCGAATGTAGGAGTGGTTCTGGTGAGAACACGTCAGTGGTGTGAAAAACCTCCTTCCCACGTTGTCGGATGAAGATGATGGGTTCTGGCGCCACGGTCTCGATGTGGCTACTCCACCCAACAAAGTGTGTTAGACATTCACATTCTTAGGCACTCTGGCCACGTGACGTCAGTCGCTTTCCTTGCCGAACATCCACCAGCGGAGGCGTGTTCTCAGGGGTTGCTCACGGCAGCTGCGTTCTTCCTCGACAAACTCGACGAGTTCCTGTTTCTCTTGGCGATCGGCGATGAGAACTTATTTCTCGTTGCGTAATCGCTCAACATCAGTTTGTTCTTGCTCGAGTTCGCTCTGTAATCGTTCCAGTTCCGCTTCGTGCTCGCTCCGTACTTGCTCCAATTTCGCTTCGTATTCGGTGCGAATCTCGTCCACTGCGTGCCGATCACGAACCACTTCTTGGATGTATTCGGCGCGTGATTGCCTCGATTCGTCCGCCTCGTCGTCAAACGATTCGATTGTATCTGATTCGAACCGAAGTGTAACAGGTTCCATTACGTCCCGGATACATGCGTGCCCACTTCGGAATCCGTCAGACGCGCGTCAGCCGTGGGCATAAAGCCTATGGGAATGTTCTGTGTCAGTTGGCAGTGCTGGCCTCCAAAGGCCGGCTAGCTCGGGTGGGGTCATTCGGCCCCTTCCTTCGATGGGTAGCATATTGTACTAACGCGCAGGTGCACCGTCTGTACTCTCCCACTACCCTCTTGCGAGATTCAAAAAGCATCATACGAATTATTTTATATACTCGTGTGAGCCACTGTGTTGCCTTGCGGTTTTCACTCGACGCGTGGTGTGTAATATCACTTTCTCATTAGATCATAAGCGGAAGTAGATACATCCCGGTACCCTCAACCAGATCTATGCGGAGGTCGTGGTGTACGCTCGTGCTTCACGGCACAATGGCGTCTCACAGTTCGTCTCGTATATTGGACTACCCCCAAAGGGCGTCTAATAAGTAAGGCATTCACAGGTATTTGATTGCCATGGGGAGGGGGGTTGATGGCGGGATTTTTTCGACAGCTTTTCTTCGTGATGCACCGTCCCATTCCCACGGCAGTGAATCAATGAATAGCAATCGGCGAGCAGTCCTGACAGCCATGGGGACTGTGGCAGTTGGTGGCTGTATCGGAAACGCAACCGAGGCAACCACGTCCGTCAAGATAAATTCAACCAGTACTCGTATCACGACTGAGGACAGGAACACGACTAACAATCGTGAACACTACAAAACGACGATTGGATTCGCCGGTGATACGATGGTCGGACGAAGTCTCAACCACATTTACGGCGAAGAAGACGTCGATCCAACAACCATCTGGGGCGATTTCCACCCTCACCTTGAATCCATCGACGGTGTCTTCTGTAATCTTGAGTGCAGTCTCTCAAAGCGCGGTGACCGATTCCCCAACCGGAGGTACTACTTTCGGGGCGATCCGGACTGGGCAGCCCCTGCACTTAGCGCCGGGAATATCTGCTTCGCGTCGCTCGCAAACAATCATGCGATGGATTTTGGAGCAGTAGCCTTGATCGATACGATCGACGTGCTTGAAGCGGAAGGTATCGAAACCACAGGTGCTGGCAAAACAGCAGCCGTAGCACATGCACCGGCAAGGTTTTCTGTGGGTGATGTTGACGTCGCCGTTGTTTCATTTTCGGATGAATACAAAGAGTATGCTGCAACTGATAACCGGCCTGGGATAGCGTGGGCTCCCACCGATCGTGAGAACCCAGAAACTAGACGGGTCATTGGGAACGCGATCGAACGTGCGCAATCGAAGAATCCTGACCTGCTGGCCGCATCAGTTCATTGGGGGGAAAATTGGATCGAGTACCCTAGCGATCGGCTGGTCGCGTTTGGCCACTGGCTCGTCGATCAAGGTGTGGATCTCGTTCATGGCCACAGTGCACACGTCGTCCAGGCGATTGAACTGTATGGTGATGGCGTCATCCTCCACGATACTGGTAATCTTGTCGATGATTTCGGGGTCAAAGACGATCTGGGTAACGACAAAAGTTATCTCTTTGAAGTCACGCTTCATGACGGAGATTTTGAGAAGATACGGCTTGTTCCCTTCCACATCGACAACGGCGTCTCTCGTGCTACCAGGAATGAGGCGGCCTGGCTCCGGAAGACGATACACAAACGCTCTGAACCGTTTGAAACGACGTACGAACGAGATGGTGTCGGTCTGGTGATCCAACCGTGAGGTTACAGCGATTACGAAACATACTGCTACGCTTCCTTTACGACGCTGAGCCAAGAAAAATAGCTAGTATTGTTGAAGTGAGTTGTGAGAAGAGAAAACTCTTCTCCGATCTTTTCGAGCCAGCGCCCACCCGATGAATGCTTGGGAATCACCCCTCACTACTCGTCCAGTTTGGCATCCTCAATGTCTATAGCGACCGAAAACAACAGTAATCGATATGATCGCACAGCGATGCAAGAATTGGTAGGCCTTCTCGGCATGGAAGCCGACCAGTAGCCATGTTTTGCCTAGGGATCTTGGTTGCATGAATTCAGTCGACTTAGTGACAAACTGGCAGCATTCGTCCCAAGCAGCCAGCGCCATAGTGCACTCTCAAGTCGAAAGTATTCGTGTAAGCTCCTCTCATTGAGATGTATAACTTGGTGTTTGTCTCTCAGAACGGCGAGGAACAGACTCCGCAGCGGCGTTTCTCGGCCAGCTGGCCGAGAAACACGACCTCTCGAAAGCGACATTCTTCGTCGACGGCATGGGTCACCTTACCGCCATTGCGCGATGCGATCTCGGCGGTCACCTCGACTACGTCGAGCGAAATACGATCGAAAAGTAGTTTCGAACGCTTGCGATACGCATTGACCGATTTCATCAAATATGGATGAGTGGGCGAGCCAGCGCTGCGCGTTGGCTCACCGCCTTCATCTATTATTATAACATGTAACGACCGCATCAAGCGCTCACCAACCGCATCCCCGCCGAGGAAGTGATGAATCGATGACTAGACCTGCCTAGTCGTCCGTTAGTTCTCGTTTTTGACCGTTTCTGCCCGTTCGTAGCTCTCTATGTGATTCGAACCGGCAAATATCTCAGAAGGTAAGTCGGAGTGTGCTTCTTGAAATGCTTCGCTCTCTCGCCACTGTTCAAACGCATCGCTCGACTCCCAATACGCATGAATAATGTAGTAATCGGCATCAATGGGCTCAAGTAGTTCCACTTTCTCGAATCCTGCCCGACGAGACAGTCGGTTTGTTCGCTCTTCGAACAGTTCGATAAATTCTTCTTCATGGCCCTCAGTCACCGGAATACGATTTGCTACAACAAACATACCATGAGGCTAGGTACCGTCCACAATAGTTTTGATGGGCAGGACGTGATAGATACGAACTGTGTACTCGTTATCCCAATTCTATCCGCTATCGGGGTTCTAAAGGGGAACTGAGGGATTCGAAAAGCTATGTCCGTTCCTAGAGATGCGCATCATGCAAACAGAGACTGTGTACAGGATCCACTGTGAAGACGGCAAAGCGCTGACCATCACTTTTAACTAGGTTTCACATGCGAGAGCTGTCATTTTTTCAGAACAGAATCATAGTTGAGTCGTCTTGCAGCTGCTGAATGGAATTAACAAACTCACTACGTTCGGGATGTCGCTAAAGCGTCGGCCGGTGGTTGATCAGGGGTAATATGAATTTTCATTTCTCGAGGTGATGTTGCTGCCAATGATTAGCTATCTCCTCACCGGTCGTAATCCACGTGTCACTGGTCGACAAAATGTATTCAATCAACTTTTCCAGCATCTCTATCCGTCCGGCACGTTCGATGAGTTATTGAGTGAATCGTTCAATATAGTCAGCCTCGGTTCCGCACCAAAATGGATGATCGCACTCAACATTCAAGGTGTTTGCCTGCGATATGCTAGCGAGGATGCCGGAGTTCGGAGTGGAACCACAACGGATGAACGTCTTCGAGCTGACTGATAAATACGTCTTCAAGCAGTATTTCGACCAACGGCCACTATTCAATGCGCTCCAAGAGTACTACAATCGCGATGCCTATCGGTTTGAAGTCCTCCACGCCGACTTCGGCACAGTACGCGATCAGCTCGAAGAGTACTATTATGAGCCCGTGATTATCGCTGGTGATGACCGTGCTGAATTTTGCGTCGTAAAAGAGCAGTATACACCATACAAGGAGATCCTTCGGAACGCCGTCATGCACTGGACTCGTGACGACCACAATTTCTTTTTGATGAAAGATCACCTCTCAGTCGACCAAGCCGTAGAGCACGGTGCGACCCGACTTACTGAGACCGACTTCGTTCTTGGTCTCTAAATCAAGAGAATCGGCATCCGTGAACCGGGGGGTACATTCGCTCCGCTAGCGTGGCAAATACCTCAGATGTAATTTACACAGAATACTGGTGTTGATCCGATCGATGCGCTGGTTGATTTACGGGCAGCAAATGAAGATGGACAGGTCGGACTTGTTACCTCTACCGGTGAGGCGCACATCGATGATCCAGTTGAGCACGGTATCCTTGATCCGTCGATCACTAAGTGGGAGGTGATCCACAGCGCGACCGAGGTGGCGACGATGACCGTCCGTATCAACGAGGTTATCAGCGCTGAATAGAGTACATTGGATAGTTGACATCGAACAGATTCAAGTGGTATTGTTATTTTAATGACCGAATAATATATGCTGGAATTGTACATACACTTGCTCAAATCCAATGTCTTTCACCAACCACAATTACGTACTGAAACATCGAGTTTCGTTCCAGACGGGCAGTTTAGCACAAGCCAATGTATCGTAAGGGTCATCTTGGGGCGGCATTGCTGTTTGCCGCTCCATTGATGTGGCTGGTCGGAGCAACTACTGACAATTTTTTCGGAGCCATCCTTTTGTCGCTCGGTGCCGTCTGTGCGACTTCCGTCCCAGATCTCGACCGATACGTTCCGTGGATTCGTCATCGGGGAGTGACTCATACGGTGCTCTTTGCACTCATCGTCAGCAGTGGTGGAGCAATCGCACTGACAGTTACGCTTTGGCAGCTCGGTGGCAGCTTTATCTCAGTTCTGATTACACCGCAACAGCTGTTTGTTTGTCTTGGTTTCGGCATTCTCGCCGGTTTGGTGAGTCACTTATGTATAGACGCACTGGCGGTTAGACACACGTCGCGCGTAATTCGACCGCTCTGGCCAGTCAGCTCGCGTCCCATCCGATTGAGGTTGACCCAAGCAGACTCGCAGGTGTCGAATGCAGGACTACTAATCGGTGGTATGGTAGCGCAGCTTGCGCATTTCCTGTGGCTTGTACCAACCGGGATCACGTAAATAGAGTCAAAAATTTATCCAGTGAGCGACTCTAAGATCTGCTTAGAGAGACGTTGAACTCGGTATCTCGTGTGTGTTGGGATGACGAACGCACATCGATCGCTAACTGGCTACCTTCATTTACTATACATCATTAAACTAATGGAATATTACGTATAGCTCATTCCACTCTCGTTGGTACCTTAGCTCTGTTTCTCCTCGAGTGAGTGTCGAGAGAGGGTGGGAGTGGTATCGAACGTGTAAGTCCGTGCTCACGGTGTCTCTGCTCTTGTGTATACTGTTCCTAGGAGTAGAGATACGCATATGACTCGTCGAGTTCAATGTTTACCGGGGCGGAGACGTCAAATAGTAATGAATACCTTCAAATAATACACAGAGAAATAGTGGAAAATGCCCCGAGACAGTCATTCAATGAAGTTAAATGGAATATTACAGCGTGTCAGCCTACTGCGGCCGGTGATTCACTTGAAACGACATTTGTCGATATGAGCCTCCCACGCACGTCCCGTCAACGGGGACTAGTTCTGGTTGCTTTGGGACTGGTACTCATTCCTCTCTCGTTCGGTGCAAGCTGGGCACTGGCTCCAGATACGACAGTTGTTTCCTCAGAAGCAACAGCTCATACCGGCATGACTCTCGTCGGTGTGCAAGGACCAGGTTGGGGTGGGAACGTGACTGCACTCGACGAACGGGGAACTATTATGTGGGGTGTCAAGCAGTCGCCCCGGGGAGAGGAAACCATTAGCTATCAGGACGTCACAATGCTCAAGAATGGGTCGGTACTTGCGACGTTCGCTGACGGCAATTACCAGCAATGCGGTGCACACGATCCCCCGTGTAAGCGAACAGGCTATCGGATTATTAAATCCAGGCCAAAACCACATATCGTTGCCGAGTGGAGCTATCCCGTTCGAACCCGCAAAGATAGCGAAGTTCACGATGCGGAGCCGCTCCCCTCTGGCGATATCCTTATCGCAGACATGGAATACGAGAGTATTTTCATCATCGACCAAACGACAGGTGAGCGGATATGGACCTGGAATGCAAGTCAATACTATGATTCGCCGTCTGATCCGACCAAAATCGATTGGTTGCATATTAACGATGTTGATCGGATTGGAGCAGGACGCTATCTCATTTCCGTTCGCAATACCAATCAATTGCTTATTATCCAACGTGGCCGCAGCGTCGTTGAAGTAATAAACAAAAACCGCGATCCGACCGTGCTCAACAAGCAGCATAACCCTCACTGGCTTGGGCCAGGTGCGGTACTCGTTGCTGATTCCGAGAATGATCGGATTGTCGAATTGCATAAAAATACGTCGACTGGAGAGTGGGAAGTCGCGTGGGCGCTGTCAGAGGTGGGTGGCATTTACCTGGAGTGGCCGCGAGATGCTGACAGACTCCAAAATGGTCATACACTCATTACCGACAGTGAAAACAATCGCATCGTGGAAGTTACACGCAACGGAAGTCTTGTCGCAAGTTACCCTGTGCAGGCACTCCCCTATGAGGCAGATCGTCTCCCCGATGCCGAATCAGCAAAGATACCTTATAAAATTTCAAAACATCCAGCTCCAGACAAAACCATGCAACGACATCATCTGCCAGTCTTATCGACGCTCCTCTCTGCTGCGCGGCATGTTGTCGTGCTGCCCTATTGGGTCTCTGAAGTCCACGTATTTGCTGTCCTGACCGCGTTCGGTTTGATTGGTTGGGGAGGGGTTATCGTTGTTCGAACGCGGTGATGAATCAGGGCATATGGACGTCAGACCTGCACGTAGCGGTGGCCGCCACGGATGCATACACTGGCTAAACGATGGTGCAACTGGCATCTACTCCACGCTCGATAAGCGTGGCCGCGGAAAGTGCTATCGTCGACCACCGTGAAACGGCTATTTTTACCACTGGTTTTTTGTAGTATTATACCGTTTGGACGCCTGTATGACCGATTTAATTGTCAAAGCCGCAGTGAAGAAACAACTCGACGACAAGCACGTTGCAGGTGACTTCTACGAGGCCCTCGACGACGAAGTCGCAACCGTGCTCGAAAACGTCACCCGTCGGGCCGAAGAAAACGACCGCAAAACCGTCCAACCCCGCGATTTGTAGTAACTCACAACCCGCTGTTTTGAAACGTCGGTCACCCACGACAAACGTTTGAGAGTGAAGTGCAGCACGGAGCGCTGGCCACGTGCGTTTCTGCTCTTACAGCACCACAGTCATCATCGTAGCTAACAACGAGGGTGCTGGCATGTATCACACTACTCGTCGTGGCCACTTCATGGATGTTATTCTTCGAGTTCTTCAACGGCAAACACGATCTCGACGGGTGTGACGTGTTTCCCACTGAATTGGTGGAGGACGTCGTCCTCGACATCCGTAATGCGGCCATCAATACTGAATGAAATCATCTCATCAGTTGTCGAGACACCAATGTCTGTGAGTTCTAAGTGGGCACCGTCTTGCAGCCGAAGTGCGATTTCCATATTTGGTTGACGGAGAGTAGGAGTCGTAGCTGTTCCGATTCTGTCGCCAACAAGACGACAGTATTCAGCGGTATATCAACAACCATTCCTTGTGAAACAATTCCGCTGCGAAACCCAAGAATCGACCGTGTTGATGGAAAACAAGTTAACTGCAGTGTCGTACCACAGTGATCAAAAGGTACTACTCGATGGTGACGTTCGTTCCACATTCCGGACAGGTACGTCCGAGTTCAGGGCCGTCTAATTCCGATGTTCTCCCAGTCCAGCCACAGCCGGAACACTGTATCCAGTCAAATCTTGCCATGATATATTTGAATTAAGGAAATCAGGGATTACTAATCCTCTGGCTGGACTGATTTCCCCACACGACAAGAAATCGTTGTTTGGGTTGCCTCGCCGAGCATGATGTCATCGAGTACGATCAGCGGAGTAACAAGTGGCGCGTACGCCCACGTGCGAAACCCAATGTATCTCGGACTGCTCCTCTGTATCGGTGGCCAAGTGCTCCTGTACAAATCGATACTCGTTCTTTGGTATGGCATCGTCTTGTGGCTAGGTACTCATTTACGGGTTATTGACTACGAGGAACCACACTTAGCGGAGAAATACGGCGAAGTATACAAACAGTATTGTGAACGTGTCCCTCGGTGGATTCCTCGAGTACGTCGGATAGATGGTGTGTAACTCCTTTGTCGCGAGCAATACGTGAATTCCCTGTCCGTACCGTTCGTCGGATGGCCGCACTGGGGGTGTGAGAGCCGTTCTATAGGCATATCTACTGAATGGCTGTGCCACTCTGAATCATATCTGAAGACTAGGAGTCCAACAGAGCCGCCGTCACACTCTGTGAAGATTGAGGATGCGTTATGTGCGGTTCGTCTCCGTCTCACCTGCTGGGTATCGATTCCCATTGATGGTGTTGAAATAGCTATAGCCCGCTGCCATCCAAAAGATGACTGCCACCAGCAGTAATCCACGTCTGAGAGATACAGAAAACAGGACTTCGAGAACCATGCCGAGAAGCTCTATTCCGAGGGCGACGAGAGCGTAGAGAACCGTCTGGCGATAGTTCCATCCTGGGTCGTCGCGATGGTCAATTATCTTCCCGACTAACACCGCGAAGACCACACTCGTCATGGTTTCAGTATAGTTTGCCGTCATCCAGTGCGGGATCACGAGAAAGACGACGGCGAGAATACTCATCGTGACCGTGAGGAGTACTGTGACTACCCTGTAGTCATTGTCAAAGCCGATGCGATAGATCCCCGCCAGAAAGAAGACTATCCACAGAGCGGTTAAGACCGGCACAATCCACTCCCAGATGATTGGCATAGTCGGTGTTCACCCCTCTGTGGTATCGATACTGACAATGAAGAAAACTCTAAAAAGTCTGTCGACCATGGCATCATCGAGTACAACCAGCGTGGTGAAACTGTGTGCTCTCGGGATAGATCGCGACCCGAAGCCATTCTTGAGAGTTCCCCCCCACCGACGAACGGCTTGACGAATCCAACTGGAGTCTGGTTTGGAATGGCACATAATCATCGAGGCGAGGTCGGAGGCTTTCCTCAGTGCGTACAGAAGGTGAGATATACCAACGATTGTTGACTTCGTGGTGCCAGCCGACACATTCCTGTTCGGCTAGCTCTTCCAGCCGTTTCCAGATGTGGAAGTGAACTCGAACGCGGCATCCTCACGAACAAGGCGCTCGTTCCCTTCTTCTGGGTATGGAGAGACCACCATCGACGCACTGGCTAACGAACTCTATGAGATGTCGGGTGCAGAGATACCTTCCACATTGAACAACGCTCTCGCAGTTCGGCGAGGGCGACTGAGATAGGGTTAACGGGTTGCTAACTGCCAGAGCATTTTAGACCGTGCTCCGCTAACGATGCACAATCATAATGAATCAACATCGGATCTCTCGGTTTTATTTTGAGTCCGATCGAGAGGCCCACTCGCTGAGTACACAGTTGATCACAGCAATGGGGAGTGTTCTCGACACAACACCCGCTGATCTGCCGCCGCTATATGATGCCGTCGATCCCGACGCACTCGATACCCTGCTCACCCCCTCCCTGCAGTCCGAATCGGGGGTGTCACCAGAGTATCCGACAGAACTTGTGTTTTCGTGGTGTGAGCACGGCGTGCGCATCCGAGAGACAGGTGAGATCACGATCATCGACCAACCAGTCACGCCATCGCTCGACAGCGACTCACCACTACCCGATATGTTTGCCGGCACGTCGGGTGACGACACACCACCGGCGCATCATACATGCGCGCAAACGCGTGACCTCGCCACGGCAGTTGTGGTGGCGGTGGCTGACATCGTCGACAGCAACCCAACGACCTTGCGTGAGCGGCTCTCTGACCGCATTGATCCAGAGGCACTCACAGCACTCTTCACGCCGACACACGACGGGACGCTCCGTGCAGCGGGCGCTGTCTCGTTTGCGTTCGAAGGCTATGTTGTGACGGTCACAAGTACAGGAGTGATTACACTCGTCTCCGAACTTGAGCAGCTCAAAGAGGACGGTGGGAATATTCTCGTGATCGGCGATGTTCCCAATAGTGTCTTCGACATGACGCGGGCATTCCTGCGTGGCGACTCAGACCCAGAGTCGAAGCTCGATCGTCACGAGTTGATTGCACTCCTTGAGGGGTCGCCCACAGACACCCAGCACCAAAGGGCACCAGCACCCACGCCAGGCGACCAGGTGGAGATCCTCACGCATCGGAACCGTGCGACAGTGCGATCCATAGCCAGCAGTGAGAACACTCACGAGTACGGGGCACACATTTCATCGATCTCCGACGAGCTGGCCGATCTCCGCACGGCAGTGATTCAGACGCTTGCGAATACTGATCCGGACTATACTGACCACGGAAAGGGTGGATGTCGGCTCTATGTTGATTCACTGCGGCCGCTCATCACCGACACTGCCATCGACGAGCGTGACTTTCTCATACCACTCTTTCAGGCAGTGAGTGGGGCTGATGCCGTCGGGTACTATTTCCTCCAGACAGATCCTGACGCAGCGTGTGTTGATACACTCAAATCAGAGGTTGATGCGGTGATTGAGCTTCGCGTGAGTCTGCGTGGCCCTGAACAGCGCTGGCATCTCCAACAAACGGGCTATACAACTGAGTGGTTCGCACTTGAGCACTGAGAGACGGTATCTGAGTCAGTTGCGCTGTGCTTGGTTCTGGAAAAGAAGTTCAACTCGATGACGCGGCAGACTGGTGAAAGACAGGCGTAGTAGTGTCTTTGTCAGGCTGCACGAGTACTCTACTCGAGATACTGCTGCTCCCAGTTTCTCCGAGCTTCGATTTCTCGCTGGCCACGCTGGGTCAGCGTGTAGGCGTTTGTTCGGCGGTCTTTTGCGCTCTTCTCGATTAGACCCTTGTCGACGAGCGTATCCAGGTTTGGATACAGTCGCCCGTGATGGACTTCCGCTTCGTAGTAATCTTCGAGGTCATCTTTGATGGCGAGTCCATGTGGGTCGTCCAACCCGGACACGACGTACAGCAGGTCTCGTTGAAAGCCAGTCAGGTCATGCATTGGTATCCGATTAGAGATTATCACTAATTTATTAAATCCTTTGCGGTGTGTTACCATTCCAAGGTAGTGAGACCGTGTGAGCGAGTGGTCTTTGGTAGCGACAGGAATTTCGCGTTTGTAAACAAATATGAGATTATTCTTGCTCTAGATCTGTGATTTTATCAGGGGGAGTGATTGAGATGTTTCGGATTGGCGTCGTATTCTCTCGGATGTGGATACGTCCACTGAGGAATTCCTCGGCTACAAGTTCCATAATTTTTATCATAATCTCAAATTGCCTTCTCAGATGGAAAGGAGTGCGTGCCTGATCAAGATGTGTTATCTGATGGGTTGTCACATGGTGTCATTGTGCATTATTTGGTGATGTGATTGCGTACCAGTGTCATACTTTGATGAACGTTATATAAATTATCTGTGAATTATTTCCTAGAGACATCTTTAATGCCAGCCGCCGAGTACAGCGACCTGCTATGCGTCCACCCGTTAATCCAGACACTGACCAAGCAATCACTGATTGTTTTCGAATTCTCGCGCATCCCGAGCGTCGGACACTCCTCCGCCAGTTACAAACGTCCCCTGCCACGTCCGTCCCTGTCGCCAAGCTCGTCACGGAGCTCAGTCACCAGCACGACATCGACCAAGAAATAGGACGGATCTCGCTCGAACAGATCCATCTGCCCCGCTTAGCTGCTGCAGACGTCATTACGCACGACTCGGAAGCCCAGATCGTGCAGTACCAGCCAGACCCACTCGTTGAGGCACTCCTCGACTGTGTGTCCAGCACTGTCGAGCAAGCTGAGAGATAACCCTCGGAGACGCTAGAGTCGTCCACTACTGAGTGGGGAGGCTGTTTCCTGCGTTGCGACGATAGTGACTAGGGTTCGATCGAGTCCTATTGAGTGCGAGGTGATTTCCAGCATCGATCGGCCGATGTGATGGGGTGTTGGTGTCGGAGTTCCCCGCATTCTCCGACACGCAAACTTGTTCCTTTAAATACCCTTGAGTAAAAATCAGCGTCCAAACCCATTACTTTCATTATTTTGTGTCGTATTAGCTGAGATAAGCGACACCCTATGCAACTGAAAAATCACGCTGTCGATCAAGGCAAAAAGGTCTGGCTCACCAGCGACGAACTCACCCGCTTCCTCGCGACCGCCGACACCACTCCCCAGAAAATCGCATTCGGACTCGGTGGGCGGTGTGGCCTGCGCGCCGCCGAGATCGTCGCAGTCACTCCCCCGGATATCGTCGAAAGCCAAGCTGGGACGTTCGTTCGCGTCTGGGACGGCAAAGGATCGAAATATCGAGAAACGCCGATTCCACTCGGACTCGCCGCAACCATCGACGCCTACGCCGATACGCGACAGGAAGACGCGGATATTCCGCTCGTGGATCGATCAACGCGAACAATGCAACGCTGGGTCGAAACCGCAGCGAACACGCTGCGTGCCACAGACAACGACGAGGGGTGGAAGTATCTGACATCGCATGACCTCCGACGAACGTGGGGGACTCTGCTTGTTGAGGATGATGTGGAACCAGGAATGGTGATGGAATGGGGTGGCTGGGAGGATTGGAAGACGTTTCGCGAACACTATCTCGGTGCCTATTCGATGACAAAGCAGCAGGAAGAACGTGCAAAGGTGTCCTGGTTGTAGGTGTTCTTCTTTGTTCGGACGTTCGCAGGCTAGTAGCTCATACTAACTCACAAGGTTGACAATTGCTATCGAACACTGCTGTTGAACGGTATAAGCGGCGGGAGCACCGACACGCTTATAGATATGAAAATAGTATGAATTAGTGTAATGGTTCAGAACAAACGGCGCGTCGGTGACCGCGGACAAGTCACAATCCCGAAATGGATTCGAGAACAGGAAAACATCCACGGCGGCGACGAGGTCGTCGTTGAACGCGATAACGGCCAAATCGTGATTCGGAAAGCAGACAGTGTGGACGACGACGACCTTGCCCAAGCGTACCGCGACCACGCCGAGGAGGCCCGTCGCATCAACGACGAATGGGAAGGCGTTTCGAGTGAGGCGAACGACTCTCTATGAGCGTTCGCCGTGGCGACATCGTGCTTGTTCAGCTTGACCCCACCAAGGGGTCCGAGATTCGGAAGACACGGCCTGCGGTCGTCGTGCAGAACGACACGGGCAACCAGTACTCGCCAACGACCATCATCGCTCCGATGACGACGACGATCTCGGAGTACCCGTTTGTGGTCGTGCTCCGTGCGAGCGACGAGGAGGTTGAGAAGGATTCTGCGGTGCAGCTCGACCAAATCAGGACTGTGGACGTTGAGAAGCGTATCGAGCGGACGCTTGGACAGGTAAGTGACGAGAAGATGGGCGAGATTGACACGGCGCTCAAAGTAAGCCTCGGATTAGCGTAGCTATTGTCGCATTTCCGAAGTATCGGAAGTGATGAGATTAGTATGCAGTACTAACCAGCGCAAGACACAATCGCTACTGAACGGCACAACTGGAAATGTGCTCACCACCTTAACCACCAATCGTGGGCTATGATCTCGATGTCGAACGGTGCCACTGCCGGTGGACCTCCTCACAATCTGAGTCGGTCGAGAAACCCACGAGTCTGCTTCTCACGCTTGGCACGTACTGCCATCTTCCACTCGGCGAAGTCCTCTTCCAGCACTGGGTTTACTTTTCCAGAGAGTAGCGCCACACCGCCGGCTCCCGGTCCCGTGGGCGTGCCGAACTGTGTGATCTCGAACGCGCCCTTGATGAAAACGTCTTCATCAACACCATGTGAGCCGCCTCGCGGGCGGAGCGGTATGCGGTCAATATTGATGACTCGCCGAATCACATCCCGCGGCACACCTGCATCGTCGAGACGGTCGAACTGCTCGCTGCGTGCCGTCTGTTCCGCTCGATAGTACGGATTCTCACACGTGATGTACTCGACCGTCTCGTCACGGCTGCGATACCCGATGAGTCGGTGATGTTTGACGTCCGTGAGTGGGCTCGGTCCGAGCGGCAGTTTCGCCTGTGCCGCTGCGGCGTCCTGCCGATCAACCGACGAGGGGCTGCTGAGAGCGGGATGGTCAAGCCGATCCTGGAGCCACATGGTTGTGAGCGTGCCATGCTGTTCGAGTGACGTCACCGACACCGACGTCCTTGAATAGTATTCCTCATCCGGTGCCTCAGTCATCCGCGTGTTGAATCGCAGCCAGAACCCCTCAACGGAGGTGAGACCGATGCACTGCACACTCATATACTCGTTTTCGTGAGGAAAGCCCGTTCGTTGGTACGTGCCAGTGGGGTCGAGCTGCGTTTCGAGGTCTGTGTAGATGGTACGGAAGTTAGCAATCGCGTCGAAGTAGTCGTCGAGACCGTTCCCACAAATCTGTGCTCGCTCGCCTGCAATCCCATAGTAGAATTTCTGGCCGGTATCGGCGTCGAACTGGTCGATGATCTCCCGGACGATCGTCTCGCTCTCGCCGAGGTCGTCCGCCTCTACGGCGTAATGCTGGTGGCGAATGTCGGCGATACCGTCCTTCAGTAGCGACTGTTGCATCGATTCCTCGTCTGGTGCGAGGAAAAACAGTGGATCGTCGTCCACGTACACGATGGGTGTATCCATTTCGTTTCGGAGCGCGATACGATCTGTCCGGTGTGTGAGTGGTGCGCGGTCGTCCGTTCGGGTTCTAAGCTTGTCTGCTCCCCAGAGACCGTCGCTCTGCTGGTGAGTTCCTGCCTGCTCGTCGCGATCGATTCGATGGTTCATGTCGATATGGGTGGATGGCTGGCTGGTTAATTGTCCCGAAACCAGAGTGAAAGTAGTTTGTCGATTACTGGCTGCCAACGAACAGCGACCCCGGCGGAGCCGTATGTAAAAGATCGTGGAGCTCGACGAAATGCGCGCACAGGGATACGGTGCGATTGGTTGGATGGTTGCGGCTGTCCTCACTGGCCAGTGTGTCTTTGTCGCCCGTGATCGATGGCGACTGATTCACACGTGATCATTTCTCTCAGCCCCTACTTCTTTATATTCGTTTCAGTAATAGTTGACTGTAATGTACTGGAAGAAAGCACCCAGAACCGTCTGGACTGGTCTCACACAGACGTGGAATCGCTACCACCGCCTTCGGGTGGGCGTTGTCCTCCTCGGACTGTGGTCTGCCGTGTTCATCATCGATAACCCCACCCCAGCTGCGATTACCAGCTTCGACCAATGGGCGGTCGGCATTGCGTTCTTCGTGTTCCTCACCATTGGCCTCACACTGATTCTCGATTCGCTCATCCGCGCGATCGCCAAATGGCGGACAACCCCCCTTACGAACCCAGAAACATGGGGCGAGTCTGCTGACACACCGGATCCTGCACCAACGCTCAGTGAGGACGGCTATGAGCCACATCAACCTGCCGAGGGCTCAGAATTCGAGTTTGCTGGGCGGGCATCCGTGAGCTGTTTTCCGTTAACCGCTCTCGGGTGGTTTAGTGTCTTTGCCATCGTTCTCCTCCGAGAATCATACCCTACTGTCCCCAACCTCTCGCTGCTGGCTAACTTCGCCCTCTCTGGCGGGATTCTTGTTGGGATGGTCGTCGTCCATGAAGGGCTGCATGGGCTTGTCGCTGCTGCATATGGGGCAGATGCCTCGTTCACATTCAATCTCACCGGGCCAGCAACCATCTATGAGAATACAGTTCTCTCTCGCCGCGCGCTGATTCTGCTCACGGCCACTCCATTTCTGGTCATCACTCCGATTGCAGTCGGACTCGCACTCTCGGGGACTTGGATGCTGATGGCTATCGGTGTCCTGGTGCTGCTGTTCCACACAGGAATGGCGGGCGGTGACCTCTTTCAGGTGCTGCAGTGGCTGTCGGAGCCACCGGGAACGAAGTTCTATCCGTCGTCAGAAGTGGGGATGATCAGCTATCGTCCAGTAGGGGCTGATTCGACCACTTCTGCACTGTCATGAGTGGATGCAGCACTTGCCCGTGTGACCACGCCACTGAAAGTCCCGTAATTAATCTCCAGTTTTCCGATTGACGCGATCATCTGGGCACGTGGCCACTCCGAAAAACCAGCTGGCAACTCAGATCGCGTCTAATCGCGCACCGAGCGACGGCACCTCTTTTTCCTCGCGACTCAATCCCGCCAGCCGCACATCTTCGCCATCACGACGGACGACGACGTCCTGCGGTGTCTCGGCGTCTTCGGGAATGATGAGGATCTCGTAGTCCTCACTCGACCACTCGCCGGGGATCACGGGCTTCGTGATACACCCGGTGCCATCGCCGTCCTGTCGCCGTTCGGGGTAGGCGTTTACGTCCGAAAAGATGGCATCACGCGAATCAAAGCGCGCATAGACACGGCCATCCTGGTCCTCGAGGACGTACTGGTCATCGCGTTCGCGCCAGACCGTCTCTTCCATCTCGTCCGGTCGGGGGAACGTGGTTCCGTTAATCCGGAGCGCCTGGCCTTTCTTGTTGTAGAACGACCCATCTTTCGCCGTGAATGGCGGGTCGGTCAGCGTCCCCTCGACGGTATCCGCTGTCTTCTCTCGACACAAGAAGACGCACTTCTGTCCGTTCGCGACGGCTTTCCCGAGGTTGATGACTGTCTGGCCCGGTTGCGTCTTCCCCGTGGATGACTCGGCCTCGAGGGCGACGTCGCCCCCGCTCGTGAGGTCGAACAGAATCGGATAGTCGCCGCGGATCTGTTCGCGCACTCGTTCGACGTTCCGGAGTGAGACCGTGGTTTCGAACGGCACCTTTGCGATGCCATCTGCTTCCTCCTCTCCGGTCTGGATGGGAAGCCTGACGTCCAATCCGGCGAGCGTCAGCGGGTCGTAGGCGTCTTTCAGGAGTTCACGATGCTTCCCCTTCCCCGAGGTCGAGGACACACCCGTCGCGAGGAAGAACGCCCGGCCTTCCGGTGTGCACTTGAGGTACATGTCTCCGTTGCGTTCGCTTCGGTCTAACCGTTTGTCGGGGATATAGTCGACCATTCCCCAGAACTGTTCCCCGCGGAGTGTCTCGAAGCCCATCCATTCTTTCGCCAGCTCCCAGATGCGCCGGTTCTCGACGAAACCATCGTCACACTCGTCATCTTTGAGTGCGAGGTCGTACGCGGCTTTCAGGATAAGTGCCTCACGTTCCTCGGTGAGTTCGTAGTCCTCGTCAGTCCCATCATAGTCGTAGAACTTGGAATCACGTTTCTGATCCTCGCTGGTCCGACGATCGCCACCGTATTGTTCCAACGAGCGTTCGATGAGTGCCTCTCTGTCTTCATCGGTCCGGGCGACGTCCTCGACCTCGTCGATCGGGGGAAACGTCCCGACCTTGTAGGTCTTCGTCGGCTCACCGTGCTCGTTGTCCGTCCGCATATAGAGCTGGTACTTCCCGAGGTTGGCCAAGTCCTGTTGGCCGATATCCTCGCTATGTCGCTTCGCCATGAGACGCGCCTCTCCCGGTCGCTGTGGGTTGAAATTGAGAATCGTTCCACACTGGCCAAGAATCGCGTTCTGGATCTGCTCTTTGCCGTCGAGCTGGTTCGAGAGGTCCTGGCACGCGCCGATAATCGAGAGGTTCTTCGACCGGGCCAACGACAGAATGCGAGCGATGTTCGAGTTGGCCGAGATGATCTTGTCGAACTCGTCGAGGATGCTGTAGAACATTGGCGGCTTCTCACCCATCCGTGACTGTTCTCGGACAGCCACCCAGATTCGGCGGATCAACGCGGTCGCGACCATCGTCCCCACCGTCTCGGAGGTCGTGTTATCCTCGACGATGATGATTTTCCCCTCTCGGATGGCGTCCTCAACGGAGAACGTGGATTTCGGATACGACACGAGTTCGCGGGTGATCGGGTTCTCGATCCACTGTTGCAGCCGTCCAACCAGGGGTTCGAGGTCCGAATCCTCCATGTCCGCCAGTTGCTCACGGGCGTACTCGACAATCCAGTCGATCCGTTCGTCCTCGAGCATCTGTGCGTACTGCTCGCGGCGCTCCTGACTCACGAGGGCGAAGTACATATCCAGCAACGTACAGTCGTAGCCCGCTTTCGCCATGCCCCGAACCATGTTCCGAACAACTCGTTTCATCCGTGGTCCCCAGTAGTCCTCTTCGCCGCCAGCGAGAGAGATGAGCGCCTCCAGATCGTCGGCAAGGGCTTCGACCGCCTCTTTGTACGCGGGCGTGTCTGGCGGTTCACTCGACGGCACTTCGAGGAAGTTGAAGCCGACCTGTTTGTCCCGGTTCCCGCCGAGTTCGATGTAGATTACGTCGTCCTCGCGTCCCTCAGGAACGAGTGACACGACGTCTTCGGCATCGTCACCCTTCGGGTCGTAGAACATCCCACCGACACCGCGGTCCATCATCTGCCGGAAGAGATTCTTCAACAGCGTCGTCTTCCCGTATCCTGTTGAACCGGGAACGAACACGTGGCGTTTAAACACATCCTCGTGAATCCCCGCTTCCGTCCCTTTCCGTGCACCGGTGCCGATCCAGTACGGCTCCCCTCGCGCGCTCGCGTTGAACATCGCGACCTGCTTTTCCAGCGGCGTTGCCGTCTCATCCAACCCCGCACGGGTAAAGTCAAAACGCGGCGTGCCGATCGGGACGGGAATCCCGGCGCGTGATTCCGAGTAATCGATGTGTGGGTTGTTCACGTCGCCGGAGAGATGGACGACACCCGCCAGTTCCGATGCTGTGCATTTCATATCGGTATAGCCTTCGAACGACCGACTCGCCGTTGCCGACAGGAACGAATGCATATCGCTCCGTGCCGACCGGAGGGTGGTATTCCCGACGGGCGTCCCGTAGAACCCCTGTCGGTTGTGACTCTCATAGAACTCGTCAAGGGCATGCACGACCGAGTGAACCCGGCCTTCAGCTGCCTCTTTCGTGCTCGAGGCCGCGACAACACGGATTTCGATCTCATACATCGACTCATTTTGTTGATTCTCAATGATATCTGCGGCCTGTTTCTCGACGTCCGTCGCGGGGTAATCGGTCAGGAAGCGCGTGTTCGGCGCTCGCATTCGGTCAGCGACCTTCGCCATCTTCCCGCGGTACCGGAACCCCTGTTGTGAAGGTCGAAAGACGACCTGCAACATGACGTCGGTACTCCCGCCGGTGACCTTCGTCAGAATGTTCTTGAACGGATCACGCGCCTGTGAACGACTGCCGTTCTCATCACCAAAGCCGTCGATATCGATGTGTCGAATCGGGTACTCGGTAGATTTGAAGAAATGCATCCGCGCCCCAGCGACGTACTCATCCTCGTCCCACGCCGGGAACGCCTCGGGGAGTTGCTCGACGGTCGAGTCAGGGTAGTCTTCGAACAGTTGGTCACGGAGGTTCTTCCCAATAATCCCCGAACCGGGCACAAACCGGAAGTCGAGGATCTCTTCGTCATAGACGATTTCAAAGGCGTGTGTCTCGGGACTCCCGGCTGTTTCGTGCATCCCGTTCAACAGGGTGATCGCCTCGCGAACCCCACCCTCACCGCGATACGGACGGACCTTGTACACTGGTTTGTCGAGGTGCTCGCACTTGCGTTCGATGATGTCGCGTTCTTTCGTATCGAGTTCGAACCCCTCGATGTCGCTGATCTTCTTTCGCTTGCGGTTCTGCCGGAGTCGTTCGGTGAGTTCGCCTATTTCGGTTGTCATTAGTCGGCCTCCATCGGTTTCGGTGCAAATGACTGTGGTTCGCTGCTGCTCTCTTCCTCGGCAGTCTCGTCGGTGCGCTCGGTGTCTTCCGTCTCACTGTCCTTCTGGTCGTCACTGGCATCGTCGGCCAACTCACGGGCAAGGTAGGCGTCAAAGTCGCCGTTGTCGGACTCACGGTAATCGAGGACGGCCTTCGCGTAGTCACTCACGCGTTTCCGGACGCGGTAGACATCGCCGTCAACGTCGACGAGACACTCGGAGTAGGACGTCTCATCCTTGTCTCCCGCGGCTAATCCCCCGGCAAGTTGACTCGCCTGCATGTCCGTCAGTCCGAATGGTTCGGGATCGGACAGTCCCATCTTCCCCATGTCCTGCCACCCCGAGATGGCACACTGCTTCGCGATGCGCTTTGCCGCGTCTTCGTTGAAGTCGTCGTCGGCCTGTGAGATGAAGTCGAACATCAACCCGGCGTTCCGACCCGCTCGCACCATCGACTCTAACCGGCCTGCGTGTGCCGCCTCAGCAAACAAGTCGTGTGCTTCGTCAACGACCACGTCCACGTAGTTGTTCGTCTGTTTCGCGACCTCGGGGGCGATCGAGAGGATGTAGGCCATCGCCATGCCCTTCTCGACCGCGGGTTTCCCCTCGAATTTCTGCATATCGAAGTACAGCACACGACTGGAGAGGTCGACCTCCGATTCACCACTCATCCACTCAAACGCGCCATCGGGTTCATCGTCGGGCGTGGGTTTGAATGGTTTGAGGGCGGTGAGAAGTATCCCCGCGTGTTCGACCATGTTCTCGGTCTCGAAATCCGTGCCTTCGGCGGTGTACTCCTCGGGGTTCGTCGCGGCATCGGCTAACACAGAGAAGAAATCTACCATCGTCGGGGATTTCTTCTTTGAATGCGTCTCGGGGTCGTCGGTGATGCCCGCGTTGGAGTACGTCTTCCGAATGAGTTCGACGAGCGTGGCGCGCAGCTCCTCGGGGTCGGTGGCGTTCTTCTGGAGGTACAAATAGAACATATCGGCGATGAGGTTAATCTTCGAGGAGAGGTCAGCCGTGAAACCCTCGCCGTGTTCGCCGGGTGCACGGACTTCGAACGGGTTAATCTTCGTCTCTCCAACTTTGACCTTCCCACCATCGAACGTCTCAACCACGCCATCGAACCCGCGGGCGATATCGACGATAATCGTTCGGAGGTTCGGCGTCCGGAGCATATCAGCGATGAGCAAATCCTTGATGTTGAACGACTTGCCCGAACCAGAGCGGCCAACCCAGAACCGGTGGGGGACGGCGAGCGTCCGGCGGTCAACCTGTAGCAACCCGAGCGGTGCACCTGACCGGGCGAGTGCCATCCCGTAGATGGTCCCGGACTCGTGCGTCTGATAGCCGCCCGCCATCGGGAACATTGCCCCCAGCGTGTCCGATGGCATCTCAAAGCGTGTGTCGTTCTGTGAGGCGTCGTTGAAGGCGTCACCGGGGGTTGGACTCGTGGTTTTCATCGCGGCGAGCTGGCGGTCGTCCGCTTCCGTCGCGACGATATCGTTCGGTCCCAGAAATTCCGTCTTCACGTGCTTGCGGACCTTGAGTGCTTTCTCCCGCGTGTCAGCCCGCACCGTGACGATCATCGATATCTCGGAGCACTCAACGCCGTTATCGCGCATGTGATCGCGAAGAATGATCTTCTGCGTGGCGGCAACGTCCGCGTCGTCGGCTTTGGCCTGCTTACCTTCTTTCTCGATTCCCATCGCACTCAACCACTCCTGATCGGTCGCGAGTTCGTCCATCTTGTCCCGGTACTCGGTCGCGTGGACGTACAGCGAGGCATCCAGGCGGACACCGGGGACGGTGAGGGCATCGGTCAGGAAGCCGGGCGAAGGCGACGACGGCCACCCGACGACCCACAGGCTGCTCGTGTAAAAGTCGTCGTTGACACCCACACTATTGACCGTCTCATCGACGTTGGCCGGACCATAGATCGCCCGTTCGCGTGCATTCGAGGATGTCTGTTGCGTGATCCAGTCGCGTACTGGTTGGAGTGTCTCTTGCCACCCCGCCTGGTCGTTGTCAGCGTCCGCCTCGTCGTCTTCATCGCGGTCGTCACTGACGTATGCCGTCTCGGGTATTGGCGCGTCAGATGTGACCTCGGAGTAGCTGAAGGGCGTCTGTTCGTCCAGCCAGAACTCGCGGAGGTAGGCCACGCTTTCATCAGCCGACAGGCGTGTTCCTTTCGACACGCTTGCGATGGCTTTCTTCACCGTCTCAACCCGGCGGTCGAGGGCGACGGCTTGGTTGTCTTTCGTCGCGTCACCCGCCGAGAAGAGACCGGTGCCCAAGAGGTCGGCGAGTTGTGCGATATAGCCTGCATCGGCGCTCGGTGTGTCGACCTCGTGCGGGGCAATCCAGACGACGATGGTACACGTCTGTTCCATCATCCCCGACGTCGCCAACCACTCGACGTAGTGTTCCGCTTGCGCACGCGCATAGTCACGGGCCACTTGGGGGAGAGTCTTGTCAAACGCTGCCTCATCGAGGGCATCCGTCTGTGAGATGTCGCGTGGGGGCGTCTGTGGCAGGTGAATCTTCACGTCGAAGCCATCCGATTCGGCCTGTGCGATATGTTTGTTGAACCCGTTTGCGAGACCTGCCGCGTCGAGAATCCCCTCTGTCCGGTCGTGTTCCGAGACGTTCTGCAGATCCACGGTGATGTGCGTAAAGAGCGTCCCATCGTCCGTTTCCAACGCATCATACTCGGAGTGAATGTCTGCCACACCAGGGACGTCCGCCGCGTCCGGGCCGACCAGCGGCATCCGGAATCGCGACCGGAGGTAATCGAATTTCTTCGAGATGGTTTCGAGCGGCGTTGCATACCATGGCGTTTGCTTCACCGCGAAGTACAACCCGCCCGCCAGGCAACCCACAGACACGAAAAACCACATCACCGGCACCGAGATGTAGGTCAGTTCGATGTACGCCAGCAGGGCCGTCGGGAGGACGACCAGAGCTAGCTCTCCGATGGAGAGCCCGAGTACCGTCGCGAAGACGTTCCCCGTTGTCTCCTGTGGAATGATTGTTTCGAGGCCGATATGCCCGCCGTGTGAATTACTGTCGTCACTCATAAGTTCGGTCAGTCCTGTAATCTGTTGCGAATGTCGTTGAGTCGATCCTGCCGCAGCTGTTCTAATTCATCGTTCTTGGGGAAATGACGCTCAAGTCCATGCTGGATTTCGCCACCCGTCTCCGGGTCGATACTATCCCCGCCACGGATGTTCTGAATTCGTTGGTTGATCGTCTGGGTGTACGTCTGGAACGTCTGTCGTCCGGCCTGTCCGGTCGCGTAGCCCCGCCCACCGTCGCCGACAGGGTCCGCACCACGGAGCCCTCGATGGGTGTCACGCACTTCGGTGACCGTCTGTTTCGTCGACTCTTTGAGGTCGTACGCACGCTGGCGCTGATCCTGATAGGACTCCCGCATTCCTTCGGCGGTGGGTGCCGATCCGACGACACCGACAGACGCCAACGCTTGCCCGCCTTTCTGGTACATCACGTACGGCATCACGAGACAGGCCACGGCCGTCCCGAGCTGCATCGCGACGAGTTGGAGGCCACCAATGCCGTAGGTCTTGAAGATATCCGTGGTCATCGGGGAGAAGCCCACAGACAAGGCAATTGAGACCGGGAGCGTCACCAACGAGAGCATGAACCACAACTTCGTGAGGCCGTCGCCGATCATTCCCAACCCACGAATGGGCATCGCCTTCAACGCGAAAAAGAACGGTATCCACGGTGTCAACGCTGTCAGACCGATGAATCGAAGGCTCACCAACGAGATGATGACAAGGAATACCCAGATGTTCCAAATCCCGACAAAGAACATTCCGATCAGGAGCACGCCTTTGAGACTATTCGACGCAATTGACGTCTGGGTGAGATCGGCAGTAATCCCGTGCCCGAGCGCGTTCGAGATATTCAGCCAGAAGCCGGCGAGTTGCCAGCCCCAGAAGGCCATGACCCACGCGAGGATGAGATGTTTCGATCCTTGTCGTTCATACCGGGCGGGAAGGATGCCGAAGCCACGCTGTCCGAACGCGAGGTAAATCCCCGTTGCCATGATGCAGATGAAGAACGTCCACGGCTGGGCGTTGCTCTTCCAGTCGTGGTACTTCTCGGGCCAGATCGTATTACCGGGGTTCTGATACCAGCCACTGCCCCAATGCGGGGCGGGCGTGAACGTTATCATCTTCACGGCAATGCCCAGGGAGGCGTCAATCAGCCAAAATAGCCCGTTCACGAAGTAACCGAGGATGGCGAGAAAGCCGTCGAGGATGGAATTGTAGAACATCCCACCCCCACCGACTTGCATCCCGCTGGAATTGTTGTAGACGCCAAGTGTCGAGTTGTTGGAGTTGAATTTGCCTGTCTTGTTCAGGTAGTCCTGTCCGTAGGGGTTGACGTTCGGCCGTGGCGATACCGTCTGGTTCGTCGCATTCGTGTTTCCAGTGCTCGCATTTGTCGAGTTGTTCGTCGGCGTCGGGGCGGTCGTGGTCGTCGATTGGGCAACGGAACACCCGACGGCAAGCACACTCACGAGGAGGATACACACGAGCACTCGGGGAACAGTGTGATGGGTCATAGCGTGGTGGTGGGAGGAGGAAGATGATCAGTAGACCGTTCGTCAGAGGTTAGAACATGCAGCCGAGGCCGACATCCGAGAGCGAACTCCCGAACATCCCGAGCACCCACCCGGCGAGTTGCGGGAGTGCCGCGCCAGCGAACAACAGGCCGATGGCGACCCCAAGCGTCTTTCGCGACCCGGCCTTGCCGTGACTCCCACCACTTCGTGAGGAGATCATCGACTTGCCGCCGACGAAAATCCCGGCGAGGACGAGGATGCTTCGGAGCAGTTGCCCACCTTGGTTGATACCGTTCGACGCGTTCGGGACGTCACAGGCCCCCGCCGCCGCTACGGGGTCAACGGCGATGAGTGCGAGACCGGTGGCGATCGCGAGTATCTGTGGGCGACTGAGTCGGGTTGCATGATGACGTAAGGTTTGATATCCTTTCATTAGTACTACCTCATATCTAATAACGTAGTTATGGTACTAGTAACTAACGCCTCATACCCTATTAGAATTTTATGTCTTATAGGGTATTGTATGGTAACCTTCAGTAATATAATAGCAGTAACACAAACCATGAGGTACTTATGGATGCCCTCAAATCACAAGACGATATCCGAATGATAACGTATCCGCTTAAAATCGAAGACGAAGACACCTGGAATGAATGGAAAAAAGGCGTGCCGCGGACCTACCCCAGTGTTGGCGACAGACTCATTGAGTTTATTGAACGAGATTTGCAGTCACGAGAAGAAACCGGCAAAGGACTTTTAGAGCGGTTCGACGAATATGAATCTAACAGGTAAGATTAGATGGGTACACAGACATCGTCCTCGAACACAGGACTCGGGAAGAAAGCGGTCTATTGGCTGAAAGTCATCCCGATAGCGCTCCTTCTCTCGATGGGTATCTTCGCTGCACTGCAGCCGATAATTGGTGACGCCGGTGCGATCGTCGGGTTCCTCCTCGGCTGTTATCTCACGCGCTTTTACTACCCAGTACCTTGAGAATCAGCCACGTTGGCTTTAATCCACTCTTTGAGTCGCTCGACTCGCTCCTGTGCCGCCTGCGCTTCTGACTGAGCTGCTTCTGCCTCATCTTGTGCCACCTGAACTTCTCGCCGAAGACTCTCGATATGCTGCTCAACTGCGGTGGGTATTGGCCGTGCATCTGTCTGCTCAAACAACTCCTCGACTGCCTCACGACCGCGATCAGTGAGCGAGAACACACGCGCGGGGATTCGATCGCCTTGCTGCTCGCGAGCGACGACCTCAATCAGGCCCCATTCGGTGAGAATATCGAGATGATAGTTCACGGAGTTGACTGTGTCAGTTAGCTCTCGCTTTGGTGTCTCGGCCGGGTAATTATCGTTCATTGCTAACAGAAGTTCGGCGCGATTACCACGGAGTTCGTCGATCAAAACATCCCATGATTCGGGTTCGTCCATACTCTCACTACCATGACGACCGTCAAAATATTACCGGCAATTGCACATCAAATTCTCTCCTCCGACCATTATAGAGCGGAAACCACCCGTGGGTCGAAGAGTACTTACTCAGGTTTTATTCTACGAAAGTAGTTTGAGATTCTCGAAGTCCGAGTATAGGAAATCAACATCGGACAACAATGGTCGCAACTACTGGGAAGATAGTATTGAGAATGAATTATCAGAATACTATATAGTGTCGATGGTGGAGATCTGACTGGTGCCGACAAAGACGGTATCCCATGCCAAGTGCCATGGAGAGCACCCCTAACAGATCGACATGCAGGTGATGGCGAGCGTGACGTGAACAGGGGCACCCCAACAAGCACAGAGCAGGCGCGACCCCGACGAGTGCAGAGACCGTCAGCATGGTGGCTCCGTAGGAGTGGGACAGCCCACCCGAGGTCACGCGAGGAGGAAACACGATGGTGAGACTGTGAGACAGTCAGGCCGTGCCGAACTCAGAGCGGAAAGACGCAGAGACGAGAGAGGGATAGTCCAGCAGTGCGAGCAGCGGCCCGCAGAGGAGAGTAGACCGCCAGCAGGACAGTCAGCACCGGGAGGGCGGCAAGCCCCCCTGAGCAGAACCGGGCAGTGTGCCGCACAGCGGGAGGCCGCAACAGCAACAGCAGCAGCAAGACGCGACGGCTATAGCGACAGCGAGGAGGGCACCCCAGAGACCGAGTGACGGCCAACACAGACGAGACTGGCCGGAGTACCCTTGAAAGAACGACCGACGAGAGAGATGGACAGTCTGCCACGAGAGTACTGGACAGTCTGCCCTGCCGGGACACAGCGAGGAAACCGTTGTCTACTCCGTGTGGAAGTGCCAGCCAGTGCTACCGGCATCTGGGGTGCCGACTTGAGCGACACAGTCAACGCATCTTGCTGCACTACTGGGTGCCAGCAGCACCACGCATTACTGGGGTGCCGGTGTGACGACATGATCAGGGTGCCAACGTGAGCGCACCAGGAGAGATACCAAAATGGACGCGCCATCTGGATGCCACCGTTAACGCACCAGTGGGGTGCCGTCTTCTGCGAGACACCGCAATTTCAATGAGAGAGACCTCAACAGTAGAGGGTGCAACGCATGGGACTGTCCACGAGCAACAGAATGCCGTGTGCGCCGGCACAACCGCGACAGAGGACTGTCAGATCTGCCGACCAGCCCGGCCTGGGTTCCGGCAGGATCCAACCGGTGGGACTGTCCACCCTGCCGGAATAGATGGCCGTCTAGCAGCGACAACAGGGACTGTCCGGCTGTCACGACACTCCACGACTGCCAGTATCAGCAGGGAGTAACTGTCATCCCGGAAGTCCTCCGGCGGGACTGTCAGTAGTGTAGACTCCGACGTATAGTAGAGATGCGAGCAGTGCTGAAAACAGCCAGATTACTCCGGAAATCTGGTGTCCGTACCACGCGAAACAGGAGACTGTCAGCCTGACCGATGCAGGCTGACTGTCCGCTATTCGGCAGGGCGGCATTCGGCGATCTACTCTCAGAGGAAACGTTTTAGCCACCGTCTCTCATCACAATTATCCATGTCGAAAATAAACTTCAGAGAGACCGCCCGGCTGAAAGTCAGCCGATTGGGGGCGCATACGATCAAGGTTCTTCTGATGGGAATCTTCTTCGGTGGGATAGCAGCTACCCCCGCCCCAACTGTCGTTGGAATGCTGGAGAGACAGGGCTATTCGACGCCAGTGGCGTGGGACATGGCGATCGTGTTCTACCTCTCGTTGATACTCATCTTCGCGGTGGGGATCGCAATGATGTTCAGTGGTCGGAAGGGTGGACAGTCGCTATGGAGAGCATTCCGAGCCCGCCCCATTCGGTCGCTGCTCGGCATTCCAATGACCTTTGGCCTGCTCTTTTCCTGTGCAACATTTGGAATCGGATTCGGAGGGGCCGCATTCCAAGCCGATATTCTCGTCCCCAAGTGGTGGTACGGAATGGCGGCACTGGCTGGCGTCACGCTCTTCGCCATCTGGATGACCGACGTCTCCTATCAGATTGTCTACGGCGAACAATCCGAACAAGAACTTGCTGACGCCATCTGAGTACTGCTCTATCAAGCTCGCTTTTCACTACGTCACCGATACTCAGAGAGATGTGGGCTTGCGAAGGTTAGTATAATATACTACCCATATTAGCGCCTGTACCGATCAAAAACGAACGATGAAATGAGGGAGAGCCGAAGCGTCAGGGGGTGTCAGTCGTCCTCTGATTCAGCGAGGAACTGCGTGAGCCACTCGCCGGGCGCCAAGGGGTCGAGGTCACTCACGTCGTTCAACGCTGCCAGATCGGCGATTTCATGGTCACAGGGCTGGATCGTGATTGCCGAGAGTCCCCGGATTGTCGTCGCTAGGACTAGCTGATCGCACTTCGGGCAGCACTTGGGACTCATTCGCTGGCAGCCTCCTCGATGCGCAGCGACCCACCGCAGTTGCCACAGCTGTAGTTCTCGGGTTGTTTCACGACCTTTGAACGCCGATAGCGTGGGAGTTGCCCATCACAGTCCTCGCAGACGATCCACCACGTCGGCGTTTTGAAGCGTTTGCAGTACTGGGTTGTGTCGAGGGCGTCGGTCCAACGGTCGAACGTTCTCCCGTGGTCTGCCTCGCCGAACTCATGGAACTGCCATGCGTGGATGAGTTCGTGGCGCACCGTCGAACTGAATTGCTCCCAGCCCTGCGAATCGTAGGCGTCCCACGCGAGCGAGATCGTTATCTCACCGTTCGAAGGGTCGTATTTCGTCGCCCCTGCCGACCGCTGTCGTCGGTGGGACACCTCCCACGCAATCGCCTCTATCGGCAAATCGGGGAAATGCTCAGCCGCGACGTCCGCCGCGTGGGCTTTCGTTCGGTCGAGCAAGGCGCGCTCAGTCGTCGGTGTGTTGTCGCGTTTGGTCGTATCCGCGCACTCGGTCAGCGTTCGCTGGGCGGCCACATCGGACAGCGTTGTTTGGCGTGACATAAATGGAAAGAAAGAGCCGCGATTAGGCTGGCAGTTCCTTCCGACCCGCGCGGACGCACGGCCAGCATGGGAAGCCATTCAGGCCGTCACACTCGCACTCGACCGATTCAGTGTCGTCTTCGTCCGTCTCGTTGTCTTCCGACGGGAACGCCGTGAGCGTCCCGTCGTCCGTCGCGGTTTCGACAGCAGCCATGTGCTTGCAGAACGCGCTCTGGTGAACGTGGTGCGGGCAGGTGCAAGCCATCACGTCTTCGGTCACGTCGTCCATCGTGACGACGTAGTGGTGCTCAGCGGGGTTGTCGTGGCTCTCGTTAGTCACTTCGACCATTCCAGTGGCTTCGACGTGGAAGCCGAACTGTTCGGACTGCGCGCGTTTCTGTGCCGTCTCGTCAGCTTCAAGTTCGCTAGGTGATTTCGTACTCATGGTCTTTCCGAGGGTCGGTTTTCGAAAGACCGGTGCCGGGTGTTAGTGCACCCGGCGCGTTTCCACACGCCCGAGGGCACCGGTCTTCCTTACCACATCCTATATGTGCTATGGTAATAAAGGTTACGACATCCTTTGTATGATGTGGATTTAAGTAAACGGGGGTCATGATATCATCTATGACGGACGATGAAAAAGCGAGGCAGCGTGACGATCAAGGACAATTCGCGGAAGATGCAAGTGACGACGAAATACTCCAGGCAATACGCGACGCAGAATTCCCCGCGGTGACCGCTCGCTGGGTTGCAGACACATTTGATATCTCTCGCTCTCCAACCCACCAACGCCTTACACAACTCCACGAACAGGGTGATCTCGAACGTGGGAAGCTCAGTCCTCGTGTCGTGATCTGGTGGCTTCCAGAGGAGGATCGCGATGAGCGCTGAAGCAGTTCCGCCGATCACTACTCTCTCGGGCTTTCAGCGGGATGCACTCGCTGTGCTCGCCCGAGATGGGCCACTGTACGGGCTTGCGATCAAACGAGAGCTAGAAGACTTGTATGATGACGATATCAATCACGGCCAACTGTATCCGAATCTCGATACGCTCGTTGAAAGTGGCTTTCTCAAAAAGAGTCAGCGAGATCGACGGACGAACGAGTACGAAGTCACCGAGACGGCCCACGATGTACTTGCAACACATATCACGTGGCTTGGGGTGTGTCTGGGTGATGGCGAGAATGTGGACTGAGTAGGCTGGCTTTTCTACCCCTAAGTGCGCCTGGGGGATGGTTGTCCCGGGGGCACCTACGCCCGTACACGGAGTTCACACCGTCGAGAGGGTGTCATGCGCTCGGCCAGGGTTTCTTTGGCGGTGGCGGTAAGGCCGGGGAGTTCTGGCCCGGCCGCATTCGTTCTCTCCCGCCTACGGGCTACTACCGTAGGGACCCCTTGGGATCCACTCCCGGTCGGAACGCTGCAAAGTATCATGAACAAGCGGGAGGAGAGGATTTTGACACATTATGCCGCTGGAACGATGGCAACTATTAATTTTACTGCATCAGCAACAAGAGCGATCAGGGAGCGATAAAGGCTTAGAACTTTCTCCATTCATCTGGTGATGCTTTGTTGATGTGCTCGTACCGTTCCTTTTTAGTAATGGAGGATTTGGGAGAAAACGATGGAGCTTGAACTCACAGGAACGACGGCACTTGTCACCGGCGCGAGTAAAGGAATCGGATACGCGACTGCTAATCAACTGGCGGCTGAGGGTGCGAATATAGCCATCTGCGCCCGGACAGAAGGTCCCCTTGAGGATGCAGCAACTGAAATTGAATCCAAACACGGCGTTGAGTGTGCAGCAATTCCAGCAGATCTGACGGATCGGGCACAAACCCAAGCCTTTGTTGAGACAGCCGCTGACCGCCTTGGTGGAATCGATGTGCTCGTAAACAACGCTGGAAGTGCCCCAGGTGGAGGTCTCGAATCTCTTGATGAAAACGACTGGTATAAGAGTCTGGATCTAAAGCTGATGGGCCAAATACGATGCACGACAGAAGCAATGCCCTACCTTGTCGACGAAGGCGGTGTCGTTGTTAATATCGTCGGGACTGCAGGCATTCACCCCCAACCGAATATGCTCACGTCGGCAGCGACGAACGCCGCAGACATTAACGTTACCAAGGCGCTCGCAAAATCCTACGGGTACCGAGGCGTTCGAGTGAATGCAGTCAATCCAGGCCCGGTTAAAACGGACCGCTGGGACAGTATCATCAACAATATCGCCAGCACTTACGATGTAACGCCGGAACAGGTGACAGAACAGATACTCCATAGCTTTCCCCTTGGACGTGTCTGCCAACCAGAAGAAGTTGCGAACGTCGTTGCCTTTCTCGCTTCACCTAAAGCAAGCTATATTAATGGTGCATCGATCACGATCGATGGAGGACAGATATCAGATTTAATGAATTTCGATGTCATAAGTAGAATAGATGAAACATTTTGAACTTAGTAACTCGCATTATTAGATAGCAGGGCTCCAGACAGGAATACCATAGAACTATACAATTGGAGCATATATCCCCAAAGAATGGGTGGTGGAAGAGTAAATGATAAAAAGAAGAGCCCTGATTCTTCTCGTCGCCATATTTTAGCATCAATAGCAGGACTAATAACTCACGGCCTGAGTGGACTGTCCTCGAATGAGCAAAGTAAAAATATGTCCACTCAGTACGATACAAACACACAAAATATGACCAACCGGTCACCGTCTAATACCTCCACCTCCTCAAAGCAACGACCTGCCTTCGTGGCGCTTCCTGGGATAGCTTCTGGGCCATTCCTTGCTAATCTACCATATATTGTGAACTACGTTACCGGACCACCACCCGTCATCCTCATGGACAGACACGATTACAACCGCATTTGGGGGTGGGCATTAAAGGAAAACAGTAGCCAATGGATTCGGAACCTTGCCCTGAGCTACACTCTCCTCACTCAACGAGGGGTGATTCGACCCATCAACTACGCTCAATTTTATCAAAAATCAACACAACAGAGAAACCTTCGTCAAGCCCAGACAATCCTCAAGAGAGCTTCCGATAACGCCCATACTCGTGCTGCTAAGCAAGGAGCGAAGGGCTGGCTCGATTTCTCTCGGGGGGACTACCAGGCGTCGTTTCGTGCCCAGCTCGGCGAGGACCCTGGGTCGTTCGGTAACGCTCGACAGCTCGACAAAGCACGATGGCACAAGTTAAAGCGAGGGGGCGGGGAACCCAGTGAATGGAATAAACGAGTATTCGCCCAGTACCTCGCTGCACTCCACGTCCGTCAGTACGCCGATAAGGCACTGAATCTCGATGTTAAGCGAATCATCGGACAAGGCGAGTCCGCGATCATTAGGGAGATTCTGAACGCGAAAAAAGGCCAGTATGATGGTGCGTTGTCTAACCACCTCCTAGAGCTCGAGCCCGATAAACTTGGACACACCCGCGAAGCTCTCGACATTATCGGGGAGATCGCAGCAGAAATCACAGGAACAGAACATAACGAATGGGCCTATCTTGCCCCTACACTCGCTATCCCCCAATCTCACGAATTATTTAAATTAAGGACGATCAAATCCCAGTTACATCATGGGCTAAACATGGATACTCTTGTTGACGAAGGGTCCTACGTAGTTGATGCACTCAAACAACGGACAGAACATAACCCATCCATGAATGTTGAACATGCGGCCGAATGGCTCGCGGAAAGTGAGCACATACCAGGATCACCCAGTAAATCACAACAAAAGAATCTTGTGAATCTCACAACTCACGCAGTGAATCTCTCAGAATATTCTCCAGAGCTTGAAAGACTAGTGAAACGAGACGGGATCTCAAGAGCGGGCGCATTGATTGGCTATAGTGTCATGGCTGACCCATCTATTCGTGGGGGCGACGAATATATGTACCAACAATGTGAAAATTTGATCAACAGATTCAGAACTCCAGAATTAGACGAAGAAGAGCTTATGGCCTTTCGGCGACGGAAAGAAGGATGGGATGACAACCCCGACTGGTACCTCGATCCCGATAGACAACGGTAACATCCACTATACTCTTGTTAAGAAGAATCGTCAGAATGTGATTCAATTGGAGTCAACGGGTACAATTCCTCGTTCACCCGCACCATTCGGTAAGGAACTAACTCAGCATCCTTGCCGTACTTTTGAGCAATCTGATTCCCTTTTTCAACCAGGTCTCCAACAGTCATCTCTGTAAGCGGCAAGATGGGAGTTGATTCACCGGCCGACTCGTCGCTCAAACGCAAACAGTACACAGTCATGACGGTTGCATTTCCTAGGTTCAGATCGGGAGACAGTTGCTGGATTTCCTGAGACTGCTGTGAGAGAAGTTGTTGGGCACTGCTACCTGGCATGGTCATCTGATGAGTGGAATCATTGGATGTAGTCTCACCAGCAAAAGCGTCTTGATCACCCACCGTCGCTTCTGTCTCAGTTGATCCGACTGTATATTTCCCATTCCCCACGTCACTCTTAACCTGTCCATTAACGAATTCTGCGAGTTGATCAAGCAGATAGGCATGTTCCTTCCCTTTCTCAGTCAACGTGAGTTGATCGTGGGTTTTATCGAACGAAACCGCGCCACTTTCAACGAAGCGGTCAGCAACCTGCCGAATCTGTTTCTTAGATGTCTCCTCACCGATATCTTGGAGCCGCATTTCAACATCATGTACGACTTCATCGAGCCAAACAGGGGATGGTGTATCATCGATGTGGGCCAGATCACTACGATTGCCCAGAGAGTTCAGTAAGAAAAATGGGGTATCGCTCCGTGATTCATATAATGGAGATAGGAGTTCCCCAATCCGTTCTTTATCGCTCTCCGATCCCCAGTCAATCGAATCTATCTCCTCACCAAGATTGCGGATCATGTCGTCAATGAGGCTAATAACCTCCTCTCCCGTGCTGGTAACAGTGTGGTGAAGACCAGGCTTCACGACCAGGGACACGGGGGATTTTTCTAACGACAGGGTCTGAAAATATGATGAAACGGTTGATTGGTCACGATGAATAGTGTCTGCAATCTCTTTTTGAGAGTCTGTGGTACCGCTATAGACCAGCAGTATTGAGCCTAGGGTTTCAGGAGATATTGCTCGTAGAATTCTCGCAGCAATAACGAGCACATCTGTGGGGTAATCTCCTTCAATTGCGTTGGACATTCTGAGCGATATTATCCCAATGATTTGCCACAGGGATATGAGGACAATACCACCCGCTTCAACATGAATATTGGGGATTTTTGATCCAATATTCGAATACGACCCGAAAGTTTATCATACAACACGGAAATATGGATACTAGATGAGTACCTCTGCTCATTGGACCGGTCTCCTGATAATGGAGATCACCCGGGAGCAAAGGTCTGACAAGACTTTCCGGGCAAACTGCGAGCACCGTAAAAGTGCGTGTGAACGTTCGCACTTCCCGACAAAGTGTCTGAGGGTCCGTCGGGTGGTGCAATGCTATCACACGCTATTATCGTTCGTTGCTCGCTGGTTGTCACTTCCTGACACTTGAACGATGTCAATTCAAGCAACCAACCGAGACGCCAGCGACATGGCGTCAGTGCAAGTATCGCTCGCCGAGTTTCTTGAGGGTTCCGCCTGTGAGAACCTCGATGAATCAGAACCAGGAGAAACGGACGAAGTACCGCCAGAGATCGCT
Source organism: Haladaptatus halobius (assembly GCF_020618475.1). GTDB lineage: Archaea > Halobacteriota > Halobacteria > Halobacteriales > Haladaptataceae > Haladaptatus > Haladaptatus halobius. Next base: position 215,714 of record NZ_CP085341.1, on the reverse strand, counting down.
CGGTGTAACAACTTCAGAGACGATGTCGACTACACACAGACCGTCTTCGCCAGCGAACACGGCAGTTGCTATCACGGAATACAATACGAACAAATCTGTGCCTGTCCGAACACCTGTGGAACGAAAGTTACACTAGCAGAGGCTGTCAGGGAAGGATACACCGCCTGTGGAAACTGTGAATCGATTGACGTTCGCAAGGAAAAAATGAGAGCATGCGGCACGCGACCATCACGCGCACTTGCGCAGTCGAATGTAGAGGTGATTTTGTATGAGTGAGGCAGCGACGAGCACGAGCAGCGGGAATAAAGAGCATCAAATGAAATACTACGGCGACGAACGCGACAAGACGGAACGTGAGGCGATCAGCGCAGGGTTAGGCTGTTCGTTGTCCGCAGTTAACCGTGAAGCTATTGATCGGCTCTACGCTGATCTCTATCCCGATCTCGACCCGGAACACATCAGAGAAGGTCGTGTTTCCGAGGACGATCTGCACGCGCTTGCACAGGGCGACCTTTCGGTGGACGACCTCGAGCTTGACGAGGAGGACGCCCACGACCCGACCGACCGCGATCCCGCTCACTATTCGGCCCCGATCACACCGGACCAACTCGCAAGCGAGGGAGCGGAGTGTAGCTACGAAACCCTTCGAGACGCTGCTGGCGATCTTGTTGACGGTGGCTATTGGGGTGACGAGTTCGAAGTACATCCGAGTCGCGTTGGTGAAACGACCCTCCGGCAGAACCACAAAATCGCCTCTCGCATCCTTGCCGGGATGGCACGGGCAAAAACCACGAGCGGAATGATACCGGAAGCCGTCCTAGACGAGCTTGTGGAAACGCACTGTCTCCATCTCACCACGCGGTTCGATACCAAACGCGGCGAGCAACACATCCGAGAAACGTACGGCGACCTCGTTCGGTCACACTTCTGGCAACATCCCGACCCAGACAAAGATGTCTACTTTGTCTCGAAAGCCCACTACGTGAGTTCGGTCAAGGGGATTCTGGACGAGCAGCTTGACAGCGCAGATTCCGTCGAGCGAATCATGGGCGCACCGCTTGCGTCGCTGGTGAAGAACGTGCCCGCGATCTTCTCGCATGCGGAGTGGCAAGAGGCAACCGGCACGCAAAAATCCGAGCAAGAGTGGCATAGAGACCTTAGCACGTTTTTAAAACAAGCTATGATCGTTCGGCAGGTCGCACTCGATTTGAACGCGACAGAGTTGAACCCGCTCGATCTTGCGCTAGCGGAAGAAGCCAAAGACGAATGTCATCACCTGCTCCTGCTCGCCAAGCGCGCCTATGACCAGTACGAGAGCAACGTCAGAGGCTACCATCGCACTCGCGTCGAAGAGCATCACGCCCCGAGTAGCATAGACAAGCTACGATAGGCCGCTCAGCACCGACGCACGCCCGTTCAGTCCGTAGCGGTAGCTTTCCTTTTCACTTCGATCACACAGGGTTACACGCCGAAACAGCCCCAACTATCGGCACTGAGTCCGTCGAGCCAGCCGATTGACGAAGAAAATTGAGCCGAACCGTCACGAGCGCAACGGTCGAAGTGCAGTGACAAGTGTAGTTGGTGGATATCGCTCGATCTTGGTCGGAGAGTAGTACTACTTTGGTGAGGGAGAGGGAGAGCCAGTCAGGAAGAACCCGGTCACGTCATGCGATTAGAACGCTAATTAACGGAGTGGTACTACAATCACGAGAAACAATCTCGGTGGGGAGACGGAGAGAAAAGTATGAAGGCGGTCGATTGTCTGCGGTAGCAGCGCTGTGGGGCGCAGATCGGGAAAACGGGGAGAGCAGCGACCAAGGACGCTGCTACGGACGGACACGTCCGTCCGTTGCTTCGCATTCGCTGCTACGGATGTTATTAGTGGAATAGAGATAAAAAGGTTTTGATTTAGTTTATTCTGTGAAATAGACTAATAAGAGAGCATCCTAATAACTTTCCATGAGAGAGTTATTAAAACTCGCCAGAATGGCGGGGTTTCCGAGGGACCGCCCACACTTTTTCGCAGTAATCCCCACCAAACAGTTCCTCCGTGATTCTAGTACCACTGTCACCGAAAGGGGGAAGCGTCACTTGCATTCGATTGAGATCGTGCGTGAAAGATATTTTAGGACAGACATGGAAAGAGGTGAACGATGAGTGGGGATCGTCACAAACAGGCTGTTCGTGGACAAACACCGGACAGCCTTGATTTGCCTGCTGGTACAGACAACGTCATCGTGCCGGTTACTCTCCCACCGGCTGACCCTGTCTGTCACCTGATTGGCGAGGATGAATCGCCACTCTGTGCCAGCGAGGGCGCATTTCGTCAGATATCCGCGTCAGAAGCCCAATCGCTGGTTGATCGAGTCTGTCAAAACTGCCGTACACAGCATAGAGGAGCGCAACGGACGCGCCTCTGTCCGATGTGTCACGAGGCGATTCCAGCGAACCAGTTGCCCCAGCATATTCAGAAGTGCAACCGTGACGGGTAGCCCATCCTGTGAAGAGACTCGTTTGTCCCTTCTCCACCCATCAATCGAACAGTAAATAGATATTAATATTATATTTTTGAATACGTCGGAGCCATGTGCTTTTACAGTATGTGGTCAATGGTTAGATAATTTTAAGTTGGTGGAATGAGTTGTACAAAACAGGAGGAGAAGACCATGCCAGAATCCACTGCTAACCGAGACAATCCGCTCACAACCGACCCGTTTCAACAAGACCACGCAACATTAACACTCGGGAAATCAGGGAGTGGTCGAACACCCTCCCCGACTATGATCGAATACTGGCGATCGAAACAGCGAGAACAAGGAGGTGACGAGTAGCGGGAAGATTACACTGTCGTAATTATCCCTCGAACGCGGGGCGTAATCTTGCCCCGAAGCGGTGACGGAGGAATTCTCCACAGATGACAAGGGGGGCGCAAATTGCGCCCCCCTTCGATGCGGAACGAACGGTCGGCTACTGTGAAGTGTAATTACTCCCACTTTTCCTACCGCGCTTGCGAGGTGGAAAAAGGCAGGAAAATACTTCTGTCGTGATTACGCTTCACGTTCGGGCGTTAATTACGACAGTGTAATCTTGGCGGGATCGCGCCATGGAGAACCGTGAACGAGTGGACGGTTACCATCCGAGTAGACGAGCGAGAAAGAGCCACGTGATTACCAACCCGGATGTTCTAGAGAGTCCAGGGTCTCTGTTTACATATGAGCATCGTTCAGGACCCAGATCATAGTGATGGGGCACCGACCATCGAGGGGACGGGCATTCGCGTGAAGGATATCGCTGACGCGTATGAACATAGCGGCTACAGCCCGGACGAAATCACGCAACTGTACCCAGATCTCTCGCTGGGTGACGTCCACCGCGCGTTCGCTTACTACTACGATCATATCGATGACTTTCGGCCACCAGAATCAGCGTCTGCATGAGGCCAGTGTATTGCGACGAGAGTATTTGAATCCCAGTTGCTGATGGATCGCGAGTTGAGGGTGGACAGTGCGGACGGCGCGTGATGAAGGTACGCTGAGGAATCCAGATCGTGAGTAATTAGCGTATGCCGTGTCGAATGACTGGCTCTTGCTGACGTTCGACGATGACTTCTTATCCCTGGTTGAAGGTGAGGGGCTGGAGCACACAGGGATCCTCTATATTCAGCAAGCAGGACGACGGATTGGTGACGTAGTGAAACTAGTCGATGCACAGCTTGAAGAAAGGGAACCCGCTGATCGGGGGATTCACTACCTTTAGCCGACGTCGAGAGAGCGAATGACTCTGGACTAAGGTAGGGTAACGGTTCTTTTCCCAGGGTTTGAGCCTACCCGAGTGCTTCTCACTGGTTTTGCAGCGAAGACATTGTGAAGGTGGTACCCGCAGATGAGAGGAGACACCACCGTGTCAAGTGGGTCAAGTGGCAGGGATGGGCTGTCAAGTGCCAACCTGAGAAAAGATGATAGAAGCGACGCTTCAGACGCGAAGGGACATGATATTCGCACATGACGAAAACCATGTGGATCACACACATATGTCGATTGACTCGTATCACCATGTGAGGTCACTGGCTGAAGCGACGGATAAACAGGCCATAAGAGTCGCCAGTAGCCGATCAATCAGTAGTCGGTCAGCCGGAGCTTCCCTTCGACTTCATAGACATGGCCACGCATGTAGAGTCGTTCGATGATATCCTCGGCAGCAGGCTGATTCAGATCTTCTTCCTGTGCCAAGACATCGTAGGCGTACTCATAGGTGAGTTCCCCGTCGTTCGGAACTGCACTCATGAGTGCGTCGAGCGCTTCTTGCGCAAGTGGTGTGAGTGGCGGTCGCCGATTCGAAATCATCGATATGATCAAATACACGTACTACTGATGTAAATCCTCGGGGCAAAGCACACGCTTGTCTCTGTGTTGGTCGTGATGTTACAAGGGGAGCACACGGCGTGGGAGGATGGGGTAGGGGCACAGGTCCACGCCGTATACTGGATTACGACGACTGCAGTTACCTCTTCGAAGGCGATAGGTAAAGAGTTCACCCAACCAGAGCGGAAGTGAAACAAGATATTAACTCACAAATAGGCACATACAATAGTTACCGATTATCACGGTGCAAGAACAAGTCCAGTATAAAGTTAAATATTCATAGGTTAGAGGACTGTGAGTAGCGAGTGAGTTCCATACGGAAAGATTAGGATAGAGAAATCGAATTGAAAAGATTCATTCAGATGGAAACAGAAGAGAGTCTAATGGCTAAGACAACAGAGAAATCCACACTAGCAGCAGAGTTTAGTGATCTCACCGGGTTTCAACGCGATGCACTTGCGATACTCGCCCGTGACGGGCCCGCGTATGGACTCGCGATTAAACGCGCCTTGGAAGATGTGTATGAACAGGAAGTCAACCATGGCCAGCTGTATCCCAATCTCAATACACTCGTTGAAGCAGGCTATGTCGAAAAGAGTCAACGCGATAAGCGAACCAATGAGTACAAGTTAGCGGACGCAGGATACGAGCTACTCGAACAGCACCAGATATGGCTCACAGCCTGTCTCGATGGCGAATAGCGCACGGCTAACCAGGACAAGTACTTCGAACGAAATCCATTACTTCGACACACAGCCACTTTTCACAGAAGTGATTCTCGAAAGAGAAGGCACAGCGGGAATCAGTCGATAACAATCCCTTTCGCAGTGAGCCAGTTGCGTACATCGATGATGACGACAGGACTGCCGATCAGACGAACTGTGTCCTGTTCGTCGATGATGGTAATCATGAACTGACGTTCAAGATCGTTGCGGTAATCAGCCAGCCTACCTTTCGGTAACACGAGCTGTGTGTTGTCGCGGAACCAACTAGCGTCGGTCACTAGTTGAGCAACTGCAGTACTCAATGATGACGTTGCCGTTTCATGGCGCTGAGAGCGGAATTTTTTCGCGATTGGCACCACTATTCTGAGTCCCTCTACAGCATGGAGACTCGATTTACAAACTGCAATCGTCAGAGATGGCCATCACAAAGTAATCGATTTGAATAGACAGTCACCATCAACCAATGGTGGGAACTCTCACAGCCAGTCACGGCGACACTGTCGGAGTGATGGCGTCAGACAGTGTACCGTGCTGGTGGTTGTGAGAGTGCATCTAAACAATCGGGTGGAAGGCTAAAATGCATTGCGAAGGCACAAAATCTGGTTGTAGTAACTCATATACGTCGATCGATTATCCTTATCACTGTATTAATTCTTTTTGTTAAGTTTTTGATTAGGAGCCAGTGAATCGAAGCTTCCCTTCGACTTCGTACAGATGTCCTTCCATGTAGAGTCGTTCGATGATATCCTCGGCGGCGGGGCGCTCAAGGTCTTCTTCCTCCGCGAGAACTGCATATGCTTCTTCGTAGGTGAACTCGCCCTCGCTCGGGACTGCCGCCGTAAGTGCGTCAAGTGCTTCTTGTGCAAGTGGGGTGAGCGGCGATTCTCCATTATAGACCATCAGTACTGCTGGATTCGAGTCCGCAATAAGTAAACCCTCGGGACGGAGGGTATTCGCGATGCTGTATGATCCGTTGTGACAGAGGAATGAGCACATAGCGTGGAGAGATGGAGTACGATGAGTACGAGCGCTCATACCGCCTACTGGGGTACGTTGACTGCATTCCACGCTTGGTATTCGATGGAGAAAGAGCTCAGCCAACCAGAGCAAAAGTGAAACAAAACGCTGGCTCACAAGCTGGTTCTCTCGCCAGGTGCAGGTATTCGTCCACAATAATACAAGCCATTCTAGATGAAAATGAATTCACGACGTACCGAGTACCTGTCGGCTAGTATCAAATACTAACCTAGAATGGCCAACCAAATACGGGAGAACCAACTCGCCACGAAGTCAGCTACGCCGACCCATTGCGAAACCGCTCAATCGAAACCGTGGAGATATTATCATAGCCATTATCCCCACCGACCAGAGCGATGCGTCGACGTGTGCAGTGGTTGCAAGCGCGAACGAATCTCTGAGGGTTGGGTTGAATCAGTATGACATTGATAGTTAGTGACGTTATTTCGAGCTACCGTGCGACTCCGGCAACATACTGAGATTATCCGTACATTCAAGTGAGAAACTCAGAAGAAAGATGTATGACATCAATACGGCAACGGAAACAACAACAAACGGCCGATGAGACAAGCCAACAGAAAGAGCACGATCAATGTCCAGAATGCACGTCTGAAAAACTCATTCAGAGTGCCGATCAAGGCGAATTGGTTTGTCAAAACTGCGGGCTGGTCCTCGATGATTCCCATCTCGATCGGGGCCCCGAGTGGCGAGCATTCACACAAACTGAAAAAGACTCTAAATCGCGCGTGGGTGCACCGCTCACCCACCGAATGCACGATCGAGGGTTGACAACGACGATCGATTGGCAGAACAAAGATGTCTATGGACGAACGCTCTCGGAGCGAAAGCGGAAACAATTCCATCGGCTTCGCACTTGGCAGCAACGGATTCGCACAAAAGATGCAAGTGAACGGAATCTTCAGTTTGCACTGAGCGAAATCGATCGGATGGCCAGTGCCTTGAATCTGCCAGAGACAACCCGAGAAATTGCGAGTGTGATCTATCGGCGCGCACTGGCAGAAGATTTGATTCGCGGCCGCTCTATCGAAGGAGTGGCAACGAGTTGTTTGTATGCTGCGTGTCGACAGGACGGCATCCCACGGAGCCTCGATGAGATGCTCACTGTATCGCGAATCGGGGAGAAAGAACTTGGCCGCACCTATCGGTATATCGCGCACGAGCTGACATTGGAAATCGAGCCAACGAACCCGAAACAATTTATTCCACGGTTTTGCTCAGAGCTTGAGACGAGTACTGCAGTTGAAAATCAAGCACTCGAAATCCTCGAAGTGACACTCGAACAAGGCCTTCACTCGGGAAAGTCACCAACTGGGTTTGCTGCCGCAGCAATCTATGCAGCGTCACTCCTGTGTAACGAGAAATGTACGCAACCAGAAGTGGCAGAAATAGCTCACGTTACTGAAGTCACAATCCGAAATCGGTATCAAGAACAACTGGCAGCCTTTAATTCAGAGTAATCGCTTAGAAAACTAAAATGTGATTCGTACGAAAATTATCTTCAGAACAATGAGGAGAATACACACCGAAGAAACTGCGGCATATTATCAATCTTCGAGAACAGCAGCGACAGCGAACCGTTGCATGACACGCTCAAATTCAACAAACACTGTCTCATCAAGTTCCGTCTCTGGGACAAACAGGATATAGCCCCGATCGAGATACGCAATGCCATCACCCTTGGAGCCAATATCCTCGATGGTGACCTCTCGCCGTTCCCCTCTGAAACGGGCGGCGCTGAATGGGACGATTGGCGTGGTGGCGAGGAACCAGCGTCTCACTGAGGCAGAATCACGACACGAACTGTTCCATCGGGTGGAACTGCCCCAGTTTCGATTTCAACGGCAGGGACTTCGATGACGTGCTCGTCGGCGGCTCGTGTTACCGTCCCGCTATAGAGGCAGTGCATCTTCTCGGGGATCTCAACCATAGAATATCGATTATAATCCACCTCTATAAACATATAAGAACGTTCACCAAAGCAGACCTCGTTTTGTCTCGTTCGATCCGCATATCGACTGAATTATGCAGACGGTTCGTAGTCGAGGAGACGAGTGCTGCGATGTAAGGAGTGCAGTGAGCCACAGACATCAATTTATTGTCTTCTTTCAGCCCTCTTCTTCTGGCTCTACCTGGCGGATACTCGGAGCAGTTCGTTTCCTCTCGCGGCCTAGCCATTCAGTGAGATGGATCTCATGCCGCATCAAAATATATCAACTACTTCACTCAAAACGAGGGGTGTGTCGCTCGTGTCGACACCAATTTGTCACGGGTGAGGACATCCGTTCGCTTTCCGGCTCGCCTTGCTCGGTTTTCCGGCCGTCCATCGCGTCGCTCAATGCTGACTGGTTCAGGCGTGTGACTCGCTTCCATCGCTTCACTCCGGGCGCTCGTCGTTCCAGGCATACAGTTTACTACCAGCGAGTGAGTCGGACAGTTCCTGCGTTCCAACCGGTATCGGAACTCCCTCGTGTCGTTCCCTGGAGTCGCACCAGTAGCCACAATTAGTATCGTGGGCGGTGGCGAGAGTGAGCGGTTCAGTGCCGATGCTGTACGATGCCGCGTGAGAGCATGAGGATGAGATAAGGTGGTGACAGAGAACTTGGACTTCAGTCTGGCAGAACACCCGGAATGCGATCCAGATACCGAGAATGTGAGTCCACTTGGCATGCTGTTGTCCATCAATAACGCCTTCCACTCGTCCAGGAAACTTGGATTCGAATCCGAGCGTGCCCACTCTTACGGTATTGCTTGAATCACTGTTTCTACACACCAGGTTTCAAGTGAAAATCAGTATCTTGTTGGACGGTTTTTCAGCGGACACGCTGGTGTGTTGGTGGCTTTTAAGGAGGTGACGACTGGTCGTGACCAACTCGATAACGGTATGTGACCGCCAGCCATCAGCCCCGACCGTACGCTGCGGACACACCCCGTGTTCGATTTGTAAATTGGCGCTAAACGGTCGCGTCAGATCATCTCAGATGTCATCTTCCCACACAAGATGTCAGGTGAATCGACAGTCCATCACCAGTGTGTAGCAATACAGCATGCGCCGACGGATCGTCACCATCCCTGCGTTACTATACAGCATTCGCTGGCACGAATGCAGAGGAGAACGCATCTAGGGACGATTCTATTGACAATGATCGCTCGTGGTACCCGTCGAACCGTGGTAGAGATCATACCGAACACGAGTGGTCGAATTGGCAGGGAAGTCACGGAATGTGTTCACGGAACCGACGGATACGGTGGAAACGAGGGAAGAGGGGGTGTCCGCAATTCGGTCACGAAAACCAGTGACTCCGTCTTCAACTCGGCAAGACTGAGCAGATCAGTTGACGTTCTCCAGGCGAATGTGATTTCCCAAGTGGTGTGACTCACCGGGATTCCGCGTCGGATGAAGGGCTACTGATTTCCCGCTGTCCAAGCAAGAGACCTATGGATGCCCAGTATCAGTAATCACTTTTATCACGGACACCGCTGCTGAAACTGACCCGGAAACCCAGTTCAAACGGCTACTTGAACTGCCACTGAATGCGAAGCTCGTCTATACCATACTCGACCACGAGGAACCGGTTCACCTACCAGCAGCTCTGCGAACGAACGATGCTCTCATCCCAAACCGCCCACTACGCGTTAACCAGTCTAGAGTCCACAAACCTCATTGGCGAAAAGATAACATCCTGAACGTACGCAAAGCTCTATCAGTCGTATTCGGTGACCAGGTCACCTGAGTACTCCTCTCTATTCGCCGACCCCACGATCGTCGACGTCCACGTGAGTATCGGTGGTAGCTCATTGGCGGATAGCGGTCGTACGTCATGCGATCTCCGGCGCTTTAAGTGAACCTGGCACAAATCATCACGCACCGACGTGCGTGAACGCCCATGTGGAGGAATAAATCGCGGACGCTGCCCGATTGGATCGAAGACGCCTACGAGATTCTGGTGGCTCAGACCACCGATCGCCAAACAGAATTCTCCTACGGGCGGGCGCATGATCTGCTACTCGCCCACGAGGGGTTTCCGGACGAGCCAGCCGACGCACAGCATGCGATCGAACATCTACTCAACTACGGCTGGCTCTATGAGGTCGAAGACAAGCTCCGTATTACTGATCCGGAGCACTGATCTATATCAAGTAAATCCTGTCGTAAGCAACTATTACTCAACTTGATCGAGGCATAACAGCAACTATGCAGAGTGAACCAATAGCCAGCGAAACGACCAGTTGGTTTAGGAACGACACAGAACACTCTGGGCCGAGCCCACCACCACAGTACGCGTTGACAGCCTCATATTCAATCGAGCCGAACTGCTCACCGGTACTGTCTGTTGTTGAGGCAGTTGTTGATGTCATCGAGCCACCCGGTGGCCAGACCTCCCTGCGCTTGTACGAGCATGTCAACCCGGACGCGCTCGAGGGTCTTATCGTAGCCAGTTCAGAGAAGAAGAGTGACGTTGAGGTGCGATTCACGATTGAGGAGTATCTCATCGTCGTCCGTAGTACCAAGACCATTCTCATTTACGAACCACTGGAAGCACGACGATAGTTGGTACGTCCTGCTTTAAGTCGTTGCTCTAGTTATCGAGAGAGAACCACTGACGGAATTAGAAAGGTTAACACACCGTGCTGCGTGATACCACGTATGATCGACCGTGTGGAGAAAGAAGTGGACATGCTCGAACGGCACCTAGAGGTGTTCCTGATGGTTGTTGACCGCGAACCGATCGGGATTGTGAAAATGTCGAACGAAACGGGATTTGCTCATCACGAAGTGCGCTATTCACTCCGAAAACTGGAGGAAGAGTACCTGATCGACCCATCGAAACAGGGTGCAGTGACAACTGCCCAGACAATCTCGTTTATCGAGAACCTTGATGAGCAGATCGACGATATCAACAAGAAAGTCACTGCAATGAAAGCTGGAGTGTAAAGCGTCCATCCGGAGGGGTAGTCGACTCCCGTCTACTACTGACGGAGATCAGTCGCTTCGATGATGAAAAGCGCCAGTGGACGAGTTTGGAACTCGAAGATTAGAGGTGAGTAATTTTATGCGATGTCTGCAGATACTGGAATGAAAACCGATAGTGGTTGACGATCGCTGGGCAAAGAGGAAAGCCAATGGTTGGTACTCTCACAGCCAGTCACGGCACCAATGATAGAGTGATGGCGTCAGGCAGGGTGTCCGTGCTGGGATTGTGAGAGCGCGTCTCAACTATTGATTGGGAGCATAAAACTCATTCCGGAAACACAAATTCTGATTGTAGTAACCCACATACGCCGATCAACGGCGCCAGTCAGGTTGCCTGTGTTCTCCATTTAGATGTGTGGTCAAGAAGCCCGTGAGACGGAAGTGACCATCAACCTCGTACACATGTACTCTCATGTGCAGCCGTTCAAGAATATCCTCGGCAGCAAACCGCTCAAGGTCTTCTTCCTCCACGAGAGTTGCATACGCCTGCTCAGAGGTGAGCTCCCCTCTCATTCGGAACTGCTGTCGCGAGTGAGTTGAGCGCTTCTTGTGCGAGTAGTGTAAGTGGCGATTCACCATTTGAGACCATCGTTCTTGGACGCTCGAATGGAGAACATAGATATCAGTAGGTCAGCCAGTGCTCGATAAGTGTCACTGTAACAAGTCAAAACGAACACGCCTATCTGTGGTGAGCTGCTCAGCAAACCGAAACCTGTAATTGTGAGTCTAGCAATGAGAAAGAGACGTCGTGCTAGTCGATGAGACGAATCATGTGGACGAATCGTGATCACCTACTCGCCCGTAATCCGCAACTCTCCCTCGACTTCGTAGAGGTAGCCTCGATCTAACAACATTTGGAGTAGGTCGTCAGCCGTCACCTGATCGATATCCTGCTCGCTCAGACTGGTATAGGCCTGCTCACGGGTGAATGTCTCGTCCTGGTCAAACACCGCCGTGAGTGCGTCATACGCTTCATACGTTAGGGGTGAGAGTGATCGCCTGTCGTCGGTCATTGCTGGCTGTATGCCTCCTTTGGGAGCGAAGAGCGTAAGGATTCGGCTTCGAACACGAGCAAGACCAGCTTGCTGCGCGACTACTCCGCGTTCAGAGCAATGAAATTTGATATCCAAATTCGAGGCCATGGAAAGCAGACGCCGGGATAGCGTCTGCTCCACGATATTACAGACAGGCGTACAGTCCTGAACCGGGGTATTCACAGAGCAATACCACGGCATCACCCTGTGAGAGTTACTCACACATAGCGCTTACGATCAAACAGAAATAGTAGATGGGGGAAAGGGCAGGATTACATCCAAAGATTTCACATCCTCGATCCCTGACGGATCAGTTGTCACCAAGTGATGCATCAATCGCATCATCGAGCCCATCTTCAAATGAGTTACGGATGGGTTCGTCCTGCTCTGGCGCAGCAAGCGCCGCTTCAAATCGACGACGATAGCGATGATCGACCGCGTCGGCAGCATGCTCAGCGTCGAGGAGCATCCGATATTTCCGCACGGTACTCGGGCTCACATCAAGCGTCTCCGCAATGTCCGCCAGTGTGATATCTTCGCGGAGCAAATCACGGAGTCGATCAAGGTCAAAGGGACTATCGAAATCTGTGTCGCGGAAGAGTTGCAGATGAATACGAGCGCGTGCAACAGTTTTATCTCGACTTGCATCCCCTAGCTTGCGTGCGATCGCTGTATCTGAGTACTCATCAAAGAAGAGCCGGACAAGCTGCACTAACTCAGTGGTCGAAAGCGATGTTTGGAATTCATAGGTTGCTTTCATCTCTCGAATGATGTCACTGAGTGTTTCATCGACAGCGGACGTATCCTGAAGTATGCCAGGCGACTCTTCTTGTGCTTCAGTGACTGTGGGATCGTCAGCGACGTCCATGAAAATCTCGCGCAAGCGGTCAGTTTTCTTGCTTCCAGTATCGGTTTCAGTCATTCGTAACTGGAAGAGTTAACGACTGCCAGCATATCACCCTGTCGATCGATAGTGGTACGATGACACCGGAGAAGACAAAGTGATCACCTGTATTGGTCGCTACTCTTTGTCATCAAGAACGCTTGCAACAGCAAACCGTTGCATAACACGATCGATTTCGACATCCACCGTCTCACTAGGCTCTGTCTCTGGGACAAAGAGAACGTAACCACGGTCTAGATACGCAATGCCATCACCTTCAGCTCCGATATCCTCAATGGTGACGTTTCGCTGTTCGCCCTCTGAAACAGGCGGTTCTGGATGAGACGCTTGACAGCTTGTCGGAGTAGTGGCGTCTCTCTGTGGGCAAGTCGCGACGCGAACCGTTTCACCAGGTAGTATCGTTCCGGTTTTGATTTCGGCGGCTGGAATTTCGATCACATACTCGTCGTCGGATCGTGTCACAGTCCCGCTATAGAGACATTGCAAGTTCTCGGGAATCTCGACCATGAGTTACCGATGGTGATCCGTCTCTATAAACGTATGAGAGCGTTCACCACAGGATAGGCCAGCTTGTCCGGTTCAGTCTGTGATGCATGTACTGCTGTTCGCCAATCGAATTCCACAATAGTCGCAGAGAGTGCTCAGGTCTTTTGACTCTAGGGCGGTTCATGGGGATACCATAGTATTCTTTTTCGTATAAACTATGAAATTAATCATAGAATATAATTTGCTAGTGTTTCATGGCCAATAATGTATAGTACACTCCCCCTTTTGAATGTCAGTGTGTATCAATGGCACAGGGAAGAAAACAGTTAGTCGACCATACGTCACTTCCGAGAGCGCAGAGGCATCTTGCGAAAGAGGAATCCCAACTCAAGGCCGAAATCGAGGCCTTTGAGGCGTTTCTCGATCGACTCACCGAGATTCCGTCACACTCCTATCAAACAGACGGCGGAACACTGAAAGACACGTTTCACTCTCAGTCTCCGTCTGCACACGCGCCACAGGAAGCGGTTCAAACCGCCTATCGTGAGACGATTTTGGCAGTTGGCCACTGGGAAGACGCATACGGTGAAGAGACCACTCTCGAGAGTATGGCAGATGAATTCGGAGTCGATGTAGCAGTCGGCCTCACAGGTGGGTCAGCAACATGGTCGCCATTCATGTGGAATCAACTCCGACGTACAAGTGAGGAAGTCATCGAAACCCGCCAACGAACGCTAGATGTACTTACAGTGGAACGACGGCAACTTAGAGATCTGGAACGTTCTCTTGGGGACATCGGTGCCGAATTAGCTGCAATTGAACGAGGTCACTACTCATTTACTGATCGAAGCGATCGACTGAGGAGTATCGAGCGGCAGCTTGAGGAATTGGCACAGAAACACCAATCGTATCTGCAGCAGCGCCAGACGTCGAATGACACCCTTTTCTCGGCGTTTATATATGCAGCTCTCGAGACGGACTACCCAGGATTGGCGGCCCTCGCGACAGCCCGCGAAGTGCGTGATCGAATCGAACTCCGTCACTGGGCAGGCATGGTGTGATATTTTTTCGAGAGAACCGACGTAACGGGCGACGTCGCGGATCGCATGCCCGCGCTCCTCGATGTGGCAGATGACCTCAATGTTGGCGTTCGTACCGTCGACGCTGACGACTGGGAGCATGACGAGGCAAAGGGCGTCTGCACCAAGCGCAGTCCAATGGCCTGCCAGCCGGTCGTTGAGTTGAAAGCGCGGGAAAGTTAGCCCAATTTCGCCGTGACGCTCATCCACGAGTACGCCCACGCGCTGCTTCACTTCGATGTCGACGATGATTGTGAGCGGGTAAACGCGAAATCGAGGCGGAAGCAATTGCGTACTTCGTCGGTCGATACGTCGGGTTGGACACGAGTGGATCAGTGTTCTACCTCGCGACGTGGCAGGACGATGACTCCGAGGAGATTCAGGATCGACTCGGACGGATCAGCCAAACCACTGAGGAGATCATTGAAGTGATCGACAAGTGTGAGCCATGCGTCAGACAGAGGACGGCTCTTTAAACGTCTCTGGCACAAATCACCACACACCGACGAGACGAGCGTGAACATCCATGTGGAGGAATGAACCACGATCGCTGCCTGGCTGGATCGAAGACGCCTACGAAATCCTGGTCTCTCAAACCACCGATCGCCAAGTAGAGTTCTCTCATGAACGGGCACAGGAACTGCTGCTCGCGCATGAAGCGTTCCTGGACGAACCAGCCGATGTTCAGTATGCGATCGAACACCTACTCAACTATGGCTGGCTCTACAAGGTTGAAGGTAAGCTCCGCATCACAGATCCAGAATATTAATTGACTGTTTTCTGCTTCGTGCCCACTATTCAACAAACTGGCTAGATAGCGCTGTGTAGCAGAGGAAGACAGTATCGGTAATATGCTTGGTCGTTTGTGTTACGACCAACACTCCTTAATGATAGGGAACTAAGTTTTTTGGAGACAGACACCCCTCATTCGGAGTCGAAACCATTGATGACTATAACACAGTGAAATTCAAGTCAAAGCTCGGAAGGCGATGTACAGATAGACATTTACATCTCTTCAGATCACGCTTTTGTAGTTATCAAGTTCAAACAGAACAGGTATAATTTCCAGTTTGAGATGAATTCACGCATTCATACTCAATTGAGCTGAATTCTACTTGGAGAAATTTATGCGTTGGATTGTAATAAGCATTGCTGTAATTGCATTTTTGGAGATATTCTTAGAGCCTCTCTTGTATCTCTCAATAATACATGAACAAAAATCGACTCCGAATGAGGGGTGTCTCTGGCACTTCTTAAATCTGTTATTGATATGAATGGTAATTTGTAGTTCACTATAAAGCGTTTATAAATGTCCATCGACAGCAAATACAAATATAGATCCGAAATAATGTATATCTAACTGATCTCGAAAAGGATGTTATCCATCTCAATAACTCCAAGTCAGATGGGATTGGTTGTTGTCGGGAGTTGCTTGTCAATTTCATCCGTTTCCCTCGTTCTACAGTAAGGCTTCGACTCCGAACGAGGGGTGTGTCCCCAGAAGATTCGACTCCGAATGAGGAGTGTCTTTTTACCATATCGAGAGGAGTAGATCTATACCATCGAGTCCTAATCAGGTCAAATGTCGTAAATCCAATTCACTACAACGAATCCCCTCCCGTTGACTATCCCGCATTTCGACTCCGAATTGGGTCACTAGATTTATAACACTGGTAGTTGTTGAACCAAGCATGAAAGAGGATCAAGAGCAACTCACCGATTTCTTACAGGCGCCTGATGACCCTGCTAATGATCCACTCCTCGGCCTTGATCAAGAGTCAACTGACTCTGCATCCCAAATCTTTGCTCGTCGCGAGTTGCTCAAAGTCGGTACGGTTCCAGAAGGGGATCGTATTGTTGGACGAAATGAGGAGATTAAAGCTGTCGCCAACGAACTCAGGCATCTCGCGATGGGCGAGCCACCGAATCATGTGATGATTTACGGAAAAACGGGAACAGGGAAGTCACTTGTTTCCCGTCATGTGGTGAAGCGAGTTATTGATTCGGCGAACGCTCGTGGCATTAATGCGGGAAAAGTCTACATTGAGTGTAAAAGTAAGAACACAGAAACACGTGCCGCTCGTACACTTACTCAAGAACTTAATAGTACGGTCGATGAGTTACTCGACGCTGGTGAAAGCACGATTCGCGTTCCACGACGAGGTATTGGTGCAGGTGATTACTATGAGTATCTTTGGGAGATTCTTGACGAGTACTACGATGGTATAATCGTTATTTTAGACGAAATTGATAAACATAATGATAGTGACGAACTCCTTCACGAACTTTCTCGTGCCCGTGAAGCAGATCATACCGATGCTCACATTGGTATTGTTGCTATTTCTAATAAGATCCAATATAGAGGGAGGCTTAATGAGCGTGTCAAAAGCTCAATGAGGAATAAAGACTTCATATTTGAACCCTACAGCGCTTCTGAACTCGTAAATATCATGGAACACCGTCGAGATGCCTTTCAAGAAGGTGTCCTTACGGAAGGCGTAATACCGAAGACGGCAGATCTCGCTGCTCAAGAGCATGGTGACGCTCGAAAAGCAATTGATGTACTCCGAATTGCGGGAGAAGTTGCGGAGAATGAAAATGCCGAACAAATCCTTGATCGTCACGTCGAAGAAGCACAAACACATGCAGAAGTAGATCGGCTGACAGATCTTCTAAAAGCTCATCCGCCTCAGGCAAAATTTGTCCTTTATTCGCTCATGAAACTCACAAATTCAAACGATAGGCACGCCTTTTCCACATCCGATGTCTATGACCGCTATAATCTGGTTGCCCGCGATGTCGGTGTGGATGTGCTTAGTTTTGACCGCGTCTATCAGATTTTAAAAGAGTCCGCGTTTCTTGGCGTCACTGAATCCCAGAAGATCAGCGGCGGCCGTGAGGGCAATTATCTCGATCATACATTACTCCGCGATCCCGATGTGGTACTTACAGCGCTTTTAGTCAATGAAGATCGGCTCAAGAAGTTAGAGGGTGATTTCACGCCACCAACATAACGCTTTCCGTGATTCTCGACTCCGAACGAGGGGTGTCTGACGAACGTCCGACCATACTTTCATATCTTAAATAGACTAAACAACGAGATCACTTGAATTGACAACTGCAGTTTAGAGGTATTAACAGAGTCTATCCTAAAACGAGTGGCAGTTGGGAGTGACCGATTCGAGTCTGGCAAAGGCACCCAGTTACAGTTTGTCGGCTATCTCTTATACAGAACTCAGAAGATTCCAACGAAACTCTAGCAGCGCCAAAAGCACAAAGCGGTTTTACGAACTATCGTCGGTCGTGTACCCCATCTTGAGAAGCTCGTCGAGAATATCATCGCGATTCCGAAGTGCAGCACGATACACCGCCTCACGAACGTCGAACTTAGGAATAGACCGACCGAGCTCTGATTCGACATCCGTAATGAGATCTCGTTCTCCGTCGACAACGTCGTCGTGAACGAAAAATGTTAGACGATCATCACGTTCATATTGGACAGACTTATCGTGTACAGCTCGCCGGACGATGTATGACTGCTGTTGTTTCGATGAATTACTCGAAGTAGACGGAGCTGTGGATGGGGCTGAGGCGGAGTCATCCTCGGACATGGTGTTCGTTGTCGACACGTACGACGTCTCCTCAGTTCGTTCGTTCTCTTCATCAGTGGTCGATTGATTGGGATCGGTAGCAGGGTCTGTTTTACTCTCGCTTTCTCCATTTTCTTCGTCTGCTGCATCCGTCTCGTCACTCTCATCGTCCCAGAGGTCGTCTCCGGATCCTGATTTTAATCCAGTCATGCTTGAACCCTCACGTCGTCGCGTTCAAGACTACCTGATTCCGGTGGATCTGGCGCTTCAATACCACCTTCAGTTTCGAGATGCCGAGCGATGTCATCGAACTTTGCCAGCGTTTCTAATTCATAGTCACGTTCTCGGTTCCGGTGCTCGCGCACGTACGTATACGCACTACATTTTTCACGCCAGCACCCCTCAAGCAACGACGTGCGGTCGCGGAGGACGACCGGCACGTCGAACCCCTGTGTTTCGATCTCCTTGATAATAGCATCTTGATCTCGCGTCCCTTTAACCCGATTTGGGATAGCAGCGAGTACGCCAATATTAATCTCTAATTGATCTTCGAGATTCGTCACGAGGTCATTGAGCCCACTTACCGATGCTTGTCCTTTTCCGGAGGGCTCTACTGGCATTACGAGATTGCGAGTTGCATCCAGTGCATTGTAGAGGTGTGGTCCCGAACTCGCAGGCGGGTCGACTAAGAGAACGTCGTAGTGTTTGTGAACTTCTGCTTCTCGAAGAACACGCTGGAGCTGGGTCCACATCGGGAATGATTCGCCGAAGTCGCTTCGTGCCTCCTGTTCTTTCCGTAGTGTTTCACCCAGATCTTCGAGTCGGTTGTGCTCTGGTATGATATCGACTCCTTGTTCGACAGTTTCGATAAGATTCATGAACTCGCCTTTTCCTCGGTCGACGAGGTGGTGGACAAGCGTGTCGGCATTGCTGTCTGCGCGGTTGTGGTCAACATCAAAGAGGTAACTCAGATCACCGTCTTGTGGATCCAGCGGAACGGTGAGGACGTTAAGTCCGGCTCTGGCGTGCGCAACCGCTAAGTTTGCAGTGAGAGTCGTTTTGCCGACACCGCCTGCTTCGCTGTATACCGCGTACGAGAGCATATATGAATACCATTGATGACTTCGTTTATAAGTTTTCGTCAGACAATTCATTTACATCACTCCTTTGCTGTCTCCATTTGCAACATGCATTTGCAACAACCGTTTGTAACAAACAACCTAAACATCTAGTTAGAACACTCACACGAAACAAACGCTTACAGTAACTAAATGTGTTAATCGTTAAGCGCAACTATTTGTACTATGGATTCACAGCAACTAGATCCATTAATAGCTTATAACTAACTGCTGAATGAGCCCATCTTCTATTACAAACAGCTGTTTGCAACAATTGTTTGAATTGAGTACTACACACGGTAGAGTTACTCAATCACAGCCAATAATTGCTCACGTATGAACTAATGGCATATCTGTCGCTATCGCGAAACTTGGAGGTAATTCCACAGAGCAACTCGGAGATTTCTACTACCTTTCTCCGCAGCGGTCTTTTCTTTAGAAGTGCTCCTATGTTTATTGGATCCACGCTATATTTTGGCCGGAAAAGCCACAGTGTCGGTGAGGCTCGGGTTTTGTGCTTCCCCGAGGGCGCCGTGATGGCCAATTCCACTTCCGCTTAGATTTGAATGCGGAAGTAGATCACACACCACCACTTCCAATGTAGACACACGATATATATCCTCTACTTGCCGGTTAGCCGCATTTCAGAATTCATAAATCGTATATCGCTACATGAAATGGATCGGAGAATCGTCACCGCATCGTTCGATCCATCCGATGCAAAGATGAGAGATACTCCGGGCGAGCCGTGGCGTATCTTCTTGCAACTGGCCGCTGAAGCAACGGCGTATGGAATACGTAACTACCCAAGGTGTGGACGTCCCAGCACTGGGCTTCGGGACGTACCCGATGAGAGGCGAGACGTGTCAAACCGCCGTCCACCAGGCGTTGGAAACCGGGTACCGGCACGTCGACACGGCCCAGATGTACAATAACGAGCGGGCAGTGGGCCAGGCAATTGCGGCTGCCGACGTGCCGCGCGACGATATCCTCCTCGTGACGAAGATCCTCCGCCAGAACCTCGCGCACGATGACGTCCTCGAGTCCGTCGAGGAAAGCCACGAACGGTTGGCCACCGACATCGATCTGCTGTTGATTCACTCCCCGAGTCGTAGCATCCCGATCGAGGAGTCGATTGCGGCGATGAACGACCTCCAGGAGCGGGGAACAGTCCGGCACATCGGGGTCAGCAACTTTTCTGTCGGCCAACTGCAGGACGCAATCGCGGCCTCCGACACCCCGATTCTCACCAATCAGGTGGAGTATCACCCGTTCAAGGAGCAGGCCGACCTGCTCGAGTTCTGCATCGAAAACGAGGTTATGCTGACCGCCTACAGTCCCCTTGCGGAAGGCCGGGTCATCGGCAACGACCGCCTCAAGGGGATCGGCGCTCGATACGGGAAGACCGAAGCCCAGGTCGCGTTGCGGTGGCTCCTCCAGCAAGAACAGGTCTCGGCAATCCCGAAGGCATCGAGCCCCGCACACATCCAGGCGAACTTCAACGTTTTCGACTTCGAACTCACAGACGAGGAGATGACGCAGATCTTCGATCTCCAGGGCGGGCTTCTCACCAGGCTCCAAACCGCACTTGGTCTCTGACCCAGCAACGGTGTGGCGCTGGGTCACCGGCAGGGCGACGTAGTGATTCGGGCTCCCACCCGTTTGATCCTATTCCCAAATCCGTCCACCGTGCCTTCGAGGCAGCAGCCCCGCCGAAACCAAGCACCGACTGCGGAGTCCAGCAGGCCGGCTGATGCGAGCTGAGTTGGGAACGGGTGTAACGACGGACGCTCCACTCATGCAGTGAGAGTAGCAGTCTCAACTTCTGCCGGCCTCACGGGGTAGTATCAGAGTTTATCACAACGTAGAGTCGAGAACAGGATATGACGTCACTTCGTGATCTCGGACTCTCAAGCTATGAGGAAAAAGCATATCGTGGGTTGTTGACGCTCAGGTCGGGTACTGCAGAAGAAATCTCAGAAGCGAGTGACGTCCCGATGGGCCGGATCTACGATGTTCTTTCCAGTCTCGAATCACAGAACGTTGTCCGTCGTCAACCAGACCGCCACCCACGAACATATGTTGCTGTCGAACCTGACCGCGCTGTTGACCGCTTGCTCACGGCACGTCGCCGTGATCTTCAACGACAACAAACGCAGTATGAAACGGTCGCAGCGGATGTTCTCACTGAGTTGGAAACCATTGCTCCGGTGGAAGGTCATTTCTGGCCTGCGACCGTCGGTCAGGACGAAATTGCAGAGTTACTGGCTGATCGATTGGATGCCGCTACCAATAACCTCGTAATCACTGCAACCACAACGGCTGGTGGACTCTTCGGCTTCGAAGAAGTATATACACAGACGATTGACCGCCTCGCTGATACGCTCGAACGTGGTGTCAGCGTTCGATTCCTATTTACGAACCGACTTGTTGAAGAGATGCCTGACTCGCTCGTTGAAGAGCTAGACCAGCTTCTCGATGTCTACGAGAACTTTGAGCTTCAGACGACAGCCACGCTCTACAACACCTACGATGTTGTTGATGAGAAAAATATCTGTGTATACGTCGCGAATCCATTCAATCAAAATTCAATCCTTGGGACGGTCCAAGTGACCAATGAGAACATCGTCCAGTTCGTCCAGAATCAATGGCAACCCCGGTGGAAGGATGCCTCCAGTATTGAGAGTAGCTGAACTGATCAGTGACCACTAGTGAGTTTTAACCCGGCAACACCAGCGATGATGAACCCGATGAATAGAAATCGAGACACATTTCGCGGTTCTCCGAAGAGGAGAATTCCAGCGATAGCAGCCCCAACTGCTCCGATGCCAGTCCAGACAGCATAGGCTGTTCCGATTGGGAGTGTTTTGACCGCTTGTGCGAGCAATCCCATACTTATTATCATCGCAATAACAGTCAATACGCTGGGAACAGGGCGAGTGAAGCCTTCAGTGTATTCAAGACCGACCGCCCAGCCAATCTCAAAAATGGCAGCAACGAGGAGATATGTCCATGACATGGATGAAAATTTGGAGAACGAGAGAATAACGATTGTCAATTTTATCGCATCTTGTTATGTGTTTATTGAGATATCGATGAATACGTCTACCACCACCAGTGAAGTAACGTTGTGGCATTTACCTGGCCGACAATACCTACACCCGTACGCTTATATTCCTGTCAAACAGCATAGCACACATGACTAGGAGTGGCACCGTCGAACGGATTTTTACTGCACCTGAAGCTGAAGTTGAGATGGAAGAACAGACCGACGTTGAAGCGATCGCCAGGAAGGGGCTCCAAGGTGATCGCTACTTTAGCGAGATTGAGACGGGAACTTTCGTCGACTGGGAGCCAGATGAGGAACGCCACGATGGGTACGACCTCACGTTGATCGAGCAGGAAGCTGTTACAGCAATCGAACGTGAAGCGGGAATCGAACTCGCACCGGGAGAACACCAACGAAACATCGAAACACGTGACGTCGCACTCAATCATCTCGTTGGACAACGATTCCGGGTCGGTAACGCCATCTGTCGAGGGGACCGCCTGTGTGAACCATGTAATCATCTTCAGCGCATCACTCATGATGGCGTATTGCAGGCACTCACTCACCGCGGAGGACTCCGAGCGGACATTCTTGAGGATGAATAATTCGTCCCAGAGACGTCATTGAACCGCTTGAGTAAGCCGTATTTTCGGTTGAAAACGATTCGTATTCCCGCTTCGCCGCTGCCACGACCATTGGACAATCGAGTCGTTTGCAGATCGGGATAGTTGAGCGGAAAGGGGGATGCGCGCCTACGGCAGCGCTGTCCGGAGATCCTCACAAAGGTCGTCGGCGTCTTCGAGGCCAACCGACACCCGAACCAGCGTCTCCGGGATCTCCGCCGTCGCCTCCCCATGGCCAATCTCGTCGGGAATCATCAACGACGGCACCTCAATCAAACTCTCCGTTCCACCAAGGCTTGCCCCCGGTGTAAACACCTCGAGTCCCTCTATGAACGCTTCAAGCTCAACCAGCGTACCGTCAAACTCGAACGACAACATTCCACTATACCCTGACATCTGCTCACTCGCAAGCTCGTGTTGCGGGTGACTCTCCAATCCCGAATAATAGACACGCGCCACTCGATCGTGGCTTTCGAGGAACTGCGCAACCGCCATTGCGTTGGTCTCGTGGTGTTCCATCCGCGCCGGTAGCGTCTTCACCCCTCGCGCAACCAGATAGCAGTCAAACGGTGACAGCATATTTCCAAGTCCGACCCGCTGCGCGAACGCTAACTGCTCAAAGGCTCCTTCGTCGTTGGTGATGATGGCCCCGCCGATCGAGTCGGAATGCCTGTTGAGGTACTTGGTGATGCTGTGGACGACAATGTCGGCACCCAGCTCGAGCGGTGCTTGGAAGTACGGACTCGCAAAAGTACTGTCAACTCCGAACGGGATGCCGTGATCGTCGGCGATGCCGGCGATTGCCTGAATGTCGCACAGCCGTATCAGCGGGTTGGTCGGCGTCTCTGCCCAAATCAAGTCGGTCTCTGAATCGACTGCCGCCGCAACGTTTTCGGGGTTGCGAGCGTCGACGAAGTCCACGTCGACGTTGAGGTGTCCGGCAGCGAGTTCCGTGAGCAGTTTTTCGGTGCCACTATAGATGGAGTCTGAGGAGACGAGGTGGCCTCCCGGCGGTACCAGTGACAACATTGTTGTCGAAGTAGCGGCCATCCCCGAGGCGAACGCCAACGCATGCTCGCCACCTTCGAGGCGAGCTAACTGCTCTTCGAGGACTGCCCGCGTCGGGTTGCTCTCACGTGAGTAGTCGTGTTCGTTGGCATTGTCCCCACTAGCCCACTCGAACGTGGTCGAGAGGTGGATTGGCGGGACGACATCGCTCGTGCCACCTCTGTGGGGGCGCGTCTCGGTCTCAGCGGCGCCGACGGCAATAGTTGCGAATCGGTTCTCGTTTGACTGGTCATCGTGTTGTGTCATAGGTAATTCACCACAGGACTCACTCGGAGGGTGGTACAGGCCTCCGATATGGTTGAATTGCCCATAAGAGTGTTCTCTGAAGCGATGGATAGTTGCGGGGTTCCAGGCGAGACTAGCCAGAGACGAAAACGTGAGAAGGACGTTAGGTCAGCGAGTATTCAGTGGCGAAAGGTTGCGTCCACGGAAGAGAATTATCTTATCCGCGCAGGTGAGTGAGTAGGTAGTAATGTATCTCGTTACGTTCCGCCTTGATCCAGGGGAATACGATGAGGAGTTTCAGAAGTTGAACGACGCGATACAAGCGGCTGCTGAAGATACGGATGGGTATCTCGGTAAACGCACGTGGAACGCCCCGGAGAGTGAGGAGATTCTCGTTGTGTACTACTGGGAGTCACTGAACGCGCTCGAGTCATTTGGAGCGGATTCAGACCACAAACGGGCGAAGCAGCGGTGGACTGAGTGGTACGACGCGTACGAGGTCACCGTTACAGAAGTGCTCGAAACGTACGGGAGTGGCTTCGGTGACGACGCAGCCCCACCCAAGTAGTATACCGAGGCTCTGTTGGGTGTCTGAGATAGCTATCGGTTTGAGTCGGTTGGCTTAACGGAAGCAACAGTTCTATCCCCAGTCATACTGGCTACTTAGCGGGGATTGTCCGTTACCCACTCTAGCACCTCACTCGCGTGTTCGTCTGGTGGGAAAATTGGATAAAAGACGTGTTCAATACGTCCATCAGAGATGACCAATGTCAACCGTTTCAGGTACTCGTCTCCCTCGATAGTGAACATCGGCAAGTCAAGCTCATTTGTCAACTCCTGCTCGGCATCGCTCAGCATCTCGAAGGGGAGGTGCAGACGGTCACGGGCTTCACGTTGGTACTCACTTGACTGCGTAGACAGTCCGAATACCTCCCCGACTCCATTATCTCGAAGTTCATCGTAATGATTTCGAAACCCGCATGACTCAGGAGTACAGCCACGGGCACCCGGGACGTCTTCCCACCCGTCTGGGATCACGTCTCTGTCTGGCCGCCCGGTCAGTGGATAGACGTAGATAACCGTTCGAGGAGGCAGTTCTTGGAGGTCGATCGTCGTGCTGTCGGTCGCTGGGAGGGATACGTTGGGCATCTCCATCCCCTGGAGATGGTCGGCCGCTCCATCGTCATCCGGTACTGGTAAGTTGTCCGGAAGTGGAAAGTCATTGGACATTGTTCTATAAACGCCACACTACATAGATAAATGTTTGTGGTTTCGAGAAATATTGAATTTGATCCAATATTTTGGATTCTATATGGACATAGTTTAATTACTGACTCACGATGAGCGGGAGGCCAGCACTTGCACAAATTATACTGGTTGATATCAATAACTCGATATCAAACCAGTTCTCTATGCATTGAGAACAGTAGTCTCAACTTCTGTGTTTTGGTGAAGTTGAGACTACAGTGGGTTTAGCGGGCCTATAATGCGTGATCTCGGACGAATCAGTCACAGAAACTGCTTCAGATCGGCTTGCGAGCGGCCATTCCTATCGTATTAACAACCATATCGGTGATTTTCTGAGACTACCGACAGCGTTGCCACTCAAAAACCCGCATTATCCCGGACTGAGTACCTCTCTCTCCGATTCCGGTTTCCTTCTTCAGCGGTGTGAGCGTATTATCGGCCGTCACAATCGGTGAGTGGTCGTACTCACCGGTCAACTCAACCTGCACGAGCAGATCAACTGCTCGCCAAATCGAGTAGAGGAGACTCGCAAACGCGAAGTAGAAGAAGCGGAGCCCGAAATCCGTCGAGGTTGTCGCAGCCATGAATCGCTTAATCGATCTGTAGCCGCTCTCGATTTCCCAGCAATATCCATATTCACTGAGGAAGCTACCACCCCGGTTGGACATGAATACCGAGTACTGCCGGTGATCATCATGCTCGGAGTTCTCTTTGCGTCGGTAGATCAGCGTCGTCTTGTGCCACTCGTTGTTTCCGAGATGGAGCTTGCGGTCTGTTTCGTATCGGTCTTGACCCCGCTGGAGCAACCGTTTGGCCTAGGCTTTTTCGCTGGTCTGCATCCGATTCGGCACGACGTACGAAAGCCCGCGCTGGCTGATCATCTCCCGGACGTGCTGACTGTCGAACTCCCGATCCATCAGTACATTATCGACGTGAACGAGATCCTCGACGGAGTCGAGCAAGTCCTCGACGATTTCCTTGCGTGACTTACCCCGTCGTACTGGCCGCACATCAAGTACAATTGGAACCGCGTTGCCGACCAGCTGGACGGTCACCCACTGGTAGGCGTACTCGTCGGTCTGCTCTTTCGTCCCGATGATCTCGTCCTCGTGGCCCGTCCTATCGCCGGTGAAGGGATCGGCTTCGGTGATGTCGATGGCAACAATTCCCGCCCGGAAGAATACCTCCGTCTCCGCGACCTCGTCCAGCAGTAGACGGACAGCCTGTCGGTACATCTCTCGAATCGCCGGTATTGAGAGGTCGCGGATATGGTCGCTGTGGGCGTGCCCGAGTGGTGTTCGATCCCGTGTGGATTCGTGGATGAAGCTGCGAGCACCCTCGTTGGCGGCCAAGTTCTCGCGGAATTCGAGATAGGTCTGTAAGCCCCAGTAGGCGTTCTCGTGGATCTCACAGCTATCGTCCCGGTTCAGTGAGAGCACCGGGAAGACGACCCGACTGACGTGCTCTGTAATCGTCGCTGCTTCGTCGAGGACAGCTTGACCGTCTGGGTCTGGTTCGTCCTCTTTGTCACCGGGAGATGCAAGGTGACGTTCTGGTTTCCGCGGGACGGCAACATCCGTGTTCTGGGCTTTGATGAGGATGGTCCGCGCAGCTGTCTCGACGGTTTCACGAAGTTCAGCAGTGAACCGTTTGTGCCAGCTGCGCCATAGTATCGATTGATCAGGGATCGTCCTCATTCCTAAGCGCTCACAGAGTGCGGGGTGGCTATCGAGGTACTCCATAAGCGCTGTCTCATGATGCCAGCCGTGGAGTTCTTTCAGGACGAATATCCGAAAGAGGGTATCCATCTCGTAGCGTGTCGAACTCCCGTAGCGGTCGTGGGCCTCGAAGAGAAAGTAGGCTAGTGGAATCGAACAAACGAACTGATCGACTGCATCGTGCTCGTGGTGGGTGAACTAAACTCCCGAGACGACACGAATGTCCGATTCTAATCCGGCGAGTGAGGTTCGATCGTACAACGGCGTCGAGGTATATACTGGCCACTCGACGTACGGCTGTTGGGTGATTCGTCGAAAGACAGTACGTTGTGACCCACAAGTCGCAGCCACTACGAGATGCTGGCCACGATACGCTCAAGAATCCGTCTAACTAATCAGTCTGGGTGAACCACGAATTGCTCGGTACAGAACGTCCTCTTCACGGATGTATCCCAGTCCGCCTGCTATAGCAGGCTCCAAGTTTACTCGATGAGGGACATACCCATGACGTATGAGGTTCGACCTGACGGAGGATCAACGGGCGCTTCGAGATGAGGTTCGAGAATTCACGAAAGAGGAGATTGAACCAAAGTCGAGAGAGCTCGACCGAGAGGAGGAGTACCCGAGCACAATCTTCGACAAACTCGGCGAACATCGTTTGACGGGTGTGACGCTTCCGGAAGAGTACGGGGGCCGGGGTGAAGGCCTCGTCGAACTCGCGTTGATGATCGAAGAACTATCGGCTGGACTCATGTCGGTAGCTAGTACCATCGGACTCCATCTCGGAGTTGCGACAGTCGTCGAGCACTTCGGAACCGAGGCGCAGCGCGAGGACTTCCTTCCGGAGATGGCGTCCTTCGATACTGTTGGCGCACTCGGCTTGAGTGAGGCGAACGCGGGGAGTAATAAACTGGAGATGGAGACCACCGCCGAACGTGACGGGAATGAGTGGGTGCTCAACGGCCACAAGCAGTGGGTGACGAACTTCCTTGACGCGGACTACGTCCTCACGTACGCGAAGACTGGCCCCGAGGAGGACGCACCACATAACATCAGCGCGTTTCTCGTTCCGACCGACGACTTCGAAGTCGAGACGGTGTGGGAGACACTTGGCGCGAACAGTGTCAAATCCCCGCGCGTCTCCCTCTCGAATGTTCGCGTTCCCGATAATCGACTCATCGGCGAGGAGGGCGAAGGCTACGTTCAGCGTGGAGAGATACATACCGGTGTGAACGTCCCAGCTCGCGGTGTCGGTATCGCCCGCGCCGCCCTCGAAGATACGGTGGCCTACACGAGCACCCGTGAGCAGTACGACCAGCACATCAGCGACTTTCAAGGAGTGAGCTGGGAGGTCGGTAGGATGGCCGAACGAGTCGATACGGCCCGGTTACTCACTCTCCGTGCAGCCGACCGTGCCGACCGCGGATACGACGTCACACGCGAGTTCAGTATGGCGAAAATCAATGCCACACAGGCCGCTGTGGACAACGCAAACGACGCGATCCAACTCCACGGCGGTATCGGCTACACGACTGAGTACCACGTCGAGCGGTATCTGCGTGACGCGAAACTCCTCACGATTGCCGGTGGCCCGAACGAAGGCCACAAGAACACGCTCGCTGAGGCCGTCTTCGAGCGACACGACGACTGATTCATTCGAGCATCGGCTGTCTCCCCGTTCACGGAACTGTTATCCGGCTATGGAGGATAGTAGAAACTACGAACACGTACGATGATGTCTTCTGAGGGATCTGACGAAGCACTCCAGGTTTCTATTGGTCTCTGGTACCCCGAGTGCTGGGAAATCGAAATTACGGAGCGTCTCGATATCGGGATTCTCGGCTATGGAATCTACATGACCGGCAGCGAGGTTGCGACGCTTTTCACGATCTACGCGGACGATCACGAATCGGTTACAGAGGGTATCGAAGCCATTCGAGCGTCTGAACACGTTCATTCTGTCTCCCAGATGGCGTCTGGCTTTCGGCAGGCCTCGATTCCAAAGCCGGGAAATGCAACGCGTGAACTCCTCGTCATTCACGATGGGAGAAAGCAGATCAGTCAGCCACTCACCTCTCGCGGATTCGTGTGTGCAGGGCCGATCGACATTCGAGATGGGAGAGAGTATTGGAGTCTCGTAACGAACCATGGCCGGGAAACGGTGCGGATCAAGGTTGATGAAGTTCGTGAGCAGATGAATGCGGAGATAAATGTGCGGAGTATGAAGCGGCAGAACCAGGGAGATGCGCCGACCACACTTCCGGTAGATCAGTTCACGAAGCGCCAGTTAGAGGTATTCCAACTAGCTCGTGAGAGGGGGTACTACGAATACCCGAAGGAAACATCGGCTAGCGCATTAGCGAATGAATTGGGGATTACTACATCAACTCTCCACGAACACCTTCACAAAGTGGAGGCAGTCTTATTAGGGAGAGACGGCCTGACGCGACTCGAATAGTGTCCTTCGAATGTTGTGTTCGCATGCCCTACTGAGCAGTTAATTCAGCCAAGATTCCCTGAACCTCATATCGTATGCATTGAGAACACCGACCTCAACTACTGGATCGGGTACGGAAGATGAGACTAGAGAAAGTACAGAGGTCCCAGAATGCACGATTTGGGGGAATTACTCTCTGTAAGTACTTCAAACTGGAGTTCAGATACCAATTCTGATTACTATTCTACTCTTCCCTGAATTAGCGACCGGGCAAATCAGCGCTACCGCTGATCACCTAGCGTTCATCGCCTCGAAACACGGTTTTTAGCCAACGCCAGTCCGCTTCTTCAACAGGGTGAGCATATTGTCGGCCGTGACCATCGGCGACCGGTCGTACTCGCTTGTCAACGTGAGCTGAACTAGCAGGTCAACAGCGCGCCACATGAGATACCAGATGAGTCTCCAACATACTTTTTGATCCTCACCAATTTTCTGGTTATATACTCAACTTCTGCACCCTTCCAGTGAGATGAGAACATTTTATACAGCATCGTTCAATGGTGGAACATGAGTGTCGAAACGCTGCTTGTCTCCTTGTTGATTGGAGGTGTGCTTGGATATTATTTACCATCTAACCGAACCCAACAGATAGGTGACGGCATCATCTTCACCGGTCTCGCCATCCTTCTCATTGCGATCGGTGCACAACTCGGAGGTGATGACCAAATCCTGCAGGATCTGAATACGATTGGTGAATCCGCATTTGTGCTGTGTCTAGGAAGTGTCATTGGAAGTATCATATGTGTCTACCTGAGCATCGTGATCACATCGATCGTCGACCCCCTATCCGCCTCGTCCGACGAGAACGCAATCACTCGTCAAGCCTCACCATCGGAGCTAGGAGCTGATGGCTTCGATTGGAAGATCACGGCTCTCATTTTCATCTCGCTCGTGGTTGGTCTCGGACTCTCGACCATCGGACTTCCAGAGCACCTGGTCACAAGGCTTGGATCTATCTCCGATTATGCGCTCTTGGCGCTGCTATTCGGCGTTGGCGTTACAGTTGGAAGCGATACCGAAGCCTTGAGTCATATCGTACACATCGGATGGGGCGTGCTCCTGATTCCAGTGGCTGTGGCTGTCGGGAGCATTCTCGGTGGTGTGCTGTTTGGAATGGTTATCAACATGCCCGTCACCCACGCCGCAGCAGTCGCAGCAGGGTTTGGATGGTACAGTTACGCGGGGATTGTCGTGTTTGATCTCGGCGGGATGAAACTGGGCGCGATTGCGTTTCTCGCGAACCTCTTTCGAGAAATTGTCACATTCTTCGTACTGCCAGTCGTCACTAAGTACTTCGGTGGGGTGACAAGTATCGCGCCGGGTGGCGCAACAACGATGGATGTGACGCTCCATTTGATCATCGAGAGCTTTCACGAACTGGCAGATTTGCTGACAATAGAACGCACGGAAATATGATCCACTAATAAGTACTCAACGCGCTCAAGTACGGTTCAATTTAGATTAATACAGTAAGAAACCAATACCGGCTATTGAATATTTTAAAAATTAAAATACATATGTTTATCAAGGCTACAATGCGGTGAAATTTAACGTCGTGTACCAAAACTACAGTGCTGAAACGACTGACTGTCCATTTCGACTACGTCTGGCCCTTGTCTGTAATGTACTGCTTGATCTCGGGAGGATCGTAGGCGGCGAATTGGTCGAGAAGATCCTCCACATCATCTGTAACGACGACCATGTTCCGGTGCTTCTCACTGACAAACCCTTCTTCAACCTGCTGATCGAAGAACTCGACTAATTGGGTGTAGTAATCAGCGACATTCAGAAAGCCACACGGATTGCGGTGGAATCCGAGTTGCGCCCAGGTAAGTACTTCCATTAGCTCTTCGAGCGTCCCGAACCCGCCGGGAAGGGCGATAAAGCCATCAGAGAGTTCAGCCATTCGTTCCTTGCGGGTATGCATTGAGTCCACCACATCGAGGTCAGTGAGGCCGTCGTGAGCGATTTCCCGGTCAACGAGTGCCTGCGGCATCACACCGTACGCCTCACCACCGGCGTCGAGTGTCGCATCTGCGACCGCACCCATCATTCCGACATGTCCACCGCCGTATACGAGGCCGATCTCCCTGTCGGCAAGTGTCTGGCCAAGCGTGCGTGCCGCGTCGAGATAAGTTGGTTTCCGTCCCTCGCTCGATCCACAATAGACACAAAGTCGATCCATACCTGGTGCTGGGTGAAAACGCCCTGTAAAGATAGCGAATCAGCGTGTACGGTTACGAGACAGAAGGACTCTATGAAGTTGTTTGTATTATTTGCCATTCTGAGTGGATAATCATAGTGATTTGTAGGATCCCATCCTCCGAACTTCTGGTTCTTGTTATGGGATTCATCCGAATTCTTGCTGATTCGTTTACCTCTGGTTCCAGTAAGTCGGTGAGCGACAGCGAGTAGTTGAAAGAATCCTTACTAAGCACCGCAGTGTCCACTTTCGGTTGCTGTAGGGATGATATTCAACTCCTCATCGAGCTCGTCGCGACTGCTCATTGACTGGGTTGCCACCCTTCAGTCCACCACCTAGCGTGTGGCATATCACTTTCGAGAGCCGATTCAACGACGGCAGTTACATCAAGGGGACAACGACGCAGCTCGACTTGGAGTGATTTAGGATCCCCTGTAATAACCGCATATTCTGCCCAAGGTGGATTTCGATACCCCTCGACATCCCGATTCCATACATACGGGAGACCAACGCTCCCGGGGTTGAGAAGAACCATCCCTTGATACCGACGGATAAACGGGAAATGCGTATGACCTCCCGCAAGAAGGTGTGCGTCAACGTTTTCGAATAGCTCGTCGAGTCTCTCCTCAGATGTTGTCGCGTGCACCTCTTCGGAATGCGAACGCGGTGACCCATGATAGCAATATAGCCGGATTCCGTCAGGCAGTTCGAACTCGAGAGTCGAGTCGAACGATTGAATGAACGACTTGTGGGCAGCCGACAGCTGGTCAGCACACCAGGCGTCAATTTCGGCAAAGTTCTGATCAGCGTCGGTGAACTCGTCGAGTGAATCATTACTCGGTGGATCCAACAGCGTCTCATCGACGTTTCCTAGCACTACCGGACATTCCAGCTCTTGTAGGTGCTCAAGGGTTCGTACGGGTTGGGGGCCAGTCCCGGCGATATCGCCCAAGCAGATGATTTGGTCTACTGAGTCACGCTCAATGTCGGTTAAGATTGAGTCGAGTGCAACTGCATTCGCGTGGATGTCCGAAATAATGGCGATGGTCATACGAACAGAATGATGGTTCGATCCATAAAATTCTACCATCCTCCACCACTGGATGCCGGAGTTGAGACTGGGGCGCTCAATGCACGAGCGAATAACCTGCAAAATCCGCTTTTTCGGACGTAGGAGGATCTTTAAATGGTTTCTGGTCGCAAAATACTTTTTCAGTTGGTCTTCACACCTATCAGTATGTTTCCCACAGTGATTGAGACCGATCAGCTCCGTCTCGAGCAACTCACAGAGGCGGTCGACCCCCTGGATGTCTATGAGTACTACGCGAATAGCGAGACGATTGCAGAAGAAACGAAATATATATCCTGGGATCCGCACCAGACACTTAAGGAGACGTGGGACGCCTTCGACACCTTCGAAGAACGCTGAGATTAGGCTGAGGATGCTGTTTATGGGATCTTCCCGCGTGAGTCAGAGGATGGAGCGAACGAATTTGCTGGGATGACTGGACTCCATCTCGACTGGGAGAAGCGAACGGGCAACCTGGGGATTTGGTTGCGCAAACCATTCTGGGGCCGAGGCTATTCTGGCGAGCGAGCTGGCGCACTCATGCAGCTCGCATTCGATCGGCTTGATCTCGAACTGGTGGCAGTGGGCCATCTGCCGGCGAATACCCGGTCAAAGCGCGCGATTGAGAAGTACATGGAGAAATACGGCGGGCAGTACGAGGGCTGCCTTCGCAACTGGCTTCCAGAGGATGACGGAGTCAAGGACATGCATCGGTATTCTGTGAGCCAAGCAGAGTGGCGTGACGTTGTTGGTGAGGAGCGCGAGGTGAGTTTCTCTGATTGACAATTTGAGGTTTTGAGGTTCATGAATATAGAAAGCAGATACAGAATTTATTCCACAGTGGCTTGTTGGGCCTGTTGGGCGGCGTGTTGAAACATGCCGGCGTCAGTCAAATGCTGATAATACACACCAAGTCCGACAGCACCAAGAATATTTGAGATTGCGACGGCCCAAAAGACGGCTGGCATACCATAGCCAAGAAGGAGTCCACCAGCAGCGGCAATTGGGAGTCGAATCGCCCAGAACTGGACGATTGATGATATCATACTAACCCGTGTTCGCCGGGCACCATTAAATCCGGCCTGGAGCAGATATACTGCTCCAAGTGCTGGGTATCCGATCGCAAGTACTCGCAGGAACTCGACCGCAAAGGACGTGGCTTGCGGATCAAGCGTCGGTGCGATCATACCTGCAATAGCTCCTGGAATAAACCACTGGATAATGCCAATCATGGCAAGTAATCCGCTAATGAGGGCAACACCGAACCAGGTTGCACGGAAGGCACGATCAGGACGATTTGCCCCGACATTCTGCCCGACAACGCTCTGTGCGGCCTGTTGGAGTCCAAATGCAGGGATAAACGCGATCGAGGAGACTCGGGTGCCGACGATGTATGCAGCGAGTCCGGCTGTACCACCGATTGTGAAGACGACAGCGACGATGACGAGGCGAACGAGTTGTCGAGACCCGGTCTGTAGCGCTGATGGAAGGCCAATATCGAGCAATTCACGATACTCATCAAGATCATAGTGAATTGCCTGTCGAGAGAGAATTCCCCCGCTGCGGCCTTGGAACACGAAGAGAATTGCAAGTAAGAACCCGGCCGTATAGCCTGCAACGGTTGCAAGTGCAGCACCTCGAATGCCGAGTGCTGGAACAGCTCCCACGCCGAAAATCAAGATTGGGTCGAGCACTAGATTCACAATCACTGTTGCGATACTGATGTACAGAGCCGCACGTGAATCACCTCGGCCAACAAACGCCCCCTCCAACGCATCACTCATCGCTGCGGCCACAACTCCTAGAGCGATCGTTCCGAAGTACACGGTTGCCAACTGGGAGACGTGCGTCGCAACGCCATCCGGTCGAGCACTGAGAAGTAATCCAACGAGCGGACGAGCGCTGATAAATGCAAGCACTCCGATACTCAGCCCGCAGGCAAGGGCGAGTGTCACCCCGGTATATGCGGCGACTTGTGCGCCCGTTTTGTCATTATTTCCGACACGTTGAGACACGAGGACTTGGGTTCCGACATACGGGGCGATCAGCACAGCTGCGTATAACAAGCCAACTAATGGGAAGGTGAGGCCGACTGCAGCAACCGCATCCCCACTGAGTCGTCCGAGCCAAAAGAGATCCACAACTTGTTGAACCACTTGCACGATATTCTGAACGAGCAACGGAAGCGCTAAGACAACCAATGCTCGAATAAGTGGCCCCTCGGTGATATCGTCAGATGACACGTCCCACATGTGCTCTGAGTACAAATGACATAGATGTTAATACTTGCTAATTATGAATGAGCAATTCAAACGGTAGTATAAGAGTAAGTAGGTGACAAAATAGCTTTGAAGATTCCGTTATACGAGAATCATACCAACGATCAGAATATGCTATTTATTAGAATTAAAGCATCATCAACCGATATTCTCACCGAATACAGAATTACTTTCGACTACGGAGTAGATTACTCGCAATCAGTGGAGTCGAGTGAGGGAAGCGGTTCGATCATGTCTTCACCGTGTGACCAGGAGAGAAGACCGTAGTCTGCAAGGCGGGGGAGATGCTCATGTTCAAGGTTCAGACGCATTTGCTCTTGCTCTGAATGTGTGACCTCCGTGAGCGGTACATCGTTACTCTGGCTTACGAGCTCCATCGCTAATCGGGAAAGGGGAACTGCAGTATCTTGCTCGATGAGGTGGAGAATTAGGTGACGTCGCTGTTCATTTGCGAGTGCTTTATACACTTCATCTGACGAAGAAAGCAGTATGTCAAAGTCGACCGACTCAACCAGTCGTAGTAACTCAATCAGTTTATCTCCCCCTCCTCCTGATGTGTCGGTCATAGTCGGTCATAATCGGGGGACGAATATGAATGGACTGATTTTTGTATTCGCCACCTGATTCATATTACTACTCATGAAAATGTAAAAATGGATGTGGATTTAACAATATTGTGGTCATTTACTAGAATTCAAGAGAGTAATATAATTTAATATAATAATAATTAGTAAAATCATCGCATAATTAATATTATGAATTCAATAATATACGTGAGAGCTCGAATACCGCGTATTTTGGGAAATGATTATGGCCGTCCAATCCCTAGCCAAATAAGTACACGATTAAACGTACTATTTCTTGACTATCACGTGGCTTTTTGCTTCTCGCGCTCTAGCGGTACAGAGTACTATGAGTATAGAGGGAGATGAGGACACTAGTCCGTTCCTATGTGGGGTAGAAACGCCTCTGAAGATACAGTACGACCGGCAAAACAATCATTCCTTGAGTGCAACCATTGTTCAGAAGATGATTGAGGCGGCCGGAGTCGATTCCACAGATGTTCCTGAATCGTTTTATGAAAGTATTGATCCAGGTGCCTTAGAGGATCTATTTCGGCCGCAGATGGATGGAACGCCACGGAAGAAGGGCAAAATATCGTTTTCTTTTGCTGGCCATTATATTACCGTTCAAAGTAATGGACAAATCACTGTTGAATCTGAACTCGGCCGGCTGAAACGGACGGGTGGTAACATCTTGCTCACGGGTGATGTGCCAGAGGAGGTTTTTGATCAAATGAGCATCCAACTTCTCGGTGATCGCGCGTTTGATCGAACGTTTTTCTTTGCACAATACGGTGGGGACGTAGATGTCGCACAGACCCGACTTTCAATTGCTGAGACTCGCCCCGATCGCGCTCATATCCTGACACACGAGACAGTTGCTCGTTCGGCAGTGGACGCACAAGTTAGTCAGTCGAGTCAGATGCCCGTTTCGTCTGTATCAGGTAACCTCAAGGAGTTTCAGGCTGCAATTCAGGATCAGTTGTTTGATTTACAAAGACAGCGAAACGGATTTGATCCTGCTGAGCTCCGATTCTGCTTCGATTCTCTTCAATTGCTTCTCGAACAGGAAGATATTGAGACTGCTGAACAATTCGTCACAGCGATCACCGAAACCGTTGAAGATGTTGACGGATTGGGACATTATATTCTTCCCAACCCATATGATTCGCGCACTGTGCAAGCAATCCGATCGACATTCGATGTTGTCATCGAACTCAAGTTTTCTGTGAAGGTGCCTGAACAACGATGGCATTTGCAAGATACCGACCACACGACAAAGTGGTTCCCGCTTTAGTACTGTCCGCCCGAAAAATACGTTTGTATCCATATATAGGTACCTCTATAATGAAAAAGGAAGTTTTTCCGGATGTTTTCCATTGAAATTCAGCGGAGGGAATGTAGATGAAGCCAGTATTTCGTCCATCTGAGGATGAA
Source organism: Haladaptatus halobius (assembly GCF_020618475.1). GTDB lineage: Archaea > Halobacteriota > Halobacteria > Halobacteriales > Haladaptataceae > Haladaptatus > Haladaptatus halobius. The sequence continues at coordinate 178,428 of NZ_CP085341.1, read as the reverse complement.
CTTGGTGTAACGATCATTGATCCGATTCAGCGACGCCAATATCCACTTCGAACATCAACGAATGTTCGACCTGATCCGAGTGGTGATGACCGGTTTTATTTTCCTGTAGATAACGCAGCTGAGATCGTGACCGATAGACTCAATTTACCTTTTGTTGTGATCTCTTATGTCCGTGATTTAAACGGGGAGATTCTTGTCGAAGCAGAAGATTATGCGTATGAACAACTCCCAAAGTGTGAGTATATTATTGAGCTGTGTGCACCTATTAAAATATACATTAGAGTCAATAGTGAGCTGGTAATCGCTTCGTCGGCAGAACGGATGGAGTTCGATTTTGGCTCAGAGACCCGTATTCAAATCGGGGCACGTTCATACCACAGGCGCCCTGGAGCAACAATAACGACAACCGCTTCGCCCCGCGATATCATGGCAGCTATTTCAACGTTCGGTTCGGCGCTGAAAACGACAAGTTGTGAGCGGTCGCTACCCTCATTTCGCGGTCATCCTCCTCGGATACAGCTCGATGAGGAACTACATATTCCGGATGAGATTTCACCGCCAGAGACGGGAGTCCGTATCGAAGTTCCACCAATAACCGAGAAGATTTATCCAGTGAGCACACTCGCATACTATCTCGGGGCAACTGTTGTTCCGGGTAATGAATCTCGACTCGCTACGGACGATGGATTTACTCATATTCTCGACCATCCATCGAGAGGATTCGAAGGTGAAGTCGAGCGGGTACTCAAGCAATTGTTTTTCCTCGACTGTATCACCCGTACGGAAGGATATTATCAAGTTGAACTCCATGAACGAAACACAATTGAGGACAAAACCGACTTACGATTTGAGAAACTCTACCACAAATCCCTCTCAGAGCAGCTTCCCACTTATTTGAATATCCCGTTCAATGTCATCCAAAAACAGATGCCGACATGGTCACTAGTGACTCATGTAACGGACAAGGAGGAGAACATTGAAAGCCTCCCGTATCTCGTTAACAACTTTTCGATCATTCAGTCCTCCGATAAGAAATCTGACCTCCAAAAAACGTCCACCACTCCGCAATCGATCGAACGATTTCTACGCGGTGTGAAAACGAAACAAAGAGGAACTGTGAACTCGGACTATCGTTCTTACGTCGCGCCAAGTCAGACGGAAGCACTCGAGCAAGCTTGGCTCGGTTCAGGAAAACCAATTGGTGCGAACAAGGTACTGAAGAGCGGATTTGAGAATCGTTTCAACAGACCCTCTTCAACTGATGCGATCAACATCACCGTCGTCTGTAATGATGATGAGATGAGTTCCGAATACGACGATGGAGATGATTTGTATGGTGAGCGTGACGAACTCGAATTCGACATCGATGTCCATAGGAACACTTCTGTGGAAGAATTGAAAACGATACTCACGAGTAAAACGGATTTCCTTCACTATATTGGCCACATAAAGGACAACGAATTCATTTGTCGAGATGGTGGGCTTGATGCGAGAACACTTAATAATACTGCAGTCGACACGTTTCTTTTGAATGGGTGTCGATCATACAAACAAGGAAAACAACTCATTGAACTCGGTAGTATCGGAGGGATAGTCACGTATAATGCAGTTGGGAATGTGAGCGCGACTTCGGTTGGACAAGTTGTGGCTCGCCTTCTCAATAGGGGATTTTCTCTTCGATCAGCCCTTACAATCGCCCGTAACTATCGAATTGTTGGGAATGACTATCTCACTGTTGGTGATGGTAGTATCGAAATTACACAAAGTGAAAGCGGAACCCCAATGATATGTGAAATAAACCGGGATGATTCTAAAGATGGTTTCAGGGTAAATTGTATTACTTATCCTACTCTCGCCCTAGGCATGGGAGCATTTTACACGCCTTATATCGAACATATTGACACGAATTATTTAATCGGAGGTAATCTACCTACTTTTACGCTTTCATCAGAGGTTCTAACTCGATTCCTCAGATTAGAACCATTCCCAGTTATTATTAATGGCGATCTTTTCTGGTCAACTGAAATAGATCTAAGTGAGATCTAATTTATCCAACCGTTCCGCCGTGCGCCGCCGCCGCGTTCCCAGTTTGGGTGAGCAGCAGGCAGATGGTGAACAGGACGCCAGCCATTCGGGGATTTTCCGCGAGATACGCCGTTAACGACTCATTACTCTGTGTCATTGCAACCGTTTCTTGGAAAGCACTTGGCTTATCTTTTGCTAATCGATGTAGAGGGGAAAGAAATTGCAATTTTGGCGTCATTACCGAGAGAAACCGATCCTTTCCGAATAAGCACTTCTGTAAAGGCTATATTTCCGATCCTACAGACGTTCGTATCGATCTCTCTTCCTCTAACAAACTTCTTGCCAATTATATAAGGAGGTTCTCTTACTTTCTTCACTGTTTATATGAGTAAGCGCTGTTTACCGTAGCGATAGACCTTTCTTAGGCGAATACCCTTTCTTGTAATACTGTCCCCTTTGTTGTGTCTGATCAAAAATGTGGTCTCTCGTTGAGAACCAGGAATGGCCGTTTATATTCTTCGTTTCTAAATCTTTAATCAAATATATTATAAAAGGTAAAAAAGACTGTAGCCTGCGCGAGATATTATGATCAGGGAAGTCGGACTAAGAATACTTGTCTTGAGAGTCTGTGTAGGGGAGAAGACGTCAATCAGTCTTTCACTGTTGACGTCTCAAAACCACTGTGACCGCTTGCACAGCGATATAGGAGATTACTACTGGCAGGGTCGTGAGGAGCGCAAACACCATGATCATCATGACTACTGTTGGCGCGTAGCTGAGTAGTGTTCCGACCCATACGAGGCCGAGTAGTGCAGCCACGATCAGCAGAGCAGCTTTGAACAGCTGCCGCCAATTCGCTCGCACGTAGTCGGCCATCGAGCCGACCAAATAGTTCTCGTATTGCGATCCTTGCTCGAACAGTTGTTTCATGTGATTTGCTCCTTTTGATGGTTCAGCTGAGTGCCGTGGTTGGCTAGCGATGCGATTGTCTCCGGGCCACGTGGACGACTCACAGCGATGCCTCTCATGAGACCACCGCGTTCCTTTATAGCGGTTAAGCGCCATTTCGCTACCGTGGACGAATTAGCGAATTCGGTGCGTCAGCTCTGACATCGGGTACTCACTCCCCGGTTCACCACTGTCGGACATGGTGAGCCGATTTGCGTGCAAAGCCCCAGTTGTCATACGAACACCCGTACTATGCGAGTTGGATCCCGATTCCACGTCGGAGTTGTCTATACGAACGGGAGTAGCAGACATGGTCGTCTGCTTCATTCGACCGTGCCGTGTGCGATTGGGGCTGATCCGTCATCGGTTGTCGCTTCGTCTCCTTGCTATCAATGCGACATGAGCCTGAACTTGCTTGATGAACAGTACTATCGAAAAGAACCACGCCAGTTCTCCCTGACGTCCTATCCGAACTCACTCTCCAGTAATTGCTGAGGGTGACTTCAAATCGAGCAGGCCAAAGACAGGTGCCCTATGCGATCCGAGCAGGGATGAACTAAGCGTGGAGGTGAGTTGCGACCGAAGAGTCACATATCCTACCACTCCTGTTGATCCCACGATCGCAGGTGAAGACGTTCCGGATCACGCTAGAGGGCACTCCGGATAGAGGCGGTGCTGTTAGCGTCAACAGCACGCGGTGGGTGTGGTAGGTGAGTGATCATCAGTACGCGTCACCTCATGTTGCTTGGCGATCACAGCCAAGCGGATGACGTAACCCTAATGATTAGAAGATGAATAATAAAACTTCCTCGTTACTTGCTACCACGCAACGAAGATCGCCGAGTCGAGAAAAAGAATTTTATTGAAGTCTTTTGGCTATCAGTCCACAATATTATCAAAGTCCAGTTTTTCGATAGGGTTCTAGAACGATTTCCGATAAGACTTCTATTTACGAAGGTTCTTTCTCGGTTCTATAAGGGGCGGTGGTTCGTGATGAAGGTGTGACGACGGTGTCAGTATAGTTCGAAACGTGAGTGGTTTCGGGGCTTATTGGGTTGTCTCACGTTCGTCGGGGCGAACCTCTTGATAAGTTATCCCGACATCGACCTCCATGTTAGTGAGTGCCAAGGTTGTTTGGAAAGCGGCAAGGGAATTGAGCGGTGACTCTCGACAGATGAACACGAATCCCGAACGTGGGAGTAATTCGGTAAACGTGCGTCAATAGTGTAAAAGCATGCCTCTCACGTTGTCGGATGAAGGCTGATGGGTTTCTCTGTGAGCGAGCCGAGTTCCTTCCCCACCCGACAAAGCGTGTTAGTTACTCTCATGCTTAGGCACTTTGGCCACGTGACAGCAATGAGGATATTCTTCACCCTCTGGATTCATGTTACTGGAGCACACACTCCACACTCGTGGGGAGAGAGTTTGCCTGTCTACACGCAACCCACTTCCCCACGCTTCCCCCTATTGCATCGATTTATCGCGTGCTCCAGTCGATCAGCGTCGCTCTTATCAACAAAACTCGGTAGTTAACCTACCTCTGTGTGATTAAGATGTCAGCCACACGTCTGACTGATTTTCTTGTGACGACTGGCGCAATCGCCTGGTAATGAAGAACATTACCGTCCAACTCAACGAAAGTACCGTCGAGCAGTTGGATCAAGTTGCTGAGACTAACGGTAATTCACAAAGCGAGTACGCCCGCAATCTCGTTGTATCTCATGTCTAACTTCAAGACAAATAATTAGCTAGAATGTACACCTCTCACAAAGTAGGCTGTTTTAGTAGCCGTGAGGTGTTCATCGGTTCTGGCGGTGAGCTGCTACCGCCTTTGCTCTTCAAGAAAGCGATAGCCAACCAATGAGACAGAGAGCATAACACTGCTGGCGAGTAACGCATCGATTATTGTGGTTCGGAACCACAACCCCGTGACGAACACGGCCTCACCGAGTGTGGCTGCAACGAGCACCGGCGTGTACGGTACGAGCCGATCGCGAAGCGAAACAAGAATCTGTGATTTGTGTTCAGTCTTGGTGGAACAGTGGTTCCTCATAGGATAACTTTCGAGTAAAATCGCATTAAGTAATTACGCTAGTTACTTAAATTAGGTGCTGTCTATGAGGATGTTGTGATCAGCTGAGATTTAATGTCCGCACAGGTCGAGAATCGCTGTTTCCGGCCCCAAGATAGATATTGACCGAACCGGCGTGCTACACTTCGGACACTTTCGAGTATCATCGTCCACCATTAACAGCAGTCCTCAGGCGCATCCTTCCGCGTGACCTCCGCCCAGCAAGACTCACACCGCCAGTAGTACAAAGCCATCTCTTGGGTACGCGCTCGCATCCAGCTGTTCGAACACTGGAACGAGTAGGGTACGAAGACGCTCAAAGGGAAACTCATGAAAACCGCTGATAGCCTCAGGTCGCTGTTCTCCATGGCGTGTGATGAACACCTCACGTGGAAGCGAGTATACAGGGCGTGCAGGCGGCTCGAACAACTATCGAAGGGCTAATCACGTTCTCTCAGCACGACAAACACGGCTGGATGCTTAAGCAACACACGGCGTTTGCGTCGAGCGCGAGTTCGAACGCGGGAGTGACGTTTCTCCAAAGCACACCTTCCAAACAGATTGTTTCATCTTTCAGTGACGAGATCGCAGCTCAAGACCATCGTTTGGGAAGAAAGAGGCGATGGTACGTATAATGTCGCAATATACGGCCAATCACATTCAAGCATTTTCCTCTGTTCATCCAGTAGCATGGTCGATTGCAGCTTCCTGAGTCGAGAACTCACCAAGCTTCTTCGAGCTATAGAGACTTTCGTCGAAGAGAAATACGGTGTATCCCCTGCCAATGAATGTCATATCCTCTAAGTCGACGACAATGCCGTAATTGGTGAGAATACTACATAAGAAGACCATCATCCCCGTCTTCCGAGGTAGATCTATGTTCGCTGGACTCTGAGAACCGGGTTAGAGGTAGATGTTCCAGACGACTTTCAACACGACGATATGCGAAGAAGTCGTGAAACCAACACCACCTAAATATCGCTGTCCAAATGTACATTGATGTTATCATGCGAATTTAATATCATAACTATATTTTCAAAACATTTTTTAATAATGAACTTTTCTGAACGTGTAGATGGTTGAGAACCATACGCAAGATGAGGTAGAGACCGACAACGAGAACGGATTCTCCCGTCGAAGATTCCTCACAACAAGCGGAACGCTCGCTGGAATGGGACTATTCGGTGGCATCGGTACACGAACCGTGACAGCCGCGAGCGCAGACGTTGGTATTTATCGAAATTGGCGAGTGAGGGAGGCCAGCAAGGTCTGGAAGCGGGGCTACCGCGGTCGTCCCGACCGTACCATTGGCCTCACCGACACCGGTATCGAAGCGCGTCATCCTGACCTTGGACCGTGGAATGGCATCCTCATTGGATTTAATAACAAGGATCCCGATGACGATGGCGATTCAGATCATCCGTGGAGCAAACCATTCCTCAAAGGTGGCAACGACCCGTTTGCGGATATCGACCCGGCTAACGTTACCGCTCAGACACCGAAAGTCGTCGGGTGGTATGATGCGAACGATCAGTACGGTGAGCTTGGAGATGCACCCCGCGACCAGAACGGTCACGGATCACATGTTTCCTCGATCATGGCCGGTAGCGGTCGTGCAAGCGCAATCGACTTCGACACTGTCCAAAAAGACGAACCACACGCGATCCTCGCTGCTGGAGATGTCCTTACTTACGAAGTTGAGGCACAAGCAGGAACGGGTGTCTATGCCAGCGTATACGGTGAATTCATCGGTCTCGTCATCGAGGGGCCAGATGGACAGACGCTCGACCGCACTGACTTTCAGGAGGGAGACGCGACCGTCATTGATGATAAGGGTCTCGATGGAAGTAACATCGTCGCCGACACGCCGACCGTTCACACGTCGGGAACCGCGACGTACACCGTCTATGTCCGACCGAAGACCGGAGAGACGGTAGCAACCGGCCGGGCGGAGCGAGTGAGCGTCGGCGCGTTTCTCGACCCGCAGGAGACGACCGGCGACCGCACGGCAGCCGGCGGTTCCTCGGTGCACAGCGGACTTGCACCAAATCAGAGCTTAGTCGGACTCGGCGGACTAAGCGACCCGACACTTGACCTCGGGAAGAACGCCGAGTGGTTCGCTGATACGTTTAACCTCCGATCGATCAATATGTCGTGGGGCTACCTCGGCGGAGCGCCGATCGGTGCAGGCGGTGGTACGCTCTCATTCGGGGTCGTCGAGGCGATCAAGAAAATGGCCCACGGAGGCATCCTGACTGTTGCTGCCGCGGGTAACAGTAATACCCCCGCCAATGGCAACAGTGCGCCCGCCGTCGCCGACGAAGCCATTTCAGTGGTCTCGACAGGCCCCTTCGACGGCATCGTCGATTACTCCAGTGGTGGGTTGGGAGCCGTCGACGAGGACGAGCTTGACTACTACCTAAAACCCGACGTCACTGCACCGGGCGGAGCCTCGACAGATCTCATCAACGCCGCGAAAAACGGCGATCCCAGCAAGCTCGAGAGCGAACAACCGCCCATCCGCGATTACATCGAAAAGGCCGGTACCTCGATGGCAAGTCCATATACGAACGGCATCGCAGGGTTAGTCGCACAAGCGATGGAGTTCGACGCACCGGACTCCATCGCGCTTCCAGCACCCGATGAGACGGACTTCAACGACGTGATGCGGCTCAAACAGGTACTACTGACGACGGCGAGTGAGACGGTCTTCACCGCTGCGCCGTACCACAAGGCGCACACACCAACCTACGAGTTCGGCGGCCGTGACCCCTACGAAGGCTACGGTCGGGTGAACCCCGATGCAGCGGTCGACGCTGTCTCGCGCGAGTTGACGGGGACGACCGCCGAGACCGTCGGACTCTATATTCCTGACGACTCCCGAGCGGTTGCAGGCTACGTCGCGCCGGATCCGAGCGTGCTGGAGGTGAGTGTCGACTTCAGTCACCTCTCCGGCGGGAACAAGGATGCAGCGAAGGGCAACCCACATATCGATCTGTTCGTCTACGACGCCGAATATCCGAGCGAGCACGGCGAACCAAACATTGTCGCAAAGGCGCAAGGCATCGAAGGGAACGCGTCGGTGCAGTTCGCGGCAGTCGAGACGAACGATGAGGGTGAGATCACTGACGGCGGCACGTACTACGTCGTTGCGAAGCTCGTCGATATCCCCGGTGTGTTCAATAGCTTCGACGTACAGGCGCACTTCGACCTCTCGGTCGAAACCGTGACGGATCTGATTGTCCGCGGAACCCGGACAGACGACGGCTCGGCATTCACGGCAGGCCAGACCGACCAAATCGATATCGAGATTCACGCGGATACGCCTGTTATCGTGCGGGATCGGGTTCCGCGTGAGTGGGACGTGCTCGAAGAGCCAAGCGACGTATCGAAAGTCGTCCCCGCACCCGACGGCCAATCCAACTTCGTCTACTTCGACCGGAACGGCGACGGTGCCACGAACGCGGAAGACGCCACAATCGACCACAGCTACACCTACTTCGCGGAAGCGCCGAGCGAGACCGGCGACTACGAGTTCGGGCCGGTAGAGGTCACCACCGATGTCTACAAAACGCGGAGCGACCGCGAGTGGGTAGCGGTGAGCGGCACCGCTGAGACGAACGCGGTCGTCGGCCAGAGTACGAATGCCTGAGCTGACCACGACTCGTAACCATACCACCAATCCAATCAAGACCATGACGAAACAGGCAGACTCTCCGACGACCGATTCGAAATGCGCCAGTCGATGGGACAGACGCACGTTTCTTAAGACGGTCGGTGCCGGCACAACAGTCGCGTCGTTCGGCGGAACAGCCATGGCCACCGCCAGCACCTCGGCGACCATTGACGACGCGTTCGACTTGAGTGACGCCAGCGCGAAACACGAGGCGCTGGTCGTCTTCCAGCGTAACGACGATGTCGAACGACTTGGAATGCTCGCCGTTGATGGGTTCCACCAGTTCAATGTCCTCCCGATCGGATTTGTAGTGCTGACCAGCGAGCAGATCCGAACCGTCGCCACCTGGCCGAGCGTTCAGGGTGTATACGCGAACAAAGAACTGGAGTGGCACAACGACGATGCGCGCGAGCTGACCAAGGCTAAACCCGTTCAAGATGGTACCGGACTGAATTGGCCCTACACTGGTGAGTCCGTCCACGCCGCTGTCCTTGATACCGGCACTGACGGTGATCATCCCGACCTCGTGAATAATCTTCAGGCAAACTGGCAGTTCGTCGGCGTCCCGGAAGCACAGGACGAACCGTACACGTGGGCGGACGTCAAGCCAGCCGACACCGATGAGAACGGTCACGGCACCCACACCGGCGGGAGTATCGCCGCCGACGGCACCCAGAGTGATGGCCAATACAAGGGCATGGCTCCGGACGCCGACCTCACTGTCTACAGCATCGGAGCTACACTCTTGCTGGTCTACATTGTCTCGGCGTGGGATCACCTGATCGAACGCAAGCGTGACGGAAAAACCGACATCCAGGTTGTCTCGAACTCCTACGGCCCGGTCACCGACGGCAAAGACGTCGACCCGCACGAGCCGGTCAACGTTGCTGCATGGTACGCATTTCAGGAAGGAATTGTTCCGCTATTCTCGGCGGGTAACAGCGGTCCGGGCGAGAAGACGCTCAGCCAACATGCCAAACTGCCCTACACAATCGGCGTCGCCGCGACGTTCGACGAAACGAATCCGAAACCGGATCGCCGAGTCACGGAGTTCTCCTCGCGTGGACGACCGCGCGATTTCGATGGTCCCTCGAACTACGACCGCCAGACAGCACTCGAGAACATCAAAGACATCTATGACTACGAGAGTGGCGAAGAGCCCTCACGGCCCTATGGCGTCTATCGTAACGGCGTCGGCGCACCGGGGAATCTCGTGATGAGCACGCTCTCACCGGCCGACGCGCTGCAGACTTATCCCAGTCTCGGTGATCCAAACGAACAGGATGGCGAAATCTGGTATGGGAAAATTAGCGGCACGAGTATGTCCTGTCCGGTGACAGCGGGGTGTGTAACGCTCATCATCGACGCCTACCAGCAGAACAACGCCGGGACGCCCGATCCGATCGACGTGATCAATACGGTCGAGGCGACCGCGACGAACTACCATCCCGATCAGTACACGGCCATCAACATTGGGACTGGGTTCGTTGACGCTATCGCTGCAGCCAAACGAGCTGAGACGGGCAATTGGGCGACTTTTGCGGAAGCGAGCGACTCGATCATCGATAACTGACTATAAACATAACACCACTTCCAACATAATCATGACAGATATCCCTACTAACCACAATGGACAAAGCAACGAACAAACCGATCGATTCACAGACAGTTCCATCAATCGACGCACCTTCGTACGATTGTCGGCGGCGACCGGTGCAGCGCTCGCCCTTCCAGGCAACGCGAGCGCGAGCGTTTCCTCCGAGAAGATGGAGACCGAGTACGAGTACGTACTTAACCACACCGCCACTGATTATGCGGTTCCAACGCTCGTCACCTTCACCGATGAAACGGGGCCGGAAGACTTGAAATCAGTGATCGAGGGAGAAGTAATCACCACTACTGAGCCACAACCCGCGGCGTATACCCAGCTGACGACGACCGAAGCACAGACGGCGGCCGACCTCCCAACAGCGGAGACGCTTTCGCACTCACCCGGCTCAAATCCGTTCTGGCGGCTGGGTTATTATCCCTTTGGCGTGTTCCCCGAACCACGCCGCAGCACAGGTTTCATCGATTACGAACAGATGATCGACGGGCTGAATCACCTCGAATCGCAGCACTCTGACCGATTGAACGTCTATTCGATCGGAAAAAGCCCCGGACACTACAACTATCTCACTGACCGCGAGGATCCAAAGGAGCTCTACGTCGCGGAAGTGACGAACGATATCGCCGACGAGGCGGCCTTCCGCGAGAAGACGAAGATCATGTACAGCCTCTCGATCCACGGTCTCGAACGTGCGGGCGCGGAGGCCGGCTCGCGATTCATCGAAGGACTCCTCCGCGGGAACGAGACTAATACGGCGCAATTGCTCGACGACCTCGTTCTCGTTTTCGTTTATCCGAATCCAGATGGGTGGGTGGCGAAACACCCACAGTACGAGAGCGGCTGGCAGCTTGCGGGGCCGGAGGGCGGTGCACCCGTTATTCCCTTCTATGAGCGCGGCACCGCCGAGGTGTACGACACCAACCGCCAGTACCCGACCGTCGGGTGGATCGATCCGGCAGAGTTCCCGGGTGAACCGACGGGCGCGAACCTCACGGACGACGAGCCCGGGATCGACGACGACGTGCCTGACGCGATCTACGAGCACGTCCCCGACACGCTCTCGTTCGTCGAACACTTCCGAAACTACGAGAACCTCGAATTTGGCGCTGATCTCCATGGAGCGCTTCATCTCCCGGAGTTCGTTCTCGGACTGATCAGCCAGCACCAGTTCTCGAACGACCAATTCCACAAGCTCTATCAGCTGAACAGAGAAGTTGACGAAACCCTCGAGGCGGCACTCGAGACATGGACAACGATCGGCGACCTCCAGGAGACGTTGACAGGTGATACGAACATCAAAGTGCTCTACGAGACTCTTCCAGAGGAGGCGTTCGACTATGGTGGTATCTGGGACACTATCGGGTACACCGACGCGGGCTTCTTCGGCGACTGGATGGCTCACCCCAAGGAGCTGGGCGGACTCGGGCTGACCTCGATGGACTTCGAGATGGCGTACTCGCACATGGTCGGCGCGAATGTGTACGATCCCGAGCTAGTGCGAATGCAGGTTCTCGGCTACCGAACCGCCATTCGCACCATCGCCGAGTACGCCACAAAGAACGTTGAGTCGTTCATCGACACGGCCGGGGACTCGGTCGCGTACGTCACGACCGACTCGCTGACGCGCTCGTCGGATGACCTGTCTTTCATCCAGAACCCGAACAAGGGTTCCTCGACGACGAATGGGACGAATGAGACGTCGCTCACTCTCGATGCAGGGGGTGTCAGTACGGCCGAACAAACCGTCGCCGACGACGTGGATGAGTTGTCCGTGCAGGTTCAGCCTCGGCCCGACACCCTCGTAAACGTCGAACTCCGAGGTCCCGATGGGACAACCGTTCGCTCGTTCGACCTGCCGGAGGCGGGGCGCTCCACCGGTGATCTGCCGGAGTTCGCAGTAAACAATCCTGCCGCCGGAACGTGGACTGTCGCGGTCACCAACATCTTGAAATCCGCCGGCGAGGCTACAGTCGTCTTTGGTACCCTCAGCAGCAGCGGAATCAACCCCGATCCGAAGGAGGTGCTCGGCTACAGCCAGCGCGAATACGAGGTCGACCCGCTCGTCTACTTCGAAGATATCACAGGAGAGACGACCGCGGCTGTCGACCCACTCACTGTCGCGGATGTCAAAGGCGGTACTCATCTCGATTACGATCACCTCGTCGTGATCCACGACGACGCCATCACCGACACTGGGTATATTGACGCGCTAGATGAATTCGTCGACAGCGGTGGTAATCTCGTGGTGACCGATACGGGGGTGCAGCTGCTCGGACCAATGACGAACGATCTCGCCGCGGGTATCGACGGTAAGCACATCGACAGCCGTGAGGATCTCTATCTCGGCTACATTGGGGTATCTCCGCCAAGCGTCGCCGTCACGGGCGGCGATAGCGGGAACAAGAATGGAGACCACCCGCTGCTCGAGGATACCCGTGAAATCCAAAAGCAGCTGTACAAAATCGTTCCGTTGGGGTACAACGTTGGATACGAGGCTCCGATGACGGTCATCGATCCCAACGCCTTCAAGAACGCAAACGACACGAACACTGTCGCCACGATCGCCGGGCGGACGAGCGGGGCGAACGACTGGGTCGGTGCTGGGTCGCTCACTCACCGCGGCGAAAGTCCGGCTGACGACCCCGGCGACGGTATCCATGTCATCGGTGGACTGCTACCGCCAGCCTCACAGGAGCACCTCCACCCGTTCGGGTTGCTCGATTACACCGTCTCGTTCTTCGGTCAGACAGTGCTCGTGAACGCGCTTGACGCCACGCAGATCCGGAAAATCGACGGTGAGGTGGTTCGGACGTTCGGCGAAGCGGACAACTTCGCGGTCGACGCACCTCCAATCCCATTCAGCGTCTCCGGCTCGCGTTCAGACGACGGTTCGACGTTCACGGCGGGCCAGACCGACCAGATCGACATCGCGGTAACGCCATCAGACAAGTCTACAGTACGTGATATAGTACCGACCGAATGGACAGTCAAGACGGGATTCAGCGACGATGTCGAACGCGTCGAGCAGGCAGACGGGGTGAAGTACGTCTACTTTGCCACGCAGGCCGCGGCCGACGAAAAGACGAGCTACACCTACTTCGTCGAGGCGCCTGATTCGACCGGCTCGTACGAATTTGGCCCGATTGAGGTTAATCCGACGATTCGCGACAGTTGGATCACCGTCGACAGTACCACGGAGACGAACTACGTTGCTGGCGCTAATACTAACGCCTAACTCTGCAGCGCCAACTTTCAGAGATATCATCGACCCAATATAATTTGATTTATCGGATACATCCAGAATGTCACCACACAAAACCGATACGAACACGCCTGAGCACAGATTGAGCGGCTCGAAACACTCATCAGATGAACGAGATAACCTGAATATGAGAAGTGCTCGTATGCATGGGAGCGCAAGAAGACTTCAAGCAGACGATCTGTGAGCTCCTCACGAACTATGAGACCTATCGATTGATGTAGACGGAGGGAACGAAGGAACCGCTGTCGGGACGCTTCTACAGGCAGCGAGTGTAGTTTTATATAGCATTATGAGATTTATAAATTCTGAAGTTGCTGTTTTCGCGGGATAGGACGACTATAGTGCACGATTACACTGGAAGTGGTGGTGTGTGGTGTACTTCCGCATTTCTGACTAAGCGGAAGTGAAAATGAGCAAGTCGCCGCCCTCGGTGAAGCATATTTCGTCCATTCACGCGATTAGCCGCTTCCACGCTTCGATTTCTGCAATTTGGTATCACGCTATAGCTCCGCCCAAAGCTTGTCCACCTCCTCGTTCGTGAGACAGTGAAGAGGAACGATTTATTTTGATAATCGTCATTAGACTTTCTCCTATTCGTTCGCCGTGTCAGTTTTGACTCGGAATCGTAGATGCATCACATCGGGTGATTCTACCATCCTCCTTCGTTCCAGTTCGACCGGGCAGCGGGCGAGGTTCTCCAGGCTCATACTTCTGCCTGTAGCGGCGTCTTTTTCGGGGGTTGGCTTGGGGATGCCCGGGCTCTAAACGGTAACTGCCGAGAGCGTGGGGGCGACCCGCTAGGCTCCGTCGAGTTCCTCGGCCAACCCGACGATGATGCCTTCGGGGCCGCGCACAAAGCAGAGACGGTACACGTCTTCGTACTGGGCGACTTCGCCCACGAGTTCGGCTCCATGGGAGTGGAGGCGGTCGAGGACTTCGTCGATGTCGTCGACGGTGAACATGATGCGGCGGATCCCCAGGGTGTTCACCGCCGGTTCCTCGGATCCGTCACGGGTGGCCTCGGGTGTGATGAATTTCGAGAGCTCGACGTGGCCGTGGCCGTCAGGGGTCCGCATCATGGCGATGTCGCTCTGGACGTTCTTGAGGCCCACGACGCGGTTCGCCCACTCTCCCTCGACGCGCGTCTCGCCCTCCAGCTGCATACCGAGCTCCGTGAAAAATGCCTTCGCAGTTTCAAGGTTCTCGACCACGATGAGGACGTTGTCCATTTGCTTGATCGTCATAGTCCGATCAAACCCCTCCTGTATTTGCTAATTTATTCGCAACGACGAGTCCAAGAACGACACCGAACCCGAAGACGACAAAGCGAGGCGGACCTCGTTGCATGGAACGCCCGCTATCTGCCCTCTGTTTTGTCTTTGTGTATTTTGTACCACAGGACGTGGGTCGGTTCGCGCATGACTTTGGAGCCATCACTTCTACAGACGGGCCGTCATACCCTCAAGATTCGTTCGAACATGTTCGAGTAAACAGTCATCGTGGCTGCTATCGTCCTCTAGTTCATGAAATCACCTGCTGGAGTATCAAAGAATGAATCGAATTACAGAGGAGCACGATTACGTAACCAAGTTCGAAGTATCGCAGCGATTCCGATGAAACGAATCATGCGCGTATTGCTGGGAGTGGAGGCTGCATCATTCTTCCTCGCCGCCACAATTCATGCAGGGATGCTCATCAGTGGCTATGAGCATCATGAGGCAATGATTGCCGAGAGTGTAATCGGTACGGTTCTGCTCGGTGGCTTAGTGATAACCTGGCTCCATTCACGTTCAATGTTCACAACCGCCATAATCGTCCAAGCATTCGCATTACTGGGTACGCTTGTCGGAATCTTCACGATCATCATCGGCATTGGCCCACGTACTGTCCCAGATATTGCATACCACGTAAGCATCGTGATAGTGTTAGCAGTTGGTCTTGGATTGGCCCGACGCGGACGTAGAACTGAAACAATATGAGGCCCGTCACAGACCTGAACGTCGGTGATGTTGTGTATAGCTTCAGTGGATTCCCCCAGACGGGCTCCTACGCAGAATACACAACAACGGTGATCGCAAATTAGCTATTTTTGACTACACTCGTAAACGGAAGTCGAAACGGGTGGTACTACCACGCCCTCAAGGAAGCCCAAGATCCAGTTTGCCAACAAACGTAGGTTCATTAGGGACTGAGGTCGAGCAGTACGTTACTCTAAGTGAGTTGGCGCAACAGGTCTGTTTTTCGCCATCTCGACTCGCTACTCCCTCTCCGTCTGGTAGTGAAGTATCACGACCCCGGTCCCAGTTGTCTTCGTGTCCACGAGTTGCAGATTGGTTTTCTTGCTCCCATCTCTGAAGAGCCGCTTGCCACCGCCGAGAACGAGCGGGTGAATCATAAGCTGATATTCGTCGACGAGATTATGCTCCATGAGTATTTGAACAAGCTCGCCACTGCCGATGACACGGATGTCCTGGCCTGACTGTTGTTTCAGCTCGGCGACCGCTTCAGCAACGTCTCCCTCGAACAGCGTCGAATTCTGCCATTCCACTGTGTCCAAGGTTCTTGAGGCGACGTATTTGTCGATGCTGTTCATCACGTCGGCGAAGTCGGCGTTGACCTCTTCATCCGCCGTCGGCCAGTACGCGGCGAAGATCTCGTAGGTCTTCCGTCCAAGTAAGAGGGCGTCCGACATGGAGATCCCTTCGGAGACTGTGTCTGTATAGACCTCATCGAGGTATTGCATCTGCCAACCGCCATGCTCGAACCCACCGTCGCGGTTCTCGTCTGGACCACCCGGGGCTTGCATGATCCCATCAAGCGACAGAAACTCGCTTACGATTACCTTTCTCTGTCCACCGCCAGTCTGGCTGATGTTGTCAGTCATTGTCTCGTTCTCACTCATTTGTGTCACCTCAACTTCCGCAGTCTATATCGCTTGCTCCTATCTTAACCAGAGTGGCCCGGATCCACTTCACTAATGATGAATAGCACCATTCAAGGTGATCTACAATTGCTTTCGATAGAATGCGATCGCATCACTTTCTGATTCAAATCATCAATCATCCATCAAAACAGTCGATTACTGCTTCTTAGACCATAAGTGGAAGTGATTAACCCCCGATAGCCCCAAAATCGATCCATGCGCAGGTTGTAGTGCAGATCAAGTGTCTAGAAACTCTCTATCCGAAAAGGTATAGTGTGATCCGAACAATGACAATTTTAGCCTATCAACAAGGAAGCGGCTATTTGTAAGGCGAGCTACCTCCACTTTCACATCGTTAGGGTAACATCTATAGCAACCGCTGACCTCCAGTGAAACAGAAAGCTAGGCTAAAGGAGATCAATATGAATACTCCAATCACGGTACCCGACTTGTCATCTCGACCGTTTCAATTAGTTGTTGAGCACGCTATGGCGACAGAGCCAGCAGACCTGTTTCGAGCGTGGACAGAAGAATTCGATCGCTGGTTTGCGGCTCCAGACACAGTGGTAATGGAGCCCGAGATAGACTCCCCTTTTTTCTTTGAAACGCATTATGAGGGTGAGCGCCATCCGCACTATGGAAGGTTCCTTAGGCTTGAGCCGGATCGCCTCGTCGAACTCACGTGGCTTACCGGAGCAGATGGCACTAAGGGCGCCGAAACGGTCGTAACCGTAGAACTCACTCCCAAGGAAGATGATACACGGCTGAAACTGACACATGCCGGATTCCCAGACGAGGAGTCGAAAGACCGCCATGAGGAAGCATGGATCAACGTACTGAAGCAATTAGATGGGGCTTACGTCAGTGCCTGATCACGCGCCTGACTGATTGATAGAAGGGGATAAATACTAGTCACGGACCAATATGGCAAAACACAGAGCTAGACGATTTGTTCGACGGTGTCGAAGACAACTACGTCCATCAGTATGGATTTCCGAGCTGCCTAGCACCCGCTGACGAGAGTGAAAACACAGCGCGAGAGAATGGGAGCTGACTAAGCAAGCGTCAGCACGAAGTACTATGGCTTCTACGAATACAGCGCGATACGATTTGTTGAAATTCTCGTGGTCTTGCAGTACGTAGATCGAGTCATCGATATTGCGGTTTCACCAAAAGGAAGGCTACAGAGTGGAGTTATCAGGCTGTCGGAGCGTTCTGCTCGAGATACTCTTGTTCCCACTCTCGTCGAGCTTCGATTTCTCGCTGGCCACGCTGAGTCAGCGTATAGATGTTTGTCCGGCGATCCTTTTCGCTCTTCTCGATCAGTCCTTTGTCGACGAGTGCATCCAGATTTGGATAGAGTCGACCGTGATGGACTTCCTTTTCGTAGTAGCCCTCGAGGTCGTCTTTGATGGCAAGTCCATGTGGATCCTTTAACCCCTTCATCACGTACAACAGGTCTCGTTGAAAGCCAGTTAGATCGTACATTGTTCTCCCACTAGCCATTGTCTCGTTTTTATGAAATTCTTTACGGTATGTGAGCGTTCACAGGGGTGATCAGGTGTATAACGGTGGTTTGTAATGCTGAGTTTTTACCTTAAGCCATGAATATGGACATCCTCAAAATTCTGTTACTACTGGCTAAAATCGTAAGCGGAAGTGGAATTCGGCGGGACGACGCCCTCCACGAAGCACAAACCCTATCATTGCCAGCGAGAGACTGATTCTCTGTCGAAATCCAGGGCGCGAACATTGACCTGTCGACGACCGCACTCAGTGCCCGTTCACGTGAGAGTTCCGCGTTTCCGGTGATCAGCCATGAGCCGACGAACGGCCCTGCAGCCACTTAGATTTACGCTGGCAGGATATCCGCTCGCACTATGTAGCTCATTCATACTATCGAGCCGTGTCCTCATGGATGGACAGTAGCTTTACTGAACACCAGCGCGTAGCGAGCTAGTATGAGTCAATCAGTTCAGCTTGAACTGCCTCCGCCTGACCAAGACGCTATCGATGTCGAGAACGGCTCAATTTTCTTCGTTGGCACTGCCACAGTGATCATCCGCTATGCAGGCTTCACAATTCTTACTGACCCAAACTTTCTCCACGCGGGAGATCACGTTCATCTCGGGTACGGCGTCACCGCAGAGCGCCAGACCAACCCAGCGATCGATATAGAAGAGATACCACCGGAAGTGGATTTCGTCCTCCTCTCGCACTACCATGGTGATCATTTCGATCATCTGGTCCAAGAGAAACTCGATAAAGATCTCCCAATCATAACAACGCAGCATGCCGTCGAGAAGTTGGCGGATAAAGGCTTTCATGAGACGTATCCGCTGGATACGTGGGACACGATGACCATTTCTAAGGGTACTGCCGAACTTGATATCACGTCGATGCCTGGAAGACATGGCCCACCGGTCGTCGAAAAGGCAATGCCGCCCGTCATGGGAAGTATGTTGGAATTCAAGCCTGAAGGAGACAATACTGCCCTCCAGTTCTATATTACGGGAGACACACTCATGTACGATAAACTAAAAGAGATCCCAGAACGCTATCCGGAGATCGATCTCGCACTGCTACATTTGGGGGGAACCAAAATCCTCGGTGTGCTCCTGACAATGGATGCAGAACAAGGTGTCGAAGCTGTTGAACTATTCGATGCGGACACTTCGATCCCCATCCATTACAATGACTATGAAGTCTTCCAATCGCCCCTCTCCGACTTCAAGGAGGCAATTGCGGAGGCAGGCCTCGAAGAACAAGTTGCATACTTGAACCATGGTGAAACCTATCAGTTCACGGTGCCAGTGGATCGTCTCGGCTGAGAAGATAGATTCATCGATGAATAGCTGCGTCCCCCTTTGGTTATTCTACTCGGGTGAGCATTCATAGAGGGAATGTTGCTTGGCTGAGGAAATAGAATCCAAAAGCAAAGACTAGCGCGGCCGATACGATTTGCGAAATTGCGTGTATTCGTTCACTGCGTCCCTTAGCAAGTGCGAAAAACGCGCCAGCGCCTGCGCCGATAAAAGCCATTGTAATCGTAATCGCGGCTGCATATGCGAGTACCGCCAGTGCCACTATTTCTTGCCCGGTGTTCGTGACGATAATGGAGATAAACGCGATCATGCTGACCGGAGGTGATAAGGTAAACAATGCGCCGACAATACCGACCTTCAGATACTCAGCGATCATGTGTTTATGTGTGTGCGAAGGAAGTGAAGACGATTTGTGCTGCTTGCTCGAAATAGGCAAATGAAGATGAAAGTGAGCGTGATTGGTGCCATCGTCCGAATGGCTGTGTTCATGTCTATGAATGAACGTTCGGATCCCAGCGACGCCTAATACCCCACTTAAGAGGATCAAGACCAAGCCAAGGACGATCGTTCCAACTGATTCGATCATGGGTGGGAATGTCGTTTGTCCGAGCAGGAAATACGCAATGAGAATCCAGAGGATGACGAGGACTACGTGGCCAACAGCGAAGCACGTTCCGACGATCGCTGAGAGCTTTGAATTTCCAGCTTCACTTGTGAGCGAGGCAATCCCTGCTGCGTGATCCGGCTCGATTCCATGGGCAATCCCGAGGACGCTCGCTGTGAGGAGGATAGCTGATGTCGTTGTTAAATTCATCTATAGTAATCACCGTCAAGATCAATCATCCTTAGTACACAACGTGACGTAATGGTATACAGCAGTATATATAGTACTGCCTCTCGTTCTCGTTTTCATCTAATAATTCTGCACCGGATAACAGCATCAGGTGCGCGTGCTAACGACTATCGATACACTGTATCTGATAGTTTCTCTTTCACCATATTTAATCTAACTCTATTATTACTTAAAAGTTGAATCCACTGTGCTGAACCCGACTACTGGCATCTAATCCTGACGAAGCGGTGGCGTGAGCCGTGGTTATGGTGCACTGCTGCCTAAATCATAAGCGGAAGTGGAATCGGATCAGTCCCTGCCCTCGGGGAAGCAAATTTCGTCCGTTCGAACTACTCACCTCTTCCAAATCAGCACTTTTGCTGAATTAACCTCCGATTTTGACAGAGTGGATGAGATGGAGCATAAGCAGTCACTTGTAGGCTGTAGGCTCTACTATGCGGCTCTCTGGTTTATTGGCTCTCTGTCGCTACTTGGCAGTATGAATAAATCAGGCATAGTACGGTTGTCGGTTGAGGGGCGCGTGATCGATACCGAAGATAGCGATTCACTATTGTTGGACAGTTTGTTTAATGGTGGGTATACCGTCATTGATAATGATCTCGTCTGCGTCAGCCGGCACTTCGAATTCAAATTGCTCACCGTCAATATTGATGATTGCAGTGCTGGCAACAATATAAAGTGAGATCTCACCCGTGTTTAGTCCAAAATCCACAGCAAGAATATTCTCATCATCGTACTCGTGTTTGCGAATCATAATACTATCTTGACTCCTGGCCAGATCTTCTATCTCATGTGGTGTCTGCAAGACTGTGCGCCTGGACGGAATCACGGGGCTCTGACAGCAGTTATTTACAGCATTCGCGTGTACGATCTGGCTACTACACTCGCTGGCGGGCAACAGGTATTATTAACCTATGGGTTGTCTTCCTGTTGCATGCAAAGTGTTATTCACCTCATCTCGGGAGATGAAACCGAACAAGAAACCGCACTCGCTATCGCTCAAAACCTCCTCGACGACGAGAGTGGCACCATTGACGACGTCGCAGTCGTCATCCAATCAGAGGGAATCAAAGCGGTCACACCCGATGGGGACAGCACAGAGCAGGTGCGATCACTACTGGACGAGGGCGTTTCGTTCAGGGCCTGTAGTAATACCCTCGACATGATGGATCTCAACGAATCCGACCTCATTGGGGGCGTGGAAACCGTCCCAGAGGGTGCTGTCGAAGTGACACGGCTGGAAAACGAAGGATATGCCTACATGCGACCATAGCGAATCGAGTACTCGGCTCCCTATTTATAAATAACCGTTCAGAAACATATTTACAAGATAGTAACGCACAAAGTGGAAAACGATGGATTTGACCAATAGAAACGAGAAAGTCGGTGCTGCTATGGCCAGATTATTGGTTAGCATATTAAATATAAAGTACAGCTAGGTATGAGGAGCACTGTATAGTGAGGCTAGTTTGAGAAGTGAACAGTACAGTGGTTTTAGTATCCCTGCTCACCCAAGAACTGCTCACCGAGATGTTCGAGACGGCGAATCTTGCATGTTGGGGGTGTAAGCGGAAAGCCTTGCTTAGTTCTCAGTGTCGCCGGCAACGAGGTGAAACGAAGATTGATGTCATTAAGCATCGCGAGAATATAGGGTCGTCCGATGTTAATACCGATCCTCAATGGATCTCATTTATTGGATTTACTCGGTCTGTGGCACATCCTGACAGGCTTTCATGACCACTTTGTTCATCGAAGGATGAGCGTGGATAAGGGTGTTCCTGAGCTCATCGACCGTTACACCGGAGCGAACAGCTGGAGTAACCTCGTGGATCAACATCGACGCCTCGTGGCCAATGATGTGACAGCCGAGAATCTCGCGGCTTTCGGGATCCGCAAGTACCTTGACGAACCCGTGGTCGAGCTTCAGTGCGCGGCTCATTGCAGTGTCGGTGAATTCGGCATGTCCGACGACATACTCCTTACCAGTGTCTTCAAGCGCCGATTCAGTCTCGCCAACCGCGCCGATTTGAGGGTCAGTGAAGACGGCGTGTGGGAGCGCGGTGAAATTGGCTTCTCGACCCTTCTCGCGCGCAACGTTGTCGATGACGATTTCACCTTCGTAGTCGCCGGAGTGTTTGAACATCCCATTGTCGGCGATGTCGCCCATTGCCCAGATGTTCTCGACATTCGTTCGCAATTGGGTGTCAGTCTCGATGAATCCCGCATCAGTAGTGGAAACGTTCGTCGCCTCTAGATTGATTCCGTCTGTATTGGGGCGGCGGCCGAGCGCTACCAATAACTCGTCGCCATCCACCTCAATTTCGTCGCCATCCTTAGATTCAGCGGTCACGGTGATTTCACCGCCCGATTCTGCGGTCTCCGATGCTCGATACCCGGTATAGATCTCGTGGCGTTCGCTTGCCATGTCGGTGAAGGCGTCCGCAACCTCGCTGTCCTCGCGAGGCACTAGGGAATCTTCCATTTCGATGAGCACCACGTCAGTCCCAAAGGACTCGAAGTAGTAGCCGAGTTCCGCCGCGATGTAGCCTCCCCCGAGAATCACGAGTCTGTCCGGGCATTCTTCGACTCGGATGGCGTCGGTGCTGGTGAGGAAATCCACATTATCGAGTCCGTCGATTGCGCTGGGAATCACAGGTATGCTTCCTGCCGCGATGACCACCCTTTCAGCGGTGTGGGATTCTCCTGTGTCCACGAGTTCGATGGTGTAGTCGTCAACGAACCGCGCCTCTTCTTGAAAGAGTGTGAGGTTTTCTTGCTTACGCTTGGTGTCTGCCTTCGTGCTCGCGGCCTCGGCAAGTTCGTTGTTCACCTCGCGGACGAACTCGCCGAAGCGGATGTCATCGATACGCGCATCGATGCCGAATTCGCCAGCTCTCCGGATTCGATTGACGACGTTCGCGTGCTGGATAAGCATTTTTGAAGGGTTACAACCTCGATTGAGACACAGTCCACCAATTGGTCCTTTCTCGATGAGTGCAGTGTCGAGACCCTCAGCGGCTGCCGCCGAAGCGACTGTGTTGCCGGTGCCACCGCCGAAAACGATAAGGTCGAAGTCTGCCATTGCAACCCAGATTAAGTGTGTATACCTAAATAGTCGCTGTCCGCAGCGGTTTATGCCCGGAACATCTATCTATCCGTGTATCACAGGACGATTTAGCTCGAGTACCAGCTAGTTCGGCGACCCTGATATCGATGACGACCTCGAATGATCCGAGCAGGGCATCTCGATTCGAATCGACGAGCGACGCTGCGGTAAGGCCATCACGATCATCGAGGATTTCGACCCGTCGACATTTGACGTTTCGAATCTTGCCTCGAACCTGAAGAGCCACTTCGCCATCGGAACCGTTGATGATGGTCGCATCGAGTTGCGGGGCCACCACACAGACCGCCTCCTCGAACTCCTCGCAGAATACAGATTCAGCGTCGAAGAGTGACCGTATTAACGGCGAAACATCCTAGCAGGCCAGAGTTACTAATTGGCTTGCTGGCCTATTAGATGATATGGATCGCACGAATCCAGCTACCGGTAACGCGCTAGAACCGATCGAGGACGACACCGAGGAAGATATTGACGCCGCACTTGATACAGCGAGTGAAACCTTCGAGGCCTGGCGTGAGACCTCAATCGGCGAACGTCAACAACTCATCGGGAACGCGGCAGATGTACTCCGCGAAAACAAACAGGAGTACGCCGAACTGATGACACGGGAGATGGGTAAACCAATCGCCGGAGCCGTTTCCGAGATCGAAAAGTGCGTGTGGGCATGTGAATACTACGAGGAACGCGCCGACGAGTTTCTTCAGAACGAGCTAATCGGGAGCGCACCCGAAACGAAGACCTACGTCTCCTACGAGCCGCTCGGTCCCGTCCTCGCCATCATGCCGTGGAACTTCCCGATGTGGCAGGTTTTTCGCTTTATTGCACCTCATCTCACCGCCGGCAACGTAGGATTACTGAAACACGCCTCAAACGTCCCTGGCACTGCCCAAGCTATTGAGGACGTGCTGCTGGAGGCGGGCTACCCTGAGGGTGTCTTCCAGTCACTCATGATTCACTCCGATCAGGTAGAGGACATCATTCGCGACTATCGACTCGCGGCAGTGACGCTTACCGGGAGTGAAGGCGCGGGCCGGGCGGTCGCCGAAACGGCGGGCAGCGAAATCAAGAAGTCGGTGCTCGAACTCGGCGGCAACGACCCATTCGTGGTGCTCGACGACGCCGATATCGAGACTGCCGCCAAAGTCGGTGCACAGGCACGGTGTCAGAACAATGGCCAATCGTGCATTGCGGCAAAGCGTTTCATCGTCCACGAGGCGATCTATGACAAGTTTTTGGATCGATTCACCAAGGAAATGGACGCGCTTACCGTCGGCGACCCAATGGACGAAGACACCGACGTCGGGCCGCAGGCCCGCAGGGATTTGATGGAAGACCTCCATGATCAAGTACAGGCCACGATCAAGGACGGCGCAACCTGTGATCTTGGTGGCAAGCCGCTCGACCGCGACGGCTTTTATTATCCACCGACAGTACTGACCGATGTACCCCACGATTCTGCTTCGGCCTGTGAGGAGGTCTTCGGGCCGTCGGCCGCAGTATTCGCGGTCAGTGGTGAAGCAGAGGCAATTGAACTCGCCAACGACATCGACTACGGACTCGGTGCCTCGGTCTGGACAGAGGATTTGGATCGCGGCGAGCGCGTCGCCCACGAATTCGACGCGGGTATGACCTATGTCAACCAACTCGTGAAATCGGATCCAAGACTCCCCTTCGGCGGCGTAAAGGATTCGGGCTATGGCCGTGAACTCGCCCGCCACGGCATCCGCGAGTTCACAAATAAAAAGACAATATGGGTGCAGTCAACGGACGATTGAGCCGTTCCAATCGCCGGATTGCAACTCCGACCGTCGCGTGGTAGAGGGATGATCGTCGAGAGCGCGATCGGCCACTCCTGATTTGACGCTGTTTTTTTGATTGTTATGCCATACTCTTATTTCACAGGCCTCTACACCTTCCGCAGAGCTATCCAACGAATCCATGATTATTGACCCGATAGTCCATTCTCTCACACAGTGAATCATTATGCGGCCTAGGGACTATAATCTGGCGACGGCACTTCGATCGTGTCCACGATATTATCGAGCTGTTCGCCGATGGTTGCAATGATATCATCGAGTGTCACGATACCGGTGAGGTTGTCATTCTCGTCGACAATAAGGATTCGACGAACGCCGTGGTCGCCGATTGTTTGCGAAAGTTCGATGACTTCTATAGGTGACTCATTAGAACCAAAACTTGCTTCAAGTTCGATTCTGCCCTTCTTCATGCACGATTTGAAAACTACTGGATAGAGAAGCGTGCTCAATCAGTGTTATCGATCTCGACAAACCGTACTTGGACAGCGATATCTTGACCTGTTGCGTTGCTCACTCGGCGATCAATTTGTGTGGCAAGATTGGGGTAGGATGTTCCGGGAGGGTGTCCAACTGTGACAATAATTCGATTTGCATGCTGAAAGGGAAACTTGCCACCATATTCAACTTGCATATTAAGCAGTGTAAGTTGTTTATGTTCAGGTGAATGAAGAAGTGCGGTAATTTCAGCATTAGCTTTTTGCTCAAATTGAGCGCTCTGGGCAGTGGAATATGTGACATTCGCGAGAACCACCGAGAGAATGACAATCCCAAGAAAGAGAATCAATATGTGTTTAATTGTTTCATACTGCGCTTCCGATCGCTTAAACCATTGTTCCGGTCGATATCCTTGATACCAGAGAACTAAAAGCGCAGCCAAATTAATTGAAAGAACGTTGACTAGGACAAGGATGCTAGATCCAAATACAACCACTGGAAGGCCCCACGCGATACCAATCCCAACGAGCGCTATCGGCGGAATAAGTGCAGCGGCAATCATCACGCCGACGAGCGCAGTTGATACGCCAGTCGAAAGCGATAACGCGCCCGCGATACCTGCGCCGAGAGCGACAATGAGTGATAAGAAATCGGGAGAGAGACGGCCTTTGACTTGACTAAGCTCGACGACGTTAACCCCAGACGGAAGGAGAGCTGTCGTCTTAACGAGTAGACTGATTAAGATGGCACTTATGATTGCGACTGCGAAGCCAATCAGCTGGAGTTTTAAGCCATGAAAAAACATCTCTCGATCGCTCGTTACGGTACCTACGCTTGTCTCCATCGCCGGGCCAAGCAACGGAGCGATAACCATCGAACCAACGACAATCGCGGGGGAATTCACCAGTAGACCGATGGCCGCAACGACCGCACTGATGATCGTCATAATGAGATAGGTTCCGAAGTCAGGCACTAGATTGTTGGCCCTCGTGTACAATTCTTCACGAGCAATACGCCCTTCACCCGGAGTTTCTGCAGCATAGCGCTCTTTAAGAGACTCGAAATGTGGTGCGATGACGGTTTCTGCATCAACGATGATCATATAGGTATCTTCGTCGAGACCGCCATTCTCGCGAAGACGATCGAGAACGGGTTCAACCGCGTTTGTTGGCAGTGGAAAAGAGACCACGGCTGCATAGTTGCGGTTGCTTATCTCTGTTGTAATATCGAAATCGATCCCCTCGTCATCAAGTATCTCCAAAACGGCCGCCTGCTTCTCTGCTGGAACTCGAATTTTAATTGAGCGCACAGCCTAATTTTGAGCTTGATGGATAATAGAACACATGGTAGTCCACAGGCAGGTACTGTCCAGAACCGGATGATGTGGCGGTCTCAGAAGGGCAATCCGCTAGCACATACGCGAGAAACAGACAATAGAACTCGAAGAGTACGCAGTTTAGCATCTGACTGAGGATTTCTGGCAGTTTATGTATTATTTTAGTTCGGAAAACATAGTTTAAACTTTTTTAGAAATATATATTTCAAAGTTATCTCTAATGTAGAGAACTTATCGGACGGTAGTGTTGCCATGTAGATTTCATCGTCACTGTCATCACACAACAGTATCTTTCCGAATCTCCCTGGCTATCATCCCTAATTCGATGTATTGTGACCCACCTGCTGTTGATAGTGTTACCATCCTTCGGTTTCTGTGAGGAAACGTCCGAAGGAAGAAGCAAGGAGGAAGGGGAAAGCAACGAGACCGAGGCGGTAAGTGAGGAGGATGAAGAAGACGAATCTTCGTCCGCGGAGACTCTTGCGGAGCTTCGTTCGCTATTCGACGCCCCCGGAGTGGGAGGGGACGATGATATGGACGAAGAGACGGTGGAAGCGGCAGAAGAAATTGAGGAGGAACAAGATGACGGACGAGGAGGGGGCTAACCCGGTCAGCCGAGGCTGCGATCCCGTAGCGATGACGCTCCGGAGGAGGAAGTCATGATTGATCACTACATGAGTATCGATACCTACAAGACAGAAACGAAAATTGCTGTGTTCGATGTTGAAGGAGAGCTTGTTGAAGCGGTTCACATGAGTGACGCGAACCTCAAGAGATCGCTCGGAAGTACGCCGGAAGCGAAGCAGCCCTTGAGGCGTCCGGCAACTACTTCACGATCTCCGATACCCTCAACGAGCATCGAAAAAAGCGGCGAGGAGGGTCATACTACCGAAAAGGCCGAAGGAAATAACCCGGATTCGGCGAAATAATACGAATCACATGCCAACCGACCGTTCACTCGCGGCGGAGGCCGAGACTATGGAGATTATCGACCAGCACGCCTCCATCGTTGAGACGACAGCGATGGATCATAACCGAGAGGGTGAGATCAGAAAAGTACTGGACGCAGACCGCGACTGGCTTATAGATTTCGTCGACATCGAAGAACTCGGCTCCGTGACTGATAACGATGAAGCATGGAATACTGTCGTCTCGGAGCTCTCACAGCAGGGTGAAGAACACCTAAGCGACCGACTTAGTTCGCTGAAAGAGCGAGCCGAACGCCCATTCCCGTCGCTACTCAAACTGGAATTCGAGCCAGAGGACGGACTTGAATTCGTCCCTGGCCAGTACGTTCGCATCAGCTACGAGGATGAGGAGCCTCGAGTCTACTCTATCGCTAGTTCGCCAAACAGTACGGACGTCGACCTGTGTATCCGGCGTGTCCCTGGTGGCCACTTGACGCCGACTCTCTGTGACGAGACGGTCGTCGGTGACGATCTATTCGTCCGCGGACCGTTCGGCGATGAATTCACCCTCACGCCACCCTCGGATCGCGACGTAATCTTTATCGCTACGGGGACGGGCGTTGCGCCATTCAAGAGCATGATCGACTATATCTTCGAAGAAAATCGCGACGAATACAATGGCGAAAAGCGGGATATTTGGCTCTTTCTAGGCTCTTCCTGGAAAGATCATCTTCCTTACCGGGAGGAATTTTCCGAGTATACCGCAGAGTGGGAAAACTTCCACTACGTGCCGACGTGCTCGCGTGAAGAATATCTCTCTGAGTGGGCTGGCGAGACGGCATACGTCCAGCAGACATTTCTCAAGTATCTCGACGAGCAGGAAACAGCGGCGGATAGCCTGCCCGCGGAGATAGCCGGGTGGGTACGGGAAACGCCCGTTTACGACATCAATGCACGTATCGACCCCTCATCGATGGAGGTGTACGTCTGCGGCATCGGTGCGATGGCCAACAGCGTCTCCGACGTCGTCGAGCAGTTTAATCTGCCCGATAACCACTACAAAAAGGAGAGTTATGGATAGTTTCGAGGTATATTAACACTAGTTTCCCATCTACCAATTATAATATTATTTTCCAATTAGGATATAATTCATCTACTCTCGGGACAAGTATGTACGATTTTCGTTGCGCGTGAGTGCACGTCTCGGTGGATTTCGATTCGATCTTGAATCGAGACATCTCCGTCAAGACGAGAGGCGCTCGGCGCCTGAATTTCTGGGTTCGGCGCTTATTTAGACATCTATGACAGCCTGCTACCGCAACAAACTACGTTTACGAAAATAGGTCTTGAGGTGAGAAGTTGATCAGACCGAAGAGTGAAGAGAATCACCATCAAGGATTGGATTCTGCCGGCTGATCAGCGGGAGACACATAGATGATAAAGTGATCGCTCACGCTGGCCGCGACAGGCCACTGAGCGCCGCCTTGACGTAAACCTCTTTGACGACAGCTCCCTCCTCATTGTCCAACACGGTGACGTACGAGTCACGTTTATGAACGTTGATTCCAAGGAAGCACATGGTTCCCTCTGGGATGGTACAGTCTGGAGGGAGCCACATCTATGCGAGGTCGCCACCTGACTGCCTTTTGGGCAGCCAGGCTGAGCCCCATGATGGTGTTTCTTTGACACGGAGACTGATCAGTACCACACGCTGAAACTCGTTATCTAGTAGTTAGCCTTCGCCATCCCAGTTGTCCTCCACGCATTCTGGGGACTTAGCAGACTGTTATCCTATCAATGCTGTTAGAATAACCACCAAATATGGCTACAACTACCGATAGTGATTACTTACCTGAGTCATAAGATGCAGACAAGAGGATAATTCTTCGGAGAGTGATTGACATGGTCAAAAATAGACGATCTAAATGGAGTTGGAGTCTATTTCTAGGCCTTATAATGGGTGGTGGTATGACTATGTTTTATCTGGGATGGCAAACTCGAGACACCTCTCCAATAATTGCATGGATAGTAATGTTTGTTTCTTTTCTTTTTGCATCTGTTATTGGGCTAGTACTTTGGGAGAAAATAACAGGGTATGATCTCCCTTATTATTTCCGAGAACAATGAACAAGAGACATAGCCATACAATGACTGCTCTACCGGAAAACGAATGAATTAAGCGACTCGCAGGGAATGACCCAATAGTGGCTGTGCCTGGACTCCCTTCAATCAGTTTGCCGTTTAATGATCCAGTTCTTATTTTTGCTATAGCAATGGTTGTTTTTCTAACCGCTCCACTTTTGCTTGAACAATTCGAATTACCCGGGATTATCGCTGTGTTACTGGTTGGAGTGCTTATTGGTCCCCACACGCTGGGTCTTCTCAACCGGAGCAACACAATTGTGTTGCTCGGTACGGTTGGACTCCTCTATCTTATGTTCGTCTCTGGGCTCGAAATCGATATCAATGATTTCTTAGAGAATCCAAGTCGAAGTGCGATATTTGCGTTGATAACGTTTTCATTACCGATGGTTCTGGGAACGATTAGTGGTGTCGTGATCCTTCAGTTCTCAGTCATTGCGGCCATCCTGTTTGCCTCTATATTCTCCTCACATACGCTTCTTGGATATCCTATCGTAGAACAATTAGATATTGTGAAGAATAACGCGGTAACGACGACTATCAGCGCCACGATTTTGACTGATACGGTCGCACTTCTCATCCTCACAGTGATTGAAAATTTACATTCACAGAGTCATATTGAGATTCTCTTCTGGGTTGAATTCACTCTTAAACTCGCAATCTTTTTCGTTGGGGTCTGGATAGCAGTCCCACGACTTGGACGGTGGTTTTTCCGCAATGTTGATGAGGAGAGTTACTTCGAGTTCCTCTTTGTAATGGCAGTTCTCTTCGTCACAGCATATCTTGCAAACCTTGCTGGAGCTGAGCCGATCATTGGCGCGTTTCTCGCTGGCCTCACGCTAAACCGACTTATTCCATCAACAAGCACTTTACAAAATAGGATCGACTTTGTCGGCAATGCGCTCTTCATCCCGTTTTTCTTACTTTCAACAGGAATGATCGTCCAGCCAAATCTGTTCTTGAAAGGCATTCAGCCATGGGTAATTGCTGGGACAATTCTCGCTATTATGCTTGGAACGAAATTGGCCGCAGCGTGGCTGACAAGCCGTATTTATGGATTCGAGCGTCCTGAATGGCTGACGATGTTCGGTCTTTCAACTGGGCAAGCCTCTGCTGCTCTTGCGATCGCATTTATTGGGACCGATCTCGGCCTATTTACCACTGCCACAGTGAATGGGGTTGTACTGATGATTCTTATTGCTGGAATAATCAGCCCATATCTTGCGGAGCGATACGGCCGCGAAGTTGTTGCAGCTGAAGAAACGAAGGAGTATGAGCCTAGCGAGGCGCCGGAACGAATCCTGATCCCCCTCACCAAGTATACAGATAATACGGGCACGCTGTTGGATCTCTCGATACTGCTCCATGCATCCGAGTCAGAAGAACCAATTCACGCGCTCACCGTCGTAGAAGAGAAAGGACAAAACCTCGATATTGGGAAGCGCTATACCACCACGAATCGTTCAGAAGCCGATGGAGCAGACACGCACGATCAGCAAGCAGGCGGAGACCAACAGACAGAAGGTGAAGTCGCTGATGCAGAGCAAACACTCGAAAAAGCAGAAGAACACGCCGTAAGTGCTGAAATTCCGATTGATACACAGACTCGCGTCGCAGAAAACGTGGTAACCGGGATTGTTCGCGCAATCAAGGATAACCGGATTACGACGGTTATCATGGGATGGAACAATCAGCGTCGATTTGGGCACCGGTTGTTCGGTACCACAATCGATCAGCTTCTCGATCGAACGAACGAATTTATATTGGTAGCAAATCTCGCAGAACCGATAAACACAATAGAACGGCTTGTGATCGTGCTCCCGGGCCGTATCACAACTCATCCTGGCCTGTCTCAAGGGGTATTTATGGCGAAACGCCTAACCGAGCAATTGGGCGTCCCTAGTCAATATTTTATCATCGATGGCGGAGTAGAACAGTATGAAAATTTAATCACATCAGTTGAACCAGAAGTTCCATTTGAACTCGAAGCAGTGAACAGTTGGCGAGCATTCCGTTCAGAGACAAGCGACCAGTTCAAGGAGGGAGATCTTGCCATTGCCCTTCTTCCACGCGAGGGAGCCCGAGGATGGGAATCATACCTTAAGCGACTTCCCCACCATCTTGCTAGCCATGGGCCCGACAATGTCGTTGTTGCATACCTTCCAGAAGAAGAACAAGCCTACCAGAGACAGTTCTTCCAAATTGATTAACAGCTATATAGGTCGTGTTCGTCATTGCTGTCCCGCTCGCCTTCGCTTCTCGAACTCTAGTACATCGACCATTATTCTTGCTGGAATTGTACTCTGGATCACGGTAGCGATGTTCTTGCACGCGTTTGGAACGTTGGCGTTGCCTGCCGTAGGCTTTCTCAGTCTCTATCAGTCGACGTGGTGGTGGGACCACATGACTCACGCGCTGTCGTCCTCGCTCGTCGCCGGCGTGGCATATGCTGTGACGCGAGCGCTCGAAGAACATACGGAATACATCGTGATGCCACCAAAGTTCATGTTCGTCTATTTATTGTTGTTCGTGATGGCGTTCGGTGTCATCTGGGAGCTCATTGAGTTCTACGTCGCTGTCGTGTCGAGCCTCCTTGGCATCGGAAAGGTGCTCACCCAGTATGGATTGGACGATACGATCCTCGACTTGTTCTACAATACAATCGGTGGATTACTCGTCGCACTCTTTGGAACCGCCCATTTGACCGACCTCTCTGATCAGTTGCGCGCGCGGATCGAATCTGTAGACCGATAACGATTTTTCGCGACGTTTCTAGATTTCCTGCCATATAACCTCATAAACGGAAGTGGAAATATGGCGAGTACTCTTCGGATAAGAAATTGTCTCGGAGCCATTGTAGTATCCTCATCAAATATTGGTAACCCAAGTTATAGTCTGCCTAAGTGTCTAAGTGGTTCGAGGTCTATCACTCAGATACATATCGTTGGAAAATACGGAGCCCCCGGAATTCGAGTTACAGAGTACCGGTGGAGGCACTGTTTCACTACCTGACAAACTAGAAAACGGCCCTGCAATCGTGCTCATCAACCGCGGTCACTGGTGTTCATTCTGTGCAGAGCAGCTCCAGACATTCAGTGAAGTCTCGTACGACCTCTGGTTCAACGAGAACGTGAATGTCATACCCATCGTGACCGATCCACTCCAGAAGGTAACAGAGATGCGGGATCGCTATGATCTCGATGTTCAGTTACTCGCCAATCCCGACGGCGATGTCGCTGAACAGTACAGCGGTACCGAACAGACGAGTCACGGTCTGACTGGCATCGCCGCGACATACGTCATTGACGAGGACGGCGTCGTTCGCTACGAACAAGTTGCGAATCACCCAGCGGATCGCACGTACGGGAACTGGATCCGCTACTTCATTCGAAACGACTACGAAGACCCCTTCGCCGAGTAAGTCTCATGTTCCATTCGGTTCCTGTTCTTCGATAGGGAGAGTGCTGGGCAACGAACTCCGTTAACTGGACAGCCTGCCACTATTACGCGCAGTGGCGATTAAATTGTCATATCGACAGTAAGTTAGATTGGAACGATGCGCTCGATCTGCTGTTACGCAAAGGTTTACAACGATACTGCGGGTACGCTTTTGGGAGAATACAGATGGCGACTCTTGTAACCGGTGGTCTTGGTCGGTCGGGTCGGTGGATCGTCAACACTCTCGCAGACGCAGATTATGACGTCGTCTGCGTCGATCTTTCTCATCCCGGGTGGGGTGTCCGAGGGAGAGAGAACGTCACGTTTCGTGCGTGTGACCTCACCAACTTCGGGAAAGTAGCAGACATTGTCGCCGATGTCAATCCGGATCATGTCGTCCACTGGGGTGCAGTTCCGGCGATGGGGCGAACCGCTGGAGTTGAAGTGTTCGAGAACAATGTCATGGCGACGTACAACATGTTGGTTACCGCGGGCAGAGTGGGTGCTGATATCGTCACGGCTTCGAGTGAGAGTGCCTACGGAACCGCGTTCGCCGAAGAGCCGTGGCTCCCCGATTACTTCCCGATAGACGAAATGCACGAACTACGACCTGAAGACTCCTACGGGACATCGAAGGTCGTCGGAGAAAATGTTGCAGATATGGTTACACGGAAATATGGCGTCCAGATCGCGTCGATCCGTCCATCGTGGATTCAATACCCGAACGAGTATCGGTGTCTTGACAGCCGTGACGACCTCTCTGCAGGGGTCGGAAACTTCTGGTCGTACGTCGACGTGCGTGATATCGCATCGCTCGTTCACGCGGGGCTAGAAGCCAACTTTGATGGCCACGAACCATTCTTGGGTGTGGCAGCGGAGAACTACATGGATCGACCGTTACGAGAGTTGATTGTTGAGTACTTCGGAGAAGTACCTGGAACGTTCGACGTGGATGGTGACGGGTCGGCGTTCACGACACAGAAGGCTCAGAAGCTCCTTGATTGGACGCCAGCACACTCGTGGAATACCGCTGCGACGGAAACGGTCTCCGATCCACAGCTTACTGTCGAATAGTATCAGCTGTAACTTTTGGCCGCGTTGGTGGAATAATTATTTCCCCGCTCACACTCCACTGGACGATGCCACCATAGATAATTCTAGAGACGACAGTCATGGCTGCACCACCTTCGTGCCTATCCAGCGAGGTCAGTCGGAGACGAGTGAAATTATTCTTGGGCTGGTCAATGTTCCAGCGAGCAATCATGCTCACTGAAACGCCTCGGTTACTATTGGTGTTGCTCGCCGATTAGGTTCGTCGGTCGCGTATTGCTGGATAGACGAGACCCAGCACCAGTCCGTATATGATATGTCCCATCAAACTCTTCATACTGATGTTTGGGAATGCTGGTGCATTGGCGAACCCGACGGCCTGAAGCCACAATGGCATCACAATTACGGCCGCAACGATCCAGAGGACAACTCCATACCCAATCCCGAGGACGGCTGATTGGCCCAGTGATGTGGTGTAGTTGCGGACACTAGGCTGTGTTGCGACTGCAGCGAAGATCACGCCGAAGATCGCTGCATTACTCATATGGATGATCCAGCCTGCGAGACCACCATCAAGCCCCCACAGCGCTGGAATTGCATGCTCAATGACGGGTCGCATCGCGATGGTTAACATTACACCCATCACTGCGCCACCACTCAGTCCGGCAATAACACCTGCTTGCCAGCCACCCGTCGTGGTCATTTCGGCGTCTGATACGTGCTCGGAGTCGGTTTCAGTAGCCATCGGTGAAAACCTATAGTGCCTCCGATAAAGTGGTTTGGCGTGTGTGCGACTTTGGCGCACACGCGTGGCTAACGAATCGCTGGTTCATGATACCGGGTAGCTGAGGATTTATCCCGGAGTATGTGGAAGTCGGCATATGAGTGAGCCTGATCCCCAGCGGTTTCGAGAGTTAATGCTCGCCGAGGAACCAGGGTTTGAGGATGTTCTGCGGTGTGTGTTTTCAATCCAGCCACACGAGAGCCACCTCTACCTTACCCTGCTAGAACAGCCCAATAGTACAATGGACGAATTAGCCTCGGTGACTGATCGTGACCGAACCAATATCTCCCGATCACTTGCAACCCTCCGCGAGAAAGGACTCGCAAGCCGATATCGCCGCCTCCTTGATGATGGTGGACATGTGTACCGTCACGAGCCGACATCACTCGACGAGGCGAAAGACCTGATGCACTACACACTAGATGAGTGGTCAGCATATGTCCACACTCGCATCGATGACTTTGGAGACGGCAGTTTGTAGTGTGGATCTCAATTACCTCTTCTTCGTATCGGGCTCGATAGCACCAACAGTAGTCTGATACCGCCTTGAACGATGTATTCGCCTACTCTTGGAGCCGGTTCTCGATTACACAAGTGAAAGTTCACATTGCATTTTCCTCGGAGAGATTCTGAAAACACGGAGTGGTTTGATCCGAGCGTCATGGGCCTTCGTGCTATCTCACTGATTGGGAGCCGGCCGTTATCTTTGGGACCATCCCGATGGTCTGGGCGCCGAGGAGGGGGATAAGAATGCCAATCGACCAGATACCGTCAGTCGCACCTAAGAATGGAATTGGTATACTAGTCGGAGTTGTCGGTGCGCTCCTGCTCTGTCATTATCTTTCTCTCCCCATGCTTACTGCTCAATATCAGAAACACCTGCCGTCAACAAATCTGTTTGCGGATGCTGGTACGCTGGACGCTGAGTCCGAATGGGTTGTCATGCTTCTGGCGGAGAACCGGGGCTAGATGTACCAACAAGAGATTCTAAGGGTATCGAACTGGTCGGATTCAAAATTGAGTAATCTCCTCTCTGAGATGGAATTTGAAGGCCATATTACTCGAATTCACGTTGGTCGGGAGAAAATCGTCTTTCTCGCTGACCACGGACCCGACACTGCTTGCTCCTCAAGAAACGATAAGCGGAATTAATTTTCGATTGGTTCCGATGCCTCCAGCAAGGACTGCATGCGGGAATCGAAAGAATCCGTAGGCATGGGATAACCAAGAACATGTCGTGCTTGTATTGCTATATAGATTGTACTGGCAGGGGCTACAATGTGGATAATCGCGCGCTATCAACGTTAGCCAACTGATGCTTCACTGAACTGTCGCGGCTCTTTATTATTAGCGTTCTCGGATGTCTGTCGACGGCGGCACTACTGCCACAGACGCAGTATCCGCCGCCGAACCGAATTCGGTACCAGTTATGACCTCTGACAACGACTCCCCAACGGACGACCGGCCGATCGACTCGGTCGCAGACCTGTGTACAGACGCAACAGAACAACTCAATTCCCGACGCGAGTTCCTCGGGAAAACCGCTACCGGTGCGGCTGCCCTCTCGGTTGCCGCAACCGGCCTCGGTAGCGCCCAGGAAGACGGTATGGCGAGCAATGGTGAGGACGATGTCACCGACATTGAGGTGTTGAATTACGCGCTCACGCTCGAGAAGTTGGAAGCGACATTCTACACACAAGGCCAGCAGAAGTTCAGCGAGTGTGAGGTCGAGAGCTCCGCCGCAGCAAAGCGCCTGGGCAAGTCGCTGCAGTTCTCGACGTACGACTACTTAAACCTCATTCGCGACCACGAACAGACGCACGTCGATCGGCTCACTGAGGTTATCACCGATCTCGGCGGTGAGCCCGTCTCAGGGCTACAGTTTGAATTCCCGTTCGAGACGGTTCAACAGTACTTCGCGCTTGCTCAGACGTTCGAAAACCTCGGTGTGTCGGCGTATGATGGTGCAATTGCGCTCATCGACAATCCAGATCTCGTGACGGCAGGTGCAACGATTGCAACTGTCGAAGCGCGCCATGCGTCCTATCTCAACATCCTTAATCAGGATGTGCCCTTCCCACGGGCGTTTGACGAGCCGCTCCCGATGGAGGAGGTACTTGCGGCGGCGAGCCAGTTCATCGTCGACCAATAACAGGAACCGTTCCCTGTCAATTGCTTTTATCAGATAAATAGAGACCATGAGAACGGTGGCTTTGGGCTGGTCTTGACCACGACGTCGACCCGGCGACGGTCGACGAACTCGCCGCCAAAGTACACAAGGAAGGCATTCCGGCGGATGCCATTAACTGGGATGAGATTTTTACAAAAGGCGTCCCGGCCACCGCGTCGATCGTCTTCGTCACGATCGACGATACCCAGTATTACTACGTCCAGTGGCGGGAGGGCGACCAGATCAAATCGGAATACCTCGCTCCAGTGAGCTCGAAACAGTGATTTGCAGGCGATCACTGCGCGTCTGCTTCGTCGCTGCCACCACCGCAGAGAGAGATCTTTCAAGAAAACAGAGTCACCCACAAATAATGGGATGCAAGGGCTGTCTCTTTCGTCCAGCGATTACTCTGCCGACTAAGGACTGTAGTAGTCAAGAACATCCCAAGGGAAATCAACAAAATTCGAACTGCCAGTACTACATTCCGCCAGAAGACGGCAGAGATACGGGGAACCCTGTAGCCGGGTGGAAGGTGATATTGAACCCGATGACTGGTGTAGCGTCTACTCCACGGGATGAACTGGAATAAAATCGAACACGTCTACATACCGTCTCAATACACCCATTCATCCGGCTCTGTTGAAACCCTCTTCACGCCTGGCGATTTGCTGAAGAGCTCGTTTCCAACTGCATCCGGTGAACCTTGTGGGAAGAGTAGCTCTCCTCAATATCAACTCTGAAAGATTTCAACAGAGCCATTCATTCCTATTACCGATAATTGTCACAGGAACGGCTGCAGAACGGCTTATCATGGCTAATATACGACAATGAATGATCGATCAGGGTTCGACATCTCGCGCATACAGATGACAACGCGGTCGATTCCATTCGCCACAATGTAGTTGAGGAGTGCCTCACTAGGCACGCCATGGAGCCCATCGATCTCGGGCGTATACTTTTGATTCTGAGTCATCGCATGAGACAACGATGCGCTTGTGGATGGTCGTTTTCGATCTTCGTTCTGGGTGTCTCGGCTGTATCTTCGGGAGATCACACCTGAATCAAGGCAGTCAAGGATGTCGATGTGATGAACCGTTGTTCTTGACGAATCAGTAAAGACACCCTCCCACTCGGCCTTCCGTCTCGCCCGGTCGCAGCCATCCATGAGTACGAGCACGGTTCTCGATTTCTGCTTGTACTGGTAGCCACTACGCGAAGTCATAGGCGACGTAGTTGTTCCGAATCTCCAGGGCGAGTTCGTTATGCTACGGTCGGTCGACGGCTACTACAAGGAGTTTCCGAGCGGGCGCTGCGCACGGGGTTGTTAGCCTACCGGAATGACGGCCAGGTACTCCCACGTCAGCACGGGTATCTAGCACGCGCATTGATTTCGGGCACTGGGGGAGATCAACGTCAAATGGCTCAACGAGATCGAAATTCTCGAACGGCCAGCGAAGGGATCCTGGGAGAAACGCGGCTGGCACGACGCCGGGCCCGTGAACACGGTCACGAAGCTTCATGCGATCAATCATCACGACGACGGGCGCGTCACGGTTGGCGGGTACGCGAACGCGGGGACGCGAGGTATCAAGCGGGTCGAAGTTTCCACCGATAGTGGTGCGTCGTGGACCGACGCACGGCTTTCAGAGCCGCTCACGGAGGCCAGCGACGACGTGTGGCGGCAGTGGGCGTACACCTACGAGCCACCGACAGGCGCTCACGAGGTCGTGGTCTGCGCGGTCGACGGGACCGGAACGCTCCAGCCCAGGGAAGACGATGGGCTATTTCCGAGCGGGGCGACCGGCTGGGTGTCGAAAACAATCAAGTCGTAAAAACTCCCCGTGATGAAGGCCGCGTTATTGACCTTCCTCCAGCCTTAGCGAGCAAATCGAAGCAAGTGATTCGCGTACGATCGGACGTGCGGCCGGTCAGCCAGCGAAGTCGGCCAGTTCCTCGTTGATCTTCTCCGTCTCGTCGGCGACGAGGCCGTGACCGCTGTTCTCGAAGCGGACCAGGTCGGCGTTCTCGATGCCCTCGGCGAGCACCTCGCCAGTTATCTCGATAGGGGTGACCTCGTCGTGGACGCCGTGGTAAACTTTTGTCGGGACAGTGATATCGGCCATGTCCGGCCGGAGGTCGGCGTCGCGCCAGGTCTTGGCGGAGGCGACTGTCGCTTGCCCGGAAGCCTCCATCCCGAGGCTCCAGATCCAGTCCATCATCTCGTCGCTCTGCTCAGTGTGGAACAGCATCTCGTCGAAGTCGGCGTTCATCTTCGCCCGGTCGGTCCGTGCGCCCTCGATAAGCGGGTTCACTTCCGACTCGGCGAGGCCCTCGGGGAAGTCCGGTTTCTCGGTGATGACCGGGCTCGCGGCGGAAATCAGCGCCAGATTGTCGACGCGAGCCTCGTCGTGGCGGCTCATGTAGTGCGTGGCAGTGCCCCCACCCATCGAGAAGCCGGCTAGCGTCACTCCCTCGACGGCCAGTTCGTCGAGAACCGCACGTACGTCGTCGGCGAAGCGGTCGTAGCTGTAATCGCCGTACGGTTTGTCCGACTCGCCGTACCCGCGGAGGTCGATACCGATACATCGAAAGCCCTCCTCGAGGAGGTGATGGAACTGATACTCGAACATCCGGTGGTTGAGCGGCCAGCCGTGCAGAAAGACGATCGGATCGCCCGCACCGAGGTCACGCACGAAGACGTCGACTTCGTTCTCGACTTCGATGTGAGGCATACTCCGTATCTTCACCGGCAACATGTATATTGGTTCGGGCTGTTGTGCGACACACCGACGCCTCAATAAAAAAGTCCGGCTCGCGAGTAATTCGGTCCCCGATCCGACTCCCGGCCATGCACTAAACCTGTCTCTTTTCACGTGGTCGGAAGTGATAGTCTATCACGAGCCGATACTGTAGCAGTCGAATCAGTTCAGTAGACGACCAGCAACCGAATCCCAGCTGGAACCTGTCCCGCATCGGTCCACGCTCCATCTGAATCGCGGTTGATGAGGCGACCGTTGTTCGTGCCAGCCACTACATCCCCATCGACGACAGTCCACGCGAGGACGACCTCCGCCGGCTCACCCGGATACGAGACCGTCTCGAACGTCTCGAAAACCAACACGTGGCGTCTCGACCCCGAGATTGCAGGTAGCGGCGCATTGATCGATCTCGGAATCTACCCGTTGAACGCGCTTCAATACTTACTGGATCGTGATCCAGTTGCTGTTCAAGTCAAACTGACATCGAATCAAGAGGCGTTCGGTCAAGAACCTCGGCGTCTCGGCAACAATGGTGCGATCGCGTTGATCGAAAATCCGGATCTCCAGACCGCAGGCGCGACGATTGCGACGGTCGAAGTCCTGTACGCTTCGTATCTCAACATTCTCAATGCAGATGTGCTATTCCCAATGGCGTTCGACGAGCCGAAAACCATGGAGGAAGTACTCGCTGCAGCAGGTCAATTCATCGTCGACCAATAAGACGAAGAGATCGTCGATTCGTACGCATTTCTTTCTACACAGGCAAATACGAGTAGACAGTCGGACCCACAAGAAGCAAGCCGCCGAAACATAATGTGAACAGCGCCAGCAAATCTCCCTTTGTCCACGCATTGGGGTGGTTCTCGGGACCACGAGGTGATGGATGGGTTTCACCAGCGTGGTCTCCTGCAGCGACATCACGATTGGACTGATTCGGTATCACCGTCGTCGTTGTTCCCGACTCTTGTTCTGTTGCTGTACCCATCTCTGGATTCGAGTGCATCGTGTTTCTGCTATTCTGTGTAGTAGTCGGATTTTGTTGAGTTGTTCCTGACTCTGACGTTGATGTCTTGGCTATGTTCGTCGTTTCTGTTGGTGTCGATGTCGTCGAGGATATCGCTGTTAGTGTACTCAACTGTGTTGGTGGAGACGTTTGCGTGGTGATCGGTGTTTTTGTAGTGGTTGTTCGCTTCGTTGATTGCTGAATTGTCGTAACGGCTCCTGATTCATGTGGTGATATATTGACTGCCGTATTCCCTCCACTTGGACCAGACGATCCCAGAAGTGTGCTCCCCAGACCGGTCATGCTAATACCAATACTAAACAAAACGATCCCTACACCGATGAAGACGCGATTAAATGTTTGATTCGGATCTTTTTTACTCATTTGGATGATAGTGATTAGCTGCTCATCGATCTACTCTGGAGGGCCTCGGATTATGGCGTTATTGGTGGGGAAAGAGCAAGGACAAGCGATTTATTTGCTGGTTCGTTGTCCGGAGTCAGGTACCCCTCAAGAAACGCGGTATAAATTCGCCCACCACGCAGCATTAGGGGAAACTGAGCATTCGTCCCACCACAGTCACCCTCTGTCGTCCCAACAGACACTGTATAGTCACCAACAGGGAGGGTCGCGTACTCGCCATCACCAAACTCTACGTTCTCGAAGAGTGTACGTCCTTTCTCTGCGGTTGTGACATCAACTCCAGACGCATCTGGAGATGCGTGAACCAAGCGCAGTCGTGCCCTGTTCTGCTTAAGTCCGCTATTGTTATCGGTGAACTGCACTAGCCGAAGTGGGGTATCAGTACACCCAGCAACTTCCCCAATGGCAGCAAGTGTATAGTCATTCGCTTGTATGGTCACTCGAGTATCGATTACTGCCTCACCGAGCCCTTTCCCAGCGGGGACGAATGTAACCCTATGTGTTCCTGTTTTAACATTCACATAGCTGCTTCCCGTGTTGAACGGAGTGACATCCTGATAGAGAAGTGTCTCATTGAGATACACATCGACCGGTGGTGCGTCCGGTGAGAGATGGATGATCCGTATTCGGCCCTTATCCATACGGCTATCTTTCTGTGCCGAATTGCGTGCTGTCTGGTTCGAACGAGTCCTTGATTGGGTCTTTGCGTGGACTAGCCGAGTGCTACCGAGTGCTGCTGTAGTTACACTAGCGCCAATTCCCAGGAGGGTCCGACGAGTTGGGTCAGTCATCGTGATTCATTGTAGTACCGGTCTCTATTTTCAAAGAGTGTTTTCCGAATTCCCACCCAAATTCAACTCAAATTTACCACCACAACCATAGCACAATCGGCTCATCGGAGGATCCCTGCCATTACTAACCACCGCAATTCTATTGAGAGAGCAACCCAACACTCGCCACTGGCCAGTAAGAGTGCTACTCAACAGAATCAGTTCGTGTTTGCAAGTGCCTGTTTGAGCTGGGTAGTCGTTGCTTGAGGATTGACAGTTGGTGCAGTCACGGTTTCATTGACAACAACCCGTGGCACAGCTCCTAGCCCCAACTTAGCGACCTGTTCCATCGTCTGTTTGAGCTCCGACTGATAGGCACCCTGCTTGATTTCACGATGGATCTGCTTCTAATTTGGGATGCCAGCAGCTTTTGCTAACGCGAGCAGTTGATCAGCAGTTGCCCATGATTCGGACCCTGCCTGTTGATTCGCAAAGACAGTGGCGAAATACGACCAATACGACTCTGGAGCGTGATTCCAAACAGCAAGCCCAGCATGCCCAGCAGTGAGTTCATCTGGGCCGTGAAATGGTTTGCCATCTCGGTATGCGACTTCGCGGAAGACGAGCGAAACCTGTCCTGATTGTACAAGTTCCTGTATAATCGTCTGTAGAAGGGTTTGGACAAAGTCCTGTGTATAGGTACACTTCCAACTACCATAGATCGTTGCAGTGACTGGTGCGGTGGCTGCTCCCATTCGTGCGTAGGAATAGTTTGCAGGGGATTTTGGAACTGTACCGTCACTAACGACGCCAGACGGAGATTCGATTTTGCGTTCCGTTGTGGTTGGTGTCGGGATGTCGACTGCTGTCGTTGTCTGCTGATCTGTTGTGGTTGTGGCCGTGGTTTCGTGTTGACCAAAGATACTTGCACATCCACTGAGGGATGTGGTCGCCGTGGCTCCGAGCAATTGTAGAATCCGCCGTCGTGAACTATCCTCTGACATGATTCGATAAAATTTGTTTTATTGTGTGACTCGGCTTGGAACGTCTATCGATTACTCCGAGACGATGAACTGGCCAGCGATCTTTTTGACTTCTTCCATCGATTTTGCCTCGTCGAAGGCGTTCGGGTACGGCGACTCCATGTTCACACCGTTGAAGACTGCAGCGTGACGAGCCTCAACACTGTGGATGCTCAGGGCAGCCGCCAGGAGGTCGCTGTTCTGGATCGAGGGTGCCGCACCCGCGTAGGCAGCAACTCCTGTGTTTTCGAGTGCCATCGCCACGCCCAGGAATTCGCTCGGCGTTTTGTAGCCAAAGTCATACTCGGCCGCTTCGACGGGTGTACCACCGAGTTTCTTAATTACCTTCGTGAGCTGGTCAACGTGTGCTGCTTCGTGTTGACCAACGATTTTGACCTGCTCTGGGATCTGTTCTCGTACCTCGTCACAGACGCCGCAGCCCAGGTCAGCGTTCATGAAGTCGTCGGCCGAGAATTTTCCGAGACCTTCCTGGTAGAAGGTTGCTTCCAGGTGTTCGAGGGTCAGTGCGTAATTCAGAATATCAACGTCGCTCATGCTGTTTCCATTGCCACCAGATTGGTTTCTACTTCCATTGTTGCCGCCACTCATCCCGTCATCCTCAGCACCGGCCGTTCCCATGCCGAGGCCAGAGACGCCAGCCGCACCGACAGCTGCAGCACCAGCGAGGAACGTGCGACGTGAACTGAGTTGCTCACGCATGCTCGTGTTTGCTTGTTCGATACTTTTCGCGTCCATTCCGTCAGTTGGATCCTGAGTCATGATCGATCAGTGTACCCGTTCGGTACACCCTTAGATACTAGCATGTAGTACAAGAACGATTCCCGGATTCTCACCCAAATTCAACCCAAAAACCACAGAAGGACAGTCCTGACACGCGATCTCTGAGAAGTGCTGGAACAATCACCGACCCTGACTACGACTGCACGATTCAATCCCAAGTGATCCAGGTGAGAAAGACGAGCGCAATCGTCTCGAAGATACGAATGAGCATGATCGCCCGTTGGGCGATCACTGGCATTTGCTGGGAAAACCAGAGATGGAGCACGGGATCAAACAGGAAAAAGTACAGCGCAAGCGCATTCTCCGCGAACAACATCACGCCAAACACAAAGAGACCGAGTGCGTGCTTCGAGCGGAATTGTATGTAATTCCGGCCCCACACGGAGAGCAATGCCACTATCAGGAGGAGATTGACACCGATCGTGATGC
Source organism: Haladaptatus halobius (assembly GCF_020618475.1). Taxonomy (GTDB): domain Archaea; phylum Halobacteriota; class Halobacteria; order Halobacteriales; family Haladaptataceae; genus Haladaptatus; species Haladaptatus halobius. The sequence continues at coordinate 133,825 of NZ_CP085341.1, read as the reverse complement.
GGAGTGCGTCAATCCAAATCGCCATTTATCTATTCCTCCCTCGGTATCGGACGCGGATACATGCTTTCCCAAATTCAACCATAGTTTAGTCCACCTGTTCACTAATTTGCTCGATCGTCTCCCAGTGGTGTTCTGCCTGGTCGCTCACTAAATAGATCGCGCCGTACTCATCACCACTTCGGTCAATGACATTGTTTTCAAGAAGGACATCGAGATGATGACGTACTGTCTTATAATCGAGATCGAGATCTTCAGCGAGTTGATTTGCATTACGAGGCCGCTCATGTAGAGCGTGGACGAGGCGGACGCGATTAGGCCCACCACGTGTCCCGGTAAAGACATACCACAGAACGGCCTCCATTACTCAGTGAAAGACAAACAAGGGTCGTAAAACCACCGATAAAAACAACGTAGCCGCTTTTTTATTTCTAGTTACTAATCTATATTGTTGCTGTACGGATCGAAATACGTCACTGCACCTCCGTTTCGATTCTTCATCCTTGCCTAGTCTCGGTCTATGTGAATGGCCCCGTAATGATTTTGAGAAAGGGCACGCTCGGCTATTCAGTTCGGAATATCCATCTTTGTTCCACAATCTGGACAAACAAGTCGACGGGTCTCACCCTCAGATGCAAACTCAACACCAAGTGCATCTGCGTCACATTCCGAGCACGGAATTGGAACACGGATCTGATCCCAATCGTGTTTGGTGTCAGGGGCGCCAATTGCAAGCACTGTCACTTGTTCGCTGGTTTGATTTGTGCCGTGCTGGTAGTCACCGGGAGCGAACCGGATTGCTTCGCCGGCGCTCACCTCGATCTCACCAGCATCCGTCTGGAAGGTCATGGTGCCCGAAAGGACATAGAAAATCTCTTCTTGATCAAGGTGGGTATGGTATCCCCCAGATGTACTTTCACCGGGAGCAAGGTCGTACTGATTGAGCGCAACGTCGGTCGTTCCAAGTGCTTCTGAGAGTGCGCGCCCTCCTGATGTTGCGCCGGTGGGATGCGTGAATGGGTCGATCGCATCGATCGTAACATGTTCCATACGAAGACAGTTGGAGGAGTCATAAAAATTCTTGTTGCCATCTGCTGATGGATGTTTAATAGACTGTTTGCAAATGTATCGCAGTAGGGAAATCGAAAGCCACATCATCGAGAATAGTATGCCATGAGTATAGGAGTACACACTCAAACAACCTAATCGTTATATTTTGTATATCTAGACCGAATCAACGGACATATCGAGTGTGGGTTTCTAGTGGAAATATGGTTGCTACGGTTGCGGAAGTCGAAATCCCCGCCACGGAATTTGCCCTCAGTCAGTCATTCTCGTCACTTTCTGAGCTTGCCTGTGAAATTGAACGGGTGGTTGCCCATGACGACGACCGTCTCATGCCATTCGTGTGGGTGAGTGGCGATGAGCACACGCGTGAGGAGGTCGAAACTACTCTCGAAGATGATTCAAGTGTCGAATCCATTGAGCTCCTCGCGGACTTGGAGGACGAGTGGCTCTATCAGATGGAGTGGATCGATCAAATCGAAACGCTGGTTCAAATCATCGTTACTGAAGACGGAACGATTCTCGCGGCAATGGGTGATGGCCGTGATTGGAATCTTCGCATCATTTTCCCCGACCGAGAGGGCCTGTCACGGACATACGAGTATTGTGAGAAAAACGGTCTGTCACTCGACATCCTGAATATATATCAGTTAGAGGACGGCCGAAAAGGACGCTTTGGACTAACCGATGACCAACAAGACACACTAACACTCGCCTACGACGCTGGCTATTATCAAGTTCCCCGGAATGCAACGGCTGACGATCTCGCTGACGAGCTAGATATCTCACATCAGGCAGTCTCCGAGCGCTTACGGCGGGGTCATGGAAGCCTTGTCAAAAACGCGCTCATCCTCGGCCAAGGTGCCGACGACCCAGACAAAAAATGATCCGAGCGCAACTCTACTGAGCATGGTCATCTCGTAGCTCAAAATGATTTGAGAAGGATGGAGGATCAGATGATCTTGTTACCACTCACTTTGACGATGATCGAACCAACGGTCTTGCCATCGAAATCGACCGCAGTGAGCGTCGATTGCTTGCCAACCGGGAGAAAAATCGTTTTACTTGTTTGGCCACTTTGAATCGTCCCGGTATCGAACTCAGTGCCGTCCTTTTTAATAACGGTCAAGGCACGAACGCCATGCTTCGTTGTCGCGGCTGATGTCAGCGTTACGCTCGCTGCGACGCGGCCACTTGCCCACGGTTCACTCACGCTCATTCGCTTAAACACGAGTGAATTATCAACACCAGACGCCGTCACCGTGGGACTTCGTGTGAGACATCCGCTCAGGCTTTATGGTTCCAATTGCGCCAGTCAGTGTTAGGAACGTTCGTCGTGACGTACGATCCATTATCACTCACACTCCCGTTGCGGACAGGGATTCGCTACGTGGAGGTGCCTGCTAGGCAGTGGTGCCGTGTGGTGGCGTGTGTGGTCGGAGTGTTGGGATTGGTTGGTTGTCATCTGTTTTGTTGGTTGTGAATTCTGGTAGTGGAAGTTTAGTCATTATCGCTGGGAGTTACGCAGGATCAGCGGGCCAATCGCGAGAGTTCGTTTCGCGACGGTCGCGATCCGGAGAATATAGCTAACAAGCAATAAAAATGGGATTAGTGTGACTGTGAACGCACCAGCGACCACCCAGAGGAGATCGCTTACACCAAGCGTGATGCCAGTAAATGTCCCACTCCCAACAAACGCGAGCATTGCGCCAGCGACGAACAACGCTGGAATCGCCGCATAGAGGATCAGTTGAGAGAGGTCAATGAGTGCCCATTGGAAATAGAGCGTCTTGATATGCTCACGTGCCGGCCCGAACATCGAGAGCGAGGTCTTCAATCGTTCAAACAGCCGATCCTGTTCGTCAGTCAGATCGTCCGCATACTCGCTTTGCATCCGTTCGACATGGAAAATTTTCCACGAGTAGTTGAAATCGAGGGCGGCAAACAACACATCAAACGTCCCGAATTGTGCGCCCTCAAGCTCGTCTTTAACTGTTTCTGCATTTCCTGTGAGGCTCTCCGTGAACTCGTCAATCTCATTTTGGAGGTCGTCATGACCATTTTTTGCGATTGCCTCACGGAGGTCATTTGTTCGCTGCTCAGCCCCACCGATCAGTTGCTGGAGAAACGCAGACGGGTCAGCCGGAGTTGAGTGGCCAAGCATTTCGCTCAGATACTCACGGAAATCCATCGCATCGCTCATCCGTTGATGTTGATCGCCTAGCGGCCCATTCTCCTGGGAGATGACGAGTTGGCTGATAGTAACGACCAACGTCGTTCCGGTGATCGTTGCTCCAAGCATGGTTGAGAAAATCGTTTCAATCGTGTCTGTTTTCGCGATTTCAGATTTTAGCGGTGGGTAGAGAAGCGTGCCAGCGATCACGAACAGCACAAAAAACACCACTGCAATTACGCCAGTAACTGCCAAGCGCCGTGCGCCGAGCACCACCCAAAGCTTTGCACGATTCTCACCAGCCCGTTCACGCATCGTATTTGCCGTGCTGATTTCGCTCTCACTCATTGTCTGTTTTGTCTCCCTGTCGCGCAGGGCGTTTGAACACTAAAAACTTGGTGCCACCGCCGACGTACTCAATGGTGTCAACGAGTTCCCACCCATCTTTCCCCAACTCATTGAGCTCAGCACTCGGGTCGATCGCCTCTTTTTTGGTGCTCCCTCGCGGTGGCCGGAGCGTATGATACTCCCACCTATCAGTAGTCTGTCGGGCCATATGTACGAATCAGCCGTCTCATCATAGATTGGTGAGTAGAGACTCTTATACGAGCGGGCTTAATACGAAGAGTATTTTAACCGTCACCACCGAATATCCCCTCCTTCGATTAGTCGATTCTCACTTACAACCCATCATCGTGAAGCATCTGGTATACTCCTTGAGAGTGCCTTATTCGAGACTCTGCACATACGACCATGCCGGTGGCGCTGATGAATGTGAGGTGAAGGGGACGAAATTGAGCTTCTACTGAAAGCCAAAACAACCACTCCGCTTACTTAGTCGGGATCGTCTCTCCGTTTTGTTTCCCGAAGAATGAACGCTCCAATCGAAAGGGTACGTTTCGCCACAGTGGCGATGCGGAGGAAGAATGACAATAGGATGATGAACGGAACTACTGCAATAGTCGTAGCGAAACTGACGGTCAGCACATCATTGCTAATAGCGAGCGTCGAACCTGGAACTGCCCGCGCGTCGAAGTAGATGATCATCGCCACAGACACAACGAGGGCGGGCACCGCCGAGTACAACATTGCTCGTGAGAGATTGACGAGTTCCCGTTGGAAGTAGAGCGTCTTGAAGTGCTCGCGCGACGGACCGAAGAATTTCAGACTCTCGAGGATGTCGTCGAACGCCGCGTTTACTTCGTCGGTGAGCACGTCGGCATGCTCATTGCGAATCTTCCGTGCGAGGAAAATTTTCCACGAGCAATTGTAATTGAGGATGGCAGAGAGCACGCCGAAGGTTCCGAACAGTGTATTCTTCAGCGTCTTACTCATCTCATCGGCGTTCTCCGCTAGCCCATCGGCGTAGCTGTGGATCTTCTCTTTCAATTCTTCATCGTAGTTCTCGTCAACTGCGTCGGCGAGTCGGTTCACTCGGTCGTTGGTCTCCTCAATGAGCGCCTGCATGAACGATGCCGGTTCCGGCGGACTCGTTGGCACCTCTAGCGCATTCTCCACGTCACGTCGAAACTCCATCGCGCTCTCCATCCGATTCCGCTGGTCACCGCCTGGCCCGAGTTCTTGCGAGAGCACGAGCTGGTTGAGCGTCACGACGAGCGTCACACCGGTGATGATCGCGCCAATGAAGCCCTGAAACACGGTATCGACTGCGTCGTCGCTTGGCCCGATATACTGCTGGAGTGGCGACGGGTCGGCGACATCGAGGACGACCAGCGTGACGAAGAAAGTAATCAACACCCCGCTGGCGACGACCCACCGATTCGCCTCCATGTAGAGCCATAACTTCACTCGATTCTCGTTGACCCGCTCGCGCATCGTGTCGCCGGGTTGAGTACCACTATCCGACCCATTCATGTTCGAGATAAAGTAAGCGGCTTTCAAATACCCTCTTGTCTGATCCTGGCAGCACCGGCGAGTCACTCGAATATCCTCTGAGCTTCACTGGCGACCTACGAGGATCCAATCACCGACAGGATGACCGGGTAAGTGTCCATAACTAAGACTCCACAGCTCCTGTTATTTTGGTGGCATGCCCCATGGGTATTCCTTTTTGCGATTGCATATGTTACCACTCCTATAGTTCCTTGCCCAGTTAGGTCTCCTATTCTGCTCTTGGAAGGGGTTAATTAGAGCGTGGACTGTCGAGACATCGTATGGTGAAGGTATACGACTCACGTGTGTCCTAATGTATTTGGGAGTACGCCTCATACATACAAAATCGCCATGGCTGAAAAGACAGCTGATTCCGAAGAGGTGTCCCGTGAGGAAGTTGCAGATCGTCTCCAAGCACTTGCCCATGAACTGCGTGAGGAGGACGCGGCTGAGATTCAGGTTGGAAACAAAACAGTGGAACTCACGCCGGCGTCAACCATAACCTACGACATCGCCATCGAAGAGCGGTCACCCATGATTGGAAGTGATACCGAAGCTATCACACTCGATCTGACCTGGAACCCAGAGACAAACGAATCCTGACGATCCGCATACTGGGATACGTTAAAAGTGATGTGGGAGCGATTCCCGCGTATTGCGACATCTGCCATATGAAACGTGGGGACGTGAATGGTCTCCATGTTGCCCACGTTTGCCGGATCAAATGACCGAATGCGATGCAAGACCCGACATAGTGAGCTATGTTCACAATCCACTTAGCAGTTCGGTTCACTGTAGCCAGTGAGAAGGGATAGTGTGCTAACAATCGCTAGCGCCAGCGGGGAGCATCAATCTTCCACCTATGAAGCGTCCAGTAGACGCCCACCGTGAGCGTCCCCACGACGAGTGCAGTCAGATGTGAGAGGTCGGTAAGAAGAGTCGCTCCAAAGACGCTCTCGCTGAGCACGACTGCCCAATCGTGGCCGTGTGGAAAGCGAATCGTTGGTTGAACTGTTCGATCATTGCCTGGAGTAATTTTGTTTACATTATTTTCGGATAAAAAGGCGAAGACTAGGCTCAATTCTTGTGTCGGATGTGGGCCAAGACGAATACAATTGCCATCACGACCATGAGACTAGCCGCAATAACTAAGATGAGGAGATTCGCTGTGAGGCCAGCAACGGCGAACAATACCATTGCAAGCGCACCGAGCTCTAAGCCACGCCGTTGCCAACCATCGTATCGATCGCCTTTCGCCACGCGCACATACACGAATGCGAGGGCGAGTAGTCCCGGCAGCACGACGTCCGTGTACAGCGCACTGATGAGGAGAGCACTCACTGATATAAGCCATACACCCCTCTCAGGAGTAGCAAAGTATCGACGCCACCGGAGAACATCCAAAAGAAACCAGTGCCCACCAATGCAGCTTGTACACGTGCACTCAACTAGTATCACAGCCTGATATTCGTTGCAGATTATCTTGTAACCGGCACCTCGCATCCACGCCAGCACACCGTGGTGTGTAGTCATCGTTAGACCTCGGACAGTACTTCTGAAAGCGTCCGACTTGAGATCGTCACTGACGATAAGTTCGCTTCTCTGTCCTAACCCATCACTTTCCTAACCCATAACTTGCTAGGTGGAACGTCACTCTTACACCACTACTCAGCCCATCCATTCCATGCATTCAGCATGTGAGTTTTGTGGTATATCTCAGAGCATTCGCTCGCCTAGTAAAGTTTCATCAATAATCATTGACACCCAATAAAAGAACTGTGCGAGGGAACTAAGCGTTCCCCAGTCGTTAGAGTGGCTTTCCTGTCTTAGTCGACGTTCGAACAGGTCTGCTCTTGGTTGTCACCGGAGTTGAGCACGTTCGCATTCGCGCCCACACCAATACCAGCTAACCCTCCAGTGCCACTTCCGGATGCGCTGTCACCCGACTGCGTACACTCGTTCGATTGCGTGTCTCCACTGCTGCTCGATCCATCAGCGGCTTTCTCTCCGCCGTAATCGGACCCACCAGCCAATACAGGCGTCGCGAATGCACCGCTAAGCACGGTGGCGACGACCGCCAGTGCCATCAGAATGTGTAGTGTCTTTCTCATAGGTTCTCCCGTGTTGTTTCTCTTCTGTGGGTGAGTTTTCGATGTCTCGCCCACCCACGTCCCAGCCACTATGGTGGCAGTAATAAACACGCATATCCGTTGATAACGTTTGCGTGGCCTCTGAAGAGTCTAATTTGACTTTACTGCCTTCTCCCGAAATAAACTTCGAATCCCGCTCAGCTTTGAAAATCAATGCTGCTGATTACAGCTCTCAAGAAAACAACCGTTTATTTTGTTATTTTGGTGCAACTGGAGCGTTTCACACGAAATAGAACTCTCCATCACCACTGGTGATCATATAATTCACGATCAATCATTCTTTCTGGCTTATGATCGTTCTAAGTCAATTCAATCTTTTTATTCACAGTCAATCCCCAGTTATCGGGTTATACGCATTGTTACCTGAGCAACTGTCAAAATCAACAGTTCATATACAGGGTTAGCGCAAACCGTACTCTGCATTACCACCAGCTATCAAACGATAACTGAACGCCAAAGGAATGTCAGAGCGGGATTCAGCTACCAATCTATTTCAAATGCCGGCCGGCGTGCCAAACACGTCCTTGTGGGTGCTCACGTTCGAGCCACGCACTTGCTTCGAGTTGGCGCAACACGACTCGAATCAGACTTTCGGAGGGTGGGTCTTCAAACGAACTCGATAATCGAGATTTGAGTTCAGAGAGCCGGAAGTGGCCCTGTTCACGTGCAAGGAGAAGAGCCTCAGAGGCAATACAGACTGCTCGGTGTTCCACCACAGTGATCAAATTCAAAGTTGGTGGAGAGACCCTAAGAACCATTCGAATCTGTCGTCTTAAAACCGACCCAATCCCTTCTATTTGGGAAATATACAATAACTAGAATTCAAAATAGAAGAATGCTGAAAAAGACCGATAAGATAGAAGGCATCACTCTATGCGAGAGGAGTAAGAATTCAATTTATAGATTTTCAATATTGTCGCTCGCATACCAAATACGTCCCTCTGGATGGTCACGCTCAAGCCACTCGCCTTCCTCGAGTTGGCGTAATACAGCCCGAATCATACTATTAGAGGGCTCCTCATCGAACTCGAGGTTCTCTTTCAGTTCTGGAAGCCGAAAGGTATCTTCCTCATTTGCTAATAAAATAGCCTCTGAAGCGATCTCGGTCGCCCGATGAGTTGTCATGCTAGCAAATCATCTTTCGTATGGTAAATAAGTATAGTCTACTTAGCAATAGCAATAGTTGGTTATCCCGTTACCAACTCTTCTGTTCAAACAACCCTCTTACAATGAGTGCTACTGCTGCTTTGAACATGGGCGTAGTTTTACATATGCTGGAAGAAGTAGATGAAATAATACGCGAGAAATGGTCTTCTCGGGTGGATCCACCTCATGTATCCACGTGAATACTTTTCACATGTGAATCGATAAGGTCACCTCTAACACTTGAGCCATAAGAATAAACATCAGAGATTTCCTTTATAGTAAGGATAGCGCGAGACTGATGGTGATAAACATGCTCTCCAAGCGACCGCCGATCGAAGACCCGCTTCCACCCATTTACCGCTACCTCACAAGAGAAAACCCCCTCCAATGACCGCAAACACCATCCATCAGTCTGAATTTTCGCTCGGAACGCTCTTTGATCTCCTCACCCATCCCCACCGTCGGTATATCCTGTATCACCTTCAGACAATGGATGGGGAGACAATTACCTTCTCCGCGCTGATTGATGCGGTGTGTGAGCGCGTCGATGCGTCGTGCGAGCACCTTGAAACAGACTTCCGCCACACGCATCTCCCGAAGTTGGCTGATCACACCCTCATTGAGTATGATGCACGGAGTGAAACAATTCGCTTTCGCGGTGGCGACCGTGTCGAGACAGTCGTCGAGTTCGCACGGAGCGAAGAAGAGCCGGACTGAGCACACGGACGATACGTGAATCCATGCTGGATGAGCGATCGTATTGGTGAGGGCAGCTTCTGTGGGATGTAAAGCAACATATCAGCTCTGCCATCCTCTGGTTATTTTAGTGCGGTTCCAGTAGAGTGCAGAGCAAGAGATGGTGGCTGAACCTGTAGAATACTTGGTTGAGAGACTCTAACCGTGAGAGGAATTAATGCGTGTATCCAACTAATACCAATAACGGATCCCCACCGACTGCATCGCCGCGTTCACTCAGTACCAACGTTCTGACTGCCGTTGCAGACGCAAAAGGGCAGTCACCAGTTGACCTCGAGCCATTGTACCAGGTGATTAATCCGGAGGCACTTGATGCACTGTTTGCGCCACGGGCAGATGGGACGCCACGGACACACGGCTCAGTCTCATTTCAGTATGCCGGGTACTGGGTCACCGTCTCAACTGAAGGTGCCGTAGAGCTTGAGTCTGATGAACCGTAGACACGTGCACGGACGGCATGGATCGGCGGTTCTCGCTTGATTTCATCAGGAGCGTGAGCGCTGTTAGCGCCTGTCCTCCGTCTCGAGAACGGCCAGAGGAGCTGCTCACCGAGTGATTAAGCTGCTTCGGATAGAATACGAATACCCTGATGGCAATCCTCGTCGAGTTCTCGCTCCCAGCGACAGACTTCGTGCTTGGTCGCTTACTCACGGCTGGGACAGAGATCCAGATCGAATTCGAACGGATTGTTCCCATTAATGCGAACGTCATCCCGCTGTTTTGGGCCTGGAATGACGATTTAGACGCCTTCGAACAGCGCGTTCGCGCTCACGACCACGTCCAGGAACTCATCGAGATTGAGCAAGTTGCGGATCGCCGCTTGTATCTCCTGCACTGGGAGACCCCTGACGGTGGCTTTTTCGAGGGGTTTACCACGGCTGAGACGATCATCCGCAGTGCGTATGGCTACAACTCCGAAACCTGGGAGTTCGAAATCCTCTTTTCCTCACAAGAAGAGCTCACCACGTTCCATAACCACTGTCGAGAAAACAAGATTCCGTATACACTCGGCCACATGCAGACACTTAGCGAGGCCGGCAGTGACTTGGTCGAGAGCGTACTCACCGAAAAACAACGAGACGCACTAGTACTCGCACTCCAACGGGGGTACTTCCAGACGCCCCGGCAGGTCGCGTTGGCTGAGTTAGCGAAGGAATTTGACATTACTCAGCAGTCGCTCTCTGATCTGATTCGACGTGGCAATGAAGCCCTCCTTGAACATGTACTTCTCGGTGGGGCGGGGGATATCTCATCCGACTAGCCTGTTTCAACTACGTCTTGTTTAAAACACCCTGTTTGAACAGCCCTAGGAGTTATAGACCTTTGTCGAAGTGCGTCAGACACAATGACTCCGATCCCAGATGGGGGAGATGAGCGTTTCTCCAACTCTGACGACAGGTTACTCATCGATGGGAACGAGGACACGACATTCTTTCACACGGTGGTTGCGGAGGCGGGCGAGGCCATTCTCACGCTTGATACCTCGGGAATGATCGTGTATGCAAATCCGGCGGCAGGCGACCTTTTCGGGTATGAGGTCGACGAGCTGATTGGCCGCCCGATGCGCATCCTCTTCCCATCCCAGTATGAGCAGTCCTACTATACGGCGTTTAAGAAGGTGGTTCACGACACAGAGGAGACGTCGGAGTCAGTGCATCGAACGACACTTGACCGAATTGGTCTCCATGCAGATGGAGAGACGATTCCACTCCGGTTCTCATTCACTGAACACGCGTACGACGATCAGCGGGTGTTCACTGCGATCATCCGGGATCTCACCGAGCAAAAACGGCACGAGTACGAACGCCGTGATAGCGAAGCACGCTTCCGGCAGATCGCAGAGCAAGTCGACAGTGTGCTCTGGATGACGGATGCCGAGATGACTGAGGTATTGTACATCAACTCTGCCTACGAAGATGTCTGGGGACGCTCACGAGAATTGCTCTATGAAGATTTATCGACGTACCTGGAAGGCATCCATCCTGACGATCGCAAGCAGGTCGAGGAGCTCATCGACCAAATCGCGCAGGATGCGAGGGCCGAGACCCCGCAGAGTGAGTACATCGCAGAGTACCGGGTTGTCCAACCTGAGGGGACGATTCGTTGGGTCTCTGATCGTGGTTTTCCCGTCTACAATGATGCAGGCGATATCCATCGGATTGTTGGAATCGCCGAAGATATCACAGCGCAGAAACAGCGTGAAGCGACGCTCCAGCGCCAACGCGAGATCCTCCAGACGATCTCCGAGATCAATACCGTTCTCAGACAAGTTAACAAATCACTGGTCGAAGCAACAACACAAAGTGAGATCGAGGAGCTGGTCTGTGAGCATCTCGTCACCTCAGACCTCTACCAGGCAGCACTAATCGGCGATCTCGAGCCAGCAACCACGGGGATTACCATCCGCACGTCATATGGCGTTGAGCAGGCGTATCTCAAGGCCATACGCGAGGCCGATCCAACAGACACCGAACAGGGGGCGACGGCACACGCCATCGAAACTGGTGGTGTCCACGTTGTCGACGACATTGAGACTGATCCAGCATTCCCAGAGTCCGTCCGCGAGGCAGCCCTGTCCCAAGAGTACCGCTCCGCTATCTGTGTTCCCCTCGTCTATGGCGAGACGACCTATGGTGTCCTCGTCGTGTATGGGACACAGCCCGCGATGTTTAGCGAGCACGAACAAGCGATCTTCGACGAGTTGGGCGAGACGCTTGGCTATGCGATCTACGCGCTCAAAACCCAACAACTCCTCTTGACGGATCGAGTGGTCGAACTCGACTTTGATCTGACTGAGACGGCCGCCTTTTTCATCACCGTCTCTGATGAGCTTGACTGTACGTTTACCCTTGATGGGGTTGTCCAGACCAGCGATGGAGACTTGCTGGAATATATCCAGGCTGACAATGCATCGCCGGAGCAAATTCTCGCACGGGCTGACCGCTCGCCAATTGTTCGGCAAGCACGATGTATCAGCACACACGAGGAGACGAGCCGATTTGAATTTCTCTTTGAAAGCAGGACAACCGCTTCAAAACGGTTGACCGAGCGTGGTGCTGCGATCAAAACAGGAACCGCCACAAATGGACAGGGAACGCTCACTGCCGAAGTCCCGACTGCAACTGATATTCGCCCCTTTGTTGAGGCTGTCCAAGCTGTGTATCCCGAAGCGACGCTCGCTGCCAAACGAGAACGTGAACGCTTGAGTGACTCGCCGACTGGCTTCCGTGAGCGGGTGCACGAACAGCTCACTGATCGCCAGCATGAAATCTTGCAGTCAGCCTATCTGAGTGGCTACTTCGAGTCGCCCCGTGAGAGTACAGGTGCCGAGCTAGCTGACACGCTTGGGATTTCGGGGCCAACGTTTCACCAACACTTGCAAGCCGCTCACCGCAAACTCCTGACGACGTTCTTCACACCCTCAGCAGCAACCAGTTGAACGCAGCAATGAGTTCGTAGATATCTACCTCATTGGGCATCTAACTGATAAGGTGTTGTGATTTTAGTGACAGACAACAACGTCGTCAGTAATAATACCAGAAAATGCCGCTCACCCAACCCACTCCATCGAGGCAATCTGCGACCTCCTCGCCAAGAGCCATCGACGAGTCGTTCTTGATCACCTCCAAGACGGAGACAATGACACTGCTACTCTAACTGACTTGGTTGGAGTCGTCCAAGCTCAGGTGGATGAGATAGAGTCAGAGCAACAAGCACGAACCACACTCATCCACACGCATCTGCCAAAACTCGCTGACCACGGCATCATCGAGTACGACCAGCGGAGTGCGACCGTGCGCTATCGGGATGGCAGACAAGTGGAAGCGGTCCTCGAGGTTGCCGCCACCCACGGAATAGTCTGACTGTAATACAGATAAATCCGGATTGTTCGCGTAGCTCATGACTGCTTCGATCGTCAGTCCAAGTATTTTAGCCATGAGAAGGAGACCTATCCAAGCACAGGATAGAGGCCGGACACACACTTAAGCGCAAACTCTGTGGCCATCTGCCGGCCACCCCAGGCAAGGAGCAGCCCAATCGCAAGTCCACCAATGGTTAGAATCAGTCCCCAGTTGGAGAGCGAGCGACGCTGCCGACTCGCGACGCGACTCCGTTTCCTGGACCGCGTCTGCATCGATGATCCATTCGTTTTTGCGTACACCGTTGCGATGCCAATGAGTATACTCACGCCGACCATGAGATCGCCCGTTAAGACAACACCGTGAATACCTCGTGACCAGAAGTTCGCGCCTATTGCCGCCTACAGCTATAAGCGGAAGTGAGTATACCCCGGGGGTTCCAATTCAATCTCTGTGCGTCGGTTCCTCTGCCGACCAGCGCGGCCGGCGGCAGCACGATTACGATCGCGTGATCGAAGTCTTAACCAACAGAACATGGTAGTTACCTCCACCAGTGTCGGTTAATATCGTTTTAGGGCTTGTGCTGGGACAAAAGCAGGGCAGTGGCTACTCTGCTTCGTTTTCGTCGACTAGCAGTGTGCTTTCGATGAGGTTCCCTGTTGCGCGGCGAAGGCGCTTACCGACCGCTTGATGGGAAATGCCGAGTTCGGCAGCGAGTTCGCCTGCATCGGTCTCTCGTGGAATGGTGTTATACCCACGTTCGTAGGCTTTGACGAGCGTATCGTGTTGGCTTTCAGTCAGTCCAAATCGGACATGACGGGCATCATCGACATCGTACAGCCGGTCGACGTCGAGATCGAGTCCATGTTTCTTAGCAAAACCTTGTATTGCGGGCCGCTGCACTCGAGGAACAACACGTGCAGTGTCCACTCTTCATCGGCGGCAAACGCCTGCTGGACAGAGGCATCGAACTCAATGACCATGCGCCCGATAATTTGCGCTTCGTCGGCCCACTCGAGCCGATAAAACCGTTCCTCGTCGGTCTCAGTGAGCAACTCGACGTTCTTGACGCTCGGGTTGGCGTCAAGTAGTGCGGTCAGATCTTCCAGTCCCTCGCCCGACACCCAGACAAACGGAATGACACGCGCCGTATCGTGCGCGACGACGCGGTCGATCTCGAATTTGAGCTTCGGTCGACGGGTGAGTGTTTCTCGAAGTACGAACTGCTCGGCTGGGATGGAGAATTCGCAACCGTCGTCATAAGCGAGTCATGGTACTTACAACTAGAAGTTGTCGGGACAAGTCGGGCAGCCGGTGGACGCGGTTCTTCATTCGAAACGATAATACCCTTAGCCTGTGAGCGAGAGACTATTGGTATGAGTAACAAATCTCCCGACGAAAACGAGTCTGACGCAGAGATCGATCGTTCTCAAGTTACAGATGAATCGTGCAAAATCTGCGGTGAAGAAACGCAACACCAGATTTCTATTGAACTTATTACGGAAAATGAGGATTCAGACAATGATGAATTTTCCCGCGAACCCTATCGTATCACAGAATGCCAACAGTGTGGTGAGATATCAAAACAACGAATGAATGACGTCTAACTCACTTTTGTTAACTGAGAATCGGCTGGAGCGTCAGCATATCATCAATAAATAATACTTTATCAATTATCACTCTCAAATCTTTATCATATTGTTTCCCTTGCTGAATATTACCGGACTTTTCATCGAATATTTTATTGTTTACCATAAGTGTCGCTGTTCTTGGTGCAGCGGTATTGCAGGACTGGTTCGGCAGTTTCGGTGAAAACACCGTCGAACAGCTGCTCTCGAAACCTTCAAGTCAGTATCTGCACATTTGCCGTCTACTACCAGTTGGTGAGCAGGCGAAGCGAGATACCGAGGAGGATCACGATAATCCCAAGAATTGTTGTGATCGGTGGTATCGGAATGAATAGCAGGATGACTCCAGCGAGGAGTACCATGGTCGAGAGTCGTACCATATTAAGTGATTCAAAAGTGGTCGGTTGGTATTGTAGCGGCAGAGCTTGGTTTCTATATATTTAATCTATCTGTAATATCATCGAAATATAACTGTATATTCCATCCAATATATACTGGGTACTCACACCAAACGGAGGTGAAACACGAATTTCAGAGATCATCCGTTTCACTTAAACGTCCCCTCTATCCCGCTAGTTGGGTTCCCAATCAAATCCTCACTCAAGTAGCATGAAAGGGATGGTAGATCTCGATTTATATATCGATAATCGCTTTTCTCTCCATGTCGAGTACGAGATACTCTTACCGGTGTCGTAATCGCGGAATGGCGGTCAAGAGAGGGATCTTAGGTCGATGTCCGATCAATAGCATTGACTCCATTAGTATGACCCTCTGATTCGACCGTTTCCTGCATTCTCAAAAGAATAAACTGAATAGTGGCTGGTCTTACAGAGACATTCATGGTGAATCCTTTAGTTAGTGGCCATTGTACTCATGATGATGCTCGCATCCTTATATCAATACCAGCACGAACAGGTCGCAGACGGAAACCGGACGGCTGGCAAGTCGCAGACTGAAGACTCGGTCAACAAGGATTCGGAGGAATACTTCGGCAAAAGCATGAGCGACCTCGATGTTGAAACGTGGAAGACTGTGGAACACGATGGCGACCCAGTCCAACGTCGAACTATCACCCTCGATGAGATCATCGCGATCTCGGTTCCGGAGGAGCCGGCCGATAACGATGATCCCGATCTTCCCGGCCAGACGATCCAAGTTCGCATAGGCGGTGGCGAGACCTTCATCTCACAGGCCGAGATTGTCGAAGTGCAAGATGCGAACCCCGATGAATCTTGAGAGTTTAGAGAAATATTTTCGCCAGGTGGTTTGGCTATTCTCTTCTCGTCGTGGACTTTTCTCATACAATGAGCGGTGCTGGCGTTCATACGATTGGGCTTGTCCGAGTGGCGATGATTGGACTACACCATGCACGGTTAGACGGAGATCTAGGACGTTCTTAGTACAATGCTGGGAGAGCGAGCACGAGGAGGATCATCGCGAGCGTCGCCGCGCTCGCCATCGTCGAGCGGAGCGTCCGCATGCGAGGTGACAGTACTCTACGACAGCATCGTCAGATTATCCTCGACGTCAGTGAGCGCTACATCTCGAAGAGGATCTACCACTTGTTTGCTGAGTGAATCAGCTAATACGCCGTTCTCGTTTCTTGTGTGACCCTCGTCTATCTGTCACGCTGTTCGCTAAGGTGGTTTTGGACAGCCGTTTGCAGTTCATCGTCGTCAAGATCGAGCTCCTCCTGATTGATGGCCGACCGAAGTACGCCGGGATCCGTGACAGCCTCGATTCCCCGGTCATCGACTGCTGACTCGATCGCCTCTTGGTTGACCACCTGGTTCGCCTCGTCGGTCATATCGGTCAGCGAACTCACTGCCTTCGTGACCGCGGCCGCTGCTGCAACGACAGCCATGGATCGCGCTTTGTCGCCAATCTTTAAAAAGGATTGCTTCCCGTAGGAGGCACTGTCCATGTTAGCTGATTCCATGCGAAGCTGGATGTTTTCAACTAGGTTTCAGCGGAAGGGTGTGACGCGTGACGAAAATGGTTCGCAAATCAAAATCAATTCGTGCGATGTTTTAGCTCTTTGAAGATACGTTCGACGATGTTCTGATATCTATAGGAGACATGTTGAAATCATAGTTTTAGCTAGATTTCATCGATCATGACGTGATTCGGCGTCTTCCCATTAGTCGGCTGTCTATCGGCTTTTGAACCAAATTATGGATTGTTGTGCGACACGGTCGACAGCGAACTTTTCTAAAACAGAACCAGCATCTGATAATGATAAACCAGCTGTATGTGGGCAGATAGTAAAACCACATCAGCGGCTTCGGTATCGTTCTCGCTCTACAACATCTAACTCGATCCAGTCGCTATCTCCGTGAGGGCGGTCGGTTTCTACCTAGATCACTGGCAAATCGCACTGCCTCGGCCTTCATTCTTATCTGAACACTGCCGAATGATAGAGGACAAATGACGATCTCCTCCAGGAGGTAGATTATTATGGACTGTTTAGTTGTGCTCCTAACAAGATCTTGTAACGATTGCAGACAACCGTCGCTTCGGATAATATATGAATAATAACTGATCAGATGGGTGCCAAGTAGCGCTGATCAGCCTATCGCCATACCACAATTCTTGCTCGATTTAACAGTGCTGGGTATTGAGTCGTTCTCCGGGGATGCAATTCATCGGCCACATCATTGAGTAGAGGTATTCGAACTAGAGAGTAACCGTGGCGCTCTCGATTGATCCTATTTCGCCCAGGGTCGTATTCAGGATAGCTCTTGTGTTCGTATAACGAGCAGTGGAGGGTATCGACCTTCTCTCCATATCGAGGTTCCTTTTGATAAGGAGCAAATCAGCTGATGCTCGACCTCGGTTGCAACCGATTAACTTTCATTTTCTACAGCTTCGAAGTCAACATCTTGTTCCTCCCCGGCTAGCGCAACGTGCCCATAATTGAGCAAGCCCACAAACACACTACCGCCGATGATATTCCCAAGCACTGTCCAGACAATAAAGTAGATGAAATCTCCGATCGTGACACCCTGATTCAGAAACAGTGCGGTCACTACTTCAGTCGTCCCAAGAATACTATGATGGAAGGGTCCGAACCCAATCATTGCCGTCCCGAGGATCACAAAGAGAATTCGACCGACGGTGTCACGGCTGGACGCAGAAAGCCATGTTACGAGCCCCATCAACCAGCCGGCGATCACACCACTCAAAAGAATCACCCACCATGGCAGCGGAAGGAGTGCATTTGCCAGTTCGCCAAAGGCCGTTGCCTCAATAATGCCCATGGATGGCCCGACCGTCGCGATGAGCACTGCAAACATTACACATCCTACTAAATTTGACGTGAGCGTAACACTCCAGACCCGACCTAGTTCAGTTAGTGAGGCACGATCATCCAGGACAGGCAAAATCGCCATCGTCGAGTGGGCTGTAAAGAGTTCTGTTTGTCCGATTACTACGAATAAGAAGGCGATCGAGGAAACACTGCCAAGTACGACTTGCTGGACGAGTTTCGATTGAAATCCACCAGAGAACGTGAGTGCCATCGCCATGAAGAGTGCACCGAAGCTGAGATTAAGACCAGCTGAAAGTCCGGATAGAAACACGCCTTTGGGAGGGCGGTGAATCTCCTGGAGTGCGTTTTCCATTTCACGTTCTAAAATACGTCGATAGGATAACGATGCACCTGATGGGTCATTTTCCGTGTCTGAACTCATGCGCGGATGTGTGCATTGAAACGGGATATAAATAAACTAGGCGTTCCAAAGCTTCCAATCCCGTTTTAAATATCTACCACTCAAATTGCTTCTAATAGAAACGGTAGGTGAAAACCCAAAAGTGAATCTAATAGTAGAGCTGTAGAAAGCTACCGGGTTATCGTTGATTGCTTTCTTGGCTACTCACATTACATATGATCTAGTTTTATCTCGGAATTGCCAGGTATTCATAGACAAGTTATTCGCCGATCCTTCCCTAGGACGTTCACTATCTCTTACTCCTGTAAGCTTCGAGTAGATCTATTGTACACTCGTAGGATTCCACTCTTGAATATGTTCACCATGCTATAATATTTCTAACGCTAATTCCTACATATTCCTGTACTCTGCAGCGATGTAACGGAGCAACAACTATAGCAACCGAGGAGAAACAATTTATATGGACTCGCTGAATCAGACGCTTCACCTCCGAGAAACAGTCGCAACCGCCAATGAATGGTTTCGTGGACTCTGGGAGTACTACTGGGTCTACGTTCGAACGCATAGCGGCATCCATGCAGCAGCCACAGCCGCCTTGACTGGCCTTGGCTTGTTGGCCTATTTCAACCGATGGTTCATTGTCCTAGCGCTGGCTTCGTATGTCCTGCCACCAGTGTATCTCTATCTCACGACGGATGAATCCGAAGACAAGTTAGAATCCAAGGAGACCTCAAATCAGAGGACGAACCCTGCATTCGATGGAGGGAGTACTGATACGGACAGTGATTCTGATGGGAGAGATACGGATACCGACTCGGACGGTACCGATACAGACACGGATTCTGATAACGGTGACACTGACTCTGATTCTGACGGTGCCGATTCGGATTCGGATTCTGATGGTGCTGATTCTGACGCCGACGCTGACGGGGCTGATGCGGACGCTGATGCCGACGGGGCCGATGCTGATGCAGATGTTGACGGATAAAGAAAAATACGACTGGTTTCTGCAGATCCCAAAATGGCTGCACAAACGTAGCGATGATGTCTCATTAATAACCTCTGATAGATCACCGAAAGGCGGCAGAATGATTGCTCAATCAAAGGATTTGAAGCGGGAGACTGCGGATGCTTAATGGTCAAACTTTCACGCGCCACTAAACGTAGTGAGATTCGCAAAAAACACTGTTAGTGGCCGAGACGAATCTATCACCTCGAAGGATGGTGGTGAGTTAGCCGTCATTTCGCTCTTCTATCTCTGAATTCTCATTTGCAGGCCTGCTTCGGCTAGGTCGTAGTTGTGATTCTCTTACTCCGCTGACAGACCGAGGATGTCGCGCAGCGTTGCAGAACCATTCGTATTCGATTTCATACTTGTACTGACCGAGGAACTGGCCGTCATTGTCGAGTAGTTCCGTTGTTCGAGTATTTCATGAAGATCCCAAAGTCGATGGCCTATTCGCAGTTGTTCGCGTTCATGCTGTGATCCACAGCGAGAGAAATAGTTGTGGCTGATTCTCACGTGGCTCTGGCTTTAAGTGGTCGGCCACTACAGAAAGTAATATCGTTGGGAGAGTTGAGGGCAATCCTCTTAACCGCGCTGACCATCAGTTCGCGCATGGGAACGATTGTTGGCATCGAGACTGGGAGCGGAACCATCTTGGCAGGCGATCGGCGGGTCGTTAGTGGAAACACGATACGAAGCAACAACAAGCAGAAGGTGTTTGACTTCCCGTCAGTGAGAACAGCAGCAACGGGCGAACCAGATGGAATCGACGAATTTAGTCGGATGCTCGAATCTGAAATTCAAAGATACCGGACTGAACAAAGCAAAGAAATGGGGATCCAACGACTCGCGAATGTCGGTGCGACAGTCGCTGAAACTGCAGGTGTCGATGCAATCGTCTCGGCGTACGATGACAAGGGGATCGCCCTAATTCGTGAAATTGGCGACGATGGACGAATCCTCGATGATAAGGTGTTGGCACTTGGAAGTGGTGCGCAAGTCGCACTCGGCCGACTGGAAAGGGCCGATCTGGACGTAGATCTCTACGCCGCGGAGTCACTAGTTCAGGACGTTCTTGCTACCGTCGCCGAGCATGACTCGATGACTGGTTCGGATGTCGATGTATGGCGGCTCGAAAACTCGAATAGCGGTCCCAATAAGTCATGAGGGAAATGGTGTGATTGAGATACTCATAGAGGCAATCTACCTGAATTCGTTAAGGGGGTGATCCACATACCATGGAAGAGAACACCAACCATATATACCAGAACTGCAACTGCACAAGCAGTGACAGCCGCCGAGTGGTTCCGCGAGAATACAGAGATTGTTCTTCCGAAGTGTGCACTGTCTAACTCTCGCGCTGCACTCAAGCAAGAGTTCAGGATTACCATCGTTGAAGAGGACGAGACGCTCCGACTCATCGGTAGTCCAGCCGTCATTATCGAAGTCCGCGATTGGCTCTCCTCAAGGGGAATCTCTTTACAGTGATCCGAGCTACTTCTAGTTCAAGGCTGATCTTGAGGAGTGGACTAATTGTTTCCCGATTTCTTCGTTTTATAGTTCTACTCTTCTGATTTCACCCAGAGACGTCGGTATATCATTAAAATCACTATTGTCGTGGAAATCGAAGTATCGCCGAGAAACTTACGATATTCTGCCATTCCCTCCACCTGAAGATATTGAATAGGTGGTTGCCCACGAGATAACTGTGCCATTAGTGTAGGTCACTGTGAAAGAAGTTTCTGGGAAGAGATCGAGACTATCTTTACTGACTAGATTGAGGCTGAGGTCGGAAACGAATCAAGCGAAATATCTTCAGACGAGGTGTCGAGACAGTCTGCGTGACTTTGGTCATTCATTTTCAATAATAAGTAAAAAGCTTGTATATGCAGGCAGTACAGCTGGTACCTGAGACCGGTAATTTACATACGTGATGGCACATGATACTAGTTCGTTAGAGCACAAGGATCAAGACGATGCTGACTGTCCACAATGCAATCGCAGCGTCCATCCTCGTCACCGAATCTGCCCCCATTGTGAACACCTGCTCGAATAAGAATCCACTACAATTTGGAAATAGTGAAAACCAATAGAGCGAATTGAACTACGCCAACCTACTCGCCACCTTCAGCGGTTCCTTGAGGCGGCAACTTTCTGCTTCGGCGTCAGAATGTGCAGAACCGTCCCACAATGGTTTCAGTCTTTAAGGATATTCACTCTCATTATTTGGAGTGAGACACTCCTACCAGTTCGCTATTTGGTTTCCACGTCCGACGCACGCTTGGTGTTGCGTTTGAATGATGAACGAGCTGTGCTCAAGTATCTTCCAATCCTTCCAAAATTCTATAAATATATAATTTAAATAAATCCACGCGCCGAGAGAAGATGGTCTTGTAGTTAGATCCGTTTAGAGACGTTGCAGGCGGATTTCATCATTTGTTACTTGTTCAATATTTTCGTCTTGGAGTGGATAAGTGTCTTCATCAATATCTCCCCAACCAAGTTTATCTTTGATCGACTCGAACATACCGGGATCTGGGTCGATATAGGCAGTATCTTCTCGAACTTCGGCGACCACGCCAATTTCATCACCGTTTTGGTTGATCACGCGTTTGCCTTCATCGTCATCAGTCATCATTGCTATAGCGATCAGAACACAACTACTCTTTCAATAAGTGTTTCCCTAGCTGGGATGAGTGATATATAACGCACGTGATGCAGTGTTATCTCCCCGATAACGATAGAAGCTTCATTTATGAATACAAAATATTAGTAAACCATGCCTCAAGCACTGAAGTGATGACTAGTGTTGCACTCATCGTTCTTGATACCCTCCGGAAAGACGCTTTTGATGACGGATTTGATTGGCTCCCCGGAAGACGGTTTGACCATGCATGGTCGACCGCAAAATGGACGATGCCTGCCCATGCATCACTCTTCACCGGCAAATACGCGAGCGAAGTTGGGGTACATGCAAAAGCAGAAGGGTTTGACTGTCCAGAATCTGCCTTGGCAGAATATCTTCAACAAGCAGGGTACACAACTCGTGCCTTCAGTGCGAATCTGATGGTCTCACCGGTCTTCGGATTTGATCGTGGGTTCGATACCTTCCAAGGGGCATGGCGAATAAACGTCAACAGTAAAGGGTTAAAAGGCTGGAAAGAAATCACAGAGATCGGCCAGGGCGATACTGGAGCACAGAAATACGCTGATGTGGTAAGACGAGCCCTCGCTGGACAGTATCGAATCTGGCCGTCAATCAAACGAGGAATTCAAAAGCGAACTGGCGGCTTCTTAGAGAAGACAACCGACGATGGTGCAACGAGATTCCTCCAAATTGTTCAAGAAACTCAGTACGGCGACCAAGAATTTCTCTTCGCTAATCTAATGGAAGCCCATGCACCCTATAGTCCACCCACTAGTTCGATTGACGATTCATCGTACGATGAAGTAGCCGCGACTCTTACAGAGAACGAACCTGACGGGGAACCTATTCGCGAAGCATATGACGAAGCTGTTCGGTATCTCTCAGATAAATACCGACAAATTTTCGCGGAACTTGAACGAGAGTTTGACTACGTCATCACGGTCGGTGATCACGGTGAGCTCTTCGGTGAGCATGGAAGTTGGCGGCATTTACACGGCGTCTATCCTGAACTCACCCATATTCCGCTTGTTATCTCTGGGCCCAACTGCACAGGTAGCTGCACTAAACCAACGAGTTTGCTTGATGTTCATCGAACAATTCTCGAACTAACTGGTATCGATGCACCATCGCGAGGTCAAGATTTGCTTGGTGAAATCACGGAGCAACCGCGATTGGTTGAGTATGAAGGGCTTCGTTCTCCTCGTATCGAGATGATGTATGACGCTGGATATGCTGACTCGCTTATCGCCACCTATGATGCTCCGCTTATGGGATTTGCTGCCTCTGATGCCTACTTCGGGTATGAAACGCTTGACGGTTGGAATGAGTGTGGTGTTCCTCCTGTGGAAGATCCACGTAAATATCTGCAAGAGCTGCAAGAAACACTCGAAATCCGAAATACTGTTAGTGATAAACTCGAAGTATCTGACGCTGTAAAAGCTAAATTGAGG
Organism: Haladaptatus halobius; assembly: GCF_020618475.1. Taxonomy (GTDB): domain Archaea; phylum Halobacteriota; class Halobacteria; order Halobacteriales; family Haladaptataceae; genus Haladaptatus; species Haladaptatus halobius. The sequence goes on along the minus strand of NZ_CP085341.1, from coordinate 110,382 downwards.
GATCTTGGGTATGCCTAATCCCAATCACGGTTATGCGAACGTAACTTCTCTATAAAACTTATTCAGAGCGTCCATTTTAATCACTATTTTCTATGCCTATTATTGGATGTCGTACCCCTATATAAATCCGGAGCACGTCGGTGATCGGCTGAGCCTCATAGTCGTAGTAACAGTGCCAATTAGATTCTTTGGGTTCATTGGGTATCATGACGATTTGTGGCTCTACCCTAATCTTGCTCTAATCACAAATCTTTGACGGCGTTGGGATCTTTTCTCAGATGTTTATCGGTACGGGTGTTGAAGACGGCATCCATTAGCGTTCTTTTCAAATTCTACCTTTAGCCGCAAGAAATTTATATCAATCCTTCTTCTAGTGGGGCACGATGGCAATCCTCGAACTCGCAATCGCATTCTTTGTGCTTGCAATCATTGCTGCCGCACTTGGTGCTGGTGGAGTGGCTGGGCTCTCGATGCGTGCTGCAAAGTGGTTAGTAATCATCTTCCTTATCCTTGCGATAATATCATTCATTATATAGTAGTGTTTAGACAGATCCATAGAGAATCGGGTGGTCGTTAATTAATGACTCAGCTTTGCACGTTAGGCTCGGTTATTGAGTGAACGAAGAGATGGCCGATCTCTTGCATGAGATCATCAACACCTTGGTTGTAGTTGTCTCTGGCCTATGAGAGAAGGTTGTAAACCGCTTCTTTCAGGGAATGTTCGAGATTCGCTCGAAGCGATGACGCTTTCGAGCGAACCGTTCCCAAGACGCTCGAATCAGGATCAAGACGAACGAAACTGTAGGTAGCCATCAGAAGATGCCAGTGGCGACTGGCACCTTCGTCCAACTGCATCTCGCAGTCTCCAAAGCCGGAATCCTGCTTTGAGCCCTCGAAGAACGTCTCGATGCGCCAGCGCATTGCGTACGAACGAATCAGATGAGCAGTCGGTGCGTCGATTTTGTTCGTGGTGAGGTACTTGACTGGGTTCTCGTCGTCCCCATCAGTTTCCTTCTCGGCAATGACCAGCTTCACGGCGCCGAGTTCGGAGAGGATATCTCGGATAAGATCGTACTTCGTTTCGTGGTCTTCATCGTGGTCTTTGCCTTGCTGTTCGTACAGGCGGAAGGTGAGCGGGTCGGCCGTTTTGTCGTCAGCGTAGTAGGCGTAAACGATGTTTTGTCCCTAGACAGTGTCGCCTTCGGCGTGATCGTAGAACCGGCCGACGCTGGGGATGAAGTCCCCGGCTTTCTGGTTGATCGTGTCGTCATGAATGATGTAGTCATCTTGTGACCAGCGCGTCTCACCGTGGTTCTGTAGTTCCTCAAGTCGTTCATGGTTGAATTGCTCTTTGTCCCTGTCATACTCGGTGAGGAACTTGTTGAGAGTGTAGTTGCCCTTGGCCGGGAGAATCTCGCGTGCCATTCCTGTCACGGTCTTGTTGCTGACCGCAGTAAGATCGGTGACGTAGGTTTTTGCGTGATATCGCTGCTGAGGCGATAGTGACTCGAATTCGTCGAGTACGTCGGTACACGACAGGAAGTTCGTGATCGGCATCATCGCCCGTTTCAACCGTCTGCATCGCCGCCCGACTTAAACGTACAAAGCTGAGTAATGAGAAATAGTCTGGCTGAGAATCCGAGTTCAATGGCATTGTATTGATATAATAAAATTTATATATCTGTGCCCGATCCAACAGATATATTCTCCTCTCGTGCTACTCTGCGATATGGCTGGAACAGTAGCTGAAGTCGAAGTGCCTGCCGATGAATTTGCGCTCAAACAAATGTTGTCTACTACCGACGGAATCGAATTCGAAGTCGAACGTGTTGTTGCTCATGACGATGGTCGTGTCATGCCATTTGTGTGGGTGAGTGGGAGTGAGAGTGAGCTCGAGGAGATCGAAGCTCTTCTTGCTGATGATCCGAGTGTCGAGCAGGTCGAGCTACTCGCGGAACTGCCTGATGAATGGCTCTATCAGATGGAATGGGTCTCGGAAATCGAAATGCTTGTCCAAGTTCTTGTGGAGGAAGAAGGGACAGTTCTTGCTGCAATGGGTAATAAAGAAAAGTGGAATCTCCGAACCTTATTCCCAAACCGCAACTCCTTATCTCGCACTTACAAATACTGTGATGAGCACGGTCTCTCAATGGAAATTATAAACATCTATCAGCTTGAAGATGGTCGACAAGGTCGTTTCGGACTGACCGATGATCAACAAACAGCTCTCACACTTGCGTACGACCACGGCTATTATAGTATCCCCCGTGAAGCCACAACTGAAGATCTTGCCGAGGAGTTAAACGTGACTCATCAAGCTGTCTCAGAACGGCTCCGGCGTGGCCACGAGAATATGATAGAAAATGGGCTGATTTTGGGTGGCGGTGCTGATGATCAGGACAAAAAATAGGCGCTTCTATTTTAGCTTGACACATGCTATTCTTACCTCTTCTCTTAGTGATTTATCCATACACGGTGTTGTACATTAGTAAGGATGGTCTAAAAATCCCCTGCTACAGCAACCAACGTTACAATACAAAACCTCGTAGAACTCCTTTTTATGACGGGGAAACAGATCCTGGATTGCATGGAGTGCGAGTGGAGAGAGGATACAACAAATACCACGTCCGATGAGGCGAATCAACGTGCTATCCGGCATTTTTGTGACACAGGTCATTCAATTCAAAACCGTACACAGCCAGAGAAGAAACGAATGAGGAGATCACTATTACTGGAAGAGAGATGGAGGATATGAAGGGATGTCGCGAATACTGAGCTAGCAACCCTTTCACGACGTAATTAAGCTCGCAGTGTTACAGCGCGCTCAATGATTTTACTCCATACTTTTGTGTTCGTACGTGCACGCAGAGAGTTCTTCTTTTACTCTTCCCGTTAAGTATGCCTGGTTCTTTCCTCAATATTGGCTACTGTTTATCGAATGATCTACGCAGATCGCCAAACAAGAGTTAGTGGAGAACTTCTTTGAATGGTAGTTTAGTGATTTTAGTGATGGGTATATTTTCGTATCGTTTGCATACAACCCAAGGGACTATCTGGCTTCCCTGAGTAGATGAGACGAGAGCTATGGACTCTCCGGCAGATAACCTGAGCGCGTCGGAGGGCGATACCGATACTGAGAAAAATGAGCGGAGTTCGATTCCACCATTAGAAGATAACCTCATCGTTATCTCCAATCGTCAACCGTATCAGCACTGCTACACCACCGACGGTAGTATTGAGGTAAATCGCCCTGCAGGCGGACTTACTGCAGGACTAGATCCTGTCATGCAACGCACTAACGGAACTTGGGTTGCATGGAGTGATGGAGAGGCAGATGCGGAGGTCACTGATGAAGATGGGACGGTTCAGATGCCGCCAGAAGAAGAAGCGTACACCCTTCAACGTGTCTGGCTTTCGGAAGAAGAGGTCGAGGGATACTATTATGGGTATAGTAACCGCGTCCTATGGCCGCTCTGTCATGGTGGGGGCTTGAAAACGGAGTACGTCGATCGCCACTGGGCCCGATACCAGCAGATAAACGAGCGGTTCGCTGACGTTGTCACCGACCATGTGAATTCAGGGTCGATAGTGTGGTTTCAGGATTATCACTTCTCGCTGGCCCCACGATATATCCGTAACGCCTCTACCGATACTTTCCTTCTGCACTTCTGGCATATTACCTGGCCTGGTTGGGACACGTTTCGTACGTGTCCTCACCGACAAAAGTTACTTGACGGTCTATTGGGCAACGATTTGCTTGGGTTTCACATCGAGCGCTACTGCAAGAATTTCCTCGACTGTGTTGATGAATGTTTAGATAGTGCGGTTGTCAATCACGACGATAGTCAAATCCATTATAACGGCCAAACAACGACCGTCCGAGCATTCCCGATGGGAATTGACGCGGAAACCATTCAGATGGCCAGCGAAAGGATGGATAAAGCGTTCTGGGATAAATTTCGATGCAGATACGATATATCGGGGAAGACGAAAGTAGTGATCGGTGTGGATCGCCTTGACTACACGAAGGGAATTAGTGAGCGACTCGATGCTCTCGAACGTCTTTGGACGACCAAACCAGAGTGGCGTGGCGAACTCACGTACGTCCAGAAAGTTGAGAAAAGTCGATCGCTTATTCCTGCATATCAGACTCTCCAGCAGAACGTTAAGGAAGCTGTTGAGCGCATTAATAATCGGTTTGGTACCGACGAGTGGCAACCAGTTATTCAAATCGAGAACTGGTTAACTGAGGAAGAACTAGCTGGCCTTTACCGCCACGGTGATGTACTGCTCGTCAGTGCTGTCCGCGATGGGATGAACCTTGTTGCCAAAGAGTACGTTGCTGCTCAGATTGACGACCCTGGTGTCCTTGTTCTCAGTAATCAAACGGGTGCACACGATGAGCTCGGTGAGTCTGCAGTGACAATCAATCCATATGATACTGATGGATTTGCGGCAGCCATCGAATCGGCGCTACTGATGGATGCAGCTGAACGTCAAGAACGGATGACAACGCTCCAACAGCGAATTGTCGAGCAAAACCTCACAACGTGGATGGCCAATATTCTCGAGACGACACAACGTCTCCAAAATGGTAATTAACAGCCTCACAAGTGTATATACTGTCGACTCACGACGAAAAAAATTTAGAAGATATATGCTCAATGCTGTCGGAGACGAACCTCATTCTCGTTGACGCGGTCAACGTGATCCTGTTGAAGCTCATGAGTATCATCAGAATCGTCCCATCCAAGCATGGACTTCACCTTGTCGGTCAGGCTTGTATTCTCATCGCGCTCGACATGGGCTCGTCCTTCTCGCACCTCTGATACTGTTCCGATTCGATCGCCCTCAGCGGTTACAACATTTTTGCCATGATCGTCGGAAGTGAATTCTCGTGCCATTGCACCCGTATGATTCTGTTCTGTGTGAGTGGGTGTACCGGTTGCAGTGGCAAGCCTTTTATATCAACCTCAGGCATTAAGAGTTGATCCGCTCAGAAAAAGGAATCATTTCGGAATGAATTCCAAAAAATGACGCAACTATTCAAGAGAGTAAAAACCAGTGAGGATCCGTCTATATAAGTGCGAAGATTCCACCACTGTTTTTATTATATATTTCTTCTTCTAAATAACCCGTATAATCACTTTGCAAATGCAGGCAAGATGTATCACTCCCTGGAGCACTAGTAATATAGACACCGCAATATGGGAGAAAAACCACCTGAAAGTGATGACACTGAATCCAGACGGTACGAACGATCACGCTATGGGATCCCCCAACACGAGATTTATGAGCGTGACAATATAAAACAGTGTTTGTATGGTAATCCACAACATGAAACGGCTACTGACGTACGAATTCCGCTTGACGCATTTGAACCACAGCTCCGACCGCGATTATTCCCCAGTACAATTGAAGCGGATATGAACTGATTACAAAGGCAAAACCGCAATTTGAGTAACGGCGAAAATATTCAAGCTGAATGCCAATGAATAATTCATCCTCAAATAATTCCAAATTATCCATGACCGAGAAGCGTGAATTATGGCCGACCTATGATCTCGCTTATTCGATTGACCGGATGCCGAGTGGAACGCGTATTGTTGTGTTTCCACGAACGGCATCAACTGGTCTCTTGACGAAGTGGCTTTCAATTGATGAAAAATCGGCTGTATCGCTTGAAAAATGCCAGTAACAACTCTCTATTGGTCATTTGTTTTCCTCTTGATTGCAAACGATACTGTTGATTTTGAAAATTGTACCTCTGAGATCGAATCATCCGCTTGAGATAGACATATATTGGAGGTTGCTAGCCGGTGAGCAATAAGAGGGTATCTTATGATTCGATAAATTAGTCCTATCCAAAATTATTAAAGATAGCCGAGATCACGGAGTCGTTCTCTGGATTCCGAAGAGATTGATGGTGATGTTTGAGTGAGTTTTTGCTCGAAAGAAGCGAGCCATCGATCTAATTTATCTTCAAGGAATTCGGCTATCTCCGGATTCTCTTGGATGATATTCTTGGTCTCAGCAGGGTTAACGTTGATATTATAGAGTTCACGAGAACCATCTGAGCCCCGGATAAGTTTGTAATCGAATGTTCGGATAGCACGTAGTGAGCGATCGAATGTGTAGAGATCAGGTGGGAGTTCAGTAAATCGTTGTTCGAGTGTCTTGATCGACGGTTGCGGTGCGATGTACTCGCTAATAATATACTCTCGCTCTATTGCCGTTGACGATGGATGAAATGATCGACCCTGGAATTGCTCCCGCATAGCTGGCGCATCGATGTTAACTTCGTCTAAGAGCGTCGGAGCGAGATCAGGAAGCTGAACGAGCTGATCTGTGTTCGATGTTTCATTGAACGACCCGCCGGTGATGATGAGCGGCACATGAAGTAAGGTATCGTAAATATTGTACTGATGGCCAAGGAACCCGTGCTCTCCGATATTCTCACCGTGATCACTAGTGACGATGAGTATTGTATCTTCCCACTCACCCACAGCTTTTATCCCATCTATTAGCTTCCGAACATTTGCGTCGAGGTACGTAATTTCAGCCCGGTACAGCGTTCGAAGGGTGGCAAACTCCTCTTCTGTGAGAGTTACTTCGTCAACGTCGTATTTTCGTGGATCGTGAAGAATGTTGAGCGCTTGGTTGTAATCGTAGCCAGATGGTAAACGATCTGCTACGAACTGCTTTGGCGGTGTATACTCGAAGTGAGCATCGATGTAATTAAGAAATAAGAAGAATGGCTGACGACTTCTCCTTGTAGATAACCAGTCGATGGCTTCAGTGGTTGTCTTTTGTGCTCCATCATCACCATTTAAGACGGGGCGTTCGTCAGTGTCATTCACGGCAATGTCGAGCAGCGATCTTTCGCACTGCAATTCGCTCGATGTCCAACCATGATTGAATGAATCGAATCCGCGATCAAAGCCGAATTCGTCGCTGATCCATGTATTATTCGAAATTCCAAAAGTGTCGTAACCCTCCGAAGAAAATATTTCCGGAAGCGTAGTCAACGATGAATCCAGCGTATGATGTTTTCCATGTGTATTGTGTTTCGATGAGTACGTTCCAGTGAACAGTCCAGCATGAGCCGGAAGTGTCCAAGGTGCGCTTGTGAATGCGTGACGATATTCAGTTCCTTCTCTCGTAAGCGAGGCTAATGTTGGGATAAAGGTTTTTTCAGCGGGGACAGTATCCAGTCCTCTAACCGTATCTAATACTACCACGACGACGTTCTTTCGGCTTTTGTTCATCTAATCCCTCGGTTGATCTTCTTATAGGATCTGCGACGATCCATTAGGGAAATTTCGAAGCTCTGCCTGAAAAAGGAAAGAGGTTGCATAGGCAAGCCATACTATAGCCTTAAATGGGACTAAATTGATTATTTGTAGATACGACAAATTCTATTAAAAGGGGCGTGCTGATTCCGCGAAATAGATCGGACATTTCGGCAAAATAAGTAATCGATTAGATAACTGGACGTCGGCAGAACTTGTTAATGTCACGATCGAATTTTCCATTAGTGTAATAAGACCTGGGAATCGTAGTAAGTAGGGCTGCGTTGATACAGCCATATCCTATGAAAACTTGGTGCCATTAAAAATCCTATCCATTACAGATCTACACATGTAAGGGGATCTTTTTGGCTACACGAGCAAGCTCTTTAAGTATCCGAACCTTTTATTCCGGTGACCAACGACCTGTCGATAGTTGACGTATTAATGATGTATACGCGAAACATTTGATCTACATTAGCAGAATCACTTCCGTAGAGAAACATGCGATGGCAGGATATTATCCGAAAACAATCTCTAAAATTTACTTAATGTAGAAATTGCGAAAAAATCAGCCCACAGAATTATGCTCCTTCTTCAGCTATAGTTGGTATGGCAGAACTTGAGGCCGAATTTGAAAAGAGCCGGGCAGAGATCGCGTCATACCTACGAGACTTCGCTAATAAACTCGATACAGCCAGTCCTGCTAGTACTGAAAAACCAGTTCGAGAGAATCCCGAAACTTCGCCTCCCATGGAATCAAACAATGAAACAGATAGGCATTCTTCTACTGGAGAGAGCCACAAAGGGGAGAAAGTAACGATCCTGGCTGGAAACGACAGTGCAACGATTAATCCACCTAAGACAGTGACATTCAGCGTCGCGGTCGATTCAGATTCTTCTTTGATGGAATCTGGTGCGGAAGAAAGTGTTACTTTCAATCTCCGATGGGCCACCGAAGAGATCGAAGCTGATAACGACCTCGGTGTTCACTGATATACGGATTTACACTGAGCAATCTTTAGCTGTCAGGGTACCCTGTTCACCTGCTAAACGTTAGTCATCGTTTGTGGCTTGTTCTATACATATCCTGTTCTGCCCATACTATTATTTATTCCTTCTACGTAGATGGGATGGGTATGCCACTACGTACTGTAATCCCACGAATCATGAAGACGAATTCGAGATGGTATCTCGCGGTCGGCGTCCTTTCATTGTTGAAAGCACTTGCCGTTCGTCACGACCAGCGCCGCCTCCGCAGAGAACTCCTTGACGCAAGTCTTTTCCTAGGTATCGGGATACTGCTTCGCAAGATCGAAGCGCGCCAAGCCAAAGATTCTACCGCTAGGTCCATCCTCCGGACATTCCAATCGAAAACGCCAGAGGGTTCATCGCTCTCGGAACAGATCCGCCAGCATGTCCCCAGGAGGAGGCAAGAATCACCTGATTCATTCCGCCAGCGACTGTCACGATGAGTAATCAGTCAGGAGAAACCGATCAATGATACTCACAACATCTTCATCACAGAGTGAGCAGCTCGACCAAATTGAGCGCGGCCTTGGCCTACTATTCACGACTGAAATTGCAAAGGAGATCCTCGAAAGCGTTGACATTGAGGCACTAAGCAATGGAGCATCGTATGATGAGGCTGTCGACTATGAACGGCTGAGTGAAGTATTGGGGCGGACACTCGGACGTGGTCTTGGAAAGCAATTGCTTGACCGTTTCGCTGGTGACCATTTCATCACACGGGTTGTGGGGAGTTCCGTCGCTGGACGACTCAGCGCGATCATTGTTCGGGAACTACTCAATCAAACAGAACCCGAGGAACTGCTGGCCAGCCTATCTAACATCGCCACTGAGAACGAATTCGACGTTGGTGACGCGATCGAGATCCCGATTGAAGTTGAAGACGAGACTGATGAGGAACGAGGTGAGTAATCAGCTTTCCTTTGCTGCTGATCATGCTCATCTCGAAACGGTAATAAATTCTTTTGCGAACAGATAGCGTCTATATTAAGTCTATTCTGGCGTTCGCATCTCTTATATTGATGAGCAACGAGAGCACCGCTAGTAGCGAGAAATTTCGATGTAAACAGCCACAACTTGTTTTCTCCCCGGTTTCATAGAAAAGGGTATGAGTAGTGATGAGCGCGTACAGGGGGATCGATTTCAGCGACCTTAACAAGGAACTCTACCAACACGGATATCCGGTAGCGACGGACGACCTCATCGACGAGTATAGTAACTACGAAATCGAACACCCAAATGATACGGAGATATTCCGTGGCGTGCTCAACCCACTCACTGAGCAAGAAAACTATGTGTTTGACTCAGCCAATGCAGTTCGTCAGATGGTGCTCAATAGAGTTGATTCAAAAGTAGCTGGTCACCAGCGATACAGCAACCGAGGAACTGAGCACGTACAGGACGAAGAGGAGTCGCTGTAGTTCACAGTGATGGTACTATACAGCTGATAGCAGGAATAGCAAAGATATTCAGTAGAGACTGTTTGTTGCAATCGGCCCTGAGCAAGTCCGGTAACAATCTGCACTCATGACTTACCAATTGGTAGCTCTTCGACAAAACAAATCCCGCTAGCTTATGCCATCTAGTCGTATAAGATGGTGTATGGAAGAGCCAGGACAGAATGGACAAGATCAAACCGGTAACCGAGAGACGCTCGATCGAATATTAGATGCGGTGATTACCACCGACAGTCCTGTGGTCACGATGGATGACATTGCTGCCGCTCTTGATGAGAGTCCGGAGACAGCTCGACACAAGCTCATCGAACTTCACACCCAAGGCCGTGTTGAACGGGTGAATATCTACGATTCAGAGGTCGATTGGTGGGCACCACGTCCCTTGGATGTTGTCCTGAAAACACTCGACATAGAGACACTTCTTAAGCGATTAAGTGACGAATTGGAGACACCGATCACGTTAGGGGATGGAACCATCTACGAAAATGGTGATAAACATACCACCCGAAAATTGGACAGCAAAACACAGTCGGAGACAGAGACGCACTCGACGGATAAAAACACGGCTGGGTTAGTCCCGAGTAGTGAGAAATCTGGCGAAAAGCGGCAACAGCTTAAGGATGGTGCCGATTTTGATGACGTCTCGGAGTAGCACAGCTGGGATCGGATCAATAATATTCATCTAGATCACATTCTCCAATAACACGTACTGAATACGCCTTACTATCAGAACATGGTAGTGCTCGGAGTCGATAGCAAGAGAGCGGTACTCGCAACCGATTTTTCGCATCCGGCAGGCAACACTCCTTTCGCATATCTTCCTCCAGAGCTACCTTCTCTCTTAAAAACTGTGTCAATGAACTAATTTAGATTCTACCAAATAACTAGGGACGGTTTAAGAGGTTCAAAAATAGTAGTTAGTGATAATGAGTCCTGATGAGACACGTGATTTTGATCCGGAAGCGCCAGAAGAACGGGAAATTGGCCGTGAAATGGTCGATCAGAGCACCGGGCTTGGCTCGGTGATGGCCCACTTTTACCGCGGAGAAATGGATCGAATTACGACGTGGCGCCAACGACTTGATGAAACGACAAAATGGGCTGTGACAGTCATTGCTGCACTCCTCGCTTATGGCTTTTCAACGAGTGGCACGCCTGCTGTACTTCTTGCTGGAATCATCGTTACAACAGTTTTCCTTGGGATTGAAGCGCGTCGCTATCAAGACTATGATGTCTATCGAGCGCGCATTCGTTTGCTCCAGGAGAATCTCTTTGCGAACGCACTTGATCCGTCACAGGGTGTTGAACACCGTGATTGGCGACGGCAGCTCACTGATGATCTGCATGATCCGACGTTGAAAACTCCATACTCGGAGGCCTTCGCTCGACGACTGCGTCGGGTGTATCTCCCATTATTGCTCATCTTACTCGCTGCATGGACCTTTCGCATTATCGCCTTTGCAAAAAACGGAACATGGGTGAAAAATGCCGTGATCGGGATCATACCTGGAATCATTGTTCTCGGTCTTGTCGCTGCATTTTATCTCGGCCTACTGTGGATAGCGTTTCGACCTCGTCCTCGGCGCGCCAAGGAGGATTTCGACCGACAGCACGTCAAGTAGGAAAATAATTTTGCCGCTAGATCCGGTTGACTTGGACTGTCGAACTTGACTCTACTAAAGCAGACGACAACGAGTGTATCTCAACCAGTTAGTGGTCTGAAGACGGTTCTTCGTCAGGTGTTTTTTGTGCTGGTTGTGAGGCCGCTGGTGCGCCGGAGCCGTTCATGAGCGCATGTTTCACGAGGTTGCCGTGGCCACGCCGAAGCCGTTCTGAGACTGCTTGATGGGTCACACCAAGTTCCTCAGCCAGAGCCTCTGCTCGTATCTCCCGTGGAATCGAATAATAACCGCGATCGTAGGCAAGTCGGAGCGTTGTTTGTTGTTCGTCGGAAAGCTCAAATTGACTCCGGTGATCTGCGGTAAATTCATGAACATTTTGAACTTTGAGTTCGATTCCATGCTCTTTGCAATGTTCATAGGTATATGTAATGGCGTCATGATCAACAAATAACATGCGTAGACGCCATGTATTGTCTTTTCCAACCGCGCTGAGCACCGTTCCCTTTTCTTCGACAAGAATGCGAATCAATGCAGCAATCCGATCGACCCACTCCAGGTGATAGAGCCGGCTAGTCTCGACTTCGCCGATCAGCTGGAAATCAGCGACACTCTCGTCGTCAGCGAACGCTTGTTCGATGTCGTCTCGATTCCTTGTTTCAACCCAAATAAACGGCAGCAAACTATCTTGATGAGAAACCACCATTTGTTCAACCTCAAACGTGGCTGCCTCGAAGGTCTTTAGCGTGTGTCCGAGAATGAATGTCTCAGCAGGAATCTCGACTTCAACGATCGTTCCGGCCATATACGTCCCACAGTTGCGCAATGCTATATTTCTTGGTGAGTCAGCCACTTTCAGAACAGTGGCGAGAATACACGATAGGTAGTACTCTACGCCGTCAATTTTAACAATCGCTCTGTTTTCGTTACTGACGGTGTTGCCGAATCGACTGTTTGTGATTCTGTAAATTCGACGGTGATCTGGACATCCTGATTTGTTCGACGTTCAATTCTTTGCTCCAGTCGATCCGCGAGGTTTGCATACCCTCGATTGGATGTTCGACTCACTCGAACCGTTACGTTTGTTGGTTCCGCTCGCCAACTTGGCCCACCATACACTGCTTGTACGCTTGAAAGTGAGAGGTTTGTGTAGGCCGGTTGGTTGAGCGTCATTTCCACTTCTTGATTGACCGTTTGTGTAAAGACTATATTTGTCGCGGTTAGGTACCCAGTGCCAAGCGTCGCTACCAAGAGAAAGAAAAGTGTTCCGTACACAGCCACTTGCTGCTCAGACGGAATCGACGCTCGAAATGAGTGATCTGCAGTTCGCCAGTCGGGCTGATATCCCATCACTATCAACGTGAGAAAGGCACCAAGGTTGATTGCGAGGACGTTGACCAGCAAGAGGAGGAACGTGCCGAAGCCGAACAGTGGGGCCATCCACGCAATTGCGAGACCAGTTGCTGCAGCCGCGGGAATCAAAGCCGCAGCAATCATCACGCCAATGAGTGCTGTTGATTGTTCGGTGGTATACCCAAACGCGCCGACGATACCTGCAATCACGGCTCCGACTGTCGAGAGAAAGGTTGGTGCGAGACGGACACCAACTAGTTCAATCTGCGTGATTGCCAACCCAGGTGGGACAAACCCTGTCTGGCGAATGAACCAGCCAAACAGAGCAGCGCCAATAATTGCAATGCCAAGGCCGAGAATCTGCTCTTTAATACTAGTAACAAATAGTTCCCAATCACTCAAGAGCGTCCCCGCTGGAGCTGCGAGGGCTGAACTCGCCTGGGGTGCGATAATCATCGCACCGATAATGAGTGCTGGCTGGTCAAGTAAGAGTCCGGCAGCCGCTGCAATGACACTCAAGATCGTACCAAGGTAGTAAATTTGATACGGCCACTGGATTTCTCGAATTTTTGCGTGTAGCTCAGACTTTGCGAGCTTTCGTACGACAGTCGAATACTGTTGGCGAAGATCGGTGAAATTTGGCGTCTCAACGAACTCTCCTTTTGTCACCACCGTATACGACTCCTCGTCCATGCCTGCTTGTCGCAATTCGTCGAGGATCGAGGAGACAGCTGCTGTTGGGAGCGGAAACAAAAAGAGAACGCTATCATCATTTTCGGTTATTGTTGTGAAATCAATACCATAGTTATTGAGGATGGCCATAACATCGTCGGCGTGATCGTCAGAAACACGAACGTGAAGCTCTCGCATCGACTAGGGTATTTATCTCCTATCTGCTGTATCTTCTGGCCAATCATCATACTAAAACCATTATTCATATATTGCCTAGAGAGGTGAGACGGAACGCTAATATGCTTATGTTATAGTCGCTAACAGCCATCTGATGTGCGCTCAGTATCCCAACCAGTGGGAGTATCGCAGCCTCAAACCACCACGCGAAGAGACGCAAAAAGAAGCCAGTGATCCAACAACCCAACTCAACGAGCTTGGCAAAAAGGGGTGGGAGTTTGTCGAAACAATTGAGTATACCGGTGGGGGCACGAAATATTTAGTACTGAAACGGCCATTGGATCCCGACACGGAGCCAACGGATGAATAATAACGAGACAAGTGATATTGGTACTGCAGATACGATGCGAGGACGGTCAGGAGAAAGTCGACTCAAAATTTGGGTGCTTTTCCGTCTCAATCGCTTTCTCGTGACTGGGCTGCTTGCATTTCTTGTCTTTATTTCGTTTCTTGTGTTTAGCGTTACTCTCGACCCATCACTCCCGAGTGAGATTAAGTCGACGGACACAATCGAGACAATCTTCTCAGCGATGATTGGGGTGATTGTTACAGGGACGACGCTCGTCGTTACGATCAGCCAGCTCGTCCTTTCCCAAGAAAATGGGCCATTGGGCGATCAGCGCAAGCGTATGAGCGACGCAATGGATTTTCGAACATACACGAAAGATCTCTTTGGCTCTGTTGTTCCAGCCGATCCTTCAGCGTTCCTCGGCCAGCTTGTTGGAGAGATTGAACGGCGGGCGGAGGTGCTTGATCGCCTCATTCAAGAGAACGATAACGATGAACTAGTCCAGCAAGTGTTGGAGTTTATCAACAGTCTTCATGGGAACGCCGACGAAGTCCAGGAAGAACTGGAGGAAGCGCAGTTTGGCACGTTTGATGTACTGTTTGCTGCCTTGAACTTTAACTACGGATGGAAGATTTATCAAGTCGAACGGATGACTGAGGAGTTTTCTGCATCCCTGACCGAGGACCAACGAACTGCATTTGATGACCTTAAAACAGCAATCGTGATGTTTGGCCCAGCACGTGAACACATCAAGACACTGTATTTCCAATGGGCACTCGTCGATCTCTCACAGTACATCCTTTATGCGGCAATTCCCGCACTCATCGTCGCTGGTGGGATGCTCACGTTTGTTGGTGCCGAGACGTTCAGCGGCATATTCTTAACGATTCCCACTGTCACATGGGTTGTCAGTGTGGCGTTCACGGTCACGCTCGTTCCATTCCTGTTGTTTACTTCCTATATTCTTCGTATTGCTCCCGTCGCCAAACGGACACTTGCTATCGGCCCACTGATCCTGCGTGAGTCTCAACGCTAGGAAAGCCGAGAGCTGTATGACTTCAAATTTAACTATAAATTCTGTCTATCTCAATACTCCTCTGGTATTTTTATTCACAGGGTGTAATGAACACGTTCGGTGTATCTTACCACCGTTTCTGTCAGCTGCATAGGCGTATCACAAGGGAAGTCTGGAACATGGATTTTTATTTAAACCAAGATTAGAAAGAGATTCGGAGATAACTGGGAGCGCAATCCGATCACGTGGACAAACCTCTTATCCTTGGGAGTAGGCAGTCAATCGATGGTGACCACAGAGGCAGAGATAGGATCGTAAATGACATTATTCAGCGTCTGGTGCGGAGCCATCGCCTGTTGCTGTGTCAACGTCATCAGATGCACTTTCGTGCACTGACTGAGGATCCGTTCCGACAGATTCACCAATCGAAACGGTCGGCGTGAGTGGCTCGCCATGAAGGAGTTCAGGAAGGACGATACGGATCGCTTCGAGCATCAGAATGAACAAGATCGGCAGGAGGAAAAAGCCGTACCACCCAAACAATATTGGGCCAAGTAGATAGGCAAACATCATCATCACCATGTCGAGCTGACGACCAGTGATATACGGTTGGAGAAACGTCTGTGGTAGCGTATCGAGGACGAGAAAATAGACGACAAGCACGCCGCCAACAAACGCAAAGTGGTTGCCATTCGAGTTCATCGCCTGAAGCCCTAGATACCCAACAACAGGTAAGTAGACGATCTTTCCGACAACAATCGGAACCAGGCTTGCGATACCAGTTAGAAATGCAAGTACGACAACCATGGGGATCTGGAGTCCCGGTGGCGCGAGGGCATTCGTCCCCCAGTAAGTGGCTGCTGCAATGACAGACATGCCAATGATGAAAAGGAGATTACCAAAGAAGACAGATTCGAGATCCTCATCAACGGCCGAAGCGTAGGCGTAGGCTGTCGTCTCCTCTCCACCGAACAATTGACAGAGGCCCGCAGAGAGTTGGTCGTCATTTTTCAGCAGGAAGTACGAGAGTGTCACCGCCAGCGCGAGGAGCAGCATCGCACCGATGATGGCCGACGTTACGGTCAGACCTACTTGGAGACCTGTCTGCAATGTCTGCTGCGGATTCGTAATGACCTGACGAGGATTTTGAATGGCTGATAGCACCGTCTGCCGTTGCTCATTCGAAAGTGCTCCGAGGTAGTCTGCTAGGAGCGTAGAATTAGTGGTATTACTGAGAAACTGTTGAACTTGCTGGAACACTTGGAAACCAGCGTAGAGTGCGAGTAAAATAATGGGGAGCAACACCACAATGATAGTCAGTGCTGCGACTAATCCGTCTGAATCGGTAATAGCAGTAAGCCGTCGGTAGATTGGCCTAGTAGCGTAATAGCCGAAAATACCGAGAACCAACATTCCCACAAATGAGTAGGCGATAAACGCTGCCACGAGTGCAAGAACGAGGATGAACAGCCACCAGCCGATGCGAGCTCGATTGTCAGAGGAATCAAAGCCAACGTCTACCATCTTTCCTGGAGGTATATGGACCAACATTATAAAGTGCGGGAAATCGACCTGATGATTAAGTCAACATTTGATTCCTCATACCCTCGGTCAATGAGCTGTCTCGACTACAATCGGTAGTGAAACGTCCTAGCCTTCGTCTATCTTTAGAGGATAGTGCATCGACAGTTGAAGGAAAGGTAATCATCACAGCCGATGCAAGTGAATCTGCTGGGCGAACCATTATATACTACGTTCTGTACTTCGGAAGAAGCGAATATATTAAAAATACCTCTAATCAATCCTCTTAACATCATGCTATGAGAGGCTCGATTCTTTTTTAATGGTTGGATTTGAAAAGTGGCTTATGGCGGATGACGCTTCAAAAGATACAGTTGTAGTAGAGCAGTCTGAGGAGGGAGATGTCGAAACTGAACTCTCACGGGATATGAGCCTGTTCGACATCACCTTCATCGGCGTCGGTGCGATGATTGGGGCAGGTGTGTTCGCGCTCACCGGCTTCGCGGCGGGCATCGCCGGTCCTGCGCTCACCGCCGCGTTCATCCTCAACGGCTTCGTCGCGATGTTCACCGCCGTCTCGTACGCGGAACTTGGTGCGGCATTCCCCGAAGCGGGCGGTGGCTACCTCTGGGTGAAAGAAGCCCTCGTCGACCCGAATGGCTTCTACGCTGGATGGATGAGTTGGTTCGCCCACGCGGTCGCGTGTTCGCTCTACGCTGTGACCTTCGGCACCTTCCTGGTTCATCTCTTCGAGTACACCGGTCTCCTTCATTTCCCGGCATTCGGGTTCGGACTGCACTTCTACGAAAAGCTCCTCGCTGTGCTGATGATCGCGGCGTTCGCGTACATTAACTTCCGCGGGGCGGAGGAGACAGGGAAGGCAGGAATCATCGTCACCGCCATCAAAGTCGTCATTCTCGGTCTCTTCATCGCCTTCGGCATCTGGGCAACTCTCCAACAGCCGAACTGGACGGCGAAGTTCCTCAACAGTCCGAGTTTCGCACCTGCAGGTTGGATGGGTATCGTGGGTGCGATGGGCTTCACCTACATCGCATTCGAGGGGTACGAGATCATCGTTCAGTCCGGCGAAGAAGTTGTCGATCCCGGAACGAACGTGCCGAAGGCGGTATTCTACTCGATGTACATCGTCGTCCCTATCTACGTGCTCGTGGCGTTCGCGGCCATCGGTGGAATTGACGTTACGCAACAACTCATCTCTACCACAGCTATCCCCAACAGTGCGGGGTCAACGTTACCGACGTGGGAAGCGCTCGGCTATATGGGCGAACTCGGCATCATCAGCGCGGCGGGACAGTTCGTCCCCTATGGTGTACCGCTTCTGTTATTTGCCGGGCTGGCGGCGACGATGAGCGCGCTGAACGCGACGGTATACTCGTCCAGTCGCGTCTCGTTTGCGATGGGCCGCGACCGCGCACTGCCCAGTATCTTCGACAGCATCCATTCAGGCAAGCGAACGCCCCACTGGGCAATTCTGATTTCGGCAGTTATCATCGCCGTGATGGCGGTCGCGCTCCCCATCGAGAGTGTCGCCGCCTCCGCGGACATCATGTTCATTCTGTTGTTCGTGCAGGTGAACTGGACGGTCATCCGGATGCGCCAAACCCATCCGGACCTCCCCCGGACGTACACAGTACCGTACATGCCGTGGCCGCCGCTCATCGGCATCGTCCTTCAGTTTCTGCTCACGCCGTTCCTGCTCCTCGAACTCGGACTGGAGCCCGGTTTCACGGGGCAAAACTCCCACGGATTCGTCGCCCTCGTCACCACGGCGGTGTGGATGCTCCTCGGTCTCGGCATCTACTACGGCTACTCGAAACAGCAAGAAGCCGAACAACTCGAGGAGGAAACGCCGACGGTGGTTTCCCCCGAACCAGCGGCAGAAGCGGAGAATCAGATCGTCGTCCCCATCGCCAATCCGGAGAACGCCGAGCAGTTGATGCGAACCGCCATCGATCTGGCGAAAGACGAGGAGACGTATCCAAATGGAGAAATTCTCGTGATGAGCGTCGTGACGGTGCCCCAGCAGACGCCGCTCTCGGAGGGACGCGAGTTCGTGGAAGATGAACCGGACATGCTTGACGACGCGATGGACATCGCTCGAGAAGCCGACGTACCGGTCAGCGGAACAATTCGGATCGGCCACGACGTGGCGCAGGCGATCCTCCACGCGGAACTCGCCGCTAATATAGCGGATAGTGTCGCGTACACGCAAGATGCTGAAGTGGATGTAATCTACGTGGTAGATCAAGGTGCTGATGAAAACGATCGAGCTGAGGGCCAAGAGATAGTTGACGATACTATAGCAACCTTCCGCGAAGGGATTACAGTAACTGGCGAGGTTCTCGAAGGGCAGGACATCGTCGATACGGTCATCGACCAGTCAGTAGGGTATGATCTCGTTGTTGTGGGTGCAACTCGCGAAGGACTACTGGACCAGCTCGTCTTCGGAGCAATCCCCGAACAAATTGGCCGCCGGGCGCAGAACACGGTGATAATGGCCAAACGGCATCTCGGCATCACCTCGCGACTCCGCAGGTGGTTCTGAAGTCAGTCGAATGTGGTAGCTAACATTGACTAGCCGCTACAAACGATATTTTGCGGATTTAAACGCTCTTACTAAGGCAGTCAATTCGCGTATAAATTAGATCGGAGAGATGAAGGTGGATCTGGTCACGATTAACAATCCTCCACCCAAACTCTAATTACCTCATCAACAGTTCCAGAAATTCCGCTGTATTTGAGCGTCAGCAATGGCTACTCGACGATCCCGAACTACTATCCAGATATAAAGGTTAACACGCAGTATTCGACCATGCCGAAGAAAGAAAAGAGGAATCGGATTAAGGACCTGAAACCGCGAGATACTACTATTGCTGATTAAACTCAAACGAAGCCCGTATTCAAGGGATTTGTTTGAATATGGGACTGTTTTAACAAAAATGGGTGTCCCTCAGAACAGAGGAGTTCCCTGATTTCATTCTAATTCTTTAGCATTATCGGGAAGAATGATCATCTACATCATACACCCATTCATCCGGTCGAAACAACAAACCCGTAGATGTAGGGTTGTGTCGCATGGACAACCATTTCGTATTTGTGGTATCCGGTAAGTGAATATAGGAAAAATAGGTGATGACAGGATTGTACCGAAATACTTTCTATCATTGAGTTACTGCCTCTCTAAGAGTACAAACACAGATGATTGGGACGCTTACAGTTCTCAAAAAAGCAGTTAAATTCGGTTATAGACGATATGGAATCCCCGGTGCGATAGTTGCTGGCGTTGTGGGCGGCATTGGGTTTATCTGGGGAAGAAAGAAACTTAAAACAATTGTCAACAGTGAATTGAACGAACAAACAAATGAAGAAACGGACAAGAAGAATGATAAGGAAAAGGACAACGAAGAATAGAGCATAAACCACAGCCTACAGACAAACTGTTCCCGAGAAGCCAGTTACAACCCATTTGAACACTACTTAACAAATATCGAGCACGTCCTTTTCACTTGCTTCCGAGAAAGTACTCAAATTCAATTCTAGTCACTTATTTATCGAAATGAGCAATTTCGAATTTAGATAGACAGTGATTACCACTGGGCAGCAGCTAACGGTTGACGCTTGCGATTGAGTGGCCTGTTTCATGGAAATGCTGGATCGCGTATCGGTTCACCTCATCAGGTGTATTGTCTGCCGCGCTGATTCTCCACGTACACTCCGTGTAATCAAGAATTCTCGTCTTCGCTATAAATCCACTCCCAACGATATATTATCTTATTATCTTGGTTGCTCTATCAAGGGATATATTTGTTACTAATCCTTAGTCGGCGATCGGGTATGGAACTACCCAATGGTACTAGCGTCATTATCGAAAAAATTATCTAGTTCTAAAGATAATCTTGTCTTAAGGAAGTGATCTATTAATAGCCAGGTGTCTTATTACGTTCTGTTATTTAGCCTAAACTCCGTCTTAGCAATCTAAGAGAACCATAACGTTCATTCGTCGGTGCTGATGATTAGATACTAGTTATGACGCGGCAGATTACCGAGCAATGGGAGTATCACACGATTCGGCCACCTCGTGGGAGCACAAAAAAGGAATCGATCGATCCAGCCGATGACCTCAACGACCTCGGTGCAGATGGCTGGGAGCTAGCTGATACCATTGAATATGTCGGCGGCGGGACGAAATACTTGATATTCAAGCGACCGGCGCAAACAAAGGATAACACCACAGATGAGTGACAGCGAAATCAGTACTGCGAACACGATGCGTGAGCGGGCAGGTGAGAGTCGCGCGAAACTCTGGATACTGCTTGGAGCCAGACGCTTGGTCGTCACCGGTGTGATCGCCGTGATCTTCTTCGTCATGTTCGTGATAGCGGGAACCCTTCTCTACCCACCGTTAAAGTCCGAAATCGCCCAAACCGACACCATCGAAACGATGTTCTCGACGATGATCGGTGCAACCATTACTGGTACAACGCTGGTCGTCACGATTAGCCAGTTGGTCATCTCGCAAGAAAATGGTCCACTCGGTGATCAACGCCAGCGCATGAGCGATGCGATGGATTTCCGTAGTTTCGTGGGGGAAATGCTTAACCAGACGACACCCTCGGATCCATCTGCGTTTCTCCAACAGCTCATCAACGTGACTGAGCGTCGGGCAAACGAGCTCTCCGACTCGATCACTGAAAGTGACAACGAGGAGTTGCGGGCCGAATTGGACGAATTTGCCGACAGTCTCACTGGAAACGCTGATACGGTCAAAGATCAGCTTGACGGTGCAAAGTTCGGCACCTTTGACGTGCTATTCGCGGCACTCAATTTCAATTACTCGTGGAAAATTTTCCATGTTGAACGGATGCGCAACGAATATGCGGACGACCTGACTGACGAACAGCATCGCCTGTTTGAACGACTTAAAACCTCACTTACAATGTTCGGCCCCGCACGCGAACACATTAAAACGCTGTATTTTCAGTGGGCACTGATCGATCTTTCACAACTGATCCTCTATGCGGCGATTCCCGCGCTCTTCGTTGCTGGTGCGATGCTCGCGTTCGTCGGGAGTGGGACGTTCACCGGCACGACGCTCGGCGTGACCGACATTCTCTGGGTCGTTAGCGGAGCGTTCACAGTGACACTCCTTCCCTTCATGCTGTTGGTCAGCTATATCCTACGAATTGCTACAGTCGCGAAGCGAACGCTCGCGATCGGCCCACTGATCCTCCGTAATTCACAGCGCTAATATGGTAAGAGTCTGTGCAGTAAGCGGCAAGATAACGGGATTTGCCGGTACAGTCAAGTGCTTTCAGGCGGATTCTTCAGCAAAGAGGCACTCATCTCATAGCTGAGAATTAGAACCAAAATCAGCAAACATAGTACCTATACATCCCAAAAATGTCAAAAAATTATTCACGGAGAACACTTCTCAAAGCGACTGCGATGGTTGGAACGCTCGGGGTAAGTGGGTGTCTTACGCTCAGCCCCACAGTGCAGACAGCGAATCTTGCGAACTCATCCATCTTCAAACGGATTAGTATCAGTGAACCGTGGGCGAGTGGTCGGGTGGCAGCCAGTATCAGTCTTACTTCAGCAGCAACAACGAAACACGGTGTCCGAATGCTGACGGTGATTAAACAAGATGGCACCGAGTTCGATACTGGGACTGTCCAAAGCGGACAGACGAGTAAGACGCTCTTTCTTCCGGTTGGCCAGACTGCCACACTCAGTGCAGTCAATTTCGATGGCAAGACTGTTGAGACGATTGACGTCACCGTAAGCGGTACGAAAATCGTCTGATTCGCTCACAATCCAAGATGTACTATTGAGTGTACTCAGAGAGAAGTTGGCTATTTCCACCGTTCAGCGCTCCACTCGAGCTGGATCAGTACTCTTCGTTTGAAGTGTAAAGAACAATCTCATTGCAGCCTCTATATTTACTAAAAGGAGAAGGAAGAGTACATTACCACTGCAAACAAGGCAAAAGATCGGCTCTGCAAACCCATCTACGCTAGGCAAAGACGAACTTTCAAAAATTGCTTGCGCAGATACGAACGTATGTATGAGGGTGTAATCGAGGGATTTGGGCCGGTAGCTCCTTGACACGCGAATAGCTTCACTGACTAGAGGAGTAGTTACAGATAAGAACTCAGGTATCGACGGAAAGTATACGCCAAATTTGACTGTTCTACATAAAGTGATATCCAGGTGCTTCATCTACGTTGTCGAAGTAGGGATAATCCGTTGAAAACCGATCAATCAGTCTTCTATTTTACGTACTTGTGTATCTCCTACTGTTATTTCTAATTGTTCTTGCTAGTGGCGTTATAGTAGTGACGGAGAGTTCGCTCGAACCTGCGTGGGGTCACCGAAAAGAACTGATATATGGAGGCTGGAAAAATCTGGTCATCACGATAAAAATACATTTATAAGGAAACCAGCAGAAAGGGGAAGACAATGGCAGATCCACTTACATTCGTTCGCCTATTCATCGGATTTATCCTTCTTCTAGGAAACGGATACTTTGTCACGATCGAATTTGCGATGACTCGGGTTCGCCAGTTCGCCGAGGAAGAATTCCAAGGGTCGCAAGGTCTTGAGCGCGCATGGGAAATGACTGAACGGCTCGAAATCTATCTATCCGGGTGCCAACTTGGTATTACGATTTGTAGCGTCGGGCTCGGTGTGGCCGCTGAACCCGCACTTACAGCCGTTATCGATCCGCTTATCTCAGTATTTGGACTTGGTGGTCTTTTCGGTGGACAGAGTGGAGGGCATACAACGCTCGCAGTGATTAGTGCACTAGCAATTATTAATTTGCTCCATCTTACAATTGGTGAACAGGCACCGACATACCTGGGGATTGAACGAACCAAGACAATCGCGAAGTACGGCGCGCCAATTCTCTATTGGTGGACACGCATTCTCTCTCCGATTATCCGACTCGCTGACTGGACGGCCAAAGCTTTGCTCACCTTGTTTGGAGTCGAAATTACTCGTTCGTGGGCTGAGGAAGAGCGTGAGGAGGGGACAGCTGAAGGTGCGACACGGAGTGAATTACTCGGTCAGATGGGCAATATCTTAACACATATGGATCTTCCTTCTGAACGGCGCCGAGAGGTGATCAATACGCTCGCTATTGATCGAATCCACGCAGCCGATATTATGGTGAACCGGGACGATATCGTCGCTATCTCCACAGAGTGGACAACTGAGGAGAACATCAGTAGAATGCGTGAAAGGCCTCATGACCGCTTTCCATTAGTCGGAACAGATCTTGACGATGTCGTGGGAACCGTTCACGTTCCAGCAGTGCTTCAGAATGAGGAGCAATTAGAAAATGGTGAATGCAGTTTCGGCGATGTGGCTGCTCCTCCGATGACGATCCCACCAGATGTCGCGGTGAGTGATCTCATTGATCAGTTTCAGCAGAATCAACAGGAACTGGCAATGGTTGTTGAGGATGGTCGCACTGTCGGTCTCGTTACTGCGACCGATACATTCGAAGTAATCGCAGGTGAGCTGGAGGATCCATTAGAGGCAGACAAAGAAGTAGGGGTCTAATGAGTCGATGATCGAATTGCCTATTGAGCAAGTTTGACCTTTCTCGCAATATAATAATTACTACCAAATCATCGCATTTTCTCTCGATAGCTCCACTGGTTAGTATAATCCTGATTGTTGATTCCTAACGAGGAACAAACACTACAAGCGATAAACGGCCTGTACCGCAACTTGCCCTGTTTCAGTTTGAAAAGTGAGTGAAAATATATGACCATGTCCTGTGTACGTGTCTATACAATCATACCGACTGCGTTACAGACCTACATCAATTAATTCGCTACTTCGATGAGTCAAAGGCTATGGTCAGCGTAGAGACGGCCAACATTATCCAATATTTACGGGAAGTACCTCTTCTTTTGCCAATTAACGGTTCCTAATCTTCCGTCGAAGACCAACACGCCGGCACCAAATCGATACGGGTCTGAGGTTAACCGAAGGATGCATATGGGCTGCAATACATTTGAGGAATGTATTTCAGGCGAATTTCTTCCGAACCATGAAAGACGATAAGTCGTTCCAAAATGGCGTAAACGTATCCGAGACTCATTCACATGACGATGGCAATGAGTGGTGGATTATACTGAACCCAGCTAGTGGGAGTGCTGATCACGCGGCTGAAGTGCGTTCACGTGCGGCGGATCGTGGGTATATAATCAGAGAGACGGAGGAAGAGGGTGATGCAGTCGCTCTTGCTAAAGAAGCTGCTGACAAGGACGCCGAATTGGTTGCAGCTTGTGGTGGAGACGGGACTATACACCAGGTCGTCTACGGGCTTACACAGGCAGATTCGCTTACAGATGTAACATTCGCTGTTATTCCGGGGGGAACAGGAAACAATTTCGCCCAGAATATCGGGGTAATGAACATCGAACACGCCTTCGAACTCCTTGGAGCCGGTGAAAGACGACGCATTGATTTGGGCATCGCCGACGGTGAACCATTCACGAATTCCTGTATTGCTGGACTGACAGCAAAGACGAGTGCAGAGACCAGTTCGGATTTGAAAAAACGGTTCGGCACACTTGCCTACGTGATCAGTGGTTTACAGCAAGCAGCTGATTTTGATCCGCTTCACGTAGAAATCGATGCTCAAGAGATGTCTGAAACAAACCCAGCAACATGGACGGGTGACGCGCTCTGCATACTCATTGGCAATGCCCGTCGGTTCACGGGCGGTGGTGGCCAGGCTAACGTAGAAGATGGTCTTTTTGAGATAACGATCGTCGAAGAAATGCCAACGAACGATCTGCTCACTGAGGCTGCGACACAGCGGTTATTTGGACAGGAAACAGAACACGTAACCCAACTTACTACAGAGCAGCTCGAAATCACGAGTCAACAAGATAAGGACATCGAATTTAGCCTGGATGGGGAGATACGTACACACCAGCAGCTCTCACTATCTGTTCGTCCGCAAGAGTTGGAGGTCATTGTCGGTACGAAGTATTGTCCAGAGCCAACAGATAACTGAACGGATTGAGCTATGAGTCTGATTTGAGGACATGTTGTTCGAATTTACATACAAGGAAGTCGATGGGAATTGGCCGTGTATGGGATTATGACGGCTCAATTCTGACAGCTAATAGTTATACATTGTCATCCTCCTGATCCACATAGTGCAGCTTGGAGAAATCAGTAAAACTTCCGAGGATGGAAAAATTCGACTTTCAACAGTCACTTTGTATCCAATAGACTAGCCAATCACACGTCCATCCAACTAATAGGGAGCTGATTTTCGAGTATCCAACAAGGTATTCGTTCAGGAAACCAGGGAGGCTAAGTAGAGATACAACTATGCTAGTATATGAGCTACGATACGACAATCGGTTGGTCGCTACTCAGCTCGGGAATTGTTACATTACTTTTGATTTGGCTCCCAGGCGATTCTCTGTATTGGGGCATCGGTCTGTTGATTCTTGGAACCTTGGTGATGTCTCGCCGGCTCAAGTGAAAACAACATGATTTGAGTAGTCCTTCAGCGTCGGGGATCGATCAAACTGACGATTATCTCAAGGATTATTCTATATTAATTATGAGGTTTATTTACCATCCCTTCCTCGTTTGGACAAGTAAAACAAAAACAGACCACAACTATTTGCAGAGGGAGCACTCTAGTTCCTCGAAACATTGTTTGCTTTAATACACGCCAGCATTAACCGGCATGAGGTTTCAAACATGGCCGCACGCGCACTTTAGCGCTTGAGCGAAGGTATTCTGGAATGGTGTTCATCGCGTTTCTCCGACTCCTGAATTTCTCACTCGCGACCAAAATCTTCTCTCGCGCGCCGCGACCGTGGGCGGAACGTAATCCACACCAGCCCGAGATAGAACATTGCAACGAGCCCTAAAATGATACTCCCAGGTACAACACCGATCGTCGCATTATCTATCCATGTCTTGCCCTGTGCGACAGTGGTGAGTCGGAAGAGCCAGGCAACGAGAAGAAGAAACAACAACCAAAGGTAGATTCGGCGCAGCCGTCGGGCGATCGCCTCTGAAAATGGGATCCTGAGTGTTGGGTCACGGAAGTCCTCGCTAAGTTGCCGGCGCCAATCTCGTTGTTCAACGCCTTCAGAGGGATCAAGTGCGTTCGCAAAGAGATTCTCCTGTAAGATACGAACCCGGGCGCGAAAAACATCATAGTCCTGGTAGCGACGTGCCTCAATTGCAAGAAAAATCGTCGTAACGACAATTCCAGCAAGGATAATAGTGGGTGTACCACTCGTCGAGAAACCATATGCAAGCAGAGCTGCGATGACTGTCACCGCCCACGTTGTCGTTTCATCGAGTCGTTGGCGCCAGGTCGACACACGGTCCATCTCGCCGCGGTAAAAATGGGCCATCACCGAGCCAAGCCCGGTGCTCTGGTCGACCATCTCGCGCCCGATTTCTCGCTCTTCCGGCGCTTCCGGATCAAATCTGTGTGCATCATCGGTGCTCATATGTCTGAGTACACGACACAGCGTATTAAGCTGATTCTTGATCAGTATTGGTGATGGTCGGATGGATAGCGGGCGATGTGGATTGAATATATCGGATCTGAAGGTAGGGGTTGATGGATGCTGATTTCGCAGTCATCGATGTCGATTACTATTTCCCTACCAGTCCTCCAGACACCACCCTAGATATTCTGTCTGATCGGGAGACTTCACTGGAATCAATTCTACACTGACTACAAGAGAAACAGGTACCGAAAATGATGGCCTCGCATGAATAAACTCGTGAGCTTCCTTGTTCCACGACAGGACATACACCCGAAGGCACAGTGGTCTCGGTCACCAGAGGCGTTTACCCCGGCTTGGCTCCACCAGTTCCTACTGTACTGTGTAGATAAATACCATAGCGCATCACGCTGTCGAAGTCACCATACGTCTGAAGCTGTGGGCTTTTTCCTTGAGTGTGTAAAAACGGGGAGAGACTGCCAGCAGAATCGCTAAGTGTAGCCATCGAAAACCTACTTGATAAGGAGCCTGATGGTACGACGAAAGACGCTCAGTCCAAGCGGGATGACAGACGAACACGGGCACTATCACAACGTTCATATTAATTTGCATGAGGATGAGCTGGCAGTAGCCAATATGACGATCGGTGATGAAGTATTCGTTCGTGTTCGCGAGGACAAAATCATTATTCAATCCGCCGACCAAAATGACATCCAACACCAATTCTAATCGGTGACGCGCGACCCATCGTTGATGGACTGGTCGGCCCACGTGAATCGGTCATATTCGGTAAATGGTAAACGGCAACCGACTAGAGTTAATGCTCTTCGAGGATACACGACCACGGGGATGTCATTCTTCCTGTTCTGCTCGTAAATTTGGGTAGATGCGAAAACGAGATGATCGAATAGACAATGTTGGAGGCGAATCTCGTCATCACATAACTATTCAAAGAGCCTTCGCGTGAGGTTCCTTAATCTTCGCTGGGGAGCAGCGGATGGTCATCCGGCGCGCGAGTGCGTCGGCGTTGCACCGCGTCCCACTCCTCGAAGTAGCCGTAGTCGGTCATCGTCGACATCCCGGCGATGGCGGCGCGAAGGCTCAACCCGACCAGCGGCACGTCCGCGACCGTGATGACCACGTCCGCTTGTATCACGGCTCCGTCACGGAGGAGTACGTCGAGCAAATCCACCACGGCGTGGTCGTCTTTCGTCGGTTTCATGCGTCGAGTTCGGGGGCGAACAAGACGGGTTCGCCGTCGGTGCCCATCTCCGAAAATTCGGTCTCTACCGTCGTGTAATCGACCACGCAGTAGAGGTACCGTCCCTCCTCGAACTCCGTCGCGTCCGCCGACCGGACTCCGATCTCAGCCATCGAGGCCCTCCAGTTCTGGTTCGTGCTCCGCGACGTCCACCAGCGCCTCGGTAAGCAGGGCGTCCAAGTCATCGCGGAGGTCATCCACCTCGCGTTCGATTCCTTCGGACTCTTTCAGGCGATCTATCTCCGCTTCCAGCGCCGCCAACTGCGAGCCGAGTCGCTCTATCTCCTCCGGGTCGAGGTCGTCGTGCTCCATCCGCCGAACCGCCTCACGCTCCAAGGCGTCGACTAGCAGTTCGACGAGGGTGACGACGAGCGCGATGAGTCCGCGTCCCGCGTCGTCGCCGTCGATCTCAATCGCGCTCATTCTCCGCCGTCACCTCCTGCGTTTCCTTCTCTTCCTGAGTCTCTTCGGTCTCCTCCTCTTCTCCGGCTTCTTCCGCCTCCACTTCCTCGTCTCCCTCCTCGTTAGATGCCTCGACCGTCACCGCCTCCGACTCCGGAAGTTCTTCGACGCCCGCCACCTCCTCGACGCGCTTCATATCGGTACCCTCCGGAAATTCCAGTCCGTAGTGGGCTGCCGTCTCGAACGAGGCGATGGCAGCTCGGAGTTGGACGCCAAGCAATTCCGTCTCGCCGACTGTCACCGCGATGTCGGCGTTGATGACGACGCCCTTGTCGAGCAGGAGTTCGAGCATCTCCGCGAGGTCGGACTGACTGCGCGTCGGTTTCGCGTCACTCATCGTTTTCCTCCTCGAACCTATCGCCGTAGATTCGCTTCATGTTGGGTGCCGACGAGTATTTCGTCTCCCGCGGAACCGTCGAGAAGCTCCCCGCGCTCCCCATGTCCGTACGCGATTGCGCCATGGTGGAGTAGGCCGTCGGGTTGCGCGAGTTCGGCTGGCCGGGGCCGCCTATCGACTCGTTCTCCGCTTTAATGGCGGCGAGTTCGTTTCGAGTTTCGAGCAGCTTCTCGCGGAACGTCTCGACGCTGTCTTGCAGTTCGGATTGAATCTTCGCTTGGTACAGCTTCGACCGCATCTCGCCGTCTACGTCCACGTCAGCACCTCCCGCGTCGGTGCTCATCCCCGACACCATCCCATCGTCTTCGCCGTCGTCGGAGTCGCCGAGATCGTCGACCGCGTCCTCCAACTCGCGCGCTTCCCGCCAGAGCTTGCGCATGTCCGTCGACCCCCACAGCTTCCGGAGTTCGACCGCTTTGATGAGGCCCAACGTGTCGATGGCCTCCTCCGGGTCGCCCTCGGAGATCGCCTTCGGAATATCTTCGACGTCGATGGCCTCGGAAGCGTCCGACGAGTCGACGATGTCCGGGACATCGGTCAAGTCGATCTCGTCGAGCACGTCTTCCCCTTCGTCCAATACCGACCAGAGCTTTTCCGCTTCGTCTGCAACCTCTTCGAACGACTCCGACGATTCGAACGCCGATTTCAGTCGCTCGACGACCGACCGCACCTCCTTCTCGAACGCTTCGATCTGTTTGTCATCCATCTTCCGACCCTCCGAACCGCAGTTCGAGCACGCCGTTGTTATACGCCGCCGCCGTCACGTGCATATCGCTCCGGTCGAGGTCGAGACGCTTGACGGGTTGCTCTGCGTCTCGAATCTCGACCGTGCCCATCTGGTCGTCGAACCTGACCGAGAGGTCGTCTTCCGACACGTCCGGTACGTCGACGGTGACGACGAGCTCGTCACCCTCCTCCCGAACGTCCGTGAGGTACTCTTGGCGCGACGCCGACGAACGTCGTTGGCTTTGCGGGGAGTCGGTACTGATGGAGTCGAACGTGACCGCGTAGTTGATTCGCCCCCCGGCATCGCCGAGTTCTCCGGAGCGCGTTCTGCTCCCGTCTTCTTCGGCGAGCGCGTTCGCCAATCTGACTAGCCGTTCGAACAATCCCATTATCCTTTTACCTCGACTTTTCCGTTCCGCAATCGCTCGTGAACTTCCTCCGCAACCTCCAGTTGCGCTTTGAGTTCGTCTTTCCGCGCTCGGTACTCCTCGTTCGACAGTTCACCGATTTCGTATAGCAAGTGCATCTCCTTGAGTTCGTCCTGAATCCCCTCCACGTCGTACATCTCGTCCAGCGCCATCGAGTGGAGAACGTCGAGGAGCGAGACGAACGGTCGCACGAGCGAGTCATCGACGACGATCATCGTTGCGCTCCGATCTCGATGTCCACGAAGTTGTACGGTGCCCACGGTCCGGTGTACTGGACGGTGAGGTCGCCGTACTCCTCGCGCACATCGTCCACGACCTCGCCGAACGCTTCGCGGTCGTCTTGGGCGACGAGGTACGAGCGGTTCAACACGAGTCGATCGCTGAACAGATCGTCGTCCGTCTCGCCCGCCGCGATTTCCGACAGTCGTCCTCCCACATCGTCGCGGATCTCCTCGCGAGGGAGGTCGGCATCCTCGTCGGCGACGAGTTTGACGCCGAGTTCGACGTGGCCGTCCACCTCGTGGAGGGCTTTCGTGAACGCCCGCCTCGCCCCGCGGAGGACGGTCTTCAGGGTTCGGTTGTCCTTGAACGCCATCCCGAACTGCATCGGGACGACGGCGTCCACGTCGTCGCGTTCGAGCACACGACGGAGCACCTCGTCGTGCGCTTTGCTGTCCTCGTCGGTTCGTTCGGGGTCGGTCGTGTCGATGTCCGAGACGACGGCGGAGAGTGTTTGGTAATCGACGGTGTACACTCGGTCCGCGCCACCAACCGCGTCGGCGTCGAACTCGAACTCGTTCTGTTCGACCACCCCGTAGACGTATCGGTTCGAACTCATCGTTACCAGTGCAATAGTGTCCTCAACTATAAATGGACGTGACGGGCGCTAATAAGCCGTGGGGGGGAAATAGTAAGCATACGCCTCGTTCACAGCAAATCGGATAGTTTGGCGACGCTGTGCGAAGCCATCATTGCGCAGTTTTTCTCTGTTTTAGTTCGTCTAGCAGGTCGTTCGCCAGCGTCTGGAGATCCTTATCCGAGAGGTCATCTAGGTCAAGGCTCTGCTCTGCCTCTGAATCGTCCTCGGCTTCCATTTCCTCTTTGTTCGACTCATCTTCTTCCTCCGGCGTTTCGGCGTCTTCCGTCTCCGTCCCCGCTTCGTCGGGATCCTCCTCGCTATCGGATTCCTGCTCGGTGTCTTTCCCCTCGCCGCCATCTTCGCCACTTTCTTCCCTGGGCTCGGTTCTACCTATGGGTGCATCGGCGAGTATCTGGTTTGCCTCCTCCTTGCTCAGCTCGAAAGCATCTTGAATACGCTGGCGGATGAGTTGCTCGCGCGAGGTGTCGTCGGACGCTTCGCGCTCGCCTCTACCGAACCGGCTCTCGACTCGCACCCCAACCGACTCCCCAAATTTGCGTCCAAGGAGCATCCCCAGTCCACAGCCAATCAACCCACCAAGGTCGCGCCCGACGGTGCCACCGTTCTCTCGCTTCTCGAGGAGTTCGTCGAACAGCTGTTCGACGTTTGCTTCCTCCTGTAAACTCTCTTCGAGCAATTCCCGTGCCGATTGCGTATCGTCGCTCATATATTCCCCGAGTATTCGTTGGCGGTGAAAATCTCTCGCTGTTTGCCGACGTTTTCGCGCCGATACCGCCCGGCGCGATCGTAGCCTCGAACATTTCCGGTCATGTCGAGATTGATAACGTACCGCCCGAGGATGTCTTGCGTGTCGGGAATCGCGCTCCGTTCGACCATATCTGCGACCACTCGCCACCTGTCTTCGTGGTCTTCAACCTCAACGACTCCGTCGAGTGGTGAGCCGACGAGGTCAGTTGTCGGAGCTCGTCCTATGTCCCGCGCGTCTACCACGTCTATCTCACTCTCCGTCTCCATCTTGGTCTTTACCTCGTCCTCCGCATCGTGTTCCGTATCGTGTTCGGACTCCTCGACAGCGTCGGCGAGTCGGTCGATGACATCGTCGAGTTCGCCGATACTGGAGTCGTCCATTCGGTGGCTCATTGTCTCCCCCAAAGGCACGTCGATACCCACGACAATAACTCATGTGCCCCTCATCGGGAATTTCTCGTCGGACATTCGTCGTCATTTAATCCAGCAGTGGCGTAATGGCTAATTTCGACCACAATGTCTCAATTCGATACGAGTATCGTTAACTTCGCTTCTCTTTCTTTAAAATAGGTTACAACGACGATCTGAATCGTCAAGAGGCGTTCGGCAGAATTATATACTATAGGGACAGAATCCCACTGATTGCCTATGGCACGATCAAATCCAGATTCGTCCAGTCTCGCGGAAGTGCTGGATCGAATCCTCGACAAGGGTGTCGTCATCGACGTGTGGGCACGCATCTCCGTCGTCGGTATCGAGGTGCTGACGGTCGAGGCGCGCGTCGTCGTCGCGTCAGTCGATACGTTCATCCACTACGCCAAGGAGATGTCGAAGATAGAACATGCCGAGGCGGGCGAGGAAGTTGACTTCGAGGAAGTAGATGTAAAGGCCACCACATCGTAGGAACTCGCTGAAACATCATGTCGGAAGCCGACCAGTGCCGGGCGCTCACCGAGTCTAGCGGTCGCTGTTCACGCCCGGCACAGGACGACGGGTTTTGCTTTCAACATGATTCTAACGACGAGACGATAGGCGACGCCGACGAACACGAGGATGACGACGTGAGCGAACAAGGCGAACAGCAAGAGACCGAACGCAATGCGGGCGAGAAGACAGAGGGCGCGAACAAAGAACGTGACGGCCACTTCGGCGTGATGGACGTCCGAGAGACGATGGAGGACGTTGCCGCTGACCTGGTCGGCCACCCGCTCGACGGTATTATCGAGATAACCGAGAAAGAGGATGGCTGGGAGGTCGTCGTCGAGATAGTCGAACGAAGTTCAATCCCGGATACGCAGGACATTCTCGGACAGTACGCGGTGGCGTTGAACGAGTCGGGCGAGGTAACCGGCTATCGTCTCGGAGAACGATATCGTCGAGGCGACGACCGCGAACGGTAGATCATCGCTTTTTGACGCTGAGGGACATGCAGGCGATAGAGAGCAACAGGCATTCGTTCACGTCAAAGTCGAGAATAAATCCCGGAAAAGGCGTTTCTTACGATGGAAATGGATACAAGTATAAAACAGCGGCAGATACAGTTCACTGCCGACCAATGGCGACAGTGCCAGTGAGTCTCATAAGGAGACGAAATCCACATAGCGGGTAAAAACACCAGATGCAATGTGGTAGACAGTCAAGAGGCTGTTTGATGGTTTGACGAGTCTGGTAGGAGGATGTAGGATGGGGAGCACACCTGCCCGTTAGTTCAATGGACTAACTCTCAAAGGAAGGGGGCTGTATGACCCCTCCCCGAGCCTGCCGGTCGAGCAAACCGGCACGCGAACACACGGACAAGCGCCCAATAGGCTTTGTGACCGTGGCTGACATGCGTCTGCTATGCGTCTGACTGGAGTTGCTTACAACTGCCGTCTAAGATACTCGCCAGTGCCGATGAACGAGCATGAATTACCCATCAGTCAAGGGTACCACAACGTTCATGTCCGCCTGCCGGAAGAGAGGGCCTCAGAATCCGGAAAGAGAATTCGGAGATCCCGCTTCTCTTCATCAACTGTGGCAATCAGGATCGTTCCGTCTCCTTCGCCGAGGATTTGGACAAGCGTTGGGATGCTCTGATTCTCGGCGATCTGCACAGTCACACTCATAATCCCGCCCTCGGTGGTTCACGGTTACGACTTGTGAGGACAAAACGATATTGTCCAACTACGGAACAGACGTCAGAGTGATACGCGAAGAAGCGATCGCCTCAGCTTACCGACCGAGAAGATGGCGAAGAAGGATACCGACACCAACGACAAACAGCTGCAGGCGATCCTGTTGACGGCATGCGGTCGTCTGCTCCTAGGTCGCTTCGAGCATACGACTAGTATTGAAATTCAGAAGATAAAGTTATGAGGAGTGTATCGGCGTTGTTCCGGACAAGACATACCAGAGGAAGCCGTCGTCATCTTGGATATCGGACTTCCAGTCTACAGTCAGCAACGTCCATATTAGAAAGGAGTACTCTAAAAATGGTAGAGAGCAGTGTCCACACCATTTAGAAGATTGGGACTCAGTCATTCGACCGCCAGCCCTGTCCTTTCCTATATAATGAACATCCAAGTCAAAACCCTGTCTATGGTATGTTCACGGATATTCTGGCGAAAAATAACCGGTGATAGATTGGTAGAACTGCTACTCTTCAACTTCGAAGCCGATCTTGAGTTTGGTTCTGAACGTGGGAGCATCGCCGCTCAATTGGAGCGACTGATCCTGTACGACAGCCCATTGGATCTGTTCGATCGTCTGCTCGGTTCGTTCGACCGCAGTGAGAGCAGCGTCTTCCCACGAGTCGGCACTTGTCGCCGTGATTGTGATCTCTTTGAACACACTCATGCCACCGAGACAAACGCGATGATCATGCTTAATGATTATTTATAACTATCTCGACAGGGATCCAGTTGTCAAAAGTCTTATGAGGTTACCAAAAATAAAGTAGTAAACGAAGTTTTAGGAGGTTCGTATTTAAAGGTGCTCGTAGATCACCAGCAGAGCGCCAAGATCCTTTTTAATAATAGATAATAACAGATATTTTTAATAATATTATAGAGAAAGATATGCGAGCTAGTCGATAATAGAAAATATTGTTATATGTTACCCATCTACTATAATAGAGGACGGGAGAGAACATATAACGTGAATTATTCCTTCATAGTCGCACTCAGAGGTAGAAACAGAATCCACATGACGTAGACCGAAGCGTATCATCTGTCCGGATGATAACACCACTTTCACAGTCTGCACAGAGTCCCTCATAGACGATGAAACCAGCCGATATAGTTTGGACTGTTGTTTTTACCCGCTCTAATTCCGCGATTGTCGGTTCTTGTTGCTCGGTTTGACGTTGAAGCTGAGCGAGCTGCTCAATTTGCAAATTCTGTTCTGCTTACCTCTTCTCTCTTCTTCTCCAAACCTTCATCCGCCACTCACCAATCCGATACTATGATCTGCTCACTTCGAGCTATACATACAACGACAAAACACAATGTAGCGTATGATAGTCTTGACAATCTCTCCCTTCTTTCCCCTGATGTAGTTTACTCACATTGTCTTGTGGTCACAGTATCTCACGATCAATGCGAACAGAGAGGTCTCACTTGCCCATTTGTTGAGTGAAGTGTTTAATTCTGTGTCGGTCATATAATCAAACGTCATTAGTTTAGTTATATTGATGGATCATTTGCTGATCTCATGCTACGAGAGCGACAGAGCTATCGATAGAGAACACGAATAATCATGTATGTTTACGCGAATCCTTCTTCCAATCGATGCGAATGATACAGCAATGAATACGATTGCCGCCGGCCTCGAGTTGGCCGAGGGATCCGGTGCTGCCCTTCACATCATTTCATTTGTCGACGTTGATCCATCCACCGAACGTGACTCGCTATACGAGGCATTTAATGCGAGTAACCGGTCAGTTGTCGATGCTGTGATCGCACGCACGGCACAGTCGAGTGCACAAACAGTTACGGTATCGATCGCCGCTGGCGCACCAGCTCAAGTGATCAGACAGTACGCCACTGAGCATGAGATCGACTGCATCGTCATGGGAACACAAGATCAGACCAACCTCGAGTATATCCTTGACGAGAGGGTTATGGAAGCCGTTCTTCGACAAGTCGAGGTTCCTGTTTACACGGTTCCCCTCCACAGCCAGAGTGGAATCCAGAGACAGAGGAAGGTGCAGTAGAGGCGACTACTCGTTAAATGACTTCAAAGCGATTTTCCCTCCAATATACTCAGGAAATGATCTCAGAGATAAAGACGTTTCGTGAACACATAAACGAGACCGTTCGCTGGGCAATCGCAGTGATGACAGTGATGATTGTTTTTGCGTTTGTGACCCCTGAAAACGCGCCGCAGTTCTTGTTGATCGGCATAATTGCAATCACCCTGTACCTCGCCGTTGATACCAGTCAGCATCGTCTCTCTACAGCTCTTCACGTAGCTGCCCAATTAAACGGAGAAGACGAGGCCCCGAACACGATCGATCCACCAGAGATACTCGGTTGGCATCGACAGGCCCAGTGGGGTGATCCGCTACCTGCAGTCTCGTACCGGGAAGTTTTTTCTCAGCGTCTTCGACAGAGTTACTTCGTCTTGTACCTCGTTCTCGGCGGTGCCTGGCTCGTGTATCTCACTCTCTATACTCCTGGCGAGGGATGGCGTGACGCGGCGGCGATCCCCGGTGTACCTGGGAACATGGTCGTGAGCGTCTTCATCGGCTTCTATCTACTTCTGACGATATTGACCCTCTGGCCAACTGAGCGCCGCCCAACGGACGAGCAGCACTAAGCCTTTTCAAATGCACTGATAATTAGTGGAGATGGTACGGGCTGAGTCGTCGTCCTTATTGTTCGGCATGTTCTGTATCCTGCTCGTTTGCACCCTCAGAAGCAGGTTCAGAATTTGATGAAACTGCTGCCTTAGAAGCATCTGAGACTGTCTCATCTGAGGGATCAGTCTCACTCTCGGTCCCGCCATCTGAATCTGGAATGGGATCACCAGCAGCTGCAGTCGGTGTGAGTGCCTGGCCATGAAGCAGCTCGGGCAAGACAATGCGTGTACTATGGATGAGCAGCACCAACAGGAGCGGCCCAAAGAACAGGCCGTACCAGCCGAACAGAAGTGGGCCGATGATATAGGCGAATAAGACTAGGCCGACATGGAGATTCCGCCCCGAAATATACGGCCGCAGTAACAATTCAGTCACCCCATCCACAACTACGACCGCAGCCAGCAAGAACGCAAGTGGAAACCAAATTGACTGTGGATTCGAGAGGAGCGCACGACCAGCAAGATAGAGCCCAATCGGTACATACACCAGCTTCATCCCCACCACGGGAATCAAGCTCGCAAGCCCTGTCAACAGCCCGAGCAACACGGCCGCAGGAATCGTCAACCCGGATGGTGCGATACTATCGAGGAGCGTATAGGTAATCGCTGCAACGATCGCGACCACGAATGCATTCAGAATATTCCCGAAATAGATCGTCTCCAAATCAGTATCGACTTCTTCCAAATACGCATGCGTCGCGCTATCCGGCCCACTAATCCGGGAGGTAAACCACATTGCAAGCTTGTGATCATCCCGGAGCAGATAGAATGCGATCACCAGGGCAATAAATACATGGAGGAGTCCCGTGACCACCGCTCCGAGATACTCACCAGCCGAGACAAGGATTTTGCTCGCAGTCTTCGGATCGAGAACCTACGTGAGTTGCTGGGGATTCGACAAAAATCGCTGAAAAACCCCTTGTGCGTTTTGTGAGCCCGAGAGTCTCTTGAGATACGGACCAAGCAGAGCCTGGTACTGGCGGAGATCCGCTCCAACGAGCGAACTCAGTTGTTGGATACTCACCAGAACTGTATAGACGATAAGGAGGAGTCCCGGCAATGAAATCGCACCCAGTGCAACAGCCGCGGCAAGACTTCGCGGACGGACGCGATGGCTCAGTCGCTGATACACAGGACGTGTCGCATAATAGATGAACAACCCCAAGACGAACGTTCCTAGATATGAGTAGAGGATAAAGGCGAAAAGCACACCAAGTGTACTGAAGATCAACCACCAGGCGATCCGTTCGCGATTCTGCGTGAGACTCGAGTTCATGCACCGTAGCTCAGTAAGACGTACTCTAAAATCCTTTTGCCCACCACTCAGAATAACAATATATAATATATGTGATTAATAGTGGTACAGCATCGACACGATCCTCGATTTTATCTTTACCATCTAATTCTTTTCGTGATCGCTTTCCAGCGTTCTCAACGTATATTTCGCTGATTAATATATTTCTATAACTTATATACGACATTAGGTTACTTTGTGATGTGGCTCACAAGGACATCAACATATTATCTAAAAAGTTAAGTATAGTATTTGCCAAGCTCTTCAGTCTCTTGTCTGTACCTTATCCATCGCATAAGTTATAAGAATAGTGTTCAAATTACTGCAAAGGTTTATTATCGCCTACTCCAATCCATTTCATGGCATTGGTCGTGCATGAACCGGGACACACCACTGCAACAGCCTTCACACAAACCGGTTCACCAAGGGGAAACCGATGACGATAATCGGAGCGCGTGCCACACCACTCTACTTATCGAGAGTGGCAAAGAGGAGCTGCGGTCAGAACGGCTCACGCAGCTCCTGATATTCCCCATTCAGAGAAATTATGTCCAATCGACTCAAAGCGACTGTGCACGTCCTTCAAACGGTGTATCAGCGTGCATCTACTAACCGACTCCCGTTTTTAGCGGGCAGTCTCGCATTCCATGCGTTTGTTTCCCTGCTTCCCGCCCTGTTGCTCCTCCTTATTACTGCGTCCCTCCTCGGGGGACAGGATTTTACGACGGCGGTGATCCATCTCACTCGGCGCTACCTGAGTCCCAGTGGTCAGGCACTCCTCGCCGAGGCATTGCAAAATGCATCAATGCGTCTTCGAAGCTCAGTTCTCGGCCTCCTTGTCCTGCTCTGGAGTACCTACCGTATCGTTTGGGGACTTGAAGTCGTATTCGCCGAGCTCTATGGAAAGCCATCGCAGAACGCCGGCCGCCACCACCTCCGCGACACACTCGTCGGCTTTGTCGCACTCAGTTTTGCGACCGTCGTCGTGCTGATAAGTACGACACTGTTCACGCTCATTCCGCAACTTGCCACGTTCGAGCTTGTGAGTCCCCTCGTCTCATTAGTTGGGCTGACAATTGCATTCTTCCTCATTTACTATGCCTTTCCGCCAATTCCGATCGCAATACACGAGGCCCTGCCGGGAACGATTGTCGCAGCAGTCGGCTGGACTGTACTACAAGTCCTCTTTCACGTCTATGTGACTGTGACACCGGTCTACGATGCGTATGGTGTCATCGGTGGTGTGATTCTGTTATTACTTTGGCTCTATTCTGGGGCATTCATCCTCCTTCTGGGCATCGTCATTAACGGAGTACTGACAGATCGAATGCAAACAACACGCTCATTTAGCACGCTACTCAGGACGAAACTTCGGCGCTTCAAAAGCGACGATTCCACGTCATAAGTGAATCGCAGTAGAGCAGCGTAGACCTGTTTTACCGGCCATGACTGTGGGATCATGCCACCAATACACTCCGACATCGTCCACAGTTGGGATGAGATCATCCCACGTCTCACACTATTGGATAATCATTGGGACGAAGTTCCAGACGATCAGCTCTAAGCATCCCAGTGCATCGATAGTAGATGAGCGTTTCAGTCACGAACGAACGACTGCGAGCGAGTGTTAGCTTCTGGAGTGAATATGTGACCGATAGAAAAACCTATTCGATGTCTACTTCAATTACTCACATGGCCTTCACATTCCTTTTGCTTCTTGGGTTGTTCGTTGCCGTGTTCGTCGGCTTCAATATCGGGGGATCATCGACCGGCGTTGCCTTCGGCCCAGCCGTCGGCAGTCGTGTCGTCTCAAAACTTGCTGCCGCCGGCCTCATGACTGGATTTGCCCTCCTTGGTGGCTGGACTGTGGGGCGCAATGTGATCAAAACCATGGGCGGTGAGATCGTTCCACAGAGCGAGTTCACACTTATCGCCAGCGTCGGCGTCCTCTTTTTCGTCGGGCTTGCCCTGTTAATATCGAACCTCTTCGGCGTCCCAGCGTCGACCTCAATGACTGCCGTTGGGGCAATCGCTGGCCTTGGAGTCGCAACCGGTAGTCTCAACGAGGGGATCATGCTTGAAATCGTCTCCTGGTGGCTCATCGCACCCGTCATCGCATTCTGGGTGTGTGCGATGATTGGTCGATATCTCTACCCCTATCTTGACGCCTGGCTCGCCATCGATAGCTCGTCAGGCGCACTACTCGTTCGTGACCAATCCAGCGTCATTCCCCGGCCACGAATCGCCTCCGGGACATCCGCACGGGAACTGATTAGTGGTGCACTCGTTGTGGTGATCGGCTGTTACATGGCGTTCAGCGCGGGTGCGAGTAATACGGCAAATGCCGTTGCACCGCTCGTCGGAAGCGGTGAATTAGGCCTTGAACCAGGAATTCTTCTGGCCGGTGGCGCAATCGGGCTTGGTGCGTTCACGATCGCGCGCCGCACGCTCGAAACCGTCGGGAATGATTTGACGGATCTCCCCCTTTTAGCGGCGCTCATCGTCGAAGTGGTAAGCGCAAGTCTCATCACCTTTCTCTCGGCGATTGGGATTCCTGCGAGCCTCGCCGTGAGTGCGACCATGTGTATCGTCGGGCTTGGCTGGGGACGTGCATCTCGAACCATCACCCTATCCGAAGCGACAACAGTTGCACTCCAGGGTGAAAAGGGTTCCAAAATCTCGGTTGACGCTCTCGCCGCGGATAGCCATAGCACCACCGTCAATCCGAACCCGGTACAACAGATTGGGAAAGAAGATCCAACTGAGCTCACGCCAACTGATCTATTC
Organism: Haladaptatus halobius; assembly: GCF_020618475.1. Taxonomy (GTDB): domain Archaea; phylum Halobacteriota; class Halobacteria; order Halobacteriales; family Haladaptataceae; genus Haladaptatus; species Haladaptatus halobius. Next base: position 69,551 of record NZ_CP085341.1, on the reverse strand, counting down.
AATCCAGCAACCACCGCACGGGTGATCACCCTTTGGATTCTCACGCCGTCAATCGCTGCGCTTGCCTCCTATCTGGTCTTCCAGTTCCTGCCTCTGCCAGGGCTATAAAGAGGGAGAATATCGACAGTAGACGCAAACCAGTTTTGGTCAGCACAATGGTGACTGCCCTTGAGACTGGCATTGCCTCGTCGAATACTGTTTCACATAGGTAATTCGCCATATCACTATTCTGCTTCCTGGAAATGGGCACCATGTCGGGATTGCTGGTGACCAGCCACTGTGGGAAAACCGTTCGGCCCATGTCTAACTATAGGGATGAGCAATTAAACCCATAGTTTCCTCCGTTGCTTGATTTCTCCCGTCATCATTGTCGTCACTGATAACCCTGAAAATCACTGCTAATCCCTATAGATTCGGGTCGGAGTGCTGATCAGATACCACGTTCCGCTACCGATAGAGTTTACGAAGAAGAAAATCATTCAGGGTATTGATTAACGATACGGCTCATGACTGAATAGGTCCTGAACTGGACCTAGTGGGGTCTCTAAGACTTTACCGTGACACGTGGAATCGTATGCAGGAATAGCAAAACAGTTATTCTAGCATGATGCGTAGAGAGAAATAGGATGGAGGAAAGTATTTCCGGCTTTAAACAGCAGGGTGACTGGGTGACCATCGTTGAACACGGTGAGCGCATCACCGAAGCCTTGCGTGACGCAGGCGCTGAGGGGGAAGCGTTCGACGAATGGGATGAGTGGCGGCCGAAAGCCCACGAACGGCTCCGCGACGATATGAACGAAAAAACCGCCGAACAAGCCACCCTCTCAGCAGGAGAAGGTGAGCAAGCAGATAAATCACCAACTGAAGATCTGCAAACTGCTGGTGAAAAAGTAACCGAGTCATACGAAGCGTTGGATGAGAACGATAGTGAAGACGCCATTGAAAACGGCCGAGATTCGCTTGACTATTTCGCTCGCGCAGCTGACACGGCCAGTCGGAAAGTGGTTCGGACTGCCGAAGAAGTCGTCTATAAGAATGTCATGACGAAGATGGCGCCCCAATATTTCGATAATGACCTCGTGAGCGCAAACATCCAACCGAACGCGAAATGATGAATCGCCGTATGCATTCGAGGTGAATATCAACGATGACGACCGGAAAGAGACTGTGAGCGAGCGACTCTCCGAGTATGAGGAAACAGTGGACCGGTGGCACGTCAAAACCGAAAAGAATACCGAGACTCTGGAGGCAGCCGAAGATGTCGACCTCCCTGACTGAGATAATCGAGATGTGAATGGTTACACTGGGAACGATTGGAATCCTTGTAGTGACCGGCATCGCGAGCTTGTTTACCGCATGGACGATCGGGGCAGGCTCGTCTGGCTCGACACCTTTTGCGCCAGCAATCAGCGCGAACGCAATTCCGACGATGCGTGCCGCCTTCTTCGTCGGAATTTTAGGATTCGCCGGTGCAGTTCTGCAAGGAGCGGCTGTCACACATACGATTGGGGGTGGTCTGATACACGGGGTGACGCTTTCACCGCTGGCTGTAACAATCGCACTTCTCACTGCGGCCGGCCTCATCGCTCTCGGTGTGTTTGCTGGCTACTCCATCGCGACCGCCTTTACCGTCACGGGCGCAGTAGTTGAGTCGGATTGGCACTCGGGGGTGACCCTGCGTGGGACGAATACCAGATGATCGTGGCACTATGGGTGCTCACACCGCCAATTGGTGGGGGAACAGCATATGTTACCGCCCGGCTTCTCCGCAGTGACCAGCTATCCGAACGGGTGCTTGTGCCGATACTTGCCGGTCTCGTCGGTATCATCATCGCCAGCATGGAGTTCAGTCTGCTCGGCCCGGTGGGAGAAACTCGCTCAATGGCGGCGGCTGTTGCGGCAGTTATCCCAGGCCCGACAGCCACCTGGCAGGTCGTGATGATCTCAGTAGGATTCGCGCTGGTGCTTGCGGGCTGGCTCGCACGAGCTATGGTTCAAGATGCGGACACAGCTCAACGGAACTTCCTCCTCGCGCTTGGTGCGCTGGTTGCGTTTTCAGCGGGCGGGGGCAAAGTGGAATTGGCGATCGGCCCTCTCCTGCCGTTATTTGAGTCGCTGTCGCTTGCGGTGCCGATTGTTGTGATACTCATCGGCGGTGGTCTTGGACTCTTAGCGGGTTCATGGATGGCTGCACCCCGAATGATCAAGTCTCTTACACAAGATTACTCGGCGATCAATTGCCGTCCTCGTTCCGGCATTTGCAATCGCACAAGTAGCGATCTATTTCGGCCTTCCGATGTCGTTCAACGAAATTTTCGTCAGCGCCATCGTCGGGAGTGGCTACGCCGCTGGCGCAGATAGTGTTGACTCGACGAAATCAAACTACACAATCCTCGCTTGGGTCGGGTTGCTTGCACTCTCGCTGGTGATCAGCTACGGCGGCTACACCATAATTACGCTCTTCCTCTGAGCAGACACGAATGGCGACATTGATAGAAGTGACTGTAAATCACCCTACTGGGTAGGGTACTTCAGGCGATTCGTCACTTGGTGAATCAGCGAGTAGTGAAGAGACTTACCGACAGCGTCTTCATCGCGTGATTAGGGAGCAATTTGAACTCGCGGAGCAGCAGTTGTGCATAGCGCTGTCTGAACGCTCCTCTCGAAATCAAATCAGCACTATGAAAAATCGAATGCGAGTGATTCATCGCCTGGCCGGCCGCAACAACGAAATGTTTCCACCGTTGAGGATGGTGTCGATAATCCCATCGATGTCTGGCACAGGCTCGTCCTCGGGTTCGTCGGAGGGATAATGTGGAATTGGCATGTGTGTCTCCACCTCCTCCAACCAGAAAAACGACCACCACTGCAATAATTGTTTCTCATATTCTAGCCACTACTATATCGAAACTAGAGGAATTAAAACCTACCAAGTTACTATTTGAACCGCACTGTCTAGATAATCTCCGCGGTAGTTCGTCCATCAAGTACTTGGCGGGATCGGTGGCGTTTGTAATAGCATCTAAACTACCGAAATCCAATCTGACAGCTGACCGATTGTCGACCTAGCTCGTATGAAAGCAGTCGGTGTGCATTTGCAAGCATGTAAAATCACGTTTTGATGTGGTCTTGGAGGCCGTAGTTGAGTCGATCGCTCACCCCCTAATCGGGAGAGGCAGTCAGATGGCCGTGGCTATCGACGAGAAACACAATCTTAGAGAAGTCGAGTTTCTCGGAAAACAGATGCAGGAACGCTACAGCGGGAACAGTGCCACAGCGGCTGAACAACTTGATTGTCAACAGCAGCTTCGTCTCGAGCTCGTTCACAATGTAGATCCAATACCACTCACTGGCGATTTGGATAGCGGTCTCGTCGATGGTGACCCGCGACGGTGTCGTTGTCGGTAGATCGCGCTCATTATCAGCCAGTCGTTTCTGCCACAACCAGATCACCTGCTATAACTGATCCACCCTAAGTGATTCTAAGATCGTGACTGTTTCCCTGAACGATAAGCCGCCAGCGTGGAGCAGACGGTGACAACCGTCAGGTTCGACAGATAAGGCACAGTGCACGGTGGTCGCAAATCTCCCGCAACTGCAGATATCTTGAGGTTCGAAAACGGTAGTCTTCACTCTGTTATCTAGTGAATTATGGAGCATGGTCGATCTGTACTCCACGATGATAACGCGTTACCGTGGGAGTTTCCCATTAGAGAGATAGAGAGTTGGCGATGATCATTTCCTGGTTAGAGAACGAACCACCGGAATCGTTCTACACTATTCGAGTAGCGGGAGATTTGGCTCAATATCCCGTTTCGAGGCCGTATTCTACTAGGCAAGCTTGCATAGATAGCCAGAATAGTTTAGTTATGACCGTTCCCATTAGGATTAAGTCGGTTACCATGACAGGATCTGTCGAACGTAGCGACGAACCGCATAACGAAGAGAATGGCATCATCCCGGACAGCGACGGAGACCTCGCCGCCGACTCTCCGAGTGAAAAGCGGTTATTGCCCGACGGTGGTGAAGAGGAGGAAACAGACGAGGCAAACGAAACGGAGGAGACCAACGAGGAAGGGACAGAAGAATCCGAAGACAAGACGGACGAATCACAAGAAACGACAGGGGAAAGTGAGGAAGAGTCGGACGAATACGACTACCGCGAGGAAGGGGAGACGACGGTGTTATATCTCGACCTCGAAGGGTTGTTCCTCGACCTGCTCGGCCTCGAAGTCGACCTCGACGAGGTCGAGTTAGACGTGACAGCGGTGAGTGGCCCCGGTCGATTGCTGGGGAATCTGCTCTCCGATGTCGGAAATCTACTCGGCGGTGGTTCAAAAGGGCTGCTGGGGAACCTGTTCTCCGGAAGCCTCTTCGAGGGATTGTTCAGCGATTCCGACGAAGAGTCCGATGGCTCTGGTCCCCTTTCGTCGGCGGTCAACTCTGCCCGCGATTCAGTAAGCGATGCGCTGGCAGACATACCACTCGACGAACTGCTAACGACGCTCCTCAAAGAACTCGTGGATCAGATGTTCGGCGGTGACTCTACGGAGGAATCCGAGACAGAGTCCGAAGCATGAGCGACGATACTTCGCCGCTCAACCTCGGCTCGGCGATTCAGAACATCGATCTCAGTGAAGTGTTTGCGGACACGCCGCTCGGGGGGGAGTTTAGCAACGAGACGTCGGCGGAGTCACTCGGTGCGACGATCGGGGAGTTTGTCGGTCGCCATCTCGGCGGGTGGCTCGGCGGTCTCCTTGGCGGCCTGCTGTTGGACTCCCTCCTCGATTCTGCGTCCGATACTGCATCGGACGCGAACGGCGATGAGAAAGCCGACGGAGAGGGAGACGGTGATACTGAGAGCGAGGCAAGTGAAGAGAATACGAGCGACGATACTGAAAGCGACGGGGGAGGCGAGAACGAATGACCGACAATCCCGACCCGAAAGAGGCGATCACCAATGAACTGACCGAGCAGATCGACGTCGGATCGCTAGTGACTGGCGATAGCGTATCCGATCAAGTGGATGGTGCGTCGCTCGGGCGAACGATTGGCGAAACGGTCGGTGCACTCGCTGGGCGCTACCTTGGTCGCGCTACATCCGACTGGCTCGTCTCGAAGCTATCATTCCAGAGTAACGACGAGGGTGAGCGCTCGCTACTTCGCCGCATCGGGGGTGCGTTCATCGTTGCACTCGGGCGAACACTGAGCCGACCGCAGTTCCGTGATCCTCTCGAGAATAGGCTCCGTGAGTACGTCGAACGACGAGAGGAGACACTCGACGAGGCGAAAGAGACTGCCAAAGAGGCAGCGACGGACGCAAAAGAAATCATGGAAGGGGTAAGCGACGAGGACTCCAGCACCGATGCCAGTAATCTCGACGCTGACGATATACAGACCATTCGAGAAGAGACGTACCGTGACCTCCTTGAGAAGATGGAGTACTCAGAGCTTCAGTCCATCGCGAAGGAGGTCGGCGTGAAGGCAAACCTATCGCGTGAAGAGCTGGTCGATGCCATCGCCGAGGACTTCAACGACGATTCCGAGGAGGACAAAGAATAAACCGATGCGGAATTAATTATAGTGGCCGTCAGCGACTAATCTGCGGACATTCTATTCAAACCATGAGTAATGACGAATCTAACCTCGAACAGCTACTCACCGATGGGATGGAGCGAATTCAGACGGCACTCGACGCCGTTGAGGATGACGAACTGCCGGACGAAAAAGCCGAATCAGTGCACGACACCGTCGATGCCATCGACGAAGAGATAGCAAATGCGTCGCTCGACGAATTGCTCACGGCCACCGGGTTCGCGAACGTATCGGACGATATCGCTCCGACTGACCTACCGATAGTGATGCAAGATGCCGACCCCGATGCAGTGCTCGACCTCCGACGCGTACTCGAGCTGGCAGACCTCTCGAACGAGTGGTCGAACCTTGACGCAGAGGAGCGCGTCAAACGACTCCAATGCATCGGCGGCGATGAAACATCCAGCGCCAGCGAGAGAAGCGTAAGCGACTTGCTGTCGGCAGTGTTGCCGACATTCAGTTCCGACGAGGAGACGACGACCGAAGCGAGAAACAAAGACGAGGTGGAAGGCGACGAGACCGAGGCGGAAAGCGAGGACGATGAAGAAGACGAATCTTCGTCGACCGAGAAAACCATCGCGAAGCTTCGTTCGCTATTCGACGCCGCCGGATTAGGAGAGAAAGATAACACGGACGAGGAAACAGTGGAAGAACCCGAGGAAGAACAGGATAGCGGACATGGAGGCAGCGATCGCGGACAGGTCACTACCAATGTCTCCACGATGCCGTCCTCTCGGCCAGACATGGGTCGTTCGACTCGCCACTCAACGATATCGAATAAGAACTGACAGCTACGAAGCAGCATCCACTCCGAGTGTTTGCATCGCCGCTGAAACTGAGATCTTTATCGACGAATTCCGCCGTAGCTGACCGTTCCTCGCGAGTACCGTCTGCACCTCTTCGTACTAATGATATACCTGGTTGTATGCTTTGATAACTACTGTGAGGTCTCTCTTCTACTACTCTTATAGAGAAAACAGTAGTACAAGATATCCTTCTAACGACGGTGTCAGTATGGTGGATGCATATCTACGTCCAACCTGTGACAGACGTATTTTGAAGGGGTATCCCTCTGCTGACCACCGTTGAAGGATTTTGTCTTCCTGGAACGTGGGTGCGGATGGGATATCTCTATCACTGCGAATCCCACGTTCGTCGGACGTGAATAGCGCAGTCCAACTGCCGCCGTTCACGTCCGACACTACGTAGCATGGTGAGGGATTTCAAGGAAATTGGGGAAAGCGGCAAACTAATCGAGAGATAGCTCTCACTTACCGAGCAGAGTCACTGAACATGGGGATGTACGAAGCGCACTGACCAGATTCTCCATCGCCACGAGTTCCCCATGTTTGTCGGGTGGGACGCACGTTCCTTTCCCTCCATCAACACCCGACAATTGTTGCTTGTCACCCATAGCCAAAATATTTTTGGATAAGGAAATAGTCAATGGATAAATCATGGGTGAGAGAAAGAGGGGGAAACCAAACGATACTCTTAGCGGGGTGGATATGTAGCGAGTCGTCTGACGTATCTCACACATAAATATCAAGTTTGATCCGTCGGTGCGTGGACTGTGTGAGGTCGAAGATTATAGGCACAGACGTCAATCGATTAGCATCACAGTTCTGCTGTTGCTCTGGGGAGATGTCCTACTTCAAGTACGATATTTTCGAGGAAGAAATCCCATCCATCGAACTGGGTAGTGAGAAAATCGCTGACTAATAGAAGTTTAAAATAAATCACCACATCATCTCGCAGTCGCACTCTCACCAGTAGATTTACGTTCTGAATCTGTTATGCGCGGTTACTGTTCTCTCTCCAATTGATATCCGGGTATTTAATTCAGAAGTTAGCGTATAACGAAGTACATGAGTAACAACTCGGACACCGTCACACGGCCAGCCGATACGATGCGCGAGCGCGTCGGCGAAACCCGTGTGAAGATATGGTTCCTAATTAGCGCGAACCGCTGGCTCGTCACCGGTGTCATTCTCGTGAGTGCGTATGTACTGCTCCTCACTGCTCACCTGCTTGGTCCCAGTACACCACAGAAACTCGCGACGACCAGCGGAGTAGCGTCACTGTTTGGCTCGATGGTCATTGCCGTTGTTACGAGTGTCACCCTCGTCCTCTCTATCTCACAATTCGTGCTCGCCGAGGAAATCGGTCCACTCGGTCAACAGCGCGAGCGCATGACGAACGAAACCGAGTTTCGTGAGGAGGTAGAGGAAGCCGCAGGCATCGGCGTAGTTCCAGTCGAACCCTCTCGATTCCTCCGGACGCTCATCGAAACGGCGGATACGCGCGCAAGGACGCTCAACGATGCGGTCACCGGAACCGCCAACTCGGAACAGCTTGAAGAGGTCGCTGAGTACACAGATGGACTCATTGAGCACAGTCAAACCATCAGCGACGATTTGGCAGGCGCAGAGTTCGGCTCATTCGAGACGCTGCTTCCCGTCCTAAACTATAACTACTCGTGGAAGATATTCGCTGCGCGAACCCTCCAGAACAAACACACGGAATCGCTCTCGACCAAGGCGGACGAGGCATTCGACGATCTGATTGAAGCGCTTCGGTTTTTCGGCCCAGCACGTGAACACTTCAAGACCCTCTATGTCCAGTGGGAGATCATCAACATCTCGCGGGGCGTGCTATATGGGGCGATGCCAGCGCTGGCGGTCGCGGGGTACATGATGCTTGAGTTCGATGCCTCGAAGATTGCTGGCACGGTGTTCGGCGTCAGCACCGCCTACCTCGTCGTCAGTGCTCTCTATGTGCTCACACTCATCCCGTTCGCCGTGTTGCTTGCCTACCTGCTCCGCGTCCTTACGGTGATGAAGCGGACGCTCGCAATTGGGCCATTCATCCTTCGAGACACACAGGAGCTAGAGGAAATTCGCCACGAGGAGGCGAGCGAGATCCAATCAGAGAAGTGATTTAGGTTTGAAAGAAGCTTGTGAACATAGATCGGGAGTTACGAAGGTCCTACAAAACGGAAGTCCAGGTTCCCAACAGTTGAGGAAAGGGTAAATAACTAGAGTATTACCGGAACCAGATCGACAGTAGAGCGTTGTCAATTTTATGTCGGAGTTGTCTGCTGATAGTCGATAAATCGGACTTGGACGGTAACTGCTCGAGGTGTATCCTCGGCAATCCGTTGCTGAAGCGTTTGAGACAACCTTGGATAACTCTCATTCGAGGAGCGGCCAATGACGACAGTGACTGACCCACTTGCTTGCTTACCCGAAAACCTCCCGCCTCCGTACGCGGTGTACGCTTGTTCAAGTTCTAACTGTGAATATTTCGATTGCGTCAGCACTTCGTTGACATTGTGGTTAACTGTCTGTGCAAAGAGAAGATATTGGTATGTGGAGATGAGAATTCCAACGAGAAGAAAGCCTACCACGAGGGCACTCGCGACCCCTACGATCGTCCGGAGGTCGAGTGAAATAACATCCCGAAGGTTGCTCGAATTAAATGACCGATAGCCGAACGCCCAAAGTGCAATGAAGGCGGTGATATTGATCAGCAGTACGTTTACAAGGAGTAATGCGAGCGCACCGAGCGCCAGCAGTGGCTGTAGCCACACAACTCCAAGACCGACGGCGGCAGCAGCTGGGATGATTGCGGCGGAGACCGCAACGCCAGCGATTGCGACCGGAAGATCGGTTGCCAGCGCAAGAGCACCCGCGCCGCCAGCAAAGAGTGCTATTGTGAGCGTGAGTACGGCAGGCGCACTGAAACTGCTGATCTGCCCGATATTCTTGATAACGAGTGTTGGCGGAACAAGGAACCCCCACCTGAACACGAATCCTGCAGCAGTTGCTCCAGCAATAGCAACTACGAGTCCAAGTAGCTGTGATTTAAAACTGTCAACGATTGATTCATAGTCTCCGATAACTGCGCCGACGCTTGCGGAAAGTGAAGAACCGGCAAATGGCGAGATGACCATCGCGCCAGTGATCACGATTGCAGAGTTAAGTAGGAGGCCGGCAGCCGCGACGATAGCACTGACTGCAGAGAAGAGAACGAACATCGACCGTTGTGGTGTCAATTCTCGGGCTTTCGTCCGTAGTTCTGCGTGTGAGCGCCCGATTTCGTCCTCTGGCCCCTGGGTATACCGTCCCTCGAGCTCATCAAGGTTCGGTGTCGTCGCCGTCTCGATCTGCGTGACGATTGTGAAAGTATTATCCTCAAGCCCGTCATTATGGAGCCTCTCCAACATCTCATCCACCGCGCCATCGGGAAGGGGGAAGTAGACGATTGACGCGTCGTTATTCGCTGCTTCGTCAGCGATGACGTAATCAGCGTTCACCTCCTCAAGGGTATTGAGAACGTCGTCTTGAGAGTCATCTGGAACGCGTATCTGAATGAGACGCATACCACCGTATTTCAGAGACACGAAAAAACCTTTGTGAAACGCTCGATTCATAAGAACTGACGGAGTAAACAATGCGGTCATGAGCAATCAGCAAGTTAAAACGGCCAACCGAGGCTACATTTTCATACTGCTTGGCGTCGGTATCAATACGGTACTCTTTCTATCAGTCCTTACTCCTGCTGTATTCATGTCGTCACCTTCAGTTCAGATAGTCAATTATAGCGAACCGTTTGGATTCCATATAGTGGTTTACTAGCTTTATTTTCCGCTGGAATGTACTGTCTTAGCGGCCTCAAAATCATTGCTCCTGAGATCGCTGCAAAGTTTGTGTTTGGACTCGGGTTTCCGATACTCCTTGTAGCTGTGATTTGGACGATGAACACATCGTCAACTGGTCGCATCCTCTCGTCAACTTCTATTCTTCAATATTATACTATTTTCATCGTTTCTCTTGTGAGTACCGGCCTAATAACCGCTACGTGGTATACAAAGACTATCATTTGCTCTCAAGAGTATATTACTCTATATCAAAATTATTTTGAATAATAGACTTCAGTCCTCTGTTCAAATACCAAACAAGCACTCAACCCATACAGTACTCTGGCCACCATGCTCGGCCTGTACTCATTCTAAGTAGAGAAAGGAGTGTTACTTACGTTCCGAATCAGTTCTTCGCACCGTAAGGACGGACGCATTGGAATGTCGAACGGCTTTCTCGGTGACGCTTCCGAGAAGATGTCGGTCAAGCCCGCTTCGACCATGGGTGCCCATGACGATGAGATCGATATCATTTGTCTCAATGTAATCGAGAATTGTCTGGGCGGGCTCCCCGCGGCAAACTGATCCAGTTACGGACGCAACCGACGCCTGATTTGCTCGTTCTATGGTCTCATCCACCACCTCCTCGAAGCCAATAAGCCCAGCAGCTGTGGGTGCAGTGATGATGAGACTATCGGTTGTGGCGTCTAGTTGATTAACTACGAACTCATATTCATATATAAGTTAAAATTATTTAAATTTTTTTAATTTAATCGTTGGGGAAATTGCTATGACGCTAGCGATGTCGACCCTACTGCATGGCCACTAGAGCAAGCTACTGACGACTACAGCCTCATAACGTGACTTTTCGGGAGGAGGTTGGAAGGGGAAATCGCTCTCCAACTCCTCTGCGTTCGCCACCAGGAGAACCCATGAAACAAAGCACTCCTACTCACGCTGGCTATCGTCAGTGGGACAGAACTGCCCCAAATCATGAGTAGGATTGACACGGCCTTATAGATCCTGGCCATTCGAGATCTATTAGAGATCGGCTGGTAGCCGTGTTCTATTGAGAATCAGGGTCATCGCCCGATATCATGCCAATGACCGTATACCGTGGTTGCGGATCTACCTTCTAATGGTTCCTTCTTCATAGGTATGTACATGATATTACACTTGTTCTACTCTTTGAAAACGAATATACCTCTCCAACGAGCATGACACTGCCTGGAACGTGGAGTGATAGAGGTAGGTGCTAGGTACCGTGAAGTCCACGTCCGTCGAGGGAACTCACTCTGACCCACCCGACACAAAGGGGGATGCTAGTCATTCACTTAGTGGTTGGGTTCACTGTCGGCAGTGAGAAGGGGACATGGGCGCGCGAATGGTCTCCTCATGACTGTCTCCTACCCTGAACGAGTAATTGATCGGTCAAAAAGGTATATATTGAAGTAATGTGGATGAAAGTGCCAGCGCTACACTTGTTGCAGTACTGAAACGTGAGTAAGCGGTGGTGAAGCGGTGAGTACGCTGCCCACGTTCGTCGAGCATGCTCATCTAACAACCGTCATGAGAGCCCAACGAAAGTTAGCATGATGTGGTAGCAAAGTACTTTGGGAAGTTACAAAGAGCATCAAATTGACTAATATGATTTACTTGGGACTCTCTCAGCGATACTGTCGTTCAATACTGCCTCACCGTCGAGTGGCAACCAATGGTGAGGTAGGAATTGGACGCTTTGCGTCGGGTTCGCGATGCCGCTGCTGCTGTGTGTACCGTGCCCAGGAACGCAAATATGTGTGCGACTCTCGAAGTTCAACATTGACTGGAGTAGCTATGTCATGTTGAGGGTCACCATAGAACCACCGTTCGTCGATTGGAGGGGTCAGCTGCTCATGTTGCGGATTTCCGTATTGCCACACGTCGACGTTCACTGTCATCTTGTTTCCCTTCCCGATCATGGGTCCTCATGGCTAGATTGGCGTTACTAAGCCGTCATCCTGACTTCTTGCTCTTTACTACGTGTGGTAACAATATAACCTATATTATGTATATGCCAACAAAGGACGAAGAGGAAAGTGAAGAAAATCGCAAGCCGACAACTATCTGTATTTACTGCTAAACTTGTTCAATAACTGTGGCCAGTAACCGAGAGCGCACCTTCTTGTTAAAATTGCGTTAATTTTTGGTCGTTAAACACCTATTAGTCAATTTTGTCTGTATCACGAATATCGATTCCACCGTCGCTCCAAATACTCACGGTTACATTTGTCAAATGAATTTGAACAGAAACAGCAATATCAGTCGTATCTTTGAATAGCATATCGATCGCGTCAGGATTGACATGATCATAGAGAGTAAACTCATCTTCACCTAATGAGGCGTTCTCATGAGCTTCGACTGCTTCAAGGATTGCTTCGCTAAGTGATGCTTCTGTATCCTTCGAATAATACCGCCGTCGCTCGGAATGCTCATCCATGTTTTTCCTCTGAATACCGTATCGACTACGAGCAGGAAATCTGTTTGGGCTGGGTATTATGCTGGAGTCGGATCTTCGAAATTTGGATTCATAAGTGCGAAACAAGGGAGTGTGTATTAAGATCAATCTCCCGTAGTGGCTCTACGGCATCGATTCCAACTGAATTCCAAGATCTATTCTAAGAACCAACGTTCGCCCACCTTGCGACGCTGATCTCAAACGGAGCACCGCATGTGACACCAGTGTGGGTCGATTACGACGCTGATACGAATCGCCTACTAGTGAATACGAAACGTGGCCAGCAAAAGGAGGAGAACGCTCGAAACGATCCGCGGGTCGCCATCAGCATGACCGATCCGGATAGCCCCTACCGGATGCTCTCAGTCACAGGTGAGGTTGACGAAGTTATTATGGAAGGGGCAGGCGAGCATATCGACGAGCTAGCACAGCGACATATGGGCGAGGATGAATATCCGAATCCGATTCAAATGGAACGCATCCTGATCGCGATCCGACCAGAGCGCGTCAGCCATTTCGAGGCGTAAATTACTGGGTCGCTTTCGATCGTGAGGATAATTTGATGGCCACCCACTCTTTCTAATGTTGATGGCCAAAGTCACCTCATGAAAGCACTTGGTAGGATCGACAGAAATGTTTGAAACGAACGTGATTCGTGATGCAGTAGCGCAGATTTGAGACGAGCCAGTCGAGGCCATCGCTAGACTACACAGACGCTCCAAATACCTGTTCTAGGCGTTCAGTTCACCCTCTCTGTCTTTCACTGAGGGAGTTGCCTACTCTTGGGTATCACCGGTAGGGACGATGCCATCCATAATCAGTTTCAACTCTTCCGTGGTTTCGTTTTGACAACTACAACTGAGTACCGCACTCGTACGCGCGCTTGCCGAGTACGAAAACCAGCCGATCAAAGACATCGAGCCAGTGTATAATACTGCCACAGTGATGCGTAGATCAATACTTCCCCGGACATCAGAAGATGGTATCAGAAGTGAATGTCTTAACGTGTTCTACCGGCGCAGGGATTGGGGCCACGATCAATGAGCGATTTGCTGGTCGAGTGGGTTCATATTCTCCTCTGAGGAACGCCATGATAAATGGTTTAGTTTATATACAAGCAGAGCTTCTTTATAACTAAGACCACTAGCTGTGATGAGGTGGCCAGCGAGTGGATTCCTATCCCATCAAGAAGAGACTATTCGCGCTGGCTTTCAGGAGGACACGCAATGGAAGACACGATCATCGAGTCAAACACTTGTCACACTAGTACCGACCCACCGCTAAGTGTGCTTATTCGCGAAGCGATCGTTGCACGTACAGAAACTACCGACTGCGAACCTCTTTACGATGTGATCGATCCCGATGCCCTCGAAGCATTGTTTGCCTCAACCCAAAGGGACACTGATCGAACTGGAAGCGTCACCTTTCAGTACTGTGGATACCAGGTTACCGTTTTCAGTGACCGAACTATCGATATCGACCCCCTCAGGGTGGTGGAGTAGAGTATCTCATGAATTATTGTTTTGATGATGGTTTCTAGTCACGGTATTCGAGTCGATTTTACTCCTGCGGATGCTGTCATGCCGTATCCGTTCACGAACCAATGGTTCAAAGTCCCCTTGGCGGACGTCTTTCACTGCAGAGTCCGTATGAAGTAGTACGCGCGGACGAGCCCAGCATCCACAGCGTCATCGTCACTTCTGCCACTCGTCACCCGCGCTCCATTCATCCCATCCCCATAGTCAGCGAGCAGCACGGGCACAAGATGCGTGCAGACGAGCGATCATCAACGGAACCGAATCGCAAAAATGCGATCCGCCTGTTCGGGGAAATTCTTCGCTCAGACGCATCGCTATCGTCGAGCGTGGATCGAAAATATGGCATCCGAGTGGATGACAGTGAGTTCCCTCCTCAGTTCGTCAGGAAAGAGGGAGAGCGTCCATGAGACCGGAATGGCATCGGATGCCATTCTCTCCTCTGTTGATGTGCGTATTAGTCAGTTGGCATGGTTTGTAATGTTGAACGAAGTAAACTCTGTAAACAGCCGCTGCTGTAACCTCGAAAAAGAACCAAGTATAGCGAATGAAGATAGCGTCGAATCATCGAGGCCACCAGAAGGTACCAACCATCGATCGGTAACACCGACCGCGAGTCGATGGTGCTTCTGCAGCGAACGACCCGCTCTCTGAGCGGAGAAGGAAACGAGTGATCCGTGGGTCTGGTCATAAAATACTGGATGACTACAGTGCGAACCCATCTGAAAATACGTATTAGTAGGGGTAGAAGTACATATTCTCTGGATTAGAATCTAGTAAATATTTTCCATAACTTCCCAATTATTGAAAGTTTGATTGGAATGTACCGCGTAACAAAGGAGGATGTTACTGTGATTCCCAGGTAGCGATGTCGAATTCAAACCGTAATTTCCGATCGACACGCCGAACACTCCTTCGCTCTGCCGCTGTGAGTGTCAGTGGACTTGGCGTACTCAGTGGGCAGGGAGCTGCAGCTTCAGGCACTAATCAACCAACAGAGGTTATGACGAAGGACGCCGAGGCTGGAAGCCAGTGTGTCACCCTGTTCGGCACCATGACCGACTTTGGTGGTCATGATCATGTCTGGGCGGGGTTTACTTACAAAAAGAAAGGAACGATGTCGGGCAGCATTGGCGAGGAAATCAAGCTTTGGGATCCAAAAGCGGCGCCAGCACAGCTTCCGGCCGATGACCAACAAGGCCCGAAGTTTTCACTGACATTCACATACGGAGATGAGGGAGTGAGCAAAGAGAGTGAAGAATGGCGACTTCGACCGGGCACCACCTATACCTATCAGGCTCAAGCACGATTGCCTCGTGAAATCGGATCAGTTCCGATCTCAGGCGACCATCAAGAATTCACGATTCCACCCAACGACTAATGTAGGAAAGTGAATGGATTAATACTGAGTCATTCTTCTCGTACGATGGCTCGAGACTTTCCCTTCATTCCACTCGCGCATCGCCACGGACAAACCGCTCTCTATCCCGTACTATTACCCAGTAAGCAATTCCCCCCAACCAACGTTGTGACGTACTGAGAATAGCTATCCAAGCACTCTCCTCAAACACATCAACATCTGCGTGGGTTATTGGTACATTCCTTCTGCTTGGCGTGGTTCTGCCTGCTCATCGTCCTGTGCGTGTTGGAACTGTTGAGTAATCTATTGTTTCAACCGTCACATGGCAGTTGTGCAGGCAACCACCGATTCAGTGCACGCTAACTGAAGCGAATAGATATTTCGTAGCGTGTGCGCAGTGAAAGCTAGCCACAGGATCACTCACGCAGGAGCTTGTTACCGCTTGGAATCGTATATGTGAAGAAACATCCCAAGCGAGGAATCAATAACCTGGCGCTGCTCCTCAGATGGTATGCAAGTGGCGGTTGCACCTACATTCTAATCTCGTTGGCTCTCGAATATTATACTCATGAGGACGCCGCTGTACACATCGTTCCTGCGGTGATTCCGGGGTTGGGGACGACAGTGGCGGCCACGCTATTTCAGTTCGCCAGGCGGATGGGGGAACTTCAAGTTGCAAATCGGATTCGTCTGATGATGCAGTACAGCCCGCCCTGGTCACCGCTCCCTCTCACCGGCTCTCAGGCCCATGCGGAGTGTTTCGCAACACTACTGAGTGATCACTGTAGAATCGAAAAACGAGATCCTAGATGCAGATACCTTCCACTAATTGATGTAGGTCGGAGGATGCATGTCACTGTAGTTCCCCCACGCTGGGACGAAACTCAAAAATTCTCGCTCGTTCGGTTCCTAGCCCTTTCTGATTTTAGTTCATTAATAATGCTCAGGTTGGGATACGAGGACAAGAAACACCGAGGATTTGGACCGTTATTTATAAATTGAGGCGATTCTTTGAGTTTCGTGCGGACAGAAATTCGTTGTTGGCACTTCGCAGAGTGAGCGAACGAGGTACGAGGAACATATGGCACGCGAACCAGATAACGGCAGCTTTAGAGATATCAGGGGAAACGTCGATGGGCATCCAATGGTGAATATGCTACGGTATCTGCATTCATATTGGCCACAACTTAGTCTCGGCATACTTACCAGTCTCACGATGCGGCTCCTTCAGCTGGGTCCAACGTTGGTGGTGGCCGCAGCGATCGATCGCGTCATCGCCACAAACGGCAATCCGGGAATCCTCGCCGGCCTCGGACTCCTTCCGACGACGGGGATCCCCGCTGGACACACGGCACTCCGCATTGCCATCCTCCAGCGGCTCATCGGCATTGCTATCGCGAGCTATGCGTTGCTCGCAGTAACGCGGTTCGTCTCCCGGTATACCTTCCATAAGATAGCGCAGTCCGTTCAGCATGATCTCCGCCGGGATACGTACGATCATATGCAACAGCTCTCGCTCGGGTTTTATCATAATCATCACACGGGCGGGATGATGTCGATTCTCAACAATGACATCAATCGCCTTGAGAGCTTCTTCAATACCGAACTTCGCGAACTCATCAGGGCGACAGTGCTCGTTCTCGTTGTCGGTACCGTCATGTACAGCATCGATCCGATACTGGCGGCGTTCGCACTCCTGCCGATGCTGTTCATCGCTGCCGCGACCGCGAAATTCATGCAGTGGATCTGGCCGAAGTATCAACAAATCCGCGAAATTGTCGCCCGTCTCAACACCGATCTCGCCAACAACCTGAACGGGATTGATGTCGTCAAGTCGTTCAATCGCTACGATATCGAACAACGACGAATTTCCCAGCAGAGTGCAGCGTATCGGGACACGAAAATGCAAGCGGTACGGAGTCGGAAATTGTTCTTCTCGTCGCTCCAACTCATCATTGGCGGTGTGTTCGTCGGCCTCCTCTGGTACGGCGGGAATCAGGTTATCACTGGCACCATGACTGTCGGAACCTTCACGCTATTTTTCATGTTTCTCCGCCGGCTCCGTGATCCGATGGAGCGCGTCGGCAAAACAGCGAATCAGTGGCAGAAGACGAAAGCGAGTGCTGAACGCGTCTTTGGAATTCTCGCGCAGGAACCAACGATTACCTCTCACGAGGATGGCCACACCCCTATCCATCTTGACGGGCACATCGAGTTCGACGATACTACGTTCAGCTATGAAGAGAGCGGCGACCCGGTCGTGAAGAATATCGATCTCGAGATTGAACCCGGTGACACCGTCGGCTTCGCCGGACCGAGCGGTGCCGGGAAGTCCACGCTCCTCAAACTCATCTCGCGATTCTACGACAGTGATACGGGTGCTATCCGCATCGATGGTATCGACGTTCGAGAGTATGATGTTCAGAAACTCAACGAGCACGTTGGTATCGTCGAACAGTCGCCATATCTGTTCGCGGGCACGATCGCGGAGAACATCGCGTATGGCGACCGCAACCTCTTTATGGAGGTAACAGCTGCGAAAGCGGACGGCGAGGAATTGTCAGAGACGGCCGCACGACGCCTGCGGAAGGTGGCGAGCACCGCTGGCGCAGACAAGTTTATTCGAGAGCTAGCAGACGGTTATGACACGTTCGTCGGCGAGGACGGCGCGAAACTCTCGGGTGGCCAGCGCCAGCGGATCAGCATCGCTCGGGCCTTGCTCAACGATCCCAGTATCATCATCTTCGACGAAGCGACTTCATCTGTCGACACGGAGACGGAAGAACTCATCCAAGAAAATATCGAAGAGGTGTGTGCTGATCGGACGGCGCTTGTGATCGCACACCGGTTGTCGACAATCCAAGATGCGGACGAAATCGTCGTGATGGACGATGGTCACATTACGGAGACAGGCACCCATGATGAACTCTGTGCGCGCAATGGCATCTACGCTCAACTGTGGACGACGCAGTCCAAGGGTACCGCCACCGCACACGCAACCGCTGCCGATTAACTCCGTCTGTGGCGACGTCGCGGCTACAGTTCCCTAAAGCATCGACTCTTTCATTGATACATACCTCTAGTTTGGCGCGGCTCTGCTTGCTCATCGTTTCGTGCGTGCTGGAACTGTTGGGAAATCTGTTGTTTCTGCTCTTGAATACGATCTGCCTGTTCACGGAGTTCGTCTGTCGTGATCTCAAACTCGACCAGTGGTTCGAGTGCGTTCTCAATGACGGCGCGAGCAGCCGCTGGATCTGGAAGACGAGGATCTGCTTGAACGAGTAGCAATGCCGCTGGAACGTCTTCCTGATAGCATGCATTTACCAGTGCGCCAGTGACTCCGTTGACAGCACCGGGATCATCTGCGATGGGAATGCCCGCGTCGGCAAGTTCCTGTTTCACTGCCTCGGTCGTCGCTACTCCACGCACATCGCCGATTTGATCCTCAGCTTGTGCTGGTGCACCAGCAAGGAAGATAGCTCGACTGAATCCGTCGGCCAGTTCCTCCAACACACATTGACTCAGTGGAGTGAATGTATCTTCCGGGATCGGCACGTCACTCTGCAGTGTCATCACGGCTGGGTCCGCCCCGGCGGAGACGCGGATGGTATCCTGAATGCGTCCTTCTGCAAATGACGCAACGGATGAGAATGCGTCTGATCGGATCGCTCCGTGGTGAGTGAGCCCGAGTTGCTTGGTAATGTGATCAGCGGCAATTGAAGCGACTAGCCCATGGCCTGGCAGTCCTTCAATGAGGGTTGGGGCGGGTGACTCAAGCTCTGATACTTGATGAAAGGTTGTGGTAGGGGTCTCAGTCGGCATACTCTCTCAGAGTCCGCCAGCCACGTCTATAGCTCTCGTGGCCCGTCGCTACAATCCTACTGGTTGTTTTCCCTGAATTGCAGACGCTACTGTCTTGTTCTTCACCGCCGGAGTGAAGCGAGCGAGAAGAGTAAGCAAGAAGCCACGATGTAGAAGTCGACAATCCCCAGATCCCACCGCAGATTCAACTGTTTCTTCAGCCCTACGAAATATGCGTCAGGCACAGAGCCAAATTCTTATGCTATCTGTTCCCGTCTACCACTATCCACGACCCGCAGACCAGTTCGCGTGACGACTGAGAACACCACAAGGAGAGAGAAATAATGACCAGGATTACCGATGACACACCCACAGATATCTTCATCCTGCTCGAACGGGCATACTGTCGTGAGACTCTTTGTTACTTGCTACAGCAAGATCGAACAGTCCCCCTCACAGAGGTTGCCCGCCACATTACTCAGCAGGAGGCTGATACACAACACGAAACAATCTCACCTACTGTGTACGAAAATATTTACGCTTCGCTCGAACGTGAGCATATTCCGCGATTAGTCGAAGCTGGCTTAGTTACTCAAACTCGACGGTGCGATCACCTCCTTATTTCGCTCACGAGCAACATTCAGTATGTCGAACCATCCTTGCGGCCGTATGCACCGACTCCGAATCGCTATCGCATCGATTGAATTAAAACGACGATACCGCCTGCTCCTCGGCAGCTGACCGATAAATCGCATCAATCACTCGCTGCACAGTCAGTGCTTGCTCGACAGTGTTCTGGTTCGGGGCAGTCCCCGTTCGAACCCCGTCCACGAATACGCGCTGTTCGGCCGTAAACGCATCTTCTAGCCGGGTTTGAAGCGTTGTATCAGACAGGTGATCAGCGCCAACCGGGCTTGATTCATAGACCGTGAGTGACTCAGTGTCTCGATCGAACCGGGCTCCGGCCTCCGTTCCCCGGATGAAATACGCTTCACTCGCCGGTCGATTGGCCGCCCACGCAACTTCCAACGCAATCGTTTTGCTATCAGCACATCGGAGAAACGCGCTGATCGAATCCTCAACGTCGAACTGGCCTGTTCCCGTATCTTCGCCCCACATATTGAGATATGTATAGTCCTCGCGAGCGCCGAATTGTGAGCGGGTCGTCGCGCTTACCTCCAGAAGCGCTGGGAACCCATGGATGTAGAGCGCCAAATCAATCGCGTGCACGCCAATATCGATCAGTGCACCACCGCCAGCGACCTCCTTCGTTGTAAACCATGTGCCACGCTCGGGGACGCCGCGACGACGGATGAAATCCGCTTCGATATGACGAATCTCGCCAAACCGGCCTTCGTCTTGATAGCCCTTAATGGCCTGAATCGACGGGTAAAACCGCGTATGGAACCCAACCATGCAGAATGTGTCTGCGTTTTCAGCAGCCTCTGCGATGCGCTCAGCACTTTCAAGCGTGTGTGCCAACGGCTTTTCAAGGAGGACAGCAATATCGGCCTCGAAGGCCGCGACCGCGTATTCCTCATGAAACTGATTCGGTGTTGTAATGATCACACCATCCACGTCGATCGCAAAGAGCGCATCAGCGGTGTCGAACACCTGCGTCTCGTATTTCTCGGCAAATCGTTCGCGCGCTTCGGCGCTAATATCGATGCCCCCCACGAGATTCACTGGAAGATCTCGTAGGCGATCAGCATGATAGTGGCCGATATTCCCGAGTCCAATGATACCGATCCGCACTGGCTCATCGCCTGCATCAGCAGAAGGTGAGTCAATTGCTGACATTGCACATTTCGACGACGACTATCTACTAGTAGCTTGCCGCAGTGAACGGCTAACGACGAAGATCTCTCCTGGAGAGAAGATTATAAATAGGCATCAATAGTATTCAATAAAAAATCCTGGAATAGAAAATACGCCGACCTGAATGAAACGACTACCCATAACCAATAGTGGAAGTACTTAGGACAACACTTTTTGAAAATAGGAGGTGCGTTGTTGCAGTTATTGTTTGCGGTTGTGACGCCGCTGGGTATCGCACTGTTCTGGGGCGTCTAAGAGAAGAAATACGACGCAACAACCAACCAACAAATCATCGAGCATTCTATGGATTAAACTCGGACACTCGATTTATTGCAGTCATTCACGATGTTCGATTTCGATGAGATGCTCGATTCCCCACTGCTCAACGTGCGTTTCTTCAAAGTTCAAGGCCATCGCAAGCATATCAGCCTCACGCTTGAACGTGCAGATCGTGCACGAGAGGTAATAGCCCATGAGATCTGTATTCGTCGAGCGTGAGTATCGCCTCTGAAGTATCTTCGACGAGCGTTCGGAAGAATGATGCTTCATCTAGGTCGACCGCTGAGGCGGCGAATGCACTTTCGGTAGGAGAACTTTCTCTCGTCATGGCTTCTAATGGAAATGTACATCCTATCTCTTGGCTATTACGCTTTCTACTGAGTTCGGCCGGACAAACGTGTTGCATACTCTTCTATTTGAGATATATGATTGATTTCATAGGCGAACGCAGCAAATGACTTCATCATCGAACGAGAGCGGACACGCAGGGAACTGACAATTCATAATCTTTCTGAACAGAGATCTATCGTCACGATTAGCGAATCAGCGGTATTTTGGATATTTTACTTGGAAGGTGAAGTAGTATCAACTGAGGCTTGACTCCAAAAGTGATCATGAAGAGATATACGAAGAAGATAACGCTAGTCGCCACCACCTCGGATGTGCATAGTTGACCCCAAAATAGCCACCTCGAAGTCGATCCATTTGGATGGCTAGTCCTGATTTTCGTCGGTGTTCAGTGCTGATGTGAGTATCTGTGGTTCATGACCGGGCAGCAGAATCAGGTTTTCACGCCCAAGCCGAATCTTTGTGAGGTGGTCGTCGGCTTCCATCCGTGACAGAAGCGTACTCACTTTCGCTTTCGACCAGCCGGTTTCGGTCACAATCTGTTGCTGACGCATCTGTCCCCCATGTTTCATGAGGAGACGAATGATCTGCGCTTGGTTACTGACGACTGGTGAATCTTCATTCGATTTCTGTCCAGTAGTGACGGAAGCGTCTTCTGAACCCCTGCGGCGACGGTATAGAACGGACATGATACCGATACTAATAATGATGAGTCCAAGCATGACCCAGCGATCGACGAGCCAGATCAACATCGCCTGGCTCACGCTCTGGAATTCATCTAATAGACACATGATTGTCGTGAGTCCCCCACACGATCAAAGTCACGAGCAGACCACTCATAGATACCGGTCAAACCAAGACGCCATTTCCCTGTAGGGGAAATAGCCAACCGAGAACTCATCTACGATGAGTAGCCGAATAAGTATAGTATGAAAATCCGGAATAGTATGCCTTTAATCACCAATTTCGATCGACAATCACGATTTAGAGACGGAATTTCTGCAATTCAGCTCAGATCTCGACGTATTGTGACTCCCACTCGCGGCGTGCGTCAAGTTCCTGATGGCCACGTTGGCTAAGTACGTATTCGTTTGTCCGGCGATCTTTTTCACTCTTTTCAACCAGTCCTTTGTCAACCAAGGCGTCAAGGTTTGGATACAGCCGCCCGTGATGCACCTCTTTTTCATAATAGTCTTCGAGCTCATCTTTCAGTGCAAGCCCATGCGGATCATTGAGTCCCGCAAGAACGTAGAGTAAATCACGTTGAAAGGCGGTGAGATCGTTCATACCATCTCCAAAACAACCTCTCAAGTCAATAAAACCACTGGCGCATATATGATCACAATACGTATTCGTGGGCTATGCAGTTCACGAACGAAGCAGCGTCATCGCCAGTCCAACTGTCACCCCATGAAATCGTTGTACACCGCCGCTGTGGTCTATAGAATCAGGATATTAATTGTCCTCCACGGATCATGCGTCTCTCTTAATCAAACTATGCTTTGCGCACATAGGTCAAGTGATGGCGAAAATATCCTGACTCTTGCTTCTCTCAACCTTAAGGTGAACTCACTATGACCCCACCCGACACACAGGGGAATGCTAGTCACTCACTTAGCAGTTGAGTTCACGAACCTAACCATGCTTACCTCAGCAATAGTCATCTGCCGACTGTGAACCCCCCTCCTTTGGAACGTGGAGTGATAGAGGTAGGTGCTAGGTACCGTGAAGTCCACGTCCGTCGGGCGAACTCAGTACGACCCACCCGACACTCGTAGTGTGTGAGTGACTCACTTAGCTACTTGGGCTCACGGATGTGCCCACAGCGGCGTTTGTTCATGGCTGTGAAACGTGGATAAGAGAGGTGATTTGGCTGCACCGTGCGATCCACGTTCGTCGGGTATGACCGAACGTCGATGCAAGACCCGACATCGTGAGGTATGCTCACAAACCACTTAGGCATTCGGTTCACTGTAACCAGTGAGAAGGGAGAGTGTGATAACAATCGCTAGCGCCGGCGGGGTAGCGTCACTCCTCCATCTGTGCAAGCGTTCAGTAGACGACGCCCACCGTGAGTGTCCCCAGGGTGAGCGCAGTCAGATACGAGAGGTCGGCAAGAAGAGTCGCTCCAAAGACGCTCTCACCGAGCACGACTGCCCCTATCGTGGCCGTATGGGAAGAAAATCGTTGGTCAAGTTGTTCAATCATCGTCTGATACGATCCTGTTGGTACTGTTTCGGATAAAAGGGTAAGGTGTAGGCTCACTTCTCACGCCGGACGTAGGCCAGTACAAATACGATTGCCATCGTGACCATGATACCGGCCGCAACAACCAAAATGAGGAAATTCGCCGTGAGACCAGCAACGGCGAACAATACCATTGCAAGTGCACCAAGCTCTAAGCCACGCCGTTGCCAACCATCGTATCGATCGCCTCTCGCCACGCGCACATCTATGAACGTGAGCTCGAGTAGTCCCGGCAGCACGACGTCCGTGTACAGCGCACTGATGAAGAGAGCACTCACTGATACAAGCCATACACCCCTCTCAGGAGTAGCAAGGTATCGACGCCACTGGAGAACGTCCAAAAGAATCCAGTGTCCACCAATGCAGCTTGTACACATGCACCCAGCCAGTATCACAGCCTGATATTCGTTGCAGATTATCTTGTAACCGGCACCTCGCACCCACGCCACCACATCGTGGTGTGCATTCATCGTTAGACCTCAGACAGTAATTCTGAAGGTGTCCGACTTGAGATCGTCACTGACGATAAGTTCGCTTCTCCGTCCTAACCCATTACTTGATAGGTGGAACGTCACTCTTACACCACTACTCATCCCATCCAATTCCATGCATTCAGCACGTAAGTTTTGAGGTATATCTCAGAGCGTTCGCTCGCCTGGTAAAGTTTCGTCTATAATCGTTGACACCCAATAAAAGAACTGTGCGAGGGAATTAAGCACTCCCCAGTCGTTAGAGTGGCTTTCTGATTTTAGTCGACGTTCGAACAGGTCTGCTCCTGGTTGTCACCAGTGTTGAGCGCGTTCACATTGGCGCCCACACCAACACCAGCTAAGCCTCCAGTGCCACTTCCGGATGCGCTGTCACCGGATTGCGTACACTGATTCGATTGCGTGTCTCCACTTTTGCGGTCATCAGCCTTGTCGTACCCGCCAGCCAGTGCAGGCGTCGCGAAGGCACCGCTAAACACGGTGGCGACGACTGCCAGTGCCATCAAGATGTGTAGTGTCCGTTTCATAGGTTCTCACGTCTTTCTCTCTTCTATGGGTGAGTCTTGCTTTCTCGCCCACCCACGTCCCAGTCACTATGGTGGCAGTAATAAACACGCATATCCGTTGATAATGTTTACGTGGCCTCTGAAGAGTCCAATTTGACTTTACTGCCTTCGCCCGAAATAAACTTCGAATCCTGCTCAGCTTTCAAAATCACCGCTGCTGATTATAGCTCTCAAGAAAACAACCGTTTATTTTGTTATTTTGGTGCAACTGGAGCGTTCCACACGAAATAGAGCTCTCCATCACCACTGGCGATCTATAATCCACGATTAATCATTCTTTCTGTCTTATGATCGTTCTAAGTCAATTCAATCTTTTTATTCACAGTCAATCCCCAGTTATCGGGTTATACGCGTTGTTACCTGAGCAACTGTCAAAATCAACAGTTCATATACAGGGTTAGCGCGAACTATACTCTGCATTACCACCAGCTATCAAACGATAACTGAACGCCAGAGGAATGTCAGAGCGGGATTCAGCTACCAATCTATTTCAAATGCCGGCCGGCGTGCCAAACACGTCCTTGTGGATGTTCGCGTTTGAGCCAGTCAGCGGCTTCGAGTTGGCGCAACACCGCTCGAATAAGACTTTCAGAGGGTGGGTCTTCAAACGAACTCGATAAGCGAGCTTTGAGTTCAGAGAGCCGGAAGTGGCCCTGTTCACGTGCAAGGAGAAGAGCCTCAGAGGCGATAGAGACTGCTCGGTGTTCCACCACAGTGATCTATTTCAAAGTTGGTGGAGAGACCCTAATAACCATTCGAATCTGTCGTCTTAAAACCGACCCAATTCTCTTCATTTGAGAAATATACCATAATCAAGACTTAAAATAGGAGAAAAGCCGAAAAAGATCGATAAGATAGAAGATATTACTCTATAAGAGAGAAGTAAGAATTCAATTTATAGATTTTCAATATTGTCGCTCGCATACCAAATGCGACCCTCTGGGTGGTCACGTTCAAGCCAATCACCTTCCTCGAGTTGGCGTAATACGGCCCGGATCATACTATTGGAGGGCTCCTCGTCGAACTCGAGGTTCTCTTTTAGCTCTGGGAGCCTGAAAGCATCTTCCTTATTTACTAACAAAATAGCTTCTGAGGCGATCTCGGTCGCCCGATGTTCCGTCATGCCATCAAAGTATCCATTGGATGGGAAATAAGTATAAACTACTTATCAATAGCAAGAGCCGGTTAAACCCCCTTACCAACCATCCCGTTCGAATACTCTCTCCACAACGTGTACTACTGTTTAGATCATAAGCAGCAGTGAAGAATCCCCGGTATCCCCGACGAAAGCTATAGAACATTCGTGGCATCTTCTTAACTCCGTAAGCGGAAGTGAAAATGTCCATCACCACGCCCTCGGGAGAGCAAAAATCCGCATCTCCCAGCGAGCGGCTGGGTCACCACCGAAAGTTGGCGATTATGCAGTTGTCCCAGTTCCATGAACAAATCAGTGTGAAATCCGCGGTCAAAGGAGAGACAGATCGACGTCGACCTCAATAGGGCTACCAGCGCAACAGGCAGAGAACTTAACCGCTTCGAACCACCAATTGTTAACGAATGACACGTCTTATTCGTCGGCAAGAACGCGACACCGAGACGGAACGCACTGCCGATGAACAAGAGGGCGTCCAGAGCTGTCCTGAGTGCGAATCGCAGACCCTTATCACGAGTGCAGACGGTAGTGAGACTGTCTGTGAGCGATGTGGCTTAGTTATTGAGGAAGAGATCGTTGACCATGGGCCCGAATGGCGTGCCTTCACTCATCAAGAACGCCAACAGAAGTCTCGGGTGGGCGCCCCAACTACACAGACGATGCACGACAAAGGATTGACGACGACCATTGACTGGAAGGATAAAGATGCCTACGGCCGCTCTCTCTCTTCTAAAAAACGCAGGCAGATGCATCGACTGCGCACGTGGCAAGAGCGCATTCGGACGAAGGACGCAGACGAGCGGAATCTTAAGTTCGCGCTCAGTGAGATCGACCGGATGGCAAGCGCACTCGGCATCCCGCGCTCGGTTCGCGAAATTGCCTGTGTGATGTACCGCCGTGCACTGGATGAAGACCTGATTCAAGGCCGATCGATCGAAGGTGTTGCGACAAGTTGCTTATATGCGGCGTGTCGCAGCGAGAATATTCCCCGCAGTCTTGCGGAAGTCTCGGATGTGTCGCGAGTTGAACGCAAAGAAATCGGACGAACCTACATTTATGTTGCGCGAGAACTCAGTCTCGAGATCGAACCGGTGAACCCGAAACAGTACGTTCCTCGGTTCTGTTCGGAACTCGGAACCAGTGACGCCGTCCAAGCAAAAGCCACCGAAGTGATTGAAACATCGAGTGCACAGGGGTTGTTATCGGGTAAATCACCCATTGGCTACGCCGCCGCAGCGATCTACGCCGCCTCACTGCTGTGCAATGAAAAACAAACACAGCGTGAGGTCGCTGAAGTTGCCCAGGTCACCGACGTCACCATCCGTAACCGCTATCAAGAACAACTCGACGCGCTGGGCATCGACTGACGGCAGCATGTGGTATCGAAGCGCCGAGTGGTTGCCACCCGCAACTAGTAGCCATCGTATCGACGGCCCTCACATCCAGTCACACTTCCGGTCGTATTTCCACTGTGCTGCTGCCCTGTCACAGATCGTGGCACAACTCTCTGTGATACGAATGCGTGACTGGAGGGATCAGCGACTTCCCTCACGATGGAGATCCAGCAAAGGTACTTCCCGTTCCTCATCCAAGTGTTCTCTCGATGGACTGCCAGGTAACCGTTGAAGCCGCGATCCAAGTGTATACTGTCGACACGGCGGACGAGGCTCTCCGGATTGCCATCGCCAAAACTGGCGAACTGCTAAATCCTGATCTTAACTACGTCGAGATCACCCCCGGGTCACGGACATCACCATCCGGTGAACCACTGGCTCCTGCGTTCCTGGCAGCAGGTGACGCCCTCGTTGCACTAGAACTCGAACTGACGGTCTTCAATGCCGAAGAGAAAGAACACGCCTCGCGAATCGCACTCGCGGAAATCGGGAAACAATTGGACGGGATCCCACTCACAATTCTCGACGTTGAGGTTCTTGTCGATGACAACAAGCATGCAACTAACGAAAACGACGCCGATCAGCAATAGGAACTCACACCCATTCTCTTCTCGAATATCGGCTGAGGATTGATAGAGACGCGTACGATTCCGAATGTGTGGTACTCACTGCCGCTTATATAAGCGGCAGTGCAACCTCCCCGGGAGGGTCACCAGAAACTATGCACACACTCTACTTCGTCGATTCTGTCTCAGTGCGATGTATTTCTAGAAAACTCTCCATCGAGAATCTTCTGTCAACGATCAACTTGTGTCGGTGAAGACGGGACAAAACCTTTGTCTCACGTTATCGTATTCCATGGGAATGGCTAGCATCGCTTCACCACGGGAGTAACCCCTTCATGGAGAGACAACGCGACCATGGAGTGGATGATCCCTGGTGGCACTACCTCCCATGATAGTCCCGGAGCCACTGATGACATCACTCGACACCGATCACACATCGAATCCAATCAGTTCACTTGAAACCGCCTGCGATCTACTCGTTGACACTCAGCGACGCACCATCCTGCAGTACTTGAGTGACCAGGAAACGGACATCGCCGCAGTCGACGAGCTTGCTGCGCACGTCCATGCGGAGATTGAGGCGGTTCCTAACCCCAACCACGCACGGATCGCGCTTGTCCACACGCACGTGCCGAAACTCGTCGACACTGGCGTCATCGAGTATGATCAGCACGACGAGATCGTGCAGTATCAGGATGAGCCGCTCCTTGAAGCCATTCTCGCGGTTGCCGCCACCTACGACGCCTGACGAAGCTACTCGCACCCCGTCTGGCGGCGAAGGGAATGTGCCCGACCAACTGGCTTACTCGTGCTGGTCACCAGCCGCGTCGAGTGGACTTACTGTCACGTCGCCCGAACTGTGAACGACAACCTCGTAGCCGGCATACGCAAATCTCACTCGGACGTTTGATCGTGTGGCTCCCTCATAGATTGGTGTGAAGAGGCGATCCAACGCATCGGGATCGATGACCTCGTAGAGCGGCGGGAGTTCACGATGCGAGGTGTCGGCTGCATCGGTGATCGCCGTGACAATCTGTTCAGTGAGTGGCTGTTGTGATGCGTCATGGCGACGAGGGCTCGCTGGTGTGGTGGTGGGCGCAGTCATGGCGAATGCTCCAGTATCTCGAGTAGTACTTTGACGCTCTTAACTCATGTGTGAGAAAATGGGTGACAGCATGGTTCTCAGTAATTGGCAGTTGTTGTGAGAAGAAATATATTATTCTATATTTCTCATGAAATAATCGATCAGAGGAACTATTACTATTAACACAGTAGCTGACAGCGACTGCGGGAGAAGACTACACAAATGGGATCAGAGAACTTCTCACGAGACGACAGCGGCTCACAACCAGCGTGGCACACTGAACCATCACCATCGACTAAACTCGTAGAGAGGATCGCTGCGCGGGCGGAGATCGCCAGCGACGATCTCGAGCCGCTCTATGAAACGATCGATCCCGATGCACTCGATGCACTGTTTGTGCCGCGCACTGATGGGAGTGACCGACCCGGTGGCCAAGTCACGTTCACGTACGCTGGGTATTCTGTGACAGTCACCAGCGATCGTCCTGCCGTCAGAATCGATGTTGATCCGCTCGACGAACACCGGGAGTAGGTGGCCGTTTCACACACGTTATTCGTCGGGCACATCAGGATCAGCAGCTGGACGCAAACCGGACGCCATCAATCGCCGGGCAATCACCACAATCCCATTGTCGAAACCTCGACCAAACACTGCTTTCTCGGTGTCAATTGCACCAGTCTCCGTCTCCTGCACCGAACTGACCAGAATTGTATTCTGATCAATCAGCAGCAATCGACTAATTGTTGTCTCGTCAGTGCGAGCGCTTGGTGACCCATTCAGCCACTCCAACCCCGAGACGAAGACCTCGGCCTCAGGCAGTGCTGCGTGAATTTCCTCGCGTAACTGGTCAGTCGCTGTGCCAATGAGGACGCTCAGGCCTGTGTTCTGTGCTGTTTGGAGCTGCTCGAGTAACTCCTCTGTGACGACCTCTTCCCGCCCGATGATAAGCACGATCTCCTGGCCGGCAGCATCGATAAGTTGCCCTGTCCGATTCGCAATCGGCGTGACCCCCGACAGTGCCCACACTTCGTGGGTGATTTCCTCATCACTGGCCGGCACTGTTGGTTCAATGTTCTCCATTGCCTCGACGAGTGTGTCCGTCCGTGACTCGTACTCTTGGCGCAGTGTTTTGGCGGCCTCCTCGATTGGAACGGCCCGGAACTGCTGGGGGTTCGAGTGCTGAATTTCGACAAGGCCTTTGGTTTCGAGCACTCTGATCGCATCGTAGACGCGCGTGCGCGGTACGTCGGAAGACTCGCTGATTTCCCTGGCGGTGCCTTTCGGGAGGCGTGATAATGCCACAAGACACTTTGCTTCGTACTCTTTCAATCCGAGTTGCTGGAGCAATTCGACCGCTTGTTGGTGGTTAGTTAAGTCGTTCATGGGTCCCAACCATGCGACCGGGGGTTCCGGTGCTATCTGTGGTGTTGTGTCGCCGCTCACAAGTCAGTTCCTGTCCAGCTGATCGAGAGCGACTGGCAGGACTCTTGTTCATATCTGTTCGAAGCGGCTCAGTCACCATGAATCACACGCGTACCGTTTCTAATAGCTTGCTGATTCCCCACATAACTCGCTGTCAATTCAGGAAATCGCAGTATACAAATCCGGAAAACACAGAATACTAGTTCAAAATACTGGTTTTAACAAGGGACAGTACAGGCCATACTCTGCTGGTGCGACGAGAGTACTGCGACTGGCGTCACTGAACCATCACCCTCGGCGACCACGTATCAGTGGGTCGGTTTGTCATATATTCGATTATTCACTCAGATAATCACAGTAGGGTTATACTGGGGTAGCACGAAGCGTTCAATGGCACGGAGCCGAAAGGGTCCCAACCAATCGTCGCTCCGTGCCGAAGCTGCCACATTCATGGTAGTTTTCGATCACGATCGCTTAGTCGGGGACGCCCCCATCGGAAAGCACCTCTTGATGCTCACCCACTGCTGTGAGTAATGGCTCAATTTCGTCGAACTGCGGGCCCTTCGTTACGGTCTGTGTCTCTTGCTCCCAGTCGATGAACCCATGATCCGCTAACACGGGAAGATGCACGTGTTGCATGGCGATCGCCTGATCGTGTTCGTCGCTGGTCGTCTCCGATGCACCGGAAGCACTTGTCTGGTCGTGTTGGGGGTTACTCTGTGCTAAAGCGACGAGCAATTGTCGTCTGTGGACGCTTGACAGCACAGCTAACTGTTTACTGAGCATAATTATAGTTAATAATATCTATATGTCCATAAATACCGCTCAATTTCACGGAATCTAGTCGTGTGAGGAAGTGAGTGACACCTCGTTGTACAGTATGTGTTGAAGAGTCACGTCTCCTGGATCGACCCACGGAGGACTGCAGACGACGAATCGACACTTCTGGAGGCAACGCTCTGTCAGGGATATCACTGGAGAAACAGTCAATTGGCCAGTGCGCTACATCTTCAGTATGAGCCGAGCGCTTGACAACGTGGATCGCGGTATCCTTTATCGCCTCCAACGAGATGCGCGGCATACGACCGCCCAAGACATCGGTGAGACCGTCGGTGTCTCACCCAGTACCGTTCGCAACCGCATCGAGCAACTCGAAACTGACGGGATCATTCAGGGCTACCATCCCGAAATCGACTACGAGGCAGCGAACCTCCCACTCCACGTGTTGTTCGTGTGCACCGCCCCGGCAGTTGAACGCGCTGCATTCGTCGAAAAAGCACTTGACGTGCAGGGCGTCGTCGATGTCCGCGAGATGCTCACTGGCCGTCGGAATATCCATGTGGAAGTCGTGGGGACGAGCATGGCAGATATCACGCGCATTACGGACGCATTGCACGAGCTCGGGTTAACGATCGACAGTTCGGAGCTCATGCGCCAGCGGCGCGTCCAGCCGTTCAATCACTTCTATTTCACACATGCGCTTGACGAAAGCGACGAGCGCGACGACTAATCGCGACTCGCTTTCGATGGGGACAGACAACTCCCAGTTACTGTCATAAACGGCAGTGACTGTGCTGGGGAGTCATATGGACGATATGTTCGGTGAAGATGACGGAGACGGGAGTGAGGATGGGGACTACAGTTACGAACGCGTTCACTCACTTTCTCACACTAGATTTATGCTCATTGCGAACATACGGCAGAGCAACTATGAGCGGCGAGGATTCTCCAATCGGCCGGGACAATCACCGAGACAACTCGCATCAGTCACCGACTCCTTACTCCACATCACTCACTGAGCGGGTTGTGACCGCAATCACCGACGCCGCCGATAGCTCGCCCGATGACCTTGAACCGCTCTATGCGATTGTCGATCCAGACGCATTGGATCGTCTCTTTGCACCGACTACTCAGGGTGACACACGATCAGACGGTCAGGTCACATTCTCGTATGCTGGGTATCACGTGACGGTTACCAGCGATGGCATGATCGAACTTGATCCACTCGACGACGAACGTGAGTAGCTCTATCGACGCAGCTACTCCGCATCGATATCGTCGGCCTCAAACGTGATTGC
This sequence comes from Haladaptatus halobius, assembly GCF_020618475.1. Classification (GTDB taxonomy): domain Archaea; phylum Halobacteriota; class Halobacteria; order Halobacteriales; family Haladaptataceae; genus Haladaptatus; species Haladaptatus halobius. The sequence continues at coordinate 36,678 of NZ_CP085341.1, read as the reverse complement.
CACCGGTCGCAGCGTTGTGTCACTGAAGATGTCCATGAGTTCATCATCGATATTGTCGATCCGGCCATCGATAGACAACGCGATTCAATGATCATCGGTTGATACTTCTACGTCTATCAATTCAAGGTCAGCACCATAATTCAACGAAAAATTGCAGTTTGGTGTATTGCCGCTTTAGGCCATTTATGCGCTCGAATTGTCCGGTGCTGCAGTTGGCTCTGGCTCTGGTTCCGCTGTTGGCTCTGGTTCTGCCGTTGGTTCTTGGGTTTCTTCACCAGGTTGTTGAGTACCGTCGACCTGATCTTCTTGTGCTGCTTGCTCAGCCGCTTGTTGAATTTCCTCGGGAGATGCACCTGTGGCTGCTGCTTGTACTCCTTGCTGAGCACCGTCTGCTGCAGCGTTCTGGATGACGTTGATGTTGACGTTCTGGTTCACCGCGGCGAATTCAACAGCGCCTGTTGCCCCACCCAGTGCTGCGGCTTGGACCTCTTGGGGCGAGACGTCTTGAGCACCCGCTGCTGCGTTGATCGCTCCCTGGGAAGCACCGAGTGCGGCGTTGAGGATGACGTTGATGTTAACATTCTGGTTGACGGCACCAGCTTGGACTGCGCCTTGAGCGGCACCAGCGGCCGCATTCAGAATGACGTTGATGTTGACGTTCTGGTTCACAGCGCCCTGAATTGCACCTTGGGCGGCACCAAGCGCGGCATTTTGGATTACATTAATATTGACGTTCTGGTTTAGCTGCAACGCGCCCTGGGCTGCGCCGGCCACAGCGTTTTGCAGAACGTTGATATTGACGTTTTGATTTGCTGCACCAGCCCGAACGCCACCTTGGGCAGCGCCAAACGCGGCATTTTGGATGACGTTGACATTGGCGTTCTGGTTCGTTACAGCCCCCTGCACCGCACCCTGGGCTGCACTAGACGCAGCGTTTTGCACGACATTGACGTTCGCATTTTGGTTGACTGCGCCTTGCGCCGCACCTAATGCTGCGTTCTGAAGAACGTTGTCGTTGACGTTCTGGTTAATTACGCCTGCTTGAGCACATCCCTGCGCAGCACCAAAGGCAGCATTTTGGACAACATTTACATTCGCATTTTGATTTGCTACAGCCCCTTGGACTGCCCCTTGAGCACCGCCGGATGCAGCATTCTGGACGACATTGACGTTGGCGTTCTGATTGATTGCGCCCTGGGCGGCGCCGAATGCGGCGTTTTGGAGAACGTTGACATTGGCATTCTGGTTGACCGTCCCTTGAGCTGCACCCTGGGCTGCGCCGAACGCAGCATTCTGTACGACATTGACGTTAACGTTCTGATTGACAGCACCTTGGATTGCACCCTGGGTAGCACCCTCGACAATCGCTTGCCGCTCGTCCTCCGATAACGAATCTTCGACACTGTCGACACCTTGTTGAGCACCCTGCTGGGCTGCTTGAACTAACGATTGCTGATTTCCACCCCCACCTTAGGTAGTTGTTGTTTGGCCTTGTTCTGTCGTTGTTTGTTGTGCGCTGGCGAGACTCGATACGCCTACTGTGGCTATCAACCCCGAGAGAATTGTTCTTCTTTTTAACGATCTTTGTCGAAGGTTCTCCGGCTCATCGCTTAAATCACTATCTGATTGCTTGCTTTTTGTCATGGTTAGTCCTTCTCCCGACGACTGACTTTCGAAGATCAGCGTCGTTGCGGATGTACAACTACCCAGCTTGCCTTCAATCCGGAGAACGGTTCAAAGAGTTTGACGCGAGGACTGCAGATTCTATCGAAGATGAATCTGCCCGTTCCAGAAATATTCTCCATTAACTATCTATCCCGAATAGTATTTTGTGGTGGTGATGAAATAGTCGAGTCAGGCGTCTGTATCGCGGTGTCTGCACTATACGATACTGATTTTGGAAAGCACTGATCATTAAGGTAGAAATAAATGATTTCTTTCAGAGAGCTTCGCTACTGGAGAACTCCCCATTGGTTTGTAGTATCTGTCGTCGAAATTCGGTAAAGACCGATTTTTACCGCTGATTTTCACAGTATTATACCGTTTGGGTGCATGTATGGCCGAGTAAATTATCAAAGCAGTAATAAAATAGCAAATCGGAGATAAGAACATTTCGAGTGACATCTATGATACACTCGATAGCGAAGTCACGACTGTCCTCGAAAACGCCGCACGGTGAGCTGAGGAAAATGACCGGAAAACTGTCCAACCACGCGATTTGTAGCGGATCCACAGTCCCACTGTTTCTGGAACACCGATTACCATCTTCCGTATGAGGTAATGTCAGACGTACCGTAATCGAGTTCATGAGAGAACACAGTCTAGATCACATTTGTCTATTAAATGCGTCGGAAAGAACGTATGCGACTAGTGAGTGACCCCCTTGTTGCCGCCCTAAAATACTCCGAAGGGGACGAAGGATAAAGAGAGTACGACGAGGTTCAACTTGTGGTCGTTGTAGTGGTTTCGTCACCGCCCCCTCGAAGGCTCGTGCTGAGCAGGTTGAGCGTGCTACTGAAAACCGATGCATCGCCAGAGAACTACCGAGTGGAGCCAGTGTTCAGTGACAGATCGCGCCCGAAGACGAATGTGGAGATCTGTCCCTGTCCTCTGTCACCGCCGCCCAGCTGGTAGCGGATGATGTACGCATTGTAGTCGTCCGGCTGACTGATTTCAGGGGCATCGCCGCCGCCGGGACGCTGGAGGAGACGCACCGTCGTCGACTGCTCAAGTGCTTGAACAACACGGAACTGCACGTTCGGGTGGTAGTCGTACGTGTACACTAAGACGAGATCGTCCTGTGCCGATGCACTACCAGCACTGCCCAGTCCTAATGCGAGTGCGCTCGTTGCGAGTGCACCCTTCTTCATGAACGATCGGCGGTCGTCCGAATCGATATCTTTCATGTCTTGTTGTTCTCGGTTAGTCATTGTCACTTCCGCTTCCCGCCTATGCTGAACGCCTCGATAAAGGCCGCAGATGGTTCATGTTTTCACGAAACGCCTAGCCAAACTTTGGTGCTGGCAATTACGACCCTGTCCTCCATGAGTTCGAACCTCAGACCGGAGATCAGTCATCGAATGGACACTCTCGGAGACGTCAATGGCGTGTCCGCACGTTTCAAGAGCTGCTGGACAACTCATGACGAACGGGTTCACGAATAATGAGGCTCGACAGAAACTGAAGAGCACTGGTGAAGACATTGGTCTCTCCGCGAATGAAAGTGGCGCGGATCTCTTGGACGTGGCCGCCGCACTCGGCTTCGACTCCAGCGATAGCACCTAAGCTCCAATTCATTTCCAATAAGAAGTGAAATCAGTCGAACCGACCTCCTCCATAAAGGATAAAACCTATCATCGCCAGCAAGAGGTTCTCGATTCCCAACCGCTGTTTAGCGTGCGGATGTCACAACGGAGGGAATCATAGAGAGATAGTCTCTACCAGTACTATGGTTCATCTTGAGCAATAGTTGTATTCATCAATTTATGATCAATATAGTAATTACAATAAGTGTCTTAGATATAATTGGAGTCAAACTATGATTGACACACAGAAACGCAGTACGTTACAGATAATTGGTACGAGTGCCGCAGCGCTTGCCGGACTCACTGCAGGGACTGCGACCGCAAACACAGCGAAAGTACAGAACGCAGATGAGCAACGTTTTCAACTACCGGGAGATTTGTTCAGTACTGGTCGCCTTGAGGGTGAGAACGAAGTTCCACCTGTTGACAGTGACGGAGAGGGGATTGTTGCCTTCCAAGCAAGTCCAGATAGAACTCGGCTGGACTACGTCCTTTTAGCCATCAATGCGAATGCGCCGGTCACAGCTGCACATATCCATCTTGGCCAGAAAGGAGAAAACGGTCCCGTTGTGGTCCACTTGCTTGGTGACCAGGCAGATGCCGATCAGTCTATAGTCGAGAACAATGCTGGGGCAGTTGGGACGATTACGGATGAGGATCTCGTTGGTCCACTTGAAGGTGGATCGATTGAGGATTTGCTCGACGAGATCCATGCGAAGAACGCCTATGTGAACGTCCATACGACAGAATTCCCAAGTGGTGAACTGAGGGATCAAATCTATGCAGTCGAGGAACTAGAAGTTGACATCGATACAAAAATAGAGGCAGTCTCGAACTCACCAACAGAGATCACTGTGGAGATCGAGTTGGATGTCGACCTCGAACGAGCCGAGACTGATGATGAAAATAACGGGGATAACGGCGACAACGGAGATAACGGAGATGGCGGTAATGGCGGAAATAATGGAAATAATGGAAATAATGGAAACGGTGATGATGATTGTTGAGAAGAGATCGCTCATTAGCGATGTGATATCCTCCGGCGCCTAAAAATGCAGACCTCCTGAGATTCCAGTACTACTGCTCTCAGTTTAGATAGAAGAGGAGTCTTCGAAGAGTTGCAGGACCAATTTCGGGCAGTGAGCCGGTTCGGGTAGCGAGTCGGCGGAACGACGAGCACCAGGAGCTCGTCGCGTACGTCCAAGAAGAAAAGTCGCTTCAGAAGTGGCGGGCAGAACGAGAGAAGGCACGTTCAGAGGCTGGTGTCTTCACGCGAATGAAGTGGTGGCTCTTCGGTATCGATCTCGCCACCGAAGAGCTGGTTCGTGATGCGTTGCTCTCGTCGGAGAGTACTCTGGTGGGATTAGGAATGGCCAAATAGAGAGGGAGAGCGCCAGTAATAACAAGGCATTGATGCGGTTTCGACCGTTTCTCGAGAATCATCGTTCATAACGAGAGAGACAAGTGACCTGGCGGTGACCCCCCTCTGGATACGCTCATTTGAATTCATGTAGTAGCACTCGTTTCGTCGAGTTTGATGCCATCGCATTCGCTCTCCAACTGCCGTCCGTCATCTTCCCCTCTCTTAGAACCGCTCTAAGTCCGGTCCCGACTATTCTTCGTCGGACTCACGGACGAGAGATATTTCTGCGGTGGTCGTGCGGAGACTTATTCCATTGCGATGTATGAGTAGGTGTTTTCGACTCCATCTATAGTCAAGACTCCGGACGTGACGATCTCTCTGACAGCTGCTGGTGTCTCGACGACGACTTTGGCGATAATATCGACGTCGCCAGCTACGATATGCGCTTCCTCGACACCGTCGAGTTCTGTAATCGTATCTCGTATTTGATCCACAGTTGGTACATTTGCCTTGATTAGGACGTATGCGATAACCATTGAAATGCTTCTCCTTGAATGATACTAGATGGGCGCAGGTATCATAGCGTTAGTGTTCAGCGAGGTCATGATAGTCGCATTCATGGAGGAGATCCGCCGCCGCTGCTAAGTGGCTTATTGCTCTTCCTGCACTGTGATGAAACGCCACGAGATGCGCGTGTACTCGGTGACGCCGTTCGATTCCCAATTCAACTTCATGGAGGGCTTCTCGCTTGAGATGTATTCGCGCTCGATCAAACAGAGCCGCCAGGGTTTTGAGAATATCGTCGGTCACTACATCTACACTTTCCGTAAACAGTCGCTGGTCGGTGATAGCTGAGAACGTCTGTTGATGAGTTGTAAAAAGATAAGTGAGGTTTGTTCAGCTGTGCTTTGTGGCCCGTTCTCACGAACGGCCAGCAGGAAACATCCCTGAAAGAATGCGAAAATGTTAGATGAGCATGGTTTTTTTGGATCTCCCCGCCCAATGCGCTCTATGTCCAGTCAACCAGCCACTACAGAAGCCCAAAAACCGTTGTTGAGCCTTCCATCAAATACAGTTGCTTACGTCACCATTCTTGCAGCCCTCGTCTCGGCAGTCATTCATTTATTTCTTGCACCGATGGTGATCGGATTCGATCAGACAACGGGAATTCTATTCTATTTGAATGCCCTCGGGTTCATCGGTGGCGTTCTTCTCTTCCTGAGTCGATACTGGCGGCGTGAATTCTATCTGATCGCGATCGTATATGCACTTGCGACGATCATTGCGTTCTTCGTGATGGCTGGTCCACTCAATGCGATGTCTATCATCGCCAAGATTGCGGAGGCAATTGTTGCGCTTACCGCGGTATACCTTTACAACGCTGAGACACCTGCTTAAAATCGATATCTGCCCATTTGGGGACGGAAAACGATTGTTCGAGGAGGGGACAATCCCTGGAGCCCTTGAACTGACGAAGGCGGAAACATCGAGTACAGGGGTGCAAATGCTTCGATACGAGCGATCGGGAGAGATCGAGCTTGGCTCATTCGCATTGGATGATGTAACGGAGTGATTCTCAGTACTGACGCGAGTCTATCACCACTAAAAGCAGGGCAAAATATGAGGCCAGACATACGTCCTGTATTCAGCTCGTGATTTCTACCAACCATACGTTAGATCAAGTTCAAGTGTGATACGTTCACACTATCTATTTAGCAAGAAGCCGATCTCCTGTCGCATAAAATCGCAAGCGGAAGTGCATTCACTCCGATACCTCTCTTGCAGTCTATACGTGAGGTGTGTTGCGGGGTTTGGTGAGGCTGGATCTCGATTCAGAGTTATTTTATACGTGGCTGGTGGGGTGCTAGTGAACGCCATTCACGGATTGAGGTGGAGCAATTCGTTACAGGCAGTAGGAGTAACACTAAACAATGCTTGTAAGTTCAACACCAAGTGACGGAAGAGAGCCGGAAGACGACGACTCAGTGAGTACCAGTATCGTCCGAGAAATTGCACGACGTGAGGGAAAACCTGCCGAGGAACTAGCGTCCCTCTACGAGGCAGTTGACCCTGAGGCGCTCGAAGCGATTTTTGCGCCTCGCCATAATGGGCAGCCCCGAGCGAACGGGCGTGTCATATTCACTTACTGTGGATACGAGGTGACGGTTACCAGCGATGGGACGATCGACCTGAAACTGCTCACGGAAGGGACAGAGTAGCTTGTATCCTCTCACTACTATCTTTCATCTCTTCTGCGTCAGCTAGGAAATATCTCGTTTTTCTGTCGACCGTTTCTGCTGAGATCGTGATGATGACTGTAATAATTCGGTATTGTTTTGAGCATTGACAAATTTCTCACCGTGGATGACTATGAGAAACAGTCCGGTGGAGACACAGAAGACCCACTCACCGCTCTCTTCTCTTGTCTTGCCAGCGAGCCTCGACGTTGTCTCCTCGGAACCGTCTCTGAACAGACACCTGATCCAGTGCCACAGCGAGAACTCGCGACACATCTCGCGTCAATGCGAGACGAGCCCTCACGAGACACCATTCCGACCGAAGCCGTTCAGCGTGCCCTCGTCACATTACACCACAACCATTTGTCGCAATTCACTGCTGCCGGGTTATTCGACCACGATCCTGACCGTGGCACCGTCACGCTCACTAACCATCCTGCGTATCACGACCCCGGTATCCTTGCGGCGATTCATCCCCAAGAGCGGACGGATATCGACGCCGGATCTCTCGATGGACTCTTTTCGGCACTCAGTGATTCGCGCCGTCGGACCATTCTTGCCAGTCTCAACCATTCATTCCAACAGATTCACCTGGAGACACTGGCGCGAGACGACGGGGCCAGAGAACAGCGCACGGCTGAATCTGCCATCCCCAAAGCAGACGTTGACCAGCTTCTGAGTAACCTGCGTCACGTCCATCTACCTCTCTTAGCTGAGGCGGATCTGATCGACTACGATACTGAGAAGCAATTGGTCGCCTACAACGGTCACCCGCTCCTACGAGTGGCCTGGCTGCACTCGGTCCTCGATCCCGACTTCCGGACACGCCTCACAGGAACCACTGCGGACGAAGGGGTAGGGACGATCGAGGGTCGTGAAGGTGTTGTCGCATATAGCCAGTCGCTTTTGGAGCGCGTTGACGACGAACTCTTCTCGATTTTCACCGCAACAGGATTGCTTGAAGCAGGATGTTTCTCGCGCGTCATGGACGCCTCTCAGCGCGGTGTCGACGTCTTTCTCGGGACAACTGATCCGACTGTTCGTGAACTCATTCGCGAGAACGCTCCAGAAATCGTCCTGTGGGAGCCAGACGAAGACTGGCTAGATGTCCCCATCGAAGAAGACCGAGTTGCTCGCCTGCTGCTGGCTGACCGTGATGCCCTCATGCTCGGCACGCTCAGGGAGCGAACGGACGAGGGCGTTTATGAGGAAACGGCCTTCATTGGCGAGGGAGAGACGACCCGGCAGTTATTAGGATCCCGTCTCGAACAGATTGAGCAGACGACACAAGAATTCAACTCCCACACCTAACCACATTCATGGCTCCCACACGAACGTCAGCCCGAAGCGACGCAGAGTATACATATCAATCTAGTACCGACGAAACACCGAGTGAAGCCGTGGTCTTTGCGGTGGCCGACGCAACAGAATGTTCCCCGTTAGCAATAGATCGGCTCAATGAGACGATCAATGTTGCTGCCATGGATCAATTGCTCAGTACCTCTGATGGGTCTGATCCAGTTCCAACAGTGACATTTGGGTATTATGACCAGCAGGTGATAGTCACGTCAGACGAAATCCACATCAAGTAGCACGACCGACAGCGCTGTTCTTAACAATATGTCTGAAGGCCGATGCCCTGTTTCGCCAAGTTCCACATTTCTTGAATGTTCATCGTGAATCATTGCCGGAGGATTATTCCCGAGAATTGTCCGTTAACTCCGTAGGTTTTGTGGAACGGTCACCGATAAAACCTACGGAGTCTGCGATTGTATTCCATACGAACAAGTAACACAAATCCACGTCGACTTAGCCTCTCCACCCAGGAGCGACCACAGAGTGACTGATCGCGAATCAAACTCATACTGTTCCGAACACATACCAATGACTGCATCTCCAGATAACGACCACGCATCGACTCCGCGCCGTGAGCTGGATACCGCCTGCGAACTGCTCGCGAACGCCACGCGACGCAGCGTCATGCAGTATTTCACTGCCGAGGAGACAGCCGTCGCCGAACTCGACGAGTTAATCGATCACATCCACGAGAAAGTCAACGACGTTACCGGCCCTAAACAGGCACGAACCCCCCTCGTCCACATGCACCTCCCAAAACTCGCGGACGCTGGCGTTATCGAGTACGATGAGCGCAGTGAAACAATCCGGTATCGGGATAGCGACCGTCTTGAAACATTCCTTGAAGTGGTCACGGCTGACTATGACCGCACGCCGACTACGTAATCCACTGCGAGCAGGAGCGATTGATTCGCGCAGATATCCACTTTTGACAGTATCTGTCAGCCGAGAGCATGGCTGACGGCGGCCACACTAAATACTAAGCGGCTGCAGATTGGATGATAGACGGACTGATGGCAACGCTCGTTGAGTTCTCACTCCCAGCCACAGATTTCACGCCTGGCCGGTTACTCACGGCGGAGACCGAGATTCAGATCGAATTCGAGCGAATCGTACCCATTAACACGAATGTGATTCCTCTGTTTTGGGCCTGGAATGACGATCTCGACGCCTTTGAACAACGCGTGCGTGCTGACGACCACGTCCACGAGCTCAGCGAGATCGAGCAGGTCGGGGATCGTCGCTTGTATCTCCTAAATTGGGGAATCCCTGACGGCGGGTTTTTCGAGGGATTCACAGAGGCGGAAACGATCATCCGCAGTGCCTATGGCTACGATACGCAGACCTGGGAGTTCGAAGTACTGTTTCCCTCACAAGAGGAACTCACAACATTCCATAACCACTGTCGCGACAATGAGATTCCCTATACAGTCGGGCGGATTCAGACGCTCACCGAAGTCGGTGATGGCCTCGTAGAGAGCGTCCTCACGGAGAAACAGCGTGATGCGCTTTTGCTTGCACTTCAACAGGGCTACTTCCAGACACCCCGGCAAGTCACACTCTCTGAGTTAGCAGACGAATTCAACATCAGTCAGCAGCCGCTTTCTGATCTGATTCGCCGCGGTAATGAAGCCCTCCTCGAACGTGCGTTACTCGATGGGTCATGAAGCACACCATCCACGTAAGTTGTGGCATCCAGATCCTGTTTAAAATCCCCCGTTTGAACAGCCCCTATCGTTATGGGAGTTGTTCTTGTATATTCAACGTAATGACTGATTCTCGAGACGGGAAAGATCACTCTCTTGCACCGGGGATCCTGTATACCATATTTGCCAAAGAACACCGCCGCGAGGTGCTCTCGTATCTCCAGAAAAAGGATAGCGATGTCGCAGAGCTCGGTGAGCTTGCCGACCATGTCCATGAGGAAGTCGAAGAGGTCACGTCGCCCAGTCACGCACGGCTTTCCCTCACCCACACGCACGTCCCGAAACTCGCCGACCACGGTGTCGTTGACTATGATCAGCACAGTGAGACCGTGCGGTATCGAGATGGAACACGACTTGAAGCTCTCCTTACAGTGGTTTCCACCGACGAGTATAGTACCTAAGTCAACTGCGATCCGTGTTCGTGGTGTCTGAGGAGTGTCACGACGAGGCTGGGCATTTTTGCCGATGCATCCATAAGACGAGTTGTGCCAACGATCGTTGAGTTCACCGTCCCAGCCGACGCATTCCCCCTTGGCCAAATCTTCCAGAAGTTCCCGGACGTGGAAGTGGAACTCGAACGTATCATCCCCACGAAGAGGGCGATCGTTCCCTACTTCTGGGTGTGGGGCAGTGACGTTGAGGCGATTCCTGACCGATTTGAGGGCCACCCCGCAGTCGAAATGATCGAACTTGTGGACACGGTTCCGAGTGGCGGCCTCTTTCGTGGCGAGTGGGATCTGACGGTCAACAGTATCTTTACAGGAATCGCCGATATGGACGTTATCCTGCTGTCGGCCCTTGGAACTGAACGTGAGTGGGAGTTCCAACTCCGCGCAGACGACAATGACGCAATCACGCAGTTTCAACAGTACTGCCGTGAGCACGACATCCCTCTTACAGTCACGCGGCTCTATGCACTCTCTGAAATGCGCTCAGGTGAAGTCTATCAAATAACATCGGCGCAAGAAGCGGCACTCATCCGGGCGTTTGAAGCGGGCTATTTCAATTCCCCGCGGGAAGCGACGCTCGAAGAAATCGCTCAAGATTTTAATATCTCCCGGCAGTCACTCGCTGATCGGCTCCGTCGTGGGCATCGCAATCTCATCGCAAATACGCTCATCGACAGCACTGACTGACTGCACCGCATGAGGCTTTATATATATTCTACATAGTCAGCCATCGATGACCACTTGCTTAGTCACGATTAGTCATATACCACAAATGGCCTTTGGAAACAACACGCCGGAAGATGACCCATCACCACGCACACATACGTCGCAGACGACACCACTGAGTGTGACTATTGTCCACCAGATTGCCAAGACGGATGAGTGTGATCCCGCTGAACTTCCCCCGCTCTATAAGGCAATTGATCCCGATGCACTCGATGCACTCTACGCCCATGGTTCACTGGCTGTCCAGTTTGAGTATGCCGGCCACAATATCAAAATCACACCCGATGAAATAATCTCTGTTGAGAGCGATGACTAACGACTACACCCTGTGCTGTACCGGCTGTGAGTGGCAAGCAAGTACGAGAACCGGAATTCCGCGTGACGAGGTCACCAACCAAGCAATCGCGCATTACAGGGAAACGGGGCATGCAGTGGCGCGACCAGCTGAACAAGTCGTAAGTTGCCTTCCACTTGGGTTCTGATGATAGGAGTGGTTAGCGCGACTGCAATGTGAGTTCGAGATCAAATACAAGTGTATCTCCGAGTGCATCCTGAACAACGGCCGGGTAGCACAATTCAAAACAAAAACAGGTGCGCGGAAGACGTGTTTGGACGACGCTCACCAGTCGTTCCGCGATCTCATCAACATTAACCATCTCAAACCACCATAGCCGACCGTAATTTGACGATGAAATCCTGGCGACAGACGCATGCCCACCGTCGTGGATACTCAGGCAAGTTGCTCTTGGACACGATGCACTAGCTCTTCGATATCTGTCTTCTGTAAGTCCTCGGTTGCTAAGCGGAGGCGGAGCCGCGGGCGTCCAACCTCGATCGGCACTTTTTCTGTCTCAACGAGCCCGCGATCTTCGAGCATGGTTTTCACCCGGGAAAAGGTTGCCTTACTTGCAACACCGGTATCTTCGCCCCACTTACCGATATCATAGAAGAGCACCTCATTCTTCGCCGCCGCTAAAAGACTGATCTCTACTTCATCTAACTCATCACCGGTTCCACGGACTGACTCGACTGAGTCGAGCAGCGCGACAAAATCGTCCTTCGTCTCTGTGCCGATGTCTTCCTCGAGGGTATCGAGCACCTGTGAGTATGGTGGCGTCCGAAGCGTGAATGGCTCTGCAGTCTCCCACTCGTTCAGAAACGTTTCATGCATAGGTTCAACAACCTCTGATTCATCTGATGCTACCCCCCGGATCTCGCCGTCGATCGAGATGAATGCAATTATCTGTTCTGACGTAACAAGCAACGAGTTGTGTGAGATCTCGGGTGCTGTACGCAGTGCAAGCGTGTCATCGGCAATGAGATCTGCTGCGTGGCTCGCGATGATGAAATCTTCAACCACGGTCTTCAGGATTGACTCGGCGGCTAAAACCCGTACTTCAGGGAGGTCAGTATCATATTCAGTTGCAGCGATGATGAGTGCTTCTAAAACGTTTTCAGATGGATTCACAACGACGAGTGGGGCTGTCGTTTCAGTGAAGATCGTCTGGAGGTGTTCACGAATGTCGCTTTCGAGTGTGGTCGCTGACGTCGCCATAGTCACCTAGAGTGGATATTTTTACTTAGTTTCGAAGTGCTTTCTAAAGAGAAATGGATTGCTTAATCGCTGCTGTAACTAGTGATGAACCCCTCCTTAGTATCGCGATTCCAAGTCTGGAAAATCCCTCTACAAATATAGATAGTTGTTACCAATACTCGTAGAGATCAACAACGGTTCTTAGAGTTCGTTAAGACAATCCGAGAGAGGACGGAAATTACTCGACAGAGAAGATAGTGAACATTACTCCTCCCGACATATATGCCGCTCCTACGGAGAAGTAGTCCCTCCGAAACACTGTAGACGTAAGTATCGTCATTGCCAGACTGCTCTGGGATTCCATCGAAACAACACAATACTTAGGGTGCATCAGTAGATAAATAATAAAGCGTGTCGTATAGTATCGAAAGGGGTTGGTCACCATCGCAGCCAACCAGCACATGCTCTCTGTCTAGATCCACTTATGACGCGTGAACCCACCTCCTCTCCCGCACTGCCGCTTGACACTGCCTTTGAATTGCTCACCAATGCGTATCGCCGCCATATTCTCTACTATTTCCACGACGGAGAGACGAAGATAGCAACACTTGATGATCTCTGCAAGCATCTCCAGAACACGCTTGATGAAGATTCCTCAGAACACCAGATCCACCTCCGGTTACACCATCAACATCTCCCGAAACTCGTGGATCACAATGTGCTTGAGTATGACGTTCGAAGTGAGACGGTTCGCTATCGAGGTGAATCACGGCTTGAAGCGCTGCTCGTCATCGCTCGACGTCTCGAAACCACTGTGTAGTAGCTCTGTTGATGATGTGTCAGAACCGTGTTTTGTAGTGGCCAGTAGAAGATGGATACCAGTTGAACGATTATGTAACTAATAGACAGGCATGCTCATCAAGCGTGATATCGTAGACTGCTCTCGGCGACCATCGTGAAACGGCCATTTTTACCACTGGCTTTTTGTAGTATAATACCGTTTAGGTGCCTGTATGGCTGATTTGATTGTCAAAGTCGCAGTGAAAGAACAGCTCGACGATAAGAATGTCGCGAGTGACTTCTACGATGCACTCGACGATGAAGTTTCGACGGTTCTTGAAAACGCCGCTCGACGTGCCGAGGAAAACGACCGCAAAACCGTCCAACCACGCGATTTGTAACGATTCGAGACTTTTTCTGGAGCGCCGGTCACCCTCAGGAACATGCTTGAGAGCAAGGCACAGCACGGAGCAACAGACACGTATACGTTCCCTATTACATGGGATTATTCTCATACGAACCATCGTGTGTGCTGGTCAGGCAGAGAACTACCTATGGGGCACGACTCATATGCTATGCTTCGGGTTCCTCAACGGCGAACACGATTTCGACGGGTGTGACGTGCTTGCCGCTGAATTGCTTCAACACTTCGTCTTCAACGTTTGTGATGCGGCCATCAATACTGAATGAAATCATCTCGTCTGTTGTCGAGACACCAATGTCTGTCAGTTCTAACTGTGCACCGTCTTGCAACCGAAGTGCGATGTCCATATCTGACTGACGGAGAGCATGAGTCGTAGCTGTTCCGATTCTGTCGTCTTACTAGCGACAAAATTCTAAAATACACTAACGAACACTCCGTGCGAAACAAGCTCACTGAGAGACCAAACTCAGCTGTGCCGACGGTGGACACGGTATTACAGCGTCGTCCCAAGCAGGGAAACCCGTTATTCACTGTCGGGCTTTTTCCATGGCAAAGACATTCTTCATCATGGTGTTCTTCTTTCAACTGACCAAATCACATACTCTCCATGGCGTAATAGCCGAAAAAACCCGATCAACAATGCCGATCATCTTCTGGTGAGTTGGAAAGGAACGTCGTACACTCATCGGTCGACCGTTGGTGAAGTTCGAGTCCATCAAACGAACACTCGATATAGAACGAAATGGCCTGCCGTGGTGATGGGCATTCGAGAAGCACCGTCCACTGATCAGGATCGGCTCGCCCGAAGAGTAGTTCTATCTCATTGTTTTGTAGCTCCGCGACAAGGCGTGCAATCGCAGTCAGTGCGTCTGTCTCCCACTGAAGAACGTATTGAATCCGGTCTAGACAGACCTGCTGTCGAGTTATGTGCCTCACGACCGAACTCGAGTTACACTGCGTGAATAGTCGCTCCCGGTCAGCACCATATGCCCAGACGTGCGGCAGTAAGTCGCCAGTAGTCAATTGGAGGATAGGAAATTCGATCCATGAGTCCTCTCGAAGAGCAAAGACTTGACTGGCGGGGACCTCGGATGCAGGGATGACTGCGGCAAAGAGCGTTGGCATTTGATCCACCTCCCTTCCGTATATCAATGAACATGATGTTGAATTATAGTGGCTATGTCCGGTTACAAGGGGTCAAAATTTCAGTCGAGCGAGAACCACCGCGTCGTATATCCCGTGTTGCGAAGCCGCCATCGTTGTTCAGGACCGGACGTCCCAATGCGGAGTTCGATCACAGCATCAAAGTCTGCTTCAAGCTCGCGGATCGACGGCGCATTTCGATCACTTGGGAGCAGATAATAGCCGACTGCACTCACAGCGCTCACAGTTTGCTGGAGTGGCTGTAAAAACGTGGCGACGTCAATGTCAACATCATCAAGGATCGGGCGAAGCGAATCCATGTAGAGCCGGAGATCAGCTACATCATAATCAGCTGTGTCATACTCGTATCGTGCGAGTGACTGAATCAGTGCCCTGCGAAGGTCGAACAGTTCGCCCGTAATTTGAGTGATCTGGGTGTTTTGTGTCTGTTGCTCTGCTAGAGACTCATGTACCCCCGCCGCTCTTACTGGTATTTGATAATCGAGAATCTCACTAGTACCTAGGATGGGTTGTGCTGGCGTTGCAGACTGTTGGAGCGCCACTGGCGAACGGTCAAGTAACGCAAATAGATCGTGTTGGATTTGCTTGGACTCCCCACCGAGGAATGAGCGTGCAGTGGTGAAGACATCATCAGGGACATCTCCAACCACAAGGACATTCCCACCATCTCGTTTCAGTTGGGCTAGCTCTGACTGTAGTGTGATTGTCCCGTCGCTTGAAACTGTGACAACATACCCCTGGAACGCGAATGAAACATAGCCACCAGTCCGCGGCGTTCCGTCGACTTTTGGGCGGAACAAGTTGGTGAGTGCATCCGGATTGATGCGATCCGATAGTTGTTCTCGCAATGCATGTGGTTCAGTCCCGACTTCATCGGCAATCGCGAGGATAACTGTCGTCCCTACGTCCTCGGCTGGGGCATACTCATGAGCGACCCCATCTGTGCCAGATAATGCTTCACAAGAGAATACAGTAGATGAGGCGGCGTCTGTACCGATCTCAAGAATGACGGGTTGGTTTGTGATACGAATCTCACCCGTTTGCCGCACGCGAACAGCGTGGTCACACCATGAAAATACAATCTCAGTGGGTGATTGTCCTGACTGTTGTGTATCCGCCGAGAGAGGATGAAAGATGTTGTTGAGTGCGTCTGGGTCGATGACATCGTAGAGGGGTGGGATTTCATGCAAATCTTTCTCAACAACAGTTGCCATCGCCTCACTCACCTGCATACTCAGCGTCTCATGGCCGTTTTCGTCGACAGAGACCTGATAGCAGTGGTCGAGGTGAAAGAGGTTTTGAGGCTGGTGCTGCTCACTGGTCATTGGTGTATCCTTTTCGCCTTCGAGGCGTAAAAACTCCGTTGGCACGTGTGTCCCCATACAACGTAGTGAGTAGAGAAACGATCGCAGTAGCTGTTTTGAACAATTATTCCGAAGAAAGCACTATAAAATCAGGTAAGAGCAGAACATGTGGTGTTTTGACCATCTGGTTAGAGAGACTAAGACGATAGCACGACTGTGGATATCTACTGGTGTGGATTTCGGCTGGACGATACTCGTGGGCACCCAGTGGTGGTGTTCCAGTGAGATTCGTCACACTGAAGGGAGACAAAATGACACTTTGTAATCACACCACGCACGACATCCCGGTCGACGCACTGTTGAAAGTACTCGCTGACCCATGTCGTCGCACAGTGTTCTCATATCTTCGAACGAAGGATACGGATAGTGCTACACTCGACGAATTGGCTGGCTACGTTCAGAACAACGTGGAGGCGATCACCTCACACCACCAGGCTCAGATTGGCCTGGTACATCAGCATCTCCCAGCTCTCGCCGATCACCGACTCATCGAATACGACACACGGAGTCAGACAATTCGGTATCGGGGGAGTACGGCGAGTGAAGCTCTACTCAAGGTGACCGCCTAGGGTGAGTGAGACAAACTATCTCGAGAGTTTACCGCTTGTCCCTCTCTTTCACCCGGTGCATCAAACGTCACTCCCTCGTGAAAATATCACTCGTTTACACGTTTGTCAACCAGTGGTTCTGTATGCTCGAGGACGGCCCACCCTCTGCCGACGAAGATGTGGCACGACTCCGTCTTGCGCTCTACCATACCGACCTCTTTACCCTAGTGGACCACGGCTTTCTCACCTGGGATCATGACGTGAATCTCGTGAAAAGGTACACTGGAAAAGTGAGATGAAGTGTCGTCTCGGCCGGCTCCATCTCCTTTTCAGTGTCGTGTTGCCGTAATTTTGTTCTTTTATTCGATACTCTCGCTTGAGTTCTATAATCACGATCCAAAAGTCATCTTATGTTCTTTGTACAGTATGCCAGTGAACAACGCAAATGGTACCAACCCTAGTACCGTGAACGCTAATGCTACCATAAGAAGCGGTGAAAGCCGAACATTCAACAGCAGATAGGCAAACACCGCCCCACCCATAGTGAGAAATAGTGCGATACTCGACAGTGCCAGTACTAAGCTCGCCTGCTGGTAACGCCAAGCTAAATTCTTCGACCGACGAAGCATCTTTATCAGCACCGCGATCGGTGGAATCCCGAGCGCGATATTCGTATTCATAGTTCTATATCGACGTTCGCTGACGTTCGACGTGAGAGGGTGACCGTCTGGATGACGTTGCACTACGAATTACCCTCGCATTTGACCACTTTGCGGATAATCGTCGCATTTAACCGACGGTCTCCTCGTCGATCAATCGTAGACACTTCTCCGCCCATATGTAGTGGTCATGCAGTTGCGTGTTTGCTCGTTCAGTCAGCCGGTAAACGTTTGTTCTCCCATCCAGCGGAAGCTTCCGGATGAAACCTGAATCGACGAGCTCACCGAGATTTTGGTAGAGACGTCCATGGTTGACGGCCTCTCCGTACTCTGACTCAAGTTCATGCATGATGTCTTTCCCCGACGGGTTTGTCCCTGAGAGGAGCGCTACAGTGAGCAGTAGATCTCGTTGGAATCCTGTCATGCCTGAAAGCGGATTTGGCTGGATCTGTGTGTCATGTTTTTCTACATTCGTTTTCATCGTTCTCACTGGCGGCTATCGTGCCGCCGAGGACTACACACGGGGGTTGAACCCGCTAATCGGCCTGATTACCGAATGCAGTCAAGTTGAAATGATGGGTAAGTCACAGCTTACAGTAGACGAACAGCAGCCCAAAGACACTTACCGCCATCATGAGGAAGGATTTATGTAAGCGAAAATATCGGATTTTATTCAAGATACGCCATTAGGAAACAGCTTGGGTTATACACGGCTTCCGTGTATTTTAGACCGTGAAACTAGCCGTGAACCTGAATGTTTACTAGGTCTCCCTGCGTCTCGAATCCAGGAGTGATACTACTCAGCAACGAGGCGATGACTCTCGTAAGCGTTCAATCGAACCACCAAGAAGTAACTCATCGGCTAGGACGTCATCCACGCGAACTGCGCGTCGTCCGAGACAGGCTTCGTTAGTGTGGTTCGACGCTCACCGACAAAAATCCAGCAAAAAGTCTAGAATTCTATATTGAAGTCGATCTCCGTCGCTCAGTCGTGTCAGCCCGGCATCGTTCCACTTTCCGTCGGTGATCGAAGACGAGACAACCCTCACCAACGTTCGCGAGTGGTTTTTACTGGAGAGATATCGGTGAGTTCTCATCGGTAGTTTACTGGTAGCTGTTTTTCTCGGCTTGATTATGCTTGAATTGATCAATCTGAATTGGCCGAGAAACTTGGCGTATCACACCAAGCGCTTCCGAACGGCTTCGCCGGGGGACGAAGGGGATTCTCAAGGAAGTCATTCTAGATATCTCTGGCAATGAGGACACAGGTCGTAACCTCTAGCGGAGGGTGGATGAGTTCGACTGCACGCCTGGGTAACGTCGACGCAATAATCAAACGCCTAGCCTAGGAACGACGAATACTCTTACGTAAGCTATATCGGCTCACAGAATACCAACAGTTGATAAAATATTAAAAAGACAAGTTAAAAACATCCAAATCATATGAGTTAGTTTACAACCCTTGATTAGTCTTCACCCAATATTCTTGCAAGAGAACGGATTCTCCATCATTTTCGAAACGCGTGAGGTTGTGGCCCTAATGTATTTGAGAAAGGATAAGGTAGATGCTGTAGTATGCAAACTCGAGCGATCACCTATCAACGGAATCTTCTCATCAACCTGATCACGACAGCTGAGACTGAGGATGTGTTGACGCCCTCCGAGACAGAGCAATTTCACAAACAAATTACTGATGTGGATTCAACAGAAGATGTTGATGAATTGTGGATAGAATTGGAGCAACACTACGGGCTCCTCGATGAGGATGTCTGGTCAACCGAAGGAAAACACTCCTCTGAACGTCCCCGTCAGTAGATAGCATCCATTGCCATCAGACTCAGTGTGAGACATAATTGAGGCCAACGACGCCGACCACGATCAATGTGAGGAATCCAATCCGTATCACGGTGGCCGGTTCATCAAATAAAAGTATTCCAAGCGTGGCGGCGCCAACTGCCCCGATGCCAGTCCAGACCGCATAAGCAGTGCCGATGGGAAGCGATTGAACAGCCTTTGCCAGCAAGAGCATGCTAATGGCGAGGAAAATGAGAGTCATGACACTCGGCCAGAGTTTGGTGAATCCCTGTGAGTATTCAAGGCCGATCGCCCAACCGATCTCAAAGAGACCGGCGAGCACCAGAATAAGCCATGCTGAGACCATTACAGAAGAGCAGCTGGTCACCGATATAAACACTGGCGAAAACGCATCAGTAGTCACGTGCGTTCTAGTCCGATTGCTTGTCCAACTCGCTTCTCACAATGGCACTGTGTTCACTCGTGCTTTCGTGCTCGTGGCTTCGGGAGTGGCTGCGCCTCCGCCAAGTACGTGGTATTTTAGAACCATGCAAGTACCCAACGGTAGGCGAGAATAACCGATGTTTCGGTCTGAATGCTGTTCGACCGCTCTCTTCTCGGCTTCAACGAATGTGATTATATCTCACGAATCCTTTTTATCTGGCTGACGAGTACACTAGTATAGATTGAGGCTGACTCACTAGTCAGCCACAGGTGAACTATTATATGGCAAAAATCAGCAAAAATTTTCGTCCGATTGAGGAATCATTTTCTGAACGTATTGAGATTGTAACGGAGGGCATCGCTGAGTGAGTATTCGGACTCGACTACATGGCCTTTTCAAATCGCCTGAAGAACTCGATCTCACGTCGGGAAGTATCGCGAAGCCCCTGCTGTATCTTTCGTTCCCGATCGTCATCACAAATCTCTTCCAAACGGCATACAATCTGGCAGATACATTCTGGCTCGGGCAATACAGTACGTCCGCACTCGCCGCGATCAGCTTCGCGTTCCCGATGGTCTTCTTGCTCATCGCGCTCGCACTTGGCCTCTCGGTGGCAGGCAGCGTGCTCGTCGCTCAACACATCGGCGCTGGCCAAGAACAGCAAGCTGAGTACGCAGCATCTCAGACAATGACCTTCTCGGTTATCGTCTCGCTGCTCCTCGGCGGGGCTGGCTACCTGCTCGTCGATGAATTCCTTTCACTTTTAGGTGCCTCTGAAACTGTTGCTCCGCTCGCGACGGCGTACATGCGAGTCTTCTCCCTTGGATTAGTCGCTGTCTTTGGATTTGCCGTGTTCATCGCGCTGATGCGCGGCTATGGCGATACAGTGACGCCAATGTTTGTCATGTTTGGCTCTGTTGTGCTCAACATCATACTTGATCCATTCCTCATCTTCGGGTTTGAACAGAACCCCGTATTCGGATACCTTGGCCTCCAAGGTTTAGAGACGCACTTGTTCGCACTCACTGGCTATACTGGGTCTGGTATCAAGGGAGCTGCCATCGCGACCGTGTTCTCTCGCGTACTAGCGCTTGGTATTGGCCTCGTCATTATGTTCCAGGGAACACGTGGTGTCCAGATTCACCTCAACCAGATGGTGCCAGACTTCACCTATGCCAGGCAGCTCGTCGATATTGGGCTTCCTGCGTCGGTGGAGGGAACCAGTCGCGCACTCTCGGTTAATCTCATGTTGGTGGTGATCGCTACGTTCCC
Source organism: Haladaptatus halobius (assembly GCF_020618475.1). Taxonomy (GTDB): domain Archaea; phylum Halobacteriota; class Halobacteria; order Halobacteriales; family Haladaptataceae; genus Haladaptatus; species Haladaptatus halobius. The sequence goes on along the minus strand of NZ_CP085341.1, from coordinate 15,552 downwards.
CGAGACGGTGGTCGCTGCCTATGGGATTGGAACGCGCGTGTTTTCGGTTATCTTCCTACCGGCAATCGCGTTTTCACAGGGGATTGAGACGATGACTGGCCAGAACATTGGGGCCGGTAAAATTGACCGTGCTGAGCAGGCAAATCACTACGGTGCAAAGGTAATGCTAGTGACGCTCACTGCGTTCGGTCTGCTTGTACTGTTTGCAGCCGAACCCATCGTCGCTGTGTTCACGACGAATCCTACGGTCGTTGATATCGGCGCAACGTTTATGCGCTATACAGCATTGACGTTTGGGTTTATTGGTGTGATGCGCGCATATAGTGGCGGATTCCGTGGCGCTGGAAAGACACTTCTTGCGGCTGTTGTTGCTATTCTCACTCTAGGACTGATCCGGTTTCCAATCGCGTGGGTTGGTGCAGATGTGGTTGGATCACCTGGTATTTGGCTTGCCTTTGCTACCTCAAACGTGATCGGTGGGATCATTGCCTACCTCTGGTTCCGTCGCGGAACCTGGCGGAACACCGATCTCACAAAAGGACATCCAGTCAGGAACCAATTAGAGATCCCTGGAGACGATTAAGAGTTCCCGAGTAATTGTTCGCATAATAAGAAACGTAGCCCCAGTGTTCAGCTAATCACCGTTCTTCATCTAAATACCCACTAATTCTGGGCTAGAGGCCATTAGGATCCCTATGAGCTGGAATCAGCATAATCGCCGAAGCACTTCGTCTCGTAGCTCTCCAACGACGAGCCCAGTTACTCGGGCTGGACAACTTCGCGACAGCCGGGGCACTCTGCAAAGACAGTACTGACGGTCTTCGCCTCGTATTCAATGCGGAGACTACTGGTGGGAATCGTCGCTCGACAGAACGGACACGTTCCCAAAATTGAATCACAGTTTGCCACTGGCTGTCACCCTACAGTACAGCTACTCAGTCGGCACAGAAAAAGCATGTGAATGGCAGACCAAGTGTAGCCGGTTGGGTCGATTGTGTATTCGTATAGAAACATGCAATCGATCGCGATCGGGCCGAAACTCCTTGGGCACTCAGAAATCACTCGCTTCAGATTTCATCCGACGATCCAAATCACTGTATTGCACGAAAATGATAATTAACGTGGAATAAAAACCGGACGGCACAAGGATAGTACCTTCATTCGGCGATAAGCGGAAGTGGAAATGGTCACCATGTCGCCCTCAGCGAAGCATATTTCATCCGTTCGCACCACTCACCGTCTCCAAACTGGGAATTCCCCGATGACTCCCCCTGATTTTGACTGAAGATATCGAGATGGAAGGCTAGCAGTCGGTCAAAAGTTAGTAGATTGTACTATGGAGCGGTTATTAGTCAGAATCGAAGAGGATAATAACGACTCACAGGCATTCTTCGAGAAGTTCGGATGCAAGAATTCCTCAATTGCATACTATTCAAAAAGAGAAAATGAACTCGTATGAGAATGACACTTCGGCGACTTCGCACATCTATGTGTCGGACGCTTCACCCATGAGAATGTCTAACCGATAGGATTTCAACAGAGCCAGGTGAAGGGAGTTAGTTCACCCTACGAGATTGTTGACGGTGAGGACAATGAAGAATACGAGTACGACCTCGTTGACGATCCACGAGTGCGTATTCATCCAGTCACGGGCTTTCGGAAGGAAGGCCTCCGCTCGCTTACCGACATCGTCAGAACCATTTCTCGTACCACCGTCTCCTCTACAACCGCAAAACAAGGTATACTGTGCAGTAGAAGAGTATTGCTTACAGTGGTTCGTGTTAGGGAAATTCGCATCCCCTTTGGTTGGTGACTATTCTAGAGGGTGTTCACTGACGGGGATACCTAGGTCGCCGCTGACGACGATGTCATTAGACTCGATTGCTGTTTCGAGGCAAACTCCCGCGTCTGCTTCAGCAATTTTCCGTGACGCTTGTGCTCCGCGAAGACGATAGCACCTTTCGACAGTGATAGTCACGCTCTGAGGCGATGGGATCGTGAAAATCAAAGTGGTCTCTCAAACCACAGATAGGTGGTGGCGTCACTCCGCCTCTTTGCCCAAAATCCATCACTTGAGACGTGTTGCCAACGGTTGCTCAATCTACACATAAGTATAATCATTTACTGGCGGTTAATGAGCCTGCATATTCAGCCCAGTAGAGAGGTTCCCTATCCATACGTTAACACGTGTCTAGAGTGAACAAGACAGAGACAACCACCTGATGCCAGTGCTGCGCTGAAACCACCCCAGACGGAGAAACCACAAACCTATGGGAGCAAAGAGATCCGCTGACAGTCAGCTCGTAGAACGATGTGATAACTATGCTGCGATGACGCCACACCAAGTGATGATCAAGCTCATCACTGAGAGCGAGGAGAGCCAAAATGCAGCATTTTCGCGGGAACCCTATCGGATTACAGAGTGCCAGCAGTGTGCGGCCACAAGCAAACAGCGGATGAATGATATGTAACATAGGTGTTGACCCATGGCAAAGACCACTTCACAAAGAGGGATGGAGTCACGAATCGTTGATAATCGGTGTCAGAACTGCGGGAGCTTCATCACTCGAGATTTCGCACGGGTCTTCGGCGATAATCAAAACACTGTCCAGGGCTGCTTAAATTGTATGAGCGCAACTGATGTCAAAGCTGGCATGGCCAGCGACCCACAACGTGAGTAGACGATAATTGCCGTTCTACGCTTTCATGTAACTCATGACCAATATTTTTGTCCGGTAAATTTCCCAGAGGGTAGATAAACGAGTTGATGTACCTCGAAGAGGCTGTTTAAGAGTGCCTGCTTCCAGAAGAGGGATTAGACTAGCGAGCGAATAGACATTTATGCTACCGCTTTTGGAACAGCAGCAACTCCCGGCCGGCTGGACACAAACCTCGGTACGAGGGGGTGAAATGGGAGTCCGAAATGAGACTCATCATTTGATACTGCAAACAGAGCAAATACGCTCTTCAAATCAACGTGATGTTGCTACAAGCCGAAACCAACGGAGAGAAATATTCGGGAGTCTCCTGTTTTCCCTCTCTCTTACCCGTTCCTCACACGTTACGTCTCCGTGAAAATATCCCTCGTTTACACGTTTGGGGAACTAATGGTTCTACGTGTTCGACGATGACCCACCCTCTGCTGACGAAGAGGTAGCACGACTCCGGCTTGCACTCTGCCATACCGACCTCTCTACCTTGGTGGAACACGGCTTTCTCACCTGGGATCACGACGAGAATTTCGTGAAGAAAGGCCCCCGATTCGACGCCATCACTCCAGTGTCGGATCTCCCGGATGATCACGGTGGCGAACTCCCCGACGAATACCTGTAGCACGACGCCAACTGGTTGCTCAATCAACGCTCTGTTGGCAGCGCGCTCCGGCAGGCCGAAAACTACGTCGGCCCCGATGAGCGGGAGGGTCACCTGTCCGAAACGTAGCCGCATCTCGAACGACTATTTGACTTTGCGGTTGAGACACTCTCGTCAGAGTGAGTTATACCCGTCCTTGGCGCCATCACTAATGGAGAGACGCTCTGTAGTCTGCAAGTGGATTCTCATTGGTTAATATAATATACTAACGCGCTGGGTCGACTCAAGAGTCTTCTCGAACTTGCCCATCGAGACGTTGCGCCGATGACTGTCCTGTTTCGAGCATGGGGCACGAACACCGGCTATCCGAGAAGATCGTTGAGGATCATGCCGACGAACAGGAGGATGACGACTTCACTGACAACCCACGAGTTCGCGTTCATCCACTCCCGAACCCTCGGGAGGACGGCTTCGGCCCGCTTGCCGAAGCCGAGGAGGACGAGCGACGGGAGGGACAAAAAGAACACGGTGAGGGCGATAAACCCGAGCGAGTCGGTCCACGGCAGACCGTTCGCAGCGAGGTAGGATCCAACGGCGACCGAGGTGAGGATGTCGGACGGGAAGAACCCAAGCAGGAGGAAGCCGAGTCTGAACGCGAATCGTGGGTTCGCGGTCGTCAACGTCCCCATCCATTTCGGCGGTTCCGATTCCTTGCGCGTCAGGTAGGTGTGTACCATAGCGACGAGCAGAATGACCAGGACGATGACCGAGAGCGTGGTGTTCGAACCGCGCTGGCGGTTCGCGCCGATGCCGAGGAAGTACGCAAGCGAGACGAGGAGGGTGATGGAGAGCGCCGCGCCGAAGATGAACGCAGCGGAATTCCGTCGCCAATTCTCGCTTGTGGCGAGGAAGATGGCACTGAGAAATTGCGGCCCCGCAATCATGACGAACGCCAGCGGAAGGACTCGGAGGAAACTCATCGTCCTCGGACCCCAGAATATCGCATCGCTACTCGACGCTGTCGTTCGCAGCCGAATCCCCGCTCGACGTGGAACTTTGGGCCAGTCATGTCGCTGCTACCGAAACACGACGAAACGCAAATAACTGAGTCATGCCGTTCAGGATACATAGGTTATCTAACATCATAGCCATTATGGTCGGTTGTCCTTCGGAAACAGAATGTAGAATAGCCGTGGACGGCACAGTTAACGGTGTCGGAGAATTTCATTGACCAAGAGACAGCCACCGCCGAACTCGACGCGTTGGTCGACCACGTTAACGAGGAAGTCGACGATGTTACCGCATGGTAAGCGGAAGTAGAACACCCCGGGAGGGACACGGAAAATATGCGTGGCGGCTACCTTATATCTCTCTTTGAAGGCATTCACCGCAATGCTCGTCGACGTCACATGGAGACTCTGTACTGAGATATAGAATGTCTGCGAATACGTTCTTGTGAACATGCTCATCACCGCTCGGAAGTCTGATCCCGCGAGCTGGCCGTTCCCTCAAGTACGTCCGACCCCGCCGCCCCTCGCGGAATCGGCTCCGGTACTGCCTCACGGCGGACACTTTCGATGTAGAGGGCACTGTTAATCAGTCCGATGTGGCTGAAGGCTTGTGGCGTATTCCCGAGGTGCATTCCTGTCGACGGATCGATCTCTTCGGAGAGGAGCCCGAGCGGGTTCGTAAACGAGAGGACGTTCTCGAAGATGGAAACGGCCTCCTCGGTTCGTCCTGAGAGCGCAAGCGCGTCAATAAGCCAGAACGAACACAGCAGAAACGCGCCTTCGTCGCCCGCCACCCCGTCACGGCCTTCGTACCGCTGTACCAGCCCGTTGTCAGTGACGAGTCGCTGCATCGTTGTCTCGATCGTTCCCTGGACTCGTTCGTCTTCAAACGGCAGAAAGCCAGTGAGTGGAATGAGAAGCCCGGTTGCGTCGAGCTTGGACTGCTCGTCGAACGAGCGAATAAAACTCCCCATCGACTCGTTGTATCCTCGCTTGAGAACCGCGCGCTTGATCGCAGATCGCTCTTCTCGCCACCGATCGACTGGCCCGTCGAAGCGAGTCGTCTCGGTGATCTCGATAGCTCGATCGAGGGCAACCCAGCACATGACCTTCGAATAGACGAAGTGCTGCGGATCAGATCGTACTTCCCAGATACCAGAATCCGGCTCGTCCCAGATACGACAGACGTACTCGACGAGTGTTCGAATAGCACACCAGTCCGACGGCCGGAGCATCTCTCCACGTCGTGACGTCTCATACACGGCCTCGACGATTTCGCCGTACATATCCAGTTGGCGTTGTTCCTTCGCCGCGTTCCCAGTTCGAACGGGAGTCGAACCACGATAGCCGGAAAGATGATCGAGGACCTCCTCGTCGGGGACTGGTTCCCCTCGTAACCCATACATTGGCTGGAGCGTTTCCGGATCGTACTCGTCACACAATTCGATAAACCAATCCAAGTACGCCCTCGCTTCCTGTTTGTGGCCTGTCTTGTATAATGCCTGTGTGGTGAACGCGCTATCACGAAGCCAGTTGTACCGATAGTCCCAGTTACGGACGCCCCCTATTTCTTCCGGAAGTGAGGTTGTGGGTGCCGCGCAGATCGCTTGAGTCTCGTTACTTATGAGTAGTTTGAGCACAAGACTCGAGCGAATAACGTACTCGCGCCACGGTCCCTCAAGTAAGGCTCGCTGAAACACGGTTTCATTCTCGAGGTGGGCCCAGTCACGCCAGTACTCAATGGTCTCGTCGAGCACATCCTGGTGGGAGATGCCATCAGTTGGGTCAGTCGATCCGTACTCGAGGACGAACCACCGATCTTCGCCCGCATCAATTGACAGGGATGCCGTTGCAACGTTCCTCTTGAGTGAAACCGAGGGCATACTCGAGAGAACGAGCTGATCGGGGTGATCGACGATGACTGCCGTGCCTTCATGTTTGACGTCCGGCATGGCTCGCGCATAGTCGATTACAGGCGAACATTCGACCGTTAGGTCGACGGTTCCAGCCTCTCCAGAAATTCGCCGGTAAATCGCCCGCGGTGGCGTATTCGTATTATATGAATGATCGACTACCGGCATGAAATCAGTGAGCGAGACACGGCCGACGTCGGTTTCGAATGTGGTTTTCAGCACGTTCGTATCTTCGAGATAGACATGTTTTGAGCTGAATTCAGTAGCGGGTTGAATACACCAGGATCCGCCGTCGTCCCAGTCGAGAATTTTGGTAAACACGCTCGACGAATCGACAGCCGGGAAGCAACACCAATCGATACTTCCCTCTCGGGATACATGCGCACATGTCTCTAAATTGCCAATGATGCCATACGCTTCGAGAGGCGGCTGGCTCTGACTTTCATGGTCAATACTGTGAGTAGATGTCATTAGAGTGCAAGCCGGAGTGACGAAGTCGCATGTTGGACTTGGGTCATGTGGTTGCTGCTCGGTTACCGCTGGAGCATCAAATGAGATCCCACGTCGGTATCCGTCAACTCTCATAATAAAAGTTTGCCCTTTCTCTCAGAAGGTCATGTTCAGTTAAGGACGATAGTGATGAGTACGATCTTGCTTTCCCCTCATGGTACTGTTAACTTAGCAAAAAATCGGCAGGCTGCAGCGGGGTGATCCAATCCACTGCCTGATGTTGGATGATTGGGACGACCGCTCACACAATTGAAATCGACTGCGTGAGCGGATCGCCAGTGTCAAAGCCCGCTTAGTAGAACCGATTGAGACGAACAGAGAGCAGATTTATCCGGCTGCCCTGTGACGGTTTCAATCTAAGTTAACAGTGCCCCCTTCTACACTTCTCCACAATTTGATAAGCGGAAGTGTAACCACCCCGGGAAGGGCACTCGAAAATATGCGTGAGGGTTACTCGTCTCATCGAGGTGATTGGGCGCCGCTGCCCATCTGATTACATCTATCTGTACAGACGTTGTGACTACGTCTTTGCCAAGACAGGTACACATCATCCTAATCAACCACGTGTTACCACAACTTGCTAAGCACAGGATACTTGAATACAGTCATTGAAGTCGGATTGTATTCGAGATGGACATGGGGTCGCTATCGCTCTCGATAGGGTTCCCCCAGAATTATACAGAGAGCTTAACCGCTTCGGCTTAATCTATATAACTGAGCTAATGATACGCCCGACTCGTCGGCAACAACGCGACACTGAGACGGAACGCACTGCCGAGAAACAAGAGGGCGTCCAGAGCTGTCCTGAGTGCAAATTGGATACTCTTATCACAAGTGCAGACGGGAGTGAGACTCTCTGTGAGAGATGTGGCTTGATTGTTGAGGAAGAGACTGTCGACCATGGGCCTGAGTGGCGCGCCTTCAATCATCAAGAACGCCAACAGAAATCTCGCGTGGGCGCGCCAACCACACAGACGATACACGACAAGGGGCTAACCACGACCATCGACTGGAAGGACAAAGATGCCTCTGGTCGCTCGCTCTCGTCAAAAAAGCGCAGTCAGATGCATCGACTACGCAAGTGGCAAGGGCGCATCCGGACAAAGGACGCGAGTGAACGCAACCTCCAGTTCGCACTCAGTGAGATCGACCGGATGTCAAGCGCACTCGGTATCCCGCGCTCAGTTCGCGAAGTTGCCTGTGTGATATACCGTCGTGCACTGGATGAAGACATGATTCGAGGCCGATCGATTGAGGGAATTGCAACATCTTGTTTGTATGCGGCGTGTCGCAGCGAGAATATTCCCCGCAGTCTTGGGGAGGTTTCGGATGTGTCGCGGGTGGAACGGAAAGAAATCGGTCGATCATACATCTATCTTGGACGAGAGCTTGGTCTCGAGATACAACCGGTTGATCCAAAACAATATGTCCCTCGGTTTTGCTCAGAACTCGGAAGCAGTGACGCAGTTGAAGCAAAAACGAACGAAATCCTCGACATCTCGATAGCCAAAGGCCTACTCTCAGGAAAATCACCCACTGGCTACGCTGCTGCCGCGATTTATGCAGCCTCACTGCTGTGTAATGAACAACAAACACAGGATGAGATTGCCGCGGTTGCGCAGGTAACTGAAGTCACCATCCGCAATCGCTATTAAGAACGGATCGATGCGATGGATCTCGACTAACGCATATATTTCACCCAGTATTCCACGGCCTGTCGTCCACCTCTCTCCGTCGTGATTTTTCCTAACTTAACAGAACTGATCACTCCTTTTCTCAACTGGATTAAACATGCCCTCCACCTGTGATCAAGGTGGTTTAAATCCCCCTCTCTTATGGCTTGCTGTGTAGCGCACTGTATCCCGCCCTGAAAGACGGGATTTAAACGCCTATAATTTAGTTCAGCCTTCCGCGGCTGGGCAGCTGCTCTGATAGCAATCGCGGTACTACGATTCAGTTGCCTCATTGTGAAACAGAAAGGATAGCTCTTGAACTAATATTTTCTTACAAGAATATTTTAACAACAAATAATTACCATTCGTATGGAGTTCACCAGACTGTATCTTATAATTCCCGAAGAACCGAAGTTGACTTATCATTCTCCGAGAGAAAGACATTGAGTGTGTCGTCGTCGGTTGTGTTCTCAACTGCAGCTATGTGTTTGTAGACGGCATTGCGGAGGACGTGATGCGGACACATGCAGGCCATTAGCTCGTCGGTCACGTCGTCGATCGACACAACGTACTGGTGGTCTGCAAGCTTCTCATGGTTTTCATTGGTGACGTCGATTACTCCAGGGGCATCGACGTTGACGATGAATTGTTCCCACTGGACGTGTCTCTATGCCGTCTCGGCAATCACATCGACCCATACCGTTTTCGTTGGCATCGACTTTTGGAATTGTTCATGGAGAAGAACATAGAATAGCAAGAACCGTGGAATAGCGGTACTACGCGTCGTGAGGATAGCCCGAGAGCTAATCTGTCTAAAGAGAAAATAGTGTGTATGGTTACGATTGAGGTAGCACTGCCCGACCGTATTGAGAATGATATCAATCGTCTTGTCGAACAGGATGATTTCTTGAATCGAGAACAAGCGATCGAAAAACTTCTATCACTCGGTGTGTCAGCTCAGAAAACAGATGATGAATCCGACGAGGAGCTGGCTGACGATTTATTTACGCAGGCTGTCGACGACCAGCAGGATCCGGCTGACCAAGACAATGATTCACTCTAATCCTAATGAGGCTGGCGGATAAGTTAGCGATAGGGTGACGAATTTGGTCTGGGATACTTGTCCATTCCAATAAGAGCCCAATCGGTAACGTCAGTCCCAACTGACGATCGGATATTCGAACAGAACGAAAGCAAAGTTGCCTATAACAACCACTAGAACCAATGGATGGTTGATCACTTACTCGCATCTAGTACATCGCTGCTAATCATCCGGTGAATCAGCCAACAGTTTATTCTGGCTTGTGAATCTAAACAAGCCTATGAGTGACGATCGACCATCAATCGAGGAACGATCACAAGGCGGTGAACTTGGTGACTTTGATGAGATCCTCGAGGCTCAAGACTATCCAGTGACATTAGACGAGTTGGTTGCAGCGTATGGCAATTATGAGGTCGAATCGTCGGGCGGCACACAATCTGTCGAGGAAGTGCTTAGTTCAGTCGACAATAAAACATACGACTCCATAGACGAAGTCCAAAACGACATACTAAATCAGTTAAACCGAGAAGAATAGCAGACCAGTTTCGCAGTACGTTTGTTTTGATATAGTATCTGTAGTTGGATGGCTATCGTCTGATACGGTGCTCACCGTGATCGCTTGCTAGTTGAGTCGATCGTATGTGTCTGTTGACGGAAATATAATAGAGAGTGAATAAGAGTCAGTTCGGCAATGTTTTGAGAGATCATAGATGACCAGTCTCGTTGAAACACTAGGAGATCTACAGTTCGGCGAGCAGATCGAGGTATTGCTTGACGATGGGTCGACCATTAGGGGAGAAGCGAGTCTCATCGACTATGATCCCGAAAAACGGTTGCGTATTGAAATCGAGAACGCAGATGAAGACTCACGGGTTCGATACGACATATCTGCCGAGCTTGAGAACAACGAGTGGACGACACCACAGGCTCGGCGGTACACTCCTGATCAGGATGACTGGATTGGACTCGGAGAGGTAACCAGCGTCGGTGGCGAGTAGTTATGAACACCAACAAACAAGGCAATAACTAATAAAAAATATAAAATATTACAGTTGAAAATCAAGTTCACTTACCCAGTATAAAAGTGGACACTCGTTTGCGTCAGGTACGGTGTTGGAAATGCTACGTTGCCTAGTCGAGTTCGTCAAAAATGCGTTTGACGGCACTCGTCACTTCCTCAAACTGAGTCATGGTTAGTGAATCAGTGGTGAGATACATTCCATTGGTACCAGCGATCACGCGAACGAGATACCCATTATCGAAATCTCTGAGTGTGAAGTTGTACTCGCCGAGTTCAGACCAGTTATAGGTGCGCTGGAGGTCGAACCCGGCGCGCTCCGTCTTAACGAAATCAAGTTTATCGCCACGTTCGAGATTCTAACGGAGGTACAGATGCTTGGCATCAGTCGGGGCAAAATACGTTATACTTCGCAGTTCATCGCCGATCTGTGTCCGGCACGCTCGCACTACCTCCTCGGTTGTTTCATCGGATAAGGGAGCGCTCATGCGTGAGTGCTAGCCATTCTCGCTGAAAGTAGTTCTGGCGCATGAACTCTTATAGGAAAGGGGAGAACCCATCGATACCCTCCCCACTCTGTAGAGCAGGATTTTTGTCTTGAATTTCCAATAAGAAAGACTACTGCTCTCTTTTTCTTGAAGAGGCAATGATCGAGATCCACCCCTTGCCATAGCCGGAACCGCCTCCTTGATTATCATGTCAGAGTAGGTGAGTATTAACTCATCATTTCTGTCCTCAGATGGTCAATTGCAAATCAGAAGGATAGTTGGTCGTTGAGACTATATTCGCCCATCGCTGGTGGCGTTCGATCACTGTAATATTTCCGTCCAATAGCACGATCGCCAACCATGAGCAACACTGTTTGACGAACCTCTGCCGCTGAGTCATACTGTTCATTTCGTAGAGGTTCAAGGATCTCTTCGACGGTCTCCGTGCCAGCAGCTAAATCAAGCTCATACTCCCGATACGCTTCAAGCAGCTCGTCAGTCGTTATGGGATAGGTCTGATCCTCAAGCTGTGCGCCAAATTCACCAAAGTCAACGCCTAACTCTCGCCATTTCGTCGTCGATGATTCAGGGGTCATTTTTAACTCTCCATCGGGAATAGCGTGCAGAATGATAAACACGCTCTGGCCGATGATAAATCACTGCATCCAGTACTTCGAATTGGTCAGGTCATCCTGGCCCTTTTGCACAGACCGAGTGAAGTATGTGCACAGCTAGCGTGTAACTCTGTTCGAGAATTAGGCACTGTTGACACAGCTAGATTGAGGATGAAGCAGACGGAATTCTTCGAGGTGGCTAGAAAGCATGCTCGGAAAACTCCAGGTGGAAGTATCGGAGTTTTCAGACGTGGACTTTTTGGAAGCACCGAACACGCGCCAGCCTTGCTGATCAGGCTGGCATGCGCTCTCCAACCAAAAACGGTACAGTACCGGCGTCCGTATCAACCAACTGGAGTTCCTCTATCATGTGTAGGGAAACTCAACCTACTTTAGCCGACTAAGTTAACAGTGCCCCAGTCATTGTTAAACCGTATTCGCGACACTTTCAGAATTGTTTTTGGAGTACAGTCAGTGTGAGCCCATCAAATGCTATCCTCCAGCTGTTCGGCCCAAATTAACGGAGAATCTGTCCGCACTCATCACGAAATTGAGCCAGATTACGGTGGACGGCTGAACCAGTGGCAATCGATTTTATTTACTTCGCGGTCGTGGTCATCGGTATGGTTGATCTGCTTTCGGATGAGGAAATACAGACGCGCATTCCAAACGGATGGGAACGCGACGACGATGAGATCGTCCGGACGTACGAATTCGACGATTACCTAAACGGTATCGCGTTCGCCTCCGATGTTGGCGAAGTTGCCGACGAGGAGTTCCACCACCCCGTGATTATCGTTCGATATGAAGAAGTCGAAGTTGGCTTGACGAGCCACGAAGAAGGTGGCATCACCGACAAGGACGTCGAAATGGCCGAACGGTTCGACGATGTGCGCTAATAGATACGACCTGCAATTCATACTGCGTGAGTAGGGTACTCCGACACTGTCTCAGTTTAAATTTCCAAAATATTCATGGCTGTCCATCCCTAACGATTTTTAATACCCGTCGAGACGGGCAATGAGGTGGGAACCGTGAGTGAAAAATCACAGCCAACACAGGAAGACAGTCCATCGGACGAACAGCTTGCGGCACCGGCCAGTCGTGCTCGGGCAAAAGAGGAGTTGCCGGGTCGGTTCGACTCGAAGCTCCGAGACGCGCTCGGAACCACGCCGTTCATCCTCACGAAGTTCGATTCGTTCATGAACTGGGTGCGGGGATCGTCGATGTTCATGCTCCAGTTCGGCATCGCCTGCTGCAGCATCGAGATGATGCACACCTACGCCGTCAAACACGACTTAGACCGCTTCGGGGCGGGAGTGCCGCGCGCCTCGCCGCGACAGGCCGATGTCATCATCGTGCCGGGCACCATCGTCTCGAAGTTCGCGCCCCGGATGAAGCGCGTCTACGACCAGATGCCCGAACCCAAGTTCGTCGTCAGCATGGGATCGTGTACCTGCTCTGGCGGACCGTTCCAAGGAGGGTACAACGTTATCAAAGGAGCAGAGGAGGTCATCCCGTGCGACATCCACGTTCCGGGCTGTCCGCCGCGTCCCGAGGCGCTCATCTACGGCATCGCCAAATTACAGGAACGAATCGCACACGGCGAGGCGAGTCCGGTCGTCGTGAAGCCGTACGAACTGGAGCAGTTCGGCGACCTCGAACGCGACGAACTGGTCGAATCGCTCGCCGACCAGATCGACGAGGACACGCTCGTCATGCGCTACAACTGGGTTGATTCGCCATGAGTTCGCAAGAAGAAGTACCGACTAGGGTTGAGGGTGCCGACGGTGACGCACTCGCCGAGCAGCTCGGCGATCACGTCATCGGACGGGACGACCACTCGAACACGCGCGGGTTCGTGATTCGCCCGGACGAGGTGCAGGACGTGCTCACCATCCTCCGCGACGAGGCCGGGTTCGACCACCTCTCGTGTCTGACGGCCCAACAGTACGATGACCGATACGAGAGCATCTACCACCTAAAGAAGTTCGACGACCCCCGGCAGGAGGTGAGTGTCGTCGTGCCGACTTCCACGGAAAATCCGGTGAGCCAGACAGCCGAACCCGTCTACCGCACCGCGGAGTGGCATGAACGCGAAGCGTACGACCTCGTCGGCATCGAGTACGAGGGACATCCCGATATGCGTCGGATTCTGTTGCCCGAGACGTGGCAGGGCCACCCGCTTTCGCTGGATTACGACCAAGACCGACCACAGATAGTGACGCTGGAAGAGCACCAGAATCCGCTTCAGGAAGACCACGTCACGGAGAACGCCGATACCATCCTCCTCAACATCGGCCCGCATCATCCTGCCACGCACGGCGTTCTTCACTTGGCGACCGTGCTCGACGGTGAGCAAGTCCTCGACGTGCGACCCGACGTCGGCTATCTTCATCGCTGCGAGGAGCAGATGGCCCAGTCGGGCAAATATCGGCACGAGATAATGCCGTACCCCGACCGCTGGGACTACACCGCGAACATGACCAACGAGTGGGCGTACGCGCGAGCCATCGAAGATCTCGCGGACATCAACGTTCCCGACTACGCGAAGGTGCTTCGGACGCTCGGGGTCGAACTCTCGCGAATGGCGGGCCACTTCCTCGCCCTCGGCACGTTCGCACTGGACGTATACGGCGACTTCACCGCCATCTTCCAGTACGCGTTCCGCGACCGCGAAAAGGCCCAGAACATTCTGGAGGATTTGACAGGCCAGCGCATGATGTTCAACTACTTCCGCCTCGGCGGGGTCATCTGGGACGTTCCCGTGCCTCGGCAGGAGTTCTTCGACAAGACTCGGGACTTCGTCGACGAACTGCCGCGGGCGCTCGAAGAGTATCACAACCTTCTCACGAACAACGAGATATTCCAGCTTCGGTGCGTCGACACCGGCGTCCTCGAACCTGATGTCGCGAAGCAGTACGGCGTGACGGGACCGGTCGCTCGCGGATCGGGCGTCGATTACGACCTGCGCCGCGACGACCCCTATGGCTACTACGACCAACTTGACTGGGAGGTCGTCACCGAAGATGGCGGTGACAACTACTCTCGCGTACTGGTTCGGCTTCGGGAAGTGGAGCAGTCAGCCAGAATCGTCGAACAATGCGTCGAACTGCTCGAAGAGTGGCCGGAAGACGACCGCCAGCTCCAGTCGAACGTCCCCCGAACGCTCAAACCGCCGATGGACGCCGAAACGTATCGCGCCGTCGAAGCCGCGAAGGGCGAGCTCGGCGTCTACATCCGCTCGGACAACACGCCGAAACCGGCACGCTTCAAGATTCGCAGCCCGTGTTTCCACAACCTCTCCGCGCTTCCGGAGATGTCGGAGGGCGAGTTGGTGCCGGATCTCATCGCGTCGCTCGGGAGTCTCGATATCGTGCTCGGGAGTGTCGACCGATGATTGGGATACTGAAATCGATGACGACGCTGAAACACGCGCTGGACGGGGCGACGTTCACGGTGGAGTATCCGGACGTCGCACCCGAGGTCAGCCCGCACTTCCGCGGCATCCACGAGTTCAGCCAGAAGTGGTGAACCTGCGTAGGTACTAACGTCAATACCTGTTTACGAGCAAAGCAAATGACTTAGCATGATGAGTGAATCTGGATCAATTGGCTCTGGTGAATCACTAGGCGGCGTCGGAGTAAGTCGCTAAATCAAAGGGATTGAGGTTGAAGACGACATCGTTCTGGACGCCAACGTTTCCAGCGGCGCTGACGCGGTAAACTCGGACGACTTAACGGGAGTCCCAGTCACACTCTCCGGGGAGTCCGCTTGTTCAACTTCAAGGATAGTCATATCCCGATTCGTGTACGCCACGTCGGCGTAGTCAGACTCGTTCACCCGCTGAAGTAACGCGTTCCACTCCATAAGGCTTAGCGTTTCACGCGCAATCCAGCTCCGCGAGCGTTCCCGGGTGAGATACACATACTCCGGCGACATGTTGGTTCTCACGAGTGTCCGCTCAACACA
>NZ_CP085340.1 GCF_020618475.1 Haladaptatus halobius | reverse complement strand
ACTGTTGCATTGGCACTTTTCGTGAGCGTTCGCTGGTCGGTGATATCCGAGAACGTCAATTGGTGTGACATGGATAAAAGGGCTGGAGCGGGGATTAGTTCGGCAATGGTTTGCGGTCCGTTCGTATACACGGCCAGCACGACAAGCCACTGAGGCCGTCACAGGGTCGTCTATCTGAGAAGTGAGTGGCTGGTGAGATAGGCACCGGCACTTGCACCGATACTGCTAACGAACGCAAGAGGAGATCGCCAGTTAAAATCGTGAGGAGACAGTAAGGAGTGATCAGTGGGTGGCGATACGGTCCCAGTGTTTGCAGGATGTGTCTTTCTGGAAACCAACGGCTCTACGTCATTAGGAAATGAGTCTGGATCTAGCCGTGCAGCACCAGATCTACTCAGGGTTCTTTGCTTTTCTGTGGTAGCTGGATCATTTCTCACAGTTTGGGAGCCATCGTCTGGGATGGATTCACCACATTGAGTACTCTCTAACGCATATATAACAGGATACTCTCCAATGGGTTGAACTGTGAGGAAGATGCTCTTGTCTACAACCGTCGGAGCCGTAATGAAGGAATCAGAATCGGCATCAATTGCAGAGACCCAACTTTTTGCACCTGTCCGCGTATCAAGCGCATACATTGCAGGAGTACCCCAAGAGAGGCCATACTCATTTGGGAAGTCATGATATCTACATATGAAATAGACAGTATCGTCAGCCATAGTTGGTGCTGCCAAGGCTTGCGCTGCCGTTTCAAACCGCCACAGTTCATCGCCAGTAAACCGATCAAACGCATAGAGCGTACTATAAGAGTCTAGATACTCCCCATCAGGTTGTTCAACTGGATCTATAATATCATCAGTATAAGTACGAGTAAGGACATATAGCCGAGACTCATCAACTGCAGGAGCACTAATATACGGGTCTCTATCCACTATATAAGTGTGTTCTTCTGTCCCATTCAGAGAGTATTCTATTATTGGTGCTGTTCCACGAGCAGGAGCAGGAGACTGCCATTTGATGCTCCCATCAGTTGTATAGAGAGCATAGACAGTTAGTGACGATTCCTCCTCGAGAGAGTGGCTTGTTACATATATTGCTTCTGAAGTTATGGAAGTCCTCCCTATCCCACCGAGATCCCTTCTAACTTGCCACTGTTTCGTTCCAGTTGTAGCATCACGTGCAGTAATCACAGTAGTCTGAGACGCGGAGTCCCAATCACGCGTATACAGAGTACTACCATCGACACCTATCAATTGTTCTTGACTATCTATCTCCCAAATCGACTGACCGGTCGCTGCATCAAGGGCGCCACTTCCAAAATACACCCGATCATTCGTCACGCCAATCACTGGTGTCCCAAGATCGGCACGGCGCCACTGAATCTCCCCTGTTGTTGCATTCAGCGAATAAACGCCTATCAACCCATCGCCAGAATATGGCGGCACCATCCCATCACACGAAATATATAGTGATCCACCATATACAATTGGTTGCGAGTTAGGATCTCCCAATCTGCCATTCGCGCCTGATTCCGAAGGAAGTCGGAATTCCGTGGGAACATTATCTTGTTTCCACAACCGTTCCCCACTGGTTGTATCATATGCGAATACTGCTCCCTCTTCCCCTCCATCGCTTGGGGTGCCGCTAAAGTATACGATACCATTTGCAACAGTTGGACTCCCAGGGGAGTATAGTGATTCACTAACCTTCCATCGTGTCTGGAGATATGGACCCGTTGGTCCTGCTGCGTGTGTTGCTCGTGTGTTTCCAATCGTTCCTCCAGGTGTTGGCCACGCATTTTCTGACGCGAATGCAACGTTTGCTCCGGCAGAGGTTGCACTTCCAACACCGCTACTGAGAAACATGCTACCAGTTACTGCACCAGTCGCTTGGAGAAACCGTCGTCGTGTCTGTCGTGCCATGCTTCGGAGTTAGAAACTTTTGTAATAAGTTTTGTGTTAGGTGAAATTCTCATAAATAATTTATTGAAAATCGTTCGATGTCGCTCTCTTGCGCGACTTCTTTGGGCGGGTTCACAAAACTTCCTGTGAGCCACGCACTGAGAAGGTGATCTTCGTTAACTTCGAGTGTATCTCGGATCTGTGGCCACGTTGGCTTGCGTTCGTTATTGCCCATTGCAGTGGAGTATCGGTGATTGGCTATTGTGATACTGGTACCAAGTCGCGATGCCGGAACCAGATATCGATTTCCTCGCTATCGGTTTCGATGCGGTAGCTATAAGAGTCTAGTTCGCGCCCAGTCTCGTCGCCGAGATTGTCTTGCAGGACATCCTTGCTAGTACCTCCTTTCCCGTGGTGTTCACTATCGGGATCAGTCTTGGACACGTAGACCTGTACTTCGTCGCCCGGTTGGTAGTTCCTACGCACGAATGGGATCAGCCACCACGCCAATCACTGCAACGATCTATGGCGGTTGGAAGTGTCCGTATACACAGGACTTTGTCCAAACCTTTCTACAGCGAATCGAGCAAACGAACCGCGTCGAAGCCCCACGAAATAGAGTACGAATACGCTCGCGACGAGCGCCGTCACTATCGGAATCGGGTCGAGCGGACGCGGGATCCCGACCGCTCTGAGGAGGAAGTTGACGACGAGCGCCAAAATCACGTCGTACACCAGGCTCACTCCGACGCCGTAGATGACCAACTGAAGCGGAGCAAGCTTCGTATCGAGGGATTGTAACAGCACGTATTCCGGAACGAACCTGAGATAGAGGATCCCCACTCCGATCCGCACCATCGAGAGCGAGGGATCTTTGACGGGCAGGAGCGTGAGGACGACCAGGCTGATACCGGTGAGCACCGTCCCGGCAGTCAATGAAGCGTGGGTACCGACCGGCCGTCGTGAGCGCGCACGTCACCCACCTCGTGTCGGACTCGTCGGAAAACGTTCCGTAGCAAATCGTTCTCTCATGTTGTATCCGTTTTATATACGAGCAGCGCAAGTAAATATTTATGTACTTGTAAGTATAATTTACCGCGCTGTATCGAAAAACGGGTTCGAAATCGCGCCGTTGGACCGTCGATGATTCGACCGTTTCCGGCCAGTTCAACAGCCGTGCGTGTTCGTTGTCGGTCGACCGGACTATTCCGGAGGGCCATCCGGTTCAGGACCGGTCGTAATCGGGGAGAACGGGACCGATCGGTCCCGCGTAGAGACCGCCGCCGCCGCCCGCGTCGTAGACCCTGATCGCGATGACGTTCTCGCCGCCGTAGTTGACGTTCTCGGTCGGGACAGTGTACACCCTTGGCACCTGCCACGCGGTTTCGAAGCCGTCCTCGGGGAAGCTTCCGGTTTGGCCGACCGCTTCCCCGTTGAAGAACGTCCGATCGACGTCGTCTATTTTGCCGACGGGGAGCACCAGATCCTCGCCATACTCCTCCCAGGACGCAGGAACGGTGATCGTTTTCCGGTACCAGCCGAAAACGTTGTCATCTGTGTACCCCGAGTGTTCCTCCCAGCTCGCGGGCAGTTCGACCTGCTCCCAGTCGCCGTCGTCGTACTCGGCGGCCGCCCAGGCCGCGTCGTCGCCTCTCCGGAACCGCCAAGCTGGAGAGAGCGCCATCGACGGAAGGATCCGAATCGTCTGCGCGGGAAGCGCCTCCTCCAGCGACCGTCCGATCCGTATCTCGTGGTCCCCGGACGAGAGATCGGGGAGTTCAAACCGGACCGTACTCTCGCTCTCGCCGGGTGCCAATCGGACGAACACGGTGGCGACTTCCTCGCCGTCGACGTAGGCGTTCAAATCCTCTCCGCCGACGACCGACCCGGAGTTCCTGCCCGCGATCGTGACGTCGATCGATCGCCCGGAGACGGCGGCTTCGGGTGCCTCGAAGGAGACGTACTCCTGCTCGGGGGGTTCGTACGCGGATCGCTCCGTTATCTCCCGCCCGCTCGCGGGGCGCAGCCGAATCGCTTGGCCACCGCTGGCAGCCATCGAGACCAGCACGGTCGTGCTCGGGTCGACGATCCGTTCGCCCGTCCACACGTCCGTCGGGTTCTCGTCGTAGCGGGCGTCGCTTCCGTCCGCGTAGATTTCGGCGACGTATTTCGGACCCCGGGCTTTACCACCGCCCTTTCCGGGGTTGAGAAACGCCAGCGGGACGTCGACGGCGCGGCTGTCCCCGTCGGTCATCGCGCCGACGTACCACTCGTCGTCTTTCCGTCGAGCGGTGACGATGTACTCGCTGATTTCGGCATCCACGACTCTCGTGTCGTCCCAACCACCCGCGGGAACGTTCTCGAGGAACTCGAACTCGACTTCCGTCTCGAAGTTCTCGTTCTCCGGGGTGTAGCCGACATAGTCCTCTGGGATCGGCGATCCCACACCGGTTTCGGTGACGGCGACCGTGTTGAGGTTGAAGCCGCCGACGTCGCCGGTGAACGTCTCCCCCGAGTCGTCGTACTGCAGTTCGATGGCGACGATGTTTTCCCCTTCGTTGAGTTTGACCTGCGTTGTGAACACCTGCCAGTCGTCCCAGTACTCCGTGAACGACGGGGTGATCGTCTCGGCCGAATCGTTCACATGGAGGGTCGCCTGCGGCTCACCGGCGTCGACCACCCGGGGCGCGTTCTCCTCGGGTGCGCTGGCGTAGCGAAGATGTAAGTCGTACGTTCCGTCGGACGGAACGTCCGTGACCGTCCACGAGACCGACGAACCGGACTCCACTCGATTCGGATCGACCGCGACGTAGTTGGTTCCGAACGCGTTCCGCCAGTTGTCTGCGGTGATGAAGCCGCCGAGGTCGCCGGCGGCCGCCTGCAGGAGTTCGCCGACGGTCAGTTCCGGATCGATGTAGGCCTCGATGCGGTCGGCGACCATCTGCAGTCCGGCGTTGTAGTTCGGGTACATCGCGAGCTGTTTCGCCCGGGTCGTCTGGACTTGCCCGCCGGTGTCGTCGTTGAAGGTGATGTCGAAGATCCCCGGCTGGTAGCTTGCCGGCCCGGCCAGCATCCGGGTGAACGGCAGGGTAACGTGGTGGCCCGTGCCGACGTCCGAACCGAGTGCGCCGAAGCCGTCGTACTCCTGTGCTTTGATTGTCTCGGTGGACGCCAGGTTCGGATACGTCCGTCGCTTCCCGGTGGGTTTGTCAGCCTCGTGGCGCTCCAGTAGCTGTCGGTTCTGCGCCGCCTCGCGGGCGACCAACTCGTGGTGGTTGACCGCGATCTGGCTGTGCTGGCTGGTGGTCGCCGTTCCGCCGTCTCCCGAGTGGCCGATGCCGTCGTCGTTGACGTAGCCGTTCTTGATGCTTCGGATGCCGTTTTCCTCGTAGTACCGGAAGATATCGTCTTTCAGGATCTGCTCCTCGTAAGTGACGATGTTCCCGGCCGTCTCGTTGTGGGCTGTCATCTCGACGGTTGGGGTGATCGACTGGCCGTAGTCGGCGACCTCGGGTAGGTCGAAGTCAGGGTACGACTGATCGAAGTCCATCGTCACCCCGGAGCCGGGGAAGCTGTCCCAGCCCTGATTCCAGCCCTCGACGAGCACGCTCTCGATGCCGTTCTCGCTGGCGAACCGCATGTACCGTTTCATCCGTTCGGTCCGAGCGCCGTGGATGTACGCCGCCGGATTACCCCGCTCGGTCTCGATCTGGGCGTCGGATTTATACTCCCAGTTGGCGTTTCCGGCGATCATCGTCCACCAGATGCCGACGTACTTCCGGGGGACGATCCAGCTCGTGTCGGGTTCCCCGTCGACGGTCGGGAGCACCGACTCGTCCAGCTCGTCGTTGAGAAGCGGGATCAGCGACGATTCGACGAGTTCACCGGGACTCCTCGTGAGCTGTATCGTCCGCCACGGGGTCGCCATCGGCGGTTCGGTCGACACCTTCGTCCCGTCAGGAAGCGGCGCGAGCTCCGCCGCGAACGCCGTCCCGCCCGCGTCGGACCGAGGGGCGAGCGACATCGTGGCGTAATCCGTGAGATCCGCTTCGTGAACGCTCAGATACGCGTCATCGTCGGCTCTCACGGTGAACGGCGTGTGCGCACCGTTTCGGATAGTGTTGCCGTTCGGGCGGGCGGTCCGGGTACCGGATTCGACGTCGCTGAGTGCCGTCTCCTCGTACTCCTGTTCGAATCGAGGGTTGACGAACTCGTTTCCGATCCACCAAGCCGTGTAGTCATCGGTGAAGTCGAACTGCGTGTTCTCGGAGGTGACGACCACCTTTCCGCCGTTGCTGGCGAAATCGTCGCTTAAGACGAACCGGAACGCCAGCCCATCGTCGAATACGCGAAATTCGAGGTTCGCCGCCCGGTTCGGCGCGCTCGTCTCGGCGAGCCCGACGCGAAGGTACGCGTATTCCTCCGAAACGGTGTCGTACTGGTCCCACAACGGATCCCACATTTCGGTTGCCGTCCCGGTTTCGCTTCCCGTTACCGTGACGCTCGTGCTGGTAGCGCCGTCCGCCGTGGCACCGAACGCCGGTTGGTTCTGGAAATCGAAACCCAACATGGAGGATTCGAGGTACGTCGTCCCGTCGAACGAGATCGCGTATGTGGGGACGCCCGTAGAAACGTCTAGCGTGACCCGGATACTCCTGTCGGGGGAGGAGACGGTCCGGGTGTCTGCGTCGTTCGCGTTCGAGATCGTCGCGGCCACGGATTCGGGAACCGACGCGGTGTACGCCGCGGCGGCGAATAGTCCGGAGACCCCACCGAGAAAGTTTCGTCGATCGAGTCGAACGGTGGATTCTAACTCTTTACTACAATCCTCATTATTATCCGGATTGTGTGTCATACACACAACAATTGGTCGTTTACGGTATAAATAAATTATTCATATTATATTATATTTTAACACCTACGGCACTGATGTAATAAAAGCCTGTACCACCCCGTTCGTATTCCCTGCTTTGGGGACTTAGCAGGCTTTCATTCCATCAGTGCCGTCACGAGTTTCCCGCTACTCTCATAGTAGCCATAGCACGTCCTGACGGGGACGGAATCGGTCACCCAGATCGAACAAGTAGAGACTATCGGTGAGGCGGTCACCCGACCATTGCGCTAGGAAGAGATGTCGTCGGGGATCATGCGTCAGCGGTTACTCGCCGAAATGCCACTGGCGGCCATGTGCTTGCAGAAAGCAGTCCGGTGAACGTGGTGCGGGCAGGTGCACGCCATCAGTTCGCCGGTCACGTCGTCGCTGGAGACTGTGTTGACCGAGCGTGATCTCGAGTGGTTTCGGGAATGTTATTATGGGAGTGCGGTTCACGAACGGAATCTGTATGCGGATCCAATGCAGGACGGTGACCTCCCTTTTCGCGCATAGGGTAGTCCGTTAGATTTTCAAGATTGATAGATGTCGTCCACTCCCGCGTAGGTTAATCGAAAATCAGCTCATCTTGTGGTTTGTACTGTGCGGCCGACAACTCTGACCAGGCAAGTTGATTCCGTCGTGGAAGTGTCGCGACTAGAGTTGCAGTACTACTCATTTCGGGATCTCTACGCAATCATTACCTATGGACATGCTCTGCCACTTAAGCTGGAGGGCTCATACTCTTCGCCATTGTCTAGATAGTCATTCAGGAATACACGTTTGAGTAAGCTATCGCGTCCTAGAGAGTGGGGATGTCAATCCGGGAAGATCGATTGTGGTACGTACGCCGAGACGACCCAATTCGGCTTATCGACGACCTCGTTGATTTTCAAATCCACGATTGCTGAACAGAGGAGGTATGCTTCGGTTCGCGTTAGATCGTGGTGATCGTGCAGATGGGTTATCATGTGTCTGATCGCCTTCTTCGTCGCGTCCATCAAATCGTCGCTAATGCCGGTTGTCGCATGCATGCGGTCGCCATTGACCGAGAAGGGCCCAGCCGTTTCAAATTGTGGCTGCTTGATGTCCATATCCGAGATAATTCGAAGTCGCGCAGTGACTATCATCGGGGCTTCGATGCCCGTAACACAAACTTCACCATCACCCTGAGCAGCGTGACAGTCACCGATACTGAACAATGCTCCCTCAACTTCGACAGGGAGATACAGCGTCGAACCTGTCGTAAGATGCTTGACGTCGAGATTCCCTCCAACACGTCGAGGTGGCGTCGTGCTGTGCTTTCCCTCTACAGCAGGTGCAACCCCAAGGTTGCCGGGGAATGGGGCAAGCGGAACTTCGATGCCGTTGACGAACCGTCCAATACCGTCATCAAGCTCCCAAACGTGAAGCCCAGGGTCATGAAAATCCTCGGGAAGCAAGCCCCATCCTTCATCACCGGGATAAAAGTACGAAAAGCCAATCCCCTCGTGCTGAAGCTCGAGAAGATCGACAGCAAGCACATCTTCTGGTTGGGCATCAGCCACAGCGACGGGTCCAGTTAACGGGTGACCAGTAGAGTCGTCTGCGAGAGAATACACATCACCACTAGTCGACGCTATATCCAACTGGTTGTTTGTTGCATCTCGACAGTCAAAGGTCACAATGTCATTCGACTCGACTGTTTGGACTGGCTCATGCTCGTAACTCCAGGTCGTATGGATATGCTCATCTATTGCGATAATGTGGTGGTCGGAGGTGGTCGTCATTGGCGCATTTCGCGGTGTGTGCTCGATAGGCATAAAACGGTAGTGAAGTACCATCTCTGGTACTCTGTAGTCTGAAACTGAATGGAGAAGAAAAACGATATGCTACCGATCGTCGCCCACCATGCTCACAGTAGACTGGACTCAAATGAATCACGACGGGCCAGCCACCGTTACAGGTCCAACAACCCGCAGGCAGAGAGAACAGCGGTATTCGTGCCTCATTCGGTGGCCTCCTCAACGCGAAGCGACCCGCCGCAATCACCGCAGCTGTACTTCTCAGGGTGTTTGACGACCTTCGAGCGTTGGTAGCGCGCGAGTCGCCCACCGCATTCGGTGCAGATCACCCACCAGTTCGGCGCTTTGAACCGCTCGCAGTGCCGCGAGGTGTCGCGACGGTCTGTCCAACGGGTGAACGTTCGCCCGTGATCAGCTTCGCCGAACTCGTGGTACTGCCATGCGTGGATTAACTCGTGGTGAACTGTCGAACTAAATTGCTCCCAGCCTTGTGAGTCGTAGGCGTCCCACGTCAGCGAGATCGTAATCTCTTCCGTAGGATTACATCCCAAGAGCACACGTTATTTGACGCCGAGGTAGCTCGCTGCTTCCCCAGCGATCGTTTCGACTATCTCCTCGACGAGTTGCCCCTCCTTGCCATGGATATCCGCGTGCCGGAGTGGGGCAATTATCCATGAGTTAACGTAGCTCTCGCGTGGTAAGCCACCTGCTGCAAAGTCGTTAGGCGTGAGTAGGATAGCGATTGACCGGCGGGTTGTTGTCACCGCTGCATACAGTGCTTCCTCATCGCTGAACGGGTGTGTGTCATCGCTCACACGAACATATGGCCGATAGTCATAGTCGGCGAAGAGGTCAGGGCCTTTAACGACAGCTCCGCGGGAATATGCCATTCTCACGCCTCGTCTTCGCCGTAGTAATCGTCGGTCGTCGAGGCGGAGCTCGCTTGTGTTTGCGCCGCGAACGAGGCAAGTCGGTCATCTTTCCCAATCGCCCAGTAGCGTCCTCGATGACGAACGAGCCCTCGATCGTCGAGTCGGGAGAGGGCGGATCCGACGCTCCCGCGCTTAATTCCGGTTGCTTCGTGGATCTCCGTTTGTGTGAATGCCTTGTCGTCGTTCTCGGCGAGAAACTGGAGGATGCGGTAGGGCTGCGTGCCCTCAGAGAGCGAGAGCACGTCGGCGGGTTCGTCGTCGAGACAGTCAATGTGAATGGGCATGTGCAATACTTTGCAATAGATCGCAATAAACCTCACGACACTTGAGGGATGCGTGAGATATTCGGATGCCGAAGTCACTTCATTGGGGTACCATCAATCGACGCATTCACACTTTCTGTGAGCGTTCGCTGGTCGGTGCTATCCGAGAGCGTCAATTAGCGAGACAGAGATAAAAAGGGCTGAAGCGTGGATTAGTTCGGCAGTTCCTTCCCTCCCGTTTGCACGCACTCCCAGTACGGGAAACTACTGAGGCCGTCACAGTCACAGTTTTCAGATCCGGCATCGTCTTCGTCCTCCGAAGGGAAGGCGTCGAGCGTCCCGTCGTCGGTTGCGTTCTCGACGGCGGTCATGTGTTTGCAGAAGGCGTTGCGGTGGACGTAATGTGGGCACGTACAGGCCATTAGCTCGTGGGTCACGTCGTCGATGGAGACCACGTACTGGTGGTCTACGGGGTTCTCATGGCTCTGATTGGTCACTTCGACCATTCCGGAGGCTTCGACGTCGTAGGAAAACTGTTCCCACTGCGCGCGTTTCTGTGCTGTCTCGTCAGCTTCAAGTTGCGTAGGCGTTTTCGTACTCATGGTCTTCTGGGATCCATTTCGGAAGACCGGTGCCGGGTGCTGTAACACCCGGCGCATTTCCACACGCCCGAGGGCACCGTTCTTCCTACTTATTCCTTAAAAGGCATAGTTTATAAAACCACTGTTTTCCCTACAAGGAATAAGCTTATGTCATGCGGAAATGAAAGAGTGGGTATGATAGAGAACGATGAGCGGGCGCGCAATGACAGCGGGGAATATGTCCCAGAACACACTGAAGAGGCCGTCTTAGAGGTCATGAGTCCGCTCGAACCCTACATGACGGCAGAAATCGCGGACGAACTCGGCTGGTCACGACGGTCGGCGTATAATGTTCTCAGCCGTCTCCATGAAAACGATGAGATTCGAAAGAAGAAGCCCGAAGCTCGTCGCGTGATCTGGATTCGTCCGGAATAGCGGTTCGCTGGTAGGAGGGAAAGTGAGCGATACAGCAGATGAGAAACCCAGAACGAGAATCTTGTCCTGTGAAGGAGAGCGACTATTGTACGAACAGCTGACGTGCGTCGTCGACGTTCAACATCCTCCCCGTCAGTGCGGGTATATTCGATACGGCGTGTACTGAAATCGATCGGTATGACGACCAAGAAATCTCACTGGTCGATCATCTAAGCGCCGTACTCGCAGATGACCATGGTGTAGACCATATTTTTGCCTTTGGCAGCGACTTCCGTACATTGGGGTTCTCGCTTTTTCCCGAGGAAATTCCTGAACCATGACACGCCACAATAGCACACCGTCTCGGGAGTACGTCGAGCTCCGCGAAGTGGGCTGAGAGGGATGGTCTCCCGACCGGAGATCTCTGGCCGGGAGGTTCGGAAGTGGGCCCACGTGGACTTGAACCATGGACCTCATCCTTTTCAGGGATGCGTGCATCGTGCCTGCGACGTAACGGGGGTCGCTGTCTCCGCCTCCTTATGGACGAACGCTGATGATCGTCTTCCCCTTGATTCGCTCGGTCGGGTTGAAGGCGGCAACGGCCTCGTCGAGGGCCGCCACGTTGCCGATGTTTGTCCGCAGTCGCCCATCCCGGACCCGCTGGACGATCTCACTCAGCTGGGCACGATCGGCCTTGACGACAAAATCGACCGCTCGGCCGTCGGCGGGTCGCGCCTCGGGTGGCCCGACGATGGACACCAGTGTTCCTCCGGCTCGAATTAGGCCTGCGGACCGCTTCCCGATGTCGCCGCCGATGACATCGAAAACCAGATC
Organism: Haladaptatus halobius; assembly: GCF_020618475.1. Lineage (GTDB taxonomy): Archaea > Halobacteriota > Halobacteria > Halobacteriales > Haladaptataceae > Haladaptatus > Haladaptatus halobius. The sequence continues at coordinate 488,608 of NZ_CP085340.1, read as the reverse complement.
GACTTCGCCGACGTCTTCCAGCGCCTCATTCTCGAGGTCGACGAACTCCTGCGCTCCGAAGTCGAGCACAGTCTGACGGTCGGCGGCACGTCCGGTGCCGATGACGTAGGCGCCGGCCTCTCGTGCGAGCTGCGTCACCATCGAGCCGACTGCACCGGCCGCGCCGTGCGCGAGGACGCTCTGCCCCGCCTGAACGCGGCCGTGCTCAAACAGTCCCTGCCACGCTGTCAGGCCCGAGATCGGCAGGGATGCGCCCACCGTGAAGTCGACGTCTCCCGGCAGCGGCGCGAGGTTGCGTGCCTCGACGGCCGCGTACTCCGCCAGGGTGCCGTCGCGAGTCCAGTCCGTGAGGCCGAACACCCGCTGTCCCACCGACAGCCCCGTCGTGCCATAGCCGAGGGCGCTGACCACTCCGGCCAGCTCGTGCCCAGGGATCGACGGTGTTCGGTCACGGTCGAGGCGATCGGTCCAGGTCGAGGGCCACGTCAGCTCGGTCGGGACGAATCCCGACGCATGAACCTGAACAACGACGTCGTTTATCGCTGCCTGCGGCTCGGGCCGCTCCGCCAGTGTCATCCCGGTCGTTCCCGCGGCCTGGTCCGTCACCACAATCGCCTTCATCCGGCACCTCCCTCTACGTCTGCTATCTGGAATGTCGTTGTGGGCGTAACGCGCTGTTCCCCAAGGCTTGCTCGAACGGTGCGTTGAGCGCACTGAGGTTGAGCGACTTCGCCAGTGGCGGGGTCGAAATCGTGCTCTGTCTCCCAATAGCGCGCGAGTTCTTGAATCGTAGCGAGCTGGACACCTTGCGATGAATCCGATACCTGTTCCTTCTCGGGCCACCGCGTGTCAGCGATGCGCTGGCGGAGGTCATCAAGTTCCTCTTCAGGAACGTCGACGCTGAAGGGTTCAACGTCGGGTTCACTGGCTTGCGTCATGATATTCTCCCGCCTGCGGCAGGATGGGGAAGGGATGCGGCGGGATTACTTTGTTATGAACTCCGATCCCCGAAGTATGCCTGTCATCGTCTCACTGGGAACGTTTCCTATCACGAATCGGACTCGGTTACTCACGGGAAAGGGGCTGTATTCGCCGTCGAAAGCATGAACGACAGCATGTAGACCACAACCGCTGCTTGCTCCGGTTGTATCAAAGCCTACTACGAGATATGGTCTCGTTATCGAGTACGGCCTCATTAGTGTGTATGCGAGATGAGTTTCATGCGGGCAAAGTGGACTATAGTGTCAGTGGCGGACGGCTCTGTTTCCAGTCACTGTACGAAACAACGAAATCCATATAACTACGTTGGGTCGTTGGACGGGGAAGACGAGATCGGGTATCTTGATAGCACGATAGTCGGTCCCGCCCTCTAACGAACACGAGTAGAACACCTGCTTGCGAGCAATCGGTTATCGTTGGCCCGGCTTAGACAGGTAGTCTGATGATAAGGAACGCTACAAGAAAGCCAACTACCGTAATCAACCCAGTAAACGGCTGCGCATCCGCGAAAGCTTCCGGAATCATGGACTCGGCGAGCATGGCCAACACTCCGCCCGCCGCAAATGCGAGGATCGTGGCGGGAATCGCCGGGTTCGCGGTGCCTAGCAAGAGGTAACCGGCGGCCGCCGCCATTCCGCTAATCAGCAGAATCCCAGTCCAGAGGCTGAAGATGTATTTGCTGGAACGGCCCGCTTTCTTCATGCCGGAAGCACTTGAGAGTCCTTGCGGGACGTTCGAGAGGAAGAAGCCAGCGACCAGTCCAAGGCCGATGTTCTCCCCGGCTAGCAGCGACAGCCCAATCACGAGGGACTCCGGAATACCGTCGAGGACTGCGCCTACAGCGATCGCTAGCCCACTCCCTTTGTGCTCCGCCTCCGACGGTTGCTCGACGCACTCGCCGCAACGGTTGCGGTGCCTGGCCCCATTCTTCGCCAGGCGCCAGTTGATGGTGCTGAATGCGGTTGCACCCAAAAGGAAGCCAGTCGTGGCCGCTATGGGGCCGCCGTCATCATATGCCGAATCCATCAACTGGATGGATAACACGGCGATGAGCACGCCTCCACCGAAGCCCATAGTAGCAGCAATGATTCGATGGGAGAAGCGACCGTATAAGGTGACAGCGACCACTGCGCCGATCAGGAGCCCGGAGCCTGCGAGCAGTCCCCATAACGCGACTTGCGCAAGGATTTGTAACTTCAAAATCATGAGCGTACGGTATCACACTCGTGCTCACACAGCGAATCATACCTTTCCCCGTCACCGCCGAGATATATGTGGCAGCCAGCCGTTGTTATACCAGCAATTCAAACCGGTAAAACGGATCTTCGCGAGGGAACATGCTCACGATTGAGCAGACGTCATGACTCATCAGATCGCTTGTGGCAGTGCTCGATACAGAGGATATCGCCTGTTTCCGTGTCGAAGCAGAACGCGTCTCCCGGTTTGATTCGCTTTCCGTCTTCCCCACAGCCGTCGGCATGGATGAGAAAGTACTTTCCCTCGGTGCGACCGGTTTCTAACCGTCCGGCCTGCACCGCGAATCGAACGAGCCCTTCCCCGATCTGGGTTCGTTCAGTCGAGTCCGCCATCTCGAAATGAATGAGAGGCACGAGCGTCACCTCCACTGAGGTACAGCAGCCACCAAAATAAATCTCCCCATAGATGTCACGCCCCAGAGATGGACCCGAAAGCAACGCGCACAGGACTCACATTCTTGTAGCTGGTCCCCGTGGCACCAAGTATGGGGGACAGAGATGCCACCTCGATTCATGCGGAGTTCGGGGGTAATCGACTGCCGCCGGGACAGCGACGAACCGAACGCTTCCCGGTGCTATCGAAGAGTGGAACACCCTCGTGGGACATGGAAACGTGGGAGTTCACGGTTACCGGTGCTGTCGAGAACGAACTCACGTATTCGTGGAGAGAGTTCAACGACCTCCCCCGAGAAACCCAGCTCCAGGATTTCCATTGTGTGACGGCTGGAGCCGGTTCGATAACGAGTTCACGGGAGTCACGTTTCCGACGATTTTACAGTACTCGCTGGCTTTCCGGAAGAGCGCCGATGGTTCATACAGGTCTCTGGGTTGTGCAGGCTCGTCCATTTTCGATTTTGTGCAACTAATGAGGCCGATCGTTCGAGTCATAGAACTATAGAATACCTCGAAGTGGTACTCATTTATTGTTTCACTAGAAAGGAGCCAATTATGGCTGACGAACGACGGATGACCACCGATCGATTCTTCGGTGGCGTTGACGGACGACTCGCCAATCTCCAGGCAATGCTCACGTACGTCCATGCCGAAAATCCGAATCAGAAGGATCTCTGGGCATGGTTACGGTCGAACACAGCCGCGAGGAGCGACTCAACGATCGAGATGTACCTCCAGTTCGTTCGTGCAATTGATTTGCTTGAACGCCATGATGACACCTATACGAGTACCGCTCATGGAAAGGCGTTTGCTGAGACCGGTGACCCGCAATTGATTTTCAACGTGCTCACCGAGCACGTCAAAGGCTTCGAAACAATCCTCGTCGCAATCGATAGTGGAGCGCGAACGATAGAGGAAATCCAGAACCATCTACGTTGGATGTACCCCGATTATAGCTTGCCCACCGTAATCGTTGGACGGCATCTCGAATGGCTTTGTGCGGTGGGTGCCGTCGAGAAACACGACGAGATGTACCCCCTAACTGGCTTCGGACAAATAGAAGCTCGAAAGCTAGATCTGGCTCAGTGGCTCGATTTTAGCTCTGAGACACTGGACCTAGGATGGCGTTACAGGTGACTGTGTTTGGAGCACAGTAATTCATGAAACTGTAAGATATCGATGGTAAAATTTATTCATCCTTCTCAACTTGTCTATATTCAGGTAAGCAAACCTATGACGGAACATTTCTCCGGAGGAGATGAGAAAACCGCTGCAAAGCTCGTTAGTCATGAAGAGTATCTTGACGTGTACACGACGATACTTGACATACATTGGGATACTGGCTTGTGGTATATCGATACTCATGCAGGCACTGGTAAAACCATAGTCAACGATAATGGGTTAACTATCGACGGATCTGCTATCCAAGCCATCGAGAACTATTCCGACTACTTCGAGCGATTTTACCTCTACGAACTCAGCGAAGACCACTTCCATAAGCTCCATGAAACACTTGCTGACCGCTTTAGACTCGAATTTGATGTCTACGAGACTCCAAGTGAGGATCATGATTTCCTCGTTGCAGCATGTGATAACCCATATATCCGTATCATGCAAATGGATTCAAATGAAGGCGTGAACTTTCTCGCTGAACATTCGAGATCGAATCCGCACTGGTTCGCTTTTATTGACCCGAAAGGGTTGACCGCTAAACGCTCTACACTCGACACTTTGCTCGAACGAGGAAACGTGGACATTCTCCTCAACTATCAGTCTACCGGGGTTATGCGTAGTGCAGCCGCTGAACATTCCAGAGATGCTGTCCGTCGAACCATGGGCGACGATGAATGGCCACGAGCTGGAAGTGCTGAAGAGTATGTTCAACTATTCAAAGAAAAACTCGACGAAAATCGGGCTATTCGACCGGTACTTACGAAAGATCTCGTTTCCCCACACGATGAGCGGTGTCGCTTTGATCTCGTATTTGCTTGTAAAAACGATGGTGCAAGGAACGCAATGGAGGATATAATGAATCAAGATACCCTTTGGGAGAAAGCGTCAAACCGAATGGGGCAATCTGGCCTTGGGGATTTTGTATAAGTTAATCTGCCGTAACGCTATGTCGTTCTAACTTCGGTGGCTTAGTGGATGGTAGTTCCCGCTCTCCAAACGGTTCCGGAGATTGACGATGTCGCCACTTTTCTATCCACTTGGCCTCATCCGGTGAAACATAATTTCGCAAATTCTTGTCCGGCCATAAATGAACTGGTAAATCTAACTCCTCACCGAGTTCTTGTACCCACCGAAGGTGCTTCATCGCGTATTCTGCCCACCGCTCACGGTTTTGGAGTTTCGATAATTCCTGTGCGAGCTTTTCCTGCCCTGCCTCTCGGGCAGCATCAACCGTCATTTCAAAATTCGCCCCCCGTGGGTTAATTGGTTCATGAAAAACCACCGCTGGATTACATGCTGCAATCTGCTTGAGTTGCATGCGAAGATCGTCTTTATCGAGAGTAGGATAGGTCGGGCTCATACTGACGTATGTTTGAACACCAAGATCGTCAAACTCTATAAGACCACGTAGTCGGTGTTCAGGAGATGGCGCTCGCGGTTCAATTGCTGCGACACTTTCTGAATGTAAGCAAGGTATTGACGAGCCAATTGTGACGTACTCACCTGCTTCTTGGAACACGTCATGGTCCTGTAACGCCAAGATCGGATTCCGGCTTAAAACCCGTGTATATTTTTCATTTTCAGTAAGGGTTTGCACTGCATCACGGGTAATCGCCCCTGCTCTTCCATCCATATAGCAGTCAGTAGAGAATGAGATACCTACAACTCCACAACCGCGACGGGTTTGTTTCCATTTCTGTTTTCTATCAAGATGGTTGCTAAGTCGCTCAGGGAGGTTATCCCGGTAGAGAACGTAGTTCCCCCATTCTCGTTGTGCATCGTTTACCCCCGCTTGTTCTTTAAGCATATCTGGTCGTGTTCTGACTGCGGGAGTGGAAGGGACATAGCAGAACTTACATCCATGCCGACATCCAGTGGCTACGTTTACCACATAGTCACAGAGGTGTTTACTGTTTAGTCCCGATTCACTTAGGACTGCTTTCGTAGGATCGTCCCCTGTGTTTACTTGCTTTTGTGACATGGGTTACACCTATGATTGCTTTCTAAGCAGGTGTCTTACTAGTGTTTTAACAGCTCATCCAAAAAAACTGCCGGCATGGACTGAAAGTGGAATATTACTTCTATTTTCCTTTGCCATTAAATCGTAAGCATGGGTTCATATCCTCCGAAATGGCGTCGAGTCGGACATTAGTTTGTCTCCGTCCCATCCGTCTAGTCTTCAAACAGAACCGAAGCTGACGCCAGCAGTAACGTTCGACCGACGTGCAGCTGTTGTCTCCATCAGAATCTGCATCGTGAACTGATGTAAATCATGAGGAACAAAACATTCTTTCTTATATGATAGATGATTGAGGTATGCTCACTCCACATACAAGGGTATATGCGAAAACGATTGGATGGCTACGGATGAAGCTCGGACTATGGGAACCCCTCACACCGAAGGGCCACTCAGCACATGCAAAGAGAACGCATAAAAACCGACTCCGACGGGTACCTGCGTGGGTAATCGACGCTCAAACCAGCTATTACGAGGGGTATCTAGACAAGTACAGACAACGCCCATACGACCAGACGAAGTACTTCAACGGAGATAGTTTCGTGTACCGCGTGCATTTCGACGCTGTCGCATAGGGAGATAAAGGAACGGGTTTACCGGAGACGACGAGCATCACGTACCTCGCGGCTGTTGGCACGAATCAGACCGTCGTTCCTCTGAGGTTCCCCCAAGGCCAAAAATTTAGAAAAATCGCATGGAGTTACTATCTCCTGTATCTCACCCTGAATCGCGTTTTTCGAGGGGAGGGGTACCCCGAGGGTGTATCCTGTTACTTCCCGTAGCTGGACACTGCTGCCGTGGAGAGACAAAGCAAAAGTGCTGTGGTGGATGACACGGAGACAATGCTCAAATCGACAGCAGGCACAAGTACGACGCGAGAAATGGATTTCTACGACGAAGCAAACGTACAGAAACAGCAGCGTTGAGCTTCATACTCCACTTTCACTGGACTACAGAGGTTTTTGTCGTCTCCCGAAGCGTATCCGGTGAAGTCCATGATGGCAGGGGGATGCGTCCTGTGACGGGTTGGAATCAACGGTCAGGAGACCGACCGTATTTATGTACGGCTCCGGGCTGTACGGTCAATTCGTACCGAGAAGTGGTCCGATGGGCGCTGCAGGAGTTGAAGTTGCGATAACGTTGTCGGAAGCCGGATAATCACGACTGACCAGAAAACATAGTTTCATTTCTGTTACTCTAAACTTAGGAGTTTTATTTCACCGAACGGTGTCCTAGACGGCACTAGATCTGTTTTTCCATCCACTCTTGGCCTTTATCAGTGATTTCATAGAGCGCAGTTTCTTCGTGTCGATATTGGACAAGATCATAAGCACGAAGCCATCGTAAACGTTCTCCAATGTAATTTTCGTGTTTTTCAAGCCGTGACGCCAAGGAGCCCCGGGTTTCACGACCTTTAACTAGTAGTTCAAGAATAGCGATATCGGTTTCATTGAGATTATCTGGAGACTCCATAGATACGAAGTTTATTGGCATTACTCTTCACCGTTGGGGATGGAATACACTGGTGTGCGAGTTGCGGGTAGAAAGTTTTAAACAGCACACATTGATATACAACTTCGAGATACAAAGTTTTAATGTGATGGATATACTAGTAGTAACTGAGCGCGGAACGCCTTGCAGAAAGGCCGGCGCTGGAATCGCCGACCGCGCTTCTGGGAACCAGAAGCATGACTAGCAATACCCTTTCCGTAGAAAAACGCATCGACTACCAACCACCCGTTCTCGGGGGACACAACTAATGGCGTCATTCGACGAGAAACCCAACGGCGGCGCTCTCTCCGTCGAGGCCCATCTGGGCGAAACCACCTTCCACCCCGTCAAACGCTTCGAACCCACACCCGAAACCGCTGCCCAGGACCCCGACCAACCCACGCCCACTACCGACGAGGAGATCACCTGGGCGTACCTCGTCGAACTCCGCGTGGGCTTTCAAACTCGAACCAAAACCACTAGCCAAGAGCCCTACCTCTACTGCATTTACGCCACCCAAGACTGCCAGCGATTCTTCGAACGCCGCTGCCCGATCGACTACGACGAAGAGGGCTTCCAAATTCCCGACGACACCGAAACCTACCGCTCGGTCGCCACCACCAAAACGGGCAATCCACAGCTCCCCTCGACACCACCGGGCGAAACCCACGCAGAAACCCGCAGGCACTACCAGCATATCCTCGAGCGATGCTACGACATCGACGCCACCCACACTACCACAACTGAGGTGTGCGCGTAAATGCACCCTACAGAACGCCCTCTCCAGAGAGCAACAGCCATCGGAGGTGATGGGCGATGACCCACACGCCCACCTCGATCACCCCCGACGAGATCGAAGACACGTTCGAACGCTGTCCCCACTGTGGAACCTACGCGGTGCAGATCACCGACTCCCATTACTGTGACAGCCGGTTCACCAGCAACCTCACCGATGCTGAACGCCACCAGCGCATCGCTGCTGACCCCTATCCTGCCGATGAGACGGTCGCTATCGTCGACCAGCAGGCAGGCGACGCCTTCGCCTATCACGAACTCGACGAGGACAACGAACCACTCTGTACGCTGCATACCGACAGCCCGCTCGAGTATTGCACTCGTGCAGCGGCACAAGACGATCAGTACGCACCCTGCCAACTCTGTCAGCGCCTTCGCCAAAAACGGGAGGCCGAGCAATGACCGACCAGCGGACGGTTCTCACACTGGAATGCACTGACCCGATCCAGATCCACACGGAGAAGCGCACACTGACGGGTGTCGTCTATCAGTGTGACCACCACGAGCCAGAGCTCTCCTGTCGTGGCCCCGAGCCCGGCGAGCACGTGCTGTACGTCGCCACGCCAACGCACGACCTCTATCGACTCCAGTACGCCTACTACAACGAGATTGAGCATACCAAGACAACGCTCGAGTACTACGATCTCTCACCGAGTGGGCGGTACACCTGGCTTCGGACGGGTGCGCGTGTCGAGTGCATCACCAACCCGACGGGAGGTGAGCAGGCGTGAGTACCGACCAGCACTCGATCATTCCCAAGCCACTGAATCCACGCAATGCCTACACACTCGTCCAGCAACTCTCGTCCGGTGATCGCGTTCGCATTACCACGACCGACTTGCCACGGACGATTCTCACGGTCAGAGAGACACACCCCGTAACGAGTCACGCACCACAATTGGTTCTGACGGCACCACCGGTGACGACGACGGCACAGGACGACATTCAGCAAGCCACCTACCACTGTACGGCCAGCCACGCCGATTCGCCAATGATTGTTCTCGAGTACACCTACACTACTACTAACACGACCGCCCGCTGTATTGGTTCGCTCACCACAATTGCGCATTTTCCGCGACTTTCCACGCCAACAGACGACATGGCGGTCAAACCGGAGGTGTCTGCGAATGAGTAACACCACTGCTTCCGGAGCGTCCAGTACGCTCGAAAACGTCTCGGTCACCGACCTCGCCAAGCATGTCCAATCACTTACCGATCGAATTGACGACCTCGAGCAAGAAGTCGCTGAGAAAGACGAACGAATCGACGAGCTTGAAGCACAGCAAGACCAGCGGTCTGCCATCGAGTTGCGAGACGCGGAGTCACCAAAAGACGCCGAAATAGAAGATATCTGGATTGCCGGCCATCCGATCGGCATCATGCTCCAGAACGCAAAAAATCGCGATAAGATGTTTCGCAACGCGTTGCTCTTGCTTGCTGGTTGGGACCGCGATATTGTCGAGGATAACACTGGAACAGACCTCCCGGACGGCGCACTCGACGATTGTGAAAATGCCGCTAATGGGAGTACGACAAGCGGTACAGTCGCAGCTGATCCAGAGCAACTCGTCCCGATCCACCGAAAGACCAAGGCACGGAAAACCGAGACCCACGACCTCTCGGGGAACAAGTATCGAGCGACCTTCGTGTGGCAAGCATTCCACGCGAGAGCGGTGAAAGAACAGGGTAATTGGAAGCTCTCGTCGGCACAAGTTCGGAACATCCTCGATGAATACGGGCTCGATACGAATCGGAACACCGTACGTCGAACCATGCAATTCGTCGCGAAACTCTCGAGTGAGAAGCCACAAGCCGAGCGTGATCCGCACGACCACGACAATCTAATCACACTCACGACTGGCGGATCGAAACTCACACTCATCGCCGATCAAGACGAGTGGGAAGCGTACATGACCCGCGTCAGCGAGCATCTCGAGGATAAGAAACGCGCTCAACAAGACGATCGGTTGGACTCGGTTACAGTCGAGGACGACGCTCTCTCGGACGCAACCCCAGTCACGAAAGCAACGGACAACGCGGTCGAGATGTCGAAGGACACTACAGACACGGAGGCCGTTACGCTGTCGTAACGCCCCCCACAGACGGGCGTAACACCACCACCCCCACAGCAATCGCGGAGATGAGGAACGGACGCAAATTGCGTCCGTTCTAATGCGTAATTATCGGTCGACTACTGTGGGGTGTAACGAATCCTTCTTTTCTCCTCGCGTTCGCGAGGCGAAAGAAGGACTCGTTGTGCGTTACACAGGCTGCTCGGCATGCGTTACGACAGTGTAACGTTAGTGGCTGTCCATGAGAGTACATAGGATTCTCAGGTGTCCCGGACCGACGGTGCCTGAATCGTTCAGCCATACAATTATCACCTAAGCGTACCGATTTATCCTGAGGAATCACCCCATGACGACGTACATAGTCTTCCTTCGCGGCATCAATGTCGGCGCTCATAACCGCATGAAGATGACTGATCTACGGGCACTGTTCGAGTCGCTCAACTACGAAAACGTCCAGACGTACATTCAAAGTGGAAATGTCGTATTCGAGACGGGTGTTAACGAAGAGACGATCCGCTCCAACGTCTCAGATGCCATTGCCGATACGTTCGGCTATGATATCGCCGCCATGGTCAGGACATCTGCTGAGCTCGCGGATGTTGTTGACAATCAGCCGTTCGATGAGCCCGATAACGATTCCATCAAACGCTATGTCACGTTCCTGAACGAGGAACCGACAGACAAACAGCACGAGAAACTACTAGGTGCCCAGAGCGAAGCGGAATCATTCGAAATCCGCGGTCGCAATGTCTATAGCCAGCTTAACAAGGCGAAATTGGGAGACGGCCGGTTCACCGACACGGGTCAGAAGTTAGGAATGGCAGCTACGCGTCGGAACTGGAACGTGGTAACGGCGGTCTTGGAACTCCAAGACTAACAGCATAAGCGACACTGGTCTCAAGACTATGTGGACGGTATCGTCTGTGAAAAAGCACTCACTGGTGGTGTCCACCCGTTGTGACTAAGGGTGAAGGATCCACGGTGTGAGAACGTCTCGATATTCGCTGGTTTGGATGGACGTGATGGGAAACCGCGGTTTGGTTGCGACTGAACTGCGTTCCCCATGTTCCTGACGCACGCTGTCTCAGTCACAACTAAAAAAGAACCACCTTTTGTTTCATTAGTAGTGTCGTGGTATCTTACGGTAAGATCGTGGTTTCATTCGTGGTGCCGGTCACAACAGGTGCGACCAATCAAACGAGAGTATCAACAGAAAAGCCGAGAACAAGCACGGAAACGGAGATTCAGGAATGAGAGACAAATCTGCAATCTAAGAAAGCATAGCACTACAATAGTGCTAGTGGCTCTACTCTTGATGCCGATAACGGGAACTATATTCAAACTCTGTGACAACAGGTAAATGATCAGATCGATAGTTTCCTTCCTGCACGTCGAACGTTCGATACCAATCAACGGTGGCAGTGTCAAGCGTGAAGATATAGTCGATTCGATCCTTAATATCGTTCATGAATCCGTGAAAAATACCCCACGGACCATATACAGAGTCTGTATCAACTTCTCTTCGAGGATCGAATAAGGGACTCTCGGTACTATCACCTGTCCCAGTCATAACACCATCAACCACGTGATGGCAGACAATACCTTTACAGCTCTGGTGTTACGCCATGTCCTGGACCAGCGATATCATGAATTGGTCCGTCACTCATCTGGATGACGTCGTCTGCAAGAAGGCGATTCCCATCGAGATCAACATACGAGAACGCACCCGTGCCGGCGACTATATGTGCACTCGTGTGGATTCCAATAGCACTTTCGAGCATACATCCGATCATCAAATCAAGATCAGCACCCTGAGCAATAGCGACGATATCAGCAGTAGCGAGAGGCCCTGACTTTCCAAGCTTCACGTTGATAATATCGGCAGCGTTCTCGGTGACGACTCGAATGGCATCCTGTGGTGTGAATACCGTCTCGTCTGCAGCGATTGGTACGGCAACCCGTCCCCGAGCGTCAGCCAAGCCAGCGACGTCCGTTGCCTGAACTGGTTGTTCGATAAGGTCGAGGTGAATGCCCCGATCAGCTACACGATCTGCAAACCAAGCTGTTTCTTTAGGTGTCCAACCTTGATTGGCATCAACCTTGAGCGAGGCGTCCGGAGCTACCTCGCGAATGGCAACGACACGCTCGATGTCTTCTCTCACATCATTGCCAGTCTTAATCTTGAGATGGTTATAATCCGCCTCGGTGGCTTGCTGAGCGCGTGTGGCAGCCTCAGCCTGAGAAAGAATCGGAATTGTCATGTCGGTTTCAACTGACCGTGGCCTACTTCCGAACAATTCTGCGAGTGAGATATCTTGTTCCCGGCAGTATGCATCGAGAATTGCTGTTTCGACGGCGAACTTCGCTGAAGGTGTATTCGGAAATGTTTGGTGAATCTCTTGAATGATGAGACGATAGTCATCTGTGAAGCGGCCTTCAACAAGCTCCGCCATTGCTTGTGCCGCTTTGAGAGTGACAGCTTGAGTTTCACCAGTAACAGGCGGTAGTGGCGAGCCTTCACCGTAGCCTGTAACTCCGGCAGCCGTCTCTACCGTAACAAGCACGTTAGATGCTTCGTGCTGTGTACCGAGCGAAATCTCGAACGGTTCAGCAAGTGGGAGATCGAGGGCATCGGCTGTCAGCGCTATGATCTCGCTCATGCGTGCACCCCGAGAGCTGTTTCTACAGCGTCGAGCAGTTCAGCCGGTCCGTCTTCCTCGTAAACGTTGACAGCAGGTAAACCATAGCGCGCTCGTTCGACGTCAGGAGTCCCCCACGTCGAAATAGCAGCGACCGTCGCATCCGATAGCGTCTCGATGAGCTGTTTCTCCTTCTCGACACCATCTATGGAGTAGCGGTCGAAATGAGTCCGCTGTGTGCGGTTGGGGTCATCGGCAAGTACAACCGCATCTGGCCACGACCCATGCAGAACACCGAGTGTCACACTCGAATACGCGCGATGGGTGAGAGACGCCTGTCCTTCGACGAAAATGAGATCATGGTCTTGGGCGACTGTTGTCACCATATCTTCTACGATACCGGCGGTGAAGTCTGCCGGAACGCGATCAACTACGACGCCCTGATGTGCTCCAACCATGATTCCAGTCTGGCCGGTGGCAATCCATCCGGGGTTTCGACCCGCTTCACGGGCAGCCTTATAGAGCTCAAACGTCGTTGTCCGTTTACCGACGGCACAATCCGTTCCAAGCGTGAGGACGACTGTGGCATCGATCTTATCCACCGATCCGTCACCGACTCGGAGGTTATTGCTTACGGGTGGTTTGCGGACATCGAAGATCCGAACACCATGTTTATCGGCCAGCGAGGCCCAGTGATTGTCGTCGCTGAGGAACACATGGAGCCCAGAAACCACATCACAACCGGCCGTGATGGCATTCTCGATATCGTCAATCCAAGTCTCGGGGAGCCTCCCACCGGCAGGAGCAACCCCGATGACAAGCGCTTCTACCTCTGGTACGACGTCAAGGGCGTCGATGACAGATTCTACAATGGGAATATCGGGAGTGTTGGGGTTCCCGAGGACGGTGCTCGGACTTTGTCCAGCGGTTTCAGAGTCAACGATTGCTTTAGCGTCGAATACTTCGCTGTGCATCAAGACTCCGTTGGCAGTTTTGCCACCTAGCTTGCCGAATTCACCCTCCGCAAGGATAATCGTTGGAACAGGAACGTCAAACGATTCTCGCAAATTCATATGTATCCCTTTATCAGTAATATCTACCTAAAATAACACCACCTCATATAGAGGGGAGGAAAAACCCAGGCACTCAAAACGTGTACTCTCGATAAATAATAAATCCTGAGTTATTAACTAATCTACGCGGTAGCGATTGAGCGCATCCTCGTTCAATGTAACTCCTAATCCAGGAGTATCTGGAACGGTGAACGTATCTCCATCTGGTGTCCACCGTCCCCGTTCTTCGATGAGCGAATTGACGGCGTGAATATTCAATATTCCAGTTGGGTAGATTATCGCGGGTGAAGTGGCGGCGAAGTGAGCATTGGCCGCGGCACCGACGCCCAGTTCGAGCATACTGCCCATGAAACAGGGGAGACCGTGTGCGTCGGCGACGACGGCGACGTCACATGCTCTAACTAGACCCCCTGTCTTTGCGAGCTTGATATTGATGATGTCACATACACCCTGGCGAGCGAGGGTTGCAGCGTCAGCTGGTGAGAAACATGACTCGTCAGCCAAGACTGGAACATCGGTCGCCTGACGTACCCGTTTCAACCCCTCGATATCGTCGAACGGAACAGGTTGCTCTATCAGTGTTAACCCATCAGCTACCTCATCGAGTGCACGAACACGGTTTACGGCCTCAGCAACTGACCAACCTTGGTTAGCGTCAATACGAATTCGCGCATCTGGAATCGACTCCGCGATGGTCGCGATTGTCTCTTGCTCCGCGTCGAAGTCTGGCCCTCCAACTTTCACTTTGAAAGCGGTATATCCTGCCTCACGCGCGTCACGAACTTCTTTACGTACTTTGTCGGGCGTTTTAATGCCGATTGAGTAGTGGAGATCGATTGATGGGTCGTTGTCGGGAGCCCCTCCTAAGAGGTCGTACACTGGCAAATTGCGAATCTTACCCAGTGCGTCATGTAATGCCATATCAACCCCATACAAAGGGAAGGGTTCACCCGAGAGAGCTCGTTCAGCTCGATCCACGAAGTTTCGGATACGATGAATAGGCTCATTTTCGACGAGAGGAGCAATCTTCTCCTGGATCAGATCGACAACAGCAGTGCGCGTTAGTCCGTGTGGCCATGTTGCTAACGGTGCCACTTCACCGAGACCGACAACGCCTGTATCAGTTACCACCCTCACGAGGACGTGATCGTGGGGTCCTTGGCCACCGGTCGTCACTGAGAGACTTGTCTCGTATGGCGTTTCAGTTGGAACAGAGACGGGGATAGCTTCGACCGTTGTAACACGATTTGTCACGTGCGAATCACCTCCCCTGGTCTGGTCTCAGTGTGTTCACCGTCTTCGACCACAAACGTCCCATTGACGAGCACATGTTCGATGCCAGCAGGGTAGTTAGCCGGATCAAGGAAGTTGCCCGTCTGTTGGATCGTCTCGGGATCAAAAACAGTAAGATCAGCTCGTGCCCCTTCCTTGAGTATCCCTCGATCGTCAAGTCCTAATCGAGCGGCAGGCATCCCCGTCATTTTGTGGATCGCTCGCTCCAGGGAAACAACTTCTCGTTCACGGACGTATGTTCCAAGAACGCGTGGGAAAGTGCCATAATTTCGGGGATGAGGGACGCCTTCGCCCAATGGCCCACATGGACAAAGCGATGACCCATCACTGCCGATCATAGTGAGGTCGTGACGCATGACGGTTTCAACGTCATCCTCGTCCATTCCGAAGTTAACGTGCATTGTCCGATTTTCGTCCTCTAGGACGATGTCGAGTAAGATCTCTGCAGGATCTCGACGCTCATTATCTCGATCGGCGAGCTCAGCAATTGTCTTTCCCTGGTATTCCTTTAAATCCGGGTTCTGGACGTTCGTCACGAGGATCCCGTCCCAGTCGCTCGCTCTGTCAGAGGCAAGCTCCTCTCGGATTTGACTACGAACCGCCGGATCGCGAAGGCGTTGGTGGAGTGCAGAGTCGCCCCCGTCATGCGCCCAGTTGGGCAAGAGCGCACCGAGACTGGTTGACGATGCGACGTAGGGGTATTGATCGCACTGCACCTCCACACCATCGCGTTGGCGGGCATATTCCATCCGGCGGAGCGTATAGCGGACCTTCCCCCAATTGTCAGGACCGATGGCTTTGTGGTGAGAGACTTGTACCGGGACATCAGCGCGACGACCGACCTCAAGTGTTTCCTCGACGCTTCCGATGAGATCATTACTCTCCGAGCGCATGTGAGTGGCGTAGATACCTCCGTGCTCGGCTGCTACCTCAGCAAGTGCGACGACTTCGTCAGTATTGGCGTAGCAACCTGGTGAGTAAAAGAGTCCAGTCGAAAGACCGACGGCACCCTCTTCCATGGCCTGGGCGACAAGATCTCGCATTTCGTCAAGTTCACTCGACGTAGGCGCGCGATCTTCGTACCCAATCACAGCGGCGCGGACATTGCCGTGACCGACCAGTGAGCCAACGGAGAGTGAAAGTCCATCTCGTTCAAGGTACTCAAGATATCCGGCCATTGATTCCCACTCACTAGCGTTAACTTCGTCGGCGAGACCGTTGCTTGCGAACCACTCATCGACAGCTCGGTTAGCAGCGCCGTATCACGGGGCAGCACTCGTCCCACAGTTTCCGACAATCTCGAGAGTGACCCCTTGCCTGACTTTACTGTGGGCAGTACGATTGGCTGGAAGCGTAAAATCGGAATGCGTGTGAATGTCGATGAATCCCGGGGCGATCACATTCGCTTTGAGGTCAATCACCGTATCCGCATTGTCATGTACCCAACCAACAGCCGCGACTCGACCGTCTGTTACTGCGACATCACCTCGATACCACGGTGACCCGGTACCGTCAACAATCCGTGCGTTTTGGAACACTACGTCGTAGCTCATCGATTAATAGTCGATAACCTCCTTCTAAAGTATGCTACCGCATAAGGAAGGGGGTACTCCGATCAACCGTGATAGAAATATTCTTGGAAGAAACAACAAGATCCCTACGTGCAGAATGGTATTGGATGGGAATCCCAGGAAGGATTTGTGCCTGCAGCCGTCTTAAGAAATGAAACCAACGTACATTGCGAAGAGTGAGTACACCAGTGTTATGCCGAGAAAAAGCGTTTCATTGACTGATAAAGAAACGTACACAGCGATAAAGAAGGGATAGGGTAGCGCGATTAGAAGCGTCTCGATTATATACCACTGCCGAGGGGTAACACCGAGTCTCTCTCGGATCCGATCACGTAAAAGCGGTTCCCGCATTGTTGGTGGCGGACCCAAATCGTTGTCATTACCGTTGAACTCTGTCTGATCGTTAATATTGCCGTCAGAGTCGTTCTCTTTGATCAAGGATTCAGGGAGAGACCACCCTTGGTACTTTGTTTCGTTCCTGTTGTCGAGATCGTCGTTCATCGCGTTACCTCATGCATCTCAATTGACGCTATAAATCGTTCGGAACTGATCATAGTTCCGAAGACATAGCCTCCGGCCTTGAACAGACCGCCATCGACAGGATATTCAAGCAACTGACTTTTCGAGTATGTGGCGGTCGTACTCCATATATTGGACTCCTGCAAGATAAAAGAGGAAAACATACAGTTGTTCATGTATATATACTGATCACTCCTCATCTTCCCTCGCGTCCAGTGGAAGATCGTTCGAATCAACGAGCGCGTATTCGCAGCTCTCACACCGGCGACTTCCGACTAGCGAGCGACCGCCACAACAGGTGACGGTTTGAGCGTCGAGTTCCGTGTACGGTGTTTTACACGATGGGCATCTTGGTAATCCATATCGTACAAGTGCGAGCAACATCATCCGGTCGTGATCCGATCGCACCTCCCAATCCGACAAGATGGTGGAGAGATATTCTGCGCTGGCAGCGTCGATCGCTGCAATTGGCCTAGCCTCCCATTGACGTGTTGTCATCTGTTCGACGTTGGAAACAAACCAATTTTCTCCGCCACTCAATGAGCGGCGAACAGTAGTCTCAACGGCGTCTGGGAACACATCGAGTACCACCGTATCTAGCATCTTCGGGTTTGCTACCAGAACCTCAGCGCGCTCACAGATTCTATCAGCAGAAGCCTTCGCGAGAATAAGATCGTCATTGAGCACTTCGGAGGCGATCAATGCCTCAGTTGCTGAATGGGCCGATGGGGAAGCAGTTTTCCAAAACGTACTAATAACTGATTCGGGAAGCTTGCCGGTCAGTGTAGGCGTTCCAGGAACCAGATATCCTCGTACGCCGATTACGATCGTCCCGATAATGACAGCAAATATTGCAATATCGGCGCGCCCAATACCGGCAAGTACACCAGCAAAGAGGAAAGTCAGACCAATGTTTAGCACCGCACACGGCCAGCACCGATTCTGACCAGTGTAGGCTGGGTTCTGGTATCGCATACCGACTTACTCGGATTCAGCACCGTAAACGCACCACCCACTATACTGGGGGGTGAGTTCAAGCCTCTTTAGTCACTCGCTCATTCATATGGACATCCAGGACGTACTTAGTGCTGCTGAAAGGGTTGCCGAGCGCGATAGTGAACGCCGTGAAACTTTCAGAACAGAATTTGGCGCATTTGAGAATGGTGACTTGGAAATCTTCGACGAGACCCGTACCATTCTCGCCCGTGAACATGGCGCATTGGATGAGCTGAGCGATGCGCTCGAAACAGAGAAAGAGAACATAGATGAACTGGTCGATTACACCGAATTCCTTACTGCCGACCAGGCGGTGCGTCACCGAAAAGAAGTCGTCGAGAAACTCACAACGCACAATGAACTCCTGTGGGAGTTCTCAAATGAAATGTCAGCAGCACTTGAGACGGTCGAATCAAATCTCGACGTTTTGGAGAATGACGGACAAGCCGCCGTCGAAAGAGATCCACAGCAGCATTTAGAACACGCCCAGGAGGTCCTCGAACAGCACAATAAAACCGTTGATGGATTGGATACGAATATGACAATCCTGAATGCGTATTT
The DNA here is from genome assembly GCF_020618475.1 of Haladaptatus halobius. Classification (GTDB taxonomy): domain Archaea; phylum Halobacteriota; class Halobacteria; order Halobacteriales; family Haladaptataceae; genus Haladaptatus; species Haladaptatus halobius. The sequence goes on along the minus strand of NZ_CP085340.1, from coordinate 469,760 downwards.
GATCTAACTAACCCGTATTTTTAGATTCTAAAACGTATCTCATATACGCGGAGGTCTTGTATGCTCTTTCACATTATATTACTACAATCTGCTTCGATGGATACCCCCTCTATAGTAGGTGGTGTGTATAAGCGCAAACTCGCGATAATTTGTTTGTATATGTCTAGCAGTCGACGCAGCTTCATGCAAAAAATGGGCGCCACCGGCGCAGCCATCGGGAGCGTCAGCATCGCTGGCTGTGCTAGCGGTGATTCCAAAGGTAACAAGAACGAGGCAGTGAACAAAAAGGTAGAGAAAAATCTCCCGAAGGATCGCAAGATCGGAAAAAAGGTTCACCTCAGTAACACAGAGAAATACTGGGCGGAACGGTACCAAGCGAACGTAGTGGTTGACAAATGGTTTCGGGAGAAGCTTGGTGTCCCAATCCAGACCAAACCAGTCGAGATTACCGTACTGACTTCTCGGGAAGATAAAGGTGACTTCGACCTTACCACCTACAATTGGTGTGCAGATAACGGTGACCCAGATGGAATCATAGTGAATCGATTCCATAAGGATGGGTCGGAGAACGACTACGGCTTCAATAACAAGAAGTACAACAAGGTGGCGATGGAACAGCGTCGCGAAACTGACCAGAAAAAGCGGCAAGAGCTTGTTTTTGAATGCCAGAAGATCCTAGGCGAACAGCGCCCAGAGAACCAATACTTGTACAACGTCTACCCGTACACGTACAACAATGAACGAATCAAGAAAGATTCGATCGTCGTCACTGTCACAGGACTTCGTAACATCTGGAATTACACCCAGATAGAGCCTAATAACGACGACGGGAAGACAATCGTTACAAACAACTGGGATCCCTCGGATCAGCTGAATCCCCTCCACATAAACGGCATTGGACCGAGTCGGAACTGGACGCCGATTCGCTTCATGCACGATTTCCTCATTCGTCCCGATAAAAATCAGAAACCGACGCCATGGGCGGCAAAGGACTACGAGTGGAAAGACAAAACGACGCTCAATGTCAATCTGAAGAGTGGAATGACCTTCCACGACGGTAAGCCTGTGACTGCAGACGATGTCACGTACACGTTCAATTTGATTCTCGAGACTGAGCCGCCGGCTTACACGAACAACGTCGTCAGTGTTGTTAAGAGTGTCAAGAAGACTGGGAACCTCTCGGTGCAGTTCAAACTGGAGGAACCCTATGCTCCATTCTTGTCCACTACGCTTGGATTGACACCAATTCTCCCCAAACATTACTGGACGAAACTCCTGAAAAAGATGGGTAACGAGAAGACACCATGGAAGGTTTCTATTGGGAACAAGAATCCGATCATCGCCAGTGGCCCATTCAAGTGGGGAACGTGGGATCAAGGTTCGAAATTTGAGATGCCGGCGTTCAAAGAGCACTCATTTGCAGCACCGAAAATCGACAAGCGGGTACAAAAGCCGCTATCGACTCGTGACGCCGAACTCGAGACGATGAAAAACGGCGACTACGACCTTCTAGACTATTGGCATGGAAGTCCCTCGTCACTCAAAGAGACAGTCAATAAGACAAAGCATCTCACATTGATCCAGAATTCAGATGACTGTCGGCAGGCGTGTTGGATGAACACCGAACATCAACCCTTCGATGATGTTGCATTCAGACAAGCGGCAAACGCGCTCATCATGAGTGCGCAGGAAATTATCATCAACGAAGTATATGATGGCTTTGGAAACAAGGCGGCATCTCCCATCAACAAGACGCTGAAGTTCTGGCACAATCCCGATACGCCCTGGTTTAAGGACGGTGTCAAGGGAGCGGTTGAGATCCTCAAAGACGCAGGGTACGTATGGGATGAGCAGGGGAGCCTATACTATCCGAAAGGAAAGACCAGCAACTGATCCCAGTCGACTTGCTTATAAATGATTGACAAGAGATACCTGGTGCGACGCTTCCTGCTGATGGTCGTCTCGTTGTTCACCGTGATTACGATCCTGTTTTTCTTATTCAGGATGGTTCCCGGTGGACCGATGTCCGCGATCATGAGTCCTCGGATGAGTCCAGAGGCGAAGCGACAGGTCGCCGAGCAATTTGGATTGAACGAACCACTCTGGAAACAATACTTGCTGTACATGCAGAACGTCCTCCAACTCGACTTTGGACGGTCGTTCTACTACAGTCGCCCTGTGACGACCATTATCGCAGATCGATTCATTAACACGATGAGCATGATGCTTACTGCGTTCCTCATCTCTTACACCGTCGGTGTGTATTTCGGCGCACACCTTGGATGGATACGAGGGTCGGGAAAGGAGCGCGCTGGCATGCTCGTCGTTCTCTTCGTGCGTTCACTACCGGTGTTCTGGACCGGAATGATCGTGCTCTACGTGTTCGCGTTCCATCTCAATCTCTTCCCCTTGGGTGGGATGAGAAGCGTGAACGCAAACTACTCTGGGACAGTGGAAAAACTGCTAAGTCCTGATTTCCTCTACCACTTAGCTTTGCCGGTATTCACACTCTGTACCTACTACACTGGGTTACCACTCCTGTTGATGCGGAATAATCTCCTCGAAGTACTCTCGGAGGATTACATCGATACCGCCCGGGCGAAAGGGCTTTCCAATCGTCGTATCCTGTTCAACCACGCAGCACGGAATGCGGTTCTACCGGTTATTACCGCGTTCGCCATTGCGATCGGCTTCGCCGTCGGCGGGCAGGTGCTCATCGAGACGGTGTTCTCTTGGCCTGGGCTCGGACGGGAAATGGTGCAAGCCGCACTCAGAAGCGATTACCCATTGGCACAGGGTGCGTTTGCACTGCTGTCGGTGATTGTCATTACGATGAACTTCGTCGCGGACGTTACCTACACGATCCTCGATCCACGTGTCAAACTCGGAGGGGAATAGTTCATGAGCGAAGAAACGGTGCATCCTGCGAAGCGAACAGATACCGAGACGAAACAAGGTTGGCAACGGTTTGTTCAAAACCTTCGTCGATCGGCCATCGAGCAGGCAAAGGTATTCAGTGAGTCGAGAATGGCGATGGCCGGACTCACCATCATTACGTTCTATATCCTAATTGCCCTCTTAGCCCCATATATTGCTCCGTACGGCCCCTACGAGCGGATCTACACTGCCAATGGTGGATGGGCGGATCTCCAGCCACCAAGTCTAGCTCACCCTCTGGGAACGACAAAGGCGGCCCACGACGTATTTTCTCAACTCCTCCTTGGCACACGCATCGCGATGTTCGTCGGAATATTAGGTGCATTCATGGTCGCCGTCATCGGCACCATTGTCGGCATCATTGCCGGATACTATGGCGGATGGGTCGATGAGGTTGTCATGCGTGTCGTGGACATCCTCTACGGTCTGCCGTTCATTCCGTTCGTTATTGTTCTCGTGACAGTGTTGGGTGCGAGCGTCTGGAATATCATCCTTGGTATTGCACTCCTCTACTGGCTCTCGACGGCTCGTGTCGTCCGTTCCGAGGTGTTAACGGTACGCGAACGGCCGTACGTCGAAGCTGCACGGGCAGCAGGTGCCAGCAACTTTCGTATCATGCTCGTTCACATCCTGCCCAACGTCATTCCGCTGTCAGCGCTGTACGCAGCGATAGCGGTCGGTTATTCTATCGTCGCACAGGCAAGCATCGCCTTCCTCGGTTTCGGCGATCCGTCCATTCCATCGTGGGGTGTCATGCTCCAGCGAGCATTCGTTACGCAGTCGTTTGGGGAGGCATGGTGGTGGGTGTTCCCGCCGGGTCTCTCAATCACATTAGTCGTGATGGGCGCATATCTCGTTGGTCGAGGATACGAGGAAATCGTTAATCCACAACTCAGGGAATCATAGTATGACGCAAGCAACAACAAACTTCAAATTCGACGCAGATGCACCGTTACTGGAAGCAGAAGATCTCGTGGTAACCTACACGACGAGTTCTGGCGAACTTACTGCGGTGGATGAGATTAATTTCATCGTGGACGAAGACGAGATATTCGGTCTTGTCGGCGAATCGGGGTGCGGGAAAAGTACCGTCGCACAGGCTATTCTGAGTCTCTTACCGAATAACGGCAGTGTCTCTGCTGGTTCTGTACGGTTTCGAGGCGTTGAGCTGACAGATCTCTCAAAACGAGAGATGGACGCCCTCCGCTGGGAGCATCTCTCACTCATTAGCCAGGGTGCGATGAACGCGCTCAATCCGGTTCACCGCATTTCGAGTCAGATCATCGAGGCCATTCAGGCTCACCGTGATGTCTCCGATACTACGGCACGTGAGCGTGTGGCCGAACTATTCGAGATCGTTGGTCTAGATCCGGATCGAATGGAAGATTATCCGCATCAGTTTTCGGGAGGGATGAAACAGCGTGCCTACATCGCTATGTCATTGGCGCTTGATCCCGATCTGATCATCGCGGACGAACCGACGACGGCACTCGACGTCATCGTGCAAGATCAGATTCTAAAGCGATTGAAAGAACTCCGTGACGAACTTGGCATCTCGGTTATTATCATCTCTCATGACATCAGTGTCATAGCGGAGACCTGCAATCGGCTTGGCGTCATGTACTCTGGGAAGATCATGGAATACGGTGATTTAAAGGAGATCTTCGCGAGTCCGTTCAACCCATACACATTGGGACTCCAGAATGCGTTCCCAACGCTCCGCGGTAAACAACAGGAACTCATCAGTATTCCAGGAAGCCCGCCGGATATCGCAAATCTGCCACATGGCTGCCGGTTTTTACAACGGTGTCCATTTGCGGTTAATGAGTGTGCAGAGAAACATCCACCGTTGTATGAAGTAAGCGACGACCAATACTCAGCATGCTACCGTCATGATGAGATAGAAAATTTACGACGCGAGTCGAAGCGGCGTGAGACGTGGCAACACGCGAAAAGTAGCGAATCCATTATGGGAGGGTTCAGCGATGACTGATGAAAGCACATCCGAATACCTCATGGAGTGCGAAGGGTTGAAACAGTACTTCGATGCACAACAAGGGTTTCTCAGTAGTTTCCTTGGAAAGGAAAAGTACGTTCGCGCAGTTGACGGCGTTGATCTTCAAATCGAAGAGGGTGAAATCGTTGGACTTGCAGGTGAGTCGGGGTGTGGGAAGACAACTTGTGGGAAGACACTGATTCGTTTACTCGAACCCACAGAAGGGGTGATACGATTCCGTGGCGAGGACGTGACCAACATCTCTGGTTCGAAACTCAAACAATTCCGTCGTGACGTCCAGATAATCTTCCAGGATCCCTTTGAGTCACTCAATCCTCGTCGAACTGTCTTTGATACCGTCGTCGAGCCATTGAAAATCCACAACATCGGTGACGCGAACGAACGATTGGAACGGGTGAACGAGGCCCTTGAACGCGCTGAACTCACACCTCCTGAAAATTACCTTGAACAGTATCCTCATCAGCTTTCAGGAGGTGAGAAACAACGAGTTGCAATCGCGCGTGCGCTTGTCCTTGAACCTGATTTCCTGCTGGCAGACGAGCCGGTTTCGATGCTCGACGTGTCGATTCGAGCAGGCGTGTTGAACCTCCTCCAGCGGCTCAACAAGGAGTTAGGACTCACAATCTTGTTTATCAGTCACGACCTTTCTCTTCTCAGACAAGTGTGTGATCGTATCGGCATCATGTATCTCGGACGGATAATCGAGTTTGGAGAAACAGAGTCCGTCATTCAGAATCCAACACACCCGTATGCCAAGGCACTGCTCGGTGCCGCACCGGAGCCAGATCCATTCCGCGAGCGCGAGCACGTAGAGATTCAAGGATCAATTCCAGATCCAATTAACCTCCCCACGGGTTGCCGATTCAAGGATCGGTGTCCAGAGCAAGAAGCAATTTGTGATTACATCGATCCACCGCTACGATCCACAGATGTCACAGACGTCGGGGAAAAGCAGGTCGCTTGTCACGCCTACTACGAGAAGGAGGACGTAGAGATGTTCGAAAAGCAACTCCAGTCGATGAAGGAAGTACCTGAGACGGTTCAGGAAAATCCTCATAGAACCGTTGACTCAGACTGGACACCAGAACGAGACCGCGATCAAGACGCCCGCGCCGATTAACTACGATCGTGTCCTCTCCTTTCGGTAAACATCTCATTCTTGGTTGGTCACTTGTGCTACGTCATATGAACTGATTCCAATGGATCTCACGACGTGGATCTTTCAAAATAAAGTTCTGATTACAGACTGGTGAATTAGAACAATTCGTAAACCGGACACTTTTCGTCTATTCCTTCTCGACGATCTGGTGCCAGGGAGGATATGCGTCGGTATTCATATCGTCGATCGGGAACTGTGGTCGCCGGACGTGCGAGAAATTAAATTTCTGCGGATCCATCGCGACGAGACCGATGCTATTGATGGGGATGACGCGACTAGCCATCGGTTCGTAATCAGCGCGGTAGTGGTTCGTGCTCTTGACCACCAATACGGAGAGGTGTTCAGGTTGGATACCGATGTGTCGCCAGATCTCAGCGTCAAGAGGCTGTAATCGATTTTCGGCGACGATGACGCTTACACCATCTTCGCGGCCGCATTTCAAGTGAACCGCAGTACCGAGATGGTTCTCACTTCCAGTTCCCATCGGCCCCGTATTCACGAACTCACCGTCAGTGATCGCCTTCACATAGCCTTCTACGTTCTCAATGGGATCGCCGTGTAAGTCGTCTGTCTTTCCACCTATCGTTACAGTGATGCGCTCGCCGACACCAGCGTCGACGCACTCGGCGACGACCTCTGGATCGTGAATAATGGCAAATCCAGCGTTTGTCAGCCCTTGTTCGAGCATCTCACGGAGAACGGTCGTTCCATCAGTTGCACCGCCTCCGCCGGGATTATCGCCAACATCCGCCATCACGATGGGGCCATCGTCCGGGTCGAGATCAGCAGCTAATCGTCGTGCGTCCGCGATTGCCTCGGGGGGTTCAGGGAAGTCGCCGATGAAATCTTCACGGCGATCCCAAATATACTCGGCCAGCTCTCGAGAGACCTCCTTTGCCGCATCAGCATCGCTGTCGGCGACGACGGGGATCGAAAATCCCATAGAGGGAACGTCAGCCTGGTGGAAACCGGGGAAGACGTTCACCTTTTGGATCTCATCGCGCTCCTCGTACTCACGGGCTTTCGTCATCACCTCAGCCATCGGCCCTTCGCGGGTGTTCTGAAGCGGACCCATCGCGAGCACTGGCGGGCGCTCGATGTGCATCGTCGGATCGATCTTGCCGTGCATCGTTTCCGTAAGGACACGCATTCCGCGGCGGCCGGTCTCTCCCATGTCGACATGCGGATATGACTCGAAGGCGATGAGTGCGTCCGCCTTATCGACTAATTGGTCAGTGATGTTCCCGTGGAGGTCAAGCGTCACCACGATGGGCACATCGTCACCAACAATATCCCGGATTTGTACTACAAGAGGACCCTCCCCATCGTCCAGTCCCTCTGGAACCATTGCCCCGTGGAGACAGAGAAGAACTCCATCGAGATCAGTTCGATGTTCTTTGACACCTTCCAGAATCTGACCACAGTAGAAGTCATACGTGTCCTCAAGAACGATTCCACCGGGTGTCGCAGACGACGCAACCGTATGAACCAGTTCGATGTCCTCATTCTCGGCAATATCTATGGCTCCACCCACGGCAGTGTTCGTCTCTCGTAACTTCTGGGGAATCTCTTCTCCGAAGTATTCACGTCGTTTCTGAAAGTCATGTCTGTCAGTCGGTGTTGTCGCGAATGTGTTCGTCTCATGGGAAAAGTTCCCCACGAGTACGAGTTCGTCGGACATACCAGATGGTTATATTGTTGGCGATTAAACCCACGCCCTCATATGGGGGGTATACACATGAAATACCGTGAACAGGAGTACTCGACTACTTCCTGATAGTGCGTCCAGGTAAGTTCTCGGTTGTCTCGCCATCTCGGACGGCGAACTCACCATTGACGAGAACGTGATCGATTCCCTCCGGGAACCGCCGTGGGTTTTCGAACGTTGCATGACTCTTGACTCGGACGGGATCGAAAACGACGAGATCCGCATCCATTCCTGGTCGCACCACGCCTTTCTGGTCGAGTCCCATCGCGCGTGCAGGCAGTGAAGTCATCTTCCGAACTGCCTCTTCGAGCGTAAAGAGGTTTTCTTCTCGTACGTAGGTACCGAGTATTCGAGGGTAGGATCCATACACGCGGGGATGGGGCTTCCCTCCGAACAGTCCGTCAGTGCCCACACAGACCCGTTCGTAAGAGAGGATCTCATGAACATCATCCTCGTCGAGCATGTGGAGAGAGATACTCACACTTAGATCCTCCTCGACCAAGAGGTCACAAATTGCATCGATCGATCCGATACCGCGATCATCGGCGACCTCGGCGATGCTTAATCCTTCGACCTCCGCATTCGCTTCGCTTTCGACGTTGGCAATTACGACGTTCTCCCAGCCGGAGAGTGCACCGATGTTCTCCCACCCCTCGATCCGCCATTCCGTTACGTCTCGCCGAATGCGCTCACGAGCATCGTCATCGGTCAAGTACTCGAGCGTCCCCTCCGGTCCTGCTGCATGAACCCAAGGTGGGAGGACGGCTGAAAGCATCGTACTTCCTGCTGTATAGGGGTATTGTTCGGCGGTGAAGTCCACACCACGTTCGCGCGCCGTCTCGATGAACGCTTTCGCCTGATCCACCTTTCCGTGTTGTTCGGGGCCAGCAACCTTGAAATGTGAGAGATGGAGTGGAATACCTTCTTCAGCGCCGATATCGACGAATTCATCGAGTGCCTCCCAAATCCACCGGCCTTCACTCCGGATATGTGCGATAAACGGTCGCCCGTACGGACGGAGACGAGCGGCGAGTTCCTGTACTTCGCGTGTTTCCGCATAAGTACACGGAGTGTAGATAAGTCCGGTGGAGAAACCAATTGCGCCGTCTTTTAACGCTTCTGTCACTAAGTCAGCCATCTCCTCAAGTTCGACATCAGTTGGATTCCGACTATCCATTCCGAGGACGTTGAACCGAACCGTTCCATGTCCAACGATCAAAGCAGCGTTGGGCGCAATTCTGGATTTATCGATGGCATCGAGGTAGTCGCTGACGCTTCCCCATGTCCATTCCACGTTGACGCGTCCGGCGAGTGCGCCCAGTTGCTTCGACCACTCCTCGGCGCCACCGTCACGATACATAGGCGCCATGGAAAACCCATCTTGACCGAGCACCTCAGTTGTTATTCCCTGTCGAACCTTTGGTGCGAGCGTTGGATCATCGAATAATTCCATATCTGAGTGGGAATGCGTATCGATAAATCCAGGACAAACGACCTTTCCGTTGGCATCAATTGTCTCCTCAGTCCCAATATTGGGGTTGGACTTGCGGGAAATCGAGGCAATCCTACCGTCATTTACTTCAATTGCTCCTCGGTACCACGGTGCGCCTGTCCCATCGACGATCTTTGTGTTCGTAATCAGGATATCTGCCATGTATACTCGTTTTCAGCCAGTGAGAAAAACAGGCCACCGTGTATGAGAGGGTGACGCTTACAAAATCAGAAAAAATGGTCACTCATTGAGAGCGCTTCGAAGTTTTGCTGTCGAAAAACACAAGAATCTAACCGTCGATCGGGCGAGTCGACGGGTTCGTACCAGTTATCGTCCTGTTTCACCCTCGTTTGCCTTCTCAAGAACTGAATAGAGAAGTACGTCTGTTCCTCGAACTACGTCTTCCCACTCCGTATACTCATCCTCGGAATGACTAATTCCATCGACGCTTGGGATGAATATCATACTTGTCGGGGATATTTTATTTAGATAGTTGGCGTCATGACCCGCTCCGCTGACAATCCGCATATAGTCCACATCGACCGTTTCGGCTGCCCGTTCGACGGTTGCAATACAATTATCGTCGAACGGTTCCGCATCGACGTGCATGATTTCCTCGTATTCCATCTCGACCTTCTCGCGGCCTGCAGCGTGTTCGATTTCACGTTTTATCGGTTCGATTGCGAGGTCAACGACATCATTATCGTAAGATCGCAAGTCAACAGTGAACTCGACTCGCTCAGGAATGACGTTAATCGAGTTGGGATAGACATCAACCGAGCCGACAGTTCCCACAAGATCGTTACCGCCAGTACCAGTAATACGTCGGACTGACTCGATCACGTCGCTCGTCGCGACGAGGGCGTCATGACGAAGATGCATTGGGGGTGGCCCCGCATGATCTGCACTTCCGATGAATGCAACATTCATCCAGACAAAACCGTACACACCCTCGACGACTCCTACGCTTATTCCTGCCTCGGCGAGTTGAGGGCCTTGTTCGACGTGAAGTTCGAAATAACAGTTTATCACCGCTGGGGACCGAGTAATTTCGCTTCAGCCTTTCGCAGATGCTCCAGCATTGTCGTCTTCGAAATCTCGAGATGTTCTGCAAGTTCACTAGCAGAAGTCTCGCGTGGCCAAGTATAGTATCCCTGCTGTTGAGCAAGTTCGAATACCTCCCGTTGTCGTTCAGATAGTCGATTTGTAGAGTTGTACTTCGGTGTCTTCGTGCTTGGTGACTTCATACCCTCGATAGCTATCTCTGCGTTCATTTCCTGACGGATTTCGTTAAGACGTCGCTGGATCGTCGTTCGGGATTCTGAGATGATGACTGTCCAGTATTCATATCCATTCTGCATACGGATTTGTTCTTCAGGTACGAATCCTCGAGAAACGAATGCGTCGTGAATGCTGTTTTGAGGTTGGTACTCAACTAGAAGCTCCTCGGTCGCATTCCCAGCGGAGTGCGTTCGAAGATTAGGACTAAAGTAATCATTGATGCGTTTTACGACGTCAGTGAATTCAGAATTTTCGATCTCGGTGACCAAGTTGTCGATCTGCTCTGTCCGATCCGCATACGCTGTCAATAGAGCGCTCACGCAATCACTGTACTCGTAGACGCCGTGGGCAATTAGTCCAGCATCGACAGCGGCAGTCGTTTCTAGTGTCCAACAATTCGGATGCCAAATCTTGAGCGTGAGCTGTGACGTTCGGATTGATTCACGCGATATGCGATTGGTTGACTTACCCATGGTATCTGGACGCAATTCCAGTTAGTTAACAATTTCTGTCATAATGAATATATTTTTATTGTGTTCTAACTTTAATAGTATTTAAGTAGGGTTAAGCAATTGCCCAATTACGAGAGACTTTGTAAAGATCCATTATTGAATTCGTTTCCTCGGTATCGAATTGCAGATAATTTACCGACGGTCGATGACCTCGAAGCCGAGCAGGAGACGCACGACATGCGCATGGACGCGCTTGGGATAGGACTCAAAAGTGCCAACGACGACATTGCCGCCCTAGCGGAGGTGCGTGCCGATGAGTAATACCACTACTTCCGGAGCGTCCGTACTCTCAACAACGATGTCTCGATCAACGATCTCGCCAAGCACGTCCAAACGCTCACCGACCGTATTGACGACCTTGAGCAGCAAGTTGCCAAGAAAGACGATTGAATCGACAAACTCGAACAGCGAGTCGATCAACTCGAAGACTATCGCAAAGACGCGGCGAAAGAGCATGCTCAGGATCGACAGCAGCTCAGTCGTCTCGAAGACACGACCGAAACGATACAAGCCGATGTCGACGAACTCACCGACGCTGAAGAGAAGAACGCCCGTGTGCGAGCGTCGGTGTCCCGATTAATCAATCTCGTGCGCGATTACGAGACCGAAGAGAGCGTTGACGACGACTCGCCGAACCTCGCCGCGGAAGCCTCAAATGCAGGCCGCCAGCTCTTCGAGACGATCCAACGCTCGGAACAGAACACCGAACTCGTGAACTTCCGCGAGAAACGCGCAGAGAGCCAGCAAGTCGAGGACAAGTACCTCGATGTGCTTGAGCACGCCAAGAAGGTCGCTGAGGCGAATGACGTGATGGTCGCACGCCTTGGCTACCGTGAAGTCGCAACGCACTATTGCTGTGCGTACAAGAACGATGGCTATCGAGTGATGGAGGAAATGGCCGAACGTGTCCCCGGCGTGAGCTACAAAGAGTCACGCACGCTGTCGGTGGACGACGCGATGGGAGTCGGCGGGCATCACATCGAAATCATGTTCGGCCACCCCGATCTCGCGGGGTGGATGCGAGCACACGAAGCGAACGCGGACATAGCCAAGGGAGGGCGCTGATTATAGCGTTGTAATCACGGGGGGTTCGACGAACCCCCATTTCGGCGGCACCACCACACGAGATTCACACCGCTTTGCCGGTGACACATGGTGGTAGTAGTGGGTTGGTTACGGTGGAGTGCGTCTATTTCTGCGAAACAGAGGGGATCGCGAACGCGATTCCCCTCTATTACAACGTTATAATCGACTACTCTCACTAGCGACAATCGAAGTCGGCTTGATTGAAAGCGAACCGAAGTATTCCGAACTGACGAACCAGCGGTTGAACGTTATCCACCAGTCATCTGTTAGGAATAGTGTGCAAGATATAGAGGATGAGGTCAGCACACCACCAACTGCTGGACATCCTTATCGTGGTGTGGTACCTCATTAGGGTATGGTTTATTCGCTCCAACGAGCGGTGGTCGGGGACTACAAGAAATGGAAAGCAGTTGTGGAGGAGTTAGAGGATCGACGTGCTGAACACGGATCTCAGGGGGGGCGTGTCTTTAGATCACCAGCGAATCAGAACGAGGTCGTCGTTCTCTTTAAGTGGAACTCTGAAGAGGAGGCTCGCAAGTTTATGGATGAGGTCATCCCTGCGAAACGATGGGACAGCGCTCGTATCTACTCGTATGAAATGCAGTTCCTAGAGCACGTCGAGGACCTTGATGCCTGAGTAGCAGTCTCCCTCACTCCACAACTCGGATATGATTGTCACCGGTTTCCCTGGAGTCGAGAGCGCAAGATACGCGCCCTCTATTCAGCATGACTGCGGAAACCTATCGCGGATTAGGGGTTTCAATATACCGTGACTTTTGGTTCTATGGAGGTACAGATGTGCAACACATCCATTCTCTAAAGTTGTAATCGTTAGAGAAACGGCTTGAAACTAAGTTCGTCAAGACTCGAGAGAAATTTCTCAATGCGTTTCTCACGCCACTCAAGCAGTGACAACACACTCGCTGCTGCACGAACCAACAGCTCCCGATAAAATCCAGTATCATACTCACTTAGCTCCTCACTCGCTAACTTCACCCGCTCTCGCGACTGCTTTGCATCGTCCACCACCACATACGAAACACTCTGACCAGGCGCACGGGCCAACCCCAAATCAGCCGCCCGCTCCAGTGCCGCCACACTCCGCGTCGATTGCGTGTACTCCTCACGCTTTTTCGAAACACGATTCGTGATCACCAATTCATTCGGATCGACTGCTCTCCGCTCAAGGCGATCAACCCATGACCGCAATTCCTCACAAACCGCCTCTGGATCACGATACTCGTCCACCACTCGAATCAACGCTTTCTGTGCATCATCGATATACGACGGTGTGCTTCGCTGACGGCACTCGATTCCCCCGATACAAGTAATGTCAATTCATTCCTTTCGAAGTTTGTCGAGGAACTGCTCGGGATTGAGAAGTTGCTCCGGTGGCTTGGCTCCAGTGTCGAGTGCGTCACCGTGGCCGACAAGTTCTGCCGCGATACCCATGGGTACACCCGTCCAAACTGCGGTCGCCTTTAATTCCCAATCATCGAGTCGGGACTCCACGACGACCGTGTATTGATAGCGGGCAGGTTCACCGTCTTCCTCGCCGGTCACATCCACTCGGAACGATTTCCATTCCTCGACTGCTCCGGGTTTCGGTTGTCGGTCGAGGTGCCAGTCGAGGAATTCACGGGGGCTAAATTCGGTTCCCTTGAACTCGACTTCTTCCTCGCTGGTGAGGTTCAACCCGATGAGCACGTCACAGATGTTTACGAGATCGGGTGAGAACGCGACCCGGAAATCTACGCTTTTGACTCCTTCAAAGGTGTAGGGCATCGTCGCCAGTTCGGAGTGAATACTGTGAAACCCTTCGACCTCACCGACAGGATCTGGCATCGTGTAGGTTTCACGGCCGGAGAGGGGTTCGAGTTCCTTGTACTCCCCGTCTTCGAAGACGATAGGGTTCATGGTGAGTTCGTCCAAAATCGTCTTCGCCGAGTAGGCGAAGCCGTCACCGCCACCCTTTGCCCCGGTTCGGATGTGGACTTCGTCAACGCGGTCGAGGTGACTTGCGCCGCGCGCGGCTGCAACGTTCGTCAATCCTGGACTGGCACCGATGCCGAGGACGGCCGTGAGTCCGGCCTCGTCGAACGCCTCGTCGAGCTCGAGTTGCTCTTGCGTTTTGTGATATAAGCCACCGAGGTCGAGGTAGTGAGCTTCTGCTTCCAGACACGCTTTCATTACCTCAATGTTGAAGGCGTAGGGGGAGCGCGTTTGCCACCACGTCGGCACCGGTGAGCAATTCGACCAGTCGGTCGTGATCGGTCACGTCGATCGCCGCCGTGTCGACGTTGCCGGGGAGGTCTGCGGCGACGCCCTCTGCAGCCTCAAGGTCGGCATCAGCAATGGTCAGTTCGACATCTTTGTTTTCCGCCAGTTCGTGCGAAGTTGCTCGACCCATCGCACCGCAACCACCGAGTGCTATCACTTTCATGTCAATAATTTCTATAGTTCATCATGACCGTCTTCGTTTGTGCCATCGCTTCGAGGTGCCACTTGCTTCCGTACCGGCCACCGGAACCGTTCTCGCCGTATCCCCCGAACGGAAGCAACCGCCCCCAGTAGTTGTTAGTCTCGTTGACGAACACGCCTCCAGCCTTCAGACGATTGGCAGCATCGTGGGCGCGTTCGAGTGAATCTGTGAAGATGGCAGCTTGAAGGCCGTACCGCAAACGATTAGCGACTTCAATGGCCGCTTTGTAGTCGTCGACGCGGAGAACCGGCGTCACCGGGTCGAACGTCTCCTCAGTGGCGATAGCCATCTGTTCAGTTAGGATCATTTCGGCCCGATATATTATGACGGGGATGTCATTTTGCCTACACCCCTTCAGACTGTTGATGCTCATCGATGACTGTTTCAATCGCGTCAACGATTATCTCCATTCCTTGGTCGACCTGGTCACGAGTAATAACTAGCGGTGGAATCAGCCGAAGTACGTTCCCATAGTGGCCTGCTGACCAAACTAAGACACCGTTCTGGTAGCATACTGTCTGAATGTCTTTAACTAGGCGTTCAGATGGTTCACCATTGCCGTTAACAAACTCTGCACCGATGAACAAGCCTTTGCCACGAACATCACCAAGAAACGGGTTATTGTCAGCAACCTCTAATAGCCGAGTACGAATACTCTCACCGAGTTCGCGAGCATGTGCGAGCAAAGCATGCTCTTGGATATATTCGATTGCGCGGGTGCCTGCTCGCATCGCCGGAAGGTAACCACGGTACGTCCCAACATGTCCTCCTGGTTTCCACGTATCTAGATCTTCGTGATACATAGTTGCCGAGAGCGGAAGTCCGATTCCGCCGATCGCCTTTGCCATAGGCATGATGTCTGGGGTAACCCCACTCCACTCACTAGCGAACCATTGGCCCGTCCGACCAAAGCCCGTCTGTATCTCATCCACAATGAGAGGTATTTCGTTTTCGGTTGCTATCTGCTTAAGACCTCGTAGAAAGTCATCTGGCGGAATAATGATACCGCTCTCGCCCTGAATTGGCTCTACCCAGATTCCAGCCGGATTAGCGAGTCCACCATAAGGATCTTCAATCAGTTCACGGACATCAGCAAGGGCAGTTTCCATCGCAGTCTCCTCCGACAACTGTTGTTGGAAAGGATATGGGTATCGAGCATGGACGACGTCCGGCAACAGAGGTGTATACTTCTGTTTATATTTCTTGCCAGCACTCAGGCTAAGTGCTCCAGAGCTGGTACCGTGATATGCTCCACGGAATGCAATGAGCCCGTCGCCTCCCGTGTTGTATTTTGCGAGTTTAATTGAGGCCTCAATAGCGTCGCTGCCCGTTGGTCCACCGAAGATAACACGGTTGTTGTCCGGTAGACCTTCTGGAGCAATTTCGTTGAGTTTTTCGATGAGTTCTAACCGCACCTCTGTGGGGAAATCAATACTGTGAACGAGCTTTTCAGTCTGCTCCTGCACGCTTTCAAGAACATAGGGGTTTGCATGACCAACATTGAGGACGCCAATTCCTGCAAAGAAATCGAGATACGTATTACCGTCAACATCGCGCACTGTTGCACCACGCGCTTCCTTGAGAGCAAGTGGTACACGTCCAGGGTAAGAGACGGCACTGCTGTCGATTTCCCGCTGCTTGTTTAGTAGCTTACGGGATCGTGGTCCCGGTACGGTATCAACGTTCGGTGCATCATCGAAATGGAGTTCATCGATAGGGGTATTCAAGGACATCAATTCTATAATCATTGTCCTACGTATATATAGCCGAGTTTCGTGTGGAGTTCTTGGACATACATCAATGTAGCTCTAACAGGTGCATATCCTCGGTGAAGCGGAGAATGGTTGAATCTAGTCATCATCAAAACATGCGATTTGACAATACGAGCGTCCATTTAATTCGTCTATTGAGATATAATATAATATACTTTACTGGATGGAATAGAAATACCAAGGAGAAGACGATCGACGTTCATGCATCCATAGTCGTAGTTACAGGAATTGTACGTCGGAGAGACCGAACAGAAATTGTTTCCCAAGAAGGGTAGTCGCGGTTAGAGGATAGTACAGGTGTGAACGCAGAATACGATAAGGCAGGGAGGATTTACGGGTTGGTCACTTAGGATTCAGGATTGTGTTGTGTGCCAGTGGTCCGCAATTTCTGCACCTGATGTAATCCACGTATCGCCGGTAGTTAAGATGTGCTGAATAAGTTCTTCAAGCATGTCGATGCGACCAGCGCGACCGATTATTTGGGGATGCATGGTCAACATGAAACATCGTCCACGCTTGTGAAGTCCTTCGAACTCGCGTTGCCACGACTCGAATACGGGCAGTGTTGGCGTGATTCCGCTCTGATATGGTAGTGGCGGGTACATATTGAATCCGAAGTATGGCCAGTCGTCGAGACTCCACTCAAATGGGATTTCGACTAACTGTTGTCCGTTGTCTAGATCGTGGAAGTAGGGAACGTCGTTATCAATAAGACTGCTTTCGTAGCTAAACCCGTGCTTCGCTAGCAGTTCGAGTGAGTTATTACTAAGATCGGCCGCAGGGCTTCGATATCCAACGGGTGTTTGTCCGATAACGTCATCGAATGCATTGAGGGCGTTCACGAGTTCCTGTTCTTCTTCTTCCTTGCTCATTGTTGCCGGGTTACTGTGGGTGTAGCCATGATGGCCCAATTCATGACCGGCTTCGTGTATTGCTTGTATGGTTTCAGGGTATTTTTCTACCACTTTCCCCGGGACAAAAAATGTGCAAGTGAGATCGTATCGGTCAAATACCTCTAGGATCCGTGGTACTGCAACGTTAGGGCCGAACGTACCGCGTGTTTGGATCGGTGGCTTATCGTACTCTGGGTCTGCTTCTATCTTTGTTCGCCAAAGTTCGTCAGCGTCGAGATCGAAACTAAAAATCGCCGCTGCTCGGTACTCACCCCACTGTTCGGACTGTACGGTACTCATACTCACACAGTACTACAGTGAAGAGCAAATCAGTTGCTACGGCTGCTCTCTTTGGAAAGCATACAGTTAGGTGGCTCTACAATAACTGTAACGTAGGGGGATGGAGTCGTGACAGTACAAAACGACGAGATATTAGAGCATATTGCTGGAACTCGTGATCAGATGGTCGACTTTCTTGCGGAAATTGTGAGCAAGAAGTCTGTTACCGGTCACGAACGACCAGCACAAGAGGTTGTGAAACGCAAATTGAAGTCGCTTGGTCTTGAGTCAGATGTCTGGGAACCCGATCCAGACGATCTCCGAGGTCATCCGGGTTACTTCGAAACGTCATCGTTTCAAAAGTACGGCTACGAGGGGCGTCCCAACGTCGCCGCTATCGCCAACGGATCGGGAAACGGTCGGTCACTCGCGTTTAGTGGACACATTGACGTTGTTTCTGTAGAACCGGTCTCCGCGTGGACGCGAGATCCATGGGGAGCAGAGGTTGAGGATTCACGGATGTACGGCCGTGGGACTGCAGACATGAAAGGCGGCGTTGCAGCGTTCATCCACGCCTTCGAGTCCTTGCAAGAGCTGGGGGTTGAACTCGCTGGAGATCTCATTCTCCAAACGACTATTGAGGAGGAAGACGGTGGGGTTGGTGGACTCCTTTCCACACTGGAACGAGGTTATCAGCCTGATGCGGCGATTATCACCGAACCGTGGATGATTCCGAATGTGGGTATCGCAAGTGCTGGTGTGATGTATTTCCGAATTACCGTTCCTGGGAAGTCAGCACATGCAGCTCGAGGGTACAAAGGTGTGAACGCAATCGGAAAAGCATACAAAATATATGAGGCGCTCGATGCACTGGACCAGGAGCGGAAGGCACGTATCTCGTACGAACCAGTGCTCAACCGGGATCCTGATGCAGAAGGTAACGTTACAAATCTTAACGTGGGTATCATCAACGCCGGAGATTGGCCCTCCACGGTTCCTGGGCAAGCAGTGATGGAGTGTCGTATCGGCTGGCCACCAGGAGAGACGCGGGACGAAGTCCGCGACCAAATTGAAACTGCAATTCAAAACGTAATCCGTGCCGACGATTGGCTCTCGAGTAATCCACCACGACTAGAGTGGTTCGGATGGAGTGCTGATCCTCACGAACTCAACCAAGACGCGGAAATCGTGCAGCTTGCACGTACGAAAGCAGAGGCAGTCACGAACCGAACCGGCAAATTTATTGGAGGCGACGCTGGCCTCGACGAACGATTTTATAACTTGTACTATGATATTCCTTGCCCCACGCTTGGGCCGAAGGGTGATAATCTGCATGGAGCCGATGAGTATGTCGAGCTCGATTCGATCGTTGAAACGGCGCAAGCACTTGCACTTATCGCGATTGATTGGTGTGGAACGAGCGAGTAGTTGATATCCTCTTTATGCTCAAGGACACGATTTTACACCTTATTCTAAAAAGGTCGGGGAATAAAATGATCCGATGAAAATATTCCAACCTCAGCGGTTAGTCAGCAGAATTGTTTTTGTATCTTAGAGTGGTATAGACTTACATGGTGGGGGAAACCAAGACACAGCAGAGACGCACATTCTTAAAGGCTGTTGGAGGTGCCGCAGCCCTTTCGACGATTACTGGTCGATTGGATAGCGTGCAAGATGAGGCCGTTAAAATTGGCGTCTATGGACCACTCACTGGACCCGTTTCAAACATTGGCGCGGACATGAGAAAAGGAGCGACCTTAGCCGCCGACCAGATCAACGAAAATGGACCAGGTCCACGGATGCAACTGTTCTTCGGCGACTCCGAGTCTGAACCGGCGAGGGGGCGGAGCGCCGTTGAGTCTCTCTTAGATAGACAGCAGGTCGATATTATCGCTGGTGGGTTCCACAGTGACGTGAGTCTCGCAGTTATCGAGGTTACATCTGCGAGAAATGTACCACAGATGATTTCTAACTCGGTAAGTGGTGCAATCAACGCAAAGATGAAGCAACAGAATATGCGGAACGTATTCAAGATGAGTCCGCCATCCGAGTCGTATGGACTTGGATGGCAACAATTCATCGATGAATTACAGCAGCGGGGTGATGGCTACTTCCCATTTGCTGAAAAGCGCATCGCAATGATCGCCGAGACTACATCGTATGGGATCTCGGTCATGGACGCTACTGTTCGATATTTGGAAAGATCAGGCTGGAACATTATCTCCCAGGACGAAGTGGCCGTTGACGAGACGAACTTCACATCGTTACTTACTCGCGTCCGGGCTGCCAATCCAGATATAGTTTGGGCAGTTCAAACGTCACCATCTTCCGGGGCGAATCTCATTAAACAGTTCCGTCAGATCGGGTTCCAAGACACGCATTTCATGCACACCTTCGTGCCATCAGACCCAGAAACGATCCGTCTCGCTGGGGGTGCCGCAAATGGTGTCCTCTGGATGGCGAATATCGACGTTATTCCACGCTTTGCACAGGAGATCGGTCTTACAGAGGCATGGAGACAGCAGTATGGAACCGAAATTCCTGGTTCGGCTGGATCGCTCCCATACGATAACCTACAAATTATTGCAAAGAGTTTAGAAAGTATCGGCAGTGTAAGCGAACTGAACGTTGATTCCTGGGAAAGAGCGGTCATTAACCTTGAATCACACCAAGGATCGGCGGGGTATTACGACTTCCCACAAGGTGAACCCTTCCACCAGGCAGAATGGGGGATAGAAACGATCCCTGCACTTGGCTACCAAATCGTGAATCAGGAAAGTGGCCTCGTCTGGCCACCCAGATACAACGAGACGAATATCGATAACTCGCTGTATCAGTAAGTGTTCACGCACACCAACCGCCATCAACTACCACCGTTTCGCCGGTAATGAATGAGGCAGCATCACTTGCTAGGAACAACACCGCGTTTGCAACGTCCTGAGGAGTACCGAACCGAGGAAGCAGTGTCTTTTCGCGCTTACGCTGTCTGATATCAGGATCACTGAGTTCTTCAATAGCCATTCCTGCCTCGATGACACCTGGCGCCACCGCATTTACTCGCACACCATTCTGTGAGAAGTCAACTGCCAGTTGGCGCGTTAGGTTTAGTAATCCGGATTTTGAAGGCCCATACGCCGCATAATTTGGCGATCCATGTAGACCCGCTGTACTTGCTACGTTAATGACTGTTCCATTCGTCTTAAGAAGTGATGGAAGACAGAATCGAGCTGTAAGAAACGCACCGCGTAAGTTGATAGCGAAGATGCGATCCCATTCCTCGATTTGAATTTCGTTTACACTACCTAAACGGTTGATCCCAGCATTGTTCACAAGCACCTCAACCTCCCCGAATTGGTCAATAGCCTTCGAAATTCCGTTACGCACTTGGGTCTCATCGGTGAGATCCGCCTGAATAAACGCTGCTTTTCCCCCATCCTCCTTTATTTCGTCAACGACCGATCGCTGTTCATTCTGCAGAGTTTCCGTGATATCTAATACGGAAACAACAGCATCCGCTGCCCCAAATTCCAGCGCAATATGGCGGCCAAGTCCAGTCGCTGCTCCGGTTACAAGGACATGGACATCAGTGAACTCAAGCCCGTCGATGATGCTTGGGACGGTCGATGGCATATCGTTACCTAGCGTGCTGCCGGCTTAGGCTTTCTACTGAAAATACTCCTATACGCTTATGTGTCTTTGCCACGTGCTAGCAATATGTATTCTGATTTGAATGGAACTACTGCGATCGTAACTGGAGCAAGTGCAGGAATCGGCCGAGCGATAGCCGGAAAGCTAGCTGAGAACCAAGTATACGTCGTCGGTCTAGATATTCAGCGCGACCCCCACGACAGTGGTCCAACCTTCGATGAAGTAGTCGCCGACGGGGAATTGATCATCGGCGACGTGACGAATGAAGATGACGTTAAAGCTGCAATTGACGCCGGAGAGGCTGTCGGCCCAGTCTCAATCGCAGTAAATAACGCCGGCATTCCCAGTCACGGAAAAATCGAAGCCATCGCTATTGACAATTGGAGACGGACATTTGCGATTCACGTTGAGGGAACGTATAATGTTTCTAGAGGTGTCCTCCCGAAGTTGGTCGAACGCGGTGAAGGAAACATTATCAACATCAGTTCAGTTGCAGGTATTAGAGGCTACAAATCCGCAGCGGACTACTCGGCAGCGAAAGCCGCAATCGATAACCTCACGCGACAACTTGCGGTCGACTATTCGCCTCACGGCGTTCGCATCAACGCTGTTGCTCCGGGTTTCATTAAGACAAAGATGAACGAAAACATCTGGAAAAGCGACCAGAGGAATTATACCGGTCAATTCAGCTATGAGGAAATTCAGGAGCGAACGCTTCTTCCTCGGGTAGGAGAACCGGAAGATGTCGCGGATGTAGTCGCGTTCCTGGCCAGCAATGCGGCAAGTTTCATCACAGGCCAGACAATTCCTGTTGATGGTGGATGGTCTGCATGGTAACATATAGCTATTGAAAATTAATACTGGCTCATTCACCAACCAAGAATTCTGCTAGTCAGCTATCCGCCGTGCTACCTTTTTGTTCTGGATAATACGTTTCCCAATGCAGGCAGGAATCCCTGGCGTTTCCGCCGTAGAAGTGTCATACCGACCTCCTTCCGAGATATAATTCCACGAGTTCGTCTTCGTCCGTGAGTTCATCCTTGTTGCCTTCAAATACCACCCGTCCTTGATCGAGGATATAGATGTACTCCGCGATAACTAGCATCTTCCGGACGTTCTGTTCGATGATGAGCATATCGATGCCTGCACTTTTGAGTCGTTCGAGATGATCGAATACGTCGTCAATAAGATTCGGAGCTAATCCGGCACTGGGTTCATCGAGCAATAGATATTGTGGGTCAGCCATCAACGCCCGTCCAAGCGCCAGCATCGCTTGTTGACCGCCGCTCATTGATCCTGCTCTCTGACGTTCACGTTCTCTTAGTACGGGAAACATTTCGTAAACTCGTTCGTATCGCTCTTGGAGAACTGATTTTTCTCTTTCAAGGTACGCGCCCATTCGAAGATTTTCGCGAACGGACATATCCGGAAATACATTACCCTCTTGGGGAACAGTGATAATTCCTCGTTCAACGATTTCACGGGGCGTGCTGTCAGTCGCGTCCTCACCAAAAATTGTCAGTGTCCCAACCCAGGGTGATACAAGTCCGTTCATAACATTGAGTGCAGTTGATTTACCGCTGCCATTTGGCCCGATAATGCAGTTTACTCGTTCTTTACGGACATCCATCGATAAATCGTGTAGAACTTGATTTTGTCCGTAACCGGCGTCAATGTGGTCAAGTTGGATCGCAGTTGAGTTACTCATTGCTGTCCTCCCAGGTATGCGTCGCGGACAAGGCTGTTTTGTTGTACCTCCTCGAACGTTCCAGAGGTGATCTTCCGCCCGTTATGCATTACGATAACCCTGTCTGATAACCCTTCGATAACCGTCATATCATGTTCGATGAGGATGATCGTTCGTCCAGTCTCATTGAGCCGTTTGATATTATCGAGAATATCGTCCATCAGAACGGGATTGACACCGGCACTTGGTTCATCAAGCATAATGAGATCCGGATCAAGCATCAGTACCCGCGCAATTTCCAGTAATTTCTTTTGGCCACCACTCAAATCTTCCCCGCGATTACCTATAACAGGAGTAAGATCAAGCTCGTCAAGGATCTCTCGCGCTCGGGTCTCCTTCGCTTCGCCCGTGAGTCCTTTAGTTATGGGAACGAGCATATTCTCTAACACAGTAAGTTTCCCAAATGGTTTTGTCCGTTGGAATGTGCGCCCGAGCCCACGCGAGGCGATTTCGTATGGTGATTCTCCGGTTATGCTGTGACCGTTATACTCAATGTGGCCGGTATCTGGCTTGAGAAAACCAGTGATCAAATTGAAGGCGGTAGTTTTACCGCTGCCGTTTGGGCCGATAAGGCCAGCGATTTCACCTCGTTCAATTCGAAGATCAAGGTTGTCGACCGCAACAAGACCACCGAATCGCTTCGTTAATCCATCTGTTTGCAGTATTGTTGTCATTTTTCATCTCCCTATTTTTGGTATTTTTCTCCTGAGTTGAGCAAGTCGCTTCGTGAACGCTTCGCGCTTCACTTCGACACCTGCAATGCCGGTCGGGAAAAATAAAATAATGACAATCAAAAGCAATCCCCAGACAAGCAGACGGGATTGAATGATACCGCGGAGTAGTTCTGCAATGCTGAAAACGACAACGACGCCGACAATGGGGCCACCGAATGTTCCAAGACCTCCAATAACATTCATGGCCATGAACTGAATCATTTGATTCAGTTCAAGCATTGGTGGAGAGATGATAAGGATATTATACGCTTGTAACCCGCCAGCGACGCCTGCAAAGGCCGATCCTATGAAAAATCCGACAAGCTTGTGGCGATACGTGTTATTACCGAGCATTTGAGCAGCGTCCTCGGACTCTCGAATGGCACGAGCAACAAGACCGAATCGAGAGACCAACAAAATATACTGAGCAATCATGATAACAGCAACTATAAGAAATACATAATAATACAGAAGAACTCGGTTACCACCGAACAGCGCGTTGAATCCCGTGTAACCAGTTGGCCCGCCGGTAATATCGCGGAACGTAATTGCAGCTAAGTAAATGATCTCGGCATACGCAAGCGTAACCATTGCTATGTATGCTCCTCCTAAGCGAAGCGCAACGATAGTGATGGGCAAGCTGGCAAGACCAGCGATAAGACCACCGATAAAGGGTGTAATAAGCGGTGGTACGCCATATTCGGCCGCTGCAATAACTGTCGCATAGGCTCCTACGCCGTATAACGCGGCGTGAGTGAAGCTAAACATACCATAGTATCCAGCGAGAAGGTTCCAACTCTCAACTGCAAGAATGAAAATGATTATTTGGAGAATGATGCTGAGTTGGAAATCCTGAAGAAATAGTGGAGCAATGAGTGCAAACAATAATCCTAGACTAAGAAGTATCCCACGTGGTTTCGTCAAATCGTCCCAAAGCCGCTCCTTTGTTCGTGAAAGCATTACAGAGGATGTAGGAACAAGTGGCATCAGTCCACCACCCCTGCAAATCCGGTCGGTTTAGCTGTTAGTATCACGATCATCGCCACGAATAGGAGTATGGAGGTCGTCTGTTCTGAAACAAAAGTAATACTTACGCTCTCAAGAACTCCAATGAGAAGTGCTGCAAATAGCGTTCCTTGGACGCTTCCGAGGCCGCCGATAATCACTACAATAAACGCGAGTAGGAATGGTTGCCATCCCACTGTGGGATAGACAGTAAAAATCGGAGCAAGTAAAGAGCCAGCGAGCCCGGCTAGACCGGCGCTAACAGCAAACGTGATTGCATAGATCCTATCTGAACGAACTCCCATCAATTCTGCGGTGTCTTGATCCTGTGCAACGGCGCGCATTGCCATACCCAACCGAGTATATTTGATGATAGCAAACAGGAGAGCAAGAGCTACTACCGCAATTATAAAGAGATAGATTTGCTCGGTGATCAAAAAAAGCGGACCAACTTGCCAAACCCCGGGAAATAGCGTTGGAAGGGAACGGTGAGTCGATCCTAATGGGGAAACAAGAACGATGTTTTCGAGAACAATAGCTAATCCAAATGTTGCAATGATAGCCGCAAATTCAGCGTTTTCACGACCACGTAGCGGTCGAACAATGAGAACCTCGGTTAGCAGTCCCAAGATGAACGCTGCAAGTACTGACGCTGGAATCGCCAATAGTAAGCTTTCCGTTGCGGTGTAGGTAAGCAGTCCAGCGTACCCGCCGATCATGAACATCGCCCCGTGTGCAAAATTAAGAATGCGGGTGACACCCCAAATCAGCGTGAGTCCAACCGCAACCAATGCGAGTTGTCCTCCAAACAGAAGCCCGTTTATGATCTGTTGTAGGATAATGACAGCCTCTACCATACTAACATATATCGCACCAGTGTTGATAACGGTCACTGTTTATTCTACAGGATTCATTAATTACGTCCTTCATACATCAAGGATTCCTACTTACAAACACTTGAAAATATGCTGACTTATGGTCCAAAAGTACAACAGTCGATCAGCTATCCCGTTACCACTCTCACCACCGAGACTACGTTTTACTTGAAGCCGAGATTCACACGTTCACAGACGTGACTGCTATAGTACGGTTGAATTAATAGAAATAACTTATCGAGATCTATCATTAAACGAGCTATCATAAAGCCTTACCAAAGTGATGTGCCGAAAAGCGCTAATCAATTTTATCGATTACCGCTTCGCTGAACAATTGAATGGAACGGCGAAGGTGTTTGCCAGTGAGACCAGGAAGCGTTAATCGCGCGACAAGGCGATAGTCGTCACCTAAGCGATCTCGTCGTTCCGTAACTTGGTCACGAACCTCTTTTGGTGTCCCGACTAGGCATTCTTCTTTAAGATTAGCTTCCATTGCCGATGGTAGTTCATACGGTTGGGGTTCACCGGTTGCCCATTCGATATACTGGCGCTTAATGTACCAAATGTGCTGTTTAGCTTCCTCCCAAGGTTCATCCTCTGAAATATAGGTGTATCGCCATTCAGCTATGCCGTTTTTAACGGAATCGTCTGCCCCCTGGCGAAA
Organism: Haladaptatus halobius; assembly: GCF_020618475.1. Classification (GTDB taxonomy): domain Archaea; phylum Halobacteriota; class Halobacteria; order Halobacteriales; family Haladaptataceae; genus Haladaptatus; species Haladaptatus halobius. The sequence continues at coordinate 443,490 of NZ_CP085340.1, read as the reverse complement.
TAACGACTGCCGTCGTACAAGTTCATCAAGTGGTGTTGGCGTCGCGAAGTACCCATCAGCGATGATTGCTGCACGCTTTACTGCTGCGTCGACCGTTCCTGCAATCCAAATGGGTATATGGTCTTGCACCGGTTTCGGATGTACGTTTACTGCCTCGTATTCGTGAATGTGTCCTGCATACGAGAATTCACCTTCAGTCCAAGCAGCCCGCATGACATCTACCAATTCCACTAGGTACTGAACACGGGACTCTTTCGGGATGCCGAATGCTTCGAATTCAGCATCGGTCCATCCGATAGCAAGACCGGATTCGAATCGCCCGTTGGTAATTAGGTCGATTACTGCAGTATCTTCGGCGAACCGTAGTGGATCGTAGAAAGGTGCGAGCGCGATTCCAGTTCCGATTCTTATCTCCGTCGTCCGAACGCCGAGTGCCGCACAAAACGGTAGTACTCCCGGTAGATAGCTATCCTCGGCGAAATGGTGTTCGCTCACCCAGAGCTTTTCGAATCCGTAGCTTTCGAGTAGCGGTGCTAGATCTAGTAGCTCTCGATAGCGCTGGGTGGGGCTCTGATCACTCTCTGGTGGGACTTGGCATGTAAACAGCCCCGCATCGAAATGCATAGCGATAGGTATACTGATTCATACCTAAGTCTATCTCAAAGAGTGCTCATGCCGTACGGCATGAGAGAACGCACTCTTTACACAGTGTAGTTCCGTGGACGGAAGGCTATTGAGATAAGGAGTACGAATGGAGCAAGCTACATTCGCAGACGAAGATACTGACATCACAAAGAGTACTCCTGTTGTTAACTAAGACAAGTAAAGCTCTGCGTTGATACTGGAATTAAAGTCATAATACCCACATATTTGATCATGAACTAACTATACTGCCCAGCGCCACTCAGTAACGAGTTAACTACATTTCTCGACACACTACTCAATTATCTTCCAGCCAGTGCCAGTATCGCGTTCGCATAGACGTTTGCCCCCGTGACGCAGTCTCCCCACGCGGTGTATTCGGCTTCGTTGTGTGTTTTCCCGTCGACCGACGGGACAAAGAACATGCCCGCGGGAAAAGCTTGGTTGACGTTCGTCGCGTCGTGCCCAGCACCGCTTACGATGGATTCGTACGTGACGTCAAGAGATTCCGCAGTGTCGGCGATGGCATCACGAACCCGAGGAGAGAACTCGGTGTGGCGTGTCTTCCAGATCTCCTCGAGTTCGTACGTCGTCCCGTGACGGTTGCATGCGGCGACGATCTCTGCTTCTGTCCGTTCAATGGCTTCAGCGACAACATCGTCGTCATAGGAGCGAAGGTCAACTGTGAACTCAACGACGTCGGGAATGACGTTGATTGAGTCGGGTTCGACTCGAAGTTCACCGACTGTCGAGACTGCATCGGCGGAAAGTCGGTTGGGCAAACGATTGATCTCGCTGATAGCGTCTGCAGCTGTAGCCATCGCATCACGCCGGGTATGCATCGGTGTCGGGCCAGCGTGATCTGTCTCACCGTGAATTGTTGCTCGAAGCCATGTGATGCCAAACACGCCATCAACGACGCCGATAGCGTTCCCGTGCTCTTCCAATATTGGTCCCTGTTCAATATGAAGTTCGAGATATGCGTGTATATCAAACGGTTCGACAGCGTCAGTGCCGGCGTATCCGATGCGAGTAAGTTCATCGCCAAGGCGGTTCCCTTCGACATCGGTCAAGTCGAGCGCCTCACTGAGATCAGTCTTCTCGATAAAGACGGCACTTCCAAGCATGGCATGTTGGAAGCGCGATCCCTCCTCGTTCGTCCAGTTCACGATTTCGATTGGCCGCTTTGTCTCGATGCCTTCATCCTCGAGGGTTCGAAGTGTTTCTAGGGCCGTAAGGACACCGAGCTGGCCGTCATAACGGCCGCCGTAAGGTTGTGAGTCAAGATGAGAGCCAATGAGGATGGGAGCTATATCTTGATTTTGTCCGTCTCGTCTAGCGAAGATATTTCCTATTTGGTCGATACGAATGTCTACCCCGAGCGATTCAAGATCTGCGACGAATTGATCGCGAACATGCTTGTCCTCATCTGTGAGTGCTAGTCTGTGAAGACCGTTATTATTCGTCGAACCGATCGCCGAATACGTCTCGAACGATTCCTGGAAGCGTTCCTCGTCTATTGTTAGCATGACTATTTCACCGCGGGGGACGCTCTTAACTCCCGTCGTATCGTTACTGAGCACGGGATAGAAAGGACGACTGACAGGATGTATGATCCCCATGAGAACGACTTCGCCCAGAGACATTACGGTTAGTGATCAACCTACTGAATCGGGACGAAGGATTTTCTATTGATGGTGTGGTGTGTGCCCTATGGAATCAAACCACATAGGCGTAGATATCGGTGGAACCTTCACCGACTTCATCGCGGTCGATCCGGCGACGGGCATCTATACGGTCGTCAAGACGCCATCCGTTTCGGATGCACCTGAGCGAGCCGTCAGTAACGCCTTCGAGACGAGCGGAATCGCTGAGGCTGCTCGCGTCTCTCATGGCACAACCGTCGTTACGAATGCAATTTTAGAGCGAACTGGAGCAACAACTGCTTTGATCACTACTGCGGGATTTGAAGACATTCTCGTCATCGATCGGCAGGATCGCGATGACATCTACGATCTTCGATATCAACGACAGGAACCACTTGTCTCTCGCCATCGGTGCTTCGGAGTACCAGAGCGGATCGGACCGACCGGCGAAGTTATCGAACCGTTGAATATGGACGAACTCGACACCATCGCCACTCTCATTTCAGACACTGATGTGGAATCGGTCGCAGTCTGCTTTCTGCATGCCTATGTGAACGACGAACACGAACGCCAAGCCGCTATCCGTCTTCGCGAACACCTAGATGTCCCGATTTCGATTTCGAGCGCAGTTCTCCCTGTGTTTCGAGAGTACGAGCGTACGAATACCACTTCTCTCAACGCATATACTCGTCCCGTCGCAGAAGCGTATCTCGAACGCCTTACCGACGAAATCGACGCGAAGTGTGAAACCGACCAAGTACTCGTGATGCGATCGGATGGTGGCGTCGTACCAGCCGATGAAGCTTCGGAGTTACCCGTCAATCTCGGCGTTTCAGGTCCTGCAGCAGGAGTCGTAGCGGCATTGGACAGTGCGCAACGATCTGGTTCCGATGATGTACTCACCTTCGACATGGGCGGAACAAGTGCCGATATGAGTCTTGTCCGTGGTGGTACACCCGAGATAACAACAGAAGGAGACATTGGTGAACAATCGGTCTCTGTGCCGATGTACAACATACGTACCATCGGTGCCGGAGGCGGTTCGATCGCTTATCTCGATGAGGGAGGACTACTGAAGGTTGGCCCTCGGTCTGCAGGAGCCAATCCCGGTCCTGCTTGTTATGGGCGAGGTGGCACCGAACCCACGGTAACAGACGCAAATCTCTTGTTAGGTCTGATGAACCCAGATGTGAAATTGGGCGAAGGGGCAATCGAGCTGAACGTTGCGGCGGCCGAAGCAGCGGTCAAAAGCCTTGCAGATCAACTCGATCAGCAACCAATTGAAACAGCTCATTCAATCTACGAGTTAATCAACATGAACATGGTCGAAAGCGCTCGTGTAATCAGCGTTAAAGAAGGTATCGACCCGCGTGGATTCGGCTTAGTTGCATTCGGCGGGGCAGGTCCATTACACGCGCCATATCTCGCACGTGAACTCGACATGGAACGAGTTATTATCCCGCCGCAACCGGGGATCCTATCGGCCATTGGGCTGCTCTATTCCGACGTTCGCCGTACTGCCAGCCGGACCGATATTACGTCGCTTTCTGCGATCTCATCAGACGAGTTAAAGACCCTGTTTGCGACACTCGAGGAGAAGATTCGTACAGGACTCTCCCTTCCGGCAGGGGTATCGATAGAGCGATCGGTTGACGTTCGATTTGCCGGGCAAGCACATGAGTTGCGTGTTGTCATCGACGAAATGGACGACTCGGGTCTCGAGGATCTATCGACTCGATTCCGGACTCGACACGAAGAGAAGTACGGCTTCGTCATGGACAGTGAACTCGAACTCGTTACGTTTAGAGTCGGTATCTCAGTCCCAACCGAGGTACCGAACATTGACTGGAGAACCGATGGGACACCAAATCCGGAAACGAGAGCGGTATATCTCGATAACGAAATGCACGATGCCGGGATGTATCAGCGCACATCTCTACCGCCAGGCTTCGAAACCGACGGACCAGCTCTTGTTCAGATGGCCGACAGTACCGCAGTTGTATTTCCAAACCAGAAACTCAGTGTCGACACTGCACACAATCTAGTCATCGAACCCAAGGAGGGTGATAATCATGTCTGAAGATGGATCCGCCTCATCGTCAGATTCGGATTCGACTACAATCGATCCAGTCACGCTCGAAATCATTCGCAATTCACTTGCGAGTGCCGCTGAGGAGATGGGCGAAACGCTGCTTCGGACGGCGTACTCTTCAGTTATTCGCGAGGCGCGCGACTGCTCGACAGCATTGTTCGGCCCAGAAGGCGGCCTGGTTGCGCAAGCAGAACATATCCCGATGCATTTAGGATCCATGCCCTACGCCCTCAGTGAGAACTCGGAACTTGCCAATGATCTGGAGGAGGATGAAATCCTCCTTTTCAACGATCCGTATCACGGTGGACAGCACATAATGGATATTATCGCGTTCCAGCCGGTTTTCATCGACGACGAACGCATCGGTTTCGCGGGAAGCATTGCACATCACATTGATATGGGCGGTGGTGGCGCGGCAAGTCTAAACCCGGAGGTCGCCACAACGTATGGTGAAGGATTCAGATTCCGCCCGCTCAGGCTCACCACTGACACAGAGGCCTACGATGTGTTCCTCGATATTTTAGCTACGAACGTTCGCGCATCAGAATACGTCATTGGAGACTTCAAGGCACAGCTTTCCGCAAACCGCAGAGGCGTCGAACGGTTGCGAGAGATAGCAACCAAGTACGGGACGGACATCTACGCAACTGCCCTGAATGAGCTCGATGCCTACGCAGAACGCTTCATGCGTTCACGTCTCGTGAGCTTACCAAACGCAACTGCAACAGGTACAGAGACGGTCGAGATTGACGAACCGCCAGCCGTTGCTGAAGCAGACACAACTGTCCACGTCGAGGTTACGATTAACCATGATGACATCACTGTTGACTTCGATGGGACTGCCTCTGAAGTCGCAGGTTATATTAACTCCCCGATCGCGTCAACTTATTCTGCAGCCTACTTTGCGGTATTAGCAGCGATTGGCGGCTCAGACCTTCCAGTTAGTTCAGGAATCTATCGACCGATCCACATAGACATCCCGGAGGGAACGCTCGTGAATCCGTCCGAACCGACGGCCACCCGTGCTCGGATGAAAACCTGCTGTCGGGTCTTCGATGCTGTTCTTCAGGCGCTCGCAGTCATCGCACCTGATATTGTCCCCGCAAGTGCATTTAACAGTACTACTCCTATCGTATTCGCCAAGCAATTTGACGACACTACCGAGGTGTTCATGGATCTCCCGGGTGGAGGATGGGGTGGATTTGCTGGCGGCGACGGTGCTCCTGCGACTACGAATCCCTTAGAGAACGAGATGAATATCCCAGTCGAAGCTATCGAGCAGGATCATCCTTGGCTCAGAGTTTCCGAATATCAACTCCGCACTGACAGCGGTGGTATCGGTGAATTCCGCGGTGGTCTCGGTGTCCGGCGCGTATTCGAGATCGTCCATGGGCCGGTCAGCGGGACCGGGTACACCGGTCGGATTACGAATGGTTCCTGGGGTGTCCGCAATGGCGGTCCCGGGGTTGGTGCGACTACTGAATGCGTTCGCACTGCAGATTACCACGAGACTTTGGGCACCACTTGGAATATCAAACTCGATACTGGGGACCGTGTTGAAGTGGGTATGGGCGGCGGTGGCGGGTACGGCGATCCGGCCAACCGAGATATAGTAGCTATTGCCCAGGACGTTGCGGCTGACTTCGTGTCCTTCGAAGCTGCACAACAAAATTATGGAGTGGAACCATCGAAACTCCGTGATTCACTTCGGATAGTATTAGGAACAGCGTATGAGGCGTACGCAGACAACCGAAATTGGGAGGGCTAATCACTGACTGATGAGATCAATGCTCTATTAAGAGTATCTGTCCAGGTACGAATCCGCTTTAGGTCATCGAAAGAATTCATGAAGCGACCTTTCCGAATACATTTGACATTCGCCAACTGTGTCGTTGAACTCGAAGAGCGAGTCGATGAGCTTGAACACTATCGCAAGGACGTGGCGAAAGCGAGTGCCGAGAACCGACAGCAGCTCAGTAGTCTTACAGAGACGACCGAGACCATCCAAGCAGACATCAACGATCTCACCGACGCAGAAGAGAAAAACAGTCAGGTGCGAGCGTCAGTGTCTCGGCTCATCAATCTCGTGCGGGATTACAAGACTGAAGAAAGCGTCGACGATGACTCGCCGAATCTCGTTGCAGAAGCCTCGAATGCAGGGCGGCAACTCTTCGAGACGGTCCAGCGTTCGGAACAGAACACTGAACTCGTCAACTTCCGCGAGAAGCGCGCTGAGAGTCAGCAAGTCGAGGACAAGTATCTCAATGTGCTTGAGCACGCGAAGAACGTCGCCAAGACGAACGATGTGATGGTTGCACGATTGGGCTATCGGGAGGTTGCGACCCACTACGGCTGTGCGTACAAGAACGACGGCTATCGGGTGATGGAGGAGATGGCCGAACGTGTCCCAGGCGTGAGCTACAAGGAGTCTCGAACGCTGTCGGTGGATGACGCCATGGGTGTCGGTGGCCATCACATCGAGATCACGTTCGCCCATCCTGATCTAGCGGGGTGGATGCGAGCCCACGAAGCCAACGCGGAACGAAACGGAGGGCGCTGATTATAGTGTTGTAATCACGGGGGTTCGGAGAACCCCCATTTCGGCGGCACCACCACACGAGATTCACACCGCCTTGGCGGTGACACATGGTGGTACTAATGTGTTGGCTACAGTGGAGTGCGTCTTTTTCTGCGTCATTTTCTGCGAAACGGAGGGGTCGCGTTCGCGATCCCCCTCTATTACAATGTTGTAATCGATTGTTCCTACTAACATTCGCGTACGGTGCGAATGTCCGTGAATTCAACTGGGGCGCCAGCCACGAATGTTCGCTGATGTCCTTCGCTGTCACCTCTGGCACCCGCGTCAGGGTGACGAAACACTTCGCTTCGTACTCTTTGAGGCCGAGCTGCTGGAGCAGTTCGACGGGGTTATGGCCTGATCTGACTCCATGGTCGCCTGTCGGTTGCGCCGCCATGAAAAGAAACAGTCCAGTCGTCCGGAAAGAAAAGAGGACGCCCGCCTCAGTAGGACTTCTTGGTGTGGAGGTTGCCGCTGGAGTCGTAGAGGGAGACCGTGTCGCCCGAGTTGTTCCAGATGGCCGACCCCGAACCCCAGTAGAGGTCGCCGTCGGTGCTGGAATCGGTGCCGCTCCCGGTGTGGAGTCGCACCGTGCCACCCGAGGTGAGGGTGTAGTTATCCGGGAAGTCGTAGTGGTGGCCCGCGCTGTCCTCGACCGACCAGCCGGTCATGTCCTGATCTAAGCTACTCGTATTGTCGAACTCGACCCACTCGTCGTTGAGGGTCGAACCGTCCTCGCTGATCTGGCCGACACAAATCTTCGAACCGCAACTACTGCCAAGGTTGCTGGCGGCCTGCTTCTCGGCCAGCACCTCGTTGTCGTCGTAGACGTGGGCGGTGTCGCCGTCATTGTTCCAGACGCCCGAGCCGCGACCCCAGTAGAGATCGGTGGTCGTGTCGGTGCCGCTCCCGGTGTGAACCCGCACCGTGTCACCTGTGCCCAGCGTGAACGAGTCGGGAAAGCTGTACGTGTAGCCCGCCGAGTCCTCCAGCGTGAAGCCGGACATGTCGAGGAGACTCGACCCGTCGTTCTTCACGTCAACCCACTCATCGTTGAGGGTCGAACCGTCGAGGCTCATGTCCGTGACGGAGACGCTGTACGGCGCAGGGTAGGTCCGCTTCTGCACGAAGTTGTCGTTGGCATTGTAGAGGTACGCGGTGTCGCCGTCGTTGTTCCAGACGCCCGAGCTGCGACCCCAGTAGAGGTCGGTGGTCGTGTCGGTGCCGCTTCCGGTGTGGACCCGCACCGTGTCGCCGGACGCGAGGCTGAAGCCACTAGGGAAGGTGTAGGTGTTACCAGCCTCGTCCTCGACGGTCCAGCCGGTCATGTCCACGCTGTCGGCGCTGACGTTCTTGAAATCAACCCACTCGTTGTCGGCGTCGATGGTCGGGATGATAACGTCGTCGACTGACCACGAGGCGTCCCGAACCAGCGTGCCGGTGTCGTCGTAGAGGGATGCCGTGTCGCTGTCGTTGTCCCATCGGAACATCGACGCGCCCCAGTAGAGGTCGCCGTCGGTGCTGGAGTCGGTGCCGCTCCCGGTGTGGACCCGGACGGTGCCGCCCGCAGTCAGCGTGAAGTTGTCGGGGAACGAGTAGGTGTCGCCGTCGGCGTTCTCAAGCGTCCAGCCGGTCATGTCCTGATCGGCGGACCCGGTGTTCATCACGTCTACGTACTCGTCGTTTAGGGTCGAGTGGGGGTACTGGTTGACGGTGCCAAACTCGATGACCGACTCGTCGGTGCCGCCGCCCGAACTGCTGCCGTAGGCGCTCCACAGCGAGAAGTCCGTCGTATTCAGGTTCGTCGTCTTGAGGAGCTTTCGGTTGCCGACGTTGTTGGTGTCGTCCCGGACGTCGTCGTAGTTGAGCCGGAGGTCGGTCCCAACGCCCGCCGCGAGGTCGTCGAGGGTGGCCCGCTCGCTAGCAGTTTCGCTCCCGGAGCCCATCAGGATGACCGCGCCGCCGTTGTTGATGAAGTTGTTCATTTCGTTTATTTCCGAATTGGTCCACGCATCGGGACTACTGGAAGCGATGAGCGCCCGGGCCTCCGACAGACTGTAGCCGGTTGAGTCGCCGTAGGAGTTGATGCTGTGGAGTTCGATGCCCACACCTTCGAGGTACCGCTGGTAGTAGGCAACGTCCTCGCCTGAAATCGCGTTGTCCTGATTGAAGGTGTGGTGTCCGCCATCAACCAACACCGGACCCGAGGGGTCGGTGCTGTCGTTCAGGTAGTCAATGAGGTTCGTCACGAAGACGAAGTGTTCCAGCGCGTCGGAGTCGGACTCCCAGCTCTCGTTGATGGGGACGCCGCCGAAGTACGCGAGGTTGTTGGCCTCATCCACCCCGACCATGGGGATGTTGCCGCTACTGTAATCGACGGTGCCGCTTCCCGTGTTCTCCTGCACGGCCTCGGGTTCGGTCCAGACCGGAACTCTCGAATCCGCGACTTGTCCGTTCGTGGTCTTGATACTGGAGGTGTGAGGGTGGAACGTCTGTGCCACGTCGTTGTTTCGCCACTCCGAGGCCGATCCGTCGGCACCGCCCCAGACGCCATTGCCGTTGGCGCGGGCACTCTCCTGGTGGCCCAGATACTCGTCAGTGTTGCTCATGCTCGCGGCATATACCCGCGCGTACCCCTTCTTGAGGGCTAACTCGTTCCAGACGGTGTCCATCGTGCCGTCGGCGTCGCGGTCGTACCGTATCTTCGCCAGAAGCCGGTCGTACTGATCTATTTCCTCGGACTGACAGTCAAGCTTGACCTGACATTTCGTGCCGACCGGGAGTTCGTCCTTGGCGAACTGGCTGGCCTTGTTGCCCCAGTTTTCGAGGTGGATTGCGGACTCGATGAATTCCCACTCCTCGGTCTTCTCGTACCGTGTGTTGCCCGACTTCTCGGGGGTGTCCATCCCGAGACAGCGGACGTTGTAGGTCGTGCTGTTGGAGTACACCTTCACGTCGAACGTGTCGCCATCGATGTTGTCGGTGATTTCCCCATCGTACCAGACGCCACAATCGAGTGCGGAATCGGCTGCGATGGTCGGTTGTGCGCCTATCGAAAGAGCACCTGCTGTACTGCCCAGCAACTTGAGGTAATTCCGGCGTTGCATGAAACGAGTAGACCCACTGATCCAATGTATAAAAATATCCTTATTGGTTAATAGGATATTATATTTTTATATAAAAAATAATTCTCCGTGACAGCACAAAATAAAATTTTGGCGGGTTACCTATTTCGCACTGGCCCCGTCCCGCCGGGGACCGGACTGATTTCAGCAGTTCGACTGGGTCATGGTGGAGCAACCGACAGCTACCGTGCGGACTATGCGCCCTCTATTCAGTACGATATCAGGAATGCATCACTGATTGAGAGTTTCGACATAGGCATGATTTTTTGGTTCTATGGAGATGCAGGCGTGCAACAGATCCCTCTTCTAAACTTGTACTCGTTAGAGAAACGATTTGAGACTGATTTCGTCGTAACTCGATAGGAATTGCTCAATACATTTCTCACGCCACCCTAACGGCGATATCACACTCGCTGCTGCACGAACCAACAACTCCCGATACAACCCAACATCATACTCGGTTAACTCCTCACTTGCTAACATCACCCGCTCACGCGAGCGCTTTGCATCGTCAACCACCACATACGACACATTCTGACCAGGCGCACGAGCCAACCCCAAATCTGCCGCCCGCTCCAATGCTGCCACACTCCGTGTCGACTGCGTGTACTCCTCCCGATTTTTCGAAACCCGATTCGTGATCACCAACTCACTTGGATCGACCGCCCCACGTTCAAGCCGATCAACCCACGACCGCAACACCTCACAAACCGCCTCTAGATCACGGTACTCACCCACCGCTTGAATCAGCTCTTTCTGCGCCTCATCGATATACGACGGCGTACTCCGTTGGCGACACTCGATTCCCCCGATACAAGTAACGTCAATTCAGTCGACCACGAATCTCATCATTCGCGATAGCATACTTATCATTAGTGCATGCCCGCTGGGGCCGCTATTTGCCTGCGATGTACTCAATCATCCTCGTTTCTGTGATAGTAGGATGACTTCGATTATCGCAGATTAGGCTTTCCGCGTTTCGGTGATCTCGATGTCGCCAGATGTCGCAGATTGTCGGCTTCAGGAGGATTGTAAAGGAGACCATTTGGTGTATCACTGGATTTACACCCAGCAAATACTAAAGGTGCATTTCAGAGGGGATACTTCCTTTATTGGCTGGCACGTGAATCTCTACCATGGTTTGGGAATCGAACGCTGTGCTGACGCCGGATGAACTCGTTGTACACCTCCGCGAGGCAGGCGTGAAATGTATCTACCTCGCTCGAGAGCAGGCCTTCCGCGATGGCACAATTCCTATCACCGCGACCTACGAATTCTCCAGTGAAGAAACCCAGGAGGAGACAGGGTCGAAACGTGTACGTGAGATGCTGATACGTGTGTTTAACACTATCGGTGATCAGATCTGGTTCCACGATCGCGCGTGGCTTCTCGATTGGACCGTCGAGCCCGCGTTTACGAACCCACAACTGAATCTCATTCCGCTCTACGATCGTCGCGTTGAACACAAACATGGTGATGGGTTCAATCTACGGAACCTGCTTTTCGTCTATGAGGAGTGTCATGAGTGATCGGTTCTCCATGAACGAATCGTTTACTGAATACTTTGATTTCGTGGCTATTGTACTCACTGTGTCGGTGCCCAAGAATAAACGATCCAGTCTCAATGATTGGAGTGACTCTCCGTGACTTCCACCTCCCTCACCGTCGGCTTACCCGTTTCTCAAAGTGGCCGGTTCAGTCGTCAGGGAATACAAGTACTCACAGGGATCAAACAGTGGATTCGCTGGGCGAACGAGCGTGGTGGGGTCAGGGTTAATGACGGGCAACGAGTGGCACTTGAGTTAATCCACTACGACGATGAAAGTCGGCCAGCTGTTACCGAGCGCCTGACAAAACGGCTACTTCGAGATGACAAGATCGACATCCTGCTCGGCCCATACGCTAGCTCACTGACGCTAGCCGCAGCACCTGTCGCTGACACCCACGAAACGGTTCTCTGGAATCACAGCGGCGCAACCGACGCACTCTACGATGAGGGCTTCCAGTGGCTTGTCAGCATTCTCGCACCGGCAAGCCGATATTTCCATGGCTTGCTCGAACTAATTCGTCAATTGGATCGATCAGCGTCGCGGATTGCACTGTGTTGGTCGAGAAGCGGTTCGTTCGGCGAGGCAGTTGCCTCCGGTGCGAAAGTTCGAGCACGTGACTTGGACTTTGCTATCGCCAAGGAACACCCGTGGGAGCCACCGCTGGATGATACTGCGTTGCTTGTCGATTCCCTTCGTGACGTCGAGCCGGACGTGGTGCTCTCGGCGGGATCGTTCGAAGACGATGTCCGGCTCGTGCGCGAACTGGTAATCCACGATATCGATATAAAAGCAATCGGGGCGGTGGCAGCCGGTATCTCAGCGTTCGGCGAACAGCTCGGCGAGACGGCCCACGGCGTATGCGGGCCCAGTCAATGGGAGCCCACTCCCACGTTTACTCCCGAGTACGGCCCCTCACCAACAGACATTGTGAACATCTTAGAAACGACCGCTGTGCAGCCCTCAGACTATCCAGCCGTTCAAGCATTCGCTACAGGAATTGTCATCCAGACATGTATCGCTCTGGGAGACGCCTACGATCCTACCTCGAGAACTATCGATCAACAACAGTTACTGGCTACAGCGGAAGCAGCGAACTTCACGGCATTCTTCGGCCGGTTTCAAATCGATCCTGACACGGGTGAGCAAGTGGGCCAGACGCCGGTTATCATCCAATGGCAGGGGGATGTACAACGCGTCGTATGGCCCCAGATCAGCCGGCACGTCACGCCGGTGTATCCAATTTAGTACATGCTACACAATCATCTTCGAAACCTATTACGATATCGACACCCATCACAGTGCCAATATCCCACAAGAGGTGACTACCAGAATGCCCGACGTGTTCTCTTTCTCCAGAGAGCGATAACACCTATGAGAGTCACACCACGTTGGCGGTGACACATGGTGGTAACGGTTGTACGGTTACTGTGGAGTGCGTCATTTTCTGCAAAACGGAGGGGATCGCAAACGCGATCCCCCTCTATTACAACGTTGTAACCAACCTCCTATCGACGATGAACGAGAATCGTATGACAGAACAGACATCGATATCGACAGCGAACTTGTCAGGAATACCGAGCCAATCTATCCACGTGGCTTTCGTAACGCCCGTGAGAACACACCAATTGCTTCCTGTGAGTTGCCCAAGTAGTTTTGTAGAATCAGGTTAAGCTAGCAGATATTGACTGACTTTCCCACTGAAAACGACGATACAGGCCCACCATCCCGGGAGGAACAGACCAACCACCAAGACACCTCGTTCCATGACGTCCCTGGTCATTTCTTCGCGGTCCTCGCTAACCGACGAAGACGCTGCGTGCTCGCTTACCTATCCAACGGATCGTCCAACAGTGCGACGATACAGTAACTGGTCGAAGATATCGCAGCGCGAGAGCATGGCAACAAGGCGGATTCTCTTGACGAGATTGAAGTCACGCTCTTCCACCATCATCTTCCGAAACTTGCTAATATTGGACTCATCGAGTTTGACAAACGGACGAAGACAATCCGCTATCGTAACGACCCGCGAGTTGAATCGCTGCTGACGTATCTCGATGAGTACCGGCTAGATTAGGCACTCAGACTTGGCCGCAGTCTGATATTGCCGATGACACGTCCTGTGGCGGGGTGATTTGAATCTCACCATCCCAGCTGACTGCTATTTCACATGATGCGAACTTAAAGGTGACATACACCCCACCGTGGTCGGGTGCGTTACGTCTAAATTTATCAAACAAATCTTCGAGTGCGTCCGGATCGATTACATCGTATAATGGGCCGAACTCCTGAGGTGGGTCCCCCGTGACTGCAGACACTGATCGAGTGATCGAGGTCGTTAATTCATCGACATTCTCTATATCGTATTGAGCGTAATAGGTCTCTGTCTCTGGGTCATATCCGACTCGGTCTTCTCGGAGTCTCTTTTCAAGATCGACTGACCGATTCTCGCTGGAAGTGTGCTTAGTCATTAGCTCTATTTAGAGAGGGATGTTACAAGGACTTTCTACCACGATAATGAAATAGAAGTCAATAGAGCACCTAAATACTGAAATAGAGAGATTGCGTCACTCCTTGTCGAAAGCAAGTGCGAAGACCTTCTGCTGGGCCGCCCGGAGGTGCTGTGTAAATGTCGGGGGGGAAACGTCCAGCATATCCGCAATCTCTTGGCCAGTACTCTCCCGTGGTGATTCGAAAAATCCACTCAGGTACGCAAGTTTAAGCACGCCTTCTTGACGGTCGGTGAGTGGCTCTTTGATCGCCATCGGAACATCTTGAACTGATTCGGGCAAACGGTCACACGACCGACGTGACGTAAGCTTCACCGAGGAATAGGTACGTTGGAGATCATCGATATACGTCCGAACGTCAGTGGTCGAGGGAAGATCCACGACTGCAATTGCAGCGGTTCTATCGAATGTGAGCGTGCGTACTGCGCCTTTCTGGGTGGCAAGCTGTGAAGCAAGCGGTGAGCCAGACACGGTCACTCTGAACAGGCAATTCTCACCGTGCTCGGCGATACGAGCGATCGTTGTGATGGCAGCGAGGTTCGTTCCAGCAGTCTGAATAGTATCAGCTGCCGTCTGACTCCCTGTGAAAAACACGTGCGAAGAACCGTTTCCAACAGGAACGATACCCTTGAATTGGAGCTGTACATCGGCATTTCGAGCAAGTCGTGCGAGCACCGTTCCTGGCTCCTGGATCTGGATCGTAAGTTCGACGACATTGTCCGTTTGGACGGTCTCTTGTTTTTCGGCAGCGTTAATTGCATGCGCAACCGTTTGCCCAAGTTCATCTAAGACACGCTGATTGCGTTCTTCGGGGTGTGGCTGAGCGGCATAGACGGTTAGAGCGCCATACAATGTTTCCTCATATTCCAACGGTATACTGATGCACGAACGGGCACCTTGCTCGAGAATGTCTTCCCGACATGACCCAATTCGCCGATCAGTGGCAATATCGGCAACGATCTGCGTGTCCCGAGTACGCACCGCGGTGGCCACAGGATTTTGGTCCGTCGTACTGTCGCCAATAGTAATCGTGCGATCCTCGACAATACTACTATCGATACCAGCCCACTGCCGTGGTTCAACCGTTCCCCTGACAGCATCGAATTCGCCGATCCACGCAAACTCGTAGAGATCGGAATCTGCGAGTCGCTCACAGACGGACTGGTCGATCTCGGTGACCGTACCAGCCTGCACAAGTGCCTGATCAATCGCTCGAATGAGCGTGTTGAGCTGGTCGAGACGTGTCAATTCCTCGTTTCGCCGCAGCAACTCCTGTTCGCTGTCGGCGCGGTCCCACGCGGTTTCGATGGTCGCCGCGACCGTTTCCACGAGGTCGACTGTCCGCTCGTCGAACATCTTGGGTCGAGTCGAGCCAGCACAGATGACGCCGTGTCTCCCCAGTGGAACGAGCACACGACTTCGCAGTGGCGGCTTCGACGACATACTCTCGGGGACGTTGAGGTCGTTGTCGACGTCGAGATCGTCGCCGATGAACGTCTGCCAGACCTGGTCGGAGAATTCGTCTGGTAGTCGAACCGCATCGGAGTCTGTCTCTAGGGCTGTGTGACTAGTGTCCTCTCGGAGTTCGCCAGCCGCCTCATCGTAGCGCCAGAGCGCGGCGTACTCCACGCTGAGAACGTCCCTCGTGAGTTCGGCGACGCGGTCGCTGATCGTCTCCGTATTGGCGTCTATCAGCTCGCGGCTCGCGGTGTTGAGTCGTTCGAGGGATTCACTGGCCTGCCGCAATCGCTCCTCATTCTCACGTAGAGCTTGTTCGGCGCGAGCGCGCTCGACCGCCGCCCACGTGCGTTCGGCCGTCTCTTCGACCATCGCGATTTCGGTCTCCGTCCACTCTCGAGGCGTCGACTGAGTGACGACGAAATATGCAGTGAGTTGACTGTTCTTAACAAGTGGGACGCCGATGCATGAAGTGATTTCCATTTCCTGGTACGCGGCTCGTTCCTCGCCGCGCAGCTCTGAATCGGTCGCAACGTCATTTACCACCAGGGTGTCACCAGTCTGAAACCCGTCTACGACGTACTCGCCATACTCGTCAAGCTGGTGCTCGCCGACAACGGATGGGACATCTCCTCCGTAATAGTCGGCGTGAACGAGGTTTGTGTTTTCATCTGCGAGAACCTCGCTGTAATAGGCGCGGTCAACATCCAGCTGCTCGCCGAGGACGCGGGCGGCCTCGTGTTGAATCTCGACGGGGTCGGCTATCGGGCGGAGTTCGTCAGTGAGCGTGATGCGGAAGGCATCCAGCTCGGCCCGCTTGCGCAGATCCTTCTCGGCCTTCTTGCGCTCAGTGATATCGGTAAAATAGATGGAGAGGCCAGAGTCAGAGGGATAAACGTTAATGTCGAACCACCGGCCACATTGGTCGAAAGATGTCACGAAATGTGCCAGGTCCTGGGAATCGAGAGCGTCATGAAACGCTTCATCGGCGGACTCATCGTACTCAAAGACATCCCAAATAAACTCGCCACGCACCTCAGATTCAGTGATGCCGAGCCACGCTTCAGCTCGTTCGTTGAGGTATGTAAGTCGGAGGTCTGCATCGAGCGTGTAGACCGCGCTCAGGTCACGCTTGTACAGCTGGTCAACCGCTGACTCAAGTGCTCTATGCGGATGTTCGATACCATCGGTGGAATCATGGCATTGAATCCCATTGGATGGTCGCCACCACACCCGTCCCCGAGCACCGACCTTTTTCGTTTCGAGCACGCCTTCATCGACAAGTGCGTCCAATTTGTTGTAGATCGTCCGATCAGTGCAGTCGAATTCGTCGGCGACCTCTGTGGTGGTCACCGGTGTGCCTGGTGAACCGAGAGTGTCGAATACGTCAAGCACAGTCGCAGGTGATGGCACGGACGAACTCACACCTCTACGCTAACCATGGACGCGCAAAAAATATTCTGTCAATAGAAATTAATCAGTACTGATTTCAAACCCGTAGAAACGCGAGAAATAATCAAATGTGATGAGCACCGAATGGACGAAGATCACAGCAATCGAATAGCAGTTTCACCCGAACGACGCCAAACTCGACTCAGTATACTGTCCTAACTCCTGCTCAATATCCGATTCACGCCAGCCTAGGGGTGACAATACACTCACTGCCGCCCGAATCAACAACTCCCGATAGAATCCAACATCATACTCAGTTGGCTCCTCACTTGCCAACATTACCCGCTCACGCGACTGCTTTGCATCGTCCACCACCACGTACGACACACTCTGTCCCGGCGACCGCGCTAGTCCCAAATCAGCCGCCCGCTCTAATGCCGTCACACTCCGCGTCGACTGCGTGTAGTCCTCCCGTTTTTTCGAAACACGATTCGTGATCACCAACTCACTCGGATCGACCGCCCCACGCTCGAGCCGATCCACCCACGACCGCAATTCCTCACAAACCGCCTCTGGGTCACGGTACTCATCCACCGCTCGAATCAACGCTTTCTGCGCTTCATCAATATACGATGGCGAGCTCCGCTGGCGGCACTCGATCCCTCGATACTTGTATTCGCCTTCACCAGCGACCTTCCCAAAGTACTTCGTCAACGCACCAACATCCGAATCCCGCATCGGAACAGTGTAACGCGAGAGCTATTCGCCGAGTACGGGTGTGGCCACTCGATGGAAAATATTGACTGAGAGACCAAGGATATACGCTTGCGTTGGTCTCAAACTCGAACAGTCTCCCAAAGAATATCTCCCTGAATTCTAGAGTGATACGCGGGAGTCAACAGCGGAAATTAGAAAACAATTTCGATACAGTGTGAGCCATACCCACATATATAACTGTGTATATATGTATCTCGGAAGTTTTTCTTGTAATTATTTTGTTTATTTAGTGCCAGAACCGAACCGCTGAAAGTGAAAACACGAGCGACAGCAGCGATCGAACCAATTGTGAATCTATGTGAGATCGTTAAAATAGAGAATCAGCATTAGTGAGTATACACGCATGAGATATGTTGTAATCGTTTTCACGGGAATTTTGAAGAATATAGAATCATATCGATCAGGATAAAACCGTCGAATCTACCAGTAGAAATTTAATGGATAATAGCTTACCTGGTATGCGGTTACACCGGGTTGCCACTGATCACTATCCACAGCATTAGCACCGGGTGGGGGAACGATGAAGAAGTCTTTAGTTAATCACATCAAACGACGGTTGGATCGAGCGGCAAACCAAGACCCAGAAGAACGAGCACGCACTTTACTCGATATTAGATCGGATTTGGAACGCTTCCGAAAGAATCCACATATCGATCGAGATACTCTGACACATTTTGAAGAAGATATCGAGCAACGACTGGCGAAGATAGATGATCACGTTACAATGCTACAACGAAAGTCGGAATCTCCGTCTTGGACATCGAAAATCGCTCATCTGGTGATGTCCATCTGTCCTTGGTTGGAGGGTTCTTCTCAAACCGACGAAGAAAAGACGAGGGGCGAGTCCTCCTTTCTCAGCGACTGAACAAGCGTTATCAGCGACTAGGAATTTAGCTGTACAAGGCTTTCCCGTGAGAATATTGGCTATCTGTGTATCGAGTGGAAATCGACAGGGTAGCCAATATTATCTTTTTTCTGACTTGTAAGGTGGAATCACTCGGCAGATTCTATTGCTGTAGATTGTTTGCTGTAGGCTTCGAAAAGGGGAAATGAATCGTTGAATAGAGATGTTGAGAGAAGTTCTGGATTCTCATTTACATTCTCATTTTTACTAGTGATTTTGTCATCATTAAGCCGAAGGTCAGATCCAAGTCCCGACGCAAGCGCATTGAGATTCTTACAAGCTTCAGTCGAGGCCGCTGCACTTCCGAGCAAAATAACTGCTCCACCATCATCTCTGAATGTACTGATCGTTTCGATTTCATCCTCTGTGAATGGCTCTACTGGCGTCGTGATGAGGAGTGCACGCCCCAAATCGAGGAACTCTGTCGTCAATGTATTGTTCTGCTCGAATTTGATTCCACCTTGGCCCTCAAGATACCGTTGGTAATATGCTACATCCTCTGCAGAGAGAGAAGCTTCTCCTGCAAATTGACCATGTCCCCCATCAATGAGGACATCTTTTGAACGCTCTGATAGAGAGGTGAGAAGATTTATAAGAAAGACGAAATTCCCAAAGTCCGACGTATCGACGGGAAATTCTTCACTTTTCTCATATTCTTCATTGATAAAGAGACTGCCAAGCATTCCGAGGCGAGCATCTGGGTCTACTGCTACCAATGGTGGATTAGAATACTCGATACTCTTGTCGCCATTTAGTTGTTGTTCGGCCTGTTCACCCGCAAAGACGGGTACCCGTTTTGAATCGATTGTACCACTCTCGCTTCGAATACTGCTTGTATAAGGGAAAAATAAAGTTGACACATCATGATCTCGGATTTCGGATGAAGCTGCTGGATCGCTTTCTTTCCAGACACCATGCTGTTGCTTTTTTGCGTCTCGTTCAGCTTGCCACAGTTCATCATGCTTTGCGGCCCCTGAATCATACACACGAGCGTAACCGCGTTGAATCAGTTCCTTGTTATAGAGGACAGGCTCACCCTCGTCTGTCGAATAAGAGGCATAGACGAGGAGCCGATCGTACTGATCGCGGATTGGTTCATTAGGATCAAATGATACCGTGAGTGTCGCCTTATGGACAGTCTCCTTTGCGAATTTTGACGCTTTTTCGCCCCATTTGCCGAGATATTCGAGATCCTCAATCCCTTCCCACTCTTCTGGTCGTTCGTGTTCCTTGTTTTGAGTGGTTTCAGGGGAATCTACTCCGATAATCCGGAGTTCTTCGCTGGAGCCATCCGAGAATTCAGCGTCGAACGTATCTCCGTCGCTAACATTCGTAACAGTCACCGTGTATTCTTCATCTCGATTGAGCGAACTTCCCATAGCCGTCACTATGCGTCTTTTATTACTTTAATCTTACCATAGAAAGTATATAGATAAATATAGAATTGGCTACTTGAGAACCATACTGCGTAGGCGTTTGGATGGATATAAAGTTAACATAATATTTAGAAATTCATCTACAAATCTTGTACGGAGAACCCGTTTTTCAAATCATTGGCTTCGAGTCCAGTGAGTTTGACAGACCCCTCAGGAATTTTGTATTTCCTGAGCACCTTGCGTGCTGCATCCGTTTTGTTAACCGTATCATCAACTGCATACGTTGTCCATGTACAGGCATTAGGAATGAACTCAGCAATAGAATAACCGTTGTACTTGGCGTTGAAGAACTTAACCCACGGATTTTCTTCAAGCACCGTTTCAACCATTACTTCATTCGTAAGCGACTTCGAAGCAGACTCGTTGGTTATCTCCTCGCCTAGACTCCAGAAGTCAGATGTCCCCGAATTGCTCGAAATTGCCGTGGTGAGAAGTTCAGTACCGACCATTTCTTCTTTCTTGCTCGACTTTTCACGAGATACAGACAGCCATCGAGATACGTCTGATTCCACATGAACGTATTCGAACCATCGATGATCACCCGTCCAGGGAGGTTGTAGCGTGCTGGTGAGTGCCCGACTTGGCCGTAGCTTTCGTACGTTGATTCGCCCGCCAACTACTGCCACCCTGGACGTCGTCCAAGCTGGAACTCTACGTCGAGCCGATCGGCTTGCTGGAAAAGAACTGGAATGAGATCGCTCGTATTCAGGAAGAGCACATCCGGATCAACCGACTCAACTCGATCCGACAATGTTGCTAACACGTCTTCGCCACCCCCAGTCACCGTCTCATCATCGATCGTGAGTTCGGTGACGCTCTCACTCGCGATTTCTGTCTCTGGCACAGCAATCTGTATCCGTGAGAGGTCGTGAGTCGGCAGTGGATCAATTCTCTTTTCGAGACAGTACCGAAACTCCCGTGAAAAATCGACGTTGTAACACCGATACTCACCGGGGAGCCCCACTTGCTCACCATTCGCGCCACAGAATTCACTGCGTTGAGATCAACCATATCCACCTGGAGCACTTGCTCGGGATCGTGCCGGAAGCTCACGCGTTCAGTGACGATTTCGACATGAGCAACAGCGGGATGGTTACGAAGTGCAGCACGTGCCGTCGAAAACTCACCGTCGCCATGCACCGACACGTAGATTGTCGGGGTATACGACTCGTCAACCTCGCAAGTCACACCCGTCTCAGTTACCGACTAGGTGAGGACGTCGCCGTCGACGTAGTCGATTGTGTACACCATCGTCTCATCTCTGCCTGTTTAAGTCGTCCTCTACGTGGTCAAGCCGATCTTCTAAATCGTCGATTTGGGTCTGTTGTTCGATCAGGATTGAGACGAGGATCGGCGTCTCGACGAACAGGGGCCTATGAACAGTACTGGAATCAGTATGCAACTGGGCATACTCAAAGAGTCGATCAAAGACCGCTTGATCAGTCGGTCGAAGCGCTCGTCGATACTCGTCCCATCTTGCCTCAATGTGGCTGGTGTGGCTCATTACAGGTAGACACGACCACCGAGATCCCCTTAGGTAAGTCAGGGCTGCTTCCGAATATTCCAATATAGGTAATGCCGATGGAATCGGTGCGGGTGCCGGACGTGCTGGTCGCCACACAGGAGAACGAACGTGAGCTGCTCACTCACTAATTTCGATCGGTTCACTGCATCGGTAGAAGTCCACTGAAAACTCGAGGTATCCCTGTAGATTTGGCCAGGTTGAAACCCATATCCGTTCGCCAAATCTCGGCGACGACGAGATGATTTCGAACGAATTGGTCGAAGAGTCTGTGATGAATTTCACATCGCTTCTAGGGCCGTTTGAAGGGGGTTGTAGATGGTTCGATTCAGTCTCAACTGGCATAGGTGGACACGAATTTCCATAGTCAATCACGATCAGAAAGCCTGACACTGATAGTGGAATTCGACACGCCCCATCCATTTCCGATTCGGATTTCCGAAACCCTGCTTCTCGACAGACAAGCACTGAACAACAGAACTCACACAACCTGTCGGAAAGAAGGCTAGGGAGGGAAAGCCAGCTCTCACGACCAGCCACGGCGACACTGTCGGGTGATGACGCCAGACTATGTCGTCGCGCTGGCCTCTGGTGAGAGCGTATCTCCACTAACGGCATCGAGGATAAAATAAGTTCGTCAGACATAGCTTGATTTTATTATACTACTTCATCAAATAATCCCATATGGCTTTTATTTGGCTCAATTTTAGCATCGTTTTCTTTCGATTGAGTAAATCCTGCAGTAAGTGGCCGTTACTCAACCATCTGGAGAGCTAATGGAAAGCATGAACAGCGAACCACTGAGAACCAAAACGACCAGCTGGTTCGGTTCCCCCACGAAACACACTGGACCGAGTCCACCACCCCAATACGCATTGGTCGCCTCCGAAACGATTGACCCCGAATCATCGAATTCGGAGCTTGTTGTTGATGTAGTCAACGCACTCGTTGAGGTGATCGAGCCGGCAGCTGGCCAGACCACGCTCTCCCTGTACGAACACGTGAACCTAGATGCGCTCGAAGACATCATTACAGCAAGCGCGGAGAAAAAGAGTGACGTCGAAGTCCGATTCACGGTCGAGGACTATCTTGTCACCGTCCGCAGTGACAACACCATCCTCATCTACGAACCGATTAGAGCACAACGCGAAATTGGTGAGAACCCCTATCTGGCTAGTTGATCAAACTAAGCGATTACATCGACACGACGCAGTATCCACGCTTACCCTCACTACTGGGCCGTCCTTGTTATTTAGCTCCGTAATCCGTGAGCCGAAGCTTCTCCTCGACCTCATAGAGATGACCTTTCATATAGAGGCGTTCGATAATATCCTTGGCAGCTGGACGCTCAAGATCTTCTTCCTCGTTGAGAACCGTGTACGCTTGCTCGTAAGTGAGCTCCCCCTCATCCGGGAGTCTTCTCGCGAGTGCATCGAGCGCTTCTTGCGCAAGTGGTGTAAGGGGCGATTTCTCGTTTGGACCCATTGCTATTACAAAATTCCTGTTCTCGATAAGTAAACCCTCGGGCGACGGTTCTTTGTACCACTGTATAATTCGCTGCGACAGGGGGAGCAAGCAGACGGCATGGGAGGATGGGGTGGGATGAGTACGAGAACCCACGTCGTCTGCTGGGATACGCTGACTGCATTTTACGCTTGGAACCCGACCGATAAAGACGTCAGCCGACCAGAGCGGAAGTGAAATTGAATACATGGGAGGACTCGCGGGCCCGACGCTTCTCACCAACAACGCCGAGTCGAGAGCGTATCCGCCAAGGCGAGTATTCTTGAGTTAGTATTCGATACTAACAATCAATGCCCAACAAAATCAAACGGTCTGGCATGGCTTTGCTCTCCAGGTCACAAAGCCCGCCCGAGCCGCTAGACTCGTTGAAGAGACTGACGATGAGCCCACCCGTCTTGCAGACATTCGCGTGTTTGCCTTCGACGGTCTCCTCCTCGTCATCGACTTCGACCGAACCACTGATGAGAATATCGTCGAACTCGCAACGTCAGCCGCGCTCGACACCGTCTCGATCCACCGAGTTGCAAACGCTTCACTCCAAATCGCAGGGAATGGCTATCAAGTGCAACTCCCCGGTGCTGTAGATGCAGGATTTCACGTCGGTGATCGAGCGCGCTGCACGCCAGCACCGAATCTGCTCGTGATCGCAGCAGAGGGATCCAAACGAGTGGCAGCGGATATCGTGACAATTCGACGTGAGCAATGATAGAAGTGGTACGATTGCTTCATAAACAACCCATCCCACAAATGCAAGGTTCCGACCTCTGCTCAAAAGGATAGCTACGCGGACCCGTCGCGAAAGCGCTCAATCGGCTCTGAGGAGATTTCATCATAATCGTCATTCCCACCAACAAGGAGTGTTGCGTCGAGATGAGTTGCGGTCGCAAGTGCGAACGAATCGCCCAGAGCAGGATTGTACTTGAGAATATAGTCGGAAGCATCTATCCACACCTGATCGACGTTCACTGGTTCGATGCCAAGATCATCAAGCCACTCTAGATATTCGTCAGCCGTTGCTCGGTCGTACTTCCGGGCGAGTGTATACCGAACTTCGGTGAGATTCACACAGCTGGCGTATCCAGCAGTATGCTCGGTAGCAACTGCGTTGAGATACTCCTCAACGCCTTTGCTTCCAGGTTCATCGTCTGCATGGGCGATCAACGGCTCAGCATCGAAAACGACGCGATCGGGACTCGTCATTCGTTCTCAGATGAAAACTGGGCTTCGCGATCGTCTCGGTCTTGCTCACGTTTCTCACGGAGAATCTCTGTTGCCGGTGTGTCGGTGGTCGCGTCACTACGAGCGGCGAATCCGCGCATTTCACTGGGTGAGCGGACATGCTCGACGATGACGGTACCATCGTCAGTTTCACGGAATAGTACCTTTCCCGGTGCGTCAATTCCAAGCTTGTCGCGGAATCGCTTTGGGATGGTTGCTTGGCCATGTTTCGAGACAGCGACAACCTCCTTTTCAGAGTCATCTGGTTGTTCTGATTTACTCATTATTCATAATCTAGTGGCTATTCATAGGTAAGCCTTTCTCTTACAGCAGACTTCTGGAGGAGTCCAATGCGGTAGCGAAGAAACACGTAGGAACTGGCCTATTTCCCCTGAATAACCACTATTCGTTTTCAATACCGAGCAGATCCGCCAACTCATCTAAATCTCGAGATTCTACATCACCTAGCTGGGCCATCCCTAATTCGAGAAGTGGTACGAGGAAGTCTCGAAATGAAGCGGTTCAACTGATTACACTGATCCGCTGGAGACGATTACGGTGCTTCGAAACCCGATTCGTGATCACCAACTCATCCGGATCGACCACCCCACGCTCAAGCCGATCAACCCACGACCGCAGTTCCCCACAAACCGCTTCCGGATCACGATACGCATCCATCGCTCGAATCAACTCCTTATGCGCCTCATCGATATACGTCGGCGTACTTCGCTGGCGACACTCGATACCCCGATACTTGTACTCGTCTTCCCCAGTGACCTTCCCGAAGTACTTCGTCAACGCACCAGCATTCGAATCCCGCAGTGGAACAAACGCAATCCAGTCGTAGTGGGCTTCGTGTTCGAGACGAATCTCCACCTGCTTAGAAATTTCTCTGTGAGGGTGTGGAGGCCGTCTTTCTCAATCGTACTCCACC
The DNA here is from genome assembly GCF_020618475.1 of Haladaptatus halobius. GTDB lineage: Archaea > Halobacteriota > Halobacteria > Halobacteriales > Haladaptataceae > Haladaptatus > Haladaptatus halobius. Next base: position 418,185 of record NZ_CP085340.1, on the reverse strand, counting down.
ACTTGCCAGCCGACGAATACCTGCGGTCGTAGTCGGGGGGACACATCGTCAACGAAACGATAGAATCAGTGAGTGCGAAGATACGAAAATTGGGACAGGACCGCATCTGACCAGGCGTTCAACTCGTGTTAGAACCACTGTTTGGTTTCTGGAAGCGATTGCGCCTTGTAGAGATACTTGATACCGCCATTGTCCACCGTTCGCGGATACCGCTCGACAAATTCCAGTTCGAGCAGCGGTTTCAATTGCTTGCCAACTGTACTAGAATCGCGGTCGAGAGCGTCGGCAATTTCAGCAATTGAGCAATGTGGATGGTCAAGGACCGTCAGATACACACGAAACTCGGCTTCGTTGATACCACAAATGATGGCCGTCGCATCCGTCAGTTCAAGATTAGAGTTCTCTGTCAGTAGTTGCTGAAACGCTTGGACTCGTTCGGACGCGTCCTCATCAGCGTGTACGTCCCTCCCTGTCATCTCGTTATCTGCTTGATCCATACGTGAATGGTCTAGTGATAATTAATAAGTTTTTCCGACACACCGACGTAAGCGCGCAATGAGATCCAGTCAGTCCGAGTGTAACAGCATGCGTTTCGTGCTGTTTATAGTCACGGCAAAGAAAGTCCCCCAGCGTGTCGCATGCAGAGCGCGTCGGTGGACTCATCGAGCTTACTCGGCCGGGGAATGCAATTGCCTCTGGTGTGCTGACGTTCACAGGCGCGTTCGTTGCCGAAGGCAGTGGGATTCTTTCCCACCTCGGTGCGAGCAGTGCAGCCACCATCACAACGATTCTCGCAACAGGGGCGGGGATGGCCATCAACGACTACTTCGACCGGGATATCGATCGGATCAATAACCCTGAGCGGCCAATTCCTCGTGGCGCAGTCGCTCCTCGAACAGTGCTCGTTTTCAGTGTCATCCTCTTTGTGATTGCTGCTGGATTCGCTCTCACGCTTCCACCGGTAGCGATGGGCATTGCGGTAGTGAATCTCGTCGCGCTCGTCACCTATACGGAGTTCTTCAAAGGGCTACCGGGAGTCGGGAACCTACTCGTGTCGTATCTTGGCGGAAGTACATTCCTCTTTGGAGCCGCTGCCGTTGGCCAGCTGAGTCCCGCCGTGGGTGTTCTCTTAGCAGCGCTGTCGACGTTCGCACGTGAAGTGATTAAGGACGTTGAAGATCTCGCCGGAGATCGAGAGGAAGGGCTGAATACACTCCCGATTTCCATTGGACGACGTCCTGCACTGTTGATCGCGATGGCGGTGCTGCTGATCGCGATGCTTGCAAGTCCGGTGCCGTATTTCATTGGAACGTTCGGAATGGCGTATCTTGTGCTGGTTACACCGGCAGTATTCGTGATGCTCTACTCCGGATATCGGAGCTTCAACGACCCAACGGCTGGCCAGTCGTTATTGAAATATGGTATGTACTTCTCAGCAGTGGCCTTCATCGGCGGCCGTCTGACACTCCTTCTGTGAAATACCGCTGGCTCTGTTGAGACGTCTATCAGGTGATGATTTGTGGGAGTCGTGCTGAATATAGAGTAAGTATTCAGCACGGCCCGAACCAGTGCGTAATCGGCCAAACCTGCCTCGGTGAATAATGCTACCGCTTCAACCCGTACTGTTCGAGGATCTTGCCCCGTCGTTCGTGGAACTGCGTCACACTGAACTCATGGTCAAGCTCCGCCATCCGCTCGCCGAACTCACGTTCAGTGAACGTCGATTCGCTACGGCTCACCTCGTCACGCATTGCGAAGAACGCTTCGAGGTACTCGTCGAAATTCTGGTTCAAGAACACATCTAAGAAGCATACAGGCTCGTCTGTTGCGTTCCAGAACGAGTGCACCAACCCCCTCGGGCGCCAGTGCATCCCCCCCGCTGGGACGTCGTACACCTCGTCTTCGACCATGACACTGAGCGTCCCCTGAAGCACGAACGAGAGTTCGTCGAGGTGCGTGTGTCGATGCGGCGAAGGCCCCATCGTCTTCGGAGCGAGAGCCGTTTCAACGCAGGTGTACTGATTCGCGGTTTGGGAACTCCGAACTCGGATTCGGATGTCAACTCCTTGCAGGCCGGCCTGTAACGGCTCCATGGGCGAAACCTGGAATGCTCGAAACAGCCCATCGTCGTACGAGATGGCCTCTACGTTCTTGCATTCCGGTAACGGCACCGACGTACTGTCTTCTGATTCTGGACCAGTTGCTTTTGCCATAGTTAGTTCTCTCTGTTGGTGAGAATTCGTCGGCACTGCTGCCTGCGCCTCCCCCCCGATACCGAAGAACGCTCACATCAGGTACGGTGTGTCAGCGGTTAACGCTTTCCACGAGGGGGTGATTGGTCTGGTTACACGAATACAGGTATTCACCGTTGAGATTTAGTATCGGTTCTTGCTGAATACGCGCTCTGTATTCAGCATGCCATTCCTGTCCTTCTCCGAGGATCTCAACGGAGTCATACCGCTGTCGAAGATCGAACGAACTACGAACAAAAGCTAACTACCGCCGATTATCGCCGTTTCAGCCACATTGGCAGCCCATCTTGAGACTGGAGTGTGAGTCCGGGTTCAACCGCTAACTCATCTTCTCCCTTCCACTCAACTTCCCAGTCTTGCCCGATTGTCGCGAGCACGAGTGTTGCTTCGAGCAAAGCAAAGTCACGGCCAACGCACGCTCGACGACCCCCACCAAACGGCATATAGGCATGCTATGGAAGTTCATCTTCTAGATTTGATTCCCATCGATCCGGCTGGAATGAGAGCGGATCATCGTAGAACCGTTCGTCACGGTGGACAGCAAGAATACTCAGATGCACTTCTTCATCGGCGGGCAGCTGATAGCCGTTCACATCCACCGTTCGAGTTGTTTGGCGGGGAATTGTGTGAATCGGCGGATAGAGTCGCATTGTTTCTTTGAGAATCCGACGAGTGAACTCCAACTCATCAATATCTGCCTGCGTAGGGCCATCGCCATCCAGAACAGCGTCAAGTTCGTTGTGAAACGCCTCTTGGAGATCAGGATGTGTCGCAAGTGCGTACCACGCAAACGCGAGTGCCGAGGCAGTCGTTTCGTATCCAGCGAAAATCATCGTAATCACTCTCAGGACCACCGATGATGAGATCTAGCTCTCGGGTGATGCCACCGACCTCGATCGTCTCCGGAGAGCGTTCATCATAGTCGAATTCGTCTATGGCCTCGTAGGTCTCGAATGCGAGGATGACATCAACGTCGCTCTCTTGTGTAACTTTCTTGGCCGGGTTCACGAAACTTCCCGTGAGCCACGCACTGAGAAGGCGATCCTCGTCGACTTCGAGTGCATCTCGGATTTGAGACCTAGAACTCGATGAGAATGACCTAGAGTCCGGGCTGGCTCTTGAAGTCAAGAGGGGTAGGCCGATCTCGGTTAACCATCCTGATGGCGAAAAACGGTGGACACCGGGCTGCATCGTTCGGGCTACAGATGGGTGGGATGGATGTGTGCTGGCGAAGTACTATTGTGAAATCAAACTGATAATGCGTAGTTCGAGCGGTCACAAGGTGCGCAGTGATGGAGGAATTGGCGAGACAAAAACGAGTGGGGAGCATACTCGCCATGTAAATTTATTAGGAATCGCAAAGAACCTAAACACGCTCAGAGAGTGGTATTGAATCTATTCCTAACGGGTCGTATGAAGGGGCAGATTACATGGACGATGATGGGATCAATGATGGACCGTTCAAACTCCATGTGAATATGGAAATTCGTGATGACGAGGTCGTTGCAGATTGGAGTGGGACTGACGATCAAACGGATGGTCCAATTAATGCAACATTTGGTGTCACCAGTTCAGCGACATGGAACGCTGTCCTCCAATTGTATGATGGCGAAGGTGAGATGCCAGTCAATGCGGGGTCCTATGAACCCATCCACGTCATCGCTCCACCTGGAACGATTGCAAATGTCGATTATCCAAAGCCGGAGGTCGGTGGCAATACCGAAACACACCCGCGTATGGTCGATACAATCTATCGAGCAATGTCAGAGCCACTTCCGAATAAAGTGGCAGCTGCTGACGGTTCAACGTGCATGAATTTCCTTTTCGGTGGCGAACATCCAGATACAGGCGAACCATATGTCAACTACCATCTTGAGGGAATGGGGTGGGGTGGCCGTCCATATGGCGACGGTAACGATTCAGTGATTGTTGTCAATGGGAATTGCCGTAATACACCAGTTGAAGTCTTTGAAACCCGCTATCCATGGCTAACAGAAAAATATGAGTTACGTCAGGACTCTGGTGGGCCCGGTGAATATCGTGGTGGGCTCGGTATCGAACGGGTTATCGAATCCAGAGCACCGCAAATAACCGTCTCTGCTCTTTTTGATCGAATGAAGAACGCCCCATGGGGGCTCAAAGGTGGTCAGAAAGGCGGGAAAAGTTCGATTGAGGTACAACCGCGCGGGGACGATGAATTCCAATCGTTTGTCGATGCATTCGGAACGGATTCGCCGAGTAAATTTGCAGACGTGAAAGTTGGAAGCGGAGATCGGATCCGAATTCGGAGTCCAGGCGGAGGTGGATACGGCGACCCGACGGATCGAGATATTGAGAAGGTTCGTGAAGACGTTATGGAAGGATTCGTCTCTGCTGAGTCTGCCCGTGAGGACTATGGAGTAGGCGATGACGAAATGGACGAAGAGATAGCAATCGAGAACCCAGGTAAATAAATAGAGACAGACAGCGAGGTCTGAAGAGCCTCTTTTACTTTCACTTGTTTATAAAGTCAGACTCGTCGTCAGTTTTGTCATCCTCGTCAGCAAGAATGGTGTCAAGCGAGCCGTCGACAATGGCAACTGCAACGCCGACTATGTGCTTGCAAAAGTCGTGGCGATGGACGTGATGCGGGCAGGTGCAGGCCATCAGGTCCTCGGTCACGTCGTCGATGGAGACGGTGTACTGGTGGTCTGCGGGGGTGTCGTGACTCTCGTTGGTGACTTCGATGAGTCCGGGGGCTTCGACGTCGAAGGCAAATTGTTCCCACTGTGCGCGTTTCTGTGCCGTCTCATCATTCTGTGGGATCGGTGGCTTGCTGCTATTCTCGTTCTTAAATTGTGTCGAATGAAGTGATAACGTCGCTCGTCGAATACACCGGTACCAGATCTTGCTCATCGAAATCAGAGTCATCGCTCCAGACGCCTGCTTCACAAGCGAGCGCACATGCAACATACAATACATCATCAGGGTCTGTCGCACCAATTGCGTCATTGGCCTGCTCATTAAACGGATAGAAGTCTGTAGCGGGGATGACGTCGATATATTGAAAGAGTAGTTCGATGAACTGATTGACTCAGTTCGCATCCATGCCGGATTTCTCAACAATGAGATCTTCGTAGTTCCCGATTTCGTCGTGGACAACTTCAGGAGTTAGAAGATTGGGTTCAAGTGTGACAATGAGTTCGCGTGTTTTCGAATTCGCGATGAGCGCAGAGATAACGACGTTGGCGTCGACAACCAGCTTCATTCGTCAGTACTACCTCGACTCTTCTTCGAGGGATTTCCGTGCGCTCTGATTGATCTTTGCGGAGATTTCCTCGACATCCTCATTGGTGAGTTCACTACCAGCGGTGAGTTCGTCCATTAAGTCGAGCTTTTTGACCTTGTCCTCGATTGCCTGGCGAGTGACCTCGCTCCAGTTGATCTCTGGATGGTTTTCCATTCGCCGCTTGAGGTCGTCATCGACGTTGACCGTGATGGTGGGCATACAGGATACTATGGAGACACAGAATACTGTGTCTTTCGATTAATGTCATAGATACCATAGCGCGGATACCCGCGACTTTAGGCGCGAGAGGAAGCGCGTACGCTTGACTACTGTACCATCGTTTTCTGCCGGGACGACTCTTGATTGTATATTTACCTTTATAAGCATAGTTGTTGTATATGATGTATGGAGGTCCGGCGTACCGTTCAAGTCAAACTTTCTGTGACTCAAAGCGACGCCGACCTTCTTCACGAGACGATTCAGCAGTTCCGATGGGCCGCGAACTACGTCGTTCTGAACGCTCGAAACGACGACGGCTACATCGAAACGAGCAAAGGCAAACTCAACAGCCGAACCTATGACGACGTTCGGAGTGAAACAGAGCTTCACGCGAATCTCGTTCAAGCGGCACGGAGCCGCGCAGCAAACGCGTTGAAATCCGTTGTGGCGAAGTGGAAACGTGGAAAGAACGCGAGTCTCCCGTACTTCTCGTCGCCGTTCCTCGAATACGACAAACGAAGCGCGACGTTCCACGACGACCACGCGTCGCTTGCGACTGTTGACGGTCGAATCACCACCGACTACGTGTTGCCTGCCGACGACCGCGAGACGCCACATTCGGAGTACCTGTTTTCCGACGACTACGAGACGACCGGCGCGACGCTTCACTACCGCGAAGCCACGGACGAGTTCTACCTTCACGTCAGAACAAAGGCTGACGTGGACGCTCCCGAACCACGCGAGAACGGAACGGTTCTCGGCGTGGACCTCGGGGTCGAAAACATCGCCGTCACCTCGACCGGCGTGTTTTGGTCGGCCGCCGAACTCGACCACTGGCACCGCGAATACGAAAAGCGTCGTGCATCGCTCCAACAGTGTGGCTCGCATGACGCTCACGAGAACATGCAAGCGGTCGGGGTGAAAGAGACGGGGCGATTCGAGCAACTTCTTCACCGCGTGTCGAACGAGCTGGTTGAAGAAGCCGACGAACGCGGGTGTTCGCATATCGCCTTCGAGGACTTGACTGATATCCGCGACCGGATGCCCGGTGCGAAACGACTTCACACATGGGCGTTTCGGCGTCTGTTCTCCTACGTGGAGTACAAGGCCGAAGAACGCGGTATTTCGGTTCAGCAGGTGGACTCGGCGAATACCTCGCGTCGGTGTTCGTCGTGTGGGTTCACTCACGAGAACAACCGTTCGTCGCAGGATACGTTTGAGTGTTTGAAGTGTGGCTATGCGAACCACGCGGACTATAATGCGGCGAAGAACATCGGTTACAGGCTCCTTGGCACGCAAACCGCTGGCGAAGGAGGCGCACCCGTAGGCGTGCGCTTGAACACCGGGATGATGAACGCGAACGGCGTTACAGCCGTACCAACGTTGGTTAGAGCGGGAGTCCATGGTCACGCCGCTGCTAACGGGATTGGCCTCTTTGCCGCTTGCGATCTTGCGGTGCTCGCGGACGGAACCAAACTCGGCGCTACCGCCCCCAACGTGGGTTTATTCTGTATGGAGCCTGCCGTGCCGTTGATGCGTTCGCTCACATAGAAACAATGTCTCGAACTCTTGCTGACAGGCGAGCTCATTGATGCTAAGACCACACTCGGCTGGGGACTTGTTAATCGTGTCGTCCCCAAGAACGACCTCCGAAAGGAGACAATTGCACTCGCGGAGTCAATCGCAGAGAAGAGTCCGGTCGCCGTCCAAATGGGCAAGTAGGCCTATTACGTGATGAACGATCTAGACTACGACACCGCCCTCGAGTACTCGAATGAGCAGTTCGCCTCGCTGTGTACCACAGGCGACGCGAACGAGGGCATTGATGCGTTCTTCAATAAGCGTGAGCCCGAGTGGCCTGGTAAGTAATTCGGCGAGCGTTACTATCCTGCCTGCTTGAAGAGTTCGGTGAGAAACACGGTGTAACGTGGAAAGCATACGAACCACCCACAGAGCAGAATAACGGAAACGCCCGCCGCAAGCGACTGTACATCGATCTCGACGTGTGAGACGACAACAAAGGATCCGGTTTCACAGAATAAACGACCGAATGAGTGTGAAAATTAAGAGAATGCTATCGAATTCCATCATCGAAGATCCACGGATAGAAAAGGTCCACAGATGTAGCTGTGTCTGCATGCACTAAACCCCCTTCCTTAAAAAGCAATACGGGGGCAAAACGAGCGAGTAAAGCGGGGTAATTCACTACGGATCAATAGGTTTTTGCCAGCTGTTCAACCTCTATCTAAGGATGTCTACTGATACAAAATTAGAGACCGCAGCAGATGAATCGGAGTCTTTAGTGTCTGTTGGTGTTGTTGGCGGTGGTTTTATCGGACAAACCGTTGGCGATCAATTCCGAGAACTCGATGATGCTCGTGTTGAGGCCATTGCCGATATAGACAGTAAGACGCTGCAAGCGGCTGGAAATGAACTTGGAGTGTCAGAGCAAGCACGCTATGAGGACTACGAAGTAATGTTGGAGTCGGAAGACCTCGATGCGATATTGATTGGAACTCCGCACACGCTTCACTATGAGCAGATACTCACAGCAATGGAGCATGATCTACATATCCTCTGTGACAAACCTCTGACAGCAAATCTGAACCATGCTCGCGACCTCGTTGAACGAGATACCACCCGTGACGAGGTACTGATGGTGGGATACCAACGTCATCTCTATCAAGCGTTCGTTGAGACACGAGACATATTGAAGAATGAAGGCCGTATTCCACGCTGGATAACCGCTGAAATCAGTCAGGACTGGGTAGACCGATTCGAAGACGCGTGGCGGATGAATCCGAATCTCTCTGGTGGTGGCTATCTCTACGATACAGGTAGTCATATTCTCGATTCGATCCTTTGGAGTACAGGTCTCACGCCGACAGCAGTGTCCGCTGAAATGGATTTCGTTGACGACGAACAGCGCGTTGACGGACAATCTCATGTTACGATCCGATTCGAAGAAGGAACTACAGCGACGATCGTATGCTCTGGTGAGACCCCTTGCATGCGCGAGCACATCCACATTTGGGATGAAGAAGGCGCCATATATCTTGAGAGTCAGGATTGGGAGCCGAACAAACTTACAAAAATAGACTCCACAAGCGGTGAATATGCTCCTCACCTCGATCGTGGTAACCCCCCAAACAAGGCAGAGGCGTTCGTCCGATCGATCCGTAATGGCAAAAATCCACCGGCAACTGCTCTTGATGGACTGCGGGTGACTGCAGTTACAGAAGCAGCATATGAGTCTGCACGACAAAATAGCGAGTTTGTTGCTATCGACCCAAATGATGTTGCGTTAGAGTAATTCAAATCTCCTTTTCATCGAGGACTCATTCACTCTCCGTAATAATTAGGAAACAATAGCACTTAGAATACTGACCTAGTCAACTTCCGTGAGAAACGCGCAGAGAGTCAGCAGGTCGAAGACAAGTACCTGAATGTCCTTGAGCACGCGAAGAACGTTGCCAAGACGAACGACGTGATGGTCGCACGACTCGGGTATCGAGAGGTCGCGACGCATTACGGGTGTGCGTACAAGAACGACGGGTATCGCGTCATGGAGGAAATGGCCGAACGTGTGCCCGGCGTGACCTACAAAGAGTCACGGACGTTGTCGGTGGACGATGCAATGGGTGTCGGCGGGCATCACATCGAAATCACGTTCGGGCATCCTGATCTCGCGGGGTGGATGCGAGCACACGAAGCGAACGCGGAACTAAATGGAGGGCGCTGATTATAGCGTTGTAATCACGGGGGTTCGGAGAACCCCCATTTCGGCGGCACCACCACAAGAGATTCACACCACACTGCCGGTGACACATGGTGGGAACGGTTGTACGGCTACTGTGGAGTGTGTCTGTTTCTGCGTCTGTTTCTGCGAAACGGAGGGGGTCGCGTTCGCGATCCCCCTCTATTACAACGGTGTAATGGACTACGTCCGCTCGCGACAGTTGAGGACAGCGTGAGTGAGAACGTGCCGAAATGATTCAAGATTTCGAGTCAGCAGTTGAATGTCTCCTTCCTGTCGTCTGTGAGGAATGGCGTGCCAGATATAGAGGGTGTAGTCAGCACTGGAAAGACGTCTGCGAGAAGGTGTGATATCCCACCTCAATCGGTGTCACCTACAGCGTGAACACGTACGCCGAGCCCGTACCCATACTGTTATTTGGAATAATTTCCTGTGGGTCGCCGATGAGGGCAGTAGTGCCGTCACCCGACACTGCCACTGACGCGCCGAATCGGACGCTTTCGTCGCCATCAAAGGAGAGCGTGGTCTGTTGGCTCCAGGAGCCGCCGGAGGCCTCGAAGACGTACGCCTTGCCCGTACCCATACTGTTTATATCCATTTTGTTCTCGGCACCGACGAGGGCGGTGGTTCCGTCGTCTGACAAGGCCACTGACCTGCCGAACCAGTCCTCAGTGTCGACTGCATCGGCGGTGAACTTCGCCTGCTGGCTCCAGGACCCGTCGGTGGCTTTAAAGACGTATGCCGCGCCCGCGCTGTCACCGTTGGGATCCTCATCTCCGAAGGCACCGATGAGGGCGGTCGTGTCCGTAAACTCGCGGTCAGGCCCCCCCACGGCGCCTTACGGACGAATTACAAGGAGGAGTTAGCCGAATTACGCGCGGAACACAAAACCGAGATCGACGAGTACGAGGAGGAGGTATCTGCATTACAGGCGCGCGTCGACGACCTCGAGCGGCAATTGATGGCCGCGAACTCGCGAATCGACGCCTCGAACGAACTCGTCGAGCGCGTCGAGGAGGAGCAATCACTCGCGCGGCGAAAGGCCGAGGCCGGCCTCGTCACTCGCGCAAAATGGACGCTCTTTGGAATGGACGTCGAAAGTTAATATAGCGAAAAAGAGTTTATCGAACTCGACTCACCGCTCGAGGGGCGTTCCGCTTCAATACTGAACGATAGAGTCTAAGATACCTTGCGCGAAGGTCTGGCCGCCAATTTCACCATTCGCATACGCTCGAGCGTTGTCGGTCTCGACGACGTAATGCCCCATGATGGTTCCAGACCCTTCATGGACGATTGTTACGACTAGCTCATCCGGCGCGTTCGGGTTATCTTTCACGTATCCCGCCCAACTTCCGCCAATGGTTCCCATCTCGCCGGCGAGACCCTCAGACGTCGTTTGGGTAGTGTGGTGGTCCATCGAAGCCCAATTATCCGCGTCGATAACATCGACATTCTCGACATGAACTCCATTATCTGCGATCACGTATGTCATCATATCGACGGTCACTTTCTTCGACGGCGCCGACGTCGTCGGTTCAGGCGTGGGTTCAGGCGTGGGTTCAGGCGTCGGTTTGGCCGTCGTCGTCGGTTTGGCCGTCGTCGTCGTTTTCACCGTCGTCGGTTCAGGCGTGGGTTCAGGCGTCGCCGTCGGGGTTGGAGTCCTCTCGACGGTCGTCGACGCGGGTACGACGGTCGTCGTCGCTTTTGTCGTCGCTTCCGTTTGAGTCTGCTCGAGTTCCGCGACGGTCGTCGTCGTCGTCTCCGCCTCGACGGTTCCAGCAGGTTCCTCGGCCGGTGCTCCGCCGGCGCCAATGACCATTAGCGCGACGAATACATACACCGCTCCGACGCCCTTGTTTTTCCATGATGGTTCCGCGCCGATTCCTGGGAGTTTTCGGACAAGTTTACCGATAGTTGCTCTCATTGTGTTTCAACGAATTAACAAATGATTGATTGGGTTATAAGACTTTGGGTATGATTCCCCATTTTGCCCCAGGAGTGGGAAATTACTGATAATGGGTGGGTTTATTAGGGCGAGTCGCCTATTCCGAAGTATGCCAAAACTACAAGCGCCGTTAAAGATCGACGACCGAGGTCGAATCACGATTCCCAAAGCGCTCCGCGAGACCCTCGGCGTCGATGGGAGGGAGGCCGTCGTTCAGGTGACTATTGAACCCCTCGACGAGACCGACGACGACGGCGACGAGTAGCGGAGTCAAAGACATGGGAAACGGAACACAGCGTATACGCATTCCCGCCTCGAGCGACGATTCATATCGGCTATTCGAGCGAAGCCCCTTTTTCTATCAGACGGTAACTGTCGCCTCGCGGGTTAGTGGTGTTTCGAAAGAGACGATTCTCGAGGGGGAATACGCGCGGGAAATCGTCGTCGAGAACCATTTACTCGGGATATACGAATAGCTGGTTTTTCCACCCTTATGTAACAACACTTATCACCTATGGGGGTGTAGTGTTACATAAGGTCATGACGAACCAGATCGAACCCCATCCCCCGGAACGTTTGCCGAAGTATCTCGCCGACGGCCTCCCGAAACAATCGACAGAGACGCTCGAGGACACGCTCGTCTATCTCGAGCAATTGATCGAGTGGCGGAACCGACCGCTCGAGGCCGACGACCTCCCGGACAGCGTCGAACCCGTCGACGACGAGGAGAGTTCCGGCGGCAAAGGAACGCTCGTTAAAGAGCGCGTCAAATGCGGCGCGGATTGTACCTGTAACGACGGAAACGGCCATGGGCCATACCTCTATAGGTATTTCCGAGAGAAGGGAACGATGAAATCGGAATATGTGGGGAAAGCATGAGTCTCGTTTGTAGGATTCTCGGCCATGAGTGGCGCCTCGTCGGGGGCGTCGCGCGGAATGCTGGCCTGCTGCGTCCAACTCTCACTCGTTCCTGTGGAAGTCGGGTTTCCGGCGTTCCCAGAAATGCCGATACAGCCCGCGAGTCCCATCAGTGCGGAGACTCCTGTCGCGCCGAGGAATGTTCGTCTAGTTTTTTGCATAAATTCTCTGTGTGTGATCATGTAATAAGTCTTGTCTCCTAACCAGTGACCAACTTGCCCCCTATATGCAGCACGACCGCTGAAACCCATCACTGATTTTGGGTTTCAAAAGGTCGTGACTCTTGGTTCTATAGAGGCGCAGGTATGCAACAGAATCATCCTCCATACTTGGAATCGTTAGAGAAACGATGTGAGACTGATTTCGTCATGACTCGAGAGAAATTGCTCAATACGCTTCTCTCGCCATCCAAGCGGTGACAATACACTCGCTGCCGCACGAACCAACAACTCTCGATAAAATTCGGTATCATACTCACTTAGCTCCTCACTCGCTAACTTCACTCGCTCTCGCGACTGCTTTGCATCGTCCAGCACCACATACGACACGCTCTGACCAGGGGCACGCGCCAACCCCAAATCAGCCGCTCGTTCTAATGCTGCCACACTCCTTGTGGACTGCGTGTAGTCCTCCCGCTTTTTCGAAACCCGATTTGTGATCACCAACTCATTCGGAGCGACCGCCCCACGATCCAGTCGATCAACCCACGACCGCAACACCTCACAAACCGCCTCTGGATCACGGTACTCACCTACCGCTCGAATCAGCTCTTTCTGGGCCTCGTCAATATACGTCGGCGTACTCCGCTGACGGCACTCAATACCCCGATACTTGTACGCATCCTCTCCAGCGACCTTCCCGAAGTACTTCGTCAACGCACCAGCATCCGAACCACGTAACGGTACAAACGCAATCCAGTCATAGGAGGCTTCATGCTCAAGCCGAATCTCCACTTGCTTAGAAATCTCCGATGCAAGCTCGAACAGCGACGTCTGGTCCTCTCCCTCGATCGGTGTCACCCACACGCTATCGACGATCCCATGCACAATCCGCCACTCTAAATGCCTTGATTATGAGCTTCGTCTTCAAAGAGGTGAAACCACGAAGAGCACTCGATCCTAGGTGGACTTATCTTCCCAGAAAAGAAAGACGAGGATATGGGCGGGATCGAACTTCGTGATGGTACTCTTGTTGTCGATCGAAACCCCAACGATCTCGATGAGCTCGCGATTACATTCTCCAAAATTCTTGACGACCTTGACATCAATCATGTCTTCATCAGTGGTTATGTTGCAATCTTAGCCGGACGCTCAAGAGCAACAGAAGACATCGATATCCTTCTCGAACCACTCGATGAATCGACGATTGAACAGCTATCTGAGCGTCTACAAGCAGAAAATCTCTGGGGTCCAGCAATGCCACTAGACTCAATGTCGGAGATGCTGACCGAAGGCGACAATATCTGGGTGGCACGAGATGGTGAAATGATCCCACATTTGGAGGTCAAGTTTGTGGACGACGAGTATGATCGCGCTTCCCTCAAAAGTAGAATCACAGCAGAAATCACGAGCATCGACACCACACTCCCTATCGGTCCTCTCGAGCTGCAAATTGCGTATAAACTCTTTCTGAGCGCTCAGAAAGATTTCGAGGATGCTGTCCATCTATATTCGATGTTCGGGGAAACTCTTAGCATCCCAGAACTCCAACGATGGGTTACGAAACTTGGAGTGGAGGACGAGTATGAGCAACTCAAAAGGGCGTGATGCACTTGATGCGAAACACGAACGCAACCGGAAGCAACGCGTCACCAGCATCAAACGCTGGGTAGAGTACATTCACACGCATTCGCCGGACGACTGGGGAGAACAACAGAACCGTCTAATCAATTCGCAGCTTGAATCTGCCCGCCAGTCGGACATTGACGCTGAACAGCGCCGCCGTGTTGAGGAAGCTGGTCGTGACTACTCAAAGTGAACTACCCTACTTTTTCGGCCTGACAACCCCGTTGAAAATGGTGGTTCTCCGAACCTTGTTGCGGAAGCAGCCACTGCAGGCCGTCAGCTCTTCGAGACGGTCCAGCGCTCGGGACAGAGCACCGAACTCGTGAACTTCCGGGAAAAGCGCACAGAGAGCCAGCACGTCGAGGACAAATACCTCGATGTGCTTGCGCACGCGAAGAACGTCGCCAAGACGAATGACGTGATGGTGAGACCGTGCCGAAGTGTTTCGAGCTGACGAGTCAGCAGTTGACGTCGCCCACCAGTGACCTGTTAGGAATGGCATGCCAGAAAGAGAGGATGAGTTCAGCAGCACGGTCGTTTGTCCGGAGACAAAATTAGCTGTCGGTGCTTCCCCACCATATTCCGATAAAAACCCTGAGAAAGGGTATCAGGACGTAATTCACTGAATTCAGATCCAAGTCAAACCCCGACAAGTAACGGCAACTCACTCCACTTATCGGTGCTATCGTCGCTGTTCGGCTCTAAAAACTAATGCGCCGGTTCGATGGAACGACTCTATTTAAGTCCTTGTTCAGCGACTCGTCACTTATGCAACACTGCACTCGTCGAAGCACACTCCGTGTGATCGGTATTGCCCTCTTCAGTTTATTCGCTGGGTGTTCGGCCCTCTCTACGGACTCCTCAGACTCCGAGAATCTGTCCTTCGAGCGTCTTGACGCGACCGCTGTCTACGTCACCGACGGTGTCGAACTTTCAATGTCTGCAAAGGTCCAAACAGTGGACGGCACGCACAACGCCGACCTGCTGGTCCTTCCCGGTGACACGAATACCAACGCCCAAAAGGCGGTCAAGTGGCTCGCAGACGACCGAGTTATCGCCCTCCTGGGCGATAGTTCGGAGCCGACGTGGCTCTCGTGGACTCGGAGCGAAGCCTTTCGTGACGCGTTCCAGAACAGGGGATACGGCGATGGTGAACCAGATCCATCACTGGTAGTCGCGGCAAAAATTGGCCAGCTTGTCTCGACGTACCGATATACGTGGGGAGATGGCCCGAGTGATAGCGACGTTCTCAGGGCGCCCGACGAGTCGCTCGTAACCATTGAGAAGAAGACTCCTCCAGAATGAATTCGTTGCTGATTATGCGCTCTCTATTCAGCATAGATGCGATTACCTTCCCATCCGTTGCCAGAAATGTCGTGCTGAATACAGAGGATGAATGTAACATTGCAGTGGGGTGTATACGCCACCACAAAGGGTATGCTTCACAGTGTAAATACTGGAATATGGCTGTTCGCTCAAAATTATTCGCTGTGTTCTGCTATGGCTCATTGGCATTTGGTGCCCTCATGGGACTGCTTGGGGTGCGGCTTCTCGCGGTGGCCTTCTTTTGGCCGTCGGCTCCGATTAGAGCGTATCTCCCCGGGTTACTCATAACCCTCGGCAGTTCGGTTCTCCCCCTCAGTATCGGGCTGATGGGTCGATACATGTTGGCCAATCCCCACACCTACAACGCTCGTGATACCGTTCGCGCTAAGTGGAAGCAGTGATAGAGTGGGTGCTGGCCGTTCGCGGCTGGACTGACGGGAACGAGATCACCCGCAGAAACATCAACGAGTTCCCCGTCGATATCATCGTTGTGTCTTCGCTTGGTGACTGGGCACCACGAACGCAACAGCCAGTGAATATGGTATGGGAGATACGCGCTCTATATTCAGCAGCATTACTGAAACCCATCACCGATTAGGGGTTTCAACAAGGCCGTTGCTCAGTGTTTCTCAACCGAACGACGCCAAACTCGACTCGGTATACCGTCCTAACTCCTCCTCAATATCCGACTCACGCCACCCCAACGGCGATAAAACACTCGCTGCTGCACGAACCAACAACTCCCGATAGAACCCGACATCATACCCGTCTAACTCCTCACTCGCCAACAGCACCCGCTCACGCGACTGTTTTGCATCGTCGACCACAACATACAACACACTCTGGCCAGGCGCACGCGCTAACCCCAAATCAGCTGCCCGCTCCAGTGCCGCCACACTCCGCGTCGACTGCGTGTAATCCTCCCGCTGCTTCGAGACACGATTCGTGATCACCAACTCATTCGGATTGACCGCCCCACGCTCAAGTCGATCGATCCACGACCGCAATTCCTCACAAACTGCCTCTGTAACACGAACTCCAACACAACGGCGGTCGTGGTCGTCCCGAATTGACACAGTTCGGGACAGACGCCGGACGGCTACTCGTGAGTACGGTAGTTGTATCGGCACCTATCGGCTACAAACCAGCGGGAAGGGGAGAGCAGGTACTAGCCACCGCATTTGCGGTCAGAAACCAGGGATCACCTCTGTCGTCGACTCCCTCCGAGTGAAAGACAAAAGTCCGAGATAGTCTACTCAGACGAGACTGGTGATGGGCACTGACTATTGAGTTGTGAGACGGTGCAGCTGAACGTGCGGCGGGAGAACTTATTTCGATGCCCGCATAGTTTGTTAAGTCATATCATGACACAGAACGATACCACCGTCTACTATGATGATGATGGGACTCTATCGGACCTTGAAGACAGAACAATTGCGATAATTGGATACGGGAATCAAGGACGTGCACAGGCACTGAATCTTCGCGATAGCGGTGTCGAAAGCATAATTGTAGGGAATCGAGAAGACGCCTCGTGGAGCCGTGCTCAAGAAGACGGATTTCCCGTCTATCGAGTCCCAAAGGCGTCATCGAAAGCGGATATCGT
Source organism: Haladaptatus halobius (assembly GCF_020618475.1). Classification (GTDB taxonomy): domain Archaea; phylum Halobacteriota; class Halobacteria; order Halobacteriales; family Haladaptataceae; genus Haladaptatus; species Haladaptatus halobius. Next base: position 401,110 of record NZ_CP085340.1, on the reverse strand, counting down.
GTTCATGCTGATTCCAGATGAAGTCGCACCGGACGTGTACGAAAACGCTGTCGAACCCGATCTTGACGATGGCAATGTAGTGATTTTTGCGTCTGGTTACAATGTCACCTATGGATTCATCGATCCGGATGACGGCCTCGATGTGGTACTGGTCGCACCGCGAATGATCGGGACGATGGTCCGAGAACTATACATCGAAGACCGCGGGGCACCAGCATTACTAGGGGTTCACCAAAATTCGTCCGGCGATGCAAAAGAAGTTGGACTTGCGATTGCAAAGGGTATCGGTGCGACGCGATCGGGTGTCGTTGAAAGCAGCTTCGAAGTAGAGACAAAGACCGATCTCATGACTGAGCAGGCACTTTTTCCAATCTTCGTGAGTGCCATGATGAGTAAATACGAGATCGAACTCGAAGCGGGAGTTCCACCGGAGGTCATCATGCTCGAACAATCACTCTCCCGTGAAATGGCCTACATTTTCCAAAAAGCAGCCACCCAGGGGATCATCGAGCAACTCTCACTTCACTCCCAAACCAGTCAGTACGGCCAACTGCGGGGAATCGATGCGTTCGACCGTCAACCCATCCAAGAGTACATGCGTGAATGCATGCACCGAATTGAGAAAGGCACATTCGCGACCGAGTGGACCAGAGAGCAACAGGCAGGTTATCCAACACTCGACCACCTCCGAAAGAAGTACGAGAAGACGGAGATGGTAGAGGCCGAACAGCAAACACTCGATGTATTTGGTCTACGCGAAGAAAGAACGAAAGACGAAGATTGAAAACCAACTACGGAACTGATGAGCTCCAGACCGGAAGGGAATACGGTTACAGAAAAGCGAACGCTCGAGCGGATGATCCCTCGGTATCCTGGAAATTGAGCGAAGGATAGAAGAAGTACGCTCGACGACTTTCGGCGTCAAGCACCTGATCGAGATTCTCACCATTCGTGCCACTGAATTCACCGCCTTGAGGTCAAGCACATCCACCTGAAGGACTTGTTCGAGATCGTGCCGGAAGCTCACGCGTTCATCAACCACAGCAACCCAAACAACAGCGGGATGATCACGGAGTGCAGCACGTGCTGTCGAAAACTCGCCGTCACCATGGGCGGACACGTAGATTGTCGGTGTATACGATTCATCAACTTCGCAATTCACCCCCGTCTCAGTTACCGACCATCGGAGCACGTCGCCGTCGACGTAGTCGATTTTGTACACCATCGCCTCATCCTCGATCGTTCAAATCGTCCTCGACGTGATCGAGTCGATCTTCGAGATCGTCGATCTGCTTTTGTTGTTCGAGGAGCATCGAGACGAGCGCCGGAACCTCGACGAACTGGTGGTTCTGCAGCCCGCTAGCATCAGCGTGTGCTCGGGCATATTCGAAGAGCCGATCAAACACCTCCTGATCGGTGTGTCGAAGTGCACGACGGTAGTCATCCCATCGTGATTCCATGACGCGCAGTGCGTCGCGATACGTCAGGTTAGTACGACCCATGGACACTCACCTCTATTGGGGAATCGGCATCAGCAACCGCTGGGTGGCGGGTTGTCAGCACCTGCTGCCAGAAGGCAAGCGTCGTTTGCACCATTCCATTGTCGAGTGGGTACACCAGCGTCTCGTACTCATCACCCGAAAAGCGTGGCCCGTACGCCGTCTGCTCACAGTGAATGACATCGTCCGCTCGCTCTTGGATCGGATCCGTCAGCGCATCATCAGTGTGCTGAGTCACGAGCACTGAGACATCGAAGGTATCTACAATTTTGCCGATGAGATCGACAGCCGCCGCGAGCATCCGCTCACCGTCGCCACGCGACAGCACCTCCGAGCGATAGAACCAGTCAAACGCCGGAAGGACGATAACGGCAGTGTCGTCCGTGAGTTCACGCACGAGATCCTGGCAGAGACTCTGATGTTGCCACGCGGTGAATGCACGTGCAATTCGGATGCGATCGAGGATGCGCATGGATGGTGCAATTCGCGATAGTGGTTGGGTCGTCCCGTGACCGTGGGCATCCACCCAGACGGCTGAACCACCGTCAAGGAGCAGTTTATCGAGTACGAGCGACTGTAACGCGCCGGTCGCTCGCTCATCCGTTTCGAGCACTGTGAGACCACTGTCGAGAGTCGGGAGTTCTGGGTGGTCGTGGCGCATCATGGATCAACGTTTCGACGGACCCATTCATAGATAAGACAGAGTCGTTTCCAGGTATTCCGATACAGGAATAAGCGACGGCAATCAGTGCGCGTCATAACCGTGCTAGTTGCGAATCATCGGTCGGATTCTATGGTTATCATGGGTCGCACGCAGCGCACTTTGTTCGTTTCCGATTCGGATTTCCGAAACCCAGATTCTCGACATTGCACCGCAACACGTGGGGTAGGACGCAGTGCTCCAGCAACAACCCACTAAGAGAGTAAAAGTGAATACGCCAAGGTTAGTATATTATACTAACTAGTATCAGCACCAATTCCATTCGGAAACGAATGAATGAGAGAATGGAGAGGGCCGAAACGTCAGTGGGGTGTTAGTCGTCAGAGTCGGCAAGGAATTGTGTGTACCACTCATCGGGCAACAGCGGGTCGAGGTCCGGAGCGTCGATCAACTCCACCATGTGGCCGATGTCATGGCCGCATGGCCGAATCATGATCACTGAAGGGCCGTGAATCTCTGTTGCGATCACTCGCTCGTTGTATTTCGGGCAGCGTTCGTCCGGCATTCGTTGGCCTCCTCGACCCGCAGCGATCCACCGCAGTCACCACAACTGTACTTCCCGGGGTATTTCACATGCCATCTGGGGTCAGAGAGATCGTAGGCATGATTCTCGTATTTTGGATCAAGTGTGGCGAGGTCGCCGTCAAGAGAGGTCTACACCTTTATCAGAGGCGTTATTTTACCGCGACTGCGAAGGGGACGCTCTTGACGTCGAACACATGCTCATTGCCCACAATCTTTTCTTCGAGCCGGTCCATCCGATCGGCCATCGCTTCGTACAGCCGTTTGTCCTCCTGGATTGCGTCCTCTCGTTCCGCACGAACCTTCGCGTAGTGTAACCTGTTTGAGTGAAAGACCGACCAGTAGTCACGGCGCTCGGCACTGTCCTGCCCTACGGTATGATAGTTTTGCAAATCCAGCCACACGTCGGTCGGGGGAGGCGAAAGTCGTTTCAGATGGGTCGGGAGTCGTCGACCGTGGGTTCGGTCACTGCTTCCGGGGATAGCGTCCGTCGTCTCAACGATCCAGTCCATATCTTCATTCGGGGGATAATGCAGGTGTTGACCATCATCACAGCTCCGGATTGCCATCACCCCGTTATCTCGAACCTGCTCCCAGAGAAGAGAGAGTATTGACTCTTGGTTGGCTACGTGATGGAAGAGGTAACTGGCAAACACTATGTCAAATGTCCCAAGATTAGCCTTGTCGAGGTTGTTCACGTCCAACCATCGGTACTCAATGTTCGGAGCGGGATATCGATCTTTGGCGACTTTCAGGACTTCCTCGGCATCATCAATCGCAACAACCTCGAACCGGTCGTCATCACCAAATCGAGACTGAGTGACCGTCCCATATCCACACCCAGCGTCGAGGACGGAGTAGGGCTGTTCGATACCACTCTCTTGGAAGTGCTCCACAATCCGGGTGATATTCCGAGTGTCTTGCTCTCGATGCATCGCGGCCGACAATTGCAGGCGGTTGTGATCGACTTCGGGATCGTACTCGCTCGGCCCCTCATGCTCTTCAGCAGTATGCGAGACAGAGTCCGACGATGAGAGCAATTGATCCATCGTCCGCGCCAGCGCGTTTGTGAGTTGCTCTTCATACTCTTCTTGATCTACATACGTGAAATACCCCGTCACCCGGCAGTCGTCCCGAAATTCCTGCAGGCGCTCGTATTGCTCCGGGTCCAGCCGATTCGGCGGAATATCGCGTTCAGAGAACCCAATCATCGCCGGCAGGTCTTTCTCAATCGTAAGCCGTCGCACAGCGTCAGCAAGACTCGCCCCACCGGTCGTTCCAGCGTCAACCGTGGTCCAAAACGCTCCTAACACAATGTCAACCTCGTCCGCAAGATCGGACCGGCTCACATCCACGTGATTGGCATCAACCGGTCCCAAGTAGATGTTTTGCTGGCGGCCGATCGACGCGTTCCAATTTAGCAAGACATCTTTTGCGACTTGCCGCTCTGCTGTAATCTCAGGGGGCATCGCGAGGAGCACACGATACACAGTAGATTCAGTGGGCATCGATGATTCTTAATTCAAATCCTTGTACAAAATGCGTACCGAATTAGATTTCTGAGGGGTCGAACTCCTCCAACTGCTGGCGCTCGTCATCAGTCAGCTCGCCTGCCAAGTAGCGTTGTCCCAGGCTTGTAATCTTGTAATAGCCACGTGTCTCATCCGTTCGCTCGATGAGACCAGCAGCCCGCAATACTCGCACCCGGTTCCAGACGGTGCCTTCAGCAAGATCCATATTGACAGCGATGGCTGTTGGCGGGGCTTCATAGTCTGCAAGCGAATGACCGTCTAGAAATTCAAGAATATCAAGATCGCTCATTCGGAGCCAGGCTATTCGCGCTCTCATAGGGGAGTGGTAAGTACTCTACGTTCGCATAGCATAGGCTAAAAACCCATGCAAAGTCACACCCAGCCATCTTCGATCGCGATGAGTATCTACTCATTTGGTGGTGTGCATACCCAAATGATTTATTACAGAGGCCCAAATAGATGGGAGTAAGAGCTGATGATCAAAATCGAAGCCTCCAATGAAGGAAAGAGCCGAAGCTAAGCAGGTATGCTTCGGAAAGGTAGCGATGAAGTGAGGAATAGTTCGCACGTGACCCGACAGGATCATGCGCGCACCGCCGTCATCGACCTGATAAGATCGATAGAGATGGAGCTACACTAGGCAAAGTTCAGCGCCAAGAAATAACAGCCCCGTCGGAGGTTATTGGGTGACCCAACACCCGTCACACCCGCCGACGACCCATTGACAGTTATTTCTTGCTCAGTTGGCATAATTGTTTGGGTTTCACGAGCGACGGCAATCCCGATTATGTCCGGCAGAGTGGCTCTGAGACGAGTCAGCGCGTCCCACGACGCGTTCAATGAGCAATTCAGCATCACACGGAACGACCCAACAGCATCGGAATGCAAACAGTCAGCAGTGCGAGACGGAGAAAACACACCAAGAAGTCGAAGACCGACTCGTATCGTTCGAGGAGCGACTAGATCAGAAAGACGAGCAAATCGAAGCGCTCCAGCAGCGCATAGAGACGCTGGTGCAAGAGCGTGAGAACACCGAGAAGGAACTGGCCGACGCACGAGATCGTGCCGACCGCGCCGAGGCCGTGGCCGACGCCGCGATTGCTCATATCCGACAACAATGGACGTACTCCACGGACGCGCTCGAACCACGGGTAGACAACGTGACGAAGCGCGTTTTCGAGAATCACGAACAACGGCTCCAAGACATCGAACACGACCGAGTGGACGTGAGCGACCTAATTAACTCAGGCCAGATCCACGACCTCGAAATCCAGCGGAAAACGGCCGCAAGATTAGCTGCCGAACGGGAGGACGCTGAATCTCCCCTATCCGGGAACAAGCATCGCATGACGTTCCTGTGGCGCGAGTTCATCGAATCGGCGCAGAAAACGAAAGGCGGGAAACTCGAGCTTGATTCGTCGGCGTGCCGTCGTCGGTTGGAACACCGCGCAGGGATTCACGATCCGAACACGAACACGGTGCAGCGGTCGATGAAAATGCTGGCGCGTCACACACGGCAAGACGGTAGCGTGAGTGCGTCAGGCGAATGGGACGACAAAGACAACCTCGTTCGCTTCGAACCCGGCGAGCAGGGCGAACAGGCTGCCCGCTTGGTCGCTGACGCGGAAGAGTTCCGTGAGTTCGCTGCCGAACAGTCACGGGCTGCGCTCGAACAGGGAGGTGATGGAGCGCGATAATTACACTGTCGTAATTATCCCCAGAACGCATAGCGTAATCTTGCCCCGAAGCGGTTCCGGAGTACTCCGCCACAGATGACAAGGGGGGCGCAATTTGCGCCCTCCTTTGATGCGGAACGAACGGTCGGCTACTGTGGGGTGTAATTACTCTCACTTTTCCCACCGCGCCTGCGAGGTGGAAAAATGAGGAAGAACAGGTTTGGCGTGATTACGATCCACTTTCGGGCGCTAATTACGACAGTGTAATCTTGGCTGGGGCAGTTTCGCTGAGAACCGTGCTCCGGTCGGAGTATGTTGTGGTCGCGCGTATTTGTTTGAACAAATTGTTCATCATCGTGTTCTTCGATGAAACAAGTTCTGGATACGGAGGTTCATCATGTTCTGGAAGCCGTTATCGGCACGTTTGACGGCGTGAACTTAGATATGAGCAACGTCCGGGACAAACGTGCGAACAGCATCAGCAGACTAGGTGAGACACCACCCTGTCGAGTGCGTCGAGTGGCTAGGATCATCAAGCGAGTTCACTGGCTGAAAAGTCGAATACGCATGCCACAAGAGTTATCGTTAGTCAACCAATCAATAGTCGGTCAGCCGGAGCTTTCCCTCGACTTCATATACGTGGCTCCGCATGTAGAGCCGTTCGATGATATCCTCGGCAGCAGGCTGATTCAGATCTTCTTTCTGTGCCAAGACAGCATAGGCGAGCAAATGATCCTACATCCACGCTCCTCTTTGGAGATAGATGCACCGTTACAACGAACATGCTACTGCTAGGAACGTGGAGGACAGAGGGTAGGTGCTAGGTACCGTTTAATCCACGTCCGTCGAGTGGAAGACAGTGGGTTTAACCAATGAACTCACTATGACTCACCCGACACTAGTTGTGTGCTAGTCATTCACTTAGTTGTTTGGGGGATGGTTATGATATAGCTCTATTCCATCTCAGTTTTAAGACACAGTAATATGGGAACTGAGGAGACCGACTCACTGTTTTGCAGAATGCTTTGACCGTGGGACGAAGATGCTCTCGATCTACCTAGACGATGGAGTGTGTTACAAGTGTGGTGAGGATGAGTAGTTGCACGATCACTCGTCAATAGATGTGCCACTACAACAAGCATGACACTGCATGAAACGGAGAGTGAGAGAGGTAGGTGTACGGTATCACAAAGTCCACATCCGTCGGGTGACCTCACTATGCTCTCACCTGCCACAAAGAGGTCTGGTAGTTACTCAGTGGTTGGGTTCACTGTCGTCAGTGAGAAGGGGACACGGGCACACGAATGGTCTCTCATGGGTGTCCCCTACCCTGAATGATTAACTAAGCAACTATAAGCTATGGATTGAAGCAACGTGGAAAAAAGTGCCACCGCAATGTACAATCTACGCTCGTTGTCGTCCTGAAACGTGGGGTCAGCGGTGGTCAAGTCGTAATCGCGCTGCCCACGTTCGTCGGGCATGCTCATGCATAACGGTCACGAATGCCTGACACTCAATAGCATGATGTGTGGTAACAAAGTAATTTTGGCAGTGTTCAATAAAGATAATCGAGACGCCATTGCCTCGAAGGATACAAAGGTGCTAAGTGAATCGAGTGATCGGAGCCGTGACCGAGAGTATCAACCACGAATCTGAATGAGCAAGCTAGTGGTCGTTGGTCGTTTGTTCGATGGCTTGAATACGATCTAGTTGTGCGTTTACGATATCTCACTCTTGACCCGTCGACGTCCACATGAGCAGTGAGCGTGCCTTACCGTCGACTGACAGCCAGACGTCAGACAGCCACCGGCTCTTTAAGTAAACTTGGTACAAACTACCGTCCACTGGTAAAGCGAGTGTGAACGCAGATGTGGCCGAATGAATCGCGATCACTGCCTGGCTGGATCGAAGATGCCTACGAGATCCTGGTCTCTCAAACTGCCAATCGCCACGAGGGATTCTCCCACGAACGAGCGCACAAACTATTGCTTGCGCATGAAGAATTTCCTGACGAGCCAGCCAACGTGCAATATGCAATCGAGCATCTCCTCAACTATGGCTGGCTCTACGAGGTCGAAGATGAGCTTCGCATTACCGATCTGGAACACTGATTGACCAGAATCGAATCCGCGCTCACTGTCAAACGAATAGACGAGAGAGCGCTCTCCAGATATAGATAGATATGAGTCGGTGAAAATTATAATATATTAGTACCGTGCATTCGGATCTAATGAAATGTTATAGGATCCCTATTGGAATACTCACTGAATATGACGGTTACTATTAGTTCTGGTGAAACCACTCACACAGCAAAACTACAAAACATACGGCGATCATATCCCAACATATGACGCCAGCACTGGCTGATCAGGCATGTGAAGCATGTACCTCGGACGATGAACCGCTCACCGAATCAGAGTATGCAGAGTACCTCACTGAACTCAACAAGGATGTATGGGAGGTGGTGGACGAGCATCATCTCAAAGGTATATACGAATTCGAGGATTTCCGTGACGCACTTGAATTCACATACGAGGTTGGCGAGCTTGCCGAAGAAGAGTGGCACCATCCAGATATCCATCTAGAGTGGGGTGAAGTACAGATCGAGATGTGGACGCACAAAATTGACGGGCTGCACAAAACCGATTTCGTGATGGCGGCGCGAATGGATCGTATTTACAACGACTACACATCCACGTAAACACTACTCGATAGGAAGTGTTGGCAACGATAGTGCATCACCGTGTATAACCCGTTATTATCATGGTTAATAAAGTATAGTAGCTCCCGCCCAATAGTATGTAATTTAATAACAATGTCGCAGTGCAGGAACCAGCTAGTTGAGCGCATGTCGCTCCTAGATGCACAGAGACGCCTTACCGACGAAAAATCCCACTTCCAGGCTGAAATTGACGCATTCAAGGACTTTCTCGACAGACTCGACGAGATTCCGCCTCATCCATATCAAACTGACGGGAGATCACTCAAAACACAATTCATTCTCAATCGCCACCCTTGTACACGCTCTAAGGGGCCGTTCAAACCGCCTATCGTGAGACAGTTCTGGAAGTCGAGCATTGGAAGGATGAGTACGGCGAGGAGACCGCCCTCGAGAGTATTACAAATTAATTCGGAGCCGGTGTGGCAGCCGGACTAACAGGTGGGTCAGCGACGTGGTCACAACTCTTATGGAACAAACTCCAGAGTGCAAACAAAGCGGCTATCGAAACCCGCCAGCAAACACTTTCGATACTCGCAGCAGAACGATAACAACTTTGTGATCTTCACGGTGCACTTGCCGAACTCGGTGATGAATTAGCTGCGATCGAACGAGGCGAGTACCTTTTTGCTGAGCGAAGCGATCGACTTGCGATAATACAAGAACAGCTTGATAAGCTAACACACGACCAGTAAGTGCATCTCCGCCAGCGCAAGATACCGGATAGGAAATTGTTCTCGTCGATTGTCTATGCAGACCTTGAGACTGACAATTCAGGGCTAGCGGCCCTCGCAACAGTGCGACAAATGCTTAATCAAATCGAACTTCGCCACTGGGCTAGGAAGATCTAATATTTTGTCGATGACCCTGGCGCATCGAGGGGGTGAGATAACCTTGGAAGGGGAGATACGATCATAAGACAGCAGTATTACGAGCGCCAAAGAAGGCATTCAACTCGGAGCGTCAAGATGACACAGTCGTCAAATGATCCCTTTGAGCCATTGATCACCTGGATCGCTGATCATGACGTTTGTTTCGCACCTCTGAAGCAGGTGGAGGCTCAATTCAGATGATCAATCGATCAGCAATAGTAATGTATTAACAGATGGCCTTCGGCGATGATGATCAGTTCGAAATCACGGAGAGGAGCATTGAAACTTCACCGAGGACTTCGGCCCAGAAGTGAATCATCGCGAATATGCTTCCGACTTGTTCGGCAAGCGGTGAGTTAATTCGATGTCCCGACCATCCTAAAGTAGCGCAGTCATCCGAGGGGGCCAATTGAAACTGTTCGCGGAGATCGCTGACGATCAGCAAACGCTCATCAGCGAACAGCAAACACACACTGTCTATACGGGAGTAGCCACTACTCTGGCGTTCCCAATAGCTGGTGTTAGATACGTTGCACTGATGCCGTTTTTATTGCCATCATCGCGATCACGACCGCCACGTATCCACATCAATCTGTATTGGACGTCAAGCTGGCACCCAACTACATTGAAACGGGATTACGAGACATCGAATTTCGCGATTTCAGTCGACCCACAGGTAGGACACTGCTGCTCGGTAGACATGAGTGTCGTGCCGCAATGCCTACACTCGTAAATGACGTTCTCATCGTCAGCTAACCACCGCCGTACCGTGGCGGAGAGTGACATGATACTCGACCTTTCGCACCCAACGTAATAAGAATTGGCCCCTTTATTCGACCCCTATTAAATGGATGTCTTCGTCGATCGTTGCCTGAACCAAAATACTGTCCAGTTAGAAGGAGACGGATCGGTGCAGTGCTAATCGCTCAGTACTGTGGGTATAGGAGTTGATTCGCTTCAACTAGTGTCGCAACGTGCTGGAGGAGTTGTTCGAGCTGTGCTTGTTCGCCCTCCCACCAGATGGTCGAGTGATAATACTCTGCGAGAACCGCCTGGATTGCCTCAAGTTGGGTAATGGAGAACTGCGTGCTGCCAGCATCAAGTGCCTCAAATGCTTGGAAGACTTCAAGTGATGGCGGATCAACGACGGTCGTGTCGTCTGCAGTCGTTTCTTGGTCAATTCGATGGAGGAGCACGTGGTGGAGTGTCCAGTGTTCGTCTGGTGGAAGTGCCAGTGTGATTGATCGGGATGACCGTGAATCGGCGGACATAGCAGGTCTGTCGTGGAGCTATGCGTAGGTGGTACCCGCTTATAAATCTTTGTGCAATGCTAACACAGAACTTCAATTGAACAATAGAGAGATGTGACTTCGACTCTCGCTTCAATCCACCAGAACGTCAGAAAGATTGCTCAACGAAACCAATACTTAGGAGTCACCACCAGATCTGATCATATTGATCACGGAATTTATGATGATACATTGATTTCTTCTCAATAACCAATAGAAGAATCCCGTCAATTACGATGAACGAGATCGTCACTACGAGCGTTCCTTGGGGGGAGAATCCCAGGTACTATTGGCATAATAGGTATCAAAAACCTGTGTTGCCCGATGTGTGATGGCTTGACGTGGACGAGAAGGTTCTGCACGAATCTCGTCGATACTAACTGCCTGAATCGCATACATATCAAGGGCATAGGAGACAAAGACATCTTTCGCCTCGTCAATTGATGTGAACTCAGTTGGATTTCGGTTATTAAAGAGTTCGGTCGCGTCACGCTTAGCGTTTTCCACAACGGTTTCGAAATCGACTCGGCTTATCTTCTTGGAGGGAGCTTTAAATTCGGTCATTGAACGCACCCTTCGTAGTCTGACATACAGTGAATAGAATAAAAAATTAGCGATAGATGGGAGTCACAAACCAGATTCTCAGTGTTAACTCACTGAGACAAGAACCGTACTCACAGACAAATATCTTTAAGAGCTCTTGTATTCACAACTCTTGGCTTCGAGGAAAATGCGCTAGGAGATGAATACTCTGATGTTCAGTACGGGATGGACATTTTTTGTGCTATCGAGTAAATTCCGTCGTAAGCAGCTGTTACTCAACTTGATCGAAACATACTAGGAACTATGCAGAGTGACCCAATGGCCAGCGAAACGACCAGCTGATCTGGGACCGACACAGAGCGCTCTGGGTCGCGTCCACAACAGTACGCGTTGACGGCCTCGTATTCAATTGCGCTAGACAGCTCGCCAACGCTGACTGTTGTTGAGGCTGTCGTTGACGTCACTACACAGGTCGGTGGCCAGACCTCGCTTCGTTTGTACGAGCATGTCAACCCAGACGCACTCGAGGATATCATCACGGCAAGTTCGGAGAAGCAGAGTGACGTCGAGGTTCGATTTACAATCGAGGAGTATCTCGTCATCGTCCGGAGTACCAATACTATTCTTATCCATGAACCAGTGGAAGCACAACGATAGCGAGACAGCCGCGATTTATCATATCGTGATGGGTTTTTCAGTTGAACTCTTATATAAAGAAGCGTCTTGCGAAGGCGAGAAAGGTTAACTCGCTCTGATCCTTGATCGCAAGTACAATGATCGACAGCATAGAAAACGAAGTGGAGATGATTGGTCGGCACCTAGACATTCTTGAGATGGTTGTTACTAATGAACCCATCGGGATTGTCAAAATGTCGGACGAATCAGGCTATGCTCGCCATGAAGTCCGTTATTCCCTTCGGCTCCTTGAGGAAGAGAATCTGATCGATCCGACAAACCAAGGTGCAGTGACAACCGATCGGACGGGCCCGTTCATTGAGGATCTCGATGAACAACTCGACGCTATCAGAGCGAGACTCGATGCGCTAAGAGCTAGCGATTAATAATCCGTAAGCCGGAGCTTTCCCTCGACTTCGTAGAGATGGCCGCGCATGTAGAGTCGTTCGATGATATCCTCGGCAGCGGGCTGATTCAGGTCTTCTTTCTGTGCCAAGACATCGTAAGCGTGCTCATAGGTGAGTTCCCCATCGTTTGGAGCTGCGCTCGCAAGAGCATCGAGCGCTTCTTGCGCAAGTGGAGTGAGTGGCGATCGCCGATTCGAAATCATAGATATAATCAAAGATGAGCACTAATGACGTAAATCCTCGGGACAAAACGCACGCTTGTCTCTGTGCTGGTCGTGATGATACAAGGGGAGCACACGGCGTGGGCGGATGGGTAAGGGCACAGGATCCACGCCATGCACTGGGTTACGACGACTGCAGTTCCCTCTTCGAAGGCGATGGATAAAGAGGTCAGCCAACCAGAGCGGAAGTGAAACGCTGGCTCGCGAGATGAACGCCTTCGCTAGGTGTGGATGTTCGTTTATCACGTACCGAGTACCGGAGGTTAGTATATTATACTAGCCAAGAGCGACCGACCAAACATATAAAAGACTTTAGAGAGTAAATAGGAACCGGCAATTCACACTAGGAAGCTACTACTCCTCCTCAATGCCGAGCAGATCGACCAACTCATCTAAATCTCGAGATGCTACATCTGTCAAGGTATCCGACTCCGTTTGAGCAGCAGGAGAGACGCACCCCTATCGACTTGTTCACCGAAACCCCTGCGTACGGAGAGTCACCTCTATCGATTTGTTCATTGGGGAGGAATCCATGGACAGATACTATAGAATCAATAAAGAGAACATGCCGAAATTGAGAATAACAACTCTCCAGACGTAATGGACGGATATATCGTGACGGTAGCTCAAAGACCACACCCACACCCCTATCGATTTGTTCTGGCGAGAAAGGGTGTGGGGAGGGAGTCGATCACAGGGAATCCACGAGAGGAAAGCTCACCAAAAATCGGCCTTCGATTATCTCGGTGTTTATCAACTCCAACACAACCGTATTCGGTAGACTGCAGGCATATAGAACAAATCGATAGGGGGGTGCATAGGAGTAAAATCTGGGAAACAGAGGACGTAACAAATAGTAGCACGTCCGTGTTCGCCGTCTTGCGGTTCCACTGACCCTGTTTTAAGTCATTGTTTGTTGGGAAATGGTCTGATAGGACGCAGTTAGAACAAATCGATAGAGGTGCGTTCTTCTAGCTAGCTATAGACTAGTACTAGAAAGAAGAGAAGAGAATAGAGAAGATGATTCTTAGTTCTGCGCTAATCGTGGCGTAGATGCAATAACGGTCCGTTCGAGGATTCGATCACCCTCCCTTCCTTTGTGGCTAGAACAAATCGATAGGGGTGAGAGGGTGTGCTGGACTCCTCGTGAATCGATCCAGACGAAGACTCCTAACAAATCGTCGGAGGTCAAGGAAGACAGCAATGTAACCCTCTGATATCCTGCTTCTGAACGTCATACCGGTAGAAAAGAAATCGACAGGGGGAATCTTTTAGTATCGTGATAGAGTTGAGTCCGGTATGCCCACGGATCCTGGTCCTGAGGGAACCCCCAAATCTACGGGTTCTATCAAAGATCTCATCCTTGAGCAGGAGGAAGCTGCGAGTCTCATCAAGAACCGTTCTCTCCTCGAACCGAACGAAATCGTCGATGAGGAACGGATTGTCGGCCGTGATACCCAGCTTACCGATATTACTCAGCATCTTCGCGTCGCAATTAGTAACGAGCGGCCACCGAATCTCTTCCTCTATGGACCGTCTGGGACCGGGAAATCTCTCATCATTAACGCCGTCTGTCAGAACATCGTCGAACTCTGCGAAAGTCGTGATATCCGGTTCGGCGTCATCCAGATGAACTGCCAGAACGTGGGGACCCTCGGTGCAGCCGTCTATGAGCTTGCCCGAAAGGCGGCGAACGACATCGGAACGACTGTCGACGTTCCAGAACATGGCATTCCAAACAAGAAAAAATGGCGCGAACTCTATCGTCTCATTAACGAACACTACGATACGGTCGTGTTCATCCTCGATGAACTCGATATGCTCGTCGGTCGTCGCGATAAGGATGAGCCAGCCTTCTCCCGCCTTCTCTATCAGCTCTCTCGTGCTGGAAGCACCGATGAAATCAGCGCTCAGGTCTCCGTGACCGCCATTACTAACGATACGAAGATGATGGAGAGTGTCGGTAGTCGTGCTCTCAGTTCGTTTACCCCTGAAGATGTCCACTTCAGCGACTACGACGCCAACCAGCTCCGGGAAATCCTTCAGGCCCGTGAAGATGCCTTTCACGAGGATGCACTCAATGATGACGTCATCCCGCTCGCAGCAGCATTCGCCGCACAAACCAATGGGGACGCACGGAAGGCGATCGATCTGATGCGAACAGCGGGGTCGATTGCAGAAAAAACAGGCGCGGACAAAGTCCGGGAAGAGCACGTTCGAGAAGCTCAAGATAAGGTTGAGCAAAACCGCGTATTAGAGGTAACTCGTGGGATTAGCACGCAGAAGAAGCTCTGTCTCTTCGCGACTGCGGCTGTGGCACGTGAAACCGGAACTGGTGCAGCGAAAAGCCCGATCGGATACCAAGTGTATCAGTACCTTACAGGCACCCTCGGTTCGGATCAGTATCACCAAGAGACGTACGTGAATAAGATGAAGGAACTCACGACGTATTCGTTGGTCGAGACAGAGCGGAAGAGCCAAGGGCCACACTCGGGCAGCTACCTCGAGTTCACGTTTGGTGAAAACCCGGAGACCATCATCGAAACACTCCGGGAAGATTCGCGCCTGGACGACGTCCATGATGACGAGCTCCGTGCAGTCGTGAACGCACAGCTCAAGCGGTAACTTGTTCCTCGAGCAAATCGATAGAGGTGTGGGTATTGTCGATAAGCAAGCTCCCTCGCTGACAAGAACAAGTCGATAGGGGTGTGTTTATACGACTTGGTGGTCTTTTACACAACAAATCGATAGAGGTGTATCTACCCATCTTGGTAGCCTTTTACACAACAAATCGATAGGGGCGACCCTCCTGGATTCCAAGTTACCGATGTTCCGAAGGAAGCAGTGAAACCGCTAATCGACTTCTGAAGGCTCATTTGAGAGCAGTCGCAACCGAATAGATTTTGTGAATTATTTGTAATACCCACACAACCTGAATAGCATACAAAATCTACATTATGTACCCTGTGTGGATTGCGTCGAGACTGTAGGTTGAGTTAGTTATGGACGTTAAGTACAAGCTCTACAGATTGACTGGTTTTATGAATATCCTTCGAAATTCACGCTATCTGGGCAATATCAATAATCCACATTATGCAGATTGCGTGAATTGCGGTGAAGTTACGGCTTGGATTTGTTGTTTGCATTATGTACAAAACCTAGATTTTGTACGTAATCGATATGATATGCCAACTCCGTCTGACGCAGAATTAAGGTAGATGAGTTTCATTGGGCACGTATGAGCGCGACAAAACGTACATTATCCGTGAATCTTGCATTATGTTCAAAACCAACACAATATGAATTGCCCACAAAATGTACAAAATCCTCCTATTGTAGGAGTGCTGACCGATGAGTACCGGAGAGTTCGAAGGGCTCCCTGGCGTAGCGGTCTCGCTCCTGAAGGGGGGTGTGGGCAAGTCAACGATCGCGCTCAATATCGCTGATCGCCTCGCGGCCCGAGGTCATGAGACGGTTCTGATCGATCTCGATAAGGATGGGCATATGACGACCCAGCTAGGCTACGACGATGCGTACGACCGGGAAGCAAACCTCGGCAATGCACTTATTGACGGTGAAGATCCCCGCGAGTTGCTGATTGAGACGGAATTCGGAGTGAATCTCCTTCCGTCGAGTAACGAACTGGAGAACGTGGAGACGAGATTGAAGGACGAACGGTTCGCGGACGTGAAACTCCGACGGAATGTCGTCGAACCGCTCATTGAGAACGGGTATGATTATGTTATCATCGATGCCGCGGGCGGCCGAGGCAAGCTTTCTGACAACGCGCTCATCGCTGTCCAAAGTGTGATTGTCCCGCTCATTCCGCGGGCTGGTTCGATCAATGGACTCAACAAGATGATCGGCCGTCAGATCTCCCCGATTCGGGAGAACATCGGCTTGGACATCCTCGCCGTCACTCCAAACATGATCCGAGAAACAATGGGGCAGCGCAATGAGCATCGCACACTCGTCGAGAACCTCAATCGGGAATTTGGGTCGTTCGTCCCCGAGTTTGCACGGATCGATCCGGAACTCTTCGATGCACTCGATGACCCGGCGCGTAGCGTCGACGACATCCCGAAGCCTGGAATCCGCGAACGGACGGCTATTTCTCGGGCCTTCAAGCAAGGAATGCCGGTCGCGGCATTCGACGAGGACTGCGATCAGATCCCGAAGTTCGACCACTTGGCGGATCTCGTGGAGGATCACACCCATGCCTAATGAAGACAACCGATTCGGTGACGTTGCTGAACAGCTCAAACAAACGGAGGCAGGGGAAGGAGCGGCTGACGATGAAGATGTGACTCCAGAAGAAAATATCCAATCGCTTGCCGAGGAGAGTAAACAGGAAGTGGACGATGAGTCTGAATCAACGCAGAAACCGGGTAACTCGGCCAAGGATGAACCGGCTTTTTCCTTTGATGAGACCGATATGCATGGGTTCTACGTTCGTGATGAGACGTGGGATGGCGTTACTCGAATGCGGTCGTCAGTGATGGCCGCCTGCTCGATGTTCGATGTCTCCGAGTTCGAAGGACGGGAGTTTCAAGATGCGTGCCTACAGGTTGTTGCGAATCACGGTGACGAGGTCGCTCTTCAGATCCTTGGCGAGCGAGGTATCAAAGCGGATGAGGAACGGGTTCAAGAGGTCATCGGGATGTTGAGCGGTCAAGCCAAGACTGACTAATCCGGTCGCTCAAACATCATCTCTGCCATCTTCGTAATCTAGATTTTGTGGATTATGTGAATAATGTGGGCTGTGTAATTGTCGAACTCGTCAATGCGAACGTCGTATAGCCTCGTTAGTCGGAGGTGGTACAAAGAGCTTCCATCTCGGCAACGAGCTGTTGGGTTTGTGAATGGAGTGCGTTGACGTCCTCCTCGAGTTCGTCGTAGCCATAGTCGGCCTGTTGCCGAAGCTCAGAGAGTTGACTGAAGAATCGGCCATCCCGCCGTTCAGCGTCCCCAGCAGCAATGATTTCTGAACCAAATAAGGAGAGCACACCGCCGTGGGACGTAGGCTCAAACCCGCGGTCGTAGAGGGCCGCTTGGACGGAATGGAATGCGGCGTAGTAGAGACGGTTAATCACCGCTGCGTCTGAGAGTCCGGCGTCTTGTGCTTTTGTAGCATCGTCGAGTGCTTGCCGTGCTTGCTGGAACTCCCGTTCGACGATGGGATCCGTGTCGTTGGCGTCAGGCATATGAGCATCCCTCGGTGACGACGTTGCGGATGAACGGGTTCCCCTCTCGCTGGTGGCGATCGAACGTGGTTTTGGAGAGAATGTGGAGTTCGACAGCGGGGCCATATTCGATCATCACGTCGAGGGCGATATCACGGAGTGAGTCGGCGATGGTGTCGCGGTCAGTATCGTTAGCGAGAACGATGAGGACGTCGACGTCACTTGCGCGTCCGTGGGTTTCCCCTCGAACAGTCGAGCCGAAGACGTACAGCTCAGCGATTTCGTCGCTGTGCTGGGACCGTGCCCGGTCAACAAACGCCTCCGCTGCGTTGGTGTGGGCGTCGGCCGGCAGCGGTTCGTGCGCGGTCTCGTTCCCCATGTGTCTGGGTACGGGTTTCGGGGTGATTTATATTTCCCCTTGTACATCGTGCAGAGCAGCACCGGATCATGATAGGTCTACCCTTTATTCAATAGGAAGTCACCAGCCGTGTTCACATTCGGGCTCATACTTACTTTGCCAGGCATATCTGGAACCGCTATTGAACTCGGTGTTCTCATCGTCGCGATTGCCACACTTTCAGAAGCTGGCGTTTTGACCTCTCACTTGGCGCTTGAGTGGGTTCTTGCACTTTTGCTTCTCGGTCTCGGATTCGTTGGAATTGCAATTGCCCTTGAATCATTGGAGTCTGTGTCCTTGCTCTAGTAGGTACATTCGTCCTTTCGATAGAACGTTACCTCTAAGAGACACTCTGTT
The DNA here is from genome assembly GCF_020618475.1 of Haladaptatus halobius. Taxonomy (GTDB): domain Archaea; phylum Halobacteriota; class Halobacteria; order Halobacteriales; family Haladaptataceae; genus Haladaptatus; species Haladaptatus halobius. Next base: position 382,497 of record NZ_CP085340.1, on the reverse strand, counting down.
ATGATACAGTCGAAATAATCGACTTTCCAGGCATGGCCGACGTATATCGTCGGTTTATCCGTGAAGTCAACAACTACCGATAATCAAAACGCGGCAAAGACAAGGCTATGAGCGCAACACTACACATCCGGGTTGAATCGACTGATGACTTCCACGAGGACACGTTGAACGCGATAGAAGCACTTGAACGCGGAGAAGAACCGGAGGATCGCCATGTTCTGAGTCTCCAAGAAGAGGGCGATCTCCAGCGGTTATTCAGTGATAAAAACCTTGAACTCCTCCGAACCATCCGCCAGCATGAGCCGTCAAGTATGCGCGAAGCAGCGCGATTGGTCGGTCGGGATATCAAGGACGTCAGCAGAAACTTGAATGAACTAGCGGAGCTGAACGTCGTCGAGTTCGTCCAGGAAGGGCGGTCGAAGCGGCCAGTTGTCAACTATGACGAGTTCGAGATTCATGTACGGCTTACAGCATGAGTAAATAAACTGTAGACTCGCTCTCTCAGGCTTGCGACAATCGCTTAGATTATCTCTGATCACGAAATGCGTTTCAAATCCTCATGGATTCGTCTGAAACTGGCACTCCCTGACTCACTACACGCTCAAATCCGAAGCATGAGCGATAGCGAAAACTCGAGCAGAAAAACAGCAGTCCACGAAAATCTTCCTCGTATCTACTCCTTATCGCGAGAACTACTTAAACGGAATCCGGTCAGTGACTGTCACCGTCCTCGCTATCTGCATAGCGTCGTGGCGGCCGCTGTTGTAACGCCTATGCGTAGGAAGAGTATGGTGTCGCTCAGTCCGAGTGATCGGGTCTGTGTTTCCATATTGACTCTGAGTGGTCTTACTCGGGCTTGCGACCGATGTAGAGAAACATCGTTGAACAGGACAGGAACTGGCCAGCCTCGTCAAGCTCCCTGAGGTCTTGTTCCCATGCCTCGATTTCCGAGTTGTCGAACGATCCGCTCGACTCTAGAAACCCATTAAACCTCCATTCCCTGCTCCACCTGGTCGTCGATTTTGGTCCGAATCGATGCACACGAGGCAATATCGTCGACGGTGAATCCGGTCTTGAGAACCAATGAGACGAGATGAATCAGTCTGAACTTTTGAGTTGGCCTGCGACTTGTGGTTGTTCATCAGCAGGAACTGAACAGATCTCTGGCGCAAGTGCATTCACTGAATAGACGAACCCACCGGTGAGGAGGGCGACACTGCCGACGAAAAAGAATGCGCCGACGGGTGACGACAGGTCGACAAACAGCCAGTAGAGTGGGGCAGCCGCTGACGGGCCGAGAAGGACGACGGCGAGTTGGGCGAACATTGGGCCACAGCATCCACAGGCGTTCGGCCCGACAAGAGCAGCTGCGCCAGCTGTACTCTGGGTGGAACTTGCTCCATTCGTGTAGAGCCACTGATGAGCAGCGAGCATTGCGTTGATTGCGACGAGCCCGCCAAGGAGGGTGACGAGGATGAGTGTCCCGACGGAGAGCGTTCCACTTAGCGGAATTTGGGGGAACCAGAACTGGACTGCTGGCCAGGTGACGAGCGGATTGGCTGTGGGGACGGTATCAATAAATGCGGGTGTATGAATTGTCGAGCGCCCATTAATGATGCCTTCTTCAGGGACGAGCGCCAGCATTCCCGTCGAAAAGATGAAAAAGACTGCCATAACGGCACCCACGCCAAATCCGAATCGGCGTGCGACGGTATCTTGGGCGATCTCTCGGAGGACGTGACGTCCATCGCGCCAGATGATGTAGCCGACACTCAATGGAACAGCAAGCGCGATCAGATAACCGAGGGGGTGATGGTATGTGGCACTCCCACGAATGAGTGCTGGGTAGGCGATCCAGAGCCCGAGGAACAGACCAAGCCATGCATACCGAGGGCGTGTGGGCCAGCGGAGATGGCCAATCACCACACTCGCTGTCATGAGTGTGAATCCGATGCCCAGTGTAATCGGGAGATACCATGCTCGTGGGAATGGCATGCTACTCGCTGCGTATTCATCGACTGGGGATAACTGCACGAGGAGGATTCCGCCGAACGCTGCGATAATAAGGCCCAGAAAGACACTATAAAGTGCATGCTCTGTCGTTGCTATCTGGTCGCGACGTTTGAGGAGGATGCTTCCCCCGAGAATGCCAATACCCCCAAGGAAGATGACGAGGCCGTACCACTGTGGAATATTTGGGGTGTGTTCACCGCCATGGGCGGACGCGAGGGGAACCATGCTCACGCTAATGAGGAGTGCCATCCCCAGGCTTGCTATTCGAGAAACCACCTGATAGCGTCGCAGATGCGTTCTCTTCTTGCTTCGTTCAGTAGGCGGTCCCCCGGGGATCATTGGTAGATCACTCTGCCTGAAGTTACTTCTATATGCCGGATTGTGTACGCCGACGTGAAACTGTCATTCTTCAAATTCACCATAGTCACCGATATCTGAGGAAGGAATACACGAGTTCAAGAGCTGTACTCCATTGCGCCTTCTCCAATACCGAGTGCTACTCATGGGTTTATATCGTCATGAATTCACGAGAAGAGCCGTCTTTCTTCACCGCGTAAATGACGAACTCCTTCGTTTTCTTGCCTGGCATTCCAGGCGATCCGGCTGGCATATTGGGGAGCGCAATGCCAAGGATGTCCGGCTTTTCGCGGGCGAGTTTCCCAATGGCTTCCCGGGGAACATGCCCTTCGACGAAATACTCGCCAGTATCCAGTGTGTGGCAGCTTTCAACATCTTTAGGAACGTTGTACTTGTGCTTGATCCGTGTGAGGTCGTTCACGCTAGTTACCTTGATCTTTGCCTCCGTCGTTGACTCAAGGTACTTCTTATATTTCATACAGCAATTGCAGAGCGGGGCCTTGTAGAGGGTCGCTGTTTTTAGATATGTTGCCGCTGCTTGGCGAAGCTGCTTTGCATTCGTCCCCGTCTCGAAGGTCACGTCCCCCTGACTCGTATTCATACAGCCAGCAACAGCTCCAAGTCCTGCCACACCAAGTGTTCCGAGAAAGGCACGACGGTTGAGCATAGCATCAGTCTTGGTTGTCTTCTCTGCTTGTAGTGGTGTTGAATCAGTGTCTGGTGGATTCATATTGGTTTCTCAGTTCGTGTTCTCGAGTGTTTGTGTAACTTGTGCGTTGAGCCTTTTTATGGCCGCTTGTGCTTCCTTCGGCAAGCTCTGTTGTGACGGAGCGAGCCCCGGTTGATCACGTGCCTTCGGATGCCCGACAATAACACTCCCAACCATCCCTCTGTATTCATGCGGAATACAGAAATAGTCGTAGATACCCTCGTCCTCAAATGTCCGTTCGAATGTCGCTCCTTTTTTCGTGAGCATGCCGCTGTCCCATGCTGCCGCTGCATTTGGAATTCGACGTGGTTTGTCGAACGTGGGATGGTATGAAGTCGCTGTGTGGCTCCCACTTTCGAGGATCCACGTCACTGTCCCACCCTTTGATACCCAGACGATATGCGGATCGAAGTGATAACCACTCTCATTTGTAATCATCGCCACCTCAGCCTGGTCAACAGGGCCACTAACCTCCTGGTTATGCTTGTGATCGTTCGTATTCTCACGCGTATCGTGGTGAGTACTCTTACCAGCGTTACTCTCATTACGAGGTTGCTCAGTTGACTCAGTACAGCCAACCAACCCACTCAGAATAACACTACTAATGCCTGTAGTAACAAATGTTCGTCGGCTTATCATGTTTGATTCAGTCGTTAGTATGGATATGCTCTGTGTAGTTTTGCTGCTGTTGCTATCCTGCCAACTCTGATCGATAAGATCTATTGAGGATCTAACTATAATTAGACAATAGTACCCCAATAATCAGTCAAAATTATTAGTGTGCTTACTTCTCCTCACTTCCCCCGTTCGATCGGGGCATCCACCAGGTTACCCCACTCGGTCCACGACCCATCGTAGTTCACGACGTTGTCGTAGCCGAGCAGCTCCGATAGTGCGAACCACGCGATGGACGACCGCTCGCCGATGCGGCAGTACGCGACGACCTCTTGGTCGTTCGTGACGCCTTCGCTCTCGTAGAGGTCGCGGAGTTCATCGGCGTTCTTGAAGGTGCCGTCGTCGTTGACCGTCGCAGCCCACGAGATGTTCGTTGCGCCGGGGATGTGGCCACCGCGCTGAGCGGTCTCTTGGAGGCCTGACGGAGCGAGCACCTCGCCACTGAACTCCTCGGGGCTTCGGACGTCGACCAAGGGTACGCCACGTCCCATAGCCTTCTCCACGTCGTCGCGGTAGGCGCGGATGCCCTCGAAGGGGTCGCGTGCGTCGTAGTTCTGCTCGGAGAAGTTCGGTTCCTCGTCGGTCGTCGGATAGTCGTTCTCCAGCCAGTAGTCGCGGCCGCCGTTGAGCAGGCGCACGTCGCGGTGGCCGTAGTACTTGAACTGCCAGTAGGTGTAGGCCGCGAACCAGTTCGAGTTGTCACCGTAGAGAACGACGGTGCTGTCCTCATTGATGCCGTGATTCCCGAGCAGGTCTTCAAAGTCGTCCTTCTCGAGAATATCACGCTGTGTCTGATCTTGGAGCTGCGTCTCCCAGTTAAAACCGATCGCACCGGGCGCATGGGCCTCGTCGTAGGCCTCGGTGTCCACGTCCACTTCGACGAGACGGTACTCCGGATCGTCGTTTTCGAATTCGGTCAGTCGATCAGCCACCCAGTCGGCAGTCACGAGTACGTCCTTCGCGTAGTCCGTGTCAGTTTCTGTAGTGCTCATAGTGAAGTAGATTAGTGGCAGCCCATGCCCGATCCGCTCTCATTCATCATGTCGCCCATACTAGAGCCATTCATCTGGCCCATCGTATTCCCGCTCATAGTTTCCATCATCTGCGTACACATCTGCATCATCTGCATGCATTGTGCCATAGGTGATCTACCGTTTTCTTGCATCATCTGCATACACTGCGCCATGTTCATGTCTCCATTTTTATTCATCCACTTGATACACTCCTCATTCATGGTGTTTGATGATCCATTAGCTGTATCAGTGCTGTTGTTTTCGTATATTCCCATCGCGTTCACTGCACCAACAGCAGTCAGTGTAATAGCTAGAATAGCCACGACAGCAATTGTTGCTTTGCGCATTTATGTTCGCCCCACTCCGTCTATACGGCAGAACCTGTGTTAGCGATATGGGTGTGAACACACCGGATCAAATCGACGGAAATCGTTTTTACTCCGATCTAATCGTTTTTCTCATCCCGATATCGTTCATACGAGCCGTTTCTACGCAAAAGGCCGTTCTCGGACATACCTATCGTTTTACGGCAAGCAGAAATTCTCTTACAGCATAAGAGATTCGTAATTCCGCTACATTTCGAGTGATTCATCAGGATAGATCCGATACGTACGTCCTTGTGACTCACGATAGAGCAGACCGCGTTTTTCAAGATCCGTTACGGTCTGACTGACTTTTGCTTTCGAGAAGTCAGATCGATCACGGAGCTCAATCTGTGTGAGCCCTGGCGAGGTGAGGACTGGCTGGAGGATCCGTCGTTCGTCCTCCGGGAGTAGATCAAGGATGGTTGATTTCTGAGAAGGAGGACTACTGGAGTCTATGGGTTCCTCTGTCGTGTGCTTTGCAGGAGACATCTCACGATGTACCGCAGCAGTCTCCGCAGTGGCGCTAGTGGCTTCTGGTTCTACTGGTGATCTTACCTTCGATTTCGTCGTGGTTCTACCTCGGAGGGTGAGATAACCGCCTCCAATGACGGTGGCACCAATCGCAGTACTGAGTACGTAGACGAATCCAGTGGCTAGTGAGCACGAGATCATAGTTAGATATCACAACCCTTCTACGTACGTTTTGTGGTTCACTGCTTCACTGGATGAGTGAGACGAGCAAAAAGTGAGTGACGTCATGAGCACTCATGGAAAAACCGTAGGCGACTTGAAGAAGACATCTCATATCTCTCTGTCGGTTATCTAGTCGAGTACTTGTGAGTTCACTCGCTGGGAGTAATTCTCGATTGCTTTCAGGGCTATCGTCAATAGATTTTCTTCACTCTTCGGTTGCTTGCCTAGCCATGTCGACTATGAAACTCGCTCACCTACTGGCGTTGATGGACTATGTCGCTCCAATGAGAACTTGCACTCGACGATCACGGAAAATGATACGGGGAAACCAGTTGTCGCTTCAGATGACGCCCAGATCGGGGTCATTTCAGAGATTGAAGGAGGGACGGTCTACGTCGATCCTGAGCCTAATCTCGCTGATGATGTCCGTGCGATACTTGGTGGGGAGGCTGACGAATCATTCCCGCTCAATACAGACGCTCTCAAGCGGGATCCGTACGCAGATATCGCGGTGTTCCGAGTTGATCTCGATGCGCTTGACCGACGTTAGGCAATCATCTCGGGATTCATCATCCTCTCTTTCACCCCCAAATTTGACCAGGAGGACGTTTACTGGATACGCGGCCAGCAGCCCGAGCGAGAGTGAGAACACAAGTGACGTCCAGAATAGAACCTCACCCATCGTCGGCTCACCGGCGAGCCAGAGATCCGTCCCGATCGCACCAATCTCCATGACCGTGATGCTGGCGGTTTCCGAGTAGAACGCATCGACCAGCGCTTCTTTGAGTGCGACACCCTCTTGCATAAGTGGTCCGACAGTCATCGCATAGCCAGCGACGTATGCGAGCGTAAACGTGATGAGGGCAACGTAGAGGTTGCTGAGCGCGAGCAGACCCACCGTGATGACGACGCCGGTGATTTCATCTGCACCGCAGCCCGAGTAGCAGTGCGAAACTGACCGGAAATCCCGCCGTCAGAGTGAATCATGAGCCATTTGTGTCCGCCCAGTATACCAGTACCCGAGCAAGCCAAGCGGTCCTGAGTACAAGACGGTGAACCCCAAACGAATTTCATTAAACTGCCGATCGCTTCGTTACGTGTGCGGAGATCCCAGATGAGGAGCCTACTGATACAAGCACGAGCACTGCCCAACCAGCGAGATACAGTGGGTTTGTGAGAATATTCTCCAATGTCGTCTCCAAGCTCATAGGCTAGGTTCTAGTTTGGGATCCAAACTTACCATGATTTGGGTTAAGATAATTAGATTGAGGATGGTGAAGATTTTTGCTTGAAGAGGTAGCGGTGGCTTCGTTATGGATTCATACGCGCATAGCTCCTACTTTAGTCTAATTTACCTGGCTCTGTTGAAACGCTTCATCGCAGATATCCGTGTTAGGCGTTTTCTCTTGGGCAAATTTCAATGCCAGTCAGAGACGACTGCAGAAGTAGCGTTTATTTCAGTTCCATTGATATAATCACGCCCAGCACCCTTATCGGGATTACGACCGGATAAGAACATATGACGGAGTCACCGTGAATGAATAGCCTCCGCGAGCCGCTCGACACTGGAGAAGTCGCCCTTAGTGTTCTCGACAGTACGTATAGCCCGGCACTGGTTGAACTCTATGGTGAACTCGGCCTCGATTTCGTTTAGCTCGGCTTCGAACACGGTGAACCAAGCCCGTGGGATGCAGAGACGGTTGAGAGACTACTCCGTGCGGGGGAGCTGACGGAGACTGAACTCCTCGTCCGACTGCCCGTAACTGAGCCTGCACTTATACGGGATCGTCAGATTGCGTTGATCGGCGATCGACTGGTGTAAGTGGCTGTACTGACGCGTTCTCGACCCGGAAAGGGCAAAGCACACCCAATGCAAATACATCAGTAGCAATACTAAGCGAATAGTGATGAAGTATCTCCGCATGACCATTCCGCACGAAGTGGTGGCTCCTGCTTCCATCGTGACTGAAGGGAGTCTCCTCAATGTCCAACTGCTGCCCGATGGAACGCTGCTTGAGTTGGCGCATGTTCGTGCCAATTCTGAGAAGCTGCTCAATAGTATGGAGACCAGCGCCAGCACAGACCATTTCGCTCATGAAGTGGTTGAGGCACAAGATGGTCAGTGTTACATCTATCAACACTGTCGTCCAACCGAGCAGGCCCAGGAGCTCCTTCAGCTCCTCAATGAGTATCGATTGATGGTCATTTTCCCAATTCCGTTCGATGAAGAAACTGGTCTGACGATCGAGATTATCGGGAGCGAATCGGATATTCAAAACGGGTTTGACGCGCTTCCGTTGGAGGTTCGCCGCCGGACTTCCATTGAACGAGTGGGCGAATATTCGCCGATGGCACCAAGAGTGGTTTCAGCACTGACTGAGCGGCAACGCGAAGTCCTCAACGCGGCTGCCGCCGTGGGGTACTACGACGTTCCTCGCCGTGGAACCGCAGACGAGGTCGCTGACGTCGTTGGATGCGCATCAAGTACAGCCTCCGAACACCTCCGAAAAATTGAGGCACGGATTCTCTCCGCCCTCGCCGAAGAATGATTCGACCATTCCAGAGATACTACGGAATCATGCCCTTCCGAGCACGGTGTCTTTAACCGTCATAGATACCTTGCACCAGCTCTTTCCAGCAACCTCGTCTCTATCGCAGTATGACCGAGGAACCGACGGACAGATCCGGCAATCAGGACGTCGATCCGTTTATATCGTTGACTGACCTCGCGGTGCGGATTCGCAAGGGTACGGTGTCGCCCGTCGATGTCGTCGACAGCTACCTCAGTCGGATCGAGACCCACGACAAAGCGATCAATGCCTATGTAACCGTGATCGAGCACCAAGCCCGCAAGGCTGCCGAAGAAGCCGACCGCGCCGTCGAGGCGGACGAAGATCTCGGTCCGCTTCACGGTGTGCCGATCGCACTGAAGGACCTGCGATACTTCAAGGAGGGCGTTCCCCATTCGTTCGGCTCGAAGCTGATCGGCGACCTAAGCTACGTCGCCGAACGCACGACCGTGGACGTCCAGCGCTTAGAGGACGCAGGTGCGATTGTCCTCGGGAAGACGAATGTGCCCGAATTTGGCCATAAGGGGGCGACCGACAACGAGTATGTGGGCGCGACCGCGACGCCGTTCGATCTCGAGTATAACGCTGGGGGTTCCTCGGGAGGCAGCGCCGCCGCCGTCGCTGCTGGCATGGCGTCGGTCGCCACCGGTAGCGACTCGGCCGGGTCGATTCGCGTTCCCGCCGCCATGTGTGGTGTATTCGGCCACAAGCCCTCGTTCGGACTCATTCCCGTCGATTCGCGGCCCACCGCCTTCGGTCTGAAAACCCACCACTCCGTGCAGGGTCCGCTGACCCGCACCGTCGAGGACGCCGCCCTGCTGATGGAGATGCTGGTTGGCCAGCATCCGAACGATCCCTCGTCGATTCCCGATCCGGGGATCGACTTCCGAGGAGCAGTCGAGCGGTCCGTCGACGATCTCCGGGTGGGCTACAGTCCCGATTTGGACGTGTTCCCGGTCGAAGCCGAAATCGAGACCATCGTCTCGGACGCGGCGACCGCGCTGGCTGACGCCGGCGCGACCGTTGAGCCCGTGACCATCGATCACGGCTACTCGATGGACGAACTTGCGAACATGATCGAGACTACCCTCTCGGTGGAGTTTGTCGGACTCGCTGAAACGCTCGCCCGATCGTTTGGCCTGGACATTCGCGAGAATCCTGACCAGATATCGGAGAGTCTGCTCGATCTGCTGGAGCGCGGCGACCGGAAAACTATCAACGACGTGGCTGCCACAGGAATCCCCCGAACGGAGCTATTCGACGCTATTCAGGGACTCTTGGCAGAGTACGACCTCCTAGTAACGCCGACACTCGCTACTCAGGGGATGGAGCTCCATACTGACCGGGGGACCGACTGGGAACTTGGGTTGACGTGGCCGTTCAACTGGACCGGCCATCCAGCTGCCAGTGTTCCGGCGGGGTTGACTGATGACGGTCTCCCCGTCGGGATGCAAATCGTTGGTCGACGCTATGCCGATGACGACGTGTTCGCTGCCAGCGCCGCCGTTGAGCGTGAGCGCCCGTGGATCAACACCTATCCCCGGGAGTGATCCCGATTCTGAGGTAGATCAACTACTCGTTTCGCAGGTATCGAGAAGAGCGCTACTCAGTGACAGCCCATCCCCGACATCCCACCGCGCATCGTGCTGTTCATCATTCCATCCATCATGTCGCCCATCATCTGACCGTCCATCATTGAGCCGTCCTGGTGAGACGTCATGTGCTCACCCATCTCCTCGTAGCTCAGACCCATTCGATCCTGCATCTGTGCGGCTGGATCGGCACCCATGTGCTCGGTCATGTGTCGTTCCATCCAAGCAGCCCACTCGGCCGCGGTACCGTTCTGGGGAGCAGCGTCGTGGCCGGTCGTATTCCTATCGTTGTCGTGGGCGGCAACACCGCCGGCAGCAAGCAGGAGGATCGCGAGTACGGCCAGTACAGCGGGTGTGAAAGTGCGCATCTGTTATTCTACCTCACTCCCTCTATAGCTGTGGGGCGGATTTAGCGCTGTAGGTGTGAACGATGGTACTAGAGTCGATTAGGACGTTCATACGACGTTCTAAGCGTGTATCTCGATCAATATCGTTCATCGCGGTGATGCAGAGCATCGAGGGCAAAACATGAGCGTTTTAGGTGAAGGAGGCCAAATATCGCGGCAACCTGCGTGGTGATGAGCAGCTATGTCCACATCGAGAGCAGAGCGAAGTCGATGGCTTCGTGTCCTGCTTATCGTCGTCGCACTCGTCTTGTTAGTTCCCCTGTTAATGATGCTCTTTATGATGCCGATGATGGGGATGATGGGCTGGTGGTTCGGTGGTGCGTCCGGTACAGGGATGGGCATATCCCCGGTATGGGGTATCGGTATGATGCTGGTGTTTCTCGTGGTGCTGCTCGGCATTGGGTACCTTCTCTATCGGGCGTTCACTCAGGGATTGTTCAGCGGTGGTGATCCTGCTCTTGAGGAACTGCGACTCGCCTATGCCCGCGGGGAGCTTTCGCAGGAAGAGTTCGAGCAGCGGCGAGAAGACTTACAGCGGACGAAGTGACGTTAGAGTTGCTGTCAGTCCTTCACGAGTTCACCGGGGTAGACGCGGTATGTCCGGCCCTATTTCTCGCGGTAGATGAGGCCGCGATCTTCGAGTTCGCTGACGGCTTGGCTGACTTTGGCTTTGGAAAAGCCGGAGCGCCTGCGGAGTTCAACCTGTGTCAAGCCCGGTAATCCAGAATCGGCTCGATAACGCGTTGTTCATCTTCCGGTAAAAACGTTAGTGCGGTGGGTCGTTCTAGGATCGATCTGTTCGTCGTCGGCTGGCTCGCGGTCGTGAACGTAACGCTCGCCATCTTCAACCTCGTTCCGGCGTTCCCGATGGACGGCGGGCGGGTCTTTCGGGCGCTGCTCGCACGGACGCGCCCGTACGGGCAGGCCACCCGAATCGCCGCACGTGTCGGCGTCATCTTCGCACTGGTGTTCGCCGTGATTGGCGTGTTCTCGTTCAACGTCATCCTCCTGCTTGTCGCACTGTTCATCTACGGAGCGGCGACCTCCGAGTCACGCACGACGGCACTCGAAGATTTGCTCGCTGGAGTCACCGTCGCGGACATCATGACGCCCGATTCACGCACTATCTCGGCCACCTCGACGGTCGCGGAGTTCGTCGACCAGATGTTCGTCGACCGTCGAACCGAGTTCGGCGTCACCGACGAGACCGGCGCCACTGTCGGTATCGTCTCACTGCAACACCTGAAAGACGTCGACCAGTGCAACCGTGCGACCACTCCGGTTGCCGACGTAATGGCCGAAGAACCGCTAACCGTGCAGGCGACGGCGGATGCCTTCGACACACTCGTCGAACTCGGCACCACGAAGACGTCGTACGCCCTCGTCGAGGAAGACGGCGCAATCGTCGGGATCCTCTCGCAGGCTGATTACGCGGGCGCACTCGAATTACAGCGGGGTATCGGTACGGTTGGCGAGCGCGATCAGTCTATGCCGATGACTGGGGCCGGTGACGTATCTGCCTCCTGGTGTTAGTGTAGATTTGAGTTCGAGCCTCTCAGAACACACCACATCATGTCTATTCTTGGATTCATGCGACGCGAGATGTGTTGACACCCTCCTCGCGCTAAAGCACGGGGCTTTCTCCTTGTGCTTCCGTAACAGTGAGAACGTTCAGACCGAGTGCAATCATATGGCCTCGACGTACCTGGCGTTCTCTATCAGTTCGTGGGATCCTCCGTTAACTCCGCTTCTGGTGCATTCTTGACCACACTTTGGAGTCCTTTCCACGCGTTGTGTTTGCGTGTGTAACCCTCGCCACTGGTCGCGATGATGTTCCCATTGCGGTGGCGGAGCCGCCACCGCCATTCCTCGGCTTGGTCACGGAAGACTTCAAACCGGGCCAGCGCCTGCGAGGCGTTTGTGCCTTCCGCAGACGCTGATAGTTCATCTCGTTTGTCTGGAAGATCTCCACTGAGAGAGAACGCGGATTCCTCGTCGTCTGGAACGGGCCACGTTAATTCGAGTTCCAGATTCACATCGTCGTCCTCCACCTCGAGTTCGATTTCGAGCTCGAGTTCTTCAGGGATTGTGGCAGTGACTGCCTCCGTGCCGTCGCTCAACCGTATGGAGCCAGCATGGACCCCATCCAGTACACCGCTGAGCACCGCTGCTATTTCCTCACGACTGCCCGTCAGTTCGGACTCGTATTCGTAGTCTCTGGACACACCAATACTGACGGGAACATCCGTGGTAAAGCATCGCAAATATGTCCTGCGTTGGGGAGGAACGACTTATATACACTATTTTGGTCCCTCACCATCTAGGGAACAACGTACCAGGCATTCACTCCACGAAGTTACATCAGAAATGACCGGCAATCTCCCGGCTTGTATCTCATATAATCACAACCTAACCTACTGTGAAAAGTGACGACTTGAAACGTTAGCGTGCTCCATCTCTTTGGAAGATGAACGAATTCGACGGAGTTATGCGCGCGCTATCGGACGGTAGCCGCCGACAGATACTGATCGCACTCCGCGACGAGCAGTACATCCATCCGTTCTCTGTTGATGGAGACGAACGGGACCGAGCTATCCAGCTCCATCACGTCCACCTTCCGCTCCTGGAGAAGAACGACCTCGTCGCGTGGAATCGGGATACTGGTACCGTGAGGAGAGGGGACGATTTCGAGGCCGTCGAACCCATATTCACAGCACTGGAAACCCGACGTGATGCTCTTCCCGACGACTACCTTCCGGAAGAAGGACAGACATGTTAGGGAAAGTTAAGACTATACTTAGCCGACTGAACACGAGCGCCGCCGACGGGGTCGCTGACGCTTGGCCACGCGGTCAAACGTCGGTCAGCGAGGATGGAGGGACAACGGATGAAACTGCCACGAACGGCTCTGACACCGCCTCACAACCGCACCTGTACAAGTGTCCCTCGTGTGATCAAGTCTACGTTGCCACCGACAAACGCACGTGTTTTACGTGCGACATCGCCGTCGATCGCGTCGAATAGACTGACTACTCTGTTCAGAAAGCGAACATGAAATCAGACAACTCACATCCACCGCGGGATTCCACCGAGTGGGATAACCCGGATCTTTGCCCATTCTGTGGCACGGCCTTGCGGGACGGTGGAGCGGGATTCATGGAACCCATCGAAACAGCCGATACATGTTGGGAGCGGTTCGAGGCGAGAGGATTTCGCAGAAGTTGAGACTGACTCTCTCAATGCATGAATCATTCCACACAATGTTGCCTGGTTCGATCTATTCAACAAACGTCATGATCACCTTTGATTCCGCCTTTCGTATCAGCTCTCCAGCGGTACTATGGGCACATCCGAGTTCAATTGCGATATCCTCGATCGTTCCCGTTCGGGGAATCTGATAATAGCCGACAGTGACGGCAACCTCTAACGCTGTCTGTTGTCTCCTTGTGAGCGTCGTCGGTGATATCTGACGCTGGTACTCTTGGACGGATTCGATTTCAACTTGTAACTCACTCTGCAATCGACTGTAGAATTCGCTTAGTTGTTCTGCTCCACCAACAGCTTCGAAACACACCTCTCTAGTGTCGTAAAACGTGACTGGTGGAACAGTGATCACCTCTGATTGGGAGAGGATTTCGAGTAGTGAGGGCTCAAACTCCTACTGTGTCTGGTTGATGAATTCATATGTTCCGTCACTTTCCGGATGCAGATGAAACGTGCCGATCGCTTCGATGCTTGTCAGTATTTCTGTTACTGCTCTTCGTGATCCGTCAAACCAAGATAGCGTCGTCGCAGTAGCCATTGGATCCCACATCAGTAGCCTCCCGTGCGAAATTCTGTCGCCCTGGATGATCTGCCGATATATTGGATGTGAAAAGCCCCCCAAATCGGTCACCCGAAACGATATACGCTTCATCGATTGATGGAGATCTGGTAGGTATATAAATACCCGCACTAGTCCGGGACGATAATATTCCCGCCAGAAGAAAAAGATTGATCCACATAATATGGGTAGAGAGCTAACAAAACAGGAAGCAGATACCAAGCAAACCATTTCCATCGATGATGGCCGTTGCGTTTCTTTTACTGAATATGGCGCGGCTGACGGAACACCGGTTGTATTCTTGCATGGGACACCGGGATCTCGCTTTCTTGGAAGATGAGACTACAGTGTGCTTAGTAGGCCTGTGATACATGGTTTCGGACGAATCAGTACGTAGAAACTGCCTCAGATCGCCTCTCAAACACCCATTCTTGTTGTTTTAGTAACTATTCCAATGATTTCTCGAAACTACTACCAGTGTCGCCACTTGGAAAAGCAACGTGCGGCCTGACTGAGTAACTTTCTACCCGATTCCCGTCGCCTTCTTCAGTAGCGTGAGCGTGTTGTCGGCCGTTACCACCGGCGAGTGCTCGTACTCACCGGTTAACGCGACTTGGACAAGCAGATCGACCGCTCGCCAGATTGAGTACAACAGACAGGCGAACCCGAAGTAGAAAAACCGTAAGACGAAGTTCTTCGACGTTGTTGCGGCCATGAGCCGCTTGATACTCCGATAGCCACTTTCGATCTCCCAGCGATAAGCGTACTCGCTGAGAAATCTCTCGCCTCCGTTCGACATGAACACCGAGTACTGGCGGTGATCAGTGTACTTAGCATCCTCTTTCCGGCGATAGACCAATGTCGTATTGTGCCACTCGTTGCTCCCGAGATGGAGGTTCCGATCGGTTACGTACCGATCTTGATCTCGCTGGAATAATCGTTTTGAACGACTCGCTCACATATTCGGATGAAATCATTTTGAGCAAGTTTCATTTCACCGGATTGATCGTCGGGGAAATAATGCCGACGAAATCTTTGCAGACACTACACACAGGGAAGTTCAGCAGCGTCTCTGGAAACCGTTATAAATGAAAACCGCAGGAGGGAGGATGAATGATTTAATTACCGAGTAGGGTCCTCCTGTTCAGGTGTCTCTAACCACTCCTCAGACCATACTTCTATTTCATCAAATACTGGACAGAGTGACGCACCTTTTGGGGTCAATGAATAATACGTAGCGATTGGAGAGTCTGTTTCCACTCGGCGTGTGACGAAATTCAAGTCAGTGAGATCATTCAACACGCGCGAAAGGGTCCGCGAATTTGCTCCAGTCGAACGTTTGAGTTCGTTAAATCGCTTCTCGTCTTCTCGAAGGTCATGAAGAACGATGAGCCGCCACTGTGAACCGATTTGCTTGAGTGGACGAATAAGCGAGCATGGTCCTTCTTTGGACTTCTCCGCCGTCTCTTGTTCTGTATTAACTGACATTAATGTCACCTACTGATGTTTATGTTAGCTATACTATATATGGGTTCGCATTCGTACTTGGTAGTGCAATGCAACCAACCATCGGCTGCACGGTCAGTGGTATAGAACAGAAAACTCTCACAGTCCAAAGCGGGGGGGACATCTGATGGCGCTTGATGTCGGCCTTGGAGCGATCCTCTTGCTCGTTGGGCGCATCCTCTTTGGAGTATCGCTCGCGTATCTGGGGCTCAATCAATTCATGAACGCTGACGAGATGACCGGCTATGCCCAATCGAAAGGAGTGCCCGCCGCCGGACTTGGAGTCATCACGTCGGGGGTGATGCTCATACTCGGCGGACTTGGCATTATGTTAGGTGTGTATCCGACCATCGCGGCGGGGATGCTGGCGGTGTTCCTTCTCATTGTGACGCCGATGATGCACGATTTCTGGGCCGTCCCAGAGGAAGAACGGCAAGACGAGATGGTCAACTTCCTATTGAATACTGGGCTGTTGGGGGCATCACTGATCTTCCTCGTGCTCGGCGGAGAGACGTGGGCGTACGCGCTCAATATCGGGATGTGAGTTCCATGAACCCATGTACACTGTACGTCGGAACCGAAGACGGCCTTCGGACCATACGTATTACCGACGTAGATACGATAGAAGACCTTGAAACTGGGATGAAAGGACAGGCGATCAGAGCGATTGCAATCCATCCGGACAATCCATCTATCGCTTACGTTGGCTGTGGACTACGCGGTTGGGGACTTCACTACACAAACGATAGTTGCAAGACATTCACGTCGGTCGGGTTCGAAGACGAGTGGGTCTGGGGAGTTATCTTCGCACCGGACCCCAACACGATCTACGTCGGCACGGAGCCACCGATGCTGTATGTCTCTCACGATGGTTGCTCGTTCGACGCACTGTCGGCAATAGAAACACTACCGAGCCGGTCGGAGTGGACGTTCTTTCACGAACCGTTCTACGCCGGGCACGTCCACGGGCTTGCGATTCACCCCGATCGGCCGGAGCGGCTCTTCGCTGGCGTCGAACACGGGGCCTTCATTTACAGTTACGATGGAGGGAACTCGTGGAACGAAGCACTAGTCGGCTATGATCTCCACCGTGTTGCTGTCGCCCCGACACATCCGGATCGAGTGTTCGCTGGAGCGGGCGAAGGGCTGTTCATCAGTAAGGATGCGGCACAGAGTTGGTCTGCTGTGGAGCAACTCCATGGAAAGTTCGTTCACGGGATCGTGTTCGACCCGGAGAACCCGGATACCGTCTATGTGTACGTGGATTTAGTCAGTTCACCGCTCTATCGGAGCACGGATCGGGGGCGGACATGGGAGCCGATCGCCGAGGGGCTGCCAGCTGCGAATCCAGCCGATCCACTGTGTGTTCACCCGGACGACTCCAATGTGCTGTTCTATGCGGGGAACAGCCATAATGAGAACGGTCGGTTGTTCATGAGTACTGATGCCGGCGATTCGTGGGAACGCCTGTCGTTCGAATTGCCGAAAGTGTGGCGTCTGGAGGTGGCTGTCCATGGCTGACGCGATCTTCGATATCCCGGACGAAAGTCGACTGGCCTTATTCTGGCGGACAGCAATCGTATTTGTTGTCATCGTGCTGATTTGGCTGGTGGTCGGAGAAGGACTCGGTTCATTGTTTGGACCAGCGTACGCGGATCGCGTCGGCCACGCTGTCCGGGCGGTGGTCATTATATCCCATCGACTTGAGGGCTGAAGCCCCAGAACTCGCAGAATCTCCATCCGTACTGTCCATTCCAGCACCGCCACCTACGTCCATACCTCCCATTCCAATTCCACCATCTCCGCTAGCTGAAGTTGGCTAGGTAGAATTCGTCATGCATAGCTACCTGCGAAATGTAGCTTAATGGGTCAAATTTCGCGGTCGACTGTGCATTAGAAATCTTACCTGCCCATCATCAGTCTCAAGGGAGTGATGACCACTCCGATCGACTAACGGTGATGAAATTCCCGCGAACCGAACACTTACACCCGCAATCGGCGAGTGAGAGTATATGCCAAAGCCAGTTGACCTCGATCACACGGCCGATATCGCCCGAATCACGATCAACCGTCCCGACAGCCTGAATGCGCTTACCAAGGAAACGATCGAGGCACTTTCCGACGCGCTCGATCGAACGCAGGACGCCCGCGCTGTGACCATCACAGGAGCGGGCGACGAGGCGTTCATCGCCGGCGCGGATATCGGCTACATGCAGGATCTCTCGACAACCGAGGCGTATGAATTCGCGAAGATCGGCCACGACAAGGTAATGCGAAAGATCGCGGGGCACCCCGCCCCGGTCATTGCTGCAATCAACGGCTACGCCTTTGGGGGCGGATGTGAGGTCGCGCTCGCCTGCGACCTTCGGGTGGCGAGCGAGAACGCCACCATCGGGCAGCCCGAACTCGACGTCGGCATCATCCCGAGCTGGGGAGGGATCCAGCGACTCGCACGACTCGTCGGCGACGAACGCGCCCGTCGGATGGTGTTCTTCAGCCAGCGTCTCAGCGCGAAGGAGGCACTGGAGGTCGGACTGGTGGGCGAGGTCGTCGCCCAGGAAGAACTCGACGAACGCGTTCGCACGCTCGCCGAGGATCTCGCCGACCGACCGAAGATCGCGCTCCAGGCAGCCAAGGAGGCGTTTACCCGGGTTCACGAGGCCCCCCTATCGGCGGGCCTTGCATACGAACAGCGTCTCTGGAGCGGGCTATTCGGCACCCACGATCAGCGCGAGGGGATGGCGGCGTTCGTCGAGAAGCGCGATCCCATCTTCGAGTAACGGGCAGTTTTGCGGCGCGGCCGTCAGAGATGATTTTTTCGCGACGATTATCTGGTGGGCATTCGTTCTAGTTTAGTCAGAAGTCAAGCAGATGGGCTTCTCATGCATAGTCGATTTGTATTCATTAAACTCTGGGGACAACTAGGTTGTGAATAATCGCTTGGATCAGTAGGATCAATTAAAAATAACGTGAATCTATAATTTCACTTGAGCGGCTATTTTATAACAGCTCGACACGGCGTGGCTGACGTGGTTCGATGGAATGACTTACAGCGTGTTACTTCCCGTCTCGGTGCTGGGGGTCCTGGAATTCGTCAGGGGTATTTGCGGCCGCATGACCCCTTCGGAGCTCCGAGCGGGAACGAGCAGTCTGCTGACGTTCAGATTGATGTGACTCTGGACGGTTCGGGGGGTCGTACTTGTGGCCGTCAGTGCAACACTCATCCTCGGAATAATGGGACTCGCCAAAAATGGAGATTCCTTCCACCAATATAGCAATGAGATACCTCGAAGAGTTCTAGGCCGATATCGAAAGAGGAATTCATTACAATTCGCAATATGCTACGATCCGCAACAAAAAAAGTATAGCCTCAGCAGTGGGTTATTTGGCCAGCAGGATTTCCACAGGTGATTCGATGACAGAAGAACTTCTGCGGCTCTCGGTGGAACTCTGGCACCCAAACTGCTGGACATCCGAACTCGCAGTGGAGACAGGCGCGGGAGTGCTCGGTCACGGTGGTGTCACAGACGGCATGACCGCGCACGAACGCTGTACAGTCCATGGTGACGACACGAAACAGGTTGTCGCCGCTGTCGAAACCGCACAGGCGTCGGATCGAATCAGCTCCGTCCGTGAGGTGACGGCCCCGACTCGACAGGCTCTGTTCGGCGCGCCCGCAATCGGTACCTACTCGCAAGATATATTCATCAAGTATGATGTTCCCAGGTGTATCGAACCAGCGTTCCGCTCACGGGGATTTGTTCTTGATGACTATGCCCGTATGGAAGACCGGAAGGAGTTCTGGCAATTCCTCGTCCGAACCGACCGGGAGACACTTAACCGAATGCTTGACAACATTCGTATCGAACACGATGCAGAGATTACCGTTCAGAAAATCACACCGATTGCCCCAGACGATCACGATCAGGTGATCACAGAACGAGAAGCGATGCTCACTCCGCGCCAACATGAAGCACTCACGCTCGCCAGAAAGCGAGGCTACTACACGTGGCCGCGAGAGATAACAGTGCGCGAACTCGCCGCTGAACTAGATATCGCAAAAACCACGTTTCTCCATCATCTCCGAACCGCCGAGGCGAGACTGTTAGCCCCAGATTCTGGGTCCGAGTCAGACGTGAACGATCGAACGATGCCTCGGTAACTGTAACCGCGGAAGGCAGTGGCATTCCCGACGCGTTCGACCATGGTCGAACAACGACTATCGTCGTTCTCGACCGAACACACCACTATGTGCCCGAACAATCAACGTGGTGATATCCTGTGTCGGACCGAGTGACGTTCGATCGAACCGGAGCGCTCACCGGGTTTCACGCATGCCTTCCAATCGCGATGGGTGTCGCCACCTACGGGCTCGTGTTCGGCATGCTCGCTCGCCAGGCCGGGCTCAGTGTGCTTGAAATCGGACTGATGAGTGCCCTCGTCTTTGCCGGGTCCGCGCAATTCGTGGCGATCGAGCTGTGGCAGACGCCGCTTCCAAGTCTTACGATCATACTTACGACGCTTGTCGTCAACTTGCGTCACATTCTCATGGGGGCCGCACTGCGTCCGTGGTTCTCGAAACTCAAGCCAGCGGAAACCTACGGCAGTGCGTTCTTCATGACCGATGAGAACTGGGCGCTCACGATGGGAGAACTCGCTGATGGATCGACGAACGCTGCATTTCTCCTCGGGAGTGGAATCGCTGTGTTCCTCGCATGGATTAGCTCGACGGTGATCGGCGCAGCCGTCGGCGGCCTCATTACTGATGTCGCTCGGTATGGATTGGATTTCGCGTTCACTGCCGTCTTCATCACGCTCCTCGTCGGTCTCTGGGATGGACGCTCTGACCTCGTCCCGTGGATGAGTGCTGCCCTCGTCGCGGTAGTAGCATCGCAGGTACTCTCTGGTTCGTGGTATATCCTTCTAGGCGGACTTGCGGGGAGCGTTGTCGCGGTGGTGAGCAGTAATGGCGACTGATGTGCTCGTCGTCGTGACGATACTTGGGATGGGAATCGTCACGTATGCAACGCGAGTCGGTGGTATCTGGGCGATCGAACGAATTGAAGTGTCCGACCGCACCGAAACCGCTCTCGAAGCGATACCGGGGGCTGTCCTCATCTCACTCATTGCTCCTACAATTGTACACGGTGGGCTCCCTGAGTGGGGCGCAGCCTTCGCCGTGCTTTTCGTGGCCGTACGGACGGGGAGCATTATGCTGACGATGATCATCGGAGTCAGCGTCGTCTGGCTATTACGAAACGTTTCAGGAGTGTTCGTTTGATCAAGTACTGTGAGTGGCGCAGGGATCGGTAGATGTCGTCGAACGATTCATCAACAATGGAATCACCGCCACCAGCCGGAGATTCAGAACCGGCATTCAATCTGCGATGGGGATCGTTGTATGACCTTGGCAGCCATTCAGCTGACGCCAGCCATGCCGGCTGCTTCCGATTCTCGCTTCGCTATGTCGGGTCGGCGAATGACGATCCGACTATCGAGACGCTGATCGCCGACCTCTCTATCGATCCAGAACTTCCTGATTCACGAGCAACATGGCATCGGAATTTCACACCGCTCACTCCGTGGATCAGAGCCCACGTCCTCAAACAGGCAATGGGCTGGAACGGCGAGAAACAGCTTGCCGAACACTTCGAAACAAACCCCAGAGCTAACGGTCGCATACGGATTTGTCGACAGTAATTCGATAGGGGAGTCGGAGCGGATGCAGCCGCAACCACCAACCCAGTCCCGACTCTGGGAGATGTGGCACGAGGAGTTCAGCGACGACCTTCGGGACATCTGCCGTGACGTAGCGACCGAATTCGTCGAGTTGGCACGTGAGGAGGGTATCCCCACCCCGGCTGATGTCTTTCAGTTTGAGGATGAACAGAACGTCTCGGAGCGGTCGGAAACCTGACTTATTGCTGACAAAACAAAGGAGGTCTGGCAGCACGCCAAGCCGTTCGTCACCGAGGAGTTCTTCCTCAAACGCGGCGACAACGCCCAAATCCACGAGAACGCGTTCTGGGAGCAACATGCGTTCATGGGCGTCCGCAAGCACATGTTCGCCGAAAGCGGCGCGGACAGTTTCTACGTCGACTCGACCCGTGAGAAGACACCCTCTGGATCGTGTCATAGGTGGCAGATCCGTAAGTTGAGCATCGATGAAATGCGTAGACAGCACCGGTGGACCACGAAGCGTCTCATCGAACGTGCTCGGCGCGACGGCGAACTTGTCGGGGAGCTGTGGGCGGCCATCGACGTGTCTAAGGGTGCGCCGTTCACCGGCGTGATGGATACCGACGACGAGGGAAACGTCGTCGAGCCGTACATCCTCGGCCATCGAGACGGCAACTACTATCACCAGTGGGCGAGCATCCAAATTGTCGGCCACGACATCCCGCTCGTGCTTGACGCGCTACCGAAAAAGCGTGGCATGTCGAAGAACGAGATCGTGGATGAATTGCTCGAACACGCGACCGAAATGGTTGATGACTTCGATCTCGTGATGATGGACCGGGAGTTCGATAGCGATCCGGTCAGGAAGACCTGCGAAGAGCATGGCGTGTACTTCCTCAATCCGAAGCGAAAGTTCACCGACGAGAACGACACCATCGAGGAGATGAAGCAAAACGACGAAACCGTCAGGGTCGTCGAAGAGTTGTCTGAGGACCAACCGACTTGGAAGAACCTGTTCCTGCCTTCAACGAGGAAGACGCCAGAAGACGAGGAGAGGGATAACGAGGAGAGAGACGGCGACCACGATGAGAGGCCGAATTATCGGCAGGAGATGCGTGATGACCTTGGGCTGACCGAAGACGACATCGACGGGGATGCATCCCCGCTGAGACGCCTTCTCGGGGAAATTCGTGGCGAGGAGCCACTGGAGACGGAGGATGCCGATGGTGACAGCACGGGATTCGTGGTGTTCCAGACCAACCACCCGTTTGTCTCGGCTCGTGATGAGGACGGCGCACCCTATACGGAACGCGAGCAGATCCACATGATAGCGCGTCTGATTCGGTGGTACCGCCATCGATGGGGTATCGAGAACGGGTATAAGAAAATCAAGACGTTCATGGTGCGGACCACCTCGACGTGCCCCCGCTATCGCTTTTTCAATTTCATGTTCGCGTGCGTCCTGTACAACGTCTGGCGGCTGGTTGATCTGCTCGTCAAGCTCTCGCTGGAGGCGAATCCCGATTACTTACCGCGAGTTGACGCCAACCAGTTCGTGACGATAGCGAAGCAGTACTACGGTCTCGATCCACCCGACTGACGCTGAGTTCTCTCCGGGGCCGTGCCTGCTGAGCAATAGCTCTCTCACTCATTGATTGTTCCAACCAAATAACCACAGTTTAAAATATTTTATAGAAAGTAGTGATTTTGAATTCGTCCTGACGGACGTAAAACCGGGGCGGAAACAGTCAAGTTCGAGCGATTATCTGGCTACCTAATTGCCATCAGAACGTTGTGAGTTTGATATAGCGCCATATGATATATTGATTCCGAAACGGTGGTATTTGGGGAGTACAGTCCTTCATGTGGGGTTTTACACTGGAAGTGGTGGTGTGTGGTGTACTTCCGCATAATTCGATAAGTGGAAGTGCGATGCCCCCGGGAGGGGGAGTCGAAAATATGCGTGGAAGCTCCTCTCACTGAGATGCATATCCAGAGAGTGATCGCCGAGGATTTTTTACAGTGCTAGCGTCACGCGTTGTTCATCCGCTGGCTCGTCATCTCATCGCATGTTTGGCACGTCGCAATGCGGTATGGTTCCCGTGAGAATTCGGCGTTCTCTTTCTTCTTGCTCTCTGTCCGGATCTCAACTGTAACTGTATGCGAGGTCTCA
Source organism: Haladaptatus halobius (assembly GCF_020618475.1). Lineage (GTDB taxonomy): Archaea > Halobacteriota > Halobacteria > Halobacteriales > Haladaptataceae > Haladaptatus > Haladaptatus halobius. The sequence goes on along the minus strand of NZ_CP085340.1, from coordinate 358,922 downwards.
CGGTCGCAGTTCTCACATCGTTCAACCACCGTCTGAAATCCCTGGCGTTTTGCCGTCATGGCGATTCTCCCCAGCTTATAGAGCGACGAACACGAGCATAAACAGCGACCTTTGTTAACCCATATTCGAACAGGTTTATGCCCATTATTGGCGGAGGATCTCTCAGAAATGGCCAAGTAGAGGAAAAGAGCATCAATAAATAACGAGGCATTGCGTACGACCATTATGCGAGAAGGTGCAGAGTGAGAAAAGTCTCCGGTATTGGAGTTCATCAACAACGTAGGTGATCCACTACTCGAACGAAACTGCACTTTTGCTAGTTACATATTTGTTGTGTTCCCTCGTAGAGTGAGGCTATGCGACTGAGAATACCACTGACCGTACTCTTGCTTATTATCACCGTTTGCGTCCCACCTCCAACGGCAGCGACAGCTCCTTCGACATCTGTCCAGGCGTGTTCATTTCCAGTAACTGAAGTTGATGCGACTGAGACGAACGTAACAATCGAGCAAGAACCCCAACGAGTCGTCACACTCGCGCCGAGTGCCGCCCAAATAATGTGGGAGATTGGTGCCAAGGATAAGGTCGTCGGAGTCACACAACATGCAAGCTATCTTGAGGGGGCCGAACGGAAGGTAAATGTCTCAGGTACTGGCCAATCCTTCATTAATATCGAAAGGGTCGTGGCGCTCGAACCAGATCTCGTTCTCGCACCAAGCGTCACGGACGAGCAGGCAGTTCAAACGCTTCGCGATGCTGGGTTGACGGTGTACTACTACCGAGATGCAACCACCATCGAAGATATCTACCGCGATACCAAGGTAACTGGCCGCCTCGTTGGTGAATGTGATGGTGCCCAGGAAACTATAAATTGGATGAAAGAACGCATCAGTACTGTTCGTCAGACTGTTAAAGGACAGGAGCGCCCAGATGTATTGTATCTCTTCTATGGATTCACTGCGGGCAGGGGAACGTTCGTTAACGAAATCATCGAGACGGCGGGTGGTACCAATATTGCAGCTAAAGTCGGTATCTCCGGGTATAAGCAAATCAATCCAGAAGTAATTGTCAAACAAAATCCTGAAGTAATCCTCCTCAACGATGAAGACCCTGCGGTTCCAGATACTCCGGCGTACAATAATATCACTGCCCTACAGAAGAATCAAACCGTGATCGTTCCGATCGAGTACCTAAATCAACCTGCGCCTCGAGCAGTCTACGCTATCACGATTCTTGCGAAGCAATTGCACCCACAAGCATATGCAGAAGCAAACGCAACCACAACCAGGACGACTGTCGGTTATCCGCCTGTTTCTCCTGTGAAAACTGCTCTTAGCGGCGAACGGACTCTGGCTCATCCTCTAAGAGTAACAGAAGATAGAACTAATTTGAGTTCGAGCTATCCGTAGCCGCGTTCGCCACCACTACTACATATCCTGTTCTTAGCGTGCCATTCCAGGAGTGGAGAGAAGCAACAAATTCTCGTGATCCACTATTGATTAGATCGATATTTTATTCTTAGGTTACTCAAATGATTACTACTCGTAGGATACGACTAATCTCCTGTGCTCACTCTCGAATTCGAAAACGAAATCAGGAAGCGGAATATCTTTCGTTCCGCTGTTTGCGGTAAGTCACGCAGTCTCGCGAGAGACGGAATAGATAGAACTCGTAGTGAGTGTGATCCTGTCTTAACGAGGGCCGACGTCGATTCAACTGAAATCTCTTGGCCGTCTTTCTCAACCGTCTTGATGACTCCCTGTCCTGTACTAGGGATTTTTGTTAGATGATTGCAGTAATTCTTTTATTTCACGATTAAAAGTACTGGTCATTCTCGTATTTTTCACGAACCGATTGCACTCGGCGAGTTGAATGGAACCGGTTCTGGCGAGTTGGTACCTCTCCCGTCCGTTCACGGCGTGAACACCTCCGCACTCTATTCGATACCACGGTCACAAGCGTTCTGAAGAGGTCGAACGAAACGGCGTCGAACGTGAGCTCTACTTCGAACATTCAGAGTTCCTCGATGAACGCGTCAAATGCCCCGCTCTCGGGATGGACGTGACAGTACGTTCCCAGCGTCCGATATTCGACGAGACCGTCACGGCCGTCGGTGATGCCGTCACCGCGGACGACGTCGAAGGCGAACCGCGCGTCCGACCCAACGTCGGCGCTGGAGTAGTGGAACTCGTGGCCCCGTAACGTCGCGCCCGCGTTCGTGGTGAGCGTGTCGGTACGGGTGGCGAGTTCCACGTGGTCGAGCGCCTGATACCGATCGTGCATCCGTACGTCCGCAGGGAGGACGCCGGCCATATCGAAGCGCTCACCCTCGGTCGTTGTCAGAGTTTCGGCGAGCGCCAGTAGCCCGCCGCACTCCCCATAGATCGGCAGTCCGTCGGCGGCGCGCTCGGCGAGCCGTTCGAGCGCCGGATTCTCTGCGAGCGCCGCGGCATGCAGTTCTGGATAGCCACCGGGGAGGTAGACGCCGTCGCAATCCGGGAGGTCGTCCCCACCAGTCGGGGCGAACGAGACCATGTCGGCACGCTCCCGGAACCGTTCGACGGTCGCCGGATAGCAGAAGCAGAAGGCTTCGTCTTGCGCGACGGCGATTTGCGTCTCGGTGCGAGAGCGGTTTGCCGATTTGGATGGTCGGGGAGGCGTGCGTGCGACGTCAAGGAGACGGTCGGTGCGGATGTGTTCGGCGACGGCGTCGAGTGCTTCGGAATTGAGCGGCGATTCGTCGCCCATATACAGTCCCAGATGGCGTTCTGGGATGTCGAGGTCGTCACGCGGCGGGATACGGCCAAGATATGCCAGGTCGTCGGGGAGCGCATCACGGATTCCGCGCTCGTGACGTCCACCGTGTGCACGCTGTGCGATGACGCCGACGACATCGATGTCGCGGTTCTCATGCGCGTCGTACCGTTGAAAACCGACTGCCGTGGCGGCGACACTTTCCATGCCAGCTTTGGCGTCCACGACGAGAACGACTGGGAGATCGAGCGACTCGGCGACCATGGCGGTGCTCGAGCAATCGCCGTCGTACAATCCCATCACGCCTTCGACGACGCAGACGTCGCCCGCTCCACAGTAGTAGTTCCGCCGAAGTCCCGCCTCACCTTGGAGCCAGCAGTCGAGGGTTCGGGACGGCCGACCGGCCGTCTTCCGATGGTGGCTGGGGTCGATGAAGTCCGGACCGGCCTTTGCGGGTTGGACTTCGTATCCCGCGACGGTGAGCGCGCGAATAACCGCGAGAGTGACGACAGTCTTGCCGACGCCTGACCGCGTGCCACCGATGACGAGACCTCTCATAGTTTCGCTAGTTGATCGTCGGCCACGAGCCTGTCGTAGACGGCTTCGATCTGCTCGCGCAAGCGGGCCATCGAGACGTCCGCTCGGTCGAGGAGGGCCAGTGCGCCGCCCATCCCGACGCCTTCCTTCGCTTCACCGGCGACGTAAGCGTCCATTGCCGGATGATCTCCGCAGCGGAACTGCGGATCGGTAATAATCAACTCCAGACCGAGGTCGGCTGTCAACTCTTCTATCGCGGCGGTCTCATCGGCCGCGATGAACGAGGTCGTAGCGAGCGAAAGCGAGTCGTCCATGCCAGCGTGTCGAACGAGGGCGGACGCAGCGGCCTGTTGCGTGCCCCCAGCCAGCGTCACGTCAGTTCCGGATTCGATTGCTCCGATGGTCATCCCCGCGACGCCGATAAGAACCGGATCTCCGACGTGACTCACCGCCTTTATCGGTTCACCTTCTGCATCACCCTCCGACAGATCACTTGCTTTCAAGGCGTCGTTCACTACGTCCCGTTTGAGGGTGAGTGGATTTTCGGGTAGCGACGAGGAAACAGTCGTTCGTTCTCCGAGCGCGGTCAGGACGCCGAGTGCGGTCGTCGTTCCGCCTGGGATCGTCTCGCCGATGACGATTTCGTCGTCGGGAAGTGCACGTCCGAGGCGTTTAGCGTTCTCGAACACATTTTTAGCATTTGGAACGGAATGGGACTGTCGGATGTCCTTGCCGCTCTCTTCGCCAATCGTGACCGTCGGCGCACTTGTTGGGGCGCTAAGACCAGCATCGACGCCAAGGATCTCGAATTCGAGTAATTCCTGTACGGCACGGGAAACGACTGCGGGGCTCGGGCACCCCGTGGGACTGACGGGCACGACGGGGGACAAGGTCGGTTCCCCGTATTCGAGGAGTTCGAGATCGGCGCTCGGTGTGTGCACCATTACGGTGGAGTCGGCTCCAGCGGCGCTGATACCGTCTATTTCGGCCGTGTGCGTGCATCCGGCGACTAGAACGAATCTCATCGTGCTATCGATCTTCTTATCGGGTTTTCTCTCTGGCACCATCGGACGAAACCACCTCGTTGTGAACTCATGATTACTCCATCTATTTTGAGTTAGTACAAATAGACTTTAATTGTTTCGTCCGGCCAGAGGGCAGGGGTAGTCAATTGAAATTGTCTTATACCGCGATCAAATACAACCAAGATTGAAGTAGCACAACCACGTTTGGCTTCATATGAGTGAAGATACAATTGAACGTGCTCAGTCAGACCCCGAGAGGACTGACCGAATCAAGGATTCATCTGTCCCTATTCAAATTCCGCTTGCGAAAGAAAGGGACACGACGAGCCAACAAACGAGTGTTCAGGAGCAGGAGACCAGGAACGTGCTGTCGGATATCGTCGAGCGTAGTAAACGGGAAGAACAATTCTCCCCCGACGTTGCGGAATCCGATAATCGAGATCGGTCGGTAAAACGGATTAATGAAAAAGGAGAGACGGGCACGGTGTTCTTGGTCGGTTCCGGCCCAGGAGATCCAGAATTGCTCACGAGGCGGGCCTGGCGGCTTCTTCGGGAATCAGATGTCGTTCTGCACGACTCGTTGACCGGTGACGAAATCGTCGACCAACTTCCTGAATCAGTGGAGGTCATCGACGTCGGAAAACGCTCGCCACAGCGAACGACGCAGGACGAAATTAACGAGCTAATGCTCGAACGATCCCAAAAGGAGGAAGCCGTCGTTCGTCTCAAAGGTGGGGATCCAAACGTCTTCGGCCGGGGAGGGGAAGAGGCGGAATACCTGGCATCCGAAGATATCCCCTTCGAAATAGTCCCCGGGGTTTCGAGCGTCCTCGCCGTGCCGAGCGTGAGCGGAATTCCGCTGACACACAGGGACCGATCCTCGAGCCTGACCATTATAACAGGACACCAAACACCGGACAAGGATGAGAGCGCCATAGACTGGAGTGCGATCGCCGATTCGGTCACAGGAGGCGGGACACTGGTCATTCTAATGGGTGTAAATCGGCTGCCGAACAACGTTCGGGCACTCCGAAAACATGGGGTACCGCGTGGGACGCCCGCGGCGATGGTACAGAAAGCGACGTGGAGCGACGAGAAGACCGTCACAGGAACGTTAGGCAATATCGTTGGGAAGAGCCGAGAGGCGGCGATAGAGTCCCCTGCGGTTACGATAGTCGGTGACGTCGTTACCGTGAGAGGTAACGTAAAAGAATGGCTGCTCCGTTAGAAAATGCACAACTAGCGTGACTCTTTCACGATTTCGAGAATAGGACGGACTACCCATTGGCTGAGAGACCGCCACCTTCGAAAACTCGATGGTTCGCCGACAAGTCTCCGAACGTTCGGCGTGCCGATAACATGGTGCGGTTACAAAGGGAGCCCCCGGACGTTCGATGGACTTGACGCTGTCATCAACAATGCAGGAAACGTCCGACCGAATACGGCGACTGAAATCACCGATGACCAGTGGCAAGATGTGGTAGAAACAAATCTTAGTGAGCGTTCTACACGGTGCGAGCAACGATTCCGTACCTGGCTCCGGATGGTGATATCGTGAATATGTCCAGTATCGGTGGAACTGGCGGCACGGTCGACGCGAGTTACGCGGCGAGTAAAGCTGGCCTGCACGGCCTTACCCGGGCGTTGGCCCGCGAGTTCGGTTCGGATGGCGTTCAAGTGAATGCAATTGCCTCCGGCCCAGTGGAAACGAGTATGAACGACGAAATCATCTCGTATCTCGAGGCGGTGGATTTCCGAGGCCACGAAAACGTCGATACGCACCTCCCGACCTACGCCTGTGAGCCGAAAGACATCGCTCACACCGTCAAATATGTGCTGGAGAAAGTCGTTCTTCAGCACGAGATCGTAAACGTAAACGGCGGGATGCAGTTTCGATAGGTAGACTAAGTGATGCTTATTCCAGGCGGAAGTTTTCCGCTGGCGTCCAAAACTTATTAGGCAATCGCTCTCCACGTGAAATTCAAGCAAACTTGGTCTAACTAAAGCCAGTTTGTATATCGGCGGGATTCCAAAATGACAAACGAAGCACTCCTACTCATCGGCCGGAACGCCCCGCACGCTCGCGAAGTGTACGAAATCCACGCGAATCGGCTCAGAAATCGAGCCAGCATCGGCGAAGTGCACGTCGCAACGTACGAAAATGAACCGATTCGTGAACTCCGTGAGACATTCGTCGAGATCGAAAGCGATCGGGTCTATGCCGTACCCATGACTACAGCGCATACGTACGATACGACCGACGAAGTTCCAGCTGCGCTTTCGTACGTCCCCGGTGAGGTGCGCTACTGCGAACCAGTCGGTCAAAGTCCTGCCGTCACGGACGTTCTTACCCAACGAGCCTCGGAAGTACTGCGAGCAAGCGACGATGCGTCGCTCGTGCTCGTGGGTTTCGGAAGCAGCTCGAAACCGTATCAGCGTCAGACGGCCGAATACCACGCGGCACGTCTGAGTGACCAGTCGGACTACGGTGAGGTCCTTACCTGTTACCTCTTACAGAATCCAACGGTTGAATGTGTCCGCTACAACACTTCGAACAGCCGTACGGTCGCTGTTCCGTTGTTTTTGACGCAGTCTGAAGCGACAGAGGAAGAGATTCCGACGAAACTCGAACTCGCACGCGGCGGAATCGAATACGCTGACCCGCTCGGCGACCACACGCGAGTAACCGACGCGATTCACGCGGAGGTCGAAAAACAACGCGTACTTGCCAGTAGCGGAGACGGCCCAACATCGTTTGAAACTCAGCTCACCCAAAATCACCGTCCCGTTGCGACCGACGGAGAGGGAGTGCGGCGGTAGTAGATCGGGTTAGTCTGCTCGAACGGCCAGCACGGACAAATCCGAGAATGGCGTGTCGTCCGGTTTCGTTCCACCCGCATAGGTTTTCAGTTCACCGAGAGTCAACCTGGTAACCTCCTCGTCCTCGTGCGTCAACCGCTCGAGGACGAGCGCATCACACGACGAAGACGCACCGGCATCGAGGAGATTGGCGGCGATATCTCCTGGCATCCAATCGTACGGTCGTGGTAGTACGAGCAGGTGGCGGTCGCCGACGGAATCACGGAGGCGTTGGAGATCCGGAGCCACGTCACCGCTTTTATGGAGCGTCACGAACGTCGTTTCCTCCATGGGCGTTCGTGCACGACTCGCAGCTACTTGGAGCGACGAGATACCCGGAATCACGCGTACTGATCGGTCTATTGCAGCTTGGACCTTGCCGACGAACTGATAGCCCGAGTGGTTAGGGTCGCCCATCAGCACGGCCGTCCCGTCCGCACCGTCGCTGACCTGCTGTGCAAACGTCTCGAGCATTGCGGCTTCGTCGGCGTAGCCGCAGGGTAGCAGTTCAGCGTCGGTCTTTCCACGAACGAAGTCGACGACCGTCTCGAATCCGACGACAACGTCTGCTTCACGAATCGCTCGCTTTCCTCGAGGCGTCAGGTACTCCGTGTTTCCGGGACCGATCCCGACCGCGTACACCGGGTTCTCGGCGGACATCTCCGGTGTGGACGCCGCAATCGTCGCTGGATCTGGACCGGCTTCCAAATCGTACGTGTCGCTCATGCCAAGTCGACGTCTCCTCGTTTCACGCTTCTCTGCTCTCCGTTCGATATTTCCGAAGTTTTCAACGAAATCTCGCCATTCCGTACATCGCTTGCGACGTGTACGAATTCGTTTGTCAAACCAGCCGCAAGTCCGCTCCCGCCGCGGCGACCGACGTTCGTGATGGCAGGGACGCCGTACTCGCGGACGACTTCACGAATACGCTCGCGACTCTTGGCGGCTTTCACGAATCCCACGGGGGTGGCGACGACGACTGCGGGACGGGTTCCGTCTTCGATGCAGTCGGCGAGTGCCAGCGCCGCGGTCGGCGCGTTTCCGATCACGGCGATCGCACCGTCGTAGACGCCCTGATGGTCGAGTTCGAGTACGGACGCGGCGGTTCGCGTCATCCCCGTCCGTTCTGCGAGGTCGGTACCGTTGCCGATAGCCTTGCGAACAGAACAACTGTGGCCACGTCCAGTGATTCCCGCTTTCACCATCGTGATGTCGGTGACGATGGATCGTTCGTCGAGCACTGCCGCCGCGCCCGCTCGGACGGGAGTGCCCTCGAAGCGCAATAGATGCTGGAACTCCGGATCGCCGGTGGCGTGAACCGCCTTCTGACGGATTCGGTCAGGAAGTGTCTCATCGGGGACGAGTTCCCGCACTCGATCCATGCTCGTTTCGGCGATCTGCATGGCATTCTCGGTAGTCGCGCCGAGGTCGGCGTACGCTTCACCCTCGTCGTCACCTGTCGAGGCGTCGACGTTCGCGTCAGTCGTCATCGCTCATCACCTCTGCAGCGTCCACGCTATCGGCACGCGCTTCGATGTCACCATCGACTCGGAGATTGATGTCACGTATGCGGTCCGTCGTCTCGTTGTCGGCGTTCCACAGCCCTCGGTCGATGGCCTCGAGGAGCGTATCGGTGATGCTCTCCAGCGCCCACGGATTCACGTCGCGCATCCACTCCCGTCGATCCGCATCGAACGCGTACTTCTCGGCGACGTCGTTCCAGAGAGTGTCGCTCACGACGCCGGTGGTGGCGTCCCACCCGAGGATGACGTCAACCGTCGTGGAGAGGTCACCCGCGCCCTTGTACTCGTGATCCTCCATGCTTTTGAGCCAGTCCGGATTGAGCACTCGAGCGCGCATCGCCTTCCGAACCTTCTCCTCGTTGGTGTAGATGTCGACGTTGTTCGGATCGGCGGAGTCGCCAACGTACGAGGCAGGCTCCTCGCCCGCGATCTCCGAAACGGCGGTGATGAACCCGCCGTGGAACGCGTACCAGTCAGAGCTGTCGAACTCGTCCTGCTCGGCGGTGTCCTCGATCTTGACCGTGGCCTCGACGCTCCCGAGCCTGCGTTCAAAGGCGTCGTGCGCTTCAGAGACGCGACCACGCTTCCCCAGCGCGTAGCCACCCCACTGGACGTACACGTCCGCGAGGTCGGCGCGGTCGTCCCAGTTCCCTTCGTCGACGGCCTTGTTCGTGCCCGCACCATACCCGCCAGGTCGGGTCGTGAACACCCGATGTCTAGCGGCCTTTTCGGGTTCGTCGATACCCTGCTCGCCGAGCCGCTCGGCTTCCTCCTTGACATGCTTTTTGACGTAGTTCATCTCGTGTGACTCGTCGAGTTCGACGACCGCGTCGACGGCGTCGTGAATGACGCCCGCGGCCTGCGGGAAGGCGTCGCGGAATAGACCCGAAACGCGAGTGGTGACGTCGATTCGGGGGCGATCGAGTTCGTCCAAGGGAATGGGAGTGACGTCGTCGATGCGCCCGGCGTCGGTCCACTCGAGTTCGACGCCCATCAGCGCAAGCACTTGCGCGATGGTCTCGCCCCGCGTTCGAACAGTCGGCGTCCCCCACGCGACGACGCCGACCTCTTCGGGATACGCGCCTTCCTCTTCATGGTGGCGCGCTGCGATGCCGTCGGCGACTTCCCGCCCGACGCGCCACGCGCTCTTGGCCGGCACCTTCCGTGGGTCCAGCGTGTAGAAGTTCCGTGCCGTCGGAAGCAGGTCGACTCCGCCTCGCGTCGGCGCACCGCTCCCACCTGGTGGGACGTACTCGCCTGCCAGGGCGTCTCCCGTTCTCGGAATCTCGTCCTCCGCACCTCGAACCCGGGGGGCAACCTCCTCACAGATGAACGCCAGCGCGTCCCGAAGGTCGTTGTGTGCGCCGGATTTCGCACGTGCGTCCCCGAGTGGGTCAATGTCTACCACAAGGAGGTTCATGTTCACCTCGTCCCCTGGACCCGCCTCTGCCTCCGAGGCCGGGATGTCGAAATCGTGTTCGGCCAGCGTCTCCACGAGCGCGAGACTCGTCTCGTACACTTCGTCGGCAGCCTCCGAGAGTGTCATGCCCAATTCGTCGTCGTATGTACCCGGTTCGTCGAGCATCCGTTGGTAGTCGACGCCGAGCACGCCGGTCACACTTTCACGGAGACTGGGCCCCCCCGGATTCTCCAGTCGCGTAAGTGCGACGAGATACTCGATGAGACGGTCCGCCTCTGGGGGCTCGCTCATCGTGTGGAGCCCCATCCGAATCTGGGTCGTCTTCACGTCCGTGAGGTACTCATGGATGCGTTCGACGAGTTCGTCGACATCTATCTCGTCTCCATCGACTGTTCCCTCCGCGAGCGTCGAACCGGCTTCCTCTGGACCGCGAACGTCGACGCGCTCGTCGATATCGCCTGCGATACCAAGTTCAACCGCGAGGTCGAGTTCGTCGACTTTCTCCCGGAGGAGCCGTTCGAGGTGCTCCCCGTCGTCGGTGCGGGCGTCTTCCATCCCGGCTTCGCGATACTGATCAGCGATCTCCTCGAGTTCGGCAAGTTCGTCGTAGGTTCCGGCGTTGCGCATCACCGGGGTCAGGTAGTCGACGATAGCCGCGTATGACCGCCGCTTCGCCTGGGTTCCCTCACCCGGGTTGTTGATGATGTACGGGTACACGTTCGGGATATCGTCGACGAGCTGATCTGGGGCGCTCTCCCCGTTCAGCCCGACCGTCTTGCCGGGAAGCCACTCTAGACTCCCGTGCGTGCCGAGGTGAACAATTGCATCGGCCTCGAACGTGTTTCGGAGCCAGCCGTAGAACGCCACGTAATCGTGGGGCGGTTGGAGGTCGGAGTCGTGGTAGACCTTCGACGGATCCATCCCGAACCCACGCGGTGGCTGGACGGTGACGAGGACGTTCCCGAACTCGACGCCAGGGATGGCAAACGGACGGTCGGGCACCTCGCCCCACTCGTCGACGACGTTTGACTGGAAGCGTTCGTCCGTGGCCGCGAACCACTCGCGATACTGTTCCGTGGATACGACATCGACACTCAGGTCTCGTACGTCCTCCGGGGCGACCCAGCGGTCGTCGAGCGTCAATTGTGTGGTCAGCCGATCTACCAAGACCTGACCGCTCGTTGGTGTACGCTTGCCGAGGTCGTAGCCCCTAGCGTCCAGCTCATCGAGGAGGTTGACGGTGCTCTCTGGACTGTCGAGTCCAAAGGCGGTGCCGATGCCGTCGTCGCTCGGCGGGTAGTTGTGCAGGACGACCGCGACGTGCTTCTCCTCGTTCGAGGTATGGCGAAGGGTCGCCCAATTGACCGCAAGTCGCGCGGCATGGTCCACCCGGGCGTCGATGGGGAAGTGCTGTTTCGGTGCGCTCCCGATGTCGGCCTCGTCGTCTGTCCGCTCCTTGCCGCTGATCGGATGGGTGATGATGTTGCCGTCGAACTCCGGGAGTGCGACCGACAGCGCGAGTTCGAAGCCCATGACGCCCGTGTCGCTCTTCTCGTACCGGGAGCGGGATCGCATCGTCGTCACGGTCTGGACGACGGGAACACCGAGTCGGTCGAGGAAGACGTCCTCCGCTCCGTCTCCCTCGTCGTCCGCTGCACGCCCCCGCTCGTCCATAGAGAGGGAGAACATGAACGACGAGAGCACGGTGTCGACGATGGGGTCGCCATCGTCGAGGAGCCACTCCTCCGTCACACGTTCAGCGTCCCACTGTTCGTCGCTGTCCGTCGCCGGGTTACAGAAAATTGGGAGCGCATCCGCACCCTGCGCCTCAACGGCGCGCACCTGGGCGTCGACGTACCGCGTGTTCTCGTGGGTCCAGTGAGATTCGTAGAACCAGATAGCGACTGTAGGTGTGTCGGGGTCGAGCGTACCTATCAGATCCTCGTACGACGCTCCCGGGTAGTCCGGATGGTAGACTCCCTCCGTTGGAAGCGTCACTGGTTCGTCGTAGTCACACTCGAGTTCCCCGTACTCGTCGACGAGGAACCGAACACAGTTCGCGACGTTGTTGGTTCCACCTTTTTCTAAATATTTGTAGACTCGATCGCGGTCTGCCGCAGGGACGGACGTATCCTCGAGTGCGTAGGCGTCACCGGTGGATTTGACGACCAGTGGGACGCCGGCCTCTTCCAGACGATCGACGCCGTGGTCGTACCCTGGCATACTCTCCTCGGCACCGTGCAGCCAGAAGATCGCCGCCGTCGCATCTTCGAGTTCGTCGAGGAACGCGTCGACATCTATCTGATCCTCGAGATCGCTCTCCGAGCGAACGACAAGGTCGACATCTGTTCGCGCCGCGGCCCGCTGGACAGCTCCGAGTTCGTTTTCAGTCGCGGTGTATAGGCCGATTGTTGGCATAACGTTATTAAACCTCCATTGTGCTAATACAAGTATGATTGATTACGGCGGAGGCAAAAAAGCTTCGCACGGTCGGGGGGCGTCGCTGTCTTTTTCGGAGATCGTCGGTCAGGAGGAACTCAAGAGAGCTTTACTGGCCGTCGCAGCTAACGACGACCTGGATGGCCTTCTCATACAGGGTGAGAAAGGAACTGCGAAATCCACAGCGGTGCGGGCACTAACTGACCTCCTTCCGAGACAGGAGATCATCGAGGATTGTCCGTATGGCTGTCCGCCGAACGTGTCCGAATATAAGTGTGAAAATTGTCGTGAGCGGACCGACCCGCCAACGGCCGAACGGTCGGTTCCTCTCGTGACGCTCCCGCTGGGGGCGACCCGCGAGCGGGTTGTCGGGACGCTCTCCGTGGCGGATGCTCTCGCCGGCGATTACGAGTTCGACCCCGGACTGCTCGCCCGCGCGAACCGCGGCATCCTCTACGTTGATGAGGTGAACCTCCTCGACGACCACCTCGTCGACGTGTTACTCGACGCGGCGGCAAGCGGGGTCAACAGAATCGAACGTGACGGTATGAGCGTCTCCCATCCAGCTAGGTTCACGCTCGTGGGGACGATGAATCCCGAGGAGGGGGACCTTAGACCGCAGTTGCGCGACCGTTTCGCACTCCAGGCGACGGTCACCGCCTGTGAAGACGTCGATCAACGGGTCAGTATCATCGACCGGGCAATAGGACGAATAGACGGTGGCGTAACGGAGCAGTCGACCGACGGATGCGTGGAGATCGACGACTTCCGAGACCAGCTGTGGCAGGCCCAAAAACGGCTCTCCGAGGTCGAGCTTTCGACGCAGTTCGCCCGGGAGATCGCGGAACTATGTCGTGACTCGGGAGTTGACGGACACCGCGGAGACATCGCGACGGCGCGCGCTGCCATGACGTTCGCCGCCCTCGACGAGCGCTCGAAGGTCATCGAGCCTGACGTGCAACGGGCGGCGGAACTCGCGCTCCCTCACCGGCTTCGATCACGGCCGTTCGAAGACGCGCCTGATCCCAGCGAACTCATTGACGAACACTTCGATGGTAAGGGTGGTGACAGCGGTCAGGAGGACCGAAAAGAACAACCCGATGAGGAGCAGTCCGAAGCCGATGAGGATTCCTCAGACGAGGTGGACGACTCCGGAAACATCGAAGAAATAGACACACCAGACTCGACGGAACCCGAATCGTCTGAAGAAAACGGTAGGCGCGACGAAGTCGAGAACGATACGTCACCATCAGATCAAAGTGACAAAACGGGAACCGAGGGCGTCGAAGCGGAAGCGGCGGACGAGGGTCAGAAGACGGACGAAAATGACGTGGCGGAAGGGAAACCAATCGTCCCCGGACAGTCTCGTGCAAACATCGGTGCCGGACGCGCTCCCGAACTGGCTGCGCCCGAAGCCGTCGAGAGCGGGAGAGCAGGTGGCGGATCCCGGTCGCAGACGCAGCCACATGTCAACAACGAGGGAGCCCGGGTACGGAGTCAACGTACGGATTCGAACCGGCGCATCGACGCCGCGGCCTCGATTCGAGCGGCAACTACCCGTGGAGCTTCGTCCGTTGAATCGCGCGACCTGCGTCAATCCGTTCGTCAGAGCGACGCCTCAGCGCTGGTGCTGTTCGTCGTCGACGCGAGCGCGTCGATGCTACCCGCGATGCGTGCGGCGAAGGGAACCGTGCTCGAACTCCTGAAAGACGTGTACCAGCAGCGCGACGAGGTCGCATTTGTTGCGTTCGCCGGCGACGAGGCAAACGTTCTCCTCCCCCCTACGAACAGTGTCACCCTCGCCGCTCGTCACCTGAAGAATCTGCCAACCGGCGATCGGACGCCGCTCCCTGCCGGACTCCGAACGGCCAGCGAAGTTCTCGACCGGGCCGAACCGACCGCCAGTGTCGTCGTACTGGTCACCGATGGCCGGGCGAACGTCGCGGACGAGAGCCCGGTACGTGAGACGCGTGCGGCCGCTAGACGATTGACCGAGTTCGGCGCACACGTGGTCGTCGTCGATGCGAGCGACAGCGACAGAACCGGATTAACGGGGCTGATCGCCAACGAAACGGACGGTGAACGCGTCCCGCTCTCTGCGCTGTCTGCCAGTCGTATCGATGCAGCCGTCGATGCCGCCCGTGAAAGCTAGGTTTAGATAATCCGGAGGATTTACAAGCTTATTTGATCTTGTACAAGTGTGGTTTAGAATGGCGACTGCCAACAACACCGTTCACGGTCGAATAGAACAGGCTCGAATGGAACTAACGCCGGCGCAAATGGGTGTCGGACTTGCTCTCATCGCCGCACTCGGATTCGCACTTCTGTTCGTTCAGGAGCCGATGATGCACGACTCAATGCATAACTTCCGGCACGCGGCGGGCATTACTTGTCACTGATCATGTTCACGTCATATTTAAAGCGAGGAGTGAAAGCGGGCGTGATTGCTGGGCTGATATTCGGCTTGTTCATGGCACTCGTCGCCAATCCGCTCGTCCTGTTCGCTGACGAACTCGGGCAGGTGGATCATCACGCCGTCGATGGGCACCACAAAGAGGGGACCGATAGTGCACATCACGATAGTGCTGTTTCGATGACGGTCACGAACGGCGTGAGTATAATCTCCGGAGTTCTCTGGGGCCTGCTTCTAGGCGGGGTTATCTTCGGCATCGCCTTCTATTTCCTCGAACCCGCAATCCCGGGAACCGGTGGAATGAAAAGTTATCTTCTGGCCGTGGCTGGCTTTGTCACTGTCTCGGGCGCGCCATGGCTCGTGCTTCCGCCACAGCCACCGGGAGTCGAACAAGCACTCCCAACGGAGACCCGCCTCATCCTCTATGGAGGGATGATGGTCGCAGGTGCGCTTGTTTGTCTGCTCGCGGGGTTCGTGTTCGGTCGTCTCCGAGATGCAAATGGACGAATCATCGCTGCTATCATCGCGGTGCTTCCATTCGGTCTGCTCGTGATTCTGGCCGTTCTTTCGCCGGTGAACTCGGTGGAGAGTTCACTCCCTCCTGAACTGACGGCTGGACTGACAGGGATGATTGTGTTCGGACAGGCACTACTCTGGCTGCTCCTCGCGGGGGCTCATGCTCGACTTCATCGCCGCCAGACGGACAGGCAGGCCTCCGAGATCATGACGTCACACACCGATGCGACAGCTACCGCAGACTGATGAGACAGCGAACCAAGGACGTCCATGAGAACGGGTTCTCCGACCACGTACTGGTCTGTACGAACGACCGGGACTCGGGGTACGCCTGTTGTGCGGAGGCGCACGGTCAGGAGGTGTACGAGGCGGTGAAATCCTGGCTACGCGAGCGGGGGATCTTCTGGTCGCGCGTCCACGTCGCCGAGACGAGCTGTCTCGGATTGTGTAGCGCCGAGGGCACCGCGATTGCCATCCATCCTCGCAACCAGTGGTACTCGGACGTTGTCCCGGAGGAGGTACCGGAGCTGCTCGAAGGCGAGTTCGGTGCCGATGGAGCGCAGTTGAGTATTAAGAGAGATGACGTCTCGGTAAGCGACCACGAAAATATGACCGAACCCTGAGCCACACTTTAGAGCAATTTGGATCTCGCGATGATGATCAGTAGCCCAGCAGCCAACGTTCGAGCGACACTGATGACTGCGATTCAGACACTTATTCCCAGGTAATTTATTACCCAGTAGTATTATGGCGTTATACATGGCGCGAACACAGCTTCACCGGGCCATGGCCGGAGAGATAACTCCTGCCATGAGACGCGTAGCAGAACGCGAGACCCGTAAACCAGAGTACGTCCGTGAGCAGGTGGCGGACGGTCAGGCAGTGATCCCGAATAACCACGCTCACGAGTCACTCGATCCGATGATCATCGGGCAACAGTTCGCTACGAAGGTCAATGCCAACATTGGCAACAGTGATACGACCAGCAACCTCCAAGGGGAACTCCGGAAGCTCCACACAGCAGTCCATTACGGTGCCGATACAGTGATGGATCTCTCGACGGGCGAAAACCTCGACGAAATACGTGAAGCCAACGTCGAACATTCCCCCGTTCCGATCGGAACAGTTCCCATCTACGAAGCAGTCAAGCGGGCGAAAAATCCCACGGATATTACTCACGAACTACTAATCGACATCATCAAAAAGCAGGCCGAACAGGGAGTCGATTACATGACCATCCACGCAGGTGTGCTCATGGAACATCTGCCGCTGACGGACGGTCGCAAGACGGGTATTGTCTCGCGAGGAGGATCCATCTTGGCCCAATGGATCGAAGAAAACGGGATGCAGAATCCGCTGTACGCGAAGTTCGAGGAGATCTGTGAGATCTTCGCCAAGCACGACGTGACGTTCTCGCTCGGCGACGGCCTTCGGCCAGGATGTCTGGCCGACGCCAGCGACGAGGCCCAGTTCGCTGAACTCGAGACACTCGGCGAACTCACGCAGGTCGCGTGGGATCACGGTGTGCAAGTAATGGTCGAAGGGCCCGGTCACGTGCCTATGGATCAGATCAAGGATAATGTTGAGCGACAGCAGGACATGTGTGATGGCGCACCCTTCTACGTGCTTGGGCCATTGGTTACGGACGTTGCGCCGGGGTACGACCATATTACCAGCGCGATCGGCGCGACGGAAGCTGCCCGTGCAGGGGCAGCGATGCTCTGTTATGTCACCCCCAAGGAGCACCTCGGCCTGCCCGACAAAGAGGATGTGCGTGACGGCCTTGCAGCCTATCGAATCGCGGCCCACGCGGCGGACGTCGCTACTAGCCTCCCCGGCGCACAGGATTGGGACGACGCGCTCTCGGAGGCGCGCTATGAGTTCGACTGGCGGCGCCAGTTCGAGCTCGCACTTGACCCCGAACGAGCACAGGCGTATCACGACCAGACTCTGCCAGGTGACAACTACAAGGACGCACGGTTTTGCTCGATGTGTGGTGTTGAGTTCTGTTCGATGCGTATCGACCAGGACGCACGTGACGCGGACGGCAAGATGACCGCGATCGACGACGAAACGGATCTGGCCGTCTCGTCCGCTGCGGATGTGAACCTCCCGCCGGTGGGCACGCACGACACCAGTCATGTCCCCGAGGAAATTGAGATAGACGGGGTCACGTTCACGCCGGAGTCACACGCGGACGACTAATGTCCGGTCATCGTTTGGACTCAGTGAACTATCTCGCATCCGTCTTCCCCAGCAACAGCCGATAGCTCCCTCGTTCCGTCCCCTCGTCGTGATAGACGACGGGCTCTTCTACGGCGACGAACGTTTCACCGTCGAATGCGACCGCCGTGACGATGCCGTCGGTTTCGAGGCTCACTTCGGGCCCAGTCTCGATACCGAATATCTGCAGACCGTGAATGTCAGGATCGCGCGTCCGAAAGTGCTGCGCCCGGGGAACGACCACATGTTCGCTTTCGACACCAAGTTCGCTCGCGAAGCCGCCGATCGAGGCCGTCCAGACGTGCTCACCGTCTGAGGTATACCCGAAGGCAGTGTGTTCACGGGGATGCAGCGACGCAGTCTCGCGGCCTTCCGTCGAGTACGTGTTCCCTGTGAGGAAGATCACCCCTTCGGTCGTCGCGTGCACGTGATTCGGATAGGCATACAGCGTTTCGCCATCGACCTCCGTAGGAGTCGCCAGTTCGACACGCCACTGCTCGGCACCCCCTTGGCGGAGGCGGTAGCCGCAGTAGTCGCCATGGCTGGTGACTACGATTCCGTTCTCGACGAGCGAGACGTCACCGACGCGTCGCTGACCGACAGTACCGGGATCCCACTCGTACCGTACCATGCCCGTCCCGGCGTCAAGGACGACGAGACCATGCTGGTGAGAGCCGGGACATCGATTGTACGCGACCGCAAGCCGTCCGTCATCGGCATCGAGGCTGATTGGGGAGGCGTCAGTCTCATACGTCCAGACGACAGCACCCAGCTCGTCGAAAGCGTAGACGATACTTTTGAACGAGCGTCGCTCACCGTCGCGCTCGTAGCGACGGGATGCAACGTACAATCGATCGCTGTCAGTCTCGATATCGACGACGAAGGGGAGAAAGAATCGGGACGGTTTCTGGGGAGTTCCCACGTCCGTCGCCGTGGCATACTGCCAGCGGAGTTCTCCAGTGTCGATGTCGTAGAATCGGACAGTTCCCTCGGGACCGCGCTCGCCAA
The DNA here is from genome assembly GCF_020618475.1 of Haladaptatus halobius. GTDB lineage: Archaea > Halobacteriota > Halobacteria > Halobacteriales > Haladaptataceae > Haladaptatus > Haladaptatus halobius. The sequence continues at coordinate 340,205 of NZ_CP085340.1, read as the reverse complement.
CTGCGACCCCATCGCCAAACGATTCTGCCGTCACGACGGATGTCATCTCGGTCTCCGTTCCAATTCTCCAATACTCGTCGAGCATCGTTCGGTCGTGAGCGAGTACGTCTCCGGAGGCCGTCCCAGTGACGACCAGTTCATCGACCAGCGTGATGGCCGACCGTTGGCCCGCGTGCCGGGATCGGGCCGGTGTTACCTCTCCGAGTTCAACCGCTCGCTGTTCTAGTACGTTACTCATCGACGGGGAAGGTCTCGTGGAGAACGTCGTGCGCCTCGCCCAGCCCGCCGATGACACTCTCGCCCTGGTCGGTTAACCTGCGAACAGCGCGTTCCGCGTCGCGGACGGCCACTAGCCGTCCACGCATGTAGTCGTACTCTGGGTCATCTGCATCGGTCGCGGTGACCTCCTCTTCGAGGTCAACGAGCGCCGCGTCGAGGTGCCGCTCGACCTCCGAGAGCGTCTCCGCACTTGCCAAGGCTTCGATGGGGCCATCGAGGTTACCGTCGAGTTCCTTTTCGGCGTGTTCGCGCGCACTCCGGTCTTCGGTTCCAAGAACGTTCATCAATCCGAGTCGTAGGGCTTCGATTTCGTAGCAGCTCATTGTTCTGTATTACAGTGTTTGATCGACAATATCCGAGACGATTCGATCCCTGTCGAGGTGGGACGAGACGATTCGCTCCGCATCGGTCTGGTCAACCCCGCCGTACCAGACGCCGTCAGGATAGACGGCGACCATGGGTCCATCGCCACAGCGGCCGAGGCATGACGAGCGCGTGATGCGAGCGTCGCACGCGTCGGAGTCCCGGGTCTCCTGTCGCAACCGTTCCAGAACGGCCGGTGAGCCGTCGGCGGCACAGGTCTGATTCGTACAAACTGTGACGTGTTTCGCTGGGGCGTCGTGAGTGTGTGGCTGCTCGTCCACATCGTCACGGTCTGCGTGGGATTCTTGATGTGTCAGTGCCCGCAGCATCGCTCTCGCACCGCCGACGTCCTCCTCGTAGCCGTCGAGTTCGACTTTGTACTTGCAGGTATCACACGACATATCCACGCTGTCCGTACGGGCTTCCTGCCAGCGGTCACCGAGCACATCTAATAGCCGTGTGTCGGTTCCGAGCGGGTCGCCGGCCGCGGCGTCAACGTACGGGTACTCGTCGTCGAACTCGGCGGCACCGTCGCGGATACGCCCGGTGAGCACGCCGTCTCCGAGCATGTACGGGAGCACGACCACGGCGTCCGGACGGCTTTTCGCCACCGTATGGAGCGTCTCCTCAAGGCGAGGATCGGTAACGCCGATAAATGACGTTTCGACGCGGTCGAAAGAGCGCCCCTCGTACAGTAACCGGGCAAGTTTGTGTGCGTCGCTGTTCGCGTCCGGGTCGCTAGAGCCGCGGGCACAGAGGACGACTGCGACGTCCACTTCCTCGCGATCGATTCCTAACTCAGACTCCACCGCCGCGGCCCGGTTGTCGAGGAGATCCACGAGGGCGGGATGCACCCCGAGATGCGCGCCGTTGTGGATCGTGAGCTCGGAGTGGTCTAACCGGGCATTCTGGACCGCCAGCGGCACGTCGTTCTTGACGTGACCCGCTGCGAAGAGCGACAGCTGGACGACGGTGATTCGCGAAACACTCGACGCGAGGCCCGCGATGGCGTCTGGAATTGACGGTTTCGCGAGTTCGAGGAACCCTGCGTCGACCGGGACGCCGAGTCGTTCTTCTAGGTCGGCGGCGAGCGTGCGGACCTGTTCGTTCGACTTCTCACGGCGAGATCCGTGTCCGATCAGCAGCACGGCCTCGTCGTCAAGCCCGACCGGAGTCGCTTTCGCGTTCGTGGTCATTGAGAGAGTTCGCCCACCTCGCTACCCGTCGCACGTTCGACGCTCCGTCGGAGCTTCTGCCGCCTCTCCGTCGAGTACAGCCCCGAACTGTCGCTGTCCGCGTACACCCATTGTGCAAACGCCGCCGTGTCTGCTTCATCGGCTAGACCGAACCAGTAGCCACCAGAGGAAGTATCGGAGAGATCATCGGTCGGAACGTGTGGATCGGCGGCGTCGAGGAGTGACCGAACCGTCCGAAGTAGGGCTTCGTCGTCGTGGACGAACGAGACACCGACCGACCCCGAGGACTCACGGAAACAGACAGTGCCACAGGCCTCGAGTAATCCACGAACGAGCTGTGGACGGTAATCTGAGAACATGTCGAACCGATATCCACCAGGCTGTCCGTCGATGGGAAGTCCAAGCGCCGCACTTGCGCGGTCGGCCAGCATCCCGAATACCTGTAACTTGTACTCATCTTCGAACCGGACGATTGAGGCGTCGTGCGCCGACTCCCGGGCGGCGACTCGATGGTCGTGGTCCGTTCGGCCAGCGCCGGCGATCGCCGCAATCGCGTCGGCAGACGTCTCGTCTGCCGTCCGGACGGTCACACAGCTCTGGGTCAGTTCGCCATCACCGGCCACGCGTCCCCAGAAGTACGCCGTGGCCGGTGTCGAGGTGAGCAGATCCTCGACTGGCTCGGGCATCGTGGATCGTCGGTTCGCGTCACTCATCGTCTTCCTCCGTCAGCACCTCGATCGCGTCGACCGGGCAGGCGCGGGCCGCCTTTTTGGCCGCTGTCAGCTGATCGTCAGTGAATGTCACGAGTTGTTTTCCGCTCACCTCGCACTCCTGGTGGCTATAGTCGCCGCTCCAGTCGATTGTCGCCAACCCGTCCGAGGCCTCGACGAAGCGGTCGTCTCGGACGAGACAGGCGAACACACCATCACAGGCGTTGCGGTCGAGCCGTACCTGATACTCAGTAGTCATACTTGGACTCGTACCCCCGCGGCGTCACCATCCGATCGTCCCAGACGTACGTCTCCTCGTTTCCGACGAGGATCGTCGTAGTCATGTCGATGAGGTCCGTCTCGCCGAGGTCCTCGAGCTCGCCGAGTTCGACGATCTCAACCTCCTCGTCGTCGCGGCCCGCTCCGTGGACGACCCCGACGGGCGTGTCCGGTGCGCGGTGCTCTAAAAGAATCTCACAGCACTTCTGGAAGTTCTCCCGACGCTTGCGGCTCCAGGGGTTGTAGATAGAGATGGTGAAGCCCTCCTTGGCTGCCGCGTGGAGCCGTGACTCGATGGTCGGCATCGATGTCAGGTGGTCCGACAGGGAGATACTGACTGTGTCGTTCACGAGCGGTGCGCCCAACCGCGCGCCACAGGACTGGGCAGCGGGGACGCCTGGAACGACCTCGAAGTCGACCATGCTCGCGGTCGCGCCCTTCGACTCGAGGATCTCTAGCGCCAGACCGGCCAGCGCGTAGACGTTCGGATCGCCGCTTCCGATGATGGCGACGTCGTTGCCTGCGAGCGCGCGGTCGATCGCTTCCTCCGTGCGAGACACTTCGCCACACATCGGCGTGTCGTACAGTTCCTCTGCCGACTCCGTGACCTCCTCTGGCAGGAGTTCGACGTACGTGGTGTACCCGACGATATGCTCCGCGTCGAGCAGCGCCCCGCGGGCACGCTGGGTCATCCCTGCCGGCTGTCCGGGACCCAAGCCAACTGCAATGAGTCGTCCGGGATCTGCCTCGAAGTCGTCGACGGTCGACCCGACCTTCTCGTCGGTCGCCGACTTCTTCGAACTGCCGCATGCAGAACTCGACGACGTCGTGGACCCGCCACACGTCGACGTGCTCTCATCAACGTCTGTCACCGTTCCAGCTGCGCTCGTGACGCCACCGTCGGCCTCGGCGTCCGGGGTCGAAGCTCCGCATTCCGAACCCGATTCGGTGTCAGTCGCAGTTTCAGCCGCGTTCGAATCGTCGCTCGCGCCACAGCTGGTTTCGGTGTCTGTGCTCTTCTCAGTGGTGGTGTCGTCAGTGCTCATTGTCAGAAGTCGTCGACGTCACGCCCGCCGCGCGGGGTGACGAGGTGTTTGCCGTAGTCGTTCTCCCAGACCGTCGTCTCGTGATTGCCGATCAGAATGGACGTTCCCATCCCGCCGACCTCGTCGTTGTGGTCGTTCGCCTCGCCGAGGGTGGTGATGGTGTGTGTCTCGTCGTCCAGATTTCGACCTGCGTCGCCGCGGCCGGCGTCGTTGAAGATGCCGACCGGTACGTCCTCGGCTCGCTCCTCGCGAACCACGTCGATAGCGCGCTGATAGTCACGCCAGCAGTTGTAAAGGACGATGACGAACCCACTGATCGCCGCGGCTCGCAGTTTCTCTTCGATCTCGTCCCATCCGCGCCACTTGTCGGACAGCGAGACCGTACAGAAGTCGTTCGACAGCGGTGCGCCGAGATTGGCCGCGCCACCGAGCGCCGCCGTCACACCGGGGACCACCTCGATGGGAACGTCGTCCGCCTCGTCCGCCTCGGCCATTGTGTACAGGAGGTCGCTCTTGCCGTAGACGTTCGGATCGCCGCCAGAAACGTGGGCGACATCTTCGCCCGCCCGGACGCGCTGGAACGCCTCACGGGCCAGTTCGACCTGCTTCCCCATCGTCGAGCAGATGAGGGTCTGGCGGGTACCCCCTGGCCGTTCGAAGACGGTACCGGACTCGGCTCCTGCCGCCGTCCCCCCGTCAGGTGCGGCTTCCACCTCGGTGTTTTCTGGGGGGAGCGTTCCGTCGCGACGGAGGAACTCCTGGTAGAGGTTCGACGCGATGACGCAATCGGCGGTGGTGATGACGTCCTTGGCCCGCTGCGTCATCGCGTGGGGCAGTCCAGGGCCGATGCCAACGACGAAGAGGGTCCCCATCGCGTCGGCGGTGGCGGCATCTCTGCCATCCATGTTACCGCCCCACCGCGACGGTCACGGCGTCATCGAACCGCTCTTTCTTCCGGGCAAGGTCGTGCTCGCGGCCGCCGGCAATAGCCGACGCTTCAGCGATACCCGGCCAGCCGATGAGTTCCTTCGACCGCGAGGGTGAGGGCCCCTCGAACTCCTCCAGCGTTTCCTTCTCAAAGAGGACGACCCCCGCACTGATCTCCTGGGCTGCCTCGTAGAGTCCTTCTTCACCCTCCTTTCGAGTGCCGGTCGCGACGAACTCCACGTCGGAGAACTCTAGACCCAGGTCGTCAAGGACAGCCTCCCAGGCATCGAGTACCTGCGCTTTCTTCACCCCCGAGACGGTGCCGGTCCCGAGGACGACGCCGTCCTCGCCGTTGCGCTTGAGAACGGTCACGTCGTCGCCGACGAGGACCGCTCGGGGGCCGTCGAGACGGGCCACCGGACCGAGTTCATCGTTCAAAACGGCGAGGTTCGTCGCGACCGTCGAATCGCCGTTGACGACGTGGGTGTCCAGCGTCTTCGCCTTGCTCTCGACGCCCTGCTTGCCCGCAGCCTCGCTCGCGGTCGTCATCGCCGGGACTGCGCCCAGTTGTGAGAGATCGTGGGCGACCTGATTCGCACCGTGATGGCCGCCCGTGATCGGGATGGCCCACGTGAGTTCCTCGTCGACGACCACGATTGCAGGGTCGTCCCACTTATCGTCGAGGAGCGGCGCGGTTTTGCGCATCGCGATGCCCGAGGCCATCAGTCCAACGAAGCAATCGTACTCGCCCCAATGCTCCGCGAACACGTCACTGTGGTACTCGATGATGTCCACTCGCTCGTAGCCGTCGCCGATTCCCTCCTCGATCTCGTGAGCGGTGTCGAGCTTGCGCTCGAAGCTGATGATAGCAATCTCCTCGGCCACTTCGCCGTCTGAGTCCGGCGTGGAGCAGTGGCCGTCTGATTCGTCCGAATCCGTGTCCTTTGTGTCAGTACTCATGGCTAGTCGTCTGCCTCGCTCTCTGTGGAATTGCGGTTCGCCCAGTCTCCGTATAGGAAGGAGCGCTCATAACCCGCTTTTCGCACCGCGTCGCCGATGATGACGAGCGCAGACGCACGGTACCCCGCTGCCTCCAGCTGCTCGCCGATTGTTCCGATTGTGCCTTCGATGACCTCCTCGTCCGACCACGACGCGTGATAGACGACGGTAACTGGCGTCTCCGGGTCGTGGCCGTCCTTGAGGAGGCGGTTCATCGTCTCGCCGACCGCGTGGGTTCCGAGGTAGATGCAGGTCGTCACGTCACCCATCTCGACGAATTCACTGATATGGTCATCTTCGGGATCGAGTGTCTTCCCCTGAGGACGAGTGAACACAACGTGATTCGCCACGCCGTTCAGCGTGAGTTGGGTTCGGAGCGTCGCACTAGCTGCGAACGCCGAGGTCACACCTGGCACGAGGTAGGTCGGGATGCCCTCGTGCTCCAGCGCGTCCATCTGCTCTACGGCCGCCCCGTAGATTGCGGGGTCGCCACTATGAAGGCGAACGACGTTCCGCCCAGCTTCGTAGGCGTCCCGAATCAGCGGCACCAGCTCCTCCAAGTCTTTGCCGATGCTCGACACCTGCTCGGCGTCCGCGCAGTATTCGTCGAGGAGCTCGCTGTTGACCAACGACCCGGCGTGGACGACGAGGTCTGCCGTCTCGACCAGTTCCCTGCCAGTGACGGTGAGTAATCCGGGGTCGCCGGGACCGGCACCGATGAACGGGATGCCTTCCTGCACCTCGCCGGCAGTTCGCTCTTCGATTCGGGGGTCTCGCTCCGTCGCTCGGGTAGCCGCCTCCGCGTCGATGGCGTCTTGGGGGTCGGTCATCGCGGTGGCACCTCCGGTACTTCGTTGCCACAGGCTCCACCTTCTGCCCATTCAGATCTCTCGATGTCACTCGACATTTTCCGGTTTGCGGTAGGATCCTCCTTCGAATTAACACTATCTCGCGACCCACCATCGGTCGTCACGGTTTCTCCGTCCGCCGCATTACCCTGCTCCGACTCAGTGAACTTCGCGGTCGCCGGCTCCGAATCGATGTCGCATCTCTCCGCGTAGGCCAATGTGTAGTAGTCACGTTCGGTCAGGGTCTCGGGATCGTCCGTCACGACGGTCTCGCCCTGTTCCATGTACAGTCGGCGGCCGTACACCACGTCGTAGCCAGCATCAATGAGCTGCTCGTGCGTCGTCGGGACGTCGGTGACTTTGAATAAAATCATCCGATCTGGGCCCGTGGGAGCGGCACCACGAGCAGCCTCGTGAAGCGCGAGGCTCGCTCCCGAAGATATTTCGACACCAAGTGCCGTCGTGAAAGCGGTTACAGCGCTTACTCCGGGAACTATCTCAACTTCGATATCCGAATGCAACGTTGAGAGCGTCCGCCGCAGGTGTCCGAATGTAGAATAGACGTTCGGATCGCCGAGCGTGACGAATGCAGCAGTTCCGTCGCGAGCATGCGGCGCGATTTCTGCGGCGGCTTCTTTCCAGGCTCGTCGGAGTTCATCCTCGTCACGGGTCATGGGAAAGTTGACGTCACCGATCTGCTCCTCGGAAACGTACTCGGTCACCACCGAACGAGAGAGGCGTCCGGGTGAGTAGACTACGTCTGCCTCTTTGAGGACGCGACGTCCGCGTACAGTCACGAGGTCGGCGTCACCTGGCCCTAGTCCGATACCGTAGAGGGTCATCGTCGTCCTCCGTCTGTCGCAACCTCACCGGTTCCGCCCACCAACATGTACACCGGGTTCTCCGAGTCGAAACTCGTCGCGCCGGCGAGTTCGTAGCCGTGACTCACCTGGAACTGGATGACCTCTTCGAGGAGATCCCGTTCACGGAACGCTTCGGTGGCGGCCCCGGCGACTTCGAGCCGCGAAACGTTCATGACTACACGGTCGACATCCGTTTCGACCGCGGTGTCGAGGACTGCCTCGTAGTTCCGACTGCCACCAATGAACAGAACGTCTGCATCCTCTGGTAGTCCCTCCGGTGCTTCGGCCTCTCGGAGGTTCACGTTCGCCGTCACATCGTTGGCAGTGAGATTCTTTTTAGTGGTTTCAATTCGTTCTGACTTTCGTTCGAGCGCGGTAACTCGACCGGCGCGTCGCGCCGCCTCGATGGTGACTGCGCCAGTACACGAACCAACCTCCACAAAGTGGTCGGTCGGATCAAGGTCGAGTTTGCTGAGAAGGACGGCCCTGACCTCTGGTTTTGTCGGGCCTGCCTTCGCGTCGTAGGGGAGCGATACGTTCGCCATCGCCAGAGACAACTATCGTGGAGCGTAAAACAATTTTGGTTGTATTATCGAAAGCCAAGTTTAGTTGGTAGCGGTAAATAGCCTACTACCTCAACTACACGCGAATTAAGGCAAAAATACTTTAGTTTTCGGATCAGAGAAACCGTAATGCCGAAGAATACGGACGAAGCCGAGGGATTCGGCGTCCTCCAGAGTAAAAGGAACGCAACCAGATATCAAATTCTGGTACAGATTGCCGAACGACAACCCGCTGTAAACCAACAAGAGATAGCCGATGCAATCGGCATCACTGCGCAAGCCGTTAGTGATTATCTAAAGGACTTAGTCGAGCATGACTACGTCAACAAACGCGGTCGCGGCCGATACGAAGTGACCAAGGAGGGCGTCGACTGGTTGATTTCGCAGACCGACGAGTTACGCCACTTCGTCCAACACGTTTCCCAGGACGTCATCGAACAGGTTGAGATTGAGACTGCAATTGCCACAACAGAGATCCGTGAGGGAGAGTCAGTGTCATTGACGATGCAGGACGGTGCCCTACGCGCCATGTCTGGTAGGACTGGGAGTGCAACCGCAGTTGCAGTAACGGATGCGAAGGCAGGTCAAGATGTAGGGATCACAAATTTCGAAGGAGTCGTCGATTACGAACTGGGAACTGTGACGGTTGTCGCAATCCCTCAAGTCCAAGACGGAGGAAGTTCAGCCGTGAATCCGGATAAGACACTAGAGATGGCCGATTCACACGATTTAGTTGCAGTTGCCGGGATCGAAGCACTCGCTGCTGCCACGGCTGCAAGTCTTGAAGTGGACATTCGTTTCGGAAGTGTCCCCGCAGTTCAGGAGGCGGCCACGAAAGGGCTCGACGTTCTGCTGTTAACTGCGAAAGACGTACTATCGAGGCATACCGATAAACTTCGCGAGCAAAACCTGAGCTATGAGGTAGTGGATGTCGGAGAAAAATAGCGTTTCCGGCTACCAATCAAAGTCACTTCACCGATGAAAGGGAGCGCACGTGCTCATCCAATCCAGGGATTAGTAAAATATCATGGCCTCAGAAACACAGCCTTGAACGTTCCATATCACGATTCGATTTCGGTCTGTACTGCCCCCTCGGAGACACGGACGACCGTGGAGTTCGGGTACGATACGGATACCTGTCACGTGGACGGTTCTGCAATCGACGCTGAAGGATACGAACGGGTAACGACCGTGATCGACCATGTTCGGAAGCTTTCTGGCGTCGATAGCCACGCACGGGTCGTCTCCGAGAATAACTTCGAGTCGAACATTGGTCTCGGAGCTTCAGCATCCGCATTCGCTGCACTCGCCCTTGCAGCAGCGACAGCTGTCGGTCTGGATCTCTCTCGTAGTGAACTCTCGGCACTAGCCCGACGTGGTGCCACATCCGCCGCCCGCAGCGTGACAGGAGGCTTCTCACACTTGCACACTAGTATGAGCGACGAAGACTGCATCGCAGAGCGGGTACCCGACTCGTTCGACGAGGACATCCGGATCGTCGTTGGGGTCGTGTCAAAATACAAGCTGACTTCGCGTGCACATACGGAAACGCCGCAGTCTCACCTTTTCCAAGGACGGCTTGCACACATCCATAATGTATTAGTCGAGATGCGTGAGGCAATCCAAAACGGCAATTTCGAATCCACGTTCGCTCTTGCCGAGCGCGATTCGCTTAACCTCCTCGCGGTGACTATGACAGGTCCCGAGGGGTGGGTTTATTGGCAGCCGGAGACTCTCAAATTACTCAGATTGGCACGTCGGCTACGCGAAACTGGCATCCCCGTTTATTTCTCATCAGACACCGGAGCAACAGCATATCTAAACACGACCGCCGAATACGCTGAAGAAGTTTCAGACGAAGTTGAAGCGTTGGACATAGAATCTCGCATTTGGCACATCGGCGGGAGGGCTGAGAAAATAAACGGTCACCTCTTTTGAGTGTTTTGGTGCAGAACAGTTGTATCGTTCGGTGAAAAAGTGCCCTTTGTCGGACGACTACCTCTATAGCTCTCTACCACCTATTTGCGGATGGAGGATGCAATACCAATACAATGTATACCCAGATTCTCATCGCAACTGATGGAAGCGAAGACGCGAAAATTGCAGCCGAACATGCCGTCGGTCTCGCACGACAGTACGAGACGAAGCTTCACGCGCTTTACGTGATTGAGGTGCGGACTGCATACGACAACGCAATCGTCAAACCGGAGATCGTTCACCAAAACCTCCGTGAAGAAGGTGCGAATGCGCTTGAAGCGATCGAGACCGTGGCTAGAACGGATGTCGATCTCCGAACCTCGATACGAGAGGGGATTCCTCACGAGGAGATACTTAACTATGCCATCGAACACGAGATCGACCTCATCGTCATGGGAAAGACGGGCAAGTCAGCATTCAAAACAATTCTTCTTGGAAATGCAACTGAAGCCGTTCTCCGATCTGCCACGGTTCCGGTGGTAGTAGTCGGATCTACGAAGGCCACTGAAGCCTGAACACGACCGAGGCAACGTCAAGCCCTACTGCAACACGCTACAGATACTCATACTGGGCGTTGCAGTACCAAGTACCGTTCCCCTTTGGTTGGAGTTCGAGCCATACTTCAGTCACCGTTTGCTAGTGTACCAGTACGCCGAAAATCAAATGTCCGGACGAAAATTCTTTTTCTGAGCGGGTTCCGGTGGCGAGTAGTTATGGATGCCTGGAGCGTAGTACGAGAGGGGGAAGGGACACATGAATTTCGATGAGTTCACAGGACAAGTACAGCACCGTCTCGAACTACCAGCAACAGGCGAGACGGTACGAGCGATCCGGGCGACGCTAATGACCCTGGGTCAGCGAATCCCGGCAGGGGCAGCTGAGGATCTCGCCGCTTCGCTCCCGATGGAGATAAAGTGGTATATGACTGGTGCTGTCCACGAACACGGCCAGCGATTCGATTGGAAGGAGTTCGTCTCGCGCATCAGCGAGATCGAAGGTGTTGACCGACCGGAAGCGGCCTATCACGCCCGAGTCATCATGGATCTCGTGAGTACACTCGTGCCGCCGTCTGACTTTCAACAGTTACGTGACCAGCTTCCAGAGAGCGAAGACGACGAGAACTGGCGCAAACTCTTTGAGATTACCGACGCTGGTGGTTGGGGCGAGGCCCAAGAAGCACAAACGGGTGGTGGCCCACAATCCGAGGATGATACCAACGGCGCCCCCGAAAAGCCGGGAGATAGTCCGTCCGACCCGACCAAATAACCGGTTCCGGAGGAGCGACCTCGTCTTTTTCCTGTTGAACGGGAGGAGTTGCTCCGCCTTTGCTATCAACATACCCCCGAATATTACAGCGTCTTCCTCAAAGTACAGTGTCCAAATTACTGAGGTCAGTGCATCCAGAGTGGTAGGGTAATTTCTCCGTTCGAGAATCCTCCCCTTCTTTACGGGTTGTTCAGTGAACAGTCAGTATGGACGACTCGTGCGTCGAAGCGGTCTTCGAGATCTTGTTGCTGGATGAACAGTGCAGTTCGACAACACATAGCTCAAATACGCGCTACAGACCCATCAACGTATGGACGGAGAGGTCAGCAGACCGTTCATGCCAACATAAACTTCATAACATTGATTCTGATATTTATTCGAATGGAGCTCCGTGAGGTTACACCGGACGAATGGGGTAACGGCTACGGAACAGATGCAGTAGCGCTCATTGTCGACTACGGATTCAAGCAACTGTGTCTCCACAAACTCATCGCACGCGTCCAGGAATCGAATGCTGCTTCAAAACAGATCTGGGACTCGCTTGGCTTTACACAGGAAGGATTTCAGCGCGACGAGTTTTATTCCGATGGCGAGTATGTGAGCTACTATTACTTCGGAATCCTCGCAAATGAATGGGATGCAAACTCTGTAAACGCTAACGCGGATTTCGCGTGAATCAGGGATGCTAGACGTATTCTATGGTACTATCCTGAAGCGAACATTTTCACATCTCTAAGAGGAAGATCGATACCGGCTACCGCTCAGTTTTTTCTACTCCTCTCTATATGAATGTATATGGATATTCGCGTGTTAGAAGAAGAGCGTGAACGCCGTGAGGCAGCCCCACTTCTCCAATAGCTATGGACTGACCGTGACCGCGACGAAATTGTTGCCTGGACAGGTGAGGAAGAATACCACTTGTTCGGTGGGTTTGTTGATGACGACCTTATTGGGGTCGCAGGCGTCGTAATTCAAGAATTGCTCCATCATAGACACCATGCCTGGCTCTACGATCTTGTTGTCGACGAACCGCGGAGAGAAGAGGGATATGGAACAGAACTCATTCACTTCGTTGAACGGTGGGCGACCGAGAACGAGTGTGAATACGTTGCATTGGCGTCGCCACTCGCAAAAGAGGGGGTGCACCAGTACTATGAGAACCGAGAATATGATAGGTGGGGATACGTTATCGAGAAAGAACTCTAACGTGAATCCGACGATCGATCCGCGATCATCTGTTAATCTGGTTATTTGACTTCATTCGACATGATGAGATGGTGAGTGAGGAGATCGAGCGTGTGTGCCTATAATCAGTTGCTCTTTGGTTAGTATGAGTTACTAACCACTATCGCCCACCGATTTAACCCGTTCGCGCACAACCAGTAAGTATGAGCGAAAATGCTGCAATCATCGCCCGAATTATCGAGCATAATACGGGCGGGCAAAACCGTGCGACAATTGATCGCGCCCACATTGCCGTGATTGCAAGCCATCACAGCCGCTTTGACGGAGATCTCGATAACGCGATAACTGAGGCTCTTTCCGAGGGGTACATCGAGGAGCAGGACGGCGAGTACGTCGCGACAGAGAAAGTCTGGAATCTTGTTCCCGGTACTACTCGCTAGCGAGTCGTTCGGTCTGACTGCGTGTTGTCCTCTTCCAACCGCTACGCCTCTCTTCGACCGTTCCTAGTAGTGGCTCTGTTGAAACCCTCATCGGCTGTCAAGAGGTGCGCGCTGAATACAGAGGATGTATTCAGCGTCTAGTGACGCCGCCAGTGGTTCAATCTGGACATCACGGTCGCGTCACGTTACTGCGTATTGGGCGTCGTCGTTCTGCTCGTATTGGTGGGCTATCTGATGTGAAGCGAGAAATTTTAGTTCTCATTAAGTTAAGAATCCGGCTCCAAGCGGCGTGATTCACGGTGCTCTACCAGAGCCACGGCAACAAATTTCACAATCGAAGTGAATGTTCGAGTATGGCCGACCAGACGATTACGACCACTGCTATTGGTCGAACGAGCGCCCCACCTGACGAAGTCGATCTTCAGTTCGCAGCCCGTGCTGTTGATCCGGACGTTACGACCGCTCGCCGCACAGCTGCAGACCAAGCGCTGGCGCTTCGGCAGGAACTCGATGCAATGGGGATTCCCGACGAGCGAATCCGGACGAGTCAATTCCGAATCCAGCAGCGTCCTCCAGACCGTAGGGGACCATCGGCGTCTGATTCGACATCGCAACCGTACCAAGCAACCGAAATCATCAGTGTCGTTCTCTTCGACCTCGACCGCCTCGGCGATGTGCTCTCGGCTGCGGTTGATGAAGCTGGCGTCGAGATCAACGAGGTCGCGTTTACGTTCCAAACTGAGACCCAACGAGACCTCCGGCAGAAGGCAATCGCGGATGCGGTCGTCACAGCGCGAAAGAACGCCACTGCCGCAGCCACCGCAGAGGACATGTTCGTCGGCAGTGTGCAATCGATAGTGACTGACCCTGGTTCTCGCCCTCGCCGGTTGCGGGCGGGTCAGGCATTGGCGATGGAGACAGCTGAGTCGGGAAGCGTCGAGAGTGGCCCGATCGAGGTTTCCGTCAGTGTCGATGTTGAATACCGTCTCGAAGAGCCTTGAGATGTGATCATCTGGTTGAATACACCCTCTTGTTCAACACAACCGTTGTCAGTCGATATCACCCGGTTTGGTCGACCACGGTGCGACCCGTTGCGACAGAGAGAGTCTGGGAGACGGTGCCCGGCACGTCTCGGACATAACCCGCGGTAGTGGAACTTCTCGAAAGCCTTCTCGGCCGTTTCGGTTCTCTTCTCGTGCATCGGCCAGAGGCTCATGCCTGGCGCATAGCCACCGGAGTCACTCAGCTCGGTCACCTTTTCTGCCAGCTTGACGAGGTCCGTAACTAGCAACGCAAGATTCTGCGTCCTTTAATCACCGGGTGTGTCGCCTCTACTTCCACTCTCAGATCGCGTCTAACCGCTCAGCGAACGACGACGAGTCCTTTTCCGCACGGTGCAACTCAACCAACAGTATGTCCTCACCCTCACGACGGACGAGGATGTCCTGCGGCGTCTCGGCGTCTTCGGGAATGATAAGGATCTCGTAGTCGTCGCTCGACCACTCGCCGGGAATCACAGGCTTCGTGATACAGCCTGTTCCATCCCCGTCTAATCGCCGTTCGGGGTAGGGGTTTGCGTCTGTAAAGATGGCGTCGCGCGAATCAAAGCGGGCATAGACACGTCCATCCTGGTCTTCGAGGACGTACTGATCGCCTTGTTTGCGCCAGACCGTCTCGGTCATCTCATCCGGGCGGGGGAACGTGGTGCCGTTGATTCGCACTGGGTGACCGCTATGGTTGTAGAACGACCCATCTTTCGCCTTGAATGGCGGATCGGTGAGTGTTCCCTCTACAGTATCTGCTGTCTTCTCCCGACACAAGAACATGCACTTTTGGCCGTTCCCGACGGCTTTGCCGAGGTTGACGAGTGTCTGTGAGGGTTGCGTTTTCCCGGTCGATGACTCCGATTCGAGGACGACGTCTTCTCCGCCCGTGAGTTCGAACAAGATAGGATACTCGTCTTCGAGCTGTGCACGCACTCTCGTTGGCGTTCCGAAGTGAAACAGTCGTCTCGAACGGCACCTTCGCGATGCCATCGGCGGCTTCCTCTCCCGTCTGGATAGGGAGACGAACATCCAATCCAGCACGGGTGAGCGGGTCGTAGGCGTCTTTCAGGAGTTCGCGATGGTTGCCCTTGCCCGAGGTCGAGGACACGCCCGTTGCGAGGAAGAACGCCCGGCCTTCCGGCGTGCATTTGAGGTACATGTTCCCGTCGCGTTCGCTTCGGTCTAATCGCGTGTCTGGGATGTAGTCGACCATGCCCCAGAACTGTGTGCCGCGCAGCGTGTCGAATCCCATCCACTCTTTCACCTGTTCCCACACACGTTCGTCGCGGACGTAGCCATCCGTGTTCTCGTCGTCAGTGAGTGCAATGTCGTAGGCTGCTTTGAGGATTAGCGTCTCGCGTTCTTCCGTAAGTTCGTAGTCGTCGTCAGTCCCATCGTAGTCGTAGAACTTGGAATCGCGTTTCTGATCCTCGCTCGTCCGGCGGTCACCACCGTACTGTGCTAACGAGCGTTCGATGAGTGCCTCTCTGTCCTCGGCTGTCCGGGCAACGTTCTCGACCTTGTCGATCGGGGGGAACGTGCCGACCTTGTAGGTCTTGGTGGGTTCCCCGTGCTCGTTGTCCGTTCGCATATAGAGTTGGTACTTACCGAGGTTGGCCGAGTCCTGTTGTCCGATATCCTCGCTGTGGCGTTTCGCCATGAGACGCGCCTCTCCCGGTCGCTGTGGGTTGAAATTGAGAATCGTCCCACACTGACCGAGAATAGCGTTCTGGATCTGCTCTTTACCGTCCAGTTGATTCGAAAGGTCCTGA
This sequence comes from Haladaptatus halobius, assembly GCF_020618475.1. Taxonomy (GTDB): domain Archaea; phylum Halobacteriota; class Halobacteria; order Halobacteriales; family Haladaptataceae; genus Haladaptatus; species Haladaptatus halobius. The sequence continues at coordinate 324,446 of NZ_CP085340.1, read as the reverse complement.
CAGGCCCCAATAATAGAGAGATTCTTTGATCGTGCCAGCGAGAGAATACGGGCGTTGTTCGAGTTCGAGGAGATGATTTTGTCGAACTCGTCGAGAATGGAGTAGAACATCGGCGGCTTCTCACCCATCCGTGATTGCTCGCGAACGGCCACCCAGATACGCCGAATCAACGCAGTTGCGACCATCGTCCCCACCGTCTCGAAGGTCGTGTTGTCCTCGACGACAATGATTTTCCCATCACGAATCGCGTCCTCGACGGAAAACGTCGACTTCGGATAGGACACGAGTTTACGCGTAATCGGGTTCTCGATCCACTGTTGAAGCCGTCCAACCAGGGGCTCGAGATCCGAATCCTCCATGTCCGCCAGTTGCTCACGGGCGTATTCGACAATCCAGTCAATTCGTTCGTCCTCGAGCATCTGTGCGTACTGCTCACGGCGTTCCTGACTGACGAGCGCGACAACGTGGGTTGAATAGCAAAACTACTTTTCGCTGGTTGAAAGCGTGACTGCGGTACTTCCGGACGATTTCGAGGACTAAGGGGGACACCCCCCACCATGTCCGCATAATCTGGTTCGATGAAAGGTAGGTCGCTTAGTCCCCCACCCCCCACCATGTCCGCATAATTTAGCCGCGATAGCGTCAGACGTTCCGGCTCACACTGATTTTCCACTAGAACTGATTTAATTCTCTTTGAGTTTTCGCTAGTAAGGATATGGTTGAACTGCTACTAACTTAGTTCTTTCTCTAGTCTAGTACCCTTGCCGGTTCCAATTGAAGAGGTGGTTCTCTCACAAGTGATTTATCCGGACACGGTGGGGGGTGGGGGTATATAGAGAATCGAGTATGCGGACACACTGGACGCTCCGGACACGGGGGGTTTATATCCCTCCGTGGTGTTGGTTTTGATTAGCATGTCGGGTGATGGAACTGATTCCGGAAACCCTTACGAAACTCTCGACAGTAACCCGTACGGTGCATCTGTCGAGATTTTCGCCGATGAAAGCGTCCTCAAAGAGGATTGGCAACCTGAGAAACTCCCCGAGCGAGAAAGTGAACTCGAGGAAATCAGGAACGCTCTCGCTCCTGCAACGAGGGGGGTTAACGCCCACAACCTGTTCTTGTATGGAAAAACTGGTCAAGGGAAAACCGTCGCTATCGATCACGAGATCAATTTGCTTCAAGAATACGCTGATGACCAAGATGATCTCAATCTAAGCGTTATCAAGACCAGCGCAAACAATCAAACAACGAGTTACCAGCTTTGTGCTCATCTCATTAAGGAAATTCGCGGTGGCACAAAGAAACCGAGTGGCATCGACCAACAGTCGATGTTTGATCTCCTGTACGATGAAATCAGCGAGCTCGAGGATACAGTCATCATTGTTATCGACGAGATTGATACGATCGGCAGTAACGACGAACTCCTTTACGAACTCCCGAGAGCACGAAAGAACGGGCATATTGAAGATCAATGGGTCAGCGTAATCGGCATTAGCAACAATCTCCAATTCCGCGATAATCTGTCGCCAAAGGTCAAGGATTCACTGTACGACTCGGAGATTGAATTCCCCCCATACGATGCGACCCAGCTAACATCGATTCTTGAGCGCCGTGCAAACCGAGCATTTGTCGAAGGTGTGCTTGACGAAGACGTTATTCCACTCTGTTCGGCGTTAGCTGCTCAGGATGAGGGGAGTGCCCGTCAAGCCATCCGTCTTCTGTATAAGTCGGGCGAATTAGCGCTCAATCACGGCGATGAACTGATCTGTGAACCACACGTACGCGAGGCTCGCGACATTCTCGAACGCAAACGCATCGAAGAAGGGATGCGTAGTTTGACGACACAGGATCAATTCGCACTCTTGTCGGTGGTGTCTCTTGAAATCGATGAAAAGACACCGGCTCGAACCCGGAAGGTATACCAGAAATATAAATCGATTGTCAAACGTCTTGACGGGAACCAGCTTGTTGAACGTCGTGTACGCGACCATCTCCAAAGCCTCGGGATGCAAGGATTCCTTCTCACAACAACACGGAATACCGGAATTCAAGGTGGGTCGCACTATCGATTTGAGTTGAAAACGGATTTGGAAGCAACACTCGAGATTCTCGCCGAGGATAATCTTATTGATTCCGTCGTCGAAGACCTGGTCAAAGTTGCGACAGCGAAAAACTTGGTATAATATACTCTGGATGTCTAGTCGAGGAATCTCTTTTGAGTTGCCGACAACTCCACTTTGCTAAGTAACTCATCCACATAATACGGCTTTCTAATTTATCCTCCTAATCTATTCTCCTCATCAGTAAGGATAATTCGGGAATCTCTGTACTGTCTCGGCACGCGTAACCTCTGTAACCTGCTCAGGGTTGAGTTACATGAATAAGCTCCTACCTAATCTATCTATCTATCTATCTAATGTATCTATATCATTCGCCCGTTAATGGCGATATAGATGGTGTATATGGGTGGATTGTCCCAATAGCTCACTCACATGAGTTAGGTATATGGATTAGGTGAATGTCTGACGTACCTTTATTATGTGGACGAACAATCTATCGAATACATGCCTATCACATACACGGTTTACTCGGAATCCGGCGGCATCCACAAGACAACGTGGACCGCCAACCTTGCCGAAGCCCACGCCCGCCAGGGCTTCGATGTCCTCGTCATCGACCTCGACCACCAGGCTGCCAACCTCACTTACCTCTTCGATGTCGAGAAAGGCCGCGACGACCCCGACGCCGACAACCTCGTCCGACACGTCCTCGGACGACCCGGAGGCGACTTTGAAGACCTCATCCGCAGTACTGACGAGGACATCGACATCCTCCCTTCCCACGATATGCTTGAGGAATTTACTGAGCTTCTCCTCCAACGTGAACGCTTCGAGGAGAAGATGGGTGATGACTTCAACCGTTACGAACAGCTCTACAACGTCCTCTGGAAGGAAAACAACGTCCAAGAAGACTACGACGTTGTCATCATCGATCCGAACGCCCGCGCCGAGATCATGCTCTACAACGCCATCTACGCTACCCGGACCTTGGTCGCTCCGAGCAAGCCAGCCGGCAAGGGCAATAAGAGTCTGGACGGTCTGAGCGACCTCCTGGATAGCATGAGTGCGAATCTCGGCATTGACGTCGGCGTCGCTGCCATCATCCTCTCTGGCGCCGGCGACACGAGTACGCACCGCCGCTACATTGAACAAATGGAGGATCAATACGGTATCGCAGCCGCGATCGGAAAACGCGAAAGTATGATGGACGAAATGTGGGATGCACAGGGCAGCGCGTTCAAGGTCGTCGAGGAAGGCTGGCATAACGGCGAGAGGGGGACTCGCCGCCTCCGCGACCGTGAAATAGAATCCCTCGAAATCATACTCGAGATCGCCAGCTACCTCGTCGCCGAGTTCGACGTCGAACTGCCCGAAAAACCCACTCTCAACATCGAGGACGCGGAGGTGATCTCCTGATGGGGGGACTCAAGAAGGGCACTGGCTCCCTCAATTTCGAGGAGGAAGAGACGGACGACGAGCACGAAGAGACCTCGGAACGAGAGTCCGAACAGGAGTCTAACACCACAACCGAGCCACAGACCCAGTCTGCGGGCACGTTGGCGGAATCGACCGAGGAAAACAACGAACACGAGCCAACCCCTCCACAGGATCAAGATATGGATTCGGAACCACAAGCCAAGGCAGCGACGGATACCCCTCCATCTTCAGCCTCCGACACGTCGCCACAGACACCCGATTTCGATATAGATGATCTTCCCTACCTCGTACAGCGGCAGATGCGCGGCGCCTCAGTAAACGCGGATCGCACGAACCAGCTCCTCCTTGAAGTCCGCCCTTTCGTCAAGGACGATGAAGACCAGTTCCTCGACGATCTCCGAAACCTCGTCGACGGCCCCGTCTACAAGGGTGACGCCCGCGAGGCCGCGATGGTCGTCGCCCAGGAAAATCCCGGGCTCGTTGCCGAGAAGCTCCGCGAATGGGGTATCGAATACCTCGATAAATAACCAACAAACAAGCTCAAAGGAGCATAGCGTATTGAACCATTGTCGCGAGATCGAATCTGATGAGACCACCTTGTACCGTTTCAGTAAAACTGAACTCGTTCTACGTCTACTGCGACGGGACCGTGGAGAGACGAGTCTCGTCACCGATCACTTCAAGCGATCGAGCTCGCCGTGGCGTTCGCGCTGCATGATTCCGCCCGCGAACCGACGGAGTTTGGAAACGAGTTCCGCTTCAGTTTCGTACGTCTCGACCCGTAAGTCCCACCGTATCTTCGCCGACCGAATCATCGCACTTGTCACATCGTCTTCGTGAACGAAGATTAACCGGTCGCCGTGTGTTTCCGCGAGATTCTCGAGGATGCTTCCAGCTTCCTCCCCGACCCCAAAGTTGTGTCCGAGGAACGGAACCACGAACGCGGTCGCGTTGCTCCACCGCGTGTATTCGATGCTTTGGGTCACTGTGTCTACCTCGTCAGTGTCCACGTCGACATCAAGGGCTATAAACGCGTTCACCCCGGGTTCCGTTCGGAGTTCGCCCTGCACTCGCCGCAAGAATGTCTGCGCTGCGTTGATGTCATCCTTGTTCCGAAAGAGTCGGCGCAATGGTCCAGGGAGGTCTTCGATATCGATCTCATCCCGTTCCTCTTCACTAAGGATATAGTTGAGGTTGAACGACTTGTACGGCCCCATCAGGTAGAAGAGAAAGCGGTCGTATTTTACGCTCCCCAGCCTTTTGACGATCAAATCGCGCGTGATCTCCACTGTCATGGGAGTTCCTGTCCCGGGCAGTTATATAAAAGATGGTGTTTTCGAGACTTCTCGGCTCAACAAAGGCTAAGAATCCTCCACCCGTACTCCGACACACGATGGCGACCGATCACACGCACACGGTCGGCGGGGACGTCCCGGAGGACCCCGAAGATCTGCTGCCGGAGGACAGCATCCTAAGCCTCGACGAATACCTTGCGATGCACGCCGCTGTCGGACACCGAACCCGATATGAGATTCTCTACCGACTCATCCACAGCGGAGACATGAGTCCTAAGGAACTCGAGCAGGTAATCAATATTGACGACAGCACCCTCCATTACCACCTCAATAAGCTCGTTGATGTCGGTCTCGTCGAGAAGCGCCAGCGCACGGAGCGGGGGCAAGACGGACTGTACACGTATTATCGGGCGACGGTGTTCGGCAAGGTCACGCTCACCGAAGGTGTCGAGGAGCTGATCCGCGGTGAGCAAGCGTTCGAAGCAATGTACGACAGCTCGACCGAAAACTAATACCAGCCCTTTTCTACCTGGTATTCAAGTATCTCTGTATATTTCCTACAGTGATTGAAACGGATCGACTCTGCCTTAAACAGCTCACAGAGGCGGTCGACCCTCTGGACGTCTATGAATACTATGCGAAGAGCGAGACGATTGCCGAAGAGACGAAGTACATATCCTGGGATCCTCTCCAAACACTCAAAGAGACGTGGGATGCCTTCGACACCTTCGAGCAGAGGTGGGACGATGCTGAGGATGCTGTCTATGGAATCTTCCCACGGGAGTCGGAGGACGGGGCGGATGAATTTGCAGGGACAACCGGTCTTCATCTCGACTGGGAGAAGCGAACAGGCAATCTTGGGATCTGGCTGCGCAAGCCGTTTTGGGGACGCGGCTATTCTGGCGAACGAGCTGGAGCACTCTTGTAGCTCGCATTTGATCGTCTTGATCTCGAACTGGTAGCAGTGGGCCATCTACCGGCGAACACCCAGACAAAACGAGCAATTGAGAAGTATATGGACAAATATGGTGGGCAGTATGAGGGTTGCCTTCGCAACTGGCTTCCAGAAGACGATAGCGTCAAGGATATGCATCGCTATACTGTGAGCCAAGCGGAGTGGCAAGAGGCGGTTGGTGAGGAGCTCGAGGCGAGTTTTCCTGTCTGATAGCTCCAATATTATAAGATCAATAAAGATAGAACGCAGATACAGTATTTATTCTACAGCGGCTTGTTGGGCCTGTTGGGCGGCGTGTTGAAACATGCCGGCGTCAGTCGAATACTGATAATACGCACCAAGTCCGACGGCACCAAGAATATTCGAGATTGCGACGGCCCAAAACACGGCTGGCATACCATAGCCAAGAAGGAGTCCACCAGCAGCGGCAATTGGAAGTCGAATCGCCCAGAACTGGACGATTGACGATATCATACTCACCCGTGTTCGTCGGGCTCCATTAAATCCGGCTTGGAGCAGATATACTGCTCCAAGTGCTGGGTATCCGATCGCAAGCACTCGTAGGAACGTGACTGCAAAGGAAGTAGCTTGAGGAGCAAGTGTTGGTGCGATCATGTCTGCAATAGCTCCTGGAATAAACCACTGGATGATGCCAATCATGGCAAGCAAGCCGCTAATCAGGGTGATTCCAGCCCATGTTGCACGAGAGGCACGATCAGGTCGATTCGCCCCAACATTCTGCCCGACAACGCTCTGAGCTGCTTGTTGCAGCCCAAATGCAGGGATAAATGCGATTGACGAAATTCGTGTGCCGACGATGTACGCAGCGAGTCCGGCTGTTCCACCAATCGTGAAGACAACAGCGACGATTACGAGGCGGACGACTTGTCGAGACGCGGTTTGGAGTGCTGATGGGAAGCCGATATCAAGCAGTTCACGATATTCGCTAAGATCATGGTGAATTGTCTGTCGTGACAGGACTCTCTTACTGCGGCCTTGGAACACAAATAGAACTGCAAGTATGAACCCGGCCGTATAGCCTGCAACGGTTGCAAGTGCAGCACCTCGAATGCCGAGTGCTGGAACAGCTCCCACGCCGAAAATCAAGATTGGGTCGAGCGCTAGATTCACAATCACTGTTGCGATACTGATGTACAGAGCCGCACGTGAATCACCTCGGCCAACAAACGCCCCCTCCAACGCATCACTCATCGCTGCGGCCACAACTCCTAGAGCGATCGTTCCGAAGTACACGGTTGCCAACTGGGAGACGTGCGTCGCAACGCCATCCGGTCGAGCACTGAGAAGTACTTCAACGAGCGGACGAGCGCTGATAAATGCAAGCACTCCGATACTCAGCCCGCAGGCAAGGGCGAGTGTCACCCCGGTATATGCGGCGACTTGTGCGCCCCTTTCGTCATCATTCCCGACACGTTGAGACACGAGGACTTGGGTTCCGACATACGGGGCGATCAGCACAGCTGCGTATAACAAGCCAACTAATGGGAAGGTGAGGCCGACTGCAGCAACCGCATCCCCACTGAGTCGTCCGAGCCAAAAGAGATCCACAACTTGCTGAACCACTTGCACGATATTCTGAACGAGCAATGGAAGCGCTAAGACAACCAATGCTCGAATAAGTGGCCCCTCGGTAATGTCTTCAGATGACACGTCCCACATGTGCTCTGAGTACAAATGACATAGATGTTAATACTTGCTAATTGTGAATCAGTAAACTGGACGTTACTATAAAATATTTTAAATAATAGGGTAGTCTTGGAGACCCCATTTTTTGAGAATCACACCAACAAATAGAACATATATTTCTAGAACTAAAGTACCGTAGATAGACATAAACTCCAAGATAAAGTTGCTTTCGACTATGGAGTTGATCACTCGCGATCAGCGGAATCGAGTGAGGAAAGCGGTTCAATCATATCGTCACCATATGACCAGGAGAGAATGCCATAGTCTGTAAGGCGGGGGAGATGCTCATGTTCAAGGTTCAGACGCATTTGCTCTTGTTCCGCGGATGTGACCTCCGTGAGCGGTACATCGTTACTCTGGCTTACGAGCTCCATCGCCAATCGGGAAAGGGGAACTGCAGTATCTTGCTCGATGAGGTGGAGAATTAGGTGACGTCGCTGTTCATCTGCGAGTGCTTTATACACTTCATCTGACGAAGAAAGTAGTATGTCAAAGTCGACCGACTCAACCAGTCGTAGTAGCTCAATCAGTTTATCTCCCCCTCCTCCTGATGTGTCGGTCATAGTCGGTCATAATCGGGGGACGAATATGAATGGACTGATTTTTGTATTCGCCGTCTGATTCATGTTACTACTCATGAAAATGTAAAAATGGATGTGGATTTAACAATATTGTGGTCATTTACTAGAATTCAAGAGAGTAATATAATTTAATATAATAATAATTAGTAAAATCATCGTATAATTAATATTATGAATTCAATAATATACGTGAGAGCTCGAATACCGCGTATTTTGGGAAATGATTATGGCCGTCCAATCCCTAGCCAAATAAGTACACGATTAAACGTACTATTTCTTGACTATCACGTGGCTTTTTGCTTCTCGCGCTCTAGCGGTACAGAGTACTATGAGTATAGAGGGAGATGAGGACACTAGTCCATTCCTATGTGGAGTAGAAACGCCTCTGAAGATACAGTACGACTGGCAAAGCAACCACTTGTTGAGTACGATCGTTGTCCAGAAGATGATTGAGGCGGCCGGAGTCGATCCAACAGATGTACCTGAATCGTTCTATAAGAGCATTGATCCAGATGCTTTAGAGGATTTGTTTCGACCGCAGATGGATGGAACACCACGGAAGAAGGGCAAAATATCGTTTTCTTTTGCGGGTCACTATATTACCGTTCGAAGTGATGGACAAATCATCGTCGAATCCGAACTCGGCCGGTTGAAACGAACTGGGGGCAATATTTTACTTACAGGTGACGTTCCAGAAGATGTTATTAATCGAATAAGTGCACGTCTTTTGGGCGAGCCAGCGTATGACCGGACACAGCTATTCGCGCACTATGGTCAGGATATGGAGACAGCTCAAACACGACTTGAACTGGCACAGGCTGCTCCCGAGCACGCCTATCTTCTGACACACGAGGCAGCAGCGCGATCGGTTGCACAGGCCAAGGGTGGCCAGTCAAATCAAATGTCTATTTCGCCTGTGATCGGGACTCTCGATGGGTTTCAGACAGCAATCCGAGAGCGAGTAATTGAACTGCAGCGACGGCGGAATGGGTTCGACCCCGCTGAGCTACGATTCTGCTTTGATTCCCTTCGATTACTTGTTGAAGAAGAGGGTAGAGACACTGCTATCGAATTTCTTATTTCAGTAACTGATGCAATTGAAGACGTTGGTGGATTGGGACATTATATTCTTCCATACGCGTATGGATCACGCCCTGTCCAATCAGTCCAATCGTCATTTGATGCTGTCGTTGATCTCAAGATTGGTGTAAATGGGCCAGAGCAACGATGGCATCTCCACGATACGGATCACACGACGCAGTGGTTCCCACTATAATGCTGCACAACCGAAATACTTGTTTGCGTCCGGACATAGGTGTCTCCATAATGGCGAGGGGAGTCTTTCAGAGACTGTATTTTGAAATTCACTGGGGGAGATGCAGATGAAGCCAGTATTTCGTCCCTCTGGGGAGGAACCCGGCGTGACGATCGTTGATCCGATTCAGCGGCGCCAATATCCACTACAGACGTCAACGAATGTTCAACCTATCCCAACTGATATTGACCAATTTTATTTCCCAGTTGATAGTGCGACTAAACTGACTACGGACTCACTGGTGTTACCGTATGTTGTTGGTATCTACGTTCGAACTTTGGATGGAAACATACTCGTCGAAGCCGAAGAATTTGCGTACGAGGTGCTCCCAGAACGAGAGTATCTTATCGAGCTCAATGGCCCAATCAAGGTCTATTTGCGGGTAACCAGTGAGCTCACGATTGCATCGTCGTCAGAGCGAATGGAGCTTGATTTTGGAACTTCGACACAGGTTCACATTGGAGCACGTTCATATCACGAACGGCCAGGTGCGACGATAACAACGACGGCTACACCTCAGGATATGATGGATGCCATTTCAACATTTGGTTCGGCGTTAAAAACGACGAGCTGTGAGCGATCCCTTCCTTCACTCCGCGGGCATCCACCGCGAATTGAACTTGGTGATGAATTTCGGATTCCAAATGAAATATCACCGCCAGATACCGGGGTCCGTATCGAAGTTCCACCGAAACTAAACAAGATTTACCCAGTAAGCACACTTGCGTATTATCTTGGAGCAAACGTCGTTCGTGGTGATCGACCTCGGTTAGTCACGGATCGTGGATTTTCCCATACTCTTAACCATCCCGTATGGGGGTTTGAGGATGAAGTCGAGCGAGTTTTTAAACAGATATTTTTCTTTGATTGTATTACACGGACAGAAGGTTATTATGGAGTTGAACTCTATGAACGGCAAGAGATTGAGGATCATGTCGATTTATTATTTGATGAATTGTATGAGAAATCGCTTGCTGAGCAACTTGAGACCTATCTTGATGTACCCTTTGAAGTAATTCAAGAGTATCTCCCAACCTGGTCGTTAACAACCTATACAACAGATGAATTACAAAATATTGAATCGCTTCCATACGTAGTAAACGACTTATCTATTATCAGAGCAGTTGAGAACAAGCAAAATCATGGGACTGCAGTAGAATCACCAAATGCGATAAGTGGATTCATGCGAGGAACGGAGGCAGGGGATAGAGGCAAATCGGATATAGATTGTATATCGTATGTGGCACCTCCTGAAACAAATTCTCTAGAGCAGGCGTGGGTTGGGACTGGGAACCCAGTCGGTGCTAACAAAATCATACGAAAAGCATTCGACAATAAATTCAACAGAACCACTTCAACTGAGGGGATAAAGATCACCGTTGTTTGTAATGAACCAGAGATGAGTCCTGAATATGATGATGGTGAGAATTTGTATGGTGAACGCGATGAACTTGAGTTCGATATCGATGTCTACCGTAATCTCTCAGTTAACGAGTTACGAACTGTATTTACAACTGAAACGGATTTTCTCCACTATATCGGACATATAAAAGAAAACGAGTTTGTTTGCCGAGATGGAAGATTAGATGTAGGGACACTCAACGAAGTAGCAGTCGATACGTTTCTATTGAACGGATGTCGTTCATACGAACAAGGCAAACGACTGATTGATGTGGGAAGCATTGGTGGTGTGGTGACGTATAGCCAAGTTGGAAATACGAGTGCAACTGCGATCGGACGAGTAATCGCGCGTCTTCTCAACCGAGGATTTTCGCTTCGGTCAGCACTCACTCTAGCTCGTGAGCACCAGATTGTCGGGAACCAGTATACCGTTGTAGGTGACGGAAGTATTGAGATTGCACAAAGTGAAAGTGGAACACCTATGCTTTACCAAATCAACTCTCCAGCACCAAATTTTAACGGAAAACATGAACTCCAAATAACTACATATCCGACATCCGACTTAGGAATGGGTGCTCTTTTCAAGCCATTTCTTGAGGACGTTGAAACGCACTTTCTAAGTGGAGGACAAATCCCGAAATTTTCGTTGTCAAGCGTTGCGCTAGCTCAATTCCTTCGTTTAGAAAAACTCCCTGCTATTATTAACGGTGACTTCGTGTGGTCAACTGAATTAAATATTTTCGATATTTGAATTAAGACTACCCGGTCGTCGTACCTGCCGCAGCTGCCGCGTTCCCAGTCTGGGTGAGCAGCAGGCAGATGGTGAATAGGACGCCGGTCATCCGAGGATTCTCTGCAAGATATGCTGTTAACGACTCATTACTCTGTGTCATTGCAGCCGTTACTTGGGAAGCACTTGGCTTATCTTTTGCTAATCAATGTAGGGGGGAAAGAAATTGCAATTTTGACGCCATTACTGAGAGAAATCGACCCTTTCCGAATAAGCACCTCTGTAAAGGCTATATTTCCGATCCGAGAGCTTGTATTGGCCTCTATTTGCTTAACTGACTACCAAGGGGATTATATAATCATGTGATCTTTCTATTCCTGTATATATTCGAGTAAGCAGCATTTACTGTAGCAGTAGACCTTTTGCTACTGGAAATAGCATCGTTTCTTGCGAGACCATCCCTTGCAGCGTAGGCTATCGGTCATCTTCGTTTTCGTGCCTGCATCACTCTGAGTGATACCAAGCGCAGGCTCAACGACGGATTCGAAATCAGTAAGCTATCAAGCCCTAAACAGACATGGCATCCCCCAAAATGTGGCTTTAGACATCCTCAGCACCGACGTAGCGCGGTACACAGCGACGGTTCTGCCAGATCGAACTGTTCTGCCTGGTGCACTTTCACTGTGCTTTCTTCGGCACGGATTGCTTTCGTTACATCCGACGTTCATTCAACGTGGCTACAAGCGCGGCGGTTACGCAGGCAGTTACCTGTCTCGGAGAGACCAACACTTCCGCCCACTATTTGGGTCGGCCTCCGGCGGCCCGTGCACCGAGACATGTTTGGCCTCAGTGCACTACCCATGAAGTCCTCTTTCTAATATCTGCCCGTCCACAGACTCGTACGAGTCGCTCAGAATGACCTGCGGAAACTTCGACTATATGAGTCTCACAGGAGGCTGCCAATGTGAGCGTTACTGCGCGGTTGGAGTCAACGACGAGCCGAATCGGCTCGCTGGCGTCGAGGTTCGCCTCCTCAACCCAGATGGTTACACTCTCTATGTCCGTAAGGTCGAGATTGAGCGCATTCTGTGGCTGGGGGTCAATCACTGGCTCCTTCCATTCGATACCGCGCTTGACGTGTGGTGCAGGGTTGGTTCCCTCTCGACGGTACCGCTGGACAATCGGTTCAGCCTCGCCGAACCCCAGTGAGCGAACGTCAACAAGTCCGTTGTCAGTTCCGTCGCCGACCACGATATCTGAGATCCAGTAGACGTGGTCATGAATCAGCCCGAGATCGTCGTTGTCGAGTTGCGGCACGCGGCGGTAGGTAATCCGCGGCGGGGTTCGTGTGACCGTCGCACCTTCAAGGAATGCCGCTGCCGGACCCCATTCATCGCGGTAGCCGAAAGCCAGGTGGTCGTAGCCGGGAAAGGTATCGAGTTCGTGACGCAGCCCAAGGTCATTGAGGTGTTGTTCGTATTTTAGAACGAGTGGATACGGCACGAGTTCGTCGGTAGTCCCTTGCCACATCAATAGTGGAACATGGCGCTGGTTGACCGCGATCAACTCGTTGTTCGTGTAGAGGTCGTCGCCCGCCACGCGGTCGGTGTTCTCACCGCCGATCGACCCAACGATGGGAAATGCGCAGGCGAATAGGTCGGGCCACTTCGAGGCAATCTGGTGAGTCCCAATTCCGCCCATCGAGTAGCCACCAAGGGTCACGTGATCAAAATCGATGTTGTAGTGAGCGGCGGCGTCGGCCCAGGCTTCGAATAGATCGAGTTCGGCTTGATCGCGATATGGCACGCCCGGTCCGCGACCTGTCGTTGTCATGATGATGGTTTCATGCTGTTCGCCTACCTGGCGGATGAAATCTGGAGTCCATGCAGCGTATTGGTTGTAACCGCCGGACAGTGAGTGGAGATGAATATGGAAAGGGGTCTGACTTCCATCGTAGCTCTCGGGAACGTACACCGAGTACGGGATGATCTGTCCTCGAAGAACGTCCTCACCGTTGCTATCATCACCGGATTCAGTCGTGTATGGGCCGATGCCTTCACCCAGGTCATGATGAGAAGCGTACAACCGGTTGATGTATCCGGTCTGGGGGACGTTCCGTTCAGTCGTTCCTGCTCGAAGCTTCCCAAAGTCGATCTCAGTATGGAACTCCGAGATGTTGCGCCCAGCCAGCGCACGAGCCTGGGCATCCTCGCGCCAGTGACCGTAACCAATACCCCGCGATCCGGTTCGTTCGCGGAGCGTTTGGTCGAACTCACGGCCAGCCTGGCCTGGTTCGGTGTTTGTCGCCCCTAGCGGTTCTTGGTCGTAATAACGGAAGCCAACATTGAATACAGGTGGCGGGTTCTGTCCGTGGGCACCGCCAGGCTGATCCTTGGTCGGTTGTTCTTGAATCTGCTTGAACTGCTTCTTCTCAGTGTCAAATAGCCCGACGACAAGATAGTGGCGCCAAGTCACCTCGTCGGGATTAAGGGGTACCTCCAATTCGATCTGGTTGCGTCGGGTATCGACGCTCACACGATTGTCGGCAAGGGGTTTACCGTCAAGTTCGGCGCCTGTCCCCCAGGTGACGAGCACGTGATCAGCCGGTGCACCGAGATCGCCGAGGCCGTACCCCCAGTCAGTTTGACCGCCTTCCGTATCCCTATCAATTCCGATGGCGATACCAGCGAGATCAGGCGCTTGCATCGTGTTGAGCGTGATACGGTAGGCGACGCCGACGTCGGTCGTTCGCGTCCGAAACTCAAGGAGATCTGCCGCATTGTTCGCATAAACTGGATCGGTCGGAGAGACTATATCGCCGGTCATCGGTCCGAAATCGTGGTGGTCTGGGTGGGGTGACGGTGGTTCCGGCGCAGCTGCGGTGTTGGCTCCGAAATCGTCATAGACAAAATCTTGAAACAGGTACTCGCCATTAACGTACGCGTCAGCTCCTGAAACCATTAGTGGATCAGCCTCCCAGTTCCCCGTGTTCTCGAGTTGGGGAGCGCTAGCTAGGGGCTCGTACAGAACCGGCGGACCGGGCAAAGGGGATCCACCCTTCTCCCCGGGGTTGTGGCGTTGTGGCTGACTATCGGCACTGTCCTTCCCCGCAGCCCGCGCCATTGAGCCGGTGGATCCAAGGCCGAACGTTCCTGCTCCGGCGATGAAGCTAGTAGCCTTCAGAAGCCTTCGCCGAGAGGTGGTACCTGGCAAGTTTCTATCGTCACCGTCGTCGGAAGTCGAGTCTTCGGACATGAAGAGCCTCACTGAATCCAAATTATCCAGTGAATTAAAAAGCGTTATGTAAATATACAACTAATACTACAGCAGCTGAAGAGATGTTTATTTCAGCTCGATGAGTTGAATTTCCGCTACTTCGGTGCGTTTAGAATCGGTCTCCCCACTTCGAAAACGCGGGTACGGCTGACCGTCCCAAAACCGAGATTCGGGATGAAATTGATAGAGTGTTTCTCTCACGTTTGGATGGTTTTGTCAGAACCTTCTTTCACTGTTGCAAACTACGTAGATGTGTCGATTCAATAATGAACAAACATTCGATAAACGAAGACGACGCAAGGGTTTCTCGGCGCACGCTGCTGAAAAGCGCCGGTATAATCGCAGGGACTGGAGTTGTTGGTGCTGGGGCAACGGCGAACACGGTCGGTGCAACACGTGTGAACGAACCGTTCCTCAATTGGCGTGTATGGGAGGCGAGCAAGGTGTGGGAGCGCGGCTATCGTGGGCGTGCCGACCGGACGATCGGTTTTACCGATACGGGGATCGACGCACGCCATCCGGATCTCGGTCCGTGGAACGGGATCCTCGTTGGTTTCGGGAATAAGGATCCCGATGGGGACGGTCAGCACCAACATCCGTGGGGTGACCCGTTCCTCAAAGGAGGTGACGACCCGTTTGCGGATGTTGATCCGGATACTATCACCCCGCAAACATCAAAAGTTCTCGGCTGGTATGACGCAAACGATAGTTACGGCGATCTCGAAGGCGAACCTCGCGACCAGAACGGACACGGGTCGCACGTTTCCTCTATTATGGCCGGTAGTGGCCGTGCAAGTACAATCGATCCCGAAACCATCCAAGAGGATGAACCGCACGCAATCCTTGCTGCCGGCGATCTCCTCTCATACGAGGTTGAAGCGGAGGCTGGAACGGGTGTTTTCGGTAGTGCGTACGGTGAGTTTATCGGGCTCGTTATTGAGGGCCCTGACGGACGGACGCTTGATAAAACCGACTTTCATGAAAGCGACGCAACTGTCATCGATGACAAAGGGCTCGATGGCAGCAACATTATCGCCGAAACGCCAACCGTTCACCAGTCTGGTATAGCAACCTATACCGTCTACATCCGACCCAAAACGGGTGAGACAGCCGCGACAGGACGCGTGAACCGGGTCAGTGTCGGAGCATTCCATGATCCACAGACTACGACCGGCGATCGCACAGCGACTGGCAGCAGATCGCTGCATAGTGGCGTTGCTCCGAATCAGGGGCTCGTTGGTCTCGGTGGACTAAGCGATCCAACGCTCGATCTAGGAGCGAACGCCGATTGGTTCGCTCAAACGTTCAACCTCCGCTCGATCAATATGTCCTGGGGATATCTGGGTGGAGCTCCGATCGGTGCCGTTGGCGGTACCCTTTCGACAACCGTTGAGGCGATTCGGCAGATGGCCGACTGTGGAATCCTCACCGTCGCGGCTGCGGGGAATAGCAACACGCCCGCGAACGGCAATAGCGCACCCGCGGTCGCAGATGAGGCTGTGTCGGTCGTTGCAACTGGCCCCTTCGATGGAATCGTTGACTACTCAAGCGGCGGCCTCGGCGCTGTCGACGAGGACGAACTCAACTACTATTTAAAGC
The DNA here is from genome assembly GCF_020618475.1 of Haladaptatus halobius. GTDB lineage: Archaea > Halobacteriota > Halobacteria > Halobacteriales > Haladaptataceae > Haladaptatus > Haladaptatus halobius. The sequence continues at coordinate 308,087 of NZ_CP085340.1, read as the reverse complement.
CCGATGTGACTGCACCGGGCGGAGCGACGACCGACCTCATCAATGCGGCGAAAAATGGTGATCCGAGTCAACCAGAAAGCGAACAGCCGCCCGTCCGCGATTATATCGAGAAAGCGGGTACATCGATGGCAAGTCCATACACAAATGGCACCGTTGGCCTGATTGCGGAGGCGATGGAGGTCGATGCACCGGCTTCGATCGCACTGCCAGAGCCCGCTGAGATGACGTTCGACGATGTGATGCGCCTCAAACAGGTATTGTTGGCAACCGCGAGCGAGACGGCGTTCACTGCCGCCCCCTATCACAAGGCACACACTCCGACATACGATTTCGGTGGCCGAGATCCGTACGAGGGCTACGGGCGGGTGAATCCCGACACAGCAGTCGACGCTGTCTCACGCGAGCTGTCAGGAACGACCGCCGAGACCGTCGGACTCTACATCCCCGACGACTCCCGAGCGGTCGCGGGTTACGTCACGCCGGATCCGAGCGTGCTGGAGGTGAGTGTCACCTTCAGCCACCTCTCTGGCGGGAACAAGGCCGCAGCGAAGGGCAATCCACACATCGATTTGTTCGTCTACGACGCTGAACATCCGAGTGAACACGGCGAGCCGAACATCGTTGCAAAGGAGCAGGGGATCGAAGGGAACGCGTCGGTACAGTTCACGGCGGTTGAAACGAATGACGAGGGTGAAATTACCGATGGGGGGACGTACTACGTGGCCGCAAAATTGGTCGACGTTCCCGGCGTGTTCAATAGCTTCGACGTCCAGGCGCACGTCGACCTCTCGGTCGAAACTGTGATGGATCTGATTGTCCGCGGAACCCGGACGGACGACGGCTCGGCCTTCACGGCAGGCCAGACCGACCAAATCGATATCGAGATTCACGCGGATACGCCTATCATCGTGCGGGATCGAGTTCCGCGCGAATGGGACGTGCTCGAAGAGCCAAGCGACGTGTCGAAAGTCGTCCCCGCACCCGACGGCCTATCCAACTTCGTCTACTTCGACCGGAACGGCGACGGTGTCACGAACGGGGAGGATGCCACAACCAACCACAGTTACACCTACTTCGCAGAAGCACCGAGCCAGACCGGCGACTACGAGTTCGGACCCGTAGAGGTCACCACCGACGTCGACAAAACACGGAGCGACCGCCAGTGGATAGCGGTAAGTGGCACCTCCGAAACGAACGCCGTCGTTGGCGAGGATACGAACGTTTGAGCTGAACACGACTCACAACCACACCACCAATCCAATCAAGATCATGACGAAACAGACAGACTCTCCGACGACCGACCAGAAACCCACCAGTCGATGGAATAGACGCACGTTCCTGAAGACGGTCGGTACCGGCACAGCAGTCGCGTCGTTCAGCGGGACGGCTATGGCCACCACCAGCACCTCGGCGACCATCGACGACACGTTCGACCTGAGCGACGCTAGCGCGGAACACGAGGCGCTGGTCGTCTTCCAGCGTAACGACGATGTCGACAAGCTCGGAACGCTCGCCGTCGATGGGTTCCACCAGTTCAATGTCCTCCCGATCGGGGTTGTAGTGCTGACCAGCGAGCAGATCCGAACCGTCGCCACCTGGCCGAGCGTTCAGGGTGTATACGCGAACAAAGAACTGAAGTGGCATAACGACGATGCGCGCGAATTAACTAGAGCTAAATCCGTCCAAGACGGTACCGGGCTGAATCGGCCCTACACTGGTAAGTCCGTCCACGCTGCCGTCCTTGATACTGGCACTGACGGCGATCATCCCGACCTCGTGAACAATCTCCAGGCAAACTGGCAGTTCGTTGGCGTCCCCAAAGCGCAAGACGAGCCGTACACGTGGGAAAACGTCAAGCCAGCCGATACCGACGAGAACGGTCATGGCACCCACACCGGCGGGAGCATCGCTGCCGACGGTACTCAGAGTGATGGCCAATACAAGGGTATGGCTCCCGACGCCGACCTCACTGTTTACAGTATCGGAGCCACACTATTGCTGGTCTACGTCGTCTCAGCGTGGGATCACCTGATCGAACGTAAGCGAAACGGAGAGACTGATATTCAGGTCGTCTCGAACTCCTACGGGCCGGTTACGGACGGCAAAGACGTCGACCCGCACGAACCGGTCAACGTCGCGGCGTGGTACGCGTTTCAGGAAGGGATCATTCCGCTATTCTCGGCGGGTAACAGTGGTCCTGGCGAGAAGACGCTCAGCCAACACGCCAAACTCCCCTACACGATCGGCGTCGCCGCGACGTTCGACGAAACGACCCCCGAGACCAATCGCCGCGTGACGGAGTTCTCCTCGCGTGGACGACCGCGTGACTTCGATGGTCCCTCGAACTATGACCGCCAGACGGCACTAGAAAACATCAAAGATATTTACAACTACGAGAGTGCCGAGGAACCGTCACGACCCTATGGCGTCTATCGTAACGACGTCGGCGCACCCGGCAATCTCGTGATGAGCACGCTCTCGCCAGCCGACGCGCTGCAGGCCTATCCCAGTCTGGGTGATCCGAACGAACAGGACGGTGAACTCTGGTACGGGAAAATCAGTGGCACGAGCATGTCTTGTCCGGTGACAGCAGGGTGTGTGACGCTCATCATCGACGCCTACCAGCAGAACAACGCCGGCGCACCCAACCCGATAGACGTGATCAACACGGTCGAGGCGACCGCGACGAAATACCATCCCGATCAATACACAGCCATCAACATCGGGACCGGATTCGTCGACGCCGTCGCTGCAGCCGAGCGGGCCGAGACGGGCGATTGGGCGACGTTCGCGGAAGCGAGTGACTCGATCATCAGCAACTGACGACGATTCAACCGATACCGATACCACCAATGACATTCGACCGACGCGAGTTCATCAAGACGACCGGCATCGCAGTGGGAAGTACCGCACTCGCGGCACGTGCAGTTGCAGCGGAGACGACATACGATAACTACGAATTCGTTGGGACGGGACCGGCTCCCGGCGCTGAGGAGGCAGTCGTCCAAGGCCAGTGGGCCTACGTTGCAACGGCCGGGGCGATCACGACGGTCGACCTGAGAGAGCCGACGCTTCCGAAGACGCGCGCCCGGGTCGAGGGCGACCACGCGGGTGACACAGCAGACGTAAAAGTCGATGGCGATGTTGCAGGGTTGACGGCCAACAGCGGGCAGGGCGGCGTAAGCTTCTTCGACGTGAACGATCCTGCCAACCCGGAATTCCTATCGTTTTATAGCGCCGCGAGTCACGTCCACAACCACTTCATCGAGGGCGACTATGCATACCTCTGTATCAACGATGACTTCGGACACTCTCGGATGGTCATCGTCGACATCAGTGATCCGACGAACCCGACGAGCCTCGAAGGAAAAGAGCGTGGGTCACGCGGTGCGTGGATGCTTCGTGACGTCCAACCGGATATGGCCAAGGCAGGGATCAACCCCATCCACGATATCTTCGTCCAGGACGGCCTCGCGTATCTCTGCTATTGGGATGCTGGGGTAGTGGTCGTCGACGTCACCACCAAGCGAAATCCGCGGGCGGTCGCCCACTTCGGTGCGGCCGAGAAGGCAGACATGAAACCCGACGGGACCGTCGAACTCTATCAGCGGTACATCGGCGGAGAGAAGACGAATGCCCACTACGTCCAGCCGACGCCGAGCGGCGATTACACGTTCGTTGGCGCAGAGACGTTCCCTGGGCCCAACGAAGTCACAGTGATCCCGGGTGATCACGGCGGAATTCGAGTGTTCGACACGAACGACGTGGCGACCATCGCGGACGGGGGCATGGCCATCTATGGGGACAGTGGAAGCCGTTCGCAGGCGACGCCAACCAAGGAACACATCGCGTACATTCCCGCGCCGAACCAGCCCAATGATGCGTTGCTCACCTCACACAACTTCGATGTGACGGAAACGAAGCTGTTCTCAAGCTTCTACCAGGGTGGTATCCGGGCCTACGACATCTCGGATTGCACGAACCCCACAGAACTGGCGGCCTTCGCACCCGATGGCATCGCGTTTTGGACGGCCGAAAACCTTGCAGACGAGCAGGGCGAAACCTACTACACGGTCGGCAGCGACATCGGCAAAGGAGTTGTAGTGCTCGAACTCAACAGCGGGTCGCATAAGACCCCAAGCAATACAACCAAATCAACGGACGAAACTACCCACCTCAGCTTCCGCGAGGTGTTCTCCTCGACGATGGAAAAGCCGCTATAGCCACCTAGTTGTAACTGTGCCAGCCGTGTCTCGACGAGGTTCACCAGCGCGATGACTAGGAGACGTATCTGTTCGGCGAGGACGTCGCGAGCAACGCGCTCGGTATTGAGGTGGACGTTTTCGAACCGTCGTAGGTTAGTACGGAATACTAACCACCAAGATGATCACTCCCGAAGAGCGACCTCTGGGGCGATAGTCCGGCCGGGTGCTTCACCTGCTTCGCAGGAAATCGTTAGCCGTGATTATCCCCTGCCACCGACATCTCTCCCATCATCGAGGAAGTCTATATCAAGGTCAATTTCTTGTGACTGCTCTTGCTCGGCGGAATTTTCGGCGCTTGCACTGCCGACTTGGGCGTTTGAATTGCTTTGGTCGTTCGACTGTATGGCAACCGCGTCACCGCCATCGTCTGCGGCAGTCACGCCACTGACCATGGTCACGGCGACCGCGAGTGCGATGAGTACTTTGAGTGCGCTCATGGTGAACTTCCGGCTATACGACAAGCAGTTCACAGTTAAACAGCGGTAACCGTTCGTGGTGGGTTGGGTGAGAGTAATCACGATAGCGTCTGCGAAAAAGCTGCTTGACCCCCGAAGGAGCGGGATCTCTTGTGGGATCACGGGGGTCACTCGTTATTTTTGTTTCACTTTCAGGCACTCTATAACAATACTCGACGCGCTCATTGGAAAAACTGCGGGCGTCGCACTGAACTTAGTCCCCAGTGGACGCCTCGATCACAGAGAAGCACGTCGCGTTACGACTGGTCCAATAGTCATGGTTAGCGTGGGGGAGCCACTCCACCGCTCTCCTACGGTTCCGCCTCTCGGGGGATTTCCAGACGAGAACGGGTTGCTTGTTGGTAGAAGCACCATCATATGTGGCGGTTCTCGCATAGTTGATGGCGGCCACGTCGTGGCCCCGGTGGTTCGATACCACCCCCGTTCGTATTTTGTGAAAACGGTGGCTTTGTTGAAATCCTCAGATAGTGATGGGTTTCAGCACGTGTGCAAGTGATACAACGCGTAAATAGTTCCTGGAGAAACTCTCACCGATTAAAAACACTAAACGGACAGTGATGCTACCGTCGAACGAGAAGGCAGGTGCATCCGTCTGTGGATTTACGCAGACGGGTGCTGAGCTGACCTCTGATCGATAAACTCAAGCTCGGTCATTTCGGGGCGCCCCTTCACGCCTGCCTCTGCCAATCGCTCACGCATCTCCTCGGACGCGAAGAACGCACGAGGGTCTTCGTCATCAGCCCATTCGAAGAGGACGACGATCTCAGTTGGATCGTCCACACTCTGAAAGACCTGATACCCCTGTTGTCCATGGTCAGTACGGAAGGAATCGAACCGTTCGAACGCCGATTTCCACGCCTTGAAGTCCTCCACAGAGGCTTTTCCAAGTAGGTACGTCATATTCTACACCAATTATAATGTAGGATTTGTGGGCGTATAAAGATACCGCGGACTACGATAGCACAGGTTCGCCAAGGTGGATTTATCCTCTGTATGCAGCACGCTCCTCTTGTCATCCGGTAATGATTTTAACAGAGCCAAAAAGGTACATCGGAATTCAAAGTTAGAATACTATACTAGCCATCAGCACCTCTGTCACTCAGCACTCTATCGGCGAGGCTTATCCCCGTGTAGCGAAACGCAGTATTTGTCTTCTCATTGTAGGTGTTCTACTCGAAATACGTCGTACAGGCATCTAACACGACTAGCATCGTGGAATTGTCTTTTTGCTATTATCGGTTTTCTTCTGCTTATAAGCATAGATTACTCTACTTAATCAAGCGCATAATAATACGCGGTACATGCATTGGGGAAAACGGCGAGCGTCCCGGGAGAGGGAGCGCGGAGACACACACATCGACGCTCGCCTACACAGCCCCGCTTGCGCAATCCTCTGTAAAGCAGTTAAGGGGAACAGAGGGAAGGGATGGGGGGAGCGTGTTGATCGAGGACCATTTCTGGCTGATGAAGATCCGTCCCATAGGCTTTTCGTTCCACGTGCGAGCAGCTACCGCATTTTTCTCGGTTCTACAGGGAACGGTGGGGTGAGGATGTTCAACTGAAGACGTGAGCCGATCGAATCGGGCATGGTTGCAGGCGAACTCAGTGCAGTCTGCGTGTGAACTCTCCACACGAAACAAGTCGCACGTGCGTCTGACAGCGGGCGTCACTCACTCCCCTCTTTACCGAAGATCCACCACCGCAACCGTGTCGCTAGTGGTTGCTCACGCCATGTGAGTTCGTCTTCGACGTAGCGTTTGAGTTCTTGGTTCTCCTCGCGCTGGGCGAGCACGTGGCGTTTCTCACGATGAACCCGATCGAGTTCGGTTTGAAATTTGAGGATTAAAATTATCTTCGCACTTAAATTCATGTTATTTGATTAGCTATGTATAAACCGGTGCCGCGCCGCTGCACCGGTCTCCTTCTTATTGTCCCATCAGGGATTTCGCAATCTGCTCCCACCCAACGGGCTCGACTCGAAAGTATCAACTGACTGGCAATGACCATCACCACCAGATTTATTATCCTTTTTGTTGGAGAGGAATCCGTGTTGTCGTCAGTCCGCGCTTTTTTCCGGACGACCGAGTACCCACCACTTTGCACGAGTCCATATCGGGGAGTGTTCGCGACGCTTCTGGACCTCTCGCTCGTGTTCAACGTACTCAACTAGTTCATCGTTCTCCTCTTTGAGTTCCAACGCGGCTGTGAGCTTCCGATTCAGTCGCTCACGTTCGTTCTGTGACCGCTCGTATTCGTCTTGTAATTGCTTGTGTTTCTCACGTAACCGCTCCAGTTCGTCTCGTAACTCGGCGAGTTCGTCGCTGTCACCGTCGCGGTTACGGAACAGTTCACGTACGTATTCTGACCGGGACAGATTTTGCTCGTCAGCTTCCGCATCCAGCGTTTCGAGTTCATCCTCCGGGAATCTGATGCTGAAACCCTTCATTGGAGTGCTGTATTACGCTGTCACCGCTTAGTGTTCAGTCAGACGCACGTCATCCATCAGCACAAAGCCTATAGGGAGGGTGTGTGTGCGTTGGGGTGCTGGCCTTATCGGGCCGGCGTAAGCTCGAAGGGCGGGGAATTTCGCCCCTGCTTTCAAGGTTAGCATGTAGTACTAACGCGCAGACCGGTTGTTCCTTACCCCTTTCCACCTCTCCCACCTTCACAAAAGTTGAAATCACCACACTCAATGCACAGCCCCTTTCCAAGCCAGGAACTACGAAGCGATTCTTGGCGACTTGCCACTAGTGGGAAAGCGCACAGGTGATCCCTTGTGCATCATCAGCGGGAATTGGTGGGATAGAGGTTTCGAGACTAGGATTAACAGATATTAGTCTTTGTCACGAATGTAGTTTATGAACCAATCAAGTAGCTACGTGCAGGCTCGCATCCTACTCGGGATATTTGGCCTCCTAATCACTGGTATCGGTCTGTGGATAGGCCAGTACGTAATAGAGAGAAGTGAAAGGGTGCCTTTTGGCATTTACGCGGCGCTTATAGCTGTGGTATTGGGCGCCCTCATTGTGTATCTCGCGTACGCCCCGGACAAGGTTCGCTGAAACCGTCGGATAACACAGTGAACGCCCGTGGATGAGCGATATCTTTGGCTCAAACAGTCCTCAAACCGTGGAAGAGTTAGAATACTAAATAGAATTGGCTTCTGAACTCCGGTTTGAGATGGTTGCAGATCGGTGGATCAGTCGAAATCGTGCGTCTTGCGGCCTCTATACCGACGGTAGTCTCCTCTTTACTAGTGGTTAGGAGTTGAGACTGATGCTCTCAATGTATGTGATCTTCTCAAATCAGCTCAAAGAGTAATTGCGAGTAAGTCTGTTTTAGTGACGTACGTAGAACTTACGGAGCAGAGAAAGCTTATGTTATTGAACTAATATTATGTACTCATGGTAGAAGCTCGTGTGTACACATTTCTATTTGGTCGGGATCTCCGTGTGTCGGCTGGTTTCTTAGGTGTTGGTCTGGTGATCGCACTTCTGTTTGCAGTACTTATCTACACGCCTATTGGCCACTGGCTTTCGAGTACACATTACTTTCAATTACTCGTTGTCGTCACGTTTAGCAGTGCCGCGGTGAACGCTTATCTCAATGGTGGAGTCCTTCTGAGCTGGTTTCTTGCTGGGTCTGGATTGCTCCCATTCACCCTTTCATTTGCGCTCACGGATGCGCCACTCGGCCGAGAACCAACAATAATCGGGGCGATCAATACTTTCCTTCTTTCTGTCGGGCTTTACACCGTCGTCATCGGATCAACAGCCTTCATTGTTGGAATAGGTGCACGATATGTGTATGGCCGTCTCACGGAGCCGATGGAATCACTCCAACCCGTAGAATAGTCTACTCCACTAATAGCCATTCATACCATCAGAAGTTGAGACTGGCGTGCTCAACGCACAGTAGGTGCATCGTTTGTTGTTTTCGTAACACGCCCTTCAACAGTCGAAATAGCCGCTCAGCATTCCTGCGAACTTATAGCCATTTGTAGCTCTGGAGACTCATCTTCAGTCTGTAAAGAAAAATCGAGATTTCCAGTTTCTCTGATCTGCTATCCAGTCTTATGGTTGACTATCCTCGGTTGCGTAGACGACTGCCAAGATATGATTTGACATATCTGCTACAGTCGGGTCTTCCCGAAAGGAGCGCTCCCGGACAATCTCACGGATATATGTAAGTGCCTCGTCGGAAGCATCCTCAAGTGGCTGCTCGAAGTTTGATGCAACACCCTCTAGCCCTGCGATCGCCACGACAGAGAACCCATTCTTCGAGAGGAGTTGTCGAAGTTCATCTGCCCGGAAGAAATGACACTCGACGAACGTTGGATCCTCGACATCTGTCGCAGCGAGGAGATCGGCCGAATACGTCTGTGAATCCAGGAGATCAGGGAGTTGACGAACACCTTGCTCGAATTCTGGTGCGACCTGCATCATCCGCTCGACAACCGCGATGAAGCCCATCACGGAGACGAAAACAGGGGCATCCACGGTGGCAACACGGGACAGTTCACGGACAGCACACTGTCGCTCTGCCGGATCGATAACGTGCGAAAGCGGGCCACCGAGACAGCACACTGCATCAAATCTTCTCTCGTCAAAGGGTAGATCCCGAATATCGCCATACTTGACGGTTACCTGTTCAGCGACGCCATGTTCAGCAACCTTCTTCCGAGCGAGATCGAGTTGTGCGTTGCTGATATCCGTGAGGGTCACGTTGTATCCCCGCTCTGCCAGCCAGATAGCATACCTACCAGCAGCGCCACCAGCATCGAGAATGTGCCCCTTATCGGGGAGATGTGACTCTAAATAGTCGACGGTATTTTCGAACTCCAAACGGGCTTTTGCTCCCGAGTTGAGTCGTTCCCATTCATCTTCGTGCAGATCGTCATAGTACCGCTTGGGATGGATTTCCGGGTAGCGGTGATCACTATCTGCTGTTTGACCTTCTCTGTCGTGGTGATTGTCAGTCATTCGTGATCTCTTTCAAACAATGTGCCGATACTTCGATCGCGTCGGTAGTTTGTATCATGGTTTGTGGGTTATGAGGTACTCAGCACGTAGTGCAAGCCAAAGAAGCGAAGGAAGCGCCCGCACCCGATTAGCCGAGTGACGCTCGGAAAACCGCGTTACTGGCACTGTCCGCTTCCCAGAAAGTCAGCCACCGCATGAGATAGGAAACGGATACCATATTCAGAGATCCGTTGGTCAATACTTAGTCATTTCGCCTCTCATATTTTTATCTTGTTCATACAAGCCGCTATGGCTGGCGAGTACGAGCACTCGCCGATCGTGATGGCCGACAACACACTCACGCTGCTGAAAAGGCAGACCGAAATCGGGTAGAAAACTGCTCACTCCGGGCGAACGCCGATTTGCTGAGTAGCAACACTGGCAGTAATCTCGGGAAACAACCGAAGTAGTTGTTAGTGAGCAAAAAGGACTGTTTGAGGGTTGATCTGAAGCAGTTCCTATTCACCAATTCGTTCAAAATCACGCATCACAGACCCGTTGAACCCGCTGTAGTCTCAACTCCCAAGCAGTGATGGAAGTTGCGACCGGCGTGCTCAACGCATGAGTGTGATCGTCGCGACTGCACTCAGCCGGTACATATAAGTCCTTAATCTACGTGAACTGATTCAACTCCCTCGCATGACCCATTTGGCTGCTCGTCCGTTCATTCCTCTTGTTGCGATAATCGCGACCGTATAGCGACCATCGCGTAGCAGCAGCACTCGGGTCGCCTCACCTCACTACGGGTTCCGTAGTCGCACTTCCTCAACAATGAACATCAACACAAATGCACACAGTCGCTGGGTCTCTGGTCTACAGCGGCCAGAAGCCCACTCGAAAGCGAATCGGTTCGCACCCCGAACCAGCACCGCTCGATAGACAACCGGCAGTCGTCTCTCTCAACGCTCAGAACTGTATCCTCGATCTCAGTGACTGGGAGATATCGCTAGGAGCCGTCGACAGTCAGAAGACGCACACCTCATCGGGGACGTGGGTATGAGCCAGCAAGAGGACGTAGCGGATGCCACGAACACAGACGCATCTTCTCTCTGGAACAACTGGGATTTCCTCCAACTATTGTTCGGGCGATTCGTCACGAACGCTGGCGATAGTCTTTACACGATCGCTGGAACATGGCTTGTCTACGACCTCACGGGATCGAGTTTTTACACCGGTCTCGCTAGCGCGTTACTTCTCCTGCCGCCAGCACTTCAGTTCGTGTCTGGGCCACTTGTTGACCGATGGCCGCTCATCCGTACCCTTGTTTGGACGCAACTCATTCAGGCCGTTCTCATTTTATCAATACCTGTCGCGGCCTACTTCGACCGCCTCTCTGTCGGGCTGGTTCTGGTAACAATCCCGCTCCTCTCGTTCCTGAATCAGTTCGTCTACCCCGCTCAGAACGCGGCGCTCCCTCGAATCGTTGCTAAGAGCCAACTGACACGCGCCAATTCGGCGTTTTCGTTCGCTAACCAAGGGACGAACATGGTGTTCGATGCGCTTGGTGGAGTCCTCATCGCCGTGGTTGGAGCTGTATCTCTGTTCGTTCTTGATTCGATCACGTTCGTGGTAGCGGTCCTCTCGTTCGTCGGTGTCCGGGTTCCCAGGCCTCCCGATACGACTGACGAAGCGGCTGAAATCGATGTCTCGGGGTATCTGTCTGACCTCCGAGATGGAGTGCAGTGGCTTCGAGGGACAGTGTTTACCGAAATGATGCTCACCACAGCGGTCACCAACTTCGGCACCGGTGTGATGCTCGCTGTTCTCCCAGGGTTCGCAGCTGCTCGTGGTGGCTCGATACTCTATGGAGCCTTACTCGGGGCAATCGGGGCCGGGGGGCTCACCGGCGCGCTGGTCGCCTCCCGACTGACCCACATCAGGTATGGCTCCGTCCGAATCGTCGGACTCGGAATCGGATTCGTCATGTGGGTCGTCGCGGTCTACTCACCTTGGCCGGCACTGACGGTCGTATTGTTTGCTCTGACAGGAGTTCCGATGGGTGTCACGAACGTGATGGGCCAGACGCTCATACAAACGGTCACCCCTAAGGATCTCCTTGGCAGGGTCACGTCTGTTGATGCGAGCATAGCAACTCTCACGGTGCCGTTCGGGTCGCTCCTCGGTGGAATTGCAGGGAGTACCTTCGGGGTCGTTCCGACGATGGCAGTCGCTGCGTTCAGCTTTGCGTTCGTCAGTCTGTTCTTTACACTTCGTCCGCACTTACGCCGTCTACCGGCCGTAGATAACATTGACCGGATGGAGTTCGTTAGAAGTGAGACGTCGTCCTCACAAGTGAGAAGCTCAGAGTAAACGAAGAACTTTGAGTTGCGATTTTTCTACTTTGCATTCGCGTGCTTGTTGTACTCGATTTGGCGTGCTGTTGATTTGCTGGTACAGATCGAAGTGACCGGCAAGTATGAGCGATCGCCTGTTATGACGGCAAACACGGTTCTTACACTGCTGAAGCAAACTGGTATCGGCTAGAACTGTGTTTTGAGGAGCGAATGTTAGGTACTGAGCGACAGCTCTCGCTCGACAAGCCGTTTAATCCTGAATAAGTTGGACTACCAACTAATATTAGCATTCAAACTCCAGTTTGAAACGGTCAGAATTGGTTAAATCGGCTGAAATTGTGCATTCTGGGCTCTCTATACTGGGTGTAATCTCATCTTCCAGGGATTCAATTTTATATCGCGGTATATACTTTATCAACTATCGGATGGCTGTTTCCGGCAGATAGAGCGCTTTTATCTGGTGATTACACTGGAAGTGGTGGTGTCTTCGTTACTGCCGCATTTATGACTAAGCGGAAGTGAAAACAGCCGGGACGCCGCCCTCCATGAAGCCGATTTCGTCTGGTTGAACCGCTCAACCGCTTTGCTTCCGTATTTCTCCCTGTATAAACGGATGATTTGATTGGTTCAGTCAAGGGGGGAGAGACAGCAATCGGGCACTCGTAGGTTAGTATCAGATAGTAACTAATTCGCCCCTTCTCTTGCGGGTCGTAACCCGGAACTCCAGGTGTTCATGGCACAGATCGCCCCGAGGGGGTGGTCGCCGACAGATCGGCTGTCACGCCGAAGTGGTCGCTGGCCCACACGCCGTCGACAGTTTGGTCGAATAGACGCTGACAGTCGGTGATATCCAATGTAGGGCCATGGTCGGTACAGCGCACGAGAATGTAGTCGATGCGCCGACCGAGTTCGAGAGCCCAGTCACCACCATCACCGGTCGTAGTCAGGTAGTTATCGGGCGTAAACGTGTGGCCGGGCTCGTCAGGATAGGTACTTGCCCAAGCGTCGCGGTAACAAACACTGAGATCACCCAACGACTGCTTGCCTGTCCAGAATCGGATCGTGGCTGCATCTGGCGTAGCGTTCAGATCACCGGCGACCGCGACATGCACCCGTTCGTCACCCACCAGATTCTCGATAAATCGAGCGGCAGTGATAGTCTGTTGTTCGCGTTCGTACTCATGGGTTAGCTGCCAGTCCGGAAGATGGTTCGCGAACAGGAGTCGTCCAATCGGGGCTGGCGTCTGTACCTCGACGATCATAGAAGAGCAGGCGAACCCAGCCGGGCGCGACGCCACGTCTTTCAGAGCGAGCTCATGTACATCCGTGATTGGCCACCGACTGGCGATCGAGATGCCCCGGCCGTCCGACTCCCGCTCGCTGTGGTGTACAATGTGGTAGTCGTCACCCAACAAATCATAGGCCTGATTGTAGTCAGGTGTTGCAACCACCTCCTGCAACGCTACTAGATCCGGGCGTAACGCCTCGAAACCGGGTACCATGACCTCCCGGCGAGCCGGCCAATCGTCTAGAGCACCGAATACATTGAGCGTCGCAACTCTGACCTCATTACACCCACTGTGTTGCGTCAGCTCCGTCTTATTCACACCTTCGGTTACTGCTGACGTCGGTATCAAGATTGTGCTACCTATCATTTCGACCGCTCGAGTGGTTTTTCGATTGTGAGGCTCACTATCGTTTAGACTATAAGCGGAAGTGGACTCCCCCCGATACCTCCGCATCATTCTGTGCGCAATTCGTGATACTACTTAACAATGAATACTCCCAAACCCGAATAGGGTTCCATGTTCCCCGAACAGATTGAGACGGAGCAACTCCGTCTCGAACGAATCTCATACGACTTGGTTGATGTATTTGCTCTACACGAACTGTACCGTGATGGAGACGATGCTGCAGAGATGTTCACATATTGGGATTCACCGCCTCACCAAACAGTGAAAGAGACATACGACTATGTGAGTGAGCTACTATGAGGGAGCTGCCACTGACACTATCAGACCCGACGCATATCGAGAGTATTCTTACCTATAAGCAACTGTTCGTACCCCAGAATTCCGTGTGGAGTAGAATCGTGGGGGCGGTGGAGTGACCACCCACGTCAACCATGAATATGGCATTGCTCACAACGCGACATATTTTTGTGTGATCGAGCGTCCACCGGATACCACGTTCAGTGCGACGCTCGCAGTTGGTCCAATGACCGCATCAAATATTATTAGATGGTCTCTGAAACAAGAGAAAGATGGTGGTAGGCTTCCGATGTATTTCTCTCTTACTGGGAGTCGCTCAACATCGCCTCAGCGTGAAGGGGCGCCTGATGGTGGGTGGGGAATCGGGTGCTCCACGTCGGGTTCGCGATGCCGCTGCTGCTGTGCGTACCGTGCCCAGGAACGCAAATATGCGCGCGACTCTCGAAGCTCAACGTTGAGTGGCGCAGGCCTTTTGGACGTAGCCGCCGCACTCGGTTATGACTCTAGTGATAGTACATAGGTCACTGATTTTTCCACCGTGAATGGAAGTGGAATCGGCTAAATCAGTGCTATCTATCCAGTGGAAAACGTGCTTGACAAAGCCGACTCCTCTTTGGAAGGAGAGAAAACAAGCTTCTGGAGTAAATCAACTGTTTCCTCGCGAGAACTACTGCGATTGAGCCGCCAGTTCGAATGTATACAGTCCAGTGAATGAATCGCTCGCGACGATGAGTTCGCGGTCGGCATTATACGCTGCTTTCCACGCCATCGGTGGTTTGCCGAGCTGTGCAACTTTGTCATTCGGTGTCATCTTATTCGCGCCGTCGGCGGTGGGATACTGATCAATGGGATGCGGATTTGTCGGGTCGGTAATATCGTATAGGACAACACCGTCGTGCCAATCGGCACTGACGATAAGCGTTGCATCCCCCCACGGTACAATGTTGAAATGATGCCCAGTCCAATCGAGGCGTTCGGCGTAGTTTCCGTTTTCCATGCGGCGAGCATTCGGCGAGATGGTAAACCCAATCGGGATGGGATTTTTCAGTGATCCATCCTTCCACCCGACATCAAAGATGTGTTTGCCACCTGGCACCCCATCTGGACGCTCGTCTCCGATGACGAGTAAATCGCGTCGCGGATCGAAGTGGCCGTGATGTGCAGCCCCAAATGCTTCCTCACCAACGCGTGCTTCACTGTATGGTTTTCTCTTTGTATAATCAAAGCGTCCAATTTCGACTGGCTTTCGTGGTTTACTCACGTCGTAGAGGACAAGTCCGGTGAACTGGCCTGCCTGATACGCACAACAGAGAACCTCTCGTTCAGGATCAACGTTGATATCGTGCCCCGCTCCTTGCGGTCCATACTCACCCAGCTTACGCGGGGCCGTTGGATCAGTGACGTCGTACACATCAAATCCGTTTGTGTTTGTATCGTAGTTGACTGTATACAGAACCGACTTCGTTGGGTGTGGGGTCACGTTGTGCGACTTCCCCTTTGAGACGGATCCAATGACTTTCGGGTTTGTCGGCGTTCCGGTATCGTACCCGTAGTCGACGATCTCGAAATTTCCGGACCACGTTTCCTCGATTGCTCGGTAGTACAACCCCTTCCGGTGGTCGAACTTGACATCCAAGTTCGGAGCATCGTTCGAATTTTCCAGATAATGCACCTGTTTCAGGGAAGTGGGATCACTGATATCAACGAGATAGCTACCGCTGATGCCCCATTTGGTACCGAGAACGGCATAGCGACCGTCAGCTCGAACGTCTGTTTCTGAATAGCCACCACTTGGCGGTGACTTTCCTGAAGGGAGTGTTTGGCCTAGTTTCTGCAACGATAGCTGATTAGGATTTGCCCGTTCTTTCACAGTAGTTGTTGTCGTTGTTTCCTCCTCGCTGTCCGTTTTCGGCGAGGCAGAACAGCCTGCGAGGGAGATTCCGGCAAGGACTGAGCCGGAAAGCTGGAGGACTCGACGGCGGGATGGTGGATCAGGAGATGATGTCATCGGTGATCACTCTCGTATAGGCGATAGAACAGCAGCGTCACCGTTTGTTATGGGCCCTCTGAAACCAAGACTACCCGCACAAATACTGCCTACTCATCTGTAGCTTGAACCATTGTCCAAGCACGATATGACGCTGAATCACCTTGATATTTGTTTCCAGACGTAGGTGATTGGTTCTCTGAATCCTGGCATGCCATCGTACGTCCAAAGCAGGATACAGAAGGCTATCATCCCCATCACCGCGATCACATATCCTCTTAATTCACCCGATAGTATTTCAGAAATGTAGTCAGCGAAGTAATAAACAAACATCTCAGAAAACCCCTCAGAGGATGACTCCGTCTTTTCGAGTGGCCAGAGTAGGATAGCGATTGGTAGCGAGCCGTCTTGTATATACTTTGGGATCACGTCAAAGGGCAAGTGGAGGAGATATCCGAGGCTAAATGCACCGCCAAGATTCACCCGCTGGTAGTAGGTCGTCACGAGAAAAACGGCAATGGAGAATGACACTGCGAAAAAGATTGAATGGCCTAGTGCATAGCCTGACTCGAAGATCCCGAACTGCCAGGCTAGTGGTTTATCGATAATGTCGGGAAAGACCGATGCGAACACGACAACGACTGCTTCTCGTCCAGTCGGTGACCGACGTAGAACGAGATGGACGAGGAGTGAAAACGCGATGTAACCGATGATAGCGTGTTCCCAAGGCCACATGGTGTTATCGCTCACTCATCACTCTGTGTTCGTCGTATTCATCTAGTCGAGAGGGATCTAAGCAATGGGTCGGAACAGCGGGGGAAACCATAGTTGGATTAGCAGCGCTTAAATCATAGTCTTTCTGTCCCCCCGAGGAATTACGAGTCGTTTCTCGGAGTACTTCAGTTGTTCTCAATGATGTTTTCTTTCACATTAGGAATGTGCCTCTCCAATGAGCATGACACTGCACGGAACGTGGAGGTGATAGAGGTAGGTGTTAGGTACCATGAAGTCCACGTCCGTCGGGTGAACTAATTATAACCTACCCGACACTAGAAGTGTGTGAGTGACTCACTTAGCTACTCTGGCTCACGGATATGACCACAACGATGCACATTCATGGCTGTGAAACGTGGATGATAGAGGTAGTGTGGCTACACCATGCGATCCACGTTCGTCGGGCATATCTGAACGTCGATGCAAGACCCGACATCGTGAGGTATGTTCACAATCCCTTTAGAAGTTCCGTTCACTGTAACCAGTGAGAAGGGATATTGTGTTAACAACCGCTAGTGTCGGCGGGATAGCGTCACTCCTCCATCCGTGCAAGCGTCCAATAGACTACGCCCACCGTGAACGACCCCAGGGCGACTGCAGTCAGATGCGAGAGGTCGGTAAGAAGAGTCGCTCCAAAGACGCTCTCGCTTGTTGGGCCTGATCATCTTAATCCAAGGTCGTTTCTTCGCCGTCAGTTTCTGTCTTATCAGGCGAGTCGATCATCCACAGAATACTCGGTGGTTTGTTGGTTGAATTTTGCGTAATATTTCTTCTCTTAGACGCCCCAGAAGAGTGCGATACCCAGCGGTGTCACAACCGTAAACAATAACTGCAACAGCGCACCAGCGCGGAGGTAGTCACTGAACTTGTAGCCACCTGGCCCGTAAACGAAGAGGTTTGTCTGATAGCCGATGGGTGTCATGAAGGCAGTACTCGCGGCGAAGGTCACCGCCAGCACGAACGCAAACGCGTTCGCGTCGAGTCGCACAGCGGCCTCAACGGCGACTGGGATCATGAGAACAACACTGGCATTGTTGCTAATGACGTTCGTTAACAGTGCTGTCACTAAATAGAAAAGTCCGAGCACGGCAAGTGGTGGGAAAATATCCCCGCTAGCGACCACGAAATCTGCTAACAGGGTTGCCGTCCCGGTCTTCTCCATGGCGATTCCCAGCGGGATGACCCCTGCGAGTAGGAAGATCACGTCCCATTGCACTGCATCGTACACCTCTGTCGGCTTGAGCACACCAGTCACGACCATAGCCAGTGTCCCGGTGAGCGCTGAGACCATAATCGGGACGACGTCGAGTGCCGCCAAAGAGACAACTGCCGCGACGATGCCGATCGCGAGTGGGATTTTTGACTTGCGGAATTCTGGTCGGTCGACTTCCTGTGCGACGATAAAAGCGGGGTTTGCGGCCAGACGACTGATACTGTTGGTCGTCGCCTGAATCAACAGCGTGTCGCCGACCTGTAGCTCGACTCGTTCGAAGCGCTCACGGATGACCTCTGGCCCGCGGCGGAGCGCGAGCACCGTCGCATCGTAGTGCTCGCGGAAATTTGTACTCGCGAGCGTCTCGCCGACGAGCGACGAACCAGGACTGATGATGACCTCGACGAGGTTCTGTCCCTCACTCGCTGCTTCCAATCTCTCCTCGGTGACCCGCACTTCTGGGAGCAAGTCGAGACCGTCAAGTCCCATCAACTGGACGAGTGTACGGCGGTCGGTTCGAATTGCGAACACATCACCAGGGCGGATAGTCTTCCTAGCCAGCGGTTCGAGGAAGACGTTGCCGTTTCTGATCAGCTGGATGATGTCCACATCGAGGTCAGACTCCTCGATAGCTTCTTCGACCGTCTGTCCGACGATGGGAGAATCCTCGTGGACAACGACCTCGGTGAGATACATAGCTATCTGGAACTCCTCGGTCAGGTCTTCCTGGGGCTTGATTCGCGCCGGAACCAGCCACCGTCCCAGTGTCAAAAGATACAGCGTCCCGAAAGCGAAGACGACGACGCCAAGTTTGGTAAACTCAAACATCGAGAAGGCGTGCAGGCTGGGATGCTGAGTGGCCAGACGAGCGGCAATATCGCTGGCAAGGATATTTGTCGAGGTACCAATGAGCGTGAGCATCCCGCCGAACATCGAGGCATACGACAACGGCAACAGCAACTTCGATGGAGACATCTTTCCCTCATCCGCGATGTCGGTCACCATCGGCAATAAGATGGCGACCGCCGCAGTGTTGTTAATAAACCCTGAAATTGGCCCGACGACGCCGATGATCGCTCCCAACTGCTTGCGTTCGTCATCGCCTGTTATCGTAGCGATTCGCTGGCCGAGCAGCTGGATGATGCCAGTCCGGCGGACGCCATCGCTCAAAATGAACATTGCCAACACCGTTACTGTCGCCGTGTTTGCAAGCCCAGAGACGCCTTCGGCAGGTGAGATTTGTGTCCACGGCTCCAACACCATCAGCGCCACCATGACCCCGATCGCCGTGATATCTATTGGCACCGGCTCGGTCGCAAACAGCACGAGCGCTGCGACGATGATGGCAACAACAACTAACATTCCTGTCGTCAACTCAGCGAGTGCCACAGCTACTACAACTCGCTAAACAAACAAAAAGTGTGAGGGGGGAGAAGAACTACAGGCTGCGAACAACTAATAGTATTGGAACTACAATTAGCGACGGCCGAGAAGCCACTCACCTTCTCGGAACTCCGTGAACGGGTTGGCATCCGCGATACTGGCCGCTTCAACTATCATCTCTCGAAGCTTCGTGAGCGATTTGTCCGTGAAACCGACGACGGCTATGACCTCGGGCATGCTGGCGAACGTGTCATTCTTGCAGCTTCTGATGTCGATCCTGAGATTGCTCGGGCACGTGCCGAAGCACCTGAGAGCACAGCGGATGAGGTTTGTCCCGTTTGTAATGAGACGGAGTGTAACCGACTCATCCACGTTCATCTTACCAATCGATAGTTACGGTCGCCGTCAGATGCGCAGTTCGTGGACCGCCTGGGTCTCTATCTTACTTCGGAAGGTCTGTCCCCTCATCATGCATTTATGCGCCTTAATCGCCCCACACTCCTGGCATGGTGTGACGCCGAGGGAAGACGTGTGGAGACGATTGCCTACACACCCATCGGCACGAGTGTAGATAAACAAGTACGGAGGCTAGTCTGATTACCTCGGATCATTGCCTATGTGACGACTGTCGTCGTGCGTCGGATACTTGAATATCAAGTCCGCGAGTGCGTCCAGATACTCCACCTCACTCTGGACGAACCACCTCCTTGTCGAGGAGAACGTCTCACCGCGGATTGTGATGGCTCTTGGCGGGTGGTCGTCGTATGATGCGATTGAGCCGTATCTCGCTGCACCCACAGAAACGAATATCATTGCGTCGATGAGCGCTGTTGAACTATGAGCGGCCAATCAAGGGCCGAGAATCACTACTCCAGAAGACAGTAAGCGGAAGTAGAATCGGTCGGGTCGCCGCTCTCCATGAAGCATATAACCCATCACCAAAGGCTCTTCTGACGAACGGGCTTCAGGAGAATTCTGAAGGGTCAATCTGATGTGCGGCTTCTCGATATTCAGTATACTTGTTCGTTGCCCAGGTGTACAGTTCCGGGTTAGTACTCTCGAGACAGGCGGAGAATTGTCCGTTCTCATCGTGTGTTCCGACAATAACATGCTCATCAAAGAGCGCTAGGCCAAACGAAAACGAGTCTGGGCACACGTAAAGTGAAACCTGATCATTTTCGAGTTCAGCCCTCATCTCTGTCGCGTCCTCTGAACTCGCCGTTTCGATGACTGACTGATCATACACGAGTTCCAGAGTCGTCCCTGATTGGAGAAGGGGTTTACCGGCTTCGATGAATCTTGGACTAGCGATTGGCACGAGTACATAACACTGCTCACTCGGCAAATTTCGCAGCCGTGCTGCGAAATGAGAATGTGGTGCATGAGGATTCTTCGGAGTGGCCGTGACAATTGTGCCGGACTCTACGGCTTCGAGTGGGATACCCATTCCCTCCTCTCCAAGCTGATTGAAAAATTGCGGATACTCCATCACGATCGACAGCGTCTCAAGAAGTGCGTCATACTGGTGGAGGATCCGGCTTCCAACCGATGTGATCTGATATTCATCTTCGAGGTCATCGACCCAGTCGTATGCTTGGAACTTGGTGAGTGCCCGATGGACTGTCGGCCGTGAACATGAACACTTGGACGCCAATGTCCTCGGTGCAGTCGGCTGCTCTGCGATTTCTTGTAGTATCTGGTGTCGTGTGGAGGAGTTTGCGAGGAAGTTCACGTATTCACGTGGAGTCATAACCGGCAAAATGCACTACCATCTCATAAAAGGAAGATACTTCCCCTATTTCATCCTAAATATGGTGATTTAGTGAACCCGTATAGTTGGCAACCCTGTTCTCTGCGTTACTACTCGTCCATAAAATAATCCGTCTCTGACTACCAGGAGCACCATTTAATGATTCAAATCAATATAAAAGTCCGTGATTTAAGGAGATAATTAGTCCTATTTTGGGTTGAGGAGTATTGTGGCTGAACGATCTTTGTAGGCTATTGCAAAGTATGAAAGAATTCACAACATATGTTACACCGGCAGGTATGTAATTGTGAAAATATCGACAATACTCTGTTATACGTGTTAAAAGTGAGTAATTAGATGGCAACAAACGCCTCTGGAAGTCCGTCAGAGAGATATTACTCGTTGTCATATCTAACAGGTAAGGGTGCGTCAAAAACGGAGGATTGAAATTGAACCAGTCAATAACTTACCATTCTCAAATTCGTATTAATACTGTGTTTTCTTCCTGTTCATATTGGCCAAACTATGGAGGTAGATTTGGATGATTCGTTGGACGATCAAGTTGCGCAGGTGTTAAGAGCGGCGGACGGCGACTCATTCACCATTACTCGTTTATGGTCATTGTATAGGCAGTCAACAACAAACCGGCTGTAGTCCAACAGTTTAATCGAACTACCACCATGAAGGAGAACGAACCATGATACAACACGATATCTTTACCAGCACTATCTTACAAGCCGGTGGACTTCCGGGATGGCTGCAAGACCCCGTCTCGGGGTTCATCGCGCTCCTACCGCGCCTTGTCGGTGCGCTCGTCATCCTGCTCATCGGTTGGATTATTGGTCGCGCCGCAGCGGCAGTCGTCCGCAGAATCGCGGATCGAATCGAACTCGACAGAATGGTCCTCAACACGCCGCTCGGGCGGATACTCGGTGGAACGGAAAGTGCAGTGTCGGGGACATTCGGCAAACTCGCTGCATGGTTTATCTACGCCCTGGCGATTCTCGCCGCCGCGAACGTGCTCGCAATCGCAACACTATCGCAGTGGATTGCGACCGCCGTCTCGTACCTTCCGGCGCTGATTGCCGGACTGCTCGTCATCGTGCTTGGGTTCGTCGTTGCCGACTTCATCGGCGACGCCATCATGCGAACCCGCGCGGCGACCCACACCGCGTACACCCAGTGGTTCGCCACGGGAACCCGGATGTTCCTGTACTTCACCGCCATCGTCATCGGTCTCGACACGATGGGCATCGACGTGGGCATCCTGTACGTCTTCGCGCGAGCGCTCGCGTGGGGATTCGCCGCGGCCATCGCCATCGGCGTCGGTGTTGCATTTGGTTGGGGTGGACGGGACTACGTCGCCGACCACATCGAGGGTTGGATGAGCAGCGCCCAGCAAGGCACGCCGAGTCCGCAACCAAGCGACGACGACTGAGAGTCTCTGTGAACGGTTTTTCACGGAATCCGTTCACAGTGCTTTGTTGAAAGAGGGTACAGCGTCAGGATCATAATGCTGTGGAGATACGTTCGACGTTGGAGATGGCAAACAGTAGAATATATTCTTGAAATTCACAGTCTCACGTCTGTGCTTGGACGGTCGCACCGTGTGAGCACATCACTACCAAGTATATCCCAGTTATCCAGCGGCGGTTGGAAGATCGTCGGGATCACAGCCTAAGACGTATATACCGCATTCATCAGTGAGCGTCGGACGATCATCTTAGGGTAGATGTAGCTGTCTTCGAACCAGGTACAGTGGATTACGGCGTGCTTCCAGCGGGCAAACCCACATGCTTCCCCAATGCTTGTTTAGCCAGTTGCTTTTATCACTGAACGAAGCTGAGGAGTTATCGGCTTCCGCTCACCCCGGGAAGGGCAGGATCTCTGGCTTGGAACGTCTGTGAAAAAACAGCGATTTTCGCTCGATACCGACTACATCCCCAGGTTACTACCGACATCGCCGCTGATCTGCGAAAGCACCTTTTCGCGCTTTTCTTCGGGAAGGTTTTGAATCAGGTTGACTAGCTCGTCGGCGCTGACGTTCTCAGGATTTGGTAAGTTTCCACTCATAGTTGACCGCATGGATATTCAGATAGGTAGATATATAGCGTTTTTGGCCAGCGGATATTGGACACTTACAATCGCAATATCGCGCCTTTTAGCATCGTTATGAATTAGTCGGTAACGCTACTTTTGTTATCATTTACTAGAAATATGACTATATCAATCATAGGTTGATAGTACAAATGCATATCGACTTGAGAGATGAACACCCATAAATAGTTTTGACTACTCGTCTAATCCATATCTTGACTACTATCTACTAAACACAGTGCCATCACCGAGTTTGATGGGGGCTTTATACTAACTAAATAACCAGACGCTATTCTTTCGCTTTCTGATGATTGGATGGCCGAGATCTCGACCGTCGGTGATGAGTATGCGGAAGTAGACCTATGAGGTGAAAGACACGAGCGGAGAGGGTTGAGAGAGAAACTTATAGTTGGGATTTCAATAACCGAGCAAGTCAAATCCCTCGTTTTCTGATTCCCCATTTGGCATTTGAGAACCGTAGAGAAGAGGATACGGTTGATAGTCGGTCGCAATGAAAACAGTACGGTGAATATATTTATTAAAACTAAGCGGGAATTCTCTCAGTGATCTTCCCATGGAGCTTATACCAACGGACTGGTGGGCTACTGAGGCGGACACACCAGGGCTATCAAACTACATCTGTCTCAACCGCCATACGGAGTTCCAAATGCAGCAGCACGTCTGTCCCGAGTGTGAGTGCTTTTGTGTGGAAAACCGATATTGGATTCGGGAGATTGACCACGACACGGATTCCGAATAAGCGAGCTGAGTTCACGGGCTAAAGCGAAGATCACGGAGGCCGAAACATCCTCTTGAATGTCGAAACCCGCGTTACAGTCGGTAACTGGTCACGTAGTATTCATGAATAGTATCACCATCTGTAGCTCACCGTCGCAGCAAAGTCAACCGACTCCGAGCTCTCGTTAGTGATTCCCAATGCGCTGATTCGACGCTCGACGGTTGGTATATTCGCGTGAGATGATTCAGCGAAGGCACTGCATAACAATACTGGAAGCGGGCATTGGATGAACGTGAGCGCCGCCCTGTCTAGCTGACAGGTCGTACTACGGTGCTCTACGTGATACTCATCGTATCGCAAACATCCGTGATGGACCGTCAGCACGGTTGCCACCGCTATGCTGACGGTCCTGCGTCTTGAACAGTTTTAGACTTGCAAAGTAGAGTAAGATCGGTCTCGCTCCACTCAAATTATTCGAGTCCGTGTTACTAGTACAGCACCGTTGACGATTCATCTTGTATTGGCAACTCCGTCTACTTTGGTGATCTCAGTAATTCAACTCGACTCTTGTTCGCTACGTCTGTATTTCATTGAGTGACTCGATGATCCTCAGTCGATCACCGGGAATGCTCTACCGATATAACTATTGTCTCGTGTAGCGCCGCATTCCTAACCGAACAATGGCTGATGGTATGTGGACAGCTTATCCCACTAACATATACTTCATGATTCATAGATTTTCTCTAGTAAGGAGTTGCACTTTAGAATGGAATGTCGATAAATATTTAGACACATGGTTCAAGAGTACAAGGTACTTTCTCACTCTTCATCAAACGAAGTTCCATTTGTTTGTTAACGAGACTACTATACTATGAGTATTAGATCTCAAGCCCAATCGTCACACCGAGGGGGCCGATGGTGAACGCATGCAACGGAATGACATAGCGCCAGACCTGATTTGGCACGACGCGCACGAGGTACGGTGCTCCGATTGCTGCCAGAAATCCCCGTGAAGATGGAGGAGAAGAAGACGAGATCAACGGCCACCCCCTGCGTCGACAGTGCAACCAAGAAATAGCGTCAGTAGATGGCTATCATCGCCGGAAACGGTCACGAATAAACTCCCGAAGTACAGACCCTGAATATTGTATAGGGGGTTGAAACAGATAACAGAGTGCGTTACACAGATAGCAGTGTAATGGATTGTTTTGAAGATAATAGCGCTGATTCTTATGAGACTTTGTACTCAGCGTTTTTGCGAGTGACAATAGAACAGAATAACGTCAGCTCGATGCTCTCGCCTAGAAGCGGGCTTACAAGATCAACGAAAAATTTGTCCAGAGACAGTGAACGACATCACGGAGAGCGAATGCCAATATGAACAGCAGGTGGTTAATGGCGGTTCCGACTTCGCTTTCAAAGACTTGCCATCTTATTAGAGTTCCTCCCTTTCCTTGAGTTCGATCTGCTCGTCGGTGATGCGGTCGATCTGATCGGCTTGGACCGAGAGATCGCCTTGGTCACCGTCGCCCCAGTTGAATCTGGTCCGAATCCGATCGGTGATGCTCGGGTGGGCGTCAACGTAGACCTTCGCTTCCGTTGCTTCGACCTCGGTAATTTCTCCGATAGGTTCTTCGCTCGCGTTGACGACCGTTTTGCCGATCTCGTCGTCAGTAAGACTGACTGGAGTTGTCGTTTCGTCTTGCTCATTACTCTCTGACCCCTGCGTCCCTTCTAGCTCTTCTACCTCTTTCCCCTCTGCCGCTTCCGTTGGGTCGTTTCGTTCACCAATCCCGGTCTCTTCTAGCTCTTGTGTGTCTTCCCCCTCTTCCCTTTCAGTTGGTTCGTCTCCTTCCGCATCAGTCATTTTGTCTGACTCTTCCGTCACCTCCTCCTCTGGCTCTTCTGCTTCAGTCGATTCGTCTCGTTCATCGACGAACTCCTCGTCACCGACGAGCTCAGTCTCGATGTCCCTGCGTCGAATGGTTTCCATCTCTAAGAGATCACCATCCGTGACATCGGTGTAGAGACGCTTTCGGTCGACGACTTCATCTTGGACAACCCGTTCACGTTCGAAGTGCGTACTGATTCGATCATCTTTGTCGATCTCACTTTCGATGTCGAACTCTGTCATGACCTCGTTCGGTGACCGGTCGACGTCGAGGAGTCCGCTTTCAGCGATTTTCCGGTGGAGACCACTGACGTCAAGATCATGATCCTCTGTTGTGTCGGACTCTTTGATCTCCATGTCCTCGATATGGCTCTCTACTGTGAACTGCTCGACAAGCTCACGAGTGACCAACCAAGTCTCCTCAACATCGATCCTGGGACGATACGGAATCTCGTCAGCGGCAAACTCCTCTGTAGTTGGCTGCCCAGATTCGTCTCCCATTCCATCGTGCATCTCAAGGAATCGATCTAAGTCGAACCACCCTTGCTCATCTATATCTGGGTCTGCGACCAAATTACAGCTGGCACACTTACGTCCGATGAGCTCGACGTCGCGTACACGCTGATCGATTATTTCACGCTCTACAAGTTCGCTCTCGATCGTCGTCTCCTCAACGAGAACGCTTTCGACGACAGTCGTCTCCGTGACCGTGCTCGTTACCGGATTTCCTGCCAGCAACTGATCCTCAAATTCATCCCTGTCCACATCCACGTGGGCTATCGCCTTGTTGCGCTTCACGACCTCAAATGGTTCGGCTCCCTCTTCGTCGTGATAGATCACGACGTATCCCCAGTCCTCTAGCATCTCGAAGAACGATTCCCACTCAACTTGTTTGTGTGCGTCACCCACATTTTCTTCCGGGATGATGTGGAAACGCTCGGTCTCTTCTCTGCTCGCAGTGTCCTCTACTGGGACTGCTTCGTGTTTCTCTGCCCACCTCTGAATCGTCTCTTTGTCGGTTGATATGCGACTATCGGTATCGCGGTCAGTGTCAAGACTCATGTCTGTACAGTCCTCCACCTTCTGTCTATGCTGAACGTCTCAATAAGTACCGTCGATGGTTCATGTTTTCACGAAACTTCTACTGAGGCGCTCATGTGGTATCCAGTGTTACCGTGGGATTATTAATTAGGTTACTTTTCTTCTAGAGAGAGCTCCGATGCAATTCAACGACTGGCTCTAACCCACCGCTATCGGCTGTTTCTCGCCAAATCACCCCCATAACGTTATAGATATTATCCTTAAGGTACACGATCTCGTTCTTCCAGGGCGGCATATCCATCTCGTAGGTGCGTTCTTTTAACCCCATTCGCGTCGATGGTGATCTGCATGTGACTATACTGTACAACTCTATGTCCAAGCTTAATATTTTCTGATAGTCAGATGGTCAGCCACATATTAGCGTGCTAACTTTCTTGGGACACTATTGCAGTACTTCTCTAACTAGTGAGATGCTTGGACTGAATCTAACAGATTTTTCTTCGTAGAGAGCGTAATTAGGCTTGTTGGTAACGAACTATCCGCTGAGATGTTATAGTGATGTGGTAATAAATGTCTAAAGGCATAGTTAGCATCGCAGAAGGGTGTGCGAAGTCCGTTTCAAAGGCATCAACTTCGGGGCCGCGAGTACGTTGGCTGCATTCAAAGACAGCGGCAATGTGATCGAGTTCAGCGTCACCGATGTTGGGGCCACGAGGGCCAGAGCTAGTTGAATGGTACTTACTGCCGCTTAGACCATAAGCGGAAGTAGAATCACCCCGGTACCCCCGTATCGATTTGTGCGCAGTCCGTGGTGTGAATGTATCGTTCAATCAGCCCGCGATTATTACATCTTCGACATAGATTTCGAGTTCGAAATACGACTTCTCACGCCTGAGACATGCGTTGCGGAGATACTCCGGGTTATTTTCCGGTTCACCGCCGTAATCCTCCCATTGCCGGTCAATGTGTTTCTTCGCAAGGTCAACAAAAGATTGGACCGCATCAGATTTTGGGGACAAGCTCTGTGCCTTCCACCACCGCTGGCCTTCTCGATGATTTGTTGGTGTTCAGTTTGAAGGTCCGTGTATACGAGTGGAGAGATATGTGAGACCAGCTCATCGGAGAGCGACACAGACGCAAGGTCAACGACCGTACTGTCCATATTGCTGCACCCGGGAAGTGCTCGTGATAACTGCGTGCAGCCTGAGAGTGTTGTGACGCTTAGACTTGCTCCAAGAGCCACTAGATCGTGCGTATGCAAAGATGTAGTGCCGTGATGAGACATCGTATCGCCGACTTTCTGGCGCTCGAACCTAACTCCTCAATTCAATAGAGATAATGGTTAGTGCTTTTAGCTCTCTAGTCAGGTGGATATCCAGCTATGTATCGTCACTCTCGTCAGACATGGCAAGATCATCAGGCATGGCAAGCTGGAGATAGGGCGTCAGCTGGTCAACCGTCTCTAAAAGAGTAATCGTTTCAGCATCAATATCGTAGCGAATGATACCAGCACCAACTAATTTTGGCAACTGTTGGTGGTGAAGACCAATAAGAATACGCTCATACTGGTCATACCTTGTGCAAAGCAGAGAGTTCCATGCCGTCCCAATCGAGGCTCCGTTCGTCTGTTTCAAGATAATGGTTGAGTGCTGTTATGTGACGCTGGCGTAGTCGTTCGGGGATGATCTGGGTTGCTGACTGCCCAACCAATTCGTCCGGCTGATACCCAAGAAGGCGCTCGACCGCGGCGTTCGCAAAGACGATGGTGCTCTCTTCGTCGAGCGTGAGAATCGCATCCGAGGTGTTCTCGACGAGCGTCTGAAAGTAGGATGCTTCATCCAAGCCATCCACTGACGCGGCGAATGCACTTTTAGGGGGAGAACTCTCGTCGGTCATTGCTGACACCGTGATGGAATTCACTGCCTTCTCATAGGGCTGGTATGCTTCATACTTGGGTGCATGGATAAACATGTTTGGTCATCTTCTATAGATCATATGTGGTTAATCCCATAGTAAATCTGGCAGTAAATATCACCACTGCCCCATTGAAGACTATGCTAGGTGGATTTCCTGGTATTTCTTGACGATGACGGGAATATCGGTGGTGTACTCCTTATCTGCAAACGCCATTGTCACAGTCACGTGAGTCGGTAATTTCTCCACCATCTCCTTGCGTGTGACCGCAGACCCAGTCAGAGCCGTCGAGACGAATAATCAACGGACGAACGCCTGTGGAGGGTATCTAGACAGTGCCGTACTGTAGTATTTTACAGTGAGATTGTGATTTCGTTCGTTATACCAGTTCTATGTCGAAACACTAATGCTGAAAAGTGTTAGTCGCATTTTCAATAAATACGGTAGATTCAAGCAGGCAACGAACTCACCGTTCACTGAGTTCCTCTGCGAGAGTGAGAAATGGCTCAATATGTTGCGCCGCCTTGGAAATCAAAATCCGGGATGTCGGGCTATCGTACTCGATGAAACCCACGTCATCCAGTCTCGGGAGATGTTTTTGAGACAGGCTCATGTAGTATCTCCGGTATTCGTTTCTGTTTATCGTTTGTTTACCTGATTCACGTTTGGCGATGGTAGTGGTCAATTCGTCCAACGAGACGGGTTCAGTAGCGCGAAGCAGGTATCGAAGTACCTCTCGGCGTTGTCTCGAACGGAGGACGTCAAACAGGAGGTCGGCCGATAAAGATTCGGAAATCCACTCAACAGATGGCCGAACGAGCCAATCATCCTCGTCGCGTTCGACTATCGCGTCGGCGAGTGATTGAATGGACGCGACCGTGGTAGCATCGGAAACACGAGTGGTGATGTGGAAGTATCCGACTGCTTCGGTATCAGTAAGATGGTTTGAGAGGAAGCTAAAAAACGAGATCATCTCAGTGGGTGAGACGTGTGTAAGCGGCGTGGTAAGTGAGTCGAAAATGAGTACCGTTTTGTCAGTTGCGTTATCTAGCGCCGAAGCGACTGCTGATTGCACCCCCGTTAGGTCATCGAGGCGTTTTACGGGACGGACGATGTTTTGTTGACTCAATTGAGTCGCCGACGAGCGCATCGACCGGCCGACAGTGATGACACGAGCGAACTTCGGAATCGTTCCAACTTGACTCCGCCACTGTCGAAGGAACGTATCGGCTGACTGGTTGTACGTAACTGCAACAATTGAGTCCGGTGTAAGATGTGAGAGGAGGTCGAACGCAGGTTTGGCTGCATCTGGGGAGGTCAGGGCATTATCAATAAGAATGCTGCTCCCGGGATCGAAGTGAGGAAGTGAGTTCCCTCCCGTCACGATCTGTACTCTCCTCGTTCTCTATAGCATTGACTGGTGTGGGTCATACGTGTCTTTATAATAATTCATCAATTTGGTCTGTATTGATACTAGCTGCTCGTTCACAAACGAAGAGGTTTCGTTTGCGAGATAGGGGAACGCTACTCTTCGGATCCCATCACGGTCGAAAGTTCGGCCCCTCATTTCGAACAACAGCTACTACACAAGTTATCAGTATTAAACCTATTCCCCGTCTTGATTCAAAATATTTAGAATGTACGACTACTTTTCAATACTCGTCAAACGATAGTGACTGGGAGTATGCAGTCCTTTCTCGTAGATTAACGTCGCCTACGCAAGCAGTAGGCGACGTTTAGTTTGGTCCAACCACTTCATACCAAAGTACAGGGAGGTCGATACCAGTTTCGATGATGAAGAATTCGTTCCAGTCGTACCTAGTAGAGAATCGCCGAATGATCGGCGTCCTGTTCATGGCTACGATGCTGCTTTCACAGGCCGGATCCGCTGCGTTAGGTGTATTAGCAGTGTACGGTCCTTAATCATAGAGGATCGTCGTCCCAGATCAGTTGCCCTTCTTTTCTTACTGGCAACTGGTACCACAGAAGATAATTACGAACTGCCTCTGCCGAAAGCCGAAATGTTCGAAGCGATCCCGGCACAAGAAAATAGTGGTCGTTCGTCTCGATGAGTGGATCGACCATCGTTCCAATTTTTCCCTCCCGAGAAGGGTATGTCAGTAGTGTCACGTCATAGCGTTCACCCGTAGGTTCAATATCACAAATCATTGGAACGCCTAGGTCGACTTGTACTACATCAGCACTCCCGTCGCCGATGACAATATAGTGACTCCCGACGATGCTTTCGCGTCGAGCGAGTGCGAGTGCTACTCGAAGCGGAAATCCTAGATTGAGTAATCGCGCCATCGAGTATCCTAGACGTGCAGCACCATCATCCACGACCTCGCTGAATGTGACAACTCCACCGACTGCTCCTCCTTCGATGAGTTCGACTCCTTGGTCGTACGATTGGCAAGCGTTGAGCAGAAAGGTAGGAAACCCCACGCTCGTTAGCGTCGTCGCATCAAGCCAGCCGTCGTGGCACCGGAATCCATTCCCGTCGATATGACCAACGTAGTGAAAAAAGTCCAAGTCGGATTCGAGAACGGTGCGTAGTTCAGTTGTTGAGAGGTCATAGTGAGTGGTCACATCCAGGGCGAGTTCGTCACGAGATCGATATGCCTGTTCTACCTGCTCGTCAGCGGCCATTTCTGCGTCGTTGCAGACGACGGAGATATCGATAGCACCGGTTTTTGGTTCGCGTTCAAGCTTGTTTCGAAATGCTTGTGGTAGTGCCTTCGTCGCATTAAGTGGAACGTGGTCGGTGAACCACGCTTGTTCGAGTGAGTCTGTTGGTTCAGGACGGACGAACGTCGGACTTTCATCCGATTCACCCCTTGTCCTTCCGAGAAACGATTCCAAGACGAACGAAGCAATGTCGTCGGCCGAGGCGGGCGACGATTGCGGCATTCGGATGAGACCAAGGTCGTGTACAATAAAGGGGATCGCAGTGACTTGCTCAGGGGTGGGCGACACGTGGGCAGTAAGCGGCCACTGTGGCAAGAGTGGTTCGATACGGTCGAATGGAACGGAGAGGTACGCCGGCAATTGCTCTGTAATCGGCATCTCGTACAGCTCCTCGAAATCCAATTCAAGGTCGGCCTGCTCGCGTTCGTAGAGGTCTACCTGGTAGTATCCCTCTGTGCGAGTAAGACAGTCGAGGAAGAACGTCTGTTTGAGGACGCGCTCTATCCCCTGTTCGACCGTTGTGTTCGAAAACCCGTATTCGAACCCGTCTGCCACGAGTCGTGGACTGTCGCCGGGAACCATCTCTGCCCCGAGATAGTACGCCAGCGGCGCAGCGACGTACGCCATTTGAAGTGATAGTGGTAGTTCAAATCGAATTCCGGTCTGCGCTCGAGTTATCTCATCGGGGATCTGGAGTTCGTCACCAAGTTCGATGGTTGGCGGATGGCCCCTGAGTGTTGGATAGGACCGTTCACACGTCGTGGTCTTCAATGCCGACGAGAGCACAGACAACGCCGTCAGTACATCTTTCGGGTCGGCCGTCGTCGTCACCGTCGCCGCCGGATGGTGATGATACGAGCGAGCGCCGACGAGTACGGTAGAAGTGTCGAATTCGAACACGACACGCTCCATGGTCGCCCGCACTGAGAGTGCCCCATCAACTCGAAGGTACACTTTGACGGGGGCATTTACTTCTATATAGTATGTTCCTGAGGCTAGCTCCGTGTCGATGTCAGGATCCACTTCCAAAAGTAGTTCACCCCTCGTGTTCCGGATAAAAGTGTCGGCTCGATGATCGAGGTTCAGTTGTTTGGTCGAAATTCGAACGGCGCGATCGACGGGAAAGTAAAACTGATCCTCGTCTGCAGGTTCAGGATCGACTAATGTCGACGTATCGAGAACGTATCGACGGCGTTCGATAGTGTCGACGATCGTGAGTCCAGAATTGGGGTGTGATTCAAACGTGAGCACGATGTTCACGACTCCCTTTGGGAGTCTTTTCGGTGAGATTATCTGGACTCATGATGTACAGTGGGTAAAAAGCTATCGCAGTCCTGAGTCGCGTCATCATCTGTTGGTAACGACGCGACTTTGCTCGGTGGCAGTACCCCTCATACATTGGATCTAGGATCGTCTTTTGGTTTCAGCCGGGCAATTGCGTTTGTATGATCCTCGTAAGCCTGAGGATGGCACGTGCTGTGTGTCTACTACCGTGAGTTGCATATCAGAGTATTTTCGCTGAGTGTCAGCCGTCGATTCCGGCGGGTTTGTCGGTAGCGATGCCACAAACCCGATAGAGCCTGCGATTGTATACCACACGATCGCGGAGCACAAAAGTCCACGCCGATGCAGCCCCTCGCTGTGGCGACTCCGGTGAGGGTGAGGGCGACTGACACACATCGATTGCCATCAGACCAATGACTGCACCACCGAATAACAACCACGTCTCGACCCCGTGCCTTGAGCTCGATACCGTCTACGAACTGCTCGCTGATACCAATGCCGTGCCGTCTTACTCTATTTTGTCGAGCACGAGACGGACGTCGATGAACTCACTGAATTGGTTGAGCACATTCACAAGGACATCAACGACGTTACAGCTCCTAACCACGCACGAACCGCGCTTGTCCACACGCATCTGCCGCAGCTCGCTAACCACGGTGTTATCGAATACGACCAGCGGAGTGAGACCGTGTACTATCGTGATGACGGCCAGATTAAAATGCTCCTTTAGTTTGCCATGGACTATAAGTAAACTGAGAGCACCGAGAGCTTTCCTCGCGTCGCTGCTCCATCAGCCGCATTGACTGGGCTCAGATCATCACGCGCAGTAAAAGTTCTCAACTGGCGGTTAATCTATACGGAACACATCAACCAACGTCAAAAAACGCCATTCAACTATTGAGTGAGCGACTCAATCGTATATCCTACATCGGTGAGGATCGTCTCAACTGACTCTTGATGCCGATCAACGAGTTCATCTTGTAAGCGAAGCACGTCATTATCGATTTTCCGGAAGTGATAGGAGTGTACTGCTGGTTCATCATGTGCATCGACACCCCGGAGTTCGACGATGACCTCACGAGAATGACCATAGACCTCGGTATCCGTGATTGTCACCATCTGTTTTTCACCGCCCTCTCAAGATAAGGGGGACAGACCAAGAAGTATGGTAGCTGAGACATACTGGAACCGATTGTTTTCTAGCTCTCACTTGTGAGCGACGCCTGTTGCCTCATCAAAATCTTCACCCTCAAAATTCCTCATACATCGAAATTACAATCCAACACGTTCTATCAACCACTGTCGATTAGACTATAAGCGGAAGTGGACCACCCCCGGGAGGTACGTGAGAAAATATGCGTGACAGCTCCTCGTTAGGATCGCGGTGATTGTCTACCGGTGCATGGGGGGTTGACCGCGAGGCGGTTCACCGATACATCCTCTTGTAAGCTGAAATATCCGCCAGCGTCAGCTCACCATCGCCGTTGAAGTCCAGCGCGGCGACCTGGGCATCAGTTAATGTGATTTCGCCCCGCCGATTGATGAACTGACCTACTGGACTTCAGACCCCGAGCGGTGCCAGCCGCCAGCGGCCGTAGGCGACGAACGCGGCGAGCAGCCCCAACACCACTGGAAACAGCGCTGGCCCAATACCCATGCCCACCACCGTGAGCACCGTCGCCCCACTCATGATGATCACCAGCCCGACGGCGGCCAGTGGTGTCAGTCCTTCCCGAATGTGTAGGATCCCGGGGAGGAGCAGGCCGATCGCGCCGAGTACCTCGGCTATACCGATGAACCGCACGAACAGGCCTGGCAGCGTGACTGGCATCGACGCCAGCATCACCTCGACCGGGGTGATCAATTTCATGCTCCCTACGAATACAAAGACGAGCGCGAGCAACCCCTGACTAAGCCACAATGCATGGGACAGGGTGGGTCTCCTCTGCGCTGATTCGTCGTCCGGTGTCTCAACGGGGGCAGTGATACGTGCGCTCATTTCTTAGAGCACCTCGGCTAAGGTGTCGAGCATGCCTGCCCAGCCCTCACTGGCACCGTCGGGTACCGAACCCGGGAAATTTTGGGTGATAATGACCTCGGTACCGTTGTCGACTTCCCGAAATTCATAGCCCAGACGAAGCTCTCCTCCCATGGTCTCCTCAACCGCGACAAGGCGCTCGTTCTCGACTACCTCAACGTAGGTCCCCTCGTTATCGATGCGGTTCTCCCCATCCGTCCAGCTCACCGCGAACGCGCCACCGGGCTCGGGCTCAAGGGCGTGAACCTCCGCCTCCATGCCCTCCGGAACGAACCACTGTGGCAGTTCGTCAGAATCCGTGAATGCCTGCCATACGCGCTCGCGGGGCGCGTCGAAGGTCCGCCGGACAATCAGCTGATTCTCGTCGCTCATTCGTCGTTCTCCTCCCCTGCCGGCTCGTAGGTGAGCACGACAACGCCCGAGCTGAACGTCTCCGTGTCGACGAGGCTCATCGTCGTTGGCTCGTTTGTGCCCTCGAAGAGGAGCTTACCGCTGCCCTGGACGACGGGGTGGACCATCAGCCGATACTCGTCGACCAGATCCTGCTGCATCAACGTCTCTAGCAGCTCTCCACTCCCGACCATCAGGATGTCCCGACCGTCCTCTCGTTTCAGCGCGGCGACTTCGTCGGTGACGTTCCCTGTAATCAGGCGTGCGTTCCACTCCATCTCGTCCGTATCTAACGTCGTCGATGCGACGTGCTTGGGGACGCTGTTTATCCAGTCAGCATACCCCACGTCGTCCGTCATGGACGGCCAGACGGCGGCTAGGCCCTGGTACGTCACGCGTCCCAGCAGCAGTGCGTCGAACTCGGTGATGTGGTCTTTCGAGTAGCGCACCAGTTCATCGGGGTCCTCCCAGAATTGCATCTGCCACTCCGCTTGCTTATCGAAAACCCCATCGAGTGTGACCTTGTTTTCGACGATGAGTTTCCTCATGGTTCGTCTCCATTCAAGCTGACACGGAACTGGATGTGGATTGCTGAGGCGGATTCGGTCACGTCGATGATTTCCAGTTGGATGTGCTCGTCACCCAGATTCTCAAACATCCGAGTACCGCTTCCGAAGAGAACTGGCACGAGGTGAATCCCGATCTCATCAACCAGCCCAGCCGCGATGTATTGCTGGCCGATATTCGCGCCACCCATCACGCTGACAGTCTGATCGCCTGCGGCTGCCTTCGCCTGTTCGAGAGCGCTCTCAATGCCATCGGTGACGAACGTGTACACGCTATCCTCAGGTACGTCTGAAGGCGATTCGTGTGTGACGACGAACACCGGGCGGCGGGCAGGACCGGTCGGCCCATCCGATCCCCACCATGGAACAGAATCGTCGTACGTCTTGCGGCCCGCGATGACCGCTCCCAGGTCGCCGCTAGCTTCTTCGAGGATTTGACGGCCACGATCATCCTCCATCCACGCGTGCAGCTGCTGTCCGCCCTCACCTAACGGCTCCTCCTGACTCTGATTCGCTGCGGTGATGAACCCGTCTAACGACATGCTGGTATCGAATACTACGTTGCTCATGGTTACGCCTCCTGGACGATATCCGCGAGGTTTTCGAGGGAGTCATTCCACCCTTCGTTGGCATCCTCCGGCGAAATGGCCTCGGGAATCCCTGCTTGACGAGCGGTGACTTCGGTCCCGTCGGGAACATCTTCGAAAGTGACCGTGGTCGTCATCTCGCCGGCCATTCCGGGATCGTCACTCTCGAATTCCTCAGTGTAGACGATTCGCTCGCCAGGGGACAGTTCCTCGTATGTCCCGTGGAACGTATGGGCGTACGATTCCAACTCTTCGATGTCGGCGTTGAACGACATGCGGAAGGTTCCACCCTCCGTGGCGTCAAATTCGTGGATCTCGGCGGAGAATCCCTCCGGCGGGAGCCATGTGGCGAGTTCGTCGGGGTTGACAAAGGCTTCGTAGACTCTGTTTGGTGGGGCCTCGATCACGCGGGTTACGGTAATGCTTCGGTCTTCGTTTGTGGTGGTTTCGTCCATCGATTTGCTCTGGTTGTCAGCGTTATCTATCATTGGTCTTCTTGCTCCAGATGGTCGGCCAACGCGTCGAAGCGGTCCTCCCAGAGCACGCGATACCGAGTCAGCCATCCAAAGGCTTCACTCAGCGGCGCGGCATCAAGGTGGCATCGTCGAACTCGGCCGTCCTTCTCGACATCGAGCAAGCCTGCATCCTCCAACACATGTAGGTGTTTGGAGACTGCCGTCAGCGAGACGTCGTGTGGCTCGGCCAGTTCACCAACACTTTCGGGGCCATCGGCGAGTTGTTCGAGGATCTCCCGGCGGATCGGATGGGCTAATGCCTTGAAGATTACATCGAGATCCAGGTCATTCGCCTGTTGTTCAACCATCCAATCGAATATACGGTTCAGAAGATATTAAACCTATAGGTTAAACGAATTCACTCGTCGATTTGGCGGGGAAAGCGGCTCTTGACAGAAGGAAATGCAGATACACTCTCCCAAGCAGTATAGAGCGTATCTTCTTCCACCTAAATCCGTAAGCGGAAGTGGGCTCCCCCCGGTACCCCCGAATTGATCTGTGCGCAGTGCTTTCTCCTCACTTTCACCCGAATTGTTTTACCATTCAATCCCGGAATAGCAAAGAGTTATAGTGTTGTCATTTGATTATTCAACTATGAAACGATTCCTTCAACAAATTGCCTCACGATTCGTTGCCGACTCTCGCAAGAAAGCAATGTGGTCGCTCACTACGATTCACAATCTCGTTCTCCTCTTCACCGCTGGTCTTGTGATGGCAGCAACTGGGTGGACCATTGCGACGAGTCTCGATATTAGTCCAACTGCCGCTCCAACATCCCTGATCGTCCTTATACCCGCAGTCATCATCGGTTTCGGCAGTGTCTATGGTTCAGTCGCACTGTGGTCCTACAAGAAAAGCCGCTCTGGCAACGGAAAACTTGCATAGTTCACGCCTTCTATCCGCCCGAAGCCGATTTCTACTCCATAACCTCATAAGCAGAATTGGCCACTCCACGGAACCACCATGGTGATCTATGCGAAGTTCGTGATGATATTAATCGCCGACTTCTGTCGCTATTGTTTGACACCGCGATCCGTCAAATCACAATTTAAGTGAACAACACAGTTAATAGTAAATGAGATAACTATTTGTTATGGGTCGGTATTCACGACGGAACCTCCTCGCAGTGGGCGGCGCGTCGATAAGTCTCGGTCTCGTCGGGGCTCAGTCGGACGGATACACCACGGCGCGAATCGCCTCCGTTTTCTCCCCGCTCTCGGGCATCCAAGCGACCGGCAAACCGCTTACCGTACGAAAAACGGTAGCAAGCGAGGACGTCAAGTATCTCCCCAAATCGAATGAAGTCCAAATCGTAATCGCTCGGGACTCCGAGGGGCCGGCCGAGTATTCCACACTGCCGTTCGAGCAGTGGGCCGAACTCGAATGTGGATCGATCGCGACAGAGAAAGTCCAGCAGTACATTAATGGAAACTTTGGTCCACATGAGGACATCTCGTCTGGAACGGGAGGAAACGGACAGCCATACGTCTCGACCGCCCCGAATGGACCAGCTGTGACACGGAAAGAGATCGTGGCGAAACTCCCCAACCACGTGACCGTGACGCTGATGTTCAAAGGGAAGGAGTATACGACAGACATTCCAGTTATCGTAGAAAAGCGCGAACCAGCGGCGCTAGTATAGATTTGATATTTGAGTGAGCATCTGTTAGCAGACATATTTATTCAGTATGAAGCCGATTTTCTTCCGTAGTAAATGGTAGGCGGAAGTAGGAATCACCCCAGTATCCTTGTCTTGGTCTTTGTGCAGGTCGTGGTGCGTATATCGCAGACTCTACTGCATCCAATCGTGAGCAAGGATTTGTTCGGTACGGGCGAACTGTCGATCAGTGAAAATGGGATCGAACACTCCCATGAAAAAATTGAATAGTTGTGGATCAGTAAATTTTAAAAATGGTTGATAAGGACACCGTTCGCCGCAGTTACGATGACCTGGCAGAGACATACGCCGCGGAACGGTCTGAAGCGGGTCGCGGAAAAGATATACTCGACCACTTTCTCAGACTGCTTCCGAAATCGGCGAGTGTTCTTGATGCTGGGTGCGGACAGGGAACACCAGTCCTCCGCCAGCTGAACGCATCGGCAATCGCAGCCGGGCTGGATTTTTCTCGTTCACAACTGGACTTAGCAACAGAGAATGCTCCCCATGCGTCGCTCATACAAGGCGATATGACGAATCTTCCAGTCCAAGACGGTATGTTTGATGCGATCACAGCGTACCACTCGTTGATTCACATTCCACTGGAGGAGCATCAAGCGGTCATCAACGAGTTTGTGCGCGTCTTGCGTCCGAATGGACGATTACTCCTCGCCGAACGTCCGGACGAATGGAGTGGGTCGAATTCTGATTGGCTCGGAACTGGTGTTGAGATGCAGTGGAATATCGCTGGAGCAGAAGCCACACGAGAACAGTTACGGAACGCTGGTTTGATTATCGTAGACGAGTGGGAAATCACCGAGACGTTCGCTGGGGACGATGAGCAGGTCGTGTTCTTCTCGACCCAACTTGATACCTAGGCACGTCTCCTGATCGGCTGATTCAGATCGCATCAAGTAGCTCCTTGACGTAGCGCTTTCCAAGTGCGATCGTGTCGTAATCCTCGGTGCCAATTTCCAACGTCGCTGTGCCAGACCACCCAACGTTTGCGAGTGCCGCGAACACCGTCGCAAAATCTATTCCTGCCATGCTCGGTGGGTGATCGTCGCAAACCGGATCGCGTTCATCTATGGTCTACTCAAGCCGCTCTACTACCCGCTGACACCGATTAATCCACAGCTTTTGATACGCTTCTGGATTGAGGATACGCCCGCTTAGATCACTGATTGTTCGAAGTCCGGCATCTGCACACCAACTAAAGCATTCGAGGTATACCTGCTTGTCTTCCTGCTCGAGAATGCTCTGTTCTTGTGTGACTCGTACTTGTTCGATTCCACCGAGATAAGCGACAAAAGCCCGCATATGCCCATCAAGGAGATATAGCTTTCCGTCATATTCTGCGATCAGAAGTGGATCGTATGAGGGATTGGCTAAATCAAACCACTCAAGGACAGCAGCGAGCTTCTGACTACTGAGATAAAGCTGACTCGGACGCACTGTCTTAATCGGGAGTGTTCGAACCATTGTGTCAGTGTGTGTTCGTTTGCAGTATTCAGAGTTTTTCGAGTGCTGCAGTGTATGTGCGTTCAGATCCGTATCTTACCTCTACCACTTCCCATCCAGTCCCGACCGCTGCTTCTTGGAGTCGGTCAGGACTGAATAGACGGAACAGGAGCGTTTCTCTATCGTTTTTGTACTCTGTATGGTAGACGCGGTACGCAAGACCCGGTGTCGGGTCATCCCGGTATCCAATAATTTCTGTGGTGGCGTCTTGCTCTGGATCGTAGCCGTGTATCAACGCGGTTCCGTCGGATGTCGTCACGAATGCGAGATCGCCCAAGAACTTTCGAAGCCCGGGCATCGATTTGGTGAGGCCGACTTGTGTCCCAAACGCGTATGCTGACTGAAATCGGTCACGAGCAAAGTTCTCACGCAGCTCGAACATGTCGACGTGGCGCACATCCCGAACCCCACGGTCGCGCATTGTCTCGACAAGATATTCGCTGATCTCGATCGCAACTGTCTCGAATTGCTCTTGGAAGTAGAGTGTATCTCGGCCCGCTCCTGCCCCGATGTCAAGCAGTGGGCCGTCGAGCCAGGATTCTTCCCACGCACCAGCGTCGCTTTCGGGATCGAACTCGCCGAAATAGAATTGCTCGATTGGCTGCTCACGGGTTTCGGTGCCGTCGTGGTCGATGAGCGGTTCATCTTGCTCTCCGTGGTAGTGGTCGCGGATCGCGTGACCAAGGGGATCGTCTCGTGACACAATCTGTGACACACTACCAAATATAATAAAACTGGTTTGTTAGTCGGTACCGAATAACGAAGGGTGTGATTGCTAGAGCTACACTTCAATTCGAGTCAGAGGCAATCTGGTAAACGCCGTTGCACGTTTGAACAGACGCGCAACCTTTCCTAATCCAACGTGACCACTAGCTAATATCGTAAACGGAAGTGACCAACCCCCGGGGGACCCTGCTATCGATCTATGCGCAGCACGTGATGCGAATTCACCACTATTTTGCCTATTCTCTGAGAGTGGTTGTTATGGAAGAGCAGCAAAAAGTAGCCGAGTTTATTACAGAGCACGATCTGCAAACACCTCCGGAATTTCGACTCCTTGATTTGGTTTCTGAACTCGGAGAAGTGGCGAAAAACGCGACCGAATCAACCAATTATGGTGACCATCCGAAGCAGCTTGATGTTGAAGCAGACGAAATAGGTGATGTTCTCTTTTCCTTGCTCGCTGTCGCAGAATCGCTTGATATCAATGCGGGTGAAGCACTTGATCAATCTCTGGTAAAATACGGTGAGCGAATCGAAGAGAAAGACAGTCCCTCTTCAGGAGAATAACTCTAGTCAACAATCAGTACATGCGCTGAATTTCTCATGAATAGACTGTGAACGTTAGCTTTGTGGTGCGTCTTTTTCATCGAGCCACGCTATCGTATGTCAATAACAATCATAGGGTGGTGCCTGGTACCTACCCACAATGACGGACACCTTGCATGATGAGATTGACTTTGAGACCAACCTCTCTGTGGATTCTCTATTTCCACGGAAAATGGAAACCACTCGACTCCGTTTCGAACGGCTGTGTAAGGACACCGATTCGATACGAACCCTCTATACTCACCTTGCACAAGGAGAGAACATCGAAGAAGCGACCGAGTACGTCCTCTGGTCACCGCATACCTCGCTCCACGAGACACAATCGCTCCTCAAAGAGGCTGGCGAGCAATGGCGCAATGGCGACGCAGCGAACTATATCGTTCGGCCTCAACCTGGCGAAGATAGAGCAGGTGAATTCGCTGGGAAAACAGAGTTAGCAATCGATTGGTCTCGCCGCGCTGGTGAACTTGCAGTGTACCTCCGCAAGCCGTTTTGGGGACGTGAATATGCGGACGACTGTTTCCATGCTCTGTCAGAGCTTGCGTTTCAGCATCTCGACCTGGAGGTCGTCGAAGCTGAGTGTGCAGTTGAAAACGAACGATCACGCCGATCTATCGAGAAGTTCATTGAGGCACACGGCGGGGACTACGCGGGAGTCCTTCGAAATTGGCGGATTCCTGATGGTGGTGAGCCACTTGATTCTCATCATTTCTCCATCACGCAAGAACAGTATTTCGCTGAGAAGTAGTTTCGCTGTATGTAGTATTGAGCAGGTCAGACCGCTCAGTTGGAAAATAGATTCTATATTGATTACTGAAAACCGGAGATATATAATAACGGTCATCATTTACTGACACTAATGCCCGGTCCAGTGTATCTCCGTAGCGATTCACTTAGCCTGCACACGGTCGAAGAGGAAGATCTTGCGTTCATACAAGAAGGGTTCAACGACCCTCGAATCCGCAATAACGTTGGCCGATACACTCCCTCAAATCACGCACAACAGCAGACGTGGCTCGAAGAACGAGTTACGGAGAGTGAGGACTGCATCTACTTTCTCATCTGCGTCGATCAGACGCTAGTCGGTCTCATCTGGTTGTTCTCACTTGACTATCAACGAGGGAAGAGTGAAATCGGCCTCTGGATTACACCGGACGAATGGGGTAACGGCTACGGAACAGACGCTGTGGCACTCATTGTCGACTATGGATTCAAGCAACTACGTCTCCACAAACTCATTGCATGCGTCCAAGAATCGAACGCTGCCTCAAAGCAAATCTGGGACTCGCTTGGCTTTACACAGGAAGGGTTTCAGCGCGACGAATTCTATTCCGATGGTGAGTATGTGAGCTACTATGACTTCGGAATCCTTGCAGATGAGTGGGATCCAGATGCTATAAACGCTGACGCAGATTTCACGTGATTCCAGGGATGCTGGCCGTTTTCCATGGTACCATCCAGAAGCGAACATTCACCCATCTCTAAGAGGGAAATCGATACCGACTACCGCTCACTTTTTTCTGTTCCTATCTATACGAATGTGTATGGATATTCGTATGTTAGAAGAGGAGCGTGAACGCCAAGAGGCAGCCCCACTCCTCCAACAACTATGGACTGACCGTGACCGTGACGAAATTGTTGCGTGGACCGGCGAAGAAGAGTACCACTTGTTTGGCGGATTTGCTGACGACGAACTTATTGGAGTTGCGGGTGTTGTAATACGAGAACTGCTCCATCATCGACGCCACGCCTGGCTCTACGATCTCGTTGTCGATGAACCCCGGAGAGAAGAAGGCTATGGAACGGAGCTCATTCAGTTCATTGAACAGTGGGCGACCGAGAACGACTGTGAGTATGTTGCATTGGCGTCGCCACTCGCGAAAGAGGAGATCCACCAGTACTATGAGAACCGAGAGTACGACAGGTGGGGGGTACGTTATCGAGAAAGAAATCTAACGAGGGGGTGTATTTATATTCACACTGGGTTTTCTTACGTATGATTCCACACTATGGCGACAAATACGACGCCGAGGCTCTCTTCTAGAGGAGACGACTGAGGTCAATTGACCGACACTATTTAGTCGTTTTGCACCTCGGTTGATGTAACCAATGCCACCGAGGGATCTTTCACAGGAAAAAATCGATGCCGCTATGAGCCGGTTCAAAACGTAGTCCGAGGACGCGAACTGTCCAGGGACGAGCGTTGCCGTAACTGATCAGGACGAAATTATCGTCCGTCGAGGCTTCGGACAGCGGAGCGTAGACACCGAGAAGCCCGCGACGGCAGACACCCTCTATGCTGTCGGCTCCGTTGCTAAATCGGTGACCGCTTTGGCAACGTTGGTTCTTGATGAACGAAATCAACTCGATATCGAAGACGCAGTGTCGGAATACGTTCCCTATTTCGAGGATGCACCTGGGGATCCGATTTCCATCCACCAGTTACTCTCACATACATCGGGCATGCCGAGGGATGATCTCCCGTTCATTGCCACTGAAATCGACGGATGGGATGATTTCCGCACGTTTCTTGATGGGACGATTGACCGACGAAGGACCGATTACCACCAGTGCATCTACTACAATTCCGGGTATGCCGTGTTGGCCCGTCTTGTGGAGGTTGTAACTGGAATGGATTTTCCCTCGTTCGTGGAACGCACGATCTTCGACTCACTTGGGATGTCTCGATCGACCTATGACAGCTCCGTCATCGAAGAGGAGTCAGCCGATGTGATGACACCTTACTTCTCGGAGAACGACGGATTCACAGAGGCTACGCTGGCAGAAAACCCTCTCCTTCACGGCCCCGGTGGGTTACTATCGAGCGTCACGGAGCTAGCAACGTTCTTGCAGGCACATATGGGAGACAATCCAAGCCTGAACAGTGTACCGCTGAAACGATTGCGGACACCGATCGGCACGCTCAAGCGCTTCATTGATGGAACTGAACGTGCCTACGGCTATGGGTGGGAGATCGAACCATTTGACTCGGACACCCTGATCAGCCATGGAGGGGGTACTGGTCGATCTCATCGACCGCTTCATTCGTAATGACTTCTAATGGCTCACCGGGCGCGATGTTGTATCGCGGTGTATACCCGCCGTCAGTGACGACTCGTGCGTCGAAGCGGTTTTCGAGGTCTTGTTGCTGGATGAAGAGTGCAGTTCGCCCACACATAGCTCAAATACGCGCTACAGACCCATCAACGTATGGAAGGAGGGATCAGTAAATCGTTCATGCCAGCATAAGCTTCATAAATTTGATCCTGGTATCCATTCGAATGGAGTTCCGTGAGGCCACAGCTGAGGACGTCGAGTCAGTCCAACGGGTTGCTCGCACATCCTGGCATCA
This sequence comes from Haladaptatus halobius, assembly GCF_020618475.1. Lineage (GTDB taxonomy): Archaea > Halobacteriota > Halobacteria > Halobacteriales > Haladaptataceae > Haladaptatus > Haladaptatus halobius. The sequence continues at coordinate 263,324 of NZ_CP085340.1, read as the reverse complement.
AGCACATGACCATCTCATCGGAGAAGATGCAGTCGACGAAATCCTCGGCATGTGGTACGATCGAGACGCACTTACAGAATCCATTGACCGCGACGACGCCCCGATGTTCCTCGCTGTCGATGATGGCGAAGTTGTCGGCTTCGCTCAGGGAGAACCGAGTAACGATGGGCCTGCTGATGCGGTCGTCGGGAGAATCTACGTCCTTCCGGAGTACTGGGGCAAGGGAGCCGGGACGAACCTCCTGAATCGATTGTTCGACAGTTTTCGGGCGGCGGGCCACGAATCAGTCTGGCTCTCGGTTATGGCGGACAACGACGTTGGGAGATCATTCTATGACAAACACGGGTTCAACGTCCACGAAGAACGGACAGTCGAACTCACCGAGCAGGAAATTGATGACGTCATCCTCGTCCGGGGTCTGTAGGCGTGCCGATTGGCACCCCTCGCTACCAACCTCGAAAGAGAAACGTCAATAAGATTCAATTCCGATCTATATTTAGGCAGCTAATCATACTAAATATCTAGTCCCATCTAATGAGAAGGAACATGAATGTGAGCGATCCCCGAGAGCAATATTCAAATCTAATCGAGGACACGGTTACTGAGCAGGTTGATACTGCGACCTTTGATGCCCTAGCCGACAATGAAGCATTCAACGCGGGGTGGGTCGTCGCGACGGTCGTCCTTGATGACGATGATCGAATCCTCCTAGCATATCATGAAGACGACGGTTCATGGCTGCTTCCTGGTGGTTCCGTGATTCCTGGTGAAGATCTTGCAGAGACCGCTATTCGAGAGGCCAAAGAAGAAACGGGCGTTGAGATTGTCCCTCAACGCCCGTATGCAGTGGTACAAAATCGGGTTGAGTGCAATGGTCGAACTCGGTCATTCAACGTTGTTCTGTTCTCGGCCTCTCCTACGTCACCCGAGATTGGGGAGGATCTTGGCGAACCAGGTGAGCCGATTACTGATGCAGAGTGGTTTACGACACTCCCATCAAACGTATTCGAACGTGACCTAGCACAACGGGTCGTCGAACGAGTTCAGTCAACCAAATAACATTCTCTCTGTACTCTCAGACCACTATTGGATTCACACTTACTCTGAGTGACCTTCACCAGCGATAATTCGACCATCAATGCAAGGAGTAAGTCCATGTTCATGAGCGTAGTCGAGCAGCGCTTCGTATTGAATACCCCACTCATCAATCACATGCTCGTCTGAGAGTGGCGAAAATTCACCATCCCACTGCACGACAAACCCCGGCGCAGCAACGGTATACTCTCGATTTGGATCGAGAACTCTACTATTCACAGTTACTTGATGAACCGATTCATTCTGTAGGTCCCAGGTGACGTGCATTCCACTGAAGTGCCCCCACCATGGCAATTCTGGTGGCGCGTGTTCGGGACAGGTCATGTTCTCGAGGAGGGTGTGGATCTCGGCACCGCTGACTTCAAGCGTATAGAGCTGGCCCTCAAATGGGGAGATGCCAATAACATCTGCGACCGTTACCTCACCAGCAAGTGGAGGGCCATCACGAATTCCACCCGTATCGGCCACACTGACATCTGCACCAGTCGCCCATCGATACGCATCTGTCACAAAATTCGCGATACGACACTCGCCTCCATAGCGAGTGTATTGGTCACGGTGAATCGGCTCCTTGACGGTTGCAATCATCTCGGTCAACCCTGCCTCATCCATTCGCTCACGAAGACGGTTTGCAACGTGCTCATCAAGAGGGCCATCAGCGACAGAATGCGAAGTAGTCGTAATATGATCGCTCAAATTCACCTCCCAGATGGAGCGACCCGTTGCACCGGGACGAAGCAGGACTGTACCAGCAATATGCTCACACCGCTCTGAATGCACGTGCCCACCAAGAACCACGTCAACAGGTGTTGATTCGGCGATTTCACGTTCATACTCTTCACGAAGATGCGCGAGAACCACAATGTGATCCATATCTTCTGCCTGAAGCGCCGTGATCGCATCCTGAACAGCGGTGACAGGATCAGTGATTGTCAGCCCAGCGTTGGAATGAATGTCTGCAGTCTCAGGATCAGTCACCCCCGTGAGCCCTATTCGTGTCCCAGCACGTTCGATAACAAGCGTCGATGGAACCTCCGCGAATGCGGCGTCACCATCAGTGATGTTTGCGCTGAGCCAGACCTGAGGCGAGTCGTGAATGAGTTCTTGTGTGATATTGGGCCCGAAGTCAAAGTCGTGATTCCCGAACGTCTCTGCGTCAGGTGTGACTGCAGTAAAGAAGTCGAGTGATTGTCGTCCTTCGCTGACGAGTGCTAGCACTCCTGGCGCAGTATTATCACCAGTCCCGAGAACCAGCGTGGTGTCATCACGAAGCGCCTGGATCGTGCCGGCAAGTCGTCCGATTCGGTCGGGTGAATCGTAGGCGTTCTCAACATCCGAATAGTGGAGAAGACGAACTCCCATTTCATCCATCTTCTCTCCGCAGCAGATTAAAGATGGTACTCATGCCTATAACTGTACTCGGTACTGGATCCGGATGATCTCGTTCAATTTCTGTCCTTCCTTAGATGTTGGCGCATGCGGACAGCGTGGTTTGCAATACTCTCGTCGAACGAATTCGAGCAAGTTCGGATTCTCAATAGATCTCAATAATTTTACAGAAATAGTGTTCGCCGAACGTTCAAGCACCCAACTATCGTGGCTGAAAATTAATGGCGACGCCACAGAAATACCGTAGGCCTCGTGATCGGTGGTTGCGATGGTGACAGTTGCATCTGATCGCCACCATTCGCTTCGACAGCGCCTTGCTGTCTTGCAAAACCAGCAATTTCGGTATTTACTCACGGGCCGGACGATCAGCATCCTCGGTGATGGATTGTATAACGTCGCGGCAATGTGGCTCGTGTTCGAGCTCACAGGCTCGACATTCTATACAGGACTCGCTGGCTTTCTCGCCCAAGCACCAGGCATTCTCCAATTTCTCGTTGGACCGCTCGTTGATCGAGCACAACTCGATCGTGTCCTTTTCCTGTCCGAGGTCGTCCAAGGTATTCTCGTCCTTCTGATCCCGCTGGCTGCCTTTCTCAATCACCTGAATGTCTACGCAGTGTTGGTGGTGATGCCATTGCTGGCGATAAGCAATCTCTTTGCTGGACCGGCCCAACAGGCAACACTCCCTCGACTCGTCGACGATGAACGCCTTGTCCGCGCAAATTCCGTGTTTTCTGTCGCGACAAAGGCCGTTGACGCAGCGGCCAAAGGCGTGGCAGGCATCCTTATCGCATTCATCGGTGCTGTTTCCCTCTATCTTGTGAACGCGGGGACCTTCGCTGTGACTGCGATTTGCTTTGGGATACTTTCAGTGCCACATCGAACGGCTGAGACAACTGATTTCGATCTCACAACGTATCGAGCAGAACTTCTCGACGGCATTACAGTGTTAATAGAATCAGTCGCTGGCCATATGCTGATTGCAAGCTTGATGGCCAACTTTCTCATGGGCGTGACGCTGGCGATTTTACCTGCCTTTGCCGCTCATATTGGTGGAGCGGAGACATATGGCTTGTTGCTTGCAGGGCTCACGATTGGTGTTGTCCTCGGTTCGGTGAGTGCGTCGATGGTTGATCATCTTCCACTCGGCTGGCTCACGATCGGTGGGTTCGTCTGTTCAAGCGTCCTCTGGCTCGGTGCAATCGTAATTCCAGGGCGCGTACCCACCATACTCCTGTTGACTGTCTCACGCATCCCGATCGGCATCTACAGTGTTTGTGTGCTTGCGGTCTTGCAAACGGCCATTCCGAACGAACTTCTTGGTCGCGTGACAGCTGTTATCAGCAGTGCAACAAATATCGTTGTTCCTGCTGGCTTGCTCTGCGGCGGTGTGCTCGGAGAGTACATCAGCAGTGAATCAGTCATGGTTGCAGGTGGGATTGGTATTTTTCTGATGGCGATGTACTGGCTTCTCGTCCCATCCCTTCGTCGATTTGAACCACCAACCACCGTGGCATCAGGCGCGTTTGGCGGTGAATAGGATAGACCCGTCAGAATAAGTGACTCAACGTAGAATTCGACGTCTGTTTCTCCTAGTGAAGACTACCAAGCAGAATCAAAGCGATCGATTCACCACGCAGATTATGACGTGATTTTGATCAGTTCCAAAAAGTATGTCACACCATCTCTTGGACAGGTAGTTATGTATCCCACAAAGCACGCCTCTGAGGCGCCTAGTGATGGTGTTCGTGAGACTGCCGTCGATGCACTCAGCACGCTCGCAAGCGAACATCGCATTGCAATCCTGCGTGCACTAGCGACTGCCGAGAAGCCACTCACGTTCTCGGAACTCCGTGAACGGGTCGGCATCCGTGATACTGGCCGTTTCAATTACCACCTCTCAAAGCTTCGTGAGCGGTTTGTCCATGAGACTGACGACGGGTATGATCTTGGGCATGCTGGTGAACGTGTCATTCTTGCCGCTGCTGATGCCGATTCTGAGAGTGCTAGTGCACGTGCCGAAGCATCTGAGAACACAGCGAATGAGGTCTGCCCCGTTTGCAACGAGAAAGAATGTAACCGACTCATCCACGTTCATCTTGCCAATCGATAGTTACGGTCGCCGTCAGAATCCGACGGATCGGTTCCGAACCGGAGAAGACTCTGTCTCAACCCAGCTGCATGAAGCTAATCTCCTGCCGCCTAATGCTCTAAGTGGAAGTGGATATCCACCGGGGGTGCCAATCTAATCTATGTGCGATCGCTGCTTCAAAATCAGTGACGGCTCAAAACGTGTGGTTCGTTCCTCACACGGCGACCATTAGGTGTTGATTAGGTGAGCGCAGCTAAAGAACACTATTCGAATATGAACAAAACGGCAGCAGCGGCCACTCCGAGGGCGAGTATAAACTGCATATTGGTAAATAACCCATGCTACCCGCCCGCTTTCGCTCCAATCGATTTCGAATGGTTCCTTGCCACGGAAAACACTAACATCAGCAAAAATGGACAGCCACCCGCTAGCTCCGCCAACAAAGAGAGCCAATTTGTTTATTGACATGACTGCCACCGTCAACTGACTCAATCAAATAGTGAAGCAAACACTACCGTCTTATTTGTTGGCGAGCCAGCCATTCCACGGATCAACACCGAGAAGCTTCCGCCCGAGTGGTGTCAGGGTCGGTTGCTCGAACGCCTCTGCCTCGTACTCTCGCGGATCTCCAGGGAACTGAGATTCACCGTTGATCATTGGGACTGTTTGGTTTTGGAACGACTCAACCCTACGCTCGCGCTCCGCGACATTCCCCCACTTTGCCGGCTCCATCAAGATATACTGGGCAAGACGAGGTTTGTCCGCTAGATTTCGCCCGTTCCCGTGTGCAAGTAGTCGATCCCAGATAAGAAGGTCACCTTTCTCTCCCTCGGGCTTGACGATTTCATGGTCATCGAGGTCGGGGACAACTTCCTGAGGGCTATACGGATCCGCGTCATCCGGTATATTCTTCCGATACTCATCGATTTTTTCGTAAATGGATGGGACGCACTGAAACCCTCCTTGATTGGCGTTTGTATCCTCCAAGTATAGCACACCCTGCACGCCGTTGGGAACTGGTCGCGGATCAGGAACATCGGAAAGGTCGAAGTCCCAGTGGATAAATTCGTTATCTAATTCCGAGAACTCCTCACGTCCCGGAGGAGTCATGTTCACTCGATCGATGCTGACCCAGAGTTCTTCTTCATCAAGTAGTTCGGCGAATGCTTGGTAGACAAGCGGATGCTGGCGTGTATCCCACATTGACTGATGATGGTACATCTCAACCATTCCGCCAACACTTCCTGAGAAGTATTCATCCATTCCGTCGGGCGGTTCGTACCATGTGTCTGGGTCATCTGGATCATGACCAAGAAATTCCCACGTCGCATTTACTACTCGATCACAGTACTTTTCGGGGACAACCTTCTTGATAATGGTATATCCTTGTCGTTCGAACTGTTTGCGCATCTCGTCGGTTATCAGCATCTTGATTTCGGAGACTTACCATATCAACTTAAAAATTATGCGACTAATATGACTGTTGAGTTTCTAAGGTTTTATTCGATTCAGCGATGTCGTAGCGTTAGACTGGTAGAAAACTGACATTGGAACACCTCGGAAGAATGTTTTCACCATGATTCCGTGCCACTGTTCCCCTCTATTTATTTTTACTACTCGTGTATTTATCATTCTTCTAATTATATATATATATATATATAAATATTTATATTATAATATAAGATTTTTATAATCATGATTATTGGGAATTCTTCTCATTATGTCGCTAGATGAGAAGCTGAGGGATACAACTATATTACAAGGAAAGCGACGAGTGCTCTCAATCTTCTCAAGTTATTATACTCACATCCGGAATCGATTTCTCTATGAAATCATAAGCGGAAGTGGACTTCCCACGGGACCCCCGACTCGATCTATGCGCAGTTCGTAGTGCGGATTTATCACTGAATAGTGTTTCATCGTAAAATATGGGTTACCTGCCAAGGGGATCGAGGCATCAGTTTCCCTCCTAGCATGTCATTGTGGTATGGGCTGGGGTGACTGCTTCGATCCTCGGAATCGCCTTCGTTGAGGTTATTCCAACCCCCGGAATCTACCTCGCTGGGATAGTTGTGCTTGCCATCGTCTTTGCCGGCGGGTATGCAGTGCTGGCAATCGATGTTGCACATCCGTTTGCTATCGTCGCAGCCAGCTCCTTATTTGTGATCGCGGCATTCGATTTATTGAGTACTGGAAGGTGCCTTACGATGGGCTGTTCGACGCCGCCAGGATACGACCCGTGGAGCAACCTCAAAGTCTTTCTCCGCTGGTCAGTTACCGGGCCTACTCTTGAATTATCCAGTGAACCATACCAATGTGCTGTTGCTTGCCCCTATCGCATTGAATTGGTGCCGCTGATTCTCAGCTATGCCGCGGTTTGGTACGGCTTTGAACGCGAATGATAACTTCACGCTCTCTCATCAGCATGAACCCGATTTTCTGCCGCCTAACCTCATAAGTGGAAGTGAACCACCCCCAGTACCCCCTCTTATCGGTCTATGGGCAAACGCTACTCATCTGTCTCCGGTTTTTCATGAGGCCTTTCTCAGCATCGGTACCGTTTGTAACTATGATACAATAGGTGAAATCACACCAGTGAATTCACGGCGATTTCTTATTGGACAGGAAATAGCATTTTTCTTCATCGTCTTGTCGGTAATGCTTATTATTTCGTGAGATCGCAGACGACACTGCTACAATCCTGTTCCTGGAACGCAAACGACGGATGGAGTATGGGTAAAAGTTTACCTATTTGCTATCGCATCCCACAGATGGAACCTACGTGCCGGTACGAGGGAATGTCAATGTCACGTCAACAGTTAGAGCTACTATCGAATCACGAATCGACCGAATACGCACTTTCACCCAGTAATCAACTGAGCAGCTTAAACAGACGAACGGTGCCGGAGAACGGACGCAATAGCACCCGGACGGTGATCGAGAAATGAGCCGTAATCGAATGAATGCCGCCGCATTCAAAGAGAGCCATCCAGAGGCGGATGTCGAACTACCGTACGCGGGATTCGACACGTTCCTTAAAGCTGAGCCGGGGAACGTCGAGAATATCTCTGACGAAGACGATGTTGATGTTGCTGTTCTAGGTGTGCCGTACGACAGTGCAGTTAGCAACCGGCCTGGCGCTCGCTACGGCCCACAGGCCGTCCGCGAAGCTAGTGGTTGGTGGGCATACCTCTCAGGGTACAAAGGCGGACTAACAAATATGGATACGGGAGCGCAGGTCGATTATTCTCAGTTATCCATCGTTGACTGTGGTGATATCCCGGTCTTTCCGATGGACTACGAACTCACAGCCGAGAGTATCACCGCCCATATCGCGACCGCAGCAGAGAACGTGTTCCCACTTATGATTGGTGGTGACCACTACTGTACTTTTCCAGCATTTCGTGGCTTCGCGGCCAGTCGCGATGCCGATTCGGTGGGACTCGTGCAGATAGATGCCCACACCGATACTACCGAAGAGAGCGCCATCTACGGCAAGCACTTTCACGGCTCAAGTACGAGGTTGATCGCAGAGTCCGAGTACAGCGACTACGAGAATATAAGCCAGGTCGGCATCCGCGGTTACGAGAGCCCAGACTTCTTCGAGTTCGCCGATGATACTGGGCTTAATTTGTACACGATGAGGGACGTTCGCGAACGCGGCATCAAGGCAGTTGCGACGGATGCGATCGAAGCCGCGGCAGCGGAGACAGACGCAGTCTACGTTACCTTCGATATCGATTCGGTCGATCCGAGTGTCGCACCGGGAACGGGAACGCCTGAACCAGGCGGACTCGACGCACGTGAGGCTCACGCCATCATGGATATTCTCGGGGGTCACGAGGCGGTCGAAGCCGTCGATCTGATGGAAGTGGCTCCGACGTACGATCCGACCGAGGGTACGCAACGGCTTGCGGCATACCTCCTACTCACGCTTATCGAACGACAGTTCGTCGAGTGAGCGAATACGATGACTGCAATAAATCACTCCCATGTGCAGACTCCTTAATTTCGACGAGAAGTACGGGATCGTCCACTCGCGGATCGACATTGTGATACCTCGATGTTGAAAACTCGCGGGACGAATATATTGTGTTAGTAGAAAGTATTTGTCGAGTATAGGTGCGAATTCTTAAGACAAGAGGGTGGCAATCACGTGCCATGGTCGCATCTAGCATCGATATTGGTATTCTCATCGTGTATATGGCTGGGATGGTCGGTATCGGCTATTGGGGATATAAAAAGTCCGACACCTTGGACGACTACCTGGTCGCGGGACGAAACATCCCGATCTGGATGTATATCCCAGTCATGTCCGCCGTGATCCTCGGCGGTGCTTCGACGATTGGTGGCGGAGGACTCGGTTATCAGCACGGAATCTCAGGAGCCTGGTTAGTCGTCTCGCTCGGCATCGGAACGATCGTCCTCGGCATCTTGATATCGACGAAGCTAGCCAACCTCCGTGCGTTCTCGCTCGGCGGGGTGCTCGAACGGCGCTTTGACAAGTACTCGGGCACGATCGGTGCCGTGATCGCTGGCGTGTACGCGCTTACGATCGCGATTACTCAGACGATCGCGATCGGGAAAATTCTGAGCGTACTCTTCGGAACCAATCAAAGTCAGATGATCATCATTGCCGGTATCATCGTGATTGCGTACACGGCGCTCGGTGGAATGCTTACCGTGACGATCACCGACTTCGTCCAGTGGTGCATCATGACCGTCGGCATTTTCTTCCTCGCGGTGCCGTTCGGGCTCAATTCCATTGGCGGCTTTTCGACGCTGGCCGCCGATCTCGATCCCTCTTTTTTCAGCGTCACGGCCATTGGATGGCGAACCATCGCTGGCTACTTCCTGCTGTACGTGCTCGGTATTATGATCGGCCAAGACATTTGGCAACGCGTGTTCACGGCGAAGGACGCCGACGTGGCGCGAACCGGGACGATTATCGCAGGCGTTTACTCCATCGTTTACGGCGTCACGACGGCATTCCTCGGCATGATGGCCCTCGTGTTGCTCCCCAACCTCCAGGATCCGGAGTTAGCGCTCCCTCGGATGATCCTTCGGGTGATCCCCGTCGGACTCTCCGGCCTGATATTGGCCGGTTTCGTCTCGGCGATGATGTCGACGGCCGATTCCGCGCTCCTCGCTTCGAGTACTCTGCTAACCAACGACGTGTACAAGCGCTTTATCGCCCCCGATGCCTCTGACGCGACATACACGACCGTTTCCCGCGGGCTGATCGTCGCACTCGGCCTGGTCATGATCTATGCGGCCGTCCGTATCGGAAACGTTGTCGATGCGCTCGTGCTTGCATACGACCTGCTCACGGGCTGTATATTCGTGCCCGTGTTCGGCGCGTTCTTCTGGAAGCGGGCGACTTGGCAGGGCGCACTTTCTTCAATCCTGGTTAGTGGTACTGTCGTCATCGCCAGTCTGAGTCTATATGGGTTTGGCTCCGACCTCCCGATTCTCTACGGGCTCGCAGCTAGCTTTCTCACTTTCGTCGTGGTGAGCTACGTTACCGGTCCGCCGGCCAGGGAGAAACTCCAACAGTGGCTGAATGATACCGAGATATCTCCCACAGTCGAATAAATTTTTTGTCTAGTAGTGTTCATTCACGAATAAGTGGAAGTAGACCTACCACGGTACCTCCCAATCGATCTATGCACAGGTCGTAGGGAAACCTGTGCAGGGATTTAATACTCCATGGACATGTGTCTCACTGCCTTCACGAAACAATTATTAATATCACTGTCTAATATAATCATAATGAAACACCACGAAAATGGTCGGTTCTGGCAGCACGTTGTCGGTGATGCCCACACTCGACGTGCCATCATCGTTCCGGTGATCTTTTATTGGTACTCGCGTCTGGCGGGTTTCTGCTTGGAATGGATGTTGACCTCTCGGCCGGCTGGATTGCGGTTGCACTTAGAGTTGCTGTCGTTGCGGGATGGTTGGGTACCGGAATCGGCCCGACCATCGGTTCGCTGTGGCTAATCGGATTCTGGTGGTTTGTTTTCCCACCATTTATTGGCTACCTCAGTGGCGAATGGGTGATTGCCTCCCGATATAGTCATCCAAGGATGATGGATTTCGGCTATACCTCTGCTCGTGCCGAGTTACTTGGGGGACTTGAATATGGTGTCAAGTGGGGGTTTCTATTTGCGGTCATCGGCGGGACACTCGCCTACCTCTCCGGTACCGTTATCAATCAATTGGCAACGCGACTAGGAGCACGTTGACTATTCTGTATCTTTTAGCAAAGACGAAAAGTTGGCTGAAGAGCGTCGGATTTGCTGGCCTCATCCTCCTTCTGGCATCCCTTCGATTCTATTTGGTACGAGATGGCTCCGATCTCGATACGGTACTCATATTCATCGGGATGATCTTTTTCCTTGCAGTTCTCGTGAGAGGGTATTATCGAAGTCGAATCAGAAAGTCATTCTGGTGAATAGGCGCTCTAATCCGCGTGAAGTCGATTCTCTACCACCTAAATCCACATACGACAGTGAACTGACCCCGGAACCCTTGTATCGATCTATGTGGAGTTCGTGGTACAGATAGAGCTGGTAGATCAGATATTTCTCTGATCGTTCACCCTGGTTTTGAGTGAAATCACTCCCTTTCGAAATCAATCTCGTTCGCGTCTCCGATTTCCGTGTCTCTCTTATACAGGACGTAGACGGGGGTTTCAGACGGATAACCCATGAGTCTCGTTGTGCCGTCTGAATCTGTTTGCCGGGGGGTAGATCTGCTCGAGAGACCAGGCTATAATTCAGCGAGAAGTTCTCGGCTTGGGGATGATAGTAGACGACATGAGACATCTGATAGGTGAGTTTGTGAAGCGAGCTTAAATCATCTCAGCGTCCTCATTCGATACTGCTATCGTTTTCTCCCTCGCGGGTGGCTGTTGGCATTCACATTGTGGTGTGGAAGTGTGTCACAAGAACAAAGGGGACACTGGCCGTCTCTCTACCCATGCCTGGAACAGTAACCGAGAAGCTCATCGAGGACCATCTCGTCGACGGCCAGATGGAGCCGGGCGAGGAGATCGCAATAGAGATCGATCAGACGCTCACGCAAGACGCCACCGGGACGATGGTGATGCTCGAACTCGAGGCGATGAACGTCGAGCACCTCGAAAGCGAGCTCTCCGCACAGTATGTCGACCACAACCTGATTCAGGAGGACAACAAGAACCCCGACGACCATCTGTTCTTGAACAGTGCCTGCGAGAAGTGGGGTGTCTGGTACTCGCCTGCCGGAAACGGGGTTTCACACCCCGTCCACCAGGAGCGGTTCGGCGTGCCAGGCAAGACGCTGCTGGGGTCAGACTCGCACACGCCAGCTGCGGGTGCGATGGGGATGCTCGCAATCGGCTCCGGCGGCCTTGACATCGCCATGGCGATGGCCGGCGAACCCTACCATGTGAACGCACCGGAGGTCTGGGGCGTGGAGTTGCGCGGCGAACTGCCCGACTGGTGTAGCGCCAAGGACGTGATTTTGGAGATGTTGCGCCGCCACGACGTCGACGGTGGCGTCGGCCGCGTTATCGAGTATCACGGCCCCGGGCTGGACACACTGACCGCGATGGACCGCCACGTGATCGCTAACATGGGGACCGAGCTCGGTGCGACCAGCACGGTGTTCCCGGCCGACGACGCCGTGAGACGGTTCCTCGCCCAACAGAAGCGCGAGGACGCGTTCCGGGAGTTGCGCGCCGACGACGATGCCAAGTACCACGTGACAGAGACGATTCACCTCGACGAGATCGACCCGTTGATCGCCAAGCCGTCCAGCCCCGGCAACGTCGTTCCGGTGGCAGACGTGGCGGGTGAGGACCTCTATCAGTCGTACATCGGGTCCAGCGCGAACCCAGGGCTTCGGGATTTCGCAGTGCCGGCGATGATCATGGACGGGGAGCGCGTTCCGTCGGCGGTCAGTTTCGACGTGAACCCTACCTCTCGGCAGATGCTGGAGAATTTGACGGAGATGGGACATCTCGGTGAGTTATACGCGAGCGGCGCTCGCGTCCACCAAGCAGGGTGTAATGGCTGTATCGGGATGGGCCAGGCACCCGCGTCCGGCCGCAACAGCCTCCGAACGGTTCCACGAAACTTCCCAGGGCGTACCGGCACCCGCGAGGATAGCGTGTTCCTGTGCAGTCCCGAGACTGCGGCTGCGAGTGCGCTCACTGGTGAGATCACCGACCCGCGCACCCTCGAAGAAACGCACGGCATCGAGTATCCGGAGTGGACTGAGCCCGAGGAGATTATCGTGGACGAATCGGCGCTGAGTCCGCCGCCGGTGAACCCGGGTGGCGAACTGGAGAAGGGACCTAACGTGAAATCACTGCCGGAGTTCGAACGTGTTCCGGACGCCATCACCGGGCCCGTGTTGATGAAAGTCGGTGACGACATCTCGACAGATGAGATCATGCCCGCCGGCTCGGACGTCCTCCCCTATCGGTCGAACATCCCGAGGATCAGCGAGTGGGTGTTCGACCAGGTTGAGCAGGGCTTCTACAAGCGAGCACAGGACGAAGGGGCGCCGTGGCTGGTCGTCGGTGGGTCGAACTACGGGCAGGGGAGTTCGCGCGAGCATGCGGCTTTGGCCCCCTACTATCTGGGGATGCGGGCCGCACTGGCCGTCAGCTACGCGCGCATCCACTGGCAAAATCTTGTGAACTTCGGCATCGTGCCGCTCGAGTTCACTGATCGAAGCGACTACGACAGCATTGACCAGGGCGATACCCTCGAACTGCCCGATATTCGCGAGGAAATGCAAGAAGACTCCAAGGTCACGGTGCGCAACGCCACGCAGGATTCGACGTTTACGGCCGAGCACAGCCTGAGTCCGCGCCAGGTCGAAATTGTGCTTCAAGGTGGGTTGATCGAGGATTACAAGCCGAGTTAACCGAGAACAGTCGGGGGAACGATGTCCCTATCTCATTCACTCGGCCTCAGGATCCTGTAGGCGACTAGGTTAAATATAATCGCTTGGATTGGCAGCCAGTTCCAGATGATACGTCACGATAGAGTCTTACCTCTTTTCCGCTTATCGAGTAGTGTATGAGTCTTACTGCCGAATTCCGGCTTCACTCGTCACAACTGCCGCTGAGTGACGTGGCAGGTGCTATGCCCGATCTTACGGTCCAAATCGAAGATGATGAACAGCTCCAATCCGGCCCGTTGCTGTTCCTCATCCGTGTCACAGGCCCATCGTTCGACGGACTGGACGCTGCACTCGAAGCATCTCCGCTCGTCGGAAACCACTCTCTCATTACAAAACGCACGTGAACGCGAAGTTGAAAAACCGGTAGTTGCGCTCGGTCGAGGTCATTCGAATCATGTAGCCGACATCAGTCTTAAACAAGTGTGATGCGATTAGAGGCCACGGCCAAGCGAGACGAATACAACGTCTGGCTGACCAATGAGGAACTCGAGCACCTGTGTCACGCAGCACCCAGTCGTCCCGCGATACGTCGCCACTAACCGGCGGGCGGCGGGAGATGCATTCGCACTCTTTTACGAATTCGTTCATGAGATCGACCTAATTCACCCCAATTTTCTCGCTTGAGTCTACTACCCGACACGATTCTAGTCGGCCTACATCTATTGATTGTGGCCGCTGTGTCCGCTTAGCCCCACGAGTGAACTCGTGGGCTTCCGCTCGATTGCGTGTAACGCTATGTTCTGTCACGAGCGAACCGCTCTCTGATGGTTTCGGCGGTATCGGTGAGATGAGCTTGACCGAAGATCGTCACTACGAGTGCCCCTACCGAGTTGAACATCAGATCGCGGATCGTGTCATTGAGACCGTGTTGTGCCAAGGGCATCGTGAGCCCCGTCGTCTCGGCCGTGAAGTCCAGACCGAACTCGAGCAGTTCCCAGATGATCCCGAACGCCAGTACCACGATGAAGATGTAGGCGAACGCGAACCGGCGGGGGATGTGGATCTCGTCGCTGTGGAGGTCGATCGCCCGGGCGGCGGTGTAGCCGCCCCCGGCGATCAGGGACGCAGACATCGCGTGAGTGAGGTGGTCCCACCACACGATATGGACGTACAGGCCCCTCGCCCCGAGTATGTGCAGGAACACGGCGGTCGTGATCCACAGCCCGAGCCACGGATCCAGCGGAAGTGCGTAGTTGCGTTTCAGTATCGCGGGCAAGGCCGTAATTAGGAGCGCGATGCTGCCGTTGATGATCGCCTTCGGCTGGCCAGCGACCAGCCCGTAGCTGACGAGCCCGAGCAAGATGAGCTGCATCCCCCGAGTCAGGCGGCGTTGGTTTCGGATCGAAGGGCGGGGTAGCAAGGTCATCGTCCCACCGTCCGTCTGATCGTCCGCCAGAGCCGGCGGTCGCGCCGCCTGAAGTACACGTCGAACAAGATGCCGGCCGCGAGGCCAGCTAGCGTAACCCGGACGAATTCGCTCATCAGCGCCTCGTTCGTCGAGAGGAATCCAGTACCGAGCTGCCGGTCGAGATTCCACCGGACGATCGCCCATGCCGCGGCCGACGCCATCGTCGTCAACACGACGAACACGACGGCAAACCAGGAACTGACCTTCATCGAGGTGAACATATGAAGCTCCACGCTGATGATCAGCGCCAACCCCGCGACCGCGAGGTAGGAGGCGAACGTGCCCAGGGCGTCCCCGAACAGCCCGCGGACAAGAATTGGCAATAGTGCGAGCACGAGTAACTCCCAGGGGAGCATCACATGCCAGTCGCGGTATACTACCGGTGGGAGTAATACGACCGTGCCCGACATGGCGACGAACGTTATCCACGGATAGTCGAGATCAAGCACACTCTCGACGAATACTACCACCAGCACACCGATCAGCAGCCACGAGAGCACCGCGTTCGTCCGGCCGCTTCGGAACAACCGTTCGAGGATGTCCTCTAGTTCGTCCGAGCTAGTCGTATTACCTGATTTCTGCCCATCGCCGTTCATGTTGTGTACCGTATGACAGCGACGTTTAAATTCGCCGGCCCCCCTCATCTCGAATAGCTGCTTTATATTGATGATCTGATGCTTCTGCTGCACGCTGGAGTGGACTTGGGCGTCGCAGCGCACTAATTGGCCCTGGCGCTGGAGTTCACATCTGTCGTCCCTGGAGAGACCAGCTAGGTTCGGTACGTCCCAACTGAGTTCTTGGAAAGCTCGGTGAGTTAGCGATAGATCGTGTTTGTAACGGCTATAGACTGCAAGGACACGATATCGCAACAAGGATTTCAGCTCATCAATGGAGACGATTCTACTTCAGAAGTAGAAATGCACCTACCTCGGTACCCCTCTCTCGATCCGTGCGCAGTTCGTGGTGTGAACTTCACGCTCAAAACCGAATTCCACTTCCAAATATCCCGCGAAGAGTGTAAGCAAGGTAGAGGCCCAGACCGTGGATAACAACCTGCTCAATAAGACCTTGCAAAGTCGTGACTCCGGACATATGGATAACTAGCACATCAGAGAGAACGACGAAAAATGCGAGGCCAAACGTGAAAATCGCCCGTCGAAGGCTGAACAACAATCCCGAGCGGTTCTCAGTAGTCATATTCCGATAAATGGCTAACGTTGTTAAGTTCCTTTTCGATATCGAACAAACTCCGTCTCCTTCTGTGACCGATACGCGCTCTCTATCCAGCATGAATCCAGTTTCTGCTACATAAATCCGTAAGCGGAAGTGGAACCACCCCGGTACCCCCGAATCGATCTGTGTGATGTTCATAGTGAGAATTATGCAGTCATCACATGCTTCCATCCTCAATGACGACTCCTCACCTGCTGTGAGTCCATCGTCACAACCCTTGATAACAGTAGATGCAATTATGGTTTCTTTATTCAGCGTTCGCCATGAATTGGTGGTGGTGAGATTCGCATCTGTCTGTCGACAGACGCTTACTTGTTGACAAGGGGTGCTCTGGCGTGAAATGGTAATCTCTTGGAGTTTTAGCCGAGAAGAATTGCGAGCGCAACTACAGCGATGGTTCCAAATCCAAAGAAGTACATCACGTACTCTAATTTCGTTGCTGGCACGACCGCTGCCAAATCGGCGGGGCTTATCGAAGCACCACCGGCCTCCGACGGACTCGCCATCTGTATGCCGTCTTCGCCACCGGTGTTAGACTCTAGTCCACCGCCCGCAGGGCTCGGTCCCATGCCGGGAGCTCCGAGTAACAAAGCGAGAGCCAGAATCGCAATAGCAACTAGCACAAGCAGTACAACACCGAGTACGACGTCAAATAGACTGGCTACGAGTATAAGAGCCCCTGTCGTTACTGCTCCGCCACCGAATGCATATAGTGAGCCTCGTTGCACCAGCTTTTCTAAACCCATATGCTCGCCTATTTTCGATTCGATATAAGTTTTCTGTGGAGTGGTTCCGGCGTTTCTTGGAAATGTTTCCGGGTCTAACGCTTCTAGGAACGTTTTTATCCACTACCGACTTGACGGAAATACGGAAACGGGAAAATTCCCATTGCCGCCTAAAATCACATTTTCGTGGCAGATATTTAGCGTGCCAACTGTCGTCGATTTCGACGATTGAATTCGGCTGCTCCGAACAATCGGAGACAAATAGTCTATATTCTTATATTTATCCCTGTTTCAAGATGCGTGATTGATTGTATAACCGAAGTAGAACGTGCGACGGCGGTAAGGTTGATTTCTCAAAATCGGTGATTTTGGGTGGTTGACTTCCTGTGGGCAGTATATGCGGCAGTGAAAATGGGTGGGTCGTCGCCTCTATGAAGCATATTTTGTCCATCGCTCGATTAGTCCGCGATTGACGTTGAGACGAAACTTCAGCTTGGCGTGCGTCTCTAGGAACGATATGGAACAGACCCAGCAGTCGCGATTCTCGGCTAACTGGCCGAGAAACACGACTCCAGAAAATAAGCGGCAGTGTCTTCAACTACTGTGTCGCCTTCGATGAAGCACGGAGGCTGTTTCTGCCAGCGAGCGCCTGACTAACTCTACCCCGTCTGGATTGCAGGAATCCTCATGTCTGCAGCCATATTCTACATCGGTGTGTTTGTAAACAATACAACTGGATTCTTACTACAGGGAGCCGGTCTAGGCGGTACGATTCTCTTCGCTCGACTTGCTGGCCAGAAGATTGGATCCTACTGGTGGACAATCATTGCTCTAACACCACTGTTGGTCCTGTTAAAGTTCTCCGTTCCTTTCTGGCACCGGTACACCTTCTCCCCCTACTGGCTTTCCTCTGCCCTCGAACATATGATCGAAGTTGTCGGGTTTATCGGCATTCCGTCGCTGTTCTTTTTCCTCTACCTTGGGCCACTATTCCCGTTCGCTCTCTTTTTCGACGCACAACGAATGCAGGACGCGGACATCCCTTGGAATCCGTCCCCGGTTTTGTATGGTATCCTCGGCGTGCCGGTGGTTGGTCCGGCACCAGGTGATATTTTGAGGCATCTCTCAGAACCGTGACCGACCCGGGCTCGTAGACGAGGTTGAACCCGTGCTGGTCCGTTCCGACGTCCTCGATCGGATACGCAAACCCGACTGACTCGATGCGAGTAATCTCCGGAACCATACGATATCAAAAATCACTACCTAAATAAACATGAGTGGTTTGTGTTCGCATTCCTATGGGAATTTCAGAGAGTGTGGTGTCGTTCCTACCACCACGGCGCGATCCAGATCGAGAGCTACCTTTTCCGACGGCGTTGAAAGGACCGTCCACCGGAGGGTTCATCACGCCCTGGAGTAACTGTTTGTATCATGACACGGCACATCGATACGAATGCCAGCGAAGATCCTTCGCTTTTCGGCACTGTATCGCTCGTCGAGCCGACGACGATCTCACCGGACTTTGGTATCGGGAGCGAGGTGTGAGTCGATGCGGTTCGTCGATACGCACACTCACGCGTGGGGTCCGGACACGTCCGAACTCCCGTGGCCAGTCGAACTCCTTCCACCGGGGTGGGAGGGCGCGTACACGGGTCACGACCTCATGGTGGACATGGACGAGGCCGGCGTGGACGAGAGCGTCATCGTCACGACTCCGCTTTACGGCCGCGGCGTTCGCGCAAACGAGTACACGATGCGTGCCATCGAAGCATATCCCGACCGCCTGTGGGGGGTCGGACTCATGGACCTCTTCCGGGACGATCCTGAGACCGTCCGTGCCGATCTCCGCCGGGTCATCGGCCACGAACGGATGCTCGGCGTCAGGATGCACGCCTGTCTCGAGTACGAAGAGCATTCGAGCGACCTTGACCGAACCGCCGATTGGATCCTCGACGACGCCCTCGAACCGGTGTGGACGGAAGCGGCCGCGCTGGACACGTCGGTGTTTGTCTTCCCGAAGGCGGAGCAGCTCTCGATGATCGAGACGCTCGCCGGTCGATACCCCGACGTGTCGATCGTCGTCGATCACATGGCGTTCCCCGACGAGAAGACCGAGCCGGATGCGTCGTCGTGGACCGACTTCCAGGGGCTCGCGGACCACGAGAACGTCGCCGTCAAGGTGAGTTCGCTTCCGCGATCCAGCGAAACGTCGTGGCCGTACAAGGACCTCTGGGACTACGTTAGGCACCTCCTCGACTGGTTCGGGCCGGAGCGACTCATGCTGGGATCCGACTACCCGTGGATGGACAACTGGGCGACCTACGAGGAGTGCCTCTCATGGACCGAAGAGGTCCCGTTCCTCTCCGCGCGGGACGTCTCGTATCTCGCCCACCGAACCTTCGAGGAGGTCCACGAGTCGTAAGGACGGTCAATCAATCCAGGGGACGTCTTCGTAGAACTCCCTGATCCGATCGAAGCCAGTCAGTGCCGACACCGCCCCCGGCTGCGTCGTGGCGACGGCTCCTGCGGCGTTCACGAGCGCCAGAGCGGTTTCGGCGTATCGAACGCCGTTCGTGAGCGAAGCGATGAATCCCGCGAGGAACGCGTCGCCCGAACCGGTGGTATCGACAGCGTCGACGTCGTAGCCGTCGTGGCGTCCCCAACCCGGAATCGGACTGTCGTCGATTCCGTAAGAGAGTGCGCTCTCGTCACCAAACGTTAAAACAACGGTGTGTGGACCGCGTGTGGCGACCGCTCGAACGAGGGCTTCGGGATCGTCGGTATCGAAGCCGGCGACGGCGAGGTCCCCCGGCGTCGCTTTGACGACGTCGACATTGTCCGCTACTGTTCGTTTCCACCGTGACGGCTCCCGTTAGCGGCAGGTTCTCGTTCGACGCAGTCTCGCTATCCACCTGCCTCAGACGCAGCAATGGAGCAGAAGGATGCGAAAATTAACTCGGGTGTATTTGGTTCCGATTGTTCAGGAGGGCACTGGTGAATCGCTTGACGGCGTCGTAACGAACTGTTAGGACTAGGCAGTTGGAGCAGGAAAGTGCAGGTGCTTGATTTCAAAACCTCCAGCTTCACGAAGAAGGCGGTGACGTTAACTAAAAAATGCTGTTGGTGGCCGAGGCGAATCCGCCGCCCTGGACGGTGGCACGCGTTATGCGCGTGATCGATGAGCCTCGGTACCGCCAACGGTCGATGTGTGAGACCGTCCTCTCGTCGATCAAGCGCACGATCGGCGACGCCGTGCGTGCGCGAACCTGGTACAAGGTGAGTTTCGTGAACTCGTTATGATGTGTATCGTTCACAACATCAAACAGATCGTGAACCAATGAAATCAAACGCTATATGGCAATTAACCAGGTCCTCCATGAGCAACCTTTATGTTTGCTCCCTCTGAATTCATCTTTCGTATGGTAGTCAATAACAGGCGCAGGCTACTTAAGATGGGCGGTGCAGCACTCACCACACTGCCGATCGCAGGGTGTAGTAGTTTCGGTGGCGGTAGCGGTGGGGGCGGGAAGAAACTCAAAAAGGTTGGTATGACGGCGTACGTTCGGGGCGGTGCCTGGATTACCGCGTACATCGAGGCGGCCAAATTCTACGCAAAGGATCTCGGTATCGAACTCGAGGTTCGACCGAACCAACAGAGTGCATCGAAGCAGGTACAGGACATACGCGACTTCGCAAACGGCGGTTACGACGCCATCCTCATCGGCGTCTGGTCCACCGGCGCCGCAAAAAGCGCGATCAATCAGGCGATGGACAGAGGTACCCCGGTGTTCGCCACGAACGCCGACACTGCCAGCGAGAAGATCCCGCTGTACGTCGGCTTCAGTAACTACGACGGAGGCAAGAGTTCGGCCGAGCAGATGCTCAAAGCCCTCAAGGAACAGTATCCGAACAAGGACAAGTGGCGCGTACTCAATGTCCGTGGTGTCCAGGGGAACCAGTCCGCGAACCAGCGCTCGCAAGGATTCCTCGACGTGATGAAAAAAGAGAGTAAAGTCGAGGTCGTCACGACGCTCAACGGCGAGTACGCTCGTGACGTCGCACAGTCGAAAGTCCAACAATGGATCAACTCCAACGGTCGCGTTGACGGAATCTACTCCGGCAACCTCTCGATGGGGCTGGGCGTCGTTCAGGCGCTTCGTAACCAGGATATGCTGGTGCCGAAGGGCAAAGAGGGGCACGTCGTTCTGACGCAGATGGACGGCAGCCCCGAAGTCAACCCGCTCGTCGGGAAAGGCATGATCGACGCCGCAGTCGACCAGCCCAACTACTTCTACAACCCTATCGCGATGTACTACATGAAAAAGTACGTCGAGGCCGGGAACGATCAGAGCGTGATCCCGAAAGTCGATTCTGAAGTCACCTCCGACGACCTGAACATCAAGGCCAGTAAGCACAAGAGCGTCCAGATGTGGTCCGAACCGATCTGGGAACCCGGCATCATACGCGAACAGAACGGTCACCCGTGGTTCCGGACGAACAGCATCGTCATTACGCAGAAGAACTACGATCAGCCGTACCTCTGGGGCAACGTCTGGGGCTGAAGCCGATACAAAGGAACTCCATTATTACAATGTCCACAGAACAAGGATACGTCGGGCGAGTGTTGGGGGACAGAGATGAAATAATATTGACATTACTCGACAACATGATATGGCCGATTTTGGCCCTCGTCATCCTCGGTGTCCTGATATTCGTACCGCAGGCGCTCAGGAACCTGGAGGCCATTCGGTTGATCCTCTGGGCCTCCGTTCCGATCGGACTGTTGGTTCTCGCGGAGAGTCTCTGCCTGCTCTCGGGGCACTTCGACCTCTCGATCGGGTCGATCGCCGGGTTCTCGTCCATGTTCACGGGCATGGTTCTCGGGACCTGCCCCAGCTGCTGGAGCATCTCCACGAACCCGTGGCTCGGCTTCGGGCTCATCCTCGCCACCGGGGCGACGATCGGTCTCGTCAACGGGATCATGATCGCCAAGGTCGGGCTCAATCCGTTCCTCCAGACGCTCGCGTTCCTCATCATCTTCGAGGGTGCAAAAACGGCGATACAGACGCAGCCAGTGACCGGACTGCCGCAACTGTACGTTTCGGTCGGCGCAACGCCGAACTTCGCGATCGGCGTGCTACTGTTCGCGTTCCTCCTGTTCGGGCTGGTACTGCGGTTCACCTCGTTCGGTCAGTCCGTGTACGCGCTGGGGAGCTCCGAGAAGTCCGCCCGCGAGGTCGGGATCGACACCGAACGGCTCATAATCGCCGTCTACACGATCAGTGGAATTCTCGCAGCGATCGCCGGACTGATGCTCACCGGATTCGTCGGCGTTGTTCCGCCGCTCATCGGTGAGGGACTGGTGTTCCAGGCGTTCGCAGGGGCGGTCATAGGCGGTATCAGCCTGTTCGGCGGTCGAGGGAAAGTCACCGGTGCCCTCGGTGGTGTCGTCCTCATTCAGATCATCCAGTCCGCACTGAACAACAGCTCCGCGGTCAGCGCAACACAGATTCAAATGGTCAACGGATTCGTTCTACTGGTCGCAATCTTGCTGTACAGCACGCAAGCCAAACTCAGGGCTCGCATCCTCGCGAGTGGTGCCGTATGAGCGTCGAAGATAATCCCTCGGCCGGCCAGGAGACCGCAACGGGTGACGAGCCCGGTGGAACGGCCACTCCGAAAATCCGCGCCGAGAACGTCACCAAGCAGTTCGGCCGTATCATCGCCGTCGATGACGTCACGCTCGATATTCAGCCCGAAGAGATCTTCGCGCTGGTCGGTGACAACGGTGCGGGTAAGTCGACGCTAATGAACATCCTCAGCGGCGTCCATGACCCGACCCAGGGTACCATCTACATCGACGGTCAAGAGGTCCACTTCTCGAATCCATCCGACGCACGTGCGAACGGCATCGAGACCGTGTACCAAGATCTCGCGTTGATGAACGACCTGGACATCGCGACGAACATCTTCATGGGGCAGTTCCCCAAGCGCAGAGCCGGCCCGCTCAAGTTTATCGACTGGGACACTACGTACGAGCGCGCCGAGCAGATCATGATGGACCAGCTCGGACGCGACGTCGACATCAAGACCGAAGTGGAGTTCCTCTCGGGCGGTCAACGCCAACTGGTCGCGATTGGTCGGGCGCTCGCGTTCGACCCGGACGTCATCATTCTCGACGAACCGACGAGCGCACTGTCGGTCGACGCAACGCGACTCGTCCAGAACACCCTCGATCGGCTCTCCGAAGAGGGAATCACAATCGTCATCGTCAGCCACAACATCGAATCCGTCCTCGAACACGCCGATCGTATCGGCGTCCTGTATCAGGGTCGGCTCGTCGACATCCTCGAACCGAGTGAGACGGGACTCGAAGAGTTGAACGACCTGATGACCACGGGGACGCTCGACGCCGGTCTGCTCGACGACTAATCGAAGAGTTTCGTTTTCGACGACACGTACGTTTACGGTCGATTACGACGATGGATAGAGTATGCCGAAACCAGAACTCGTCGTCGACATCGCCTGTGAGACTGGAGAAGGACCGCTCTGGCACCCGGATGAGGAATTGCTCTACTGGTGTGATATCCCGAAGGGACGTGTCTATAGGTATGACCCCGCGACCGACGATCACGAACTCGTCCACGAGGACGAAACTGAACGTATCGGCGGGTTCACGTTCCAAACCGACGGGTCTCTCCTCCTGTTTCAGGAGGCTGGCGCGGTCCGACGACTCGATCAGGACTCCGGGACGGTCGATCCCGTCACAGAATCCGACCCGGATCGATTCCACGAACGGTTCAACGACGTGATCGCGGACCCCGAAGGTCGGGTCTTCGCCGGCGTAATGCCCGACATGGAGCGTAACCTTCCCGGCCAACTGTATCGCCTCGATACCGACGGCACGTTAGAACTCGTTCGCGAGGAGTGCGTGCTTCCCAACGGCATGGGATTCACGCCGGATCTCACGAACCTGTACTTTACCGACACCGGCGAGATCGAACCGACCTGTCCGGGCTACATCTACCGCTACGACTACGACAGGGCCTCGGGGGGACTCTCGAACCCCGAAACCTTCCTCGACGCGTGCGACATCGTGGGACTGCCCGATGGGATGACCGTCGACGCCGAAGGCCACGTCTGGTCGGCGTTCTGGGACGGGCACAAACTGATCCGGTTCGGCCCCGGCGGAGGGCACGAGACGACCATGAAGTTCGATCCGCGGAAAGTCTCGTCGATCACGTTCGGCGGTAACGACTACGAGACCGCCTACGTGACGACTGCATGCGTCGAGACTCGCGAAACTGAGGGCGAGAGGGCGGGAAGCCTCTATCGCGTCGACCTCGGAGTGACGGGACGCGAGGAATTCAGATCGGACGTCAAGGTCTGATTGAAGGAGATCGTCAGATCGTCCCGACTCCCTGTCTGCCCGTACCTACGACCTATCTGCACGCACCTGTTCGCGAAGCCCGCGCATGTAGCCGATGACAAAGAGTCGGCCGTTCGTGTGATAGCCAGGGTTCGAGTTGTCCTCGCCGGCCATCGTCGGGACGTGGTCCGGCCGCATCGGAACGTTGTCGTCGACGTGCTCCTCGTAGGCACGCATCGCCGCCAGCATGTCCGTTGGGCCATCGTCGTGCCACGTCTCGACGAATCGATCGGCGTCGCCTTCGACGTCGCGGAAGTGAACGAAGTTGATGCGATCACCGAAGTGCTCGATGGCTTCAGGGATGTCTACGCCCATCGCCGCGAAGCTCCCCTGACAGAACGTGACGCCATTGTACTCGCTGTCGTACGCGTCGAGGACGCGGTCGTAGGCTTCGACGCTGTCGACGATTCGGGGGGTGCCTCTGAGCGAGCGGCGGGGCGGATCGTCCGGGTGCAGACCGAGTTTCACGCCGACTTCCTCGGCAACCGGCGTCACTTCCCGAAGGAAGTGTTCCAGCGCTTCCCAAACGTCTTCGTGCGTCGCGTTGGCGGTATCGGAGGTGGGACCGCCCTGTACTTTCGCGAGGTCGAACTCCGTGACGTAGGACCCACCCCGCGATTCGACGTGGGCGGCGGTTCGAGCCCACCGAACGCCGGCCATCCAGTCGTAACAGACGACCGGAATGCCGACCTCCCCACAGTTCCGGAGGAACCGCTTGAACACCTCGATGTCCTCGTCGCGGCCCTCGCGACCCAGTCGAACACGGTCGGAGATGGGAACTGATCCCTCGAGGATGGCGAACTCCAGTCCGGCGTTCGTGAGCCAGTTGTAGAGTCCCTGGAGGTCGTCGTAGGTCCAGTAGGTGCGCCCGTCACCGATCTCGAGCGGGTGGATGACCGCTTTTTCCACGCCCATCTGGGTCGCGAGCTGCCAGCGTTCGTCGGGCTCCGGCGGGAGGATGAGTGCAGGCGAAACTATACACAACGTGTATCCGCTACGGTACTAATATCCTCGGACCGACGCGGGCGTGACGCCCGATGAACGGCGCTAGCGCACCTCGCGTGAACCGGGTCGAATTCCGTATGACCGGTCGAAGCACCCGGCGTAACACTCATGCGTTCGGTTGGAGTCGTTGTGGGCATGGCAGCCGAAACAGAGCGAGCCGTCTACGTTCAGCGACTCGATCCCGACCAGCGTGAGGCGTACGTCGAGGCCCACGACGACGTCCCGGACGCCGTGACCGACACGATGGAACGGGGTGGCCTCACGGAGTTCGAACTCTACGTTCGCGACGACATCGCGGTCTGCATTCTGGAGTGTGTCGATCTCGACGCGTACCACGACGCGGTCGACGGCGACGAGGAGGTCGCAGAGTGGGAACGGTACACGGGCCAGTTTAAGAAGGAAGGCGTCGACGTCGACGCCGATCCCGAATCCGGTATTCCGTTCATGGAGTGCATCTGGCGATTCGACCCCGAGAAAGCGTGACCCGCGAAGGCGCCGGGGGAACCGTTCGACTGACCGGTGGTATTTTCTCGACGGCATACGAAGGCCACCCTGGTGGATACTTCACTTGACACCATCGTTCTCGCGATCGGTCCGCGAGACGACGACCGACTGGATCGACTTGCACGGGTGGTACTGCAGGTCGCGAAACCGACCGACGTGACGGTTATTCTCACTCATGTATTCAGCAAAAAACAGTTCGACGAGGTCGCAGAAGAACTCAACTACCCGAAAGCGACCGAAGAGGACGTCGACGTCGTACTGGAACGTCACCAGTCGATCCGGCACCTCGAGGAACTGTTCGATGAACACGACGTCGCACACGATGTCCGCGGCGTCGTTGGAACCGTCGCCGAGAGTACCAACAAGATCGCCGAAACGAACGACGCGGACCGCATCGTCATCTCGGGTGGCGATCGATCGCCCGCTGGCAAGGCCATCTTCGGCAGCACGGCACAGAACGTCTTCCTCGGGTCTCCCTGTCCGGTGACGTACGTCAGGTCGCAATCCAAGTGACTCCGACAGGGCGGATCACAGCCCCTAACCGGTTGGCAACTACTCCGGTGCACCGATTGAGGTGAAGAGCGAGCGGCGACGATCGACGAGGGTGAGGTTTAGTGCCCCCAGAGGTCTCCTTCGGGATTGTATCGTGCGTTCATGATGCGGTCCCACTGCTCGTCGGAGAGCGAGACCTCCGTCGCGGCGACGTTCTCTTCCAACTGTTCGGGGGTACGCGCCCCGACGATCGGAATACAGGTGATCTCGTCCCACTCCATCAGCCACCGTAGCGACACCTGGGCGGGCGTCGCGTCTACCTCGTCTGCGACCTCGCGAACGACGTCCAGTACCCTCCAGCCGCGTTCGGACACGTACCAGTCGCCGAAGAAGTCGTCGAACGCTCCCCGAGTTCCGTCCGGAGCCTCCACCGCCTCAGGGTCGTCCCGATCAACGCGCTCGTACTTGTCGGTGAGGAACCCCCTCCGCGAGCGGCGAGTACGGACAGACCGCGATGTCCTGATCGGCATAGACGTCGAGGTACTCCGCCACGTCCCCGTAGTAGCCGGCGTGGTGGAGCGGTTGCGTGACGTCGAAACGCTCCCAGCCGTTAACGTCGGATTTCCAGAGCGCCTTCGTGAGCTTCCAGGCGGCCATCGTGCCCGCGCCAAGGTGGTTGATCTTGCCCTCGCGAACGAGGTCGGAAAGCGTCGACAGCGTCGTCTCTATCGGAACGTCGTCGTCCCAGCGGTGGATGTAGTAGAGGTCGAGGTAGTCCGTTCCCAGTCGGTCGAGCGTACCATCGATCTGCGTCCGGATGTGCTTACGTCCGAACCCCGAGTCGCTTGGGCCGGGATCGCCCCATCCATCGAAGAGAAAGTACACCTCCAAGGCGATGACGAAGTCCTCGCGGTCGTGATCGTCGAGCCAGTCACCGATGTACTCCTCGCTGGTTCCGTGATGCGTCCCGTAGACGTTCGCCGTGTCAATGAAGTTGATTCCGTGTTCCCACGCGGCGTCGAGCAGATCGTGTGCGTCCTCTCTGTCCGTTTCGACGACGCCACCGGTCTCTTTCCCGAAGCGCCACGTTCCGAAACAGATGGACTTAATTCCGATGTCGGTGGTCTTCCGGCAATTACCCGGATTAGACGGACGTGGGCTACTGGAATTCGGGAACGACATCGTCGCCGAACAGTTCCATGGTGTGCGTGTCGGGGAAGTCGAGGAACATCAACTGGAGCTTGTCGAAACCGAGGTCGCGGATGCCTTCGATCTGCGTCGCCACCTGCGACGGCGTGCCGATGAGCATGCTGCCTCGGTCCCGGGCGTCCTCGGCGTCGGTCAACTGCTGGTCCTCCATGTCGGACTCCTCGCCCCACGGGAGTGGGAAGATATCGTCGACGGCTTCCTCGACGGCGGTCTCGCCCTCGCGAACGAGCACGTGCGCCAACCAGGATCGTTCAACGTCGTCGGGATCTCGTCCTTCGTTTTCGAGGTAGTCGTCGAACTTCTTTACCTTGAACTCGATGGGCTTGCCCCGCGCTCTGGCGCTGATCTCGACGTTCCACTCGTCCGCGTGGCGTGCGATGAGTCTGAGCATCCGGGGTCCAGCACCGCCGATGACTATCGGTGGGTATGGTTCGCTCACGGGCTTTGGATTGTTCAGCGCCTCGTCGATGCTGAAGTGATCGCCCCGGAACGTCGGGACGTCTTCGGTGAACATCGCTTTCGCGATCCGGACGCTCTCTTCCAGCATCTCGATCCGCGTCTCGATGTCCGGGAAGTCGAACCCGTACGCATGATGTTCTTCCTCATGCCAGCCGGCGCCGAGGCCGAGGCGGAGCCGTCCCTCGGAGAGGATGTCGACCGTCGTCGCCATCTTCGCCAGCAGGGCCGGGTTCCGATATGTAATAGATCCTACAAGTGATCCGATGTCGACGTCGTCTGTTCGTTCTGCGAGGGCACTCAACAGCGTCCACACCTCGTACTCTTCGGCTTTGGGCCCGAGCATGAAGTGATCGGGCGCCCAGAGACCCTCCAACCCTGCATCTACCGCAGTATCTACCCCGTTCATCACGGTGTCACGGTCGACAGTTTTGAGCATCGGAGTGTCCCGGTGAACGCCTGCTCCAGCGTAACACTGGACCATCCAGTCAAACTGCATACGATGCCTCTGCTTGCAACGCGAATAATTGTTTGGGGGTGAACCCACCGGAACGATCGAGACGAGTCGGAGACGGCGTGGATAGATTATTGCAGTTGCCCGTCCCTTTGTCCGTATGAGCAAACCAGCACAGACGGAATTATGTGACCGTTACGAGCGGCTGTATCCCGGTGCCGTCGTCGACGTGCTTGACGATCGCGGTATGGAAGATCAGACCGTGTTGGCCGACGTTTCGCCGCTCCGTGACGAAATGACGACCGCCGGCATCGCCTTCCCGGTCGTCGGTCGCCCGAACCGGTCCATTGACTCCGACGAGAACATGCGCAACATCCTCCGAATGCTCGGCGACGCGCCCGAAGACAGCGTGCTCGCGTACCAGACGAACGACAACGTTGCCGCCCACCTCGGCGAACTCTCGGTCGTCGCGTTGACCGCGCAGGGTGCTCGGGGAGCGGTCATCGACGGTGGCGTACGGGACGTCTCGCACATCCTCGAAGAGGAGTTCCCGGTATTCTCACGCTACCGGACGCCAGCGGACGCCGTTCCCCGGTGGGAGATCCTCGACTGGGGGGAATCGGCCGTCATCGGTGGCGTCGAAGTCCACGCCGGCGATGTCGTCGTCGGTGACGTCGACGGCGTCGTGGTCGTCCCCGAATCCGTTCGCGTCTCGGTCCTCGAAGAGGCCGAAGAACTCGCGGGTACCGAGAACGAGGTTCGCGACGCCGTCCGATCGGGAATGGCGCCGATCGATGCGTATGACGAGTTCGGCGTGTTCTGAAATTTCGGGCGTGACGAGATTCTCGGGTGATGCCGAGACTCACAGCCCGCTGTGTGTGAGCCACCCGCCGTCGACTGGGAGGTTCGCGCCGGTGATGAACCCCGCTTCCTCGCTGGCGAGGAAGACGGCCGCATCGCCGATGTCCTCGGGGAGACCAAAGTGCGGAAGCAGCGTCTGCTCTTTCGACTTCTCCATGCCCTCTTCGGTAACGATGTCTTGCAGCGGCGTCTCGATGTAGCCCGGATTGATGCAGTTCACCCTGACGTTGTCGTCGCCGAGTTCCATCGCGAGGTCGCGCGTCATGTTGACCACGCCACCTTTCGCAGCCGCGTACGGCGGCCCGCCGCCGCCTTCGAAGCCGCGAACGGAGCCGATATTGATGATTTGTCCCTCGCTCTCTTTGAGGTGCGGGATCGCATACTTCGCACAGTAGAAGGCACCGCTGAGGTCGATGTCGATCGAACGCTGCCAGTCCTCGACACTCGTCGTCTGAGAATCCCCCACGATCTGAATGCCGGCGTTGTTGACGAGCACGTCGACGCCCTCGTACGTGTCGACCGTGGTTTCGACCATGGCAACGACGCTCTCCGGATCGCCGACGTCCGTCTCGACGTACGTCGCGGTTCCCGACGTCTCCTTGCGGACGAGTTCATCGGTCGGTGTGGTCACATCCGTGTCGTACTTCTCGCCCTGTTTCGGCTCTCTTCGGGGGTCGGCGACGACCACTTTCGCGCCCTCTTCCCCGAAGCGTTTCGCGATGCCACGGCCGATGCCGCTCGCCGCACCGGTAACGATGACCGTTCGGTCGGTGTGCCTCGCTGCTTCCATACCCCTTTACTCAGAGGCCACCGACTTAATTCTAGTTCGAGGGATCGGGTCGTCGTCGAGAGCGCACCGTCACGTGTCTCGTTCGTGGTGGATTGCCGTGAGCATCCCGTTCAGATAGCCGACGGCGTTGGCGCGGTCTCGGTGTTCCAATCGGAATCGCTTTCCACGTGTGGGACGTGATCGGGAATGATCATTCCTTCGAATCCGACCTCGTCCAGCAGTGATAGGATCTCGTAGGCGTCGTAGTTCCCTTGATCGATGAACGTCTCGTTGAAGCGCGGGACGATCCCGTCGACGTCCCGGAAGTGAACGGACAAAGCGGATCGATCCGGCGGTGTCTCGTAGAATGCGTGCAAGGAAGCGAGAGAATCAGTCCGCCCCTTCGAACGCCTGCATCGCAACCCATGCGTTGTTGAGTGGGTGGTACCCCGGCTCGACCGCGACGTTCCGGTTCGGGTCGTCGCGGTCGTGCTCGCGGGTCAGGCGCTCATACCAGTTCCCGTGTCTCGGGTTGACGAAGTTGGTCTCCGCGTGCTCCCAGAGCCGGTCGTACCACTCCAGATACGATTCGTCGTAGGTTCCAAGCAGTGCGGCCGCACCGATGGCTTCGGTGTGTGCCCAGCTGTACTTGTCGCTCACCACCGGATCCCCGTCCTCGTCGACAGTGTAGTAGAATCCGCCGTACTCGTCGTCCCATCCGATGTCGATCGCCGCTTCGAACAACTCCTCCGCTCGATCCACGAGCGACTTCTCCGGCTGGTGCTCGTGCAGTACGAGCAGGAGTTTGGCCCACTCGGCGTGGTGGCCGGCCATGTACCCCCACGGGCGGAACTGATGGGTGGGTTGGTCCCGATTGTACTCGAAATCGGGCTCCCACGACGACGTGTAGTGCTCCCACAGCAGGTCGTTCATGCCGTCGGTATCGTCCGATCGGATGTTGTCGGCGATCGCGGTCGCCCTGTCGAGGAACACCTGCTCCTCGGTGGCCTCGTACGCCGCCAGCAGTGCTTCGAGGGTGTGCATGTTCGCGTTTAGTCCGCGATAGGACTCGACGTGTGCCCAGTCTTCGGACGCCTGATCAGCACACAGTCCGTACCTCTCCTCCCAGAATCGGTCTTCGATGACGCCGAACGCGCGATCGAGTTCAGTTCGAGCGCCGTCAATTCCGGCTTGCAGAGCTCTCGCGGCGGCGAGAAGGACGAACGCGTGTCCGTAGCAGTATCGCGTCGCGTCGACGGTGTCTCTCCCCTCCAGCAGCCAATCGTAGCCCTCGTGGAAGTCGTCCCAGTGGTGCGTCGAGAGCGACTGCAACCCCCACTCCGCTGCCGTCCGACACCACACTGGCCCATCGAGCATCGTGCCCACGCTGAAATTGTGAACCGCTCGCGCGTTCGCCACGAGGTGTTTCGTCCGCGAATCGTACACGTGGCCGTCTCGCTCGTCCAACTGAGCGATAATTCCACCATAGTGTATGTCGAGGATGTCTGGATAATAGAAATTGAGGACTTGGATGATCTGATTGCGGAGCACCGCTGGATTCCTGAACCGGGAGTCAGCCATAGGTGGATTGAATTTCGAGACTAACAAATAGTTTCTGTAGCGTCGGTTGCGGTCGCTGCGACGTTCTACCGGTCC
The DNA here is from genome assembly GCF_020618475.1 of Haladaptatus halobius. GTDB lineage: Archaea > Halobacteriota > Halobacteria > Halobacteriales > Haladaptataceae > Haladaptatus > Haladaptatus halobius. The sequence continues at coordinate 231,586 of NZ_CP085340.1, read as the reverse complement.
AACAGGAACCGTATCACCAGCAGTGTCACGTCTCCAGTGACCATGCGGCCCTCCCCGCTGGACGAGAGCAACCGTGATCGAAGAAGTGTAATAAGATACCAGACTGACATCATCCCACGCCTAAAGGCGCAGGCCTCTCACCCGGTGTTGGCCGGGCAGATCAATCCTGACGGTTGAGAGTTTATGGTTTGCTGGACTGTCAGTGGCTCTGCTACGAAGCCGTTACTCAACCATGACATAGAGTTTAGATCACTGGGGGACGCAGTCGACCGACTGCACGCCAATGGGATACTCAACTCTCGGCAGGGCACAGTCGCGGCCAGCAACCAGACCGGTCCAGAGAGGCACATGCTGGATCACCTGCTCGTTAGCGATTGTACTCCCCTGTCGACGGTTGCGTTGAGAATTCCGAGAGTCATGAGTTCACATCCCGAAAGCTATTGAGCGCGTACGCCCACGTCTCGTCGCCGAGCACGAGGAACACCAGCGCTGCACCCAATAACATGATGCCCTTCTGGAAGTGCTGCATCTCGTTTTCTCGTTGTTCCTCCGGAACGGCCCAGAAGTCGTGCATCATCGGTGTCACGAGGAGGAAGAACACCGCCTCGAAGGCGTCGCGGGACTCCGATCGCCCAACAACCTCTGACCGGGCAGTCTAGGCAGGGTGGCGCACTACTTGTTACGGTCCTGTCGCAGTGCGATGTGGTTGCCATCCGGGTCGGATGTCTCGGCGCGCAGGCCAAACTCATACTCGACTGGGGCTTCGCCGTCGAACTTGACCCCCTCGGACCGCATGCGCTCGACGTCCTTGCGAAGGTCGTCGTATTCGAGAAAGACGAGTCCGGGAAGGAACTCCTCGGTCGTGGACTCAGGCCTCTATGGCGTGCCGGGCCAGAGCAGGATCTCATGCCGGTCGCCTGGGGGGGCAACGGTCAGCCAGCGCCCAAAGGGTCCGTTCACATCGTCGTGCTTCTCCAGGCCTAGCTTTTCGTAAAAATTGAGGGCGCGATCCTGGTCCGACACGAACAGGGTCGTGTGCCTTGTGTACTTAACCATCCTTGTTTACCTCGGCCCTGTGCAAGTTGCACGGAATTCATTGAACTTGCGGTCAAGTTCCATAGACCCCGACATGCGCGCGGACACGACCTTCACCGGGGTCAGTACCTTGCCGAACTCCTGTCGCATCATCCGGTAGTGGGACTGCATTTCGGGTCCATCGGGCTTCTCGATCAGCTCTAGTCTCGGGTTCATGCGGTGCTCTCCTCCGCAGCAGTACTCGGTACACGCGTCAGCACGCCGTATTTTACGAGACGATTCACATCGACGCGCGTCGGCGATTCCGTTTCGATCACAGATGCCATGGGAGGCATGGGTCTACTACGCTGGGCGAGACCACGGATTTGCGCGTGAATGGATTCACCTTTTTAAGTCACCCGCGAGTCTGTTAAACCACTCGTCAGCCAACTCTAACGTATATGGCTCGTGTACACCTGAAGCTGAATGCTACAGCGACCGACATCTGGCTGACTGTCATCTCGACCGACTTCCCGGACGCCGAGTTCAGGATACTGTCGAGTCATCCCGTGGACGATGGCATGGTCGCCATTGACGAAATAACGATGTTAGACGGGAACGCTATCGCTCGTCGGTACGACGACGCACCGGAGGTGCGCTCGTCCGAGGTGATCCATTCCGACGTGGGGATGGTGCAAATTCAGTACGTGGCAGAGGTACCGGAGTTGTATGAGGTGCTTAGCGCGACAGGGACCCTCCCACGATTTCCCGTCAGTATCCGGGATGAGTGGTTGTCCATCGAGCTAACTGCCTCACTGGAGCAGTTGGGGGAGTTCACCACCGAGTTAGCGGCGGCTGACATCCCGTATCAGATCGTGTCGTTAACCCAATCATACGATTCAAACGGACTTCTGACCGAACGCCAGCGGGAGGTCATCACTGAAGCGGTTGAACGCGGCTACTACGACAGCCCTCGCGGCTGTACGCTCATCGAGCTTGCAGAAACGTTTGAGGTCAATCAATCGGCGGCTAGTGGCGTTCTGCATCGGGCTGAAGGCCGGATTATCAAGGAGTTCATCTCATAGGCGCGGCATAGAGAGACGAATCGAGGGAGCCGGGAGTGAAGTCAATCCTAATCATACTAACTTCTGAAGTTGGCTAGGTAGGATTCGTCACGCATAGACACCTGCGAAATTTAGCTTGATGGCCCAAATTTCGCGATAGACGGTGCGTTAGAATCCTCATTTGTCACTCTTCGGATTAATTGGCATCAAAAGGATTCCCGCCAATCCAAGCGATTATATCTGACCTAGTTGCCTACAGGAAGACACGCTAGAGGATATAGATCAGGAGGCATCAGAACACGGCGACACACGGTCAGAATACATCCGGGACGTGCTCGAAACACGAGTAGAACACGAAAACGAACACGGAGATGGCGAGTGCATCCCGATTGACAAACACGAGCGACTACAGCAAGAACACGACGAACTGCAAACCGAAGTCGAACGACTACGACGAGAAAAGCGCCAAGTGCTCGCGCAGCGCGAAGAGAACCAAGAACTCAAACGCTACGTCGAAGACGAACTTTCGTGGCGTGAGCAAACGTTGGCGACACGACTCCGCTGGTGGATCTTCGGCAAAGAGGCCGAGTAACCTATCCATCCGTGGTTTGAGAGACCAACTTTGATTTTCACGGTTCCATTGTCCCCGATAGCCCTTTCCAATGCGAGTGCCATGACTCATCTATGACAACGATTGCGGAGTTCTCTATCCCAGCCGAGCAGTTCGCACTTCGAGAAACGCTCAGCCGTCGCCCGCACCTCAAATTCGAGATCGACCGCGTCGTCGCCCACGACACGGCGCGCGTCATGCCATTTGTTTGGGTATTGGGTGAGGGACTGGAAGATCTAACCGCAATACTTGACGCCGACCCGAGTGTCAAGCAGGTCGAGTTGCTCACTGAGACCGACGAAGAACGGTTTTATCGGCTCGAGTGGGCCGATGAAGCGCGAATTATTGGGCACATGGTCATCGAGTGCGGTGCCACTGTCCAGCGGGCGATCGCCGCCGCCGACGAGTGGACACTGCGCGTGCTGTTTCCCGAGCGCAGCGGCGTCTCGGCAATCCATGACTTTGCTAGGAAGCATGGCCTCGATCTCGACGTCGACCGGCTGTACAATGTCGATACCGCCCGACGTGTCCGATTTGGACTGACTGAAAGCCAGCACGATACGATCGTCGAAGCCTACAAACGTGGGTATTACACCATTCCACGCGAGACCGATGCGGTCGAACTTGCTGCCGAGCTCGACATCTCCCATCAAGCGGTCGGTGAGCGTCTCCGCCGCGCGACAGCGAACATTATCGAAAACACACTGTTGGTTGACAAAGACGGAGTGTAGTAGCCACTGCCCTGCTTTTTCCCGCCCGCAACGATATTAACCAACACTGGTGGGGTACCTACCGTGTTCTGTTGGTTACGACTTCGAATACTCCAACCTTACTCTCCGACCAAACGGTGCGCCCGCTAATCCCAGCGCCATCGTTGACGTGTCCGTGACGGTAAGGAATGTCGGAAACCGCCGTGGTACCGACGTGGCTCACGCTTACCTCTCACAGGCGTACGACTCGGTCATCTACCCGGATGAGCAACTCATCGACTTCGAGCGTGTCCAACTCGACTCAGGAGAGAGCCGACGGGTCACCATTGAGGCACCGCTGTCGACGCTGATGGTTGTTCCAGGCGATATAGCCGGAGACATGACCCAAAAGTACTCGAACCTGGAAAGTACGCCGTCCGGTTCGTGACCTGACCGAGACGTTTACCATTGGCTCTGGCGGGTACGACGATTGGGAATGAATGGAACAGCACGAAGACGATGACCGGTAACGAATTGCTCACTGCATATTGCACAACTGCACCTCGTCCAGTTTTTTGAACCTCGGTGTCTCCGTCGTGCAGAAGGAAATAATGACTCGTAAGGATGAAATATAAAGAATCAGTGATTAGATTTATAACGTTTAAATATTATATGCTAATATGGAAGAACTTGAAGAAAAAGGCGACGATGGCCTCATTGACCAGCTCCGTCTCCCCCTTGATCGTCGTTCGATGATGCGCAGAACGACGGCACTCGGAACCGGTGCGGGATTGTTTAGCGGAATATCGACTGGTGCCTCGAAGCGGTCTCGTTCGGCTGGCAAGCGTCCGGCCGATCCTGCAATCGCCAATGATGTTCGTAGGGAATTCCTTCGTGCGTGGAAAGAGTACAAAGAACACGCATTCGGCCACGATCGACTTAAGCCCCTCTCCGAGACGTATGACGAGTTCTTCCTCGAAGATGAGTCTCTCGGGCTGACGATCATCGAGAGTCTCGACACGATGTATCTAATGGGACTCGACGAGGAACTCTCGATTGCCGTCGAATGGATTGAAGAGAATCTCACCTTCGATTACGACCAAGAAATCCAGGTCTTCGAGGCGACAATTCGACTCGTCGGCGGGCTTATAGCGGGCTATAAGGCGACCGAAAACGAGACGCTGTTAGATCTCGCCCAAGATCTTGCGGATCGACTCCTTCCGGCGTTCGAGAAGTCACCGACTGGGATGCCGTATCGGTTTGTGAACCTTCGGACAGGCGAAGTCAGTAGCGGCTTCTTTGACAACCCCGAAAACTTCATGGCTGAAATCGGCACCCACATCGTCGAGTGGGGCGAACTGTCCGAACTCGTCGGCGACGACAAATACTACAACGCAGCGAAGAACGCTCTTCAGGCGGCCTATGAACGCCGCTCGAATCTCGATTTACTGGGCGCTACAATCAACGTGGAAACCGGGGAATGGACAGACACCCTCGCCCGTATTGGCCCGCCCGTCGACTCGTTTTATGAATACCTTTGGGATGGATGGGCCCTCTTCGGCGATTCTGACCTCTTGGAGTGGTATAGCGTCCTGCTAGACGGGATTTTCGACCACCAGGCGGAGTGGTACAATGACTATCTTTGGTTCAAGCGAGTGGATATGAATACCGGTGAACTCGGTGATAGACAGCAAAGCGAACTCTCTCAATTCTTCGCTGGCCTCCTCGTCGAGTCCGGACAGCCTGACCTCGGCGGCGCCTATCACGACTCCTGGACGCAGGTTCACGAAAAATTCGGATTGCCACCGGGACAGATCAATTACAGCGATCTCTCTGCCGTGTGGCCGTCGTGGTATCTTCGTCCGGAGTACCTCGGCCCGGCACTCCTCCTCTATGACGAAACCGGAGACGAGGTGTACCGTGACCGTGCCTACCGTCACTATCAGCAGATGAAAACGCATTCGCAGGTAGAGAACGGCTATACCGTTATCGAGGATGTCACCACGCGTCCGATGGAGCGGGGTGACCTCACGATGGGCTACTGGTTCTCCGAGAATATGAAGTACTTCTATCTACTGTTCGCCGAACCCGACCGGCTTGATCGAGACAATTACTATCTTACGACCGAGGGGAACGTTGTTCGCGGACTCCAGTAGCGCATCTAGCAATTGGTTTTTCAGTTTCGGTTCGTAAGCTGCTTGGAGTTGGCGGTGTACCACCTAGGAGCTGAAAATGCAAGTGGATCGCCTCAGGGTTGAGTAGTTCGAGACGCTGGAGGCGTCTCGTCATCACGGTAGACGGCCGGTCTTCCGAACGACCCGTGGCATTCGCTTCGTCATTCGGTAAACGGTGTCAGCGGATGTCCCTAGCCGTCTTGGAACCGTCTGGAGAGATTACAGAACCGTCCCCCTCCCGCCTGACTAGCTATCCAAGGAGCGCAGCCCCTCGAAGCAGGTTCCGATCGGGTGATAGCCAGGGCCGGCAGTCGAACCCGGCTCGGTCTCGTAGAAATCGTTCTTCCGGGAGAGTTTCTCGTACCAATTCCCACCCTGGTGCGGTCAGATTCGCCTCGGCGTACTCCCACAGGCGGTCGTACCACTTCCGATATCGTTCATTGCCGACCCGTTTGGACAACGCAGCGGCCGCACCGATCCCCTCCGCGACCGGCCAGCCGTATTTGTCCTCGACGATCGGAGCGCCGTCTCTGTCGAAGGTGTAATAGAAGCCACCGTACTCCGCGTCCCAGCTGTGCTCGATCGTGGCGTCGAACAGCTCTTCGGCCCGGTCGAGCGCCCACGCGGTGTCCGTGTAGCGATCGAAGATCGCCAGCAGCTTCGCCCACTTGATATGGTGGTTGGGCTGGTACCCTCATTGACGGAACTGGTGGCGCGGTTGTACTCGATGTCATGCTCCCAGTCAGTGGTGTAGTGTTCCCACAGCAGTCCGTCGGTCGACTCAGCCTGTCGGACGGTCAGGGCGTGGCCGATGTCGGTGCCCCGGTTGAGGTACCGCTCTTCGCCGTTCACCTCGTGGGCGGCGAGCATGGCTTCGCAGGTGTGCATGTTGGCGTTCTGCCCACGGTAGTCCTCGCTCTCGGTGAAGTCAGGCATGAACGCACTCTTGCAGAGGTCGTAGTTGGGCCCCAGAAGCGCTCTATTCTGCACAGCGACCACCGAGCTAATGATCCGATTCGGTGTCTGCGTGGATTGACCTCCTCCCGCGCCTGAAGACGCGGATATGCGCTATCGGTCTGTATCAAAACCTCGCTGAACATGATCAAAGAGCGGAGACAAAACTGGAGAGAGGGACGTTCGTCAGTCGTCACTCATCGACGGCGGCATGTCGACACTCGAGTGCGGCTCGACACCCCAGTCCGTATTCGGGTCGCTGCCCATCGTCAGTTCGAGTGTTCCTCCATCTTCGAGATCCGCGTGCGTGAACCAGCTTTCGCGATGCGGTTCCCCGTTCAAGTGAGCGGTCTCAATGTAACGGTAATCGTCCGGGCTGTAATCTTGGCCGTTGGTCGTCACCGTAAACGTCCCGCCACCATAGTGGTACTTGGGAAGATTGATCTCCAGTTTCTCGAAGAGTGGGCTCCCGATGATGTACGTCCCTTGCGCCGGTGTGACCGGGTAGAACCCCATCGCGCTCAGTACGAACCAGGCTGACATTTGCCCGACGTCTTCGTTGCCAGGGATGCCGCCTGGACCGGTCGTGTACAGTTGGTTCGTGATATCTTGTACCACCTCCTGTGTCTTCCAGGGCTGCCCGGCGTAGTTGTAGAGGTAGGGGTAGTGGTGGTCGGGTTCGTTCCCCTGCCAGTAGTGGGAGAACGATTCGCCCCATCCTGGATAGATGAACTCCGAGAAATAATGGTCGAGGCGATCGACGAATGTCTCCTTGCCCATCAAGTCGATGAGACCGCCGACGTCCTGGAGGACGTGCCACGTGTACGACCACGAGTTCCCCTCAGTGAATCCGTCCCAGTCCGTTGGATCGAACGGCGTCTTCCACGACCCGTCGGAGAGCCGCGGACGCATGAACTTCGACGCTGGGTCGAAGACGTTCTTGTAGTAGCCGGCTCGCTTGATGAACCGTTTGAAGTCGTCGATTTTGTCCATCTCCTTTGCAACCTGGGCGATAGCGTAGTCGCAGTAGGTGTCCTCGAGCGTCGTTGAGACTGACCCCCACGCGCCACCGGTATCGTCGTGTGGGATATAGCCGTGTTCCTCGTACTGCTGTAGGCCCTGCCGACCGACGAAGTAGGTGTCATCGCCAGGGACCTTCGTGGAGTTCTTGTACATCGCCTCATAGGCCTTCTCAACGTCGTAGTCCCGCAACCCCTTCATGTAGGATTCAGCGATGATGGAGGTCGCATGGTCGGCGATCATCACGTTCGTGTACCGGTTCACGAACTGCCACTTCGGCAGCCACCCACCGTGGTCGTACATGTCTAACAAGGATCGGATGGCGTCGGTCTGAACCTCCGGCTCAATGATGTTTAAAAGGGGGTGCTCGGCACGGAAGGTATCCCATAGAGAGAACATCTGGTAGTGGTGGTAGCGCTCACCCTCCCGCTCAGCGACGTACACCTCATCGTCCATCCCCACATACTCACCGTTGGCGTCCTCGAAGATCGTCGGGCCGAGCATCGTGTGGTACAGTGACGTGTAGAACTTCACCTTGTTTTCGGCGTCCCCGTCGACCTGAATCCGTGAGAGGCGCTCGTTCCACGTTTCACTGGCGTCTGTGCGCACACCCTCGAAATTCCAATTCGGTACCTCGGCTTCGATGTTCGCAAGGGCGTTCTCAACGCTGACGTACGAGATGCCGACCTTCATGATGAGTTCGTCGCCCGCCTCGGTCGCGTACGTCGCGTACGCTCCGACGTCCTGGCCAGAGGCACTGGTCGACCCATCGTCGACGCTCGATCCACTCCAGGTTCCAGCCTCGTCGAAGGATTGCGAGAACGCAGCGGCGAAGTATATTGTGAAGCTCTCGGCGCCACTACAGAACGGATCAGGGACAGTCTGCGATCCGACGATGGTCTGATTATCGCGGATTTCGACGCTCGCATCGTCAAGTCCCGAGTCACCCAAATTATACGATGCATCGAGCGCAACGGTCGCCGTGTCGGTCTCGGGGAACGTATACCGATGGACGCCGACTCGGTCGGTAGCGGTGAGTTCGGCATCGACAGCGTAGTCCTCGAGTGTGACCGCGTAATACCCCGGCGAGGCCGTCTCGCTCTCGTGGGAGAACGCTGAACTCACGCTCGGGAGCTCGACCCCGACAGCGTCGCCGTCACCGTCGAAGGCGAGTGATTTCCTGCTCGCTCCGCTCTCCCACATCGGGTCACCGTAGACGACGCCAGGATGGTCGTGACCGGCGAGATCAGAAATCTGCTCGACGCCAGACTCTTCGAAGGAGAACCGAAAGACGGCGCTCTCACTGGCCGTGGCCGTGCCATCGGCGAGCGTCTGCACTTGGTCGGCAGTGAGGGCAGTGTCGAACAACGTGATCTCGTCAAGGGTCCCTTGGAAGTACTCTCCACCTCTATCAATTGCGGCTCCAATAGACCACGGAAGGCTACTCGGTGTCAGCGACCCGACGTTGTCCGAGGTTGCGGCGACCTTCTCTCCGTCGACGTAGATAGCGGCTCGATTGCCGCTTTCATAGGTTATCGCATAGTGGTGCCACTGATCGTCGGCGTACGTCCCAAAGTCGAACGAGAGGGTCTGAAAGCCATCGGCATCCTCGCTGAAGTATATGAGGTTGCCCGTCTCGCCCCCGTCCCACAGCTGGAGAGGCGTGATGTGTCGATCATGGCGAAAGACCGATGTAATCCCACCGGGCATATCGCCATCAGTCTTGAACCAGAACGACGCTGACACCGCCTCCGTCGGATTCAGCTCAGTACTCTTGAACCGCTCCAGCGGGGCAGTCATCGGCGTCGCCAGGAAGTTCCCCAGACCGAAACAGCCAGTGCCGGAGACGTGCGTGTGGCTGAAGCCAAGTATCTTGTTGTCCTCGAAGTGGTATCCTGCGATGTTCCCTCTCCCTGTGTCGGGACTGAGTTGCACCATCCCGTGGGGCCGCGTCGGCCCCGGAAACATGTTGGGATAGGGCATAGCTTCCCCACCGGATCCCGCAGCTTCCGCCCTCGCGGTGCCGATGAATGGATCGACGTACTCGACCGGCTTCTCCGCTGACGCCGGATCGACCCCAACGGGCCCGGTTCCTCGGTCGGCCGCTGTGGTTCCGAACGACGCGCCAAGGCTGGCGGCGGCCATCGCTTGCAATACCGAGCGTCGCGATAGTGTGTCGTATAGCTGATTCGTATCATCTGTTCCGTGAGTATTATGTGAACTCATGGGTGTTCCGTTTCGGTTTGTTCTTATACGTTATCTATTTGATCTGTCTGGATACGTTCGAGAGTACGTGTTTTGTCTATTTTCTTCTGATTATCTCAAGTAAAACACAGTAATGAAGTTAGATAAAGTTTATCCCTATCATATTATAAAAGCGCTCTAGCTTAGTGTTCACAGGTCGTTTTATTGACACACTGCTAAAATCAAATCGACCTCGCCACGAGACGGCGAACAGCGAGTAGATGATCGCTGACGGCGCTCCCATTCACGACACCACGACAGCCACTGATGACACCACTCGACAGCAACCATGGCGTGAGATGCAAATTAAACAAGTGAAGAGTGCACCAAGACTGGTTGACTGCGTGTCGCTCGTCGGCACCCTTCTCCAGTGCGGATACTGGCACCCCACACAAGCGCTCAGTGGTTTCCTCTTCTGTCCCGGCAGGGCAGACTGTCTACTTTTCTCGTCTGTTGCTCTTCCAAGGGTATCACGGCTATTCTCACCTGTGCTGGCCATCGGTAGTCCTATTCTGCTGTCGCGGGCGCGGTAGCGGTTGCTGTGCTATTGTGGCCTCTCCGCTGTGCGGCACACTGCCTGGTGCTGCTCATGGCGGCTTGCTGCCAGTGTTGTGTCGTTTTCCTGTTGTCATCACGTTGTTCTCAGCTGGCCCGCTGGGCGCATTGTTGGACTGTCCCCTTTTCGTCGGTCTATTCCCCTCAGGGTTCGGTACGGCTTGACTGTCCCACAGTCTCGCTCTCTTGTTTCCTCGTGTGACCTCGGGTAGACTGTCCCACTACTGTAGGTTCTCTTTCCTGTGGTTCTGCATAGTGGACTGTCCCATTCGTCGGCGTGTTCTGTCCGTCGCTTCTCGCGGGATTTGCTCGATCCTGCTGGAAACCCTCTGGGGTGCCACTTTCACTGTGTTGGTGGACGGCTAGATGGTTTAGACGTTATCTTATCTGCTTGACGATAGTTATTCAGACAATGATTTCGAGTGACGCTCAGGTTTTCTTTTCCCAATAGCTACGTTCCTTTGTTTGGTCCTATTGTATTCGCCGTTCTGGATTTGATACGGATTCGATACCAAATTATATACCAAGGGGGAGGGTGCATCAAAATATGGGCAAGGATTCGATACACCCAAAACAAGCACAAATTCTCAAAGTAGCGACCCAACTTACCGCACCAGTGACAACTCGTGACCTCACTAGCGAGACCAATCTCTCAAACAATACGATAGGCTATCACGCTGGTGAGTTGATTGAACAAGGCTACCTGGAGAAGGGCGAGATGCTAGACGTCGGCAGTTCCAATCGAGCGAACTCCTACCGACTCACAGACGAGGGAGCACAGGTAGCTGAAGATATTATGGCACCCGGTGAAACGGTCGAGCAGCTCCAGCAGGACGTCGAAGACCTCCAGGAGAAGAACGAGCAACTGGAGAACGAACTGGAGAACTTTCGGTCGGCAGTCCTGGAGCGGTTTACGGAAGTTGCAGAGAAGATTGACGAGATGGACAAGGATCGTTAGGGACTCGCAGGACCAAGTCCGGCTGCGATGATGAGCAGGACGAAGAAGAGGATATTCCTGAGAATACCACGGATGCCATTCACTGTCTGGGCGTTATGGCGGAATAGAACGATACCAGCGACGATAAGAGTCGCTCCTGAGAGGATTCCCCACGACTCTGAGTTCATAGCTACAAGACCGTAAGCTGCAGTCAGAACTCCGACGAATTTCGCGGCCTTTGCGTCTGCCCGATCGCTGAATATGAGTCCCATGCTCTATTTTCCTTTGGTTTCTATTAGGTTTATTCAGTCGCTTTCGTTATTATTCTTTCGTAGGTCTCGTTGAGCATGGAGAAGGAGTCCTTTCCACGTCATCCCGTGTCGTTCTTTGGTTTCCACGAGTTGATCGTATTGGTCTCGCGGAAGTTTGATATTAATATATTTTTGCTCGTCACTGCCGTCTTCATCAGACATTAGGACAACCTCTGTTGTACCTAAGGTTTATGTTAGTGTACATTATACTGTTTGTTGTGGTCTGTAATAAGCCTGAATTGGGCCATTACGACGCATATCGTGCTACTTGTACAGCATGCCAGATAAAACTCCCCTGATGAACCAATGAAATTCCTAAGTCAAACCCTCGAGCAAACTGGTACAGCAATCAACACGACCTGGAAGCGCATTATGGGCGATAGTATGCCACTCACGGCCGGCCAATTCGGTCAAGTCCTCGGCGCCATGCTCGCGACGCGGGCGACTATCGTCGTCGCTGTCGCCCAAAGTGGCCCCGGTCAAAATATCTGTTCGACCAGTCTCGGTCAGATGATTTCCTGGGGCGTTCCATCTGCCATGATCGTTGGTCTCGCTGGTTGTATCATGGCGATCGCAGGCGGGACAGCCGCTGAACCGTACTCTCGCAGCGGCAGTCAGCACTCCTCGCTGTCCCAGATGAAAGGGAAAGGATGGAAAGGAATCGGACAATTGATGATCCTCATTCCGGTGATTGCGATCGCCATCTCCTTCGGTGTGTTCCCGAACGCGATGTCGTGCATCCCGTTGGTCTGAGAACCCCTCTTTCACCCCTTCAGACATGGACTATCTTACCAGAGTCGTGCTTGGACTTCTCGTTGTGGTACTGCTAGCGACTAGCGGTGCCGCACAGGAACTCCCAACGACAGGCAACAACACGACCGCGGCGAACGCAACCACCACGAGCCCGACGACCGTGACGACTACTGCCCCGAATCAAAGCCACTGGACAGGTGGCGGCGGTGGCGGTGGTCTGATTAGCTTTGACCCGCTCGATTACCTGACTGGCCTTCTCGGTGCCTTTGGCAAACTTGCGACCGGGTCGGTGATGTGGCTATTCCGGCAAATCATCGATTTCCTCGTTGGCGTGAACCATCCCGTGAATAACGGTCCGATGGGGATATTCGGAACTCCGACGAATCAGCCGTATAAGGCTCTGTTCTGGCAAATCTATATACCGGTTACAATCGGCTTTGCTGGCGCGGTGTTGATCATGCTCGCCTCCGTCCGTGCGGCGGTGTCGCCGTTCACTGGCCTCATCAGTAGCGGCCGTCAGTCGGCGATTACGGTTGCTGTCATGGCGACTGTGGTCTGGTTCACGCTATGGTGGCCGCTCTCGACGTTCGTGGAGATGTTCGTCGATACGGCGGCGAACGCAATCGCCCCGAGTCCGAAGCAAATGACCAGTTCGTTCGGCAGTCTCGTCAAGCTTGGTTCGGCCCCGATTATCGGAGGCGTGACGTTCGCGGCGATCGGGTGGATCGAGATGGTCGTCCTCGCGATGGTCTACAAGCTCATCGACACTGCGCTTCTCGTCTACAAAGTTGGGATGCCGATTCTGATCACGGGCGCGTATCTTGGGCCACACCGTCGCATGCGCTCGCTGTGTAGTAGTCTCGCGTGGCAGTGGCTGAATTTCGTGACGATGTCGCTCCCGATGGCGTTCATCCTCCTCGTGAGTTGGACGCTGAAATGGTCGATTTCACTGAAAGGGTTGGGTGCCGTTCTGACGAGTATCGCGCTCCTCTTAATCGGCATTTTCTACCCGCTCTATTCGACCTATCTCACCTCTAAGGGTGGAATGGAACGGCTCTCGCGGAAAACCGTACGGAAGACACAGAACCAGTACAAGAAGTTCACCGCGTCAGATGACGACGAAGACAGTGGTGTCCTCGGACGTATCGGCGGGCGCTTCGGTCGCGGGACGGCCGCTGACGGAGGAACCCAACGAACGCTCGGGGACTACAGTCAGTCTTCGACGTACCGTGACCGCTTCAAACACACTCTCAGGAGGAAACCATGAGCAAACATGCGACAATCCTGTCGAACTACTCGCTGAACAGTGAAATTCTCGGTCGCTGGACCGAGAAAGAGATCTTCGTCAGTCTCGTGGCTCCGTGGGCGGCCCTCCTCGGGGCGATTACCGCGGGTGGCTGGCTTCGCATCGTCTTTATCATCGCGTTCGCACTGTCGCTCCTCGGCGGTATTATCGTCCTGTTCTGGGTACCGCCCGAACTTGACGTCGTCCGCTACCTGCGACTGCGCGTTAATCACATCACGAATCAATCCATCATGTTGCATGACTCCAACCCCTCCGAGAGTGGTATCACACAGCAAATCACGCCGTTCGTCCGGCTGACCGAACGCCTGCCGGTACTTCAGCAAATCCCGATCGTTCGGCTCCTCACCGCGCCGCGTCAGCGGACACAGGATATGGTGCCAGTCGAGCAGCCGATTCACGGCCACAATGCCATCAAGCAGTCTGATTCAACGATCTCAGCTTTGATTCGGGTAAAACCGGCGAACGTGATGGACAAAACGCCTGAAGCTTGGGAAGAGACCGTAAATGAGTTCGGGAAAATTCTTGCCGGGGCGATCGACCACGACGCACAGATGGTCAGCCGAATGCGGTCGGTGGACTACGGGAAGCGTCGCTCAACCTTCCGGAAGATGGCCCGGAAGTACGCCGAAGAAGACAACCACGTTCTCGCGGATATCTGCGAGGAGAAGGCGGCGAAAGAGACCCTCCTCGAAAAGACAACGATGCACCGAGAACACTACTTTGTCGTCTCGGTTCGCCCGGACGAAGTCGCATTCAGTGATGAATCCACGACCGGCGGCCTGAAGAACGTGCCCAAGCTCGGCCCGTGGTTGAAAAAACGCCGTCTCAAGCAGAAAATCGCCAGCGGCGAACTTGAACCGTCCATGCTCAAAGTCCTGGAGCAACGTGTCTCACTGATCACGAAGGGTCTCGAACGCCTCGAAGGGCTTCGCGCCTTCCCCGTGAGTGCAACGGAATACAGCCGTGTCCTAGCCGATCACTTCCAGGCGGCGAACGCCTACGCCTACGGCGACTTTGCGGCCCTCGTCCGTCAATCCCCGGCCGAACGCGGGGCGAACGCGGATTACGAAGTGACGAGCGGCTACGAGACGCTCGCCGACCAGCTCGATGCGTCGCCGGAACCGACACTCAACACGTCGTCCATCGCGACAGAAGTCCCAACACTCGGCAAGACGGTGCGCAACCAAGGCCAACCGGCGGCCGAGTCCATCCGGGATCTCGACAAGGGGCTCGCGGTCGAAGAACGCGAGGATACCGAGGAGAGCGACGACAGCGGCGAGAGTTCTATTCCCGTGACGGATGCCGAGTACACGAATCACTATCAGTCGCTCATCGCGCCACAAGAGACAGACACGAGCGACCCGCGAAGTCTCGTGCTGGATGGGACCGAACACACCTGCACACTGTGGATCGAGCATTGGCCCGCGAATCCGCACCCGAATATGCTGGATGCCGCGCTCTCCTACGCCCACCCTGGGGTTGCAGTGGACGTTACAACCCATCTGGTCGGTCTGGATCAGCAAGAGGCGCAGGACGACGCCCGGGACGCGAAACGCTCGCTCAAGTACAAGCGGGACAAGCTCGTCGAGAAGGACCACGACCGAACGGAGGAGTTGCAGGACAAGTATGAGACGGCCGCTGAAATCGAGTTGACGCTCCAGCAATCCGACTCAGGCCTGTTCAAGGCAGGGACGTACATCACGCTCCGGGCGGAAACCCAGGAGAGTCTCCAGGAGGCACGGAGCGAAATCATGTCCCTGCTCAAGGGGACACCCGCAAACTGCCGCCCGATGCTAGCCGACTACCATCACGACGAAGGCTTGCTGACGACTGCGCCACTCGCCTACGACTCGATCGGCAAGCAATTCGACATGCTCGGGCGTGGCCTCGGCGCGCTCTTCCCGTATCACTCACACAACGTCTATGAAACGGGTGGCGCACACTTCGGCACGCATGCCAAGCTGAATGAACCCGTGATGATCGACCCGTTCAAACGAACGAAAGGGTACAACATGGGCTTCTTTGGTGATATTGGGAGCGGGAAAACCATCCGGTCGACCGGCGTCGGCCTCGATCTCAAACTCCAGAATCCCGACTGGAAGTTCGTCGCGCTCGAACCGCTTCAGGAATTCAGCGGCCTGTGCCAACTCTTCGATGGCGAGCGGATCGTTGTCGGCGGTGACACCGGCCTGAATCCGTTGCACATCGAACCGACACCGGAGGACAAGCTGGAGGTTGTTGGGCGGGAAACGCCGTTCCAAGAGGCAAAGGAACGGGCGATTTCGGTGGTTGACCGCTACTACGATATCCGGGGCTACCCCCTCGGGAAGAAGCGCGGGGTCTGGGAGAAAGCAATCGATATCGCCTACCGTGACGCGGGGATCGACGAAGATCCGAGTACGCACGGTGAGGAGAGTCCGACGTTCATGGACGTGATCGACGTCTTCAAACAGATGGTCGAATCACCCGAGGAGTTCGTGCTGGTTGACGACGATGCGGGCGATACCAAGCGCGAACGCAAGACCAACGTCATCGACATTCTGAACAACGATATCGAACCGCTCCTCCCCGGCGGGAGCATGCACTATCTCGCGAAACCGATGGACGTCGATATTTCCGGGAATGACTTCATCTACATCGATCTCCAGATCACCGAGGGCAAGACCGATGACCGCCTGACGGGGCTGTTGATGCAGATCGTCTACTCGCTGGTGTACGAGCAAATCAAGGCTACGGACACGAAGACGCTGTTTTCGGTTGACGAAGCCCATTACATGACGAAATATGCGTCCTCGCTGGAGTTCTTCACCCAGTTCATCCGCCACAGTCGCCACTTCGACGTCTCGTGCATGTTCTCGACGCAATCCATTACAGAGTTCTTCAAGCGTGAATCCGAAGACGGCCTCACTGATGACGCTGATATTATCCTGAACAACTTGGCGACGATTGCAGTCCAGCCACTCGAAGAATGGAATGAGGAGCTGGCAGACGACCTCGGGTTTAGTCCTGCCGAGTATGCCTATGCCGACGACCTCGAAGCGGGGAGCGAACGCCTCGGGTACTCCGAAGCGTTGCTCCGCGTGAAAGGCGAGGGCTGCATCCCGACGCGCTTAGAGATGGACATGGACGTGAATCCGCGCGAGTTTGCTGTCCTGGACTACGACCCGACGGATCACGGCGAAGATTTCTGGGCCTACCTCCGCGAGCGAAGCGAAGCATGCTCTTGGACGGAGTTACCCCAGGGAATACCCGAACATGAGCCGGCACAGACAGCGCTCGCTGCGGATGGGGGCGAACGCGAATGAGTCTCCTGCCGAACCCATTCAGCAACGATGTGGATAAGCGCAAACAGGCGCGGTTGAACAACTACCCACCCCTCTCGATCGGAACGAACGGTGATGTGACACGGGACGCCCTTCGCGAGGAAATATCAGACGCTAGCCAGCATGTTGAGAAGGTCTATCACGTCACGCCGTACAAGAAGGGCGGTGGCCTCCAGAAGGGCCAGCGATTGCTTGAGTCGCTGCATGAGGTCGAGTACGGTGGCCGAAAGAACCAGCGAAACGAGAGCCCTGCACACGCCTTCGAACTGTACTACCATGACGGTCGTCTCGACTTCCGATTCGTGCCGGGGAGCGAACGCACGGCAGGGAAGCTCCGCCGGCAGATCATGAGCAACTACCCGAACGCGCAGGTCGAGGAAGCACCGCGCTCGTTCATGCAAGTACCGGACGGTGATCGGTATCTCGCGGGGGCGACGCTCGAACTCCTCCAACCGGACCCGCACATCCCGATTAAGCACTACGAGATTGAGCCGGATGACTTCGCACAGGATCCATACGGGGCAATCACCTCCGAGATGGTCAACGAGTTTGACCACGCCGAGACGGACGTCCTCGTCCAGATCGTCCTTCGCCCAGCGGAACACAGCTGGACCGAAGGCGTTGTCGAGAAGGCCAAGCGCATGCAGGAGCCGACCGAGACGTTCAACTGGAAATCGATCCCGGTGAACATGCTGATGGACGTTCTCGGGGAGGAGGATCTCGACTACACGCGGACGGAGGAACCACCGCAAGAGGTGAAGAACTCGGCGAGTATCATCGAGAATCAGATCAACGAGAAGGGCTACCACCTGAATATCAATATCTTCGCTCTGAGTGACGATCCGGACGAAGCCAGTCAGCGCGTGCGAAACGTGGCGAACGAGTTCGAGACGTTCTACCTCTCAACGTTCGATCAGGGCTTTGTACCGGTCTCCTATACCGACGACGACCTCCGCAAATTGTTCACGCAAGCAGCGGGTCGTCGGTGGGAAGATCGGAACATGATTCAGTCGACGAGCGCACTTGCTGGAGCGTGTCACCTCCTGGACGACGAGATCAGCACGCCGGGTGTGGAGTTCGTGACCGCACGAGCAGGCAAGGGTGTCCCAGTCGGCACGCCGCGCTTTGACTTCAAGCAGGTCGGCCTCGACCCGATGACCGCAACCCCGTTAGAGAAAGAGGCAGCCATGCTCAGGAACGCCGGGGCGGGGCGACCGTACTGGTACGGCCATGGTGTCCGAAACGGTGTTGAGGCGGGTGTGTGGCCCGAGATGTTCGAAGGCCACACGTTCCTCGATGGTGCCACCCGCCAGGGGAAAACGACGTTCCTCAAGCATCACACGAACCAGGTGATTCAACGCTCAGACGAGTTCATGCTCGCCTATGACCCGAAGGGACAGGACGGGCAAGACTTCGTGAGAGCCATCCCAGAGGCGGACGAGGACGACCTGATTTTCATCGATATCGGGGATCCGGACGCCGATCAACAGGTGACGCTGAATTTCCTTGAACCACCGTCGGACCTCGAACCAAATACACCAGCCTTCGATGAGTGGGCGCAAACGATCATCGAAGGCACGAAAGCACTCCTCGCCCAGTCCGGCGGTGAAGCGGACTTCTGGGGCGCGCGGATGGACCGCATCACCCTGACGATGGTCAAAGCGTTCGCCGACATGGACGAACCCTGTACGCTGATCGACCTCTACTACGCGGTCGCCTTTGCTCGTGAAGAGGTCTGGAGGCGGATTCAGGATCAAGGAATCAGGTGGGTCGAGTATGCCGAGAAAATCGCCGAGATGGATGATCAGGACGTCGATGCCATCTCAGGACGCCTGCAGAAGTGGGTGCAGACGCGGGAGCTACGAGAGTTAACGAGCGCTCCCGAGTCCTCAATCAACATCTTCGACGCCGTTCGTGAGGGCAAGAAGATCATCGTTCGCGATCAATCGACCAACGGCGAAGTCGGGAAGCTCGTCTCAAGCATGTTGCTCCGGCTTGTCTTCGTGGCCGTCCAGTGGTTAGATCGGAAGGGAGAGGCACCCGCGAAAACGCACGTGATTCTAGACGAGTTCAACGACATCATCAAGGGACAGTCGGGGATTACGAAGATTCTCAGTAACGCAGCAGGCTTCAACATGACCGTCATGGCCGCGTGTCAGGATCTCACCTCGCAGGTACCGAAGCCAATCTATCAGCGTGTCCTCGGGCAATGTGACTTCTTCGTAACGTTCTACCCTGGTCGGAAGGGCGAAGCGCAAGCGGTGGCGACGAAACAGGACGACGAGACGGACGCAGAGGACCTGATGGGCCTCGATAAGTACGAGTTCTACATGTGGCCGCGTGACGCCGAGAAGAGCCGGACGCACACCGTCAAGTGCAAAGGCCTGTTTCCGATCGACGAAAACGACCACGCCCGCGACTTCATCCGCTCGGACGACGAGATGGCCTCGCTCATCGCCCAGAGTAAGGAACACTATGGGATCGATCGCCGGACGGACGAGGAGATTGTCGCGGATCTCACGTTCTACAGTGGTGAGTTGCCCACGCCAGAGGAGATTGCCGGGAGTGAACTCACCGACCGAGAAAGCGCACTCATCTGTAAAGCCGTCTACGACGAGCAGCTCGCCCAGAATCCGGCTGATGGCTGGATTGGTGCCGATACCTGCCGAGCGCGTGTGGACGAGTATCTCACCCGTGACGTGCCGCATATGACGCACCTGTGGGACTTGCTCGAACAGATCTCGTCGCGGTACCTCGAACAGAAAACCGAGGGGCGAGATAGCTATCTCCGTGTCACCGAGAAGGGCAAGTACTGGACGCTCGCGACGGGGAAAGATCCGAAGTCGGGGAACAAACCGCACCGTGACCTGCTCCGAGACTCCTACGAGGCATTTACCCAACTCGGGATGACGATTGAACTCCCTGAGCAAGAAGACGCGGGCCATAATGCCCCGGATGGCCTCGGGTGGGTGCCGGTAGCCAACAAGGACGACCGCGTGCTAATGGCGCTTACAGGCGGCCGTGACGTGACGATTGAAGCTGAGTGTACGACTGGCGACGATGCCCCCGGACAAACCTGTCTGAACCTCGCGAAGGCTGTCAATGGCACAAAACGAGAGACGTGCTTATTCGTCGTTCGAGAGGACATTGTTGGCCGTGTTGAGACGACGCTTACAGACCCACCATTCCGTGCGCAAGGCGGCGAGTTCTACAACAGCAAACGAAATCTCCGGATCGACGGCGAGTTGATGGAGCGGCCCGCTGATGGGCCACGATCACTGTGGGAGTCCGAGGGACACGGGTACGTTCTCTCGGACACACAGCGCGAGCTCGCCCGCTTCCCGGATGCTGAGAGCATCTTCACGGACACAAGTCTGTATCCCGATGTCGAGGACGGTTCGCCGGTTAAGAAACCGTTCATCCCGGAATACGAGTTCGAGACCACGCCCTCGGATGACGATTATCGGATTCTCGTTGTCCCTGATCTTGGTCTCGACACTGAGTATACCGACGTCAACCCGGAAGAGGAACTCGCACTCCTACAGGATGGAACACGGCGAACGCTCGCTGAAATTCGAACCGGGAAGAACTCGGTGGACGACGGCGGGTCATGGATTGACCTCGATTCTCTCAGGAACAGCTAGAGCACCGATTAAAAACTATAGAGAACCTGTAACTTTCTAGAAGATGCGTTCTCCGGTTAGCTTTGAAGAATTAACGGGGAATTCAAAGCCTCTCTTCCTGGTTACCTCTATTACGCGGTCATAGAACTCATCATCTGCTTCTGGGCAAACTCATACTTCTTTTACCAAGATATCAATCTCTACCGAGATAGGGATGACATTTGGAATGAATTCATCAATTTCACTTACCGAGATCCCTTCTTCAGGTGTTTCTTTTTGTTGTCGGTGAAGGATTCGATATTTTCGTCGTACGTCACATCACCGTCACGATAGCGCACGTAGATGTCGTTCACGGCAGCTGCGTGTGACGCGGGACGCTCAACGGCGACATAATCCGGATCTGCACGTGTGAGATTCGAGACGAGGGTGTCAAGCTCACGCTGGCGAGTGTCGACGAGGACATCGTTGGCGCTCACATTCACCGTGTCGAGGTCCGGTTTGTCCATATGATACGTTCCGAGGAGAATGACCTAGACCTGCTCGGCTGTCGGCGTTGGCCACGTCGGCGTCTTCTGTGTGACCGCTTTTGGTCTGAGCATCGTGAGATGGAAGGGCAGACAGCCGAATAATTGTTTGTAGAAATACATCTCAATCAACCGAGTGATTGAAATTGACTTCAATACGAGGTCTCGGGAGGCGGGGATCGAAGTCACTTACTGAGTTCCTCCACGAATCTGAATTTGCCGTCGAAGATGAATGTCCGTTCCTCACCAGTCAGTTCTATTGGGCCGATGACCCGTCGCGGGTTCTCGGTCACGCTCGCAGTTCTTATTTCGAGGTGGTCCAGCGACCTCGCCGGTCCGCTCCCGATGCAGATCGACCGCTACCTGCTCGAGGCTGAGTCCGGCCAGCGATTCGACTGGAACGGGTTTCTTGACCGCGTTTGGAAGCGTGAGAACATGGCAGATCCAGACGATCAAGCGGACACTGCCTACCACGCCCGGGTAATCGTCGACGTTATGAGCGACGTCGTTCCCCTCGGTGAGATGCAACAAGTACACGATGGGCTTCCCGACGACGAAGACTGGGATGAACTATTCGAGCTGGTCGGTCAGGATACCCAATAGGAGTGATTTGCAGCAACGCTACGAGAAGACATCAATGCAACTTACGAGGGAATTGCATCGCTAGCGAAGCTAGCAGTCGTGAGATATTCATAAGGAATGGAATTCCGTCGATACTGGGTTTAGAGAGTGATGAGTGGAAGGAAGAGTCCTACTTGCGGTTTATACCGCCGAAGAACAACTCACCGACACTGGCGCTCATGTTACGGAAAATCATCGATCAAATTCAATGTAACGATAATGTGTTTGTAGACTAAACACTATATTTTGTCAACATTAAATCTGACTTAACTATGCAATCTCTCACTCCGTTCCTTCTCCAATGGACTCAGCTGCCTCAAAGAAGACGTCGAACTCGGCGGGCAGCTGCGAACGGACTTTCCGTTCGTCAGATCGCACCTACCCTCGGGTGACGACCGCCGCATACACCGCGCCCAGCAGGGTTCCGAAGATGACGTGTCCCACGAGGCTCTCAACCGCTATTGCCGGAATCACCCCCGCTCTCGCGTGGCCGACGTATCCCAGCCACGTGGGCATAACGATCACCGGCAAAATCGCCCAGATAGCTAACCCGTAGACGAAGCCCGCGGCGATAAGTCGCATCGCCAACCCCGTGCGGGCTAGCGCGTCCGTCTCGACATCGGCGGTGAGCCACCTTGCCACCGCGTCCCGGCTAACTATCGCGGCAAAGGTGACGCCGAGTATCACTCCGTGGAGCAGGTGAATCGCCCAGCCGACGGTCGTCGTCGGCTCCAGACCGTACAGCGCAGGGATAGACGCCTCGAGGAACTCTGGGTCCAGTGCCCACATCAGAACGCCGAAGGCCGCGGCACCCGCGATTCCGCCGAGTACACCACCGAGCAATGCGTTCGCTGCTGTACCGCCGGTGGTGTTCGACCGGGTATTGGCGAGTCCGCTCATCATGCGTGTGGTACGTTATCACAAATGAAAAATCCCCCTGCTATAGTTTGTCTCGAATTTGCTGGCTGTAGAAGCTATCGTTCGCGCTTGTGACTAACTGTAAGACCTTCATTTGTGTACGTTTCCATGGAATCGAGGGAAGTGGCCTTGTTGAACCCCTCAAGCGGTGATCGGTTTTAGTAACTGTGCTGAATAGAGGGCGCATATGCAGCACAAACCGGGAGCCAGTCAGCGAGATTCGCACTTGTTCAGTAGAGAGGAGACCGTTACCAATTTCAGGTCTGATCAGATTCGCCAAGTATGATTTCAGTCGAGTCCGTGATGTAAACCGGTGCTTCAGGTTGGGTATCAGAAACAGTGAGAAGGACAGCTTTGCCCCCATCATCTGGTTGAACAGGGACAACATCTCCGAGAGTGAGAAGGCGGTTCTGAACCTGTCTATGGATCACTTTTCTGGCTTCGACTCCTAAGTCTTCAAGATTCGTTTCGGGGAGGGTAACAGTGACCTCGTCAGGGGTAGTTCGGTTGAAGGTGATGGTATCAGCGTCAGGCCCTCCTACAAAACGCTGTACACTGACACACTCGCCCTTGTCGACGCCAGCGTTCTCACGGATGAACCCGTTCATCCGAATAGTTGCTGGGTTACGGTCAGCTTTCTTCATCGGCTTTGTCGTTGCGACTGTCGTTTGCTCGCCAGTGATCTCGACGGGCATACCAGGGGGGACGTCCAGCTGTTGGAACGTTTCTCGGTGAAGCCGAACAATGTTCTGCCCTTTATCATCCGGATACCCTTGGCCGACCAAGAGGGCAACCTCCCCGCTGATTGTCGGCGTTGCCATCTCGATGACTGTGGCGAGTGCCTCCTGAAAACTACCGGCCTGGTATTCTTGTCGTTCCTCATGGAGTGATTCCACTTCCTCGATAAGTCGGTTAGGTACATTTGGACGTGGCATACTCATCCTTGGTCTGAATTGGGGCTTCTTTTATCCCTATTCAGTACATTATATGTACGATTTTGATCCTTATATCTTTCTAGTGAAGAGTGTGCTAAGCATTAATAAATCGGCAGACTATGGCGCCCCCTCTAGTGGTGACGTCCACCAGTGGGCGAAGAAAGTTGATTTAAGTAAATAAGTTCATAATTTTCTTTACTTAGAATCATTTGCGAAACTCAGGGTCAGTATACATGTCTGCTGAACGGCTAATTCAGCATAGATTTCTCGGAGCAAACGAAGCCGCCTTGCTGCATTCACCCTCTGTATTCGGCATACCAGTTCCGTCAGTTGTTGAGGATTTCAACAGAACCACTCATTCTATGATGACTACCTCTCACTCTCAGTGGCACTGTTTTGCTGAGACCACCCTTATAGGGATTAGCGAAAGAATCCAGACATTGGTTCCTTTTACTCACCAGTGACTGTCAGAAACGTCGTGTGAGATACAGAGCGCGTATCGGTCACTCAACTTTGGTATTAAACACAAATTCTGTCTGATTTCCCGAAAGGAGTACTCGTCAGAGCAGTCCAGGCAGGGAGGCGGAGTTGTGCTACTCCTTGTTACAGCCTGATGACGCAGTCACGTCGAACGCCGCCGGATCGGTGTCCACGACCGCGGGGAGTTGCCGGAGTTGCGGGCATAAAAGTACAATCTAGTCGAAAATGCGGCGAAGGGGTGTTTTGGCGTGATTTCCCGGGGAAACACAGTCAGAAATCTATTCGCCGCGATATGGCCACGAACGATACTACCCGCGCTCGCGGGCAAGTTGCGGGCTGATCTCTTCTTCTACGATGTCACCGCGCTCCTTGGGCGTGAGTTTGGAAAGGTCACGGTTTTCAGACGCAACCTGGGGATCGCTAAACGGTTGTTGCGATTGGTTCGATGGTTTTTGACTCTACAGAAAGGATTTGGTCTTTCAAATTGATTTTAGACCATGAAGAGACGGACATTCCTCGCGAGTGCGATGGCCACGGTGACGATATCGTCCGGTTGTCTGTCCAACCATGGTCGTGGATTCGGGGCGAGTAGCGTATTAAAGCCGACCGGAACGACACCCACTCTGTCCAGCAATAATGAAACCTACAAAGAGCGATTCACCACCGGCGGGAGATGGTCCGTTCACGGGTTCAACGCTGGTCGAAGTGGATACAACCCCAACACGACCCCCCCACGAGGTGCCGTCGGTGCTGCCTGGTTACGGACTCCTCGTGCAGGCCAACGCTCCTCTGGAACGACTCCGCCAGTGACCGACGATAGCCAAGTGTATGTCGGGTCATGCGAACAAGTGAAGGAAAATCAACGACGCGGGATTGTCACCGCCTTTGATGGAGAAACGGGCGACTGGGTCTGGCTTACAACTATTGCTTCGGATACTATCTCAGGTATCGCTTACGGGGATGAGATGATTCTCGCAATCGGTTATACATATGGATCCAACAGTACCACTCTCATTGCCCTCGCAGCGACTGACGGGCATGAACGGTGGCGCATCGATCTATCAGGGAATCCAAACGGTGGGCCGGTCGTCATTCCACATGAATCATATTATGATGTATGGCCATAACCTGAGTAGACTATCAAGCCGCTATATCATCAGATCAATTCTATCCGTCCGTGATTTCACCACCAGTGGATCCGCTAAACTCTATTTGCTTACCCTGAGTCGGAAACTGACGACGAATACACTGTTCGCTGGCGGACACGGCTTTCGTGCTTCTCTGAGGGCGACGATCCGCCAATTTCCACTTCCGCTTATCGCTGAAACCCGGCGTACGTAACTTTGTTAATATCTAGCAAGGTATTTCGCTTAGAGTGGCCAATAGATATCCAGGTTGCTATGGCACAAGACCACTGGACAATAGACGACGCTGCACAGACACTTAGGGAACGGTTCCGTGGTGATCTCCTCCGGCAGGGCGACGAAGACTACGACGAAGTGCGCACGATTTGGAACGCGATGATCGATCGAAAGCCGGGACTCATCGCCCGTCCTACCGGCGCAGCGGATGTCGTGACTGCCGTCGACTTTGCCCGAGAAAACGACCGAGTGACCGCCGTAAAGGGCGGCGGTCACAGCGTCGCCGGTAACGCCGTCTGTGACGGTGGGCTAATGATTGACCTCTCCAACATGAATGATGTACGTGTCGACCCGACGGCGCACACGGTTCGAGTAGGGCCGGGCGCGACGCTGGGCGATATGGATCATGAAACGCAAGCATTCAGCCTCGCCGCACCGGGTGGCGTCGTTTCGACTACCGGTGTCGCCGGCCTCACACTTGGCGGTGGCTTCGGCTGGCTTGCCCGGAAATACGGTCTCGCGATCGACAACCTCCGATCAGTCGATGTCGTCACGGCGGATGGGAAGATAGTGTCCGCGAGTACGGACGAGAACGGAGATCTCTTCTGGGCGGTTCGCGGTGGGAGCGGGAACTTCGGGGTCGTTACATCATTTGAGTTTGACCTGCACGAAGTCGGTCCGGAAATACTCTTCGGGCCGGTTGTTTACCCTTATGAAGATGCGCCCGACGTACTCCGCCACTACCGAGAATTCGCTCGTAATGTACCGAACGAGTGTTGCATCTGGGCGGACAGTATGACGGCACCACCGCTACCGTTTCTTCCAGAGGACATTCACGGTACCACGGTTCTTGTCCTCATGCAATCCTACGCGGGCGACCTCGAAGAGGGCGAGAACGTGCTCGAACCGCTCCGCGAGCATGGCGATCCCATCGCCGACGCTGTCGCACCGATTCCGTACACAGCAGCGCAGAGCACGTTCGATGACTTACTTACTCCGGGCGCACGTAACTACTGGAAGTCACATAATTACACGGAGCTCACCGACAAGACACTCGACACCATCGTCGAATACATCGAACGGCTCCCGACGCCGCAGTCCGAGATCCTCATCCACCAAGTCGGGGGAGCCATCAACGATGTCGCGTCGGATGCGACTGCATATCCACATCGAGACGCGGAGTTCATCGTGACCCCCAGTGCGCGCTGGGAGGATCCGACGAAAGACGATGAGTGTATCGCGTGGGTTCGAGAATGCCACGACGCACTCGCCAATGATGCCACCGGCGGAACGTACGTGAACTTTGAGGGAGAGCGTGAAGGCCAAGAACAGAACGCCTACGGAGAGAACTACGACCGACTGGTCGAACTCAAAAACAAATACGACCCGATGAATTTGTTCCGAATGAACCAGAACGTCGAGCCGACCGTCTGACGATCCACTTTATACCGTTCTCTGTCCATGAAGATGAGCGCAATGAGAGAAACCGCGTTCGCCAGCATCGGTGAAAATCTCATCTAGATCCTGAATCGGTGGCTTCCTCGAAGTCACACAGAATAATGGGGGCAGGAGACAGAATCGTCCCAATTCGTGTCAGTATAGGAAAAGGTTATCTCCGTCGCGAGCGTACTAGATATTGCTATGGCCACACAAGCAACCACTCTCGAGAAGAACAAGCAACTTGCCCGCCGCGTTCCGGAGGACATCGCAACGGAGGGAAATCTCGATCTCATTGACGACCTGTACACGGAAGACGCCATCGAGCATGGCCCCTTTGGTGACGAACATGGCCGAGCGACGATCCGAAAGTCCTTCGAAGACTTTCTCGCTACGTTCGCTGACTTCTCGGCGACCGTCGAGGACATCATCGCCGAAGGCAACACGGTTGCAATGCGCGTCACGCTTCGAGGATCCCAAAAGGGCGAGTTCATGGGAACCGAACCCACCGGGCAAACGTTCGAGGTGCAAAATATGGTCTTCACGCGCATCGAGGACGGAATGATCGTCGAACGTTGGATCCAGCCGGATACGCTCGGGTTGATGCAGCAACTCGGTGTTGTCGAATCACCCACACCGTAATCCTCCAACGTATAGTGATGTTACATGGCTATCTTTCTAGCGTTTCACTTATGAGGTACCTGTTGACGCGGAGGTAACCGGTGGATACATTCATTCATCGGTCGCTCAGCAAGACGTCGGCACAACCATCTATATAGCTGTCCACGCTCGTATCCTCGCCCTACGGGGTTTGCGCGTGGGAACGTTCGCTTCCGTGGCGAACATATGTACGTCAATGCAGTCGAGAGCAACCCGTGATTCATGGCGAACGCATCCGGAAAAGAAAAAGATCGCATGCGGTAAACTCCAACGAAATTATGCCGATTAGCCTGGACTGGAAACCCGGACACGTAGAGTTTCGCATTCTACAAAAACAGCAACGAACGGTATGGCCATGGATCATGTTCGACGGCTCATTCGCTGGCTCACCTGATCCTGATTTGACACTACAGTAAAGGTCTACCTCCAATAGGAAACGTAACCAGGTATGAATTTGTTGGACAATCCACTTAGAACGTTCCTAACCGTCGAGTGATGCATTCGGCTGTCTGTTCATCTCGAATATACAGGATAGGTGAACTGCTATAATTCTCCATGAAAGATTATGGTATGTTGATGGTGTCTAGAATTATGACTCCCCGATAAGGTCGATTATAATTCTTTATCGGAAATCGTCCAGACAGGTCGGCGATCCCAGTAATGGCTTACAACCGACCTTACGAGGAATCAGGAAATTACAATGACAGCCCAAGAAACTCCTGAGATCAAAACTGCAGCGAAGGCCGATGAATAGCACGTTATCGATACTCTCGTACTCGCGTTCAGTTCAGACCCGGTTATGCGGTGGTTCTACCCTAATTCGCATGACTACATGCAATATTTTCCGGAGTTTCTAAAGCGACTCGGTGGCAAGGCATTTGACCACGGTACGGCCCATTACGTTCACGATTTCGGCGCAGCTGCGCTTTGGCTTCCACCAGATATGCCCCTAGACGAAGAGGCGATAGGTGCGCTGTTTCAGGAGACCCTATCGGCGAAGCGCCAAGAGCAGGCATGGTCAGTTCTCGAGCAGGTCGACAACTATCATCCCAACGAGCCATTCTGGTACTTACCGGCCATCGGTGCCGATCCCACCCAACAGCGTAGGGGATCTGGGTCAGCACTGATGAAACACGCACTCGCTACATGTGATGAAGAGGATACCCTTGCATATCTCGAATCAAGTAACCCCCAGAATATCTCACTCTATGTCCGGCAAGGGTTCGAGATACTCGGCACGATCCATGGGGACACGATGCCGCCCCTCATTCCGATGCTACGCGAGCCTCAGGCGTGAGGCACCAGCCGCATTCATCGAATAAACCGCGGTTGTCTTGATGAATCCAACCCCCGTCTTGAGCGATTATACTCCTCAATGGATGCACCTCGGAACATGCTGCATACGCGTACTGTGTCTCATCAGACCATTTCTGTCCGACAAACTCTATTGAATCCTTAACTAACTAATGTCGGAAAGGTCGAGTCATTAGCCAGTTGGTTCGATATTCTGATTCATCCGGAATACGTTCTCCGGATCCCACTCGTTTTTCAACTCCACCAAGCGGTCGTAGTTTTCCTCATAGGCACGATCCTCTTCGCCTTCGCGTTCAGTAATGAAGTTGACGTACGCGCCACCCGTCGCGTAGGGTGCCAGCTTATCGTGGAGGTCGCGAACCCACTCTATACACTCCTCGTCCTGCGAAGCGTCCTCCCATCGGGTATGGACGTTCAATACGTAGTTGACGTCACGATGGGGATAGGCAGTCGCGTCCACCGGAATGTCGTTGACGGCCCCGCCGAGTCGGCCGAAGATGATCTCCGTATGCGGTGATGGAACGGTCCTAGCGTACTCGAGAGCCGTCTCGATAACCTCATCGTTAAGCTCCTCGAAGTTATGCGTCTTCCAGTAATTCCGCAGCCCGGGTTCGAGCAGTGGATCGAATGCCTGCTGCCATCCGACGTAGGGATGCGGTTCGACTGCATCGGCGATGGGATCGCCGAACTCTTGAAGCGGGGCAAGCGCGTCTTTCCCTTCCCCCACACTGCCGGCGTAGAACGCAGCCACGATACACACGTCAGTTCCGTGAGCCTCTTCGGGGAGAAACGGAAGTGGCGGTGCCTTCCGTAGTACGGGCCACGCAACGACTTCGTTCGGTGCATTTTCGCTAAACTCACGGACGAATTCCAGCACTTCTGCCGCATCGTCATGCGAGTAGACGATCGGTCCACAGAACACTTCGGGACCGACTTCGTGGAGTCGGAATTCGAACGAAGTCACGATCCCGAAGTTCCCGCTGCCGCCACGGATCCCCCAGAACAGGTCCGGATTCTCGTCCTCACTGGCGCGGACGAGTTCGCCGTCGGAGGTGACCACGTCGGCTGACAGGAGGTTGTCGATCGTCAGACCATACTTGCGCGAGAGCCACCCGAAGCCGCCGCCAAGTGTGAGCCCCGCGACGCCCGTCGTCGAGTTGATGCCGAGTGGCGTGGCGAGGCCGAACGCCTGCGTCTCGTGGTCGACGTCGCCGAGCGTCGCTCCGGCTTCGACGCGCGCAGTGTTCCCGTCGGGATTAACTTGGACTGAGTCCATCAGCGAGAGGTCGATCATGAGTCCGTAATCGCAGACTGCGTTGCCCGCTACGTTGTGACCGCCGCCCTTGACAGCGATCTGAAGATCATGCTCCTGCCCGAAGTTCACAGAGCTGATGACGTCCGCAGCGCCCGCAGGCTGTGCGATAACCGCTGGTCGGCGGTCGATTATCGCGTTCCAGATTGACCGCGCCTCGTCGTAACCATCTTCGTCCGGTTGGAGTACCTCTCCTCGAAATCCAGTTTTCAATTCTTCAACTGCCTCCTTATTAACCGGGCGGTGTGCGGCAAATGTCATGGTTGAACCCCCGTTGTGCGGTACCATACACCATCACTAAAATATGGTGGTAGGACAGATCACGAACCAAGCTACAAAATTTCTAGTCCAAGTGATGAATATGCGCCCTAAATTAATCATACACTTTCTATCCACTGTCTAGTGGTTTGATTTGACGTTGTGCATCAGGAGAGTTCAATTCCGATATTGTGAACGATGCATTGACCACGAGTTCGCGAAACTGCGTCCACCAGCGCCATGATCACGCGAATACACCCTACTTTTGCTTGGGATTGGCGTTTACCGCTCGCTCTCATCCCTCCTTAAGTGCTATCGATTACATCACTACTCTCACCAGCCTCGCTATGTAAATAGCTCTGGTTCGTGAACACCATCGACGAATGACGCAGCACAGCTTGTGCACCAGTGAGATTTGCCCGATACAATTCAGCGCCGAGACCGCGACGAGCACTGTGTAGCTTCATATACTCACCCTCGACATCCGAGTCCGCCAGACATTCACAGGCGACGGGTATTCCGCCGCGAACTGTTGAAATCATCTGAGAGTGGAAGGGACAGGGCGCATACTCAGCGCTCATTCGAATTTTTTGAACTCCTCAAGCGTAACTGTATACGCGTTTTGATTCTCCAGATAGCGGATGACGTACGTCGTCGGATACCACCCGGCTTCAGGAAACGTTTCGGGCGTCACGATCGAGGTTCTCACTTCCTCATTGCGTTGTTCAAAAAACTCCTTCGTGATCATCGGCTCGAAGAAGATGAGGCGGCCGTCGAAGGCTCCCCAGATGAACGTGTGGGCAAACCGCGTGCCTTGGAACTCCAGCGCGGTCGGGTCGATTAGGTGGTTCCCCATCCGCGGCTCGACAGCCTCCACGTCATTATAGCCTGGCGGCATCTCTTTAGATGGCAGCTGTTCAGTAGCACGTTCATACGTTTCGCAGGAGACGGGTGATTCAACTCCTTCACAGGAGCCCAGGTCGATCTGATTTAAGATCGATCTGTTAGTCAGATAGTAATGGAAGTCGAAGTGTGGGATATTGTAAATGCCGTCGGGAGCGTGGCCGTGTGGATTCCAGTTGATCTGAGCGAACGTAAACGGCGTGATATCTGTTGCCGGAAAATCAATCAGATCCTCCGTGTGATCAGGTGGCAAATCCGATAATGCATCGGTCGAAAACCAAATTCCGACTAAAGTGGGTCTGTCCTTCCTTAGAATCCGCTCTCTGCGTGTCACGAATGTTCTGATTTCACCATTACCCAATCTGACGGATCTACCCCACTCGGTTCCTTTGTCAGGCGGAAAGCCGTCCTGTCCGTCTTGGGCCGCTGTGACTGTTTTTGGGAGGAGTCCGCCAGCTAGACCGGCGCAGCCGGTGACTTTCAAGAACCGGCGGCGAGGCAACCGGAACTTATCATATGCTGTCTC
Source organism: Haladaptatus halobius (assembly GCF_020618475.1). Classification (GTDB taxonomy): domain Archaea; phylum Halobacteriota; class Halobacteria; order Halobacteriales; family Haladaptataceae; genus Haladaptatus; species Haladaptatus halobius. Next base: position 199,760 of record NZ_CP085340.1, on the reverse strand, counting down.
TCCGTGGTGTTTCCCTTTCATTAGTTGGTAATTACGATCAGAGGCTGGCATTAGAACGCCCTTCCTCTAGCTGTACAAGTCCATAGGTCTTTCCCTGCCATTACAGGGTGGTGTCTGAGACAGGAATGAAGATTAGTTTTCAGCCATTGTTATTATCGAAATAGTACTAGAAAAGGCTCATCGAATTTGTGCTTAAATTCAACTAATCATAAGTTTTAGGGAGGCGCCATAGTACCTCCCATATAAAAGAGCCTGAACATATAGAGAAGACGAACCTACGAAAACTTGACCAGACACGAGAAAAACGAAGAAATTTCTTAACAGTGTAAGGCAAATAGATAGATGATAGAGATTGTCTCACAACCTTTTTGCTGGTTCCTCGCCTCTCTATCACTAGGGAGGGGAACAATGTCAACACCAGAAGAGAACAAAGAGCTTGTCGAGCGCACCTCGTTTGAGGTGTACACCGAGGGAAACGTCGATCTCATCGACGAGATGGTGAGCGACGACTACGTGCTGCACGATCCTACTTCTCCTGAGGAGGTGCGCGGACCTGACGGACTCAAAGAGCATGTCAAGACATATCGGGACGCCTTCCCGGATCTCGATGCCACGATAGAATCCCTCATCGCCGAAGATGACCTCGTCGCGGTTCGCTTTGTCACACGTGGAACCCACGAGGGACCGCTACCGGATCTACCAGATCTCGAGCCGACTGGCAAGGAGTTCGAGGTCACCGGCACGGAATTCGATCGGATCGAAGACGGCAAACTGGCGGAAACATGGCTCATGTTCGATACGCTCGGGTTCATGGAACAGCTGGGAGTGATCCCCTCTGAGGAGATCATCGCTGAGGAGACCTAAGAAAAGTGTTCGGAAGATTCACTCTTTTATTCATGCGTTCGCTATCCATGGGAGTCCTGTAGGCGTTACATTGGATAGAGTGATACCTTCTGTTGTGAATAGCCTCGTTCGCGAACAAGAATGCCGGTTACCACCTCCTGCAACGTTGCATGAATCTCTTATTGGACGGCTGGTGGAATGAACAATGGCCACTGGTTGAGCCGCTGATCAAATGTTGCCCCAACTTGTGATGGGCTGGTAGCCTCATTCTTTTCGCCTGGATGCGACTCTTCGAAGTGAAGCCATGAAAGCGAACCAGTAGCGAGAGTGAACAAAAAGTACAGACGAAAACCCTACGACGATGTCTCCGGTACTAAGCCCAGCCAGTTGTATGCAAGCTTACTTTTAGAATTAATTGAATCAGCTCTCTTTGTACCTCGACACAACTCCTCTGTAAATCGAATATCGAGTGATAGATAAATCATAACTTCTGAGGAGGACGCACCACCTCAAAGTACCGGAGATGATCGTTCTCTGGATCCATAAAAGAAAAGAAATGCTGCATTGTCTCTAATTTCGGTACAAGCTTTCGTGCTTGATGGGCCTGTTCTTCGCTCTCCCAGTGCAGATAGTGAACCCACTAGTTATTTTGGTCGCGAAGTAGCTCATGTTCGAGCAATCCGTCGACGTCTTTGAGGTCGAAATGAGTGGCGTCATAGGCTTCGAGAAATTCATCAACCTCTACATCTTCTAACAAGCCGAATTCAGCAAATTCGGAATAACTTGCCGTTGCGTGATTTTCCCCCATGCTTCGATCCACCGACTCTCAACTACGACATCCAGAGTAAAAACGGTGGCCCGATGGACCCCTTGAAGGGTGTACCTATGATTTGGTGCTTTCACGTGGAGTCCTATTCTGAGAATAGATAGCACCAGGTAACATCTGTCTCAATCATAATAATGGACCAATCTTCGCTCTGTTGTAGTTCATTTACTAATGTATTTACCCAATCGAGAGTTCTTCTCATGGTGTATTACATAAATTAGATGATAGTGCGTCTTTCCAAAGATGCTGTCTTCGTCCATCCCTTTCAGAAACTTGTGGACGTATCGTTAGGCGTCTCCGACTTTAGTGATAGAATGCATTGAAATCATCCCTCTTTCGTATTGTCATCCCCTTATTGATGATTTTCCCTGAACTACTCAGTTCCTCTATTCGACCGTTTACAAGATATCTCTCTCCATTAATGGAGTCAAACCAATCAAACACAGGCTAACGAAGGTCGCTGTTTATGCTTGTATTAGTAGTTCCCCAATTGAGGGAGAGAGTCACCATGACAGCGAAACACCAAAGATCTCAGACGGTGATTGAACGATGTGAGAACTGCGACCGTGAGACTTCGCATACAGTTACAGTTGAGATTCGGACAGAGAGCAAAAAGAAAGAGAACGCCGAGTTCTCGCGCGAACCATACCGCATTGCGACGTGCCAAATATGCGGTGAGACGACGAGCCAGCGGATGAACAACGCGTGACGCTAGCACCGTAAAAGGATCTCGGCGATCACTCTCTGGATATGCATCTCAGTGAGAGGAGCTCACACGCAGATTTTCGACTACCCCTCGCGAGGGTATTGCACTTCCGCTTATGATTTTCAGAAGTAGTGAATTTAGACATCTAATTGATAATTTAAAACTCAATACTAATAGATAGCGCGAACAGCTTTGAGACTGAAGCTCAAACATACGCTATGGCAAAATACGTTGCACTCATTGATATTCGCGAGCAGATCCAAAATAGCCAAGAACTTGCATCGACCTGGGGCGATATTCGTGCCGAATTCAATGAATTTGGGGTTGATCTCGAAGGGAGTTTTGCGATTCTTGGCGAGTACGATTTTATGCTGATTTTTGACGCTCCAGATCGAGATACCGCATTCAAGGCTGGGATTGCGGTTGAGAGTCATGGCATGGACATGCAGACAATGGAAATCATTCCAATGGACGAGTTTGCTCAGCTCGTTGAAGACTGATTACCAACAAGTGGAGTTATTCCTCTCGCACGTCGCATCGCTTACTGAAAGTGTTGCAGCCGAGTCATCCGTCGATTGTGATGTGTACGGAGCTTGTGTACTACCAATTCCTCGACGGGCGGTATTCCAGTTAGAGCCCCAGCAATTTCCATGTGAGATGATCCAAGACAGTAGTCGGAAGCATGTACTAATTGACTACCACAGTGATTGGCTGAATACGGTTGCTGGGGCTTGGTATAGGTAAAGTAGACTTCTCACCACACCTTTTGCCAATATTGTCTTGACCAGACTCATTTATAACGAGAAAATCCTACCATCAACATGGGGATAGATCCATCCCGCATCGAATCGGTGGTTGTTGATTCGTACAGCACCCTTGTAGATGTTGAGTCGTCGCGAAAGGCGCTTGAAGCCCATACCCCCGAGGCCACAGCACTTGCCCGGGTGTGGCAACTTCGCACGCGTGAATATGCGATGGTTGGAAACGAAATCAACGTCTATCGGTCAGCAGTAGATCGACACCGGCTCGCACTCAAATACGCCCTCGATGTCTTCGACGTAGACCTGACCGTCGATGAGATCGAGGAGATACTCTCGGTGTACCATGAATTGGATGTATTCGATGATGTTCGAGGAGGGCTTGAGACCATCCGCGATACCGGGTACGACATTCATATCCTCTCCAATGGTGATCTAGCACTGCTCGATTCTTTGGTCGACCATACCAACCTTGCAGACGTCATCACCGGTGTGATTAGCGCCGATGACATCCATCTGTATAAGCCGGCACGGGAGTTATACGAATACACAGCCGAACACATTGGCGTGCCCCTCGGAAACCTCGTTCACGTAACCGCAAGTTGGAGTGATGTGAATGGGGCGCTGAACGCCGGGATGCAAGGCGTCTGGCTCAATCGAAAAGGCCGAGCGTGGGAACCATACGGGAGAGAACCTGATGTGATCATCGAAAGCTTTCACGAATTGGCAGAGTCGCTGACGATGGAGAACACGGAGGTGTGATCCCTAGATAAGTACTCAACGTATTTGAATGCATTTCATTTTTCGATGGCTGGTTACTCTGTTTTCACTTTCTTTGTATCGGCTCTTCCGGTGAGGCCCTGCTGAAACGAAGTGACGAGACAAGTGCTACTTCCATATGCATTGAGCGACGCAGTCTCAACTTCTAGCAAATTCGGGAAGATGAGACTACACCAGCTATAGAGAGCCCAGAATGCACGATTTCAGCCAATCTACCTTCTGCAAGCGCTTCAAACTGGAGTTCAGACATCGGATCTAGTTATTATTCTAACTATTCTCCGAATTAGCGACCGGCCGAATCACAAGCCAGCGGGTCATATGCCTCTACTCTCTATTCGTAGAATAGTTAGTATCAAATAACTTATGGTCTGATTCAGCAAGTAATCAGTCACTCCATGCGTTTATTCTCAGTTGTACATGCATTGAGAGAGCCAGTCTCAACTTCTGCGCTGACGACTTTTGAAAACCAGAGATTCAGAGGACGAGTAGCTGCAAAATTTCATAACTCTTCGACAAGAGATTTACAAAGGGGCATTAGTCTAAAGCGAGTCGTTATTCCGATATTCCCAACTATCAGGCGCACCATCCTGCACATAATGACCGACGAACTCGACGTCTTACTTGAAATGCTTGAGTTGAAGGATGAACGACGTACGGGGTGGGAACTTCGGAATATCGACTCACCGGAATCAGTTGCCGCTCATACGTGGGGAACAGCTACACTCTGTTTTCTGTACGCAGATCAGGTGGAGGTCGAAATTGATCAGCAGAAAGCCACGACGATGGCACTCATTCACGACCTCGCAGAAGCACGTACAGGAGATATCGCAACCCGCGCAGAGCAGGGGCAACAAGCGGTCACCGCCAACGAAAAAGAAGCAGCAGAGCGAGACGCAATGGATGATCTCCTTGAGCCCTTCAAGAATGGCAAGCTACTGGCACTTTGGGAAGAGTACGAGGCCCGTCAAACCCCAACTGCGCAGTTCATTAAAGATATGGATTTGATCGACAGCTGCCTTCAGGCACTCAAATACGAACGCAAAGGGCGCTATGATGAAACTGAGGCAAATGAGCACTTCTCAGTGTTCGGCAATCTCGACGAATTCTTTGCAACCGCTGCTCCGCGTTTCCAGACTCAGCTCGGGGAAGAACTCTTCGAGAACATCAAAACTCGATACGAACAGGAAATCGGAAGACCCTGTCAACTCTGACCGCACTGCAATACTAACATCGGATTCATCGTAGTATTGCGAACAAGACCTACACGAGACTATAGATTGGCCTAATTTACTACTGAAAGACCAATCTGAACTACGAGGACATATGCGTTGAGAGCCCAGGTCTCAACTTATGCAACTCCCCATTTTCTCACAGTTTCGAAGGATACTCGTGTTTTATCCTACCTCCCGCTTGCTTCTTGATTCGTCACCTCAACACAGCTTCAATCTGGAGCTTCTATTCAGAGTGAGTCAGGGGTTGGTAGGAGATTACGTGGCTCTGGATAGGACTATAGAGTGTTGCCACTCACCAGACGGGATTCCGGCAGAACGTCAGCCGGCGGACGATTACTGTTCTATGGTACTACAAGAATTAGTAGAGTGACCAGAACGCGTCAAAATTTAATCTTGAGATGCTTACTGACCTAGCAACAGTTGTGACATTATAGGAGAACATCGTTTTAGGGGGATGACGGCCGTATAACTGCCCATGGGAGAGCATATTCTCGTTCCACTCGACGGGTCGTCGAAAGCCGCGGAGGCGTTCGACTACGCGCTGACGCTTCCCGTCGAGCGAATCATCGCGATTACCGTTATCAATCCGTTCGATATTGATCCGCTGACGCCAGGATATCAGTCGCCACTCGGAAAGGCGGGGATGCCCGCCTTCTCACAGGAGTGGTACCAAAAGGAGTGGGACAACGCAAAGGAACTTCATGAGGAGATGCGCAAGAAAGCAGATGAACACGATGTGCCGTTCGAGTCCGTCGTCAAGATGGGATCCGCGCCGAAAGGGATTGTGACCTACGCCACCAAGAACGAGATCAACCACATCGTCATGGGGACCCACGGAAGCGAGGATATTTCAAATGTCCTGTTCGGTTCCGTTGCCGAGAAAGTGACTCATCGCGCACCGATGTCGGTGACTATCGTTCGGTGACATCCGCCCCCACTCTGAAGGGCGAGGCTTTACGCCTGTTCCGACGTGATAGATACCGATTAGAAAGCGAAATCAGGTAGAGTGGTTTCCTCTCCTCGGTTAATCACTCGTATGTTCTTGAGCCCGAACGGTCAAAATCGGTGTGTCGGCGCGTCGTATCATGCGTCTTGTGACACTACCGAGCATGAGGCGATCCAATCCTGTTCGACCATATGTACCCATGACGACGAGATCAACACCATTCTCGGTTGCGTAGTCACGTAATTCATCAGCAGGGTTACCTTGAGTGATCTCGGTCACGGTGCTGATCCCGGATTGAGTCGCCCGATTCGAAACTGCCATCGTTGCACGCTCGCCTTCTTGTTCGAGGACATCCCGAAACACAGGGGAGTTGAGGAAGCGGTCTTCAACGACATACACGATGTGAAGATTCGCATCGAGTGCAGCTGCGAGTTCCACTGCTTCCGAGGTCGCACGATTCGACCCTGCTCGCCCATCCGTGGCGAGCAAGATGGTCTCCCACTCCGGGGTGTCGCGTGTTTCGTTGGCTAAGACGGTCACGACAGGCACCGATGCGGTTTGAACGACTTGCGTAGTGACGCTCCGGCGGAGAAAGCGTGAGAATCGACTTTCTTGAGTGGGACTCAGAACGATGAGATCACATCCATGTTCGGCTACATACTGCAGAATTTCCGTGACAGGATCTCCTTCTCGGCGTTCCGTCTTGACAGAGAGGCCAGCATCGCTACCATACATCTGGACATCTTCGAACACTGACGCGACATCATCGGCGACTTCTGCAGTTATCGTTTCATCTGGAAGCCCATGCTCTTCGGAGACAGGTAATGCCTCCCGGTCAAGTACGTACAGTGCGTGAATCGTCGCTCCGAAATTGGTTGCAAACGTGACACCATACTCGAGTGCCCGCCGACTTGCGTCGCTTCCGTCGACTGGAATCAAGACATCTGTGTACATGGTTCACCCACACCTAATCAGTTCATTAGAGGCCCCACAACGTAGCGATTCCGATGACAGTGACCGCCGAGAGAAGCAATTGGAGCGGTGCCCCGACCCGGAAGTAGTCCGTGAACTTGTACCAACCGGGACCGTAAACGAAGAGATTCGTCTGGTAGCCCACTGGACCAAGGAAGGCGGTACTTGCCGCGAACGTCACCGCGAGAACGAACGCGAATGGATTTGCACCGGATCGCCGTCGCAGCTGCCGCCGCAACCGGAATCATCAGGACGACACTCGCATTGTTGCTAATGACTTCAGTGATGAGCCCCGTCGCGATATAGAACACCCACAGTACGAGGATGACGGGCAAGAAGTCTGCCGACGCCGCAACAACACGTCTCAGGAGCAGAGCCGCACTGGTCTGTTCAAGCGCGATACCGAGCGGGATGACACCTGCCAACAGGAAGATGACGTCCCAATCGACCGAATCGTACAATTCATTCGGTTTGAGAACGCCTGCAACAACCATTGCAACGACACCTGCGAGGGCCGTTATGAGGATGTCCTGTTGCGCCGTCGCAAGCATCGTGAACTGTTCGTCCCCAGTCAGTGAGGCGAGCATGGTTCCGAGGAACGCCCATGGGGTTGCGACGAAGCCGACGACGCCGACCATGATGGCGACGGCGTGCGGGATTTTGTCTGTCCGATAGTCAGGTTCGTCCGCCTCGTGTGCGAGGATGAAGTCGCGATTCTGTGCGAGTCGGTCGATGCTATTGGTGTCAGCTTGAATCAACAGGGTATCTCCTGCCCGAATGGCGAGGTCTTCGAGTCGGTCGCGGATGGTCTCTCCACGGCTCCGGAATGCCAAGACGTTCGCGTCGTAGCGTTGGCGGAACGTCGAACTGTCGAGTGTCTCTCCGACGAGAAACGAACTCGATGGGATAACCACTTCGACGATAGTCTGTTCGGCGGTCTTCTCGGGTTCGAGTTCTTCGTCGGTCGAGAGCGAGCCACGAATCGCAAGATTGTCTAGAGTGACGAGCCGTCTGAGCGTGCGGCCACTGGCACGGAGCAAGAGAACATCGCCAGCTTGAATTTCCTTCTTTGCAAGTGGTTCGGTGAATCGGTCGTCATCACGAATGAGTTAGAGAATGTCGGCGTCGAATTCGGATTCGTCAATGGCGTTCGCGACCGTCGTTCCGACGAGTGCAGATGTATCCCGAACGACGACTTTGAATCTTTTTGTAAGGGGTATCAGACCTCGAGGCCAATCGTCACACCGAGGAGGCCGATGGTGAACGCGTACAACGGAATAACGTAGCGCCAAACCTGGTTCGGCACGACGCGCACGAGGTAAGGCGCCCCAATAGCCGCCAAGAACCCACCTGTGAAGATGGAGGGTAAGAGGACGAGATCGACAGCCACTCCCTGCGTCGACAGTGCAAAGAACGTAATTACACCGACGAGCGAGACGATGCTCTCCGCGAGTGACGCAATGGCAGTCGCGCTCTTCTCATATACACCCGACAGAACCTGGCCGAGCGTGACGACCGGACCGTAGCCACCACCACCAATACCCTTGTTGACGCCAGCAAGTGCTGCAAAGGCTACTAACCGGCGCGGCTTGTACTCGATCGTCGTCGCGATGCGTGCCCGAATCAATCCGATCAACCCCATCGCGAGGACAAGCAGCGAAACGTATGTTTCGATGTACGACTCAGGTAACGAGAGCGCGAAATACGTTAGCACGATAGAGACAATGCTCGCGACGGCACCGACGCTGCCCAAGAGGAGCATTGTTTTGGTTTCTGAGTTCAGTGGACGAAATGAAAACGAGGCGTTCTTCAGTTCGTGGTGGACAGCCCCTGAGACGAACCCGGTGATCGTCTCGGAGATGAGGAGAACAGGTGTCACCGCCAGCGGGCTGTAGCCCAAGATGAACAAGAGCGGTGCGAGCGCGGTTCCAAAGCCCATGCCAGCCGCCGAGTCCATCAGCTCGAATGAAAGGGCTAGAATGACAACAGCCGGAATGAGTGGCAACAGGAACGTCTCAGTTGTGGTGCCGAAAAACGGCACCATCACTGCCAATCCGAGGAAGTAGATGAATCCGAGGTAGCCGAGACGGCGAAGGGTCGAACGGGGTAAGCGCATCCGCTCGATGAGCGTGCGATTAACGTCTAACTGCTGTGCCTCCTTGCCGATTTCGATTGGTTCGATGTCGACGAGTTCAGCTTCGAGTCCCACGATATTCTGTTCAATATATTTTACTCCATCCTCGATAGTCTGTTCTTCTTCAGAATCCATTGCTATCCCCACCCCGGAAAGCTGGAAGGTGTAGTAATCTGACGATGCTCAACATCTTTACTTTTTCGGACAGTCAAAATCAAAATACTCGCCGTCTTTTTGTAAGACAATTTATATCAAATAAGTTTTGGTCGGGCTTAGCAAGTAGTCAGTCACCGTTACTCGCTTTGAAGATGGAACTTCCAAAGCGAACAACGAGCTGGGAGTGCACCTTCACTCTTTGACCGTTGTCGGTACTCCGGTCACAATCCGACCTGATTTTGAGGAGAATCCAGATGCATTGGGAGCGCTGGTCTCAACTTCTGAGCAACGCCGAAAGACAGCGCGTCGCGAAGCCTGCGTCGATGACACTGCAGGGGGGTGAACACTGTGCTCTCAAGAACATCCCTAATCAGTAGATGCTGGAACCCCATATCTCTGTGAGGGAGAGGCTGTGCATCACGCAATTCCCCGGTATCCCTATGAGAAAACGTCTCTAAGAGAGAGATATGAGTGACCAGTTCGTCCAGCAGACTGAGCCTGAGGAGGCGTTTGCTGCTCTCTCCAACGAGACACGCCTCAAAATCCTACAGGTGCTCTGGAAATCCGATGTTCAAACGATACCCTTTTCGGAGTTACGGCGGACCGTCGGAATGCGCGACCCTGGCCAATTCAACTACCACTTGGACAAGCTCATAGGACAATTCGTCATCAAGACCGATGGAGGATATCAGCTGACACAAGCGGGCAAGCACGTGAACGGGGCGATTGCGTCGGGAATGTACACAGCGGACGGGACTCTCGATCCGATCGTGTTGAATCACTCGTGCCAAAATAGTGGTGACCCTCTAATGCTACGGTATGAAAATGAAACCGTCCGCATCGGGTGTGATTCTTGTTCATCTTGTCCATCCGGTTGGGAGGCTCCCATTCCGCCTTCTGTGTTTGCCGGGTACGACCGGAATGAGATTCCTGAAACTGTGAGTCAGTATTTCCGGACGAAAGTTCAACAAGTCACCAACGGCTTCTGCCCATTCTGTAACGGACAGATGAAGCCAACTGTAGAACTAGTTGACGCGATGGATGGAGATCGATCATCAGAAATTGAGTTTGAAAACTCGAATAGGCAGTCTCTCGATCCAGTAGTTCTGTTTGATTGCCAACAGTGTGGCACCGAGTCGCAAGTTGCATTATACCATGCACTCTTGCTCGCTGAGCCTGGTGTTGCCAGTTTTCACTACGAGAATGGAATTGTCGTTCAGGAGCGGTTTATCTGGGAGCTGTCTGAACTCAGTCCAGTTAAGGTAGATATCGAAAGCCGAAATCCAATCCAATTGGATGTAACGTACCGAGCTGGTGACTCCACTCTTAGCGTTGTCGTTGACGAAGCGTTCGACATCATCGAGATAGACACGTAACTTGATGGTGTTCGCGTTATCTATCGGTCAAAACGGTATTCTCAGTACAGAATCTGATCACTGGGAGCTCTTCGCACGTATTGGAGAAACGGCTCCGTTGGTCGTCAAACGGACTCGCCGTGATCTGATAGAAAACACCTGAAGCTGGTATGAGTTGATTCTCTTCGTGAGACCGAACTTGATTGAATTGCCAACTGAAATACAGAATAAGACTTCTGTACAACCCGTAACAGAAATATCATTCTAATTATATTTATGGCCTCATCGTTCGATTGATCAGAATATGCGTGAAGCCTTTCGAAATCGGACGTTTCGTCGGTTGTTTACAGGTCGTGTAATAACCAATGTTGGTGACAGCTTCTATCTTGTCGCCGCGATGTGGCTCGTCTACAGTTTGACGAATGATCCGGTCTACACAGGAATCGCTGGTTTCGTGACAATGACCCCACAAGTGTTTCAGTTCCTCGCAGGACCACTGGTTGATCGGTGGTCGATTCGCCGAACGCTCGTCGGCACACAACTCATTCAGGCGGTTGTCGTCTCGGTGATTCCGATAACCCATGTTTTCGGATTCCTTACCGTCGAGTTAGTGCTCATCGTAATGCCCGTCCTTTCGGCACTCAACCAGTTAGTGTATCCGGCGCAGAGTACCGCACTCCCACGAATCCTCAATAGAGAAGAACTGGTCGCGGCCAATTCAGCGTTTTCGGTCGCCTACCAAGGGTTCGACATGGTAGCGAATGGGGTTGGTGGTGTCCTTATTGGTCTTTTCAGCGCGATTGCATTGTTTGTCCTTGACGCCATTACGTTCGGAATCGCTGCGATCGTATTTGCAACTGTCTCGATCCCATCTGCAAATACGGTACCGGATGACAACCAGTCCGAAGAACCCTCGACGTTGTCAGGTGACGAGAGGCAAGCCAAGGACAGCGGAAATTCAATAGTTACAGACGGTGACGGTTCATACACGGGAGCGGAAGACTCCGACTTCTACTTGACGCGTATGCGCGAAGGAGTGGGCGTTCTTCGTGGGACACCTCTTGTGCCGCTACTTGCCGGGGCAGTAGCTGCCAACTTTTCGGTTGGGATGATGCTGGCAGCGACACCTGCGTACGCTGACTCCCTTGTCGTTCCAGAAGTGGTGAGTCAAATCGGTGCAGCTGGTGCGTATGGGATTCTCATGGGATCAATCGCAGCCGGCGGCTTCGTCGGAGCCCTCGCCTCAAACTTCATTGCGACACGTCCATTGGGAGGGAGCATGATTGTCGGATACACCATTGCAGGGCTCCTTTGGAGTGGTGCACTCCTCGCGAACTGGCTCCCTTTGACGGGGCTGCTCTTTGCGCTGACTAACATTCCGATCGGGATTGTTTCTGTGTATGTAGCCACAGTGTTTCAAGCCGCACCGCCAGCAGAGAAGGTTGGACGGGTGAGTAGCATTTACGGATCGGCGTCAGCATCCATGGTTCCAATTGGTTCGCTAGCTGGAGGAGTGTTCGCTGGCTGGGTCAGTCCTCGAGCTGCGATGGCTGCACTCGGGGTCGCAGCGATCGCATTGGCGTTGTATGTACTTCTGAATCCAGAGCTTCGTGAGTTACCATCCCCTGATCGTGTAACGATCGAGTAATACACGAAACGGATGTGATAGCTGTTTTGTCGGAGAATGAGTGAACAAATCGAGGAGGGTGAGAATCTATGCATTGAGAGCACCGGTCGCAACTTCTGACTCGGAGTGGAAGATGAGACTACACCCAGTATAGAGGTCCCAAAATGCACGATTTTGACTGATTCATCGATCTACAACCATTTCAAACCGGAGTCTATGGTCAATTCTAGTTAGTATTATAGCGTTTCCGGGATTTGCGGATCGTTTGAGCCAACGCTGTTGCTCATCCACGGGCGTTCACTGTGTCGTACCACCGAACTATCCAATGCCAGTCTGCTTTAGCAGCGTGAGAACCATGTTTGCCGTCACAAGAGGCGGTCGCTCGCATTCGCCAGCCACTTCGACTTGCATCAACAGATCGACTCCGCCGTAATTGACTACATTCCGTAATAGTGGTCCCACAGCAAATCAAAAGCTGTCAACCCTAGATATCCACCTACGACTAAGATTAGAAAGGATTAGATCGCCTCTGACACAGTGTTAATCCCAAATAGTGGTAAACCAGCATTGTTGAGTCCAACTGCGACAACCCCTACGAGGACAAGAAAGACGAGCCGGTTGATATCAAAAAGACGCTCAGTGAATGGCGGATTCGATTTAGTGGAGGACATGATTCTTGTGTGTTAGAATAATCGGTGAACCTATGAGTATTTTGTGAGGGAATTGGTCGCTGCGATCAAAAAAGGAGTACCATATTTTCAATTCAATAGCAACAATCCAGGAACGAGACAATCTCCGAACCTCGCTTCTTCTATTAACACCCGTGTACCAGCCACTCGTCTTCACAATGCATTGAGAGCACCGGTCGCAACTTCTGGCGCATGGCCGGACGATACCACAAAGACGGTCGCACCGATTCTCGACGGGAACCCCAACCAGAATCAGTTGAAACGCTCAGTCGATCAGTTGGTCCGGATACCAGTCTATTCCCTCGTTAACGTCTCTTTGCAGTATGTCTTTCTCTTCAGCCTCTCTGGCAGTCCAAGATGTGGCCTCAACTCCGGTGACGGCCGAGATGCTCGTCGTTTTCGCACTCATTCTCCTCGCACTCGTGCTGTTTGCGACCGAATGGTTTCCGATCGACGTCACTGCCATCCTGGTGATGGTTTTGTTGATGGTTCTCGAACCGTGGACACAAATCTCTCCGCAAGAGGGTATCTCGGGATTTGCCAACCCTGCCACGATTACTGTACTGGCCATGCTCATCCTGAGCACGGGGATCAACCGAACCGGCATCGTCCAACTGATCGGTCGGAAGATGGCCGCGTTCGCCGGTACCGACCAGCGCAAGCAACTTGCCACGACGATCGGCGTCACCGGGCCGGTTTCGGGGCTCATCAACAATACGCCCGTCGTTGCTATTCTGGTCCCGGTCATCGCCGATCTCGCACACAACGGCAAGACATCACCGTCAAAGCTGCTCATCCCGCTGTCGTTCGCCTCGATGCTCGGGGGAACGCTGACGCTCATCGGAACGTCGACGAACATTCTCGCCAGCAATATTGCAGCCCAACTCGGTGCAGAGTCACCCAACCTCGGGTTGCACGCGTTCGGGATGTTCGAGTTCACCAAACTCGGCATTGTCGTTTTCGCGGTCGGCGCCGTCTATCTCATGACGGTCGGCGTTCGGTTACTTCCCAAGCGGATTCCAGCCGACGAGGACCTCGTCGAGGAGTATGCTCTCCAGGAGTACCTCGCAGACGTCGTCGCTCCGGCGAATTCGTCGTTGATCGGGCAGTCTGTCGAGGAAGCGTTCGGTGAGGATGACCTCGACATCGACGTGTTACAGTTGATTCGAGACGGGGAGCGCTTCTCCGACCCGCTGGCGCGCAAGGAGATTCGCGAGAACGACACGCTCCGGCTCAGAACGAACCGGGAGACGCTCGAACACATCATGGACGCGGAAGGACTCACGCTAGTGGGAGGTCCCCGAACCGAAGACGACCTCCATCCGGACGAGGAGGAACCCGTCCTCGTTGAAGTGGTCGTTCCGTCGGGTTCGTTCCTCGTCAGCGAAACCCTTGCGAGTTCGACCTTCCGACAGCGCTACGACGCGAACGTCCTCGCCTTTCGCACTCGTGGTGACGTCGTCCGGGATCGATTCGAAGATATCCGTATTCGAGTCGGTGACACGCTCCTGGTACAGGCACCACCCGATAGCCTCACTCGACTCGTCGAGAACGAGGACTTCATCATCGCCCACGAGTTCGACGAGGTGACCTATCGGAGCGAGAAGATCCCGTTCGCGGTCGGCATCATCGCCGGCGTGGTCGCGCTCCCAGCGCTGAACATCCTCCCGATTGTCGTCTCAGCGTTAGCGGGGGTGGTGGCGATGGTCTTCACCGGTGTTCTCAAACCGACCGAACTCTATTCGTCTGTCGAGTGGAACGTGATCTTCCTCCTCGCAGGTGTTATCCCGCTGGGAATCGCCCTTCAGCAGACTTGGGCTGCTGCGCTTCTCGGGGGCGCCGTCGCCTCGACGGCGACATTCCTGCCCACGATCGGCGTCCTGTGGGTGTTCTATCTCGCGACCGGCCTGTTGACGAGCGTCATCAGCAACAACGCGAGCGTCGTATTGATGATTCCCGTCGCTGCCAGCGCCGCCCAGTCGATCGGGGCGAACGCGTTCGCGTTCGTCCTGGCCGTTACGTTCGCGGCCTCGACAGCGTTTATGACCCCGATCGGGTATCAGACGAATCTCTTCGTCTACGGGCCTGGTGGCTACACATTTTCAGACTTCCTCCGCGTCGGCGCGCCGTTGCAGTTCCTTCTGTCGATCGTCACTGTCCTCGGGATCGCGTTCTTCTGGGGCGTCCGTGTATGAGCTGGGTCCCCGGATCGAGGACCGCTCCTGAGCGCCCAACAGCGACGCTGCCGTGAACGGTCGGAGGATTTCGGGGCAGTTTCGCTGTTCGTCGCTCGTCCGTACGGGACCGTCGATCCAGCCTGCGGTTTTATCCGACGGCTGTGACAACTGTTCCTATGGCCGATCAGTCCGTCGACGCCGAACCCGCTGGCCGGAATATCGCTGGTGAGGCTCCCGTCGAAGAGCCGGAAGCCGTCACCGACGACACGACCGTCCACGACGACGACGTCGAGCTCGAACGGACCATCGGGCTGGTCGGCGGATTAGCGATCGGGATCGGTACCATGATCGGTGCGGGTATCTTCGTCTTCCCGGGGCTGGCGGCCGCCAACGCCGGTCTCGCAGCCACCCTCTCGTTTGCGATAGGCGGGCTGATCGCGTTGCTCGTGGCGCTACCAACCTCGGAACTCGCCACGGCGATGCCCCGGAGCGGTGGCGGCTACTACTTCGTCTCGCGGGGGATGGGGTCAGCCTACGGTGCGATCGTCGGGCTGGGGCTGTGGCTAGGCCTGATGTTCGCCGCCGCGTTCTATCTCGTCGGGCTCGGTCACTACGCGAGCGCCGTGTTCGCCGAACTCGGTTTTGGACTCCCGTTCAGTCCCGTTGTCGGGATTGGACTGCTGTTCGGGGCAGCTCTGACGGCGGTGAGCATCGGCGGCACAGAGAACACCTCGAAGATTCAGAACGTGGTGGTGGGAATCCTCCTCGTGGTGCTCACGGGCTTTCTTTCGTACGGTGTCCTCGACGCTGTGGGCGTGTTCGGAGGTGGAACCGTTCCGGAGCAGTTCTTTTCCAGAGGATACTTTCCGGTGTTGACGACCGCGGCGCTCGTGTTCACGTCGTACCTGGGGTTCGCCCAGGTCGCGACCGTTGCGGGCGAGATCAAACAGCCGGGTCGGAACCTCCCGCTGGCGATGGTCGGTTCGGTCCTGATCGTCACGGTCTTCTACGTCGTGACGATCTTCGTCGCGACCAGCGCGTTCGGTGCCGACCGGCTGGGGCAGTTCGGGGAGACGGCGATGGTCGAGGTGGCACGCGACTTCCTCGGGCTGCCGGGTGCGATCGCGATTCTGGGCGCCGGGCTGTTGGCGACGTTCTCCAGCGCGAACGCGTCGATCCTCAGCGCCTCGCGAGCGGTGTATGCGCTGAGCCGTGATGCCTTACTCCCCAGAAAGGCGAGCCAAGTCAACCTCAGGTACGGCACGCCACACGTCGCGCTGCTCGCTGCTGGAGGACCGATCCTCGTCCTCGTCGCGACCGGTCAGGTCGAACTGCTCGCGGAGGTCGCCTCGTTCCTCCATCTGATCATGTACGGACTGATGTGCGTCGCGCTGCTCGTGTTACGACGGCGCAATCCCGAGTGGTACTCTCCCAGCTACCGTGTTCCCGGATATCCGGTGGTTCCGGCGGTGGGTGCCCTCGCGAGCTTCGGATTGATCGCCTTCATGCAACCCGCATCAATTGGCATCGGTATCGTGATCATGATCGTGTCCTACGTGTGGTACCGATATTACGCGGGAAGCGTTACCCTCAAAGGAGACATCTGACAATGATAGACCAGCCATCGATACTCATCCCGATCCGCGTGCTCGAAGGAGAATCGGTCCCAGAGGGTGTGCCCGAACTCCTCGCGAACGCCAACGTCGTATTGCTTGGTTATCATGTCATCCCGGAACAGACGGCACCGGGACAGGCACAAATGCAGTTTGAGGAGCGGGCCACCCAGCGGCTCGACAAATACGAGCGGATTTTCGAGGAGGCGGGGGCGACCGTCGAGCGGCGCCTCGTGTTCACCCACGACGGGCAGAAGACGATCGATCGCACGATTGCTGAGCACGACTGCATGGCCGTTCTCGTCCCGAACGCGACAGGCCCGGTCGAAGACGTACTGGTTGCTGTCCGTGGTGCCGTCGGGATTGACCGTCTTGCCCGTGTCGTCGCCGGCGTGTTCGGGGACACGGATGCCGCCGTGACGTTATATCACGTCGCGGATGAGGACGAAACGGACGACGATATCCAGACACTCCTTGATGGGGTGACAGACCGATTGGCAGAATTCGGCATGGACGCGTCGACTATCGAGACACGGATCGATCGCGACCAAGATACCCTCGACGCGATCGTGGACGTAGCTGACACGTTCGATGTGGTGGTCATGGGTGAATCCGACCCGTCTCTGGCGACGTTCGTGTTCGGGATGCCAGCCGACCAAGTCGCCGATCGGTTTCTCGGTCCGGTATTCGTGGTTCAGCGCGAACCAGCTTCGGACGATGAGGCGGAGTAAGGAGAGTACGGAAATAACCGTGATTGAAACCGCTCCAACGGAGTTTGCGACGAGTGGATTGGGGGGGGGCGTACACACTCCGAACTACCAAAGAACAACATATTTAAAATAGGCTTGGAACTTTGATACAATGGTCGGCAACGCCGACGACCGCGTGTATTACGTGATCAGCGACCTCCATATCGGCGGCGACGAGCAACTGGAAGAGCTCCCGTTTCTCGACGAGTTACTCCACTTCCTCGAGCGGCTAGAAAAGACTGACGAAAGCGTCGAACTCGTGATCAACGGCGATGCCTTCGGGCTCTGGGAGTTCACAACCGTCGAAGGGATGAGGAAGTTCGATATTCTTGTGGAAACGTACCCAGCATTGTTCGAGCAGTTGCGTGCAACCGGCGAGATCATCCCCATCACCCTGTTGCCGGGCAACCACGACCACGAACTCGCGGCCTACGACGAGTACGTCGAGCGCTTCGCAGAGTACAACGTCACCCTCGTCCAGACGGAGTCAATCACACGCCCGGTCGGCGACCGCGCGATCCACTTCGAGCACGGCCACCAGCAGGATCCAAACAACCGAATCGAAGACTGGGGGAACCCCAATGCGACCCCGATCGGCTACTACTACAACACGCTCGTGACCAGCCGGGCGGGTCAGCTCTCCGACCGGGGGCGAGGTCGATACAACTGGCTGAAGGATCTCCAGGCGGTTACACCGACCGAGCGGATGCCGGTGTGGCTGCTCTCGAAGTACTTCTACCGCGAGATGAACCCGCTTCTGCGATACGCCTTGGTCCCGTTCCTGCTTCTATTCAACGTCAGTGCCGTCCTCGCGGTACTCGCCGGACTCGATCTGATCGGTGTCTGGTCGACACCCGTCGAGTGGACCACTGCGTTCCTCGGTCAGTTTGGCACTGCCGGGACTGTGGTCTGGTTCCTGCTCGCGATCAACGTGTCCGTCGCTGGACTGCTGTTGCTCGTGGGCGTTCCGTTGCATCTCCTTCGTCGGGACATCAGGAAGACGATCGGCCGTTTCGGTGTCTTCGAGACCGAACTCACCGTCGACACCGAGGCTCCCTACGAGGAAGCCGCCCGCAAAATCTTCGCCGAGCGTCCAGAGACGGCAATCTTCTGCCACGGCCACACTCACCGCCCGACGGTCCAAGAAGTCGGAGAAGGGCTGCTCGTCAACAGCGGAACGTGGCTCAAGCGCCTCCACCGTCGTGACGGCATCATCGGACTCCTCCCGTCGGTTTTCTATCCGTCATACCAGCTGTGCGCCGTCCGCATCGCCGTAGAATCCGAGCACGTGACAGTCGAGTTCGAAGCGATCGAAAAGCCGAGCCCCGGAACGGAGGAGCTCACCCTCACCGAGCGCCTTCTCACGCTCGGTCGGAAACCGAAGCCACAGCTTCCCCGCCGAGCAGTTGTTGAGGATACGCCGCCTGAATCGACCCCAGAGGTGGTTGAATGAGCGGCCAAGGATGATGAGCAGTCGGCCCGAGTCCCGGCTATTCTTCGTTTGGAGCAGAATCGTCGTCTGTGTCGCCGACTCGCTTCTCCACATTAACGCTGTACTCCGAAAGGATATCACGGCCGAGCAACACTGGGTATTCCATGTGGCTGCGGTCTTCGATGCTCGCAGCGACCGTGTGTCGAGTGCCGCCGATTCCGATTACGACGTCAACGACGGGACGGCTGCGGCTCGATCCAGTGGTCGCCGATCTAACGGTAGTAGTGGTCTGAACCGGTCCGGCTCCGATCGCCGCCGCAATATCCGTGTCGATACTCGTCCGGCTGGCACCTGTGTCCGCCTTTGCGATAATCCGCTCAGATCCCGAGGTCCCACTTACGACGATATGTTCAGTATACCCAATTGTCACGTCACCTTGGGGGTGACACTCGATTGGCGTGGGTTTGCACGATGGTTCGGAATCGTCCAAGCGCATGGCGATATCGCTGACGCGATCCGCATCGATGTCACGGCCAGCGGTTTCGATAGCCAGTTTCGCAATGTAGGGGGCGACGCTTCGGCCGGTCGCTTCGAACAGTGCTTTAAATCCGGCCGTCGTATTCACCTCCAAGACCGACCATCCGTCATCGCCCTCGACCAAGTCGACGCCAGCGTAGTCAAGCCCGAGAACGTCGGTGGCCTCCCGTGCGAGGGTGGCCACCTCCGACGAGAGTGTGTCGGTTGCGTTCTCGACATCCCCTCCAAGCGAGGCATTGGTTCGCCAGTCGTCGTCAGGAGCGTACCGGTACATTGCGCCGATGATTTCATCGCCGACGATATAGACTCGGAGATCGCGATGGCGCTCGAAGTCGCTTTCGAGAAGGGTTTGGAGAAACGCTTGACGCTGTCCGACCCGGGCTCTGAGCGGTTGTGAGGTGTCAACTTTCCATGTTCCGCCACCATGGGTGCCAATTGCAGTCTTGTAGACGCATTCCGGGCCGAACTGTTCTTGGGCTTCGTTGAGCCGGGACGAGTGGAGCGCCAGCAACGCATCAGGGACGCCCTCGCGGGCGAGTTGCGTCGCCGCTGCGAATTTGTGAATCGCTGTGAGGACGGGAAGTGGTCGATTGAGCATCGGCCCAAGGCCGGCGTAACAATGGAGCAGTCCTAATTTCTCCTAGGGGTGGTCCGTGTTCGTTAGGAGGAGTCGGTTGACAAGAACATCGACTGCGGGATCCGGCTGGACGTGGGTGGAGTCGATTCGGATGGTTCTGTTTTCGTCGCGCAACCAGATCGGCTCGTGCCCAAGGTCCTCGACGGCATTGAGAATCGCTTTGGTCTCTTTGCTATTGTGCAGGCTCAACACCCCGACGCTGATCGATTCACTCGCCGCCATTGCAACGTGAATAGGGGCATCACGTGGATAGTAGTCCCGGATTTCTTGGCAAGGATGTGTTTTGATCACGCTCAATCTGATCGGTCGTACCCTGATCAGGACAGGGTTGAAGTCCCATCATCAGATTGATATCACAATTTCTGTTGACATTGTGACCATCACCAGCGGCCAAGTGTTCGAATTTCTGACCGGTGTTCTTTGACGTGATGGAGCAGCCGCTCCGAGATAGTGATTAGGACCGGCTTGCCGCGATCGTCGCAGCCGGGTACTGGGACGTTCTATCGTTCGGAAGTGGCTGGCTGGTCCCTAATCATAATCATTATTTTCTATTAATCGAATAGTGGAATCAGCTAAGATTGAGGTTGGGTCTTGGCCGTCGGAGTCTCTCTGGCACCCCGCCGCCCTGGATGACGGTAAAGGCATGCATCAAATCCGTTCGAGAGATAATCCCGACGAGAGTTCCCGTGTCGTCGACGACGGGCAGGCGGCCGACGTTGTGCTGTTGCATGCGCTGGAGCACCACCATCGCGTCAGCGTCGGGCATGACCGTCTGAATATCGGTCGACATCACGTCCTCGACACGGTATGCGTCCTGTTCGATCTCGTCGACGTCGGCTGCATCCTCCAGCGTGACCATGCCGACGAGGTCGTCGTTCCGCACCACGGGATAGCCGATGTGGCGCTCGTCGAACATCCGATTCACGAGGTCACTAATCGAGGTATCCTCGGTAACCGTCTTGAGGTCCTCCTTGTCCGTCATTACATCGCCGACGATCATCCCTTCGAATGCTGCCTTGATGGTGGTCGGTTGTGCCTTGCTAACATATTACTCCGCCAGTCTACCCAAGAGCGAGAGCGGTTCAAACACCTCCCCTAGTACCATATGAAACTGGATCAAAGCTTCTCTGCATCCCGGGCCTGCGCGGACCGTCTGCGGGACTATTCGAGACGGCGGTTGATCGCGCGTTCGAGGTCGTCCGGCAGATCCTCGCCCGCATCGGCGAGTTTGGAAGAAACGCGGTCGAGACGATCTTGGACGGTATCGAGGCTCTTATCGGCCCCGGCCCGATCGCCTGCCGCAGCCCGGTCGGCCGCGCATCGAGCCGCTTCAGCGACAGTCTCCAGTGCCCGAGCGAGTCCCTGGACGGCGTTCCATGAGCCGTTTTCAGATCGGCCCTTCGATTCGGAGCCGTCCGCGTCACTTCGGTCGTCGACAGCCGCCACAGCTGCGCTGGTTTCCTCGGCTACGTCCGCGAGGTACTCTGCGAGTGAGCCCTTCCCCGTCCACGGTTCCTCGATGCGGATTCTCGGTTCATCGGCTGGATTGACGCGGAAAGCCCCGATCTCGTCGTCGGCGTCTCTGACTTCCGTCGTGTAAGCCCCGCCGCGGTGAACGTACACCGCATCCGGCCCCGAAAGCGGTGCGTCGTACAGGCGGCCAGCGAAGTCATCCTCGATGGCTAGGTCCGTCAGATCGGCGTCGGTTCCCCCGGCGTCTACTTCGAGCTTCGTCGCGCTCTCGCGGGCGACCAGCGGAACTTCGCCATCGACGCCGGCTGTCGTCGCTCCGGTATCGTCGTCCGCCACGACGACAGTCTCGCTGTAGGGTTCGACCCCGGAGCAATTCACTACCAGGCAGTGTTCATCCTTCGGAACGTCCTGAACAACCACGAACCCGCCAAATGTCGGAACGGCCTCGGGCTCGCTCTCGAGGAGCGCAACTGCCTCGACGGAGACGTCCCGCGTGGTCAGTCCCTCGTCCTCGGGAGCGTCGTCATCGGTGACCGCCTCCGTTACTCGAGCAGCGATGGTGTTGATCGGCGCTGGCTCGCCGATGGCGTCGTAGCGGTCGGCCAATACCGCACGGTGGTTCGGGTCCGAGATGTCCGCCGCCGGGTCGTCATATCGGGGTTGGTCCCACAGGACGCCGGTCGTCGTGATGTGGTTCGCGATCGCGTCTTCGGCGAACGCGGGGGACCGAACTGGAGCGACAGGGCGGCGACGGTGTCTGGGCGACCGATCAGTACGGAATCCACACCGCTGAGACCACACGTTCGGACAGTTCGGTTGGAATCGTCTGTGTGTATCATCCGCAGATCACCAAGGATTTCGTCCTTCGTGGGGGAGACGATCTCGACGACGAGACCGAAGAGCGACTCAACGCAGCACTCTGGAGATATGGCGAGCGCGTCGCGACACTCATCGAAGACGAACTCGACGAGTTTATTCGCCGGACACAGGACTAGTCCTTCGTTCTCGTGGTCCGTCGACCGTGGACCGTACCGGCTGATCGGTGGAGAGGCGTTCGCTGAACCTGCTTTTCGAAGTCTATCCTGTGCGTTCGGGAGCACCCGTCACCGACCACAGGACTATCCGACTAGAGATCCAAAACCCAAGCATGGTAGATGACAAACAGGGCCGAGACGAGCAAGCGGATAACGAAAAACGTCGCCAGCGAGAGCGGATGCAAGAGGAGGCACGTACCCGCGCCGATGAAGAAGAGCCGATGCGCGTCGACCCTGGTGAGCAGCTCGGTGACCTTGATGAAGTACTCGAAACCCACGACTATCCGACGACAACGGATGAATTGGTCGAGGCCTATGGCGACTATGAGATCGAAACGCAGGGCGGGACGGAAACCCTCGATGAAGTACTTGCCGCAACCGATAACCAGACGTGCGACTCCGCCGATGACGTTCGAAGACGGCTACTGGGATTGATACATCGCTAAACCCTGTAGTCCCGATATTCACTACTGGCCGTCGTCTCATTGTCCACTCTTAGCTAGCTCCCGCCCGACGTTTCGGATATGGCTGCAGGAGTCGAGATGTTGTTGCTCAAGGTGCTGCCCGTGTTCATCATCGCGGCAGCCGTCGGATCGTCACCAAGGTCTGGTAGCATCCCTACACCATCGCACTCTTGCTGGCCGGACTGGCCGTGTCAGTATTGGGCGTCATCACCGAATTACTAACAATCGACATCTAACTCTCCCACGACATTATCTTCCTCGTTCTGCTCCCACCGCTCCTCTTCGAGGGCGCGGCCACTGCGGATTTAGCGAAGAGTTTTCCGAATAGAGAAGGGTGGGTTGGGACGGACAGCCTATGCATTGAGAGTACTAGTCTCAGCTTCTGTCGCAAGAGGGGTTGGGGTGGGAAGGGGTACAACCGGTCTGCGCGTTAGTACTACATGCTAACCTTGAAAGTAGGGGCGAAATGCCCCCGCCCTTCGAGCTTACGCCGGCACGACCGGCACGGGCAACTTACATACACCCACTGTATAGGCTTTGTGCTGATGACTGACGTGTGTCTGACTGAATTACAATACATCCCGCGAGAACACGGTGTGACATGGAACAGATTACGGTTCGAATCCCAGAGGACACGCTAGAGGATATAGGACAGGAGGCATCAGAACACGGCGACACACGGTCAGAAATATCGGAGGTTTCCTACCCGGAGAGTGTTGAGCAGCTTGGCGGCGGTCGGCGGCTTCTCTTAGAGTCGGAGACTCTTGGCCCCTTTCTTGGAAAGAATTGGTAACCTGTATGCTGTATCCCTATGGCTGGGTATCTTGCACACGCGCTGAAACCTATCACTATCTGAGTATTTCAACAAAGCCACTTTTTCACAAAATGCGAACGGGGGTGGAATCGAACCACCGGAGCCACAAAATGGCCGCCATCGACGCTGCTCAACGATGTTCGTGACCAGCTCTAACTAGCTGATCCGTGAGGCTTCCAAGTGAGGGAACACCATCTAACCCACCTCCGATAAAAGCCTTAACCATTTACCATAGATCCGCATTAGCGGTTCGACCATCTGAATACGAGATCTCGCACCTTCTCGCTATCAAAATAGAAGAGCGTGGCGACAAACAAAAGCGCAAGAATCGCGCCAAGCATCCCAAACAATTCGACAGCCTCCAGGACGACTAATGCCGCAACAAGCATCGTTAATCGAGACACAGCACTGTCTGAGAGTTTCACGCTCATATTTCTATATTTCGTTCCCAATAACAAAAATACAGAGGGGAAACAATCGCTCTGCCACTCCCATCCTAGGCAGTCAAATGCAAACTCCAGGAGAACTGCTGCGCGTTCGCCTGATGAGAAACCTAGTCCAGTGGAAGATTTTCCGGTCTATTCATCAAAGCAGGCCTCATATGCTAGGGCTTACTCCTTCTATATACAGTATAGTTGAACCATAGATTTGGAAAGAAACACAGAAGGGTATTGACTCACTATCCCCGGGATAAGTAAATGAGACAGTCGAGAGTAGACAAAATCGCCGAAAAAAGCGAAATGAAAGAAGCACTAACGACAGTGCTCTCGCAGTATGAGGAGAAGGATTCAGTCTCATGGCAAGACGTCCGAAACGAGATCACAAGTGGAGAATGGGGCCGACTTATAGAGACCGGAATACTCGAAGATGCAGATAACGGTGATGGATTCATCGTTGCAGATCCGAAAGCCGTTAGAAACGCCGTAGACGATATTGACCAGTCTTCAGATAGCGATAGCAGTTCGGTGCAGTTGGATGATGTAAGTACCACTGAGTGGACAATATACGATAAATTAGCAGCCGTAGGATCCATCGGGCTTTTTGCGGGCTATTCAATTTCTCAAGTCCGAAATATAGTTGGGTCAGCTGTCGATATTTTCTTGGGACCAATTAACAGCGTCGTTCCATTCTATGTCATGATCTTAATTGCAGCTATGATTACGGGTCTCTACTCTACGCTTTTGCAAGACAACTTGATGAATATGGAGAAGATGGGGGCCTACCAGCAGCGGATGAAAGATATTCAACAACGCCAGAAAGAAGCCAAAGAACGCGGCGATGAGGAGGCACAACAGCGCATTCGCGAAGAGCAGATGGATGCAATGGGTGATCAGGTGGGCATGTTCAAAGAGCAGTTCCGCCCGATGGTGTGGACGATGTTCATCACTATCCCTGTCTTCCTCTGGATGTATTGGATGA
This sequence comes from Haladaptatus halobius, assembly GCF_020618475.1. GTDB lineage: Archaea > Halobacteriota > Halobacteria > Halobacteriales > Haladaptataceae > Haladaptatus > Haladaptatus halobius. Next base: position 174,387 of record NZ_CP085340.1, on the reverse strand, counting down.
TTGGTCCTGGTAAGTCGCCCGGTCATCTTGCTCCAGGCCAGGAGGCAATGGTTATGCCCCTCATTGGGAGTCTCAATTGGACAGATTCAGTTCTTGGCCCAATGCAGGCGTGGATTGTCTGGTACTTCCTCTGTTCAATGGCGTTTACCCAGCTTATTCGGAAGTCATTGAATATCCAGACAACACCAACATAGCGATCCCCATGTTCTCACCTAGAGAAAAACAACTTGTCCTCCCTCTAGGGGTTGTTATAGCACTTGCTATGGGCCTTTTGGCAGTTTGGACGAAAAGAGTATCTGGGATAGTTCCAACGATCATTCTAGTATTATCTTTCTTTGTATTTTACGCCATAATTTCATCTGTATCAGCTCGAGTATTTGATAAATATCTATAAATATTTACTTAGATAAACATCCTGCTGAGTTGCCGGAGAGTGTTACAGTTCTCTATTGAGATCTCCTAGGAAAATTCAAGTTGGGACAGTCGAGTGAGTCTGTTGGGGCAACGTCAGAAGCAGCATGGTCATCTCTACGGCGCTCCCCCTGACTTCACCCTCCCCGTCTCATCTTGTACGACTGTAACGACGACGGTTAGTCTATTGTTCTACTTCACTGCACAGTAGACGAGAGTACAACGTCACGAGTGTGAACCGAGAAACGAACCAATACCGTACATTTTTTGCCTCGTGCTACATCGAATAATTCGTCTGTGAAACAAAAGTAACAGACAACACGAATGGAACGACGTGATTCCATCATCGTCGCTTCCAGCTTGATCACCATGGGTGGAACGATAGTCGCTGCAAACAGTGCAGTGGGCTATCTGCTAATCATCAGTGGTGTTCTGGTATGGAAGTTGGACGAGTAGTAGAGTTCCAAGGCTCTACTCGTCCACATCTACCGTTTTTATCGTATTCGCTCGCCGAGCAACGACGCTCGACAAATGTAAATAGCGTATCGAAGTAAATCAGTCTTTCCACTAGAACCCAATAGAATTCCACTACTCCCTACAATCCCACTTTGGAAGACAGCGTGTGTCTTCCATCGGGGGTGAATTACTCCTTCGAGAGGATTCACGCCACTTCCGCTTATAGTCTAATCAGCAGTGACCGCCAGTTTCTCCGTCGAAAATTGTCAATTTAGAGCAGCTAGAAGGGAGCAGGTCGGATTGATATTAGGATACTCTCTGACCAAGAGAAGACCACTGAACAGGGAGATTTCAACGAAAATAATAGGTCTCCTCTGTGGCCATACTGTTCTTGTATCTTGTCAATTAGTAGCCCAGCACTTGTTCTCGTATTATCCTGCTCGCTATCATCAGCGTTGTTCTTGGCGATGGCTATCCCAGTCTGGGCATTCTCGTTGGATTGGTCGTTCGTCTAAATGGCAATAGCGTCACCGTCATCTTGTGACAGTGCGCCACCGGCCAACATCGTTGTGACGAACGCCAATGAGATACGGAGTGCGGTCGACGATTAAAGGAAGCCATCGTTTTTACTTTTTATAACATACGTAAGATTTCCATCTAGTTCTACACGTATTATAATGAGGTTTCCATTTGGAGTGCCATATGGGTCCTGACAATAACAACAGAACGAAGATATGATAAGATAGGATAAAACCACGAACTGCGCACAGATTGATTCGGGATCCCGGGTAGATACACTTCCACTTAACGTTTAAACGGGAGCTAACGGAGATACTGCCACTACCTACTGTGGCCAACAGTAGCGTTCACGTTGTTACTTTGATATTTTTAGTAATTTTTAGTAATTAGTGGAGGTACTATTCTACTGATTGGAGTGGTTCCTTCGACTTAGCGATACGGTCATGCACATACCGTGCACCGACTCCAACAATGAAGGCTGTTGTTCCGACGACATCGGTGTACAGCCCTGCAGAAAGAAGGAGAGTGTTAATCGCCCCAACTATTGTTGGCTCTCGCCCGAGTGGAGCGTCCGTGAATGCAAACGAAAATGTGAACGGGAGCAATCCTGACACAGCAAGAAACCAGCTTAGAAAGAAGCCACTGTTAAGATAAGCGCTCACTGCCGCAGCGCCAAACGTGACGATGACGAGTAACTGGGAGTAATGTGTACTCGAAAGCCATTGGCCAGCAGGCGTGTAAGTAAGCACCGTAAACAAAATTGCGATAGCTAGTCCAACAACCAAGAAACTAGTCGATACACGGTAGTCCCGACCAAAAAGGAATGTGTACAGATTAGTTTCTGCTATGAATACATGATTCGAATTCAAGATAATAAGCTTTCTCTGCCTCTTAGGTATTTGCAGAACCTCGGAAAAAGGACGAAAACATCCAATCAGTAGTTAATAGAGTACCCAAATAGAACTGATTTTTTATATCTTCGTTCCCTTCGGAGGTGAGCTTGAACTAAAATTGCATCCTCTAACTGATGAAAATAGAATGTACGCTCCATCGAAGGCGGCGAGATCGCCATTTCCGCTTCTGCTTATTTTGTGCAGAAGTGTAAAAGAAATATTTCACTGTACACGAAGCTTATTATCTAATAGAAACATCTCTGTACATGAAACGCCGAACCACACTACTCAGCCTCCTATCTCTCTTCTCAGTCTCTGCTGGCTGTCTTGGAAACGCATCGTCAGGTGACTCACCATTCCGAAAACGAGTTTCAGTAAACCAGACTGACGCGATCCCAGAACACTACCCTGTTGACTTAACTATCGACGTCGTTCAGGCGGAACTCACTAAAACACAAACTGCTCATCTGAAAGCGACAGCGAAAAACACAGGTGAGGCGACGAGGGAGTTCGAGCCAGCCTACTACAAAGGTGCAAGCTCACGGGCAGGTGATTCAGGTATCCTCCTGTATTCCCTCCGTGCCCCAGATAGCCCACCAGCTGATTATACTCCTGACTGCATTGGGTCGGACGGTAAATCTCAGGGAAAGCTACGTTGGTCAGGTGAGTACTCCGGGACGGAAACCCTCGAACCCGGTGAATCAGCAAGCGAGGAACTGCTTATTGTTGATGATCCCACTATTGGCGGTTGTATTCCGACCGGGAAGTACAGATTTGAGACTCCGTATAGCATCAGCGACGAAAATGGGTACGATGAGCAGTTTATGTGGGGATTCACGCTCCGAGTCGATGACGTAAGTACGGAGAAAACTCAATGATGGGGTAAGAAAGAGAGAATTGACGGCGGGTTATTTTACCCTCTCAAAATAGATCGATTGTTTCGGCGTTGGTTGGCCTCGGGTTAAATTAGAGAGCGTGTATTTCTCACACCCTTGTTTCCGTCGAATCGGTCGGATTACGTCGGTGCGAAAATACAAGAAGACTGATTCCAACGAGAACAATGAGAATTCCAGGGAGCAAATAGACAATATTTGGTGAGCAGTGATCCCCGGGGCCACCTACCATTAGACACATCTGCCGCTGGAATGCATACCAGATTAAGATACTACCGCTAACGATACCAAGAGTGCCGATTGCCTGGAAGAGACGTGTTGAATACATACCAAATGGGAATGCAGGACATGGTAAATCTCTTCTGTAAAGCCAAAAATAGTTGTGAGTAATCTGCACTACGAACTCCGCACAGATTGATTCGGGGGTACTGTGGGATCCCACTGCCGCTTATTATGAAGCAGAAAATCGGCTTCATGCTGAATGACGGGACTGTACTACTCAATCTAAAAGTCGTCACTTGCCGCATGAAATTCATTTCACAAGGTTAAATTACCTCGTATATTGTTCAGATGGTTATTATTATTATTATTATTATTTCGCGGCCCATGAAATGATACGATATATGACCGACTCCGAATCTGAACCGGCTCGCACGTTCAAATCGCTCGACAAGGCGGTTCCTCGGTATGAATCGTTTCTCACAGTCGACGAACACCGCGAACGCAACCAGGCTCTCGCGCGTAACCACAATCAGGTCAGATACGAGGAACTCGGCGAAAGCAAGGGCGGAGAGGCGATCTGGACGGTCACTATCGGCAAAGGTGACCGAAGTGCACTCTTGTTTGGTGCGCCTCACCCAAACGAGCCGATCGGCTCGATGACAATCGACTTTCTTATCCATGAACTCGCGACAAACGACGAGCTACGGGCGTCTTTGGACTACGAATTCATCTGTATGCCGATTGCCGACATAGACGGTGTCCGATTCAATGAAGGTTGGTTCGACGGGCCGTTCACGCTCTCGAACTATATACAGAACTTCTACCGTCCACCGCCGGACGAGCAGATCGAAGCAACGTTCCCAGTCGAATATGAGGACTATTCGTTCGATGAGCCGATACCAGCGACTCGTGTATTGGCAGATCTAATCGAATCCCACCAGCCGGATTTCATCTATAGTTTCCACAATCTGGAATTCGGGGGATGCTACTACTATCTCACCGAGCCCCTCGAACCGCTTCACGACGCCCTTTCATCGCTCCCAGAAGAGTACGGAGTCCCACTTCACCATGGTGAGCCAGAGTGGTTCGAGAACGAAGCGTTTGATAATGCGATCTATCGTCTCCGAACCTTCGAAGATCAATATGAGATGGTACATGACGATAATGATATCGAACCCGAAGAGGTGCTGCTCGGTAGCAATGCCTATGACTACGCCAGCCGGTTCGACGACGATGTCATTGAGTTCGTCGTTGAATTACCGTATTTCTACGACCAACAGATTCAGGATCAAACTGAACTGAATAGCACCCGTGAGGAGGTTATCCGAGAGGGTGTCCAGAGTCGGGAAATGCTGCTTGAACAAATGGGGCATGTAGTCGAATCTGTCGGCGAGTACCTGCCGGACACGCCGATGGCTCGTGAGGCAATGGGGGTCGTCTCGTATTTCGAGGACGAAGTTGAGTCGAAAGTCGAATGGGCGGAATCAGCCCCCAAGACGGACGAACCCGCAACTGTTGCACAGTCTGTCGACGAGCGCCTTCTTAGACAGTGTCATGTATTGAGATATGCCGGAATGTTGTTGCGGTCGATCGACCACACCGCAATGAGTGCTGACGAGGAAACTCACGATCAACTCATGGAAGCAAAGGCGGTACTCGAGGACACGCTACACGACCGAATCGGCGAGATACGGGAGCACCTCGATTACGAGACGATTCCGATTTGGAAACTCGTCGCGATTCAGGCTCGTGCGGGCTTGGTTTGTTTGGACTATCGGCAGAGTACCTTTGACGAATGACCCGATAAGGTAGCAGACCAAGAATATAGAGTAATTTCACTGGATCGCGTTCTGATACTGTTCTTGAGTTATCGTGTATCGATGGGCATTGGCAAGATCACCATTATTCGGTCGAAAGTTCCTGAACAGCCCCTCGTACTGCCCCCCGTACCGATCAATGTATTTCTCAATTGCACGTCGTGACTGCTCGTTCCCCTCAAGGGTGAAGACAGCAAGCAGTTCGAGATCGAGTGTGTCGAAAACAATTCCTATGAGTGCTGCTGCTCGTTCTCCAGAGAGTCCACGTTCCCAAAATTGCTTTCGTAACCAGAGGCGAATCGTTCCAGTTCGACGTCCCCAATGCACATCGATCCCAGTCATCCCGACAACGGGTTCGGCGGATTCTCGAAGGCGAAGCAAATAGCGAAAGTCCTCCCCTTGCTCCCAGTTTGATTCGGCACTGGTGAGAAGATCGTGAGTTTCCTTTGGGGTCTGATGGGGATCCCAGGGGAGATACTCAGTTACATCCTCGATACCAGGATCGCTCGAGCAGATGTCATAGAGGTCGAAAAGATCGATAGCATCGTGAGTCAGTCGCTCAAAAATGAGGTGGTCGGTTTCGATTCGCTCAGGAATCATACCCGTAGTTGCTGGGTAGCTACTATGAAGGTACTGTGAAAAATCACTTATCGAGACAGATAGGGAAAACACTCGGTTTGGATCTGGTGAGAAGCTCGATCCGACAAAATATGCTTCCCCGGAGACGGCGACCCGGTCGAATCCACTTTCGCTTACGAGGTTCGGGAGTAAAAAACCGGGCTGATGATGAGTAGCAAGTGTAAATCTACTGTTTGATGTCAAATTCAAGCGTATCCATACACTCAGTTGCGTTCTCGTATTCACTTTGCAGAATGGAAAACCGATGCTGGTCGGTGACCTCACCGTTCGGGCGAGGAGAGTGTTGACGCAACAACCCTTCGAGGCGGCCACCATACTTCTCGACGTATTTTTCGATCATACGTCGGGACGGTTCGTTATTAGCGCTACAGGTAGTATAGTACGCGTCGAGATCATACTGTTCGAACGTCAATTCAACGAACACAGATGCTCGCTCGAGGCCATATTCCCGCCCCCAATACTGTTTCGCAAGCACGATACCTGACCCTGCCCGTCGTTCTTTCCATTCCGGACCATAGGCTGTCAAGCCAACGAGCTCTCCCCCTTCGTCTTTCGACCGCAAGAGGTATCGAGCAGTGTCACGGTCAGCCCATTCCTGTTCGGCCTTGTCTATGAAACCGGCTACGTGGTCGAGGTGTTTGAACCGAAACCACGGCATGTGTTCGGTCGAATCCTTCTGCCAACCATCTCGACTTACAAGATCATATAATTCAAACGGATCCACCATTTCGTGACTAACGCGTTCAAAGAGAAGTCGAGTTGTTTCAATTCGTTCAGGGAAGAGTTGGTGTACCATTGCAATTCCAGCTGTCTGTTGAATTTGTGGGGTAGAAAGCTCAACGGTAGCGTTCAAGTATGCCGAAGAGCTTATACATTTTTATACGGTAGTATGAATTGAGATTCTAGATAGCGATCAGCGTTTCACCTCTATTGGCAAATCTACGCAACGAACTATACACAGAATGGCTCGGAGGTTCCGGAGATAGCCTACTTCCACTTATGATGTTAGCCGGCAGAAAATCGGCTTCATACTGGATAGAGAACGTAGATCGAACAGGGAGCGTTTCCGTCTAAAACACGAATATTTGGACGAGAAATAGCGCAGTTAAAACGAGAGCCAGGACTGCCATTCCGTAGGCTAATAACCCGTACTTCGTTGGCTTTTGTTCATATTTTTCGGGCTTGTACAATCGAAGGAGACCAGTTCCCAAGATGGAAAGGCCAACGCCAAGTTGTGTGATGACAGCGATAGGAGACACAAAGAGAAAAGCGTACTGTGCCAGTAGTACTATTCCACTATATACGAAACTAAGGGTTACGAACCGAGCTGGCTTCATCTAACGTATAGATGACAGTCGATAGTTATATAAACTCCGCCAAATACCCACCGCGAATTGCGCACAGGTTGACTCGGGAGCCCGGGACATCGTACTTTCGCCTATGAGCTGAGAGAGCAGAAAATTGGCTTCGTATTGATTAGAGAGCGTGAATTGACTAGTACATAGATTGATGAGATCTTACAGAAATTAGAGACTATGTTTGAGCGGCTCTTCCCTCATTGGTCCAATCCTGCTCTCCTCGCTGCGATCGCTGGGATGCGAATTTTTATCAATTTGGTACTGACGATGATTGTGGCAAAGGCAACTAGTGCCACATCCCGTTCGACAGTTGCAATGGTGGTTCTGACCGTCCTTTCAGCGGTTCTAATGGTTATCGTGCTTCGCGACGGTCTTGGACTCAATGCGTCTTATCTTGAATTCCTTCTCCAAGTGACTCTCCTCGTGCTTACAGGATACATCGTCGCTTCGAACCCCGAAAATAGACGGTGGAGAGTCATTGTTGCTGTCTCCCTCGGTGCGATTGTACTACTTCTCATTATGATCCCTCTCTATGGTGAGGCCACGGTTGCTCCCTGACCATCCGAAACACCTCCACTGCCGCTTATACTCTCAACTGGCAGTCAATCGCCTCAAATCGAGCAAATCGAGAACTCGGTCCCGGTGCCGTCGTACGTTCTACGTCGGTTATAGAACCGATCAGTCACCTTGCAACAGACCAAAATCCCAGAATTCAGACTATTTTCCCAGTCAAGTGTTTAGCAGAGATGAACTGAACCGTGGGTGATCAGTGATGAAACACGGGGTTATCGAAAATTGTATTATGGACTCATCATTGGCGTGACCGCTGATAGAAGTAGTAAACAGCAACACCACCCAGCCCACCAATAAACGAAAGAAAACCCCATAGAAGAGGATACGGTGTCTCTGTCCGAGTTGCATCTCGGTAAATAAAGACACCGAGCATAAAAAGAAACGTCAATAGAATGAACGCTACGAATATTGTCAAGGGATCAATCAGCATGATTAACAATAAGATTGAGATGACACGGCATATACTTTCTGTTGACTACAAATCTAAATTCAGGCTTTCAGCTCCAAACACGTTGTTTCGACCAAGATGAACAGAGAGTACGATTATGTAGCGTTGTTACCTGGATCACGTTTTCGTCGTCACACTAGTCCTCTAGATAGATCGCATGCTCACTCTGGAGCGTATCCTACATCACTGTCTCACGAAGCATATACAGACACCCCAGCACGGGAACCCGTTGAGGCCGTCACAGTCGCAGTTTTCAGGTTCGGCAGCGTCTTCGTCCTCGGAAGAGAAGGCGTCAAGCGTGCCGGCGTCGGTCGTGTTCTCGATTGTAGCTATGTGCTTGTAGCAGGCGTTGCGGTGAACGTGATGCGGACACGTACAGGCCATTAGATCTTCAGTTATGTTATCAATTAAAACAATAGAATAGTAGTATAGAGGTTTACAGTTCTCATAATTAAACAACTGCAGAGCCAAAACATTCGTCCGTTTGATTGTGCCCAACTTACCCGAACGTATTTGCACGACTATCCATTATAAACAGTGGTGGGGAACACATGAGTGGGGTTCTATTAGACGTACGAGAAGGATCACCAGCAAAATCGGTTATCGACGCCATCCCGAAATCAATTGTACGGGTGTTAGAAGTAGCGATGGAGGAAAACGATCGTGAAGCAGCGCAGAACGACAAAATTCCGTACATTCTTGCTTGTCGACATCGATCAAGCAATCCGTTACCTCCTTAGAAACGATGAGGTGACGTCAAACGTCACTGAAATGATAGTCAAACAGATTCTCGACACGGAATCAAAAGAGACGACTAGCAGTGTCCAATCGGGACAGCAGAGCCAGGGGCGGGGTAAGTTCTCGAAACTACTACTCGTTGGAGCCGTCGTCGGCCTCGGCTATGTACTGAAATCAAAGTCGAAATCAATGAATAAAGTTGTGAGCAAGACGACGAACCAAGCTCATTCAATCGCTGACAAGATTGCGAAACGCTCTGGTGAGATGGCCCACCAAACGGAAGCCATTACTGAGCATGCGGCCCAAAGAATTCAGGAACGTGGTGAAACGGCCGCAGATCAGGTCGAAGCAGGAACCAAAGAAGCCGCGGAGCAAGTCGATAAACGCGGTGAGATGGCCGCTGACCAGGTTCAGAAAAGTGGTGAATAAGCTGCCGACAAAATGGATGAAGCCGCTGAGACGGCAGAGAGCACGCAGGAGCAACAAGAGGAAACTGACGAGGAGATGTCTAACGAAGACGAACAGAGCGAAGGAGACGAATAAGGGCCCTTACTGTTTTCGTGCTAGTGAAATTCGCAGAGAAGCAGAAACTCAGCGAGTACTCTGATTAGATGCCTTTAATTTTGATAGAAATTTCCTCACCTTGATTTTTGGTTGTGTGACCCTCATCGGTGTCACTGTCCAATCGTTTTTCATTACTTATTCGAGAGGACAGATTACACCACACGTTCGTTGATAAATTCAACACAGGTTTCGCATCCAGTGTACACAGGTGAGGAACCCTTCGTTTTTCTCGTACCGTGTACTGCGATGTGATAAGCGATCCGAATGTGGTTTTTTAACGTCCTATAGTGATTATCTATTCATTAACTCCGAGATTATTTTGCCATATGTTCAAAATAAGCCGCTATACTTAAGCAAATACGGATCCTATCTAAATAGGGAACACCAATGAGTAATCATGACACTGACAGAGAGCAGATGCACAATCAAGATAGGCATGCCCCGAACCCAGACGAACGGGGGAAAGGACTATCGGCGCTCATCGCTCTTCTTGGCCTCTGGCTGATCTTACAAGCGTTCCTATTCGAACTCGCAGCAACACAAGTCTGGAATGACGTCCTTGTCGGTGCGTTTCTAGCCGCCATCGGCGCGTACAACTATTCCCGTCAGTCGAAAGAGCAGTTAGGAAGCATGGGGGCGGCGACAGTCGCGGCGATACTCGGCTTGTGGCTCATCATCGCGCCATTTGTCCTCGGTGTTGATGCCGGAGCCACAGAAACTGCCAACAATCTTGGGTTTTGGAACGACATCATCGTCGGTTTGCTTGCGTTCGTGCTCGGCGCCTACAGCGCCTACAAAATCCGCGACTGGCGTCGAGATGCCCAAAGAGCGGCAGCCTAATTTGTTGACCAATCCTTTTTCAATGCCAGTCTGTCAGTCTGTTATCGCCACCAGTGAGTAAGCTGTTGTCGGCGATAAACGGCGATATAGTATTGAGTCAGATTTACTGAGACCGCCGTGACTAGTACTGCGAACAGGCCGATGAAGACAAGTGATCCGTTGTAAATGAAGCCGTTGAGTAGTTGGAGGAGAGCAAACACCGGCAATCCGAATGTAAAGAGGCTCGTCCGCACCGGGAACTCGCGTGCCATGCGAAAGAAAACCGCTACGTCGTCTAATTCCTTGTCGTCCATATTCTCTTCTGCTATTCACGTTCTTCCGAGCCTACAGCATAGCTCTTTCGAATCTAACGCTGTCATAGCGGAGAGGTTCACCTCACGGAGCTACCCGGCGTATTGTTATTGTTCATATCTTCGTCTAACAGGGAGGTCTCACGCAGTTCAACATGAGACAGAGAAAAAGAGCTGAAGCGGTGGTTAGTTCGGCAGTTCCTTCCGTCCCGTTTGCACACACGGCCAGCACGGGAAACCATTGAGGCCGTCACAATCACAGTCTTCTGGTTCGGCATCGTCTTCGCTGTCCTCGCACTGGAATGCCTCAAGCGCCCCGTCGTCGATTGCGTTCTCGACGGCGGCCATGTGTTTGCAGAAGGCGGTGCGGTGGACGTAATGCGGGCAGGTGCAGGCCATCAGCTCGCCGGTTTCGTGATCTAAGAAACTCATTTATCTGAGAGCTAGTGTAGTTCAGAAAACGCCGACATCCTCAGGGACGACTGTGAGTCCGAGGGTTCGAAAATCGCTGTCGAAGGCAAATACATGGGTAACATCACGCTCATCCGCCAGCACACCAGTCATATGATCAACAAAGGAAATTTGCTGATCATCATACCGACCAAATTCTGCACACGTGTTTGCGAACGCTGCTGGACCAGGATAGAGAATTGTCAAATTTGGCGACTCACGAATGCGTTGAATCCCCTCAACAGCTGCGGCGTGGCCTAGTTTCCGAAGCATTAGGGTTGCGAGTTCGCCGACTGCGAAGCTACTAATATAGAGTGGCCGGTACGGAGCTTCACCAGTTCGAATCTTCTGCATGACGATGCGAGCAGCATCATGTCGCTCATCATTCGGATTGAAGACGGCAAAGAGTGCGCCGGTATCAACAAAGAGAGAACGAGCAGTGTCAGCGGTAGATGTATTTGTCGGCATTATTCATCGTCAGAATTCGCTTCGATTGGACCATAGAGATATTCGTCGACGTTTGCGGCATCTGTCGGTTCCTCACTCGCAAATGTTGGTGACTCCGCAAATAGTGGATCATCGGGATCGAATTCGGTTGCTGCTTGAGCGTCATCTGCCCGCCACCATAGGACGGTTCGTCCTGATTTGCGTCGATGGATACGTCCTTGTTCATGTAACTGACCGAGTTTTTGGCGGGCAGCCTCCGTTGAACAGTCGAGAACGTCGGCAACGTCGCGCGAAGTGATCGTCGGACCCTCGATTTGATCGAAGACACGGAGCACGCGCTCAAGCGTGATTGTTTCGGCATAGTGGCCGGAGTCTGTGCGTGATTGGTCGCTCATATTCGGTTGATAGTGCTCCGATTGCCTTAACCGTATTGGAATACGCAAGTGGTAGTTGAAGCGGTGGTTAGTTCGGCAGTTCCTTCCGTCCCATCCTTACGCATGGCCAGCACGGGAAGCCACCGAGGCCGTCACAATCGCACTCTTCTGGTTCAGCGTCGTCTTCGTCCGTCTCGTCGTCCTCCGATGGGAACGCCGTGAGCGTCCCGTCGTCAGTTGCGGTTTCGACGGCAGCCATGTGCTTACAGAAGGCGCTCTGGTGGACGTGGTGCGGGCACGTGCAGGCCATCAGTTCCTCGGTCACGTGGTTGATGGAAATGAGGTAGTGATATTCAGCGTGTTTCGTTTGTCTCAAGTGCACCTACAACATCATTGAGGTCGAAAAGGTGAAGGTCAGTACGATCGTCAGCAGCTTCTTCTACGGATGATTTGAATCCCGATCGGCTGAATAATGCGTATTCATACGACGGATTGCCACCCGTCTTCGGTATCCAGTCGATATACTCGACCGTTTCTTCGAGATTGTTGAGGATATCATATCCGAGTAGAGCATTTGTGAACTTGGCTTCACCGACGAGAAGTGTCGACTCGTCAGTCGGGGTGACGACATCGATTTCACGATCTTTGTACCACCACTGGCTTGGCACCCGTGTAAACGTATATTCGGAATACAATTCAGGGAGTGCATCGTGACACAGCTCTTCAAATATTTCACTCACAAAGTCCGGCAACTCTGGTTCGATAAGATCCTCGTATGCATTTTCGCCATAGAGTTCATATTGACCACCACGGCCATACAGATATCGGAAGTAAAAACGAAAGACGGGATCTCGGATTTTGTACCGCGTTCGCTTACTTCGCGTTGGGTCAGCGAATGCTGGATGATGCTTTTCGATGATCTGAAGCGTTTCCAAGCGGTCGAAATAATAGGACGTATTGGTGCTCTCAATGCCGGCTCCTTGTGCAATTTCGTTTCGACTTCGATTTCCGCTCGCCATCGATTCTAATACCGAGAAATACGTATTTACCTCGTTGAGTTCCATTTGGAGCACCGTTTCTGGCTCGTTATGGAGTGGCCCATCCGGGTCACACAATAGTCGTGTAATATTCTTTCCGAGCGATCGTGATGCGTCGAGCGGATCTAAATAGCGAGGTGTGCCACCGAAGACTCCATACACGAATACACGATCCTCTGGGTCGTATCCCGGGACAAACTCTTGGACTGACCGGAAGGGGAGTTGTGTGAGTTCCATTTGACCATTCGGCGTCTGGGAAACACGTCCATAGAGTGGCGCACCGCCATCAAGCAGATAGGTGTGAATCATACCGATTGCTGACCCTGTAAGGACGAGCGTTGCTTGACTGTCGTCCACGCCGGTATCCCACAGGTGTTGCACAATAGATGGAAGACTCTCGTCTGATTCGATGAGATATGGGAATTCATCGATAATGATGATCGCGTCTCTCTCAACGAGGTGCGTGAGAAGTGGTTCCCACTCTTCTTTGACCGAAGTAATGCTGGAAAATGTCGACGCAGCCGCTTCAACGAAGCGAGAAAGTTGGGTAGTGGGAGTTCCTTGGACAGCCTGATAGTAGACGACATCGTTTCGATCGATAACGGATTGGCGAACGAGTTCACTCTTTCCGATTTGCCGACGCCCGTAGATAATTGCGAGTTCCGCTTGTTCGCTATCGTATAGCGCTTTGAGTCGGTCAAGTTCCTTGATGCGATTGACGAACTGTTCCATACGTATGGTAGAGATGCGAGGTATGTATGTGCTTCGAAGTTAGTGGCGAGACTATTATAGCTCAAACTCTAATAGTTTCATTCCTAATCTTTGCTTTCCGTGAGCGTTCGCTGGTCGGTGATAGCCGAGAACGTTAGTTGGCGTGCCATGGATAAAAAGAGCTGAAGCGGTGGTTAGTTCGGCAGTTCCTTCCGTCCCGTTTGCACACACGGCCAGCACGGGAAACCACCGAGGCCGTCACAGTCGCAGTCTTCGGGTTCGGTATCGTTGTCGTCCTTCGGCGGGAAGGCATCGAGCGTTCCGTCGTCGGGTGCGTTTTCGACGGCAACCATGTGTTTGTAGTGGGCGTTCCGGTGTGTGAGGGGAAAACAGATAATCAATAATAGAACACAAATCGTATAGCTTGTCGGACATTATAGACTATGATGTCAGACTCGGATTCGGACCGAGAGACTGTTCGTGATGCTGTTGAGAGCTCTCGAAGCGGTGCTCCCGCAGTTGGAGCCGTCGTTCGAGATCGCTTTTCTTCAGATGAAATCTTTCAGCGTATTATTGCCGCTGCTGATGAGGAAATAACGTCAAGCTCTCGCGAATTATTCTTCAGTGCTCTCGCAGGAGGATTTGCGATTACAATCACGTTTCTTCTCTATTCGTCGATGACTGCCACGATGGGCGGTAATCCACTCTTTAGTGCACTACTGTATCCACTTGGATTCGTTTACATCATACTCGGTGGTTATCAGCTATATACCGAGAATACACTGCCACCAGTCGCTTTGACGATAGAACGGTTAGCTAGCATTCCAGCGCTATTACGTCATTGGCTTATCGTCCTGTTTGGCAATTTTACCGGAGGTGCCATCGGAGCAATCGCACTCACATGGGGTGGTGTCTTTTCTCCCGAGGCAGCCGCCGCGGCTCTCCACCACGCCGAAAACGGGATCGAGACGCCACCATCATCGTTATTTTTTAAAGCGGTTTTTGCTGGATTGATAGTCGCTGGAGTTGTTTGGGTAGTATTCGCCTCTCGTGATACAATTTCTCGGCTAGTGATCGTATATTTAGCGTTCCTTGCAATCCCATTAGGCGGCCTTTTTCACGTCGTCGTTTCTTTCACTGAAATGACCTACCTGGTGCTGGCAGGAGATATTGGGATCTCTGTTGGGCTCACACAGTTTGTTATCCCTGTTCTACTCGGTAATACGGTAGGTGGTGTTGTATTGGTAACTGTGGTCAACTACTTCCAAACGAGCGAACGCCGACTCGAAACAGCTCGATTCGAAGGCGCCGACCGTCAGCTTTCAATTCGGGAGTGGTTTCTTGGTGATCTCGTCGGACGCTCATACGTTTCAATGATTGATACTAGTGAAATAGGTTCATCTGATAACGATGCTTACCGGATCTTAGTTCCAATTGAGAATCCTCGTACTGAATTAGAAGTGGTAAGTTTAGCATGTGTTCTTGCCAGTCAACGGGCGTCAGCGGTAATCCATGCTGTTCATATTGTGCAAACACCCCTTCGTGCTTCGATGAATTACGATCTTGGCCAACAAGATCGCATTATTGCTGAATCTGATACGCTGATGGAAGATGTTCGTGAGACTGCTGACTCGTATAATATTGCTTGTGAGACGTCTACAATCGTTTCTCACCGCTCATTTCAGGAGGTATTCGATACTGCTGAACAAGAGCACGTAAATCTTGTCGTGATGGGATGGGATACGGACCGACTATGGGGAGAGGCACGCGCAGAGAAGCCGATCGACGAATTAACTAAACGACTCCCCTGTGATTTTCTCGTATTAAAGGGCCAGGAGCTGGACGCTTCAAGGATTTTGTTACCTACTGCGGGTGGTCCTGATTCGGAATTAAGTGCAGAAGTAGCACGGGACCTCGTGTCTACTCTCGGATCAACAGTGACCCTGTTACATGTTGTAGATGGGCCCAACGAACGTGTCTCAGGTGAACAGTTTCTCTCTAACTGGGCAACAGAAAACGACTTAGACACTGCTTCGCTCGTCATAGACGATTCTGGGGATGTCGGCGAGGCGATCAAGCGCAAATCGAAAGACCATACGCTAGTGATCGTCGGAGCAACGGAGGAGGGACTACTTTCACGGCTTGTGAGAAATACATTACATTATGACGTTCTCAATGAAGTCGATTGTTCCGTATTGTTGGCGGAGCGACCAAGTAATCGAACTATCATCGAACGACTATTCAGTAGAAGATGAACGCTGCTTTTGATAGTTCACTTTTAATTTATGGATGGGTATAGATTTCAGGGAAATGCTCGGTGACGACGTTCACTGCATGCTGTTGTGCTGGGTCGAGCAGGGCTGTCGGTGTCTCAGGTGTATCATCGGTTGTAGCATCCGCGCTTTCCGTCAGCGTTCGCTGGTCGGTGATCTCCGAGAACGTCAATTGGCGAGACATGGATAAAAAGACTGAAGCGAGTTAGTTCGGCAGTTCCTTCCGTCCGGACTTCACGCATGGCCAGCACGGGAAGCCATCGAGACCGTCACAGTCGCACTCCTCTGGCTCCGCATCGTCTTCGTCGTCTCTATACAACTCACCCGGTGCCTTTATAGATATGAATAACATATGAATTCATGTAATGTCACAGAACATACGGCGTGTCGGTGATCGAGGCCAGGTCACGATTCCAAAGTGGATTCGAGAGCAAGAAGATATCCACGGTGGAGACGAGGTCATTGTCGAGCGTGAAGATGGCAAAATCGTAATTCGGAAGCCGAATGGCATTGATCATGATGAGCTTGCGCAGGCCTACAAGGACAATGCCGAACAGGCACGGGAAATAAATGAGGAATGGGAAGGGGCATCGAGAGAGGCAAACGACTACTTATGAGCGTCTCTCGCGGTGATATTGTTCTCGTAAATCTCGATCCGACAAAAGGATCCGAAATCAAAAAGACCCGACCAGCAGTCGTTATCCAAAACGATACTGGCAACCAGTATTCGCCCACAACAATCGTCGCCCCGATGACGACGACACTCTCACAATATCCGTTTGTGGTCATTCTCCGTGCAAGCGATGAAGATGTCGACAAGGATTCTGCTGTCCAACTTGATCAAATACGGACGGTCGATATTGAAAAGCGTATTGAGCGAACCTTTGGGCATGTCAGTGATGAGAAAATGACTGAAATCGATGCAGCCATCAAAGTGAGCCTCGGTTTAGACTGAAATCGTCGCTATATACCAGGTATAAGCTTTTTCAAGATATGCGGTCCAGAGACTGAAGCGTGGGTTAGTTTGGCAGGTCCTTCCGTCCCGTTCTCACACACGGCCAGCACGGGAAGCCATCGAGGCCATCGCAGTCACAGTTTTCAGACTCGGCATCGTCTTCGTCCTCTGACGGAAAGGCGTCGAGCGTGCCGTCGTCAGTCGCGTTTTCCACGGTGGCCATGTGTTTGCAGTAGGCATTGCGGTGAACGTGATGTGGGCAATTACAAGCCATCAGATCCTCGGTCACGTCGTCAATGGAGACTGTGTACTGGTTGCCTGCTGGGTTCTCGTGGCTCTCAGTGGTGACTTCGATGAGTCCGGGGGCATTCGACGTTGAGGGGAATTGTTCCCATTGTGCGCGTTTCTGTGCCGTCTCGGCAGGTTCAAGGGTTTCGGATGGTTCCGTTTGTATGGTCTTTCGAGCCTGACATAGGAAAGACCAGCGTCAGGTGGTTCAGCATCCGGTGTGGTTCTCCGCTGATCAAGCCGTGCAGCGATACCGCTACTTCCCATTGCAGTAAGTCGTCTACAACGGATTGGACGCCATCGCTTTCTGGAGAGTGTGCATGAGGCTTCCTGAAATCCGTGAAACCAACAGGTAACGCGCTCTCGAATAGAATTTGTATATTGCTATTTATCCGTAGATTTTTCCCGGTACGCACGAAGAGTGTAAATCACCACTAAATGAGACTAATTAACAAACTCAAACAGCTATTCACTACGAAAAGTGATGCGTCCTTTGAATGCCAGCTGTGTGGTGAAACCTTCGACACTGCGGAGGGAATTTGTCCCAAGTGTGGCGGTCAAGTCACGAAACAGGGTCAACAGTCATCCGACAATCAATTCGGTCGCTGATGGCGCGTGCATTTGTTGTTGTGGGTAGCTAACTGCCATTCAATTCATCTTGCGTTTAGTTACAAACTAGCCCGTACGTCTCAATCATGCCAAGTATGCAGAGAAAACCACTGACGACGATATTCTCACGGTGATACGCAAGTCGGAGTTTCCGGCTGTGACCGCTCGGTGGGTAGCAGATACAGTTGAGATTGAGCGGCCCTCTGCGCATCGACGACTTGAGGCGCTGTATGAAGAGGAGGAGGTCGAGCAGGGAAAGTTGAGCCCGCGGGTAGTTATCTGGTGGATTCCTGAGGAATAGGTACAATAGGTGCCTTAGTTAGCGATTGTCGGCTTTTCACGTCTCTGTTTTCAGCTTAGTTTAGAATTGAAATGAAATACCCGTTGACCGGTGCCCAAGCTCACATCAATAATAATAGAGATATCAGTGCAACATAGTTCTCGGTTGGTTAGTTCAGGGAAAAACCACCTTTGTCCGTTTGAAGGTATTCTTCAGTAAGTTAGCCACTTCATGGTGCTCTTGAAACCCACATTTAAGAGTTACAGTCTGAACATTGTCTGCGAACTCTTCGACACCTCTCAGTCGATCGTTTCGACCGGCAGATCGAGGAGTGTTCAGTAGCGACGTCCGTCACATGTGTCCGTGCTCGTCGAACAGGGCCGCCGGTTTCTCTGGTGTACTATCGGTCGCAGCAACTGCATTCAAAAACAAAGTTGCTTACAGCGGCCACATTAGAATCGATAGTTAGTCATCTCACCACTTACTTACATCTAGTACATCGCTGCTTATCGTTCGGTGAATCAGCCAACACCTTATTCTGACTTGCGAATTTAGAACAAGCCCATGAGTGATGATCGATCCTCGGTTGAGGAACGGGCACAAGACGGTGAGCTTGGTGAGTTCGATGAGACCCTCGAAGAGCAAGACTATCCAATGACAGTCGATGAATTGATTGCGGCGTATGGCGACTATGAGGTCGAATCGCCGGGCGGCACACAATCCATCGAAGAAGTGCTTAATTCAGTCGACGAGAAAACATACGACTCCGCAAGCGAAGTCCGAAACGATGTACTAAATCAGTTAAATAGAGGAGATCGAAGTTAAAAAATCGGTACTGGATTTCTCCTCGTCTCAGTTTCTCCGATATAGAGGTTGAACTCGGTAGGGCGGAGGTCGACTTTACTATCGAGAAACTCGTTCTACGTATCACACCGTTCAATTGTGATCAACCACGAGCAAAATAGCTCCATAAAAACAAAAGGTGATTACCGACGCTCCCTAAACTATGTGAATGGGTAGACCAACAGCGACAGTCGAATTCAAAGCAATCGCTGACCAGAACCCCGAAACAGCGACGTTCATCGAAGGACTACCAGGACACGGCCTGGTTGCTGCAATTGCGGTAGATCAAATCACTCAACAACTTGGACTGACCCATCACGGATCGCTTCACTCTGATCTGTTTCCCCCAGTGACATCATTTACGGAGGGCCAAATACAGGACCCTGTTCGAGTATATGCCGGTGAAACACCGTCTGTACTCACATTGCAGAGTGATGTCGTCCTCCCTCCGACGAGTTATCGAGCGCTCGGAAAGTGCCTGCGAGAGGAGATCATGGCCCAATTTGAGCGTGCGGTATTTTTGGTTGGTGCACCGGCACAATCGGAATCTGAAGTGGGCGACGTACAGGGGGTTGCAACAACGGATGCACTCAAAGAGGAGTTAACCGCCGCGAATATTCCACTCGCGGCTGCTTCTGGACTTGTTGGTGGCGTCACAGGCGCACTCGCGAACGACTTCTATCAATCTAGAATTCCGACTATGATACTCATCGTGCAAGCGAATCCCTTCTATCCAGATCCCATCGCTGCACAATCCCTGATCGAAAATGCTGTTGAACCCCTGGTTGACTTTGATATTGAAACACCAGAACTCGAACAACAAGCAGATGCAATCCAATCCGAACTTGAGCAAGTCGCTGCACAGTACCAGCAACTCATCCAAAACGAACAAGCCAGTCAATCACAAGACCTAGATCAACCGGTACCAAGTATGTATCAATAGAGAAGCGTGCAGATTAATTTCTATTGACAAACAGTCGGTACTCCACAGTATGTGGGAGTGGTTTGATCTGGATGTGGCCCCCATTGGACGGTTTGGTGGGGATTCTCATCATCAATCGCATAGCATATGTTTAAGTATATCTCGACGGGATTCGCGGATGGTGGCCGGAAGTCGAAGACGTTGAACCGATGGCCAAATATACCCGTCAAGCCGAGTGGAATTGGCGACTACTAAAAAGTGAACGCCGGGCTCGACGCCGGTGCGGAATGGCGCGGCTATCGAGAGGTTCCGCAGGGAGCACGGCTCCCGCAAGGAGTTCCGTGAACGGTTCCAAAGCCGGAAAGCCGTCAGCAGACGGCTTTTTCAGTCATCGTCGCTCGGTTGCGGACTTGGGGTTCCCTGACTCGCGCTGCTCATCCACCCGTCGATGTGTTCGGCGACGTAGTCCCGACCACCCCAGCCGAACGCGACACCCGCGCCGATGGCGATAGCGGCCGCAAGTCCCCATGCAAGGGCACGAGCGAACAGGTAAAGGATACTTACGTCGATACCCATTGTGTCGAGACCGATGACGATGGCGGTGAAGTACAGGAACATCCGGGTTCCCGTGGCGAACCACTGGGTGTACGCGGTGTGCGTTGCCGCCCGAGTTCGCATGATCGCGTCACCGATGAAGTCAGCAACCACGAATCCCAGCACAATGACTAACAGTCCAGCGATCAGTGCTGGAAGGTATGAGACAGCAGTGGCAACCCATTGCGAAAGCGTCGCAATTGCGAGCACGTTTGCCGCGGCGAGAATCGCCAGTGCGTAGACGAACCACGCGGCGAGTTTACCGAACGCGCCCGACACCGCACTTTCCGTTCCACCGAACATCCGCCCGAGCGGCGTATCAAGCACCATTCTATCGAGTTCGATTCGATCCGCGATTCTGCGGACGACCGCCGCCACGGCACGGCCAATAATCCAACCGATGAGCAGGATGATGAGTGCACCGACGAGGCGCGGAAGCAATGCGATAAACCCTGAAATAGGGTCCTGCAGCCATCCCGGAAGTCCACCGATTTGTAAGACCGTGCTAGTGAAGATCTCGTGTTGTGTCATTGTTTGTTCTCCCCCACGCAATCACGTGGTTCACCAAAGAGTTGGATTGTAGTCGGTTTGTTGTTGACTGCCTAACTCGGGGCGGGAAATGAGTAACGATGAATGGATCTGCAGTCGTTTCACGGACGATATTATCGGAGAAAGGGTAGTGAGTTCAGGTTTGTGGTAAACAACAGACATTGGACACCCGGATTAGAGTGGCCGGAAAAGTCAACTCTTCCAGAGACTACTGCCCTGTTTCCGCGTTGGGATACGAACCATTACCCCCAATTGGAAAATTGTTGATAATATTCATCGCGCCTGCAGCTCTTCGAAGCACAGACAGCATGAGAGATGTGTCGCCCAAAGGAGTGGCGACGAATGTTAGATTACGCTTTCAGGCAAAAAGAGAGCAGATTATTTACTACCAAGCATTTTCCGGACAGAACTCATTATGTTGGTCGGATTCATTTGTTTTTCCATCCGTTTTTGGTTGAAGTAGCTTGCAAATGCGAGGAGTGTTGGTGGCCACAAGCCGATGAATATTCCCCGTGTCTTTTTGCCTCGGATAAAGAACTGGTACCAGGACAACCCAACGGATGCGAGAGCAGCGAGTACGATTGGATCCTGTGCGGATTCACCTGCTGCTTTTTGTGCTGGCTGTTCCATCATTTTTTCTTGACTTTCACCCATCATTCCGAGTATAATGACTATCGATAGTTAGTTAACTGTGGTGGTAATTGCTTTCATCACTCATTTAGATGATTTGAGAGAGACGAATATACTACGTAGTGTATGATTAAAGGTAGATAAGGAACTAAGGGCTACGATAACAGACGAGAGCGAGCGCGATACTCGCGGCCAGTTTGCAGAGGATACGACTGATGAGGATATTCTTAGTGCAATACGTGTGTCCGAGTTTCCGGCGGTGACCGCTCGGTGGGTGGCCGATACGCTTGAGATTGAGCGGCCGTCCGCGCATCGACGGCTTGAAGCACTGCTTGAGGATGGAGAAGTTGAGCGGGGAAAATTGAGTCCGCGGGTGGTCATCTGGTGGATTCCAGAGAACGAGTGAATCGATTCCCCGATTCACGAATTACGTCGAAATACGTAGTGGCAGACAGGGCACTTTCGTTCGAGTTCATCGATCACGCAATCAGTTGTCTTACCGGTCCATCCACAGTCAGGACATTGAGTGAAGTCAGTACTCATTTCATTTCACAATGGCCTCCTGTACCAACTACTTTGGGAACGCAAGCGGTGTCGTGATTCGACGGCCGGATCGATGGAAATGGCTCTAAAGGCACAAGTATAGATGAATATATTTATAGGATTCTAATAGTTCAGATCTAAGGCTGGATAGAGGCGTTCTATTTCGCGATAATACTCGTGTGAGCCAATATCGACCCGGAAACCTAAGATTGGAATAGTAACATGAATAAGAGAGTCTAAGGTTGGATGAGTAACAGGAACAGGGATGAGATGGTAACGTCCAGTTTTCAGTCGTTTGAAGCCGTGAAAGGCTACATTTATCATTTCGATCCAGCCTTAGCATTCTAAAGCTGGATTCTATGGCCGGAAACCAGCCCTAAGCAATTCTATGCAATTTTAAAGCCGTTAAATGCCGATCTGTACCTCCGAATTCTTCCAAAGTAATAGGGGGGTGCGAACAAATTGAACGAAGATCGACACTGATGGGAATGCCATGAGAGCAAGGCGTTACTGAAAAATTGTATTTTCACTATTTAATGACAACGTCTGGGCAGTAAATCGTCCATCCAAACAGGGTGAAACGGTGGACACCGGACTGCATCGTTCGGGCTAAAGATGAGTGGGATGGTGTACTGGCTCAGTACTATTGTGAGATCAAAACTGGAAACGCGTCGTTCGAGCGGTTACAGAGTGCGGTGATGAAGGAATTGGCAGCACAAGAGCGTGTGTTGCAGATACGAGTTCAGAGCAATGATTTGCCCGAGCAGTACTCGCTCCGAATTCGTGAAGTAGAGTCGTCGGAGTGCTTTTACGGAGCAGTGAGCGCCTCAAATGGGGTGTTCTGAACCGCAGCAGAAGGCGATAATCTACCCTTTTGCACCCGGTTCTCTTTTTGTATCGGAACTCGAATTGGTATTCATGAAGCGCCGACGTTTTCTCGAAGCGGCGCTCGTCGGCTCAGCGGCGGGACTAGCTGGCTGCGGACAACCGACCGGACGCAACACCCAACCGAACACGACCAGTACGTCCGAAACGGAGACGACGACGGGTACTCCACCAAATTCGGTCGGTCTGAGGACGCTGGCCAGCGGGATGCAGGCACCGTTGGACGTCGCATTCGCACCTGGCGCCGACCGTCGCTACATCGCCGAGCAGACCGGTGTCGTTCATCTCCACGGGCCGAACGGCCTCCGCGACGAACCATTCCTCGACCTGCGGGACACCGTCGAAGCCGGGGGCGAAATGGGATTGCTGGGAATCGCACTCCACCCGAACTTCGCCGAGAACCGCCGACTGTTCGTCCGTTACTCCTCCCAGGCGCGATCGGGAACGCCACCGACCTACAGCCACACGTTCGTCCTCTCGGAGTTCGTGACGACCGAAGATGGCAAACGGGCAAAGCGCGACTCCGAACGCGTCGTCTTGGAGATTCCGGAGCCGCAGAGCAACCACAACGCCGGAGACATCAAGTTCGGAGCGGACGGGTATCTCTACGTGGCGGTCGGCGACGGTGGCGGAGGAGGTGACCAGGGAACTGGTCACGTCTCCGACTGGTACGACACCGTCGACGGAGGCAATGGACAGGATGTGACGAAAAACCTCCTCGGGAGCGTTCTCCGCATTGACATTGACGACCGGGCGAAGGGTAAGGGCTACGCCATCCCCAACGATAACCCACTGATCGGTACTGACGGTCTCGACGAACACTACGCGTGGGGGTTCCGGAACCCGTGGCGAATGTCATTCGACCGTGGAGATCTCTTTGTTAGTGACGTCGGCGAGAGTAGCTTCGAGGAGGTGAATCTGGTTCAGAAGGGCGGCAACTACGGGTGGAACATCAAGGAGGGAACCCACTGCTACGAGGCGGACGGCTGCCCTGACGCGACGCCCGGGAGCGTCCGAGACGGCGAACCACTCGCCCTACCCATCATCGAATATCCCCACTCGGGTGGTTCCGTCAGCGGAATCTCGGTCATCGGCGGGTACGTCTACCGCGGGTCGGCACTCCCGGCGATGGAAGGGACGTACGTTTTCGGCGATCTGCAGGCTGCTGGGCGACTGTTCGCCGCGACGCGGCCTGACAGGAACGGCCAGTGGCCAACGCGGGTCCTCAGTGTGGCCGGCGACGGCGGACGTAAGATAGAGCAAATTTTCTCGTTCGGTCGTGACGACGGCGGGGAGCTATACGTCCTCGGTATCGGAGCCGACGGCGACGGCGGGCTCCATCGGATCGTCCCCGCCGGATGAGGTGTTCCCGTCGGAGGGGAGGACTGCTCGATGAACCCCACATCTCGGTGAGCAAGCCGTTGAACACGTTCAGATGCTTGCCGATCGTATCGACGAACTCGAACATGAAGTAACCGAGAAAGGCAATCGGATCGATGAGCTCGGACAGGAAGTGGCCGCGAAAAACGAGCGAACCGAGATTCATTGGCAGGTCCTCCCCCGACGGATCGTAACCGAGGTATTGTTCGACACATCGGAGAATCAACCCACCGTAGCGGCTGAACACGCGCGACCAGCGTCGACGGGGATGCATGACGCCTCAGTCTCGTCGTTATATTCGATCACCGAAGTTGGCAGGTAGTATACCATTTCGGCTGTTTATATCGACCTCAAACCGTACTTCGCGGGGTCAATCTCGTCGACTGCCGGTACATGACGGAGTAACGGATGAGCAATCCAGAAGACTGTCATCGAGAACAACCCTATAGTTAGAGCAGCCATCACAAAGTTGATTCCTACCGATTCAGCGGCTATCCCTCCGAGCATGGAACCAACCGGCTTCGCTACCCCGCTCGTGCTGATCGTCACGGCAGTCACGCGCCCAACGAGCCGTTCCGGAACAAGCGATTGAATCATCGCCATGACGATTGTATCCATTACCCCAAGTGGTATGGCTGCGAGGCAGATCAGGGCCGTCGTCAACGGCAACCACTGGACCTGGATCGCTGCAAGCCATGCAACCCCCCCAAGGCCGTAGCCAATCGCCCCAAGAAGGTGCATCGGCACCGATTTCAGACGTGGAGCCGCAAGTGCGCCAATAAATATCCCGACGGAGATTCCAGCTAAGAGCATTCCGTACGTCCCTGAACCACCACGCGCATCCGCAAATACAGGGAGCACAGCTATCGTCGCATAGACGGCGATATTGGCTAGGACGAACGTCCCAAGTACTGGCACAATAACTGTTGCCCTGATATACTGTATACCTTCACTGAGCTTGTCGAAGTAGTCACTAACCGCTGACGTAGCTGGCTCTGTGTCGGGTTGTTCGGCATTGGGGACGTGAAGACCGGCGAACACGAGAGCGGCAACAGCGAACGTTACTGAGTCAATGAGATAGAGCGAAACCGCACCAACAAGCGCAATGAGAATACCCCCGAAGGCCGTGAAGACGAAATCAACACCGCTGTATGCAACAGAAAATGCCGAATTCGCGTCAACTAATTCGTTCTTTTCAACGATTCGAGGTAGCGCGGCACTCTGTGCTGGATACACGAATTGATTGATCATTGCAGCAACTGGAATAACGATCAGTATCACAGTAACGGTGAGCCAGCCAGTAGCGGCTGCCAACGGGACAATCAAGAGTAAAACTCCTTGAATAACTTGCGTTCCCACCAGTGTTCGCCGGAGACTCCACCGATCAACGAGTGGTCCTGTGAGGAATTGAAGCGCCTGAGGGAGAAGGATCAATGCTCCCGCAAGACCTGTATAGAACGCCGAGCCACCCAGGTCATAGACGAGCCACATTGCAGCAATGTAATAGAGACTGTCACCCGCGTTCGTAACCAATCGACCTGCGAAGAGTCGCCTGAACATCGTGTTTCGGAAAAGCGATCTCACACTGACCTGGACGGCAGACCCTGGAATAAATACTTGCAGAACATCATTTCGGTAAACCAATGAACCGAAGTCTGTTTCTGTCTAAAATTCTAAATAATAGCGACAGATAAATCCTCTTCGACAGCGAGTTCAAGACGGTTATCATCGAGTTCCACGACCGACCGGACGCGCCACGGATCGCGTGAGAGCACCGTCGTTTCCTCATTGCGTAGCCACGGCAGCTCCCAGATTGGCGTCTCGGTCAGATCGATGTTGTGGTCGTGGTGAAATGCAACAACGATAGGATGATAAAGAAGATAGCCACCAACCGAATTCACGGAGCGATTCGTACATCGTTCACAGATGTGCTCGGTACCCACCTTCTGTTTCTCAAGGTACTCTGAGACGTCGGTTATTGATCCATGCATTCGGCCAGAACAGGTGAGACAGAATCCTCCGACTATCGCTGAAAGGTACGACCGAAGCCACGTATCGAATGCGTTGGCGAGTTCCTCGGGGGTGCGGTTCTCGAACGCGCCTGGCGGGAAGCCGAACGTCGAAATCTGGTCGTCGCACGCCGGACAGCTGATGGTGACTTGTTCCTGCTCGTATTCGGCCAACAGCGTCGATCTGCAAATGGTGCAGGATGAAGCGAGGTCGAAGGTACGAGGGGCACCTCGCTGATTGAACGTTCCCGAGAAAATAGCCCCGATAACCTGATTCCCAGCATAGGTGAGTTCGTATGTGCCCTCATCAGTTCGTCGGACGAAACTTCCGACGAGCTCCTTGAGGTGATAGTTGAACTGGCCGCTGTCGGCGACGTTGACGCGGTCTCGGAGTGTGGAGAACGACAGTGATTCGTCGGACATCTCACCCAGCGCCCGAACGATGTCGATCCGGATCTCGTTGCCGAGTAGTGCAAACGCTTCTCCCGGCGAAATATCATCAAATTCGTCTTGTTCGGTTGGTTCAGTCATACGAAGGAATCGCGTTCCGAGGAGAAAACGTTGTCCTCCGACTCCTGTGAGTCATTCTTATTTAACCAGTGTGTCATCCTCGGTCAATCCGACCTCTGAAGTTAGAACGTGTGACCGTCGAACTGAATTGCGCTCAGCCGTGGTACTCGAATGCGTCCCAGCTGAGCGCGATCGTAATCGCGTCCGTCGCAGGTTCGTCTTTCGTGACGCCTGCTTGCCGTTTCGCACGGTGCGACACGTCCCACTCAATCGTATCAACCGGCAGGTCGGGGAAATGCTCAGCCGCGACGTCCGCCGCATGTGCTTGCCCGCGGTCGAGCAGGTCCCGCTCAGTCGTCGGGGTGTCGTCGGTGTCGCTCGTTGTATCCGCGCACTCGGTGAGCGTTCGCTGGGTGGCCACATCGGACAGCGTTGTTTGGCGTGACATAAATGGAAGAGGGAGACAAGAATGGGTTGGCGGGTTTAGCTGAGAACCGCTCCGAAACGATCTACATAATTCTGTGCCGACCTCTGTGATGGGTTGTCTGAAGCCTCATGTGCTCGCTATCTCCGAACACCCGTTCAACACAATCTGCGGCGGATGTTGATCGTCCATCGATGCCCTCAAGAATTCGTCCCAGGGGACAAAAGACAGATTGGAGAGCCCATCTTCTCCTATACCGGATGAATAGCATGCGAACGGCTAACGAAGCGGTGGGTAGAGACGAACCAAATGGGGTTGTGATACCCGCTTCACGGTATCCACATGGGTATGCATCCGTTCGATCACTTACCCGGGCAAACATACGAACGATCGTCGCAGTCGCAGATGAACACCTTCCAGTTGCCGCATCCCGATTCTGCGACGAAGTCGTACGAGTTCCGCCCTCATACGAAATACTGGCGTACAAGGACGCACTTCTGGGAATCGCTGCCCGTTCGGACGTATACACGATTATTCCACATCGTCCACAGGATACGTACGTTCTCTCGAAGTATCACGACGAATTCGATCAGTACGTTAGCCTCGTCGTCCCTCCACTTGAGACATTGAAGAGAGTCCATGATCGAAAGCAGCTGATGGATATTGCAGAACGCACAGAGGTACCGGTGCCGGAGACACGTCTACTGGACGAAGCCACCGAGTGGGATGTCGATAGGGTCGTCAAATCGCGATACAACCTGCTCGTCGACGAGTACATCGACTCGTATGAGCCATCCGAGTCGTCGATCGTCAAGTCGGTACAACACGTTCCATCGAACGAGTCACTTGATATCGCGACAACGTGCGAAGCAATGGACCACGTCCCGATCGTCCAGGAGTACATCGATGGGACGGACGAGTACGTATTCGGCGCGCTCTACGACCACGGTGAACCGCTCGCGACGTTTCAGCATCGACAGATTCGCGGGGATTCGTATACCGGTGGTGGGGGTGTATACCGTGAATCCGTCGAGATTCCGAGCCTAGAAGCAGTGGGTCGGGCGGTCCTCGATGAACTCGAATGGCATGGACTCGCGTGTATCGAATACATCGAAGATGCGGCGACTGATGAATTCAAACTCGTCGAAATCAACCCACGGATGTGGCAATCGCTTGCATGTGCGACGGCTTCGGGTGCGGATTTCCCGTACTGGTACTGGCTTCAGGCGATCGGCAACTCCGACTCGATCGAACCGGGATACGAGGTCGGTGTCGGAACGCATTACCTGATCGGCGAGCTGGAATATCTCACGAGCATCGTTCGCGACGATTCATCAATCGTCGGTCGTCCACCGCTTTCTGCAGCGATAAAGGAGGTTCTGCTTTCGTGTTATGAGATGCCGAACTTCGATTACTGCCACGTAGACGATCCACTCCCAACAGTCCGTCTGGCACGATCCGAAGTTTCCCATGGGATCCGACGACGAATGACGTAGTGCCGGGCTACGCACTTTCTTCCGCTGTACTGGGCGAAAAGGAGTGCATTTGACTCATCATCGTCGCCTGCTTTATGATCGGCATCTCCAACAGGGTGAGAAGCGTGTACAGTTCCGCAGTCCTATTTTCACCGTTCCGATGCTTTCGATAGACAGTTTTTACCCCCTCCCAATCCAAGAACGGAAGTTCCCGAATCGTGGGCTCATGCTTGCGAATGGCATCGATTACGAAGTCTTCGTGGCGAGCAAACCTCGCGTGATCCCGCCACGAATCTTGATTGAGGTGATATTTCGGTGGTTGGTGTCTCGGTAAGTGTTTGCGTCGGAAGCTGGCCACTTGTCGCCCGAGATACTGCACTGGATAAGACCGCGCGATCGGGACATCCGATGATGGATGTGGGATAGCCGCGAGTTCGGGAGCAAGCCGCTGGACGGCCCGATTGATGAGATCGCGTCGGAGGCGGTATTTCTTGGGTATTCGAAGGTGTAAATCTACGAGCCGGTTATCCAAGAAGGGGACGTGAGACGGACACAGCTGGCGGAGGCTTCGTAGATTGATCAACTCGGAATCGTTCGAGAGAGGATAGTAGGTGCTACAGACGAGCAAGTCGTCCAACGAATCGTAGCGTATGCCGTGGTGGTCGATTTTCCCATCGTCCCGAACGACGTTCGCGGACAGGATTTCATGGAGGTCGTGAGACGTGGTGAGGTATTCCGGCGGCGAAGCGAGTGCTGTCCCGGCCGAAGAAATCCAGTACTCGAGGATATCCGCCAGTGAGTTCATCTCAACGCCGATCGGTAACGTGAGCGTTCCCAACGATCCGAGCGATTGTGAACGGTCTGGAATAGGGTAACTCTTGAACAGCGTATCGGCGTAGAGGCCGGTGAATAGCGAATCAACCGACTCGGTGATTTCGTCCGCGAAAGGGGTGAGATAGCCTTGGAAGTAGTAGCCATCGAAATTGGAAAGCGACGCGTTCTTCGGTAACGTTTCGAGATACGTGGTATCCGTTCGGTGGAGGATTCGAAGGTCTGTGTTACCGATTTCGGCGACCCGTTCGGCGATCCGTGCTTCTCGATTGTGCCACCCAGCGAGATGAAAGGCGGTAAGTTGACGGTTTGTGGCAGCCAAAATCAACCGTGAGTCGCTTCCGCCACTCAACATGAGACCGGGCTCACGATCCGAGTCCAAACGCTCGTTGATAACGTCCTGGAAGACGTCAATGAACGTTTCGACGAAGTGCTCGAACGGTTTGTCGTCCGGTTGATAGTGGGGGGTCCAGTAGACCTCCGACGTTATTTCGTGAGTGGAGAGATCGTAGGTCGTGACAGATGCCGGAGGGAACTTTTCGATATCACGGAGTGGTGTTTTGGTCCCGAAAACCCTGCGAAGCGTGAAATATTCGAAGAGATACTCGTGGTCAAATCGACGGCTGATCTGTGAGAAGGAAGGGAGTAGTTGGATCTGTGTCGAAAACACAAGTATTCCATCGAATCGGGCGTAAAAAACCGGATGGGTGCCGAATCGGTCGAGGAAAATTGAGGCGGTCTCACTAACGTGATCGTAGACGATACCAACGAAATTACCGTTGAGACCAGTAAGGAATTCCCAGCCGAGCCGTTCGTAGAGCGACGCGCAAAACTCAACGCTTGCCATTGAGGAGGGACGGGGAGTATACCCGGATTCGTCCTGGAAACCGTATACTTCACCCAGGAGCCACATTTGAACTTCGCCATCGCGGCACCATACTGGTTGACTATTATTTTCCTGTGAGTGAAACGACATATGGACAGTAGCGGACGTGGTTCTGTAGGTAGAGGTGGTAGGTTCCTCCGATCCGTGTAATGGGTTCTCGATTTTTGAAGTAGAACCGAAATGGTCATTAAAAATACCAATCAACCCAACCATACAAACGACCCTCCCTCAATTTTATCTTTCCCACATAGTCGTGTATAAGAGCCGTCTACTGGTAATAGCATGAAGTCAGAATGCTATCGGAGACACTTTACATAAACTTATTGTTACTAATAACATTTGGGCATTTTTTAGACGCGGTACTGAATGATTGAGTAATGCGATCAGAATTAATCGCTAGAAATTAGATGCTCGCGATACTCATACATCGCCTAAGACCATCATCCATCCGCAGAAATTTCCCGGGTAAATCGGGAGTCGAAGTTTCCGGCGGTGACCGCTCGGTGGGCGGCGGATACACGTGGGATTGAGCGACCGTCTGCGCATCAACGGCTTGAAGAGTTGCACGAGAAAGGAGAGGTTGAGCGCGGGAAGTTGAGTCCGCGAGTTGTTATCTGGTGGATTCCGGAGAAATAGGTACAATAGGTACCTTAGGTAGCGAGTGTCGGCTTTTCACTTCTCTGTTTTCAGCTTTGTTTTGAATTGACTGTGTAGAGCTGTCGTCTTTCACGTCTGTTGTACGTAATTAGTCGAAGGCAAGAGAATAGCAGCGTTTTCGTGCATCGGCAAATGAGAAGCGTGAACCGACGAGATCGTGTTCTTCGAGTCGAGTGAGTGCGTAGCGAACCGTGCGTGGGGGGAGCAAGGTTTCATTGGCAAGTTCAGCCTGCGTGAGCGCATCGTCGTTGTATTCGAGGACTTTCACAACCAGTTTCGCACTTGGTGGGAGCTCGGAAAGCACGTTACAACCGTTTCTGTCTCCCCAGTCCATTCGACGACATCGGTATTCCGACCGTTGAGATCGATTTTATCCGCTTTCTGGTGGTCGCCATCCCCGACAGGGTTCTCGAACTCACCGAAATAATAGCCACCGCTGTACTGGCCATCGTCTTTGATCGTGATTTCGAGGACAGTGCCACACACCAAACACGGCCGTTCAATCGTCTTCATGGGTATTGTGTTCGTCTAATTTCTACTGTGAGTGGTAAGCCGGGGGGTCTTGGAATCGCTGGGCGGTTTTCATCGTGTGTCGAACATACGATGGAAGTTCATTGTGTTCTTTGACATAGAATTTCATAAACCGCCAGGTCTGTTTATCGGGTGCTATCCCCGTCCCAAATTCTTCTCATGTCGTCCTCATTCGTCGAACTAACCTCGAGGAGCAGTCCACCCCGAACACCGAGTGACGAGGTACGATACACCAAGGCTGTGAGATAGCACAGGACAGTCAACAAGAGCGACGAGTTTTGACAGTCCATTTACCGGGGCAGGACGAAGAAATCCGATGAGCGACGATGGGGGGTGCCAGTATCCGCACTGGGGTGGGGTGCCGACGAACGACACACAGTCAACTACTCTGAGCGCACTAACTGGGGCGCTAGTAGCACGCACTCACGGAATGCCCGTGTGACAGCAGAGGTGGGGTGCCAACAGGAGAGACTGTCTTCCACAGAACGCACAAGGAAATGGCAGTGAGCAGCACTGCCAGACTGTCCACAGGACGTCAGGGGACCGCGCCTGAGCCGGTACAGGGCAGCATATTGGACTGTCCAAGACTGAGCAGTACAGTAGAGATAAGCAGGCTAGAGCCCGGTGGACTGTCCTCTGAGTACTAGCAGGAGTAAGTCATATCTAGTGACGGTGGGACTGTCGAGCGAGCACTGTTTACAGCGGAACTCTGGTGTGTTATCAGTGGGACTGTCAGGAGCTGGGGCTGACTGTCTGTCCGGTGGAAAAGCAGAGGAAACCTGGTGTGTTTCAGCTGGGTGGGCACCCCTTCAGGTTTCATTCTATCGAGATAGAGTGAGCCTAGGTGGACGCCGAGTAATCTTAGAGACCTACCGATTGGGGAGTAGCGTGACTGTATTGGCGTACCGATACGTCATTCATGGTCATCGCCGGTCGGTGGCTCGATCTGCAGACTATCTGGGGACACCGTCACCCGACAGCCAATGTATTCGAAGGTAACGGTCGGGCCAGAGATGGCTTCGGGGGTGTTTTCAAAGAGTGAATCCAACGCAACTGGATCAGTCCAGTTAGAGAGTGATTCTATCTTTGTGGCAGGCTGATGCAGTGCGTCGGCCATCGCCGACACCACGGCCATACTTGGCGGCTGACTGTAATGTTGTTTGAAGACCGGTTTTATGTTGACGTCGGGGGATATGAGTGGTCTTTCATTGATGATTAAAACAGCGATTGCGATTCAGAATCGTGATCTTTAGTCTGATCATCAAGTTTAGCGAATTGGGAGCGTATCATTTGCTGCAGCAAGACAACGAGTGTGTTATCAGCCCCTTCAGCGAAGATTGCTTGTTCTTTGTGGACGCCTGCATCGGACTTCTCCCTAAGTGTTCCGATCATAACGGCTTCACGGTCAGCGAATACGAGACGGCCAACGTTCTCCCCATCGACCGGAAGGTTAAGCCAGTTCGTCTGTGGTTCCCACAAGGTAACCTCTGGAGCATGTTCCCGAACGAATCCTTGGACAGTCGGATCAGCAGTCCCAAGGTAGACGTCTACACCGCGGTCGGCAGCTTGCTTGATACGGGAAAAACACCCGGCCTCAAGGAGACCAGTCGCCGTGAACATCAGAAAGAGTTCTTCGTCGGCCTCCTCACAGAGTGATTGACCACACGAGACCGTCTTCTCTCGACCATCGATTGTCCAGATGTCTGCATCCTTTGGCGTGTCCGTCAGGGTCGCTCTGAAGTTTGAACCGAGCTCGGAGTGCATCCATGGAACACGAAGGAGTGGGTGACCCTCATAGACGACCGTTTCTTCGTCCGTATTATACTCGATGAGCCCTGCCTCCTGCAGATGTGGGAGATGAACGTGCTGGAGGGACTGCAGAACCTGCTCGACGTCCTCTGGTGGCCCGTCTCGTTGAGTCGAAGCGATGTCGTGTGCCAGCGTCTGGAGTTTGATCGGATGATATTGATGGCTGAGTACGTCGAGAATGGTTCGACGACGGGCATCTGCGAGCACCCGAAAGAGTGCATCGAGAGATGCGCTCTCCGCAGATACGTTATCCGTGATGGCTGCGAGGATACCGACATCCTGATAGGCTGGATGGTTGGTGAGTTCGACAGTGGTATTTTGCCGAATCAATCCCGCGGTGTCCAACTTCGGCAAATGGACGTGATGGATGGCGGTCAGTGTCTGCTGGCGTTCTTCGTTGGTCACTTGCTCCAGTGAATGGTTTTTGTTGGCTGCCAGGCTGGTAGCGAGTTCATCTCGCGTTATAGACGCAGGAGCGTGGTCGTGAATGTGTCCTAGAAGGTGGCGTCGCTCGCTACTTGCTAAGCATGAAAAGAGGGCATTCAGGGAGCCGCCTCCCTTTTCAAGTCTGCCGTTCTTCTGACTCATTCTAAAGTAGGTTGCGAAGAGTATGAATAAACGTTCGGGCTGAATAATCAGCTTGTGTTTCGATACTGTACAAATTCGTCGGGAGTGGCGACCCGATGCCCGCACGGACTCAGAGAGACCCGCAACGGGCCAGCCACCGTTACAGGCCCAACAACCCGCTGACAACGGGGACACCGATACTCAGTCCTCATTGTCCGGCAGTCTCCTCGATCCGCAGCGACCCGCCGCAATCGCCGCAGCGGTACTCTATCATACAAAAACTAAAAATTCAGACCAGAAAGTATTTGCCGTCACTCTTTTGTCGGATAATTGTACAATGGTTCAGACTCGGCGAGATATACTAGCAAGCATTGGGACGCTAACCACGCTAGGACTTGGTACGACGCAGGTGTTGGGCAAGTCTAACGCTGACACAATTCCCGACAGAAGCGAGAAGATGGGCGGACCATCTGACAGCGAATCGGATGGCCCATACGGTGATGTGGCGTGGACTGACAGCCCTGGCGGCGATCCGACGAAGGCCGTCATCGCCGGCGATACATTGTATCTCGGTGCGACGACGATCACCACAGAGCGTCGAACTAACGGAAAGATCGTTGCATACAACCGCAAAACCGGCGCCACTAAATGGACCCACTCTGGCATCGGTTCGATCGATGAGGCGCTCGCCGTAGTGAATGAAACAGTGTATGTCACGGCTGATGGTGTGACCTGGCACGATCACCCACACGAAGACTCTGGCAAACCCGGTGTCTTTGCACTTGACGCTGACACCGGCGAGATACAATGGCGGAACGACGCGACAAAGACGTGGGGTCTAGTCCGTGTCGTTGGTGACCGCGTGTACGCGACAAGCTATGACTCTAGTACTGGTGCCGACGTCGTACACGTCATCGATGCCGACACCGGGACAACAATCACAACGTACGACCTCATCTCGACGGACCATTCGACAGACGAGACGAACTACCGTGTCGCCGAGTTCACCGTCGTCAATGAGACGATGTACCTAGCAACCGAGCAATCGACGAAAACGGATACTGAAGATTCTGTGGCCACGTATTCGTATGCCACCAGTCTCCTTGCACTCGACGCAAATAACGGTGATCAGCTGTGGAAGGTTACCATCGACGCCAAACCAGTTGGTATGGCGGTCTCGGACGGTGGCGTCTACCTGACCGCCGAATCAGATAGGGTATATCGCTTCTCCACCGACGGGGCTCAAAGCTGGGCAAAACACCTCAGTACCGATGACCAGAAAGAGACTCCCACGATCATCACTGCGCCCAGTATAGGAAATGGGACGATATATGTCGGTACCGACGACGCTGACGAGAGCAATGGCCAAAAACGCGGAACGGCTCATGCTCTTGAGGCGGCGACTGGCGCGATGCAGTGGCGGTTTGAGACCGATGCTCACATCAACAGTTCGCCAGTCGTAGACACCGACTCAGTATACATCGGTGCCGCGCATCCAAGCGAGACGTCGGAGCAGGCGAAGGCCGTTGTCTATGCACTAAACCGGTCAGATGGCTCCGAGCGCTGGAGCTACGCTACTGAGTCTACTGGATATCCGGACATGTCTCAGTGGGACGCAATCGATGGAATGGTGCCTGCGAACGGGCACCTTTATCTCTGGACTAATACGCCTCACGTCGAACCTCAGCACTACGACTATAGGGTCTACGCACTGGCTGAGAGCGATCATCGACCAGCACCCGAACACAGAGTAGCAGACGACTCGGCGCAGACGATAGTCCCCGACGGCAAAGCAGGTTCAGATGATACCACGGAGTCGGAGAGTGACGGTAAGTCAGGCGATGACAGCACCGAAACAAGCGATGAGCAGAAAACGCAGACGGTCACACAAACCACCAGCCAACAACCGACGACCACCACCCACACAACACACCCAAGCACAACAACAGCAACGCAATCAATCACCACTCACTCATCGACAACAGCACAGACGTCAACTACTCGCTCAACTGCAGCGTCAAACCCAGAGAAGACAGCATCGCAATCGACAACAACAACAACGTCAGAACAACCAGGATTTGAATTTCTGCCAGCGCTTGGAGGGCTTGCGGGTGTTGGATCGTATCTTCTGGCCCGGAAAGGAAACGACGACGAGTGAATCTCAATATTGCCGTGCGTGGGGCAATTCGTGGCGCACCGTCGAACTGAACTGTTCCCAGTTGTGTTGCTCGAATGCGTTCCACGTGAGCGAGATCGTAATCTCGTTTGTCTTGGGATGGTAGGTCGTCTTTCCCGCCATTCGTTGCGCACGGTGTGAGACCGTCCACTTAATCGCCTCAATCGGTAACTCTGGGAAGTGTTCGGCGGCGACGTCCGCCGCATGAGCTTGCGCCCGGTCGAGCAGGACCCGCTCAGTCGTCGATGTGTCGTCCGGGCGTTCGGTCGTATCTGCGCACTCGCTGAGCGTTCGCTGGGCACCATCGGCCAGCGCTGTTTAACGTGAGATAAATGAAAAGAGTGAGTGGGTTAGCAGCAGCGGTGAGAGCGCCCTTCTGGGTGGCTTCCGCGCCACGGTCCTCACACTGCCAGTAGTTGTGATCGACGGTGCCGTATTTGTCGTAGCCGGTATACGGGCCACTGACACACTCGTTGTCGTCCTCCGGTGGAAGGCCTCAAGCGTCCCGTCGTCCGTCGCGGTTTTGACGGCGGCCATGTGTATGCAAAAGGCGGGTCGGTGAACGTGGTGCGGGCATGTGCAGGCCATCAGTTCGTCGGTCACATCGTCTCTATCAACGACGTAGTGGTATTTTCTGGATCACTGATACGGAACACACAACCATTATCAAAGCATCACCGGTACACCAATGCCACCATCTGTCGTGAGGATACCGAGATATGGTTACTACCCGTCACAATCCTCAACGAGAAATGAACCGAGTAGCTCACATTGGCCAGTCAGAGAGTGATGGTTGACCATCATGCCAGTGGATCGATTCTAATGCAGTTGGGAGTTGCTGGAGTCGGGTATCAAGGACAGTGAGGGGATGTGCATCGAGAAACGCAGCCTCATGTCGATCAACCGCTGTCTCTTCGAAATTGAGTTGAATATGGCATGGGCCCAAATCAGGGTGATCTGCATCCTGATGGAACCCAACCATGAGGTTGCGTGTTGGTTCTATCCAGTTGATCCGATAGTACTCATAGTCGACGCCAGCTGGATACCAAAAGCGAAGTTCCAGTCGCGCATTCTCGACTTCATAGGACTCACCGAGGAACACCGCTGTATCAATCTCTGCGGTTACGTATCGCGGACGACGACGAGATGGCCGATATCGGATATCTTCACAGCCAGCTTGTTTTGAAAGGCGGTTATGAGTTTCCCTGAGGAGTGTACGTTGGGTATACCGGTCGCGATTAGCGAGGAAGATCATGGATAAGACAGAGAAATAAATCAGCTTGTCGCTCGATCAACTGCGTCAGTCATCCGCTCGCGAGCCGTTTCAACATCTGAATAGAGCTCCAGTGCGTGCTTGATGAGTTTGCGGTCTTGCTCGTTTTCACGCCAGAATCCGATCACATTGCGCCGTTCGCGGAGCTCGGCACTCGATAGGTTACCATCCGCGAGTGACTGTTCGAGTTCCTCCCACGTCTCAACTGCATACGTTTCCTGCCACGCCTCGATTTCCTCGGTGATAGCTGTTAGTTCGCTACGGAGTTCCTCGCGAGCGTTCTCTTCGATAAGGGTGCGGATCTCGTCGAAGAGCAGCCGAGCATAGTCCGGCTGATAAAGTGTTGTTTCACCAACCTTGATGTGCCGCAAGCGATCTTGGTCAACGAGGTCCTGTAGCTCTTCGTTTGTCGTACTCCAAGCTGCATCGGCTTGCTCGCTTATCCAATTGGTCGAACGAGGCTCACGAAGCGTTTCAACCACCGAGCGAATGCGTTCGCGTGCACTCATCGTCTCATTCCATGACGTGACACCGTCCTGTGGTGGGGTAGCCATCCTCTTCACCTCGCTACAGTGTTTGTCGTGTGGTCTCATATATGTTTGTATGTTCTTGAATAATCGAGAGAGTAAAGTGCCGTTGTACAAGCGTAGCAATTAGAGTGGCTATAGAGGGTAGCGGTGATATTTGAGAGAATCAGGGATGATTGAGAGCCACTGTTCAAGCGGACTATCAAACCCACCGAGAGCATTCGCTTATCGGTGATATCCGAGCCCGGCAATTGCCGTGCCATGGATAAAAATAGCTGAAGCGGTGGTTAGTTCGGCAGTTCCTTCCGTCCCGTTCGCACACATGGCCAACACGGGAAACCACTGAGACCGTCGCAGTCACAGTCTTCGGGTTCGGCATCATCTTCGTCCTCCGAAGGGAAGGCGTCGAGCGTCCCGTCATCAGTCGCGCTCTCAACAGCGGCCATGTGGTTGCAGTAGGCGTTGCGGTGGACGTGATGCAGGCAGGTGCAAGTCATCAGTTCTTCAATCACGTCGTCTCCGTCGATGACGTACTGTTGATCGGCGGGCATTTCGTGGCTCTAATTGGTGACTTGTTTTCGCTGATGTCCCTCTCACGCTAATCGGGTTTTGATAGGTTCTTGTCTCCCGTTATTTATTAACGTGAAATAAGCAATGTGTAAAGTAGGACAATAGCATATACCCGGCAAATACTCCCGCCACCCGAATGTCTATTCGGCCATCTAGGATGGATTAGTTGCAGATGTCTTGGGATCGAGAACAGTCTCGAATGCTTGCCGTTGCAAGTATTTCTCTATTACTCTCGATCCTAGTCTGGTTCAACTATTCTGCAGTCCTCCCCCTTATCGTGGAGGAATGGGACCTTTCGGGTATCAACGCTGGGATCATTTTCGGCGCGTTCCAAGCCGGGTACCTTATCGCGATTCTCCCTGCTGGAGTGTTTGTTGATCGCTATTCGCCGCGCTGGATAATTGCAATTGGTGCAACAACAACCGGGGTAGCAAGTCTCGGTTTTGCTATTTTGGCAACAGGATTTCTTAGCGGCACAGCGCTTCGATTCGTCGCCGGCCTCGGCATGGCTGGCGTGTACGTCCCTGGGATGCGTTTTGTCGCTGATTGGTACGCCGAGACGGCTCGAGGAACTGCCATGGGAATTTACATTGGGACATTTTCGCTCGGTAGCGGTCTCTCGTTTCTCATTTCCTCGGTAGTCGCGAGCGCACTCGACTGGCGAATCGCAATTGCTACCACAAGTGTCGGAGCGCTCGTTGTCGCACCCCTGATTCTTATCGTTGGTCGTGATGCGCCGAACACCATTCAGCGAACGGCAACCGGGCTTGACCTCACTGTCCTACGTAACCGATCCTATCTTGCTGCGGTGAGTGTGTACTCGTGGCATAATTGGGAGTTGTTCGGTGTCCGCAACTGGCTTATCGCATTCTTACTTGTAGTACCGGCGATCACAGCAACCAGACAACCAGCGCTCGTTGCGGGAACGCTTGCTGGTGTGATGATTGCTCTTGGCGGCCTCGGGAACGTCATCGGTGGAACGCTAAGCGACCGGGTCGGGCGAGTTCGGATTATTTCTCTCGCCCTCCTCGTGAGTGGCCTCATCAGTGCGACCATCGGTGCGTTCCAATGGTTACCGCTCATCGCGCTCACGGCTCTTGTTCTGTGCTACGGTGTCGCCCTAACGATGGATAGTGCTCCGACATCGACTTTGATTACTGAACTTGTTGCTGACGAGCATGTAGGAGCGGCATTATCGGTGCAATCGTTTATCGGATTCAGTACAACAGTGATCTCACCAGTGGTCTTTGGGTGGGCACTTGACACTGGCGGGTACGCGCTTGCATTTCCGACGCTCGCAGCGGGCGCCTTTCTCGCGCTCCTCTCAGCTGCTCTTCTCCGATACACTCGGAAAGATAAACTCGGATCAGCAGCTCCTCTCCAGGAGTCATAGTGGGGTACGATTGGGGAACCCTCGTCGCAAAGTACGCCTGAACGACTGTTCGTAGACGTGTACCCCGCAACAATGGAATGGCAATAATTTATTGGATCGGTAGAATCACATTCTGCCATTATTTACGACCACAAATCATCGAAATTCGGTAAAATACTCTAAGTATTTTCGAGACGAATCTGAATCGAGCTAGATTGAGTATGTCGGATCCACCCACTCACAAACGGACAGTCCGCGAAGAGTTCACAAAGCAAGCTAATGCCTATGCAACCAACTCTTCAGTAACCGACCCCGAGAAGATCGATCGTCTCGTACAAGCGACAACTGCCTCTCCCGATACTCGGATGCTCGAGGTAGCAACCGGACCAGGTCATGTTGCATTCAGATTTGCGGATGTCTGTGATGAAGTGGTAGGAATCGACCTCACAAAAGCGCCACTCGAGATCGCTCGGGAGAAGAAACAGAAACGTGAGACGAAGAACATTGAATTCATGCAGGGCGATGCCGAGGAGATTCCATTTCCCGACGATTCATTCGATATCGTCGTCTGTCGCTTGGCGCTTCATCATGTAGAAAACCCCGGACGTGTGTTCCAAGAGATAACACGAGTATGTCGATCAGGAGGGACGATT
The DNA here is from genome assembly GCF_020618475.1 of Haladaptatus halobius. Taxonomy (GTDB): domain Archaea; phylum Halobacteriota; class Halobacteria; order Halobacteriales; family Haladaptataceae; genus Haladaptatus; species Haladaptatus halobius. The sequence continues at coordinate 133,686 of NZ_CP085340.1, read as the reverse complement.
GCCATCGATGATTTAGTTGTTAGTGAACACCCTGAGCGAGGAGCATATCAAAACAAATTTGAGCGATTACGTGACCCGTCCCACGTACGTGCTCTTGCTGTGAGTGAAATTCTAGGGTTGTTCACCAAAAGCGACGTAGAAGTAGATCAGATCGAAACAGGAGTATTAGTACCGGAAGTCGAAGAATGGCTTTGCAATGCACAAACACCAGAGATCCGCGCTATGAAGGTTCGAGACTTGATCAAAAGAGATGCTGAGCAGGATCTCAGTGGAACGCGTCCTTTCTGGAATGATGGGGAGCTTCATTTTGTTCAGCGAACGGCTATCGTCGCCGGGTACAAACTTGGATCATCTACCACAGATGTAGAGTGAGACACTGGAACAGGACGAACAATCATATGTGAGATGGAAAAAGATCGGAGCGAGGTTAGTTCGGCAGTTCCTTCCGTCCCGTTTGCACGCACGGCCAGCATGGGAAACCACCGAGGCCGTCACAATCACAGTCTTCTGGTTCGGCATCGTCTTCGCTGTCCTCCGATGGGAATGCCTCGAGCGTCCCATCGTCAGTCGCGGTTTTGACGGCAGCCATGTGCTGTAACGTGGGCTGGTCTAGTTCAGCAGACTGCCCTCCGTGAGTCAGCAGAAGGACTGTCACTGCCAATGAACCCGTAGGACTGTCTGTGAGAGCGAGATAAATTGTGGTAGGAGAAGGCGTCTATTAGCCGTACACTACCGAGTTACTCCGGAAATATGGTGTAGCACAAGTGGACTGTCTAGGTGGCAGAGTCGACTGTCTGCACTGCTAGGATTCACTTGAAAAATGGGGTGGTTCACACTGTGGTGAGCACTGGTTCTGCCGACTGACTGTCCACTAGTGCGGTGGTTTGTGAGCGGTGGGTTGTGGATGTTTGGGGTGGGCAGGGCAGTTGTCGGGTTGATAGGGTGTTTGGCTGGTCAAGCTTGGTCGAATAATAGTGCTATACGTTACCTAGTATCACCTAAAAAGTATCACCTAAAACCTATTAGCATACCTTCCCTCACCAGAGGGTATGGTTACCTCATCATCTTCGCAGCCAGAGCCATTGATACGCACTACAGCCGCAGACGCCGAATCAATCGTTTCTGCTATAGTAAGTGCGGTAACTGAGGTCAACGATGCAAAGCCTGCAACTCCCCTCTATGAGGCTATTAACCCCGATGCACTCGAAAGTCTATTTCAGCACAGCTCGCCCAAGGTGAGTTTTGAGTATATTGGCTATCGCGTCACTATCCACCCAGATCGAACGATCTCCGTTGCTGACGTAGAGGCATAGAACGCTTCTGGTAGCAGTCACCTTGAGGGAGTGGGGATGGAATCAACTAGCGGGGTGGGATAGGAAGTGGAAAAGGTGCTCTCCGGGAGTTGCATCGAAACAACCATTTGGCTGATATATGAGCTAAGTTTGGCACTATTCTATAGTTTACCGTCGAAATATATGATATACAGTTCTAATCTACAACTGTGAAGGAGTCATATTAGTATCATGAATATTGATACTGAAGCCGCAATAAATTCATTTACATGACTCAGCATAATCGCGATGACGACAACACGGCATCGGAGGTGCCTTCCGATGCCGGTAGCGTCCCAGAGATTCCTGAGCATAGCAACATTGAGGGCTCAAGCGAGAAGTAACGGTACACGAAAATCGTCCTCGCATCTCTCCATTATCGCGAGAACTACGTATACAAGTCAACGCCGTCGAGGAAAACATCGGATGAGTTTCAGACCAGAAGGAGGGAGTGAAATACGCCAGTTAGGAGAAGGGTTACGAATCAGGATCGTCCCCAGTGGTATCTTCTTTGTCATCACCAGAGATCTGTTCTGACTGGAGCAATGCGTCAACACGTGGGTCTTCAAGGTACGAAATAAGCTGAAGTGTGGTATTGTACTCGATCACGCCATAATCCGCTAGTTTAGGAAGTTGGAGATGATGGAGTCGAATCAATATGCGGTCTCGTTCAGTGGCTTGCGTTGTATCAGATGTCGCGGTATCGAGTGTATGTGTACTCAGATGCTCTACGAGTGCTTCGAGTGGGATGGGCTGATCAGCATTCGCAATGAGATAGCGGAGGATCTGTCGGCATTGCGTATCAGCTAAGAGCTTCAATAATTCGTCAAGTGAACACCGCTGATCATCATTGTCTGGAGAAGAGCCCATCTTTGTAAAGACTACTTGGAAGTGTTGTATAAGGACTTGGGCTGTTCAAACAGGTCGGCTTAAGAAAGCGGGAAAAAGGAGTAGACTCATTATTCCGATGTGCCGAAAAGCGCGTCCTCAACAATTGCTTCGATGCCATGGCGAATTCGATCAGAGAGCGATTGCTGCGTGATATCGAGTTCCGCCGCCAATTCTGAGAGAGTCACCTGCCGCGGCGTCATGAAATACCCGCGTTGGAACGCGAGCACGAGTGCTTCACGTTGTTTCTCCGTAACGACGTTTGCGAGTTGTGTCGCTCCAGCATCACTTAGCGACTGCATTTTGCCGAGTGTATACTCAATTCCGTTGTTGCGGCTCACGTTATGAAACTGCGTCAGATGATCGTGAGAAGGAAACAACAATTCGAACTCCCAGTCTTCGTCGCCATACCCGTGTGCATTTCGAATAATTCCTTCTGCGGTCGTGAGTCCTTCGAAGAAGGTGCCGTCTGGAATATCCCAATTGAGGAGATACAAGCGACGATCCTCAACTTGGTCGATTGCAACTAATTGCTGGACGTTGGTATCGTCTCGAACGCGCTGTTCGAAGGCCTCTAAACCGCTGTTCCACACCCAGAAAATCGGTACAACGTCTTCACCGACGGGGACGATTCGTTCGAACTCGATGTGGAGGCCTGTTCCGGCCGTGAGCAGTGTCCCTAAGGGGAAGTTCTCCGATGGAAGCGACAGTTCAACAATGACCGCCATATGTCTTGATACTATTTATACCATCTTAGTAATTTGGCCGGTGAGAGGGAGTACATCGTCGGTTTGAGGAGAGAGGCACGTTTGTTACCTTCCAACCGTCACTGACTCTCGCCCTCCTCGACGCAGAGCGACCCACCGCATTTGTTATACCTGTACTCCCCGGGGTTGTAGACCTTCTTTAAGTGCGGATAGCGAGCAATGCGACCGTCGTAATCATCGCACACGAGCCACCACTTCGGCGCGGCGAATCGGTCGCAGTGCTGCGAGGTGTCGAGGCGATCTATCTTGTCAGTGATCATCGAGCAATGTGGTCTGGACGTCACCCGTGCTTGTGACGATGACCTTACAGCCACAATACTCGAAGACAACGCGGCCGCTCGTTCGGGGCGTCCCGTTGGATCGTGAGTCGAACAACGCGGTGAGAGCATCCGGTTCGATCACGCCGTACAATGGGTCGAGTGTCGAAAGTGCAACGTCTTTCTCGGCTGCTACCTGCCTGACGACCTTGGTCGGGAGTGAAACATTGCCACTACCGTCCGGAAGTCGCGGATGTGGCGGTGAGTCAGTCGTGTTTGGCATGGTGGGGAACACTCCAAGCACAGCAGGTCACCTCTCGAGTTTTGAGTCACCTATGCTGTGGAGGATAGTAGCTGTAAACCCGGTAGCTGGTTAAACAATCTGGCTAGCAATCCAACATTTCAGGTCGGTTGTGTACTGCGATGGCGGTGGAGTGGAATGGTTCTCTCGGCTGAGCTGCCAACAGGACCACTCGTGAACGAGAGTACACTCGATAAAGCATAGAGCTGTGGTATAAGTTATTTCGATACTTAGAGAACTATATGTAGTTGATCGGCGTCTACTACAACGTAATAATCTGCCGCTTATTGGTAGTATTTCATCGCGTAGTAACCAGCGATAGCGCGGTTATTTAGCACGCGGCAACTCGGTGCTGCACTTCACCCCCACCGAATGATGACCATGCCTAGTAAGAATAATCTGTTTGATAGGGACGCCAGTGATCCAACCGACGCTCAACTCAAGCGAGTGTTCACCGCGCTCAAAGAGCCACTTCGGCGTGAAACCATTATGGAACTCACTGACCGAGATGAGGACACTATTTCAGTGGATTCGCTGTGTCGCACGCTTGGAGAGGATCCCCGGCCATCTGAAGGGACGGAATACGAGGGGTGGGAGGCTGAGTCACTACGAAGAGAATTGATCCATACGCATTTGCCGTACCTGGAGGATCGGAAGGTGATTGAGTACGATGCACGGTCCGAGATGGTCCGATATCGGAGCCATTCGACAGTTGAAGCTGTTCTCGAAACGATTAACGATCAATAGCGTTGGTGACTGAGCTTTTGCAGAAACAAATTGTAACTGTTACAGTAGCTGCCTTAAACAGCCTACAGAAGAATATGAGGCATGAAACGAGGCGACGAGAGTCTCATTGCTGGAGTTTGACTGGGCGATGAAACTCGAATTTCACCCAAAATAGGGAGCATGGTTGTAGTATCCTCGGGAATAGTAGGTACCGATGAGAGTATATTCCTATAGTCCGTCTCTCTTAAATGGGGATAGCGAGTACGCTGACACTGCGTCTCCGTGATACTAATGGATACTACTGATAATCTCAAAGAGGCGAGTGCAGCAACAGCTGCCTTTGAAAATGATCTGAAAGCACTCATCTTGGGGGCCTTCGCAGATGGAGCAGCAATTGAAGGGACGTGGGAAATTACTCTCCCAGTCACCGATGCGCCGAATTGGATGATCGAAATTGCCAAGATTCGTACTGGTGACTCCTCCTACGACCCCGAGTTTATCGAAGAATAAGTACGACAATAAATCGTGTCGAATGAGGGAGGACAGGTTATGACAGCAGATATATTATAATCTAGTTAGTTGATGGATTGCGAACCTTTATGCCACAGTATTACAGATAATCTACTACTCCGCTGAAGTTGGAGCGAAGCTGACGAGTCGCCTACTGTGGCGTAGGCTGAGTAAGAGTACAAGACACTATGAAGACTGAAACGCCGAATGCATCGACAAGCATCACTGCCACGGTTGAGCTAACGCCCACCACGATTTTTGATCTCCTCGCGAGTGACCATCGACGATATACTCTTCATTATCTCTCGCAAAAAGTCGGGGCAATCTCACTCGGTGATCTCGCCGAACAGATTGCCATCTGGGAAGACACACCCACGTACGAGCAATACGAGCGAATTCTTACCGGCCTTCATCACACACATCTCCCGCAGTTGGTTGCGGCGGGGATCGTACACTACGATATAGAAGCCGAGTTGATTGAACTCTTGGAGACAGCCGACCAGCTGCTGCCCCATCTCAAGCTCGTCGCGCCTGCCGACCTTCAGTAAGCGGTGTATTCGTGCTGTCTCCGACGTATATCTACTACGCGTAAATGAGTTACGTGACGGACGGTCGCGCTGAATTGCTCCTTACCGGGTTGTTCGAAGGCGTCCCACGCGAGCGAGATCAAAATCTCATCCGTTGCAGGGTTGTACTTCGCGACGAAAGACTGTCATTTAGATCCGAGACTGATACTTACCGTGACATGGATAAAAAGGGTTGAAGTGGTGGTTAGTTCAGCAGTTCTTTTCGTCCCGTCCTCACGCATGGCCAGCACGGGAAGTCACCGAGGCCGTCACAATCACATTCTTCTGGTTCGGAATTGTCTTGACGGCCATTGAACTGAAATAGACTTATCGATAACAATTAGTTGCTCATGTGGTTAAAGGTAATAGCACTAACTACCATTCCCTTACAGGGACAAGCTGATCAAGTACTTCCAGAAACACAGCAACTCGTTTCTGAATACGCTATTCCGACGGTACTCTTCATTGGTGCTTTTATTGTCGCTTGGCTACTCGGTAAAACGATTCTCATTCCATTCATCAAACGGCTATTAGACAGGCAAGGTCACGACCCAAGCGTAAAGAGTCTGGCTGAAAGTCTAACCGGTGTCGTCAATCTCATTCTTGCGTTCGCCATTGCATTCACCATCGCTGGCTTTGGGAACGTTATTGCCGCATTCGGTGTGTTCGCTGGTGCGATCGCACTCGCAGTCGGCTTTGCGTCCCAAGATCTTCTGAGTAATTTCGTCGCAGGAATTTTCATTCTCAAAGATGAACCGTTCGACGTCGGTGATTGGATTGAGGTCAACGGCATTGTCGGTATTGTTGAAGACATTGACCTGCGCGTTTCACGGATCCGAACGTTCGACAACGAACGGATTACTGTTCCAAATAGCGAACTCGCTAATAACGCATTAAAAAATCCAGTTGCCTTCAATAAGCTCCGTCAGCAGTTCGTCTTTGGTATTGGCTATGATGATGATATTGATCACGCCAAAAAAGTGATTCTTGATGAGGCTGACAAGAATCCAGATATTATGGATGATCCCGAAACGAGTATTCGGGTGACCGAACTCGCCGATTTCTACGTCGGTCTCCAAACACGATTTTGGATTGCGAACCCGAGCCGTGCCAACTTCACGAAGGTTCGCTCGGACTTTGTCCAGGCCGTAAAGGAACGTTGTGATGCCGAGTCGATCGAGATGCCGTATCCCTATCGTGAACTCGTTGGTGGTATCGACGTTACAAATCACCAATCAGAGCAGGTGGTGACGTCCTCGGACGACTGATCCGTTATACACCTGCCTGCCGTTTCACATGGTGGGATACCTCCCACGCAATCGCTTCAACAAGCAGGTTGGAGAAATACTCAGCCGCGACGTCCGCCACGTGTGCTTGCGCTCGGTCGAGCAGGTCGCGCTCAATCGTCGGTGTGTCGTCGCGTTCGGTCGAACCAGCCGTGCACTCCGTCAGCGTTCGCTGGGCAACATCAGACAGCGTTGTTTGGCGTAACATAAATGAAAAGAGTGAGACGGGGTTAGTTTGGCAGTTCTTTGCGACCCGCACGAACGCACGGCCAGCACGGGAAGCCATTCAGACCGTCACAATCGCACTCTGCCGGTTCGGTATCGTCTTCGTCCGTCTCGTCGTCGTCCGATGGGAACGCCGTCAGGGTGCCGTCGTCCGTCCCGGTTTCGACGGCAGTCATGTGTTTGCAGTAGGCAGCGTAATGCTACTACTGAACAGAGTAGCATTTATTGCTGAGTAGAAGAATCTACTAGTATGGCAACGTCAGTGAAAATGGACGAAGGAACGAAGTCTGATTTGGAGAAACTCCAAGCAGAGATTCGCCTAAAAGCAGGAAAACAGGTGACACAGCAGGAGATCCTCGCCCGAATCGTTGCACAAGCGGTTGACTCGAAGGCGGATCTCATCGATTCGTTTCGCGATGAAATGCCAGCAATTGATCCGAGTGAGCGAGAAGCGTTCCACCAAGGAATGATCTCTTCTGGCGTGAAAACATCGGAATCAGATATCGACGAAGAGTTGTACGGATGAGCGTTCTTATCGACACGGGTATTTTTTACGCACATCATGATGAAGACGCAGAACGCCATGGTGCTGCTGTTTCTGCGATGAATACAGTACTTACTGGTGAACATGGACAACCGTACACCAGTGACTATGTCTACGACGAAACAGTCACATTAACTCGAATGCGGACTGGTTCATTTGAGGCTGCAAAAACCGTCTCCGACCGTATTCTTGGACGCGAGTCATTCCCAGAGATATTCGAGATAATCCAGATGGGACACGACGACTTTAATGCGACAGTGGATACATGGATTCAATATCAAGACCACGATCTAAGCGTAACTGACGCAAGTCTCGTGACGCTCTGTGAACGATATGATATCGATTCTATCCTCAGTTTTGACTCAGATTTCGATGGAATCGTCCATCGAACAGATCCATCTCATATGTCTACGGAATAAGAAGGGCGAAGAGAGTTAGTTCGGCAGTACCTTCCGTCCCGTTCTCACGCACTCCCAGTACGGGAAGCCGTCGAGGCCGTCGCAGTCGCAGTCCTCTGGTTTGGAATCGTCGTTGTTGTCCTCGGAGGGGAAGGCATCGAGCGTCCCGTTGTCGGTTGCATTTTCGACTGCGGCCATGTGCTTACAGAAGGCGTTGCGGTGGACGTGATGCGGACACGTACAGGCCATCAGTTCGTCGGTCACGTCGTCGATGGAGACCACGTATTGGTGTTCAGCGGGATTCTCGTGGCTCTCATTGGTGACTTCCACTCTCGCAGACTGTCTTGTGTGCATTGGCAGAGGAACTGTCATTTGCAGTGAGCCGGTGGGACTGTCTGCGAGAACGAGAATGATTGTGTTAGATGAGGGCGTTTACCTGTAGTGTACGGTTGAGTTACTCCGGAAATATGGTGTGTCACCAGTGGACTGTCAGACTGGTTGACGCTGATTTTTTGGAATGTTGGAATTCACTTGAAAGACGGGGTGTTTCACTCTGGGTGGGCACTGTTTCTGCCGGCCGACTGTCCTACCGGGTGGGAGAGTTTGTGAGCGGTAAGTGTGAACCCGTGATGTTGCAGGAGCATTAAGAAATTACAGTAGATTGCCTAATCATCAGAAATGTCGGGTTGGTGGAGATGAACAAGCGTGATGAGAGAATGGAATTAAGGCCGTAACGGACGAATACCAGGCAAGATGCATGCGAGTCGGGCGAGACAACTATGTTCATAGATATCAAGTAACAATTTTGGGAGGGGAGATGAGGATTCTATGAACTCATGCATCTCGTATCCGAATGTTGGTGGAAGTGATTGTAAACCCGACATGCACTCGGTGATGGGGGCCGAGATCTGGAGAAGGATTCTGCTATGGTCGTGAGGGAGAGTAAAACGATTTTAGAAGCAACGGAACAGAATGTTAATTGGCTGCGGTTTCTGTTGGCGATCGGTTATACCATTCTCGCCCATCTATACGCTTCTTGAAGATCAAACAGCTACGTTCGCATTTCAGCTACTGTTGTTATTTCTCATTGGTCTCTTTCTCGCGGGAGTTATAAACAGTATCCGTAAAAGCAGTATGTATCAAACGACTGCAGCAGTGGGTATGGTCTTTTACGGGTGTTATAATATCGCCATTGGGAGATTTGACCTTCTCAGTGGATTTATACTGTTTGCAGGTACCTATCTACTGATTCAGCAAGTATGGCGTAGTTAAGGAGAAGAGTCCAGGGATTATTCAGAATCATAATACTCATCAAGCCCCTCGGGCTCACTTCCAGCGATCGCCGACCGAATTGTCTTTACACGGGTAAATTCGTGCATCGTCTCCTCGAAACCGAGTTTGCGACCAATGCCACTTTGTTTGTAACCGCCGAAGGGAGCCCCGAGGAACCCATTGACGAAGTTATTAACGAAAACGAGCCCCGCTTCGAGGCGCCGAGCCATCCGATTGGCAACTTCCATATTTCGCGTCCACACTGCGGCCGTAAGCCCATAGTCGGTATCGTTCGCAAGCGAAAGCGCCTCTTCAACCGATGAATACCGTTGGACAGTAAGAATCGGCCCAAAGATCTCCTCACGGACAATTCTCATATCCTGAGTAACATCACCGAAAATAACCGGTGGCACATAATAACCTCTAGAAGGAACATCTTCGGGTACTGTCCCTTCATACAGCACTGTTGCGCCCTCTTCTTTGCCGATATCGATATATCCCGTGATTTTGTCGTATTGTTGCTGACTTGCAACAGGGGCAAGATCGGTTTGGGAATCGGTACCGGGGCCGATAGTCATAGCGTTGGTTTGCTCAATGAGGTGTTCAATGAACTCATCGTAAATTGAGTCGTGAAGAAGGAGGCGTGAACCGCTTGCACACGCCTGTCCCTGGTTGTTAAAGATACCTTCGTATGTCCCGGCAACGGCTTTTTCAAGGTTCGCATCGGGAAGCACGATATTAGGGTTCTTACCACCGAGTTCAAGCATGACACTGGTGATGTTCTCAGCAGCTGCTTTCATGACCGCCGTTCCCGTAGACGTATGTCCAGTGAATGCGAGCTTATTCACGTCAGGGTGTTCGGAGAGGCGGACGCCAGGCTCAGCGTCTCCCGTTACGACGTTAACGACCCCATCAGGGAGGATGTCCTGCCAAATCTCAGCCATCTTAAGCGATGACAATGGAGTTTCGGGCGCGGGTTTGAGTACGATTGCGTTCCCAGCTGCCAGCGGAGCTGCTGTGAAGTCGGCAGTATGCATCGGCGGCCAGTTCCAGGGAATGATACATCCGACGACTCCATACGGTTCGCGAATAGTGTAATCGAATAAGTCATCACGTTCAGGAATCGTATCGCCATGAATTTTGTCAGCCGCCCCTGCGTAGTAGCGGTACCCATCGATCGCCTCGTCAACATCTGCCTCTGATTCATCAATCGGTTTGCCGTTCTCGAGCGTTTCGAGTTCGACAAATGCGTCGAATTCCGCCTCGATGGCATCCGCAACATCGAGTAAGTAAGTTCCCCGATCACGTGCGCTAATATGGCGCCATGTCGATTCGTAGACTGTCCGTGCTGCCGTGATTGCGTTATCCACATCGGTCGCTGTGCCGTCCGGTGCAGAGCCGATGATCGATCCGTCAGCAGGATTCTCCACGTCGAATCGCTCGCCGTGTGTACTTTCTATGAACTCTCCACCGATGAACAGCTCCCAGTCGTGGTAATTATGATTGGTCATGGTTAGACTTGTATGAACTCCATCGGATAATCATGGAGGCGTTCAGCTCCAGAGTTCGTGATGTGAACATACTCACCAAGGAACATCCCACTCATTTCATCGGCTGCGACTGGATTCGGTTCGACGACGACAGTCTGGCCTGCTTCGAACTCGAACGGGGCGTTCGGGAACCCGCCTTCGTTCCGGGAACCGATAAGTGGCCGTTGAATACCGAGCCCCCACCCGTGAATTATTGGTGCGTGAATCGTCCACCCACGATCCTCGATCGGGGGCGATGCGACCTCAAGGACGTCTTGGGTTGTTGCTCCTGGTTCAAGGACATCTAGGACATCGTAGAAAATCTGTTCGCCAACGTCGTAGAGTTCTTGGTAGTGGTCAGTAGGTTCACTACCAACTGCGATGCCACGAAGAATCTGCCCCGAATATCCCTGTGAATTACGTGCACTAATCTCAGTGAGTATTACGTCACCGTTTTGAATACTTCTGTTTGATTGATGCTCCCATGGATACGGCATATCTGGGTCGGTCATGCTGGTGCTCCCCAGTAACTGAAAGAAATACTCCCCCTCAGCGATGTATGAAGACATGATCTCAGCTTTCAGCTCTCGCTCTGTTATCCCGGGCTTGGCTGTGTCTTGGAGTGCACGCATAGCCTTGTCGGTGAGTTCAACTCCTTCCTTGATGGCGTCAAGTTCCTCATCGCTTTTTTTCAATCGGATTCGATCCATCAAGTCCGACACAAACGTGAACTCGCATTCCGGCAGTGACTGCGTGATCGTTCGGTAGTGGTTGGCTGGGAGTTCGGTGGTTGATGGGCCGGGCGCACCGACAAACCCAATTTGTCCATCCGTGTACCCGAGCTCTTGGATACACTCAACGACCGCGTTTCCCTTGTCTTCAGTACCCCACCGGACATCATCGATATGGCTCATCAGATGCGCATCCGGAACGTGTGGATAGAGATCCACGAAGAGCGTTGGCTCACCATCGTATGGAAAGACGATGTATGACTGAATCTGGTCGATGTATCCACTTAGATATCGAATGTTTGCTTGGTTTGAGTCTGTATGTGCTGAACTCCCGTAGACCACGAGACAATCCAACCCGCGGAAGAACATTTCTTCTCGTATGCGTCGATATCTACGTCGGTATTCGGTATCGGAAAAGCGAACGTCATCATACTCAGTGCCTCGACGGTCGCGGAGGCGGTTGCCGATGTCCTGAAGTTCGTGATTGCTCATTGGTAACACTGTTCAGGACTAAGACGCCATGTCTAAATATATATGTTTGGCATAGAATGGGTCATTTATGGAGCTAAATTTCATGTGACAGCGATAAGGTTCGAATTACGCAAGATTTAGGTGATTATGTGTTGTTTTGCTACATCAAAGTGAGTGTGTATGAGGACAGATACAGCCGTAATAACGGTCGACCTACATCACGGTCATTTAGACCCAGAGACAGCAACGTTGCCTGTACCTCCAGAGCAAGCCGAACGCGTACTTGAGAACACGGAACGATTTCTCACTACCGCACGTGACGCTGGCTATCCAGTGTTTCATATCACAACGGCGTATCGTGATGCCGAAGAAATCCTCTCAAATCCGAAGTGGGCACAAACCGATTCGACGACCGGTGATTCGCGCGAATCGGTCTCAGCGCATAATCTTGAGGGGACGACGGGAACGGAGATCATGTCTCGGCTACGAGATGAACGAGATGTGTACATTCAACCGAAAAAACGGTACTCCCCCTTTCTCGATACCGACCTTGAATTCGTGCTTCGAACCAATGATGTTGGCCGATTACTCATCACGGGCGTGAATACGAATACCTGTGTCCAGTGTACATGCTTCGAGGCAACAAATCGGGATTATGAAGTCGTCGTCATCGCCGACTGTGTCGCTAGCATGGACGGGCCGGAGTTCCATGAGTCTGCACTTATGAACATCGATCGTGCACTTGGATCGGTCGTTTCACTCGAAGAAATACTCGAAGAAATGGAATCAGCTACGGCGTAAGGTGTGACGAGTAGTCTTTTTAGTTATTGATATTTTGACTACTTTTCAATTTAGCACGAACTCCAACACGAGACAGTGAGAAACTGACGCGATAAACATTAAATCCGTTCATCTCCTACATAGTAGCTATGGCTACAAACGACCTTGACGAAACTGATCGCCAGATTCTCGAACTTCTTCATGAAAACGGCCGTGCGACATACAACGAAATTGGCGACGCACTTGACATAACTGGGAACACGATACGACGTCGTATCGACGAAATGCGCGAGAAGAATATCATCGACAAATTCACTGTTCTCACGAATCCTGAAGCTCTCGATTACATCACGGTCGCGTTCGGTCTCAGTGCCGAAGCCGGGAAAACGGAGGCGATCGCAGAGAAGCTTGCAAGTAACGAAAGTGTTTACAAATTATGGATACTTTCAGGGACTCATAACATCATTTTCGACGCTCGTTTCGAGAGTATGTCTCATTTTCAGTCATTCATCCACAATGAACTTCACACTATCGAGGGTATCACTAGGTATGAATCCTCTATCGTCACGCGGTCTGTGACTGATGAGGGAAGCATCATACTATCTGATTCACTGTCCGATGAAACGGTTGAGTCAGCGATAAGTGACGATTGAATTATTGCTTTTGACGTTTCGTCGACCTTTTTATCCTGATTAACTCGCTAAATCAACCATCAAAAAAATAATTTTCCTATACTTTCGGGATATTTGTAACGGTATTCTACACAATACCCCGATTTAGAGTTAGAAAAGTACAGAAATCCTCTCGGAGTGTAGATGGTTAACCAAAGATATATGCGTTGGCATGTCATACCATAGTCCGGTTGGTGCCAATGACCAACAATGTCAACCGCCGTCGCGTCTTGCAGGCTATGGGCGCGGCGAGTACGGGAATGCTAACGGGGTACGTGGGGTACAAACGACAGCAGGACAACGGACTCTCGCAGTCATCTGTGAACGTCCTACTGACATACTTTCCGGACATGGTATTCTCGCCGATGACTGGAGCGAAGGCGTTCGGATACTTTGAGAAGGTCGGTCTCAACGTGAATATCAGATCGACGGTCGCAGTGCAAAATCCACTTCAAATACTGGCAAGTGGAAACGCAGACATCACTGTGACAACGCCATTCGATTATATCGTTGGGCGAGCACGCGAACTCCCCCTTGAAACGGTTGTTACGACGGTTGGAAAGACACCGCTAAGTTACGCCTCCATGGGGAAATCGAACATCAATGGAGTACAAGATTGGCCTGGGAACACGCTTGGGCTTCAAAACGAAACAGATCGAAACTGGGTGACACCTGCAATACTCTCTGAGGAAGGGCTGAGTGAAGCGCAAAGAAACCGTATCAGACAAACGTTTATTGGATATTCAGTAACGAACTTGACCGCCAACAAGGTCAATATCATGTCGCTGTATCCGACAAACTCTGACTTTAACTCACTCCGTATTAATGGAACTGAATTCAACCTAGTTGAAGCGAGAAATTATACGACCGCACCTGGCAACTGCGCAGTAACGACTACACAGTTCGCGGAAGAACATCCAGACACGGTAACAGAGTTTACTAGAGCGTGGGCGAAAGCAGCAAACGAGTCCCTAAAGCCATCAAATAAGAATCGATTCGCTAAGATGGTTCTCGGACAACTACGACAAGCGAATGCTGACGTCTTTCTGCAAGGAGTCGACCCCCTAGCTGTCGAACGATCGAACTTCGAGCAATTCCTCAAGTATCGCCCAATTGATGCATGGCAGAGAAACGGCGTCGGTTGGAACAATCCAAGTGACTACCTTGCAGCCCAACAACTTGGTGTCAGTGCCGGTGGAATCGATCAGGGTGCAACGCTCAGTGAATCGAACGTCGTAAGCAATCAATTCGTCAACGCAGTTTACACGAACGGCAAATTGGATTGGCCACAGGGGTGAAAAGATGGGTGTACCAACAGCAACACGGACGGATCGATCAATTAGAAGGCGAGCAGTTACACTCGCTGATGAGTACAAGTTCCCATTAGCGTTTCTCATTATCTTCCTCGCTGTGTGGACCGCTGGAGTGCGGATGCTTAACCTCCCAGAGTATATCCTTCCCACGCCATACGAAATTCTCGTGAGTTTCCAGGGTCAGTTTGGAGAACTTCTCCCACACACACAAGTGACACTTTACGAGGCATTTGTCGGGTGGATTGTCGGCAACGTGACCGGAATAGCATTGGGCGCGATTATGGCAGAATCGGCCGTCTTACGGAAGTCGATTTATCCTTACGTGATCATGCTCCGATCACTACCTGTAATCGCATTTGCTCCGCTGCTCATTATCTGGCTGGGTGTAAACAGACGGCCAATCCTTGCAGCAGCGGCCATCACTGCATTCTTCCCATCCTTGGTAAACTGTATCACGGGGTTCAGTTCAACCGACGATCTCACGATGGAGCTGATGCGGTCACTGGATGCAAGCCGATGGGAAATTTTCCGGAAAGTTAAAATATATAATGCATTGCCGTATATCTTTTCCGCGCTCCGTATCAGCGTTGCGCTGAGCTTCGTTGGCGCCGTAGTTGGCGAGTGGCTTGTTGGTAATCAAGGACTCGGCTACCTCATCATCGTCGCTAACAATCAGATTAACACACTGTTGCTGTTTCGCGCCCTTATCATCATCGGATTGTTTGCGACTATTTGGTTTGCGCTCCTTATTGTGCTTGAGTCCTACGTCGTCGATTGGGGAGGGCAATCAACAGGAGGTGCAACAAGATAAAATGACATCAGATATCCCATCTAAGGTTGAGGAACCAACAGAACAAGAACTCAGCGAGAGCATTATCTCGGTCTCGCATGTCGACAAAGTGTACGGCCAGGAATCTCGGGATCCCATTCGTGCTCTTGAAGATATCAACCTAAACATCCGTAAAAACGAATTTGTCTCGCTAATTGGTCCGAGTGGCTGTGGCAAAACAACACTATTGAAATGCGTCGGAGATATTATCGAGCCGACAACTGGAAAGATCTCGATTGACGGCCAGCCAGCCACTACTGCGCGACACCAGAATCTTATTGCGTTCTTTTTCCAAGAGGACGTTTTGTTACCTTGGCGGTCAGTAATGGGGAACGTGCAGCTACCCTTGGAAATTCAAGGAAAGAACACAGACGATCCAGCGATGCGCGAGCAGACCCAAGAGGTTATCGAGACGGTCGGACTACAGGGCTTTGAGAATTCTAGACCACAGGAGTTGAGTGGCGGAATGCGCCAGCGGGTCGCGCTCGCCCGGGGGTTTGTTTACAATCCCACTATCTTCTTAATGGACGAGCCGTTCGCCGCACTTGATGAGTTAACCCGAAGGAAAATGAATCAAGAGCTTCTCCGAATTCATGAAGAAATTCGAAAAACGACGCTTTTCGTCACGCATCATATTCCAGAGGCAGTCTGGCTCTCCGATAGAGTTGTGATACTTTCGCCGCGTCCCGGCAAGGTGAGCGAAATCGTCGACATTGAATTAGAACGCCCACGTAACGAGGAGACTCGACATCAGGAAGCATTCACTGAGTACGAGGAGTATCTCACCAAGACAGTGATGGAATTCGAGGAGTAGATGTTTGACACTGTAGTTCAACTGGCATCGAGCAATGCTTCTTATTTGGTTGGACGGTCGAATGCAACGTCCAACTCATCAGCGGCCAACGCGACAATAGTTTTAATTCGTGTTTTCTGTAGATTGAGGTCACTATAGTAAAAGCCAAGTTCCTGAAGGGTAGCCTCGCTTCCCTTGAAGCCGTACGTTTCTCGTGCGAGCCGTCCTTCCGGACACCGGGTTGTCGCGATGAGCGGTATTCCATCGTCTCGAAGGGATTCGAGCACTGGAATAATCGTCGGTGGGATGTGGCCGGCGCCTGTAGCGGCAAGGCAGAGTCCGTTACTGTCGGTCGCCCCTCGGATCTGCGCGGAAGGCATGTCAGCCGTCACTGTCACAGCATGGATATCGTTGGTGAGCGCATCCTCCTTCGGGGTTAGCGTCGGCTCGGTCACGATGTGTCGATGGCGCCATCGAACCTGAGTTTCATCGATCACTGCGAGGGGGCCAAACTCTGGCGCTTGGAAGGTATCTACATTCATCGAATGCATCTTCGTCACCTCTCTGGCGGCGTACACACGGTCGTTAAAAGTGACAAGGACACCAGCCTCCGCTGCTGGATCGCTCATTGCGGTGCGAGCCGACGCGAGAAGGTTCGCCGGGCCATCGGGGCTTGGAAGTGAAGGATTTCGCATAGCTCCGGTAAAGACGACTGGCATTGAACCGTCGTAACAGAGGTCAACAAAATAAGCGGCTTCCTCGAGGATGTCGGTTCCTATTGTAACGACGACACCGTCAGACTCTGAGTCAGCTTCGAACGTCTGAATGGTTTGGGTCAACTCATAGAAGTCGTCGATCGTAAGGTGTGGGCTCGGTACATTCGAAAAATCATCAGTTGTTATATCGGCGATTTCACCGAGTTCTGGGATGGCTGCAACAAGGCGTTCCGCAGAGAGTTCTGGGGCAGCATCCCCACCTGTAGTGTCGGTTGAGGCGATCGTTCCGCCGGTGGAAATGATCCGAACTGACATGCATCTACTATTCTGCCAGTTTGCTTAATCTTTTTGCTAAAAACGAAGCCAAACCAAAAGAGGATCTCAGATATCTATTTTCTATACGGAATAAGTTCGCAATCATTCTCAAATCGTATGAAGTTTGTAGAAAAGGTAAAACAGGACGGGGTTGTGTGGTATCATATGGCATATGACGCTGTCGTCGAAGGAGGAACTGTGGTGACTGCCACAGACACGTTTGACGGCAACTTAGCGATCCAGAATGGGAGGATTGCGGGAATTCTCGACTCGGCGTCTGATGTAGACGCCGATCAGATCATCGACGCCGCAGGGAAACACATCCTTCCCGGCGGTGTTGACCCCCACGTTCACATGATGGATCCAGGAGACACCGAGCGTGAGGATTTCCCGACAGGAACGGCGGCTGCCGCAGCAGGAGGGATTACGACGATTGGAGAACACCACCGTACCGACCCAACTGTTCTCACAGCCGGAATTCTCGAAGATAAACGTGACTATCTGAGCGATCGTGCACGAGTCGATTTCGGGTTGCTTGCTGGGGGACATCCTGACAACATTGACGAAATCAAAGCGCTCGAACGAAGCGGCACACTCGCTTACAAAAGTTTCACCTGTAACGTCCACGGTGTTCCAGCACTCCTCAGTGCCGACATGCACAGACTCTTTACGGAAATCGAGAGAGTCGGCGGCATCAGCATGGTTCATGCGGAAGACGAACTCATGTTGAACGCGAACGAACGCCAACTCAAAGCGGCTGGACGAAACGATGGCAGTATCGTTCCAGAGTGGCGCTCGAAGGAGGCTGAACAAGTTGCTGTATCGACGACGCTCCAAATCGCTAAACAGACCAACGTCAGTCTCTGGATAGCTCACCTAACTCACCCAGAGGTTGTCGATCAGGTTACGCATGCGAAAAATCAGGGAGTCAATGCCTATGCAGAAACCTGCCCGCAGTACCTCTATCTCACTCGACAAGATGTTGAAGAAGACGCACCATACACTATGTTCACGCCGCCGTCACGCGAGGAAAATGATCGCGAAGAACTCTGGGAACGACTAGCCGATGGTAAGATCGATATGGTCAACGCAGACCACGCCCCCAGTACCCGTGAGCAAAAGGCCAAAGGGGAGGATAACATTTTCGAGGCACCGTTCGGAGTTCCCGGTGTAGAGACGGTATTACCACTACTACTCAACGGCGTTAACAATGGACGAATCTCACTTGCCCGTGTCGTCGACGTTTTTTCGACCAAGCCTGCTCAGATCCTCGGCCTATTCCCAAGAAAAGGGATACTTCAGGTCGGCAGCGATGCAGATTTCGTCATCGTTGACATGGAACAGAGTCAGACGCTTCGTGACGAGGACGTCATCGCTAAATGTGGGTGGACTTCGTATGACGGACTTACCGTCCAGGGTATTCCCGAATCGACGTACGTCCGAGGCGAGCCTGTATTCGAGGATGGGGCCGTCACTGGAGAGGTAGGATACGGCG
This sequence comes from Haladaptatus halobius, assembly GCF_020618475.1. Classification (GTDB taxonomy): domain Archaea; phylum Halobacteriota; class Halobacteria; order Halobacteriales; family Haladaptataceae; genus Haladaptatus; species Haladaptatus halobius. The sequence continues at coordinate 114,972 of NZ_CP085340.1, read as the reverse complement.
AGTTCATCGCTCGAAAGGAGGAGGTGTAACCGAATATGGTGCTTGATTTTGGTGCCCATCTCTATCCAGAATCGGTGTTTCCCCCACCCATTGCGGATAGCCCAGTTCGTACGATCCTCGGTGACGCACTTTCGGATCTTGACGTCCTGACTGGAAAGTACACTACTGCAGGTGTCGATGGGGCAGTACTTTCCCAACCCTATTATATGGGGCTGGCCGACAGTGACCGCGTGGCCACTGCGAACGACGCACTGCTTGACACTATTGCCGATGCTGATGACTTCGAATGCTACGGACTGGCAGCTATCCCCACAGCCGCAGGAGGTGATCAGGCGGCCGCAGAATTCGAGCGGTGCCTCTCGAATGGATATCAAGGCGGGGCACTCGAAACAGAGACTGACGGTATCGAAGTATCCGACGAACCACTTGCCCCCATCTTTGAGATTGCAAATAAAACAGGAGCACCGATTTTGGTGCATCCAAAGCTCTCTGACTCACTTCATCCCGAAGTATTGGACGATTCGTTACTTTTGAATGCCACCTTCGGTCGGGAAATCGCGCTCGCTGAAAGTGTCTGGAAGATGATTCATACTGGTGTTCTCGACCGCTATCCAAACTTAACACTCGTTTATCACCACCTTGGAGGAAACATCGCGAGCATGCTCGGCCGTATCCATCTCCAGCTTGACGCAGGACGATGGCCAGGTCAGGAACACGTCAAACCATTTGAGGAGTTCAACTCGCAACTCCACGAACGAATCCATGTCGATACGTCGGGGTTCTTTGGCTACACACAACCGCTTCAGACGACATTAGCTGAGATATCGGAGACGAACATCCTATTCGGAACTGACTACCCGTTTGAGCCACGGTCAGCTGACGAACTTGCGTCGTTCGTCGAGACAGTCCACGCTGTTACAGATGACGACACTGCGGACCGCATCCTTGATAAGAATGTGCGCGACCTTCTCGTCAACGTGAATTCCAGCTCAACATAAGGATGAAATAAAATGCAACTCGAAAATCGAACGGCTATCGTGACAGGTGGTAGCTCGGGGATTGGACGTAGTATCGCGCTCGAATTTGCACGCGAGGGAGCTGACGTTATGATTGGTGACGTTCAACGTGCACCGAAAGACAAAGCTGAAGAGACACCGACGGACGACCTGATTCAAGATTTGGGTCGTGAGGCAATGTTTACAAAAACAGATGTGACTCAAGTGACTGATGGAAAAAAGTTGGTTGAATCCACTGTCGAGGCGTTTGGTGGCGTAGATATCGTAGTGAATAACGCAGGGATTTTCCCACCTGGCTCCGTTGATACGGTTTCCGAGGAGGATTGGGATCAGACATTTGCGACCAACGTTAAAGCCATCTATATTGTGACAAAACCCGCAGTAGCACATCTTCGCGACTCTGAAGCAGGTCGCATACTTAATCTCTCTTCACAACTTGGGCTGGTTGGCCGTGCGAATGCAGCGGCTTATTGTGCATCAAAGGGTGCAGTCGTTAATCTGACCCGTCAGATGGCTATCGACTATGCATCTGATAAGATCACAGTGAATGCGATTAGTCCCGGTATTATTCGAACTTCGATGACTGCTGAAAAGTTGGCTGATGAGTCACGCCGCGAACCACTCGAGCGAGATACTCTTCTTCCCTTCTTTGGCGATCCAACAGATATCGGACGGACAGCCGTATTTCTTGCCTCAGATGACAGTCGGTATGTGACTGGTCATTGCCTTGTTATTGATGGAGGCTATACGGTGCACTGATTCTAAGTTAAGCAGTCGGTTTCCAATCCAAGTTGCTTAAGTTTGGTTCACTGGTTGCCTAGTGTATCGATTCTGTCCGCCCGCTCGCCGTCCGTTTCGGTCGGGCCGTCGTTCCACCCTCCCGGATCACCGGTTGGTTAGTCGGTCGGTTCCTGCGCGCCGTCGGTGCTCGGAACTCTCTTCACTGCCTCACGGAATAGTCACAATCTAGTACCCCAGTGTGAACCATGTGAGCGCAATCATGATCTCCTCTGTTGCAGGGTCGTGCTTCGTGACCCTGCCTGTCGTTGAGTTCGATGTGAGACCTCCCAGTTGATTGCTCCGATCGGCAGGTCCGGGAAATGCTCAGCTGCGACGTTCGTTGCGTGCTGTTGTGCTCGGTTGAGGAGGCCCGTCGGTGTCTCGTGGGTATCGTCGGCCGCAGCTTTCGCGCTTTTCGTCAGCGTTCGCTGGTCGGTGATCTCCGAGAACGTCACTTGGCGTGCCATGGATAAAAAAGACTGAAGCAGTGGTTAGTTCGGCAATTCCTTCCGTCCCGCTCTCACGCATGGCCAACACGGGAAGCCATCGAGACCGTCACAGTCGCAGTCTTCGGGTTCGGCATCGTCTTCGTCCTCCGACGGAAATGCGTCGAGCGTCCCGTCGTCGATCGCGGTTTCGACTGCGGCCATGTGTTTGCAGAACGCGCTCGTTCTCAGCCGTCTCCATGAAAACGACGAAATTCGCAAGAAGAAGCCCGAAGCTCGTCGCGTGATCTGGATTCGTCCGGAATAGGAGCCATTCGTTGGTATGGGTGATTGCTAATTGGAGGAGATTACACTCTTACTTAGAACAAATGAGTCACTCAGGATATTGGCTGCTCAGGTTCCGATCTGGAAAGGTCATTTGTACTTCTCGCAGGTAGGCGCATAAAGCAGCATCACTCTCACCATCATCGTACTCACTCTCAGGCCCGTCGATGATGGGATCTAGTTCGCGGGTAGTGCTACCAACCTCAATTGCCTCCGAATAGGCGTTCATTGTCTTTGAACTCCTGCTACAAAGCATTGTACCGAAATAGTTTTGTACTCATTGCCAATCGAATTTGCGTATTTCGGATAGATATAGTGTAAAAGAAGGAGCCGAGTACTGGAGTAATTCTTTGTCCTTGCCATACCGTATTTAATGGTCGAATGATGACTATTATATGATAATTTGATCAAAATTTTAGCCAATATATATAAATGCAATGAGAAGAATAATAATAACGATGAATCGACGGACCCTCCTCAAAGCGACACTCCCCGCAAGCCTCTTACTGGCTGGTTGTACCTCTCAGACAGATGACTCTAACACCTCAAGCCCTACTCAGATATCAACAACCGCAACGACAACAAAGAAGGTGTCAACAATAAACACGACGCGCCTGCAACCACAGACAACAACCAGCCAACGAACAGAATCCACAACAGAACCAAAGACAACCAGCATAACGCAATCTACAACAGAGCCGGAAACAACTTTTAGAACTCCATCTACGACAGAACCAGAGACAACTATCACAACCCAGTCCACGACTGAGCAAACGACTAGTACGACCCAATCCACAACTGAACCAGAAACAACCCCCTCGACAACCGAGCAACCAACAACCAGCACCAAACGAACAACTACAACGGTTGCTCACCGGGCACCGAACCACTCATCGACGAAGGGAGTGTTCGATGAACCAACGCGTGGACCGACGCCATTTAGTTCAGATGCAACTCTTATTGCATTCGAGGATCCATCCTGCCATAATTGTGTCTATTTTGAACAGAAAATATACCCAAAGCTCAAACGCAACCATATTGATTCAGGAGAGCTTTCATTCGTATTACGAACGATCCCCGTCGTCGAGAAGTGGGGAGCCCGCGCTATCTATGCACTTGAAGCGACCCACGCTCGGGATGAGCAAGCGTTCTGGGATCTGAAGGCATACTACTTCAGTAATCAAGATCAATTCAACACCGGAAACGTACTCTCGAAAACGAAATCTTTCATCGATTATAACACACGGTTGAATGGACGAGCCATCGTTCGCGACGCAAAATCAAAGGCATATAACAAACAGGTTCGAGAGGACCGTTCTGTGGCAAAGGCCGCAAACGTTCCTGGGACGCCGACGTTTTTCGCATTCAGATCTGAAGAGTACGTGACGAAAATCGTCGGGACGCAAAGTTACGGTATCTTTAAAAATATCCTTGGACTCTAAGAATAAGCGTGTTTGTTAGGTTTTGTTGTATTTGGCTATCCATATATGGGATTATCTATCCCTGAATGCTCTTTTACATATTTTATTACTTTGATAATGAACCTGTGCATCTGAGAATAAATTGCCACTTTGTGAAATGCGGTCGAATGTCACGCCGTGGTTAGCCTCACCGTATTCGTAATACTGCCAGGTGTAAATCAGTTCATGGCGAACGGTCGCACTGAATTGCTCCCAGCCGTGGTGCTCGAATGCATGCCATGCGAGCGAGATCGTCATCTCGTCCGTTGCAGGGTCGTACTTCGTCGCACCGGCCGACCGCTGTCGTCGGTGGGACACCTCCCACGCAATCGCCTCAACCGGCAACTCGGGGAAATGCGCAGCCGCGACGTCCGCCGCGTGCTGTTTCGCGCGGTCGAGCAGGGCGCGGTCAGTCGTCAGTGTATTTTCGCGTTCGGTCGCTGTATCCGAGCACTTGGTGAGCGTTCGCTAGGCGGCCACATCGGATAGCGTCATTTGGCGCGACATAAATGGAAGAGTGAGACGAGATTAGTTTGGCAGTTCTTTGCATCCCGTGCGCACGCACTCCCAGCACGGGAAGCCACCGAGGCCGTCACACTCGCACTCTGCCGTCTCACGCTCGTTCTCGTCCGTCTCGTCGTCGTCCAATGGGAACACCGTCAGGGTACCGTCGTCCCTCACGGTTTCGACGGCAGCCAGGTGCTTGCAGAACGCGGTGCGGTGGACGTGGTGCGGGCACGTGCAGGCAAGTGCATCGCCCGTCACGTCGTCCAGCGTGACGACATAGTGGTGTTCAGCGGGGTTCTCGTGGCTCTCATTGGTCACTTCGATCATTCCGGGGGCTTCGACATCGAAGCTGAAGTACTTCCGCTGCGCGCGTTTCTGTGCCGTCTCGTCACCTACAAATTCGCGAAGCGATTTCGTACCCAAGATCGTTCCATCATATTACAAAGACCAATATTTATTGGTGTGCGATGAGTGGGGGGTATGGAATGGCATTGATAGAGACGGAGGGTGTAAATGTCATACCGGAGTCAGAGCGCACGCGCGGATTCTGGCAGATATTTACCATCTGGGCAGGGTTCAGTATCGTCATCACAAACTTCCTCCTCGGATCACTAACAGTCGGCGCCGGACTCTGGACGGGTATCGTCGCCGTTATCGTCAGTATCCTCCTCATCGCGATCATCGTCTATTTCGGAACGTACATCGCCGCCGAAGAAGGAACAGCAGGAACCACCGCAATGAGGGCAGCATTTGGAATCAACGGACGCGCCATCCCCGCGCTGGCCACCGTATTAGCTACCGTCGGCTGGTTCGGCGTCCAAACTGGTATCGTGGCAGCGAGCGCAAAAAGTATTCTCACCAACTTCGGGATCAGCTTCCCATACATGTTCGCGATTCTTGCGCTTATCCTCGGATCCGTCATGGCCTCGGTTGCCATCTTCGGCTATCAGTGGATCGAAATCCTGAACAAAATCGCCGTACCAGTCATGACGATTCTGTTAGCGTTGGTAGTTTACCAGATCGTCACCCAGTACGGCCTCAACCTTTCGGGCGGTGGCGGAAGCGAGATGTCGTTCTGGGCTGCGCTCAACGTCTTCCCTGCGGCAACGGCGGCGTTCTTCATCGTTGCCATGGACTACGGCCGCTACGGATCGCCCACGAATCCAGACAAGCCGTCGTGGGGCGCGACACTCGCCTGGATCGTCTTCGGGATTGCACTCGCGATCATCGGCATCCTCGCGGCGATCGCCGCCGGTGACTGGAATCCCGTGAACATTATGGTCGAACTCGGCCTCGGCTGGGTCGGTCTTCTCTTACTAATCGCCGGCTCGTGGACGACAAACGTGACGAACGTCTACGTCGGCGGAATCGCACTCTCCCAACTCACAGGGATGAAACGTATCCAGATGACAATGCTCACCGGAGCGATCGGCACCGCGCTAGCAATCACGGGTATTTTCAGCTTCGGCGGGATCAACGCCTTCCTCGGAGCGCTCACGATTACACTCGTTCCGACGACCGGCGTACTGCTCGCCCACTACTATCTATTCGAACACGGCATCGATGAGCGCGCACTCTTCCAACGCGGCGGGAAGTATTGGTACCTACGGGGCTGGCATCCTGCCTCGGTCATCGCATGGGGCATCAGTGCGGTCTACGCGATCTGGGCGAACGGATGGATCCCCGGTCTCACGGGCGCTCCCTACCTCGTTCCAGCGCTCACTAGCGCCGTCGTCGCCGGCGCCATCTACTACGGTCTGAAAAATCCGGTCGAAAACTGGATCAACAACCGCTCGCCTACCGGTACCCGCACCGCCGATTGACCAACTAACGTCTCCTCTCTCGTTTCTTCTTTCTCATCTGTGCTATATGGAGTCTTGCCGGAGAGAACTAACCTCGTTTCGATCTTCTTCACTCAACTCTCTCTCTCTCGCGCGTTGTGTGATGAATATCTACCCCGCATCGCCGCTTCCCGGTTCGGACAGCCAGAGCAGGCATTCCTCCCACGATTACCGGTTCTTGTTTGGCACTGCAGCAGCGATGATCTTACAAGTCCACGGTTCCTTCGCTGGCAGCGGTTTCCCAGGCTGCACATAGCGTGAGTGCGTCCGCGACCTGCTCCGGTGCAGGGGGAACTGCATCAGGACAGGAATCAGTTTCGACAGCGTTGATGAACGCGTCGAACTGACGGTCGAGAATGGGACTTTGGACGCGTCCAAATACTTCCGCGTGGCGGTCGGCCGGCTCGCCAGCGTGCCAGTGGATGCCTTCGTACCCGTGGTGTGACGTTCGAAGGATCCCGTCCGTTCCAACTACCTCAACCTCCCAGTTCCCAAGCGGATCTCGGCAATCAGTCGTGTAGGTCATCGACATCTCTCCAATAGTGCCGTTTGCGAAGTAAACTGTCGCGGCGCCGAGATCGGGATGAGTGCTGTACGGTGTATTTACGTGAGAGAGCTCTCCCGAGAGCCGTTCTGGCGTGTCGTCGGCGAGCCAGAGGAGTGCGTCGGCAGTGTAGAATCCCATTGCGTAGATGCTTCCCGCTTCCTCGGGAGCGTGTTCGGCATTGGTCTCGATACCCGCTTCGGGAACTCGGTCATGTCGAATACTAGCACGGACGCTAACCACGTCGCCGACTGCTCCATTGTGAACGCGTCGTCCGAGGGTCGCGACAGCATCGTCGAACCGAGCCGGGCTCGTCGTCACGGCCGGAAGGTTCGCATCTACCGCTGCAGCACTGATTTCGGTAGCACCCTGGGGGCTGTTGGCGGCAGGCTTTGCTGTCAGTACTGGCGACCCGGCGTCGAGGACTGCACAGGCGTCGTCGGCGCGCCGGCGTGTTTTCGTAGTGACTACTGCGGCGTTGATGGATCCGGCTTCCAGTAGCTCGTCGACGTCGTGATAGAGCTGACAGTCGTACTCCGATGCAAACGATTCATCGGTCGGACAACCGAGCGACGTTCGCTGCTCGTCAGTCGTTTCTCCCGGGAATGCAGCAACGACCTCGCAATCGGGATGGCTCGCCGCTCGGTCTGCGTAGGCTGGCCCATAGAACGACGCAAGCCCGAGGATTGCAATGTTGAGTGTCATTGGATCGCCGCTACGCGATGACTTGCGCTGATGCCGATCGGATAGGATCGGAGTTGGAGTGTCGAATGGGTCGTTGTAGTTCTTAGTGATGCGTGGGTCCGATACCAGGACGAGTACTGGAGTAGCCGGTGAAACGGACGTGGTTTGGGTCGTGTTCGGTACGACTGTGGCATCGACTTGTGCCGGCTGGCAGTAGCTCTATCAGTAGAGTCTTCCTGGACAGTGAGTTGGTTCCAGGATCCTCGTTTGCGGTACTTCTCGGTGTCTGAGTAGCGACCGTTGGATTCCGCGTGTGTCATCGTAGCGTGTGGTATGGTACGACGAAGGTTGTAATGGTAGTTGGGTTCGTTTCGCGTGTCGGACGGAGCGACTACAAATTCATGACGACGAATCGGTATTTATGTGAATACATAACTGGTAGCAGATGCCACAGGAGAACATGGAATTCGGCATCTATCTGAACCAGTACGGTGACGACCGAGCAGATTTCGAGTTCGACGCAGCGTTCGAGCAGGCAGCGCTCATGGAAGACCTCGAATACAATATTGCCGCCGTGGGAGAACGACACTTCTACGAGGACGGGTTCTACGAACCGTTTACCTTCTTAGCGGCACTCGGCGGGCGCACAGACGCGCTAACGCTGATGACGAACATCCTCATTTTACCCGTCTATCATCCGATTCATCTCGCCGAGCGCATCACAGCCTTGGATCACCTCACGAACGGACGAACGGAATGGGGCGTATCGCTTGGCTACCGTGAGAGTGAATTAGTCAACTTCGGCGTAAAAATGGACAACCGTGTCGGTCGGTTCCTCGAATCAATCTCTGTCACGAAGCGACTCCTCGAAGGTGACCGATTCGACCACAACGGCAATCACTTTCAATTCAATGACGCGTTCATTCGCCCAGAGCCCGTACAGAACCCGTGTCCCCGATTCTGGGGTGGCGGCAACGCCGACATAGCAATCAAGCGTGCCGCATACCGCTGTGACGGCTTCACCGCGGCGGTAACCGAACCGGAACAACTTCGGAAAGACATCGAACGCTACTATGATGCCGTCGAGGAAGCCGGGAAAGACCCCAACGAAGCCGAGGTCACGATCATGGTCGACGGCTTCGTCGGCGAAACGACAGACGAAGCGTACAGCGCACTGGAACCGTACATGCTTGACCTCCATGAGAAGTACATCAAATGGGGGAATCCCGAATTCGACCGCCGTCCAACGTGGGAGGACATCGAAGACCAGATACTGGTCGGAACAGACGCGGAAGTCGCGGAAAAAGTCGAGGTCTACCGGGATATCGGCGTTGACAATCTTATCTTCCGAACGCAGTTCCCCGGAATGGAACAACAGCCCACCCTCGAGAGTATCCAACGGTTCGGCGAGGATGTCATGCCGGAATTCCAGTAATTGATAGTTCAGTCGACCGAACCGGATAACACCGCATCGCGCACCATCGACGCATCCGTCTCGACGGGAGCAGTCTCCAATTCGGATTCAGCTGGCTCTTTCAGCCCATGCCCGGTCACGAGTGCAACGACAGTCTCATCAGCAGCAATGCGATCCGCGGCGTGAATGCCGGCGACACTCGCCGCGCTCGCAGGCTCCGCGTACACACCCTCGGTCGCTGCGAGCCGGTCAGTTGCGTCGTAGATCACCATATCATCAAGCGCAACCGCATCCCCATCACTCTCGAGAACCGCCTGACGGGTCTGCTCCCCATCGGCGGCATAACCGTCCAGCGGATCAGCAATGGCGCCGACAGTTGTGGTGATCGGATCCGTCCACGGACGAACCGTCTCACCCTCCGCCATAGCGCGGGCAATGGGGTGGCAGCCTCGTGCTTGCACGCAGAGCATTCGCGGGATACTGTCGATAATTCCCGCAGCATGGAGTTCGACGAATCCGAAGTGTGTTCCGCCGAGCAAGGGACCTGCACCGACGGGAACGGTAACCCAGTCCGGTGCGTGCCCTAACTCTGCAACAAGTTCGAATGCGACGGTTCGGTTCGCACTAGCGACGAGTGCGTTTGCAGAATACACGGCGGTGGCGTTGAGCACTCGGTCGTCGCTCACCGTGTCGGCAAGTTGGAAGCAGTCGCTGAACGACCCGTCGACAGTGAAGATGTCGATACCGTGAGCGGCGACTTGTTCGAGCTTGGAGAGTGACGTTCCGTCAGGCACCAACACGACACATGGGACGCCGGCCCGAGCGGCGTACGCCGAGACGCTCGGCGCCGTATTGCCGGTGCTCGCGACGACAAGTCCCTCCCATGTCATCTCAGGATCGGTGACCGCCGACACGATGAGTGAACTGCCACGGTCCTTAAATGAGCATGTTGGGTTCAACGATTCTAGCTTGCCGTAGACAGATCCCGCGAGGGTCTGGCTTGTTTGATCGAATTTGACCAGAGCGGTCGTCCCTTCTCCCATCCGGAGGTCGGCCCCAAAGTCAGGGAGCGCGGCTTCTGGCTCGCCACTGACCGCTCGGCGGAGTGCAGTCAGGTCGTCCTCGATATAACGGACAAATCCACCGCACGTATCACACGTCGCCGCTGCGTCCGGCTCAGGGGTTCCGCAAGACTGACACCGAAAGGGCATGGTTAGGTGTACGCCTCGCCCTGTTCGGGATCGAACACATGAATCGCGTCCGGGCTCACGGTGATCGTGAGGTCGTCGTTCGGCGAGACCGACTTAATCACGTCTTCGTCGGCGGTCTTCATAATCAAATCCTCCTCGGTGCCCGCATCCAGATAGTACCAATTCGCATCGCCGAACGTTTCGACCATCGAGACTGAAGCGTCGAACGACGGCATCTCGGGCGCGCTGCCATTCGATGCGGGCCGTAGCTTGTTGGGACGCATCCCAATATGGACGTCTGGCGACGGGATGTTTTCGCGGTAGATCTCGTGATACGGTTCGGGAATCGCAAGCTGGAAGCCGCCCGTGTCGAGGTGTGGCTGCACCTCGTCGTCGACGTACGTCGCATCAAGGAGGTTCATGCTCGGTGTGCCAATGAAGTCAGCAACGAATTCGTTGTTTGGATCCTCGAACAGATCGATCGGGTCGCCGAACTGTTGAACCCGACCGTCGTTGAGCAGGAGAATCTCATCGGCGATCGACATGGCGTCCTCCTGATTGTGCGTTACGTGGACGAACGTGGTGCCGATTCGCTGCTGAATACGTGCGAGTTCGGTTCGCATTTCGATGCGGAGTTTCGCGTCCAACGAGGAGAGCGGTTCATCCAGCAGAATAACGTCCGGTTCGTGGACAAGACTTCGACCGAGCGCGACGCGCTGCTGTTGTCCGCCAGAGAGCGCTGCCGGTGACTGGTCGAGTTTATCCTCAATCTGGAGGATTTCCGCGATGCGCTCGACGTGTTTGGTTCGCTCGTCCTTCGGGACATCGTTCATCTTCAGCCCGAAAGCGATGTTCTCGCGGACAGTCTTGTGATCCCATAGCGCGAGATTTTGGAACACCATGCTAAGGTCGCGTTTGCGCGGTGGAAGATCGGTAACGATCTCGCCGTCGATGCTCACATCACCCATCGTCGGCGTTTCCAGGCCGGCGATCATCCGGAGCGTGGTCGATTTCCCACAGCCGGACGGCCCCAGAATCATCGTATAGGATCCTTCGGGGATGGTGATGTCAATGCTATCTACTGCGGTGAGGTTTCCGTATTCTTTCGTCAAATCGTAAAGTTGGATTTCGCCCATTGTTAGACCACTCCTGCACCTTTCGCGATGCCTTCGCCGAGATATTTCGCCATCAGCCAGAACAGGGCAAGCACGGGGAGCGTCGCGATGACGCTCACCGCCGCCAACAGCCCCCAACTGATGGAGTACGATCCAAGCAACTGCTGCAATGCAACCGGTACTGTATGGCTCGCCGAGTCAGTCATCAGCACGTACGCGAACATGTACTCGCCCCAGGACATGATGTAGGCGAACGTCCCGGCAGCGATGATACCGTGCATCGCCTGCGGGATCGTGATGTGGAAGAAGGCCCCGAACTGACTCGCGCCTTCGACGAGCGCTGCTTCTTCGAGTTCGCGCGGGATGTCTTCCAGGAATGCCTGGAGGATCCAGATGCAGAACGGCAGCGCCAGCATCGAGTGGACGAGGATGAGCGTGATCGGGTGGCCGAGCATTCCGAAGTCAGCGGCGAGTTGGTACATCGGCACCATGAGCGCGACGTGCGGGAACATGTACGTGAGCAACACCAGTTTCGCGGCTTGCTGGCGGCCAGGATACGTGAACCGAAGGATGCTGTACGCGCCAAGCAGCGCCACGGTGGTCGTCAACAGTGTCGTCCCGATAGCGACGACGAGGCTGTTCCAGACTGCACCGATGAACTCGATTTCGAGCGCGCGCTGATAGTGGTTGAGCGTGAACTGTGGCGGAATGAGGTTTACGCCACCGTAGATGACGTTCGTCGGCTCGAACGATGTTTTGAGCATCCAGTAGAAGGGAAACAGGAAGACGACGAGTACGATCGCGATCAGGAGGTATCGGATGGCTTCCGCAATGCGGCGGTAGGTGGAGTATCGCGAACTCACGCGAATTCACCTCCTTCTTTGAACTCTTCTTGCTGGAAGTAGAGCGCGACGAACACGACAAGCAGCAAGAATAGCACGACGCTGATGGCGGTTCCGCGTCCGATGCGCTGAGTGTTGAACGCGATCTCGTAGATGAACACGGGGAGAGTGGTGGTTCTGCCGACTGGCCCGCCGCTGGTCAACAGCCAGATGATATCGAAGATGTTGAACGTGAGGAGGAAGCCGAGAAGTCCGAGCACGGTCATGGAACTCTGTAGGTGGGGATAGGTGACGTGATAGAATTCGCTTAGCATCCCGGCACCCTCGATGCGTGCCGCCTCGTATTCCTCGGTCGGAATCGTTTGAAGAACCGCGAAGACGACGAGCGCGACCAGGGGCGTCCACCGCCACGTATTGATGAGCGTAACCGCCAGCAGCGCCAGTGATGGATCGTTCAAGGGGTTTACTGGTTGTGATAACACGCCGAGTTGGACGAGCCATTGGTTGAGCGGTCCGTACGTCATGTTGAGGATCCACCGCCACATGACGGCCGTTACCGCCGACGGAATGACGAACGGAATGAGCATGACGGTTCGAACGGCATTGCGTCCGAAAAAGTGGCGGTGAAGTAGCAGCGCGATGCCGATTCCCGCAACACCCTGGAGGACAAGATTACCGATCGTCCAGAAGAGGCTTTGTTTGAGCGCCGACCAGAACGTATTCGTTCCAAACAACCACTCGTAATGCGCGAACCACACGATTTCGCCGGCGGAATAGTTCGTGAAGCTAATGAAGACCGCGCTCAGGAACGGATACACGAGCGCGATAATGATGAGGAGGATTGCTGGAACGATGAGGCCCGCGCCGATGAGCGTTTGTCGGTCATACTCGTCGAGGTACTGACGGATCGTTTCAGAGCGAGTTGTTGTCGACATCGTCAGTTGAGCTTGTTACTTTTGTCCACCTGCAAGACGTTCTGGAGCCGGTTCTGTCCCCACGAGGCTGCATCCTTGGGGGATCGATCGTTCACGATGAGCTGCTGGGCGACCTCCCCCAGGACGTGTGAGCCCTCGAGCGTTCCAACGCTGGGGATGTACGTATTGTTCTTGACGTGGATGTCGCGGAATCCATAGAGCGATGCCTTGGGGAGCGCGTCGAACTGCGTTCTGACCATCTTCTCGTGTTTCTTGATGAGGTTGTGGTTCCAGAATTTCTTCGAGTTCTTCCCGGTCTTGGTGACGGGCAAGTACAGCGTCGGTTCCGTGTTCGCCAGCCATTCGCCGTACACACCCTCGCTGTGGAGGAATTTGACGAATTCTGCGATGGCGCTCTTTTTGTTCTCGTTGAACACCATGATATCGTTGACGTAGTGGACGCTTCCTTCCTGACCGTTCTTGGGATAGGGTTGCTCGATCGCCCCGAATTTCCCGGCGAGCCCTGTCTCTTCGAGACTGCGAACCCACGAGGAGAAGCCGTTCGTCGAGTAACTCGTCCCCTGTAGGAGCGAGCGTTCCCACTCGGCCCAGCCCCAGTTTGTTGCGCTCGGGGGGCTTGCCTGCTTGAACACTTTCTTGTAGAACTCCAGTGTTTCGACGGTCTCCGGGGTGTCGAACATGATCTTTCCCTGTGGCCCGTAGACGTACGCGCCGTTGTTGATCATCAGCGTGTAAAGGTTTTCGGTGGTCCAGAGGTTTTTCGCTGCTGGGAGCGTGATCCCATAGTGGTTGTCACCGCCAACCTTGGTCAATGCTTGTGACCACTGCTGCCAGTTTTTCGGCTTCCAAACGTTCGTCTCTCCGAGTGTGTCGGTCCGGAAATGATGGAGGAACACCATGTCCCACATTGGAATCCCCCACGTGCCGCCCTGGTACTGGAACGGTGTGATAGAGTTCTCGAACAGTCCGTGGTTCTTCTTGAGATCCTTGACGATGTCAGAGACGTCGACAAGGGCGCCACGGGACTGGAATGTCATTGTGAACGCTGGAAGCGAGAACATGAAGTCGGGCTCTTTGCCCGCTTCAAGTGCGCTCGTCAGTTTGCCGAACACGGAGTTCCAATTTTGGGGTTCAACTGTGACCTCGACCCTGTCCTGTTGCTGGTTAAACTTCTGCGTGTACTTCTCGAACTGTTTCTGCCGGTGGGGGACGCCTTCCTGGTGCCAGTACGTGAGTTCTGTGATCCCACTGCCGCCGTCACCGGTGCTGCCACTGCCGCCGTCATTGTTGTTTCCGAATCCGATGCAGCCGGCGAGACCGGCGGTTATGAGGCTCGAAGTGGCGATGAACGTGCGCCGTGACGTGCTCCTACTAGTATGGTTGTTACCCTCTGCCATGGCTGATCTATACAATTTCATTCCGCCAATTAATAGTTGTCGGATGGTTACCTTGAATAGACTCGGAAAAATATCGCAACCCCGCCACAACCCCAGCACCGCGCTATCTCGAATAGGGTTCAAGTGCGTTTGCGATCCACGTTAAGTTACGTTCTGGGAGGAGCCCATAGTTGTAAAAGGAGAGTCGGGGAGCGCCAGCATCCGCGAGACCGCGAACGATCTCACTGTTCGTCTCCTCGTCGTGAACAGCAGGGTGCCCAGGAAGGACTCCAGCGTGAATGCTCGCACCACCGGCGAGATCCGTCGCCGTTTGATACTGCTCAACAGCCGTGTCGCGAGAGGACTCATAGGCAACGACCGTATAATAGTCAACGAAGTCGGCGAGAGCGTCAAGATCGGCTCCGTGCATCCACGATCGCTCCACTCCGAAAAACCCGACGTAGTAGCCCAGTTCCGCATCCGTAACGGCGCTCTCTAGCAATCGGAACACCGACGTCAGAGTCGAAGTCCGAACATCGATATAGTCAGCGACCATTGGATGATCAGCTAGCCATTCTTTGACCGAGCGCTCCGAATCGAAGTTCCCGTCCGCGATTGCATCAATGGTCGTTCGACAGGTCTCTCGCGCACTCGCAACATCGATCCCTGCGTCCGCGGCGTTCGACCGGCAGTGATCACAGAAGCAGAGCCCGAACAAGAACTCGCCAAGCGCCCCAAGACGAGTGTGATACTTCTCGTGGTGCCAACCAAACCCCGTTCCATAGAAGTAATCGAACGTCTCCAGCTCGATGCGTTCGAACGGCGCACGCGAATCAAGATCCGCTACGAGGTTCCGAAGATACGCTTGCACTGCGGGGTTCGACGGACAAAGCCCGAACACGAGCGGATCGCCGTACGGGGATTCCAGCGTCAGATCTGGACGTTTCATTCCGAGCCGCGAATTATGACAGCCGACGGTCCAGGAGTTCAGCGACAAGTGAGTATCCTGTATCTGTTCGACGATCTGTTCTAGCCAGTCGTTGTCGCCCATTGTTTCGTTCGGGATTGGAGCAACGTCGTCATAGTCTTCACCAGGGTGGAAATAGGAACTGGCGTGCGCGAAGAACGTTCGTCGTTCAGGGTTATGTGGCAGGAACGTCTGCACCGAGTGGTAGTTCGTCGCGAGGTTGATTTCGGTCACCCCCATCGCACCGAGCTGGTCGGCGACGGTGTTGACACCCTCGTCAAGTAGATCCCAGGGATAGGCCCACATTGCGGCTTTCATGTCGGTCAGAGTATGCTGCGCGACGGACTTTATACTTTGGTACTCCATGGCAACCAGCTGGGGATAACAGTTATGCGCCCGACGATCCAGATTTCTTTCCATGGAGTTCGGTATCGACCTTGGCGGCATGTACGAGTCGCCGGCATACTATCTCGACCGCGCCGAGTCGGTCGAGGCTGCTGGCTTCGACACGCTCTGGTTCGGCGATCACATTCAACCATGGTTTCACACCGGCGGGCGAGCGCCGTTCGCTTGGTCGTGGATGCCAGCAGCGATGGAACGCACTGATTCCATTCCCGTTGGCGTCTTTGTCACTCCCCCGTTGTACCGCTATCATCCGCTCGTCATCGCGAACGCTGTCGCCACCATCGACGAACTCTACCCAGGGCGGTTCCTGTTCGGCGTCGGAACCGGCGAGCGAATGAACGAACACCCCTTCGTCGACGAGTGGCCATCGTGGGACGAACGGGGGGCGCGCCTCAAGGAAGCCATCGCTATTCTTCGCCAGTACTGGACTGAAGACGACTTCTTCGGCTTCGACGGCGACCAATTCTCGTTCGATCCAGTGTACCCATACGAGCAACCCGAGCAAGAGATTCCGGTATACGTCGCTGCCTCCGGGCCGAAGAGTGCACGCTTGGCTGCCGAGTACGGTGATCATATCATCACTATCGCAGGCGTCCCTAACGTCAAAGAACGCGTCATCGACACCTACCGCGAACACGGTGGCGACGGACAAGTCGTGATACAAACTGTCGGCGGATACGGCGACGCTGAACGCATCATCGATCGAGTGATGGAGTCGTTCGCCTCGACGCTCATCCCGGGGAACTTCGACGAAACGGATCCACGGGCACTCCAAGCGTCGACCGATCAGGTTTCCAGGGACGACGTCCGCGATGCGTTCCTCATTGCCGAGGAACCTGCGCACGTACTCGACTGGATGGATGAGCAAGCCGACCGTGGGGCCGATCACGTCGTGGTCACGGACGTCAGCTATGAACAAGACGAATTCTACCGTGTTGCAGCCGACGATATTCTCCCAGCACTGTAGCGTCGGACGACTCGGTCAGCTGCGTTACTATCCGGGGCTGTGACACGAGTTTACAAGTGACCGGGGGCCAGATTGGATGATATGCAGATAGAACGTGTAACGATCCACCAGTACGAAATCCCGCTCGAAGAACCCTTTGTGACGGCGCTCAAACCGATTCCGGAGCTCGAACGCGTCCTTGTTGAGGTCGAGACCGACGACGGAATCGTCGGGCTCGGCGAGGGTGCGCCCGCCTACGAGGTAACCGGTGAGACACAGGGATCCACCGCGGCGGTGCTCCAGGACGTACTGGCCCCACTGGTGCTCGAATCGAACCCGATCGCGATCGAGCGTCTCGTCAGTGAAATGCAAGCCCTGGTCGACGGCTCGCCTGCCGCTCATGCCGCGATCGAAATCGCACTCCAGGACATCCGCGGCAAACATGCTGGGATGCCGGTGTACAAGTTGCTCGGCGGCGACGCCGAATCGCCCTTTTTGGATGCACCGAAGGTATTGAGCATCAAAGCCCCCGACGAAATGGCGGCGGACGCCGAAGCAGCTGTCGAGGAGGGGTATAATCAGATCAAAATCAAGGTCGGAGGCGACCCAAGAACGGACATTGAACGGGTACTGACGATCGATGAACGCGTTCCGGATGACATGAGCCTCAAAGCTGACGCCAACCAGGGGTGGACTGATGCGAAGACGGCCGTCTCGGCACTGTCAGGGATGGCAGACCGTCTGGACGTCATCGAACAACCTGTTGCGAAAGAGAACGTCGACGACCTTGTTGCACTACGTGATCGCGTCGATATTCCAGTGATGCCCGACGAGAGCGTTGAAACGGCAAGCGACGCACTGGATTTGATAAAGCGCGGCGCCGGCGATATCTTCAACATCAAGTTGATGAAGACCGGGGGTATCACCGAGGCGATTCGACTCAACGCGGTCGCTGAAGCTGACACCCGGCCGGTTCAGATCGGCTCGATGGTCGAAGGACACGTCGGCACGGCCGCTGGCGTCCACTTCGCCGCGGCGTTCGAAAACGTAGTCTGGAACGAAATGGTCGGCCCGTTCATGACGACGTCAGGGATTACCAATCTTCGCACGGATCTGCCCCGCATTCACGCCGACGGCCCCGGACTTGGCGTGGATCTTGACCGCGACCGGCTGGCAGACCTACGGAGCAATCGGGAGGTCATCGAATGAGCAGCCAGGAACAGGCGGTGGTCGATTTGACGCGCGATCTCGTCGAGTGCGAGAGCGAGAATCCCCCCGGAAACGAGCACACAGTCGCCGAGTACCTCCGTACACGGCTGGAGAGTTCATCTGTCCCGTTCGAAGTGACCTCGTATGAGGTCGCCCCGAACCGTCCGAACGTCGTTGCACGAGTCGGCAACCCGGCGCACGGATCGGTACTCCTGACCGGGCATGTCGATGTTGTCCCGGCGAATGCTGAGGACTGGACTGGTGATCCCTACCTGCTGCGCGAGCAGAACGGCCGGATCGTCGGCCGTGGCACCGCGGACATGAAGGCAGCGCTGGCGGCGAAAATCCTCGCGACGGAGTCCTATTATGATGCAACTAACGACCCAGGCGAAGTGATTCTCGGATTCGTCGTCGACGAAGAAAATACCGGGATGGGAACGCGGGCGCTTGTCGATCGTGGGGTGGAGGCATACGCAGCGATCATTGGTGAACCGACCGAGCTCGAGGTGTGTGTTGCCCAGAAGGGTGTCGCACGATACAACGTGACTGTCCATGGTGAGAGCGGGCACTCCGGGCGGCCGGATGACGCCGTCGATGCGATTGCTGGACTTGGACAGGTGCTTGCGCGTATCGAGGCGTTCGACGATCGCCTTCGTGACGAAACCGCTCACGAATTCCTCGCTCCAGAGACAATCACCGTCACCAAAGTCGACGGTGGTATCGCCCCGAATGTAGTCGCTGATCATGCAACAGCGACTGTCGACTGGCGGATCCTCCCCGGCACGACGTCGGCCGAGACGTTTGACAACCGGCTGCGCGAACTACTCGCAGATATTACGGTTAACGGGCAAGCGATCGAGATTGAGTTCGAACGCACCGTGTTCGCTCGCGCGGCCGCGGTGCCAGCGGATCATGACCTCGTCCGGGCGATCCTCACTGCCGCTGACTCGGCCGGGGTCGCGGCGGATGCGGTTGGCTTTAATGCAGCGACCGATGCCCGGTTTCTCGTACACGATGCTGGAATTCCGACTGTCCTGTTCGGACCGGGGAGTATCCAGCACGACGCACATACTGTCAACGAGTCCATCAGCGTCAGAGACCTGCTATCGACGGTGGAGACGTATCAGGAAGCACTCGAACGACTTCTCTCCTGACGGGGTGATTGACGTCTCGATTCTCCCATTATGTTCTCGACGGCGGCGTGTACATCCCTGCAAGCGCGTCGGCCGCCTGATCGATGCTGTCCTGTCCGTCGCGGAGTCGTGGCAGTCCGTGGCCGGTGAAGAGCGCGTCGATTCCTCGTCCGACTAGATTCTCGATGTCGGTACGGTACGCAGCAAGTGATGAGCCGGGCGTATTGAGAAGACTGATCGATCCGTCCGGATACACTGCGTCGCCGATGAAGCACGCGGTCAGTCCGTCGACTTCCGTCAGGTACGCGACGTGGTCGCTTGCATGCCCGCGTATCTGGACGATGTCGAATTGTCGTCCGCCTAGTTCGAGTATCGATCCAGGAGTGGCCGTCTGATCCGGTGTGTAATGGCTGTACTCGTAGTCGTCGGGGTAGACAGAATCACGTTTGGCCGCCGTGATACCGAGTTCCGTTTCGGTTCCCTCCGTGAGCAGTGGGACGCTCGGGGTTGGCGCGACGACCGGGATGTCACGGTCTTGGAGTTCTGGACCGCCCTGTGCGTGGTCTGCGTGTGCGTGTGTGATGAGCGCACCGACGACATCGCCGAAGGTGTGTCGTGCGTTTTCAAGTATCAGCTCGGTGTCGCCGCCGCCGCCGGTGTCAATCAGGAGTGCTCCTTCTTGGGACTTTATTGCGTAGATGTTACAGTCGTAGGGATCCGTGAGTCGTGCATCGCCGGATCCAACGAGTGCGATGCTATCAGTGAGGCGCATACATAGCCTCATGACAGGGATCGCTTTGTAGTTACTGCCGTCGAGATCCAACATCAGAATTATTACTGTGGGTCGTCGTGTACTCAATAGAATGGTATCGCGACAAGCCACCGACGCCCCAGACGCCCGTCTCTCGAGCCGGGCCACATCGGTTGAACGGTCGTCGATTCGACTGATGTTCGACCTTGCGCAAGAATCCGATCGAGATGATCTCGTTCATCTTGAGATTGGCGAACCGGACTTCGATACGCCTGATCATATCATTGCCGCCGCGAGCGACGCTGCTACAGCCGGGAAAACGCATTATACATCGAATGCTGGACTGCTGGAGCTCCGTGAAGCCATTGCCGACGATATGGCGCAGGACGGGGTGACGGTGGATCCTCGATCGGAAATTCTCGTCACCACCGGCGCGATGGAAGCATTACACCTTGCGATGTTAACAGTCGTCTATCCCGGTGATGATGTAGTCGTTCCCACGCCGCTGTGGCCGAATTACCGAACGCAGGTGAAACTCGCTGATGCGACTCCGGTCGAGGTTCCTCTCCCGCCCGAGAAGGGATTTGAACTGGATCCGGATCCAATTATCGATGCGATGAGTGATGAGACGGCTGCCGTCGTATTAACCTCACCGTCGAATCCGACTGGACGCGTGTACGAGCGGGATGCAGTAACGGACGTCGTCAAGGCAGCAGTCGAACACGACACGTACGTCATCGCGGACGAAGTCTACAAAGGGTTGGTGTATGGCGATCAACCGACGGGGATCGCCGGTTACGTCGATGCGTCGGATCACGTGTTGACAGTATCGTCGTGTTCGAAGACATACGCGATGACGGGCTGGCGTCTTGGTTGGCTCGCCGGGCCAACGGCTATCGTTGAGGCGGCAACGAAGCTTCACGAGAGCACGACGGCATGTGCGCCGAGTATCTCACAGCACGCGGCTATTGCGGCGTTGACAGGGCCACAGGGCGACGTCGAGTCGATGCACGAAGCGTTCCGCAAACGCCGCAATTACGTGATCGACCGCCTCGATGAGATTCCTGGTGTCTCGTGCGCTACACCCGAAGGGGCGTTCTATGCGTTCGTCGATGTTTCATCGTTGGATGCCTCTTCGCTCGAGATTGCGAAGGAGCTCTTGTATGAATGGGGCGTCGTTACGACGCCTGGGTCTGGATTCGGTTCTGTTGGAGAAGGATTTCTTCGCTTGAGCTTCGCAAACGGACTCGAACGGCTCGAAGTTGGTCTCGATCGGTTCGAGGCGTTTGTCCGTGAGGGAGGTGTCAAGTGAGATGGTTCGCGTGACCATCCTCGGATGTGGGTTCATGGGCGAGAACCATATTCATGCTGTGAGCGATCACCCAACGTTCGAGCTTGCAAGTGTCGTCGATGTCGACAAGGAGCGGGCGGCGGCTATTGCTGACGAGTATGGTGCTGATCAGGCTTTAACTGATTACGAGACGGCGCTCGATGACGCTGATGCTGCGATCGTTGCCACGCCCGAGCAGTTGCATGCCGAGCAGGCGCACGCCACGTTGGATCGTGATCGCCACCTGTTGCTCGAGAAGCCGGTGACGGTCGAGCTCTCGTCGGCGTGGGAGCTCGCAGATCGAGCGGCCAAGAGCGACGTTACGACTGGTATAAGTTTTGTGCTCCGGTATGATCCGGGTTACAGCGGCGCCCATGATGCAGTTCGTGCTGATCGGGTTGGAGAGCCGGTGAGTGTGCGTGCGAAGCGGGGAATCACGATTGCGGAATCGCATCGGATCGGTGGCCGGGGGCATCCGGTCTACTACATGAACGTGCACGATATCGATGCGATGCGGTGGTGTATGGAGAGCGACGTTGAGAGTGTGCGTGCTGTTGAACGCCGTGGGGCGCTTGATGTCGATGTTCCCGATGCGATGCAGGCGCTTTTTGAATTCGAGAACGGTGGGATTGGCGTGCTTGAGGGGTATGGTGTCCTTCCTAACGAGACTCCGGGGCAGATCGACGCTGCATTTGAAGTTGTTGGGACGACTGGTCGCGCTGCGGTTGAAACACCTGGTACAACGTTAACGATCCACGGGGATCGATTTGACCGTCCAGATACTCGTCACTGGCCGGTGGTTAATGGGCGGATGGATGGGGCTGTTCGTCGTCAGATCGATCGGTTTGCTGCTGCTATCGAATCGGATGAAGAGATGCTCGCCACTATTGAGGATGGTGCGCACGCGCAAGCGATTGCGGCTGCGATGAAAGCCGCAGCCGAAACGGGTGACGAACAGTCGGTGGATCGTCCGTAATCGGGTTCGATTCCGGTTTCTTCCTCTAGAGTGGAGTCCATCGAGACTGACCTATACGGTGTCGATGATCATTATGATTCCAGCATTATTGGATACCGGCGAATTTTGTTTCGCTGTTTTATGTACCTTCTAATGATCCTGAAAGTCTAATCCATCGATGATGGTTTTCTCTACAACATTGCTGGATAGAAACAATGGGAAATTATTTCATGACCGGGCTGGTAGGGTGCATCATGGCCCAAGACACCGAAAAATCGTCCAAGAACCGGATACAAGCAGTTGTGAATGCATTCAACATCGTTGAATCACTCGAAGAGCTAGATGGGACGACTGTCTCAGAGCTCGCTGAACACAGGCAGATTCCGAATAGCACAGCCCATGTCTATCTGAAGACATTGAGCGAAAGTGGGTATGTGATCCAAAATGGCGACACGTACCGGCTCAGTCTGCGATTCCTCAAACACGGTGGCTACGCCCGCCATCAGCTCAATTGCTACCAAGCTGCCAAATCTCAGATAGACAAACTCTCGAACGAGACAGGAGAGGTAGTCGACATGGGAGTTGAAGAAAACGGCAAGCGAGTACTGCTCTACAAATCCGAGGGTCCCGAGGGTGTAACCCAGAAACCGACAACGGGCGAGTACACACACATGCACATGACGGCTCTCGGAAAAGCACTACTGGCGTGTCAGCCAGACGAGCGCGTCGAGGAAATCATCGATACCCACGGTCTTCCGCCTGCTACTGAGCACACCATCACCGACCGTGACGCCCTATTCGAAGAACTAGAGACGGTGCGCCAGCAGAATTTCTCCATTGAGGATCAAGAACGCCGAGATGGCATTCGTGCCATTGGAGTCCCGATTCGCGACGACCACAACCGAGCAATCGGTGCAATCTCTATCTCCGGTCCGATGAGCAAACTTACCAATGAACGAATTACGGAGGAGCTCCTCGGCCAGATGCGCGATGCAGTGAACATCATCGAAATTCAGACGAAAAACTACTAACTATCGAATATTTTAACCTGAGTAGTGGCCGACAGTCGGCAGGTTACTCACTATGGCCGTTACATTAGTAGTTTTGTAATCCATGTCTGCTTCTCATTTATTGGCTTAGATTTTCATATCGGAAAAATGGCTATGGAGTATTGCATCTATAATGCATAAATCGAACAATTCCAACACAAAGTGTGTTATATTATATTGACTACTAGACAAACTAGGTCTTTTTTCTGTGAATATTATTAAATCAAATGAAAAGTAGTAAATTGAACTAATTATTTAGTATATTTAGATTATTTTTTAGCCAAATTCTATAATAGACTCTCATATTCATATGGTATTTCGCAATATAGCGCCAGAAATTGGCTCTAAGCGGTAATAGAGGAACGAACCCTTATATCATATAATTGTTATGAATAGTATTGTATCAGTAGAGGGATGCCTGTGTCTAGAACGAATTGAAAGCATCTTCTTCATAGGTTCCTCGAACTTCTCTTTGGTACGTACGCATCTCCTCACGGTCAAACCATTCAATGGCAGCTCGTTCCTTAGTCTGCAACGACAGTTTCGGTGGTGATCGAGGCATGATCGCTCACCTCCAATCCCTGGACTTCTTCATTTGTGCCATAGAAGAGGAATTGCCCAGGGCTAGGTATGGAACGAATAGAGATCTCGTAGTCGTCGACAGAAGACCGCCATTCAACAATAGATGCGATTCGTTAGCGATCCCTACGATAGATACTGATCACGATACTACGAATTCTAATTCGTCCGTCTAGTAGAACTCAACGAATCATTAGCATCTCGAACCAGACGCTCCCGACGTCCTCATCAAAGCGAGTAGGGACAAGCGCAGGCACATCGAAGTCCGGTTCACGTTTGAGGAATATCTCATCGTCGTCCGCAGCAACCAATCCATCTTCCTCTACGAACCCCTATAAGATAACAGTAGGCACGACACAGGAGAACCTAGAGTGACGGCGTGAGCCTAGCGTCAGTACGCTCCATTCGGTCGGGGCACTATCCCAATGAGGGAGAGAAGATTCGCTGAGCAGCGCTGGGCTAGTATATTATACTAACGTCCGGTGGCGCACGCGGTTCGTCCGATGGGTAACGGAAAAGTGTGCGATTCGGCAATGGACGAAAACGGCATGTTCCCGATCAGAAACAGACGGCGGTGAGGGAGGAAGTAACTCCAGAATCTCCTCTTTGTTCCGCCCAACAGAGGGTGGGTGCTGGTAAATCGGTAATTGACCTCAACCTATTTCAAAACAGGATGTTATTGACGGCGGTTAGATCGATTATCCGAGTTCTGTCTGTTCAACCCCTAAATACCCAACCATTAATGAATCGACTGTCCATCCGAGCAGGACAAGGACGTTGAACCAGGTTTGTCTGTAGATTTTGCTCCCCGAACCGTCTGGTATTGAGTCAGTGGCGGTGACACCAGTCAAGTCGCCGACCGCCCGTAATAGCGTCTCGACGTTCATATATGGGGCGACACCAAGAACAAACGGAACCAACACGAAAATAGCGGTCTGCCATTGGGAAAAGAAAGGTTCGAGGCGCGTAAGGTGCGGCAGCAATATCGAGAGACAACATAACCTCATGAAGACACACAAGAGGTGGCGGTGCGCGAAAACTCTTTTATTGTCGCAAGAACTATTTAAACAAAACCTCGGTTACTGACTGTTGCCCTTCTCGACGCGAAGCGAGCCATCACAGTCACCGCAACTGGTATGATTCGGGGTTTTGAACCGTCTTCGAATGCTGATACCGGGGAACCCGACCACTACATCCCTCGCAAACGAGCCACCACTATGGCCCAGTGAAGCGTTCGCGGTACTGCGAGGTGTCAAAATCATCCGTCCAGCGGATGAATGTTCCATCGTGGTCAGCTTTGCCGTATTCGTGATACTGCTACGCATGGATCAGTTCGTGGCGAACGGTCGAACTGAATTGCTCCTAGCCCTGCGAGTCGTAGGCGTCCCAGCTGAGCGTGATCGTGATCGTGGTGGTCGCAGGGTCGTACTTGGTGACGCCTGCCTGCCGTTTCGCACGGTGCGACACGTCCCACTCAATCGCATCAACCGGCAGGTCGGGGAAATGCGCAGCCGCGACGTCCGCCGTATGTGCTTGCGCACGGTCGAGCAGATCCCGCTCAGTCATTGGTGTGTCGTCCGTGCGTTCGGTCGAACCAGCCGCGCTTTCGCTGAGCGTTCGCTGGGCGGCCACATCGGATAGCGTCGTTTGGCGTGACATAAATGAGAAGCGTGAGACGGTATTAGGCTGGCAGTTCCTTCCGACCCGTGCGCACGCACTCCCAGCACGGGAAGCCACCGAGACCGTCACAATCGCACTCCTCTGGTTCAGCATCGTCTTCACTCTCCTCCGGGGGGAAGGCATCAAGCGTCCGGTCATCAATCGCGTTTTCGACGGCGGCCATGTGTTTGCAGTAGGCGGTGCGGTGGACGTAGTACGGTAAGAAATCGAGTAAATGTACAAAGGTTATCTCGGTCCAAATTCGTTGGCTACTGCCTCAGCGTGCTCTGAGATTTCCGTCGAGAGTTGCTTATTAAGCATCGCCTTGTCATAATCTGCCACGTGTCTGCAGATGACATTTCGAAGACCGACACGCCCACCAGCCGTTCTCGGATCCGCACTCGTCTCATACTGGGCAGCTTCCTCTCCCTCATAGATAACCGTATAACGGCATGGGTTCGAGGTACCTATTGTCATTTCAACGGATAAGGATTCATCCAAATCAATAACGACCACTGTTACCACCGCACCTCATCGCCGACACCAAACTGTCCGGACTCAATAACGGACGCGTTGAGCCCGCCACGATGAACAAGGGCTTCAGAAAGTCCCTCCTCGCCGACCAACGACTGCATATAACCACATGGTTCACAGAGTTGAATCCCCTCACAGAGAACATCGCCGACGGTGAATGTTTGGCCCACAAGGTGATTGAGTGGTACATTTCGTGTCGTTACGTTTCGACGATGCGCACCCGACGGGATTTCGATACTTGTCTCTCGTTCAACCGCTGTCAGTGCCTCGGCTTCAATGAAAGTAACGTCACTTGCCTCCTTCACCTCTCGATTCGGATCCTCGTCAAGGAAGTTCCAGAGCCCGCGTTCCTCGAAGTACCGGTCGCCACGGAGTCCTCGTCCCGCAACTGCTTCCACGTCCGTTCGTGCCTGCATCGGATCACCACTGTCGGGAGCAATGTGAATCCTCTCGACTCGGCCGAGTTCCATACAGGTTCTTTGCGGGAGTGTATATTGTAGATTTCGAGGCGGGTGAAAATGTACATATTGGATGGACGGATGAGCCGGCGCTGCACCCTAACTCATTGCCTTCGTCTATCAGTGTACCACGCAACGGCCCTGAGGAAGCACACTTCCCTACTCTTACCTACTGGAACTCAAAAGATTCTAGCGAACGATTTGCCGGGCTAGAGGACGTTGTGTTGTTGAAGCGGTGGTTAGTTCGGCAGTTTCTTTCGTCCTGTCTGCACGCACGGCCAGCACGGGAACCCGTTGAGGCCGTCACAGTCACAATCTTCGGGTTCGGTCTCGTCTTCGTCCTCAGATGGGAAGGCATCAAGCGTCCCGTCGTCGGTTATGTTTTCGACGGCGGCCATGTGTTTGCAGTATACGTTGCGGTGAACGTGATGCGGACAGGTGCAGGCCATTAGTTCGCCGGTCACGTCGTCGATGGAGACGACGTAGTGGTGCTCTTTGGGGTTCTCATGGCTCTCGTTGGTGACTTCGACCATTCCGGGGGCATCGACGTCGTAGGAGAACTGTTCCCACTGTGCGCGTTTCTGTGCCGTCTCGATACTATTGGCTACCAAAGCAGATCATCCTCTTATCGTCCAGCGTCGCTTGCCAGAAATTTCATCGTCGCAGTTAGATTGCAGCACGGTGACGAGCCCATCGAACTTGCACGTGATCGCTCGACCGAGGCTCCGAACGACAAGACGATGAAGCAGCGACTGCGGTTGGTCAACGAGAAAGAGGTGGCCACAATCATACTGCTGAGCAGCGGTGAGTAGGCGATCAGTTTCGCGACCAACCATCCCAACGGCTGTGTAGTCGATGCCAAGCGGTTCGAGCGCTTGTCGCCCAAGCTTGAGGGCGTTTTGTCGACATGATTCTTCTGCCTGGCGTATACTGTACGTCGGAAGATGAGCGATCGGAGCGTACGCTCGCTGTCGCTCCATAAATTCACCCGTGGCCATTATGCTCACCAGTACGAGTTTACCACCCGTGCCGACGACGTACGTTCCTGCTTCACGAATGAGGCGCTGATCGATCTCGGTATCAGTGAGATGTACTAGTACATTTCGTGAACGATCGTCGATCGTAACTGTGTCGTCAAACGCCTCGACAGTGACTGTCGCCGGTGATTTGGCCATATACCATAATCACTTGGAAGCTCCATAATCGCGAGCCATACCCAGAGTGAAAGTGGTTTCGTCTCTCTTCAAGAGACAGTATATCGAACGGCAGAGCAGCTAATGAGCCACTTTCACCGACGATTTTCGGGGTGTGCTCCGAATATACTTCAACCCAACAAGGATCCTTCTGGAACTAGCGTGTTTCGACACGTCCGAGGGTACTGTTTTCCTGCCACGTACTATGTGATACTTGGTAATAAAGCTACCGAGGTACTACGTAGTGTATGGGTTTAAGATGGTAGATAGTGAACTAACGACTACAATGACAGACGAAAGAGATCGCGATACTCGTGGTCAATTTGCAGAGGAAACGACTGACGACGATATTCTGACGGTGATGCGCGAGTCAGAGTTCCCCGCTGTGACCGCCCGGTGGGTCGCAGATACGCTCGGTATTGAGCGACCCTCCGCGCATCGACGGCTCGAGGAGTTATATGATGATGGGAAAGTAGAACGTGGGAAATTGAGTCCGCGGGTGGTTATCTGGTGGATTCCAGGTGAATAGAGAAATTAGTGAATCCTCATAGTACGCAGTGTGCTTTGTGAAAGTAGACCAATTAGAGGACAGCAGGACAACCAATGAAACAGCCGCTCAACACCCACCAAAGAATACCGATGAAAATTGCGACGAGAATTACGAATAAGACTTTAAAGATCGCTAATAGTCTATAGTGTGGCTCTGGGTGTTGATTCTCGCTTTTCATCGTTCGTGATGCTGAAAAACAAGGACTGGTACAGTAAATACTTTCAGCGTTTTCGAACAGTCTCAAACCAGTGAAAACGTGGTCATGAGGAACAGAGCGAACGACATTAATTCCCAATAGTGAGACAAGAGCTATATCCATTGCTAATATTATGGACGTATGAGACGTGACTTCCACTCCACCGCAGCAATACTTCTCTTCACAACCCTCCTCGGTGCCTTCTGGTTCTTCGAGGTAGGAAGTGCGTTTGCTATTGATCGGGTTGTCAGAGGCTCGTGGGGATTATTTCCCGTCTGGTTCATCACAATCGGGAATTCACTCGGTGAACAAGTCACATACCACTTTATTCTGTTAGGAATATTCTCGTTTGCCCTCTCGCCCGTTCTTATCTTTGTTTTTGGATACTGGCTGGGCCACGGCTTCGACCTCATAGAGGAGTATCCAGAATTCTTCAAAGCGCTTCTGTTCATGAGAGGCAGTGGGCTCCTCATTGGCCGTGTCATCGCAGCTCTTGCCCTCTACTCTACCTTTGAGCAGGATTCGCAGGTTACATCCTAGTTGATTGGGAGTGTGGGATCGTTAGGCGAGTTGTATCTCCAGTTCATCTTAGTCTGTTTCGCTGGAGCCGCATTGCAGCAATTTCGACAGCAACGACGAGTACGCAGGACTGGTAGCTCAGACAGTGGAGCAGGGATCAGAGATTTAATTGTGTCATATCTTACTGCGTTCCGTTCGCGATCGCACTAAGAAGGATACTGTGCGTCCAGTCAATCTTCTCAACACGGGTCTGTCTGTAGATCGAATGCATTCGCTTGTTCGCCGTCTGGGGTCTGGTAAACAACCCGTATCGCCCCAAGAAAGGCCGTTTCTGAAGATAGTGTTATTTTGTATTTGAACGTGGCACCACCGCAGTCTACTTCATCTGGGGATCGTGAGTCTCCCCACTTGCTCGAAAGAACAATCGTAGCCCTGTCCTCGGTTTGGTTATACTCTAATGATCTTAGAACCATCTCGTGACAGCCGATCGGTGGACGAAACCACCCGGTCAATTCTGTTGTCTTCGTATCACAGTTGGTGGTAGCCGAGACTGATTCGTCTGGGGCTGGCATTTGGCCATCAACTACGACCAACTTCGCGGTAAGTCCATCCGCTTCTCCATTTGATGGCGGCGATTTCGATTACAAACCGCACACCGTACATGTCCTTATCGAACGCGATGGCCACCCAATCTACTGGGCTGATCATGAAACGACGGCCCGAACCAGTGCGAGCCTTGGGGGAGCGAGTATGCCGGGTGTCTGAGATGGCAAAGAAGGGAAGTATATCGTTCGTGCTCGGCTCAATGCTCGAACAAAGTGGCAGTCAATCGATCTCATCGAGTACGATAGCGAGATACTCGGGCTCTCGATTCACATTGGCGATACTGATACCGAAGAAGGGGCTCCACCGCGGCTTTCGATCTGGCACACAAGTAATGCACGTGCACGCTGTCAGGTGGAAACGACTATGAGTCACTGCCAAAGCGCTACATGAGTAGAATGTAAACTCCAACAAGGAGTAAATCGGTCACCTCCAACAAGGAGTAAATCGGTCAAGAACAACATTACCCAATGAATCGCGAAAAATTAGCGATCACAATCTACAGAAAGCTTATTCAATAGTACCACCAGTCATTACTATGATTTCTCGACGGCAGATGCTTGGAACTATCGGAGTGGCTCTGACAACAGAAAGTCTCGGAAGTTGTCTCTCTCAACTTGGGGTAGCAAAAACCGGTTACATCCAAGTAAAAGCCGTCTCTCTGGAATGGAAGTACAACGGGCAACGGTACGTAGACGAACCGTTGAATATCGTGTTCGATCGTGTCCAAGGAGACATTGTTGGAAGCTATGATCCAGATCTGCTTGGAGAAAGTGTCCATTCGCCGACTAAGATTGTCGTGTCAAAAGCCGCCCGTAACCGACTTGCAACACGGTTCAATGTAAACTACCTTATCCGTGTTTGTGGGACGGAGTTCTCCAAAAAAGGCTCACAGGGCTGTTCGAATAGGTGGACGAGTCGAGAAGATTTTAATCGCGTACAATTAGGTGACCGCGCTGAGGTTCGTGTTTCAGGAGACGACTTTGATGTTATTGATGTGTACAAGAATGCTGCGACGGTGAACTCGGTCAATATTCGGACGTTCGACTTTGCTGAGCTGCACAAGGAGCACGGTATTTCGCCACACCAATGGTAACTGTAATATTAAATGACGAGCAATGTTGCGGGGGAACTTAGATGGCCACGTCAGAAGCGTATGGATTCTCTATTTGCCGCCTTCCAATCCGATTTCGCGACCGTGTAGCAACTCCCGCCAATGGTGCGGATTCAACCCTGGCAACTCCCGCCAATGGTGCGGATCAACGATCGAAAGGGCGAGCCATGGCAGTATCTTCGGTCACAGGCTGATGAGTAAGCCACAGAGTGCTTCCTATTCGACCGTGTACTCGGTATCGAACACCCACCGATAACGCGGATGTACCCAGTTGAAATACGCCCTGCCAAGCTGTTGGACTGATTCGAGTACTTGCCCCTCAGTTCGCTTGTGGTCAATGTGCCGACCCCTATTGCCATCTAACCCATCAGTCTCGATCAGCGTTCGCGTAATTGAGTTCATCAATCGATCATAGGCCAAGACCGCTGTTGCGCCCTCAGTCAAGCCAATTATGAGCCACTTGTCCCCGTCATTGTCGAGCAGCCGCGTGGCAAGTCGATCAACATCGATCTCGTCGTCCCGCGTCTCCTCCAAGACAATCGCAAGCTCGCTGTGAAGCGTATCGAACAGGGCCGTCTCACGGAGCAGACACGGAGGTTGTGCTCCGAATTGGTTAAACAGTCGCCAGCCAAAGCGGAAAATGGAGGCGCCAGGGTAAGTATAGTCTACTAACATGGCCGTGTTGAAATCCTCAAGAAGTGATCGATTCTAGCGGTTGTACTGAATACAGGGCGCATATTCATCACTAATGTTGATCTATCTCGAGCCCATTCGAATTGAGCTGAAATCCGTAAGTAGAGGGTATGTGTCAGAGAGTCGGTCTCATTCGTCCGTGAGTCCGAGTTGTTCGAAGACCTCCTGCTGGTCGAAGTACACACGATACATCGGCAGGTTGCCGCCGCGATCATCCACCGAGTTGCGGAACCCCCACGTAAGAAGACTTAGAATGGCAGCAGGGATAGCTACAAATCCCAACACTCGCACTAGTTGAACTATGCAATCTGGGTTCACAGAGATCTTTATCCGAATTGTAGGGACATCCCCGGTGATACAGGCACTTGCAGGCGGTATTATCATTGCCGCAATGAACCTCTTTGGTGCGTCACTCGTTCTCGTCTGGCGAAACCCGTCTGAGCGAGTACTGGACAGTATGCTCGGATTCGCCGCCGGCGTGATGTTAGCGGCTGCATTCACGAGTCTCATCATTCCCGGCATCGAGGACTACTCCGGTGGGAATCCGATCCCGACGCTGATCGGCGTTGGCCTGGGTGCGCTGTTTCTCGATCGGGCGGATATGGTGGTTCCCCACGCCCATTACCTGCTGACCGGGAGCCGGCGGGCGGACGCGTCGGGATCCGACGAAACACTCCCAGTTACCGACGAACGGCTCGCCGGGGTAGTTTTGTTCATTCTCGCTATTACGCTGCATAACATGCCAGAGGGACTGGCCGTCGGCGTTGGCTTCGGTGCAGCCGCCGCAGACCCGGCCCAGCTCGGCGGTGCACTTTCCCTGATGGTTGCCATCGGCCTCCAGAACGTTCCGGAGGGGCTGGCGGTGTCGGTTGCGGCCATCAACGCCGGTCTCGATCGACGGCTGTACGCCGTCGTCGCCGGCATCCGGGCGGGCATCGTCGAAATCCCGTTAGCAGTCCTTGGCGCTGTCGCAGTCGCGACTGTCGAACCCCTCTTACCGTACGCCATGGGCTTTGCCGCCGGTGCGATGTTGTTCGTCATCTCCGACGAGATAATCCCGGAAACACACAGGAGCGGATACGAACGCGTGGCTACGCTCGGGCTCATGACTGGCGTCATCGTCATGCTATACTTGGACATTGCATTGGCTGGATAACGGCATCACGGTCGCAGAGATTCACCTATCAGGATCGATGCAGGCGGTTCTGTAGAAATGATTTCAATTGATAGGAGTCGGGCATTAAATACAGGTCTACACATATCGGCTTCCATCTCTGTGCTGAAGACATCCTCTCTATTCAGCACACCATTCCTGTCACGCTCTGAGAGCTTCAGCAGAACCGTGTAGGTTAGTATACTATACTAGCCTGTGTTAGCGCCTGTCCCAACCAGAAACGAACGAATGAGAGAAAGAAGGGAGGACCGAAAGCGTTCGCGGGAGTCAGTGAGATTCAGCGAGGAAGTCCGTCACCCACACATTAGGGCGTGGTGGGAGCAGATCGCCCATCTCAAGCAGTTGTCCGGGAGCCGCAACAGTATGTCCACAAGGCGAGAGAGCGATCCGAGAAGGGCCAGAGATCGCCATCAAATCAACAATTCGGCTGCAGCACGGACACCGATACTCTGTCCTCATTGTCTAGCAGCCTCCTCGACACGGAGAGATCCGCCACAGTCACCACAGCTATACTTCTCAGGATGTTTCACGGCTTTCGAGTGCTGGTAGCGCGCGAGTCGCCCACCACAATCCTCGCAAATCACCCACCAGTTCGGCGATCTGAATCGCTCGCAGTACTGTGCGGTGTCGAGAACGTCGGTCCAGCGGACGAACGTTCGCCCGTGGTTTACCTCCCCGAACTCGTGATACTGCCAGGCGTGAATGAATTGATAGCAGCGAATTCTCCGATCGATTCAAAAACTTCTCGTAACGGCTGGTGGGGGTTTTCTTCTAAAACGATTCTTCCACTGATCCTGTTCAGTATCATTGTCATAGTGTCGTTTACGGTGGGGACTGTCTATTAAGATATAGACAATTTGATAAAATGGGTCTCGGATAGAACAGGATGTATCTCAGAGAAAAGGGGACGGTAGCACGTAAGAAGAGAGACCAGACGCCATCTATTAAATCAACTGATGTGCCGTATTGTGTGTAGAGAGCGGTCTTACACCAAGTTCTATGCTTTCGTTTCTGTATCTCACGCTTTTTTATTCAATTGCTCGCTAAAAAGTGTCCTAGAAGAACGACAATACCTCCTGCAACAAAGATCAGGCCAGGTGGGAGACTGATAACAAAATACTCTCTACCATCATAGATAACCTGTGAAAGTATGAATGAGCCGACAAAATATACTTTCTTACGGAATAACCATTCAACCGTAATTGCCCCGCTAAGAAGCAATATCCCAGAGACAATCAATTCATGTTTCTCTAATAGGCTCATATCTGATGCTCACACCAATACATGATGGAAGCTCGGAATGCTGAAACTGCGATTTCACCAACCACAACGTTCATCAACAAATGATAGAACATAACAATCAATGTACGAAACTTTACTTTGAGATAGAGATCAACACTATCCAGCATCCTAGGCAAACAAGACCACCTAGGAAAAAGAGGAGTCCTGGTGGTAATGCAATAACGAACTGTAGTGACGAATCCGATGACACATGGCCTACAGTGCCGACGAGTAGGTCACGAGCATCTGCGTGGAGGATATCGTGACGTGCAAGCCATTCAACGCCAAGACTGCTTACGGCGAGTATTCCAAACACGCCCAAAATATCACGCAATCGTGATCGAATACGACTCGTTTTGTTTTTAGATCCACTCACGATAACCAAGGGATCACTTGTCGCTGCATAGATCGCCATCTCATTGCCCTTTGAGGAATAGGTTGTCTCAACTACTGTGACGAGATCAGCATCTTTTAGCTTATTTAAATGGTATTGTGCGTTTTGGATCGATGTCTCCGCATCTTCGGCGATTTCTGATACCGTTGCAGACTTCTCTTGGAGTATCAAATAGATTGATCGTGCCATTTCGGATGAAAGCACGGTAAAGAGTTCTGCGCCGGATTCAGTCGCGATCTTGAGTCTTCGAATTGTGTCCGGACGGTCGGCATCGAAGGTGCCTGAAAAGACTACGATCTCCTGTTTTAAGAGCTTTAAATCTTGTTTAACATCTGTAATACCAATATTCGTCGCAAAGAGGATTTTTTGTTCCTACTGGGAGTACTCCGAGTGAGACTGTCTCAAGTGCATCTACTTCAGTAAGACCTTGAACCACTTCATGAAGAGTACCATCACCTCCAGCAACGGCTAGCAAGTCAACACCGTCTGCAACAGCCTCCTTTGTGAGGGAGATTGCATGGCCTTCATACTTTCTCTCACGGATTGTGTACCCTTGTTGTGCTCCCTATTGTCGAATCGTATCGCGATGATCCGCTGTGCCACTGGTCGGATTGAGAATAAGCCAGTGGTCAGTTGCGTTCGGGAATAGTGGTACACTATTCCCCTGGTTGTTTACTTTCATTGGTTTCCGATTCTCTATGACATCCTTGTAAACAAGTTCTCACGATCGGCTTTACTCAAGCGAAACGCTGTGTTTCGATCCAACGAGTCGAGGATTGATTGTTGTTATTGGATGAGGTGAGAACCCACTTACCGAGTCACGCAAAGCAAACGAATTTTTCAGCATGTAGAGCGGAAGATGCACTCGATCTTCAAGCACAGTGGTAATGGCAGACTCATAGAGCTGCTTTCGTTTCTCGTGTTGGTCACTCTTTCGTGCCTCACTGAGTTTATTCATCACCTCTTCGTTTTGGTAGAATGTTCCATTTGTCTCACCTTCATTGTCTTCGTGGAATAGTGGATACATGAACGAGTCAGGGTCAGGAAAGCCAACCCAATCGCCAATGAACATGTCGTAGTCTGCGCCAGTGAGAATCTTTTCTTGAAACACTGGCCATGGATATTTGTCGACTTTCGCCTGGAGAAACGTAGCCGAGCCGAGACCTTCGACCACTGCTTCAGCCATCTTCTCGCGCAACTCATCGCCAGAACTCTTTGTGCCTGGAACGGCTATCTTCGGAGCCCACCGTTCAATACCTGCTTCGTCAAAGAGTTCTTTTGCTCGTGGAATGTTTTTCTTCCGTGGAATGTTTTCCCATTCCTCAAGTGGCATTTTCCATTGTTCTGCTAATCGCCGTGGCAAGGGACTATATTGTCGCTTGCCAGCGGGGTTGATCATATTTTTTACCATCTCGTCCATATCGACACAGTAGTCGATGGCTTTCCGAACCCGAGGATCTGTTGTTGGTCCTTCATTGCAGTTGAAGCCAAGATAATAATACCAGAAGCTGTCGACTGCACTTACTCTTGTATTTGAGAAGCCTTTTGTAACCTGCCAGAATTTTGGCTCGACGGTTTCGGCGATGTGATTTTGATTCGTCCAAAGACTCATCGTTCGTGTAATACCAGAGAAAACAGGGATGAATTTCACTTGGTCTATTTGGGGCTTAGGTGTATCCCAGTAGTCTTTCCAGCGAGTGAGCAACGCGTACTTGCCTGGTTTGAAGAGATCCACTTCGAATGGGCCTGATCCAACTGGATCGTGTGCAAATGCTTTGGGATCTGCCTCGCGAACTGACTTTGGAACGATAAACTGCGTAAGCACATGATGAAATGAAGGATATAGGTGTGAGAGTTCGAATCGTATCGTTCGCTCGTTGGGCGTTTTTACAGCTTCAATCATATTCAGTTTCCAACGATTCGCAAACGTCGGATGATCCCAGGAAACATCCGGTTGTTTACGTAGTGGCTCTTCGAAGGAATATTTGACATCCTCAGCAGTTACTGGCTGACCGTTTTGGAATTTCGCTTCCTTGGCCAATTTTACAGTGTAGGTTCTACCATTATTGCTTACCTGAGGTTCGCCATCTGCGAGTTCAGGCACAAGGTCGGTGCTGTCGCCATAGGTATAGAGTCCCTGGAAAATCTGAGAGATGACTTGTTCGGAGGGGATACCTTTGAGCATAAATGGATCGAGTGTTGTCGGAGAGAGAACTGTTGCAATGCGCATATCAGCTAATCCTACTCCCTGAGAAGCTGTCGGTTTAATGTTTGAACAGCCAGCGAGTGTCGTCGCCCCAATGAGTCCTAGTCCTTCTAATGCTTTCCGCCGTGTGATACCGTTTCTGAGAGTATTGTTTTCGGTCATTATTTATTGTATTATAGTTTATGAATTGCGTATTTTTTCAGCAATTGGTTCACCTTCGAAGTAGAGCAGTTCGGAGCCAATGATTACAATTGCAATGAGGAACACCATGCCGAGAGTGATTGGGTCACTAAGATACAGGTCATATAGCAGAAGTGGGGCGTACACCACTGCGGCGATGATTCCAAGAAGAGGGATGGGAGCAATGAGATCTAGTTCATCCCTATTGGTATAGGCAAGGTAGCTCATTGCGCCGAAGACGACAATAAATGCGAGTGACGAAAAAGAGGAAATGCTACGTAAGCTTCCATAAACAGCAAATGAAGCCGATAATAACCCGAGTATAATTACAATTCCGGACGGAATACTGTCTCCGTCTCCATCATCACTCGAACTCTCAAGCCAACTCGGAAGAAGATCCATATCAATGAGTGTTCGTGAGAAAAGGGCACTACTAAACAGAGTCGCGTTGACGGCACTGGCTGTCGAAACCAGTGCTGAAATCGCAATCGCAACAGCTCCGATCCAGCCCATGTACGGAAGTGCCGCATACAGCAGTGATACCTCGGGTGCGACCGCGATTTCAGGGAGTTCAAGGAGGCCGACAGTAACCAATGAAACGAGACCGTAGAGCAGTGTGGTCGCCGGAATTGCGATGTAGGTTGCTTTTCGGATTGTCTCTTCCGGATTGTCGAACTTGTCCTGATCGTACATCAAAAGCTGCCAGCCTTGAAATGTTACAATGGAAAATGCTGCACCAAGAAATGGTTTGGTAGATCCGACGATCGGATTCAGGGCGAGCGCTTTCCAGCCAAATGTTAGTAATTCCTGTGTATAGGCATAGTAGACCCCCCAAATACCGAAAACGGCAATAACACCGACTTTGAATACGACGAGGATGTCCTCTGCTTTGCCTGTTTCACTCACTCCAATCAGGTTTAACCCGACAAATGCTCCAATGAGGAAGACTGAAAGGATGTTGCTAATTGGAATTTGTAGGAAGTGGAGCCGCCCGAGCATGAATGAACCGAATGAGGCAAACGCATAGGCATACAGTGCAATAGATCCAATATACCCAAATAAGAGTGTCCAACCGGTCATCCCGGCGAGTGTCCGGTTACCAATCATCTCATGGATGTATGTTGGCGCCCCACCCTGTTTGTCCGTAAACTTATTCAAATGAATGTAGCTGTAAGCGGCGCTAAAACCGAGAATACTTCCAAGAAGAAATGCAGCCCAAGCCAGTACACCCGATACAGCTACGATGATACCGAAGGCTGAGAAGATCCCTCCGCCGATCATCCCGCCAAGGGCCATCGCAACTGCTTCTTTGAGCCCTAACTCTGCCATACTATCGGTTAACAAAAGAAGCTACGAAAGACTCATGGTTGACTATACAACCTACTCTGTGATTCGAACCAGAGTGAGCTTCA
This sequence comes from Haladaptatus halobius, assembly GCF_020618475.1. Classification (GTDB taxonomy): domain Archaea; phylum Halobacteriota; class Halobacteria; order Halobacteriales; family Haladaptataceae; genus Haladaptatus; species Haladaptatus halobius. The sequence goes on along the minus strand of NZ_CP085340.1, from coordinate 77,008 downwards.
AAAGTAAAATACCCATTTGATAGAGTACGAACTAAGTCACCAGAATATAACGAGAAGAGTTCTAAAACATGCAGCCCTATCATGCCTTCCAAAATTACTTAACCACTCATAGCTACCGCAGTCTTATAATGGGATCAATGGCGGAAGTTTGCATTCCAGCAGAAGAATTTGCACTTCATGAGACGCTTTCAACTGTACCCACCGCTCAATTCGAAGTTGAACGCGTTGTCGCCCATGAAAACGACCGCGTTTTACCATTTGTTTGGACCACAGCTGATGATCATGAGATGGTGAAAGAAACTCTTGAAAACGACTCAAGTGTCGAAAATATGCTTCTTCTCTCAGATAATGACGATGCATGGCTCTATCGAATGGAATGGGTTGAGCGTGTCAAATTGGTCACGCATATTCTCTTAGAACACGAGGGAGTAATTTTCGAGGCAGTTGGATCCAATGACGAGTGGCATCTCCGCATATTCTTCCCCGAAAGAGATAGTCTTTCGCAGGCACATGAGTTTGCACAAAAACAAGACCTCACTATGGATATCCGTAGGATATATGAAGTAAATGAAGGAGCATATGATCGATATGGGCTCTCGGAAGAACAACACGAAACGCTTGTTTCGGCGTTTGACCGTGGCTATTACAACGTCCCCCACGGAGTGACTACAGAAGAGTTAGGGGAGGAATTCGGTATCACCGCACAAGCCGTCTCGAAACGATTACACCGCGGACACGGTAATCTCGTGAAGGAGACGCTGATCATCGGCAGCGAAGCAGGTTCTGAAAAGTAGTTTTGTGTCTTTTATCAGCCAATCGATGTAGGAGATAGAATGTGATCGTATTTTCTCAGGTTGTACTTTAAACGGACATCAATTAGTATCTCACGTGAGATCACCAAAATGACCCAAGTGATCTTGACCGCAACGAGGATCGAATGGTAAACTATGGCTACGCAAACAGATTCACAAACTACTGAAGACAAAAACGACCAATCTACGAACAAAACACCATCCAGCACGGTAGTTGGCGGGGGAGGCGCAGTAGCTGGACTGGTCGGTGGAATCGCTATGGGTGCAGTGCTGACTATATTAGTGCCGACTTTTCTCCAAGATATGGTGCCGGCGCTCTACGACCTCCAAGGTGGGATCGCTGGTTGGTTTGCTCATCTTATTCATAGCATTATTTTCGGTACCCTTTTTGCATTGATTGTCTTGATGAGTCTATTTCGAAGACACGTTGACAGTGTTCAAATGATCACATTCTCTGGAATCATCTGGGGGATACTTCTCTGGATCGTAACTACTGGGATTGTAATGCCACTCTGGTTGAAGATTACATATTATACAGAAGCTCCTCTTATACCTTATCTCCATCCCTCACTCTTTCTGGCGCATGTCGTGTATGGGGCCATGATCGGAGTACTATTGTCCTCACTTGCCTCAATAAACAAGATATTCTGACCTGTGGTATCTTTCTAAAAAGTATGTCGAGGACAAGTACCTCGATGTCCTCGAGCACGCGAAGAATGTCGCCAAGACGAACGACGTGATGGTTGCACGACTAGGATACCGCGAGGTCGCGACGCACTATGGTTGTGCCTACAAGAACGACGGTTATCGGGTGATGGAAGAGATGGCTGAGCGCGTTCCCGGTGTAAGCTACAAGACATCACGAACGCTGTCCGTGGACGATGCAATGGGCGTCGGTGGCCACCACATCGAAATCACGTTCGCCCATCCCGACCTCGCCGGATGGATGCGAGCCCACGAAGCAAACGCGGACATAGCGAACGGAGGACACTAATTATAGCGTTGTAATCACGGGGGTTCAGCGAACCCCCATTTCGGCGACGCCACCACACGAGATTCACACCGCATTGCCGGTGAACCATGGTGGTACTAATGTGTTGGTTACGGTGGAGTGCGTCTTTTTCTGCGTCATTTTCTGCGAAACGGAGGGGGATCGCGACGCGATCCCCCTCTATTACAACGGTATAATTGACTACCGTCGATAGCGATAAATGACAACAGTGTATCGAGGTATCAAGGACGAAATCCCCGACCCTAACGGTTTCTCTGAGTCGATTCTTCGAAGCCACTTCTACACTCTGCTGCCATTACTTTATCCTCGAACGCTGCTGATAGCTTTCACGGGGAACGATTGACTGCCATCCTGTCCACTAGTACTACAGCATATGGAAACCATTTGTATCGACGTAGTTTGCTCCGAGCTAATGCTTTACATGACCACTACGTCCATATCAGACGATGGCAACCAATTCCCTTTCAGCAGAAAACACGCGCGACATCGAATCATTTGTGAGTGAGTGGGTTCGTGACGAAGGTGTTCCAGGTGTAAGCGTGGCGATTGTCGACGACACGGATTGTCTCTACACCGATGGATTTGGGGCACGTAACCTGGAAACAAATGCACCAGCGACGCCAAAGACTCTCTATGGCATCGGTTCTTGCACCAAGTCAATTACCACGGTAGCGATTTTGCAACTCGCTGAAGACGGACAGCTCACACTCGATGATCCAGTTGACGACTATCTTCCATACCTCTGTGAAGTCAACGCAGACCCAATCTCGATCCATGAGCTACTCACGCATTCGTCGGGAATGCCCAGCGATGGAAGTCTTTCAGCCCTCATTACACGACTCACAGGCCGCAGTGATCAGGATCCAAATCAACCATTAAGCAGTGATGACGATTTTCGACGACATATCGAGGGATCTGTCGATGAACGACTGACAGATCGTGACCGATTTTTCTACTATAACACGGGCTATTATCTCCTCGGCAAAGTCATTGAAACAGTCACTGATCAATCGTATGCAGAGTATATTCGCGACCAGATTCTCGAACCACTGAAGATGACTCGGTCGTTATTTTCCAAAGCAGACTTCGAGGCAGTAGAAAATCGAATGACGCCATACAACCGGGAGGATGGAACAGCTGTTGAGGGCAAGTTAGCTTTCGATGAACGACTGTATGCCGCGGGCGGAATGATTAGCTCGGTCACAGAGATGGCGAACTATCTCCAGATGTTCCTACGGGAAGGAACGTTTGACAATCAAGAGATACTCTCATCGGAATCGATCGACTCGATGACCGAACCGTACGCAACACGTGAGGAGTATCTCGACGAACGCAAACAGGGCTACAGCTATGGAGTAGCCGTCGAGGAATTTCTTGAAGACACGCTCGTGAACCACGGCGGAATGATGGGAACGACGACAGCCTGGTTTGGCTATCTAACCGACGCTGGAATTGGTGTCGTAACAATGTGCAATACTACTCCCGAGAAACGACCATCGGATTTAGGAAAGGCGCTTCTCGCCATTGTACAGGGTGAATCGCCAGCAGCAGTGGTGCCAACGTATATGCTTGAGCAGAAAGCAAAACCGCTGCTCGGAGAATATGCATCGTATCATGGTATTCGAACGGCATCCGTCTCGAAGAAGAGTGGCGGCCTCCATATTTCGTTTGACGATCCAGGGTGGTCAGCCGATCACTATGTCTATCCCGAACGATTACAACCGGACGAATATCAGTACTCATTCGTCACCGACACCGGGAAACAGGTGCCGGTCGAGTTCCACGTCAACGATGACGGAGTGAGTATGCTGTTTCAGCGGTGGCAGCTCCACAAAGAGTGACGAGTGTATCGACGGGGTGGAGAGACAGACGCTTTTCGTTCTCAGTCTTTGAGCATGGCGGTTACAATGCGACTCGTAAGCGAAGATCTAGTACCGACCACTGCATATATAGTTGAATCAGCATCGTGCAGCTAACGCATGGTTTTGAACTTCTCGTGCCGCCACAAGTTCTACGACATCTCGCTAAATGTGTTCAATAGCTGATTCCAGAGAGGCAGTCCCTAAGCAACAACCACACCAATCCAAACATTCATTACTTATTATCTGTAAGCTGTAAACAGCAGCAACACCAATGTCACACACCGCATCTCACGCCAATGGCGATGTCATTCGAGATTTCCTCTCAATCGCGGATCTCCTCGAAGAGCCACGATTAGCCCAACTATACGCATACCTCTCTCGTGAGGATCCAGCAACTGTCCAAGAACTCATGGACGCACTTGACCTCCCGCAAGGAACCGCCTACACATACGTGAAGCGGCTGGCCGATGCGGGCGTTATCGAAGCAACGGGCGACGAGCAACCTCGAACATACGTTGCTCACCCAATCGACCTCACAGTCTCGACTGGTGACGGAACGCGGAAGTATACGATCACCCCGATGCTGGTCGACGCTGTGAGTCGCCAATCTACCAACGACGATATTGAGACATACATCGCTCGCCACGGCATTGCCGGCCTCGCGACAGCACTGACCTATACGATTGCACGTGAGCGCGGGGAGGTGACCCACCGATTAATGGCACGCGATTTGGACATCTCGCCGCTCGCTGCCGAAATTATTCTCCAGGCACTCCGTCCAGTCGTCCACGATTACATTGACATCGACGAAGCCGGTGCAGCAGGGCCAGATCTTGGGCGAAACGACGAGCAACCTGCGGAGACACCCGACGACACGTGAGCGACATCCATATCGCCGATTCGGGGATGTTCATCGCCCTCGGTCAACCCACAAACAATCGCTATCAGCGCGTGAGAGCGTTTGCCCACAAGAATGATATCGTGTTTCTCCTCTCAGAGCGAGTCTATGAGGAGATTGCAGGGGCTACCGGCGAAACCAAGACACCGCCTATTGAGACGGCAATCGAAGAGGGGTGGGCACAGATTGCCAATCCCCTCGATTACACGATTTCAGTCGTATCGCGAGCAATGGATGGCGTGCAGCGATATATTGCGAATGCCGATGACCGACCCGCTGATGAAGTCGAACGAGCGGATGCTGCGCTTGCCGCACTCGCAGCTCAACACCTCAGTACAGGAACGGCTGCACATGCATACATTTACACAACCGACATCGCTGCAGGGGAAGGCGCTGAAACCGTACTTGCATCGTACGGGTACGGTGATGCAGTCACCTTCGTGAACGCTTTCCGATTCATCGAAAACCTCCTTGACTGACAAGTGGTTGAGAGAGACGAGTCGCGATTGCTACTAAAGAAGTGAGTAGCCAGGAGAACTGCCGATCCTCTGAGTTCCATATATCCGACTATTCTTACTAGCGACAGTCGAGGATGCTGTGAGTGAGAACGTGAGAAGTGTTCCAAACAGACGAGTCAGCAGTTGAATGCTTCCTTCCTGTCGTCTGTTAGAACGGCATGCCAAATATAGAGGCGATATGCAGCACGGCAGCTGTGTTCTAGCCACGCCCGAACGGCTGTATCGAGCGTTAGAATACTCGGCTGAATATGTCACGTCGGGGCTTCTATATTCACGTTTGTCTCGGATGTAATCCGGACGGGCCCATCACGATCCGTCTTCTCGATGGTGAGAAGCAAAGTCGTTAGCCCCATCCTGTCCAATCGGGCAGGAACGATATCACCTGGCGCAACTGGCCGACCGGCAATTCGTTGGCGAACTACATCCAGAACCTCTGATTTGGACTCCAACGACGCCTCTTCTTCGATAGGAGGGGTAAAGCGGTTAGGAATTTCAAAGATGATGGTTCGATTCGTAGACTCACTCCCGATATCGAGGTCTTGGGCCTGTTCTGCCAGTGGGGACAAGACGACGGTTTGGGCAGGAGGGAGGTCGGCTCGCTGTACTGAAATGGACTCTCCCAGCGTGACTGCCGCGTTCTGCCTCGTGAATGCATCCATCCGTGCTGTTCCTTCTGGGTCAACAAAGTCAAGGCGGTGAGCATGAGCAGGGGTTGGACGCCTGCCGTGGATTAGTACCGTATCTTCTGGGTCAATTTCCAACCGATCTAGAGTGTTTTGATGAAGCCGAACAACCCCCCGTGCTTCATCTGACGGATATCCTTTCACCACTTCCAACTCTTCATCCATAGTCACCTTTCGCTGAGCATCATCAAAAGAATAGGCGTCGTGATCACACCCTCATCACATGAACGACGCCAAACTAGACTCAGTATACTGCATTAATTCCTGCTCGATATCCGATTCACGCCATCCAAGCGGTGACAATACACTCGCTGCCGCACGAACCAACAACTTCCGATAAAATCCAGTATCATACTCGTCTAACTTCCCACTCGCCAATTTCACCCGTTCTCGCGACTGCTTTGCATCATCAACCACCACATACGACACACTCTGACCAGGCGACCGTTCCAACCCCAAATCAGCCGCTCGCTCTAAAGCCGCCACACCCCGCGTCGATTGCGTGTAGTCCTCACGTTCAAAGGAATCCGATTTGTGATTACCAACTCACAAAACTAACTACTTCCCGTCCAAATCATTGATCTATGCATCATCATGCATTCATTTCTTTGTATATATCTAAACAATTAGAAGATCAATATCTCGAGGATAGTATGTCAGTGTTTCAGTTCCACTCACAGTTACGAGAACTGTATCCGAGTGACGGAAGCCGCCAATTTCCGGGACATAGAATCCCGGTTCGACGGTATACAGCTCCCCTGGCGAAATGGATCCCTCATATTCACGATCTAGGAACGGACGTTCATGTCCTTCCATTCCGATATTGTGCCCAATGTGGTGCTGGGTATATTTGTGGACACCTTGTTCTTCGTAGTAGTCCATCACGACCTCTTCGACAGTGCTGTATTGAATTCCAGGTTCAATGGTGTCAATCGCGATCTCCTGTGACTCCTGCATAATCGCAAAATAATCCCGCTGTTCATCGGATGGTTCGCCAACGATTAGTGTCCGTTCGAGTTCGGTTGTATAGCCACCCACAGTCGGTTTTACGATGGTGACAATGTTATCACCCTCACGAATTGGTGTTGTTTGATCGACGCTGTGGGGTCGTACAGTAACAGAACCCGTCGTGAAGTTGCATTGGAGTGGACTTGCCCAACTCATCATCTCATACCGCTCACCGAGTGTATCCAGCAGTACCTTGGTTCCTTCAGCTTCGACTTCAGCACTGATTGTAACTGGTCGTCGTCCTGGCTCAAGTTTTTCTTGCAGCAATTGATGGCCATAATGTGCCCAAGTACTTGCTTCACGGATGAGTTCGATTTCAGTCTCAGACTTTTGCTCTCGCATTGTCGTTACATAGTCTTCGACGCCAACAGAACCCGAAATGAGACTCGAGAGTGATGGCCCAGTATAGCCATTCCGACGTGGACTCCCATCGCTATCGACAGCAATCGACGAATCTGTAAGTCCAAGGGTATCGCACATCTCGACGATCCGTTCCATCGGATTGCCTTGTGGATAATCGAAGTAAACGTGAACATCGTCAATCAAGAAATCGTCACGCTCGGCATGGTCCTGTTCTAACCGTGGGACGACAATCTCAATCTGGTCATCGACCACTCCGACCGCACACGGTCGCTCGGTCGGGAGATGAAACATGCCAGTCACATAATGGATGTTTAGTGCATCGAATAATACAACGCCATCATAGCCATCGTCATGCGCAGATGTAAGCAATGATTCTACTCGTTCTTGGTGTTCGTCTTTCGAAATGCGAAGTTTGTCCATACGGCGTTCAAGATGCGAAACACAGTAAACTTATTTTCAACCCTGCGATATGGCCTGGTATGAGCAGGAAAAGCATGATAGAACGGAGTTTCCGCGGAAAATTCATCGAAGGAGAAATTCTACTGGGAGACTAATTTATGCCCGTACAACCAGATAATACACTGCTATATCCAGTCATAGGATATTTGGTAATCATGAGCGGGATTGGCATCTGGGCCTATGAGAAAGCAGATACAGCCGACGATTTTCTTCTTGCAGGAAGAAGCTTAGGATCTGTAATCGTTGCTGGAACCCTATTGGCGACGTGGATGGGGTCAGGCAGTATTACAGGCGGAGGTAACTCAATCGCGTATCAGTTTGGAATTTGGCCGGCACTTTTGCTTGGGACTGCTGCACTTATCGGGGTGGGGGTTCTACGCGTGTTAGCACCACAAATTCGAGGATATAACAAATATACGATCCCCGAGATTCTAGACGAAGGAATTGGGAAAGAAGCCAAAGCGATCGGACTTATTGTTATCGCAATTGCATATGTCGGAATTGTATCATATCAGTTCATTGGGTTCGGATTTGTACTGAATGTCACCACGGGAATTTCAGTTGAGACCGGGACACTCATTGCGGCCGTGATGATCATCGGGCTCGCGATGTTGGGCGGGTTGATGTCAGTTGCATACACCGATGCGATCAGTGCATTTTTGATGCTTATTGGTCTCTTCATCGGATTACCCTTTGTACTTGGGAGTGTCGGCGGATGGAACTCCATTACTACACAAGTCCCACAAACAGCAACGGAACCGTTTGGTACGTTAACTGGATTACAGTTCCTTGGTTACTGGGCGCCAGTGCTTCTCTTGATTCTTGCAGACCAGAACATGTACCAACGGATCGTCGCTGGTCGGTCTGATGAAGGAACAAATCGAGGGATGATAGGATGGTTTGTCGGTGTTGCAGTTGGTGGCATTGTCATCCCGATAATCGCATTTGCCGCTCGTGTTCGGTTTCCAAATATCGATCCAGGGATGGCAATGATTTCGATGACGACTGTCATCCCACGCTGGGTGGGTGGCATTCTTCTTGCTTCAGCGTCCGCATTCATCATTACGACTGGGAATTCCTATCTTCTCTCTGCAAGCACCAATGTATCTCAGGATCTATATCGTGGATTTATTAACCCAGACGCATCGGATCAGCGAGTATTCTGGCTCACACGTATCACCATTGTTGTACTTGGTGTCTTTGCATTTGTTCTTGGACAGTATTTTCCAACAATACTCTCCATCCAAATCCTTGCCTATACTGCATACGGGGCAACAATCACTCCCGCATTGTTTGCAGTCTTCCTCATGCGAGATCGATTGACTAAAATTGGCGGTGTCACTGGTATGACAACCGGATTCATCGTAACAATTTTGTGGGATACAGTTCTTGAACAACCATTCGAATTGAATGCTGTAATTGCTTCTGCACCAATAGCGGCAATTACGATTGTTGTGGTGAGCTGGATGACTAATCGGACGACAAAATCTCGTCCGATTACTGAATAGGGATTCTCATGCGCCTTTTTTACCGACAATATCCAGTGACAAGGGCTCATTTTGCGTTACACTGTCCGCTCGGTGTGCGTTACGACAGTGTAACGCTAGTGACTGTCCATCAGAATACGACTGCGATGACGACATTTCCAGGCGAGAACTATTCGTGTACCACGGTGAGAAACCCACTGCGAAGAGATGAAGCTCGCCTTCGTTAGTACGACCACAACGTTTTTGCATATTCTGCAAATACTTGTGGAGTATGCAAACTCAATCGGGGATAGTGCTCGATTTTCCGTTCCCGGAAGAGCGAGTGTTCCGATATCAAGCGATGCAAGATATCCTCCATCATCTCGTGAACGAACCTCATCAAGGGTTCACCCAGAAGGAACTCGCAGACATAACAGAGACAGATATTTCAACGATTTCTCGGTCAGTCGACTTGCTCGAACAACTGGGTGTCGTTACACTGGAAACAGGGCGTCCTGCTCAAATCCAGATCGATCACGACCATCTTCAAAAACCGGATCCACTCCTCTCAATTTCCCAGAGTGAATTCCGGAAACCGATCGAAGCATTTCTCACCAAGTTACAGCAGCAGGTTGCCGAATCAGATGACGTCGACACCCTCGTGGGTGTCGTCCTTTTCGGCAGTGTTGCTCGCGGAACCGCCGACCGAAGCAGTGACATCGACCTCTTAATCATCATCGACGGGAATCACACCTACGGACGACGGATTGCAAACCAAGTAGCACGGAGTCTTGAGGAACAATCGTTTGATGGCGATCGATATGAGTTTGAAGTGCTTGTCGAAACACCAGAGAGCGCATCACAGTATGGTGCGAAACTTCGAGAGATCTTCGACGAAGGGCTCATTTTACACCAAAGTGAAGACTTTCGACGCGTTCGAGCGGCGGTGTATTCTGCTGACGAGTCGGAGGAGGCCTAACCCATGCCCATTGAACGTGAGGACATCGAGCTATTGCTCACCGAGGCCGAAGAAGCATTCCGGAGAGGTGGCCAGCAACCGGAAGAAGGACTCGATATTTCTGATGCGGGTCTCATTCAGCTTCGCAAAGCGTGTCGATCCCTCTCGGGGGCAGATAGACTACTGTCGGATGGGTACTACACACTAACGATCGAAGCAGCGTTCACATCGATCGAGAAGACGCTCCTCTTCTGGCTGATTCACGAAGGGCATCACGACCCTTCGAATCCACCGCAATCACATACGACTGCAATCCAGTGGAGCGCAGAAGTTGGATTTATCAGTGACGAAATTGCTACTCGGTTGGTTGATCTCTGGCAGATGAATCGAGCGCAAACGTACTATCAGGATGGCCTAGCAACACAGGAACGAGCAACAGCGCTTCTCAAATTAGCAACTCACACACACAACTATATTATCGATCTCGTCCGAGTCCGCCATGAATGCGTCTGTGAGTAAGCTACCTGAAGTTCTTAACACGGTCGGCAGCCACCACATCGAAATCACGTTCGCGCATCCCGATCTAGCTGGATGGATGCGAGCCCACGAAGCCAACGCGGACATAGCGAACGGAGGTCGCTGATTAGAACGTTGTAATCACGGAGGTTCGGAGAACCCCCGCTTCGGCGGCACCACAAGAGATTCACACCGCACTGCCGGTGAACCATGGTGGTACTAGCGTGTTGATTACGGTGGAGTACGTCGTTTTCTGCGTCATTTTCTGCGAAACGGAGGGGGTCGCGTTCGCGATTCCCCTCTATTACAACGGTATAATCGGCTACTTCCATTAGCAACAATCGAGGACGGCCTGAGTGAGAACGTGCCGACGTGTTCCACACAAACGAGTCAGCGGTTGAATGTCACCTTCCAATCATCTGTTAGGAATGGTGTGCGAGATATAGAGGAAGTATTCATTAGACTGGGTATTTCTCCCGTATCAACCCAATTGAATCGGCTGTTCGGTAGACTTACTACATTTCTTGTAAAAATTGTTAATATTCTACAACGCTTCTGATCGATAGAATGCCCCGCTATTCTCAATTTTCGAAGGGTACCAAAGCGGGGGTTCTCGGTTCGATACTGGGTATTGTCCTTTCGCTCGGTCTCATGTTCGTCCCACTCGGAAGAAGCGAAGTATGCACTTCGGACGGGGGCTGTAGCGTTGTACGGGAACCGTCTGGAATCGATTACATCCTCGGTGTGAATGGGGCCGACCCAGCACTCGTTTTCTGGTCGCTGTTCATCCTCGGCTTCGCCCTCATTGGGGGCTATGGAGCGTGGAACGAAAACCGCTCCCTCGTTTGGCTTACTGCCCTCGCCCTACTTGCGCTGACGCTCCTCGGTATAGCTAGTATCGGCCCGTTTGTCGCGCCAGCAGCACTGCTTTTTCTGCTGGCTGGGATTTGGCTACGCCATGATCACAAATCCGAATCATCCGGACGCTCGCTGCCACGTTCGTAATCTGTATAGTCTCGTATCGTAGTCACAGTTAGGTCGATTAGTGACTGAGAAATACGCGCTCTGTAATCAGCACGACTGCTGAAACCCATCACTGGTTGAGGGTTTCAACAAGGCCGTGACTTTTGGTTCTATGGGACACAGTCTGCACCAAATCCGCCCTCTGAACTGGTAATCATTAGAGAAACGACTTGAGGCTGATTTCGTCGTGGCTTAAAAGGAATTGCTCAATGCGTTTCTCACGCCACCCAAGCGGCGATAACACACTCGCCGCTGCACGAATCAACAACTCCCGATAAAATCCAGCATCATACTCGTTCAACTCTTCACTGGCTAACTTCACCCGCTCTCGCGACTGCTTCGCATCATCAACCACCACATACGACACGCTCTGCCTAGGCGCACGCCCCAACCCCAAATCCGCCGCTCGCTCCAGTGCCGCCACACTCCGCGTCGATTGCGTGTAGTCCTCCTTCTTCTTCGAAACCCGATTCGTGATCACCAACTCACTTGGATCGATCGCCCCACGTTCAAGCCGATCAACCCACGACCGCAGTTCCTCACAAACCGCCTCTGGATCACGATACTCATCCACCACTCGAATCAGCGCCTTCTGCGCATCGTCGATATACGACGGCGTATTCCGTTGACGATACTCAATTCCCTGATACTTGTATTTGTCTTCACCAGCGAACTTCCCGAAGTACTTCGTCAAGGCACCAGCATCCGAATCGCGCAACGGAACAAACGCAATCCAGTCGTAGTGAGCTTCGTGTTCGGGACGAATCTCGACCTGCTTAGAAATCTGCGAGACAAGCTTGGACAGCGGCATTTGTTCCTCTGCCTCTATCAGTGTCAAGCAATTATTCGTCGCTCCCTGGCGTGGGCGAGCGAACGACATCACTGGTGGGTTGTGAATTATCCGTCGGTGAACGCAAAACCAGTGCGGCCAGACCACCACAGATGGCGAACACACCGCCGATACTGAATACAGTGGCCCAACTCGTCGCTGTAGCAAGCCATGCAGTAACTGCGCCACCGAAAACGCCGCCCCACATTTTGCCCGAGTAGAGGAGTGCATAATTAGCTGAAGAATGAGTCTCACCGTAGTAGTCAGCTATGAGGCTTGGAAAAAGCGTATACTGAGGGCTCCAGAAAAACGTAGCTACGACAACTGAGATGACAAAACCGAGACTCGAGTTCGTTTTCCCGAACCAGACGACTGCAAACAGACCGAGGCCGCAGAGCGTAAACGACGCTGCCATCGCCTTCTGCCGATTCACCCGATCGGAGAGGTCTCCTAATATGAGACGGCCGATACCACCAGCGATCGGTAGTAACGTCGCCGACATCGTAGCCGTCACTGAGTTCAACTCCATCTGCTGAGCGAACAGAACAATCTTCGCTGTAAGCATTAAGCCCGCCCCGCTCACCGCGACAAAAATACCGTACATTACCCAGAATTGCCATGTGCCAAGAATCTCGCGCCAAGTATAATCCTGCCGAGAGTAGTGCTTTTCACCTGCGTCGTCACGGAAACTCCAGTTTGCCGGGGGATCGCGCAAAACAAATGCAGCGATGAAAATGGCGATACCGATGACGAACCCCATGTTTCGTAGCACCTCACTATAGCCGCCGATGGAGGCATTCGCGCGGACGTAGGGAACGAAGAGTGCCGCACCACCCGCGAATGCCATCGTACCGGTTCCCGTGGTGAGACCGCGTCGATCGGGAAACCACTTTAATGCCGTATTCACCGATACCGTATAGACGATGCCCACACCGATCGCGCCAAGCGAGTACAAGACATAAAGCTGCCAGACTGCCGTTGCATATGCGAGACCAAAATAGCTACCGCCAGCGAGCACGGCAGCAGCAAGTGTTATCCCTCGTGGGCCGTGTCGGTCACGCCACCACCCCACCGGGAACTGTGATCCCGACTGGAAAATGACGAAAAGCGTAAACACGAAGCCAAGTTGGGTGAGAGGGATGTTGAGATCCCGCGCCAGTGGTCCCTCGATGGAAGACCAAACATATTGATATGGGCTGACGACAGCCATTGCAATCGCTGCGGCAACAATGAGCCACCAGCGTGAAAAGCCAAGCTGTTCGCGAGCACGCTGTGCATAGTCATCGCTTCTATCTGCCGCCATTCAGCAGCCCACCATCGTGGTTTCGGTCGTCATCTCCATGAGACAAATTAAATATATGGATATCTGTTTGTCACAACCCATTTTCAGCTCCATCGTTCTCCCCAGCATACGGATCCTGCGCCCGCCGTTTGTCTGCAGAGTATCCTAACCAGTGACAGGAAGCGAGATGTGACCGGTGTTCATCGTTAACCGCCTCGATCTCATGGTCAGTTGCCATCGTCTGCCCAATCGTGCCGGTTGCGTGGGCCACTGACTGAAGCTCAGGTTTCGAACCCTCGCACTCGCCGCCGATATACTCTGGGCAACGCGTGTGAAAAGGACAGCCTTCGGGAGGATTAATAGGACTCGGAGGAGTACCTGACAGCGGCTTTTTTCGCATTGACCCGTTGCCCTCGAGATTTGGAATCGAGTTCAACAGTGCCCGTGTGTAGGGATGCTGTGGGTTGCCGAAGATGTCCGATGTCGGTCCAGTTTCGACAATATTGCCCAGATACATCACAGCAACACGATCGGAAATGTGCTTGACAACGGAGAGATCGTGAGCGATGAAGAGATAGGAGAGCCCGTACTCGTTCTGGAGCCGTTTCATCAGATTGATAATTTGAGCCTGCACCGAAACGTCCAATGCTGAAACCGGCTCGTCCGCAATGATCAGTTTGGGCTCGACGGCAAGGGCGCGTGCGATACCAACACGTTGGCGCTGACCGCCGGAGAATTCGTGCGGATACCGATCCAGATGGGACTTCCGAAGACCAACTTCCTTGAAAAGTTCGATAACACGTTCGCGTGTTCCCCTCTCGGTATCAATGTTGTGTACTTTGAGAGGCTTCTCAACGATTTCACCAACTGTCTTTCGCGGATTGAGTGAGGAGAGGGGATCCTGAAAGATCACTTGCACGTTTTTCCGGAGGCGTTTGAGCGCCTTGCCTTTAAGATGGGTGATGTCATCCCCCTCGAAAGTGAGTGTACCAGCCGTTGGTTCGTAAAGCCGAGAGAGAACGCGTCCGAGAGTCGTTTTACCGCAGCCAGACTCACCAACGAGACCAAGTGTTTCTTCGTATCCAACCATGATATCGACGCCGTCGACCGCTTTCACCGACTCATCTTCACCAAACAGGCGGTCAATGAGTCCTGTATCGGTTGTAAAGTGTTTTTTCACACCTGTTGCGTGGAACAATGATTCGTAATCTGATTGTACACGTTGACTCTCGACCATCGAAGCTGTCTCTGAACTCATTGGCTATCACCGCCATCTGTCCGCGCTATTTTATCGCCCTTCACTTCTATTAACTTGGATTCGACTTCCGCGTGTGCACCCTCGGAGACGTGAATTGCTTTACCATCTGCATTGGTTTCGACATGGTCGTTGTGTAAATGACAGCACGCAGTATGTCCGCTGGGATCAGAGTTCGCTTCTGAACGGACATCATATTCAACGAGTGGCTTGTCACACATTTCGAAAGCTCGATTGCATCGGTCCCGAAACGGGCAACCCTGTGGCTTGTCGATGAGGTCTGGAACTGCACCCTCGATGACGTCCAACCACTCTCGGTCGTCCGTGATCCGTGGAATAGAGTCCAGAAGTCCCTGGGTGTAGGGATGGTGTGGCTCCGCGAACAGGTCGTCATCGGTTGCCTGCTCCATCAGTTCGCCTGCATACATCACCGCAACGCGATCGCATGTCTCTCTGACGACACCAAGGTCGTGGGTAATGAGCATGATCGAAACGTCGTACTCGTCTTTAAGATCGACAAGTTCGTTCAGAATTTGAGCTTCAATACTCACGTCGAGTGCCGTTGTCGGTTCGTCCGCAATTATGAGCGCAGGGTCGCCAGCAAGTGCCTGCGCGATGACAACACGCTGGCGCATCCCACCCGAAAGCTGGTGGGGGTATTCAGTCGCACGCACCTCCGGATCGGGAATACCGACCATATCGAGTAGTTCGATCGCACGTTGCCACGATTCACTCTTCTTGTTAGTGCCAGTGATATACTTCCGTTTCATTTCGGGCCAGAATCGACCAGATTCAGTCGAACTGGCGTGCTGTCGGTAGACTTCGGCAATCTGCTCGCCGATCGTCATCACCGGATTGAGAGATGTCGACGGATCCTGAAAGATCATGCTGATTTCACCGCCACGAACATCCTGCATCTCAGCGTCAGATTTGGTGAGGAGATCTTCACCTTTGAAACGGACGGCATCAGCCTCGATGGTGCTGTTCGAGTCGAGCAACTGGAGCAGCGAGAGTGCCGTAACGGATTTCCCTGAGCCACTCTCACCCACCACGCCGAACACCTCGCCGGGATAAATTTCGAAGGAAATCCCGTCGACAGCGTCGACGGTCCCTCGATCGGTTGCAAAACTCGTGCGAAGGTTGTCAATTTCCAACAATGGTTCACCGCTCATATCACGCACCTCCCTGATCTTTCACGTCGAAGGCATCCCTGAGCGCATCGCCAAAGAGGTTGATACCGAGTACGGTAATCATGATCATCAGACCGGGAATCACGGAGATCCACCACGCCTGTGTGAGGAAATTTCGACCCTGTCCGAGAAGCGCTCCCCAAGTCGGTGTGGTTGGTTTGACTCCTAATCCAAGAAATGATAGTGTCGCCTCTGCGAGCATGGCGCGAGCGACCAGCACGGTGAACTGGACGATGAGCGGTGCGACGGTGTTTGGGAGCACCTCCTCACCGATAATCTGAAGATTGCCTAATCCAACGCTTTTTGCGGCGAGCGTGTACTCCTCTTCACGGATCGATAGCACCTCACCACGCGTGATACGTGCGAAGTCATCGACATACGCGAACCCGACGGCAAAGATGACGTTCCAGAGACTCTGGCCGAAGATTGCGACAAGCATGATTGCGATGAGCAGCCACGGGAAAGCCCACATAATGTCGATGATACGCATCAGTACATCATCGATCCAACTACCGTAATAACCGGAAATAAGGCCGATCGTGACACCGACAATTGCACCAACTGAGACGGCACCCAAACCAACAAGTAAACTGATCCGTGCTCCATACATGATCCGAGACAGGAGGTCTCGGCCGTACGAGTCCGTTCCGAGCGGATGGTCTCCAGTGAATGTCGGTGGTTGAAGCATCTCGAATTCCTGTGCCATTGGATCATATGATGCTAGTTCGGGTGCAAGAATCGCAGCGGCGAGGAACGTAAGGACGATAGCGAGTCCTATTTTTGCCTTCAGGTCACGTTTGATCGTGTCCACGAAACGCTCTATGAGATCGGTTCGGATTCCGAACACCGTCGCTCCGTCGGTATTAAAACCGACGATGGAGAATATTGACATCATTATTCGCCACCTCCATACTTGATCTTTGGATTGATTATCGTGTATAACATGTCCACAAGGAGATTCATAAACACGAACACGAACGATATGATGATGACTGTCCCCTGCACCACTGGGAAGTCTCGCCGATTGATCGAACTAATGAGCAAACGACCCAGTCCCTGAATGCCAAAGACGATCTCAACGGCGACGACACCACCGAGGACGACAGCCAGCAGAATACCGGCAATCGTGACAACCGGGATAAGCGCGTTCTGAAACCCGTGCTTGAACAACACGAGCCGTGGAGAGAGTCCTTTCGCGCGGGCCGTCCGCATGTAATCCTCATTTAACACTTCCAACATCGATGACCGGGTCATACGCATGAGTATGCCGCCGTATGGCAGGCCAACGGCAATCGCCGGTAGGAGAATGTGCATGAACCACGGAACGATACCTTCCGAGATTGGGACGTAACCGAACGATGGGATGGCTTCAAACCGAGAGGCAAAGCCCAGAATCAACAGGATGCCTATCCAGAATCCTGGCATACTAATGCCAAAAAATGAAACGAGGGTGGCGAAGGAGTCTTCCAATGAATAGCGGTGAATGGCACTGATGATACCCGCTGGCACTGCGATACAGATTGCGATAATCATTCCAAGCAAAGCGATCGAAAGCGTGGGCTCTGCCACGTCAAGAAGCATCGTAATAACGCTCTGTTGGGTATGAATCGACTCGCCAAAGTCGCCCTGTGCAAGTTCTCCGAGCCATCGAATGTACTGGATATAGACGGGCTGATCGAGCCCGAGTTCCTGCCGGACCGCTGCGAGTGCTTGTGGATCGGCGTCACCACCGAGCATTAAGCGGGCTGGGTCACCGGGAATTGACCGGACGGCGACGAATACGACCGTCGCTACGACGTAGATGACCACGAAGGCGTGGATCACACGCTTCGCGAGATATCGCTGCATCCCCACGCTATTCACCGCCTGATAGAGAGACGAGTAGTATGGTGATTGACGACATTATTTCTCCAAATACGCTTGATGGAAGTTGCTCATCCCAGCCGGGATCCCGACATTCTTGAGACTAGAGACGTCGACCTTCGCTTTGAGCATGAAGACAGTCATAGCGTACATCGCTTGATCGAGGAAAATTTTCTCAGCCTCGCGGATGTACTGTTTACGCTTCTCGGGTTTCGGTGTCTTGAACGATTTTAGAAGCGCGTCGTCGAACTTTTTATCGAACATCATGCTTTTTTGCCAGACCCCGAGACTTGTCTCGGGATCTGGAGTCCCAAGCTGTTTCCACCACGTCATATAGGGGTCGATATCTGTTGATCCACCGTAGGTTGTGACCATATGATCATAGCGGTAGATGGAATCCCAGTAAGACGAAGGCTGTTGGATATCGAGTTCAACTTTAATTCCAACGTCGGAAAGCTGCTGTTGGATAATAGTCATCCAGCGTTTGTACTCAGGCATGCCAAGCAGCTTGAATGAGAACCGAGGATCACCGGTATAGCCAGCCTCGTCCAGTAGTCGTTTTGCCTTCTCTGGATTGTGGTACTGGCCAGGCTTAGGTTTCTCTTCGTAGGTGGTTGTCATCGTCGGATTGAACACCGAATGTGCCGGAACCGCATAACCGAAGTATGCTTTTTTAACGATTTCATCCCGGTCGATGGCCATCGCAATCGCTTGACGGACCTTCTTGTTTGCCGTTGGGATATCCTTTCCCTTCCATTTGGTAGTGACCGTATCATATCCGCTTGCGATTTTCGCCTTCTCAGGATATTTTGCAGGATCCGCACCTAGTGGTGCGATACACGACCAGTCACCTGAACTAGTCTTTCGGACACTGAGAGAACTCATATTCTCGCCTTGTTTAGCAAATTGACCAGTAATCTGGGCGCAATGTTGGATACTTTCGGATGTGATAGCTGACCACATCGTCGATGGTTCGGGAATAAGCCGAATCTTTACTTCATCCAAATATGGAAACTGGTTCCCCTTTTCGTCAGTCTCCCAATAGTCATCATATTTGGAGAGCGTGATAGATTCACCCATACTGCGAGATTTTACTTTGAACGGCCCGCTTCCGATCGGTTGTTTGTTGTACGATTTAGGATCATCTTTTGCACTTTTGTGTACAATTGAGCCTGCTCTTCCTGGAACGTTGGTCATAAACGCCAGGAATGGTGCAGTGGGTTCCGACATCTTAATCGTGACCTCATGACTACCCGTGGCTTCGACACTTTCTACGGTTGTAACCTTACCGTGGTGCTCAGACTTCTCATCTGCCATGAGACGATCAAGGGACCACTTCACCTGCTTTGCTTTCAAGGGATCTCCATTATGGAACGTGACTCCCTTGTGAAGTTGGAACACATAGGTTTTCTTATCAGGAATTTCCCAATTTTTTGCAAGATCACCGACAATTTGGTGATCTTGATCAAGTTTCAATAAACCACTAAAAACATTGGAAACGATTTGCATTTGAGCTCCCTTATCAACATAATGCGGGTCGAGAAATTCTAGATTATCCGTTTGGAAGCCAGCCTCGATGGATCCGCCCATTGTCGCTGAGGAGCTGTTATCGTCGCTTTTCGAGCCATCATCGGACCCACCCCCTCCGCCACCAATGCATCCAGCAAGGCCAGACATACTGGCTGCGCCGAGTAGTTTTAGTGTTGTCCGTCTGTCGATTTGGGGGCCTTCCAAATCCCGGTTGTCAACAATTGACATGGATGTAACCTTTAGTTGACGATGAAAAACGTTTGAGCCCAATATATTGGGATATCTGGAAAAAGTTATTATAAGATTATCGGCTGTATAATGGTATGTGGGAAGCATTGCTAGCAATCCGTCACTATGGCTGCCCAATTTCGGATACGAGTGCAGACATACCAGGGGTTCATGTTCAGAACCTATCAAAGGCAGAAACCAGTGGCCACCGCGCAAAGCGACTTATTTGCCTCCGAGGCGAAAAGACTCAAATCAATCAGTTTGAGAGAGCTTTTCGAGAACATGAATTCGTTGAGTCATTCAGACGGATCTCAGACGGGAAGTCTCGACAAGCTTATTTCACGAGTAAAATCGAGTATAACAGCGAAAATCCAAGCATCCTAAACCTCCTCGGGTCACATGGCTGTTACCGAGATAGCACTGTTAGTGTCCAGCGGGGTATCGAACACTGGGGGGTATATATCGAACAAAAAGAATCTCTCTATAAACTAATAGAGAAAATTGGAACACTTGATAATGACCTCGATCTGCAGAAGTGCATAAACATGGGAACGATTTCTGACACCCCACCAATGGATACAAACGCAATTCTAACCCAATTGACAGCACGTCAACAAGAGGCGTTTGAAACCGTTTACACATTGGGTTATTATATGACCGGTTCGGACATCACTATGGATGACCTCGGCGAAGCAATGGATGTGCACCCATCGACAGCATGGGAGCATCTCAAAAAGGCAGAAAACACGATATTAAGCGAGTCCGGTCAACGATTTTTCGGCGGTGAGGAGCCCATGGAGCAGTTAATCCCATGAATTACTATGCAATCATTTTCGATGAGCACGGTCTCGATACGAATCGCAACACAATGTGCCGAACCATACAATTCGTCGCAAAGTTCTCGAGTGAGAAGCTCAAGGAGGAACGTGACCCAGAGGATCACGATAATCTGATCACGCTCACCACGGACGGGTCGAAGCTCATACTTATCGCTGATCAAGACGAGTGGGTAGCGTACATGAGCCAGGTCAGCGAGCATCTCGAGGCAAAGAAACGCGCCCGGCAGGACGACGATTGGACTCGGTTACAGTCAAGGACGCCCAGTCGGACGCAACTCAACTCACGAAAGCAACAGACACCACGGTCGGAATGTCGGAGGACGCCACGGACACGGAGGGCATTACACTATCGTAACGCCCTCCCACGAATGAGCGTAACACCACCGCCCCCACAGCACCCACGGAGATGAGGAACGGACGCAATTTGCGTCCGTTCTGATGCGTAATTATCACTCGGGTACTGTGGGATGTAACGAATCCTTCTTTTCTCCTCGTGTGTGCGAAGCGAAAGAAGCCCCCATTGTGCGTTACACTGTCCACTCGGGGTGCGTTACGACAATGTAACGCTCATAGCGATTTAAGATGGCACGTGGCGGGTTGGTGGCGTGTAGCCTTTATACTGCCAGACCGCTTCCTAAACGGTGATTGAAGACATGAAGACCCAATACTACACAGCGACGAGCATCGACGGTTATCTCGCCGATGAGGATAACTCACTTGACTGGCTCTTTCAGTTCGAAGAGATCGAAGGTGTGGAGGATGACTACTCGCGGTTCATAGACCAGGTTGGTGCCTTAGCCATGGGCTCGACGACCTACGAGTGGATCATCAAGCATGAAAATATACTGGAGAACCCGGAAAAGTGGCCGTATGAGATCCCAGCGTGGGTGTTCAGCACTCGAGAATTACCGGTGGTTGAGGGTGCGGACATTCACTTCGTGCAGGGGGATGTTGCGCCCGTCCATGCGGATATGGTGAAGGCCGCAGATGGCAAGAACGTCTGGCTTGTTGGCGGGGGTGATCTTGTCGGACAATTCCATGATCACGGTCTCCTCGACGAAATTATTCTCAGCGTTGCTCCCGTCACGCTCGCCTCGGGTGCTCCGTTATTGCCGCGCAGGATCACCACCCCGCCCCTGAAATTGGCTAATGTGCAACAGCAGGGCGATGTATTTGCGGTTCTAACCTATGAGGTGCAGCAGTCCAGGGTGGATTAATCGATGGAACGTTTCTCCTCTCGCTAATAAGAGAAGAAAGGAAACCAACCATTTGGTTTCCTATGTTCGATTAATCTTTGCTCGGTTCAAACGCCTTCGAACCGTGGAGTGTTATCTGTTCACTTAGTTGATCAGTGGGACTTTCTGTGTGTACCCGGAAGTCGATCTGTCAGATAGAGCCCTGCAAGGACGAGTACAACACAGCCGACGAGCGACGCAAGCGCGAGGAAAACGACGTTGAATTGGTATCCCGCATTGGTGAGCAGACCGACAGCAGCAGTGCCATTTGCCTCGACCAGCAATGACAGGCCGGTGAATGTCGCGTATGCGACACCACGACTCTCGTCTGGAAGCGAATTGAGAAAGTACGTATCCAGCGCAGGAAAGAGGCTGTAAATGGAGTAGCCAATAGAAACAGAGATGATAATCAGAGCAACCAACCTGCCTGCATAGGTGAGTGCCCCCACTGAGATCACGAATCCAGTCAATATTGCCAAAATATACGGGATAATTGGCAGACGATCGGCAAGCCGTCCGCCAAACCAAAACGCGGGTAATCCGGCTGCGAAAACAACGGTGAGAAGAAAATTTGCCGTTGTTGTCGACACTCCCTTTGAGGTGGTCAGATATACGACGTAGAAATTGAATAGTCCTTGCCAGAGAAACCCAGTAGCACCGACCATCAATAGACCGGTTGCGATGAGTCGCCAGTGAGCCCGCACGGCGGAAAGAAACGCGTGGTCGGGGACAGCCTCATCAGCAATTCGAGATCCATGAACGACAGTTGCTAAAACGATACTGAATATGACGGCAGACACTACCAAAACGACGAACACCATGCGCCATGAGCTAATTAGCAGAATACCGACCACAATGGTTGGTGCAAGGACGGCAGCCAGTTGGGTTGCTGTACCGTGAATGCCAACCGTGCGTCCAACCGCATTTGGATACAATTCTGGGATGAGGGGAATAGCAGCGACGAAGTAGGCCCCACTGGCAACGCCGAGCAGAAGTGTTCCGAGTTGGAGTGTAATTAATGACTGTGCGAACGCGATGACTGCGGATGAACCAGCCAGTATGGCGCCCGTCGCGAGGACTGCTTGATACCGTGGGATGTGAGTCAGTATATATCCCATCGGAATCCGTGGAATCGCAGTGCCAAGCCATGCTAGTGATACTAATACACCGATGGTTGCCTGATCAGTCCCAAAGGCGACCGTCAGTGGTTCGAGCAGCGGTGCAAAGACGGTTCGCCCGAAGTTCATCAGGAATGCCAATCCACACAACGTTCCGAATAGGCGTCTCCTCACTCTCTAGTTCTACCAAGGCGGATGACTCAACCGTTCCGGAGCCGGCAGCGCTCGGAACAGAACACTGAACTCGTGAACTTCCGCGAAAAGCGAGTCGAAAGTCAACAGGTCGAAGACAAGTACCTGAATGTCCTTGAGCACGCGAAGAACGTTGCCAAGACGAATGACGTGATGGTTGCCCGGCTTGGCTATCGAGAGGTCGCGACCCACTATGGCTGTGCGTACAAGAACGATGGTTATCGGGTGATGGAAGAAATGGCCGAACGTGTCCTCGGGGTGAGCTACAAGGAGTCACGGACGTTGTCCGTGGATGATGTAATGGGTGTCGGCGGGCATCACATTGAGATCATGTTCGGGCATCCCGACCTCGCAGGGTGGATGCGAGCACACGAAGCTAACGCGGAACTAAACGGAAGGCGCTAATTATAGCGTTGTAATCACGGGGATTCTCCAAACTCCCACTTGGGCGGTACCACCACCCGAGATACACACCACATTGCCGGTGAACCATGGTGGTACTAGTGTGTTGGTTACGGTGGAGTGTGTCTATTTCTGCGTCATTTTCTGCGAAAGTGAGGGGGTCGCTCTCGCGATCCCCCTCAATTACAACATTGTAATCGTCACCTCCCGCTAACGAGAGTCGAGAACGGCATGAGTGAGAACGTACTGAAGCGTTCCAAGCTGACGAGTCATTAGTTGGATGCTGACTTTCACTCGTTTGTAAGGAATGGTATGCCAGATAGAGAGATTCAGAGATTGAGTTCAGTACACTTGACTTCTCAATACGAACTCGGCAAACTGTCACCAGTCGATGGTTTCAACAAAGGATACATCAAAGTATTTTGGCTGTGTGCCCTGCAGAAGATGTCTGCAGAGTGGTTACCAGAGCGTGAGAGGAGCCGCATTTTGAATTTGTTAGCAGCGGTGCCGGACGCAGAACCCGGGTCCCAGCATTGGTTCCGCCTTTCAATCCCCGTTACGGAAATACGCTCACTCTCTCCATTACTGACTTGGATCAATAACTCACTCCAATACCATAGGATACGTTCTCACGATCAACTCGACTCAAATTCTTCACAATCCTCGTCTCGAAAGGAAAAATTTGCGTTCGAGTTCCTTCCCACAATACTTACACCGATAGTAGGTTTGGGTGCCGAGTTTGGATTGTTTTCTTGTACGGACAACGACGTGTGGACCGACCGTCTCTGTCTTATCAGGGAGAAGGCGTGTGATTTTAACGAACAGCCACATCCCAACGAATGGAGCAGCTACTGCGAGGATTAATCCTAGTAGTACGTCGTCGGAAATCCTGAGGTCGATCCTAACCAGTACAACCTGCCCACAACAGGGATTTAGATCTATTGATGGATAGAGCATTTAGTCACTGTTTGAGGTTGAACCAGTGTATCTTTCACTGTTTCTATCCGATCGAGGCCCTTCTCTCTATCGCCACTGTGCACCGTTAGAAGCAACATCGAACACAAAGTAGTATCAGACAGTCCACACTCCATCAGCAGTAATTGGTTTCTGGCATCAGCTGTCAATTATAACCGATAGGTGCCCACCAATCAGCACGACTGTTGAAACTCATCACTGACAGAGATATTCAACAGGGTCATGATTCTTTGTTCTATGGAGACGCAGGGATGCAACAGATCCATCTTCTACGCTTAGAATAGTCAGAAAAACGATTTAAGGCTGAGTTCGTCATGACTCGAGAGAAACTGCTCAATATCTGATTCACGCCACCCAAGCGGTGACAACACACTCGCCGCAGCACGAACCAACAACTCCCGATAAAATCCAGTATCATACTCGTTTAACTCCTCACTTGCCAACAGCACCCGCTCTCGCGACTGCTTTGCATCGTCCACCACTACATACGACACGCTCTGACCGGGCGCACGAGCCAACCCCAAATCAGCCGCTCGCTCCAATGCCGCCACACTCCGTGTCGATTGCGTGTAGTCCTCCCGTTTTTTCGAAACCCGATTCGTGATCACCAACTCACTCGGATCGACCGCCCCACGCTCCAGTCGATCAACCCACGACCGCAATTCCTCACAATCCACTCTGGATCACGGTACTCATCCACTGCCCGAATCAACGCTTTCTGCACATCGTCGATATACGCAGGCGTACTTCGCTGGCGACACTCGATCCCCCGATACGAGTAACTCCTGCAGTCGAGTGCTTTCACTGAAGAGTAGAGACGACGATTAATATGCAATTCGCCGAACGATTGCGCTGAGGAACATCTGTCCTCTCGACTTCGGTGGATGGACGAGCAGCACGCTACAATCAAGCTGATCGCTAATGTCTGTCGCGGAATCACCAAATACCAGTTCGTGTACTCGTGAATGAGCAACTGTTCTGAGGGTTGCCAAATCAGCACCGGTCGTTGCTGCAACAATCTCATCAACGGTATCGGTTGTTTTGAGGACGGTACTTTCAGTCTCGACCGAACAGAGCTGTTCAAGCTCGTTCAGGAACTCAGACGTCGCATCGAAGAGTTCCTCCGAGGCGTCTGCAATCAACTGCCGTCACAAATCGAATCGTCGCCCCGAATTCAGTCACAATTGCATTGCGACCGCGACTTTCACTGGGGCGTACGGTTCACGTTGTGTGAGCACCGCAATGGTATTGATTTCGCCGAATCCACGATCGTGAAGGACACGACAACACGTGGTGTGTTTCATGAACCAATTGACGTCACTGTCGAGCAGTTCAGGGTGCCAGTGTTCCGGTCGCCGCTCCCCAAGGATGAGATTAGCATCGAGGTCGCGAGCGTAATTGACGACCGCCTGTGGTCGTTAATCGTCGGTGCTCTTATTGGCCCTATTTTGTTAGGCCTGCTACTTATTGAATTGCATCTATAATGATGAGTTCAGTATGACGGACAATGAGCGTCAAAAGTGGAAAACTGTCCTATCCAATCCCGACAATCAGGATACATTGGCTATTCTTGAAGATGCCTCACGGCCGCTCCATCTGAACGAGCTGGCCGAACGGCTGGTGAAACAGAACGAGACTGTGATGAGCTCCGACGAGTATGAGCATCACCTCAAACGAAAACAGATCACTCTGTATCATAATTCTCTCCCGAAACTCGCGGATTTTGGATTCATTGATTACGATCAAGAGGCGAACGTTGTTACGTCTCGAAACGACGCCATGCTAGATATTGACTGGCACGAAGAAGACATGTTTGCCGAGTTAATAGCTCGGTTTGAAACTGATCGGCAGTCCGACGAGAACTCGATCGGAACTCTTGAAGGCCGTCAGGCAGCACTTGAGTACGGAAGACAACTTGCCGACGAGGCAGAGGAGGAACTGTTTTGCATGTTCGTCAGCACCGATCTGCTCGAAGAGAAGTGTCTCTGTCACGCAGAAGATGCCATCGACCGGGGCGTGGAGATATACGTGGGTTCGCAAAATTCTACGGTTCGCGATCTCATCCGGAGCCATCTGCCAGAAGTCACTCTCTGGGAACCCCAGCGTGGGTGGTTGAATACACCATCAAGGTATCCAAAGGTCGGTCGACTGGTTCTCGTCGACCGCCAAAAGGTCATGCTTGCCATTCTGGATGAGCCGAATTCCGATGGCAAGCACCCCAAGGAGACGGTAATGGTCGGGAAGGGCGAGGACAACCCGCTGGTCGTCCTCGTTCGGGAACTGCTCGGGCCACGGCTTGATCATCTTGACTACCAGAGTGCAGATTTCCAAAAGGAACTCCACTCATAGCAATGACAGACTCTTCACCTGACGAACCGGGTAACGAGACTGCCCACAAAGCCCCCGAAGTTAGCTACAAAATCGAGATCGATGAACTACCGAGTGAAGCCGTCGTTCGAGCAACTGTCGCTCTCACGAATACACCGGTGATCGAACTCGACCCACTCTACGACGTGGTGGATCCTGTGCATCTTGATGGCCTTTTTCGCGAATCAAACAGCCGAACGATCCACGAAGAGAGATCGGTGACGTTTCGCTTCAACGGGTGCCACGTCTCTGTAACAAAGGAGACTGTCGTCGTTCGAGGAAATGAGTGAATTTTCGGATGACATGATGAATGAGAGTTACTCAGCAAACCACCATAACTCTCGCATCATTCGTCGTAGTTGTTAAGGGGAATGCAAACTGAATCATTTGAAATTAGGGAGAAGTGGAGAGTTTGGTAACAACTCAGTTGCTCAGGAAACTTGAAAGCCCCTAATCTATACAATCCTTCATCGTATCTATCTGTCGTCGGTCTTGATCTCAACGGCCCCTTCACTCGATACGGTAACCCAGTACCCTGCATACTGAAACGAGACTTCGCCGTCTGGACGGGATGACCCGTCTGCTCGAGATGCAAAAAGTGACTCAAGTGCTTCAGGGTTAATCGCATTATATAACGGTTCGAGTTCATCTACTGACTGTCCGTCTATCTCTGCAACCGTAGTGATAATCCGTTCAGTGAGTGAATCCGACATTCCAATTGTTATCTGTCTACTCCCCATGGTTGGTGAATTCATTCCCTTATGTCCCTCCTGTAAGAACACCCACCTTGCAAAGGCAAGGTACTCTTTACGGGATGTTCCTGCTAACTCGGTTAACTGGAGCAGCCGGTAAATAACTAACGGGACAGTATTGTACTTTAGTGCTCAAAAGTGATCACCAAGAGGATGGACCGCTAAACCTTGTCCACCGAGTTACTCTTGTTCTTGGTGCCGGCACATTTCTAAGAGTACCTCAAGACGGTTATTGCCACGATAATGAATGGTTTGACTCCGTGAATCGTACTCAATTACATTGTGATCAGCCAGCTTCGGTAGGTGGCGTTGATGGAGGTTTATCCGAAGATGTTTGCGGGTTATAGCGACGTCTTGCGCAAGTATATCAACGAGCGCTGAGAGCGTGAATGCCTCTCCATTCATTGTCGAGAGGTGATAGAGGAGATAACGTCGATGTTGATTTGCGAGTATCTTAAAAAGCATATCGAATGAGGGTTCTGATGATTGCGGAGGGTCGATTGTCATTGTCTAGTTACTGGGATGGAGTGCCAACGGACGTCAGAGGTAGTGTGTCTGATTCGTGATTGTCAGTGTGGTAGGGGCTGATCTCCAATTCCGCCAGCTTTGTTCCTTCGATTGTACTAATTTTTATCACCGATCCTATTTAAGAAATATGGAAGAAATATGGCTAAAGAAGAGACAATACGGTCGGTGAAATTAACTTTTGGAATACTGGTAGAATATCTTACTGAAGACGTTCTCTTCGATCAGCAGCTGAATGACCGTAAGCTCGACTCAGTGTACTGCCTTAACTCGTCCTCAATATCCGACTCACGCCACCCCAACGGCGATACCACACTCGCTGCTGCACGAATCAGCAGCTCCCGATAGAACCTAGTATCATACCCACTTAGGCCCTCACTCGCCAACATCACCCGCTCTCGCGACCGCTTCGCATCATTCACCACCACATACGACACACTCTGACCAGGTGCACGCGATAGCCCCAAATCCGCCACCCGCTCCAGCGCTGCCACATTCCGCGTCGACTGCGTGTAGTCCTCCCGTTTTTTCGAAACACGGTTTGTGATCACCAACTCATTCGGATCGACCACCCCACGCTCAAGGCGATCAACCCACGACCGCAATTCCTCACAATCCATCTCTGGGTCACGATACTCATCCACGGCTCGAATCACCGCTTTCTGCGCCTCATCGATATACGACGACGTGCTTCGCTGGCGACACTCGATGCCACGATACCTGGGTCGCCGGGCGTCGAGAGCGATAGCTTTCGCCCGACCACGCTGCCACTGCCGAGAAACAAGCGTTCTCACCGAGATTCACGTGTATATTTATGCCACTGTGATGCTCAAAGTTGGACATGGAGGTCCCCGATGAGTTACTGTGCCTGTTCAGTGAACGCATCCAGGATCAGGAAGAGTCCTACACCATCACGATCCCGAAAGAGGAGATAACAGACGGAGACATCCAAGCAAATGGCACCTACCATGTGGCACTCCTCGGATCTGGTTCGTCAGGAACAGACACCTCGCAGACTGAGTCGAACCGCTTCCACGATCAGCCTGCACCGCCTGTCGAGGAGGGAGAGCGCCGAAGTGTCGAAATCAAAGAGATCGGCGAGCAAGGTGATGGGATTGCCCGTGTTGAGAGAAGTGAATACGACAATATCTATCAACTACGTGCTACATAGCTGGCGCTTCACGAGAGTTGGCTTCGTACGTTGAGGTGGCGAGCCATTCAGGGTTGATTTCGAACCCCCATCCGGGACGATCGGGGACTTCGATTTCGCCATCTTCGACGGTCAGTGCGGGTTCGAGCATTTCCTCGGCCCAATGATCCTCGACCGAGAATTCAAAGTACGGCCCTGCGTTATCGATCGCGGTAAGCATGTGCATCGTAAATACGGTGACCAGCGAGTGATTCGCAGAGTGAGGAATGACCAGCAGTCCGGCATCTTCGGCCATGTCGGCCACGCGCATTGCGCGTGCGAGGCCTCCGACGTAACAGATGTCCGGTTGAACGATGTCCACGGCGTGCATATTGATCATCCGTTGCCACTGCGTGAGGTCATTGTCTTGTTCACCGCCGGCGACTTGCACGTCGGTATCATTGAGCGCCTCGCGTACTTCTGTGGTCCACTCGAGCTTTGGAAAGGGACAGGGTTCCTCGTAGTGGACGACGTCATGCGCGTCAAGGAGCTCTCCGACCTCGATGGCTTTCTCGGGTGTATAGCAACCGTTGGCGTCAACGAATAATTGCGTCTCGTCACTGACGGCCTCGCGAACCGTGGGTATCAAGTTCTCCGTCCGGCCCTCCCACGCGTCCTCATTGTCTCCCATCGTGCTACCAACACGGATTTTGAACGCCTCAAACCCCCGCTCCTCCTTCAGTCTTGCAAGACGCTCAGCTTCGGCCTCAGGAGTGTTTTCCCGACTCATGCTTGAGCCGTACGGTTTAAGTGTCGTCGGCTTCCCACCGATCAATTCGGCTACGCTCACTCCCTCCTGTTTGGCCTTTAAGTCCCACAAGGCGGTATCGAGGCCGGTCAACGCACGGTTAAGATACGACCAAGGGAATTTGTACTCCGCGTCGACGATCTCGTCGACGAGACCGTCGATATCCATCGGATCTGCACCGAGCGCGTGGGGCGCAACCTGTCGGTGAAAAACCTTAGCCGAGATATCCGCGTTGTAGGGAGACATTTGCCCGAGTCCCTCCTCATCCGTGTCAGTTCGGACACGGACAAAACTCACGGGCGCCGGCTTCCCCCGAACATCTTTCTTAGTGAACGTCTCTAATTGTTGAATTTCCATATCGTATGTGGGAAATTCTCGATCCACCTATAATAACCTAGACCCTGGTGAGAATGATGGACAAGAGAGACACTTATACTCGTCTTCACCAACCACTTTCCCGAAGTACTTCGTGAGCGCACCAACGTCAGAATCACGCAACGGAACGAACGCAATCCAGTCGTAGTGGGCTTCATGCTCAAGCCGAACCTCCACTTGCTTAGAAATCTCCGAGACAAGCTCGGACAGCGATGTTTGTTCCTCCCCGTCGATCGGTGTCACCCACACACTGTCGACGATGCCATACACAATCCGCCACCCGTTCTCCTCGAGTACTGCTTTCGTTTCCAACAGAATCTCCCGTGCATACGCGTTGATCGCTTCGTGGCACTCGATCCGCCCGAACTTGGCATTCGAAAAGCCCTGATAGCCGAAACACGACACCAAAATCCACTTAATCGCACTCGATTGGCCTTCCAACTCATCGCAACAATCCTCGTCCTCGGTCTCTCGAATCTCGGCTTTGATTGCATCGCGATCCTCAATGAGTGGTTGGAGTACGTCCGGAAGATAGCCCGCTCGTCATCTATTCCAACCGACTTAATTCCTCTATGGTTTCTATACCCGATCGCAATCGGACTATGAATTGGTATCGGTCACTTCATTCGTGCTGCTGCTGTTGTCCATCCAGTCTACGAAAGTCCGAAGCGAACGTTGCTGAGTAATCGTTTTCTCATCACTGTCATACTCAATCAACCCGACTTCCTCTAACTTCGGCAAATCCACGTGATGGAGTGTCACGAGGAGAGTGGGTTCGTTGCCACCATCCTCTGCTTCCCAAGTAGTATGGTCAGAAGTCGTCAGCGCGGTACCGAGTTCGTCAAGGGTGAGTGATTGATTGTAATCGGCGATGATTGACGCAACATGCTGACGTCGTGGACGTGCAAGGAGTGGTGCAAGCGCTTCCCAGGATGGCAAGTCAGGGTCGTCTATATCAGGGAGAGATAATTCTGTCTGTTCGAAAAAAAGCCGCTCAGTGGCGATGATCCCCTCTGGTTGCCGCTCAATCCATCCTGTTGCTTCCAACTTCGGTAAACAATAGTGATACAGGGTCATCTGGATCTGCTGGTAATCCTCCTCGGTCAGATCTGATGGTGATTGTTCCGTTTCTTGGGCGGTGAGCTGAACAGCGAGATCGCGTTCCGTCATCGGACGGGAATGATTCAATAGAATAGCAAGTATCCGTCGCTGGCGTGGATCAGCAAGAATCGCCGATCGAACAAGAGGATCAGTGTCTCCTGGAGGCAGTTGTATCTCGCTATCCATAGTGTATAGAGAATATCTCTAGAGTGGCATAATCCGAATGCCGGAAATATAAGGCTGATTGAAGAACTTGGTGTTAAGTCTCAGCGAACACTACGCCCAGAAGCTTCTTCTCAGCCTTACGAATATGCTGATGGAAAGTCGACGAACTAATGTCAAGAGATTCAGCAACGTTTTCACCAGAACTCTTTCGAGGCCACTCGAAAAATCCAGAATAGAACGCTGCCTCAAGCGCGATCCGCTGCCGATCTGTGAGTGAGTCCTCAAACACGGTTCGCAACTCTGCAGGAGGCATCTGCTGGCGAGTCACGTATTGCTGCCCAGCAAACATCATGTCTGGATAAATTTCCTTCACTGCCTCGGTCACTTCGCGTATTTGTGCTGTCGCTGGAAGTTCACCGATAATCCGCAGCTCATTGTCCGTTATCTTGGTATTTTTCGTGCGGCCTCCAAACGTAGTGAAAAGCGACGATATTGTATCGCTTGACGTCCGAACCTCAACCCTAGTTTGCTCTCCCTTATCGAAGAGGACGCGAACGTTAGTAACCGACGAAAACTTTCTGAGAAGTTCGTGGGGCTGCTCTGCCGTGAGTCCATCGAACGTGTAATACTGAAGGAATTCACCGTCGGCAAGCGGGATAGTTCGATCAATCGAGATATCAAGGTCACTGTCAGTCGCCTCTATGAAGGGCTCAGCCAACGTCTTCGAATGATATTCGACTTCGATCAAACGGTCAGCCAGCAATAATTGTTTGCGCTCGATCGCCGTGATTGCGTGGCCGATAACCTCCCCAAGCTGCTGGATGATCTCTTGCTCAACGTCACCCATTACGAAGGAACGGTCGGTATAGAGAGTTAATACGCCGTACAATCTACCGTCATGGATGATTGGAACAGCTAACATCGAGTGATCCTGATAGTCTCTATCGATCGTCCATTTATCGTAGGTTGAATCCTCGAAAATATCCCAAGAGAGATGCGGTGATCGTGTATTCGCTGCTTGTGCAACCGGCCCATGTTCTGTCGGAGCCTTCTCGTCGAGTGGGACAGTGGTCTCGGCCAGTTGCTCGGTCTCCTTTGACGTCGCGTTAACAGTAATCTCTTTGCCGTTCCGGGCGAGTTGACCAATCCAGGCGAAGTCATAGATATCTGACTCGGCGAGCTGTTCACAGACGCGTTGTTCAATTTCGTCTCGTGTGGACTGCTCAATCACAAGGTCGGTTACGCTTCTGACGGCAGTATGAAGATCATTGAGTGCTGCCAGCTCTTGACGCTGCCGTTCGAGGTCACGCTCACGCTTTTTCCGCTCACTGATGTCTCTAACTACTCCACATCGGCCCACTCCCCCAGTAATCGGAAACGGACGGAGTCGGCTCTCTGCCGGAATTCGATCACCGTGCTTGGTATGAAGTTCGAGCTCGATGGTCGCGTCATCGCGCTCGTTTGCGGCTACTTCTGCGGCGAGTTTCTCGGCACGCGGCGTGATTTCGTCGGCGTGAACGGTCGTGGCGTGCCGCCCAAGTAGCTCCTCACGCTCCCAGCCGACCATCTCGCAGAAGGCATCGTTGACGGTGACAAATTGAGCGTTCGCATCGACGGCGTAGACGCCATCCTCTACTGTCTCAACCAGGCGCTCGTACTGTTCGAGCTGGCGCTCTCGTTCCTTGCGCTCGGAGATATCACGGACGACCCCCACTCGTTCATGCGTGCTATCACCCGGTAGGAGCGCGAATGTCGCCTCAGCAGTGATCGTCCCACCGTCGGCCTGTTGGAGTTTCGCCTCAACCTTCGATGGGGCTCGCTCGCTTGTCCTCATGTCCTGCTCGATTTCCTGGGCGGTGGTGACGACCGTCTCATCGACCACCAGTGAGACATGTTCTCCAAGCAGCTCCTCGCGGTCGTGGCCCACCATCTTGGCGTACGCCTCGTTGACCATCGTAAAGCAACCCTCGGAGTCGACACTGTACACGCCGTCGTTGATCGTCTCGAAGATCGTCTCGTAGCGTTCAAGTTCGCGTTCGTGCTCGATGCGGTTGGTAAGATCCTGTGTCATCACCATCCCGGCAAACACCGATCCAGCTTCGTCTCTCACCGGAAGTGTCCATGTTTGGAGGACGTGACCGCCCCATTCGATCTCGAATGTCCGTTTTTCTCCCGACAGTGCTGCCTGATAGTGTTCCTTGAGGAGTTCGTTTGAGTCTAACGCCGTTTCGCCGACAGGCCGCCCTTCGATATCCTCGGGAGACAGTTCAGCATTGTCGAAGGGCGATCCCGTGACAAGCGTATACCGAAGGTCGTGGTCAAACAGGGCTACGACGCCATTTGGGAAGTGTTCGGCAAGTGTCCGATAGCGTCGCTCTGATTCTTCAAGCGCCCGCTCACGCTGCATTCGTTCGCTCATATCAACCATTATACCGAGAATCGCTTGCTCTCCCTTGTACTCAATCAGACCGCCATGTACTTCGACGTCAACCAATGTGCCGTCTGCATGCTTGGCCTTGGCATCGTATCGGATCGCGTTGACCTCACCGTGCTCACGTTTGCGGAAGTTTTCAGCGACCAGGGCTTGATCGTCCTCCGCCACAAAGTCCAGTGCCGATTCCCCGATTACTTCGTCCTGAGAATAGCCAAGAATGTTGGCAAATTTCGGATTGACGTACTTCATTTCCCCGTTCTGGACGATATAGATGCCCACAAGGGTCTGCTCGACGAGGTGTTGATACCAGGTCTTTGTCGCCCGGAGTTCGTCTTCAAGCCGCCTTTGTTCGCTGTTATCGGTTCCTGAAGCTGTGGGTGTATGATCAGTCGAATTCGTGGGTGGTTGCCACCATACCCGAGCACTCGAGCCGACTTTCTTCGTCCTGAGTTCACCTTTGTCGACGAGGTTCTCCAGCCGTTTATAGACGGTTCGGCGTGGACAACCAAGAGCTTCGGCAACCTCCGGCGAGGTGAGGGGTTCGTTCGGATGGTTGGTTTGCTCAAAGACGGTGAGGGTCTCTTCATAGATATCCTTTGAAGAGCTTGGTGATGACATGTATCTGGTGTTGATTCCAAAGGGCAAAGTAGTTCCGTCGGCGGCACCTCGGAAGCTCTCAAGCGCGGTGTCCCATCGGTTAGATACAACGTAAGCGGTGGTACAAAAGGTATCACAAGGAAGCGGTAGGACGGATCTAATGTATCCAAACTTAGCTCCGTCCTACCGGATAATAGTACGGTCAAACAGGTTTTCAAAACCCTGGAGACGACAGCGCTTCTCGAACAGCCTTGTCCTCTTGTTTCTCACTGACTACTCCCATGTTCGCCCTAAATACCAATAGCCGCGTTGAGTGGGCTCACAGTCACGTCGCCTGTACTGTAAACCACGACTTGGTAGCCTTCACAGGTAAACTAAATCTGGCTGTCTAATCGTATCTCCCCTCATAGATTGGTGAGGAGAGGTAATCCAATGAACCGGAATCAACGACTTTACAGAAAAGGGGAAGCTCACGATTTGAGCACTCGGCTGCGTCGGCGACCGCTACAATCCGTTCAATGAGCAGCGTAGAGGGATGCGTTAGCGGATGATAAAAGGCGTCTTAGCTCTCAGCAGTTGCTCGTGAAGCATTATGCATCGTCATTATATCATAGCAGAGCGTGCTAGTAACGGAATTTCTGCGACACCACTTTCCGTTTGCACATCACTCAACTCCTTACACCAGGCTCACCTACTCCACCTTCGCATGAATCTCACTATCTTGCCAGACTGTAACAGTCGCTCCTTGTACCGTGAACTTCACAGATGTAATTGTATTCCCCTCATGGTTGAAAAGGTCGTCAAGAGCATCAGGGTCTATGTAATCATAGAGTGTCCAATCCCCCAAATCTACGTCGATTTCATCGTGTTCTTTAATGGCTTCAACAACGATTTCATGGACTTGTACTTTACCTCCATCAGAACGCTTTCCTAATTGTGTCGTTACCCACATCCTCATCCACCACTTAGTGATATTCGAACGTGTATAATAATGATATTGGCTAATATGGATTCGAAGCGATATACCCAGACTACCACTGTTAGTTTGTCATCTACAATATCGAAGGCGCTTCTAAATTCGTATCGAGAGCGTCGATCGTGCCGTCATCGTTTATTTTCCACGGTCGAGATCAAAGTGCTCTGATACAGCCCGGTTCATAGCGAGCAACATAGCAACACGTAGGGGGAACATCGTTGGACACGGTGCCAGCTGCCAGAGACGAAAAACCAAACGGCGGTGCACTCTCGAGGCATCTCTCGGCAGAAAAATCTTCGAACCCGTCAAGCGGCATCAAGAACTTATCACTGTTTGAAAGTCTCGACATAGACATGATTTTTGCTTCTATGGAGACGCAGGCGTGCAATAAATCCATCCACTGAACTGGTAATCATTAGAGAAACGATTTGAGACTGGTTTCGCTATGACTCAAGAGGAATTGCTCAATGCGTTTCTCACGCCACCCAAGCGGCGACAACACAGTAGTGCGAAACCATATCACGCATAAGAACACTGCCGACTACGTCCAGTAGTCTATATAATAGAACAACTCCTCACTTGCCAACATCACTCGCTCTCGCGACTGCTTTGCATCGTCCACCACTATATACGACACGGTCTGACCAGGGGCACGCTCCAACCCCAACTCAGCCGCTCGCTCCAATGCCGCCACACTCCGTGTCGATTGCGTGTAGTCCTCCTTCTTCTTTGAAACCCGATTCGTGATCACCAACTCATTCGGAGCGACCGCCCCACGCTCCAGTCGGTCAACCCACGACCGCAACACCTCACAAACCGCCTCTGGATCATGGTACTCACCTACCGCTCGAATCAGCTCTTTCTGGGCCTCGTCAATATACGTCGGCGTACTCCGCTGACGGCACTCGATACCCCGATACTTGTACGCATCCTCTCCAGCGACCTTCCCGAAGTACTTCGTCAACGCACCAGCATCCGAACCACGTAACGGTACAAACGCAATCCAGTCGTAGTGGGCTTCGTGTTTAAGCCGTATCTCCACTTGCTTAGAAATCTCCGAGACAAGCTCCGAAAGCGACGTCTGTTCTTCTCCTTCAATCGGTGTCACCCACACGCTATCGACGATGCCATGCACAATGCGCCATCCGTTCTCCTCGAGTACCGTTTTCGTTTCCAAGAGAATCTCTCTGGCGTACGCGTTGATCGTCTCGTGACACTCGATTCGTCCGAACTTCGCATTCGAAAAGCCCTGATAGCCGAAACAGGAGACCAGAATCCACTTGATCGCACTTGATTGGCCTTCCAATTCCTCGCGACGATCCTTGTCCTCAGTCTCGCGAATCTCGGCCTTGATCGCATCACGATCCTCAATCAACGGCTCAAGCACGTCCGGAAGATAGCCTCGCTCATTACAAATCGAGTAGCCAATGCCCGGCACGTCCTCCCGATCGGCGTGACACTCACCGCGGATCTTCTCCGGACTCACGTTCCGCGTGACGATGATATTCGGATACAACGAGGAGAAGTCGAGCTCATGGATGTCCTCGTGTAGGCCAACATTCGACGCAAACGTGAACCCGCCCCGGTCGGCATCGTGCAGCTGGCGCATCGTTTTGGACTTCTCATGTCGCCACGAGTGCCACGGGACAAGCACATCCTGATCACGAGCTTCCTGAATCTGAATCCCGGTCAGAATATTCCCGATTGACGACCACGCCAACTCCTGCAGTGGTTTGCCCGATTGTTCGACGAGATACAGACAGCCGTCGAGATTCGTCTGATTCCACATGAACGTATTCGAGCCGTCGATAATCACCCGTCCGGAGAGGTTGTAGCAGGCCGGGAATGTCCGACTTGTCCGTAGCTTTCGTACGTGACGAGAACTGGAATGAGGTGATTAGTATTCAGGAAGAGAACATCCGGGTCAGCACGTTCGACTCGCTCCGACAATGTCACCAACACGTTCTCGCCACTCCCAGTCATCATTACGTTTTTTTACGAAGCCGGTGAGTTCCTCAGGGTAGCTCTGGTACACGGCGATATTAGCGGCTTCCGTCCTATCACGCGCCGTTCGAGATGTCGGTGTCCTCGTATCCTGCGTACGTGAAGAATCGTCGTTCAATGAGGTTTTCAGTGATCTTGAGGAGGTCTTCCTCGATCTCACCATTACAGGCGTCCGCGTAGAGGCCCATTGGAATCTTCGCCGCTGCCATGTCGTCGTGCCCGCCCGCTTCGCCGAGGTCACCGAACACGTCATCGAGGAGCGAGCCGAGGTTGACACGCGAATCGGTCGAACGTGCGCTGACCTCGATGTCTCCCTCGCTGATACCGTACACGAGGACGGTTTCGACGCCCTCCAGATTCAACAGGTAATCAGCAGCCTGCGGGAGCGCATCACGTTCGGTAGTCCGGCCGACGTTTGCAACAAGGTACGCTGACTGTACCGTCCGGGTCTGAACTGCCGTGCCGATGGCGTCGAGCGTTATCTCCGAGAGCGGCGGATTGTCCATCTTGCGCAGGAGATCTGGATCCACGGACGAGTGCAGGTAGTACCCCGCGAGATATTCCTTCTCAGTCACGTTGCGAATGAAGTCGAGCGTCTCTCGACGAATCGCGAACAACATGGCCGTCGCGAGGTCGCTTTCGAGTTGGACGTCAAGTGTGTAGAGGTACTCGACGAGGATGGTCGTCGTACTGCTGGCTTCTTCGCGTCTTGCGACGAACTCCGCGTCGGGCTCCTCCCCTGGATGGTGGTCGATGACGATGTCTATGTCGGTGTCCGGCGGCAAGCCGTTATTCTCTCCTGGGATCGAACTGTCGACGAGCGCGATCGTATTGTGGTTGTCCACGTCGACGTCGTCGAATGTCTTGAGGTCGATGTCGAGGCTGTTCACGAACACGCGGTTCTGCTGATGAGAGATGTCGCCGCTGTACAGCAACGTGACGTCGGTCACGTCAGCGTCAATCGCGATTCGTTCGAGCGCGAGTGCGCTTGCCAAACAGTCTGGGTCGGGGTTGTTGTGACACACAATGGCGAGTCTGGATGTGTCGGATAGACAGGCCAGTAGCGAATCGATTTCGGTAGAAGCATCGAGCTTCGTTTCTTCGAGAAGTGTGTCGTCTGATGCTTGTTGTGACATAGTGGACGGGATTTCTGCTGACCCGGTGATTGAACTGATAAAGGAGGCTCGTATGATTTGGAAACAGGAGGTCGAGATATATAATCGTTGCTGCCATGTGGTCAGAATCAACAAAGGAGGTGCACAGGCGTGACGACCGAACAGCGTTCAATCATTCCCACGCCGTTGAATCCCTGCGAT
Source organism: Haladaptatus halobius (assembly GCF_020618475.1). GTDB lineage: Archaea > Halobacteriota > Halobacteria > Halobacteriales > Haladaptataceae > Haladaptatus > Haladaptatus halobius. The sequence goes on along the minus strand of NZ_CP085340.1, from coordinate 37,943 downwards.
GCCGAGGCGCTCACCCGTCGTCTCTCGCCCGGTGATCGCGTTTGCATTACAACGACTGACTTGCCACGAACCATTCTGACGGTCAGAGAGACACACCCCGTGACGAGTCAGGCACCACAGCTGGTGCTGACAGCACCGCCGGTGACCACGACTGCACAGGACGAACTGCAACAAGCCACCTACCACTGCACAGCAAGCCACCTCGAGTCGTCCATGACTGTTCTTGAGTACACCCACACGGCCAGTGACACGACCGCCCGTTGTATCGGTTCGCTTACCACGATTGCGCATTTCCCCCGACTTTCAACGCCAGCAGACGACACGACGGTCAAATCGGAGGTGCGTGTGGATGAGTAACACCACCACTTCCGGAGCTTCCAGTGCGCTCGATTTGGACAAGTGTTCGGTCAGCGACCTCGCCGAGCGTGTTCAGTCGCTCACCGACCGAATTGACGATCTCGAACAGGAAGTCGCCGAAAAAGACCAGCGAATTGAGGAACTCGAGGAGCAAGCCCCCATCGAGTGGCGGGGAGAAGCAAAGAAAGCGGAGAATCTCTGGGTCGGACCATACCCACTCGGCAAAGCCGTCGAACGACACGGTGAACGACTGGACGACCAAGACCAATGCATCGACAATCTCGAACGCGGTGAGGTCGACGTGAGCGACGTTCTCGATCTCGATGGCACTGGGAACCAACTGCAAATTCAACGCGATACAGCTGCTCGGAAGACCGGCAGTCATGACCTCTCGAAGAACAAGGAGCGTGCAACCTTTGTGTGGGCAACCTTCCACGAGCGTGCACGACGAGGCCATGGGAAGATGCGACTCCCGTCATGGCTCGTCAAACAGATCCTCGATGAGCATGACCTTGACACCAACCCAAACACAGTGCGCCGTGTCATGGAGTTCGTCGCACGAGGAACGAGCCGAAGTGAGACGCCTAACCCAGAGGACGACAGCAATCTTGTCACGCTGAAACACCGCAACGAGAAAAACGTTCTCGTGGCTGACGAAGACGAATGGGAGTCGTTCTTTGCAGCACAGATGGAGCAAGTCAACACAGGAAACGAGGACGCGGATACTAACAACCAGAGAAGCGACGACGGCAGTGACAATCAGGCAGACATAGACACGGTGAGAGAGAACGCGGACGAAGAGTTCGATGTTCTCTCGTCAGCAGCGGCAATCACGTCCGACAAAGACGAGAGCATCACGAAGGAGATTACGGTGTCGTAATCACCACCGAGCTACCGACCGTAATCGACGATCCCCAAGAGATGAGGAGGGGGTGCAACTTGCACCCCCTCTGAGGGTAGAATGAACGGTTGGCTACTGTAGGGTGTAATTGCTTCTTCTTCTCTTCGAGCCACGAAGAGAAGAAATGAAGCAGTGCAGCTGATTACACTGGTCGTCTGGAGGAGATTACGACAGTGTAATCAGATCTCACAAACGAAAGGACTCGTGTATAATCTCGCTGGATGAGCGTCATTTATTTTGTTTTAAATCGTGATTAATATATCCACGAACCCTGCTCGGTGGGGATTTATCCACGAAGAAACGGTCTGCACATTTTAATGCTATCTACGTAACACGCAAAAATATTTATACGAAGGTTTGAATGAACTCGGTATGGTAAAGAATAGCGTAGCCTCTATAGACCACCCGCTTGACCCATTGACTCACGAAGAGATTGAAATTGCGTACGAAATCCTCACTGACGAATACGATGTTGGAGAAGGGAGTCTGTGCATCAAAATCGAACTGAAGGAGCCAACGAAGGATTCCCTTCGTGAATACGATACGAATGATGTGTGGCCTGACCGACAAGCCCGAATAGTTATTCGTGTCAGTGCCGAGCGGAAAACGATCGAAGCCGTTGTCTCGCTCTCAAAACAAACAGTAGTATCGTGGGAACACATTGAGGAGGTTCAGCCCTCAATTGCCATTGAAGAATTCATTGCCTGCGAGGAAGCTGTAAAGACGAATGAGGCGTGGAAACAGGCATTAAGACAACGCGGTGTTGAAAATACAGATCGTGGAATAGTTGATCCATGGTCAGCTGGCTATGAATTCATACCTGAAGATGTTGACCGGTCGAAACGGCTTGCTCACGGCCTGACGTACCTTCGTCCGAGCGAAGATACCGGGGATGAAGGATACGCGAAACCGGTATCGGGCCTTCATACATTCGTAGATCTTGATCGCATGGAGGTTCTGAAGGTTGTCGACTATGGCCCACCGGATGAAAATGATCCGTTTCCTCCCGAAGGAATGGTCTATCGAGAAGAAGACGTCGATCTTCGGGATGATTTGACGGCTTACAATGTTGACCAACCCGATGGGCCAAGCTGGAGCGTCGACGGCCGTAAACTCGAATGGCAAGGCTGGCAAATGCGCGTTGGCTGGACCCAACGTGAAGGTCTCGTCCTCTATAATATCGGATATGAGGATGATGGAGAAGTCCGTTCTATTATCGATCGAGCGTCATGTGCCGAGATGTCTGTTCCCTACGGCGAGCAAAGCATCAATGATCGATTCAAGGATGCGATGGACATTGGCGAGTATAACATTGGCCGTCTCGCAAAATCGTTGACGAATGGATGTGACTGTCTCGGCCACATGCACTACTGGGATGCGACGATGAATATGGCCGATGGATCTGTGAATGTGGTAGAGAACGCAATTTGCCTGCACGAGGAGGATAACGGTACCCTTTGGGAAAGATCTGACTGGCGTACCGAATCGGAGGAGGTTCGACGACGACGACGGCTTGTCGTCTCTTTTGTTGCAGCAGTCGGAAACTATGACTATATTTTCAACTGGTATTTCTATCAAGACGCCTCAATGGAAGTAGAAGTTCGACTGACTGGAATTGATAATATCTCCGCGGTCGGCCCTGACGATGACCCGGCAGGATATGGTGAACTCGTAGCCCCACAACTCAATGCACCCATTCACCAGCATTTCTTTAATTTCCGACTGGATATGAATATCGACGATGGCCCCAATTCTCTGTTTCGGGTCGAAAACCAGCTAATCCCAACAGGTCCGGATGGTATAGATCCATTGAGTGATGTAGATGAGCGAAAGCACAATCCCGGTGGGAACGCCTTTTATGCAAAACGTGAAAAACTCACAACCGAGGAGGAAGCTAAAGACCTCATCGACCCGCTCAAAGGTAGATATTGGCAAGTTGTCAATCCTAAACGCACAAATCGTCTCGGTAAGTCGACTGGCTATCGACTGCTCCCTGGAAATAATGTCAAAGCTGCTGCCCAACCCGATTCAAGTGTGATGAAACGCTCCGGGTTTATCAAGTATCACTTGTGGGCGACACCTTTCCGTGAAGATGAGCGGTTCCCCGCGGGTGACTTCCCGAATCAACATCCCGGTGGCGCCGGACTCCAAGCATGGACTAGCGAAGATCGGAATATTGAGGAGGAAGATCTTGTACTCTGGTATTCGCTCGGCGTAAATCACGTTACTCGCCCGGAGGACTGGCCCATCCTTCCGGTACAGGTCTATAGCTTTAAACTTCAGCCAGTGAACTTCTTCGAGCGGAGTCCAGCAATGGACGTTCCACCTCAACATACCATCGACAATCAAAACGTCCCTGATCACAGTAACTGCATGTCCTCTGAGACAGACGATGCGTAGATATACCATCACTGCAATGATCCAGTCCGCCACATCACTCTGAATACAAAGAGATCGATGACTTTGTTTGAATAGTCGTGGCCATCTACTTCGGCGATCGAGAACCCGATCATTCCGGTCACATGTGTTAGTTTGAGGGACCGATGGAATCGTTATTCACTGTCCTGTTCCCAGTGGCTGAACTACAAGCCATGTGCTTCGAATACTTATTACATTGTAGACCTACGACCGGCGTTTGTCAGAAGAACCAATCTCGATCTCATTTTACATTATCTCAATGCGTGCTAGAAAAGTCGATATCGAAAACTAGCTGGGGTGTATCACAGGTTTAGTTATCCAATTCTCTACAATTATATTCATCAGGGAATGAAGGAATTCATTGAAGCTCTCATACTCTTGCTAGCAATGATTATGAATTTGATTATAATTTTATTATACAACGATTATTTATAATCCTATTTCAAAAGGAGAGATGTGGTACCAGATGGCAAGTCAGGAACAAGGAGATACGGAATTAGAAAGAAGCATTGGCTGGAAAGGGGTCACAGCATCGGCTATTGGACTGGTAGTCGCTAGCACGACATTTGCAGGGAACTTTAATGGATTCGGCGCTGCTGGACCGGGGTATTTCCTGGCGCTCCTGATCGGTTTCACAGTCAACGTTCTAGTCATGTTTGCCTATTTTGAACTCGCAACAATGTTCCCAAAGGCAGGTCAAATATTCGAATTCACAAAGCGCTCATTTACCAATAAGCGTACGGCAATTGTACTTGGAGTTGGAACGGCGCTGGCGTACTGGATAGCACTTGCTTTTGCAACATCTGGAGAGTTCATCGCTGGTGCAAGTGCGATGGTCCAGTCGACTGGTTTCGGCTCGGTGTTATTGTGGATCCTCATCATCAATTTAATTGCAATCGGCTTGAATCTCGCTGGACTTCGACTGGCGGTTGCCGTTGAAATAATTCTCGTCATCATCATGGTTGGCGTTCGCGTCCTCTTGGGGATTGGCGCACTCGCGGGCCTAAGCCAAGCTGGTCCCCCGGATCTCTCACTGTATACTACGAACTTCGCACCAGGAGGATTCTCAGCTATTGCGTCTGTAACCGCACTTGCGGTGTTCTCATTTGTGGGACTTGAATTCTCAACTCCGCTTGTAGAAGAGATCGTTGAACCTGGGAAGAATTTGCCGAAGGGTGGCGTAATTGGGGTTATTGCAGTCCTCTTTATGACTGTCGTGATGGGGTTTGGAATTATGGCGGTGCTAAGTCCACTCAACCAACCGCAGATCTATACAGGCAATGCTCCGCAGATCAAGATTGCAGGTATCCTCTTTGGGACATCGGGCGAAATTGTCGTCGGCATTGCGAGTTTTGCAGCGACGCTTGGAACAGTAATCGTCCTGTACGCAGCAATTCCACGCATCATCTACGCTATGGCTCGTGAAGATCTTCTCCCCTCGTTTTTAGCTAAAGTCCATCCGCGATCCAAGGCACCCTGGGCAGCAATTATCGTTACTGCAATTCTCTTCAACATCCCTCGGCTATTCTCCGGAAACGTTGTTACATTGGTAAACGCTTCTGTTGCGGTCTGGCTTCTCGCCTACCTTTGGGTGTTTGCATTAGCGATAAAACTCCGGTATACCCATCCAGAACTAAATCGGCCGTTTAGTATGAACATCGGTGTATACATTATCGGTATCGGACTTATCCTACTCGTGCTCTGGCAGGCTTATAAAGGATCATATCAATTAATTGTTATTGGGTTACTCTTGTTCGCGTTAAGTATTTTGTTTTCCGTGATCTGGACGAGTTTCATGGAGGAAACCGATCTCAACACGATCGAAACATTGACTGATGCCAGGGTATCCCCCTCGACTACCAACCAAGATCACCCCGAAGACTGATCCACTTGTTATTTTGCTTGAATAGCGGTAACTGCTGTTATGCCATTTGATGACAGGTATGTCCTTCACTATGAAATTCGTCTCTCGACAATGCCAAGTCCACAATCACATAAAGGATTTTAAACTCGAATCAGTATAGCTTCCTAATTCCTCCTCAATATCCGATTCACGCCACCCAAGCGGTGATACCACACTTACTGCTGCACGAACCAGCAACTCCCGATAAAACCCAACATCGTACTCACTCAGTCCCTCACTTGCCAACATCATCCGCTCCCGCGATTTCTTCGAATCATCAACCACCACATACGATACACTCTAACCAGGAGTACGCGCCAACCCCAAATCCGCCGCCCGCTCTAGTGCCGCCACATTTCGCGTCGACTACATGTAGTCCTCCCGTTGCTTCGAAACCCGATTCGTGATCACCAACTCATTCGGATCAACCGCCCCGCGCTCGAGTCGATCAATCCACGAACGAAGCACCCCATAAACTGCTTCCGGGTCGCGATACACATCCACCGTTCCAATGAGTTCCGTCTGCATAACGTCGGTGTTTACCGACGTACCTCGCTGTCAACACTCAATTCCCCTATAATCGTACTCTCCGAAGTGATCCAAGGGTTAGGCTGGTGCGCCAACTCCCCAGATGACCGCGATCCCAAGAACCGTCACGACTGAGAGAAGAAGCTGAAGCGGCGCGCCAACTCTCGTATAATCCGTGAATTTGTACCCACCTGGTCCATAAACGAACAGGTTCGTTTGGTATCCGACAGGCGTGATAAACGCGGTTGAGGCTGCAAATGTCACTGCGAGTACGAATGCAAACGGGTTGGCACCGATATCTTTGGCCGTTTCAATGGCAACAGGAATCATCAAGACGACACTCGCATTGTTACTAATGATGCTTGTGATGAGCCCAGTTGCAATATAGAACACCCACAAAACACCGATGAGTGGGAGGAAACCCGCGGTTGCAGCAACAACTGAACCTAGGAGGTTCGCTGCGCCTGTCTGTTCCAAGGCAACGCCTAGCGGAATGACGCCCGCTAGTAGAAGAATAACACTCCAGTCGACGCCCTCGTATATCTCACCAGGCTTAATCACGTCAGCGACAACCATTAGCACGACTCCGGCAAGCGCCGTTTGGACAATACTAAATTCAACACCGGCAAACACCTGAACACCAGTGATATTCGCAAGCATTTCCCATGGTATTCCCACCAGGCCGACAACTCCGATGATAATACCGAGTGCCCACGGAATTTTCTCTGTTCGATAGTCCGGAGATTCGGATTCATGGGCGACAATGAATTCGGGATTACGACTAAGCCGGTCGATACTGTCTTTTGGGGCTTGAACGAGGAGCGTGTCACCGACCTGTAGTCCGATATTGTTGAGCCGACTCCGTATCGTCTTCCCGCCGGATCGGAACGCAAGCACACTTGCGTCATATCGCTCACGAAATGACGATGTTGCGATCGTTTCACCGAGTAGTGAAGACCCAGATTGGATTACAATTTCGACGAGCGTCTGTGTTTCACCCTCGTCCGGTTCGAGTTCCGAATCGGAGTGTTGTGTTCCGACGAGTGAAAGACCCTCCTGTTTACGGAGGACATCAAGTGTCTCTCGATCAGTACGAACAGTGAGAATGTCCCCTGGCTGAATTCGTTTACTCGCGATACCTTCGAAGAACTGTTCGTCGTCGCGGATGAATTGGACGATGTCCGCATCGAACTGTGACTCATCGATCGCAGATTGAACGGTTTTTCCGACAATTGCCGACTCGTCACGGACGATGACTTCAAATACGTAGCCTTGCAGATCGTACTCCTCGATGTAATCCTCGCGCGCAGGGACGCGTTCAGGGATAAGTCTGTGACCAATGGTCATCAGGTATACAGAGCCAGTAACGAGTACGATAACGCCAAGGCCAGTGAAGGTGAACATCGAAAACGACCGCCCAATCAGTCGGTCGGAAACGCTGGATGCAAGCAGGTTTGTCGAGGTTCCGATAAGCGTGAGCATCCCACCAAACATTGAGGCATACGAGAGCGGGATGAGGAGTTTCGAAGGAGACGTGTTCCCCTCATGGGCAAGATCAGAAATAACTGGCACGAGGATGGCAACCACTGGGGTGTTGTTGATAAATCCCGAGACGGGTCCCGTGACTCCGATCGTCGCAATGAGTTGTTTCGTCGGGTTGTTTCCAGCGAAATCAGCCATCTTTCGCCCAATGATTTGAACGAGTCCCGTTTTACTGATCCCTGTTGAAAGAATGAGCATCGCAAGGACGGCAACTGTCGCTGTATTCGAAAAGCCTGAGATCCCTTCTGAAACGGAGACTTGGGTCCAGGGCTTCAGGAACATAAGCAAAACCATTACGAGAATTGCGGTGACATCAATCGGCAATAATTCTGTCACAAAGAGAATAAGCGTGAGGAGGACGATTCCAAATACAACTAGCATGCTAGTTGTGATTGGTGGGATTGCCCCCACTTGCGCTATGGCCATAGTAAGAACCATACACAACGGATACATTCAACCATCTTAATACCATTGCAAATTCTTCTCATAAGTTATCGAAAAGATACTAGTCATGGTGAATCTGAGATAGTGAAAGCGTGCTGTAGCACAATGTGAGCGAATCCATATCGAACACCTCCGGTTGTCTAGAACGGAATATGAGGTATGCAGCAACTTTGATGACTCTTTTAAGCCTCAACCGAACGACTGCAAACTGGATTCGGTGTACTGCCTCAACTCCTGCTCGATATTCGATTCACGTCACCTAAGTGGCGACAGCACACTCGCTGCTGTACGAACTTACAATCCCGATAAAACTCGATATCATACTCGTCTAACTCTTCACTCGCCAACATCACCCGTTCTCGCGAGCACTTCGCATCATCAACCACAACATACGACACACTCTGACCAGGCGCACGAACCACCCCCAGATCCGCCGTCCGTTCCAATGCCATCACACTCCGCGTCGATTGTGTGTAGTCCTCCCGCTTTTTCGAAACACGATTCGTGATCACCAACTCACTCGGATCGACCGCCCCACGCTCAAGCCGATCAACCCACGCCCGTAATTCCTCACAAACAGCTTCTGGATCATGGTCCTCATCGACCACTCGAATCAACGCTTTCTGTGTATCATCGATATACGACGGTGTACTCCGCTGGCGGCACTCGATCCCTCGATACTTGTACTCGTCTTCACCAGCGACCTTCCCGAAGTACTTCGTCAACGCACCAGCATCCGAATCACGCAACAGCACGAACGCAATCCAGTCGTAGTGCGCTTCGTGTTCCAGGCGGATCTCCACCTGCTCAGAAATCTCGGAGGCAAGCGCAGACAGCGACGTCTGTTCTTCGCCTTCAATCGGTGTCACCCACACGCTATCAACGATGCCATGCACAATTCGCCACCCGTGCTTCTCGAGTACCGCTTTCGTCTCCAAGAGAATCTCCCTCGCAAACGCGTTGATCGCCTCGTGGCACTCGATGCTCCCGAACTTCGCATTCGAAAAGCCCTGATAGCCGAAACAGGAGACCAAAATCCACTTGATAGATAGAAATAGAGGTGGAGAAGAGTAATAGATTATAGTTATGTTATGAATTTCTTCTCTAAGGCGCCTATTAGGGCGTGTATAGGAAAGGACGTACAGTGAATATAGTGAAGTGCCATGAGCCGACACACTCGGCGGACGTTCCTCGCAACTGTTGGCACTGTTGGTGTCGCCGGCTGTTCCGGGTACTTCCCTCCAAGCAACTCGCAGTCCACAGAGAACCCCGAGAAACAACTCAAGCAGAGTACGACCACTTCGTCAGCTCCAAAGGACGACTCCAAAACCAAGAGTTCGTCCACCGTCCAGACCTTCGAGGACTTCAAAAACATCAAGAAGTGGCACGCAGTCGAGCAGCAAGGGACGCTAAAAGCAAGTTCGAAGGCGTATCAGGGATCAACAGCCGCCCACATCGTCGGGAGTAAACAGACGAAAGAAGGCAAGATATTCCGTGCGAACTTCGGCGGGAAGCCAGTTGATCTGAGTGGGAAGAACCTCTCGCTCATGTATAGATGCACGTCCCACGATTACTCGAAGATCGCTGTACAACTGTATGCTCCTGACCAGGGGCACATCGTCGAGATGAAACGTACACTCTACGGGCCAAAGGGGAAATGGGTGCGCATCAACCTTGGCGTCACAGGCGACCAGCGCGTGAAAACGATTGATCTCTCAAAGGTGTACGAGATTTATATCATCGGACGGCCGGAGGACTCCAACTCGACCACGCCTATCGAATTCCTCGTCGACGACCTCAAAACCGTCCCCACGCCAAAAAAAGGAAAAGTGATGCTCACCTTCGACGACGGACTCGCATCACACTTCACAACCGCGTACAAGATGATGAAAGGATATGGCTTCCCTGGTGTTGAGGCCGTCGTCACCGAGGCGATTTACGACGATGGCTTCTTGACACAGTCCCAGATGCGGAAGATGGTGCAGGATGGCTGGGATATGATTGCTCACCCGAACGTTCAATCAAGCCCTATGAACAAGATCCCGCGAAAAGAGCAGGAAAAGTTGATGAAGCAGTCGAAGGGCTGGCTCAAACAATACGGGTATGAGGGACATAAGTATATGGCCGTCCCAAAGAACGTCGTTGGACCGAACACATTCGAACTCGCCCAGAAGCATTTCGACCTGACGATGACGTTCGGTGCTTCACCAAACGCCCTTCCGGTGATTACGAAAGATACGCTCATCTCACGTATTTATGGTGACAGTAGCATGCAAGAGACAAAGAGCGCGATCGACTACGCCGCCCGCTATAATCAACTGTCAGTGTTGCTATTCCATAAATTCGGGAGTGATGGCTTCTCGAAAAAGCAGTTCAAATCCGTATTGGACTATCTCAAAAAGAGTGATGTCGAGGTTGTCACTGTGACGGATCTAAAAGAACAAGGCCTACTCCTCTGATCACATCCCATTTCGGGTATGAGAGTAGTGTACGACTAGTCGAACTATGTTTTAATTAGTCTGTCATACTCGGCTCAAATCGCCGTTGCCGAGCCGGAATGGGGTCATGTAACGACACTGGTGAGTGTAATATGAATTCTGATTCCTGTATTAAAAACGAGGTTCGTTTCTTATCGGATATGGGCCAGAAGTACCAAGTAGAAATATAACTTTCCGCAAAAGGAGAATCGATACCGAGCTGGGAGATACACCGAGTATGCAACTACGCATTGATGTAATAAGGTTACCATTTTTCCTCATCATAACGGGAATACTCCTTGTCGGAGTAACGTTCGGTGCCAGTTGGGCGCTTGCACCGAACACGACGAAGATAACATCACAAACCAATACCACTATCCTCGTCGGTGTGCAGGGCCCAGGCTGGGGCGGAAATGTGACTGCACTTGATAACAATGGGAGTGTGCGGTGGAGCATTGGAAACGCTATTAGTTATCAGGGCGTTTCATACCTTGACAACGGAACGGTATTGGCGACCTATGCCGATAAATATCAGCGGTGCGGCCCGTACACTCCTCCCTGTAAACGAACAGGCATTCGGTTCATCGACCCACAACCAAAGCCGACGGTCACCAGTGAGTGGAGTTACCCAGTTCGCACGCGGAAAGACAGCGAAGTCCACGACGCAGAGATGCTTCCCTCGGGCGAGCTACTCGTCGCGGACATGGAGTACGAGAGTATCTACACGTACAACCTCTCTACCGGACAGCAAACATGGGTCTGGAACGCGAGTCAGTACTACGATGCGCCGGCAGATCCAACACAAACCGACTGGCTCCATATCAACGACGTCGATCGGATTGAACCGGGTCGGTATCTCGTCTCGGTACGGAACACCAACCAACTCATCATCGTCGAACGCGGAAAAGGGGTCGTTGAAGTAATAAACAAGGATCGCGATCCAACACTGCTCAACAAGCAACACAACCCACACTGGCTCGGGGATGGGGCCGTCCTTGTGGCGGATTCAGAGAACAACCGTGTCGTCGAACTTCACAAAAATGAGTCGACAGGACAATGGGAGGAAACATGGGTCGTGTACGAAATTGATGGAATCGCCCTCGATTGGCCGCGCGACGCCGACCGTCTGCCAAACGGCCATACACTTATTACGGATAGTCGAAACAACCGCGTCGTCGAGATACGGCAAAACGGAAGCGTAGTCAACAGCTATCAGGTTCCAAATTTGCCGTATGAGGCCGACCGTGTTCCGTACGGTGAATCATATGGACATCCCTATGAATCAGCGGAATCGGATACTGAGTTCGGTGACCAAAGCTTGGATATTCCAGTTCTTTCCCTACTGCTTACGGGCACCCAGCACGTCATTCCACTCCCATTTTGGGTATCCGAACTGCACGTACTTGCAGTCCTCGTCGCCATTGTCCTTTGGGCTGGGGCTGGGGTGTTGCTGATAAAAGTCTGGTGGACGTCTCTCTGGCCATCAAGATGAGGACGTTGTTTCTTAAGGAGTCGCTGCTGTTCCCGTCTATTTATGGGACTCGTCACGTCCTACCCGTGGAAGAACAAACTTATAGAACGGCGGCACTGTCTAGATAAGGGAAGGTTCTGATCTCAACCTCTGCTGTGCGCACTGAAAACGAGAACTGTACAATTTTAGTGGGATAAGAATACGGCGAAGAAGTATTTCAGCGATTAGAACCGGAAATTAGTAAATTTGGTATATTGATGAGCTTCAACCAACGAAAGAACGGAACAATCTAAGCGATGGCAAACTGACATGGCTTCAACCCTCGTCACTCTTGATATGCCCAACTGGAAGCTGGAGGCGGTATCCGCGCCAGTATGCCTCCGCAAGACACCACGTCAGGCCGACAAATAGGCCGACGATGAGCACTAACACTTCGAGCACGTTGAACCACCCCGGCATGACGTAGAGCGCTGCATTCAGCAATTTCGGTGGTATCGTGTCCTCGACGGCGGTCAGCGTCTTCGTCGGCAGGGCAGCCAGACCGTCATCGCTGGTCTTCACCTTGCTTGCTGTGTCCTTCGCCTCGCTAGCGACGGTCGCCTTCCCAGCAAGGTTGGCGCGCTGTGCACTCGGCCCGCCCGCGCTTTCGTCGCCCGTGCCAAGGCGTTCGGCATCGTACGGGAAGTTAGATTGCGCACTCCAAACCTTCTCGCCATCCTCGTTTATCTCGAGAATGCGGTTGCCGTGCGTGTCGGTGATAAGCGTGTGCCCGTTCGGCAGGCGGTCAGCGTCCCGAGTCCATTGCATCTGGGCATCCTGCCACACCCAGCTCTGTTTCCATTCGCCGTTGACGCGCTGGAACTCAACAACGCGGTCGTTATGCGAGTCAGCAACGATGACGGCGGGGCCTCCCCGGGATTTCGGGATATAGTCGGGATTATGCTGGCCGAACAAGATGGTGTGGTTATTCTCTTCGCCGAGCGTCCAACTCTCGTTTACTCCGGATGTTCGATTGATGAACACGACCTCATCCTGGTTACGGATGCTGGCCATGATGCGGCCGTCTGGGAGCACCTCTACGTCATTGACGTGTGTGAAGTCGTTGGGGTAAGGGCCACCACTTTTGTAGGAGTAGTGGACGAGAGCTTGCCACTCCCAGGTGATGATCTCGCTCGAGGTATTGACGATGAACACCCGGTCGCGCTCGATATCAGCGACGGCAAAGTGAGTTTCGTTGATGCGGTCAACGTCGTGCCAGCGGTTCGTATACGGGATCCGAAATCCACTGTAGGTCGGGACGACACGACTATATAGGCGGTCAACCTCATCAGTGGACATATTGAGACGTTCGATGACGATTCTGCGACAACGTGTCCTGCCGTCACACTGATTTTTAGGAATGTCTTCGACACCGACGTAGGTAACGGTGTATCTTCCGTTTGGAGATGGATCAACATCGGAATAATAGTCGAGTGTCGCGTTGTAGTACAGCACTTCTTTGTCCGGATTCAATGCGACGAGTTTTGATCCAACAGTCGGACTTTTGTGATCAGTAACGACAGTGATCTCATTAGCCGGTACGTCTGTGATCCCATGTGAGCCATTCGCCTTGGTGGGATCAGCGACGGCTACCTGTTCTGTGTATCCCGACGCGAGCACGCTAATACAGAGCAGCAATAAAACGCCAAACATAACGCGAGGTCGATTTCGGGAAATCATCTACTAACCCTCTCTACTGTTGTGTAATAAGTAAACCTTACGAATATTAAACTTAATAGTGCAATGACAACTATTTGTGCCTATAGCACTTCTAAGCAGGTGACATCGAGACTATTCAGTTGATATACCATAGATAAAAAACTGGAAACATAGATTAGTTCGGCAATTTCCTCCATCCCGTTCTCACGCATGGCCAGCACGGAAATCACCGAGGCCGTCACAATCGCACTTTGCCGGTTCAGTATCGGCTTCGTCCGTCTCGTCGTCTTCCGACGAGAACGCCGTGAGCGTCCCGTTGTCGGTTGCGTTTTCGACGGCACCCAAATGCTTACAGTAGGCGTTGCGGTGGACGTGATGCGGGCACGTGCAAGCCATCAATTCACCGGTCACGTCGTCGATGGAGACCACGTATTGGTGGTCAGCGGGGTTGTCGTGGCTCTCATTGGTGACGTCGATCAGTCCGGGGGCATCGACGGCGAAGGAGAGTTGTTCCCACTGGACGCGGTTCTGTGCCGTCTCGTCAGCTTCACGGGCTGCGGATGGGTTTGTACTCATGCTCCTTGGGTTTCATTAGGGAGAGTTCTACTCCAATGGTAAGTAACTACGAACCTTCCTTCAGAGATGAATGTCAGAATCGAGAATCTAAGTCAGATAAAGCCATTTCTATCAGATTCTCCGGATATCCACGTACAGGCGGTTAAACGCAACGCAGACGCAATAATTGACGGAGCAAACTTCGGTACATAGTGAAATGACCCGTTGAGCATTTAATGGCTATCAGATATTCGGGCTGCAATAGTGAGAAAATGCGCGACGACAAGTGACCGTCCGGCAACGTAATCATTTAGATGGACGCACAACCCTTCGACGTATGGAGGGAGAACTAGCAGATATCCAACAGGCGATTGCAGCTTCGCCGACCCCGGCTGCGGAATTCAGACAACTATCGCAGAGCCGACAACGAGAGGTGTTCTTTTTCCTACCGCAGACGATCCAGCAGTCGCTTGTCGAGGATATGGATCGTGAGCAATTACAGCAGTTCGTCCGCAGGCTAGACCCCGACGAAGTAGCAGACATACTAGGACTGGCGAACGAAAACACACGAGTGGACGTGCTCCGACGACTCGATGAAGATCGTCAAGAAAAAGTCGAATTCCTGCTCGGATTCAGTCCCGAGAGTGCTGCCGGTCTAATGCACCTGGACTACGTCACCGTTGGAATACATCGAGACCTCAATGCCATCGCACAACGTGTTCAACGGTACGAAGCTCAAACTGGCCGGATCCCGATCATCTTCGTTACTGAGGACGAGAAACTCGTGGGCGAGCTCCCCGGACAGGTTCTGGCAATGATCGACCGGGAATCAGTGGATCTCCACGACCATATCCATGAGACGCCTGTGGTCACGTATGATACTCCCGACACGGCCGTCGTCGACGTGTTCCGAGAGAATCCCGAAAGCTCGGTGGCCGTACTAAATGACGACGGAACCATCTTGGGGGTCATCCCTGCCGAAGACCTCCTCCGCGTCATCGAGGAGGAAGCAGCCGAGACGCTCTATGAATTCACGGGCGTCCAGGAAGAAGAGAGTATCCTTGACGGCCCGCTCTCGAAGGTGCAAAATCGATATAAGTGGTTGATAATTAACCTCGGAACGGCGTTTTTGGCAGCCGCGGCAGTCGGCGTGTTCGAGGATACGATTGCGGCGTTCACGCTACTGGCGGTGTACATGCCGGTCGTCGCCGGGATGGGGGGGAACGCCGGTACGCAGTCGATGGCCGTAACTGTCCGAGGAATCGCCCTGGAACAGATCTCCTTGTCGACCGGGGGTCGTGCCGTGGTCAACGAAATCATTGCGGGCGGCGCGAACGGACTCATCACGGGCGTACTTGTCGCGGTCATCGCGTCGGTGTTCAATCAGAGCCCGCTCCTGGGCCTCATACTCGGCGTTTCGATGGTGCTGAACCTCGTTATCGCCGGATTTTTTGGGACGACCATTCCGCTGGTACTCGACCGGATCGGCAAGGATCCGGCAACGTCGGCGACGATTTTCATCACGACGGCGACAGACGTCCTAGGGTTCTTCATCTTTCTCGGGCTGGCGCAAGCAGTTCTTTGAGGTCAATCTGTCTCCGTCCGTATCGTAGGCCATGCTTCTCAAACCGAAAGTCGATATCGAAGCGTTTCACGTAGTAGTATCGAGCGTCGCATGGCGTCTCGACGAACGGCGCGTCACGGCTACGCCGCTAACGCGCCACCCGTGTTCGTCGTACCGTATGTTCTGGTAGGTGAAGATGATGTAGACTGGAAACTCGACGTCACTCTGGACGCCGAAGGCGTTCTAGAGCACCGTCACGAAGTTCCCCACGTCCCGGCCGATGAGCCACGCGAACAGCGGGAGGACGAGAAGGAAATTCCACAACCTGCGAGCGACCAGAAATGAGTACTCACTCGTTCTCGTCGGTATTCTGCTTGTTTTCGTACGGGTCGGTAAAGAAAAAGTGGTTGAATGGTTGTACCCGGAGCTGGCGCAGTATTTCTGAACTCTCGATCGATAAGCTAATGTTGTGCATAGCGTCGGTAATGCGGACAGTATCGGCTGTGCTGATCTCGACGGTCTCGAAGTATAGATTCTGATGACCGGTCAACGTTTCCCGAAGTCCACGACCCGTGAATGTCGAGTATTTGTTCGACCATCTCCGACCGTTCAGTCGGCGGTGCCGAACAGACGAAGAGTACTTGGAGTAGGAGGTTGGCCTGCTCGTAGTCGATTTCGAGTGATAGCCTTTGATGATTCCATTGGCTTTGAGTTCTTCGATTCCGAACAGTGCTGGCGGACACATCGACCTTTTCGGTAATCTCTTGGGCAATCCGATTCCACGCATTAACCTAGAGTTCGTGCAGATTGTCCCGGTCTACGTTGTCTAGTTCGACCATACTGAGCACTCTGAGAGCCGCAGCCATAGGTGTCTGGGTTGAACCACGTCTACCAGTAGCACCGGTACCACAGTGAGAAACGAGGGTTACCAGAATAATCTGTATTGAACGGATGTTTCACAAGGAATTATCTGGATACAATATCTCCACCAGGGCCAGACGGTTCTGAGCCCACCAGACAGCGTTTCTTTGGCAACGTCTCCACTAATCCCCACCACGGACGACGTGGCCGTACTTCAACAGGGCAACGAACACGACTCCGCCGATTGCGTTTCCCATCGTCGCTAGTGCGAGGAACGTTAAGTAGTCCATCACCGATACCGCGGGCGAGAGAAAGACGCCGAACAGTACCTCTACGTTACCTGCGATTGAGTGAGGGAGGTGGAGGAGACCGATTGCAGCTGTGACGATCCAGATGATAAGCAGACGGCTTGTCGTCTCCTGCGCAGCGGTAACCAGCCACGCGAGTAATCCCATCAGCCAGCCCGCAAGCACGCCAGCGATGAATAGCCACGTAAGATCGTGGTCAACGAGTGAGAGGGCGATGGCTTCGAACGCTTCCGGTGAAGCGGCGCCCAAGTCGGGCATCAGCGTGACCACGAGCGCGGTGAATGTCGCACCGCCGACGATGTTACTGGCGTAGACCAGGCCCCAAAGACGGGCTAATTCCCCGAGTGACGCCTGTCTATCAAGAACGGGCATCACGGCTATGGTCGTATGTTCAGTGAACAGCTCTAATCGCCCCAAGATGACAAATATGAACCCGACGGAGTAGGTGCTCGCGAGCAGCAACTCCGTCCCGAGATCGCCGTAACTACCCTGTGAGAGGGTGAGCATCACCGCCATCAATAACGGTCCAAACCCAATATCGAGACCGGCTGAGAATCCAGAGAGTAATAGTCCGTTCGTCTCGCGTTTAATCTCGTGGAGCCCGCCTTCGATTAATGAATTGAGGACATCTGTTGCTCTCATCGGGTCAACCGTGTTCGCGCTCTCCGATCCTGATCCTTTCACGCTACTTCCGCTATGTGTCCGTCGCGCCAAAGGCATATTGACAGAGGCCAACCAGACACGGCCAAGTTAACGTAGGTTCTGCCGCAGTTCGGGGCTATCCTCTCAGGATCACCGCATATATAATGGACTTCGCTGGCAACCCTCCCTGTCTGCAGAAATGCTCATCGTCTGTTTTGAGCAGAGCTAGCGAACAGTATCCCGGAAAACACAGGTGAACGGTCGGATTGACAAATCGACTAAGAGCGAGTAGCTTTACCACACATCCAGTCATATTCCTAGGTTGGTGGTGTGATCCGTCCTTAGGAGGTGAACGATGCCAAAGATAGAACGCGATAATTGTGGGCGGAAGGTCACGGTCAACGGGGAGGGCCAAGAGTCACACGCGCCGATGCGGTATTACCGGCGCTGTGGTGAGGAACTCTCGCCGCGCAAGGATTGGTGACGTACCGCACCCCCAGAGAGCCGCGGTTTCACATACGCCATGCGTGGGTCAGTTCGTGGCGAACGGTCGCACTGAATTGCTCCCAGCCCTGCGAATCGTAGGCGTCCCACGTGAGCGAGATCGTAATCCCGCCGCTCTCAGGGACGTATGTCGTCGCTCCTATCGTTCGTTGCGCACGCTTTACTAGATGCTAGAAATTCGCCGTTCTCCTGGTCTACTGCTATACTATCGATTTAGGGATGTGGAGCGCGTATACGATACTATGCCGTCCGATGAACTCAGTCCCGATCATGAAGGGTATGCTTCAATCGAAGCGGCAGATCGTGATGTTCCCTTCACACTCGGGAGACCAACTGCTCTTCCAAGTGGATATCGACGGATTCAATTGCATGTCCAAGAAGCCAGCGAGGTTGGCCACTTTGGAATGAGTGCTTGGATGGTCTTTGAGAGTGAAAGCGGCGATCCAAGTGAACATTTGACTCTAAGGGCCCGGTCAGCCGACGATCCGAGTGTTCCTGGCCATCCGTATGGCGTTGATGAAGAAGTGTTGGTGAATGGACGCCCTGGCACATTTGCAATGACTGATCATTTAGAGGTGAGTCCAGCCCACCTGAAGACGAATTTGTTGAAGTAGATTCTCTACCACGTGGAGCATCTGTTGCACCACCAGAGAGGCAAAAGGGAGTTCTCGAATTCATTGACGAAAGTGGGACGTATTATTATCTAATAGGCCCGTTTAGCCGCGACGAGTTGGTTCGAATTGCAGAGTCAATTGACTAATGGCCAAATGAGAGGGTTGTTGATTTGAGGGGGGATTCGATGTTAGTATGATCCACTAACCAGAGTATGTACTTTGCATCTAAGCCAATAGCGATGGTTAGAACTCAATCAGGAAGCAGTAGCCTGCGAAAATCTTCCTCTTATCTCTCCGTTATCGCGAGAACTACTTAAAACGAAATTTATGGATACGTCTGTTTGGTGCCTCCTTCCCAATGGGTGAGGATGGCTGTTGTTGGCACCTGTCCATCGTGGGGCACGTGAAGAAGTTTCGCATACGGTACCCAGTCATTGGTTTGACCGGGGTGAGCGATGCAGGTATACGCATTGAAGGTAGTCGCGTTTTTTCGCTCAACGCCGAGTATCTGGAGTGGGCTTGACTCACCTGATGTGCCAACTTGGATTCCGAGTACCACCTTGTTGTCGAACTCTGTATCTTTCACCCACTGTTTAGCTGCGCCACCAAAGACCCGCGAGTTGAATCGATTCGTTTCATCACGGTCAGTAACGAGGACGGCTCCTTCTCCAATAAAGAGTGAAGTTGTATCCCGTTTTTCGTATGAAAGTTCGTCTTCCAGAGTTGGATTTGACAATCAAAGGCCAAAAGGGACAGACAGCCACTACTGAGTGTGAGGGCAGTCGCAGAGAGAAATACACGGCGTTTCATAGCATGATATCCGTTTAGTCAAGAATAAGCTTCGTGGTGAGTGAAATAACTCTTTGTCACTATCGCAGTTGTCATCGAATCGGCAGTCACAGCACCGTCACTCATTGTCGTGTGTGCCAAGGCATAACGTAAAGCCATCTACACACCTCTTAGAAACTATGAACAACCACCCATCACCCACAACTCGATCCGCATGGACAACCCGGTCGACACTCGTGCTCTTTGGCTTTCTCGCACTTACGTCACAATTGCCAGCAGTCGTTGATATCTACAGCAATGTAGTCTTTCGATTGCTCTACATTCCGGCGTATCTTGTTTCACTTCTCGTCTACGAAGGACTTGGGATCGAACACGTCACCTATGCGCTTGATGCACAGGTTCTAGGAGCGCAGCCGTATTTGTGGGATAGCGGGCAGGTCGTCACGTACTATCTCTTCGCAGTGAGTGTGATATGGCTCGGACAACGTTTCAAACACTTCGGACGGAGAGAACCTCCTCGGACACCGACTAATGGCAAGTAAATCTTCATCAGCTCACACAGGGAGCCGCTTACTCGGCACTCTTGCTGTTATCTCTACAAGTGTTGCAGCAATCTATCTCCTGCTCCCTAACCCACTTGCTGATGCGTTCTTCGCCGGATGGGTGCTGGTGAGCGTCATCCTCTCACTTGTCGGTGGGATTGCCGCCTGGAAGCAGTGGATACCCCTTGTCTGGGTGGCAGCACTCTTAATGACGGCACTATCCATTGTGGGAATGTGGTCGATCGGTCTCTTCATCGCTCCCGCTGCACTCTGCTTGCTTGGCGCTGCCCTGCTCTCCTCCCGGGCTGGGCCGCGTGAAGGCGTTCAGAAGACAGTCAGTAGTGAATCACCGGCTGTGTCGGAGATGATACGGAAGATGGGCGGTGGTATCGGTGCTGTGACTATTGGTAGCTGGCTCATCTATGTCGGCGCGTTCGCTCAGGAATTGTTTGGAGCGTGTGCAACAGAAGGGTTGGAGTGTACGATTAATAAGATAAACTGGGCGGGAGTCGGGATGACCGTTCTGGGGGTGACTATGGTGGGATTCGGTGGGGTACTACTGTGGAAGCACTTTTCGAGTATTCGCGTGTTTGTGGCACAACAGAACGGGTAGGTGGTGATATTCGAGACCGTGACGTGAGAGGGAGAAAAAGTTGAAACGAGTTAGTTCGGTAGTGCTTTGCGACCCGTTCTCACGCACGGCCAACACGGGAAGCCACCGAGGCCGTCACAATCGCGCTCTTCGGGTTCAGCGTCGTCTTCGTCCGTCTCGTCGTCGTCCGACGGGAACGCCGTCAGGGTGCCATCATCCGTCGCGGTTTCGACGGCAGCCATGTGCTTACAGACGGCGCTCCGGTGAACGTGGTGCGGACAGGTACAGGCCATCAATTCGTCAGTCACGTCGTCGATGGAGACTGTGTATTGGTGGTCTGCAGGCGTCTCGTGACTCTCGTTGGTCACGTCAACCATTCCGGGAGCCTCGACGTCGAAGGAGAATTGTTCGGCCTGTGCACGTTGCTGTGCCGTCTCGAATCGTTTTGTATTGAGGAGAAGTTATTCCTTAATCGTCGAACTCGGCTGCGGTAATCCTTTCGAGGAATTCGACACTGACATACCGATATTCAACGTCGTTTGTGAACCCATGACTGGGAAGCAGTGATTCTGCCGCCCGTCCTGCTGGTTTGTCTGTGGTCAGTAAGACAACAGAGCTTGTTTTACCAGTATCGAAGAGCTGTGCTGCGAGGCCGATAAGCGCAGTATCCGTCTTTTCGATTGTATCCTCGGGTCGATCCGTGTCGTTCGCGATAAATCGGCGGGCTGCATCCATCACTCGCGAGACACGAGAATTGGTGTAATCGAGTTCATCGGCAATTTGGATCCATCCTTCGTCAACTCCCTCTTGCCAACGGCTGTTGCTCGATGGATAAGCTTCGTCGTCAGGATCACCACCAAGTTCTTCATACACGCGACGAGGGACGAGCAGCGAGACATCAGCTTGTCGGACAGCGCGGCGAAGGCGTTGGTACTTCTCGTTGTCCGGCCCGCCACACCGGACGAAAACACCCGTGTCTACGATATACGTCGTCATTCGTCGTCGGAGTGGGAACGGATGACTGGTTCGAGAGCTTGTAAGATGATCTCGGCTTCGAGTGGTGAGAGATCAAGTTCGCGAGCCATGATTCGGTGATTGACAGTGCCATCCACGAACTCACGAGCGTACTCTAGGGCAGTTGCGAGGCCATCGATACCGTGCCGGTCAATGTAGACGTCGATATCCTCGTTTTCTGTGCGGCGTGCTGCAGCATCCACGAGTTCATCCGTGATAGTTCGCGTCTCACCGTCTGTCGTCAGCGTGAGTGAAAGCGGTTCGGCTTCGAATTCGTAGGGGCGGTTGTCTTCCTGTTTCGTCAGTAATCCTGCACCTTCGAGTGTTCGAACGTAGTCGTAGGCGGTCCCCTGTGGAACATCGAGTTCGGTGACGAAATCCGCGACAGTAGCGCCGTCAGAACGAAGTGTATAGGTGTAGATTCGCGCCAGTGTTGGGTTCTCCAGTAGTTCGACCACTGTTTGGAGTTGCGCAATTGGTATCGAATCGGTGGAGGCGGCAGACTGTGCCATCGTAGTTATGAATTATGCATAATTCGTAATAACTCTTCCGCTCGTGTTGTGTTACAGCGATGGAGTTACTGAGAGATAGTATGAACTACTAACCAGTGCAGGCTCTTACGTGATATAGGAGCGATAGAAATAACTCATGCAGAAAGCAGTGAACCGCGAAAATCTTCCTCGTATCTACTATTTATCGCGATAACTACTTAAACGAGAATTGGTTAGTAGCTGTTGGTCTCTTCAACGCGAATTGCACCGCCGCACTTGGAGCAACTGTACTTCTCAGGGTTGCGAACCATCTTCGAACGCCGATAGCACGGAATCCGACCGCCGCAGTCCTTGCACACCAGCCACCACTGTGGCGCAGTGAAGCGTTCGCAGTGCTGCGAAGTGTCCAGGGTGTTAGTCCAGCGGGTGAACGTGGCTCCGTGATCCGCTTCGCCGAACTCGTGGTACTGCCATGCGTGAATCAATTCATGGCGCACGGTCGAACTGAATTGCTCCCAGCCCTGCGAGTCGGAGGCGTCCCACGTTAGCGATTTTCTATCGGCTCAATCAGCACCCCACTCTTCGATATATCGGGTACGGTACAGGAGCTGCGGTCAAAACAACATGGTCTGCGCTGACCGTCCTCCAGTTTCGAACAGGCTGTCTCGATCCGTCGCTCGCGTGTCTCAGACTTTTTAGCTGAGCGGATCCAGCGGATATATTCCCAGCGTGCTTTCGTTGTGATATCATCCCAGAGAGTCTGTGCCTCTGGATGGTTTGCAAGAGCATTCTCCAAGTCCGCTGGCACCGTGGGTTCCGGCCATTCGCTTACCGGCTCAATCTCCAGTGTCACGGTGTCGCCAGCGTCTACTCCAGCGTTTTCACGTATGGATTTGTCTATCTCGAACCAGTGGCTTCCTTCACCGTCTGGTTCAAGCGGGGTCTGAAAGTGGAACCCGTTGATGGCTCCGCAGGCCATTACCATGCCGCGTGATGGGAGCTTCTCACTCGCGCACTCAGGTAGCCTGAGGACTGTCCGCGAGCCGATTGTAACCAGTTGAGCGGTAAAGTTGACTTTTGATTTTGACATTGTTCTTTGATCAAAGCAGCTTAGTTTCCGTTATATGCTGTTTGCAATTCTGCAATGTCGAGCTTCTTCATCTCCAGCAGTGCCTCCATCATGCGCGCATTGGCCTCTGGGTCGTCGTCCGGCAGCTCGTTCAGCATCGTCGGCGTAATCTGCCACGAGACACCAAATTTGTCCTTCAGCCAGCCACACCGCTCGGCCTCGGGTGCCGCGCTGAGTGCGTCCCAGAGTTCGTCGATTTCGTCCTGGGTTTCACAGTTGACGATGAGGGAGATAGCTTCGTTGAACGCGAAGTCCTGTTCAACGCCAGTATCCATAACGGCCAGCCAGACGTCCTCGACTTTGAAATCTCCGAAGGCAAGCGCCCCTTTCTTGGCTGGACCGGTGTCTTCCGGGTAACGTTCCAGGTGGCCCAGTTCGGTATCAGCGAAGACACTGGTGTAAAAATCAATAGCTTCCTCGGCTTTGTTGACGTTGTCCTGTGTGAACATGAGGGACGGCACCAGATCCGGCCGCCAGTCGCCTTCGTTGCTGGGGAGGATGAGCTGCCACGTGACACCATATTTATCCTGCACCCAGCCATAATAGTCGCTGAACGGGTGTTCATCAAGCTGGATGAGTACTTCGCCACCATCGACAAGCCGTGCCCATAACTCATCCATTTCCTCTTTTGTTTCTCGACTCACGAAAAACGATATCGACGGGTTGAAACTGAACTCTGGCCCGCCGTTGAGCGCGACAAACGTGAACCCTTCAACCTGGAAGGCAACCGTCATCACGCTGCCGGCTTCCCTGCCGGTTATCTCCTGCCCGGCATCTGGGTAATGGGTCGTGCCCTTGATCTCCGCGTTTTCAAACACGGAGGTGTAAAACTCCGCGGCTTCCACTGCTTGGTCATCGAACCAGAGGTTCGGAGTGATTTTTTGTCTGGATTCGACCGCATTTTCTGTTTCAGTATTTGATGTCATGCCTACACCTCTCCAGTAGAGATAGGCTAGCAAGTGTCATATAAACGCGCTAAGTTCAGTGAAAGTGAACCAGTACTACCCGTGTCTCCATTCCTCCTTAAATTAGATATATTAAAAGACTGAAACGGTGGTTAGTTCGGCAGTTCTTTTCGCCCCTCACAAACGCATGGCCAGCACGGGAAGTCACCGAGGCCGTCACAGTCACAGTCTTCGGGTTCGGCATCATCGTCGTCCTCCGACGGGAATGCGTTGAGCGTCCCGTCGTCTGTTGCGTTTTCAACGGCGGCCATGTGCTTGCAGAACATGTTCTGATGGACGTGGTGCGGACAGGTGCAGGCCATCAGTTCTTCAGTCACGTCGTCGATGGAGACTGTGTACTGGTGGTCTGCGGGGTTCTCGTGGCTCTCGTTGGTGACTTCGACGAGTCCAGGAGCATCGACGTCGAAGGAAAACTGTTTCCACTGGGCGCGTTTCTGTGCCGTCTCGTCAGCTTCACGGGCTGCGGATGGGTTTGTACTCATGGTCTTTCGAGCCTTGGTATACGAAAGACCAGCGTCGGGTGGTTCAGCATCTGGCGCGGTTCTCCGTTCATCATGCTCGAGGGCACCGTTTTTCTTGCCAGCTGAAGTCATTCTACCTGGAGCCCTGATGGATAACAAACTGCTCAAAATGAGTAAATATATGATTTACGAAAGGTTCAGAATCTGCTTATAAACGGCCTGTATTTGTTGATAATTGCCGAGATTGGGTTCAAATCGGTATTACTGATGGTAGTAATCGGACCGAATGATTATATCACCACTCGTGTATCGTTATTGGAGAGTACGATGAGCATGATTCAATCCGTTGAGACCCGACACTGCGATGCTGGATGGCGTAACTACCACTTTCTCCGCATCACCACCGATGAGGATGTAGTTGGCTGGAGTGAGTACGACGAGAACCTGGGTGCTACTGGTATCACCACGGTAATCGACGACATGGCTCCAACGTTGATCGGTGAACCCGTGAATGCCGTAGAGCACATCCGTGCGCGCCTCGTTGCCCAGGCGCGCCAATCCCTGACCGGCGTCATGGCCATGGCCATCGGTGCCATCGAGAACGCCCTGCTCGACGCGAAGGCGAAGGAAATCGGCGTTCCCTGCGTCGACCTACTGGGTGGGGCCGTCCGCAAGGAGGTACCGGTGTACTGGTCGCACTGCGGCACCTATCGCATCACTCGGTCGGAGTGGTACGACCCAGTGCGCACTCTGGAGGATGTGACGGCCCTAGGTGAGGAGGTGCGTGAAAGTCAGTTCACAGCCCTGAAGACTAACATCTTCGATTTCAGCGGCGACGAGCCGGCGAACTGGGCCCCGGGCTTCGGCCGGCCGTTCCACCCATCCCTAACTATTGAACGCCCCCAGCTGCGAGCGTTGCGGCGCTATCTAGACGCTCTCCGGGAGGGGACTGGACCGGACGTGGACATCCTTTTGGATCTGAACTACAATGCCAAGCCGGAAGGCTACATTCGCATCCTGCAGGAACTCGCTGACTTCGATCTGTTCTGGGTCGAGATCGACTCGCCCAATGCGGAGGCGCTGGCGGACGTTCGGCGCGAGAGCCCACACCCGATCAGCTCCTGCGAAGCGCTGGTACCGCACGAAGCATTCGTGCCCTTCCTGCGTGAACAGGCAATGGACGTGGTCATCATCGACGCGCTCTGGAACGGTATCTTTCAGTCCACGAAGATCGCGAGCATGGCTGATGCACACCAGCTGCATGTAGCGCCACACAACTATTATGGACATCTGGCCACGTTCATGAACGCACATCTGGCAGCTGCTGTGCCCAACCTTTGTATTATGGAAACCGATATCGATCGGCTTCCCTGGGATGACGAACTGTTCACTACAGTCCCGGAATTTCGCGACGGGCACATGCAGCTGCCCACAGAGCCCGGCTGGGGCTGCGAACCTGACGAGGGGGCGCTCGAACGTCATCCTGTTAATTCCTGATCCTGGAATGTTGCAGAGTCTGACTACTGTGTAACAAGAGCGGAAAATTACGATATCTATGACACTGACTCGTGATTCGGAGACAAAATTTCTCACCAACCAGTTTTTACAGCAGGCAATGTAGCGAACGTGATGCGGACACGTACAGGCCATCAGTTCGCGGGTCACGTCGTCGATGGAGACGGTGTACTGGTGCTCAGCGGGGTTGTCGTGGCTCTCGTTGGTGACGTCGACCATTCCGGGGGCCTCAACATCGTAGGAGAACTGTTCCCACTGCGCGCGTTGCTGTGCCGACTCGTCAGCTTCAAGTTCACTAGGCGTTTTCGTACTCATGGTCTTCTTGGCTTCATTACGGAAGACCGGTGCCGGGTGTTAGAGCACCCGGCGCGTTTCCACACGCTCGAGGACACCGTTCTTCCTTACCAATTGCTACGCACCAAATGGTAATAAAGCTTGTCCTGTTGCTTCGCACCAATAGGATTACGTCGGTCAAAATTCTATAGATGAGTATGAGCCGAGAACGGAACCGAGATACTGGTCGATACGTCCAGACACTCACCCTCGACGCTGTCCTTCGGGCAATGCGTGAAGCCAGTGATCCGGTCGTCACTGCCAAGGAACTGAGTGAGCGACTAGATTGTTCGTCAGAAGCAGCCCGTCAGAAACTCGTTCAGCTCCACGATCAAGGGCTAATCGAACGTCGGAAGGTTGGTGCGGGGGCAGTCATCTGGTGGATCGACGAGGATGCAGCATAATCGAGCGGTATCAATGCAGACGATCCGTTTTGGCCGCTGAAGCCAGCTGCTGGTGAGCCAGTCGAGGAGGACGAGATCGACGATATCCTCTACGGTGGCGATGAGTGAGCAGCCACAGCCGCTGTTCATCGATACGGGGTCATTCTTTGCCTGGGTGAACACTCGTGCTGGGCGGCACGAGATTGCGCAGTCTGTGTTTGACGCGCTTCGTCGTGAAGCGATTCCGTATCAGCCGTTGTTCACGAGTCGGTAGGTACTCTCGGAGCTAGCCACACTCACCAGTCGGAAGGTCAATCATAAGACAGCTGTCGATGCACTCCAGACAATTCGGCGCTCGGAGAGTTTCAATATTCTCCCTGTTGGTGAGAGTGTGTTTGCTGCGGCTTGTGATGAGTTCGAGCGCTATGACGACCAGCAAAGAACGAGCCTATCTCCCATCATCTCGACCGGGAAGTCCGAATCACCTGAAAATACAGAACAGAGACTCAAATGCGTGCTCAGGTGATTTGCTCGTCTATCAATCACCGCGAACGATAAATCACGAGAAACCCAGCCAGAAGTAAGAGGATCGTCGATAAGACGGTCGTGATGCTCCCGAGTGCGAACAGTTCTGGCGTGGCCCGGCGGGACGATGCGATCGAAAACACCTGGATGGGCATCGTATTCTGCCGCCCAACTAGCAACAGACTCCGCGTCGCCTCATTGTATGAGAGGGTAAACGCGAACACAGCTGCGCCGAGGACGGTTGGTGCAATCTGTGGAAGCGTTATCTCTCGAAATATTGTTCGCTCGTCCGCCCCCATGATGCGGGCTGCTTGTTCGTTTTCCGGCAAATTAGGTGGAATCCCCGCCAGCAAAACGATCGTCGCGAACGGGAGCGTCCAAACGACGTGAACAGTAAGTGCTAGCCATAGTCCATGGGAGAGGCCAAGTAATTGGTTGAGAAACAGTGTCGCTCCGACACCGTACGTAATCCCTGGGGTGATGATACCGAGTAAGAGAAGGTAGAGGACGGCGTGACGGCCTTGGAACCGTCGACGATATGCGAGGACGGTCGCCGTCGCGAGTATGGTCGCAATGATCATCGTCACGAAGGCAAGTTTGAGCGACCGCTCGACAGCGGTGATTATTCCTTGACTCGTGAACAACTCCACATACCAGCGAGTACTGAAATCAACGAACGGGAACGTCAGGCCACCCTCATTGAACGAGAACACGATCAACGAGAGCATTGGAAGATATATGTACAGCGAAATCAACACAGCGTAAATCCCAAGCAACCATCTCATATCGACTTGCTCAAAGAACGAGGTCACAATGTCTGTGAGCGAGCGGGTCGTTGGCGTTACGTGACCAGTTCGTTCACTCGTTTCAGTGTCGTTCGCCATTTCCAGAGATGATCCTTTCTCGTAGTTCGTTTCCTTATCTCGAGGGGCGCTGTTTCAAATGATCAACCCCACCACCATGAGAAGGCAGGTGAGAGTGACTCGTAGTGTTATTCTTCAAATTCCTGGGCTACAGTGTCCATCTCTTTGAACTCGACTCCATCCTTCGTTTGCATGTGCTGGATGAGTTTCTCAAGTCGCTGGATCCGATGGGCCTGTCCCATGACTTGCGGATGCATAGTGAGGATGAAGACCCCGTCGTCGACGTGGTCATACATCCAGTCGAACTGGTCGTACCAACGTTGGAAGATAGAATTCTCACTGACATATCCCATTCGATGAGGACGTGCCCACGTGAACGTCAATGGCGGCCAATCGTCACGTTGCCATGAGACTGGAAGCTCGACGAGATCGGTTGGCTCCCCACGCTCGTACGGGCCATCCTCTGGGGCACTCCATCCACCATAGACGTAATGTGGTTTGAAATCGGACGCCATCTTGCTCGAATCCCAGTCGAATCCGAGTTCCTGCAGGATGTCGAGTGTATGCTGTGAGAAATCCCATGCCGGAGAGCGATACCCGGTCGGTTCACGTCCGGTGATGTCCTGAATGCTCTCGATTCCGCGTTCTATGTCTGCTTGCTCGTCTTCTCGCGTCTCGAATGTCGCTGGCCCAGTGTGACTCCAACCGTGATGTTGAATATCATAGCCGCGATCCCAGACCTCACCACTGGCTTCCTCGAAGCTATCGATTGTGTGACCAGGAATGAACCAGGTTGCTGGGATGCCGTACTTATCGTGTAGGCCGAGCAACCTCGGTGTCGCTACTTCTGCCCCGAAAACCCCACGAGAATGTCGGGTTGGCATGTCCCACGAGTCATATGACCAGAGCCACGTCGATACCGCATCGAAATCGTATGATAGACAGACTGTTGCGTCCGTCATAAGTCGGAGCACACCGTGATGATAGATAAGAATATTATAATGAATCTTTAATTATTTATAATTATATATTATGGGAGAAGAGTTGAAGTACGGTTGGAAGACATTGAATCTCCGCTACTTCAATCTAGAATCTGTGTTGGTCTGTTTCCATAATTTATGTCGTTGTGGTGTCACAGCATTTATCTAGCTAATACTAGCCGTAACTCGTAAAAACAGATTTTTCTCTCGGTATTCCTTTCCGCAGTCGATTTCGATATTTTTCACTTTTAGATAACAAATCTCTTTTTGAGGATCAGTCGGAGTCATCTTGAAACTCTGCATCGATTGCGTCATCGACCTTCAAAATGAGTTGCGCGATCTCTGTCGCACAGATGTACTGTTGTCGACGATAGGCAACGGGATCAAGCAGACCAGCGTCGACCACATTTCCTACTTCACCTTCAGGGAGAATGAGACCAAATTCTTGATCTCCATTCTCGTATTTTGCACGCAACGTTGCAAGCGTCGCGATTGGATCTCGCCCTGCGTTCCGGATAAGAGTCGCCAGTACGGATTCAACAGCACTCGCAAATCCCGAAATTGCTAACTGTTCACGTTCTCCCACCGATATCGCAGTGGATTCGAGCGTACGTGCGACGTGCAATTCAGTTGCTCCGCCACCCGGCACGACCCCTGGGACATAGTGTTTGCATCCTTGTGCTGCTCCGACTGCCGCTGCTGCCTTGCGCACTTGGCGGGTCATTTGCTCGCTTAACGATCCGGAGACACCACGGAGGACGGCGGTCACGGAAGTTGGGTCTCGACACTCATCAAAGACGATAATGTGCCGATTCTTCCGTCGATGTCGTCGGGGCTCAATCTGTTGTTCTTCAACTAAGCCCGCATATCCAAGGTCTTCCGTGGTGGCATCGTCCGGCTTTACTACCGGCGTTGCTCCCGTCGCCTGATTGACGTGAGGAAAGTCGAGGCTCGTAACGCCTCTGATGCCGAGAATACCAGCATCTGCAAGCAAACGCAAATAGTGTGGGTCGATTCCAGATTGCGTTATGACGACGTCTACGCCCATCTCGGTTAGATACTCGACGACTTCGTGTCGCCTCGTCTGCTCCGAATCGTGAATCGCGGCCGTTAATTCAATTGAATCAACTCGAACCCCGGAGATGGATTCTGGTTCTCGAATCTGAAGTCCACGGTTCTCTTGGCCACCGAGAACGAGTATATTGGCATCTCGTTTTCGACGTGGCATCTCAGGATGGGCACGACCATGCCTATCGAGAACGGCTCCACGAACGAGCGCCGAATCCGCGATTCGCCCCTTCGAAATCTGTCGCACTACGAATGTTATTTCATCTGGCATACCGACGGTTTCGACCGCTTCGACCGCCAGTTGCGACCATTCATCCGAGAACTGTCCGACATCGTTCCCCGTCATGGCCGTTTGAGCGACGTTTCGAGCGGCCTCGGCCGAGTTAGCAAACGACTGTAGATCCCGTGTCGTTTTATTGAACGTCTCGATGGCGGTGTCGAGTGCTATCTCGTAGCCCGAGACGATCGTTGCCGGATGCAGACCGGTTTCGAGCAGTGACGATGCTTCATCGAGTAGTGCCGCCGCAAGCACGACGGTTGTCGTCACGCCATCGGGAATCCGTTCTCCTTCGACAGCCGTGTCGCCAGGGCGCTCTGGGCCGATAACGCGAAGCAACACTGGCGCAATTGGATGCTCAAGTGGCAGTTCCTCGAGAATTGTCGCACCATCGTTCGTAACCACGAACTCGTCAGTGCCGGGGATACCTCGCTCGGCATCCCCACTCCGTGTTTCGAGTTGCGTCAGAATCAACGTATCCTGCGGTGTCGGCCCGAGCGAACTCCGCATGATCTCGGCGATTGCGTCGATTGCGACGATGTTTGCCTCTGGGAACTCAGGTACCGATTCATTTCTCAACTCTGATTTTCTTGCTCCCCCCATAGTTTACTACTATACTGACTCTAATGAAGCGATGGTGTCTTGTCGAGGTGGCATAGATTGATCGTTCGACTTCATTCGAAGTACTCCCGTACAGATTCGATACTGTCGCTTACCTCGCAGGCTAACATCAGTTTGATTCGAGCTTTGTGTGCCGGAAGATCATCGCCGAAGATTGCACCATGCTCGGCTAGTGTTTTCCCACCACCATCTGTCCCATACACAGGCGTGACACTACCGGCGGGACATCGTGAAGTGACAACGACCGGAATGCCAGTATCGACTGTATCGGCAATGGCATTTCCTAGCGCAGCAGTCGTGTTCCCGAGCCCTGTTCCTTCAAGAACGATGCCGTCGACAGAACCGTTCCGCGCATCGATAATTGCACTTCCATCGATACCGACTCCACTTTTGACCATTGCGACGTCACTGTCAGTTTCGAGAACAGGGATATCGACGGATCGACTTCCTGGTTGACGAAATAATCGAACTGTCTCGCGTGTGATCGTCGCGACAGGGCCTTTTTCCGGTGATCGGAACGTTTCGAGTGCGGTTGTATGCATCTTCACTACGTCTCTTGCCGCGTGAACCTGCTGGTTGAATGCGACGTAGACACCACCGTGGTTTCGGAAGCGGTCATGTGTTACCGCACGGACTGCCGTCCGAAGATTCGCTGGCCCATCCGGACTTAACTCGTCTGGTCGGCGCTGCGCACCAGTAAAGACAACGGGAATATCACAATCAAGCGTCAGGTCAAGATAGTACGCGGATGTTTCCATCGTATCGGTTCCATGGGTAACGACAACCCCGTCTATCCCTTCATCCGCCGCACTCTGCGTTTGTTGAGCGAATGTCGCGAGTGTCTCCGTATCGAGATCGAAACTCGGCACTTGCGTCACCTGCTCTACCGAGATATCGGCATATTTCCCGATTTCGGGGACAGCATTGAGCAATTCGTCGCTTTGTTTGCTTGGGGTTGCCCCACTATCCCCGCCGGTACTGGCGATTGTACCGCCTGTCCCCAGAACCTTGATATGGGGCATCATATCACACATTCCAGCATCAGTGAGAAAACGATTTCGCTCGTATTCCGAACGGTGCTATGATATTTTTGCATAATACACGGTGTCAGTAAAGGAGCTCTGGTATCTGTCCTGTTTATTACCACATATATAAATGACTCACCTGGCAACATCCTTAGTTAATAATCATTACGGATGGTGTTGAACGCTAGCTTGGGCCATGAGAGACAACCTGACACGCCGAAACTTTATGAAATTCGCTGGCTCCGCATCGGCGGGGGCAGCATTAGCTGGCGGTGCGGAAGGGGCGAATGCTGCACTGAGTCTGTCACAAAACCAAGGCGGGTTACAAAACGGTCAACGACCGGTTCAGTGGGCGAGCACTGCCTACGCAGCTCGGGATGGTCAAGCGAACAAGTTCCAGGAGATGACCGACATTCCGATAAACCGAACCATCGGTGACCTTCCAACGACACAACAACGCATCTTGAGTGGTGGGAATAGAACCTTCGATGCTGTTTCCGTCGATACCTCGAGTGCCGGGGCGCTCACGATGGATAACGATGTAACCGCGGCGACCCCGACGAACCAACTCGACAAATGGGACAGCGAGAATATCTCCGATCTATTTACTAGTCCCAGGGAACGGCTGTCGGAACAAATCGGAGCACAGGCACAGACACTTAGTCAACAGCTTTGGATGAATCCGGGCAATCAACAGCAACTACGCTTCCCACCGACGATTTACAACTTCGACGCGATCGGATATAATCCGAATGCCATTGAACCGGGGAGCGTCTCGAGGTGGTCTGCACTCTTTGCTGATGAGTATCAGGGCCAGGTATTGTTCGACGCAATCGCGGCAATCGGAATACCTGAAGCCTTGATGCATTTGATGGACAACAACATGGTTCAGGGCGATGTCGGCCAACTGAACGATCCTACCAGAGACCAACTCGATCAGGCGATCGACTTCCTCGTTAAGGAGAAAAGGAGCGGTCAATTCCGCTCAACATGGACTGCGTACGGCAATTCGGTGAATTTGATGGCCAGTGAAGAGGCCATCATTGGGGATATTTGGCAACCGGCGGCCCTCGACGTTCGTCGGTCTGGCACTCCGTGTAAATACGCAACGATGAGTGAGGGTGTTCAGGGCTATCGGTTCTGGTATGCCGGTATCATCCCGATCAAGCCCGGCGCGCAACAGCGGAACAACGTGGACGAGGTGAATACGCTCATCAACGACGTTCACTACGGCGCCTGGTTCCCGGGTTATATCCAAGGGTGGGGCTATTCCGTCCCTCAGTACCCGAACACGGAACTCGTCCGTACTGGCTCTGATGAATCTGGACAGGGCATGGGGCCGGAATACTACGACTGGGCATACCGCGGTGAACGAACCTACGAACCGGTCGAGGATCCAAATCTGTTCGATCCGCAATCGTACAACTGGTCGATGCAAGAAGGGAATCCGAGTCAGAACGGTCAACAACGTGATTCCGGCCCAATCGAAGAGCGGATTAACCGAATTGGGTTCTTCCAAATCTGGCCGAGCAACGCAGACTACATGATTCAACGCTGGAGGGACTTCGAGAGCGCCTGATCCGCCCCATTCACTACGATGGCATCATCACTTCGAACGCGTCTCGAACAGGCTGAAACACCGCTACTAGTCGGTCCAACCCTCCTCTGGTTTGTAATCTTCCTGCTCTTCCCGCTCGGTGTCATTCTCTACTATAGCTTTCTGACCTACTCGAGTTTCAACGTCATCCACGAGTTCACCCTCGAAGCATGGCAAGTCTCCGTCTTCGACGAAACCGTCTACAATGTGTTCATCAGGACGTTAACGATCGGTGTGGCAGTTACCATTCTGACGCTCGTATTCGGATATCCCCTGGCCTACTTCCTCCGCTTCTATATGGGCCAAACCAGTGGGATCGTCTTACTTCTCTTTCTCGTTATCCCATTCTGGACATCGAGCGTCATCCGAACGCTCGGTTGGTATCCGATTCTGGGTCGGACCGGCGTCATCAACAAGGTTCTGCTTAATCTCGGAGTCCTCCAAGAGCCGCTTAGTTGGCTCTTGTTCTCGCCATTCTCTCAGGTCGTCGGTTACATCCAGAATTACGTCGTGTTCATGGCAGCGCCGATCTACATCTCACTTGCGCAGATCGACCCGGATTTGCTCGATGCGTCAGAAACACTGCGTGGAAATCCGATCGCGACGTTTCGATACGTTACATGGCCACTCAGCCTTCCCGGTGTGATCATCGGATCGATCTTCGTTTTTGTCCTTTCGATCGGCAATTTCACAATTCCCCAGTTCCTCAGTGGCGGCGAAAGCACGATTACGACCCTCATCTATCTCACCGTCAACTCTGGACTGAACTATCCGGCTGCTGCTGCACTCTCGATCACGCTTCTCGTAGTCATTTTCATATTTGTTATTGGATTGACGCGGATTGTGGATATCACCGAAATAAGTCGGGGGTGAAATCGTTCGGCAATACAACTCCTGACTGGAAATCTGACTGAGTACCTCTGAGGGTTTCCCGCAAAATGTGTTTGGCAATCTATATACGGATCAAATCCGTCGCAAACCGGTAAATCACTCGCCGAGAATATCCGTGTGGAGATCGATATCCGGAACGACACTCGTTTGTTCAAGAAGAATACTGTCTTCCATATTCCAGCCAACAGTCACCGTGTCCCGTTCAATGGTCAATCGCTCTGAAGATTTGAATTGTAGTTCCTTCTTCGGTGCGTCCTCATTAGCCATCTCGAGGAGTAGTTGCGTTCCACGACCGGGTCGGTGAATAACATCCTTGAC
The DNA here is from genome assembly GCF_020618475.1 of Haladaptatus halobius. Classification (GTDB taxonomy): domain Archaea; phylum Halobacteriota; class Halobacteria; order Halobacteriales; family Haladaptataceae; genus Haladaptatus; species Haladaptatus halobius. Next base: position 2,777 of record NZ_CP085340.1, on the reverse strand, counting down.
GCTACACGTGACCGTATTTGGCAGCGTGCTATCAAGACGGAGTGCCTGTGGCCGAACCACGAATGGAACCTCACGCCCGACTAAATCTGAAAGATCTGAGTGAGCAGTACGAGCGTTCACTTGAAACATTCCGTAGTCCGTCTCGACAGACGCACTCTGATCACCTTCATTGACTGATATTATCTCACCTGTGAAGATATTCGAGTCACCGACGAAGGCAGCGACGAATGCTGTCGACGGTTGATTATAGATCATCGAGACCGATCCCGATTGCTCGATATTGCCGTCGTTCATTACGATAATTTGGTCGGCTAATCGCATCGCCTGCGACTGATCGTGGGTGACGTAGACGAATGTGGTATCAAGTTCCCTGTGGATACGCAAAAGCTCTCGTTCCATGCGCTTTTGCATCTTGTAATCCAGATCACCAAGCGGCTCGTCAAGTAGCAGTAACTGTGGTTCAAGCACGAGACTGCGAGCGAGGGCAACGCGTTGCTTTTGACCGGCAGAGAGCGCTTCTGGTGAATCGTCTCGAACATCCGCTAACTGCATCAAGCGAAGTACGTCATCGATCTTTTTATCCTCAGTTTCTTTGTCGGTTCCCATCCGTTCGAGTCCATATCGAATGTTTTCCCCCACGGAGAGATGTGGAAACAGTTGAAAGTCCTGAAATACCAAGCTAATATCACGTTGATACGTTGGCGACCTCGTTATATCCGTCCCATTGAGGAGGATCCTACCTTCTGTTGTTTCGACCTTTCCGATGATCGAATGAAGCGTCGTAGATTTTCCGCATCCACTTGGTCCAATCAATACACAGAAGTCACCCGCCTTGACGTTGAAGTCGATAGAATCGACCGCTAACGTACCATCGTCGTAGATTTTCGTTAGATCCTGAACTACAAGCACATCTGGCTGTTCTTGAATTGTTACTTGTTGCTCCGATTCTGGTCGAGAAATATCGACATCGTCGCGTGTACTCGAATCAACCATGCTTAGATCGCCTCCAAATCCTCGACGGTCATCGTTTCTGTTACACTAATGGTATCGAAATATAGCGCATCAGTTGAATTCCAACCAAGAGAAATGGGTTGACCCATCTCTCCAACCGTCTTCTCTCCGTGTTCAACAATTTCGAGCAATTGTTCTCCAGATTCTGCCGGTACAGAAACAGTGAATTCCGTGATCTCACCAGAGTAGGTTCGCCCTTCAAGTCGACCCTCGAACGAATTCTCCATCGTTGTCGCACTATCACCAAGCACGATATTCTCCGGTCGCACGAGAGCGACAGATTCAGAGGGAAGTGTTTCGGCTTCAGTTGCGGTCACCGCAGTCACCGATCCCATTTCAGTATCTAGCGTCACGTGGTGGCCATCTCTGTCCTGAAGCTCCCCCCGAAAGAGATTCGAGTCGCCGATGAATCGTCCGACGAACGCCGTTTTCGGTTGATCATACACTTCTAGCGGTGACCCGACTTGCTCGATACGGCCCCGATTCATCACAACAAGTTTGTCCGCTAACTTCAGCGCTTGATCCTGGTTGTGTGTTACATAAACGTATGTGCTCCCTGTATCACGTTGGAGATGCCGGAGTTCGAGTTCCATCCGCTTTTGCAACTTGTAGTCAAGGTCGGCCAATGGATCGTCAAGTAACATTGTCTCACAATCTCGAACGAGTTGGCGAGCAAGTTCGACGCGTTGCTGTTGACCGCCGCTCAGCTCATTTGGTGGACTATTTTTCGTCTCTGTAATCGCCAGTAGATCGAGTATCGCATCGACGCGTTGTTCTATCTTTGTGGTCGAGAGATCTCGTTGTTCGAGGCCAAACGCGACGTTCCCTGCAACCGTCTTATGCGGAAACAGCGTGTTCTCGAATTCCTGGAATACGAATCCAACGTTCAAATCGCGTACGGGGACCGCTCCTACGTCCGTTCCGTTCAGTTCGACCTGACCGCCATTGGCATCTAATAGGCCAGCAATACATTTCAAGAGCGTACTTTTCCCACATCCACTCGGCCCAACAACCACACAGAATTCGCCACCGGCAATTTCGAGATCGATACCAGTAAGCACATCCTCGTGATCGAAGGTCTTCGATAGGTTCCCGATGGAAATGGCTGTCGTGGACATCCCCCTTTCCCCAAGTACCTAACTATTGTTTCTTATGAACTGAAAAAGGTTTCCCACGACTGGTTACTGGCAATGTGTGATTGACATCCTCCCCGCGCTAAAGCGCGAGGATTCCTCATGTTGAGGTTCGGTGCGACATCGAAGTGGTTGACGCCGTGGTCGAGCATGAGTTCAACCATCTGGTTTGCTCCCTACTGCTCGAGCCAGTTGAGTGCGATTGCACCAAATGTCATGATGGAGCTGTCGTGGCCAGTGGTATCCAGAGGACGCGTTTGCATAGTAAACAGTTACTGCCAGTCCACAAAAACGTATGTCGCGGAGAATTGCTCGCCTTGTCTGGGCAAGCTCTTGGTGAATAGTGAACTGATGGCTATGATGACAGACGAGAGAGAACGCGATACTAGCGGTCAATTTGCAGAGGAAACGACTGACGACGATATTCTGACGGTGATGCGCGAGTCAGAGTTTCCGGCAGTGACCGCTCGCTGGGTCGCGGATACGCTTGAGATTGAGCGGCCATCTGCGCATCGACGGCTTGAAGCACTGCATGAGGATGGAGAAGTTGAGCGTGGGAAGCTGAGCCCACGGGTTGTTATCTGGTGGATTCCAGAGGAATAGGTGCAATAGGTACCTTAGTTAGCATCGTCG
>NZ_CP085339.1 GCF_020618475.1 Haladaptatus halobius | reverse complement strand
GATAGTAAGCCGGTGCTGAATAGCTCTCCCGGTACTTGGATACTTCCCTGGCCCGTTAGCTGTGCCTGTTCGCTGTCTTCGATGCGTGTTGTATCCGTATTCGCCGTTGCGGGGGCAGCGGTGAGCCCGGTGATCGCGGCGATACCAGTTCCAAGGACTTGCATACTACGACGCTTCTGTGTATCAATCATGGGTGAGTTCTCAATTTAAGGCTCGAATCGAACTCTGTGATTTCTCGACTCGGAGCTAAATGAGCATAGAGAGAATAAACACAAAGGTATGAATCCGTTGAAAACAAACTGGGCTTAGAAATGAGCTATTACCTTAAAAATAACACCGAACTTTTGAAAGATAGATGGTCGATCCGAAACAGTTCAATAAGCAGCAAATGGCTTAAAGATGAGAATCAGGGACATCGCAGGAATGTCTGGTACTAGCGTATCTTCAATTCAACCTATGAATTGTTTCTTGGTGTGCTACTGGTAGCCTGTGTGTTCGCTTCCAATATTATGTCTATCTGAACTGTCCTGGTTCTGAATCGACTGCCATCAGGAAACGCCTCTAATTGGATTCGATTTCCTCAGTCTTAGTTAGGGCTTGATTGTGAGTAAAACTACACAAGAATAACCAGAAGACAGCTAATGTAGCTGCGTACGCAAGTAATAACTAAGGAAGAGTCACTCGATAAGAGAGTTGCCCTTAGCCAGTGAACACGAAGCGGGTTCAGGGTTGCGGTGGACGCGTAGCGGTGCCGAGAGCGCTGGCGGCGGGCTGACCTCCTGCCGTATGCACAACCTCTCCACGAAAGTTCTCATTCCACGCACCCTCCAGGAACCCTACACTGAATCAGGTTCATTTTTGTCATGAGCGACGCTTTGTATGGTATATAACAAGCTAGAGCCTCTATCACTCAATTGATCCAAAAGCGTTAGATTGCCTCTTTGCTCCAACTATCAGTGGGGCACCACGAAGTGATGGGCTGGTTCAGTTCTCCTATATCAATTATTAAATTATGATTCATAGTACGCGAAGTCTCCGTCACAGCCGTCAATACCCCAGCTGACGAGTGCCAACAGTAAGCTGCTGCATTGGTGTTCAGTACCGTTATGCGCCGATTGAGCGTTTCGACATAGATTGTGACTGCCCAGATTAAAAGCACTCTTGCTCAGTATGATATCTATTTATTGAACAAATTGAGAGTGATTTTGGATGGTGACCTGGGGATAGGCTCTGTATACTTATTTTTGCAGCCCTCCCTTTTGTTGCTAATGGCGACGCACCGGTCGACGAAAATCGTCGTGACAGCTCTTGAATTAGCGACCGAGGAAGGAGAATTTCGCCTGCCCGATCTCAAAGAGCGCCTACATCTTCCAGAGAATCCACCGTCAAACAGCACGATTCGGCAAGTCCTCCGTCAACTCGAAGCAAGTGGCTGGCTTGAGCGCGATCACCCAGAAGGGCGGATCTGGTATGCAGGTGAGCAGTTAGACGACTTCACTAAATAGTGCGAATGATCTTAACCTCCACTAAGAGGCGTAGTATCACGCATCAGTTTCACTTTAGCCGTCATCTTTAATAATTTTCACAAGAGTGTACCACTCAGTGTTGGGCCCCCGGAGAAAAGCATGGAACATTCAAATCCAGATGCGATGCCTGAGACACCGACCGGGCGAACCCCAACAAAAGCGTGTGATATCGCCCTCGAAGCACTGGCCAACTGCGACAGCATTGACTTAGACTCACCCGAGTTCCGACTCTACGACCACGTCGATCCCGACGCCCTCAATGACCTGCTCGCTCACCGCCCGGCCACGATCAATTCCGTCGAACTCGAGATAAAAGGAGTTACGCTCGAAATATGGGAGGATGAAGGACTTTACGCTCGTGTCCGCGAGGATGAGTAACCACGTTACTGATTGAGAGGGTGGTCTGTTCCCTTATCGGCATGCGCGTACAATGCTCGCGAACACCGGCTACTGCGTAGCCCATTCGGCATCACCCTCGGTATCCGTCGATGACGATTCTCAGTTACAGCGGTACCCCTGTCACGTCCTCAATGTACACTTCCAACCCAGTCATGCGGCGCTCAGGAAGCTTCTCAAGTTCTCTTCGTATTGTCCCCATGCGACCATCTGTCTAGAAGTCCTCGTTATTACCCTCTCGGATCGAAAACTGTGTGTGGGGACGATCGTCGCTCTCTTCAAACCAGCACCAGTGAACCCACAGCCCGTAACTATAGTCGCCGTTCTGCTGTGCATGGCTATCCCTGACCGCCTCTGACCGCCCAACGAAATTACATTAGACTATTGTCAGCTGCGCCACTTCGCCGTTTCCAGAAAGAAGATCCTCATGATCAAGCCGGTAGTTTTGGTTAGTATCTTATACTAGCTTTTAAGATAGCTCAAAATTACGTCAATGAACCAGAGTCCTCCGATTGCCGCGTTGAATTCGCCATAGAAGATTGACGGCCGCGTCATCCATCTAGTAGTCCGACTCACCAAGCGGAATTTGACTCAGCTGTGCTCGGTTGGTCGCGTCACTGCATGCCCCGTTTCACGATAATGAGCGATCGGTTGTCTGGAGACGGCACTCCGCGATGTTCCAGTCGTCGTTTGCACTTTCCGATCGCAGACTGTACAACACAAGGTATACTCGTTAGTCATCTCTTTCGACATAGATCGTGTCATAGAGTGTGATTTCCCCGTGATAGTCTGTACAGTTGAATGTTGCTGTTGAGAATCCCTGTCATGAACTTGATTATATGTGGTTGCTCGCCCTATTCATTGCATGTTGCGTCGACCGTTCCGTCGTTCTTAACGATGACGTCATACCCTTCCATTCGAAAGTGGATGCAGCCGGCACTACGCGGTGTTCCATCAGCCAGCGCCGTGAACACGAAGAGATATGGGCTTCTAGAATGTTCTACATCGAGCAAGCCTAGAATGGCGGTTATTTTCTAGCGATGATCCAGCAGCGTAGAGACCGCCGATGAGTATGCTGCCAACGCACAACATTCAAGAAATCAGTACAGTTAGGTGTTAGCTACTGTTCAGAGGTCTATAAATTGTGGTAATTATCCCTTTCGCTAGTTCTTTGGTAGACTGTATTTTCCCAAGGCGATACTGGTTCTTTTTCGAAATACGTGCGTTCTTGTGCGGGAAAAAGAGCACACGTTCACCTGTATTCGCGTACCGGATTACTCGCGTTGTATAATTACGCCAATATAGTTCTTCAAGGAAAGACTCTCCCTCTTGCACTTTCACGGTAGGTTTGTATGCGAGTGGATCAGATTCAATCGTAAATATAGCATCAGGAAAGTAATCAGGGGCATACAGTCGTGCACTGTATTGCTCCGGGGAATTCTTAGATTGCATCCGTGTAAAATGTGTGATCCGACTTGCTTGCTGCCGTGTTACTGACCCGGTGGGACGAGTTTCAGAACTGTACCGGTGTTCCCTGCTGGGATCCCGCGCTTGTTCGCAAGGACGTACAGTTCACCGTTGCGATCACGACCGAACATGCGGACGAAGTAGTTGAATTGGCCATTGATCTGCAATTCTTCCATTTTCCAGAGCTGTTTTCGCGGGATAGCGTTTTTAGGTGGACTAAGGGTTTGCTTCTTATTTCCTCCATCTTGCCGTGGTGCTGCGGCGAGGAGCCGACCAGCAGGTTGCTGTCGTGCTGGATCTTTCGTCCATGCACCGAACACGTACTTCCCTTGGAGTCCGGAAATAGTCTTGTTCTCGTATCGATGCCCTCCAATGATGGTAATCCCGACGGATGTTCCCTTATACGTGTGCGGGAACTCAACGATTGGGTCAATAAGGGGCTCACTATTGCGGACGTTGTTAGGCGTCGTACTTGGGCACTGGTTTGGGGGACTTGTCGGATTTTTCGTGCTAAAGCAGTGAGTACCTTCCTTGACGTTCCAGCCGTAATTCCCACCTTTTTGGACAATATCCGCTTCCTCATAGAGGTTTTGACCAGCGTCAGCAACAAACATGTTGTCCTGTGAATCGAATGAGATACCAAAGGGATTCCGGAAGCCCCATGCATAGAGTTCATCACGTCCCTGCGTGTTGACCAATGGATTATCGTCAGGAATCGCGTATGGTTTGCCATTCTCCTGGTTGTCCACATCGATTCGGATAATACTTCCAAGTAGGTTCTGGGTCACGTCCTGCCCATTGCCACCCTTATTGCGTCGGTACCAGTCTGAGACGTGACCATACATATCGTCATCTGCTCCACCACCATCACCCATTGGGATGTATAAGTACCCGTCAGAACTGAACGCCATCGGCCCAGAGTCGTGATTGTACTGTGGGCTTTCAATCTGGAGTAATTTCCGCTCGGAGTTCGGATCACCGCTACTGAGATCTTGCGTCGCCTTAAACTCTGAGATAACTTCAATGTGATCCCAATTTTTCGGCATATCTTTGGTTCGCGGTGCACTATAGTGGACGTAGAATTTGCGATTATTGCGGAAATTTGGATGGAAGTCAAGACCAAGTAATCCACGTTCGTCGTACTTCTGGTTCGGATCGGCGTACGTCCCTGCGAATTTCCCGAGCGTAACCATCCGATTGCTCACATCTAAGAACGGTTTCTTTTGGCGACCGTTCGGTCCAATGACTCAAATTTGTCCGGTCTGATCAGTGACGAATTGACGGTTTTTGTCTTCGTTTGCGACGGCGAAATCCGTTGGTGCGGTCATTCCATCGGCGACTTTCTGAACTCCAACCGTCGTTCCCTTATCAAAGAATGACGCTGGTTGTTGCTTCGTCTGTGTTTGCGTCTCTCCACCTCCGGTCTGCTGGCCAATTTCAATATCACCGACCATTGTCGTAGGGTGCACTGTACAGATGTACTGATCCATCTTCTTTGTCGCAGTAAAGGTGAGCGATCGTGTTGCACCTTGGTTCGAGACGATCGGTGTTTTCTTGATGTTGTTCCCTTTTGAATCCTGGATCGTGAAATCGTGTGGCTGTCCGTCAAGATTTTCCCACACGACTTTATATTTCTTTCCTGGTTTGAATGTTAATGTAGGGTTTTCTTTTCCCTTGATTCGCTGCGGTGCACGACCTTGCCATGCTTCCACTCGCCCCCCAAGCCGAATCGTTTGTACCTGTGTCGTGACAGGAAAAGTGAAACTACCAAGTGCCCCTACTGCAGTACTCATTTGAAGAAATGCCCGCCGTGACTGTTGTCCTCGTTCTTCCTGCCGATTGTGGTTCTCATCAACCATAAGACGATGGTAAAACCCGTTGGACGATTAAATTGCTATGATCGTTTCGAAATAGCCAGACAAAGTGTGGAGTAGAAATACTTGTATAACAATCCTTCTCGTTATTTAAAAATTGTTCAATAACGGAATAGGCCTAAGAACAGCAACTCTAACGAGGTCAATGCCGGTATCGAGAAGTATTCACAACCGACGATAGTCGAGTACAGTCCACTGGTGTTATGCGACCGACAAGGAAGTGGATTGTCAGATTACAGTTAGAGATCGGTTCAGTATCGATAAATCATTGGATTTTAACCATCTATGAACTATGGTACTGCGGTATGCTATGTTGCTTACTGTCTTACACGATGGTTTTTCATTCCAGCACCCCTGCTCACGGTTAACACGGGTATATCGGCGTGCCGAACGACTGTTTCAGTTACGCTCCCCATCAGCGCACGTTTAACGCCCGTTCTGCCGTGCGTACCCATGACGATTAGATCGATGTCGTGTTCGTCTGCATATGCGAGGATAGTATTCTGAGGGATTCCTCGGCGAACGGCTGTTTTAGTATCGATACCAATATTGTCGGCTTGTGCCGCAATTTCTATCGTCGAGCGTTCGCCTTCTTTCTCGAACTGCTCCATGAGGTCGTACCACCAGTCCACCCCTCCGCCGAATTCAACAAACGGCTGTTGTTTTTTTACTACGTAAAGAACATGGATAGTAGCATTGTGGGTTTGAGCGATCTCAAATCCCTTCTCGACAGCTGGAAAAACTTCCTCGCTGCCGTCAGCCGGAATGAGTATTCGGTTGAACATGCTCGGCTACTCCCACTACTATGTTAGTGAGTATCATATATGATAATGTTGATTTCCGCGATCTGTCGGTTCTCTTAGCAGGACTGCCGCGTCGTCAAGTGTTTAGGAGAATAAACGGAGCAGATATCGGCCCCCGTATGTGATCGCGTTCGTCTATCTGATCACCGCGACGATTCAGGACATTCTAGACGACGGTGAATGCAGTGTGGAGGAACTCAATGCGCTGTACCATGTTTATTCAAATCTGACATTAAATTATCTCTTGGTTACATATTCACGAGTATTTATTGATAGCTATAGTTCTTAAATAGTTCCTGAGCGAGTTCTCTCGGCGAGTACCGATACCATGTTCCGTGAAGCGCCCAATGACTCAATTCTATCAAAAGAAGAATCGGGTATGCAAGTATCCTACTGAGTAGGATTGTCAAATCTGTTCGGTTTTTTCTCGATGTTTAGCAGTCATTATTGAATACTCTCATTGGTTCTTTTTACTACCTTAAAAATGGCCGTGACATATCAACTGCATCCTCGATTTCTTGCCATATTTGCCGGACGACTACAATGCCTACATCATCCGCTACCAGCGGGTGGCGGTGGTGGTAATGGAGGTCGTGGCAAATCACCTATATTATCTTCGGGCAGTGTCCCTTAGGGGTGCTAAGACCGCTATACACGTCGATTCATGGGCGACGAGTCTATCATCAGCAGCACACTCAATTTACTGAGCACGACCATTCGGAGGAGTGACTGAAACGCTGGTTATAGAGTGTACAGGTGATTGCAGACATTGTGTTGACCAGGTTGCCCCTCTCTTTCAATCGCTAACAAAATGGAGTGTCGTTTCTGATGACTCAAGCGGGCGTAACTCGTGCGCATATTTTCTACTACCCTAGACACCGACCGAATGGCAGATCCGGCCCGTCATCTACTTACGAAATGGCCGAGAACTGGCCATCCTTCGAAACTGTGATCTCCTGTTTTGATGTGGAAGTTGAGACCAACACTTTCAATGCATCGCTACTATCAGCCCCTTATTATTAGCAGTGGTCGCCGGGATAGTTGTTCAGTGAGTTTGCATATTTCTCGAGTGGGGGCTTGCTATAGCCGGGGCAATGTTTACTCTCTGTACGTCATTTTCGCATACAGCGACTGTCGCGCCACCATCTAGAGCGACGAGACGATTACGGTCGAACCGCTCGCCCAGCACATGTAACACAAGTCGGTATGTTGCACGGTGTCCCTCCACCATTGGTGGGTGTCTCGGCAAGAGACGTCGTTGGATGTTGACTTGTACACGATACTGTCGAGTAGTCTACGACGAGGTATTGCCGTGTCAGTACGCACTACTGACTAGTCACCACCTGTGTTTGCCATCGTCGAGGGTGACATAGAATTCTCTCATCCCCTGCGAATCGATAGCAGGTGAAGTGGTCGAGGCAGAGAATTATCTTTTCATCCAAAATCTGATCGATATATGAGATAGATCCACAAAAGAACAAGAATTACGCCAATAGCGATGAACGCATCTGTTCTCGCCTGTGCCAGATAAAAGAGTCCATATCCCACCCAGAAGAGACTAATCGCTGCGAACACCCCAGCTGCGATTTTTCTGGGACTGGGCATATCATTCGATACTATCCCCACCACCTTTAAATAATAGATCAGAAAATATACCTGTTAGTTAGATTATTGGCGTTTGGTGTGAAACCTCCACCACGAGAAGCATTCTATGACATTCTCGTCGTCAGCAAACATTGGTAGATGGGGAGGGCGTGCGTTCAGGGCAACACCTGTGCTGTCCATTCATGCGGGTCAGCATGAGTCCCGTATCCGGTCGTCACATGCGTTCGTAGTTGACCCCAGGGATGACCCATCTCCGCCCGAATCGCCGATACAAACAACGGGTCACAGTGGCCATTCCGTCGTTCCACTGTGTTTCCCGTTTCCAAACAGTACCGCCGTAGCAGTCTGAACCGCTCGCTGTTGGCGGGACGGGACCTCTGTTATTTCATACAGTTGATAACGTGGTCACCGAGTTTGTCAATCAATCCCAACGGTAGAGCAGTTATTTCCACACACCAGCAACTAATATTACCACTGGTAAGTCATATTGGAGATAATAGGAAACGTCGATAGAATCTGTCCCATCTCAATCCATCACCGCCAGTTTATCGGTTCGAACCCGCTGTCGCTCGATGGGAATCAGTCGTCATTCGTAGCCTCACAGACAGCGGTCTTACTGTCTATTCTCGGCCGACTCCTGTATCTTTGCGGTTAGTGTCTCGCCGTGCTTGACTGTGCTGGGCACACAGTCAAGGAGCGCCTCAACGAGTGGGTTCGGCTGGAACTGCACCGTCTGGGCCTCCAAATCGTACGTAATCACGTCTGCGGCGCCAAGCGGGGAAGATGGGGATGCTGGAGTGCAAGCCGTCCTACATTCGTTGAGGCGGGCGAATTCTGGCATAAGAACCAAAAATTCCAATTACCACGTTCTTCAGAGCTTATCTGAACAGTGCCATTCCAGTTGAGCGAAAATACTTTATACCATGGATGAGCTGTAACGGTAAAAGTGGTTAAATAATAGAGTTATGACTACATCTCTATGTCTTGATACAGGACACTTATTGATGCTTACGAAATACTATCATTAGATTGGGGATAAATTTGGTATATAAATATTTTTGGAAGAAATAGATGTTCCATCCTTATCTCATTTATGGTGATGTATCCAATTTGAGATAGTGACGAAAGAGGACTCGCTACAACCACCACATGCTTTCGGAGGCTCGAATCTGTGCTCGCCCCCAGATTCGAGGATTGGCGTGCCAGCGTGGATTATTTGACAGTTCTCACAGACATACTGCTCCACATCTTCTGGAATGTGCGCCATATGTAGATTGCCGCGACCCATACAAATATGACTATCGGTGAAATAAGCGGTTGCTGTACACGTGAGCAGCCCGTAAAATTCGGTTGATGAACTCACCTCCGTAGACTTAGCCAAAGGAACATTTGCTCAATTTTTTACGCTTTAATATTCGTTAAGCAAATTAACCAGTCGTATTGTACAGAGCCTCCCTATCCATCTCGACGATTACTTCCCCAGATTCTTATCAAAAATTCCACCTCCTAGGGTTAGAAACTCTCTAAGGTCGGAGTCAGTACGCCGGTGGCCCGCCGTCTCAAAAGTCAGTTGGAATTGTGGTAGAGGCTACGTCTTTACTATGCTATAATCCAGCGAACACTTATGGTAGATGGGCTTGTAGTTGCCAACAAGCCTACATCAGTATGAATATGGAAAAAATAGGGAAAGTTGTCGTGACCGGAGAGGAGACGCATGCACAGAATTATCCGGAGGCGAGCTGTGGCGAGCACAACACGGTAGATATCTGGCGGACGACAAAGTCGGTCGCTATCCAAAAACCAGCAACCTCGAGAAGCAAAGACGACTGCCTCAATCGCCGCCGGAGAGACTCCGTCATTCTCTCGCTTGACTGTGCATGTGACGGAGGGAAGTGCGTATGACCGTCGAATTGATCGACGTCGCCCTGCAGGTTCCGATTCTCGGTATGGAGTACGGGCATTTCATCGTGTTAGTATTCGCTGCCGCTGCGGGCGGCGCGTTCGGAGCGTCAGTCGGAGCACTCCCATCGTTCGTATTTACCGGATTCGTCGTCCTGCTGGGTGAGGGTTTGAACGTCCTCAGCGGTGAAGGCACGGAGTTCAATCAGCTCAGCGGTGCCGACTTGGCGTCCGGAGTGGCCACCACGATCGGGTTTGGACCAGTCACGGGGCCACACGTCGCCTTCGCTGGCGGCGTTGCGGCCACCGCCTACGCAGGCTGGCGATACGAAGAGATGGAGCCGGAGGGCTGGGACTATCACTTCGGGAAAAACATCCTCTATGCCTTCGGCACGAAACCAGACATCCTCGCAGTTGGTGCCATATTCGGCATCCTCGGCATGCTGATCGCTCGCTTTAGCAGCGCACTCGCGCTTCCCTACGACGGGATCGCGTTGTCCGTGTTCGCGACTGCAGTCATCGCCCGCGTAGCCTTTGATTACCCGATTTTTGGTAGTCCGGCCGGCAGTGGCTACTTCGATATGGGGCCGTTCGAGCGGGAAGAGATGCGTGGTGACGGTAGTGGCCGACTCGCTGTCGAGCCGTGGCTCCCCCAGCAGTACAAGTGGTCCGGCGTCACGGCAATCGGACTCGTTGGCGGTGCGTTGGGCGGATGGACCTGGATTATGACAGGGAGTATCTTCATGGCATATGGTATCTCAGCCGCGAGTTTGTTGTTTCTCAACCTCGGCGTCGAGAAGTTCCCGGTTACTCACCACATCACGCTCGGCGGTTCGACGTTCGCCGTCGTCGCTGCGGGAATGACAGGAAGTGAGCTGATAGTGATGATCGCCGCCATCGGTGGCGGCGTTATTGGAGCGTTGCTCGGCGAGGTCACCCAGCGAATTTTCTACGCCCACTCCGGGACGCACGTTGACCCGCCCGCGATGTCTATCACCATCTACACCTTTGTGATCGGCGTGCTCTATTTGGCTGGCCTATTGCCAAACTCCGGATATCTTGGTCTTTAGTTTCCGTGACCACCGGTTTACCAGCGACGAAGTGCGAGCTGTGGGCATTCACCGTAGTTCTATTTGACACTCCAACTGAATATCCGAGTTGGGCGGCAATCACCGCCTCTCATCGGCCACCACCAATAAACACCTTGTAAAGTCATCGCGGACTGGCGTCACCGTTTTGCGCAGTGAGGGGCTAGACTTCCGTTCGAGGTGACCAATCATGAGCATCCTCGAGTGGGTGCGCGACCACCTTCCCACATCGACTGCGGCCGAATACCAGTATTGTGAGACAAGGCACGTGGAGGTGGAATTCCGGGATGGTGACTCGCGACAATTCCTCCCCAAGGATGTGCCTGCAGCAGTTGCCCCGTTTGCTGCGGAAAGGAGTATACGATAAGTAGCAAGTAGACCCCAGTAATCGCTGAAAACGGCTTCTGTATGCTGGAACCCTTGGTTAAGAGTTCCAGTATCACATTTCCTGCTTCCCCGAGGGCGGCGACCCGGCGGTTTCCACTTCCGCTTAGAGAAGTAACCGGAAGTACACCACACACCACCACTTCCAGTGTAACAATCCGTTTCAAGCCCCAGAATGCCCAAAATTTGGCATTTGCGGATATATAAATCACATACCGCTATATGAAATTCTGAAGACGGAAAATGAGACTACACGGGCTATAGCGTGTCCAGAATGCACGATTTCAGCCAATCCACCCTTCTGCAAACGCTTCACACTGTACCTCAAAAGCCGTTTCTAGTTACTATTCTAACTTTTTCATGAATTAGCGATGGTTCAAATCATAGCTACCACTGACCACTTGGTGTTCACTACCTCGAAACACGGTTCCTAGCCGATGCCAGTCCGCTTCAGCAGGGTCAGAACACTATTCACCGTCACCACTAGAAAACGCGCGTATTCTCCAGTCAGCTCAACCTGCACGAACAGATCGACAATAGGCAGTAGAGGTTGCCGTCGCTGTTGGTTACTATACTTTTCCCCGAACTGGAACGATCGAGGATAACCCGACCGAATTATGAATGTGCCCTAGCACGGCCGGCGAGGTAGGACGAAAGGCGGAATCGAAGGTGAACTCGACATTTGTTGAATAGACTCGACTCAAGTGATACCTTGAGAGAAGATTCCATATATATTGAGAATAGAAGTCTCAACTTCTGAGCAACGTTAGTGATGAAACCACTGTTAGATCGAGCGTGAGCTTTGAGAGACTTCACGAGGTGACACGGCCGCTACGGTTATCCGTGTCCTTGAAGTAGGAAAATGTTGGGAGGGTAACACCATGAGCAACCAAAGGCAGCTCCGTCGGCTAACGCGCCGTATCGTGCGCCAGACGAGGCGAGTCATCCGTAAAAAGCGGCGACAGCAGCGACGCGAAAGACGGGGAGAAGAGAAAGACCACAAGGAGTGATCTCTGCGGGAACTGCAAGTAAAAAATGAACTGCTTGACCGCGCGGAGATGTGTATCCCCGTGAGGGCCGTACTCTTTGCCCCGGCGGAATTTGAAGCAAGCCGCACCTTGTGGGGTGCCACAACCGACCATCCCAATAAACGTCTGGAGCTCTAAGAATCGCGTGTCTTCGTATGTCGCATTCTCGGCTCTCTCAGAGTCGAACGAACCGAAGCCATACTAACGGGCAAGCCGGGTTGTTCGGTGAATCTCTTCATCGGAGAACTCGATAACATCCTCAGACGCTTCAGAATCATCTTCAGGCGATTGTTTCACCTCCTCTAGTGGCCGGACTTCAGGCACAAAGAGATCCTCGTTGTGAACTTCTTTGACTAAAAAGTGTGCGCTGGCGGTGATGTAGCCGCGAACATCGTCGTCGAAGCGGTTACGCCACGTCCGCGAAAGAACCCTTGAGATAGAACCTCATCTAAAGTGTGACGCATCAAGCAAGCTAATTCCCGTGCTTGGTGGTCCACGGAATCTTCAATTTCATTCCCGTGATGGTCACCGATCGGCCCTACGGACGGAACTAGAGCAAGGCCTTGCTCCACTGAGTCCATTGGTACTCACATGTGAGACAATTAATGAGGAAGGACTGTTCGGTACCTACAAACCAAGTGAACGGTTTCTATAAGGGTGTCCAGATCTACTCGTAGTGCCTAGGAATGGGTTTGCGTGGTACGATGATGGCCATCTCTCAAACGTTGGAATGTATGGAGGGATGCCCCCCGATGAAATACTCATCCCGTTTGCTGCTGCACGAATGGATACCCTCCAGAACGTCAGAGGGTGACCTGCGGGCCACTCATCTAAATCATCCTCCGAGATTGTAGTGAAATGACTCCATGCATTGAGCGTACCAGTCGCAACTTCTGTCACAGGGAGAAGTTGCGACTACAGTTAGGCTGATCTACAGTCGACTTGAGAACAACTTCGTCATTACGACCACTCAGAGCGTTACTTGGCGTCCATCATACTCTTTCTCGATTGTTTCTTCTGGTATCGATCGATAGCCCATCTGTTCATAGAACTGGACTGCATTGAGCGTGGCAGTCTCACATCAGACACCATTGTGACGGTGTGACTGGGTCAGCGGTTCCAGGGGGCGTATTCCCGATCGATGATGCGTCGCTCGCGATCGATCCCGTCAATCCGAGCGATGTCCTCCTCCTCCAAGTCAAGTTCCTGAGCAGCAAGATTATCACGGAGGTGATCGGGACTGGACGCTTTCGGGATGACAGCGACATTATCCTTCGAGAGGAGCCACGCGAGACTGACCTGCACCGGCGAAGCATCATGGCGTTCCGCGACATCGCGGACTTCGGGGACGTCGAATACTGCTCCCTGTGCAAGCGGACAGAACGCGACGAGCCAATGGTCGTGGTTTTGAGCGTACTCAACGAGGTCCTCTTGCTGGAGAAGCGGATGCATTTCGACCTGGTTGGCGAACAGCGGCGCCTCGAGGACCTCACGTGCGCGGTCGAGCTGGTCGGGCTCGAAGTTACACACCCCGACGTGGTGAACCGTTCCCGCTTCGTGGAGTTCGTCGAAGGCGCCCAGAGTCGTCTCCGGATCGTAAAGATCGGCCGGCCAATGGACGTACAACAGATCGACGTAGTCAGTTCCGAGTCGGTCGAGGCTTCCCTCGACGCCGGTCAGTACATCCTCGCGTTTGGGACCCGGTTTTACCTCGTGAACCGTCTTTGTGGCGAGAAAAACGTCCTCGCGGGGGACGTTAGACTGGTGGATTCCCTTCCCGATGTACGTCTCGTTTTCATACACTTGCGCTGTATCGACGTGACGATAGCCAATGTCGAGAGCCTGCTCAACGTTCTTTGTCCATTGCTCTCGGTTCTCGTCGGAGTACGTGCCAAGCCCAAGCCGCTGGAAGTCTGCGGGCATAACTAGATTTCCTTCGGACCACTTATTATGTTACTGGTAATCAAACCAATATATTAAATAGTAGCGAAGGATTGGATGTATGAAACGCGACGCAAGAAGGCAGACGCACTGAATGTTCCCGTTCGTTCACTGTGAAGACAATGACTGATCACCCGTGTTCATTGAGAGGACTAGTCTCATCTACTGCGTAGAATGGAAGACGAGACTACAGCCAGTACAGAGGCCACATAATGCACGATTTTAGCCAATTCACCCTTCTTTAACACGTCAAACTGAACCACAGAAGCTGTTTATAGTCAACTTTCTAACCATTGTACGAATTAACGATGATTTGAACCAGAGCTGCCGCTGATCACCAGCGTTCATCGCCTTGAAACATAGTTCCTAGCCGATTCCAGTTTGCTTCAGCAGCGTGAGGACAGTGTTTGCTGTCACAACAGGCGACCGCTCATACTCATCCGTCACTTCGACCTGCACAAGGAGATCAACTGCACGCCAAATCGAATACAGCAAGCATGCAAACGCGAAGTAGAAGAATCGCAGGACGAAGTTCTTCGAGGTTGTAGCGGCCATGAACCGTTTGACGCTCTTGTAGCCACTCTCAATCTCCCAGCGATACGCATACTCACGTAATAGTCTCGGATCACCGTTCGTCATGAACACCGAATACTGACGATAATCGGTACGCTCGGAGTTATCCCGGCGTCGGTATACCAGCGTTGTCTTATGCCGCTCATCGTCGTTCAAGAGGAGGTTCCGGTCACTCACATATCGATCTTGTTTCCACTTGAGTAACCGCTTAGCTTGGGCTTTCTCACTCGTCTGCATCCGTTTCGGTACAACATATCGGAGCCCACGCCGGTCGATTTCCTCCAAAATCTGTTGACTATCGAATTCTCGATCCATCAAGACATTATCGATAAGGACGTATTCTTGGGCAGAATCTAGGAGATCCCGCACAATCTCCACCCGAGAGTCACCCTTCCGAACCGGCCGAGCGTCCAAGATGATCGGCACGGCGTTTCCGACGAGGTGGATTGTTGTCCATTGGTAGGCGTACTCACCGTCTTTCGTCCCGATAATCTCGGCTTCATGCCCCGTCCGATCGCCGGTGAACGGATCGTCTTCAGTTGTATCGATTGCGACAATTCCAGCCCGATGGTACGCATCTGTCTCGGCAACTCGATGTAACAACCGGCCAACCGCCTCCCGATACATCTCGCGGATTTCGTTAATGGAAAAGCCACGAAGGTGGGTTCGATGGGTATGTCATAGTGGCGTCCGATCTCTACGAGATTCGAGCGTGAAACTTCGTTCGCCCTCATTTGCTGCAAGTTCTCACGAAGTCCGAGATACGTCTGTAAGTCCCAGTACGCATTCTCGTGTATCTCACAGCCTTCACCCCGATCCAACGAGAACGCAGGGAAGACAACGTGCCTAACGTGATCGGTAATCTTCTTTGCCTGCTCCAGAACAGTCTGATCGTCCGGTTCAGACCCCTCGGAGTCGTCGATTTGGGGGTCGAAGCTTTCGCTCCGGTTCACGCGGAACGTCGACCCCCGCGATCTGTGCCTTGATAAGAATCGTTCGAGCAGCGGTCTCGACGGTTTCACGAAGATCCGTAGTAAAGCGTTTATTCCAACTTCGCCACAATGTCGACTGATCTGGCACCGTTTCCAAGCCGAGTTGCTCGCAAGGGTTTTGGGTGGCATTCTAGGTACTTGATCAGCGCTGTTTCGTGATTCTACCCGTGGCGTTCTTTCAGCACGAATACCCGAAAGAGGGTGTCCATCTCGTAACGAGACGAAGCCGCATAGCGGTCGTGGGGACTGAGAATAAAGTACGCCAGCGGGTAGTGACGAACGAACTGGTTGACCGACTTGTGTTTCTCGTGGTCAAACCAGACGCTCGTGATGGTTCTGATGTCTTTTCGAGGCCACTGAGCGAACTCCGGTCGTAAAGCGGCGTTGAGCTGTAGGCAAGTCAATTTTGATACAAACAGTCCGCGATGTGTTGGAAAATTTCACGATGAGACATCCACGTTGAGGTCACGGTCGGGATGCGAATTCCGGAGTCCCAAGAAGTCGTTTAAATTTGGTCGAAGGAGCGCTCACAACGGTCACACTCTATTGCGCCATCCTTTCTCTGAAGACGTAATTCATACTCCAGCTTAACGATCACGACTGTAAGTTGTAGCGTCGTGAAACGCCTCTCGCTACTCGCTAGAGTGAGACACCGCAGGAACACCGGAATCGAAGCGAGAGAGGAAGTTACGAGTGAGGAGCGGTGCTATCGATACGGTTGAACGGTCTGCTAGCGCTTCTGTTCGCGTTTAATCGACGCGCGCTGTCCTTTCTCGATGGGGGCACCGACGGTGTTGCCCCATTCTACCCACGACCCGTAGTAGTTCCGAACACTCTCGTAACCGAGGAGTTCGTGGAGCACGAACCACGTGAGCGCGGAACGCTCACCGATCCGGCAGTACGTGATTACGTCCTCCCCCTCGTCGATCCCGTGCTCGCCGTATATTTCGCGGAGTTCGTCCTCGGGTCTGAAGCACCCCGTGTCCTCGACGACCTGATTCCACGGAATATTCCGTGCGCCGGGGATGTGCCCGCCACGCTGGACGCCCTCGTTCCAACCGGGTGGGGCGAGTATCTCTCCTCGATACTCCTCCGGCGTTCGAACGTCGACGAGCGTCGTCTCCCTGTCGAGTGCGTCCATTACATCCGGTCGGTCCGCCCGAATCTCTGCTCGTCGGCCGGCGACCGTGTACGACTGTGGCGTGAACTCCGCAATATCGGTCGTGAACGGCGCGTCGCACTCTTCCCAGAAGTCCCTCCCGCCGTCGAGGAGACGAACGTCCGCGTGCCCGTAATACGTGAAGAGCCAGTAGGCGTGCGCCGCGAACCAGTTCCGCATGTCCCCATAGAGGATCACCGTCGACTCCGGTGTAATCCCGAACTCGCCCACGAGTTCCTCGAACGCCGCCTCGGTCGGGACGTCGAACGTCGTTGAATCTTGGAGGTCCGTCTTCCAGTCGACTTTACTCGTCCCCGGGATATGACCGAGGTCGTAGTTGCTGGGATCAATGTCGACCTCCAGCACCCGCAGCGACGGGTCGTCCCGGCGAGCGTCGTCGAGACGGTCGACGAGCCAGCCGACGGAGACGATAGGATCGGTGGTAGTGTCCGTCATACTGAATCGTTCGTCGGCGAGTCCATTAATCTCCTGCTGTCGCACACCGAATCGGTCATTCGAGCCACCGCGTTCCGTCGTCACCGTCAACGTACTGGTGGACGAGTTTCGACTCGGCCTGCCGGAGCCGATACGAGAGTGTCGACCGTGGGATTCCGAGATCGGCCGCGATCTCGTCGAGCGTCGTTTCTCGCGGCGGGTCGTAGTAGCCAGCCTCCACGGCCGTCTGGAGCGCATCCTCCTGTTCGTCTGGGGGCGTCACGCCGACCAATTCCTCGCGTCGCCACTTCGTTGCATCCCGGAGGTGACCCATCCTGAACGAGAGGCCGTCGCGGAGTCTCGCGCCGAGTTCGTCGTAGAAGATCCCGATCTTCTCGTCCGAACGCATGAGCACGCGCCACCAGCACATCGACTCGCGGCGGCGCGTCTCGAAGATCAATCCGTCTGGGAGGTGCTTGCCCGCGAGCGTGTGAACTGACTCACACTCGCCAATGTCTGCGAGGTAGGAGTAGAGTACGAGTTCGTTCGTTGTGCGCTCGACGATGTCGTGGTGACGCGTGGCGGCACACCGCCGTTCGGTGATCGCCTCCCCGCAGGCGTCGTCGTCGAAGCGAACTGCTTCGAGACCGTCGAGGGCGGCTTCGGGTCCCGTGACGTGCTCCATCCGCCAGAACGCGTCTGCGTTGACCACGGCGTCAAGCGAGTGCGCGCTCGCTCGTGGGTGCTCGATGAAGATGTCCATGACGGAGTCGGCTCCCCGGTCGTATTCGATAGCGAACGTGAGCTCCCGCATTACCCGTGCTTCGTTGTCGCTCGACAAAAAGAGTGCGGGACGTGGTCAGAAGAGCGCTTGGACGACGACGAGCATCACGGTCGCGACGACGAAGAGTCCGGAGAGGACGACGAGGATGGGTTTGAAGCCCGTCGAACGGAGCTCGTCAACCTGGAATTCGAGACCGAGACCGGCGAACGCGATGAGGAACGCCCAGTCGGAGAGATGAGAGAGTGAGTCGATCTGAGCGGCGGTCAGTAGGCCGACGTTCGCGACGACCATCACGACGAGGAACCCGATGACGAACCTCGGGAACGTTTCCCAGAGGAACTGCCAACTGACGGTGTTCGTCCCACCGTCTGCCGCAACCTCGTTCGAGTCGGGGGAGTCGCGTTTGCGAGCGTAGTAGACGGCGTAGGCGATGGCGACGAAGCCGATGAGGGCGTTTCGAGTGAGCTTCACGAGGAGCGCCCACTGGCCGGCGCTCTGCGAGTAGGCGACCCCGGCAGCGGTGACGGGACCGGTACTGAACATAGTGAGACCGGCCCAGATTCCGAAGACGGTGTTCGAGAGGCCGAGAACGTGGCCGACGAGCGGGTAGACGAACAGCGTCGTGGTGTCGAAGAGGAGAATCGTCGCGGCGGCGTAGGCGACGCAAGCGTCGTCGGCGTGAATGCTTTCGGCGATCGCGACGACGGCGGAGACGCCACAGATCCCGGAGCCAGCGGCGAGGAGGGACCCAGTTTCCTCGTGGATGGTGAAAACGAAGCGTGCGAGGAGTTCGACCACGAGAACGGTCGTCGCGACTGTGGCAACGACGAGGAGGAATACAGTCGGACCGGCGGCGAAGACGCGGTCGAGCGCGACGCTCGCACCCATGACGACGATTCCGAGTTCAAGCCAGACTTTGTGTGTGCCGACGGCGGTCCGCGTCCAATCGGGAATCCCGTAGAAATTCCCGATGATGAGACCGAGGAGGATGGTGACGATCAGGTGGTTAACGGGGAGTGCGGACGCGACGAGACGGCCGACGAGCCCGATTGCCAGGAGGAAGATGAGTCCCGGGAGGAGTGTTCGTCTCATCTGATTACCACGGAATCGGGATGCCGAGATAGACGAGAGTCAGTGCGAGGAAACCGAGTAAGACGGCTTCCCAGCCGTTCTCGAGGTTCTCCCACCACTGTGCGAGTCCATTGGAGACGTGCTTAGTATGGGTCACTGTACTCCTCTCTGGGACCGCGAGCGGAATGAACGCTTGTTTGTCGAAGGACAAAAATTGTCGTAGGACAACTTTAGTCCCACCCAGTACTTAGCAAGACAGACAGTAGTGAACGGGAGTCCAGTTTCGGATTACGGTAACCTTCAGGAAGAACGGTTCTATCGACCGCGTCCTACCAAATTTGGGAGCAGACAAGAGGCGAATGGCTATCTGCAGAGCCTTACCCTACGAAATAGGGACAGCACATCAAGGACGACCGCGACATCAGCGTTACTGGCCAGACTCAGGTCGTATGCACTGAGATCAGCAGTCTCAACTACTGCCAAGAACGCATATGACCCTCACTGCCGAATTTCGGCTTACCTCGTCCCACCTCTCACTCGACGACGTTGCGGCTGCAGTCCCCGAACTCATACTCCAACTTGTGCACGGCGAACAACCCAAGTCAGGACCATTCGTCATCCGAGCCACTGGATCATCGTTCGACGGATTAGAACCTGCTCTCGGTCACTCATCATGGGTTCAAGATCACTTTCTTATTAGCGAGACAGAAGTGATGCAACTCTACCAACTTGTGACCACAAGTCGCCGCCCCATAGCCATTGAATAGTTGCGGCTCGGGAAAACGTATACCGAGAGCGTGACGTTCCTATCTGATGGTTGGCTATACAGTGCCGTCGCTCGAATTATTTCACAACCAATCGTCAAGTGACGATCGTTCGAGCCAATACCGCCAGAAGCAACACGAGAAAACATGACACTGGACGGTATTATCGGTGCATATATTATCATAAACAACCAATACAATCTCAATCTGCCCTATGCGAGCGAGGACAACGATATGGATTCTGTTGCTTTTTACTCTTGCAGCTGTTGTTCTCGTCGAACCATCGACCGCACACGTTGGGGGATTAAGTGGGACGATGACCGCGACACCTGTCCCAACATGGCTGACGATCCTTACCGGTGGAGTCATCGTCGGTGCCTCGTTTTTGTTCACGAGTCTGATGACGGATCATGCCGCTATCCGTGCGATCAACGGATGGCGGGTTCTCGTTCCGACACCGCAAGCTACCCAAACCGCTGTGCGATGGCTCGTTCGCGGCATCAGTATTGGCGTCCTGCTCATTATTATCGTAACAGGTCTGACTGGCCCGCGGACGCCGACGTCGAACTTTGCGATTCTAGTTGTGTGGGCAGGCTGGTGGGCGGGGTACACTATGACTGTCTATCTGATTGGGAATACCTGGCCCTTAATCAATCCATGGCGGGCATTAGCTGAAATCCTCCCCAGTATTCGCCAGCGACCCTACCCAGCGTGGCTCGGGGCGTGGCCGAGCGTCGCTGGTCTCCTCGCGCTCGTCTGGCTCGAAGTGATTAGTCCGGTCGCCGAGGATCCATCACTCCTCGCATTCCTGGTTATCGGTTATTCACTCATCACAGTAGCAGGTGCGACCGTTTATGGGACAGACACGTGGTTTCGGTGGGTTGATCCAATCTCGGGTGTCTTCCGATGGTACAGTCGGTTGGCACCGTTCCAGCGGACGGAGAACGGAATCGCATTCAAACTACCCAGCACCGCGCTTGCGGAGCGTCGGGTGGCCGAACGCACGGACGAAACTGCGTTCATCATCGCCCTCCTTTGGACGACGACTTACGACGGGTTCGTTTCGACCCCATTTTGGACCGATCTCGCTCGTCCAATCGTTAGAATCGGCGTTCCACCACTACTCCTGTATTTCTTAACAATCCTCGGTGGTTTCGGGTTTTTCTTCTTCGTGTATCGGCGTGCAGCACAGCGAGCACGCAAGACGGGGCGAACCTACGTCACGCCGAGGTTTATCGAAGGATGGTTCGCACCGTCATTGTTGCCGATCGCAGCGGGCTATCACATTGCTCACTTTCTCGGCTATTTTCTCACACTCACGCCTGCTCTCCTGACCGTCAGCACTCATCCAAATTCCCCACCATCGAACGTTCAAATACTGGTGTTACCTGACTGGTTTGCGACTCTGCCGCTCCTATTCGTCCTTCTAGGCCATGTGCTTGCTATCTGGATCGCACACGCCCTCTCCTTTGATCTGTTTCCTGGGAAACTCAAGCCGATTCAGTGCCAATACCCCTTTATCATCGTGATGATTTTCTACACAATGACGAGTCTGTGGGTCGTCACGCAACCGTTCACGCCACCACCATACGTATGACTTCATCACGCATTGACCCCGAGACAGCTGTGCTAGACGATGACCCCCCAGTGGCCCGGTGTCCGTACTGCAAGCGCCCGTTTGCTTCTGAGCGCTCGTGTGCGCTTCACCTCGGTGAGAAACATCCTGATGAATGGACAGCTGACGAGGAGACTGCGTACGAGGAGGCGACAGAGGACGAGGAGCACGAACTCTGGATGTATCATGTGAAAGTTATCATTGCACTGGCCGTCATATATGGTGTGATCGTAGTTATCTATATGATCATCCTTGGATGACATCCTTCCTACCGTGAACGATGAAGCTACTTACAAGCCAGAATCGATGGAATAATGAGACAAAACCATCCTTTAACCTGAAAAGTGCTTGTTATGATTCGGTGAATGAACCATAACAAGCTCAAGATAGCCCTGGTACCGCCGAGAAGCGGTATTCAAGCTAAAGTTTGTCAAAAAATACAATTAGTTAAGCATGAATTAGAGCATCCAAGATAGCCTGTGTGAATGCAGGACTCAATACTGGTTGTGTAGGGGTTGGCGGAGTCGGTGAATGAGGTGAGAGAAGACGGAACATACCATAAAAACTCAATACCATCACTAATCCCAGAATGAATATTGCTTTAACCGCTTTGAACAGCTCTTCCCAGGTCATTGAACGCCTCGCTTTGGTTCTGACTGCTGTTACGCTATCAATTTTTAGGCTAGTAACATCACAGCTTTCACTTCTAGTTGACATCAAGTTCACCGGAGTTTGTACTCCCTCACTGCTAGGAGGGCTATAGGTAGACAGTAATGAACCCGAACAGGGCGAATCCACTGACGAGAGCAAGGGCTGCAAGTTCTGCTTCCTTACCGCGATGCGCTTCAGGGACGATTTCTTCGATGACGATGGTAAGAAGAATTCCCGCTGTAAATGCGAGGAGTCCAAACTTGACGACTTCTGAACTCCCTCGAACGGCCCAGTAGCCGAGGGTCGCACCAAGAAAAATTGGCACGGCAAACGAGAGCGAAAGGAGGATACGCGTCGAGCGGGCGATGTTTTGCGCTTTGAACGTCGCTATGGTGGCAAATCCCTCTGGGATGTCAGCCGGAGTTTGTCCGAGTGCCAGTACCAATCCAAGACTGAGATCAATTGTTGAGCCAGTACCAATCATGACCCTATCGCTGAAGAGATCAACGGCGACACCAAAGTATATCGCGAGTGCCCCCGAGAGGCCAGCCCCACTATTAGTTCGTGTCTCAATGAATTCTGTACTTCGGTCAATGAGGATCGCACCGCCACCACCAGCGATGAACGCCAGAAGGATTAGTCATGCCGGGTCCACTGTCAATGCTTCAGGCATGAGTTCAATACCAACAACCGCAAGGACAATCCCGGCAGCAATGTGAAGAGCGAGACCCAATGACCGTTCTGAGACATGGATGATTTCAGCGAATACTCCCCCGCGGCAGAGGAAACCCGGATTCCAAAGAGCGCAGAACCCTTTGACAGCGGCGTTATTATTGAGTAGGGGGAGACATTCGAGCACACGTTCAACACAAAAGAAACCTACGACTACTGTATTCCACATAAAACAATGGGAATGATTACTTGGATCGTCGTTGGTGAACCAGGTGGACCAGCTGAAGGAAGTATGCCCCCTGATGGATCCGTACCAACGAGTCAACAGATCATCGACAAAAATCGATAGGCTATAAGCAGTTCAAGACGAAAGAGTGAAAACGATTTTCCCTTCAGAATCTAAAGCGGACATGTTATTTTGGCACTCTGGACACGTCGTTGAAGCCAGTTGAGGGTTAGACTCCCGCTGTTCGCCTTCATCCGTTTCGGTATGTTGGTCAAGTGGTCGCGTCTGTTGGTTCATGTGTTCGACATTGATCGGCCGCGTCTTCTAGAGTATGCCAATAGCTCACAATAGTTCCAGGGGCGGTTTTCAAATCGTGAGAACTGAAACAGTTATTTTTCTAGGACGGCTAACAAAGATAGATATGAGAACGTTGGCGCCGACGATGCTGTTTGGAATTTTCGTCGCAATTCTTGGAGCTGCACTCGCTGGGACGTTAACCAGCCCAATGACTGCTTCAACGAAAATGGTGGTAAGTGGCAGTCTGCTCATTTTCGGATTCCTTTCATTCTTTCTCGGAGTAGAGTACGGTTCGGCTCGGTAATCGTTACAGTAAAGCTAGCGATCCATACAAAATGAATCAGGAAGATTTTCCGGACATGACTCCAAAGACGCTAATATGAGCAGTGAACTACCTCACCCTACTCGCTCCCTTCGGTCGCTCCTTGAGGACAGGGGCTTAGCGCCTACATTCAGCTAAAGAACAAATACTAGTTATCCTCCTCGGCATCGTCACACTACTACTTAGTACTGGAGTGATGGTTAGAATCATCAGAGTATTCCAATCGATCACCTCTGTTCTCGCAATTACAAATACAACG
The DNA here is from genome assembly GCF_020618475.1 of Haladaptatus halobius. Taxonomy (GTDB): domain Archaea; phylum Halobacteriota; class Halobacteria; order Halobacteriales; family Haladaptataceae; genus Haladaptatus; species Haladaptatus halobius. Next base: position 575,184 of record NZ_CP085339.1, on the reverse strand, counting down.
GTACAAGAATTCTTGAATACTTGCCGGTACCTTCGGATTGACCCCTTAGCCTGAAATCCCATTAAAGGATTTCCACACTGACCTGAGGCGTAGTAAGCTGAGCGTCGTTCAAGTGGGCAACCCACCAGTAGCAGTGAGATACTGGATTCCGAACAGTGTTGCGTTGTATCCCCCATGAACGAGTGCCGGAACGACCAAATTATCGGTATACTCGTACAACCCACCGAGAATCAATGCGAGCACGAATACAACACCGAGGTACACGAGTTTCCCTTCCCCTCGGAGCGAGAATACGTGAACAACCGCGAACAAAGCGCTTGCGAGGACGATTGCGCGAGCAGGATGGAACGTCTCACGCAAGATACCTTGAATGAGTCCGCGATACAACAGTTCTTCGCCTGGGCCAATAAGGAGAAACGACAAGGGAATGAGTAGCAAGAACACTACCGGATTTCGACTTCCGATGTCGACGATAGTGTTCTGGGCAGATTGTAGACCAAGCGCAGAAATCACCATAGAGATTGACCAGAGTGCTCCAAGAAGGGCACCGAAACCACCGATTGTGAGTCCAATATCGCGAAGCGACGGAAGACGAGCGTGGATAAACTCAAGACCAAGATCTTTATATGAAAGATATGCAAGTGCAACACCGCCAAAGGTGACACCTTGAAGCATAACAACACTGACACCCAGTAGTAGGCTCGGTTGCGACCGAATATTGATTCCTGCAACCATGAATATGGCTGCAGTCACCAAGACGACAATCTGCCCGACACCGTACGCACCAATGGCAAGTATTAGTCCGGCACCTAATGCTCGGAGCTGATTGTGTGAGCCACTCATCTCTTCCGAGTTCGTGGGCATCACACCTTCTTCTTTCGATTATTAACCTGATTCGACGCCTGAACCAACACACTCTTTCGAGTGCCCTTGCAACTCCCACTAGATGCATCGACGGGACTTTCTTCGCACTGGCGTAGCGCTCACAGGTAGCGCTACACTCTCAGGATGCCTTGAGACACTCGGCTTTCAAACAAAGTCTGCATGGCAAGACCCACCACTCGTGAAAAACCGCCCCGATGCCGTCTACTTTCCCGCCTATGTCGAGGAAATGGGGATGTATGGAATGACAATTGACAATGACTATCGCTTCGCTCTCATGTACTCGTTCCCCCACCGATTTTGGAATGTAACTGGCCAGACAGGGAACAAAGTCGTCGTACAGTCAGATGATTCGTTACACATCATGGTATCGCTCTGGGATCCGAAAACGAAGACAGTTCTCCCAGCAGATATCCAGATGACGATCAAAAAAGACGGCAAGACGGTCACCAACCGTGTCCCGTGGCCAATGCTCTCGCAGAATATGGGCTTTCACTACGGCGACAACGTCTCACTCGATGGCGAAGGGTCGTATACCGCAACGCTCCAAGTAAGCTCGTTACAAACAAAGCAAACCGGTGCATTCGCGTCTCGGTTCACGAAGCAAGGGTCGGTGGATATCAAATTCAAATTCGACACGGATGATGTGTACGGGCTCAAGTTTCGTCGGCTTGGCGAGAAACAAGGCGACCGCGGTGCTATCAAACCGATGATGAAGAAGGTTCCCGCCGGGCGAGCACCAGCGCCAAAATCGCTCCCCGGGCGCACGATCGGCACAAAAACGTCGGGCGACGCTGACTTCGTCGTCACACTTATCGAGAAGACAAATCGCTTCACGGAGAACGGGACGCCGTATTTGGCGGTGTCACCACGGACACCGTACAATCGGATCGTGCTTCCTCGGATGTCACTCTCTGCAACGCTAAAGCGTGAGGGATCAACCATCGCCAACGGATCACTCGCACCGAGTCTTGATCCAGAACTCGATATGCATTATGGAATGCCCCTTAAAGACGTGCAATCCGGTGATAGCCTTCAGATCGCGGTAGACTCACCGCCACAGCTCGCACGTCACGATGGATACGAAACGGCGTTTATGCAAATGCCACCGATGACATTCACCGTCTGATTAGGAGACGAACGCCGGACTCGCAGTGGGAAGTGAGATGAGCCAGAGACTAATGACAGTATAGCTGATCATCACAAGGATGAAGGGATACTGACTCCGAATTGCTTGTATCCGACTGGGGAAGGTCGCATAGGCGTCTGCGTGTGCGACCCACACTGCCAACATATGACCGATGAGGATGAACGCGATTGGGAGCATTCCGAACCACCCTGGAAGCGATAACACAAGCGGGTTCGCGGGTGGTGAGAACGGTGTCTCAATTGCGGTGACAAGGAGTGGAGATAGTGAAACGAAGAATCCAAAGTAATGTGCAAGGTGGTAGCCTGCTGCGATGGCGAGGAGCGATGCCGCAAAGCGAATAGCGAGGGTACAAGGCAGAAGGTATGTCTCTCCAATACGACGGGCAGCGCGTGCCGCAGCAAAATACGTACCAAGGAACGCAAGGTATCCAACAACAAAAAGGAGCGCGTACAACACAAGCGGTGGGATCCCAATCGCAACGACACTCTTGATGAATCTAACACCGATTGTCGTCGTCACAAATCCGCTGAACGTGAGTTCCCATACTAGCGCGATGATGAACGCGATATCGGCAATCTCGGAGACAAAGTCTGACTCGGGCAATTCGAATCCAGGCGGACGAAACGTGAGACCAGAATCCGCCCAGCGGAACGGACTGACTTGCCCATAGAATCGAAAGGCGACCGAAATTGGATCGACATTTGTGAACCACGTCGAGGGCGAGAATAGGACGGCACCGGCGATAGTGATGACCGTGTAGACGAGAATTACTTCTGCTAAGAGGGCAGGTTGTTTGTTGACTGGCGTAACTGTTTCAACCCACACCAGCAAAAGGAGGCCGAGAACAGCGGGCCAGCGACTAAACCGGTCTGGATAACGGACGGTTGGTGTTGGCAAGAAATCGGTGAGGAAAGAAGCAATGGTTCGCCAGGGATTCAAGGCAGGCCAAACGTTGCCAAAGAGATACACAAACATTGTTAATCCTGCTCGAACACCTGCGAATACCAAGATAAGAGCCACGTTGACGGTGGGAATCTGTGGGCCGGTAAGTCCTCGATAGAGCACAATGGCGAGACCGATAAGACCGACGACGCGAGCTGCTGTTGTTGCTGCCGTCCGAACGGTCGCGCGCGTCGGGACAAACGTTTGCCAGTCATGTACCGTGTCGATAAGGACGCGGTCAGTGACGACGCTTGCAAGCAACGCAGAAGCACCGATTGCGGCACCACCGGTCGCGATATACAGCCACCGTGGGATGTTCAATGCGTCACGTGATGCGCCAGATAATCCGACTGCGGCGTTACTGGCGAGCACCGTGTCGATGAACAGGAGCGTACATAACGACACGACGGTGCTCAATAGGAGACGACGTACAGTCAAATATCGAGAGGCATCTCCATCCAAGCCCATTTATTGGTGATGAGGGAGCGCGAGTATTGTATCCATCGAAGCAAAGCCTCTATGATTGTACTGAGAAGACATCGTCTCGAAGCCTGTGCATCAAAGTTCGTACGTGCTAGAGAAGAGAGGTGTTCAGGAGCTCAACCGAATCAGTCAACTAGAAGTAAGTCGCTGGCCAAGAGTCACCAATGACATTTGATCGATGTCGAGCGCGAAAGCGGGGTGCACTTGGGTGGTCACACCGTCATAGGTCAATACGTCCAGTATCCGTTCTTCTACTCAGTTCATTCATTCTCACGCAGATTCCCATCGTATCTGCACATGGGGAAACTGCGACTTCAGGACTCTCTCAGGGGCACGGAATTCTTCTCAGTCTCGTCGGAATCGTCATCCTTGGTGGTACCATCCTTGTTAAGCGAACGAACCGCATCTCACCGACGGTTGCCCTTTATGGAGTGTTCTGTGGAATTGTGGTGACGATTGTTGGGACGATTCTCTTTGAAGGCTTATCACCTGATCAGACCTATTCTGCGAGTGCGATGCCCTTTCCCCGTTCGTGGTACCAACCACTCTCCTTGGGAGTCGGTCTTCTAATTTCGGTGGGAAGTTTCATCATTGGCTGGCTTCGGTGGCCAACTCGACCTCGCTATACCTTCCTCGGGATCGTGATGGGCTTATGGATCGCATATCCCTATCTCATCCCCGGGCCGGCTAGCGACTCACATCCATTCGGGTACACTCTCGTCCTCGGTACACCCATACTGGTCGGCTATATCATCTGGAAAGACGCAGGGAACGTACTTCGTGCAGTCTTGCGGGATCAAGTTGCTCGTCGATTCGGATTGGGCGTTGGGCTCGCCGTAGCCCTCTTTTTCGTCTCCGTCACTGGCTATCTGTCGTTCTTTCCAGAAGACGCGCTTCCCCATGAGACGTCAATTGTTGTCCTTACCTCGATTTATCAGCTAGTGACATGGCCTATCCTTGAAATTTATCTCCCTCACATCCCACTCTTTGTGGCAATTTCGCCGGGACAACTCATCATAGTCGGGTTATTGAGCACACTCATTGGATTGAATGCTACCATTATTGCCCGCCACTGGCGGGTTGAAGAACGAGCAGGCATGACAGAGGGGACTGCTGGGACTGCTGCCATTGTTGGATCGTGTACCTGTGGCTGCTGTGGCCCGCTCGTTGCCAAAGTCGCAGTGTTGGCGGCTGGGCCGTCTATCGCAGCTCCATTGTACTGGGTGTTCGTCGACACGGCCTCCCCGCTCAGCTCGCTGTTTATCGTCGCAAGTGTTGTCCTCTTTACCGGAAGCTTGATTTATTCGGTCGAAGCCGCACGGCAACCCAGTCAATCGACGTCGATTATCCCTGCTGATTGAACCATACAAGATTGAACCATAGCTCACAACAATTATAAGTGCATGTGCGAGCTTTCGTTAGAACTGACTCATAGCGACTTCGATATGGTGAAGTGAGGGAACTACCACTTTTCCTATCGTTACGATTTTGGATGGAGAATTTATAGCGGTAATCCATGCCATAAGTAGCCCACTGATCCGGCCAACGGCTTTCAACAGGAGCTACCTCACTTGATTATTGTCGAGTATGGCCTGGATAACGCTATTACTATGGGGGAGCGTCCTTGTAGTCGCCATCTTTGCTGCTCATTGGGGGCAGAACATCTCGCTGATCCGTTGAAGAAGCTTCGGAAGCAGTGGGGACTGAGCGCAGTGGCCGGGGGAACGTTCGTTGGCTTAGCCGCAGCCAGTCCCGAAATCGGAATCAACGTCGTGGGTGCCTCCCGTGGCGTCTCGGATATCGGCCTCGGGATGATGCTCGGATCGAACATCGCCGCAATCCCAATCATCATTACGACGGCGTATCTCGCCACTCGAACAGCGAACCTCTCTCCTCAGTCGGGACGTTCTTCGGACTCACAACGCAGCGATGGTGGAACGTCGGAGCACCAGCGCCATCGAACACAGAATTTTCTTCGGATTAAACGGGAAGCAGTGACAGTACTCGCGCTACCCTACATCACTATTCTTGTGGTAGTTGCACTTCTGACGCTCCCACCTGGTTGGCGAGGTCTACAGCCAATCGACGGGATGATCATGGGTGGCGCTTACCTCATCTTTCTCGGTCAGGCCGTCGTTCGAGGCCGTGAGGAACCGACGGAGGTTCAGTGGAGTCGAATGGAACTCGCTCCTGCAGCAGCGGGTCTACTCGCTCTCACACTCGGTGCATATGGCGTTGTCCGGGCGACTGAGAACATTGTTGCGGCACTCGGTATCTCGAACCTGATTGGTGGACTTTTCATTACCGCACTGCTGGCTGTGACACCGGAAGTCTTTGCAACGTGGAGTGTGGCACGAAGTGGCCAAGTGACCGCGGGGACGGCGAGCGTCATTGGTGATCATACGGTGACGATGACGGTTGCGTTTGTGCCACTCGTACTCGTCACAGTTCCCGTGCAGAGCTTCCGCTTGTTTTGGGTAAATTTGCTCTTCGTAATCCTACTGCCGTAGCCTATGCTGCATCGCTCCACTGGGGCTCGCAGGAACACGGATTCAAGCGGTGGGAGGTGGTTCTCGTCGACAGTTTCTATCTCGCATACATTGTCATCGTTGCCGTTTGGATCCTGAACCTTGCTTAATTGGCTTGGATCTGAACGGGTGATTAGCGACCTGTTTGCGGATCGGGACGGTCAAGTAGAAAGGGGAATACGCGCCTACGGCAGCGCCGAGCGGAGGTCCTCGCAAAGGTCGTCAACGTGTTCGATGCCGACCGATATCCGGACCAGGGTCTCGGGAATCTCCGCGGTGGCAGACCCGTGACTGACCTCATCCGGGATCATCAACGATGGTACCTCGATGAGGCTCTCGACGCCACCGAGACTGGCCCCAGGGGTGAATAACTCGAGACCATCAATGAACGCCTCGAGTTCGGCGAGCGTGCCGTCGAACTCGAAGGAAAGCATCCCGCTGTATTCCGACATCTGGTCGGCCGCGAGATCGTGTTGCGGGTGACTTTCGAGACCCGGATAGTAAACGCGAGCGACCCGGTCGTGGTTCTCAAGGAGGCGAGCGACCGCCATCGCATTCTCCTGATGGTGCTCCATTCGGTCCGGTAGCGTCTTGATACCCCGCGCGACGAGGTAGCAGTCGAACGGCGAGAGCATGTTCCCGAGCCCAATTCGCTGGGAAAACGCGAGCTTCTCATAGGCCTCATCGTCGTCGGTGATGACGGCACCGCCGATTGAGTCGGAGTGCCCGTTGAGGTACTTGGTGGTGCTGTGGACGACAATGTCGGCACCCAGTTCGAGCGGCGCTTGGAAGTACGGACTCGCGAAGGTGCTGTCGACACCAAACGGGATGCCGTAGTCGTGGGCAATGTCGGCTATCGAGCGAATATCACATAGACGCGTCAGCGGGTTCGTCGGTGTCTCCGCCCAGATTAAGTCGGTGTCCGAATCGACTGCCGCGGTGATATTTTCGGGCTCGCGGGCGTCGACAAACTCGACGTCGACACCGAGGTGATCGGCGACGAGCTCCGTGAGCAGCTTTTCGGTCCCGCTATAGACGGAGTCTGACGAGACGAGGTGGCCCCCGGGTGGGACCAGCGACAGCATCGTCGTCGAGATGGCGGCCATCCCCGAGGCGAACGCCAGCCCGTGTTCGCCGCCTTCGAGGCGGGCTAACTGCTCCTCGAGGGCCGCGCGTGTCGGGTTGCTCTCACGCGAGTAGTCGTGTTTATTGGCATCATCCCCGCTGGCCCACCTGAAGGTGCTCGAGAGGTGTAACGGCGGGATGACGTCGATCGTTCCGCCTGCGTCGTGGGTCGCGTTCTCAGCTGCCCCGACGGCGAGTGTCTCGAATCGGTTCTTGCGGAAACGATTATCGTGTCGTGTCATCAGAGAGTTACCATAAAACCTGTTCGCGCGGTGTTACATGTCTCTGGTACGGTTGGTGTGTCCATAACGAGAGTTTTCTGCAGCGATACATAGTGTTGCAGGTCCAGGCGAGACTAACCAGAGGCAAAACGCGAGTTGTGATTCGGGGCAGGTATTATCTTATAAATGAGGTTTCGATCGATACGCGCATCTACTAACTAGCTGGTTTAGTCACGATCTTTCTGAACGGGACTTCGGGTAGCTCACATCATATGCATTGAGAGCGCTAGTCTCAACTTCTGTCAGGAACGCATCTGATCACAACCTCGGAGATGGGTATAATGCGAGCCGTTCTTCCACACCGCTCCGGAGTGGATTAGCCGCTTAGTAGGTCTGCATACGTATCGGTTAGTCTATAGCCCACCTAATCCATCAGTGCGCCGCAGGAAATGTTGACCTCCGTGGCTGTCAAGGTGCGGGCTTGATCCGAGGCCACAAAGGATGCAACATTTCCTACGTCCTCCAGTGTCTCTGTCCGGTTCAGCAGGGTTTCTTCCTCAATGCCAGCGACAATTTCGTCCCGTTCGGGAATATTCTCCGGCATGGTCTCAACGATTCCTCCCGTCTTCAGGGTGACGACGCGGATGCCATGCTCTCCGAGTTCGACGGCCCACTGGCGGCGCAGCCCCTCAATGGCATCGAGCGCGATCTTAAAGCCGCCCAATCCGGGGAGTGTCTGCGGGCCATCACCGCCGAAAAACAAGATCACTCCCGACCCACGTTCGACCATGTGCCGGGCAGCTGCTCGGGTCGTTAAAAACTGTGTTCGCATCGCGGTCGTGATCGGCTGCAGGAAATCATCGACCGAGATTTCGGTGAGCGGTTCTTGAACGTCACCGTATCCGATGAGGTTGAACGAAATATCGACGTGCCCAGCTTCCTCTACCACCGCATCAACGTACTCGTCGATAGCTTGCTTGTTTGTAGCATCAACGACGGCAGTGTCCGCTTTGCCGCCATCCGATCGAATTTCTTCGGCGACCTCGTCAAGCTTCGTCTCAGTGCGACCGGCGAGGAAGACCCTGGCCCCCTGATGGGCAAAGGCACGAGCCACGGCGCCACCAATAGAGCCGCCTGCGCCGTAGATTATGGCCACTTTGTCATCCAGTAGCATGAAGATCAATAATCGTCGGCCAACGCATTATCTGTTATGCCCCTCTATAAGCAAGAGAACGATAGATGTATTCTCTGTATCTCGCGTTCAGAAAATCTTAGTACGGCCGAGAGTATCTCGACAAACGTTTGAGAGTTGATTCCCCCCTCTAGTCCAAGACATTGACTTTCAGGAGCAGATGATTACAGAGCTTCATTTACCGCTCCAGCTCGTTGGAAAGGCCACACTCATACTCAGGATGAGTGGCCACTGATCGACGAGTGGCCCGGACATGAACTGGAGTGCTGGCGGCAGAAGAAGCAACGCTCCAGCGAGACCCGTATAGAAACTCGAACCAGTGAGGTCGTAGATTAGCCACGTTCCAGCAATTGTGTAAAGACTATCGCCAGCGTTCGTGACGAATCGCCCGAACAATAGGCGTAGGAAATCCCAGTTGCTCCAGAGAGAAGAGACCTCACCCGTAGCGTCCACTGCATCCCGTTGTTGGCTCATGTCCACGCCCCCGATGAGATGTGTATCGTCTGAGTTTCGTTGGTAACTGCAGGCGGAATTCCACAGTCACAGAAGATGCTGTTCCGAACCCTGGGGGGTACGACTGCTGGCTGCCTATCGATCGGTGTTGATTTGGGGTTCGAATCGATTTGTTTTCCAATTGGATTTTGATTGCTGTGGATCATAGACCTGGCGACTGTCTGCATATGTTTGAGTATTCATCCTTGAAGAAGTGCGACTACGGAGCCCGTAGTGAGGTGAGACGACCCGAGTGCTGCTGCTATGCGATGGCCGCTATGCGGTCGCGACGATTGCAACAAGTGGAATGAACAGACGTGCAGCCAAGTGGATCATGAGACAGTCCGGAATAGCTGTTCTTAGTTTGATGACTTATATGTACCGACCAAGCGCAGTCATGCCGAGCACACTTTTGAGAGGGTGATAGCTTTCAGGATGACAACACAAGGAGTCGCTTCGCCAGATCAGGAGACCGGTTTCGCTCTGCATTGAGAGCACCAGTCGCAACTTCTGAGCAACGCATGCCCCTTACTGCTGAATTCCGACTTGAGTCGTACCAGCTTCCACTTGTTGACATTGTGGCTACAGTCCCCGAGCTCATACTTCAACTTGTGCACGGTGAACAGCCCGAGTCAGAATTATTCGTGTTCTTCATACGAGCTACCGGATTCTCGTTCGATGGATTAGAATCCAAGCTCAACCACTCTCCGTGGATCCAAAATTACATCGTATTATCGAGACGGATGCGATACGAGTCTACCAACTCGTAACGACGAGTCGACGTCCTCTACCCCTTGAACAGTTGAGTTCAGATTTTCGATCCAGCTCTGACCGCCATGTCTGCATCCACCAAGACACATTCTACCAAGCTTTGGTGAACGAAATCATAATAGAAAAAGGGTACGTTCTTCAGTTATGCTTCAACGACTTCGACAAAGTTTCCGTCTGGGTCGCGGAAGAACAGGATCGAAGTGCCGATTTCGATTGGCTGGGGAGAGCTTATCGGCTCAACGTTATCCGGGAGATTCTCATAAAACGCATCAATATCGTCGACAGCAAACCCGATGTGCTTTGCCCCGCGTTGATTGATGGCGTCTGTCGTAATGTCGTCGCCGGCAGGATCGTATTCGATGAGTTCGACACGAGCACTACCAGCATCGAGATGGACGAAGTCGCCAGTCACCCCCTCAACATTGATTGCAGTGGCGATGCCGTCATCACCGAGCGTAAACTCATCAGCGATGGAGAGGCCAAGGGTATCCTGGTAGAACGAGACGGCCTCATCAAGGTCACTCACGACCACTCCGACATGATGGGTTTGTAACGTTGCCATGATCGATAGTTCATATGCATCGACAACCCATATGAAGGTTCTGTAAAAACATCCTTGACCGTACGACCACTCGACGCCAATAAAGATTGGCAATGGTCTATGCAATTGGGATGTTGCCGCGTACTAAACACCTGGACGGATACAGTGATAACCCAATTGTCTTGTCTTTCTTCCGAGTGAGTCACCAGATACAGAATTCATATGCAGTATACAGATATTGTATACAGGCACAGAGGAAGCATTCCAGATTCACATTTGCATGGATAGGAAGGCCCAGTGGCTGTAATCCTAGAGCAACAGACACACCACTAGTAGACGTCGAATATGTATACAACATACGGATATCATATACGTATACAGATTTCAGATCAGAAAAGACTGATTCAGACTACAGAATCTTAGGACACAGATTGCAAACTAGCATTAGCGATTAGTATACGTATTCAGCATACGTTTCCAGTATATACATTCGAGATATAGATGCAGAATGCAAAATCAGGAAGAGGAACAAACAGCGAACTCAAAATTCGCCTTCTTTAGACAGGAGGTGCTCTTTTTTCGCCTTCATTGCCTGGTCAACCGTCTCAGGAGCCACCTCTTGCAACCCAACTCTAATGAGATCCCCAATAGTCTGGCTCCGATTTACATTGGAATTGTCTTCACGGTCTAGCGATATGCGAGCAGCGGCTGCAACGTGTGCAAGATCGCCAGATTCCTCAAGTCCGTGAAACAGTGCTGCGAGATTCGTATCTCGAACAGTGATGTTCGAACTGACATCACCGTTGTCAATTGCTTCATAGGCTTCTTGAACTGTCTGCGTTAGTTCGACTGTCTCGTCACTCGGTGACGGTTCAGACGTTGAGCGTTTCTGGCTCTTACTGCTCTGGAGGAGCTTTTCTGCTTTGTCTTGGCTCATTGGTCTCTGTGAGTCGGTTAAGGAGTTCAATAGTGTTCTCTCGATACGCCTCAAGCACACGCTGACCCGTATTGTACAGTTCATCTTCAGGGACAGCGAAGAGTGTGCAGCCTTCGTTTTGTTTTTTCGAAATATCCTGTGAATTCGGAACGGGGACTGGAGCCGCCTGACCTAGATATGCCTCCTGGAGTTCAGCAACGAATTTCTTTGATAAGTTCGTCGAGCTCTTCACCATCGTCGGAATGACCATCACAAGCCGTGGATTAATTGGATGTTCTTCGTGAAGGTCATCAAGATCGGCGCGAAGATTCTCTAGCTGATTCCGCTCGAACACACCAGGTTTGAGTGGTGCAATGACGTTTCTCGCCGCAAACAACCCGTTCAACGCAATGTTGTCCTCCTTGCCTGGCAGGTCAAGCAAAACGAAATCATACCGGTCGCTCAAATCCTGGGTGATAAACTCATCCAGCTTCGAAAACCGCTCCTCAACAGGAACATTTGCGAGATTATTATCTGCCCCGCCGAGTCCAGGATCGGCGGGAATGAGGTCAATGCCTTCTCCCGTATCATGCACCATGCGATCAACGACGTCTGGAATATTATCTCGAATAAATCCCCAATCTTCGCCAAAAATGGCAGAGATAGGAGCATCGAGATCTTCGACCTCGTCGTTCATCCCAAAGTGAGTGGACAAGTCATTTTGCTTCCCAGCTAAGTCAATGAGGACCACATCAAGGTCATGCTCCCGTACAGCTGCAACAGCCACATGTGCAGACGTGGTGGTCTTCCCGACTCCGCCTTTCTCAACGTAGGTTGCAGCACGTAGTATCCGGTTGCTCGATACAGTGACCATATGCATTTGCTGTATACATATACAAGATACAAAAAGGTACGTCAGACAATGGGAAAATAGGAAACGCAAATTCTTGTGTCAACTCGGATGAGAGCAATCGGTATGGGCTTCAAAAAGAAGATTACTGGACGATAATCACGGGTCCTGTTTCCATAGGCTCTATTGAATCTCAAGACGGCGACGGGATTCAACTCTGAATCACCCGGTTGATGTTGTAGACGGAGGCGACGAGGACGAGTTCGCGGACCTGACGAAACCAGCTGCGGGCGTCGATGGTTTCGCGGATCGAGCGCTTGATCGCTGAGTTGACCAACTCGACGAGGGCTCACTGAATGTAGATCGGTGTCCAGGCTGACATTGTACGCGTGATCGATCGGCGGCGTACAGCCGGATGTAGCCGAGGCAGGCGCCGTCGATGACGTTGAGCGGGGATCCTCGTCCGCGATATCGCCGCTCGTCGTGGCCAGATATGGAAGTCGGAGAGCCGTACGGCCGCCTATCTAGCTCCCTCGGGGGCGATCTGCTCGGCGAGCTCGACGATCAATCCTTCAGGACCGCGGATATAGCAGAGCCGATAGGTGTCCTCGTAATCACGTATCTCGCCGACTGTGTCGAACCCTTTGTCTCGCAGACCGTCGACGATCGCATTGAGGTCACCGACCGCGATAGCGATGTGTCGGAAGCCCAGTCGGTTCGCCGGTAAAGGGTGCGCACCCTCGTTGTCAGCCGGCGCATGGAACTTGATGAGTTCGAGCTTGCCGCTGCCGTCTGGCGTCCGCACCATCACGATCTCCGATCGGACGCCGTCGAGCCCGACGACCTTGTCCACCCACCGGCCCTCGACCAGCCCGCCGCCCTCGCGCTCGAATCCCAGATCGAGGAAGAAAGCAGCCATAGTGTCAAGATCATCGACAACAACACCTACATGATCTAGGCGCGGCAACTCCATATCATTCACTCTTAGACGTTCGGCTCTATTGAATCTTTAGCAGTCGTCTAGGTAATCCGATAAGACTAGGTTAATGAAGTGGTAGAACGGTGTTATGGGAAAGACACTCTTCCGCTTCGTCAAGCAGGTGGCAACGCTTGCTCAAAGTATTCTGCTGCCGGCCTCACGAAGTATCGATTCCGTTGGCCCGCAGGTTAGCAGTCTCACGTGCAAGCAAGATGATGACGGCGCTGTATCCCCACCGTAAACGACGGAGATTTAGCGCCAGCAATTCAGATAACGCTAGACTGGACGAGGATCGATACAACCAGCGGGCATTCGTCGAGTCGGTCAACTCAGCGATCAAGCACTCGATTCGAGAAATCATCGACTCGTGATCCCGGTTTTGTCAATTCCGCGAACTCGTCCTCGTCGCCTCCGTTTACAACGTCAATCGAGCCATCAAGCAATGACCGTCAATTCAACGCCATCTCGGGATTCAATAGAGCCCTCCATGACGCAATCCGAATTTGCCTGTGACATCCTGCCCGCCGTTTACGGCAGTGGTTCTCTCGCTGTTTAAAGATAGACGAGCACGTTCTCGGTTCACCCGAGTAAGTGCAGACACACCTCGGTCGCGGATGTAAGAGAAAAGAGGAGGAACCGCTAGCCCAATCCGTAGGGCACACACCACCATCGCGGATGTAACCAACAAGACGTGCCCCTCTGTCTACCAAACACTTGTCAGCATAACACCTTTTCCAAACATATATAACCATAGAGTGCGTATCTTCCATTAAGCCGATTTCGGCCAGTTTAAAGAGTGGTCGATCGTTTCGGCCACTCTTCGTTCACTGATTTACAGAAATGAACTATTGCAGACCATCTCCTATCCTTTTACTGTTTCTGTTACATCCGCGACGGTGGTGTGTGTGCTCTGGGAAGTTCTAAGGGAACGAGTGATCAACAGAAGACCGGTATGAGTCATCTATCACCGTTCTTTCCTGCTTTTACATCCGCGGCGTAGGTGTCCGACACGACGTTTACTGACTATTTTCTCGGAACTTCATCCGCGATGCCACCTAATCTCCGTGAAATCACAAACCGCGATTCCGATGGACTAGGAGTGGTAATTTCCTCCGACTTACATCCGCGACTCCCCCGCCTTTATTACGAATGAGAAAGATGTAGTAGTCAATTCCATGGTTTCCGATGAGTTAGACGACCGCGATCCACTCTTTCGGTACGATGACCCGGTCTTCGCTCGAGAAGAGCTTTTGAAGATCAAGCATATCCCTGGCTCAGATCGAATCGTTGGTCGAGATGAGCATATGAAGCAGGTTGCAGAGGCGCTCAATCCTGCCATTTTCGGCCGAGAGCCAACGCATCTTCTCATTTTTGGTGAAACCGGGACAGGGAAGAGTTTGATTTCGCGGAGTGTTACTGAACGTGTTATCCAAGAAGCGCAGCGTGACGATGTCACTGTGAAAGCGGCCTACATTGATTGTGGTGAACAGAATACCGAAGCTGGCGTCGTCAAGACTATCGGGCGTGAACTTAACGATCCGACTCAAAGTAACATCACAATCCCTGAACGGGGGCTCGCCACTGGTGATTATTATCGGCGTTTGTGGAGCGTTCTCGATTCATGCTGTGACGTTGCGATTCTCATCCTCGATGAAATCGATCTTCTTGAGGACGACGAGGTTCTTCGGAAGCTATCACGTGCGGGAGAAAATCAGCAAATCTCTGAATCGAATATCGGCATTATCGGAATATCAAATAAGATCAATTTCGCTGACGAACTCGGTGAACGCGTCAAATCCAGTTTTGCTCGCGATGAACTAGTCTTCCCCGCCTACGATGCAACGCAGCTCGTCGATATCCTCGAGAACCGTCGTGATGCTTTTCGTGAGGGTGTTCTCGAAGGCGATGTCATTCCACTCACCGCAGCTCTTGCGGCACAAGAACACGGGGATGCCCGCAAAGCGATCGATATTCTTCGAAACGCTGGCCGCATTGCAACTCAATCAGATACTGTCCCCGTAACTGATGAGCACGTTCGCCAGGCGAAGAAAAAGACGGAAGCCGACCGATTTGCCGAGTTAATCGCTGGCGCTCCGACACAAGCAAAAACGATTCTATTGGCGCTTACCAACCTCACTGAGTCCAAACAAGCAGATGAATTCTCTACGAAGGAAATTTATCGCCGATATCAACAGATTGCACGTGGCACTGGTCTCGATATGCTCTCTGAACGCCGTACTCAAGAGATTTTAAAAGAGCATGATTTCTTGAATGTGATTCAATCAGAGCGTCGAGGGCGTGGGCGTGGCCAAGGGGTTCACGCAAAACACCGTCTCCTCGAAGAACCAGATATCGTCAAATCCGTGCTCGAACAAGATTCTCGCATTAGCGATTTCCTCTCATCAATTGACGAATAGCGATCTATCTCCACTTCTTGAGTGAGCCCTTTTTCAACTTGTTCTTTGCGTTCCACTCCTTCATTGCGTTCTTTGCATTCTTGTCCCGATTACATGGACCACCAGCGCCGCGAGTTTGAGAAGTGCCGCGTCAGCCTCCATCAAACCGACACGCGAAGTGCCCACCTCACCTACCAGCGTATCGGTGACAAGTTCAGCAGGTGGAGTCGCGACTACCTCCACCGCGTTTCGAAAGAAATTGTGACTGAAGCTCGTCACCACGACTGTACCCGCATTGCGTTTGAGAATCTAGAGTAGATTCGAGACCACATCAGCGACGGCAAGAAGTTCCAGCAGTGGGCATTCAACGCGCTGCAAGAACCAGTCGCGTACAAGGCCGAGGAGTACGGCATCGTTGCGGAGACGGTGAACCGGTAGTACACGAGTCAACAAATGCTCGAAATGCGGCTGTATGCTCGAAGAAAACCGCGACGGGCAACAGTTAGTGTGTCTGGATTGTTCTTACGAGGCGAACGCGGATAATAACGCGGCGAAAAACATCGCACGGAAGCTCGCCCACAAGCTTCAGCAGGGGCAGAAGTCCCCTGCTGGAGGGGCGTTCAGTCAGTACGCCCTGAAGTCGGGGGGGATGACCGTGAACGCTACTGAAGTGGCGTCCAACACGCCGGTGCCGGCCGAATGGGAGTCCTCCGACAAGCCCATCGCTTCAACGGTGGGTAGCTGACAAGGGCAGAGGTATCGAAAAAGTAGAACGGCTATTCGTACTTTGAATCGCTCATCGCGGTCTTCTGAGACAAGATCAGAAACGGAAGTACCTGCGGCTACGTGATTTCGTGTTTCCTTCAGATCGTCTGGAGCCTGATGGTCGTCGAGAAATGCTTTCATTCGAGCTTCAAGTGGTGAGTGCTGCGACTGCTTGAGCAGTTCTCGGCCCATGGTTTCCAGATTTACGTCTACTATGCGAGACGAATATGGAAGCTGTCTCTGGGTTAATCTAGTAAACTTCAGCTCTCGCGTACCGCTTTCCAAGACTGTTGTATACCGTGATAGAGAGCATGAAGTTAATATGGCACACTAATCAATGCATGGTTGGTTCTAGATTTGCTCTTTTCGAATCGTTACTATGTCCGCCGCCACTCGTTCAGATCCCGCTGCTACGATGACGAGTATATTCGGCGCTGGCGTACAGGGCACTCGATCACCGACGCGAAATCCTGCGTCTGCAGCACCCGGGAGTTGCACTTGATAGCCATTGCCCGCGATTTGGAGTGAAGCGTCTGTCACTCGATGGATCGAGATTGTATCGCGGGCCGCTGTTGTTGCGAGTTCGACGATGTGCTCATCGGTAATGCGGTCACTGCCGATGGCCAGAAGAAGATCGTCAAACGCAAACACACGGATTTTGCAAGATAAGTGATCTCATCGTCGGTGTCTTCGACGAGTTCTACTGCTCATGCAGGTTTGGTGACTTGGAGGGCAAGTCCGTCGTCAGACCGTTTGATCTTATTTGGCATTGGTGGTTAGCATAACATGCTAATCCATAGCTGTTCGCCTCGTCAGTTGTGTGCTCATCTAAGGGAAGTACCGTTCAATCGTCGAAGGGTAGTTTGGAGACGTGGATTCTCTGGAGTACGTGTGTCTGTGGTTAGTTTCACTCCCGCTCTGGTTAGCTTACGACTTTATCCATCGCGTCTCAAGTAGTGAATGCAGTCAGTGATCCCAGTAGGCGGTGTGGGCCTTCGTACTCATCTCAAACCCACCATCCCACGCCGTGTGCTTACTCCCCTTGTCGCAGTGAGAAAAAGAGGCACGAAGGGACGTCGCCCGAGGATTTACTTACCGCGAACTCAGATTCAGTTATACCGATGGTCTCTGATGGCACATCGCCACTTACTCCTCTTGCACAAGAGGCATTAGACGCGCTTACAGCTGCAGCTCCAAGCGAAGGGGAGCTCACCTATGAAGAAGCATATACAGTTCTCAAGGCGGAAGAAGATCTTGAGCGGCCTACTGCCAAGGATATCGTCGAACGCCTCTACATGAAAGGCCACCTCTATGAGGTCGAGGGGAAGCTCCGACTCACTGATTACGGACCTGAATAACGAGGTCAGTTTCGTTAGTGAGACCACACCTGATCGTCAGGCTCTGGAAAGCGCAAGTTTATCGACCAAGGAGATAGTTTCGTGAAAGCACTTATATAAGCCATTAACTAATACGGGGTATGAATTTGTCCCCCCGACTCCGTCTCGGACTGTACGTCGTCAGCCTCGGACTGTTTCTCGGTGGAATTGCGATTACTGGTTTTGCTGCATACGGAGAGATCAATTCAACTCCGTATATGGTTCAGGTCGACCAAGTTAGCGCTGCGACAGATGAGTCACCCATTTTGTATTCTAGTCTATCATCGACAGAAAAAGGTGTGTTTGACCGAGTGAAGGATGGTGGAGCTGCACCTGCCGAAGGCCGTGTATTGACGACATTCGCTGACCACGCTGTCCAGTACAAGGGTGATGTCTATACGTTTGAATGGACATATGACCCGACGACACTGACTACGATTCCGTTAGTATTCGGTATCAGTGTGGCTGTTACTGGGGGTATATTGTTCGCTCTAACGCAATTCACTGTGAAGCGCAAGTCACTGATTGTAGATACTCCCGCTTGAGAGGAGTAGTTACACCCTCTGTATTCAGCACGCTACTCCTGTTATACTCTAAGGGTTTCAACAGAGCCAAATCCACAGTCTGTCGCAATTCTTCTTGACGACCTTGACTCAGCGAATGATAATTGGGAGAATTTCTACCTCAAATTTCGCTATACTCTCACTCTCATCGACTATCCTGTTCTTATTGCTGAAGATAATGATGGTGGTCATGAGCTTGAGCTTGGCGAACTCCCGTTACGCGAGACGTATGTTGCAAAACGAGATTACGAAGATTTCTCGATCGATCACGACTTAGAACGCGAGAGGTACGATGCGATGATCGCGAAACTCTTCGAACTCCTCGAACGGAACGACCGTCTATTCATGTAGACTGACCGCGATTACTTCGAACACGCCGTCCGGGCAATTGCCGAACAAACACGAGAGTGAACTACCTCACCCTGCTGATCCTGGTCAACTAGCCGGGCATGAGTTTCTATCAGTTTCCCGTTGTACTCCAACCGGTTCGTAGATGAGAACGGTGTTGTTGCTCCGAACGGTGACAAGATAGTTTTCAATCGCAAATCGGACTTCGACGTCGCTCTTTTTCGATGTACTTGCTTCGATGATGTCTTCGAGCGCATCTGGATTCATATATTCATATAGCGTGAGCGTCGTTTGGCCGGCTGCCGGCTCCATCACGTCAATGAGTGCCTCAACGACACTTATAACCAGCTCCGAAGTCGATGATTCGAGGTCAATCGTCTCGTAGGCGATCAATGTATATTGAGGTGGTGGACTCGGTCCAGAGTGCTCTGTGGTGGAGCCAAACCAGCTGGTCGTTTTGACTCTCGTTGTGTCGCTGTTCATACTTACTCTTAGCCCTCCAGCTAGTTGAGTAACGGCCACTTACTGCAGAATTCACTCAATCGAAAGAAAACAATGCTAAAATCGAGACCAATAAAAGTTATATGGGATTGTTTGATGGAATAGTATAATAAAATCAATCTATATCTGACGTACTTATTTTATCCTCGATGCCGTTAGTGGAGATACGCTCTCACCAGAGGCCAGCACGACGACACAGTCTGGCGTCATCACCCGACAGTGTCGCCGTGGCTGGTCGTGAGAGCTGACTTTCCCTCCCTAGCCTCCTTTCCGACAGGTTGTGTAAGTTCTGTTATTCAGTGCTTGTCTGTCGAGAAGCAGGGTTTCGGAAATCCGAATCGGAAACAGATGGCACGTATTGAATCTCGCGATCACTGTTTGGTAACTCGAATCGTGACTAACTATAGCAGATTCGGGCACAACGCCGTCAACTTAGGAGGTATTGAACAATCTACAACCGCCTTCAAACAGCCCTAGAAGCGATGTGAAATTCACCACAGGTTCATCGACCGATTCATTAGATATCATCACGCCCTCATCGAGATTTTACGAATGGAATATAGGATTCAACCTGGCCAAATTTCAGGGATACCTGGAATTTCTAGCGGGCTTCTATCGATGCAGTGGACTGATCGAAATTAGCGAGTGATCAGAGTATTTTCTTTCTCCAGTGTGGCGACCAGCACGACTGACACCCATACCGATTACTATCGATATTTCCTGTATTGGAATATTTGGAAGCGACCCTGGCTTGCCTAAGGGTACCTCGGTGGTCGTGTCTACCTGCAATGAGCCACACCAACCAAATCGAAACAGGATGGGACGAATATCGACGTGCGCTTCGATCGACTGATCAAGAGGTATTTGATCGACTCTTTGAATATGCCCAGTTGCATACCGACCCCAGTACAGTTCACAAGCCCCTGTTCGTCGAGACACCGATCCTCATCTCGATTCTACTCGAACAGCAGCGACAACTCGACGACTTGGATGATCGGCTCGATCACATAGAGGACGACTTAAACAGTCAGGGATGAGGCGATGGTGTACAAAATCGACTACGTTGATGGCGACGTGCTCACCTGGTCACTAACTGAGACGGGGCTAAACTGCGAGGTGGATGAATCGTATACACCGACAATCTACGTGTCGGTGAATGATGACGGTGAGTTTTCCACGGCACATGCTGAACTCCGTGACCATCCTGCCGTTGTGCAGGTTGCTGTTGTTGATGAACGCGTGAGCTTCCAGCATGAGCCTGAACAAGTGCTCCAAGTGGATGTGATCGACCTCAACGCGGTGAATTCAGTGGCAGGGATGGTGAGCAAGTGGGGCTCACCCGGTGAGTATCGCTGCTACAACGTCGACTTCTCGCGGGAGTTCCGCTACTGTCTCGAAGAGGAGATTGATCCGCTTCCGAACCACGAACTCTCGCAGATGCAGATTGCCGTCTCGGAGACGGAACTCGCGAGTGAGAGGGTTACAGAACTAACGATCGACGATGAGATTGTAACTGGGAGTGGCGAAGGCGTGTTAGCAACGCTGTCGGATCGTATTGAGTCAGTTGATCCGGATATTCTCTTCCTGAACACCAGCGACCTCATTCCAGTTCTTTTCCAGCAGGCCGAGCGGTTTGATGTGGAATTTCAGCTTGGACGACGGTCAGGATGGCAGCAGTTGGCGGGCGAATCAACGTACGAAAGCTATGGCCAAGTCGGGCACTCACCAGCACGGTACAATCTCCCCGGTCGGGTGATCATCGACGGCTCGAATACGTTCATGTGGAAACAGACGAATCTCGATGGCTGCCTGTATCTCGTCGAGCAATCGGGGAAACCACTCCAAGAGTTGGCGTGGTCGTCGATCGGGAATATCCTCACTGGGATTCAGATACAGGAGGCACGGGAGCGAGACGTGCTTGTCCCATGGCACTCATGGCGCCACGAGAAATTCAAAACGATGCGCCAGCTCCACGATGCCGATAGGGGTGGGTTCACCTTTGCACCGGACGTCGGGTTGCACGAGGACGTCCACGAACTCGATTTCTCCTCGTTATATCCGAATATCATCGACACGCGGAATGTGAGCCCAGAGAAGATTCGATGTGAATGTCACGCTGGTCGAGAGGACGTGCCGGGGATTGGCTACTCGATTTGCGACGAACGTGGCTATCTTCCGGACGTGCTTGAGCCGTTGATCGAGGATCGGAATGCGATCAAAGCCAAGATTCGAGCAACTGAGGACGAGGATCGTCGCGATGAGTTGGAAGGGCAATCGAGTGCAATCAAGTGGATTTTGGTCTCGTGTTTCGGCTATCAGGGCTTTTCGAATGCAAAATTCGGGCGAATTGAGTGCCACGAGGCGATCAACGCGTATGCTCGGGAAATATTGTTGGATACGAAAGCCGTACTTGAGGAGCATGGGTGGCGAATTGTGCATGGCATCGTCGATAGCGTGTGGGTGACTCCGATTGAAGGCGAGGAACAGACGTCACTTTCGGAGCTTGCATCGGAGATTTCTAGGCAGGTGGAGATTCGACTCGAACACGAAGCGCACTACGACTGGATTGCGTTCGTTCCGTTGCGCGATTCAGACGCTGGTGCATTGACGAAGTACTTCGGAAAGGTCGCTGAGAAGGATGAATACAAATATCGGGGCATCGAGTGTCGGCAGCGAAGTTCGCCGTCGTATATCGATGATGCGCAGAAAGCGTTGATTCGAGCAGTCGATGAGTATCGAGATCCAGAATCAGTTTGTGAGGAATTGCGGTTGTGGGTTGACCGCCTTGAGCGTGGGGCGGTTGATCCGAGTGAGTTGGTGATCACGAATCGTGTTTCGAAGCAACGGAAGGACTACACGCAGTCGACGCGGAGTGTGGCGGCACTGGAGCGAGCTGCTGATTTGGGGTTGACGCGTGCACCTGGACTGAGTGTGTCGTATGTAGTGGTCGACGATACAAAGCGGTCGCGAGATCGAGTGAGGTTGGCAAGTGAAGAGCTAACCGAGTATGATACTGAGTTTTATCGGGAATTGCTAGTTCGTACAGCAGCGAGTGTGTTATCGCCGCTTGGGTGGCGTGAATCGGATATCGAGGACGAGTTAGGGCAGTACACTGAGCCGAGCTTACGATCATTCAGTTGACAATCGAATAAAAGGTCTTCATTAAGATATTCTACCAGTATTCCAAAACTCAACTTACACAATTAGACTGTCTCTTCTTTAGCCATACTTCTTCCATAATTCCTAAATAGCTGGAATACTAAAATTAGTGCGATTACAGGAATAAAACAGACGGAATTGGAGATCAGTCCCCCCTACCACACTAACAATCATGAATCAGACACAACACTACTGACGTTCGTTTTCCCTCCACCTCATTGACTAGACAATGACAATCGACCCTCCGCAATCATCAGAACCCTCATTCGATATGCTTTTTAAGATACTCGCAAATCAACATCGACGTTATCTCCTCTATCACCTCTCGACAATGAATGGAGAGGCATTCACACTCTCAACACTCGTTGACAGACTTGCACAAGACGTCACTACAACTCGCGAACGTCTTCAAATAAATCTCCATCAACGCCACCTACCGAAGTTGGCTGATTACAACATAATCGAATACGATTCACGGAATCAGACCATTCGCTATCATAGTAGTGATCATCTTGAGATTCTCTTAGAGATGTACCGGTATCAAGAATAAGAATAACTAGGTGGACAATATTTAGCGGTACATCCTCTTGGTGATTACTTTTGAGCGCTAAAGTACAATGATGTCCCGTTAGTTATTTACCGGCTGCTTCAGTTGACCGAGTTAGCAGGAACATCCCATTAAGAGCACCTTGCCAATGCAAGGTGGGGGTTCTTACAGGAGGGACATATGGGAATGAATTCACCAGCCATGGGGAGTAGACAGACAACAATTGGAATGTCTGATTCTCTCACTGAACGAATTATCACTACGGTTGCAGAGGCAGACGAGCAGTCAGGAGATGAACTCAAACCGTTATACAATGTGATTAACACAGAAGCACTTGAGTCACTTTTTGCGTCTCGAGCAGACGGGTCCTCTCGTCCAGACGGCAAAATCTCGTTTCAGTATGTAGGGTACTGGGTGACAGTATCGAGTGACGGGACCGTTGAGGTTGAGGCTGAAGATCGATAGAGACGAAGAAGGATTGCAGGGAGTAGCGGCTTTTCTTGTCCAGTGACCAAAGTTCCCACTATCGACAGCTTGCTGCTGTAATAGAATTGCACTGCACCACGTTCTCCCAGAGATACTATAATGGGTCAGATTGTACAGTAGATGAATTGATGGCAATTATTGTGGAACTCTCGCTCCAAGCGACGGATTTCCCGCTTGGTCGATTGCTTACTGCAGGGACAGAAACCCAGATTGAATTCGAACGAATCGTCCCCGTTGGAACAAATGCCATCCCCTTGTTTTGGGCCTGGAATATAGATTTCAATGAGTTCGAACACCGCGTTCGTGCTCATGAACAGGTGCAAGAACTTGTCGATGTTGAGCAGATTGACGATCGCCGTCTCTATCTTCTGAATTGGGGTGCCCCTAAGGGCGAATTTTTTGAGGGATTCACGGCTGCCGAAACGATTATCAGGAGTGCATACGGCTATAACTCCCATGCTTGGGAGTTCGAAATCCTCTTTCCCAGGCAAGAGGATCTCACCACGTTCCAAGCGGAACGAGGGAATCATCCACAACGTGAGTTCCGGGGCAGGGCTCGTCGGCCATCCTGGGCTCTCCGGATACGCTTCAACGAAAGGCGCAATCGAGGCACTCGTCCGGTCCCTGCGGCTGGAACTGCAACACGAGAATGTAGCGTGTACGCTGATGCACCCTCCACTGTCGAGCACTCGTTCAGCAACCGAACTCGGCTACCCGGAGTCACTGTTGAGTGATCCCGCGGATGTCGGGCGGAAACTGGCTGGAAAAATCGAATCAACTAGCCGAGTTATCACCGCTGATTGGCAAACCAAGGTGGGGCTGTGTCTTCCCCAGCGAGTCCCTACATGGTCAAAAAGGGCACCGAGCGGTTCGTCTCATTTGCTGAATAGATACTCTATCTCTATCACACCATCTCTGACAGATGACTGGAAGATATACTCCAATTGTTAATTCGTCAGCTCCAGCACTTCGGCACGTTCTCAATTGTATTGCCCTTGACTTTCTCTAGTGAGTGCTGTCGATTATACCGTTATAATAGAGGGGGATCGCGAACGCGACCCCCTCCATTTCGCAGAAATAGACGCACTCCACTATAGCCAACACACTAGTACCACCATGGTTCACCGGCAGTGCGGTGTGGATCTCGGGTGGTGGCGTCGCCGAAATGGAGGTTCTCTGAACCCCCGTGATTACAACGTTATAATCAGCGTCCTCCCTTCGCTATCTCCGCGATAGCTTCGTGGGCACGTATCCAACTTATTCGCAATTTACGTCCGTCGCCGTCAATCATCGGAAGATATATGATGGAAGGTGTGAGTAGTTAAGTAACAACAAAACCGTGAGTAGAATACTACAAACGCAACTACAAAGGATTAATAGAGGTGTCAGAGATGTCGTTGTCTGATCTACTTGGTGCGGGAATCATCAAACACAGTCGCCTACTCATCGTAGCGCTGCTTGTCTTTTCGTTGATTCTTGGATCGGGTGCGTCGATGGTTGACCAGTCATCTTCTCTGGACTCTTTCCAAAGCGATAGCAGCCAAGCAGCAAAGGCCCAGAGTTATATTAACGAAAATTTCTCGACGGATTCGAACAACACAACGAGTGTCCAAGTAATCGTCCGAGATAATAATACGCTGTCTAAAGAGTCTCTCCACAACCAGATTAAGTTACAGCGAAAACTGAGAAATAATAGAACGATCAATAAGACTCTCACAGATGAGACACCAACAGTTGGCATTGCAAACGTTCTCGCAACGACGATTTTTCAGCTAGATAAGGCCGAAGAAGTCAAATCGCGAGCTGAGAATGTCCAGCAACGGCGAGAAAATCTTACAGAGTGGGGCAAGCAACTTCAGAATCGCTCTGAGCAGCTCAACGAGAGCAAGAAGGAACTCCGACAACGGGGCGAACGTCTGAAAGAACGCAGTGAGGAGTTGCAAGCGCGTGGCGATAAGATCCAGCAACGATCTAACGAACTCAACGAGAGCAAGCAGGAGCTCCAGCAGCGCGGTGAGAAACTCAAAGAAGCAGGTGAAGATCTCCAAGAGCGTGCACAACAGCTCCAGCAGCGATCTGACGAACTCAATGAGAGCAAAGCACAACTGCAAGCAAAAGGCCAGGAGCTCCAAGAACGAGCCAAACAGCTCAACGAGAGCAAAGCACAGCTCCAAGAACGTGGCCAAGAGCTACAACAGCGCGCACAAGAACTCAATCAAAGCCAGGCTAAGCTCGAACAGCGCAGAGCAGAGTTGCAAGAGCGTGCCGATGAACTGAATCAGACACAGCAAGAGCTTGCCACACGGGGTCAAGAGTTGCAAGAACGGCAGACTACGATCGAGGAGGCCCATCAAAATGGAACTCTCAACGATACGGAATACCAGCAACAGCTTGCTTCCCTTCGCGAGAAACAATCTCAATTAGAAGCTGACCAAGCCCAACTCGAGAATGAGTCAGCTGCTCTCCAACAGGATCAACAGGAGCTCACCGAAGATGCTCAACAGCTCGAGCAGCAAGCAGCCGATCTCAAATCAGACCAGGCGGAGCTCGAAGAGCAGTCTAAACAACTGCGGGAGAAAGGCGAACAACTGCAAGCAGAACAGGCCGAGCTCGAAGAACAATCTGAGCAATTGCAACAAGAAGGAAAGGAACTACAGGACGCCTTTAGTGAGCTCCAACAGGACAAAGAGGAACTGCAGGTAAAACAGGCCGAGCTCGAAGAAGACTCTCAACAGCTCAATGAGCGTGGTCAACAACTCAAGGAAGATTCACAGCAGCTCCAAGCAAATTCTGAAGAACTGAAAGAAGCACAAAAGGAATTGGAGAACGATTCTGAAGAACTCAAAGAGGAAGGGCAACAGTTACAAAACCGGTTTGACAAATTCAAAGAGGCTCAAGAAGCCCTGAAAGAGGACGGTCAAAAACTGAAGAACGATCAGCAAGAGCTCCAGAACGAAACCAATTTCACGCTTTCCAAGCAGCTGTCGATACTTCAATCTCATAATCAGTCGGAGATCCACAACGCAACGACGACTGTTCTCGCGGAAAACGCCAGCTTTGGCGGTTCCAGTGCCGGTGGCAGCGGTGTCTTCGCGTTCATGCCTACCAGCTATGAAGCTGGCAGCACAGATGCGAATGCGACGATGATCATTGTCTCCCAAAAGGCGGAGGGCGGCAGTACTAGTAGTCAGACGGTGAGCGATCGCATCACAAATTCACAGCTCGCCATGCAGACGATCGCACACGAACAATTCGACACGAAGCAGTCGAGTGTGCTTGTCTTCGGGAGCGGTATTATCTCCGATGAAACCCAGCGGTCGATGAGCGACAGTATCCTCATCGTCGGGCCCCTGGCGATCATCTTCGTCCTTGGTGTCCTGATATTTGCCTATCGGGATCTTCTCGATATTATTTTGGGACTCTTCGGTATCGCCCTCGTCCTCATGTGGACGTTCGGCTTCATGGGCTGGGCTGGTATCAACTTCAATCAGATCTTCATCGCAGTTCCGGTGTTACTCATCGGACTGTCGATTGACTATGCCATTCACGTCTTCATGCGCCATCGCGAAGAGCGAGACCGCACTGAGGGTGTGACAGCGTCGATGAGGGAAACGCTGTCGAGTCTGGGTATCGCATTGATCCTCGTAACGGTTACTGCGGTGATCGGGTTCCTCTCGAACCTTGTCAGTGACGTACCCCCGATTCGGCAGTTCGGTATCGTAAGTTCGGTTGGGATTATGGCTGCACTGATCATCTTCGGTGTGCTGATTCCTGCTATCAAAATCGAGCTCGATTCATTCTTAGAAGCTCGTGGCTGGGATCGGCAAAACCGGGCCTTCGGGACCAGCGGTGGGCGGCTTGGTGCGGTGCTTGCTGGCGGTGCAACGGCAGCTCGTAAGGCGCCACGCATCGTACTCGCTATCGCGGTGGTACTCACCGTGCTCGGCGGTGTTGGTGCATCACAAGTCGACACCAGCTTCTCACAGGAGGATTTCTTGGCGAGCAATCCCTCGGGTGTTATGACCGAGTTGCCAGAGCCCTTTGCTCCAGGTGAGTATACAGTGAAATCCTCGCTGGAATACGTGAACAACAACTTCCTGCGTCAGGATTCCAATGCAGCGATACTGATACGCGGGGATATAACACAGCCAACTACACTCAAAACAGTCGAAAAAGCGGAAAACGAGGCGGCGAAGAAAGACTCGACAGTTGTTCTGTCGAGTGGTGACCCGGATATCCAGAGTCCGCTTTCGGTCATGCAGTCGGTCGTAGAGGAGAACGACTCGTTCAAAACAACGTTCGAGAATGCAGATACCAACGGTGATGGCGTCCCTGATCGCAATCTGAAGGCGGTCTATGACAAACTCTACACGGTTGCACCAGACCAAGCGAAAGGCGTCCTCTACCGCACCGACGACGGTCAGTACAAGGCGATCCATATGACGGTCTCGATTAAGGGCAGTGCAAGCGATGACGCCGTCAGCAAGCAGATGAAAGCCGTTGCAGGGACTATCGAACAGAGTAGTAGTCTCAGCGCAGTCGCAACTGGCCAATCGATCATCTTCAAGATCGTCCAGGATCAGCTGCTCAACTCCGTCATCGAGAGTCTCCTGATCACGCTTGGTGCAACGTTCGTCTTCCTGATGATCACATACTACTTCCTGCACGGGAGTGCGACGCTCGGGTTCATCACGATGCTTCCAGTGGCGTTCAGTGTGTCCTGGATCCTTGGGACGATGTTCGTCCTTGGGATCCCGTTCAACGTGATCACAGGCTTGATCACCAGTCTCACTGTGGGACTGGGCATCGCCTACAGTATTCACCTCAGCGAGCGCTACATCCACGAACTCGACGAGCAAGCGTCTGTATGGGTTGCGATGCACAAGAGTGTCACTGGGACTGGTGGCGCACTCCTCGGAAGTGCGGCGACTACTGTGGGTGGCTTTGGTGTCCTTGTGTTCGCCATCTTGCCACCGCTTCAGCAGTTCGGCATCATCACGGGGCTCACAATCATCTACTCGTTCCTCGCGAGTGTCTTTGTGCTTCCCAGTCTTCTCGCACTGTGGACCCGGTATCTTGGTCCTGGTGGTGCAACGACTTCTGAATCGGCAGATAAATCCACTATCGATGATGTAGGTACGACAAATGACTAACGGAACTCTGGCTGATGCGGCTGCCGCACTCCAGCGGCTCGGACTCTCAAAGTATGAAGCATTAGTCTTCTGTGCCTTACAGCCGATCGAAAAGGCGACCGCAAGCGAGATCGCGAATAATAGCGACGTCCCTCGCTCACAAGTATATGGTGCTGCTGAAGGGTTGGAAGAGTTGGGACTAGTGGACGTTCAGCAATCTAGCCCACAGCAGTTCCGGGCAGTGGGGCTTGATGAAGCGCGTGCACATTTACAGGCCCAACTCGAACGTGAGCAAGATCGTGCTTTCGATGCGCTCAGTTCCCTGCAACAACAACCGATCGACGAAACGGAGACCCAAGAAGATATCTGGACGATCAAAGGGCAAAAGACGATCAACGATCGCGTTGCCCAACTCATCAGCAACGCGAATAAGCGGATT
This sequence comes from Haladaptatus halobius, assembly GCF_020618475.1. Taxonomy (GTDB): domain Archaea; phylum Halobacteriota; class Halobacteria; order Halobacteriales; family Haladaptataceae; genus Haladaptatus; species Haladaptatus halobius. Next base: position 546,400 of record NZ_CP085339.1, on the reverse strand, counting down.
ATTTTCGGTGCTCGCGACCTATCTATGGTACCCGAACCCGTGATTGATGCGCTTGTGAATGCAAGAGCTGCTGGTGTTGATATTCTCATCACGAGCGGAAATCCATCCGTTTGTGAGCATTTTGAAGAGCACGGTCTCGAAGCCCACCACTCCCCAATGAAGCCGGAGGATGCTGATGACGATCGGAGTGGGCGAGTTTTAGCAATCGACTCGGACGTTATTCTTATGAGTGTCCTCGTTCCTGTTCACCAAGATGAGATGCAGAACGAAATCGCCTTCTGGAGTGATGGCACTGGGTTTGCGAGTGTTTTGATCGGCCTTCTGGAGACCTGGTTTTCGAAATATATCGACGTGTGACCTCCCCCCGCTGTGAACGGTGGGGCTTCCCACACGTGGAGGCGTGGTGGTTTGGGAGATGTATGGTTTGCACACCGACGCAGTGCTGGCCGGGCCACACGGCCGTTACTCCTATCCGCGAAGGACTCGGAGTTCTCTGGATTGTTTTGCGTCGATATCCTCTCCTCTCACACAGGGGATACCTGCGAGACGTGGGTTGGAACGCCGCCAACGCCTACTGCAAACACATGGCCGCCGTTGAGAATGCGACTGACGATGGCACGCTCGATGCCTTCCCCTCGGAGGACGAAGACGATGCCGACTCAGACGACTGTGACTGCGATGGCCTCGGAGACTTCCGTGCTGGCCATGCGTGAGGACCGGGCGGAAGGAACTGCCGAACTAACCACCGCCCGATGGATCCCTCCCGTGCGAAAAGGTGGCCGTCTGGCTCTCGATAAGGACATCGAATTCGATCCTGACGGGCAGGCTCCTGCCCACATCGTGTGACGAGCCTGCCTCGATGGCGTCGCGTGCGTGGCCCCCCGGCCTGTTCTGCGGGCTACTCGGTCTCCTCGACGTTCCCGCAGTTCCGACAGCGCTTCATCCCGCCGTGCACGTCGCCGTGGTCGTGCCTGATGCCCGTGATGCACAGAACGTCCTGAAGTAATCCCATACCAGATAGGTATCGCGGCGACCGGATAACGGTTTTCCGTTCTGCTTGTGTACCCGCTACCCAGCAAGCGGTGGCAGCTGGAAACAAAGATTCGCGTATCGATGCGAGAATACCGTCGTCAGTCGTACAATTGACGGGGACTGCCTACTCTCCCCCTATTCCTTCGATGGGAGGATTTCGGGCAGACATTTGTGGCCTGTCCCACAGTTGATCTGCAGGGTGCTGACCGTGGTTGTGTAAGCAAGCCAGTGGCCGTCTTGCTCGCCACATCTAGTCCGTTCTCGCCATTAATTATAAACTCGATTTCTTGTCGCCGTATCTGAATACTATCGTCATCGCTAGCTCAACAGCGACTATCTCAATTAACCTAATCATGCTTCTCCGACCACAAACACGGTGGTCGGTACCAGCTCTCTCCCTCCCGCTAGCTAGCAGCCGATAGACACCGATACAACTGCTGTACTCACGAGTAGCCGTCCGGCGTCCGTCCCGAACTGTGTCAATTCGAGACATCCATATCCGCGTTTGTGCTGAGGTTCGTGTTAGAGTTGTATCCCTCTCGGGCGTGATTTGGATCCGACCACGCTACTCTCCGGCAACCCCGTCTGTGGTCGGATTATCGTCCGTGTTCTTATCCGTGATCTCACCAGGGAGTTCGACGTCTGCCTTCAACACGAGCCGCGTTTCCTGGTAGCTCAACCCGTCTTTGGATCGTTGCCGGTTGATCTTCCCGAGCCGTCCATTCGAGAGTTCGTGCATCGCATCCATCGTCCGGCGAGCAAGTTCCTGTGAATATTTTTTGCTCACGCCGGACTCTTTCAGCCGAATCCATTCAGCTAACTCTGAAGCGTCTAAGTAGGCACGGATCTCACCGCTCCCTTTCGACCAGAGTGAATAGCGACCAGCCTCATCACGTTCGCGCCACGCTTTCCCCGCGAGTTCGTCGGGCTTGCGATTGGTGACGGAGGCGAGCATCTCATCGTCATAGCGAGCAAGTCGAGACTCCTCCGAGAGATGGCTCTGGTTGCAAAATCTCATCCCTCGAAAAGCCGTTGGTTAGTATTAAATACTAACAGCGACGAATTTCGAGTGGAGATTTGGCTCGAACACGAAGCCTACTATGATTGGATTGCGTTCGTTCCGTTGCGTGATTCGGATACTGGGGCATTGACGAAGTACTTCGGAAAGGTCGCTGGTGAAGACGAGTACAAATATTGGGGCATTGAGTGCCGCCAGCGGAGTTCGCCGTCGTATATCGATGAAGCGCAGAAAGCATTGATTCGAGCAGTGGATGAGTTCTGTGATCCAGAAGTTGTTTGTGAGGAATTACGGTCGTGGGTTAACCGCCTTGAGTGTGGGGCGGTCGATCCGAGTGAGTTGGTGATCACGAATCGGGTTTCGAAGAAGCGGGAAGACTACACGCGAAGTGTGGCAGCGCTGGAGCGAGCGGCGGATTTGGGGTTAGCGCGTGCGCCTGGTCAGAGTATATCATATGTATTAGCTGATGATGCAAAGCGCTCGCGTGAGCGGGTGCTGTTGGCGAGTGAGGAGTTGGACGAGTATGATACTGGCTTCTATCGGGAGTTGCTCGTGCGTGCGGCAGCGAGTGTGTTGTCGCTGCTTGGCAGGCGTGAGAAGCGCGTTGACCAATTTCTTTCGAGCCATGAAGAAATCAGCCGCAAATCATTTCTCTAACGAGTACAAGTTTAGAGGAGGGATCTGTTGCACGCCTGCATCTTCATAGAACCAAAAATACAGTGATACGTTCCTGATGCCGTGTTGAATACAAGACACGTATCTTGCACGGCCTTCGATTCGGAATTCGCTGATACCTACAGCCATTATCGTCTTACTCGCTCAGCGGGATAGGGAGTTTCCTGCGAGGAGGACTCGTCACCGGAGCCAGTCGATGTCTGAGTCGATTCGTCACCGCAGGTGCGGCCGGCACCGCGCGCGCCGCGGTCATCTCTATGATCGTCCGTCGGTCGTATGATTTCGTCAAGTGGTGTGTCTCAGTAGCATGTTTGCTATCGTTGGTCGGTCGTCCTATGCTGGGTCACCGGTTAGGGTAGACCAACTTCTTCAGCCCCTTATGAGCCTCCATTTGCTCGAACGCCGTCTCAAGGCCCTCGAGGCCGAATTCGTCGGTGACGAGCGTATCGACATCGATTCGGCCGTTATCAAGTAGTGTCACCGCCCGTGAGAACGTGTTCGGCGTGAGCGAGTAACTTCCGACAACCTCGCGCTCTTCGAAGAACAGATCGAACGGCGAGAGTTCGACCGTCGCGTCTTCAGGGGGAACGCCGAAGACGAGCGTTCGCCCACCTGGCCCCGTGAGGGCATGCGCCTGTGTGATGGTCTCGGGGAATCCGACAGCTTCGATGGCGATGTCGACGTCACTGACGAGGTCTGGAATGACGGCCGTCGGGTTCTTGTCGCCCGGATCCACCGCATGATCGGCTCCGACTTCGAGGCCAACTTCCCGTCACTCAGCAACTGGTTCGGAGAGGACGATGGTCCCCGCACCACTCGTCCGCAGCGTCTGGACGAGCAACTGGCCGATGAACCCTCCACCAACCACAACGACAGTTTCACCGCTCGTCAGGTCGACCTGATCGATACCGTTGATAACGCAACCAAGTGGTTCAGCGAATGAAGCGGTTCGGTAATCGAGATTGCCGATGCGCTCAACGTTCCCAACGGGCACGGTTGCATACTCTGCAAACGCACCGTCGATGATATTCTTGGCCGCCCCACCGATGGAGGTGAGGTCGTGACAAAGATTCTCCCGACCGGACTTGCACGCCCGGCACTCGTTGCAGGGAACCGAAGGGTTGATCGCCACTCGGTCTCCCACCTGGAAGTCGTCGACATCGTCGCCGACGGCGTCGACCTTGCCGGCACTTTCGTGACCCGGTACCATTGGGTAGTCGACCGTGAGCGATCCACTGTACATGTGCAAATCCGTTGTACAGACGCCACAGGCATTGATCTCGACGAGGAGTTCGTGCGGAGCAGGCTTTGGTCGCTCCGTGTCGTCGATCTTCACCGTGTGGGCGTCGATTAGTGTGGCGGTCTTCATCATTTCGTGCCAACGAATGCCACCGCAAAGAGGATGATGAAATTTTGTGCTGAATAATGACTCTGTGACCTAAACCCCGTCAGAGTCGATTTCTGGTGTCTATGATCCGTTTTTCGCAGGAGAATAGAGCTGAAAATCACAATATTGATTGTTGCCTTTGTACTTGACGATTCAAGGCTGCTTCCGTGGCCGATACACCCTCTGTATCTGGCACACCATTCCTAACAGACAATTGGCGGGTGACGTTCAAGGGCTGGCTCGTCAGCTCGAAAGACTTCGACACGTTCTCAATTAAGCCGTCCTTGACTATCGTTAGTAGGAGTTGTCGATTACACCGTTGTAATAGAGGGGGATCGCGCACGCGACCCCCCCCTTTCGCAGAGACAGACGCACTCCACCGTAACCAACGCACCAATACCACCATGTTCCACCGGCAGTACGGTGTGAATCTCGTGTGGTGGCGTCGCAGAAATGGGGGTTCAGAGAACCCCCGTGATTACAACGCTATAATTAGCGCCCTCCGTGTGCTAGTTCCGCGCTGGCTTCGTGTGCTCGTATACACACTGCGAGGTCGGGATGGCCGAACGTGATTTCGATGTGATGACCACCAACGCCCAGTGCATCGTCCACGGACAGCGTTCGTGACTCTTTGTAGCTCACCCCGGGGACACGTTCGGCCATCTCCTCCATCACCCGATAGCCATCGTTCTTGTATGTACACCCGTAGTGTGCCGCGACTTCTCGATAGCCAAGTTGGGAAACCATCACGTCGTTCATTTGTGCGACGTTCTTTGCATGCTCGAGGACATCGAGATACTTGTCCTCGACTTGGACCCTTTTGAGACGAGGTTGCTTAGTAATGTCCAAGTAGTCCGTCTCGACGGGCACGATGCTGGGACCATCGGAATACAGCATAGCCTAAACCCAGGTAGACCACTGCAGTGAGTAGCAGGACGAACAGTTCGACCGACGGCAGTTCCCACAGAGTGCGATTCTGTTCCATGTTTCGACGGAGGAGATAACTTCCTTGCGCAAGCGGAAGCATCTTCAGCCACGGGAAATATCTAACTGGTGCGGCAATGAGACCAATGAACACGATATTCATCAGCTGGATGAAGCTCTCGATGCGCTTGTAGACGAGGGCAAGTCCAGCAAATACAAAGCCAACACCGACTGCAGAACAGAGGGTTAACATCCCAAGGATGAGAATCGAGCCACCGCTCAGGTGCAGGGATTTACCCGTTGTCAGTGACATCAACAAGAGCATGATCACACCCCATGTGAAATTGAACAGCATGTTCACGACAGCCTTCACCGCCATCACTACCCGCAGGCCAAACGGAGACATGCAGAGTTGTTCTAACGTTCCCCATTGCGCTTCCAAGGTCACGGTCCAAGCGAGACTGCCAAACGCGAGTGAGGCAATCGTCCAGAGGAAAAATCCGACAACCACGCCGTCGAATGATTGAGTGATTGCGGGCCCCACGAGTAGTTGCCCACCGAAGAAGATAGCGATGAAATACACGTAGATCGTGAGCAACTGCGAGAGACTATTGACTGGATACCGAACGAGCAAGGTCAAATCCTTCACTGCGATTGCTTTGATCAGAGTTCGGAATGCGCTCATCGGTGGTCCTCCTGCATTGGGTTCGCTGGAGCAGCGTCATCTGTGAGTTTGAGGAACGCATCACTGAGGTTCTGTTCGAGTGATCGCACTGAGAGTATTGTAATGTCTTTCTGGTGAAGTATCTCCATGAGATCGTAGAACGAATTTCCAGATTGGAGTCGCACGTCAAATCGGATCCGATCCGACGTTTGTGTCCAGCTGTGTGCGTTGTAGTGTTCAGTAAGCGTTGTACGGAGTTGGTCTGGTAGTGACGGTTCGGTACTGATTCGATACGACTGGGTTTGGAAGAGATCAATGAGTTCGTCGACGCTACTGTCCTCTATAATTCGACCATCATGCAGGATGATAACACGATCACAGATTGCCTCAACGAGATCCATGTTGTGGCTGCTCAGGACAACAGTCATCGATTTAGTTTCTGTGAGTCGACGGATCTCACGTCGAAGCTCGAGCGAACTTTCGATGTCCAGGCCGAGTGTTGGTTCATCGAGAAAAACGACGTTTGTCTGTCGAGAAAGCGTACAGATGAGTGATGCTTTCTGTTTCATACCGCGTGAGAGTGCGCTGATCGGCGTGTCCGCTTTCTCCGTGAGGCCGAACTGCTCGAGCAACTGTTCGTGATGATCTGCGACAGTGGCAGGATCAATGCCATTGAGGCTTGCGAAGAAGGCGAGGTTTTCGCGGACTGTTAGTCGCCAGTAGATATTCCGTGCGCCTTCTAGCATCGCGGCGACGTGGTGATACCGATCAAGTAGGTCGCTTGTCTCGCCAGTTTCGGCGAATTGAACGTGACCGCTGGTTGGCGAGACTAATCCGAGTATCATTTTGAGCAGTGTCGTTTTCCCCGCTCCGTTTGGGCCGAGAATACCAACCACTGTCCCGGGTTTGATATCGAAGTTGACGCTATCGACGGCTTGAAGTGCCGATTCACCCTCTCCGTAAACCTTCGTGATGTCTTGGACGGAAATCACGGGCGTTGGATTTCTGCTTATGGAGCTGCGTTCAGTCATCCGAGAATCACCGCCGTTGAACTTGTTCGAAGCATCCACAGTGGATTCGGATATATTGGACTCCGAGGGATTCTGTTAGGTACCCTGGTTAGAATACTCCTTTTGCGTTGAGAACTCCATACTAGCGAGTGGCAGCTCTGTTTGCAGATCCTCACCCCGGAACAGTGTATACCGATCTGCTTTCCGGAGATCCGGTGGGAGAGAACTGTCCGAAATCTCAGCGGCAATACGTTGGGCTTGTGTTATTCGGTGGTTGTGTGCCAGTTGTTTGGCTACTGTCGACATGTGGTTGATGCGGCTTCATGGATATGGTTAGAACTACGCAACGCGTAGAATGGTGGTGCTTGTAGCTGGAGTTCACACTACAGTGCGTGGTCTACGCCATGCAGAGCGAACGTACCGCAAAAAGCCAGCTACAATAGTATCATTGGATTTCAGTTGACCCCTACTATACTTGGCCTTTTTTGCCGTATGTGACAGCTTGTCTAGGTCCTTTGGCTCTGCCGAAATCCTATTAATCAGTTATGTTCTGTAGTGAATCCCTCATTCGGGTTCCCGAAGTTCTCGACCCGCAGCAACAGAATCTACGTCAAACTCGTTTGCCTCGCCAGCAAGCGCGTCACCTTCCCGTTCTTTTTCATTCGTGGTCTTCGTCAGATCGGTGAAATCGCTCGCTAAGATACTCATTACATCGCCATTCGTGTGCCAATCTAAGAAATCTCCTCCCGTTTTTGCGAACCCGATGTGACACTCGGGCAGTTAAGGGATCACGTTGCTCCACTCCGACCACAGACGCGGTGGCCGGTCCCAGCTCTCCCCTCTTGTTGGTTTGTAGCCGATAGCCGCCGATACAACTGCCGTACAGCCGTCGATGCGTAGAGGGTAGCTCAATATCAAACATATCCGTCACTATCGAGCAGTCACTGCTGGAAACTTCGACTTACGGATCACTCAAAGAATATCCTCATCAATTGCTTTCTTGAAAATCGTCCCTGCTCGAATGACATGGCAAAGGGTCGAGCAGGGGAGGAAGATGTGGCGGGCCGAGGGTGGATCAGGAGTGATGGCGCCAGACCCACGTGGGAGCCCATTTAGGGCGTCAGAGGCAACCGCGCCACACCCAGTGGCTTCATGGGGGTCGGTATATGCTTTGTGCTACTGTTCGAAAAGAAGACAGTCAGAGAAACGACCATAGTCGGGACTTTCACTAGTCGGGAGAAGAGTGCAGCAGTCCGTGCTGCTCCTCTTGCTGAATGAGAACACCACAACCGAGAGAGGACAACGTGAGAATAGCTCATTGAGGATACCTATTGTCCCTACTTTTCTTGAATCCACTAGATCACCGCCCGGGGACTCAACTTCCCCCGCTCAACCTCTCTATCCTCATATAATTCCTCAAACCGTCGATGCGCGGACGGCCGCTCAATCCCAAGTGTATCTGCCACCCATCGAGCGGTCACTGCCGGAAACTCCGACTCGCGCATCGCCACAAGAATACCGTCGTCAGTTGTTTCCTCTGCAAATTGACCACTAGTATCGCGCTTTCTCTCGTCTATCATCGTAGCCGATAGTTCACTATCCCTATTTCTTTCGACCCAATTCTCATCCAATGATTCAATGGATTTATGCTATCTTGTCACCAATACTGAATCTCAATGGTTACCCCTCGCCGCTGGCTCGCGCTCCTTCTGGTTGGATGTCTCTGTCTTACCGCTGGATGCGATTCCCTCCTTCCAGGATCTGACCCTCAGACGTCGACTACCTCAACCCTTCAGGGAAAACTCGCCCCTGGGCTGACTGCTCAAGGCGTAACCGACGTAGGCGCACTTACAGATGCCCATGCACGGATTCTCCAAGAAGATTCCTATACTGTCACCTGGACTAATGTTCAGCAATATTCAAATGGAACAGTTCGATACCGGTCGCATGGGCGAACACGACGTGGTTTCAATGGTTCGCACTTTTATTCGCAAATCCGATACCCCACTCCACCACCTACCTTTGCTGCTTTTTCGTTACAGCGCTACGAGTACTATGGAGAGAGTGATACGGTTTATCAGAGGTATATCGGCCAGAATAACATGACAGTTAAAGTTTTTAATCGCTCTGAAGCACCGGTGGCTAAAACATTCACATCACGTGAGTATTTCTATGCTGTCTTATACGCGTTTAACCAGACCCAGGGCTTCACAGCCACGGAACGTCCGAATTCATCTCCTCCTCGCTATAAAATCCAACTGACACGACTTGAGCGTCCAGCACCTATCACAAACTATCACACTCTCGAAACTGTGACGAATGCGTCACTGACAGCGACGATTGATCGCTGGGGTGTGATTCATCAGTACCAGCTCACCTACACTGGTCAAGTGAACAACCGGACTATGTCCGGCAATAGAACTATTCGCTTTGCCAAAGCTGGGAGTACTCGAGTTCCCCAGCCGTCGTGGGTTCAAAACGTTACGGCGAATCAATCAACCACTGGAAAGAGCGACCGATGACGCCTGCCTATTAGAGAGATTTTACTGTGTCTGGTTCTTACGCGAAGATCACCCACAGACCTTGAACTGCCGAGACGGCACAGAAATGCGCACAAGCCGAACAGTTCTCCTTCGACATCGATGCCCCCGGCCTAGTAGAAGTCACCAATGAGGTCATATTTCTCTTGGCGTGCTGCTTGCAATCGCGAAGTTATCGGTGATGCATTTCGGCAGTATTGCGCTTACTGGTTTCGCTATTCGGTTGTGTCTCTCCTATCGTCGTCCGCGACGAATCCGGTCAGCACTTACTTGAAAGGCCTCTCCGTACTCGTCTTCATGAACGAGGAATCTTCATGAACGAGGAAACGCGACGGGTGATTATCGATACCGATACGGCGGGCGACGACACGCAGGCACTCCTCCTGGCAGCGTCCAACGACAACATCGAAGTCGAGGGCGTTACCATCTGTACCGGAAACGTCGAATTCGAGTACATGGTGGAGAACGCCAAGTACACGCTGGAAATGGCGGGAATCACCGAGGACGTTACCGTCTACGAAGGTGCACGTTCACCGCTCGTGAAGACGCACGAGTACGCCGATTACGTTCACGGCGAGGGCGGACTTGGCGGCGACCTGTTCCCGGATACCGGAATTCCCTCCGGCGATCGCCACGGCGCGGATTATATTGTCGAAATGGCTCGCAAAAATCCGGGGGAAATCACGCTCGTCTGTATTGCGCCGCTAACGAACGTCACGCTCGCACTCCAAAAAGAACCGAACCTGAACGAATTGCTCGATGAAGTGTGGGTGATGGGCGGGAACGTCAACTGTCTCGGCAACGTTACCCCCGCCGCGGAATTCAACTTCTGGGTCGACCCCGACGCCGCGAAGCGGGCGGTTCGTGATCTCGATATTGTTCTCTTCGATTGGGGCGTCACCATCCGAGACACCGTTTTCAACACCGAGCTGCTGGCCGAAATCGACGATGGCCCCGACACCGAACTCGCATCGTTCTTCGCGGAGATAAGCGACGCCGTCCGCGAGTTTAACAAGGAGTCACAGGGTCGGGACATGACGACGCAACCGGACGCAGGCCTGATGGCTGCGCTCATCGAACCGGATCTCATAGAATCGGCCGCGACGTACCACGTCGATGTCGACGAACGGGAAGGGCTAACACGCGGATACACCTTGGTGGACGAGGACGACGTCACGGACGGCGAGGCCAGAACGACCGTGATCGAGTCGTTCGATACCGCCTCGTTCCACCGGATGTTCGTGGACATGCTGTTCAAATCGTCGCCGACAGCATCCCTCTAACCGAATCGACTCACCCGTCCGGCGAGCAGCCGAAGCCAACTTCGACGGCCGCGAGCTCATCGCGGAACGCTTCCCCATGTCGAGATTCGTGACGGCCTCGGTGACCTCCTCTGCTGGCGGTGTGTAAGGACGGGACAGAAGAAACTGCCGAACTAACCGCTTCAACCTTTTTTATCCATGGTACGCCAATTGACGGTCTCGAATCTTATCGACCGGCGAACGCCCACGAAAAGCACGGACACTGCGACCGAGGATCCTCCGGAGACACCGACAGCCCTACTCGACCGCAACAGCATGCGGTGGACGTCGCTACTGACCACACCTTAATCTGCCGGTCGAAACAAGTTGACTGAGAGGTATCGAAGGATTCACAGTCAATGTCCAGACTGCAATTCCCAAATCTGATTTTTCAAGAACTGCATGAAGTGGCTGACTGAGGAACACCTTCAAAAAAAGGAAGATGTGTTTAATACTTTGGAGAACATACACAAAAACTCCGTTACAATAACGGTTTCCTTTATTAGTGACATGAGCTTGGACACCGGTCAACGGGTATTTCATTGGTGCAGTCTATCTCTGGTGTATGCCCGCCACAGTCGTCGAAGTTGAACTCAGAGCCGATGAATTCGCGCTCTATCACACCTTGTCTCACACCGAGGGAATCGAATTCGAAATTGAGCGAGTTGCTGCTCACGACCAGAACCATGTTATGCCGTTTGTGTGGGTGAGTGGAGGGGACATTGACCACGATGAATTCGAAGCAATCCTTGCTGATGATCCGAGTCTTGATCAGCTTGAGTTACTGGCTGATGTAGACGGTGAACGGCTCTATCAAATGGAATGGGTCTCCGAGATCGAGACACTCGTGGAGATTCTCATTACGGAAGAAGCAACGATTCTCGCCGCCACCGGCAATAAGGAAAGTTGGAACCTCCGTACCCTCTTTCCAGATCGGGATGCACTCTCTCGAACCCACGACTACTGCCAAGATAACGGGCTCTCGTTCGACATTTTAACCATCTACCAACTTGACGAGGGTCGCCAAGGTCGCTTTGGAATCACGGAAGACCAGCAAGAAGCACTCACACGGGCGTACGATTCTGGGTATTACAACATTCCACGCAAGGCAACTGCCGAGGAGATTGCTGATGAACTCGGAGTCTCTCACCAGGCTCTCTCTGAGCGCTTGCGACGTGGTCATGAGAGTCTGGTCAAAAATGCGTTGATCATCGGTCGTGGTGCTGATGAAAGGGAGAAAAAATAGCAAAGCAATCTGTTTTCATCCACAGCTAGACGGAACATACCAAATGGAGTACGACTACGTTGGACCAGCTACCAGGTAGGATCCTTAATTTGATGACCTGTTGCATGATAATGCTGGATGGCACGCCGATTTATCTCGTCAGACGTATTATCTTTTGTGCTGATTATCCACTGACATTCCACGCAGTAGAGGGTCCTCTCTTCCATCTTAGGCCCAGTCCCAACGAGGAATTGGTTTATTACTGGGGTTTCGATCTCAAGCAGTTTATTTGTATTGTGCGCCAATAGGTGGTCTATTGACTTTTTCTTACCGGAAAACAAGAAATTAAAAGCGATAATTCCCCACCGCTGATTGAACGTATTCAGTAGGGCTCTTCACGACTCGTTTTTATCCTCATCGTCCGTTTCGGGGCGAACATCATCGTCTTGAGAGGGCCCTGCTGCCTCAGCTGGTTCCGCTGCCGACGGCGAGTCATTGGTTTCTTCGGTGATCGAACCAGTTGACGCGCTTGCATCCGAGGAAGCGGATGCAGCGTCCTCGCTTTCTCTATTTTGCTCGGGAATATTCTCGTCCAATTCATCGGTTTCCTCTTCTGCTTCGGACTGGACATCCTCAATCTCAACATTCGTGTCGAGTTCATCCTCATTGATCGCGGACTCCAACGTCTCTCGATTTGTTATTGCGCCCAACCCTTTCTCTCTCACTTGTGCCTGGAGTTCTTCGATATTAATCGCAGATTCGACGTTCTCTTTGCCAGTAGTGGACTTGAGTGCGCGTCTGATCAAAACATACCCGAGAGCGGCGACACTCCCGGTGACGATCGCACCAGGAATTCCATAGCGCTTGTAGCCAACCTTCAGTGCTTTCTTTCCGACGGTGACGCCAACCTGTTTTTCCAGCGAAGATCCAACCATCGTACGGTGACTTTCGTCGCTGAGCAGCAAAGGAAAGGGCCTGTATTTGCAAGCCTATTATACCTGGTCATAGATCGATATTCGTCTCTATGTCTTGTTCACATTTCTAGTAGTTGGACGACCCAGACGGTCACACCTAAGGATGGCGATGATGCTGATTCTGTCCTTTACGCCTGGGAGTTTTCGAGCAGCTAATTATAGCTGGCTACCGAAGATCTCGTATGGATGACGAAACCCATGTCGAAGAATGTGCAACCTGTGAAGGGGAAACCACGCACAAGATTTCCATAGAAATAATCGAAGAAGGCGAAGATGATGGAGATGGGTTTTCACGAGAACCATATCGTACTGCAGAATGTAAAGAATGTGGTACGGAAACAAGCCAACGTATGAATAATGCCTGATAGGAGTGATGAAACGAGTCTGGGACTTTTTGAATTGATATGATTTCAGCAGTTAACGACACGATACTATGAATGTTCGAAATATAGGAAGCTTGCACCCGGTACGCCCTGATGTGTGGATAACAGAATTCTTTATCGGCCGAAGACCTGCTGATCCTCACCACTTCGGCCCTCCATTTTTCATCGCTCGTTTTTGAGCGGTATAGGTGCTATTACAGGTAAGTATATTATACTAACCTTCGCGTATCCATTTTCGTTTTGGCTGGCGACTGTTTACACCGATTCGGAGCAAAATTCTGTGTATGCTCCGTGAGACACCCTGTTCGATACGCTCCACAGTGAGCTTGCTGTCGTCCTGGACGAGACGCGGAACGACGAGATCGACGCTGATGGGCTTGCAACGCGGCTGCTCGACAATGACGGGGACAACTGGCTCATAATCTGCCTGACTGAGTGCGCAACAGCGGTTCTGACCTATGATCGATTAATGAATTTGATCACACAAACGCCGATAGAGACTGATCGATTGGATGGCAATGGGAGTCGGCATATCGACCGGCGACGGACGGAAGGGCAGGTGCTCGAATCAGTGCAACAGCTTGGCAAGGAGTATTTTGACTGGGTTCACCCGCGTTATCGGCGGGTGTTCGATGCTGAATATTGCGTCGAATAAGGGCGCTAAACGTCGTTGCATTCGATGATCAGATTCGGCTGTTCCGAACAATCAGACAAAAAGCAGTCTGATTTCTGGGATTTCGACTCGTTTCTAGATGGCTGATTAATTCTATAACCGATGTAGAACGTGCGACGGCAACGAGGTCAAGTTCTCGAATTTGGTCGATTTTGGGCGGTTTACTACCTGTGAGCAATATAAGCGGCAGTGGATCTCACAAATAGTCTCTTTTTTAAAGTATGATTTCTCAATCGCTCTGGGAAAGGTGACGTCCACGGATTGCATTCCTATCTTCGGAAAGCAACATCTCGTAGGCGGCAAGTCCGACGAAGAGCGCCGTGAGAGCAGCGAGCACGACAAAGGCAGTGACCTCCACTGCCGCAACGATCAGCCCGAGCGCGACGACTGCCACGACGAGCCGGAGAACGCTCACAGTGCGGTGATCATGATATCGCCATGCACTATGCCCGAGGAGATAGAGCGCGCTGCCGCCGCACAGTCCAATGGCAGCAATCAGTCCGAGCCGTTCATTGAGGTGAGCGAGCGCCTGCTCGATGCCTATGGCGATGAAGATGATGCTGCCGACAATCGGCAGATGAAGACCACTGTACGATTCGATCGCCAGTCATATCTGCTCATACCCGCTCGTCTCGGCAAGTCGCTGCCCAGCGGCGAGAATAATATAATCGAAGTAGAGCCACCACAGCGAGACGATGAGGGTAAATCCGAGGAAAACCGCGAGAACGACCATCGGACCGCTGGTAAGCTCTTCCGTCCCGACGCCAGCACCGATCGCCACGATTGACTCACCCAGCGCGATAATCATGATGAGCTGGTGACGTTCGACGAAATGCCCGATATCACAGCGGAACCCTTCGTTATTACCGAATAACGCGATCCCATAGTCAACAGCTAATGCCACAATCCAGAGCCCGATCGCAAGCAGGCCATCGACAAACCCGGCAACGACGATCAACGCTGGCCCTCCTAAAATACCAGGCGCAACTCGGTGAACTGCCGCGCGTGTTTCGGGCGGTGCGACAATCAGGTACAACAGAACATGGAGCAGTCGAACAGCGAAGTACGCAACACCGAAAATCAACGCTGTGTCCCCAAATGCATCAGGGACTGACAAGGCAACGACAGCCATCGACGCCATCGCCCAAAGAGGAATAATCGCTCTACGAGGTTTTCCTCTGCGGACGCGGCCCCTGTCAGCCACGAGTAGGCGGCCCATCCCCACCAGACTGCCGCGAGTATCGCTGCACCGCGCGCAAGGCCACCCCACGTTTGATGTTCGACGAGAAAACTCGTGACCTGCGTAAACGCGAAGACGAACACAAGATCAAAAAACAACTCTAAGGTGGACGCAGACTTTCGTTGTTCGCTCACGTCGGTTGTATCCGGCTCGAATGACGAAGATGAATCAGTCCTGCTCATTGGAAGTCTGTCTGACTAATGGTAAGGCTTCGTAAAAACGCTCTGCGCACTTCGGCTGTTTCCTTTCAAATATCGGCAACCCCATCTAACCGAGATCATGTACGCACCTTTCTTCTACCCTACCCGCCTGACTTCAGATAAAATGATGCTTGATTCACACAATTATCGACCGGATAATCTTCGCTTCTGCCCGCCGAAGATGATCCCCAATCGTTCCCCGTGAAAGTCCAAGCTCGGTGGCTAAGTCGCGTTGTGTTGCACGACGAGGGATATCATAGTATCCTGCGGCGAGTGCTGTCCGGAGGATTTCATTCTGCCGGTCAGTGAGTTGCCCCGCTGGGTCACCCATGTCCGGCTGATACTCTCCTGCGCGTTCGAGAGTCACGTCTACTTTGTCAGGGAAGCCAGCGATCAGTTGCTGAAGGGCTGCATCTTCACCGAAAAGTGTGATTTCCAGTCCGTCAGCAGTCTCCTTCATCGGCCAGTCGATACTGATAGCTTCGGTATCGATACGTTCGAGAAGGGCTGTTTCAAATTCGTCAGGCTCATAGTGCATATACGCCAGCCATGTTTCACCACCTGTCACAGTGCAAGAAATAATCTCCGGAATCTCGTCTTCTATCGTTGCGAGCTGATCTGCATCGCCTCTGAACCGTGCGACCCCAACAACGGTCCCATCATCAAGAAGATTGAGATACTGTATCGCTTCCTGTGTCGCTACGAGCGTGCCATTGATCCAAACCTCTCTCGGATCGTTGACACCTCTCTGCATCCGTTGATCGTTCTTCGACCGAATGTATTCCCCCAAGGCTATGACGACGGTTATGTATCTCATGATATTCGATCTTGTGTTACTCGGTTGTCTATTCGTTCCTTCCCGTATCGTATCTCAGGTTGAAGAGCTACAGACGCTATCATGCAAATGCGATAGTGCGGCTGGTTATAAAGATCGCGTGCATGCTCGGCGTTAAACCCGAGGATAAACGGCCCCTCTTCCTCTCTGATGGAGAATCGAAATATCTACACGTGGAACACGAAAGCGACTGTATTGACAATCCTCGGAGCCATCGTGGCGCTTCTCGGGATGTTATGGGTAGTTCAAGGCCTCGGGATCATCGAGATAGGTCCCATTTTGTGCGTCGCAGACTGCAAACCGATCACTGGAAGATCAGTGCAGTGGACGGTCATCGGTGCGATAGCTTTGTTCGTGGGAAGCGTCATTGTCTGGGCGGGCCTGAGACGCGTAAATTGATGATGGTTCCTACTGGAGTCCTCACCGTCAATCACTAACGGTTTTGAAAATACTTCCTCTGCCAATATCGGATTGCTGAATGTATCCTCAATATCTGGCACACCATTCCTAACAGATGGTTGGAAGGTGGAATCCAACTGCTGACTCGTCAGTTTGGAATACTTCGACATGTACTCAATTATGTCGCCTTGGACTGTCGCTGGTGAAGATAGTCGATTATACCGTTGTAATAGAGGCGGATCGCGCATTACTGTAATAGATCCCCGCGCCTATTTTCCTATATCCTTAATTATAGGGAAATTATAAGTAGTCTAGGTAATAATGTGTGAGAATATGTCGAATCTAAATCGACGAACATTCCTGCAAAGCACAGTAGCCAGCACTATTGCATTGGTTACGATGGGGGTTTCAAACGCTACAGATGGCCGTAATCAATATGTAGTTACTACTCACGGGAGAGGGACTCGGAAGCATCTCAACCGAGCAGGGGTTGATGTTCAAGCTACAACCGCTGATGGACGAGTTTTGCTCGTTGCTGCCGAATCTGATTCTACTGTACGCAATGTTGCTGGTGTCAAATCCGTCGAACCCAACGTCGGCTATCAGGTAGTCGGTCCGAAAATACGTACGACCGCGGAGTCGTTCGATGACGAGTATGCGAGCCTTCAATGGGATAAGCGGTCGGACACGACTGGCGCATTCGAAGCTCACGACACTGTAACCGGAAACGGACGGACAGTTGCCATTATTGATACCGGTATTGATACGCATCATCCTGATCTCCGTAACCAAGTTGAGCGAGGTCAACTATTCCGTGCTGACGGTCTTTCTAGCCCCGATAAAAGCCCAACAGTCGCCGGTGATACGACCATTGATGCGCGACTCCCACCGGGGACTGCAGCCCAAAGTGATACTGCAACAGACGACGATACAGTCGAAATTGCTCCATATACCTATCTTGGAGCGCCAGATACGCGTTCTCAGATGGCTGCAGATGACGTGCAATCTCATGGAAGTCACTGTGCTGGGATCGCGACGGCGAAAAATAACGATACTCCACAAAATGGAGATCTCGGGGTTGCAGGGATGGCTCCGGACGCAGACGTTGTCCCACTTCGAGTGTTTTACTGGAAGAAGCTTACAGACTATCAGTACGATATTGATGATGATGGTCAGGAAGAAAGCGTCACCGTTACAACGCTTTTCACAACCGATTTCGACATCCTCAGTGCGATTGATTACGCAGCGAGGATCGGGGCTGACGCAGCGAACATGAGTCTTGGAGGTGGCGTGATTAAAGGTAAAGCGCACAAAAGTGGAGATCACGTCGCCTACCAGCGAGTCATCCAGAGTGCATCACAACGAGGAACGGTAATAACGACAAGTGCTGGTAATTCCAGCGCAGACCTTCAGCATAAGGGCTACTTCACACTCCCGAACAGTATTCCGGGATCTATCAGTGTCTCCGCAACGGGACCGAACAACAAGCGCGTGTTTTACTCGAATTATGGTACCAGTGTTATCGATGTTGGCGCACCTGGTGGAGGCTATGAGACACTCGATAAAACCTTGGCTGACGACACGGAATGGCCGTATCCATTCAACCTAGTTTACTCGACAGTACCGCCGGACCTCAATGGTGGTACCGCATATGCCTGGTATGCAGGCACATCAATGGCCGCCCCACAGGTTGCTGGACTCGTCGCACTTATCCGAGAAGCTAATCCTGACTTGAGCGCAAACCAAATCCAGAGCATTATTGAGAATACAGCACGGTATAGTAATGGAAAGGGTGACACCGACATCGGTGCAGGTATTATCTACGCCCCTGATGCAATTGCAGAGGCAAAACAGCGTAAGTGATATTTTGCCACTGTTAGCAGCGAATTTTCCCACACCTGGAAGGGCGATTCGTTTGGAACTTACTTTTTCGACCCGAAAAATGACGTCTCGTTGTCTACCTATTTACTGTGTTTACCTCTTGGTCTGTCTATCCCAAAATACTATTGTCCCCGCTTGATCAAGCGCGAACACGTACGGTGGATGTCATTACGGAACACTTCCCGACTCTGCCGGTCGAAGCAATCGACTGGGAGGTTTCACACCGAGTGCAACGATAAGCTGGTATCACCAAATACGACCCTGCAACGGGTGAGATCACGATCGCGCTCACGTGGACGGCTTACGAAAATGATCATACATGAATACAATTTCCTTTCGCGGCGCACAGGCTCTCAGAATGCTCCTTTATACAACGATTGGAGTGGCGACTATTGGTGGCTCACTGGCACTGGGCGATCGATTACTCGACACAGCATACTGGCCAAATACTGCCGGGTATGGGCAGAATCTCTTCATTTTCGTACTCACATGTTATCTACTATTCCTGATAGCAATGACAGTGGACGGTGGGAGTGGATTGCTTCTGTCTCGTTTATCCCACGGCTCGATATTAGCTAAATCCCAATTGACAACCTCACTATAGGTGGCCACTTGCGATCCAATATTGAGGAATCTGGACGTATAACTAGGAGCAGTGTTTAGACTTTTATGCTCTTCACTCTGTTGACCTTAACAACCGCATTTAGAAGTCAGTTCACTAGTCGAATAGCGCCTCCAAAGACAACAAGTAGTGCCGCAAGAACGATTGCCCAGACCACATACTCGTCAACAGTGAACTCAGCTGGATCTTTCGCAATGATTCTATAAAGTGCTGTTTAACTTCGACGCTGAAGTCCTGATACTGATCAACATTTCCAAAATTTCGGCTATAAGCCGTAGTGAGATGAGACGAAGGCTGCACTCGCATCAGAATGACGTACGAATTCCGACCCAATATGATAACGACCAGTCAAACCATGACCTTGTGCCAGTATCAAACTGTACGTCGCACGCACCAATGAGAGGAACATCGGTTGTAGCAAACCCAAGCAAGTCGCTCGCGAATGAACTTCAGTCGTACGTCAAAGGGCGGCTAGCGCAGTACGAATACCCCCGCGGGGTTGCATTCCTCGACGAACTCCCGAAGACGGCGACGGGGAAGATTCGCCGGACTGACCTCCGCGAAACGGAGGGGTAGTCCCGTACGAGACGGGAGAGGGAAACCTCCCGGTACTGAACCGGCGAGTCAGTCCTCCCAGTTGTATAGCGCATCAACGAAGATATCGTAAACGTCCTCCTCAGTCACGGGGCGGGGATTACAGCGAAGCAGTCGCGCCTGCGTGTCGACGGTCTGTTTCGCCAGCCAATCGACTTCGTCCTCGGTGATCCCCGCCAGGTCGTTGAGGCCGCTGGGGAGGACGTTTAGATCCCGCTGAAGTTGGACGTACTCGTCTTTTAGGGCGTCGGCCGCTTCGCGCGGATTCATTCCGGCGGTATCGACGCCGAACCGGCGGGCGAGCGAGGCGAAGCGTTCCGGGTCGTTCGCTGAATTGTAATCGATAGTGCTCGCGGGGGTCAACACCGCGATGGTTTCGCCGTGGTAGGTGTGGTACTTGTTTCCGACTGGATAGGCCATCGCGTGACAGAGGCTCGCGCCCGCCGTCAGCCCGGCGATGGCACCGAAGAGTGCCCCCTGGAGCATGTTCTCCCGCGCTTCGAGGTTATCCCCGTTGTGAACCGCCTTCCGGACGTTGTTCGACAACAGGTCGATGGCCTTCTTGGAGAACATCTCGGTTAGCGGTGTCCGACCGGCGTACACCGGGCGCTCGGCGGGGTCGGTCGGCCGGAGGAGCGAGTCATACTCGTGTGTCGTGTACCCCTCCATGGCGTGTCCGAGCGCGTCCATCGCCGTCTTGGCGGTCAGATCCGGCGGGAGCGTGGTCGTAAGCGTCGGGTCGAGCACCGCGGCGTCGGCGCGGATGTGATTGCTGGAAATGCCTTCCTTGATATCTTTTTCCGCCACTGAGAGAATAGCGACCGGCGAGATTTCCGCCCCCGTTCCGGCCGTCGTCGGCATCAACACAAGCGGCGGGCCTGACTCGTCGAGGGCCTTTCCCTCCCCAGTCGGTTCGGCGATGTAGTCGAGCGGACTGCCGCCGTTGGCGATGACCGCGCGGGTCGCCTTCGCGGTGTCCAGACAACTCCCGCCGCCGAGACCGACGAAGAAGTTGTATCCCGCCTCGCTCTTCTCATCGCGGACGAACTCCAGGCAGTTCTCGATAGCCGAGATGGACGGTTCGCGCTCCGACCCGTCGTAAATGTCGACGGTGAACTCGTTCTCCGTAAGGTGGTCTTCGATCCGGCCAGCGTGGCCGATGTTTGCGAGGTTCTTGTCGGTGACGATGAGACCGTGCGCACCCTCGTCGACGCCTAGATCGTGCAATTGGAACGCCAGTTCGTCCGTCGCATTTCGACCGAATCGGATCTGTGGCATCTGGATGTGCCACACCGTCTCGGGCGAGAGTTCGTGTGACGGCGCGGAGACCGAGCGTTCATACTCCATCTACGACCACCCCTCTCGAATGGTTTCGAACTGGTCGGGGTCGTGACCGTACACGACCGTCGCGTCGTGTTTGCGCCCGATCTCCTTGAGTTTCTGGAGGCTGTCGAACCAGTGGCGATGGCTCCAAAGGAGGCCGGCGCCGAGCGGCGTCTCATCCTCGTAGTTCTCCGTTTGGTAGATCTCGTCGCCCGTGAAGGCGAGTGTCCCCGCACCATCGAGGTAGATGACCGTGCCTGTCAGCCCCGGCGTGTGTCCAGGGAGGTGGACGAATTCAACGTCCTCGAAGTGGGTCTCGCGGTTCTGGTGGATCTCCTGCCAGTTGAGGTCATGGTCGAAGTCGCCAAGGATGTACGCGCTGCTTCCCTCGTCCGTCTTCGTGCTGTAGTAGGCGAACTTCAGCTCCTCCTCGTGGACGAACACCGGCGTGTCCGTTCCGTCGAAGTGGTGGAGTCCGCCCGCGTGGTCGAGATGCAGGTGCGTTTGAAACACGTAGTCGATGTCTTCGATGTCGTACCCCGCGACCCCGAGATCGTCCACGAGGCTGCGCTCTCGGACGTCGTGCGGATAGAACGCCTGTTTCAACCCCTCCGGCCAGTGGCCGTTGAGCGCGTCCTTGTGATTCCCGGTGTCCCAGAGAATCGTCCCCTCCGGATGGTCGATGACGAGATTGAACACGGGAATTTCGTCGTAATTGGTGTCCAGATTTGGTTCATCGCGACTCCCGAGCGTGTTCCCCTCGATGAGGTAGTTGAGGTCGCATTCCAATCCCCCACGGTCGATTACGTCGATGGTAGCGTTGACCATGGTTAATCATTCACGTCAGTCAACAAGAGCGTATCTCACCCGTGATTATATATAAATAACTATTATTTTCCTCGGATGACTGGTTTGAGCAGCGGTCAACGCCGACGGGCGGTGTGACCACCTCTAGGGGGAGGGCACGTCGGATATTATACCGCAGAACAATTAGCTAAACAGGGACACAATCTCACCATCATCGAACGCGATCAAACACGATGTGACTTGCTTATTGAAGCTGGATTCAGTACGGTTCTTCATGGAGAGGCTGACGATCCTGAAATCCTTGGAAATGCCGGCCTAGCTTCTGTTGATGACGTTGCTGGTCTCACTGACGATATTAGCAGTAATTTAGCAGTCTGTTTGGTCGCTTCGAAGATGGAAGGCGTGAGAACTGTCCTCCGGGTTGATTCACCGAGCGCACTCGCAACCGTGAGTACGATTACAGGAGGAAGCCTTCCGGACGCTGTGGATGAACTTACTGGTATTATTGACCTCTTGCAAATACAGGTGACAGAGGATGCACCGGTTGTTGGGAAAGCTATTCGAGACATTGCAGTGCCGGATGGATGCTCAATTGTTGTAGATATGGATGAAAAAACGGTGGTCAGCCCTGCGACAATGCCCAAGCCAGGGATGAATTTGCTTGTCGCGACAGAACCCGCTGCTTCCAGAGAAATAGTAGAGCTACTCACTGGCAATCCATAATACATTTCCACGGAAGTAGATATATTGTACAACGAATACTGTCTATCAAAGAGATGGCGATCAGAGTGAATAATTCTTTACTATCACTCCATTTTGTTTCCAGTCTCAGTCAGCCCAATCCATCTCGGTAAAATGTGACTGACTTATACAGATCGTTGACTCCTAATGTAATGACGGTGATTCGGGGTTCCATGATTGGATCGAGGAGATTTCTTCGATCGGTGGATAGATGGGCAGACAATAGTATAAAGCAACGTCTGGGGGAGTGGACAACAACGTCAATTGAGTTGCTAATCTACGCCTCCGGCAGTCAATCCCCAACCGGACCCCGCTTGGCCGGTTCGCCGACCCGGAGGAGATCGCCGGTCCCACCGTCTTCCTGACCAGCGACGCCGCCTCGTTCGTCACCGGCGAATGCCTCACCGTTAACGGCGGGTGGACAGCCAGGTGACTAGCGCGCCAATACATCCCCTCGGTCCTGGTATTCCCGTCAGCATCGCGAGAACTTCGGTTAGCTGGTCCGCGCTCAATGCCATCAACCACCACTCTTTATACTATTCTTGTTGTAATCTGTTTCGGAGACTGAGAGTAATGCCATGCCGTGGCGTATAACACTCGATGCTGAATCCTACGAGCAAGCCAGAAATGTGTTCTCGTGGGACCAGATACCAGCCGATTACAACATTGCCCACGATCTGCTGCGCAAGCACGAGGACCCGGACCGACCCGCACTGTATCAGGCTTATCCCGACGGGTCGCGAGAGACTTACACGTTCCGTGATCTTGATGACCTCACAGACGCGTTCGCCCGCAGTCTATCCCACCGTGGCGTCGAACGTGGAGACTGCGTGGCGGTCGTCGTCCCACAGAAACCAGCTAACCCGATAACGCATCTCGCATGTTGGAAACTAGGTGCCATCTCTCTGCCGTTATCGGTCCTGTTCGGGGGCGACGCACTCCGGTATCGCCTCAGGGATTCGGGGGCGACCGCCGTCGTTGCCGACGAGGAAGTTCTCGATACGGTCCAGGAAGTTCGCGACTACTGCCCAGACCTCGAGCACGTCATCTCCGTTGACGAGGACGACCCGCCGGCGGATGTCGAATCGTTCGAGTCCGTCCACAATGACCAGTCGACTGAGTTCGATATCGCCGAGACCGACACAGACACTCCGGCGATCATCATGTATACCAGCGGTTCGACCGGCCCGCCGAAAGGCGTCCTTCACGCCCACGGGGTCTGGCTGGGTCACTGCCCGGCGTTCTACATGTACTTCGAGCTGGACGTCGAGGAATCCGTGTTCTGGACGCCCGCCGACTGGGCGTGGATTGGCGCGCTCGGAGACCTCGTCTTCCCGGCGTGGCATCACGGCCGCCCGGTCGTCGGCTACCCGGTGGGGAAGTTCGACGTCGAGACAGCCTACGAGCTGCTGACGGAGTTCGACGTCACGGACGCGTTCCTCCCGCCGACGGCCATTCGGATGATGATGGAGGTCGACGACCCCGCCGACCGGTACGACCTCGACTTGAAGGCCATCTGTTCCGGCGGCGAACCGCTGACGCCCGAGATTCTCGACTGGGCCGACG
Source organism: Haladaptatus halobius (assembly GCF_020618475.1). Classification (GTDB taxonomy): domain Archaea; phylum Halobacteriota; class Halobacteria; order Halobacteriales; family Haladaptataceae; genus Haladaptatus; species Haladaptatus halobius. The sequence continues at coordinate 522,386 of NZ_CP085339.1, read as the reverse complement.
GGGCGCTGTCGGGCGTCACCGTCGACGAACTGTACGGACAGACCGAGGCCAACCTGCTCGTGGCCAACTGCCGGCAGTGGTTCGAGGCGCGGCCGGGGAGCATGGGCAAGTCCGTCCCCGGTCACGAGGTGGCCGTCGTCGATCCGGAGACCGGCGAGCGCCTCCCGCAGGGCGACGTGGGGATGATAGCGGTCGAACGCGACGACGACCCAGTCGTCTTTGAGGGGTACTGGAATCGACCGGAGAAGACCGAGAGCGCCAGCGTCACCGGGCCCGACGGCGCAGAGTGGCACCTGACCGGGGACCTCGGCTCCCGCGACGACGACGGCTACGTCTGGTTCAAGGCTCGCGACGACGACCTCATAATCACAGCCGGCTACCGCGTCGGGCCGGGCGAGGTCGAGAGCGCCATCCTCGAACACCCCGACGTCGAGCAGGTCGGCGTCGTCGGGATACCCGACGAGACCCGCGGCGAAATCATAAAGGCGTTCATCCAGCCGGTGAGTGGCGTCGAGGGTGACGACGACCTCCGCGCGGAGATTCGGGCTCTCGTCAGCGACGACCTCGCCAAGTACGAGTACCCCCGCGAAATCGAGTTCGTCGAGGAGCTTCCGCAGACCACGACGGGCAAGATTCAGCGCCGCAAGCTCCGGGACCGCGAGATCGGGGCGTAGGGTGGCTCGCCCCCGTTGAAAGCGCCATCCGCGGATAAAATCACAATGATTCGCATTCGGACTCGGCTCGCCGTCGGAAATTTCTACTATGGATGGGTCGTCGTAGCGGCGTGTTTCCTCGTCACCGGCGTCGTCTTCGGGATGACGTACTCCTTTGGCGTCTATCTCGACCCGCTGGCCTCGACGTTCACCGTCTCGACGGCGCACACCTCGCTGATCTTCGGGGCCCAACTGTTCGTCCTCTACACCGCCGCGGCGCCGATGGGCGGCCTCGTGGAGTGGCTCGCCCCCCGACATGGATTAGTGCTCGCCGCCGCACTTCTAGGTGGCGGCATGATTGTCGGGAGCCTCCCGGTGCTCGTCCTGACCTACAGCATCGTAACGGGGGCCGGAATGAGCCTCGCATTCGTCGTCGGCTACGCGACGCCCCCTCGGTGGTTCCAGCGCAGGCGCGGCATGGCGACCGCGCTCGCGAGCGCTGGCCTCGGAGTCGGCATGGTCGTCATCGCGCCGACGGCCTCCATCCTCGTCACTCGAATCGGCTGGCGGGGGGCGTTTCCCCTGCTCGGGGGCGGTCTCGCGCTCGTGTTGCTCCTCACCGCACTACTGATAGCTGACAACCCTGCACACGTCGATGCCGCCGTCGATGCCGAGTTCCCTGACGGGCGCCCGGAGTCGGACGACGGCTGGCGCGATCAGTTGCGCGTCGTCCGCGAAGCCGCCATGAGCCGCGCTTTCCTACTCCTCTTCGGCGGCTATGTGCTGATGTACGTGACGCTGTACGTCCTGCTCAACCACCTCGTCAACTACGCCGCAGAGCAGGGCATCCGAAAGACGGGCGTGCTCGCGCTCAGCGTCATCGGTGGCACGACGGCCGTCACCCGCCTCGCCGTAGGTGGAGTCGCCGACCGTCTGGGTCGACTGGCTGTCTTCGTCGTCTGCGGGGCCGCGATGGCGCTGGCATTGTGCGTACTCCCGCTGGCGAGCGCGCCGCTGGTGCTGCTCTCTATCGCGGTATTCTTTGGCGTCGACTACGGCGGCACCGGCGCGCTCTTGTCCTCCGTGCTCGCGGATCTCTTCGGCGACCGTAATCTCAACACGCTGTTCGGCCTCGTCTCGCTCTCCTTCGCGGTTCCCGGACTGCTCGGACCGTTCGCGGCCGGCTTCGGATTCGACCGGTTCGGCACTTACACGCCCGTCTTTTTCACGACTGGCGTCGTCGGACTCGCCGGTGTCGGGCTCGTCGCGGGCTCCGCATGGCTTCAGGGCGAGCTCGGGGAACGTTCGTAATAGGAGTCCCGTCAGAGCCGAACCGTTCGCCGCACCCGGTCAGTCGGATTCGGCGACCGAGACCGAGAGGTACTCCTCCAGCAGGTCGTCGCGCTCGCGGAGTTCGGGGACGCTCCCCTCCCAGACGTTCGAACCCTTCTCGATGACGTAGGCGCGCTCGGCGAGATCCAGCGCGAACCGGACGTTCTGCTCGGTCAGAAGGACGGTCACGTCCTTCCGGACGATCTCACGGAACACCCGCTGCAAGTCCTCGACGATGACCGGTGCGAGCCCCTCCGTCGGCTCGTCCAGCAACAGGAGATCCGGGTTCTGGACGAGCGCGCGGCCGACCGAGAGCATCTGCTGTTCGCCGCCCGAGAGAGCCCGGCCTCGGCTTTTCCGGAGGTCGTCGAGCGTCGGGAATATCTCGTATATCTCCTCGACCGGCCTGGGGTCGACGGCGGTCTCGGCCGCGACCTGCAGGTTCTCGTGGACGGTCAGCGTCGGGAATATCCGACGATCCTCCGGGACGAGCTTGACGCCCATTCGGCTGATCCTGTTGACCGGAGCGTCGACGATGTCGGTGCCGCGGAAGGTGATGCGCCCCTCGCGGCGCGGCACGGTGCCGACGATGCTCCGGAGCGTGGTCGTCTTGCCGGCGCCGTTGCGACCGAGCAAGACGACGACCTCGTTCTCCGCGACGTCGAGCGAGAGGTCGAACAGCACGTGGCTGTTGCCGTAGTAGACGTTCACATCTTGCATCTCCAGGAGAGCCATCACCCCTCACCACCAAGGTAGGCCTCGCGGACGCGCTCGTCGGCCATCACCTCGTCAGGGGTGCCGTCCGCGATGAGCCGACCGCTGTCGAACACGAGGATGCGGTCCGAGATGCCGAGGACGACCTCCATGTCGTGTTCGGTGACGACGAACGTCGTGTCGGTGTCGTCGTTCAGATCGTCGATGAGATCGACCATCCGGCGGGTCTCGGTCGCGTTCATCCCCGCGGTCGGTTCGTCCAGCAGGACGACCGACGGGTCGGTGCCCAGCGCCAGCGCGATCTCCACCTTCCGCACGTCGCCGTGAGAAAGGTTCGCACACCGGGTGTCGGCCACCTCTTCGAGGCCCGTCAGTTCGAGCACGCGTCGGGCCTCCGCGTTGAGCTCGTCGTCGCTGGCGGCGACCGAGGTGACGTCGAGGGTCCGGCCGTCGCGGCTAATCCGGGAGATGCGGACGTTCTCCAGCACCGTCAGGCGCTCGAAGACGTTGTTGATCTGGAACGCCCGCGCGAGTCCGAGCCGGTTGATCTCGAACGGCTCCATCCCCGTCACGTCGACCAGTCCGTCGCCTGTGGTGGCTCTCGTGTCGGTCGCGGTTCCGGGATTCTCGCCGGTCGCGTCGGTCGCAGTCCCGCCATCGGTGACGGAGTCCCCCCGTCGAGGCCGGATGGCGATGCGTCCCTCCGTGGGCACCAGCTGGCCGGCGAGCAGGTTGTAGAAGGTGGTCTTCCCCGCGCCGTTGGGGCCTATGATGCTGGTGATGTCCGCGTCGTTTATCGTCACGCTCACGTCGTCAACGGCGACGAGCGCGCCGAACTCCCGCGTCAGGTTCGCGGTCTTAAGCACGGTCGCCACGTCACGCCCCCTCCCCGGCCCCGAACAGCCCCTGCGGTTTGAGCACGAGCACGGCGATCATCGCGAGGAACGGGAGTAGCTGGCCCGCGCCCGCGATGACGATGCTCCCGACGGCGATGAGTACGCCGATGACGTACGCGCCGACGAACGCGCCGGTGAACGAACCGAGGCCACCGATGACCACGACGACGAACGCGTTGATGATGACCTGATCGCCGAGCGCTGGACTGACTGCGCCGACGGGGGACGCGAGCGCCCCGCCGAGACCGGCTAGGACGCACCCGACGAAGAACACGCCGGTGTACAGCCGGGAAACATCGATTCCAAGCAGTCGAGCCATGTCTCGGTCGCTCGCGGTCGCCCGGACCAGGCGCCCGACGTTGGTGAGCCGGAGGACGGCGAGCAACCCGGCGAACACGGCCACCGACGTGAGAATCAGAAACGCGCGGTAGGTCGGGACTGCGAGCGAACTCGTGAACTGGACGCTTCCCTGAAGCCCTGCCGGCGGTGAGATGACGAACTGTCCGGTGCCGAAAACGACCCTCGTAAGGTCGGTGAGTATCAGCACGAACGCGAACGTCAGGAGCAGCTGGTCGAGCACCTCCTCCTGACGGCCGTAGAGCCTGCGGATGAACCCAACCTCGATTATCGTGCCGAGGAGTCCGACGACGATCAGGGCGGCCACGGTCCCGGGCCAGAAACCGAGGGTCGGAACGTGTACGCCGAACACATCGCTACCCTTGACCAGTATCACGGCGACGTACGCCCCGATCATGTACAGCGCGCCGTGCGCGAAGTTGAGCACGTCGAGGACGCCGAAGATGAGGCTCAACCCGATAGCGACGAGAAACAGCTGTGCTCCGATGCTGAGGCCCGTGATAACCTGATCGGCGAGTAAGCCAATGTTTACCATATCACATACCACCATAACAACGAGATTAAGCGTTTCGCCGATATCGGGAGAGAGTCATGAGAATATGCCCCGATACTATTTTATTTCTAAGGAACTTGGATGAGTACCCCTAAAGAAGTAAAAGTATCCCGGATTAACGAATAGAATAGCGAGCGGTTCCCCCTCGTACTCATGCGAAGGTATATGTCTGATTCTATCGTTACGGATTTGTGGGTTCATGACACCTGACAACAATCCGCATGGCGGGGATGGGGAAATGGGATCGACGGGGTGGAACCGGCGTGCGTACCTCAGTGCGGCGGGCACGGCCGGCGTGGCAGGGCTAACGGGGGCGGTAGGTGCCGCGAGCGCGCAGAACAATCCCATCAAGATCGGGGCGGTGTACCTGCTATCGGGGCTCGGCCAGTCGCTGGGCGCCGCCTCTGTCGCCGCCGCGAGACTTACCGTCAAGAAGATCAATGAAGCGGGTGGTATCCTCGGCCGCGACGTCACGCTGATCGTTCGCGACCACGAGAACAGCGCCGCCACCGCGAACCAGCACTTCCGGGACCTCGTCCAGCGTGAGAGGGTCGCCGCAATGATCGGCCTGACCTCCTCGGGCGTGACGCTCTCGACCGCGCCGACGGTCGCCCAGCTGGGCGTGCCGCTCACGCTGACCGACATCGGGACGCCGTTCATCACCGAACACGACGAGGACACGTACGGCGACAATGCACAGGGGACGCCCGTCCACTTCCGGACGAACGCGAACACGGCCGTCAACACGTACTCGATGGCGCGGTACGCCAACGAGAACCTCAACGTGAAGCGCGTCGCCAACCTCGGACCGGACTACGCGTACGGCCACCAGTGCTGGGAGTACTTCAAGGCGTTCTCGAACGCGCTCGGTGCCAACTACGAGTACGTCGAGAGCCAGTTCCCGGAGGTGGGGGCGAGCGACATGACGCCCCAGATAAACTCGGTGACCAACGCGAACCCCGACCTGGTGTTCACCTCGTTCTGGGGTGGCGACGGGGTCACCTTCGTCCAGCAGGCCACTCAGCAGGGGCTGTTCGAACAGGCGACCGACGTCTTCGACACGCTCGGAGCCGACCCGACGGTGTTTCAGGCGCTCGGCAACACCATGCCCGAGGGGGTCAACTACTCCTCGTGGTACTGGCACTCCACGTACGACAACGAGAACAACCGGAACTTCCTCGACGCGTGGACCCAGGAGTACCAGGGTACCGACACCATCGGCATCCCGTCGTTCACCGGACCGAGCACGTGGTCGGCGCTCTGGATGTACAAGCGGGCGATGGAGAACGCCGGCGGTACCAACCCCGGCGACATCATCTCCCAGTTAGAGGGCATGAAGTACGCCGACGACCCGCGGGGGTCGATCAAGATAGACCCCAACTCCCACCAGGCCGACGCGCCGACCATCATCGGAACCACCAGCAAGAAGGACGACGTCCCGTACGACGGCGTCGGCCTCCAGCCCTCCCAGTCGGTCAGCGCGAACCGCAAGACGCTCACCAACCTCCTGAACAAGGCCAACACCAACCTGCCGCCGGGCGTCTGAGCGGAAATCGCTCTTCACAGTTCCACACTACTCCAATATGAGTTACACAGACACAGTACGCGACCGCTTCCGGGACAGCAGCCTGCCGGTCGTCGTCACCGGCGTCGTCGTCGCCGCTGCGCTGGTCGGCGCACCCCTGTTCCTCGGACCGGTCGAGACCTCGTTGCTCATCACCATGCTACTGATCGCCATCTTCGGGACGGCGTTCAACCTCCTGTACGGCTACACGGGACTGCTCTCGTTCGGGCACGCGATGTTCCTGGCGGTCGCCGCGTACACCACGGCAAAGGTGTTCAACCTCATCGGCCCGATGCTGGGCTTCCCGGAGCTGTTCGGCGGCGCCAGCGTGCTAGCGACGTTCGCGCTCGCCGTCCTGCTGGGGGTGGCGTTCGCCACGCTGCTGGCGATTCCCATCGGCTACCTCAGCGTCCGGCTGGAGGAGATATACTTCGCGATGATCACGCTGTCGTTCAGCATGGCGGTGTACGTTATGCTCCTCCAGGACATCACGGGACAGTTCGCCGGCCTCGTCGGCCTTGACGGGACGGCCAGGGAACTGCTCGCCACGAACGGGGACGACGGACTTACTGTCTCCTTCCAGGCGATGGGCGACGTGAACCTCTTCGGGCTCGCGTTCACGTTCATGAACATCAACGATTACCTCGCGTTCTACTTCGTGGTTCTGTTCTTCTTCGCCGTCTCGGTGTACGCCCTCTGGCGGGTCGTCCGGTCGCCGTTCGGGCGGGTCTGTATGGCGATCCGGGAGAACCCTGAGCGCGCCCGATCGATCGGCATCGACGTCACGCGCCACTCGTGGGCGACGTTCGTCGTCAGCGCGATGTTCACCGGACTCGTCGGGACGATGTGGGCGCCGTTGCAGAGCAGCGTCGTCCCCGGCATCGGCCACTGGACGTTCTCGGCCACGCCCGTCCTGGTGACCGTCATCGGCGGGCCGTACTCGTTCCTCGGCCCGACCGTGGGCGCGTTCGTCTACGAGTACCTCCGGTGGTACATCGACCAGTACCCGGCGCTCGCGGCCCGCTGGCAGCTGGTGTTCGGAATCATCCTGCTGGCGGTCGTGATGTTCTTTGAGAACGGCATCAGCGGCGGTATCCGGAGCCTCTGGAGCCGGTTACGCCGCGGCTGACGTCCGGGAAAGCCGTGACCCGGAGCGACTGACCATGCTCACCGACATGACCATCCGCTCGTTCTACAGGATGAACAGGCCGAGTGCCTCGGGGTTTGACCCCGAGGCGGTTCACTGGCGGGCCACGGAACTGCTCCCGAGACGGAGATCGTCGCCCGAACGCACGAGAGAGTTCACCTTCAGACCGCGGGAGCGAGCAGTGCGCGCGAGCAGACGACGTTAGCGGGGGGTCGCGGGCGCGTCGCTCGGCCGGAACGTTGCTGAAAACCAGCGACATCGTCACCGTGGATGACCAGGGGGTACATCGAGATCGTCGACCGCGCGAAGGACGTGATCAATAGCGGCGGGGAGTGGATTTCCAGCACCGAACTCGAAAATGATCTGATGGCTCACGAGGACGTCGTCTAGGCGGCCGTGATCGGCGTCCCTCACGAGTGCTGGCAGGACCGCCCTGTGGGCTGCGTCGTCCGTGACAGGGTGGACGTGACTGTCGCGGATCTCCGCACGTTCCTCGAAGGGAAGTATCCGAACTGGTGGCTCCCGGACGACATCGTCTTCATCAAGGAGGTACCCAAGGTCGCGACGGGCAAGTTCGATGAGAAGGTGCTTCGCGACCGGTTCGACGACTCCACCCATTTTACGTCGGGAGAGTGAGTCCCTCCACTGTCCGCCCTATGAGGAGCCCAAGCGGTTCAATCGAGTACTGAGCCAGTTCGGCGACTCGCTGTGATCGATACGCGCGTTGTATCTCGCACGCCCGCTGAAACCTATCACTGTCTGAGGGTTTCAACAAAGCCACCTTGGCGCATTCACATTCGCTCTGGCTGGCGGTTGTTGCGAGAAACGCCCGTCTGCTGTGCGATACACGATCAGCGTCGTCAGGAGGTGATATCGATGTCATAGGGGGGGAAGTGAATCCCCCTCACTGGAGCCACTTCTTTATATATAGGATCTAAATTAATCATTTATCTGAGTATGATTCGGAGGGTGAATCTGTCAGAACAAGGGAGAAGATTCACTCGAACGGCATTCGTACTGTCGCATCTGAATCAACGGCCCCTTCTGGAGCGGTCTCAAAAGTACCCGAGTTTTCGAAGATAATCATGTGCTTTCCAAGTTGCATCGGATCAGATGCTTTTCCAGACTTCACACCGAATTTACTCACGCCCCTCGAGTACATTATCTCTCCACGGTCACGGAAAACTGAGGCGGGTATCGATACCCGAGGAAAGTGGTGGCTGTTTCGGGATTGGGGCGGCAGAAGCCCACAACTATGATCTCTCAGGATCAGTAACCAATCAATTACTCTTATCTGGCTGTTCGATAGTCTTTGCAATGGTAACAATCGCATCGAATTCAGTCGGTGAACCATGGACATTGATGGTTCCCTCATCAGGGAGATATTCAATAAAGTCAACCTCGGCTGTTTTTGGGAGATGAGTATGACGAAGTGAGAGTTCAATTCGGTCAAATTTTTCATCAGGGATATCTTTATGTGAGTTTTCAGTCTCCCAGTCAGCTACTTGTTCAATGACCTCCTCTACAGAAACAGATCCTCCCTGTTGGTCAAGATAATACAACACGTATCGTCGCCGTTCTTTACTGAAGAGGTCGAAAACAGTATCCAATATTACCATGACTACTCATCAGTTCTTGGTCACTCGATAGCTTGAGCGTTTGGGTATTCAGCCACCGGCGTGGGAATAACCTCAATAGAGCCGGCGTTAGGATTACTAGAAATTTAAAATACATAAAATAGATGTTGGTTGGTTCTACTGATCTCACGTCCGAGACTGAAGTCGAATCCAAAATTCTCCGTTAGCGATTACGACCCGTATTCTCATCGCCAGGGATATTTGGGATGACCTTCTTGAGGATGCCCTTCGTCCCCCGGCGGAGCCGTTCAGAAAGTGCCTGATGTGACACGCCAAGTTTCTCGGCCAACTCAGATTGATCGATTTCCCGCGGGACGTCATAGTAACCGTGTTCGACGGCCATGGCAAGCGCTTCTTGTTGGTCGTCGGTGAGATCAAACCGAACGCGCTGGGCGCTATCGACATCGTAGATCCGGGAGACATCAAGCGAGAATCCATGTTCTTTCGCATACTGACTCACTGCCGAAATTTTGTTCTGTTTGGGGAACAGCACACGAAGATCCCACTCATTGTCGTGCGCCGTTGCCCGCTGCACGGTTGCATCTTGTTCGAGCAGCATATACGCGATGATCTGGGTCTTGGTGACCCATTCCATTCGGTAGAGCCGTTCGTCTTCGAGTTCGGTGAGTAGCTCGACGTTCCCAACACTTGAGTCATCTTCGAGTACCGCTGTCAGCGTCTCAAAATTACCGTTAGATGCCCAGACGAACGGCAGTACATGATCAGTTTCGTGTGCGACTACCCGGTCGATTGTAAACATCATCTCGGGCAGGCGCTCCAACGTCTCGGATAAGGCGAACTCCTCCGCCGGGATACTGAATTCCGCGATTGTACTCATGTCTCTACGTGGTTTTCAAGTGCTTATGGGTGTTACGGGGCAGCGGAGCTCCAGCAAGTGCCGCGATCACATATCCCGTGAGACTAGATAGAGACACACTGCGAACCCCATATAGATTTGGAGGAGGGTAGCAGGGTTTCTACTTCTGCTTAAGCAGTCGCTGTTGAATCCGTGCTGATCACGGGACGTGATTGAAGAACGCGGTTAACATCGTGCTACAAATAGTCGTCAGGAAGTTCGCCACCGTGGCCAGCCGGGAGATCCGACACTGGGGTGATGGCGTCGAATCGGGGGCCCTTCTTCACGATATTCTCGTCGTGATCCCAGGTGAGAAGTCGTGTTCAACTAAGAGAGAGATCGGTATGGCGGAGTTTAAGACGGAGTCGTGCCACATCTTCGTCAGCAGAGAGTGGGTCATCCTCAAGCATAGAGAATCACTAGTCACCTAACTGTATAAACAAGTTATAATTTCACGGAGAAATAAAGTGTGGGGAACCGGGTAAAAAGAGCGGCGAAAATAGGAGACTCTCGAGAGAGTTGCTCATCGACTGGGGAATTTGCACCACGAACTCTGCACAGATCGATAGAGGCACTGGGGGATGAGTCACTTCTACTTAAGATCTAAGAGGTAGTAACCAACTGTTTCCTTGGATATTAAAAGTAGGAGAGATGCACAGGAGTTTATTGGTCATCGATTCAACTGGTGGTGATGAGTGATTCGAGTGCCGGAACGTCATCTATGAATTCAATGCGCCAACGCGCGGGTGCTAGCCAGCTCAGAATCCAGATTTTATTGGCGATGAATCGCTGGGTCATCGTTGGCGGTCTTGCAGCGAGCGTCTTCATCACGCTCGTTTCTCGTCGTTGTGACTGTCGAGGACGCATACACGGCAGAGTTAATCAGCGCAACCCCCGAAACCACGATTGGGCAGGCGCTCAATACGCTCCGAGAAGGTCGTATCGCACACCTCCCGGTCGTCAAGGAGGAGGACCTCGTGGGGATGTTGAGTCTACACGATGTCATCGAGTTTACCACGAGAGGTGGACACAAGAGCCAGGGTGGATAGTTGGGCAGTTTCGGTAACGGTGGACAATGTGGGAAAAGCCACGGTGGATTCGGTGCCCGTGAGGGCGATTCCGACCGAATGCTCGATCTACCAGTACGGAACCTGATGTCCGATGCGATCGCGACCGTCCGGCGAAGTACACCGCTCGACGAGGTGGTCGAAACAATGTTCGACCGAGGAATCTCTTCGCTCGTCGTCACGGCCGACGAGAGTGACGAACCGGTCGGAATCATCACGAAAACTGGCGTCATTGAGGCGCTCACCTGGGAGCGAGAAGAACGGCGTGCCATGCAGGTATTTGGGCTCAACTTACTCGATGAAATGGACTACGATGATGTTTCCGCGTTGATCGAGAGTGTGACCGCGAAGTATGGCGAGATGAGTGTAATCAAGGCCAGTATCGAACTCCAAGAGCACAAAGAAAAGAGCCGAGGGGTGCCGCTAGTGCTGGCACGGATTCGACTGGTTACTGACCGTGGCTACTTCACTGCCGATGGAGAGGGCTATGGCGCTACCCATGCACTCCGTCTTGCCGCGAATACGATTGAACGTCAACTCCTTAAAGGAAAGACCTACGGCCAATCGAAGAAGCATCCCGACGCTGAAGAGCAAGAGCAACTGTACGGCTGGTGGCTCGGCGGCTAAAAGAGTGACGGTGGATCATTGAGTTCTTCCACTGCCGATTTGAAAATAACCGGCGGTGAGATGAATGGTATATCGATTTATGGCGCTCAATGGACGAAGGAACGAAACACGGCTGACTTAGTGATACTGCTGTTCGACTTCAAGAGTCTTCTGTACAGCATCGTCGAAGCGATTCCACAACTCGTCACTAAAGTTTTGAATGGTTGTATCCTGTTGTACCACTTCTAATGAGTCCCAATCACCCGACTCGGTTGCAGCGTACAATTGCGTGAACTTCTCTCCGTTGTTCCCGTACGCAACTACGATCACATACGGATTCACCTCTTCGGTGTCTTCGACTGAATGTCTCTCACGCCACTCCTGGACTTCAGTCACGCATATTCGGTCGAATGTCGTCAATTCTGCGCTGAATTCACGAGTGCCGAGACGATGTGTCAACTGTTCTCGAACCCATTCCCGCGTTTCACCGGTATCGGTATTTGTCCCTGTGACGGTCTCCGTCGTGATCGACTCGATATCCCACTTCGTGAGTAGTGGTCCACCCACCTCAGCAGTCGTTTTCGTGCTGACGTCACCTTCTTGAATACGGTCGCCTTCCTGTACACGAATGTATCGAGGGTTCGACGCTGGAAGATCAATGAAAATCTCTCCCGGATCTGTGTTGACTAGCGCATTGACTCCATCGATAGTTCGAACTTCTACCGTTCGTTTGGAATTTTCGTTTCTCATAGTTGTTGGTTATTGTGAAGCGGGCTCTAAGAGTGATATGGCAGTTCATACACTATCGTTGTGAGTTCAACCGATAGTCGATCTCCGTCAGGGTTGCAACCATTGCACCTATTAATGACGCTATCGATTTTGGCAATAAGTTCCCTGCCCAATATACACCGACTAGACATTTCAGCCTGTCGTCCAGTACGAAGAAATCGAGGCTAACGGACGAACGGCAGCTACTAAACTAATACGTGGGGCCGCCGTAGGCAACGAACGATGCGGACACATCGTCATGGAACGCAATCGTTCATCGATTTTATGCAAACTTACCTCCAGGATCATCCCAAACGCTGTCAGGTGTGTGGGAACGAAGCCCGAGCCCGGTCGGAGTGGCGAATCGAAAAGCGTGATGAGGATGGCCTCCACTTCGTCCATACTTGTCCGAAGTGTAGCGCGGAGGACGACGTGTTTCTCAACCTCATGCCGGAACACGAACGCACCAAGCGTTAGCGAACACAACTGGGATCCGAGTAGCACCCATCGAAGATGGTGTGTTCTCACTTTTCATGGAGTCAACCACTATGAACGTGGTAATCGGTGTTCTGTTAATCATCGCTACCTTTTGTCCTTGTCCATCACGATATTGGCTGGAGCGAGTATTCCCAGTCATCTAAGAATTGTACAAGTTCAAAAGACAGCATTGAATACGGGGCTAGTTCTGCGTTTGGCGGATAAACTCATCGAGTCGTTCTTCGATGAGTGTCGCAACGCGTTCGCTATATTGCCAGAGTGCTGCGTTGAGTCGCTCTTCGGTCTCATCATCGATACCATCGTCTCCCTGAAGGACGGAGTCTCTGGTGATTTGAGGATGATACACACAAACTATTCCGACCGAACTATCTGAACTTGTGGTACCAGCGGTATGGATTCCGTACTGATCGGTACCCCACACACCATCGCCACCCTGCCTTTCCATCGCTGAGTCGAGCGCATCAAGGCGTTGCACCCCCTCAGGGTCGAGGATTGGAGCATCACCTTCGAACAATTCACTGTATGCCTGTGTCCGGGCACTGTTTGTCCATTGTTCCAACTGGGAACGCGCTCTCAGTACGAGCTCTCTCTCGTCTGGAAAGTTAGCCATGCCCTCTAGGAGGACGGCCAGGTCAATCAACGTTCGCACGACGCCTCTGGTCAGTGGCATAGTGACGGTGACCCTGAAATGAGTGAGAAAACTTCCGCTCGTGTTCGCTATCGTTGGTGTCTGCACTAGAGTGTTCGGAAGTATGATCACTTTCTAGGAGACTCGATGAGAGACGAATTTTCGTTTCTTAGTCGTCGTGTGGAACGCTACTGTTCATCAACTGGCTCCCACATTGGGGACATCTGCTCGTATCTGCAAGGTCTTCGATGCCGTCCCCACAGTCACGACACACGTATAGGGTTGGCTCGGAAACGGCTGTGCTATAAAATAGCATATTTGACATAGGGGGCATGTAAGTTGAAAACCCCTGTGCCCCATCTCTTCTGGAATCATGCTGACGAAAGCACATCGTTAATCACTAGCTATTCAATGTTTAGGTACAATTTCAACGGAACGCGCAGCGCTCAGCTCCAAATGAGTGCGTCGCACATTTACTCTACTTGACAATGAAGCGTTATGGTACCGCGACCCTCGGAAGGGTTATCCGTCGCTGGGGACTATATTTGTTTGTAATGGTAAACGGTAAAGTTGACTTCTTCAACGACACTGGCGGCTACGGTTTCATTTCCACCGAGGATGCAGACGAGGACGTTTTCTTCCACATGGAGGACGTTGGCGGTGAGGATCTGACGGAAGGTACTGAGATCGAATTCGACATCGAACAGGCCCCCAAAGGCCCCCGCGCGACGAACGTCGTCCGCGCTTAAGACACTACTAGTCACCAAATGGTGACTAGCGGTTCAGTTTCATTTTTCGGATACACCACTCTTCAAGCAGCAGCCACGCTCCAAGTGTAACGCATACACAGGAAAACGCACATTGAATCCCAAATACAATCTGCGATGGAGCAATCTCTGTCCAACGAGAAATATGAGCCATCAAAGGCTGTTTACACCCGTATTCAACGCAAGACTACCCTGTGAGTCCACCTTTTCTATGTCATCTGTCTTTAGATTCATTGTAGAGCTGCCACCAGGAATAGAGAGCGTGAACGTATCACACTTGATCTTGACTTAACGTATGGTTGGTAGAAATCACGTGCTAAAGAGAGGACCCGTGTCAGACCTCATATTTTGCTCCGGTATGAGAGGGGATGTCGAGTCGCGGTCGCGCATATTTTCAGAGCCTTCCCCCCCGGGGTTGTTGCACTTCCGCTTAGGAATCAGCCGTTCACACAGAAACAGGGGGGAAGCCCTATTCAGTAATCCGTGTAGGGAGATCATGTCCTGCGGGTCGTAATATCCCCGTTCTCTCTACCCCATTGCTTGCGGGCCACTGCAGCCAGCTATCACGCCTACAAGGGCGTCGCACCGGTACCGCTACAGGCGCTGATGGGGCGGAGTAACTTGGCTACTGCCCAAAAGTATATCCGTATCTCCGGACATAGCTACTTCTCTCCTGTTCTCCACACCGTTCTCGAGTGGTATCTACTTTAACTTGCTTTCTGAGAGGCATCGAGCAATATCGCCGTTTTGAACTCATTCTAGAGTGCTGAGAGCCGCGACATCCATCTACTGGTTTTCTCACTTGCCAAGCGGAAACAGACGCACGGTGCACGGCTTATCGTGTCACAGTATGCCTCGTTTCACTATGGTGAACGATCGCTCGTCTACTGACCTCATCACGCAATGTGCCAGCCGTTGTACTTACGGTGTTATCTCGCTAAGTTTGATGCGTGGAACACGACATCACTCAAAACCGGGAAAGGATCGCCTGGTGGTTGATCTTTAGCATCCTCGGCGTACTTTTCGTCTACATCCTCTACTCGTACGTGGGTACGATCATTCTTGGATTATTTATTTACTATGCAACGCGGCCCGTGTACCGGCAGCTAACCCATCGTGTGAGATCTCCAACGCTCGCAGCCGGGCTTTCTCTCGGTATGCTGGCGTTCCCAGGATTACTTCTGATCGCGTATACTGTACTCGTGAGTATTCACCAGGTGAATGAACTCTTTGGGTCAAATTTGGATCAATATCAATTACTTCTTGGGCCATATCTGCAGCGTGTTATTGGGACACAGGATCCACAGGTAGTATTGCAGCAGTGGCTTTCAAATCCCCAGCAACTTACGCAGTATCTCAGTCCAAAGACAATCAGTAAGATACTCAGATCAGCAGGTGGATATGTGAGTGCAATTGTCGTCGGTCTTTTGCATGTTTTCATTGCACTAGCGATTGCGTTCTATCTTCTTCGAGACGATCAGAAGCTTGCGAATTGGTTCACATCACAAATTAGCAATTCGGACAGTGCAACACACGCCTTCTTAGAGGCAGTTGATACTGATCTTCAGACAATCTACTTCGGCAATATTTTGAATGCCTTCGTGGTAGCTATCATTGCTTCGATCACGTATATGGCCCTCAATGCGATTGCTCCTCCTGGGCTTGCTATTCCAGCAGCTGTTTTGTTCGGGCTATTGACGGGGCTTGCAAGTCTAGTTCCAGTGGTTGGAATGAAACTCGTCTACGTTCCAGTCGGCCTCTATCTAGCTGGCACTGCATTGGTATCAGAACCACTCTACATTTGGTTCCCCGTGGCTTTTCTACTCATTACAGCCACGATCGTTGATGGGCTCACCGAAATACTATTGCGGCCGTACATCTCCGGTCGGAATCTCCACGTTGGCCTCGTCCTATTCGCATATATCTTTGGCCCGTTACTGTTCGGTTGGTATGGACTGTTTCTTGGACCGCTTCTACTCGTGCTGTTCGTCCATAGTACCCGCATCATTTTGTCGGAGTTAATACACGGACGCGAATTGACGCCACAAGCAACTGCAACCGATCCAATTCCAAATCCAAATGAAAACCGGTATGCAACGACGAACGGAGATGGATCTGATCAGCGAGACTTAAAATCCCCTACAGAAACGTCAGCAGCTGACCAAGCGTCTCCCGCTGAGAATACAAAACAAAAAGACGAAAGTACAGACGACCACTCACGATAACAATCTCTAGATCAACCCGAATGCGTTGGTACTAAATCATACACTGCTGAAGTTGACTATTGAGTATTCTAAGCACGCAACTCGCCAGTTCGGGGGTGACATCCTTAGCAAGATGTTTTGACCACGGTTACAGTAAAACGCCATTGAAGGAAAATGAGTAATATACCATGTTAATTTTGATATAAAAGGAGCACCTATCTCCCGGGCGATCAAATCACAGAAATCAATTGCTACGGGAAACACCCTCTCGCTGGCGATGAGGGTTCTGTGCTTCGCCAAGGGCGTCATAGTGGTCAATTCCACTGCCGCTTATCGAAAATTGGGGCGAAGTAACTCAGACACCACCACTTCCAGTGTAAACACACGGTATAGGCACTCTAATTGGCAGTTAGCCGCATCCTGGAATTCATAATAGTATATCGCTACATCAAATAAGTCGGACATAGAAGATGAGATTACACAGCCAATAGCAACCCCAGAATGTACGATTTCAGCCAATTCACCTTCAGCTGGCGCTTCAAACTGAAGCTCAGCCACCGATTTTAATTACTATTCTAACTCTTTTCCGAATTAGCGATTGGCCGAATCAGCGCTGCCGCTGATCACTTGGCGTTCACCGCCTCAAAATCTGTTCTAACCGATGCCAGTTTGCTTTAGCAACGTGAGCACCGTGTTTGCCGTCACAACAGGCGATCGCTCGTACTTACCCGTCACTTCAACCTGCACAAGGAGATCAACTGCTCGCCAAATCGAGTACAGCAGGCACGCAAACGCAAAATAGAAAAATTGCAGCACAAAGTCTTTCGACGTTGTGGCGGCCATGAATCGCTTAATGCTCTTGTACCCACTTTCAATCTCCCAACGATACGCATACTCTCGCAACAGTCTTGGCTCTCCATTCGTCATAAACACCGAATACTGACGATAATCCGTACAATCGGAGGTGTCTCTGCGCCGGTACACTAGCATGGTCTCATGCCGCTTCTCATCGTTCAATAGGAGGTTCCGATCCGTCACATACCGATCCTGATTCCACTGTAGTAACCGCTGTGCTTGGGCTTGTTCACTTGTCTGCATTCGCTTTGGAACGACGTACTGGTGCCCAAGCTGGTCGATTTCCTCCAAGATATGCTGGCTATCGAACTTTCGATCCATCAAGACATTATCGACAAGAACCTGCTCTTGCGCCGAATCTAAGAGATCTTGTACAATCTCTACCCGGGAATCACCCGTTCGAACCGAACGAGCGTCTAAAACGATCGGCACCGAGTTGCCGACAAGTTGGATTGTCGCCCACTGATGGGCATACTCACCGTCTTTTGTCCCGATAATCCCGGCTTCATGGCCTGTACGATCTCCAGTAAAGGGTTCATCCTCTGTCGCATCGATTGCGACGATTCCAGCCCGATGAAACACACTCGTCCCGGTGTCAACATCTAAAGTCCCACCGTCCGCACCGGACACCGAAGTCGCCACGCCGTCACCACCGCCGAAACCGAAACAGCCATCGAGACTTCCCGTCCCGAGTACGCCGGTCGCCGCGAGGAATCGTCGCCTGTCCATGCCAGGCTTTTTTCGGCGACCGACTTGTCGGTTGTGAAGTGTTCTCCACTCCGTGTCACACTCCGCCAATCGCTTTATCGCTGTTCGTGACCTATGGCATCTATGCTCGGCAGGAACCTCCAACTCTGGCTCGGCGTTGCGTTGCTGATCGTCGGAACGCTAGTGCTGTTCGGGAGCGTCCTCTCGGGTAGTCTCCCTCCCGTCGTGTTGGCAGTCGGCGTCCTCGTCCTCGCAGTTGGAACGTTACTCGTCGCGAGCGGACGGCGCGGCCGCCCGGTCTAACCGGCGACCAATCGGTCAATTGTACAAACAGTCGAATCCATCGGTGGGGCCGATGCTGCGGCAGGTGCTCATGCTTGATTGCCATCGCCCACCAACTGTCAACGGTGCGAAATTCCGACCAGTTGCTCGTTCTCAAGGATGGGGCGCTCGTCAAGCGCGGAATCCACGAAGACCTCGTCGACGATGGTGGTCTCTACGAGACGCTCTGGCGGATTCACCTCGGCGAGACGGACATTGTCCCTGAAATCGACCATGAAGGAGAGAGTCCCAATTGATGAGAAAATCTACTGAAGACTGTTTGCATCAGCTACGGGCTGTGCTCTGGAGAAGAAAGTAGACAGCCAGTCTGTATCGAAATCAGTAGTCTCAACGGCTGTTCACGCCTGAAAATGGATACTATAATCGATTTAACGGGGTTACAAGTCGTAGTATCGTGAAAATGATATCATGTTCATTATTCGAATTGGGCGTCTGATGCCCATTTTTATCGACGCTCTAACGAAGATACTATCCACCATCCAGAACACGGCTACCCAATAGGTACAATAAAATAAATATTATAGAAATTGATAAATCATCCCGAATTTCTCACGAGCCACGTGCGGAATACAGCAGTATATTCCTCTTCCGTTCTGGATCCAGCAATTGTTCAAACTCGCCGAAGATATGTCCGCAGTTCCGCATATGCGGCGTCATATGCGTCACGAAACACATAGTGGCCAGTATCGGGAATGTGTACCAGCCGACCAGACTGCAAACGGTCGGCGGCGTCGAGGTCGGCTACCCGTTGCTCTATTCCGGCATCAGACCGCAATACCAGCGTCCGGCAGTTAATGTCGGGGAATATTCTCGATGAGGTACTTTGAAAATACGCAACAGAGGCACCTGCTACGCTTACGAGTGAAAATTGTATTCCGTGTTTGACGGTATCTGGGTTCCATAATATAAGGAAGTCAACGACGGATATCGTTCTGAGTGAGAATGTACTGATGGCAAGAAACGCGAGTGGGCCACCGACTGATGCTCCAGCACCAACCACTCCTGAGATCAGAGCGATACGTCTGTATTCACTAGGTACATCGATGATGCTGGCAAACCAATAGCTGGCACCGAATACAGCAATAGTCGAAATCAAAAAAGAGATGATTGTCAACCCAAGTATAATTATATTCACTGGAAGACCATTCCAAAATAGTATAACCGGCAAAAAGTCAGCGCTAACTGACGAGATAGAGGCTAATACGCTAAAAAGTGCCATGAGGGCTATGAAACGATGGCGATAATGCATAGCGAATTATTCCAACTCGGTGTATTTGTTAATTTCTATTGATTGATCTTTCACTACTTCTTCGAGAGGATTGTGTCTGTCGGACATCATTATCCTCTCGGATCAGGTCATCGCAGTATGGACAAACACGGGGGTCTCTTCTGGTGTGAAGAGACGAGCGTACCGCTGGGCTACAAATGATCCGCAACTATCGCATTCAGACATATTCGTATTCTTTGATGACGATGAAAACATCACCGACTATCCAAGCCAACTTCTCCAGTCGACAGTAGTAGCGAAATAATCCTAAGATGTTGGCACAAAAGTCATTCCTCAGCTGCCGCTTCCGGAACGGTTGAGTTGTCCGGCTTAGTATAGAAAGGTAGTGAGGAAACGCCTATTCGGAACGCTATGTGGGTTGGCTTTCTTGATGAATTTCGGGCGAACTATCTTCGCACCATTATTTGACCCATTAACTGTTGCGTTTGGGACTGATCGAGCAACCATCGGCATTCTAATTTCGTTGGTGTGGCTCGGAACTGCGGTTCCACGGATTCCGATGGGGTATGTTCTTACCCACATTCCACGGCATCAAGCAGTTCTCGGGACGGGAATCATACTTGCTGGAGCATCAGCACTCATCGCGCTCGCATATTCAATACCGACACTTCAAGTTGGGACGTTTTTGCTCGGGATGGCTAGCGGGGCTTATTACGTCGCTGCGGTTCCGCTGATCGCGGAATTATATCCGGATGCGGTTGGACGTACCGTCGGCATTCACGGTGCAGCTGCCCAACTGTCCGCAGTTCTTGCACCCACCCTCGTAGTTGGTATTCTACTCGTTGCCTCTTGGCGGATGGTATTCGTTGCTCTGGCAGTGTTTGCGATCATATCCAGCATCCTACTGGCAACGGTCATTCGCGGGTCTTCCATTGCGGATGACGCTACTCCTGACCACGCCTTTCTCGCAGCTGTGCGATCTCATTGGCGACTTATTGCGACCGGCCTCCTGATGGTCGGCGTTGCCGGGTTCATGTGGCAAGGTTTATTTAATTTTTATGTTGTTTATTTGAATGTCGTAAAGGGGCTCCCGATGACAACGGCAAACCTCCTACTCACCGTCGTGTTCGCTGCCGGATTACCTGCGTTCTGGTTTGGGGGGCGGCTCGCTGATCGACTGCCGATTGTCCCGTATATTTTGGCGATATTAACTGGATTCGTAGGTTCGGTCGTTGCACTCATTTCTGTCGGTGGCCTGGCTGGCTTGATCGTAATTTCCGTTTGCATTGGATACTCGATTCACAGCCTCTTTCCTGCCTTGGATACGTACTTCCTCAATTCGCTTCCTGACGAAAGTCGCGGCGTCGTTTACGCAGCATTCACGGGCCTCTCCCTGTTAATCGAAGCAACCGGTACTGCCGTCGTCGGCCTGCTCACGGAGGCTGGCTATCGATTTGACGTCGTTTTCCTCGGACTCGCCCTGCTCGTTGGCTCTGCGATAGTTGTCCTCGCTGGACTCTACGTGACGAATCGACTCCCGGGGAAACCGGTGCCATAGCATGATTTCCTCAGGGTGAATTATTCTAGTCGTATTCATGAGAAATTGACGCGTCTCGCGAGGCATTCCACCAACTTTCATCTGCTAAATAGTGGCGAAGCCGTATACGACTCTTCAACAAAGTAGTAGTTCATTTTCAACTATTTTACCACTGTATCTTTGCAGTATTATACCGCCTAGAAACGTGTATGGCTGATTTGATTGTCAAATCCGCAGTCAAAGAACAGCTCGAAGGACAAAATTTTGCAAGTGACTTCTACGATGCACTTGACGAGGAAGTCGCAACCGTCTTCGAAAACGCCTCTCGCCGAGCAGAGGAAAACGATCGCGAGACCGTCCAGGCGCGCGATTTGTAGCTGTTCATCGCCTGACTTTGGCGACGAACCGTTCGTGTTTGTCGCTGCCCTACACTCACTTCTCTACCGACGAACCGCTAATCAAGCCGAATCCAGATCGCCCGACGCGCTTCCGACTTGTTCTTGCGAATCTCCCGCTTCGGCAAGCCCATTCAACACCTCATACGTCGTCTAACGTGGCCACTCAAGCTCCTCCGCAATCTCACTCGTCATGTAGGGTTCCAGTGGTTCCATGATCTCAAGTACATCCGCTAGCTTCCGTTCCCGAACGAATTCGCCTCCCTCTCCTTGCGCTCTCTCATCACCATTTGGTACAGTTCTCATTGTCGTCACTCATTCTACTGGATTCTGCGTTGATGCCAAGTTAGTATATAGTACTAACACCGAGTTCCGCTATTTTTGACTGCTCTCCTGAGCTCCGTCAATATGAGGGCCACCTATAGTAGGGCGACTTCTTCGCGTTTTCCTACCATCACTGGAATATCGGTCGTGTACTCTTTTCCAGCAAACACGACCGTCACAGTCACGTGATTCGGTAATTTTGTCACCAATTCTTTACGTGTTCTCGTCGGGCCAGCCGGAGACACAGTCACGTATGGCTGATCATCTTCGGATCCCAGTGCCGATGAAATGTCGTCGTCCGTGCCGAATCTGACTGGAATGTTCTGGTGAACTGTACGTGTTGCAATCGACCCAGCTTCGAATTCAGCCCACCATTTGAACGATCGCGTTGCAAACTCGACTGGGCCATCAGCATTCCGTGCTGTCACAAGCCGAACTTCGTCTATTTCAGGAAGGTACTCTACATTCTTACTCTCGACCCGTTGGTGGGCGGTCAGGGGTTTACCAGTCGCTCGAATCCCAGGGAGTGGCGACAGAACCGAGGCAATTCGCGCCTTCGTATACGCATCAGTCTGGAAGCCAACAACGCCTGCACTCACGAAGGCGCCGCCTGCTGCGACGAATTTCCGCCGTGAATAGTGGCCCATAGTCATTAGTTACTCTATTCATCAATAACTGTCCCGTACACTCAAATCGTGATTTTACCGATCACGCTACCCGACAACCCCCCATAGAACAAAACTCGAAAAACAGCGAAGAAATCTATACAGGTTATTCTGACTGCAGTGCGCTCCAAACCAACACGCCAAGCAGGACGGTGAGCCCACCAGCGAAAAAGATGAGCCCTGGGGGCAACCAGAGCCATGGTTCAGGTTCCGCTGGTGCGCTTGTCTTACTTGCAAGGCTGAGAAGTCCAGCCGGTGTTGACCCGATTCCAAGTATATCATGGCGTGTGAGCCACTCGACCAGCAGACTCCCGCCAAGCAGGAGCGCGATTCCACCGAGGAGATCCGACAGTCGAGAGCGCACTTTCTCCAGACGGCTCTCCGATCCACTCACAATAATGAGTGGATCATCAGTTGCTGCATAGACATTCATCTCACTCCCTTTCGATGAGAACTCTGTATCCGTAACCTCCACCAACTCTGCCTCCCGTAGTTTCGTGAGGTGGTACTGTGCATTCTGAATCGATGTATCTGCGTGGTCAGCGATTTCCGAGGCCGTCGCGGTTTCATCCTGTAGGTGTAGGTAGATTCGACGTGCTGTTTCTGATCCGAGCACATTGAACACGCGTGCGCCCGAGTCGTCGGCGAGATCGCACAGCGTTCCCTGTTGTGTGGGTTGCGAGCGTGTTCCCGATAATTTCTGGAGGATGTCACTCATTGTGAGTGTGTATCAAGCGAATTATCTTAAACGTCCGTGCCCTCTTTTCCATGGTGGACGTCGTTGACTGCCGCTTTGACGATCTGAAACACTCCTTCTACTACCAGTGTCCCCGCGTTGACCACGAGATTAGTGGGAGGATAGAACCACCACAACTGTCATCTCCCGATGAGGGCAATGGCCCGAGGATGCTGCTTTGTAAATTTGTCTGGCCACTTTACCGCGATTTCCTCCCACGAGTCACCGTAGTCATTTGTTCTGAAAAGACCTTGATTAGCGATCGCGACAAATCGACCGGACATCTGCTCACTTGAAGCGATCATAGGCGGTGTAAGACCCGCGTCATCGGGCATTCCTGACATGCATTTTTCCCACGACTCATCTGCGAAACGACGGTACACTGCAGAGGAGATTGCATCAAAGTCATCAGTCAGCTTCGGAGTTGTCGACGCGGACACAAGCGCTCTATCTGGATTCGTAGCATCTACTGCAACACTCGTCAAATACTGCTTTCCCATCCCGTCATTCGGATAGTTCCACGTCTCACCGTGGTCGTGGCTCTCAGCATAGCCTTTTCCAGGCTGTTCAGCCCCATCTCCGGTCGCCGCATAGAGCCGACCAGGTGCCGCTAAATGCATCCGAAGTTGATGGATATCTCGTGGTGCTTCTGGCACTCGGTCAATCCACGTCTCTCCACCATCGGTGGTATATACCAGTGCCCCTTGTTCGATACAAACATACACTCGATCGGAGCAAGTTGGATCTGGCTCGATCCATCGAACATTGTGCGTTTCTGGTCGTGGTGGGTAGCTCCATCCTGATGCCGATGGCAACTCAGAGATACCAGACTTCTCTATCCATGTTTCACCATCGTCGTCAGACCGATAGATACTGCTAGGCTCCGTTCCTGCCCAGATACGACCGTTCCGGTCGGTTGCAAATGCAGTAATTCGGTTCGAATCTATTTCTCTGGCCACTGCTTCCCACGACGTTCCGCCATCCGTGCTTCGAAAGATACCATCATCGAGAGTACCGATATGAACCGTGAGTTGGTCATTGGATTTAGAGACGATACACAGTGGTGAGGTGTCCTCAAGATGGCGCTCGATTTGCCATTGACCATCCCGTTCAGAGATTTCGATCACACAGCTTTCCATCGTCGCGAAATACTTCGTCATGAGCAGTACTCAGTTCACAGCACACTGAGATGGGAACAACGGCGAACATGTGGAGCCAGGTGGAACATGTTCGGCTCCAAAACATGGATCTTCGGATTTTGTGGGCATCGATGGATGCCCACAGACCTGCGGACTGCAAGAGAGACCTCGTTGGTACCGTCTTAGTGTCACTACATCGCAGGATCGCCGATAAACTGGGTGATGATCTTCCCTTCGGCACGGTGTAGTATCCTACTCGCTGTGGATTTGCTGACATCCATCGATTCTGCGAGATCGGTGAGTGAGCATCGGCGAGGTTGTTCGTAATAGCCCTGTGTGATCGCTGCAACAACGAATTCCCGTTGTTTGTCTGTTAGTAGCGCGGTCGGCTCAAGTGATTGGGTCAGTGAGGTGATTTCATACGGGAGATTATTCTGCTCGAAAGCCTGTTTGAGTTCAGAAAGGCGGTCGTGCGAGGTGATCATTTCGCTGATCACCCATCCGTTGCGAACAACGAGTGGATACGTTGGGAGATTGCCGGAGGATACTATTGCTCGGTGAAGTGCTGGCTCTGGCACGGTATATTCGATCAGTCCACCCTGGTGCTCAATATCGAGGACTTCATACGAGGTCACTTCCGGACTATCAGCGAAAAATTGGACAAAAGCTGTGATATCCGCTGTTTCTGTTGCTACTAAGAAAGTCAGACCATTTTCTGTTGGATGGCCAGTTAGTGTCCAGAACTCTTCATCTGGATGCTGCAGCGAATACTCTGCGATTACATCGTCAGGGGGTTTGACTTTCACCCGAGCTCGAGGCATACAACACCTATCGATGGTAGTCGTTATACCTCTACATCTTCGCTCTCGGAGTTATTTTTTGAGCCGCTGATTAACTGGCCGTTGCTCTATCCCGACGGTATCTGCCACCCACCGAGCGGTCACCGCTGGAAACTCTGACTCACGAATCTCCCGAAGAACGTCGTCATTACCCGGATTTTCCCGCAAATTATCCCTCCTCGACGCATGACTCTTACACCTCACTGCGTAACTATCGATATTAGTCCTTGCTACCATCTTCGCGTTGGGCACCGGCTGTACCGACACCGAAGACAGCGTTCCCACTCCTCGAAGTGCAATATATGCCAGTCTCGTACGTATTATATACGTCTGGTTACTCTACCAGAGTGGATATCATGACCAGTGGTCGATTTATTCGGGGAGCTCCCCGAACCAAACACACTTTCTGATTCTGACGTACAGTTCCTCGACACCACACTCCGTGATGGCGAACAAGCGCCAGGAATCTCGCTGACGCCCACCGACAAAGCTGAGATCGCGCGGAAGCTCGATGCCACCGGCGTCGCTATCATCGAGGCCGGCAGTGCTTGTACGGGGGTCGGCGAAAGAGAGACGATTTCGAGGGTAACTGACCTCGATCTCGACGCGATGGTAACGAGTTTCGCCCGCGGGGTCAAGAACGATATCGAACTCGCACTCGACTGCGGGGTCGACGGAGTGAATCTCGTGGTTCCGGCAAGCGATCGCCACATCGAGGGGAAAGTCGGAACGACACGCGACGAAGTGATCGAAACGACAGTCAATCTCACCGAATACGCCAAGGATCACGGTCTTTGGCTGGAAGTTCTCGGTGAAGATGGTTCACGCGCCGACCTCGATTTCCTCGAACGACTAATGAGCGGAGCCATCGACGCCGGTGCTGACCGCATCTGCTACTGCGATACGGTCGGACACGCGACCCCGGAACACACAGCGGCCGCCGTTTCCCAACTTGCTCCGCTCGGTCCGACGAGCACCCATACTCATGACGATCTCGGGCTGGCTCTGGCGAATGCGCTCGTGAGTATCGGAGCCGGAGCGGATCTCGTCCACGCGACCGTCAACGGAATCGGCGAGCGCGCTGGTAACGTCGCACTGGAGGAAGTCGCCGTCGCACTCGACCATGGGTACGACGTCGAGACGGTCGAGACCAAACGACTACACGACCTCGCACAGACGGTCGCGACAGCGACCGATGTTCCGCTCGCGCCGAACAAAGCCGTCGTCGGCGAGAACGCCTTCGCACACGAGTCGGGCATCCACACCGACGGGACGCTCAAAGATGAGGCGATGTACGAGCCGTATCCTCCGAATGCTGTCGGCCGTGAGCGCCGACTCGTGCTCGGAAAACACGTCGGGCGGGCCGGTGTCCGTGCGGCACTCGACGAACACGGTGTGAACGTGACCGAAGATGAGCTGAGCGCGATCGTCGAGCAAGTGAAGTCGATCGGCGAACGAGGGAGACGCATCACCGATACCGATCTGCTCGCAATCGCCGACGGAGTACAGGGCCGTGAACGCGACCGGCATGTCGAACTGCTGGATCTGACCGCGACGAGTGGCGGTGCGACACCAACCGCGAGCGTTCGACTGACGGTTGATGGCGAGGAGCACGTCGCCAGCGGCGTCGGAAGTGGCCCCGTTGACGCTGCCGTCACCGCCACCCGGAAAGCACTTGCCATCGATGCGACGCTCGACTCGTACCACGTCGACGCGATCACTGGTGGAACGGACGCGCTCGTCACCGTCGAAGTCGAAGTATCCCATAACGATCATGCAGTGACGGTAGACGCAAGCGATGCTGATATCACTCGTGCCAGTGTCACGGCAATGATCGACGCCTTTGATCGACTCCTCGACAACGTTCTGAAGCCTGCTACAGTCGATTGATGATTTGAATAGGCGGAAGCCCGTGAGATCAGAGGAAAATTCGATGCTGTTGAAATCCTATTACTCGGACCCTCCCTCTGGCGAAACATTCGTCGAGGAGCGTGCGGTACGTCGTGTTCCTCATGACTTCCAAACAAAGCGGGACGATATTTTGAAAGAGCGTATAGCTTCGTTTCAAGAACTTCGAGGAATACCGAGTGATAGCGCGGTGAGCCAATTGAATCTCTCGTTCAACAAACCATGATCGAAAGCTTGTCCAGTAAACTGCTTCGGAGCCATGTGCCAAAGGGCTCTGAAGTGATACTCGATCGTTTCGGTGACTCATCGCTGCGAGACGCCTTCACCATTCCTCTTTCGAGAAAGTGGTCAGAAACGCTTTCCAAATTTAGGTAGATTCAGTATTCAATATGTCAGCGGATGGCAGTAGAGGAAACGTATCCCGTCATAGGGACTCAGCTTCGAAACCTACGATTTCGTCTACCCGCTACCGACTCGCTGTCTTTCTTCCCAATGAGGGCGAGCCAGCCGACGATGGAAGTTCGGAAATCGAACAACGCATCGAAATTGCAGAGGCAACCGCGAAGGAAAACGACGGTGAGATCCTCCTCCTATCGGTTGTTACGATACCCGATCAGACACCGCTCTCGCTGGCACGAGAGGCCCAGTCAATCCAGAGGAAAGAAGAAATACTCGATTCTTGGCGACAGCTAACGTCCGAACGGGCGACTGTCCCAGTTCGCTCGATCTTTTGTCTCTCCCACCGGGAAACAAAAGCAGTTCGCGATCAACTTACAAAGCATGGGTGTGACGCTTTGCTGTTGGGGGTGGAAAGTCAGTTGTCACCGCGACTGCGGATTCTTCAGCGAAGCCTACACGAGAGGATCGTCGTACGCGCACCCTGTGACGTGTTCGTGCATCGCGGAACGCAGTCACCAATCCGAGCCCAGCGAATCCTGCTCGCAGTAAGTACTGGCCCGCATTCGGGACTCGCTGTCGAGACCGCCCGCGTCCTCGCTCGGGAGTCTGGCGCATCGATAGACGTTATTCACGTTCTCCCGCCGAACTCGTCGGACGAAGACCAAACAGTTGCGTCTAAGGTGCTTGATGCCGCTTCACGGATTCTCGATGATACTGAATCTGTACAACTGAATCTCCTCGAAGCCGAGAACGTTCCAGAGACGATTATCGAACGATCAAACGCCTATGACGTAACAGTTCTCGGTGCGCCAACGAAAGGTCTGCTGGAACGGTACGTATTCGGCTCGAATTCCGAGACGATCCATCGCAATTCGGAGTCCACGGTATTGATGGCGAAGCGACATACTGGAAGGACGTCCATCTACTATCGCTTGGTCGCCGGTGACGTGGAAGCTCCATTGTAGGCGCCATCTCCACGTGCTGGATCGACGCGGTGCCGGAGTACAGCGGTCATTATTCGCAGTCGCTACCGCTAGCGCGTACACCTGCGTTTTGACCGGCCCGTGGTCGTCGGATCGCGTGCCGAGCGATTCGGTAATCTCACGACGATGTCGCAGGTAGTCACACTAACCGCTTATCTTCTGGCTTCTCTCGTGGGTACCTGGTTAATGATGTGCGAAGTGCAATCGTGGCTCCGCTCGTCCCCATCGATTAATCCCACTGATTGAGGACGGTATCTGTCAGGAGATCCATCTGCTCGGCTAAGTTTTCGCGCGTGTGAGCCGGTGAACCCACGATGAGTTGGTCGAACCCGGCATCTTCGTAGTCGTGTAGTTGTCGGTGGATATCAGACACCGACCCCGTCAAACAGCACTCACGAGCGTGCTCGAACCCACGCTGTGCGCTGAAGAACTCCGCAAAGGCGTTCCTCTGATGGTGGTAGGCTTCCTGCCGGTCGTCTGTATCGACCACGTAGCAATAGGTGAGCGCGACCCGGTCGATGTCCGTTGAATCGACGCCGACCTGCTCAGCGTATGAGTCGATAGCTGCCCCGTCATTTGCTGCTTGCTCCGGCGGTATCGGTGGCGCAATCCAGCCACGCACAGTGACGATACGATTCAGCATCGGTTCGGGCATGGTCCCGTCCGTGAAGAGAGAGGAGCCGCCTGCGAGTAGGCGTGGTGGCTCCTCCACCGTGGGATCGATCGTGATGTTTTCGAAATCGTGGAATCGACTGTGATAGGAGCCTTCTTCCGAGAATAACGTCTGCAGGACGTCGATACCTTCCGAAAGACGTGGTCCTCGTTGTTTAAATGGAATCCCAGTCACTTCGAACTCCTCCGGAACGTACCCCACACCAAGACCGAGCGTGATTTCTCTATCGGCAAGATAGCGGAGTGAAAGTGCGGCGTCGGCGGTATTAGCCGCTCCCCGAAGTGGGAGGAGGAGTATCGATGTCCCGAGCGGAATCGTATCCGTGATACCGGCTGCGTGTGACAGTGTGACCAACGGGTTAAGCACGCTCGTGACATACGTATCTGGTTTGACGATGTGATCGAGTACCCAGAGCCCCGCGAAGCCCGCATCTTCGGCGTCCCTCGCCCACCTGCGAAGCGCATCCGGCGAAACCTGATACCCATCGGTACACCCTGTCGGTAGCGTCGTGCCGATGTCCATGGCCTCACTTCGGTCGTAGCGTTCATAAAGAAGTGCGGAACCGAACCGGCAACGGAGTTGGCCACAGCGAACGCTCACGGAAAGCATCCATGTAGCAATCGATGATCACCCCCGAGACACTGGCTCTGTCGAGCGAAGCGATTGACTGGGATGTTGAAGCACGTATCCCGCTGGTTCGGTGATTAGTTCTATCTACTCACGGTTCACAACTGGTACTCGGCGTTCTGATTACTCGTAATCGAATGGAGGGTCGTACAGTAATGCTCGATTGCAAGCTTATCGACCTTGTGACGAGAATAAGTCGTTGCGCTGGCGCTCCATGAGCAGTCAACGCATCTGAGAACTTTCGCGTTCTCCATACTGACGAGTACCCGCTGAAAGTAAATAAACCAGGATCTTTTTCACGAGCTTTAATCGTTTGAGAAAGTGGGTAACAGTGCAATACCAAACATGAATTGCTTCAATCCTGAATCCGTGGGAATTAGTCTGTAATATCGCTAATACGTACAGCAATGTATTTCTCTTCACTTTCATCTTCTAACTCGTTTCCCTTTCGCGCTCAGTCTGTCCTAGTTCCGTGAGTTCTAGTGTCCCACCCCCATTACTGAGCACATGATTTACTAGACTTCCATGGCCGCGCCGCAGTCGCTCAGAGAGGGCTTGATGAGTAATACCAAGTTCTGCGGCTAGGTCTTCTGCCGTGACATCGCGAGGAATCGAGTAATAGCCACGGGCGGCGGCAAGTCGAAGCGCCGTTTGTTGGGAATCCGTGAGGCCGAATCGTTTGCATTGTTGTCCGCTGAGTTCATGAATATTCTTGACGTCGAAGTCGATGCCATGCTCCTTGCAAGACGTATTTGTTCGGCTGATTGCGTTGTGATCGGCAAATAACAGCCGAAGGTGCCATGTATCTCCTTTTCCCGTTGCAGTCAGGATAGTTGCTTTTTGATCAATGAGAACCCGAATCCGCTTGTCAATGCGTTCAACCCATTCAAGTTGATACAGACAGTCGGTATCGAAATCGGCGATTCGCTCGAAGTCAGCAACACTGTCGTCAGTGGCAAATGCCGATTCAAGCCTGGCGCAATCGGTTGTTTCGATCCGCATGAACGGCATCAAGCTGTCCTGAGTAGTGGCGACCATCTGCTTCACCTCAAATGTCACTGTCTCGAATTCACTGAGGGTGTGTTGGAGTGCAAACTGCTTGGTCGGGACGGTTACATCAACGATTGTGCCAGTCATTTGTCGAAGAGCGTCCCTTGATTTGTAGTCTTAGTATCCTTATGGAGTGTAACAAGTTTCCGGTTCATATCAAAAGAAATGAGGTTTGCATCGGCCAACTTCGGCAGATGACAGTGATACAGCGAGACGTAGATTCGCTCACGCTCATCTTGTACCGCTGTTGGTGCCATGTCAATTTCCCATCTGACAAGCTCATCTGCTAAATCAGCCAGTGGAATCGGTCGTTTGGATGTTTTGAGGCAATAGAGCACGTATCGACGGCGGGGTTCAACAAAAACAGTACACGATTCATCAGCCGATAATTCCGCCGTCTCCGATGCTTTTTTCGATGTTTGTCTTTTTCGTTGCTCACCACCTACCTGTCTCCCGGTTGAGTTCTCTGAGTCATCGGACATGGTGGTAAAAAGTTCATACAAGGCGAAGAATTTGAGGTGCGTATATACGCCGCCTTTATATTATCCGATACGGTACAACCACTGTTAAATGTTTTCCCCGGCTGAGTGGGATATTAATTGTCCGTTATGATGTCATCATCCGGATGGCTCACAGTCAAAACGTGCGCAATCAGGTTGCGATGAGCACGGCGTAACAGCTTCGAACACGACTGTTGGGAGATTCCCATCTCATCTGCGACTACAACCATCGACACTGTTCGTGGGATATCGAAATAGCCGCGATCTAATGCTGTGACGAGTGCGTTCCGCTGTTTTGGGGATAGTCCATACTGACCCCCACCTCTCGGTTCAGAGGGATGGTACAGCCGGTGTAATTCAAACGGAATATTATTCTGCTGGCAGTAGTCTTGGAAATCAGTAACGAGTTGTTCAGTATCAAACCGCATTCGAAGCTCCCATTTATCCGAGCGGCCAGTCGCTTCAAGGATTGTCGCCCCGACTTCAAGATACGCATAGACAATACTTTCGATATTCTGCGTCCACTCGGCCCGGTAAAGGATGCCATCCTCGTATTCATCAAGCTTCGTAATACTCTGGGCGGAGGGATCATCTCTCACAGCGGCCTCGAACTTGGTGTAGTCACCATTTCGAACCCAGAAATACGGCATCACTCGATCCGTGTCGTGAGCAACAACACGCTCGATCTCGACGATCATCTCTGGTGTTTGTTCGAGCGTCCCTGAAAGTGCAAGAGCACTGGCCGGGACTGTGAATTCAGCAATGACACTCATAGTGAATGCATGGATTGGGAAGGGATAAGCGCATGGGCAAAATCTATCGATCCCAGAGTGTCAGCCACTATAGCCTGGGTTATTCTCACTTTACCCCGTGTAGTTGGACAGTGCCGAGAAAAATCTCCTCTTTACTTGTCACAGCTGGCGCTGACCACTTTTCAGCGCCCCAATTGATTAGGCGGTCTCGAAGCGTGTCCAGCGACGGGTGTCACCAAATACGACCCTACAACAGAGGAAATCACGATTGCGCTGACATGGAAGGCCTACGAACATCACGGTAAGGAGCAATTCAGTACGACCGTCCGACACGAACTCATCCACGCGTGGCAGTACCGCGAGTTCGGTGAAGCAGATCACGGAGCAACGTTCGCTCGATGGACTGACAGTCTGGACACCTCGCAACACTGTGAGCGATTCACTGCGCCGAAGTGGTGGCTCGTCTGCGAGGACTGTGGCGGCCGGATTGCCCGCTATCGACGCTCAAAGACAGTGCGCAACCCCGAACAGTACAGCTGTAGCAAGTGTGGTGGGCCGATTCGAGTCGAGGAGGTCGGTGGTCACTGAACGACTCTCGTTTAAGTAGTTCTCACGACAAGGATTAGATACGAGGAAGATTTTCGCGGACTGCAGATTTCTGCTTAAGTTCTTGCTATCACTTTTGCTTCGGATTGAGAGCGTGCTTTCGTTAGTAGCACATACTAACAGACTGTGCTCATTCTGACGACGAGTGACACTCACTAGAGGACAGACGAGAATATTACTCGAAAACGTACTCTGTCATCGTTTCGACCGCGGTGTCCACAAACTCCATCGTAAGTCGAGCAACTGCACGGTCAATATCGATGTCCATGAGCGAAACGACGGCCCACGAAGAGACAAATGACTCTCGATTCAGTGTGCCCGCCTCGAATGCGTTCGCCAGTGAGTGACCTTCGGGATACTCCTTCGTCGTAATTCCAAGTGCAATATACTGGTGCCCAGCAAACGGATGGTCCTGACCGCTGATAATCAAACATGACGATTGAGGGAGTTCACCGACGCGGGTGGGGAACATCGACGGTCTATCCCGTAGATTCGGAACTCGCTGCCGACTTGTTCGATCGCGTCGTTATCCTGCAGTTGGTCGATGGCCGCATCGACAACTGCATCCTCCGCCTCAAGCGACTCGCCGAGTTTGCGGCGGGTTTGCGGACGACCGTCGAGAGTATCGAAGACACGTCTGACCACGTAGTCACGGTACACGTCGTGGCCGTCCAGGTTCGCCTCGGAGATGGTCGCCCCTTCGTGACGAATCGTCTGCGCGGCGTTGAGGATGAACCAGCCTCCGATGGCGAAAAATGCGGCTGGGAACAGCACGGTCCCGTTTTCGAACACGAGCAACGCGACGGCACTGAGAATCATCTGTACGCCGAAACCAGCGTGCGTCACCGATTTACTACTGGGCGGAAGCAATCGATATATTAGATATCTCGACGCTGGAACAGCACTTGACTCGCAACGAGCAAGACCAGAAATCCAGCAAGCAGAATTCCAGTATCCATCAATTCATACGTGCCGTCGATAAGAACCGGGGTAGGAGAGTAGTAGTGAGTTGGGCTAATATTTTGAATCCACGCGAAGTCCTCTGCCGCGCCGACGGCTGACTCGACGAGCCAGAGCACGAACACCACTCCGATAGCGGCTCGTTCTGCAACTGACGTTCGATCCACGAGCACCGAGAGAACCATGCCAATCGCTGCACAGACGAGGAGATACGGGATCGAGAGGAGGTGAGCCAACGCAAGATACATCGGATCAATCGTCTCGCCAATCGCCAACACAAGGCCGTAGGCGGCGCCGCCCACAACCACGTTCAGTGTGATCAGAGGGAGGAGCAACGATGCAAACTTCTCGATGAGTAGCTGGCTTCGAGAAACGGGGAACGAGAGCAACAGATCCATCCGATCACTTTCGATATCACTCGCAACCAGTCCCGCGGCAGCGT
Organism: Haladaptatus halobius; assembly: GCF_020618475.1. Taxonomy (GTDB): domain Archaea; phylum Halobacteriota; class Halobacteria; order Halobacteriales; family Haladaptataceae; genus Haladaptatus; species Haladaptatus halobius. The sequence continues at coordinate 488,471 of NZ_CP085339.1, read as the reverse complement.
ATGCGAAGTAGATCCCGAGCCCGAGCAACCATACGAACGTGTAGATCTGCCCACCGAGGAATCCCTCAATCGATCCGAGTTCCTGGATACCGAATGCATCCAGCATCGCAGGCGGCAACGACTGGGCCACCTGCTCGAATGCTGAAGGGTCCAAGAGAGAGAAATACCAGACGATAAAAGCCACGTAGAGACTGACACCAACCGTCAGAATCGCTGTTCCGCGGAGCCGACGGCTCATCTCGTACTGGGTAGTTTCAAGCATCCGAATGCACCTCCTGACTGGGTTCGGCCGCCCCATCTGCCCCGTAGTAGTGCATGAAGACGTCTTCGAGCGGTGGCTCGCTAATTTCGATTTCACGAACGTCGTGGGTTGCGAGCTCGCGGAGGAGCGTGTTGTACTCACCAGTATAGATGAACTGGATTCCCTCAGCGAACGTTTCCACATCAATAACGCCGTCAAGCGATGTGAGATCTGCTCTGGCCTCGTCCGTCGTCTGGAGTTGCACCCGCTTGCCACCCCGTCCCAGTAACGTCTCGATGTCCTCTAGTCCGACGAGTTTCCCGTCACGAAGGATTCCAACTCGGTCACAGACGCGTCGAACCTCGCTCAACACGTGTGACGAGAAGAACAGCGTCTTCCCGCGCTTGCGCTCGTTTCTGACGAACTCGTTGAATTCCTCCTGCATGAGCGGATCCAGACCGGACGTCGGTTCGTCCATGATCACGAGTTCGGGATCGTGCATGAACGCTTGGACGATTCCGAGCATGCGCTTGTTTCCGGTCGAATACTCCCGGATAGGACGCTTGACCGGGGGTGTGAATATATCAAGGAGTTCGTCCCGGCGGGAGTCACCTTTGATCGACGCGTGGTAGTCGAGGACTTCAGTACCCATCACTTCCTCGTTGAATCCGAGATGCGCCGGCAAATACCCGATTCGCTGCTTGGCGTCGATGAGCGCATCTTCGTCGTGGACGTCTGCTCCGAGGACGGTTGCTGTTCCAGACGTCGGTTCGAGTAACCCGAGAAGCGTTCGAATTGTGGTTGTCTTGCCGGCACCGTTTGGGCCGAGGAAGCCGAAAATCTCTCCGTCCTCGACGGTGAATGAGAGCGAGTCTACGCCGAGGACACTCCCGTAGTCTTTTGTCAAGTCGGACACTTCAATTGTGGCCATACCCCACATGGCCGCCATGACCAAATATTCGTTTTGGTTTTAGAGTAATAACTGAAAACCGATTCGGTTATAGGTTCTCAAAACCCAGTGAGGATATGCGAAAATTCAGCGATGATGAGCGAGACCGGATACACGAGGAACTCATCCAAACTGGTCGAGAGCTGTTGGTGACGTATGGGCCGGCGAAAACGACCGTGAAGGATATCACTGATCCGGTTGGCATTGCTAAACCCACGTTCTACCAATTTTTCGACGCGAAATCAGACATCTACGTGGAGATCTTCAAGCGCGAATTAGACGAGTTTATGGAGCAATTGCAGTCAGAACTGAAGGGAATCGAGGAGCCTCAAGAATGCCTTGAGCAGTTCTTTCGCTGTTACACTGAGTTTGGAGAGGAAAATGAATTCGTCCAAGAGGTATTTCTCAGACAAGACTATCGAGACGTTCTCGGCGATATCTCATCTGATCGACTTGCCGAGATAGAGCGGAAGGAGATGGAAGCATTTGTTCCACCAATCGAAGAGATCCAAGCGCAGAGTGAGGGGCCGATCTCGGAGATGGAGCCGATAACGGTACTGGCGCTCATGGGATCATCTCTCGGTTTCTTAGTCCTCCATAAGGATGAGTACGAGGAATACACGGCTGATCTAGAGGTGATCCAAGACGGGATATATTCTCATATCCGGGAGGAAATGATATCAACGTTTGCAAGAGGCCTCATAGTAGAGGATTGACGGACTAAAATTGGCACGTTAAACCTTCACCTCGCCGGTGCGCGGTTCATTGTTGGGGATCCATATTATCGGTCTCGACTACCCCTAGTCGATAGAACACGACAAAAGCAGCGTTCGATTCAGGATATAATGCTGCGAATTGAACTCGTGCATGTTTTCTGTCGTTCGCAATTGAACGTTGAGGCGAAACGAGCCGGTCGCTCATTGCAGGCAGGAATTCAGCAAACGAAACGGTACATGCGGCTCATTGGTACGGATTGGAGCTGGTCACAAACAGAGACACGAACCACTACAACACAAGACTCAACACTAACCACAACTACTGCTGATTCCACTGTGAGGACGAGTACTGAATCAACGTCTACTACAGCTGATGACGGTTCATGGCGGACAAAAGAGGAAGAAGAATCAACTACCACGGCAGACGAATCCCAGCAAACAACGACGACTCATGGGCCATAGTCGACCACCACGACAGCGGCTGAAGAGGATAAGCCCACTGAGGACAGTGAGGAAACGTCTACTAAGGCCCCTGAACCGACGACTGAACCTGAACCCGCTACCACCCCAGAAAATGGCGATGACACCACACAACCGTATCACTCACAGTAGGCACTAGACGAGCACAATACCCATGAAGACGATTGAACGACCATGTGTGGTTTGTGGCACCGTCTTCGAAATCACTGTCACCGATGATGGCCAGTACAGCGGTGGCTATTATTTCGGCGAGTTTGAGAACCCTGTCGGGGATGGCGAACACAAGAAAGTGGACGAGATTGATCTCGGCGGTCGGAATATCGATGTCGTCGAATGGATCGGGGGAGACAGTTAGATGAGACTGTCGATACTTGTTCGCTGAGCTCATCATATTTGGACTGATGACCTACTGCATCTCTTCCAGTGATCGGACGGTGTCCGACATAATCCACGCAGTCTCACTATCGGGTTCTTCGATACAAATTGCAAAAAACGATTCGCGGCCCTCATCGACGGTAATTCGGTACCCACTGCTTGCTAATTCTTGATCCTCGTCGAAAGACGATTCAAAGGGAGTCACACCCGACCTCGGAGCCACCTATAAATAATACCCATGGTTTGAAACAGCTACTATCTGAGAACCTCCCTTACGGAGAAGAACAATGTGTTTTTCGCAAGTAGCTAGAAATCGATTCCAGTGAAACAGTGAGAAGGCACGAGATTTTCTCGCTTGGTTTTCTACAAAGCCATCTGACCTTTCGTTTCACAAGTTTGGGCCAAATCCAGATCCCGCAACGCACCTCGGGCTTCTTGTGAATCTCTCGCTTCGCCAAGTCCGTTCAAAACCTGTATACTGTCCGACGTAGCCATCCAAGCTCTTTCTACTCTCGTTCGTTCTTTTCCTCTCTACCGCGTTTTCGCCAGTTTAAGAGTGTTCGAAAGCTCTGAAAGTATTTAGCGTTCCAGTTCTTGTATTTCAGCATCACGAACGATGAAGAGCGTGGATCACCACCCAGAGCCACACTATCGACTGTTAGCGATTTTTGCAGTCTTATTCGTAATTCTCGTCGCAATTTTCATCGGCATTCTCCTGTGGTGTTGAGCGATTGTTTCATCGGTTGTCCTGCTTTCCTCCATCTACCGACTCGTAGTCGGACGATCGGCTTTCACTCCTGACGGCAAGCGCAATTGCCAGCACAATTGCTAGAGGTAAGGTGATATACGTCGTGACCCCTGCAATAGGAAGAATAACCAGTATTACAATCAGTAGTAGAATAACTCGACCAAATGTTGAGGAGGGTAATCCCATAATTTTCCATAAACTCTCTATATCAAATATTCTCCGTTGAATACACCCTCTGAATTTCGCAACTCCTACTGACAGCTGCTCGGGGGTTCGGTGAGGCTCTGCGAGATACAGAGCGCGTATCGGTCACTGAAAGCTACGAGCAAGTTCGTAGGCGATAGTAGCAGGAAGCGTGGTGACGAGACCAACTAAAATGATCTCATCAACAGTTGGGCCTGACTGAGTGAGCGAACTGTAGAACACTAATGCGCCCAGAGAAAGAATGCTCACAACCGCTGCGACATACTCTGGATTCGTCCAGCTGATCAGTTCGCTATTGGAGGACATGTGATAACACATTCACAACACGTATCTAATCTTTGTGGAACTTTCTGGCTCTTTCTACAGGTATTCAATGATAGAGACTGTAGTCAGTACGCGATTCGTATCATCTGTTGAGGGTTCAACAGAGCTATGAATTCGAATATGACGGGCGCTATCCGGAGTCGATTGTGGGTGGTGGCAGCACCCGAGAGATAGATCTCATCATCGGCGGGCCGAGAGTGATTATGATGACGGTGAGAGCGAATTGCTCTATGCGCGCTAGCTAGGAGGAGGCTGAATGACGTCCCCAAATCGGAGCCCAAACAGGTCTCACTCTAACCGACTTCTTTGTTTGAGAGTACTACCTCTCATTTCTCCTCATCAAGCAAATTTCTCCTCACCATCCCTCAGTCGCACTTCTTGATACGACGCTTGTGGTAGTATTGGTATACAATACTAACGTTGAGGAGCACTCTAAATTTCGTTCTCCTCCTGCACGGGTGTCAGTGCAAAAGCCGCTTCAGCCAAGTACTTGGTAGGAAGAACGGTGCCCTCGGGCGTGTGAAAATGCGCCGGGTGCTGGTACACCCGACATCGGTCTTCCTGAATGAGGTCCAGAAGACCATGTCAACGAAATCGCCTACGCAACTTGAAGCTGACGAGACGGCACACAAACGCGCACAGGCCGAACAGTTCTCCTTCGACATCCAAGCCCGGACGCATCGACGTCACCACTGAGAGCCACGAGAAGCCTGCTGACCACCAGTACATAGTCTCCATCGACCATGTGATCGGCGAGTTGATGATCTGACTGATGGAGGTTAATAATTAATTTTTTGCTGGCAAGTTGATGGTGAGTTCATTTTTAGTCTGATCCCCATCACGAACTCGGTTAATGATACCCCTCTCTTCAAGCTCGTCTAATTGACGCAAAATTGTCAATTGGTCTTTCTCGGTGATCCCACTCAATTTCGATCCAGACAGTGGGCCGTGTTGATGAAGTGTACTGATGAGTTCACGCAACTCCTCGTTTGCGAACGCAGCGGCGACTGAGCGATCGTATTGACCATCTTCCCCCGCCACGAAGTATCGATTCGATCCCTGTAATGATTGCGTATCGAGATACCCATCTGCGGTGAGATTACGAAGATGATTCTGCACCGTCGATTGACTAACCTCCAAATTCTCTGCGATGGATGCTATGTTCGTTCCTGGGTTTCGTGTGACGAAATCAAAGATATCCCTCTCTGTTAAACTATCAAATTGCTCGTCTATTTCGATTGCAGTCGGGCTACCCAAGAAAATTCTATCGCGATACTTCCAGCCTACAATGGCACCAACCAGACCAAGGAGACCCACAACAGCAAACAAAGTGAGTAGAATCGATGGAAAACTCCTCGACCTGTTTTGGGATGTTCCTGCGTCGCCCTGAGACTGCAGGACGTTTCCTGTACTATTATTTTCCTCTGTCGTCGGTCGGGACGTCGAAGAATCTACTGGAGATTGAACCGGCTGTGTGGTGGTTTCTCCTCCCTCACTCGTTGAAATCGATGTAATAGATGACGTGGACGATTCACGCGATTCAGTGTTCTGCGTCGTTGAACTCTGCGAAGTAGTTGATGGAGAAGTCGTCGTGAATGTCGTGGTCGTTGTGATGGTCGGTGGTGTGGTCGTGCTAGTCGTTAATGTTGTTGTTGTGCTAGTTGGTGGTATCGTGGTACTAGTCGTTGAACCAGAGTTACACGGCAGAGGATTATCTTTGGTAATGGTCGAGCCAAATGTGTTGACACTCACACTGACGATATCTTCCCCTGCGTATTGTCCCTCCCCGTGAAAGACGTTGTGACCGCTATACGGGCCATAAAACGACTGGGAACCCGAACGAAATTGTAAGACGACTCTAAAATACCGCTCGCCGTTCACTGCAACTGATTTGCACGATTGGTATTCAATCTGGGTATCACTCGACTGTGCTGATTGCGGTATTTGAGCGGTAGCCAGTGAGCCGGTGAGAAGAGTGCATAGCACCACTATACACTTCATTTTTCCCCCAGTCGTTCCGGATGAGGGCATTTGGCTAATTGCTGTGTCGCACCGACAAAAATTTGTCGAATGTCAGTGAAAATTTGGATAATGGAAAGAATATCTTATTCTCGATTCGGTTTGTGATCGATTGAATATCTCTGGGGGCCCTCTCCGACGAGGAGAACAAAACACTAACAGATCAGTGAACTACCCTAGCCGCAAATAGTCTGCGTACTGACCGGCCTCAGCTAGCTTCTTACCGGGATCGGCGCAGAATCAAATCGGTGCTCCCACCCCAATTGATCGATGCTTGATCGAGTTCCCAGCCATCCTGTGCGAGGCGATTGAGATGGTGTTCTGTCGCTCGTCGATCCGTTGCCAATCCAAGCCATTTGGTAGACATTTTAATTACCTTGTATTCATAGCAGGTACTCATAGTAGCCTGCCATCGAAAGGTGAGCAATTATCTTGAACGTATCTTTTTCGGTCACTGACTTTGGACTCTATGAGAGCCACGAAAATCCTGCAGCCCACCAATACGTGGTCTCCATCGACGACGTGACCGACGAGTTAATGGCCTGCACCTGCCCGCACCACGTCCACCGCACCGGCTACTGCAAACACATGGCCGCCGTCGAGAACGCGACTGACGACGGCACGCTCGATGCCTTCCCCTCAGAGGACGAAGACGATGCCGAACCAGCAGGGTGCGACTGCGATGGCCTCAACGGCTTCCCGTGCTAGCCGTGCGTGCAAACGGGACGGAAGGAATTGCCGAACTAACCACCGCTTCACCGAAGCTAAGTGGTGGCTCGTCTGTGAAGACTGGGTCGGATTCCCTGGTATCGCTGCTCGAAAACGGTGCGCAACTCCGAGCAGTACAGTTCTCATGGAGTTTCTCTATAGATGGCCTGTTCCCGCCGGTCGATAGATCGAGAGACGAATTTTGATCTGTATTATCGCTCCTGCCGCATTACAGGCGTTTAAGACTGCTCGAATCAACTCAAGAGATATGCGTATCGCAGTCATTGGTGCTGGATCGCTCGGTTGTCTGTTCGGGGCAAGACTTGCTGCCAACGAACACGATGTCTGGTTGCTTCACCACCGTCCGGAATACGTCAAACAGTTATTGGAACACGGGGTTCGAATCCAGAGCGACTACCACTCTAACACACTCGAGGTCGATGTCCCTGCAACAACGACTGCCGGCGACATTGGCCCCGTCGATCTCGTGCTGGTCCTAGTGAAGGCTCATCACACGAAAACTGCGGTACGTGACCATGCTGCGTGTATTGGACCAGAAACTTACGTGTTATCTCTTCAAAACGGCTTACGAAACTACGAGTATCTGATTGATCTTGTTGGCGCTGAACGGGCCTTGGGGGGCGTTACGTACCAGGCAGCAATTACTGATTCCCCCGGCGAAATTCAGCACACATCACAGGGTGAGACGATCTTCGGAGGGCAAGACCATGCGTTCGCCGAACGAGTTCGAATGGTGTTTGAACAAGCTGGGTTTGAGACAACCGTTGCGGAGGATCCAAGACATCCCATCTGGGATAAACAGTTACTTGGGCTCGCTACGCTTCCGCTGGCCGCACTCACGCGACTAATGGTGGACAACCTAATGAACGATGATGGTCTTGAATGGATTATGCACCAACTCATCGCTGAAGCGCGAGCTGTTGCCGAAGCTCACAATATCGATTTACGGACAGATGATGTGTTAACGTCTTTCCAAGAGATGGTTGGCACGTATCCGTCACACAAAATCAGTATGCTCCAAGACATCGAATACGAACGAAAAACCGAAATCGACGAGCTCAATGGTGCCATTGTTGATCTTGCCACCGAAGCTGATGTTGACGTCCCGATAAATCGCACCGTCACTGAACTTGTTCGGAGTCTTGAACAGAGTTATCTGAATCAGAACAGTTGAGAGGAACTGCCGGACTAACCCTCTGCTTCCGTTTTTATCCATAGCACGCCAACTGACGATCGTGGATCTCACCGACCGGCGAACGCTAACGGTGTGTACCAATACAGCGACTGATGATACCCCCGAGCCACTGACTGTCTTACTTAGCCAAGACAACGATACGCGGCTGACTTCGGGGTAGAGCACTTTCCTAACTTCCCGAATGAATCTCTCGATTGGGAAGTCTCGAAGCGGCCCAGCAACAGTCGGGAACTATCAATAGAGAGACGTAATCGTCAATAGTATCATTACTAAATTACTTATAATATGAACCAATTGTTTATAGCGTGATGTACTAGATTCCACGGAGTATGCGTCGAACTTTTCTTAAGGGAACTACAGTTGCAGCACTCGGGTCGCTCATCGGAGGAACCGCAATCGCGGAGGAAAATGACGATACGGCGGAAACGGATGCCAGCAATTATAATTTGTCTAACAGCAATTCACCTATATTGGCTGCCCACAGAGGGTTTCAAGATGTCTCCCCCGAGAACACTGTGGCTGCCGTAAAGAAGGCAGTAAGTGGTGGTAAGGGCGATAACGCTGCCAATCGAAGATGTGATATGATTGAGTGCGACATCGTGCCGGCTGGCGGCCAACCGTGGAAAGGGGAGGAATTCGATCTAGCTGTCTTCCATGACGACAAACTCGCCAGTCGGGACGGTGGCGAGCGTGGCACCACGGATGCTCCCAACCAGTATGTTTGGGAAACGGATTCTAATGTCGTATTTAACGCTGAGGTTCTCGAAAGTGGCGAGACGATTCCGCGACTCGAAGAAGTGGTGGAAGCGACCCCCGATGACATTCCACTCAACATCGAATGGAAAGCTGCTGGGCGACTCCAGATGCCCGACGATTTCGAGGAACAAAAAGAGACCTGGAGATCATTCACCAAACAGGCTCTGGACATTCTCTCCGAGTATCCACACGACTTTATCGTTCAACCATTTTCGAAAGCAGCGCTGGCAACAGTCCGCGAGGAAGATTCGAGCATCCCTATCGCCTACCTGCTTTGGGATTCGATCGAAGATGGACTACAAGTCTCTAGAGACCTCGACTGTGAATACGTCCAGCCCCCCTACAACAGATCAAGGGAACACCGTTTTTCCGGGATGAATACTATCTCGATGGTAGTGATTGGGCCGACATCGATCTGGTCGAAATCGCTCACAGGGAAGGTCGTCAGATCATCCCATACACGATAGACACGTGGTATTAAGCGGAGCAACTCGTCGACGCCGGTGTCGACGGTATTATCTCCAACTACCCGTGTGTGCTGGATTAGTTTACTGTTACAGATTCATCCTTAAGTATGATCCAAATGCCATCAATGAGCGCCACGACAACCCCGCTGACCACCAGTACACAGTCTCCATCGACGACGTGACTAGTGAGTTGATGGCCTGCACGTGCCCGCATCACATCCACCACAACGCCTTCTGCAAACACATGGGTGCCGTCGACAATGCGACCGACGACAGGACGCTTGAAGCGTTCCTTTCGGAGGATGAAGACAATGCCGAGCCGGACGAGTGCGACTGTGACGGCCTTGGTGGCTTCCCGTGCTGGGAGTGCGTAAGGGTAGGACGGAAGGAACTGCCGAACTAGCCACCGCTTCAGTCTTTTAAATCTATGTAGGGATTCTGACGATACTTAATCGAGTTCAGTCTTATCATGGGCTATCGCTTACGATAAAGCACTGCCTACCCTATCTTTCTCCTCAAACACGTTCAACTCAAACTACTCTAAACAGTCCATGGTCACTATTAGCGTACTCGGTGGCAGGGTAACTGATGTCATTCGACCAAATCCCCACGTCACGTCGAGCGTTGCTCACAACGATTGGTGCAAGCCTCACTGTTAGCCAACCAGCCGTAGCAAAAACCACCGAGCAAATAGGCCAGCAATTCTTTACCTACTTATCTGCCGCAAACGTGCCTCGCAGTGACGAATATTCTCCGTATACAGAAACGGATGCGTTCGGAGGTGCTTTCGTCGAGCTCAATTCTGATGAGACGGAACTCGATTACACCGTTTTCGTCAAGAATATGCGCAATATGTCCGGAATCCATATCCACCAGGGAGGGCCAGACGAAGATGGCCCCCATCTTGCAGAATTAGCCAATTTTTCAGCATCACCCGGACCATCTGTTGTGCTCAGAAACACACTTCGGCAAGGCGACGAATGTCCTACTGATTCCGGTGGCAATAACTGTCTCACTCCTGAGGTCTCCTTTAGCCAGATGGTTAATGAGATTCATGCTGGTACCGCATATGTACAGGCTCACGCCGGTTCAGAAGGCACAAAAGTGATCCGAGGACAACTCGGCTGATACTATGCAGTTGATAAACTTGAAGGCACGAGCGTGCCAGTAGATTCTAACCATTCATGATCGGGATGAACGGCGCAGCGCAGCCTAAACATCGAGCGAATTTGTCCGATACAATTCATCACCGAACCTAAGAGGAGTAACAGTAAGGAACTAGATTCTAGCATCAGTGCTAACCTTTTTACGCCCTCCTAGCAAGAGGAATATATGCGCAACCAGCGTGTATTAGTAGCTCTTCTCGTTGCCAGTCTCGTTATTCTTGCAGGATGCGCTGGCGGTGGGCCACCTGGAGTTGGAAGTGAGACAACAACATCCGTGAACACAACAGGGACGCTAACTGCTTCACCATCCGAAACACCGACAACCACTACTGTACCAACTGGATCACTCGAAGTTCACTTCATTAACGTTGGCCAGTCCGCTAGTACACTCATTGTCTCACCGACGGGGGAAACAATGCTCATCGATACTGGTGATTGGCGGAATGACGGTGAGTATGTCCTGCAGTATCTCCAGAGGCACAATATCACTCGTATCGACCATCTCGTCACCTCGCATGCTGATGCCGATCATATTGGCGGCCATGCAGCCATCATCAACTACTACGAAACACGAGCGAACGGTATTGGAGCTGTGTATGACCCAGGGATTGCATCAAGTTCTAGTACGTATCAACGCTATCTGGATGCTGTCGAACAACACAACGTAACACTCTTCAAAACCCAGGAAGGAGATCACATTCAATTCGAAGGTGCCACGGTGACGGTTCTTGGCCCACCAAACCCCTATATTGCTAACAAAGAGCGAAACGAGAACAGTATCGTCCTCAAAGTCACATACGGAAAAACCAGTTTTCTTCTGCCAGGAGACGCAGCCCAGCAAGAAGAGCAGTATCTTCTCCGGCAATATGACTCATCACTCAACTCAACGGTGCTCTTTGCGGGCCATCATGGTAGTCGATTTAGCACTAGTGATGTGTTCCTTGATGCCGTCACACCGCAAGCAGTGGTGATCTCAAGCGCTTACGACTCACAGTACGGTCATCCACACGAAGAGATGTTAAATCGGCTCGCTGCACGTAATATTCCAACCTACTGGACTGCCGTCCACGGCATTATCGTGCTCGACAGCACTGGTGAGCAAATCACCGTGAAAACACAAGCAGAGGCGCCAACCAATCCACAGTCACTCCGGTCGGCATCACCTCTTGACCCAGGCGCAACTGCGCCTGTGACGCCGCGAACAACGATCGACGTCGAAGGTAATGATGGTTCTGGTGGAGGCCCTCCGACTACAACAGCAGCGCAGACAACGACATCGTCGCAACCAGCTGGTGCACTACAACTGACCGAGGTACACGCTGATGCTGCTGGCAATGACGCTGAGAACCTTAACGATGAGTACATCGTCTTCACGAATACAGGGAACGCGCTGCTTGACCTCTCTGGATGGCAGCTCCGTGATGCAGCGAACCACAGCTATACAATTCCCGATGGAGTTACTCTCGAATCCGGTGCGCAAATCACGGTTCACTCCGGCAGTGGTGAGAATACGAACACCGACCTTTACTGGAACGTAAATCAGCCAATTTGGAACAACGGTGGCGATACTGTCATTGTTGTGGATACCGAGGGGATAACTGTACTCCGGGAAACATACCAATGACTAAATCGCCACAGACATTCACTGGTGTTCTCGATCGGTTTGAAGAAGAGCAGGTAGTCTTATTGCTCGAATCTGGCGGCGAGACCGTCGACGAACTCGTCATTCGTCGCGATGACCTTCCTGAATCTGGACGCCACCAAGACGCGATTTTCACCGTCACTGTTGATGGGGAAACAGTAGAGGAGATCGAGTACGAGCCGACTGAAACGGAGGAACGAGCAGAGGCTGCCCAAAAGCGGTTCGACCGCATGGCGTGTCGGCCACCAACAGATGACGAAGACATCTGAGTAAATTCCCTGCCCAGCAGTTATGTTGCAATTCTCGGTTTCCTCTCCTTGAGATACTCGCGATTACAGAAGCGATTTAGTGCTGCAATTGGTTGTGTTTTTATGTCCCATTCTGGCGGTATTTCCCGACGTAAACAGCTTCTCATCGCTGGGACAGCCTGTATCGGCGGAGGCATTCAGATACTCCGTGTCCTTCAAGGCAAGGGTGGATCGCTGGCTATTATCTCTCTTTTCTGTTTTTGTGTAGTGCTTATACTCAGCGCTTGGCAATTATATACTGGATCAGATGATCCGGATCCGAACCAGTTGTAATTTGCCAAGGATATCGTCATCACTCACTTTCTCCGCAAACCGTCCTTGCTCATCTCACATACCCTCTTCACTGACTGAGTCGAGCCTCTTATTTCCAACCGTCACGCCAAATCCACCTCATTCGAAAACCATGATGGACGACACACCGTGAAAGGGTTTTTGATGGGTTGATTACCAGAAATGGGTGAGCATAACACTCTCGAAATCCTAGTCGTGCTCAAAAATTGGCGGTTTTCTGTCGCTCATTTGCTCTATTTGGCCATTTCCGAGAGACTCCGTTCCAGTAATGGGTCAAAAGAGAGCGAACTCAGACTAACAAAGGTCGTTGTTTATGCCTGTGTTCGTCGCTCCTCAAACTGAGAGAGACGATTATCATGACAGCAGAACAAAACAAATTTCAGACAACAGTTGAATCATGTGAGAACTGCGGCCGTGAAACCTCACATATGGTTACAGTCGAGATCCAGACAGAGAACAGGAACGCAGAGAACGCTGCGTTCTCGCGAGAACCGTACCGGGTTGCGACGTGCCAGACGTGCGGTGAAACGACGAGTCAACGGATGAACAATGCATAAGGTGAACCATTGCAAGTAGTTTTCGTTAGTCGTCCACTGAGTGTATTTCAGCAGAGTGGAGTTCTGGTGGTGTTTCTGGCACAGTCTGTTGAGTGTAGTAGTAGTGGCTCACCGCGACGGCTCCAAATAGAGTTACGATTCCTAGTAGGGCCATATCCCACGAAAACTCCACTAAGAGAGAAATCTCGGCCCAAATACCCCCAAAAAACAGTACACTGCAAAGTGCTAACCCAAGATAGTATTGGTCCCATCGCCGAGTCGGGTTGGTGAATGCACCAAGGTAGGAATCGAATATTCGAATACGATTAGTAGGCTTGATTTTTCCGGTATCACGATCATACTCTATGATACCAGCATCAGCGAGTGCGGGAAGATGTGTTTGGTAAAGAGAGATATAGACCCGTTTTCGTTGCTCACGCGCCAACTTTGCCGGTGTCGTATCGTACTCCCAAGAAGCGACGTGATCGGTGAGATCAGACAGGTTGACAGTGTGATTCACTCGTCGAAGATAGTGAAGTGCGTAGCGCCGGCGCACGTTCTGCAACAAATCGAATACTTGGTCCTGTGAGGGACCAGTCCGGTTCATTGAATAGCGCCTGCGATGCTTCGATGACATTAGTTCACCACCGATTTTCAGAGTCGGACGAGGTCATCAGTACACAGATCACCATTCTAATAGAGTAATGCCTATTCTTCGACTTTGTTATCTCGGTACTGTTTGTGAGTAGTATCACTATATAGTCGGCATCACCATTAGCAGACACAGCAAACTGACACGGTAAGACATACTTGCAGTACTTGCTTACGTAGTGCTTTTTCATCGGGCCGAAAGTCAGCCCCGTACCGCTGTGGGTCGCGACGAATTGGCAGCTCAATCGTCAATCCTGGAGTTATACGCTCCCTACATGTCACAGTCGGACGTACAGGGTTTCTCTAACCAGCAGAAAAAGACCTTAGATGCTCAAAATTACGGACATTCTCGAATTGGGTGAATCGATCTCAAGCGTATCTGCGACCCAGCGAGCAGTAATAGCAGGAAACTCTGACTCACGGATACCCCCCGAGAATACCACCGTCAGTGGTTTCCTTCATGAATCGAATGGTGTTCATCGCTTTATCTCGTACCTGCTATGGTAGCCGTGGTTCTCCTTTCACGCCCCATCCGACACAACTCTTGGTTACCCAGTTACGACTGACTGGTCATGTAGCGTGTCGCTACCGAGATGCCGTTCGAGAAGTGCGAATAGCGAATCTAGACTGATTGCCAAGAGGACACCTGGGATCGCCCCAGCAAGCAGCTGCGGCGGGGAGTCGTCCTTCGGCGAACAGCTATTCATACCGAATAGGTGCGCACAGATGTTGTTTATGTCTTTCTACAACTCAGCCCATCGTGCTGTGTATTGGGAGCTCATTCTGAGCTATTTACAGAGTGGGTGAAGGTGTCAGGTATACGTTCATGGTCACCTTCGAAGAAGGTTCTGACGGGCCTGAAGTTACGACCCCTATACTTCAGGTGGCCCAACCCGACTTTTGAAGCACTCTCATCGTGGCAGCCAAGTTTTACGCTTCCCCAAGGGTGTCGACCCGACCGAATCCACTTCCGTTTAGAAATCAGGGCGACAGTGAGACAGCACTCCGAAGTTCGAGTGAACTGAAGTCACCGGAGTAGATTCGCCGTGCATAGACACTCGCGAAGGCTAGGGTGTTATGATAGATTTCAACACTATTCGCGTGTGCGAAATTGGCTCATTTGACTTCAGCTATAAGAGCAACCGAATCGAACAGTCACATACACCATGCCCGAACTCTCGATCGAAGAGAACTGTAGCAACTCACCCAGAAAGCAGTTCCTTTCGGACTTTTATGTCGCCTTTACGGAGCGCGACGAGGAGGCGATCCGTTCGATGCTCACCGACGACGTTCAGTTAGTGATCGTCGGTGAGCAAACACTCGACGGGAACCAGAGCGTCGTGGACTCGATGGATCTCTTCCTCGATGGGGTCGCCAAGATAACGGTCGAAAACATCATCACCCATGGTGATATAGCAGCTGTGAACGGTGTCATAACCACTGACAATGGAGACTCCTACGAATTTTGTGAAGTATTCAAATTCGAGGGACACACGAAGGACGCAAATATCACGTCTATCAAATCATACGTAATCGAGATGGCCTGATAGACTAAGCATGAAGCTACTCTTCTTCTGCCTGAATCTATAAGTGGAAGTGAATTCTCGTGAAGCCGCGCTCTTACATAGGTGTCCAAAACCCTATAGCAGAAGCCTTGAGAGATTTGAACTCTCGACCGACTCCTTACAAAGGAGTTGCTCTGCCAGCCTGAGCTATCAAGGAATATAATGGTTTGCTCTTGGGAGTAAATCATTCTTCCTGTTTATGCCCTACTAACTCATCGTGCATGCGGACAGAGCGGGATAGTTCACCTGGTCAAGTTTGGCCACCTTGGGAATTATGTTATTGCCTGGTGATAGGTGGTGTATATGGCAACAGGCGAGGCAGGACTGAGTCGACGAGAGCAGTATCGATTCGTTATAACTGCAGCCGGGCCTCGATATGCATCGATCACAGTCGCGCTAATTCTCGGACTTCCTATTGGTGCATACATCTCTGGGAATCTGATGGTATTGTTTTATGTCCATATCGGGTTAGCTGCGTTTTGGTTTGGGATGGACTTTTTCTTCCGCTATGTGTTGGCGCCAGCTGTCGCTGAAGCTGAGCCTCAGATCGTTGTTTCACTTCTGCCCCATCTTTCGCCAAAAATAATGGTGGTCGGTGAAGCCCTCACACTTGGGACACTCGGCTCAGGAGTCGGACTCGCTCATCGTCTCGGCTATCTTACAACACCGACTGTGTGGGTGTGGGCGGCGCTTGGAATCGCTACTGTAATGCTATTTATCGCGTTTGTGCCTCTGCACTCGTCTCAAACAGAGTTACTTCTCGAGCTCGACTCGACAAATCCAGATCTGGTGCGGGTTGAGAAACTAAATCAGACAGCGCTCAGGTGGCTAATGGGGATGACTAGTCTATTTCTTGTAATTCTTGTGATGATGGTCGGAATGCGAGGATTGATTGGTTAATTATCCGCCGCAGTGGCTGACTGGTGAACGCCTACCAAGAGCATCGCAAAGACGAACACAACGAAGAACGATCGGGGTGCGTCACCTGAGCCAAATGCGGTCCTGCTCAAACAAGTTCCGAAAGCATACAGCAGCTTGCATCGTGTGAGAGAACCGTAATAGACACGACGCCTCCCCTCGCTACAATTTCTATGACACAAACCGTCAACGAACTCCGAAACGAAATTCGACAGGCCGTCGGGAGATACGAACGTATAGAATCGACGGCTTTCACCAAAGAAGCCCTTGCAGCACTCTGTACGACTCTGAACTAAGATATCGACACGAACAATTTGCCCTTCAAACCCCAGATGCGGGCTGGTATCCTGTGGAAAATCGGCGAACTGGACGACGATAATCCAGACCAGACTTCACAACCATTTCGAAAAGCAGAGTTAGAAGCGATTGCAGCTGCTCTGCAAGACGAGTGACTATTCACTCACCCGCCAGCAACAGTGGTTTCAGTCGTGTCTCCATGTAAAAGATCGACTTGCTGTTCGTCGACTTCCTCACAGACGAGCACGCGAAGTCCTTCTAACTTGTCGGGGTGATCCTCGGTGATTCGCTTACGTTGTTTCTACGTAGCAAAGACGGTCGTAGGGAATATATCCAACAATATCATTTTCTTCATTACGAAGTTGTAATCCGTTGTCTCCTTCTTTTATATTGTGACATTCTATCTCCTTGTTATCAGTCGTTATAGCTACTAACTTTCCCATGGATTAAGATGTGACTTCAGAACTAATGAAGGTTTCCAGCATGTAGTACTTGCCTACACGATGGTCGTGTTCCGTTTCAATAGTTGAGACAACTGTGAATCTTGCTGTGTTCTATTAGCCCTTTCTCCATCGTCAAGAACCACATAACAATACCTAACGCACTCATTAGAAAAACTACGAACGTCGTACTTCACCAGTCAGGTCGTCATGTCCTACGACGCTCGAGCATCGTCAACGAATAAACGCCGCGTCTGATGCCCAACGCCCGATGCGTGGTTTTGCTGGCACAACCACGCACCGTTTCACGAGAACGGGTTGCTTGTTGGTAGAAGCACCATCGACAATTCGTCGATGGCGGCCACGTTGTGGCCTCGGTGGTTCGATTCCATCTCCGTTCGTCGAATATAGTGTGTTCTGCTCTTGTTCTCCGCTTCGTGAGTTCAGTTCGATAGTAACATCCATTCTCACCTCAACAGATCGTAATCGGTTCCATTCGATTCCATATACGGCCGGTTCGGTCAGCAATAGGTTCCGCAAGAAGACCGTTCGAGACGGCTACTGCGGTGGGCTCATAGTCTGAGCCGAGTGGTTTCAGAAATACGGAACGCCTTTCAGAGCAGTTCCTCAGTCAGCTGTCCAGTGTCATCGACGACTACGTCCGGTTGGTATGGCCACCCACCAAAAGGGTTTGCGTGGCGGTTGAGAAATGCTCCTCGCATACCAACTGCTTTGGCACCGACCAGATCGAACGTATGTGCGGTCACGAACATGACCTCGTGTGGCGCGACATCGAATCGCTCACAGCAGAGATCATAGGACGCACGGTGGGGCTTATATGCACCTGCTTCCGCAACTGAAATGACGCCGTCGAGATCCGTCTTAAAGTTCGGCCGAACCGCAGCGAGCATGTCTGGATCCCCGTTCGAGAGGCCGACCAAGGTATACTCTTCACCGAGGTCGCTCAGTGCGGCATCGACATCGGGATACGGTTGTAACTCCTTCCACTGACGAATGAGGTCGCGAACCTCCTCATCGGAAACGTCGAGACCGAGTCGCTTGACACGATATGTGAGGGCACGTCGACTGATCTCTTTGAATGGTGTGTGGGGTTCTGGGATCAATGAATCGATCATCGAATCACGAAAATGCATGGCCAAATAGCGTCAAAGCAGGATTTCGGCGTCGTAGTCACTTCCATGAACATCGAGGAGGTCTTTGAGCGCCGGAACGAGTGTTGATTCCCGGTCAAGTAGCGTATCCCAGAGATCGAAAGCGAGCACCTCAGTCTCTTCGTGAATCGTTCTTATGCCAGTCGTTACCATGCTGAATGGTAGCAAAGGTAATTCGATAAATGTACTGGTTCTTTCTTAATCCGATGTTCTGACTGCCGCTACGTCTTCAAATAGACCCATAAGTCGACACAGCTCCCGACCCAATACAGGGAGAGATTGGGCGCAGCTCAATATCGGATTATTAGTCGGGAGCCACTACCATTGCACCGCCATCTGCAAGCACATGACTGCCGTCGAAACTGCGGCCGACGACAGGACGCTGACGGCGTTCCCATCGAAGGACGACGAAACGGACGAAGACAATGCTGAACCGGAAGAGTGCGATTGTGACGGCCTCGGTGGCTTCCCGTGCTGGGAGTGCGTGCGCACGGAACCGACGGAACTACCAAACTAGCCACCGCTTCAGCCTGTGACTTCAATCCTATCTGTGAATAGTCGATTTAGATATTTTATAGTACCTTATCGACTTCTTGCTCAGATGTATCTGCTGTTTCTTTGCCGACTGTTGCTTGATAGTCAACAATTCCGGCACCATCTTTCGGTTGATCCTCAATATCTCGAGCCCCTGATTCGAATGATTCGAGGACACCCTTGGGGGACCAGTCGTCTTTTGTGTCTATGTACTTCGCAACCATTCCGGCGACCTCTGGTGCGGCAAACGACGTTCCGGAAGCTTTCACCCACCGTCCATCCAGCTGTTTTCCCATGTTTGTTCCACTGGCTTGTGCGAGACGATTGTCTTTCCCTATCGCTGAGACATCTGGATTATCACCATTTGGATTGTACGAGGAGAATTCGGCCATTTTTCCGTCCTTCGTACATGCACCGATACTAAATGCCCCTTTCGCTGTTGCTGGGCTGCCACTCTTTGCCCCCGAATTTCCTGCGGCAACAACATCTCTTACTCCTTTTTCTATGAGTTTCGAATGAATCTGATCGAGTTGCTTCGACTGTTTTTGAGCGCCCCACGACATATTGACGACATTGTATCGATCATGGTTCTTATGGAGCCACTCATATGCTCGAAGAATGATGTTCATCTTCGTTTTCCCTTCACTCCCAAATATTCGGAGTGCAATGAGATCCGCTGCAGGTGCAAGGCGTGTTACTTGCCCAGCAACCGCTGTCCCATGGCCAACTGCATCATCACTTCCCCCAGTTTCTGTCACATCGACTTGCGTCACCGCCGTGTCTTCGAACACTGGATGGCTCGTATCGATCCCTGAATCCATGATTGTGACAGTCTGTTGCTCACCGGGTGCCGCTGATTCCGGGATATCGTGGAGCTTGCGTACGTCTTCGATGGTCGCTACGTCCGTCGGCTCTTCACTGATGAAATCTGGTTCGTATCGAAGTGTTGCGCTAATGTTGTCTTCAATGCCGACGATCTGTTTATCCGCTTGTAATTTTGATTGGTGCTTTTCATCATATTTCACATAAGCTGCTGACGTAATGCCTTCCCCGAAATCGTACGTTTCAATGATTTCGCAGTTCGTTTCGACTGTTTTTGGTTCGTCTTCGTAGAATATGATCTTCTCTGGCATTTTCTCTCTCCATCACGTTAATTGGTTGCGCTACATAAAATAGATTTCCCACAGGGTGAAATTAATAGAAACATTAATAATTGACAAAATCACCACCCGTAACAGTAGTTGAACGTGCAAATGGAGTAGACGGATACTGAGCGGCGCTTTTCGGACTGGAGATTTCATTGAGTAACTGGCGAGTAAGCAAACCAGATGCCGCAAGAGATGGAATCAAATTTAGTTCATCAAAGCGCTTCCAATGCCGTTTGGATCGGGATCTTACATCAAGCACAACGACAAGCAGGCGTCACGAAGTACGTCCCTACAACAGAGGAGATCACAATCGCGCTGACCTGGAAGGCTTACCAGCACCACGGCTGGGAACAAATCAGTTCCACTATTTGTCACGACTCATCCACGCGTGGCAGTACCGCGAGTTCGGTGAAGCGGATCACGGGCGAACGTTCATCCGCTGGATCAACGCCCTCGATACTTCACAGTACTGTGAACGGTTCAAATCGCTGAATTGGTGAGTGATCTATGAGGACTGTGTGGGCGACTCACGCGCTACCAGCGTTCCAAGGTCGTGAAACACCCTCAGAAGTACAGTTACGAATTCAATAGACTCCTAAGGCACCTATTGTACCTATTCCTATGGAATCCACCAGATAACAACCCGCGGACTCAATTTTCCCCGCTCAACCTCTCCCTCCTCATGCAACTCCTCGAGCCGTCGATGAGCGGATGACCGCTCAATGCCGAATATATCCACCACCCACCGAGCGGTCACAGCAGGAAATGCCGACTCGCGTATCGCCGCGAGAATATCCTCACCTGTCGCTTCCTCTGCGTACTGGCCGCGAGCATCGCGTTCTCTGTCGTCTGTTATCATAGCCGTTAGTTCACTATCCACGATCTTAAATCCACACACTACATAGTACGTTGGTGGGTTTAATACCACGTACTATGTGTATGTGATAGGAAGACCGATGTCCTCGGGCGTGTTGAAACGCGCCGGGTGTTGGCGCACCCGGCATCGTCCTCCTAACGCAACTCAGGATAGACCCTGTCAATGAAATCGCCGCGGACCTTCACTGCTGTGCTTGATCGGTTTGAAAAGGAGGAGGCAGTCTTATTGCTCGAATCCACTGGAGAGACTGTCAATTATCACCATTGATGGGGAGACAGTAGTTGAGATCGAGTACGAGCCAACGGAAACGGAGGAGCAAACAGAGGCTTCCCAACAGTAATTTGACCGCCTGACGCGTCGTCCATCAACTGATGACGAAGGCGGCTAAGTATAGTGTAGGGGATAATTCTCCTCAACATTGGCCGTTCTGGTTGAGTAGGTGTCTGGGACGGGTATTCCGAACTGTGGGTGGATACTATTAGATATTATTGGTTTATCAATATAAGCCGATTTTCAACAAATTGATCCGCCCGTAAGACGGATTACCGCAGTAGGTCGCCAATAATGTGGTTTCTGTTTGTCAACCCTGGTCAATGGTATCTCCCTACATAATTATATCCTATCCATTACTGGTACTAATTGAGCACCGATGGCGAAGATCGAACAATATACGGCGGTTGGTCTCTCTCCGACCGTCTGGGGCGCGACAGAACGCAGCGATATACAGAAGAACCTTGAGCACATCCACGACAATCTCAAAGCAGCGACGTGGCTGAGTGGTCTCGAATTGCCAGTGAAGCTTGCCGTCATTCCCGAAGGGGCGCTTCAGGGATTCACCGATGAGGTCATGGACATGGATCACGCGAAGTACGCAGATGAGATAGCGATAGACATCCCTGGCGACGAGACCAATACACTCGGTGAATATGCTACAGAATTCGAGACCTACATCGTGGCCTCAGCGAAGGAGAAAGCTGAACCGAAGTTTCCAAATAAGTTCTTTAATACCGCATTCATTATCGACCCAGACGGTGACATCATCCTAAAACACCGGAAGGTGACGCCACTCCTCCCCGTCGAACGATCGGTCAGTCCCCACGACGTCTGGGATGCATGGATTGACGAATACGGAAAGGATCTTGACGCATTTTTCCCAGTTGCAGACACGGATATCGGGCGTCTTGGCATTTCATTGGCTATCGAAGGTGCCTATCCGGAATACGTTCGCGGCCTCGCGATGAATGGGGCAGAGGTTATTTGTCGGATTTCCTGTCCCGAACCTCTCGTTGCTAATGACGGATGGCGTATTCAGAATCGAGCCCGGGCACTCGACAACACCGCCTACCTTGTTGCACCGAATTTGGGTACCTACTACCTTACACCGGATGAAGAGACGCCCGTTGACACCTTCGGTGGTGGGTCGATGGTGGTTAACCATCGAGGTGACATACTTGCTGAACACGACTATGGTGCCGGATCCTCATACGTCGGTGCCCCCATCGACATCGAAGGGTTGCGCGAACACCGTACTCGATCGCCGCTGACGAATTGGTTGAAAGATCTTCGCACTGAGCTATGCCAAGTCATTTACGATCAGGAACTCTACCCAAAGAACCGTTATCTCGATGCACAACCACCTCGCCATGAAGAGTATGCCGAGGAAGTCATGCAGGCGCGTATCGACTCCATGATTAAACAAGATATCTGGGTACCACCGTATCAAGATCGAGACGAAGCTAACGAACCCACAGAGTAACCATTTTGGACTGATTTTTGACAGCAGGAACAATTTGAACGCCAGTAGAAAATTTAGTTTAATTGGGGGCAATTGACGATGTGACCGACGAGCTAATGGCCTGCACGTGCCCACACCACGTCCATCGGACTGCTTTCTGCAAGCACATGACCGCCGTCGAGACCGCGACTGAGGACGGCACGCTCGACGCCTTCCCTTCGGACGACAACGAAGACGATTCCGAATCAGTAGAGTGCGACTGCAATGGCCTCGGTGGCTTCCCGTGCTGGGAGTGCGTGCGCACGGATTGGAAAGAACTGCCGAACTAACTCACGTTTCCGTTTTATCCATGACACGGTTGTTGCTTTTGGCGGAACTGCTGCTGTTTGGTAGACTGAATGTCCGGCACTCGCGCATAGCCTGACCGAATCAACTGCGTGTTGTAGAGCCACTCACAAATCACGAAAAAGAATCTATTCAGTAGGCAACACCGGCCGCTGACCTGCTATTGAATACCGAAGCGTATATACAAATAGTATGGCCACCTCGATTAGTCAAACAACAGCATCGTACGAAGAGCCCATCTATTCTATCGTTCGTGCTCTTGTTGGACTCTTGTTCATGCAACACGGTGCTCAGAAATTATTCGGTCTCTTCGGCGGCGTCGATGGAAGTGGTGCCACCGCATCACTCGTCAGTATGTATGGGGTTGCTGGTATCATCGAGCTCTTTGGTGGTTTTCTTATCGCCGTTGGATTACTAACCCGGCTCATCGCACTCATCGCGACCGGAGAGATGATTGCCGCCCAGTTCATTGCTCATATCCCTGAGGGATTGATTCCAATCCAAAACGGAGGCGAGCTCAGCCTCCTCTATCTCGCAGTATTTATTCTTCTTATCGTGTATGGAAATGGGTACTATAGCCTCCAACGCCGAGTTTTTGGTTAAGAACGCATCTAGCTGAACCATTGTATTAAGCTCCCCATCGTGACGATCCCGCCAAAGACCTTCAGTCGTTTTTCGGACAGTGATTGGATTGGATTGTTATTTCTGGATGACCGCAGCGGTGGTAGCAACTAACTATCGCTCACCTTGAATGGATTGAAAATGGACTCGAGACTGGTGCATGCTGTCAACTTGATCGCTCTTGATGACTGATTCTGTATCGCCTTCCAGTGATCGACGATATCCCATAGTACCGACGGCCCTGCTCGACCAAGCGCGAACGCATGCCACAACAAAGCAAGTTCGTTAATTTTATTTCATAATTTCATATTGTGGCCAAAATCTATCTAACGCCACCGCTGGTAGCTCCTTTCTCGCCCATGACTGACCAACCCCGCACAAACCGACGCACCGCACTCAAACTCATAGGTAGTGCTCTTACCGTTACCAGTTTAGCTGGCTGTACTGGTAGCTTACCAGGCAGTGGTGAGAGCAAGCAAGAGAGCGGTTCAAAGAACAAGAAGAAAGGGAAGGAGATCCGCTTAGGAGCGAAACAAAGCGGTTGGCAAGGACGCGCTCCCAAGTCCATCAAAGGTAAGAAAAACCCGACACTCACACTACAACCAGGACAGAAGTATACGCTCACGTGGGAGAACCTCGACGGCAAAGAACACGAACTCTACATCGTCAACAAGCAGGACAAACCAGTCGTCAAAAGCGAGGATGCCGAAGAGAAAGGCAAGACAGTGAGTACGACCTTCAGCGCCTCGAAAAAGATGACTCAGTATTATTGTGAATATCACCCGCAATCGATGCGCGGCGATATCAAACTTCAACAAAAATAGAACATCATTTATCCAGTGTCGATCGCACCACTCTGATTTTTGCGTTTTCTCTTATTCCCTTCAAAGTGACTACTCGCTTATTCCTCTCGTCTCGGTGACATCGAGGGTACCCTCGAGTGTTCGAACTGGATACGGCATGTCAATCTCTCGTGTGGCCATCATCGCATTCGTCTGTTCGACCACCGGCCACGATAGAAGCCAACGGTTATGTACGCCATCGCCCACGCGTAGTAGAGAATGATCGAAGCATAGACGGCAGCAACACCGAACTCGAGACGAACTCCCCCAACGTAAGCGACGCCGAGCATAAGTAGGCACATTCCACTTGTCTGGGCAATAAGTCGCGTTCGGGTACCACTACCACCAGCGAGTTTACTCGTCGACATGGCCGCTTGACCGTTCCATTTTGGAATACAAGTGGCTACCGAGCTACACGTAAAAAAATTATGACTAGGTAAAAGACGTAAAACAAGAGAAATTATTTTATAAAGCTCTAATAAAGTGGATGATTGAACGGTTTTTGATAAAGCCCTATTGTGGGTGAGCACGTTGGTGTCTTTATGCAAATGGATCTAAAGCGAATATCTGTCTTGTTAGTGCTTGTAATTACTTTATCTGCGTGCGTTGGCGTTCAGTCGATGTTACTACCGTCAAACGATGTGAATAGAAAAGAAATCAAGTCCTGTACAGTGATTGACGAGCCCGGACGATACGAACTCACAGCGGACATCAGAAATGGTGGGGGAACGGGAATTTCTCAAAGCTGTATCGAAATTCGGTCAGGAAATGTCATCTTGGACGGGAACGGACACGCGATCGATGGCCGCGGAAATAGCCATACCACCGCTATCCAAGTGAAAACAACAGAAGATGGAAACGACATACTGATAACAAATATGACACTTACCGACTGGCACAAAGGGGTTGCTTTTGAGAATGGTTCGCAAGGTAAAATCCAAAATGTCACTGCTGCATCGAACGTCTATGGGATCGCTGTTGAGAATTCCTCCCAAGTGATTACTAAAGACAATAAATTGAGAAGAAACTTGGTAGGTATGAAAATCAGTGATGATAGTATCCATATCGAATTGTGGGGAAACACGTTCTCCGATAACCAAGTGAAGACGATGTGAAGAATTGGATGTGGTAAACTTACCACTAAATGACTAACTTTGTGGGTGCTTTATCGAGCTAGTCCACGTGGGCCATTCCTTACGTTCAACTCCAGAAAACGCACGATTTCCGGACATCGCTTTGATTTCTCGTGCGTCTTCTAGGCTCCATACGGCACCATCTTCATAAAAAAGGCCATTAAGAACGCCTTTTCGACGCATAGGTAACGTGTATGCCGGTTTTAGCATGAGTGACCAAAAGAAATTACCAATACTGTATTTTCGAATGAGCGGAGTCAGTGAGGAATAGTCTGGATACCAATCTTTCACTTTTTGATTTGAATTACTCCATCCAAACGACGCTACTTTCTGCCATTCAGTCAGCCAAATCGGTTGCTCTATTTTTGAAGATAACTCATGATGATCCTGCAATAAGTCACGAAAAATTTGTTTACTTGATGGATAATTATAGTGAAATTGTAAAATATCGCTTCCCCAATCGAGATAGTCTACGCTAGTAATTAAACTTGTAGCTCCAACTGTCAACGGGACAGTGCCACGATTCTGCACAAGCGTTTGAAACATATCCTTCGCGAACTTCTTTACGTCCTTGCGCCAACCGGGCTCGTTCATCACTTCGATTGCCAATAGTCGTTCGTCACTTCGGTATCGATCCATAAACCACTGAACAAACTGCCGTGGTTTCGCCCATTGGTTGGGGTTTTGAACAACCTTCAATGAAGGTGAGCGAACTGGCGGTGCAGTTTGTGGATTAGTATCCGTTACGTTCTTGTGAGTCGGTTTTGTACCAACGTTTTCAAACAAGCTGAATAACACGCTAATATTCTTGTCCGCTGCTGTTGTGAGAAAGTGATCGATTGCATTTTGATGGGCTTTTTTATTCTCGAGCCAAAATTCGTAACTTACCCAAGTTCTGATCGCGTTTAAATTCAAGCGAGCTGCATAGCCAAGATCACGTTCAATGATCTCCGGTGAGTAGTTTGCCCACATTTGATAGAAATTAAAATCCCGCGTAGGGAGATAGAGAGCACCTCTAACATCAACTGGTACATCATCTCTCTCGTTAGAATTGGTTCCGGGAGTACTACTACCTGTGAGAAGACCAAGTCCTGTCGCACTACTCAGTTGAACGAATTGTCGTCGCGTAACAGCCATTGATAGTTATTACGAGTAAATGCCGCCAAGTGTTGTAAGCATACGGGAAATCAAACTGATCTTTCTCACGAATCACCACTATTCGATCGGCCTGTAATGAGCGACAACTGAGATGAATTCTCCTATTCACTCCGTTCCCCCTCGGTTGGTTAGTTGAGCCTACTGTCCGGAATGAGGGATTCAATTTTCTAGTTTTGTTCCAGCGCCCCTGCTCACGGTTAACACGGGTATATCGGCGTGCCGAACGACTGTTTCAGTTACGCTCCCCATCAGCGCACGTTTAACGCCCGTTCTGCCGTGCGTTCCCATGACGATTATATCAATGTTGTGTTCGTCTGCATACACGAGGATAGCATCCTGAGGGATTCCTCGGCGAACGGCTGTTTTAGTATCGATACCAATATCGTCGGCTTGCGCCGCAATTTCTGTCGTTGAGCGTTCGCTTCTTTCTCGAACCTCGTTCTATTGGATTTTGAGATTGTACAAAGTTAGTATTATATACTAACTTCACGGTGGGTTTTCGTCTGTGGATCTTTTGTGAACGGGGTAATCCATCTTACTATTCCTCTGTAATCCACCAGGTCACCACCCGCGGACTCAATTTTCCTCGCTCAATCTCCCCTCCTCAGGTGGTACCTCAAGCCGTCAGTGAGCAGACGGCCGCTTGATTTCGAGCGTATCCGCTACTTAGCGAGCAGAAACTATGGGGGAACTCTGACTCATGTCCTAAGAAGTTGCAAAACGGCTGTAGACGTTACCAATAAAACTCATCCAGCGCCGTGGTGATCTGGTCTACTTCCCGATGCTCCTGCTCAACAAGATCTCGAAGGTAATCATTCCAATTGCAGTGTCGGAGACAGTACGGGCACCGAGTTTGTGGCTCCGATCCGTTCGTGGATTGCGGCTGCTTGACGATATGTTTCTGTGTCATAATAGTACCCGAAGGGGGTACAGATTGTCCGACGGCAGGCGATTGTTTATTCATTACTAGGAGAGCTATATACGATTCCATTCAAATTAGGATATTAGATAGATAAATTGACAACCAAATAAACGAAATTAATCTACTAGCCGAATAGCGCCTCCAAAGACGACAAGGAGTGCCACAAAAACGATTGCTTAGACCTCATACTTGCCAACAGTGAATTCAGCTGGATCTTTCAAAACGATCCCATAGAGTGTTGCAATCGCAATGTTACACCCACCAATTGCCTGAAGCAGTATTAGAATACTTTGCTCGCCAGTGATTACTGAAACCAATGCAGGAACATCCACAGCTGCACCGGTGACTCCTCCCCGCCCGTTAGGGCGGGGCTTCCTGTTTCCGCGACGCGCTTTGCAGACACCACGGTGTCCGTAGAGAGCGCAGTCTCCGCAGGCATTGATTCGGGACAGCCCATCCCTATCTGGTCGAGACCACGAGCAAGGATGTTCCATGCCGCATTTGCATCTCGATCCGCTTCGAACCCACACGACGGACACGAGTGTTCGCGCATCCATAGCGGTTTATCCGTCTTCACGCCGCACGACACGCATTTTTTCGTCGTGTTTCGTGGATCAACCGCGACGAAGTACGTGCCTTCGCGTTCACACTTGTATTCGAGCATCCGGAGAAAAGTACTCCATGCGGCGGATGCTCGGGTGCGTGAATTTGAATCGAATTGCATCATTCCGGCGACGTTCAGGCCTTCAACCGCGACGAGATCGTATTCGGTGGCATAGTAGTTCGACAACTTGTGCAAGAAGCCGCGGCGCTTCTGTTTCAACTCCGCGTGACGACGCGCCACAACACGCTGTTGTGTAAGGTAGTTCACCGACCCGTGTTGTTTTCGTGAAAGGTCACGTTGTGCGCGGTCCAGTCGGTCACGCTCGTCCGAGAGGTCGAGCGATTCAACGGCTGTTCCGTCAGTGTCGTGCGCGTATTTGAGTATCCCCCAGGCATAGCAAAACTCATCGATAGACTGGTCTCCAGTCACATCGGCTGCTCATCCAATAGTTCAACGATTCCATTTGTCCCATCGACCCGAACTCGTTGACCAGTTTCGATACGACGCGTAGCTTCGGAAACCGAAACAACTGCCGGCAGGCCATACTCTCGCGCAACTAATGCACCGTGGCTCATCTGACCGCCTACTTCTACGACCATCCCAGTTGCGTTCAAAAATAGGGGTGTCCAGCCAGGGTCGGAGGATGGCGCGATGAGAATTTCTCCCTTCTCAATCGTCTCTTCAGTAGGATCCCGAACTACCCGAGCTACTCCTTCAACAACACCGTCCGAAACGCCTGTTCCAACGAGTGCCCCATCGGGCACGTCCGTGCGCTTGATATGTCCGCTAGGAGCTTCACCTTCGCTCGTCAACACCGGTGGTGCATCCATCGATGCATAGCGTTCAAACTCATCACGTCGCTCTTCAATGTCTACGTCTATTGAACCACCCTCAAGCGCAGCGAACAGTTCCTCTTTTCGAAGGAACCAGATATCGTCTGAATCGGCTAGTTTGCCTTCTGAGGCGAATTGGTCACCAACATCACACAAGGTGTCGCGCCACGAAGTAAACATATACGCGGAACCCTGTTTTGGATACTCACGAGTCTGAATGTAGCCGCGATAGGTTCGAATTAGTTGGCGAATCAGTCGTTTTCGAACCGGACCGAGATGCCCATGATTGACTTGTTCCTCAAGCCGTTTTGCTGCCGCCTCAGCCTCACATTCCAATTTTTGGATGTGCTCACTGTGTTCTCCTTTCTCCCCGTGTTCGAGATTTGCTCGAATCGTCGCAAGCAATCCAGACGGATCTTCACGCCACCGAGGGCGACTAATATCGATTTCGCCGGTCGCACGATGTCCGAACTCGGTAAGATACTTATCAAATGCGGCTATGAAATCCTCTCCCCCTTCTACAGATTTGATTTCTTCTAGAGATGCATCTTGTCGCAATGCATCGGCAACCGCTGGATTCTCGCGAGCTACGTCTGAGAGATCACCGAGTCCAAGATTGATCCGTGTCACCACTTCGTGGGGAAAGCCTCTCCCGATAGCGTTGACATCCTCAGCGTCCTTCGGAAATCCTTTTTCCAACCAGACTCCTGCTGTTATTGCAGCTAACAACGGCCCAGTCGACGGGAATTTGATTGCCTCATCAAGAAGATTGAAGATAGCATGAGAGCGCTCTGCAAGGCTGTTGGGAGCACGCACCTGTGTGGCGATATTCATTCCCCATGCCTTCCATTTGGCTTCCTCACTCTCTGGTGGAGCTGGCGCACCAATGAAGGCCCCAAGGAAGCCACTTGCCATCGCTACGAGGAGCGGTCGACTCGCTTTCGTTCCCGTCCACGCTGCAGTAGCGAGTTCGGGAATTGCAGCTAATTTCTCAGTTGTCGACCGCCTGGTGAGAAACTCGTCGCCACGTCGATGGACAATATCTTCGAGCGCTGCCCCCATCGGTTCACTAGTTGCAGCCAATTGCTTCGGGAAGAGATCCTGAAGCGCTCTAATCTGTAGTAACTTCGTGACATCCATGTAAACCCGGCCACCTGCCTCTGCTGCCCACTGCGTGTCGCCTCCAAGTCCAAACTCCTCGAACGTCGTTTGCGTATATGCCATCCAGATATCCCGAACGAGAGGAGGCATCGCTTCGGCGAACGCCTGTGCGTGCCCTAAACTAACATAGATATGGAGCTGATTGTCCTCCGGTTTGGGCAACGGAATGGGAAATAACGAGGTGATCGGACGGGATTGGACGACGTATACCTCGCCGTCTTCAAGGCACCATTCGATGTCTTGTGGCGACTCGAACAGATCATTGATCTCGTTTCCTAGTGCTGCTAGCGTTCGAATCTGTTCGTCAGTGAGTACGCGGGTAGTTCGTTTGGATAGTGGTAGTTCTATTGTCTCCGTTCCACCCCCTAGACGTGGACGTATCGCGATTTGCTGACCACCTGTTTCGTAATCAAGGATCTCTTTAGTTCGTGTATCTACACGAATCGAATCGGTGGTTGCTTCACCCGAGACGAATGCTTCACCAAGACCGAGTCCAGCCTCGATAGCAGTAGTATAACGATTTCCGGTCATTGGGTCAGCGGTGAAGAGAATGCCGGATACTTCGGGATTGATCATCCGCTGAACGACGACTGCGAGGGCAACATCGTCATGTGGAATCTGATTTTTGGCTCGGTACGCAATCGCACGATCAGTAAATAGGCTCGCCAAACAAGATCGGATACTGTTGACGATATCCTCGGCTCCTTGAACGTTTAGAAAGGTTTCTTGCTGACCAGCGAATGACGCGTCTGGAAGATCTTCGGATGTCGCACTCGAACGGACAGCGTATGGAATTTCAGATCCATCTCCGATTTTACTGAGGGCACTCTCTATTTCTTTTCGAATTTCTGTGGAGATGTCGAGTTCTTCGATTCGATGACGAAGGGTAGCCCCTATATCAGAAATCGCCGCGCTATCTTCCGAATCGAGTTTCGAAACCTCATTGATCAGCTCTCTAGTTTGCTCATCGTCGGTAAGCTCTTGAAAGACGTGAGTCGTCACAATGAATCCCTCTGGGACCGGAACCCCTGCTGCAACGAGTTGTGCGAGATTCGCTCCTTTGCCTCCGACAAGGTCACGCCTAGTCGCTTCTGGGTCAGTGAACGAAATAACATACAGAGCATTGGAGTGGATTTCTCCAAGGTTACTCATCGGAATCCTCCGTCATGTCATTGTCGCGTGTTAGTCCCGCAGCGACGGCAGCGATAAGGGTGTCTCGAACCTGGGGATATCGTTCCTCTCCGATTTGCTCTTTTTGATGAACAATGCGAGCAACCGCTCGGATCGAATGTACAATACTTTCAGGGTTTGTCCCCACAACTTTCCCTTCGTCGTACCAACGTTCAAAGTATGGAAGGAAGGCTTCCATTGTACTGTTTCGCTTCTCCGAGATTTCCTCATTGGAGACCCGATCACGTATGTAACTAACTTCGTCCTCGATGAGGACTCGCCTGAGAAGTGGGTTCGATTCAAACTCGTCCAAAGCCTCTTCAAGTAACGCTGTAATCGCCATCTCTGGATCATCATAGGTCTCGACGGAATTTTGCAGTAACCGAGGAATTAATTCTCTATTATACTCCTCAAGGATATCTACGTACAGTTCCTCCTTGGATTCATAGTATTGGTAGAATGTCCCAGTGCCAATTCCTGCGCCTTCTGTGAGTTCCAAAATTGTCGTTTTTCTGACGCCGTACCGAGCGAACAACTCACGTCCTGTGTCACGAAGCGACTCATGGACTTGTTTTTTCTTTTCTTCGGTAAATGTGGGCATAAGAGATGTTATTCGTGCCTGTACCTAACTTGCCTATCCGTATGGAGTGTGCATTTAGCGTCTTTTCGTTGACCAACTCACTACGGAGCTGAATCATAGGTACATTCACGTTCTCGTATGTAGACATTCGCTATATGAATATTTGAATATTTCGTTCAAATGATCTACCTCTCGGTGCATCGTTCCAGCTAGATTTCACATATCCTATACATACGAAACCCCCGCAGTCCGTGATCCCTACTGTGACGGCACAGAAACGCGCAAACAGGGAACAGTTTACCTTCGATGTTGAGTCCCCAGACTGGTCGACGTCATCAACGAGAGCTACAAGACCCCCGCAGAGCACCAGTAGACAGTCTCCATCGATGACGTGACCCACGAACTGATGGCCTGTACGTGCCCACATCACGTCCACCCCAACGCCTACTGCAAACACATGGCCGCGGTTGAGAACGCAACTGACGATGGGACGCTTGACGCCTTCCCTTCGGAGGACGAAGACGTCGGAGGAGCGCTTTGGCTCCTACGTATCTCTTATCTCTATCACCTGATTATGATACGGAAACGTACCGGGAATCACGCTGAGGAGTATGCGGTGGACAACGACGTAGCCCTCGACGAATTAAACCTGAGTAATGAATTACGTCGCGTATTCAGTGAAATGAGGGTCGATACTTAAGTAGTGCAATAGGATTCACGCGCACGCGACTGGCCCAGTTAACACTGTTAATTGCAAATATGTTGACCATCATGACGAGAAATGAGAAGGTGATGGCAAAAGGGTTCAATAATGTTTTTTGCATCCAACTCCCAAATGCAACCTTTGCAGTGCAGCCTCACAAGTTGAATAATTACCACTACTGCATCTTCTCACACTCAGAGTGATTGTATTTTTATTAGATAGCAACTTGCCACAATCAACCGTGGAAAATGACGCTTATTGTATAGTAATCACTCTCTACGCATCTAGCAGCGGTTTATGACAAAATTCCAAATTATATTACCCATCTTATACTGAATAAGATGGGGGGTCACGAAGGAAGTAATGAATAGACGGGAATATCTTCGTCTTTCCGGACTTGCTCTAGCCACTTCACTTGCAGGTTGTGGCAGGAAACCAAAAAAAAGTAAAAAAGAATTACTTGATCCATACCGTAACCGATTTGATAAAATTGTTGATATGGGGAACAAAGATGTAGATCAAACAGGTTCTGAGCCAATCAATTCGGTGATTACAGAATCATTAGAGAATCAAACACTACTCTATTTTCCATCTGGTACATACCGTCTCTCACGACTCGATTTATCCAATATGACGAATTGTGGCCTTGTAGGGAACCAAGCAACGTTCCTCACCCCGGCTAAAGAACAGGGAAATTGGATTTTCGGTGGTTCTGTCCAGGATCTCTTAATTGATGGATTTACGTTTGACTATACAGAACCGACTGCTGCTCCAGTTATCGTGTTCTCAGTCAGAGGCCAACGAAATATCCTCCGGAATCTCACATTCAAAGGGAGTCGTGGATCGTACCCACGTAGTGGCCTTGAGCTTAAGGTTCCGCAGTCATCTGCCTCGTTACTCGTTGATCAACTGAAAATGCGAGGTGGATCGAAGAACGGAAGTGCTATATATACGCATCCAGGTGAGGGAAGATTGCGATTCGTTAATTGTCATATTGAAAATTGGTTTGAAGGTCTCTATGCATCTCCCCATTCTGGGCCGTTAATAATCAACGGAGGAACGTATGCGAATAACGGAATTGACCAAGTTCGGATTGGTGGTGGAGAAAGTGGGGCACGCGTAGAAAACGCAACGATCCGCGTCAGCAAGCCAGAGAACAAACCTAACATGCGAGGAATTTGGCTGGAAGAGGGAACGAACGCCATCATCGATAATTGTTCCGTCGAGATTACAGATTTAACCGGGACGAATAGTTCAGGAGGGATCGTTATCGGAAAACAATTTGGAAATGCAAAAATCACGAATACAACAATCCAGACCAATCATAGTATTCCAGGTATTCACGTGCGGAAGCCGATTACTGAATACGATTCAACTACCATGCCAAGCATGCCACAGCTTCCATCGAATCATCAAGTCACCTGCGAAAATATTGAAATCTATGGTACTGCTCCAGGAGGGACTGCTATCATGCTCACGGATCGAGATCGATGTCGTTTCAAAAGCATTAGTATCCAACATCATTTCGGAAAGCGACATGGGATTACTCTCAAAAACGTTCAAAAGTCAAACATTCATGATTGTCAACTCCGCGTAAGCGGTACGCCGATCGTATCACTCGATTCCACCCCAAGTACAAAGAATATAGAAACAGGTGGGATTGGTTCGCTGACCTATCTCAGCGACTCATTGCGTGACATGTTTTGATGTTATTTTACCAAATTTAGATAGAAGTTCGACCCTACACGTGACTTCCCGTGCTGGCCGTGTGTGAGAATGGGGCGGACGGAACTGCCGAACTAACCCACCGCTTCAGTTATTCTCTGTCTCAATTAGCGACGTTCTCGGATATCATTAGTCATCGTTCGCTCACTTGGCGTCTGACTTTACAAGGATAGTCATAGACCGAGAGCTTCGGTACGCGACGTAGTGTCCCTTACTCCACGCTATAAAGATAGGCAGCGGTCAGTGCAACAATGACCTCGGCAATCTTCGCGACAATCGACATCGGATTGACTGGCCCATCCAGTAGGAAGAACGCAACAATCGTCGCCAGTGCATAGACGATCGCGATCAGATAGAATGCACCTCTCCAGTATCGACTCACAAAAAGCACAATACCTCCAATGAAACCGAGCCCATTTAAATAGAAGAGGATCCCTGTCGTCTGATCGAATCCGATCACTTGAGGTGCCAAATACAAATGAATTGCTGCAGTAACCAGAGCAGCGAGAATGGCAACATACGCAACTGGATTTGAGGGGAGGCTTACTAACGCTTCTCGTGAGTCTGCGGCGACTGAGCGACTGGACATAGAAATTATTGGGGTAAGGAACTCCAAAAAATTATCCCACCACCGTGTTTTTGCCCTTTCTTTTATTTAGAAAGCTATGCAGAGATGAGGGAGGCAGAGCAATACGAAGAACTGAATTTGAGTTACTCGCCACCCGCTAATGACGCTAGACGACACGATGGGCGACACTATATCCTGCACGTGTCCGCACCACGTCCACCGCATAGTCTACTGCAAACACATTGCTACCGTCAAAACTAGATTGAGTTCGAGCATCTCGGGATGGTGAACGCGAGCGGCGTCACAACTGCACCAAATTTGGTTAGAGAGGGAATCCTTGGTGAATACCACGGTCTAACGGCCGTAGTAGCTTACTTGTTGCTTGCGGTTGTCCTCTTTTACATGAGATTTGTGACTATACTTCTCACCTCAACAGAATCTGCTTTCGATCCCATCGTGCAAGCGTTTGCCGACGACTCGGCAGTGAAACGGCGAACACTGGATCACATACGGATGCTTGATGACGGAACCGGTGTTCTCCTTGTCCAATTCGATGGAGAGCGCAAGCGAGCGGAGGCACTATTGGATGCTCATTCTGACATTCTCGCATATGATATCTCCGAGGTGGATAACAGCCTCTATGCGTACGTTCACCAGAAATGGAGCGAGACTGCTACGACGTTCCATTCCATCGTGCAGACACACGGACTTGTCGTCGATACTCCGATGACATTTACCGAAGACGGCAACCTGCAGGTAACATTACTCGGAGAGCAACAGACGATCCAGACGGCGCTCACAGAGATACCCGAGACTTTCGACCTTTCTGTTGAAGCCATCGGCGACTATTCTCCATCGACCACACGGCTGTTCGAACAATTGACCGATCGTCAACAGGAGGCGGTGACGGTTGCACTCAAACTAGGCTACTTTCGAGATCCACGAACAGCCACATACAAAGATATCGGCGAAGAACTCGGCTGTGGGCCTGAAACGGTGGGCGAACACCTCCGAAAAGCACAGGCGACGATATTTGCTGAACTCGTCCCGTGAACCACCTCATCTATCATCTCGGAGACTCCAGCGGTGGCGACGTTATACTGATGAAATCCGGGTAGACTGTTCATCAGTATAACTATTGCGGCCCATAGCAGCGATAAAGCCGTACGTTAACCTTCATGGGCAATTACTAGCGAGATATGCCAGAACCTGGAGATCCATTCTGGGATGAATTCGAAACAGAGGAGATGATTATGGAAGCAACAGTCTGGGTGCTGGCAGAAGAGGGCTATCCAGGTCTTACACTTCGGAAGGTAGCAGAACGAGCGGGCAAGAATCGAGGCTTGGTGCATTATTACTTTGAGTCAAAAGACGATCTCCTGCGGTCATTGCTCGATCACATTCTTGAAGGAATGCAACGTTTGATAGGAATCAATGAAGAGGACAGTCCGCTAGAACAGCTATGGACCGCGCTGAACTTTTTCGCGTATGGACCAGAAGGAGTTGATGAACACGGCCTGCATTACTATCTAGCTATCAGTCAATTACAAGCCCTTGCGGAGTACGATTCAGAACTTCGTCAGCAGTTCACCAGAAATCACCAGTATAGGATTGACCTCCTCGCAGGTATCATCAAAGAGGGTATTCGCGACGAGACGTTCCATCCAGCAGACCCAGAAGCAACTGCAATCTTTTTGATAGCAGCGATAGATGGTGCACAAAATGCAGATCTGTCTCTTGACGTTGAAACTGCGCGTGATACAACGTTAGAAATCATTGATCAATTTCTCCAGAAAAACATCATCAAATGAGCATGATCTTGAGACAGCAGTCAATCCGTTGATTCTGATCACCTCTGAAGAATCTAATAACCACAATGAAGCACCAATGTTCATTGCGGTCGATGTAAAAACTGCTCTCCATCTAAAACGGGACACTGCTGGCGCCAACATCTGTCAACTCGAGTTTATTTATCATGAATATATCATGTATGGGGGAACTCCACTTTAGCCGACTAAGTTAACAGTGCCCTGCTCGATAACTTACCATATTTCAGTACTTGCAGAGGATTCCAATAAGGCCGTGAATTCAACTGCGCCCGTATTACAATGGCAATAAGTACGGTCAAACGAAGGAGTTCAATTGGCAAAGGTTCCAAACGCATCGACACCGACCCAACTCACGACAAGTCCGCCGATGAGAATCGGAATCCAGTACACAAACCCACGAAATATCACGACTGCAGCCAGTGCTGTCTCTAATCCAACTGTGATGCTCGGTAAACTCGCGAGTATCGCCACAAGGGCAGTCTCAATGCCACCGGCACCACCCGGAAGCGGTGTAATGCTGGCGAGGGCACCCATCGGAACAACAAATAGCATCACCGAGAATGGAATTGGTGTACCGATTGCCCAGAATGCCACCCACAGGGCGATCATTTGAAATACCCATCCAAGAGTTGCGGCGGTGAGCGTAAAAACCATTCCTCGACGGTCGGTCGCTATACGTTCAATTGCGACAAAAAATCCCTCAATTCTGGATTTGATATTGGACTCGTCGGGCGGTGAGACGCCGGACAACACTTTCGTTAATCGCTGAATGACCGGTGTGAGCACGGATTCAAGTCTTCGCTCAATGGCATCTTGATTCAGCCAACCGAGATAGGTCAATAAAGGAACAACAACGGCGAGTCCGACGATTAGACCAGTTGCAGCCCGTAACCGTTGACTAAAGGTGATTTTGGTGGCAAAGTACGCCGCGCCGACGAGCGCAAGCGTGACTGACGGCAAAAAATTGATTGCATCGACGCTCGCAATTGCCGCGAGGCCGCGCTCGTACTCCATTTCGGCAACCTTTGAAATGAGGAGAGCTGCAAAAGGTTCTCCGCCTGCCTGTCCGAACGGTGTCACGTTATTTGAAAACATTGCCCCGTTGAGGACAAGGAACGACCGAACCACCGAGAGGTGCACGCCCAAAACTGCCAATACTGCTCGAAGACCGAGGGCCCATGCAACAAGCCATCCAACGGTGATTGCACCGACCAGGGCGACGAGACCGGTATCAGCGCGTGATAGCTCTCGGAGTAGATCCTCGATACCCACAAGATAAAGTATCCCACTTAGAATGACGAGGGTTCCGAAGAATCCAACAGCGGTGACCCGTCGCTGTATCATGTCCATAGCTTATCTGCACCCAACTGTATCAATCCACTGGCTTTCTCGGATTTACGATCTGCACATCATAGATGTGAGAGATGGAAATCTCCGCTGCCGGTTCGATCCATCGCGGATGGGCTTACGGAGACATCTGAACAATAGCGGAAGACGTGCGAGATATAGCTGATGTTCGCGTCGAAGAGACGAGCGTTATAGACGTTCAAGCGTGAGACGGCCGAACTGGCGGAACAACTCAATGTTCCTGTGGAGGTCGGCGAAGCCGTTGATGATCTGCTCGACATTGAGTATAGGGTCGAAGCCACATCGACGACTATAGGGGAGAATACCCAACTCAAAAATATTTACAGTGAGTGAAATAACGGTATCAGTATGACCTCACTCAGTATGATCAGACGGTGATGCAGGAATTGGCTTACATCCTCAAAACGGAAGTCTATCGATAGTCATGTCTTGCAGTGGAAAATCGTGATTTACATGAATTGCACCATCTCAATCGTTTAACATCCACCAGCGAACGCTCACGGAGCACATGGAGGTAGCGACTGAATGCCCAAAGATACCGGCGACCTTACTCGACTGAGCACGAACACGCACGGCAATTGATTAAACGAATAGCGACCTATGATCACCTCATACTTCGTGGTTGATTTATTGTAATATAACATACCATCGGATGTTAATCTAGTGAGTTGGGACTGTCAATTTGTTTTGCCTCGGCAGCAAACGATTTGATAATCTGCTCTTCAGCACGGTGGAGAACACCGCTCACCGCCGATGGGTTAACTTCTAATGCATCTGCGAGCTCAGTAAGTGAACAACCACGTGGCGTATCGTAGTACCCACGCGTGATGGCTTCAGTAAGGACTTCCCATTGCCGGGCAGTCAAGAGATCGGTTACTTCGACTGACTGGGAAATCGAGAGAATCTCGAATGAGACGTCCCTCTCCTCAAATTCAGCTTTCAGGTTCGAGAGCCGCTCCCACGACGTGACCGTCTCAATGGTCTGCCAACCATTGCGCAAAACCATGGGATATTGCGGCAGCATACCCGTCGTACGTGCCGCGACACGCGGTTCGTGTTCCGCTGTCTCAATCTGGAGTAGCACCCCTTGCTGATTAGTTTGTAATACCTCATACGACCGAACTTCAGGTGCCGTATCAAGCACCTGAATGAGAGTCTTTGGATCTGGCGTTTCTGCGTCAACGACCACTCGTAAGCTATCCTCTGTACGATGAGAAGCGAGCATCCGAAACTCATCGTCTGGGTGGTCAAGCGAATACTTGACGAGTGAATCACGCGGTAATTCGATCCTTAGCCAAACTCTGGGCATGTACTTTTGTATGCTCCCTACTGGCTTGTTTCCATAGATGTGAATATATTCACGCAAATATCCACGGTACTTCGTCGCGTCTTCTAGGTCATGGGATCAACGAAATCCAGGAATACGATCGAATCTAACGTCAGTGACTGGCCCGGTATTAACGTCTCACCGCATGACCGTGGTGGTGGGCGTGAATTCACTCTCAACGGACGAGAAATCGGCCATATACACAATAGTCGACTTGTCGATATTCCGTTCGCCAAGCGCATCCGCGACATCCTCATTGAGAAGGAACGGGCACAAAAACATCACGTTCTACCGGACTCTGGCTGGGTGTCCTACTATGTCCAATCAGACGAAGACATTGATGGGGCACTCTGGCTCCTGCGCATTTCGTACCTGTACCACCTGAGTGTGATGCAAAAGCGTGCTGGCGACCACTTTGAAGGAGACGAGGTGGATGTTGACGCAGAGCTCGACGAATTGGATCTGAGCGACGAACTACGCCGTGTATTCAGTGAACTGAAGGCTGATACGTGAGTAGCGAAATAGTGCTTACACGCCCGCGACTTGCCCAAGCGACGCTGTTGCTCGCGAGTATGCTGACTATCATGGCGGGTGCGACCATCGCGCCCGCATTGCCTGCCATCCAGCGAGCGTTCTCGACGACACCGAACGCGTCGATTCTTGTCGGGCTCGTCCTCACGATGCATGGGCTATTCATCGCGGTCGGAGCGCCTATCATCGGGTCAATCGCTGATCGGTATGGCCGCCGGTGGTTGTTGCTCGGTTCGACAGTGATCTATGCGCTCGCCGGTGGCTCGGGATTCGTGATGGATTCTCTAGTGGCAATTCTCGCCGGACGGGCTGTGCTGGGGCTAGCCGTGGCAGGCGTAATGGTGACGGTGACGGCATTGATTACTGACTATTATGAGGAGAACCGCCGTGAAACGGTTCTTGGGAGACAGGGAGCCTTCATGTCGTTGGGTGGCGTCGTGTTACTCCCACTCGCAGGCGTGCTCGCCGATATCAGTTGGCGTGTTCCTTTCCTTGTTTATACCTTGGCGTTGGTTCTTCTACCTGCAATGGCGTTCGCGTTGCCTGAGTCCGACCGCCACAAACAATCCGGAAACCGCTCAATGATCAGTGTCGACCTCCGTCGGATGCTTACTCGATTCCCACTTAGATCACTCGTGCTTATTTTCGCGCTTGGACTCGTTAGCCAGATTCTCTTCTACATGATTCCTGTTCAAATACCATTTTATCTCGAATCACAGGCGGGGGGGAGTGCGACACTCGTTGGTATTGCATTAGCGACCTCAACATTCGCCGGTGGAGTAGTATCGCTGCTCTATGGACGCATCCGAACCGCTATGAGCGTGATTGCAATCGTCGCGCTTCTGTTTGGCTTCATGAGTATCGGGTATATCATCATCGGGGTGAGCCAGACGTTTCTTGGAATCGTCGCTGGGCTAGTGATCGTCGGTGCTGGCATTGGGTTTGTCCTCCCGAACCTCAATACGTGGATCGTGGCGGTCACCCCGGACATCGTCCGCGGCCGAGCACTCAGCGGACTGACGAGTGCGATTTTCCTCGGTCAATTCCTGTCGCCGATAGTGATTCGCCCCGTGAGTGAGACAATCGGGCTCAGCATGACGTTTCTCGGCGTCGGTGTGATACTAGCGGGTGGAGCGGTCATGTTCGCTCTCGCGGCAATGTACACCACGCCATTGACCAAGTCGGATTCCATGTCCGACGAGCAGCTAGATACCGACAAAGCACTCGATAAATAGATGCGCGTATTTTGAAACACGTCAGGTGCTAGGACACCTGGCACCGGTCTTCCGAAACCAGAGCGAAAGACCCTGAGTACAAACCCATCCGCAGCCCGTGACGCTGACGAGACGGCACAGCAACGCACACAGGCCGAACAGTTCTCCGTCGATGTCGATGCCCCCGAATGGTCGAAGTCACCACTGAGAGCCACGAGAACCCTGCAGACTACCAGTACACAGTCTCCATCGACGACATGACCAAAGACCAATGGCTTGCACCTGCCCGCACCACGTTCACCGTAACGCCTACTGCAAACACATGACTGCCGTCGAAAATGCGGCCGACGACGACACCCTGACGGCATTCCTATCCGACGACGAGACGGACAAAGACGAGCGGTGACTCGTCGGACGACACACAGTCGGATGACGATACTGAGACTAACCAAAGCAAAAACACAGGAAGCAGCGAATCCGAAGATTCCGGATCAGACAACTCATCCACCGACGAGGATACTCAAGACGACTGCTGAAACAGCCAGTCGCTCATTCCTATTTTCATGACCAACTGATCGCGTCGACGATTTCTCCCATCGGCACTAGCCACAACGAGTCTCAGTATCCTCGCCGGATGTTCCAGCATCCTCGGATCTACCAAAACACATACGTGAGAAACGTCGTCCACTACGCCAGACTCGAAGATAGCAGTGACGGAAACGATTGCGACGAACGTACAGACGGTGACAGACACCGCAAAAACGACCAACGATGAGTCGTCAGGAGAAGGCAGAACAGGAGCGTCCTCTCAGAAAACCCAGCAGGACAAGACGACCACACCAGGTGGTTCCTCGACGTCAAGCTCACAAGAGACGAATCAGAAAACGTCCCCCAAATCGACGAAGGAGGCGACTACCACGAAAGTCCCAGTCGAGAAATCGACATCCACGACGGAGAGACAAGTATACACAACTGAGTCATCCAGATAATCAGCGTACTCAGCAGTAATCTACAATCTAGAAGTTCGCAATGCGGTTGCCACAAGTTTACTTCAGGAGCTTTTTCAACATTAATCGGATCTTCGATTTCGCTTTGCGCTTTGCATACTGTTTTGGTTTCTTAACTTTCTGTGCAGTCCCAGACGCTTTCGAGACGCCTGTTTTCTTCCGAACCCTCCGCTTTACTTCCCCTGTCGTCTTTCGTTTGGCGTATTTTTTCGGATCTT
Source organism: Haladaptatus halobius (assembly GCF_020618475.1). Lineage (GTDB taxonomy): Archaea > Halobacteriota > Halobacteria > Halobacteriales > Haladaptataceae > Haladaptatus > Haladaptatus halobius. Next base: position 446,129 of record NZ_CP085339.1, on the reverse strand, counting down.
TGGCCGCTCTCACAAGTTTCTCGACTTTCGATTTCTTACGACGGATGTGAAACGGATCGATTTTCATGCCTCTGCTAGTTGCTGCTATACTGTATAATAATCATCCTCATCGCGCTTATGAGGAATTGACGTGTATTCGTACGTCATTTCTCCCCAGTCCACCTTCGATATAGGAGTGAAGCTACACAACTTGTTTACAAAGTAGTGGCTTTCTCATCTATTTTACCCCTGGCTTTTTGTAGTACTATACCGTCTGGAGGACTGTATGACTGACTTGATTACCAAATCTGCAGTCAAAGAACAGCTTGAAGGACAGAATGTTGCCGGTGACTTCTATGACGCACTTGACGAGGAAGTCGCAACGGTTCTCGAAAACGCTGCCCGGCGAGCCGAAGAAAACGATCGTAAAACCGTCCAACCCCGCGATTTATAGCGGTACACTGTCTCCGTCTTTTTACACTTGGGGCTCGATGAGAATTCTACTGACCTCGATTACAATTAGCTCAGGAAAGACCATGAGTACGAAACCACCTACAGACCGTGACACTGACGGGACGGCACAGAAACGCGCTCAGTGGGAACGGTTTTCCTTTGACGTCAATGCTCCCGGAATAGTGGACGTCGTCAATGAGTGCCATAAGAACCCCGTAGAACACCAGTACATTATTTCAATTGACGAAGTGACCGTCGGAGCTAATGGCCTATACATGTCCGCATTACGTTCACCGCACCGCATTCTGCAAGCACATGGCCGCTGTCGAAAACGCAACTGACGACAGGACGCTCGACACCTTCCCTAAGGAGGAGACCGAAGACGATGCCGAACCAGTAGAGTGCGACTGTGACGGCCTCGACGGCTTCCCGTGCTGGCCGTGTGTGCAAACGGGACGGAAGGAACTGCCGAACTAACCACCGCTTCAACCCTTTTTATCTATGACATGGCAATTGACGCTCTCGGCTATCACCGACCAGCGAACGGTCGTGGAGAGTGAGGATAGAGCCACCAATGATAATTTCAAATCACCGATAGGTCTGCTCGACCGGGCTCAACAGCACGCGGCGGCCGTCGCGGCTGACCATTTTCCAGATTTGGTGGTAAAACCATCCACTAGGATGTCTCGAAACGAGCGCAACGATAGACTAGTACGACTGCTCTGACCGATAAAATAAAACATTTATCTAGCTATTCACTAGTCACATCTCTGAACCATAAAAGGAGCCAACTTTAATCGAAAGATATAGTAAATAACATACAACGTGATGAGAGAGTCACCAGTAATGAGCCAACCAAAATCACATCAGATGTCATCAAATTTTTCTTTCTCTGTTTTCCTCGTTGGTGGCTCTTTCTTTAGTGTACTTTTATTCGGTGCAATAATATGGGTACTCAGGTCATCGATCGTGAATCAGAGTGGTGTGGTCACACAGTCGAGAGTGGGGATAGCATTGTTTCTGATGTGGATCGGAATTTTTGTAATTACGATTGGTGGATCGCTTTATCTCTCCCGAATATAATCTGCTTTGCGGCTGAGCACTTCCCGGCTTTGCCGGTCGAAGCGATTGACTGGACGGTCTCACACCGCGCGCAACGAACGGCAGGAGCGACGAAATACGACTCTGCAACGGACGAGATAACGATCTCGCTGACGTAGGACGCCTACGACTTGCAAGGCTGGGAGCAATTCAGTTCGACAGTCCGCCACGAGGTGACCCACGCACGGCGTTATTGAGATTCACTCGTCGTCGTTTCCTTTCCGGACCAGAAGATACGATCCAACACCCGCAAGCCCTCCGAGCGCTGGCAGAAATTCAAATCCTGGTTGTCCTGACGTGGTTGTTGTCGATTGCGATGCTGTCCTCGCTGGGTTTGACGCCGCAGTTGAGCGAGTATTTGACGTCTGTGCTGTTGTAGATAAGCGAGTGTTGACATCCTCCCCGCCCTGAAGGGCGAGGATTCCCACAACGTCGGTCGCTGGTTCGGTGGGAGTTTACGGTTTACACACCGACGAGGTGCTGGCCATGCCAAGTAGCCGTTACTCCTATCCCGTGAGGGATTCAGAGGTACTTGGTTGTTTAGCGTCGGTACCCAACCGATCCCGAAGGGGTACTTCGAGCCTCGGTCGGGAAGTCCGAATTTGTCCGATTGTCCCGATATGGGCGCGGATGTACCGCGTCGGATACCCAGAAAACCGCACGGAGAGCACCGAAGACTGTACCGTACAGTGAAAGTGAACAAAGACGGCGATTCATCCCCGCCCTCCCGGGCGAGGCTTTCTCGCCTGCAATTACGTAATTGCATGAGTTGCTGTTGTACTCGAGTGTATTGTGTGAGTGGTCGCCGTCGTGGTTCCAAATCGTCGACTAACCCTGCAAACAGCCCGTTGTCGTTACTTCTGGCGGACTAAGAAGGCTCGTGACTACCAAAAGAATGCCAACCAGCAAGAACGCTGCTGCAATAGTCTGTCGGATTGTCATGGAGTTACCCTCCTTTGTTGCTCGGCATGTGGTGATTTGGTTTTCGTTTGAGGGTTTCAAACCGCCGTCTAAGCCATGTTGCACTCACTGCGAAGAGATAGTATGTAATGATCTGCCCGCTATCCCACAGATACGGTTGCTCTCCTTGAAGCTGTGCATCAAGGGCATAGATCACATGTTCGATCCCTAGTCCCTCGTACACAAGACGTGAAATGAGATACGCCGGAATGTAGAGCAGTTGAACTAACCAGAGACAATCCTCATGAAGCCGCGCTCTTACATAGGTGTCCAAAACCCTGTAGCAGAAGCCTTGGGAGAGATTTGAACTCTCGACCGACTCCTTACAAAGGAGTTGCTCTGCCAGCCTGAGCTACCAAGGCATCTTTAGTATCTAAACGCTCTCAACAAAGACTTTCGATTTGGTACCAGAGACATGGGGTGCAGCGACACCCGCCGAATTGGAAATGGGTCTATTACTCGGACAGCGAGATGGTTTCGTCAGTATGTTCTACCCCTCTTATCCGACCGCATACTACGAGGAACTCGGCATCAACCTCGACACAGAGTCCAAGGCACGACTCTTAGAGGTCCAAGGACAACAAGCCAGCGTCGATAAGGAAATATTCTACGAAGCCAATGCGGACGTGCACCTTATCGATCCTAATACGCTGCAATTCTACTCAAGGAATCGGTCGAATCAATGACACGAGTGAGGTCGCTGAAAACGTCGGTCCGTTCCTGGGTCATCACGGTTACCATACACCTGGGACGTACATGGACTATGAACCGTGGCCGTTAATGGACTACTTCAAGGTAGTGAGCGAAGTGTTTCAAACGCCTCGGCGGTACGACGCTGCGCGCACATTCCATAACAATCTCCGAACCCATATTCGGTCACAACTTCCAAGCGAGACGCCGACTGTGGCGATGCTCGGCGGCGGTGCTGACCCCAAGGCTGGGACGTTCTATCCGGTCGCTATCGAGAACGGCGGTGGGGGTCGAAGCCCTACCGTGATGTCGCCCAGGACGCCCTCAGTGACCTCGGTACCAAGACAACAAGCATTGACTATGAGGTTCTCCTCAAGACAGACCCTGACATAATCGTCTCTCAAAACCGTCTTGGACCGGCGGGACTTGCTCCGGAAGGGGATGAGGCGTTCCGGAGAGACTACCTCACCCCGATGCGTGCTGGCATGGAAGCAAATTTGACTGCCGTACAGAATGGGGACGTCTATCCTGCGGCACCCCACATTCAGGGGCTGATTTCGACGCTCTTCGGTATGGAGGCGGCAGCAGAACAATTGTACCCGGATACGTTCACCGACGAGCTATTCGACCGGGAGCAACTCACAGCCCTCACAACGACCGAAACCTGATCACATTCTACATCTGCACTTCTATCGATGCTCGCACGAACGAGACGCCCCACAGACACGTCGAGATCGGATCGCAGGGATCCTCGCGGTCGACGGTCTTATGGCAACGGTAGCGAGCGTGATGCTCGCCCCACCAGACCCATTCCCACAACTCCAGTTCATGCCGGCTGTCTTCGCCGTGACTGTGCTGGTGCTGTTTCTATTCGAGCATCGGAACAGGGCAAGCGGATCGTGATCGAGCATTGAGTGTTTCAATAGAGCCAGATCAATTGCTATTCTGTCCGACTCCAAATCACTCGACGTGCTTCTGCCTTCTTTGCGTAGTTTACTCAATTTGAACAAAGATGAAAATAGGAAGATGAGTAATCAATGATCACTAACTGAGGTATCTATTGTCTCTATTTCCCTAGAACCCATCAGATGACAACCCGCGGACTCAACTTCCCACGCTCAACCTCTTCATCCTCATGCAATTCCTCAAGCTGCCGATGCGCGGATGGCCGCTCGATCTTGAGCGTATCCGCCACCCACCGAGCCGTCACGGCAGGAAACTCCGACTCACGAATCACTCTAAGAATATCGTCGTCAGTTGTTTCTTCTGGGGCATAAGAAACTGCCGAATAAACTTCCATTCAGCCTGTTTTATCTATGCTACGTCGATTGTCGTTCTCAGATGTCATTGACCAGCGAACACTCGCGGAGCGAGCGGATGCAGCGACCGACGATCAGGGCAATATCTTAGATACACCAACGTCTATAGAGCCATCCTCGAGACAGCTTCCCAGGATACCGACAGGATGACCCTAACCGAGTATGCGACCACTGTCGGGCTTCTCTTCTAATCAAGCCGAGAATTGCACTTGGAAATACAGCGAGTGCTGACCAACCTCTGCGCCCATAACGAGAAGTGGGTCAACAGGCTACAAGCCGTGCCAGTTGTCAGCTGGAGAAAGTTCGCCGAAATCGTATTCCTCATTGGGTGCTCGCCTGACCTGTGGGCGAAGGGTTCAATTGTATTGATGACTTGGTCAACAGCCACGGTCGGTTCATCGACACCGCTATAGCTCTTGACTGAATATTCATTCAATAATGACAGAGACGCACTCATTTCTTGAAGAACCAGCAGATACTCGAGAGATTATCATGAAGGCCACCTATCACGCACTCTGTGAGCACGGGTACGCAGACCTGACAATTCAGCGTATCGGCGATCACTTCGAGAAGAGCAAATCATTGCTTTACCACCACTACGATAGCAAGGACGAACTCCTGTTGGACTTCCTCGAGTTCATGCTCGAGCACTACAAGGCAAACATTCCGCGGACGGACTACGACGACGCGCACGCCCATTTGCAGGCGCTACTTGATCACGTCTTCCCGGACGAACTCGAAGCAGAGCGCCGCAAGTTTATGGCAGCGATGGTCGAGTTACGAGCGCAAGCCGCCCATGACGACGCATACCGCGAGCACTTCACGCGGAGCGATAGCTTCTTCCATGATCGAATCGCTGAGATCGTTCGGATGGGGATCAAAGAGGGTGTTTTCCGGGATATTGACCCTGACCGAACGGCCGCGCTGCTGGTGACGACCATTACTGGCGCCATGACCCGACGGACGACAGCCGATGGCGACGTGGCGATTCCAGCTGTTCGCAGGGAACTCCAGCAGTACATCGAATCGCAACTACTCACGGAGGTCTCACAGTGAGCCGAGGGCCAGGACGGGATCGGTCGGTCAACGTAATCGACGGCGCACTGTTCAAGCCGCTCGTCCTCCTGTCGGTGCCAATCGTGCTCACGAATCTATTGCAAGTCGGCTACAACCTCGCTGATACGTTTTGGGTCGGCCGGCTTGGCCAGGAGGCAGTGTCTGCTATCTCGTTCTCGTGGGCGATCATCTTCTTGCTTATCAGCCTTGCTGCCGGCTTCACCGTCGCCGGCACGGTACTGGTCGCCCAGAATAAGGGTGCAGGGAACGAAGATCGGATCGGTCGCGTTGCTGGACAGACGATTTCCTTTATTGTCTTGTTATCAGCGATACTTTCAGTCGGTGGCTATCTCTTCACTCCGAGCATGCTCCAACTGATCGGTGCGTTACCAGGTACTGAAGAGTACACGCTCGCGCTGGAATACACGCGAACAATGTTCTTGGGCATCCCCTTCGTTTTCGGCTTTTTCATTTTCCAGTCACTGCTACAAGGGTGGGGAGATTCACAGACGCCATTCTACCTGATGCTACTTGGGGTTCTACTCAACGTTGTCATTGACCCATTTTTCATCCTCGGCTTTCAGGACAACGTGCTCTTCGCCGCGCTCGGCCTCAAGTCGCTGGAAGCGTCGCTGTATTCGGCGACGGGCTTCGCCGGCTTCGGTGTGCAGGGAGCCGCTCTCGCGACGATCGCTACGCGCGGATTCGGCGCTGTTATTGGAGTTTGGTTACTCCTCTCTGGGCATGTGGGTATCCACCTCGAACCGGCCGATTTCAAGCTCCGATTGGAGACCGTTCGGAGAATCATTCACATTGGTGCGCCGGCGAGTATCGAACAGAGTACCATCGCTCTCAGTGTGACTATCCTGACCGCACTAGTCGCGCTCGCCGGTGCGGAAGCAGTCGCAGCATACGGGATTGGGACGCGGGTTACGTCGATGGTTGTCCTGCCCGCGATCGGGGTGGCTCGCGGTGTCGAGACCGTCGTCGGACAGAATCTAGGCGCACAACAGCCGGATCGGGCAAAGCGTGGCGTGTTCGCAGCTGTCGGTCTGATTGTTGCCTGTTTGGTCGCCTTCAGCGCGGTCGTGTATATGTTTGCGGCGCCACTCGTTGATATCTTCATCACAGGCGAGGGTGCCGCGTCCGTGATTAGGCTTGGTGCCGAGTATCTCCAAGTCGTTGGTGCGACCTATGCCTTTTTGGGCGCTTTCTACGTCATTCAAGGTGGATTCCGGGGGAGTGGTAGTACTCGGATTGCAATGGTCTTTGCTATCTTCGGGTTCATTGTGCTTCGGGCGTCGCTGTCCTACCTCTTCGTTGAGTCGCTCAGCCTCGGTGCTACTGGCGTTTGGTATGGGGAGGCCGCGGCAAATGTGCTAATGGTTCTTGCTGCCGGCTTGTACTTCCTGCGGGGTACGTGGACCGATCGCGTGGTTTCCGAATCGGCCCCTGGATCGGCCGCCGAAGCGCAAGCGGTCGGTGATGCTACCAGCGAAGGTGATGGATCTACCATTGCGAACGGCGGCGTCGACGACCGCTAATCATCATGTATAATAAAAATGATCATATTCTGGAAGCCAATAGTACCTCATTTTGAGGGGTTTATTTCCACCATCACGATCGATTGTACACGAAAAATAATGTAATTAACTGATTAATACACCTTATCGGTTTTGCTAAAATTCCGTTCTTCTGCACTCCATAGCCCTTCTGCTGGCCTGCTACTGTGTCTGCTACCCTGACCGTAATCAGTACCCATCCAACATCGTACTCACTATTCACGACATATCGCATCCAATGGACAGTTGGCCACTTCGTACCACTTGGGCATTCACTGATACCGCAATGGATTTCCAGAATAGCTCCAGTCTATTGTGAACAGACGGTCTGTCTGCAAAGCAGTCTGATCTCATGTCTCATGGATCACTCAGACAGGATACAGATCACTCGACACGCTTCTGGCTTCTTCTTACGAATCTCACCATCGTCAGCAAGCCCGTTCAAAACTTCATATGCCAACCGACGTAGCCACCCAGGTTCCACAAGTACATACGCTCGAAACCAGCCTCTTCGCAGAATGCCATTGCTCGATCCATCAACTCGTGGCCAGGCCTTGACCGTGGAGTTCGGGTGCGAGGATGACCCAGCGGAGGCGCGCCCTCCATGTCGTCGGAGTGTCCGCCGTCGGTCACGAGCGCTCCCATACTCTTCCGCTCGCCGGAGTCGTGGGGATCGCTCATCACCAACCAGAGCTGGTTATCTGCATTGTCGTATCGACCGAGAACCTCTGCGAGTTCGACAGCGACCTCACATGAGAATTCGTACCTACCGCCGAACACTTCTTCGTTCACCTGGTGATGATCCGTCGTACGCCGCCAGAGATTAGCGTAATCACGTGTACGAGCACAAGTGGAAACGTGAGACCGCCAGGACAGGCCAAGTACCTGGGCTCCCATTCTGGATCGAACTTCGCCTTATATGCGCGTAGCCCCTGATAGTTGTAGAAGTGTTCTCCATGTTGATACACTTGCGCACCGATCCGATCCCAAGCAGTTGTCGTCTGCCGGTTCGTGAACCCAGACAAGGGGGCCATTCCAAGGCTAAACCAGTCGTATCCGTTCTCAGATCCCCATAGCATGAGTTGCACGAAGAGATAATCCATAGTACGTCTAGGTGCATCAGAACTGTACCGCATGAGGTCAACCGACAATTCGTGTTTTCCGCCTCCTTCAAGGACGTTCGCAAACGCAACAATATCACCGTTGTATCGTATGACCGCAATTGGGAAATTCTTCAAGTATCTATCATCAAAGTAACCGAGCGAAAACCCAATCTCCCTACCCCCTTTTATTTCCAACCACTCATCAGAAACGGTTCGTAGTCGAGGAAGGATGTTAGGAACGCTCTCACGTGGGATAATTTCGAACGTACAATCTTCCCCTTCGACCTTTCTGATCGTGCGCCTGAATTCCTTTCGTCGTTTTCCCTCAAGCGAAAACGGCAGTGGCACGCGACCCTCTTCACCGAGTCTGAAAAACGACAATCCGAGATCTACCATGACTGGCAAATCATCATCACCGACCTGATAGAATACGGACCGTCCCCCATTACGCGAAGCAAGTTCATGGAAGCGCCAGGCCAACTCTAAACATTCCTCTTCTGGACCAACTGGTGGTCCCAGTGCAATCCAACTCCGCCCTTCTATGGCGTACATGATGAAAGCCGTCCCGTCGTCGTTGAACAATAGCGATTTATCACCAAGAAGTGCCAGATATGCACCGACTCGGTCAGACTTCTCGGCGATCGAACGTGCACGTTCCAATTCCGTTTCGGTTGGTGGCAATGGGTCGGGCATCGATGGACTCAGAAGCCGCACCAGGGCGACAGCGAGGAGAACTACAGCCGTCCCGACAGATGCTCGCAGGAACCGTGGAGCATTGCCACCGAGCGAGAACTGCCACCAGAGCTGTTCTGAATACTCGAGATGCTGAAAGGCGAACAGCCCCAGCCAAACAGAGGTTCCGAAAACAATGAGGATCGTCACGATCCAGCCGGTCGTAAACCACTCGCGCGTCAGTGATGCCCGGCGGTAAAAGAATCGGCGGGATGGGACGACGATCGCGAGCACCGTCGTGAGAATGAGCGCCTCTTCGACGTCGAACCCCTTTAATATTGACAAAACGATGCCGAGGAAGAGCATGGCGACAGTGAGGAGATACGCTGCGTCAAGCCGTAACTGGAGGCCGCGAGCGAGCACCAACAGTCCAACCCCGACGAGACTAGCGAGAAAGTGCGACAACTCAATGACCGAAAGCGGGAGGACACGACTGAGCCAAACGAGCCGTGAGGAGTCGGCGGGAATAGCCCCAGTAATTAGGAGAGTTGCCCCTGCCAGCAGCGTGAGTACGGCGAGGACGGTTGGAACGAGTGGTGCAGCCCAGCGGTGTATCGTTTGTGCGGCAGTTCCCTCTTCCTCACGGTGTACAAGCGTTGTGCGGACGACGAGGACGATCGCAGCCGCGAACAGAGGAAGCAGATAGTAGACGATACGGTAAACGATGAGTGCTGCTGCGATCCCAGTCGTCGGAAGCATTCCGGAGAGGAGTAACAGGAACACACCCTCGAAGACACCCAGCCCGCCAGGAACCTGGCTAGTAATCCCTGCCAACTGTGCGACGAAAAAGACGCCAAGGAATCCTAGATATCCTATATGGTTGCCTGTCGGCAAGAGGACATAGAGTACCATCCCAGCAACTGCCCAATCGAATATTCCCAAAGAGATCTGCGCAAATGAGAGTCGTAGCTTAGGTGTATCAATCGACCAGCCTCGAATCTCGATCGGATTCCGTCGTAGGACACCCCAGAGGACGTACGCGACGACACCGACAATAAGAATGACGCCGATGATCCTGACGGATACTATGGGGATTCCGAGTGCCAAACTGAGAAGTGCAGGTTCGGCCACAAAGGCGAGACCGGAATCAATGACGAGGCCGAGCCAAATCGATAATGTGCAGAAGCCAACGATTCGCGTCACGTCATCCGCTGTAACGCCCATACCTGAGTAAAATCGGTATCTGACGGACCAGCCGGTGAGCACCGAAACGCCGACGTTATTGCCGATTGCGTGTCCAACGAACGAGGGCAGGGCTGTACGTCGGTACGGATCCGATTGGTTGACGTATCGAAAGCCGAGCCAATCGTATCCTGTCATTAGTACGTACCCCAGTGCAGTCAACCCGACAGCGAGAGCGATAGCCCATAGGGAGTACGTATTGAGTTCTCCGATGATTTCATGAATATTGAATTCATGCAGTTCTCGGTGGATAGCAAAGAGCGCGAGCGCGAAAACGACGCTTCCGAAAAGCGGCGTCAACTGCTTCAAGGTTGGTCGCTTCATACGAATCACAGCGCAGAAATCCACGACTTTAGTCGGGGGAGGAAGCGCGTTCGATTGACTATACTACCGCCGTTGACAGCCGGGGCGACTCCCGACCATATATTAAGCTTTATAAGCATTAGTGCTATAGATGATTTATCGAAGTTCGTCGAACTGTTCAAGTCAAACTTGCTGTGACCGAAAGCAACGCTGACCTTCTTCACGAGTCGATTCGACAGTTCCACTGGGCCGCAAACTACGTTGTCCTGAACGCTCGAAACGACGACGGCTACGTTGAAACGAGCAAAGGCAAACTCAACGACCGCACTTACGACGACGTTCGCAACGAAACGAACCTTCACGCGAACCCCGTCCAAGCGGCGCAAAGTCGCGCGGCAGACGCGTTGCAGTCCGTCGTACCGAAGTGAAAACGCGGGAAGTACGCGCGTCTCCCGTATTTTTCGTCGCCGTTTCTCAAACACGACAAACGGAGTATAACGTTTCACGATGACTATGCTTCGCTTTCGACTGTTGATGGGCGTATCACCGCCGAGTACGTGTTGCCCGACGAAAGCCGTGAGACGCCCCACTCCGAATACCTCTTTTCCGACAAGTACGAGACGACCGGCGCGACGCTTCACTACCGCGAATCCACAGATGAGTTCTACCTTCACGTTAGAACAAAGGCTGACGTGGACGCTCCCGATCCACGCGAGAACGGAACGGTTCTTGGCGTAGATCTCGGAATTGAAAACATCGCCGTCACTTCGACGGGCGTGTTTTGGTCGGTGTCCGAACTTGACCACTGGAACCGTGAATGTGAGAAGCGCCGTGCGTCGCTCCAACAGTGTGGGTCGCGCTACGCTCACAAGAATGTTCAGGCGGTCGGTCAAAAAGAGACAGGCCGCTTTGAACAACTGTTGCACCGCGTGGCGAACGAATTGGTTGAAGAAGCGGACGAACGCGGTTGTTCGCGTATCGCCTTCGAGGACTTGATAGATATCCGTGACCGCATGCCGGGTGCAAAGCGCCTCCACGCATGGGCGTTCCGAAGACTCTACGAGTACGTCGAGTACAAGGCCGAAGAACGCGGTATCTCGGTTCAACAGGTCAACCCGGCGAATACCTCGCGTCGGTGTTCGTCGTGTTGGTTCACGCACGAGGCAAACCGCCGGTCGCAGGATACGTTTGAGTGTCTGAAATGCGGCTATGCGAACCACGCGGACTACAACGCGGCTAAGAACATCGGTTACAAACTCCTTAGCAAGCAAACTGCTGGCGAAGGAGGCGCATCCGTAGGCGTGTACTTGAACACCGGGATGGTGAACGCGAGCGGTGTCACAGCCGCACCAGATTTGGTTAGAGCGGGAGTCCATGGTGAAAGCCCACGACTTTAGTCGTAGGTTAACTTACTGACCACACATACTTTATTAATACCGGCACCGCTGAAAGACATTTGGTGACGAGTCTCTTGTCTGTCATCATAGTCGTCAGTTCACTATCCTCCTACCTCATTCGCCTTCCCGAAGGTCTCAAACCGCAGGGCTGAGCAAGTAGGTCATAGGTCATTTAGCGAGTCTTCGCGAACGTTGAAAACAAGAAGGTCTTGGATGTTTGAATAGGGGCCGTCAGCCGTGACGAGCAGTACTCCATTCCGTCGAGCGATTCCCGCGATAAGAATATCGACCGGGTTGATTAACTCTCCTTGCGACGTCAGCTCAGCTTCAATCATTCCGGCTTCGAGGGCGGCGTTCCGATCGAACCCGACACGGTCGGCCCATCGAAGCTCTTCGTCGAGCCTGAGAACATCGGGTATTCCGTCGCCTCGGAAGAGCCCTTTGTACAACTCATAGAGCACAAGCGTCGGGACGGCGACGTCTTCGCCACGTTCACCCTTGTACTCGGTAAGGAACTGTTTGGTTTCGGGCTCGCCGTCGCGATAGTCGATAAGAAAGCTGGTATCGAGCACCGCCCCGGTGGTCTGGCTACTCATCGCTCGTTCTCATCTCGTTGTTTGGCGTGCCGTTCGGCACGATCGCGGAAGCCAGCACCGAGTTCTTCGTGTGCCTCGCGGACCCGCTCGCCGAAGTCGGTCCCGGCGGCCGCGCCGAATCCCGCCAAGTAGTCTGGCTCGTCGCTCTCGTCTTCATCCTCGTCAGAGATCCACCACACTTGGGCGCGTGAGCCGACGTCCATTTTTTCAAGACGGCCGCGGGAGTGGAGCGACTTGAGACGGTCAAGCACCGCCCGTTTAGTGATCGGAAGCTCATCGGCGGCCATCTGTGTCGTCAGTACTGGCGTGTCGGCCTGTCGAAACACGCGAAGGAGTTCTTCATCGCTGACTTGGGGGGTGTCGCCCCGGGCCGTTGTCAGTACTTTCACCCATACTCTACATTACCAGCGCCGAAATCTTAAACGTTCCTTTCGTGGGAAGTAACATCACATACAGTGCTCTAGAACCCCAACAAATAGTATCAAATTAATTCCTATTGTAGGAAACAATGAGGAAGAACGATGCCCCTGAGGGCGTAACATTCGGAAAACGCGCCGGGTGTTGGCCCACCCGGCACCGGTCTTCCTTAATGAGATCCAGAAGACCATGCGTACGAAACCGAGCGCAGGACTTGAAGCTGACGAGACAGCACTGCAACGCGCACAGGCCGAACAGTTCGGCTTCCGTGTCGAAGCCCCCGGAATAGTCGAAGTCACCAATGAAAGCAACGAGAACCCCACTGAGTATCAACACATCGTCAATTTAGTTGATTCCAGTATTCCGCGTTAATACTATTGTAAAAACCTAGAGGATGAAATATACAACTCATGTGATGTGGATTCAGACAAGCGTTACGGAAACAGGTGGCTGTCTCGTCATCGACTTCGTAACGTAGTGCAAGAGCACCCGAGTAAGGGTTGTTTTCCCTGAATAACCCAAGACGATGTGATCCACGTCGAATTTGTCTCTTGCTTTCCCAATCGCTCGCGTTGGTGACCCGTGTGTGAACTCGGCTCGTACGTCGAGTCCGTATTCAATTGCTATCTGTTGATACCCCTCAAGAACTTGTTTTGCCTCTTGCTCTCGATTTTTCATGAGCTCATCATCCCAAACTGCAAGCTCGGTAACGGATTTTACGTTATACGGCTTGAGGACATAGAGAATGATGATTTCAGCGTCGTCAAAAGTAGTTGCAGCTACAGTGAGTGCCTGCCGAGATTGTTCCGAATCGTTTACAGGGATTAGAATGGTTCGTTGCATACTCCGCGCCCGGTTCACAACTGTCGGCATTTCTTTGCTCACAGAAAATTGTCCGAGCCACTCAATATTGGATGGTCGTTCGGTGACCACCGAACCAATTGGCTCGATAACGGTGCGCAGACATTTATTTATGCTCTAAACTCCGTGATCCATCGCTACACTGGAATTACGAACCTTCAACAGTGTTAAGTGGGATTTCGTTGAGATGGCGATTTCCAAGTTCGAACGCTATGCGGACTACCAAAGCTGGGAGTACGATTGGTTGCACACAATTGATTTATTCGGTGTGGGCCAACATCATCTCATGCGTGAATTCGTCTTTACGATCGAATACGAACAGGGAGCGGATCCCGTCATGGATGTCTTTATCGAACATCCGAACACGAGAGCCCAGACGATCGCATGTCATGTGTCTAAAAATGGATTATGGCGACTCGATCAAATCACTGGCTCTGAGACAGCACTCACACAATTGGACGACATTTTTACCGATCCAGTTCATTGCAACGAATGCATTTGCGAACGCCACTGCCATACAAACTGGGACTACGAAATTCTCATGAAAAGCCCTTCATGCCGACTGGTGTATACCTATCGTCCAACTGCGAGTGATTGCTGGTCAATTCCACACCTCGCAAGTTGCTATCTCGGTGATGGTCTCATCTGTGATGCGGAACGGCGAAAGGATCGCTATGAATGGCGATTACTCTTGTGTGGTGACGCTTCCGTGAGTGAACTCTATGAGGTGCTCCAAGCAGAATTACGCGAGGGACTGCGGCTTGGATTCCAGCAAGTTGGTGAGCCATCCTATTGGATTGACGAAGCAATTACCCTTACTGATCTACCGCATGAACAGTGGGCTGCCATCGAAGCAGCTGTCGAACACGGATATTATCAGACACCACGTGACATATCACTCACTGATCTTGCCAAAACAATGGATCTCCCATTATCGACACTTCAATATCGCCTTCAACAGGCCGAAGCATGGGTTATTCAGTGTTTCGTGACCCAATCACCAACGAGTGGCGGGTAGAACTGTGATGACGCAACTGATTTCGATAGGACGCTGTAGTGTCTTCATTGGCTCTCATTCATTTGTCAAGCGGAAGTGGTATATCCCCGGTACCCCATCGCGATCTATACGCAGTTCGTAGCGCGAGTTAAACACCATCAATATGCGAGTGAACAAGGGACTTCTTCAATATCTGCCCAATAAGCTGATGAGATCTTGTGTGGTACGTTTTGCGATGACGAAGGATCTCGAAATTAGTGGTGTCGAAGTCTCTGGGAACAAACGAGAAGAAGAGGTACAGTCAATAAACCAATTAATCGCTGATGCAGAGCGGTTTCAGAATGATCCTGACAAGTATAGCCAGCTCCACACGGAAGATGCGATCATTGTTAATGTCGCTGGGCGACGAATCATCGGACGAGATGCATTCTACCAGGTCATGAAAGAGGCAGTGAAGACAACCTTGGTTGACGTTCCAACGAAAACAGACATCAAGAATATCACGTTCATCCGCTCGGATGTAGCAATAGTGAGCTGCCTCAAGCTCATCGCAGATAATCGGGATATAAGAGAGAAGGATAAATTCGAAGAAGGGTCTAAAGCCAATCAGACATTTGTAGCAACAAAAGAGCATGGGAATTGGTCAATAGCTATGGCTCAAAGTACACTCATTCAGAATTAAGTGAAGGGTGATAAGAAAATCTAGATTAACGGTTACCGTAGCCCTCGGAAGAACTCTCGCAGATCATCAACAAGCAACTCGGGAACTTCCATGGCGGCAAAGTGGCCGCCACGATCGAACTCCGACCAGTGGATGATATTGGTGTTCGCGCGTTCCGCAAACGATCGAATGGTCTGGAAGTCGTTGGGGAAGACTGCTACGCCTGTCGGCACGGCATTCTCCTCTTCTGCTTCGTAGTCAGCGTGAGCATCCTCGTAGTACATTCGTGCCGATGAACCGGCTGTATTTGTCAACCAGTACAGTGTAACGTTCGTAAGGAGGAGATCACGATCGAGGAGATCTATCGTATCTCCAAATCCACTGGGGAGTTCGAGGTTCCATGCAAGTTGCCCGACCGGAGAGTCAGCAAGGGCATAGGCGAGCGTCTGTGGCCGAGTGGCTTGAATACTACTGAAACCCGCCAGTTCCTCGAAATCACTGAGAATCTCTAGACTCTTCTGGTCGTCTTCGGTCAACTCGGCCATCTCGTCAGGATCCTCTGACGGGAATGCGAAGATCTGCATGACATGCACACCAACCAACCCTTCTGGCTCGAGCACGCCGAGTTCGCGACAAACGAGTGATCCTCCATCACCACCCTGTGCGCCGTATTGGTCATAACCCAAGCGTTTCATGAGCGTGTCCCAGGTTTCGGCGATGCGCCGGGAGTTCCAGCCAATATCATGGGTCGACCCAGAGAATCCGTAACCGGGGAGCGACGGAATTACAACGTGGAACGCATCGGCTGGGTCGCCGCCATGGGCAGCGGGGTCGGTGAGCGAGGCGACCATGTCCAGGAATTCTGTGAAGGTGTTTGGCCAGCCATGGGAGAGAATCAATGGCAGGGCATCAGGCTCGTCGGAATGGACGTGTAGGAAGTGGATGGTCTGTCCGTCGATGGTGGTAGTGAACTGCGGGAACTCGTTGAGTGCAGCTTCATGTTCGCGCCACTCGTATTCCGTTCGCCAGTACTCGGCCAACTCTTTGAGATAGTCAAGCGGAACACCATAATCCCAGTCAACATTTGGTAGTTCGTCGGGCCAGCGGGTTCGAGTGAGTCGTTCGGATAGGTCGTCAAGTTTGTTCTGTCCGATGTCGATACTGAATGGCTTGATCTCGGTATCACTCATTAGTGAGACTCCATTTTCCGCAGATCTGAGATGCTGCCCACTGGCTTAACCATAACGCCCTCAACCAGCCCAAGCAGTAGCCGAACCACGTGCTACAATGGACGTTTCTCATTACCCTACAAGCGAACCCCTTTTCCTCAGCGATACGGTTATACGCCATTCTAGCTTGAGATGTTTATGATTGCTCGAATCTGGCATGGAAGAACATCAAGGGAGAAGGCAGACGACTATCTGGAATTTTTGAACCAGCGGGCAATTCCGGACTACGAGTCTAGTAGTGGCAATCGAGGGTCGTACGTTCTTCACCGTCTCGAAGAGGGCGAAGCACACTTTCTCACGCTCACTTTCTGGGATTCGAAGGATGCCATCGAACGATTTGCTGGCCCCGATATTGAAACAGCAAAATACTATCCTGAAGATGAGGACTTTCTCTTAGAATTCGAACCAACAGTGAAACACTATGAAACCTACTCGACAGAGGGATAGGATGAACACATTCGACGATACTGTAGATGTGGAACCATCAGACCCGATGAAAGGCGCTTCTGTCGCTTCCTACGGAGTGATCGCAATAGACCAACACGACGGAGAGACCCCTGCAGGATGAGTTCAAAATATTGGGTTGTGAAGACGCATAATACCCTTACAATGGATTAAATCCTCGTACATTTTTTAGTTGCTGTATGAGTGAAAAACTCGGTCAATAAACTTGCGAACACAGCCTTTTCGAGATCCTCACAGGACTTTCGTTAATCATGATGACTAACCGAATATTCTTTGAAAACTGCTCTAATTGCCATTTACATTCAGGATCAGCAGCGGTGTCATTTGAGGCAACGGCGATGACAACGTTGGTCACATAGTTGACAGCCTGTTTAGTGCGCCCATCCGTGCGGATGATCTCTGCGGTATGTCCCCGTGCGCAGATCCCCGAAATATAGAATTATAGATGTTAACGTCGAAAATGGTCGATAGCTACCGTTATATTCTGGACATTCGTTTATACGTCTCTTCAGATTATTAATCACTTTAGAAATATATCATAAAATATCAGGATCAGTTTCAGTCCATGGTGGGTCGTTATATATTCTCGTAACGTACCCTAACTGCTAATCTGGTATAGGAGATTCCCATTCATGGACGTAAACATTTTCGAAACCACCGTTGAAATTGACGAGACTCTTATCGCTGACTCACCTACTGTAGTCCGCGAACAAATACGCGAGTACGAGCAAGGTGACCGCCAAACGTTTGACCTGACAGTTGCTCTCCCAGATGGAGTAACTGGCGAAGTAATGATTGCAATGACCGACATCCCTTTTGGGGAGACTCAAACCTACGGTGAGATAGCTGCTCAACTTGATACCTCTCCTATTGCGATAGGACAGGCATGCGCACGCAACCCTCTACCGTTGATTGTTCCTTGCCATCGCGTTGTAGGGAGCAATGGCGGCCTCAAGGGCTACTCAGCTGCGGATGGCGTCGCCACAAAGCGCCAATTGCTTGATTTCGAAGCACAATTTCGTCGGTGTCTGAAAAAGACCGATTAGTCATCACTAGACCATTCCTGTATGGATCTACTAGATAGCAAGGTGACAGAGAAGACAGAACGCATCGATGATAAAGGAAAGGGCACATCCGAACGAGTACTGGAGTTTCAACAACTACTGGACGAGAACTCCACTTTGAGCTGACGGATGCAATGACCACTATTTGTGGGATTAACGAAGCCAAGTTTCGCGTATTTTTGGTCGTACTCGACCATCCACACTGCTCAATAGCTGAAATTGATGATGTTCTCGACCGCGATCACAGTACGATTGGCAAGCAATTGAAACCGCTGCACGAACAGAAGTTAGTAACTCGATATCCACGCAATATCTCTGACGGAGGCGTCAGGTATCGCTATGTGGCCCAACCATTGGCAGAAGCCATGGAGTGGGTACAGCAAGAGCTGTCCGCTTGGACGGATAAGGTTTTAAACCAGTTCACGTAGCTTCAAACGAATTGATCAGAAGATACTGTATGCATATATTGTATACATATTAAAGGTACAGAGTCAGATATAGGGCTAGTCTTCTTCGATAGAAAGAATTCAGCCCCTAAGAGAGATTGTATACATATACAGCATACATATTCAGAATACAATATCCAGATTTGGCTACGCGGTGGAAAGAAGCCCTATTTCATTAAAATCGGATACTAGCAGAAACGGAGATTTTCATCAAAAGGTTCCAAAACCCCAGATACGATATACGAATTCAGCATACAAATACAGTATACAGATATTGAAGGCAGAATCAGAATTCGTCTTCTTGAGCCAACAAATACTCTTTCTTTGCCTCTAGCGCCGTATCAACAGCATCAGGGTCAACCTCATGTAGCCCAATTCGAACGAGATTGCCAATGGTTTGGCTTCGGCTGACAGTAACTTCGTCATCACGGTTTAACTCTGAGCGTGCGTCAGTCGCCATATCGGGAAGTTTGCCTGATTTTTCGAGTCCGTGGAACAGCGCTGCAAGGTTTGCATCGCGAACTGTAATGTTCGAACTGGCTTCCCCGGCGTCAATTGCCGCATATGCTTCTTGGATGGCTTGGGTTAGGTCGATCGTCTCTTCACCCTCTGAGGGCTCGGACGTCGAACGTTTCTGATTCTTACTGCTCTGGAGAAGTTTTTCTGCTTCGTCTTGACTCATGGTTTTTCGTGAGTTGATTAAGGAGTTCAGTGGTGTTCTCTCGGTACGCCTCAAGCACACGCTGACCTGTATTGTAGAGTTCGTCTTCAGGGACAGCGAACAATGTGCATCCCTCGTTCTGCTTTTTCGAAATATCCTGAGAGTTCGAGACGGGAACGGGAGCTGCCTGTTCTGGGTATGCCTTCTGAATTTCAGCGACAAATTCCTGCGACAAATTCGTCGAACTCTTAACCATCGTCGGGATTACCATTGTGAGTTCCGGGTCAATAGGATGCTCTTCACGGAGGTCGTCAAGATCCGCGCGAAGATTCTCCAATTGATTACGCTCGAACGCCCCTGGTTTGAGTGGAGCGATCACGTTCCCTGCGGCAAACAGACCGTTTAGTGCGATGTTGTCCTCCTTGCCTGGTAGATCGAGTAGGACGAAGTCGTAACGCTTGTTCAAATCTTGGGTGATGAACTCGTCCAACTTGGAAAATCGTTCCTCAATTGGGATGTTCGCGAGATTATTGTCTGCACCCCCAAGTCCGGGATCTGCAGGGATAAGATCGATCTCCTCACCTGTGTTGTAGACCATGCGATCAACGACGTCCGGAATGTTATCTCGGATGAAGTCCCAATCATCACCGAAAATAGCCGAAATGGGGGCATCGACGTCTTCAACCTCACCGCCCATTCCAAAGTGGGTAGAAAGGTCGTTTTGTTTCCCGGCTAAATCGATGAGGAGCACATCAAAATCATGCTCGCGCGCGGCTGCTACAGCGACATGGGCGGATGTAGTCGTTTTTCCGACCCCGCCCTTTTCGACATAGGTTGCCGTTCTTAGTATCTTATTCTCCGGTACAGGCATCATATGCGCTTACTGTATACATATACATAATACAAAAAGGTGCGTCAGACAATGACGCAAAGAGCAAATGTCGGTGATCAAATTACTCAAAGAGCAATTCGTTAACGATAAACATATAAACCACATATCAATATAGGATAGGGCTGCCGTGGAGTTGCGAATAGCCGTGATTTGCTGAATGTGATTTCCAGTTTTCTACCACTCCAGCTCCCAGCCAACCCCCGATTACCCGTAGAAAACCATCATTCAGCACACAGTACTACCGCAGACACCGATTCACCGCGAAAAATGAACGCCTCTCCGTGGGAGAGGTCGTCTATTTCGAACCTAAATGCATCAGCAATTTCTGGATTGTCAGCAAGCCGATCAGATAGCCCGATAATGAATTCATCTTCGGTTTTCGCCCGTAGAGCAGCAAGAAACACCGCATCGAAGTCGGTTACCGCCGCATGCCACGCAGAGTATGGATCCTGCGTCCGATACGACGTCGGAATGTTGAGTTGTTCCACGAGTTCAACCCATTCAGTCCCCTCATCAAGAACTTCGTCAGCCTGTTTCGACACCGAGTTGAGCGCTCGGTCGAGCTCCAAGTCATCCAGGTTAGGCGTCTCACTCATCTAACCCACCATCCTGAATCCTAACTTTGTGGGGAAGAGGACCTCTTCACAAGTCGTCTTATGATCGCTTGCTGATTCGATATCCAGTCATTTTTCAATCCAGTGAGGAGTATCACATGGCGTTTGTCCTCGGTGAGAGCTATTCCTTTTCGTGGCCAGATTGTAAATCAGGAAGCGCTGGTGCACCGCGTGTGTATGTGACCGAACGCAGGAAGGCCAAACAGTCGAAGTCAGTAATACTCTCCCAGGTTAACGGATCGTATCCCGGATTTGCCGACTCTCCTGACCGGACTGGTAATTGTGCCATTTCCTCTTCTGAAAGATGACTACCTTTGTGAGTAGGGAGGAAACACCCTGATTCGGGGAATGATGCAAGTCAAGCTTCAAGGGTTTGATCTTCGGGTTCCGCGATCCCATTCTCGTCAGAGACACCAAGGGCGGAGCCAATTACAGCATAGTGGGACCCAAATATCACATCAAGATGCGATCCGACTGGCCAAAACTCGAACCATGGCCAGACAGCCTTACTGCGCTGGAGATGTGAGTTGTGTGCGAAAATTAGGATTTTCCCTTTGTGTCGCTCGCACTCTACAATATGCCCAATATTCTTGGTCATCAATGAATCCCGAATCTCCATCATTGTTCCAAGTGGTTCATCCGCTGCCATAGCTGCATGATAATTCAGAAGGTACTGCGCAATCGAAACGTGGTGGAACGCTTCATGGTAGCGATCCTGACTGCTCTTCTTCACTAGCTCCGGTCGCTTGATGCGGAGTTCCATTGCGAGATCCTCAGTGGCGATTTGCAGATCAGTGGCATCCGACGAGAGACCGATTGCCTTGCTGGGGTCACGCATTGCTTCCGGATTTTCCCAATCGGCGTCATTACCGAGGAACGATTCGATTTTTTCGCGGTGTTGCTCTGCCGCTGCTTCGTCGAGTGAAGAGAGGTACTCAAGGGCAACGATAAGGGCGTGTCGTGGGCTGTCGGCTGAATCGTTCTCGGTCGGAGCATCAATGCCATAAAACCGTATCTGCTCCGAGTTCGTGGCATCAGCGTTATACTGGCGCATCCACTCCATCAGTTCACGATTAGCGTCAGTGACTCCCAACTGCCTGGCCTGGACATTACCAGAGAGCAGAGGTAGCGGAGGCACACTTAGACGGATACTGTAATACTAACAAATTCTGGTATATGCCTCCTTTACAGGAAGTTTCCCAAATGATCAATTTAATTACCCAACGAGGGTAGACCAAGAGTTCCCGGTCGGCGTAAATCACGATGCTTTGGCGCCAAGTGTGAATTACTCAGTTGCGATCCTTGAACGGTACTCTGGAACGCCGCCAATGGGAAGTCCGGTAACGCGAAAGAGCGCTCCGGCACCGTCACCTTCTTTTGTGCGGCGACCAGCTTTCCCAAGCGCAGTCGTCACGTAGAGATTCTCGAAGTTTGACCCGCCGAAGGCAACGCTGGAGACTTTGCGAGCTGGAAATTCAAGGTTGTCGATGGGATTCCCGTTTTGGTCGTACTGTACCGCAACTCCACCGTTCCACCGCGCAGACCAGACACAGCTGTCGGCGTCCACAGTCATCCCGTCTGGAATGCCGTTATCCGCCGGTGTTTGTAGGAACGTTCGACGAGAGGAAAGTTCTCCACTTTCCGGAGAGTAGTCGAACGCATATATATGCCTGGCATTCGATTCTGTGAAATAAAATGTGCCATTGTCAACGGAAAATCCCATGCCATTGGCGATATCAACCTCCGAAAGGACGGTCGTTACCGACCCATCCCTATCTAGTCGGTAGAGCGCACCGAGATGGTTTTCGGTTGGCATCGTCCCGCAGAAAACTCGACCTTCGGGGGTGGCTATGACATCATTGAATCGACTCCCGGCTTCGCTATCGATGCCTTCCACAATGACCGACGCCCTGGTCGTACCTGGTTCCCACCTGCTAACACGACCTCCAGCTCCGAAGAGAAGTAGCGCCCCATCAGCTTCGATGGTGACTCCCCCAATAGGGGACTCGTCTGGCGTTTCGTAGGCGAGTTCGTTCAAATCCGTTTTGGGGTCGTAGCGGTAGAGTTTTCCCGGCGGAATGTCGAGCCAATAGAGCCGTTTTTCGTCGACATGCCACAGCGGATTCTCTCCGGTTTCGGCGCGCACGTCTGCGACACGTTCGATTCGTACCATAGGGGATATTCGGACTGGAACTACATCAGGATAATCCTCGAACCTATTAACGGAATAGTATTCCTTCTTATTGCGTCGACGGTACCATGCATGGAGATGCTAGCGTCGTTTTCAACCTCATAATCAGTTACTGACGATTCAACTTTCGAAGCTGGCCGAATTCAAATGTGCGCCCAACGTTACGACAATTGTCGTATAAAGATTCAAGTATTGTCGAACACACATCACTTGATAATGAGGTCCGATTGCCCAAAATGTTCTGGTACCGTTGAACGAACTTGGCGTGGGGTCACCATCTGTAACCACTGCGGGTTCGCCCCACCTCATGGCGCTGACTGACACCAATCGACGATGATCATCGTCGATTTCAGACGGAAGTGTGCCGACGATGAAACGAATATGTTCCGAAAAACTGATATCGATTCCGGAAAGATCGACTATCATTGACGTTTAGCAAGTTATTCCGGTGGCGAGACTGAATAGTAGTCACTGTCAAGTCTCATTCGAATTACAAAAACTATCCGAAAAGATAACACCTAATCTCACCGAAAGATCGAACATCCAGTGACGACGCTCTACACCAGAATCCTCTCTCGACGCAGACATAACGGTGTTGTCCATGTGTTTGTCAGTCGTGTTCCAACACCGATCGGAGCCAGACGCGCATTTCTCCCGGCTCCCGGTTAGCCCACGCGTAGTACGGGACGGCCGTGAACTCGGCGTCGACTGTTGCCGTATCTGTAAACAGACGGTATAGAGTGCCCTCCCATTCTTCGGTCGCGGGAAGGCGAGCAGATCCCGTCAACGTCACCACCCCGTTGAGTAGGCCGGGTTCGAACTCTGCCTCGACTTTTCCTGTCTCCGAAATCGCGTAGTGGTGAAGCGGTCGTTCGTTATCGACCTCCTCCAGACAGTAGATGAGCGGCCCGTATCGTAGCGCCACGTTCCCTATATCGGCGCGAACCGTTGGATGTGCAACAAGCAGCTCTGGCCGCATCTCGAACGTGACTGCGAGTTCATCCGTCTCCCACTCCCGATCGACGGTGAGATACTCCGCGTCGGCGTCCACCGACAGTTCCTCACCATTGAGAGTTGCGGACACCGTTTCGCACCAGTCCGGAACGCGAACGTGGAGCGGAAACGGTACTGATTTAGCGACATCGATTCGGAGGGTCACGTCGCCAGCCCACGGATACTTCGTCTCTTGACGGAGACGGACGTCTGTGTGACGGATTGAGAAGATCACCTCGCTCTCGACGAAATGATTCACGTAGATCGCGTCGGTGCTCGCCGACCGGGCATAGAGGTAATCACCAAGGGACGCCAGTAGACGGGCGGCATTCGGCGGACAGCATGCACAGTCGAACCAGTCTTGTCGTTCGTTCGAGAATCGGATCGGGTCGACATCGTGGAGTGCGTGACCGTCAGAATCTACCTGGAGTGGGTTCGCATAGAAGAACTCTGTGGCGTTAAGCGAGATTCCGGCCAAGAAGCCGTTATAGAGCGTCCTCTCGACGAGGTTCAAATACTGTGTATCGCCAGTGAGCAAGAACATTCGCTGATTCCAAAAAATGCTTCCAACTGTCGCACACGTCTCCGCATAGGACGTGTCGTTAGGTAGGTGGTAGTCTTCGGTGAATCGTTCCCCTTTGTGAGTGGAGCCGATTCCCCCCGTGACGTACATTCGTCGGTCTACCATACCCTCCCACAAGCGTTCAAGCGCCGTGAACAGCTTAGTACCGCCACTCTCTAAGACGACATCGGCTACGCCGGCGAACAGATACATCGCACGAACCGCGTGTCCTTCCACCGTTTCCTGTTCAACGACAGGTGCATGATCCTGCGCATAACTCCCGTCGTAGCATCCATCCTCGAAGAACTCGCTGCGTGCACCATCCCATATGTCTTCGTCGCCGGCTTGCTCCGCTTGGTTCTCGAACTCGCGTTTCAGCGTCCCGCGACCGCGTTGGTCAATGAAGAATCGCGCCAAGTCGAGGTATCGAACCTCGTCGGTTACCCGGTACAGTTCGACCAGAGCCAATTCGATTTCCTCATGACCGGGGGTGCCATCCCGACCGTCGGGGCCGAAGACACCGTCGACGAGGTCGGCTAGTGCTTGTGCCACGGCAAGCAGTCGCTCCTCTCCGGTCGCTCTGTGATGGGCGACTGCAGCCTCAATGAGGTGTCCGGCACAGTAAAGTTCGTGTAACATATTCAGGTTCGTCGACCGCAGATTTGGCGCTTCCAGCATCACGTATGTGTTGAGGTAGCCGTCGTCGGCCTGCGCGTCGACTACCAACGAAACAACATCGTCCAGTCGTTCACGTAGCTCCGGATCGTCCGTCCTTGAGAGGGTGTGACTCACTGCCTCGATCCACTTATAAGCATCCGAATCTTCGAACCACATTCCTTCAAACTTCCCATCCGATTGGCCGATCACGCGGCGAAAGTTGTCGAGGCATCCGGTCGTCGCCAACTGTTCATACTGTGATCGAAGGGTGTTTTCTCGAATGGCCCTCAACCACGACTCCCAGAACTCATCTGTGATCGTGATGTTCTCGTATGGGATAGCTACTACCTGCCGTGTGTTTACATCAGACATACTATTCCATTCGGAACTGGAACAATAATAGTTTTCTTCCGGTTATTTCCTGTTGTTTTTTCTTTTTTAATTCGCCCTACTGCGACGAGAGTAGATTTTCTTCTCAATACTCAATGTAGCAAGCTTGCTTTGAATACTGATTGTAGCGTTTCGAACCGTGGATCTGATTGCCTCCAAGATTCTAAATATTCCTTGCAATAATTTCTTCTGACTTATTATACTCCACGAATCTCTTTCTAATTTTCCGGCCTCTAGGAAATAGCGTATATATCGGTCAAAATAAGGGACAAAGAGAGACAACGTTCCCCCACATGTCCAGTACCATCAACAATCGGATGCCTATCGGTGTAGGTTCTCTCAAGATTCGAGGAGTTCGACGGAGTTTTCAAGTACCCCGATGTTCTCGATTTCGATAGCGACTTGGTCACCATCTTCGAGTGTCACGTTGTCAGGGGGTATTATCGAAGTTCCCGTCAGCAGTGCTGTTAATTCGGGGACCTCGTTGTAACGCTCGAAATACGAGGCTAGTTCCTCACAGGTTCGAACCATCTCGCTCGTCGACGTATCGTCTTGGAAGACAGTTTCACCGTCACGCGTAATGGTCAGTTCCATCTTCACGTCAAGTGGATCCCCGATGGTTTCCTCGGTCGCAATACAGGGACCGATGGAACAGCTCTTCGAGTAGATCTTGCTCTGTGGGAGGTAAAGCAGATTTTCTTGTTCAATATCTCGACTACAGACGTCGTTTCCGACGGTGTAGCCGACAATATCCCCCTTGTAGAGTATCAAGGTAAGTTCCGGTTCTGAAACATCCCAGTTGGAATCACCGCGAATGCCGATCGCGTCGTTCGGTCCGACAGTCCGGTTCGGTGTCCCTTTGAGGTACACCTCAGGTCGATCTCCTTCGTAGGCGTTTAAGTATGACTCGGCGAGTCCGCCTTTGTCCTGCCGAGCCTCTTGGCTGATGGCGTACGTTACGCCAGCGCCCCACACCTCGTCTGGGTCGATGGGACGGATGAGGTGCGTCCGGATGGTTTCGAAGTCGACGGTCGGAGCATCCTTCGCCAGCTCGGCGGCGACTTCGTCAATACGTTTATTGGTCAGCGACGCCGCGGAAGCCAACTCGATAAATGAGGTGGGACTCTGGTTAGTCGCCGTGAGATCATACGCTATCGAACCTTCGCGGGTCACTAGTGAGACGGAGCCGTCTCGTTCAATGCGATAATATCGCATGTATGTCCCACGTAGGGCAGTTCACAAGTATCTTGCTCTTCCGGAGATGATCAGAACCAAAGAATAATTTCCGGCAAGACCGGAACACTCTGCAATCTTGACGTTACAGATCTAAGCATGTAATGGAAAGTGTTCGAACGTGAAAAACACTCCATTATAGCAAGATTCAGATGCTTACTTCGTTTCCGGTGAGAACGGAAAACGATGCCAGTTCCGGCGAGGTGCCCAATGCGAGGTGGTTTGCCAGTAACATTGATAATTCTATACGCACTGCTCGTATTAGTTATTTGATACGTTCAAACAGAGTCCACTCATTATGCTATCGACCTTCTTCTAATCACTTTTACTTCTCGTGAGTACCCAAGAGGAGCGATTCTGGGTAAGTCCGCCACTGACGGAGCGGTCGGAGTCAGCCGACGAGTTACTAATAGACCTATCTATTTATCGACTAACCGAGATAACTCTTCACCTCGAAAGGAGAGTGTCGGTGGATTTAATACGGCGCTGGTTCCTCGTTTATCTATGTCGGCTATTAATATCACCGACGTGGAAACGTACATTGTCGCAAATCCATGGAAACCGTGGGTATTCGTCCAACTTAAAACGGATGCGGGCATCACTGGGCTCGCAGAGGCCACAACCCACGACAAACCACGAACGGTCGCGGCGGCAATCGAGGAGATGTCAAATTACTTTATCGGCAAGGATCCATTCAACACTGAGCAAATTTGGCTGGAGATGTACCGTGATGAGTGGTTTTCAAAGAACGTTATCAATACGACCGTCTGTTCGGCGGTGGACATGGCCTGCTGGGACATCAAGGGAAAGCTACTCGAAAAGCCCGTTTATGAACTCCTTGGTGGGAAGATCCACGGCGACCGGTTGCGCGCGTACGCAAATGGTTGGTACACCGATGCAGACGGGGAACCGGAAGGTTTTGCCCGTGCGGCTGAACGTGTCGTCGACGACGGGTACGACGCGATGAAATTCGATCCTTTCAGTACTGCCTGGCAACGAATGAGTAAAAAGGAACTCAACCACTCAGTCGACATCGTCCGAGCCGTCCGTGAGGCTGTTGGACCAGATATCGACTTACTAATCGAGGGCCACGGTCGCTTTACCGCTGGCCAGGCCGTCGACATTTCACGCAAACTCGACGAATTCGAGCCGACGTGGTTTGAAGAGCCATGTCCACCGGACTCCATCAACAGTCTCGGTGAAGTAGCCGACAAATCCCCGATACCCATCGCAACTGGCGAACGCCACATGACAAAACATGATTTCTTCGAGTTGGTCACCCGAACGGACGTCGATATCGTCCAACCGGACCTAATGAACACAGGTGGTCTTACCGAGGGGAAGAAAATCGCAGGGATCGCAGAGGCGGATCACGTCAGCTTCGCACCACATAACCCACAAGGGCCGGTCGCGACAGCAATCTACGCCCATCTTTGTGCGACCGTCCCGAACTTCATGATCCAGGAAGTGTTCCAAACGTACGACGTTGAATGGGTCGAAGATCTCCTACAAGAACCGGTGTCCGTCGAGGACGGTCACGTCCACATCCCAGACGGCTCGGGCTACGGTATCGAACTTGATATGGACGTGGTTGAAGAACACAAATACAGCGAGGATCACGTCCACACCATCAATCTCTTCGAGAAGGATTGGGAAACACGCCAACTGGAATAATGGATCGTCCGATCTACCGGAACACGCTCGAATAATTTCAAATCACCGATATTTTATATTGATTTCGATGACGTTTGCAGTTCGCAGAACCAACTCCGGAATATCCTCGAAGAAATCCTTGTCCTTCATTCCACTTTTTGGACCGGAAACGCTCACTGCGCCAATCGCCTTACCATCGCTGTCGGTGAGCGCTGCACCCACACATCGAACACCTTGAATCCGTTCTTCAGTATCCGTCGCAAACCCTTGCTCGCGAACCGTGTTTAGTTCCTCAAAAAGGGCGTCTCTGTCAGTGATGGTGTTTTTGGTGACCGCCGGGAGGCCATGAATGTCGATGATTTCTTCCACCCGCTCTCTAGGGAGTTCGGCAAGAATGGCCTTCCCCGCGCTGGTGGTCTGGAGATGAACTTGTTTACCGATGTGTGTGTCGAGCTGGAACGCGTCTTCACCTTCGGCCTTTGCATAGAAGATCCCCCGACCGAACTCCTCGATCATAAGATTCGCGTGTTCACCCGTCTTGTGGGCCATTTTCTGTATTTCTGGCTCGGCAATCTGAAAGAGGTGGTCGTTACTCCGGCAGTGCCCGCCAATCTCTAGAAAGCGGCTTCCGAGGGTGTATTCGCTCCCCTCCTTGCGAACAAACTCGTTCCGTTCAAGTGTTCGCAGATGATCGAAGGCCGTGCTCGTCGGCACGGAGAGATGGTTGGCGATTTCGGAGACGCCAGCGGTTTCGAGCTCGCGCAATGCCTCTATGATGTGAATCGTAGTCTGAGTCGCCTGAACCGGTGTGTCGTGGGTTCGCATGCGATTCAACAGATGAAATTTACCCACATAATCGTTCCGGTGATGCCGGAAATACGTCGAAGGACACTCGTTGACAGTACAAACTACAATCGCCATATCACTGCTTTACTGCCTCCGTACTCAATTAACCGATCGACAGCCGACCAGACTACGAGCGGATGGACAGTGAAATGACTACTCCATGACGGTCGCCGAGTCGTCCACCGGGGCGTACCCCAATTGGCGTTGCGTTTCAGTTAGTGAGAGATATCGCTCCTGGTTAGCGGAAAGTAGGTTCACAGAGACGGGATTTCGATTTAGCGGCGTCTTGACCGCTTTTTGTATACCGTCCTTGCAGTCATCTGGACTCAACCACATCGCGCGAGCGTAGCGTGCAGCCTCTGGATCATCAGCTTGGTGCATCTGCAATTCTGATTCCGTTAGGAGCCACCCGATGCGGAGATTAACGACTTCGATTCCATGTCGCAACGCATAGTAGTTGCCTAGTGCTTCGCCGGCGACCTTGCTGACGGCGTAGTACGAATCTGGACGGTGTGGCGCGTCAGGTCTGACTGTGGTCGCGTTTTCACGGAGCGTCTCTGGGCGGTCACGCTTACCGATGTTTTCCATCTGGTGGATATGGTTCGTACTGGCGAAAACAACTCGGTCAACGTCATTAGCTAGTGCCGCCTCGTACACGTTGTATGTCCCGTCGACGTTGGTGGACAATACGCTCTTCCAATTGGCTTCCGGGGAGGGGTTCCCGGCGAGGTGAACCACCACGTTCCGATCCTTGAAAGCCGCCATGAGCGCCGCTCGATCCCCCACATCAAGCACGATGCTATCGAGATTGTTGTGCTCGCGATGAGTGATGGGGAGTACGTCGTGATCCTGTAGGCCACTGTGGGCAACTGAACCAACGCTTCCTGCCGCTCCGGTGAGGGCGATTCGAGCCATACGCTCACGTCACATCGGGGAAATATAAAACTAAACGCAGCCGGCTGTTTCGAAGTACTGTTCCGTCTGGTCTCTCGTCTCTAATTGAATATCACCTCTTCGCCAAATTTCGCCGCCTCACTGCGGCCATTACTGCCTTTACATGAAAGCAAAAGTCGATCACGGAACGTTTATCACGAAACTAATAGTCGAACTCAATCCATGAACTGATGGTTCGATCGAAGTCAGAAACCTGTTAGAGGGAACGTTGGATTCGAAAAAGCACGAAGGATATCGGGAACGGTGCGATTCGGTCGCGCTGTTCTGCATCATTAAGTCATATGTGTAATGTGTATCCATTACTTTACTGAAATATGACGTTAACCGTTTCATTTATACCGTTACTAAAATAGATCATATAACCGTATGACAAACGCTCGCGTTACGGTTCATACAGAGGCGGGTATCGATCGCATTGCACCTGAAATGCATGGCCATTTCTCGGAGCACCTCGGTAGGTGTATTTACGATGGGATATGGCATAGTGATGAGGATAAAGAGGTCGGATTTCGGGAAGACGTCGTTTCCCTTCTCGCGGACCTCGAGATGCCGGTATTACGATGGCCCGGCGGTTGTTTCGCTGATGACTATCACTGGGAGGACGGTATCGGGCCTCGAGAAGAGCGTCCGCGCCGTCGGAACCTCTTCTGGGCTCAGGACACACATGAAGTCCCCGAAGAGTCTAATGCGTTCGGTACCGACGAGTTCTTGGAGCTTTGTGAACACATCGGAACCGAACCGTATCTAGCCGTGAACGTCGGGTCGGGAGATCCTCAAGAAGCCGCTGATTGGGTCGAATACTGTAATTACGATGGTGAGACCGAACTCGCGAATCGACGACGCGAGAACGGCCGCGAAGATCCCTACGGAGTACGATACTGGGGCCTCGGCAACGAAAATTGGGGTTGTGGTGGGCAAATGACGCCAGAACAATACGCGCGCGAATACCGCCGTTTCGCAACCTACGTCGGGAGCATGGATAACCTAATGCTCGATCACGATCTCGAACTCATCGCCTGCGGGTTCGAGAATCACAAGTGGAATCGACGGTTCATGGAAGAAGTTGGAAGTACCGGTTGGGGCGTCGAGTTCCCCCTCGATCACCTCACACTCCACCACTATTACGGACGGACGATGTCCGTCGCCGAAGCCGACGAGGATCAGTACGATCGATTCCTAGCGGAAGCCCTCGAGATAGATGATCATATTGAGCGGATCAGCGCAGCGATCGACGCCGTAGCTACCACCCGTGATATCGGTGTCATCATCGACGAGTGGGGGGCTTGGCACCCCGAGTCCGTCCCTGAGAACGGTCTCGAACAGCCAGGAACCGTCCTCGATGCGCTCTCGGCGGCGGCTGTCCTCGACGTCTTTAATCATCACAGTGACGTAATGACGATGTCCAACATTGCACAGACCGTCAACGTTCTCCAGTGTCTGGTTGAGACGGACGGCGATGACGCGTGGGCTCGACCCACCTATCGCGTATTTGACCTCTATGCACCACACAAAGATAACGAAGCTGTCCAGACGTCGGTCGATACACCGGTGCGCAAACTCGACGACGACGGTGAGTTGCCGTTAGTCGGAGCCTCTGCGTCGATCAACGACGATGAGATCTACGTTACCCTCACGAATCTCGACTGTCGCGAATCCCACACCATCGATGTCACCCTCGAAGGGACGACGCCAGATACAGAGAATGTCGACGCAAAGGTGCTGTTCGCGAATCGTGACGTTGATACGGAAGTCGATACCGACAACGCCGACGAATTCGAAGCTGAAAATCTCGAAATTGCGATTGACGACGGAATCCTGACCGTCGAGTTGGCGTCGTCAACGGTAGCTGGAATCGCTATCCGGTGAACGGAACCTGCTTTCGGGGAACTGAGCAGTTGTTCACTCGCATGGCTTACTATACTATCCCTATTTCTCCGCATATATTCCGTGAATACACCAGGAACTTTCGAAATTTGACTCTTTTTCTACTGAGGTCGACAACGGATTCGCAACGCCAATAAATCAATCATCGTTAATTATTCGAGGGCGAGAACCGGTTTTGAGATTTGCATATCTTTCAATTCTTTAACATTATGCCTCAGACCAACTGTCAAAATTTATAATGGTGTCCAAATATTTATATTATTGATGTCATTTTGGGAAAGGTATTTACATTGGTAACGATGACCTTGTTAACCATGAGCAGGATACGCCTAGAAGGCGTTCGAAAACGGTATAGTGGAAATATTGTCGCGGTAGATGAATTCGATTTGGATATCGAAGATGGCGAATTCGTTACTATTGTAGGGCCATCTGGATCAGGCAAGTCGACGATTCTTCGGATGATAGCTGGATTGGAAGATATTACGGAGGGTACAATTTACATCGGTGATCGGCGAATTAACGACGTTCAACCTCAGGATCGCGACATCGCCATGGTATTTCAAAATTACGCACTCTATCCTCATATGACTGTCGAGCAGAATATGTCCTATGGATTAAAACTCAATTCAGATCGATCGAACGAACAAATCGAGGACGGAGTGAGGGAAGCCGCGGAAATGATGGGAATCGAAGATCAGTTGGACAAAAGGCCGAGCGAACTCTCCGGCGGCCAGCAACAGCGAGTTGCAACCGGTCGCGCGATCGTCCGCGATCCATCCGCATTTTTGATGGACGAACCGCTCTCGAATCTCGACGCCAAACTCCGAACACACATGCGGACCGAACTCCAACGGATCCAGGAAGAACTCAACACGACGACGGTGTATGTGACACACGATCAGGAGGAAGCGATGACGATGAGCGACCGAGTCGTGATTTTAAACCACGGAGAACTCCAGCAGGTCGGGACGCCGAGAGAGGTTTTTTCTAAGCCGAAGAATACGTTCGTCGCCGAGTTTATCGGAAGTCCGTCAATGAATTTCTTCGATGTACAGCTGATGGACTCAACTCTCACGGGCACCGACGTAACGTATACGCTGTCGGATTCCTTTGCTGGACGCATTCGGAAACAGAGTATGAACGACGAGTTGATTCTCGGAATTCGACCTGAACACATGGTGTTCGCCGATGAGAACGATTCTAGCGGGATCGAAGCCGTGCTCGAAGTTCGGGAACCGATCGGGGACGATAATTATCTGTATCTGCGGAGCGGCAACACTGAGTTCAAAATGCGCGTCTTAGGTCAGATCAATCACTCGGAAGGTGACACAATCCGGGTTTCGTTCGACGAATCCGACGTGCATATCTTCGACCGGTCGACGGGGAGAAACGTCTTGGCGTGGGCGGATCCCACTAGCGCCGTCACGTCCGATGTGACGACAGAAGCGTGAGTGCATCGGCGAGGATTCCCCCGTCCCACCTTTCTCTACTTGTACAATCCGCATCGATATCGCCTCATCGATAGTGACCCCCACCTCCCGAGCTTCACTATCACTGCTTTCGGTATAATTTTATAAAAGATAGCTGACCAAAATATTTAACCCGGTGTACTTCGCTGTTCGTTAACATGGCAACCCCGGATAGAGGGAATAGTATCCTGTCGAGACGACAGTTTCTCGGTGGTGCTGGTGTGGCTGGTACCGTGGGATTGGCCGGTTGCAATTCGTACAATGCAATCGTCGGCAAGCCAGGGAACAACGCTGAAACGACGATTCAGTTCTGGACACTTTTCGGCGGCGGCGACGGAGAGACGATGGCATCGATCGTGGATCGGTTCAACGAACAGCAACCGCTCGGGGACGTTTGGATCGAGCGACAACGAATCCCTTGGAATAGATACTATACGAAGCTGTACACCGCCTTGGTTGCGGACAAAGGTCCGGATATCGCGATCATGCATCAGGCGCTAATGGGACGGTTTCAGGAGATGCTCATTCCGTTCAATAGGTACTTGAGCGGATCCGCCGAGAGCAAATACGTTTCCACATTATGGAAGCGCATGCGCTTCGGTGGCAACCAGTTAGCGCTTCCGCTAGATGCACACCCGATCGGAATATACTACAACCCGACTTTGTTCGAGAAAGCAGGTCTCGATCCACAGTCCCCTCCCACCAACTTTCAAGAGTTCGAGAAAGCGTGTAACGCGATCGTGAACAAAACTGACGCCCACGCGTTCGCTCCGACTCCGTATCTCGATCCCATCGGCATGCTTCGAACGTTCATCGCCTTCGTTCATCAACGTGGCGGAAAACTGTTCAACGATTCCCTCACGAACGTCACGTTCGACGACCAGGCGGGCATGGGAGTCGCGAAGCTATTCAGCGACATGACTGGGAAATACGGCTGGGATATCCCGAACGCATCGGAGAATAGAGCCGATATCGCGTTTCAGGACAACAACTTGGCGATGACGATGAACGGTACTTGGTATGCGGCCGTCTTGGAATCACTTGACGGGTTCGAGTGGAGTATGTTTAAGCCGTTCGTCGCCCCGGGAAAAAAGCAAGATTTCACCCAATCAGGGAGTCATACAATTGTATTACCTAGAAATCCGAATCGAAGTAATCAAAAAACACAGGTTGGGGTCGACGTCGCCGAATGGATCACGCAGAAGAACCCAGTATGGGGAACTCGAGCCGGACATTTACCGGCTGCGACCGACGCATTGAACTCACAGGCATTGCGAAATTCGCCACTGTGGCCGAAATCGCTCTCCAAGTTCTTCGAAATGGCGAGCGACAACCAATTCGCCTACTTACCACGAACCCCATTCAACGTCAATAACGATTCGACATGGGACTTTTTCCCCGATATCTACGCGCACAACGTACCTCCTCAAAAGGGAATACGGCGTGGAGTTAACACCATTCAGAGGTTGATCAACGATGTCAATTAGAGAACGATTCGATCGGACTAGTCAGAACCGCATGAGAACGATTCTTCGACGGCGAGAGACTATCGACGGTATTCTGTTTACCCTTCCGTACCTCGCCTTTTTCTGTTTGTTCCTTCTGTACCCGTTACTTCAGGGATTGTATATGAGTCTCTTCGAGTGGGATCCCCTCTTCCCCTCACAGTCCCAGTTCGTCGGCTTCCAAAATTACGTCTCGATGTTTCAGGATCCCGCTTTTTGGAACGCGTTATGGAACACGGTGTACTTCGTCGTCCTCACTGTACCGACGATGGTGATCTTGAGTTTGGCACTCGCACTTGGAGTCAACAAGAAAGTGTTCGGACGGCGGCACCTGCAGACGATCTACTTCAGCCCGTATATCCTGACCGTTTCGATCGTTGGAATCGTCTGGTCGCTGCTCTTGTCGACCGGATTCGGTCCCATCAATTATTACCTCGGGTTCATAATGGACAGTCCACCTGATTGGCTCGGTTCTCCGACGTTGGCGATGCCGGTGCTCGCCCTGGTCACCGACTGGTGGCTTCTCGGTTTCAACTTCGTCATCCTACTCGCTGCACGCCAAAACGTTCCGCAACGACTGTACGAAGCTGCCAGACTCGATGGGGCAAGAACGTGGCGAGCGTTCCGAGACATCACGCTGCCGCAGATGCGCAACGCGATCGCGTTCGTCGTCATCATACAATTCATACAGCAGTTTCAGGTGTTCGGTCAGCCGTACGTAATGACTAACGGGGGCCCCAATAACGCCACTATGACGCTTGTCTTCTATCTCTATAATGCGGCGTTTAGCCAACAACGGTTCGGCTACGCTGCGGCAATCGGATACCTGTTGTTCGCTATCCTCGTCGCTGTTTCGTACATTAACTATCGGTACATCGGGAGTGATTCAGCATGAGCAGTTCCACCGTTGGTCGAATCAGTAGTATCAGTAATGACAAAACGTTGCGTACCATGGCGATCCACATGGGGTTGTACGGCGTTGCGCTCTTGTTCGTACTGCCGTACCTCTATATGATTTCGCTGTCCCTTCAGCCCGAAAGTATCGCAATCAGTTCAACTCCTCATCTTATCCCACCCAAGATCACCTTTGCGAACTATTCGGAACTAATTTCTAGTTCAATGATTATTCCGTGGGTGATCAACACCTTTGTGGTCGCGACGGTCGCGACGGTACTCGTCCTAATCGTCGATTCGATGATCGCTTTCTCGCTCACGCGGTTGGACTGGCCCGGCCAATCGATACTGTTGAGCATCATCGTTGCCAGTTTCCTCGTCCCTTTCTACGTGAACCTAGTGCCGCTGTT
Source organism: Haladaptatus halobius (assembly GCF_020618475.1). Taxonomy (GTDB): domain Archaea; phylum Halobacteriota; class Halobacteria; order Halobacteriales; family Haladaptataceae; genus Haladaptatus; species Haladaptatus halobius. The sequence goes on along the minus strand of NZ_CP085339.1, from coordinate 409,748 downwards.
CACCATCGTAGCCGATCTAGGTCTCGTCAGTGATCTCCTAGGCGTGGTCCTTCCTGCGGTGGCAAATCCGCTCGGGGTGTTCTTACTTTATCAGTTCTTCCGGGACATCCCCGATGAGTATGACGAGGCCGCTCGGCTTGATGGATTCTCGAATTTCCAAATTTATACCCGTATCATCCTTCCAATATCGAAACCAATCCTCTCTGCCCTAGCCATCTTCGTGTTTGTCTTCAACTGGAATCAGTTTGTCTGGCCCGTGGTGGTGCTCCAGAGCCAGAGTTCGTTCACCCTCCCACTCGGATTAGTCGTGCTCCGAGATACCTTTACATTCCAACCAGGGCTTACTATGGCCTCCGGTGTCATCGCCGCGCTACCGTTGTTTATTCTATTCTTGTTATTGCAGGATCGCATCATTGAAGCAGTGCAGTTCCAAGGGACAACTGGATGATCACCGCATCCACAAACGCGGATCAGTTTCGCCGCTCCGTCCGGCGGACAGGGAGTTTTGTCTACCAACATAGCCCGTCTCTCGTAGTAATAAGCGTATGTTGGGTTGTCGGCTCGTTTCCTTTGGTAACGTCCGGCCTGGCCACACTCGGCGCGTACACGGCGATAAATTCGATGCGAAACGGCCAACGGATTGAGACGAAGGCGATTCGTAGAACACTACGACGTCATGGGCTCAATGCGACGTTGATGTCCATTGTTCCTGTCGTCATTGGTGTGCTCACGATTGCGTACTTCTATCGATACATCGTGACAGATTCAATACAGTATATCCTCCTCTCTATCGTTGGTGTGTACCTGTTCTCATTCCTTCTACTCATATCACTGACAACATTTGCTTTACTCTCTGATGAGAATACGTTCTCGGTGGCAGTAAAAAATAGTTACAGATGGGTGATACACAATCCGTTACATTGTATTGTTGTCATATTTGCTTCAGGAGTTCTCGTCTTTGTTGGTATCGTTTCCATCGTTGGGCTAGTCATTATCATCCCTGCAGTTTTATTTAGTTTTCATTTAGAGGTTATCCAGAACAGTTCCACACTAACCGCTGAAAAAGACAATTTTTGAATATTAATCTTAATTTGATAATCCGACTGTAGGCGACCGACAAACACTGTCTTTCTCGGCGGCTGTATTGTCGAAGTTGCACTAAAACTGCGCTTGCAACCATCGATTTGGTATGAAATCGATTAAACTCTGGTAGCAGGTTACTCCGGGATCCCATAAACCTCGTCAGTCCAATCCCGCACTGGTGTATCGTACACGGCCTGACCAAGGTCTATCTCGTTAAGTCGTTGGTGATCAAGTTCGTTTAGTTGCCAGTCGAACAGTTGTATATTCTCTCGAATGTGACCTTCGGACGCAGATTTTGGGATCACGATGACATCCTTCTCAACGGCCCATCGGAGGACTATCTGCGCGGGCGTTTTATCGTATTTTTCGGCAAGTTCGTTGACGGTTTCATCTCCCAATATCTCGGTGCGAGCGAGAGGTGCGGCGGCCTCCACGATCACGTCTGTTTCTCGACAATACTCAACGAGATCTGAGCGCTGGAACCACGGATGAAACTCGATCTGGTTAACAGCGATCGGAATATTTGAGATATGATGGGCGTTGCTAAGCTGGTAGGCGCTGAAGTTCGAAACACCGATGTTGCGCACCGTTCCCTGATCATGGAGATACTCCATTGCGCTCAGGGTTTCACGGAGTGAGATGGCCGGGTTCGGCCAATGAATGAGATAGAGATCGAGATAGTCAGTACCAAGTTCGTCGAGAGATCGTTCACACGATTCTACAACAGAGTCATAATTGAGATTTGATGGAAGAACTTTCGAAGTGAGAAATAGATTCTCACGGTTGTAGTCGGTCAAAACATCGCCGATCTCGGTTTCGTTTTGATATCCTTCGGCGGTATCGATATGAGTGTAGCCAGCTTCGAGAGCGGAACGGACGGAATGACGGATGGTCTCTCCGTGAAGATCCCATGTACCAATGCCGACAATTGGCATTTCATCACCGCTTGGGAGACTCGTTGATGGTATCGTCATCGTATCCTCAGTATGCGACTATACGGTTATAACGATGGGGGTTGAACTTGATATACGTCGATAGCGAGAGTAGATCGACCGTTTAGAGTTCGAGACTGAAGAAGTTGATACTTAGACATGTAGTCGTCCGTATTAATGTCTCAGATGATCAGCTCTTGTGTACGCGATGACCGCGTGAGGCATCCTACAATCTATGACTGAATCCGCACCAGATATCACCATACTACGGCACAACCCGCATGGCCTTTCCACGGAAACGTATGCTTCGGAACTACAGGAAAGATTACCTGATACAACGATTCAAGTCGCTCGTACGCCTGCCGAGGAACAGGAACTGATTGCCAAAACAGCGGTCGTCTCAGGAACTCGGATCGAGGAACCACTACTCGAGAAAGCCGAACAACTCCGACTCTTCGCCGGCGTTGCCGCCGGATACGATCATCTGCCGTTAGAGCAGATGCGAGAGATGGGCGGTGCGGTGACTAACGCCTCGGGCATTCACGCGCCGAATATAGCCGAACAGGTACTGGGGTATCTCTTGATGTTCACCCGGCGCCTTCACGAAGGACAACGCCGAACTAAGCGAGGCGAATGGCGCCACTACCAAGCGTACGAGCTAAAAGACAGCACCATCAGTATCATCGGTCTCGGCGCCATCGGCACAGCAGTAACACAACGTCTTGCTGGATTCGACGTCGATACTATCGGCGTGCGCTACACACCCTCGTGCAGTCGTCCGAACGGTGACTGGTTGCTGGTAATTCGAGAGTAAACTCTCCCTAGAATACAGGCGTGTCGCAGTCGGCTCAATTCGGTAGCTGCGACGGATTCCGAAACAGCGGTTCAATCGCGATTAATGAGATAATCGGCGGCTCTATACAGCGACCCTTTCCTTTGAGCACAAGTGTATTTTCGCGACCCGCGGTCTGCAGCGGTGGACTGTATCGGGATCACGCAGTGGGGGGGTCGAAATAACTGCCTTGAGCAAAGAGGGGTGAGAGACGGCCAGTACGTACACGACCTATGTTCGAGCGTGCTATCGGGGGACTCAATCCCCTTTCACTATTGAAAGAAAGTGGCCGAAATTATATTTTCGACGGCGTAGAATGAGCATCTATGTCTCAAATTGGGCTAATCGGGATTGGTTTTGTCGGCAAACTGTTCGTCGACAGACTTCGCAAGGCCGACTACCCGGTGACCGTCTACGACGTCGATGAAACGCAAATCAAGTACGCTACTGAACGCGGCGCGCAGGCTGTTGGGAATCCGGCTGCGGTCGCGGAGCAGGCGGAGATAGTTGTTCTCGCACTCCCTGGTCGGCACGAAGTGGAGGCGGTAATGGAGAGTGAGGATGGGCTGCTGGACGCGGTCGTATCGGGACAACTAATCATTGACACCACGACGACGGGGCCGGAGACCGCAGTTAAGTACGAACGACGGTGCGCCGACCAAGATGTCGGGTTTATTAGCGCTCCACTGACAAGAAACGCTCCGGGTGGTATTCATATGATGGTGGGCGGGAACGAGCAGAACTACCGAAAAGCTACGGATATTCTTGATTGTCTTAGTGCTGCCCATAAGCGGATCGGAGAGATCGGCGGCGGACAGACGTTCAAACTCCTGTTGCAGTTGCGGTACGCCGGCCATCGTGCGATCGATGCTGAGATCGTTGCATTCGGTCGCGATAACGGCGTCGACCCTCGTCTGCTCTCTGAGTTCCTCGGGCTGGAGCTGTGGGAGAAGTATCTTAGCAATGACTTTGAGCAGGAGATCGAAGGGATGGGTGGTCGGCGTATCTGGCAGAAGGATGTCGGATATGCGCTTGACGTTGCCCGGCAGAACAATACTGCACTCCCGCTGAGTAGCGGCGTTCACGAAGCGTACAAAGCGACGGCACGTGTCTCCGATTCAAACGAAGGTCACGCCGCTGCCATCATCCAGTACTGGCAGCGTCTCAACGGCCAGAACTGAATGATCTTCATCGTTTCACGCCTCGTTGTTGGTTTATCATAGCCACGATATCGCGGACGAAGTCACCGCGCTCTTTCGCCGGTCGTCTCGCCCAATCGGTTTGGCCGACTGAGCAGCGCCGACTGCTTCGTCGACTGTGCTGGTCGTCGGCTCAGGCAGCGTGGCGATCACCTCCTCTATAGCGGGGTTTGTGACGGGGATTTCCGTCTCGCTTCCGAGATCTCTCCATTCATTGTTCGTGTATACACTTCTTACACTCTACGATGACATGCGCCAGAATATGCACAGCCAGGATGTGTAAATATTAGGCCAAACGCGGACCTCCCCATCGTTTGCGTATACTGTTCAGAGCGGAAACGTTATGTCCTTAACGAGAAGCGTGACTTTTAACTGCCGAATTGTAACCGGTGATCAAACTGTTTAGAATATCTTGTTGATATTCACCTTACAAAATCGCATCCTTCCTATAGAGTAACGCCCTCTATACGATAGAAAATACCAAATATTCCCGCAATAACATAATTATAATGATAGAGAAAGCAGGTCAAATCGTAGATAATATTTGAGAAGTATTGGCTCAGTAGGAATGATGGGAAGAGGTCTTTCTACATGAAAGGCCATCTCTATGAGGTCGAGGAAAAGCTCCGGCTCACTGATTACGAGTTTAAATAACAAGGACAGCCCCGTTAGTGAGGGTTAGAATGGAAATACGTCGTGTAGAGTGGATTGCTTTTCTTGATCAACTAGCCGGGCATGGGTTTCTACCAGTACCGCGTTGTGCTCTAATCGGTTCGTAGATAAGAATGGTATTGTCACTGCGGACGGTGACAAGATAGTTCTCAACCGTGAATCGGACTTCGTCATCACTCTTTTTTGTTGCACTTGCTGTGACGATGTCTTCAAGCGCATCTGGGTTCACGTATTCATACAGCGAGAGTGTGGTTTGGCCAGCTATTGGCTTAATCACGTCAATAAGTGCGTCGACGACTTCAGTAACAAGTTCCGAACTCGATGATTCGAGATCGATCGTCTCGGAAGCGATCAGTGTGTATTGAGGTGGTGAACTTGGGCCAGGTTGCTCTGTGGTGGATCCGAACCAGCTGGTCGTTTTGGCGGTCATAGGTTTCACTCCTCTCTCTTTTTATTGGTTCTCCAGATAATTGAGTAACGGCCACTTACTACAGAATTTACTCAATGGAAACAAAAAGAATGCTGAAAATCTAGTTCGACAAATATTATATATTATCCGATGAAAAATATAATAATATCAATCTATGCCTGACAAACTTATTTTATCCCCTATGCCGTTGGTGGAGATACGCCCTCACAAAGTCCAGCGTGATGACAAGGTCTGGCGCCATCACCCTGACGATGTCGTCGTGCCTGGTCGTGAGGGTGGTTCTCCCTTTCTAGCTGTCCTTCTCGACAGGTTGAGTACGTCTGTTGTTCAGTACCCTCTGAATCGAGATCTAGCATTTCGGAAATTTGAATCGGAAACGAATGGATCGTGTTGAGTTCTACCTCCACTGGTTGGCATCCTGGATCGTGATTGACTATGGTAGATTCGTGCATAATTGCGTCAGCTTAGGGGGGAATCGAACCATCTACAACCCCTTGAAACTGCCCGTAAGAGCGGCGAGAAATCCACCACAGACTCATTGATCATTCATTCGGCATCATCACTCCCTCATCGAGATTTTGCGGATAGAATGTGAGACTCAGCTTGGCCAAACGTTCAGAGGTATCTCGAGTTTCCAGTGCTCCACTTCAGCTTCTATTCTCTGTTGTGACAATTCTCGCCATTGCATTCTTCTGGGGAGTTGGCGTACCAGCCTAACGCTTGGAATACTTCGAAAAGTATACCACGGGAAAATGAATGTTGTAGTGAGTGTGTTGTCGTCGCTTGGGTGGCGTGAATCGGATATCAAGCAGGAGTTAGGGCAGTATACCGAGTCCAGTTTAGCGTCGTTCCGATAAAACTCGCTAAATGGCCAGCCGACCCGCAGAAAAACTGGGGTTCATAACGTGGAACGGGCACTCACTATTTCACGTGAGGAGTGTGAATGTCTGCAATTACGAGAGGAACGGTCTGCTGGATACAGAGCCTTCAATCATCAAATCCTCCGAATCTGGCTAACACCGTTCGTAACAATCAACCGAACCGACTGGGGGCCGACGAAGCAAATTTTCTAGCTATCTCTCCCGAGTTGATCACCCTTGAACGGAATCATCTTCTCGATCATCCCAACGAAGAGTTCCTTCTCGTCGGGATAGACGGTGATGTCTGGCTCACGCATCGTCGAGAAGAAGAGACACCTAAGGAGATCGTTTGACGTGTTTTCGACCGCGTGAGCACCAGCTTCTCCGGCGGGGAACGCAACATAGTCGCCCGATTTGATCTCGTGTTCTGCTTCGGGAGTCCTGAGCGTCCCGGTTCCGTCAATGACGTACACTGCCTCTTCATTAGCGAGGTGGTAGTGGTACGTTGATGGGCGGCCACCGGGTGGAATGTCCTCAAGCGTACAACCGAGGTGAGTTCCGCCCGCCTCTCGGCCGAGGCGTACGTACCGTCCCCCGTCCTCATCCTTCCCGGTCCACCTCAAGTCGACTGCGTCGTCAATGTTGACGATTTTCAGCTCGTTCTCGCTGTTTTTCATAGGATTCGGTTGGATCCGATGCGATAACTAGCTGTCTGTGTGCAGTGGAATGATCGGGCGTTAACCGCCTCGATTACCCGTCAGAGCGTGGCGCGTATGTGCTGTGTATTCAGCACGACTTTCGAGAATTATCATCGCTTTAGGGTTTCAACAAAGCCCTTACTTTCGTTCGAGCCGGAGATAACCATGCAAACGGAAGACAGGTTGCCGATGTGCCTAGAATTGCGGTGAAATTATAGAATTCATATGCCTTCTTGCTTATCTGTTTAGATATAAATTATATATGACATTTCCACGCAATATTTATTGCTAATCATGTATTTTATAGTTTGAAGTAATGGATTTAAAATCAGAACGTCGCACGTTTCTCAAAGGAATCGCAGCAACGACGGTCGGCCTCGCAGCAACCACACCAGGAAACGCAGCCGAAGAAGAAACGTATCTCGTGACAACAGGAAGTGACAAGGTCACTCAGAAACTCGAACAAGCGGGCTATACAGTTCAGAACGAAATTCCCGCTGCGAACCTTCTTATCGTTCGTGGCCCAACAAATGCTACCTCTGGTATTCAAGATGTCTCTGGTGTCCATGAAGTCGCACCAGATCTCGTATACGAAATAGGGACACCATCTATCAGTTCAGTAGAGCCGTCAATCGACGCGAAATACACCGATCTCCAGTGGGATAAGCAGATTACAGATGCGTTTGCCGCACACGACATCGCAACTGGAAAGGGAACACGTATCGCTATCGTCGATACAGGAGTCGATCATACACACCCCGATCTTGCTGCCAACGTAAACACGAATTTGGGACGGTCGGTCATCAATGGTGAGTTTGGTTCCGATGGTAGTCCAGTCCACCCACACGGAACACACGTTGCTGGTATTAGTGGGGCAACCGGTGCACAAGGTGTGGTTGGAATGGCTCCCGATGCCGAACTCGTTCCACTTCGCATCTTCCCAAAGGAAGGGCCACTCATCGAACGCATCAGTGACTGTTTACTGGCAATTGATTATGCCGCGCAAATCGGCGCTGACGCCGTTAACATGAGTCTTGGCTGGGATCCACGCCCACCACGGGAAAATCAGACATCACGCGGTGTCCGACGCGTTATCTGTGACCGAGTCGTTAAAAGTGCCCGTCGTCGCGGAACAACGGTCGTCGTCTCTGCCGGTAACGAAGAGACCGATCTTCAACATGGCGGCTATCGCGACATGTGGACGAGTCTCGAGAGTACGCTCGGTGTGAGTGCGACAGCTCCGAATGACGAACTCGCGTTTTATTCAAACTACGGCCTCGGCGATATCGATGTCGGGGCACCTGGTGGAGGGTATGAGACTATCGAAAAAACGCTCGCGAATGATACTGAGTGGCCGAATCCAACGAACCGTATCCTGTCGACGGTTCCGAACGATTCGTATGACTACTATGTCGGCACTTCGATGGCGTCGCCACAGGTCGCGGGATTAGTGGGTCTCGTCCGCGAACTGTCGCCCTCCTTGAAGTCTAACCAAGTTGAGGGAGTTATCAAACAGAATGCCGAAGTAAGTAACGGCCGAAGTGATCCCGAACTCGGTGCTGGCCGAATCAACGCCTTGCATACAGTTGAATCTCTTCTGGAGTAGGACGGGATTCCACAGGCAGGGCATACTACACATCTCGGGGTCGACCCCGAGAGTGGAAGATCGCACGCTCCGCTAAACGCGTTCTTGAGCTCGAAGCCAGACTGTCGATACGTGAACAACCAGTCGTCGGTCGGTGCTTCCCGCTTGAGTAGACCGATGGTCGGATCTACGCCTTTTTCGTCTTTTGTTCGTGAGAGGCTAATATACAATCTCTCAACGACGTTCTTAAGCGTACGAGAATACAGCTAGGTGAGGTCGTTCCACCACTTCCTGAGTGACGAGAGCTGATTGTTCTCGGTTGTCCTCATGGCGGTGACCTAAACCGTTGTACTAGAGGGGGATCGCGAGAGCGATACCCTCCGTTTCGCAGAAACAGACGTACTCCACCGTACCAAACCTATTACTACCACCATGTGTCACCGCCAAGGCGGTGTGAATCTCGTGTGGTGGCGTCGCCACGACCTTCCTGAAGACACATAGCGCCGTAGTAATCGGGGTAGTTCCTAGAACACTATCTGGCGAGAACTATCGTTGCTCGAAAAAACAGCTGTGTTAGGCAGCGGGACGTCCAGCGGTGGTGTCCTCACTGATCGTCTCACCGAATTCCTCATCATCTTGTGCGTTGAGTTCGGTGTAGGCCGTTGCCAGCACAGCGGTCGAGAAGACCGTCGTAATTGCGCTAGCAGCCTGCGCGAACACCAAGGCAACGATATCGCCAGCGAAACTGCCACTCGCGAGGTCACCAAACCCAAACACGAGGTTGATGAGTGCCGTGAGGAGCACCACTGCCACGCCTAACACGAAGAGGTTGAGGCGGTAGCCCCGCGTCAGTCCCCAACTGCTGCGGAACGCGGTGATGAAGTTCTGATCTTCGACGGCCACGTAGACCGTCCAGAACGCCAAGGTCACAAGCAGGAAGATGCCCGGAATGATCAACGCGACGAACCCGAGTGCGACGATGATGCCGAAGACGATCGCACCGATGAAGAGGTTGATCGTGGCCCAGACCATATTCCGGGTAAAGACCTCCCGGGGAAGGCGTTCAGTCTCATCGCTCACGAACACGCGGATGGCTGCAATGCTCACGACGAGCAACGCGACGCCCAGCACGAGTGACACAATGCCAGCACCAAGAGGTGGGACGAGCAACGTCGGATCTGCCTGGATTCCATTGGATGTGAACTGCTGTCTGGCGATCCATCGGTCAACACCAAGTCCTAACACGCCGTTGAGGACGGAGATGACGAAGATAATACCCATGAGCATGAGTCCATTTCGTTTGATACTTCGGCTGTAACCTTGCTTGAGCATGCTGGTGATGTTAATCGGCATAATCAGATGTCTATTAGGCTATGTGAGATAATATAGATGTCGCCTGGTTCTCACCAGGTGGAAAATATATACTAGCCTATTCTAATTATTCACTCTCGCCATCTCACGCAACCCCGCGCCCTTCTCGAATTTATGTGCATGCAGTTCATCGATGCAGTTACCATACACCTGCGTCTTGCTTGTAACCGCCTCCCTAGTGGATTTTTACCTCGTCTTTGGGTTCATCCGCACGATACACTTGCTTCCACTCGAGGTGTTCGTCCGTCGCTGTCGACATGAGCGATTTGAGGCTGTCATTCGTCTTCAGGAGGTTCCCTATGGTATATTCATTGACCATTCCTCCCAATGCGTTCCACTTTTAGTAAGCTATACTGTCGGAATTATATTCACTTTCACTTTTCCACCGGCTTCGACAATCACCTGAACAAAAATGGTACGTAACTCGGACGTCTTCGTCTATTTCGTTTACTTCTTCCCGGATGATTATTGGATGTGATTCAGTGGTGTCAAGTATGGTTGTACAGCAAACGCAGCCCACATATTTCGAATCCACGCTATTGCTTTCGATCGAAGATTGCTTTTCGATCACACTGGTTTATAATAGAGAATTCTTATGATAGTTTTGGCCCTTGTTTTCGGAACCACCCACTATCGAAACGCAGTGGACACTGAACGAGTACAGCAATTGCTGCAAAGCGCGTTAGCCCCGACAGGGGGAAGGATTGTTCACAGCTGGAACCAGCAGTAGCCATATGGAGAGAGTGAAATGTGTAAGGAATCGCCGTCAGGCCCAAAATTGGCGTCGCCAAAAATGGGTATTGGGTTGGCATTCAGAGATAGTGTAATTGTGGCTGTCTCATCGCTAAGATTATGGACTGTAACTATACTCTCGCCGGCAAGCGAACTTGCGTGAGCGAACACGGCTGGATGATCCACGTTAAGGACGGTTCCGTCTCCCCGGGCAAGTTCAGGGAACTCATTGTGAGTTTGAATGAGACTACTGATCCAGTTAAGTAAGGAGTTGGGATCTGCCCGTTGGTCGGCGACGTTTACTTCCTTTGGAGCAAAGGTTTCATTCGAAATGATTGGGCGAATAAGGTCGTCAGGGTCAGCCGTTGAAAAACCGGCGTTTGGCGCGTCAGTCCATTGCATCGGCGTTCGGACGGCGAAGCGACCCGGTTGATCCAGATCCTCACCCATCCCTATCTCGTCTCCGTAGACGATGATTGGTGTCCCTGGTAGCGAAAATAAGAGGCTGTAAGCGAGTTTAATGCGCTCGTCATCGCCGTCGAGTATCGGTGCCAGTCGGCGACGGATACCACGGTCATAAATTCGCATCGTTTCAGCAGGGGCAAACTCTTCGTATACGTCTGCCTGCTCTGCCTCAGTGAGCACGCCAATGTTGAGTTCGTCTAAATTCCGCAGGAAATTCGCCCATCCAGCGTTCTTGGGTGGGTCGGGAAGTTCCTTGAGCACTGAAGCCAGCGGTGCGGATTCACCGCGTGCTAATGCGAGGATTATGTGCGCGTTGAGTTGGAAATTCAACAAGAGGTGCATTTCGTTGCTATCACCGAAGTACTCACCCAATTCAGCGGGTGGTCTGTCGGCCTCTGCAAGGAGAACGGCGTCGCTGCGGCGCCAAGAGACAAACTCACGCATCTCCCGAAGGAAGTCATGAGGATCATCCAGCGGTTCCTCTACAAGTCCTTTCGTTTGTGTAAGTAGCCCAGCAGCGTCGATGCGGAAACCAGCGACGCCTAATTCCAGCCAAAATCCAAGTATCTTCTTAACTTCCTCGCGCACTTCGGGGTTGGCAACATTCAAATCCGGTTGGAAGCGGTAAAATCGGTGATAATAGTACGCATCGGCTTTGTTATCGTACGACCACACGTGGTCTTCCTCACCAGGGAAGATCGGCCCACGATCAGGGCGGATCTCTGGCTCTTCGTCTGCCCAGAGATAGAAGTCTCTATACTTTGAGTTAGGATCGCTGCGAGCAGCCTGGAACCACGGGTGCTGATCGGACGTGTGATTCACGACGAAGTCAATAATGACTCGGATACCTCGATCATCAGCAGCTCGTACGAATTCCACGAAGTCACCAAGGGTGCCAAACTGCGGATCTACTCCGTAGTAATCCATCACATCGTACCCGTTATCCCGTCCTGGTGACGGATAGAATGGTAACAGCCAGATGCAGTCAATTCCTAATCTGGAAAAGTAGTCCAGACGTTCAGTAAGTCCCTGAAAGTCGCCGATCCCGTCGCCGTTTGTGTCTTGGAATACTTTTAAATCGACAGAGTAGATTGTAGCATCCTGATACCACGTATTCTCAATTCCTTGCATAGATGCATCCAATAAGGCAGAGTAGGAAAATCATCTGGCTCGAACATCGTACCAGCAAACTATTACCCGTCTGCTAGTCACTAGCTCTGACTGTTGAATTAAGATAGTGTTATTATCTCGAAAATAGTGATATCACAATCTACTCTGTTTTCGTCGTCGGGATGATTCGAGCAAAAATGTCATGAGTGGGGAGAAAATCACGCTATGAGACGAGATACCGCCGCTGGAGAACGTGAAGAGTCTCGACTACAAGGGTGAAGAACGTGGCATTGAGGTACTCAAAGAGAATGAGTGGGACACGTCTTCGACGTGTTCACGGTGTGGGGATGACACGAAATCCAATCACGTTGAGCGTGGGTTGTACGTCTGCTCGTCGTGCGAGTTGGTGGCCAATGTGGATTGTAATGGGGCGGAGAATATGTGCCAAAAGATAACTCCGAGTCCTCACAGTGAGGATAGGAGTAACGGCTGTGTGGCACAGACTTCGACATACATGTTCAACCGCGAGAGCGGGGCGTTTCACACGAGAGAGCAAGTCGTGTCGTAGACCGGCAAATTTCCTACCCTGCGGTACGGGAAGCCCCGCCATTCACGGCGGGGAGGATGTCACCTCTGCCGCCTATGAGGTGAACTCCTTGATAATCCGACCTTCAGCCCGGTGCAGAACGCCACTAGCCGCCGATTGATTGACCTCAAACGTTTCTGCAAGCTCGATGAGCGTACAGCCGCGAGGACTGTCGTAGTAGCCGCGTTCAACCGCTTCAGTAATGAACTCCCATTGGCGCTCTGTCAGGAGTCTGCTCGCGTTGTATGTTTGAGTGAACGACACGATCTCATACGGGATGTCAGCCGCCGCTAACTCGGTAGTGAACTCCGACAGCTGCTCCTGTGAGCCGATATAATCACCTGATAACCACCCGTCTCGGATGATGATGGGAAATCGAGGAAGGTTCCCCGTCGCGCGCCTCGCTTCATACGATGACGGCATCGGAAACACGAACTGGATCAGTACCATCCCCTCGTCGGAATGGAGCACTTCGTACGAGCGCACCTCCGGTGCATCGTCGAACCGGCGTACGATGGCGTCCCCGTCCGGTGTCGTTACTTCGGCTATTTCGAGCACGCCATCGTCTGTGGGATTGCTCGACAGGATCTTGAACTCGGCATCCGAGAAGTCGGTCGAGACACCAGCCAGCCAATTGTCGTCGTCTGCCCCAATCTTGGTTTTCAGGCGTACACGAGGCATAGCACACTAGAGTTGGCTGGCGGGTGGCTTAACAGACTCGCGAGTGAGTTAAAAAGGTGAATCTATTCACGCGTAAATCCGTGGTCTCGCCCAGCGTAGTAGAGAATATCTATGAGCACAATTGAAACGGCTATCCCCATCGTGCAGGGACTACTCGGACTCATCATGGTGGGTGCGGGCAGTGCGAAGATAATCGGCATTGACCTCGCGAAAAAGGATTTCGAGCGATACGGCTATCCAGAGTGGTTCCGATTCGTTACCGGTGGCATCGAAGTTATTGGAGGTCTCGGGTTGCTCGTCGGTCTCGTGTTCGCGCCGATTCTGGCTGTTCTCGGCGGAATTTTAATCATCGCCACGATGATCGGGGCAATCCTGACGCATCTCTTCCGGGTTGACGATCCACTTTGGAGATCAGTCGGGCCAGCGATCTACCTCATAGCCGGACTCGTCGTCACGAGTTTCCTGCTACTCTCGTTCTAGTCATATGGAGTACGAGCAGCAGCCACTCCCCTGTTTACAGGTAGCGCTCCAGCGTAATCGACGCAGCAACACCCCAGTCTCCAGATGTAAATATTGCGGTTAGGTGACATTCTCGACACTCCACGTATAGAAACGTCAATCAGGCTCATCAAGCACCCACCAACTTACTTGTGTCCAGACCGACTGTTTTTAATGCAGCCGATCAAGCTCCGCCTGTTCGCGTTCGGCGTCAGCGTACCGAACCAGATCATTGTGCTCTGCACGCTGTTCTAGGAGCCGCCGACGCAGCCCGTCGTTCTCTACTTCACCCTCGCGATGTGATTCGTCCTCTGGAACCGACTGGAATGATGCTCCCTTGGCGTGGAAATAGCCCTCTTCTGGGTTTCGGACTCAGATATCGACGAGCCCATCAGCGATGAAATCGCGAAGTCGTTCCAGTCGCCCCAGTTGCGCATTATTCAGCGTCTCAATATCCACAAGAAATTGGTCGTGAAGATTCTGCCCTCGGAAATTTCATGAGCAGTCGGTCGATTCGTATGTTGGCCCATCATAATTCGAAGGGGCGCGTGCTCGAAGTCGTCTGGGTCGCGGAGATTCTTGAAATCGTCTTTGATGAGGTCGAAGCCAGAGAGATAGAAGTACCCTGCCGCAATGCGAATCTCCTCCATTTTGGGATGAGCTTTTTGTAGGTTGTTTCGAGATCGGTCTTGGTATTGTCGACAAGAGGTTCGGGGGGAGAGAATCATCTACCATCGAGTTGATAATCTATATGCCTTAATCTTTCCCTGACGTAGTTCGATATTCATATTCCGAATAAAGTTTAGGGGGCTACTGGCGAGGGATAGCACACCAACCTACAGTCAGGTTTGACTGAAAGTATTGTGCCAAGAGGATTAGCTCAGATCGAGACCAAAGGGAAGGATGGTCAGCTTGACCGAATACAATATCGGTAGACGATAATACTGATTACTGCGAGAACAGTCAGTAAAACCATTTCAGCATCTATTTGATAATTTCGCCGCGGAATGAGCACTGCTTAGACCTCGAGCGGTACGTCGGAAGCAGGCGGGACAGAAGTCCCGCCAATATATCGATCTACGCATGGTCCCATCTCTTTACCACCCACCGCAATCACTATCCGTCGGAAGGATGAATGATTCATCTCATCCTGTTCGTTCAATCGACGAAAGATATCCTCGAGGGACTTCTTCCCATCTGTCTGAGAGAGTATTTCCGCATCAAGTGCAGCAAGCACAAGCGCACTGCACGTGTAGACACCTTGCTCGCGCTTGTAGGTACGCGGGTCCGTCAGGTTCAGCCGATTGTCTTCTAGGTGGAGCGACTCGTTCAGCCGCATCCAATACAGCGGTGTCAGACTAGTCCATACCGCGAGCAATTCAATGGTATAGTCTTTCACTTGTAGTATTTCCTCCAATCCTGCTTTTCCCTGTCGACAGTACAACAGCTTAGTTTATTCCGTATGACTTGCTCGTGGCCCTCAATTGTTGACGAATTCCGTTACTCGCTTCTCTCTGGCCGAGCGCAAATATTCAGAGGTTGGGCAAAAACAGCCCTTTTATTCGTAATATTTTGTTATCGTAGGTTTATAGTTGGGAAATAGCCACATTCAAATACTGATAGTCAATAGCAATCCCTCATGGTCAAGTTAACATTCGAACCGAGAACATTCGATGATATCGCACCTGAGCGCCAACCAACGCTCGGTCAGGCACTCACACCGGTTATCGGCATGATTCTGTTTTTAGGGGTTGGCGCAATTGCTCTCGATCTTGATCCGCAAATGCCGTTGATTTGGAGTATTGCACTTACTGGGCTCGTGGGCCGGTATTGGTTGAACATCTCTTGGGCAGAGATGTACGAAGGAATCGTTGATGGCCTACGGATGGGGATGCAGGCGATTTTGATTCTGTTCGTGATTTATATGCTCATTGCCACGCTCACGGCGGCAGGGACGATCCCAGCGATTATCTATTATGGACTTGATGTGCTTAGCCCAAGCGTTTTTCTCCCGCTTACAGCGATTTTCGCCGTTATCATTGCATTCACGATTGGGTCCTCATGGACAACAGCTGGAACACTCGGAGTGGCGTTCATGGGTATCGGTGCCGGACTCGGTGTGCCGGCGCCAATGACGGCAGGGGCGATTCTTACCGGTGCGTACACCGGTGATAAGATTTCACCTCTCTCAGACACGACGAATCTCGCCGCGGCCGTGACGAACACTGAGTTGATGACGCACGTCAGGACGATGCGCGTCGGCACCGGCATCGCATTTATACTCTCGCTTCTCGGCTACATTGCGCTCGGGTTCCAATTTTCTGGAGCGATTCCGGTCAACCAAGTTGAGACGATCCAAACGGCAATCATGCAAAACTATTCGGTGACGCCCATCGTCTTTCTCCCACTTCTCATCACCTTTGCATTTGCATTATATGGATATCCGGCGCTGCCATCACTCGGGGCTGGCGTCTTTGCGAGCGTTGGGACAATGCTGCTAGCACAGGGGATTTCGTTTACGAAGGCGTGGGATATTGCACAGAATGGAACTGCTCCTCAGACAGGGGCAAAGGTTGTCAATGAATTGTTGGCTACGAGTGGCCTCATTGGGTCTTCGTGGACGATTACCATCGTCGCTGCTGCCCTTGCACTCGGTGGCCTACTAGAACGAACCGGAATTCTCGCAGCACTGGCCCATCACATGCGGCGAATCATCAGTGGCACGTCGAGCCTTACGGTCGGCACTGGCCTTTCAGCAATTACGATGAATATCCTCACTGCCGAACAGTACATGAGTATCGTCATCCCGGGAATGACCCTGCGGGGTCTCTATGACGAGTACGACCTCGAAAATCGAAATCTCTCGAGAGCTGTCGAAGCAGCTGGCACGACAACCAGTGCTTTAATACCCTGGAACGCTGGCGGTGTCTACATGGCTGGTGTCCTCGGTGTCCCGACGCTCACCTATGCACCGTACTATTTCCTCGGCTTCCTCTCGCCTTTCATTCTCTTCGTCATGGGGCTGACCGGCTGGGGTATTACGCATCGCGACGCAACCACTGAGAGTCCGACGAACGCTCGATCGAGTTCACCGACCGACGATTGAGTGACTGGCGACACCTCGCTAGAAACCTCACGAGCCAGTACTGAATTTTTGCGCCGTCTGTGAACTACCTCGAGGTCACGTCCCGAGGCACCCGCCCTGCTGGGAGGGAGCATCCTCCGGTTGCACTCGCGCTCAGGGTCGTGATCCGTCATCGGTTGGCCTCCCGTGATTGGCGAATGCGCAGGCAGCGCTGGAGGGCGGTCGCAATTGGTCGTGGGCGTCCTCGCGCGTGAGTGAGCGGGTGGCTCTCGCGATAAGGAATAGATATGAGGAAGATTTTCGGGGACCACTGCTCCCTGGATTGGTCGTACGGTTGTCAGGTACTTGTCACGCTGGACTTCGAGTTTACATTTAGATGGGACGCGCGTGTCCGATAGTGAGATACGCGCTATGTAATCGACAGGACTACTGAACCCTATCACCGTCTAAGGGTTTACCACGGCCAACAATCATTGTTCGTCGGATATCCACCAGATAACGACGCGCGGACTAAGCTTCCCACGTTTCACTTCTCCATCCTCCTCCAACATCTCAAGTCGTCGATGGACAGATGTCCGCTCAATTGCAAGCGTATCCGCCACCCAGGGAGCGGTCACCGCCGGAAACTCTGACTCCCTGATCGCAGTCAGAATATCGTCGTCAGTCGTTTCCACTGCATATTGCCTGCGGTATTGAACAATGGTTCTTTGGAATCTACCGGCCACCGTCAGTGGCTTCGCCGCTCCCCATCGTGTCGTCGAAATCATCATCCGTCTCTTGGATCGTTGTGGGATCGATGTTGAGACGAGATTTCAGTTCCTCTCCGCGAAGTTGCGGGACGACGACTTGGAGAAATTGGACGACAATAACCATTAGCAGCGGTCCGAGGAAAATTCCGTACCACCCGAACAGAATTGGACCGAGGAGATAGGCGAACATGACGAGCGAGAGGTGGAACATTTTCCCTGAGAGGTACGGACGGATGTAGGTGCGCACAACATTATCGAACGCCAGCGTCATGAACAGGAAGAACACGAGGGGGTACCAGAGGGTAGTTGGGTTCTGTTGAATCGCTTCTACTGCGAGGACGGCAGCGATCGCAAGGTAGATAACGGATCGACCGACCAACGGGACCAGCGTAAAAATTCCCGTGATGACCGCCAGCAGTATCGTCACTGGAATCAGGAGGTTTCCTGGTGCGAAGAAATTGAATACGTTGTAGATAATGGCTGTCAGTATCATGATGACGAAGATAGTGAGTGTGTATCCAAAATAGATGGAGTTCAATCCCTCATCGACTGCTGCAAGGTAGTCGATAGATAGCACATCATCTCCGAGAATCTGCTCTCTACCCCACCGAGCGAGGCGCTCGTCGTTGACTAGGAGGAAAATCCCAACAACAGCGACAGGAACATCATAAAAACGCTGGATGCAACCGCACCGACGAAGGCTTGTGCACCAGCGAGCGCCGATTGCACCGAGGGATCTTTGAGCGTTCTGGTCGCTGTGTCGAGCAGCTGATTTGGATCGTTTGGGACCGTCCCGACGTTAATCGGTAATTGCTGGAGGAGTTGTGTTGCTGCATTTGAAGTCGCAAAAGTAGCTAACTGGCTGATCGCGATTGAGAGGAATACTCCCAAGAAAAGGACAATTGGCACGACGATGAGAAGCAGGGAAATCGCTGCCGAAAGGTTTTCTCTCCTGACTCGGGTGCCAATACGTCGGTTTATCGGACGTGCAACGTAGTAGACGAACAGCCCAAATATAACCCACGGTAAAAACGTGAATGCAACTGCGGCGATGATTCCGAATACTATCAGACCTGCGATCCACCATTTCAAATCTGGTCGCACGATACGAATTCGTGTCGCTTCTGACCTCTCCCCACCCATTGCCATACCATAATTATAGGTTACCAATCAAGATAGCGTTGCCGTCGATAGCCACGAGCTCACCTTGAAGAAGAAACGAATATCGCAAACACAGTGATCGTTCTGCTACCGTAAACTTATCGGAAGATTTTGTAGGTATGAGAAATCTCGTTATCAAAACGAATATAGCTAATAGATAAGTCGATGCGAGTCGTCTATAGCGGAGATACCACTAAGGCATTGAAACCAGCGTCTTGTGGTCTCTGTGGGGGAACAAGGGATGAGTCAATCACTTCCAGAAGAATGGTTTATCAAAGACACACGAGTGAACGCGATGATCGCATGGGTTCTCGCAGTTGTCTTCGTTGCAATTGCTGTTGTGAGCTTCCTGAATATCCTGTTCGTCGAAACAGCAATGGCCGCCATCGCGGCATTCGTCGCTATCTCACCCGCCATTGTATATCGGTCGTGGACTCGGACAGTCCCGTGGCCACTGCTGCTCGTCGCATCAATCCCGCTATTTGTTGCAACAGCTCGGCCAATGTTCTTCGACGAAATTGTGACCGGAATCAGCGTCGCGACCCTCGCGATGCTCGTCGTTGTCACGCTTGAACTGACGACAGCAGTCCGAATGACGCCACAGTTCGCGATAATCTTCACCGTCATCGTGACGCTCGCAACCGCCGGGTTCTGGGCAGTTGGATCAGCAGCCTCGGCAACGTATCTCGGGACGACGTTCCTCAAGACAAATACTGAACTCATGACAATCTTCACTGCAACGCTCATTGCAGGCATTATTGCTGGGGTGCTGTTCTGGTTGTACTTCCAGCGTCGACTCGCTACGAATGTCGAACAACTACGGGAGATTGGCGCATGAGTTTCCACACGTCCGTCCACATTTCGGCACACCGCGAAGGGCAGCTGGTTCGGCTCCTTCAGGGTGCGATGGTTGGCATCTTAGTGATTGGCCTCTGGCAAGGGAACGCCGGTATCGCTGTGAATGCGAGTGTTGGCCTGCTCGTCACATTTCTTCCTCCGTTTTTCGAGCGTAATTACCGTATCACACTGAATGTCGGCATCGTCCTCTGGATCACGGTAGCGATGTTCCTGCATGCGTTCGGGACATTATCGTTGCCTGCACTGGGGTTCCTCAGTCTGTACAAGTCGACATGGTGGTGGGATCATGTGACTCGCGCACTGTCCTCCTCGATCGTCGCCGGCGTGGCATATGCTGCGATCCGAGCACTTGAAGAGCACACAGAGTATATCGTGATGCCACCGAAATTCATGTTCGTCTATCTGTTGCTATTCGTGATGGCGTTCGGGGTCATCTGGGAGCTCATCGAGTTCTATGTCGCTGCCGTGTCGAACCTCCTTGGCATCGGAAAGGTGCTCACCCAGTACGGGTTGGACGATACGATCCTCGACCTGTTCTACAATACGATCGGTGGATTACTTGTCGCAATCTTTGGAACCGCCCATTTGACCGATCTATCTGATCAGCTTCGAATGCGGATGGAATCCGAGAATCGATAGCGGTTCCTGTCTGGATGTCTCTGGAATTGATTCTCCTCTTGTTCGTCTTCGGATCACTTGTGAATGACCCCTCCAATAGCTACCCACTAGAAAGCAGGAACACCCCTTATCGCATCCGTGGATGCGTTGCCAGCAATGATTCTATCGTAGCTGCACGAGCAGGAGGAATCGATGATTGGTATGGTGGATGAAATTTGTAGGGACCCATGAGATAGACGAGAAGCCGTGGTTTCGAGACATCCTTTCGCTCGATATACGGACTATGTAACAACTGCAAATGGAAAACCCGAAGCCCACCCCAATGACCGATGGCGGCTCCCTGGAGCGAGTGGAACGTCCAGACAAAGAGGATGGTAACGGGTTTGATCTTGACGTTGAGCTGCCCGAAGACAGTATCTTCGACATTGAGGACTACCTAAAGATGTACGAGGTTGTGTCCAAGCCCTAGCAATTCAAAATCCTCAATGCACTTGCTGAGAGCAATGAGCTGAGTACGAGCGAACTCTCGATGGCACTTGGAGAAGCAGATAACGCGCTGCACTACCCACTCCGCATGCTCAAGGATATCGCCCTCATCCGAAATCGACGTGACCCAAACACGGGGACGAAAGAAATGTATTCGTACTACGAGCTAACGGACATGGGTCGCACCGTCTTAACGAAAGGAATCCGAGAGGGTGTCAAAATCCTCGCCCGTGAAGAGTCCGCGCTCGAAGAGAAGTACAGCAAGTAAATCGCTTCCTGCATCCGGTCGATGCCACGCTGCGTCAGAAAGCCGTGAAGCATGGCCTCGTAAGTATGATCTTGGATCGAGACCCCCTCGCTGACGAGTCCCTCGGGGAATCATCGACGTTTCGTATCCTCACGGCAGAATTTCCACATCTCGTCATGTGATTCAGATTCCCTCGAGGGGGTCGATACGATTTCAAAACACCATCGGAACCATGGTTTGGTCAGCCTGATTCCGATAGTGCCCCATGAAGAAAGCCCTCAGGCTTACCGCTCGATGTTGGAGGCTTGTGAATGATGCCTCCAGTCCTAGTTCTCTGTGGAGTATTATAAAGTGGTTGGTCAATTCCAGCTGGAGTAGAATTTTCCACTACCTGTGGTGCGTTTAGAACCACGAACGCACCAGCTCATCGAACAATACACTTTTTGTTGGCAATGCGGGATTCTTTTCTCCGTGGCTGCTGTCGCATTCGCGACCTGTTGAGCCAGTCGGCACGCTACCATAGCTCCCGAAGCCACCGGCTTGTGTGGGCGTCGAACGAACTTCGTCATTCCCCGCACTCGCAGAAGGGATTTCTCAGTGCACAATGGAACACCTCTTCGACCAGATTGCGGCGTTTGAGGAGCAGACCGATGCCGTCCTCTAGGAAATCGCAACCGTCGCGAACCGCAGCCGCCCGTCAACGAACGAGTCCGCGCGCGCCGAATTGTGTCAGCCGTATCCAGCGACCGACTTAATGGCGGACGCGATTTCGACGCGTGTCAACAACCCGAGTCACAATGATCCATCTGTAATCGAGCCGCTCAACCACGAACAATCGGGACTCGGTGAGTTCACTTCAGGGTGACCATCGCAACCTCACCGTCTGTCCTCCTGTTTGCCTTTCCACCCAATAGTCGTAATCTGACTCTGGTGAAACCCGTGATATTCGAGATTCTCGGCAATCGCGCTGAATACAGGGCGCGTACTCTGCAAAGCCAGTAGTTGCGAATTTCCCGTTAACGGTAGCCGCA
The DNA here is from genome assembly GCF_020618475.1 of Haladaptatus halobius. Taxonomy (GTDB): domain Archaea; phylum Halobacteriota; class Halobacteria; order Halobacteriales; family Haladaptataceae; genus Haladaptatus; species Haladaptatus halobius. Next base: position 387,779 of record NZ_CP085339.1, on the reverse strand, counting down.
TCGGTATTAGTATCGAGGCACGGGCCGATCTACTTCTCGATTAGTCCTCTCTTCACTTCTCGTGACTGACGATAGAGCGGAAGCCGCCGTAGGCCATGCGCTCCGTGTTGAAGGGCATTTCCTCGTCGAAGCTGTCCGGGTCCATCGCGGGATCGTCCATCACCTTCGCGTTCACCTCGTCACGATGCTCCCGCGACTCGAATACGATAAATGAGAAGACGACCGTTTCGTCGTCCCCAATTTCGGTGAGCTGTGGGTAGGTCCGTATCTGCATGTCCCCCATGTCTGGCTCCATGTCGTCTCCAACCCCCTCGAAGTACTCGAGGGCGCCGTGTTCGATCCAGAGCTTGCCGGCCTCGGCGGCTATTTCGCGGTACGCCTCGAGCTTGTCGTTCGGGATCGGGATAACGAATCCGTCGACGTATCGTTCCATACACGTATATAGGGCGCAACAGGGGATGAACGTACCGTTGAGTCCGGATCTACCGAGATCTATCTCACTTTAGATACCGCTCTGCTGAATGCATCACTGTATCTTGCACTCCGCTCCTATCAACTGCTGAGGGTTTCGACAGAGCCTTTTGAACCGATAATCACTACTAGCTCTCATCCATATTTCGCGTTCTATCGATTACATCACTAATCTCACCCGCCTCGATATGCGAGTAACTCTAGTTCGTGATCGTAATCGACGAGTGGCGCAGCGCGGCCTGTACATCAGTTGGATTCGTCTGATACAACTCATCAGCGTCCACGACGAGCGCCGTGCGATTTCAGATACTCGCCCCCCCCATCCAAGTCCACCTCGTCACAGAGTCGCTTCATCAGTGACCGTGCGAGTCGACAAACGAAATCTGCTGGTCATCATAGCGCTCAAACTCGTCACATGCTGCGGCAAACACACCCTCTCCGACGGCAAGAATATTGAAACTCTCCAAACGTCGTATCGACGATTCGTCTACCGATAAGACTGTAATGTTACACTCGTATCATGCATTTTGCAGTCAAACTCAAAGTGTGCGTGTAAGGGATACAGTTACCAACTTACGTAGCCGTGAAGGAGAAGTGTTAAATCGTGATTTGCACTCCGTCGTCTGCGTGTTCAAGTTCGATATCCGGAAGGTGTGCTAGCATCTCTTCACTCATGTGAGTAACGATTGTGCGGTCGCACTCAAGTTCCTCATAGTGGGATCGAAGGGTATCATAGCTTATGTGGTATGGGACCTCTTTGTCAAAAAAGTACGCTTCACAGATGAAGACATCCGTTCCATGGGCAGCGTCAATCAATGCATCGGTCCACTCGGTGTCTCCTGAATAAGCGATTGAGTTCCCATTGAACGCAACTCGGAGGGCATACGGAGGGGCGCCACTTGGATGAACGACACGATATGGAGTTACGCGTAGTGACCCAAGCTCGGTTTCCTCTTGGTCTTTGAGTTCGGTAAAAGAGAGCTCGAATGCCTGGTCTACGTCGGAGAGGCCAGGAAACAGCACATCCATAGCGGCTCGTACTCGCTCTTCAGTACCCGGTGGGCCGGCGATTAACAACGGATCAGTACGCTTTGACACAAGTTGTGCATCCAAAATAAAAAACGGAATACCGCCAAAGTGGTCTCCGTGAAGGTGAGTAAGCAGAATCGCATCGATCGAATTGAGGTCGATCTCATGGCGTTTCAGTGCAGATAACGACGATGCACCACAATCGAGCAAAAATTGAGTCGAATCTGCATCCACGTGAATACATGTTTGGAGCCTTCCACCACTTCCAAGTGTATCTCCGCTTCCCGCGAACGTGATCGTGGGTGAACCCATATGGTTTGGCCCCCGTTTACAGATATAATGGTTTGGATAAACGGTCAATAAGCACTACGAACACTTCCATTTCCTGCTGTTGGACTTGCAAAGCTAAGAAGTCCAGCCGGTGTTGACCCAATTCCAAGCTCCCATCTTCATGCAGTGCTTCAAGCCGTTGATGCGCGAATGACCGTTCAATTCCGAGCGTATCTGCCACCGAGCGAGCAGTCACAGTAGGAAACTCGGACTCACGACCCACCCTCAGAATATCGCCGTCCCTCGCTTTCTCTCCAAACTGCCCCGCTTTTCGCTCAATTTCTCTTCGTCCATCTCTTACGAACCGTCTCTGTTCGTCGCGTTCACTCTTTGTGATAGCACATAGTGCTTCAGCCATTATGAATTACCGATGTATCGATGCCGATAGAACAGATAGGGACATGAAGCAGCAGAATGATATGGATAATTGAGACCGGATGGACTCTACATGAGTGACTTCGAATGTATTGACGGTTATAATACCCGGCAATCGGTGAGAGAGGCGCAGCTGCGTAACTCGCGAAAATGAGCATCCGTCTGTTAATTTTCGCGTAGCAGTCCGTATCAGAGAATATCGTAGCTGAAAACCCTGTTCTCGCTCGATGTCCCCGACTGCCGGTGAGCGTACTTTTTTGCTGTCCTCTGTGAATGGTAACACATGTCAGAACGAGAGTCCGAGTCCCTGAAGCAGACGCTGTTCGACACCATTGAGGCCGAACGCGGTCGATTGAAGTTAATCGCACGAGATATCTGGGAGAACCCTGAGGTGGCGCTACAAGAGTCGGAATCAAGCGAACGGCTCCAATCTGCCCTACGCGAGGAAGGATTTGAAGTGACGACTGGTGTTGGCGGCATTGAGACCGCCTTCGTTGCCCGATACGGAGAAGAAAATCCAGTCGTCGGCACTATGGGCGAATTCGACGCTCTGCCGGGGATGAGCCAGCAAGCGAAAGCTGAACGCGAACCGGTTGAGGTTGGTGCGCCTGGCCACGGATGTGGGCACAACCTCTTCGGCGTTGGCAGCCTCGCCGCAGCTATCGCCATCAAGCGTTCGATAGGTCACAATGACCTGTCCGGGTCGGTTGTCTTCTTCGGCACGCCAGCCGAGGAGGCCGGTGGCGGTAAGGTGTATATGGTTCGTGACGGTGCCTTCGACGATGTGGACGCGGTCGTCTCATGGCATCCCGGCTGGTACAACGCGCCTGGAAAGGGGTCTTGCCTCGCTGTCGACGCTTTCGACTTTACTTTCCAGGGAGAGACCTCTCACGCCGCGGCCTCACCTGAATCCGGACGATCGGCACTTGATGCGGTACAGCTTCTGAACACGGGCGTAGAGTTTATGCGCGAGCACATACCCGAGACCGCGCGCATCCACTATGTCATCCAAAACGGCGGCTCCGCAGCCAACGTCGTCCCGGGCGAAGCAAGTGTAGAGTACCTCGTGCGCGCCCCCGAGCGCGTGGAGGTTGAGCGCATCTCCGAATGGGTCTGCGACATCGCTGCGGCAGCTGCTCAGATGAGTCGAACTGACCTTACTGCGACGAAAACCTCCGGAATGTATGGCATCCTGCCGAACCACACCCTCGCCGACGCAATCCGTAAGAACATGGAGTATGCCGGTTTCCCGCTCGACGACAAGCAGGCGAAATTCGCCGCGGAGCTCTGTGAAACCCTTGGCGATATAGAGGATTCCCTTCAGTACATCCCCGAGTCTGAGCGCGAGGCCGCTCGCGAGGAGGCAATGTTCGCCCGGCCCATCAATGCGCCCGACGAGGGGCAGACTGGCTCCTATTCGACGGACTCAGGCGACGTCTCGTGGAATGTCCCGCTCGGCCGGTTCAGGGCTGCGACATGGCCTGTCGGGACTCCTGCTCACTCCTGGCAAGCCGTGGCGGCTGGAAGGGATTTGGGAACCGTAGGGATGGAGTTCGCCGCAAAAACGATCGCGGCAACACTCGCAGATCTGCTCGAAGACTCCGAACTCCGCCAGCAGGCCCGCGCGGAGTTCGAAGAGCGGTCAGCCAGCCATGAATACGAAAGCCCGCTTCCCGAAGGAGCCGACCCCTACAAACTCGTAAACCGCTAAGCGAGCCTCCGTACCCTTCGTCTATTAAATAATTCGAAGCCCTTGTCGCTGACGAGACGGCACAGAAACGCACACAGGCCGAACAGTTCTCCGTCGACGTCGAAGCCCCCAAAATGGTCGAAGTGACCAAAGAGAGCCACGAGAACCCCGCAGACCACTAGTACATCGTCTCCATCGACGACGTGACCGGCGAGCTAATGGCCCGCACCTGTCCGCACCACATCCATCGGAACGCCGTCTGCAAACAAATGACTGCCGTTGAGAACGCGACCGACGATAGGACACTTGAGGCGTTCCCTTCGGAGGACGAAGACGATGCCGAGCCAGAGGAATGCGACTGTGACGACCTCGACGGCTTCCCGTGCTGGCCGTGTGTGAGAACGGGACGGAAGGAACTGCCGAACTAACCATCGCTTCAACCCTTTTTGTCTGTGACATGGCAATTGACGCTCTCGGCTATCACCGACTAGCGAACACTCATAGTGAGTAGAATTCTCCTTTACGGGGCGTGTAGGAGAATGATAATAAACTCAGTTACTGAAGATCAGTAGGCGCGACAAGCTTGAGATGAGGTTGCAGCTGGTCAGCAGTCTCTAGAAGTTCAATTGACTCGGATTCTACATCGTAGTGCACGATCCCAGCAGCAACCAACATCGGGAGATGCGTGTGATGAAGGCCAGTAAGAATTCGCTCGTATTGCTCGTACGTGGGTGTGTCTTCCCAGATGGCAATCTGTTCGGCGAGGTCACCGAGTGAGATTGCACCAACTTTTTGCGAAAGATAATGAAGAGTATATCGTCGATGGTCACTCGCGAGAAGGTCAAAGATGGTTGTCGGAGTGAGCTCACTCGTCGCAGTGCTGCTTGTCGATGCATTGGGCGTGTCAGTTTTCATGGTGTTCTTAATCCTTACTCAGCCTACGCCACAGTACGCAACTCGCCAGCTTCTCTCCGACTTCAGCGGAGTAGGTACCGATATGAAGTACCAATGCATAAAGATTCGCAATCTGTTAACTAACATGGATATAATATATCTGTTGTCATAATCTGACCTCACTCACCGAACACGACTTTTCGTGGCACTTATTCTTCGAGAAACTCGGGATCGTACATGGGGCCATCAGTACGATTTTTGGCAATTTCGACCGTCCAATTCGGTGCATCGTTGGCCGGGAGGGTAATTTCCCACGTGCCTTCGATTGCTGCTCCGGCTGCAAACGCCTCCAAAATGAGTGTTTCAAGGTCATTTTCAAAGGTGGCTGTTGCCTCACCTACCGCTTTGATGTTGTCAGTATGATCCATAGGTATCATGGAGACGCAGTGCCAGAGTACTTGCTCTCCCCACCCAAGAGAGACGCATCATAGGAATATACTCTCATCGGTGCCTCCTATTTCCGAGGATGCAACAACCACGCTCCTCATCTTGGATAAAATTCGAGTCTCATCGTCCTGTCGAAATCCAGTATTGATACCCTCGTCATATCGTTCCATGCCTCATATTCTTCTGTAGACTGTCCTAGAAAGATACTATAAATGAAATAATTTGTCCAGTAAAAGTCCGGTCATCAACGCTTTTGTTCGTCAATCGTTTCGAGAACAGCTTCAACTGTCGAATGGCCACGATATCGGATCATCTCTGACCGTGCATCGTACTCAATCACGTTCCGATCTTCCAGATACGGCAGATGCGTATGGATCATCTCAGTTCGTAGTGACTCGACTTCCCACCCCTCGTATTCTGTTCCTTCGAGTCCACGTGGATCCTCTCCGAACGTGAGACAGAGCGCATCGACAGAGATCGTGTCCTCCTCTCGGTCAGCGAGTTCCATGAGGGTTTCACGTCGAAGTGGGTCTTTGAGTGCGGTGAATACCCGCTCAAGTTGGGCGCTGGTCGGATCACTGCCGTCCATGTCAAAGGGATTGTCTTTACTAGCCATGGTCATTATTCGGTGGTGGTGAAGTGCAGCATCAAGTCGCCGCGTGCTAAATAACCCCGCTATCGCTGGTTACTACGCGATGAAATACTATCGATAAGCTTTCGATTGCTACACTGTAGTAGACGACGATTAACTATAAATAATTTTTTTAGTATCGACATAACTTATGCCATAGTTTCGTCCCGTATCGATCGTACTCTTTTCGCGAGCTGTCGGTGAATGATTCTCATATTCTCAATAGCAGGGTCAGGCTCAGATCGCAGGTTAGTATATTATACTAACTTCAAATTTAGCATCTCACTTCGAGCACTACTGGTATCGGATAGAATATTTTCACCACCTGTTTCTTGAGATCGGCTGATACCAGCAGCGTCCTACGAATCCATGTCAACAACGGAAACCGTGCGATCAGAATGAATCGTAACGCGGTATCCAATGTACTCGAAGCTCACTTCTGGCGAGGCATGTTGATAGAGCGCTTCGAGTGCATCGGGGTCAATGGTCTCATAGAGGGGTGTCGCGGGCTCCGTCCCATTCGCGTTGGTTACTGCCGTTACCACAGTAGCGGTGATCGATTCAGTGTCTCCGACTCTGGTGCTTATCGATGGCTTTGGCTGCGACGATGACGAGTTACCCATACCCTCTGATGATGGAGAGTGTGTTAATAGATGTTTGGTGACAAAAGGTACCATATACCACCATTCTTCGAACAGTCTTGACGATCTGAGTACTTGTCTTCCGATAATCACCCGTTCACAACCAACAACCACCTACCACCCCATTTACTGCTCATAAATGGGTATTACAGTGTCCCACGCAATGCCACTGGCAAAGAGCTTGCTGATGAGTTTAATATCTCACACCAGGCATTCTCAGAACGGTTGTGGCGTGGTTACAGGGAGTTAGTCAAAAATGCACTGCTCCTCGGTTGTAGCACTGATGAAATGGAGAAAGTAGCGAAGTAATCAGTGTATTCCATGGGTAGGTCGAATCCACGAGAAAGCGACTGCCATAAAGACAACTACCATCAAGGATTTTTAATTTGATGGCCTGTTTCCTGAAAATGCTGGATGGCACGCTGATCTACCTCCTCCGTGGATTTTCTTTTGTGCTCACCATCCACCGGCATTCGACGCAGCTGAGGATCCTCTCCTCCGACATAAGCCTTAGTCCCACTGAGAATTCAATTTTTAATCAGCCTTCATTAGCAAGCGGTTTATTTGCACAGTGTAAAAGCAGAATATTATCGCCAGCAAACAGATGACTACCAGAATTGGATCACTCGAAGTCTAGCTCTTCCCCACGAGTAATAGGTTTAGAATCAGTGATCCAGCCATCGCTGGCACCTTCGACGTGATATTGGTCATACCAAAAGGCAACACTTCCCTCGCAATCGCGTGTCTGACCATTGACTTTTGGACTGAAAAAGCCGTCTTCGATCGCAGCGATATCCACACACTCGTATAACGGTGGATCCTTGACTTCCGACGGAGCAACGTCCGCGGCAGCCGCGATCGCGAAGATGATTTCAGTTGTGAGATCGCGGTGGCTCTCTCGGTCGTAGTGAGCCTGCGTCACAAACGTCATGTCGGGATCATCGTTTCCATCCTGTGCAAGCCTGGCGCCATCATCGGTGTGGTCATTACTTGACGTCATCTGTCGTCCTCCGTGTAAAAGCGTCCTATGGATATATAATTTCCTAGATAGTTATACCTCTTTGCGAAGACATGGATTACTGAGTACCCACTCGGTCGAAGTCGCTGCGGGCATGTGCTACTTGCCGATTGTCGATACTGCCGCCTGTGCCCTCCAACACCGTCAACACTTGCACCGCATGCGGACCTGGCGTGATCGTCTCGGTGTCAGTATCGAACTCGATCACGTCCAAGTCGACGAGTTTCGGAACGTGGGCGTGATAGAGCGGCGTATACATCTCTTGGCGCGTGAGCGTCGCGATATCTGTATCGGGAGTGTCGGTCTCCCACGCAGCAAGTTTGGTCGCAAGCTCATCAAGCGACCATTCGGTCTCTTCAGCGAGGGTGTAGACGAGGTAGCGCCGTCGTGGGTGCGCAATCGCCTTGAAGACGGATTGTAACTCAAGAATGGACTCTGAGACATCAATGTCAAGATCGCACTCGGCGGCGCTCTCCTCGGCGGTTCAGCTGGAATATTTCTCCCACTTGTCGGGAGGTGGCTCGTCCCCCGCCATAGCTGACTTTGGAGTGTGAAACCTAATAAAAATCCGGCGTAGAGCGTGATTCCCGTCCATTTCGGACTAATGCGTATGCAGTCGCAGTATCTTTATATCTATCTATAGTGCCATGCTCTCTGTCAGATTGCTCGAAATCGCCAGACAGTGACGAGCAGTGCCATCTGAATAGTTGGATACTCTGTGTGTCAACTGACCTCCAGCCTACCAACCGCTCCGCCCCGCCCACGCCTACCAACAACCCACTAGCATATCACCACTCACAAACTCTCCCACCCTGTGGACAGTCAGCCGGCAGAAACAGCGCCCAACCTGGCGTGAAACACCCCGTCTTTCAAGTGAAATTCAACATTACAGACGATCAACACAGTCAGGCCGACAGTTCACTATTATTATATCATATTTCCTGAATAAATTGCCTGTACAGGTAGATGCCTTCTCCTTCCACAACCACTCTCGCTTTTACAGACAGTCCCACTATCTCATATACCAATGACAGTCCTGCTGCTGATTCACGAAAGACAGTCCGTTGGCCTAAACTAGTTCACTTCACACCTCGTCGCAGCACGCTGGACAGTCCCTTCGGTCATGGTCGGAGATAACTAACTCCTGCTGGTACTGGGATGACAGTCCCACGGGCTGCAATACTGCCAATTTCCATTCTGCTAGTCAGTAACAGACAGTCCAGAGTTGCTTTGTACCGCCGCAGGGGTGGCTGCCCTCACCTCCGGTGGACAGCCTGGTAGTGCTGTTCACTGCCATCCACTCATGCGTTCATTGGAACCTCGGTATCCCACTCCAGTTGGCACCTCACTATGTCGCTCACGTTGGCACCGAGATCTGCGTGAAGCCAATGGGCACCCAAGCAGTACTGCCACTGGCACCCCACTATCATGGCCCATCGGATCTCTTCGCCCTGTCCCAGTAGAGGGCTGTCAGTCTCCTTCGCCATTGCTGACTATCCTCTGCTGTCTCACAGCCCTATTGTGTCGTACTGGTCGTTGGTGTCCGCTCTCGCTCTACAGAATCTAACTTAATCCAGTCACTACGACCGTTGAGGCGAGCTATTACAGCCATTGAACCAACTGAATTGGCTCCGTCTCATCCTTTAGCCTTAACTAAATACAGCCAAATTCATTCCCATAGCGTTAAATAGTAATAGCTTTTAATTGTTTGGCGAAGAGAAGAGTGGTTCGAAAGATCATCCCTCCTCTTCCCACCCATCACTCAACCATGATGAACCGCAGAAACTTCATTAAAACAACCGGTGGCCTAACAGTCGGCTTGACAATGATTGGAACGGCAACCGCAAATCCCGACCGAGAAAAATACCGTCCCGGCGGGCCAAAACTCGGCAGCCCGAAATCGATCAACCTCAATGCGTTCCATACCAACGCCGAGCTTACAAGCGAGCTCATAAAGATCGAGCAAAAAAGCGACCGCGTCTCACTACGCGAGATCGGCCGCTCCGCAGGACGAAACGACCCAATTTGGGAAGTGAAAGTCGGTGATGGCGATACAGAGGTTCACTTAATCACGCAAATCCATGGCGACGAAGCAACCGGGACGGAAGTCGCGCTCAAAGTGATCAAATCGCTTGGGATGAGTAACTCCCAGCAGGTCGATCACATTCTCGAGAATCTGTCGTTCACCATTATACCCCGAGTCAACCCAGACGGTGCAATGTACCACTACGACTATGATGGCGACAGTGATGCTGAATGGGTTGGCCGACGACAAAACACCCAAGCGTGGAATGGTGAGTCGCGGTATAAGCCATATTACCATTCCACCTATCCAGCCGGTGACCCGGGCTATGACATGAACCGTGACTTCAACATCCGACCCCCGTCAGAATTCAATCCTCGGACAGACGACCAGGAGGAGTGGTGGTACAACCAACGGTACCTCGATATGCCCCACCAGGGCTACACGGTGTTTGCAAGCGGGCTTCGGCTCACACCAGAAGTCCGAGCGGTGACCAGGTCGTTCAACGAGGCGAACCCCGACTATGCAATTACGCATCATCATAAAGGCGGGAACCTCTATCCGGACTCCAGTACCGGAAACAAGCCACAGAAACAGACATTGATGAGCGTGATGGCGCCATACGGTGAGGACTATCTCAATCGCTCACCGTTCTATCCAGACGACCACACACCGATTACGGAGGCCGTCAATCCCTTCCTCGATTACGAAACGAGCACGCGCTCTATCAAGCTGAACTCACTCGTGATCGAGGCATTAGCCAAACGTGGCAACAGCATCTTCGACAGCATCACTCGCTATGGGTACTACCCACTGTGGGGTTCGTACCTCGACGCGCTTTGTCCGAACATTGCGAACGGAGGCGACAGTGCTGCAGGAATGCTGTATGAAGTTTCTTACCAGACAGATGACCTGGGTCAGAAAGGCTTTGGTCGAATGCTGGAACTCACGAAAGTCGGATTCCTCGAATCGTTCACTGCACTCGCCGACAACCCCGAACTCGGCGAATACGACATTGAAACATACTTCGATACTCCGCTATACGGCGAAGGTATTCAACAACAACGATGACACACTACAACCGTCGACAATTCCTCGGAACATCTGCAACCACCCTTGGTGCGCTCGCACTCACATCACCACTCGTCGGAGCCGACTCAACCCAGCGATTCATCGTCGACCGACAAAGTTTGGGCAGGGAACGAAACGTCGAAGTAATCCACGACCTTGCCCCGGTGGATCTCCTTGTCGTGAACGCAACCGAAGACGCACTCGGCGGGGCACAATACGCCCGCGACAAACAGTACTCACCCAGTCTACCTGACGCGGTTTCCAGACAGTCAGCACGTGTCATGTATCCGCCAGAAGGAGAAGACCTATACGAGTATCAGTGGGACAAGCAAGATCAACAAATTCCGGCGACCCACGAAATCACTCGCGGAGAAGGCACTCGCGTCGCCGTAATCGATTCTGGCATTGGCGCAGGCCACCCGGACTTACAGGGCACTGTAAACGCAGATCTCTCGAAGAACTTCACGCCAGACTCCCTCGGCGCACCCGGCCCATATGGTGGCGCCCACGGCACACACGTCGCCGGGAGTATCGCAGCCAGCGATCAGAACGATACGGGCGTCATCGGCTCCGCGCCAGCGACAGAACTCGTTGACCTGCGTGTGTTCTCCGAAGTCAATTCAGCCAGCTTCTCTGCATGGATGGGTGACGTCTTAGCGGCCATCGTTTATAGTGCCGAAATCGGCGCTGACGCCGCGAATCTCAGCCTCGGGTGGACCTTCCGCTTCCGCGAGGACGGCTGGGGCAAATTCTGGGGCAAATCGATGCAGCGAACAACCACCTACGCGAATCGGCAGGGGACGATCCTTACCCATGCATGTGGTAACTGGGGTGGAACTCTCCAGTTCGACGAAGACCAGCGTGACTCCTCGGAGACCGCCGGTGGCCTTACTGTAAGCGCGACTGGCCCAATCGGATTCATGTGGGGAGACGAAGGACTTGAAGAACCGCCATATGCGCCCGCATACTACACGAATTACGGAACGAACGCTGTGGACCTCGCGGCACCCGGTGGCAATGCAGATGAAGACGCAGTCGGAACCGGGGTCAACTGGAAGTATGATCTCGTGTTGAACACCGTCGCCATACCGGAATACAATGAGGCTGGTGAATACCTCGGAGCCACCTACGGCTATGACTGGTATGCAGGTACCTCGATGGCTGCACCACAGGTCGCTGGCGCCGTCTCACTACTGAAGAGTGCAAACCCACAGATGAATGCGAACCAACTCAAAAGCATCCTGAAACAAGTTGCCGAGGTGCCCGAGGGATACGACAAAAAATACTACGGCTCAGGATATCTCGATACGTACGCAGCAGTATCACAGTGAGCTTCCTCGGGGACATCTTTGACGTCTCAAACCACTTGGCCTCAAGAGGTTCACAGTAGCCCATGGCGTTGTTTTGTCGCTTTCGATTGTTCGTCTTAGTCGTTGACCTCGAAACCCCGTGAGAACAGTTGGTTGGTATCGACTACAACCGCAGACGACTTTCACAGCACGTTCCTCACAGTGGTTCACGGACACATCTTTCGCGCATGTGTCGTCTCCATAACCATACCCTCGTCGACTGCCACACGCGTTACGCTGTCGTAACGCACCCCAAGCGGCTAGTGTAATGCACAATGAGTCCTTCTTTCTCGTTGTGCGTTACACTAGCCATGTCGATTAAGATTCTGCCGCGAATGCGTTTCCGAGGAAATGAAATCAGAGACCGAAGAGGTAGTCTGACAAGCCAATGTTTGTTTGAAGGCCATTTAGATAGTCATCCATCCAATATCAGTGAACTTACCCTCACTCGGGAATCCACCAGATAACAACCCGGGGACTCAATTTTCCCCCCTGCCAAGTCACCCTGCTCATGCAACTCGTCGAGTCGTCGATGCGCAGACGGCCATTCAATCCCAAGCGTATCTGCCACCCACCGAGCGGTCACCGCCGGAAACTCTGACTCCCTAATCGCAGTAAGAATATCGTCGTCGTTTCCACTGCATACAGGTCGCGAATTACGAGTGTAGATTAGTATCTGTGATCACATCCGTACTACCCTTGAAAACGAGGTGAGACAATTGTGGATAGTCATCTACTATGTGAGTATTCGAATACAACAACCAGTTACAATGAAATGGGTCCCTCATCCGCCGTGTAGCAATCTGAGCAGATCATTAAGAGATTCCGAGGAGCATGGACTTGGCTGGATATCGCGAACTCAAAGAATGAGACGATATGATAGGCCTCTATCCGTGAAACCTTCTGTTCGTTTCGCTCACACCGCTGGCACTGGTGGTTGTCTGGTGTAAGTGACTGTCGTTGTATCTAAATGTACCGCGAACCCAGTCCTACAGTTTCTCTCATAGCGAACGCCCCAATTACTTATCCGTATCGCAGCCTGTTACACTACATAATGCTACCAGCAGATTTTCAGCACTCACAGTCGGAGATTACCGACGATCAACCGGCTATCGATTGTGATGCGTGTCAGTCTACCCTCGACCCTGATAGCCAGCAGGCCGTGTCATTTCTCCTTCTGGATCACCTTCGAATCCCTATCCTCAGTTGTGATGACCATCTTGAGCAGTTTACTTCGATCTGTGGACTCACCTCTGACGACACAGCGACGCTCCTCCACCACCACCCCGCTGGCGGTATCTCGTGTCCTGGTTGTCGTTTCGCATCGTATTCTGCAGCCCAATCACTAGTCCCAGTCCAAGACGGAGCAATTGTACCCATTGCATGTCCAAAACACCAGTCAAAGATTATTCAGCGCTTCCAGACAGGGCTCCAAACACACCAACAGCTAACGTCCAGTCTCGGTACGAGCACCGGCTCGTTACTGTGAGTTTTAGCGTGTCCGCGGAGACCAGGAATACGGTTGCAGTAGTGATGAATAGTGTGTTGGTTAATTGATAAAACGTGCCCGAAAAATGTGGTATTATCTCACCTTTGCTTCTGAGGGGTGTTCGACAAGGACGATCCCATTCCCATAGAGATCAGTTGCGATAGCTTCGATTCCATAGGGCTGTTCTGTCGGCTCAGATACGAATTCAACACCGTGTTCATGCAGCGTTTCATACGTAGCTTGGCAATCATCTACCGTAAAGGCGAGTGCCAGTTGCTCACCAATCATTGCAGATCGACGGCCAGCTTCCTCACCCTCAAACCAGTCAAGAGATTCAAGGACGATTTCCACAGTATCATCTTGTTCGGCTGCGACAGTAACCCAACGACGATTATCGGGTCCAAACATCTCGTCTGCTGCCTTCTTTAGGCCGAGCTTCTCGGTGTAAAAGTCTAGCGCTTCGTCTTGATCATCAACAATGCGGGTAGTGAGGCGGAGCTTTTCAATCATGATTTCCTCCGTGTCTGTTGATGCCGTTCAGAAGCAAATACGCTCGCCTATAGTTTGAAAGCGACCATCTGTACCCTTGCCATATACGCTGGGTTGCGTAGGCGTTGTCAGCTGTATCTCCACCTGCAGCGCAGAGCTTTAGACCTGTAATCTCCATAAAACGAGACAAGAGCATCTTTGTGAGGCACATCATCCTCGCCAAACAGCACACAGCCATCCGCTTCCAAAACCAACTCGATTGATTTCACTCCTCAGCGTTCGTAGTGAAGCCAATCTTGCTATGAGTCCCATCACAGAATGGCTTGGTCGCCGACCAACCGCACCGACAAAATGTCGCCTCACCATGTCGAGTAGGTTCTCCCTCACCGTGCCGGAGTTCGAAGGAACCATCGAGAATAATCGGCCCATTCGGTGTCGGCGTCACGACTAGCTGCCCGTCGGGTTGGTCGTCACCGTCCTCCTCGTTGCTCGTGTCTGTCGTGTCACGTTCCTCAACTTGCTTGTCCTCGATATCTTCAGAGATGGCTGGATCTACCGACTCGGTTCCATCTGCCTCGAAAATACGTGCATGGCTGTTATCACAGAGTGGTTCGTTCATTGTATGTCCACAGCGACAGAGAGCGACGCGCGTATCTTCGAGAACAAGTTCACCATCGTGTGATCGAATCACGATGTCTCCGTGGAGATAAAGCGGCCCATTAGTGGTTGCGGTGACCGTGTTACTGGAAGGAATGCGTTCAGGAGTGCCATCGTCAGTTCGTTCGTAATGCAGTGCTCCTGTCGGGCACCGTTCGATCACCCGCGCTACCTCGTCAGCGTCGGCATTGTCAGCGTCGATCCACGGTCGCTGGTTCGGGTCAAACACTTCGGGAAGTCCCTCGACACACTCCCGGACGTGAATACATCGATTGTGATCGTAGCTGACCTCGATGTACCTCCCGTGGTACTCGTGGAGATCTTCTTCCATAACCTTCCTTAGCGAGGCTCTGACTTATCAATTGAGACGGATTGATAGACATCCCTCGACTCTCTGATTCCCCGCAAGATCGACGTTCGAATGTCTGCACGAGACACAACACTCACCAACAAATCTTTCAGCTAAAGCCCCTCTCGAACCCCAGACCAAAATCACTCTGGAAAATGGATATCCGCAGGAACCCGAGTCAGCCCAAGTGTCGCGAAATCCCGATCAAAGGCAAAGATATGGTCGATATCGTATTCACGGGCGAGTACCGCACTCGTGTGATCAACGGACGAAATCTGTTGGTCGTCATAGCGCTCAAACTCATCATAAGCCGCAGCAAACACACCTTCACCAACCGGGAGGATATTGAAATTCTCCGAACGTCGAATCGTCTGGAGCGCATCGACCGCCGTCTTGTGATTGTCCTTCCGACTGGTGAGTGTAGCTAACTCCGAGAGGACGTATCGATTCGTAAACAACGGCTGATACGGAATCGCTTCACGGCGGAGGGAATCGAACACGGATTGGGCTGTCTCATGCCGTCCAGCACGGGTGTTCACCCACGCAAAGAATGCTCCCGTATCGATAAACAGGGGCTATTCACTCATCGCCACCGTAGAGGATATCATCGATCTCGTCTTCGGCAACTGGCTCACCGGCAGCTGGCTTTAGCGACCAAAACGGATCATCCGCATTGATACCACTCGGTTCCGCTGCATCATCGTCAATCCACCAAATGACTACCCCCGCACCGACCTTCCGACGTTCGATTAGTCCTTGATCGTGGAGCTGAACGAGTTTCTGGCGGGCTGCTTCCGACGAGTAATCCAATTGCTCACCCAGCTTCTTTGCAGTGACTACTGGGTCACTGGCTTCACGGATCGCCCGAAGGACGGCGTCGAGGGTGAGTGTCTGGACGTAGCGACCAGTAGTTGTTACCATTCACGACCCTAGCGAGGCCGATAACTCCTCATTTTATCGCGCAGGGGGCGTCCAAGACGAGTTGACCAAGTAGGAAAGTGTACTCCGTACCGCCCTCGATTACCGAAAATGTTCGGTGGTTGGGAAAATCGATGGAATCCCGGTCAGCATTCTGAAGCTGCTTCCCAAGCGAGAGATACCCTCTGTTTGGAACCAAGTCACTCGTCGCTAGCTGAATTCGCTCGACTGACCAGCGAACACTTACAGAGCGGGTACAGGTAGTACTCTTGATGGCTCTGTTAAAGCCAGGCTCATCATCGATGAGATCCTGATCATAATTATAGACCCGAGCAGCACCGTATCGTGCTGTACGGGTCTGACAGGACTGAAACTACGGTGTTTAGCCAATAAGTTTCAATTGTGAGTAATTGCTCGTTTCTCATCGTTGAAATAGGTCTGTGATCCACGGAACAGTCAAGCTTTCTCGCATGCTTCAATTTCGTTTGAATGTTAACTTTTTATAACTATTCTGAATTACCTATTTTCTATCTTATTCTAGTTCGATGTATACAACTGAACTCATTCCCTGTTACTCATTTGCCGCTGCGATTTAGGCAGCCAACAACAAACCGACTGTAGTCCCACCTGTTAGTGAACCACGTAATCGCGTCGGGGACTAAACAATGACACAACCTGAACTCTTCACCCGTACGGTCTTACAAGTCGGTGGGCTTCCGGGATGGCTGCAAGACCCTATCTCAGGATTCATCGCATTACTTCCGCGCCTTATCGGCGCGCTTGTCATCCTGCTCATCGGCTGGATAATCGGACGCGCCGCAACAGCCGTCGTCCGCCGAATTGCTGATCGAATCGAACTCGACAGAATGGTTCTCGACACACCACTCGGGCGGATGTTGGGCGGCACGGAAAGCGCAGTGTCGGGCGCATTCGGCAAAATCACCGCATGGTTCGTCTACGCACTGGCGATCCTCGCCGCGGCGAACGTGCTCGCAATTTCGATGCTCTCGCAGTGGGTTGCAACTGCCGTCTCGTACCTTCCGGCGCTGATTGCCGGACTGCTGGTTATCGTCCTCGGGTTCGTCGTTGCCGACTTCATCGGCGACGCGATCATGCGAACTCGGGCGGCGACCCACACCGCGTACACCCAGTGGTTCGCCACGGGAACCCGGATGTTCCTGTACTTCACCGCCATCGTCATCGGTCTCGACACAATGGGTATCGACGTGGGAATTCTCTACCTGTTCGCTCGAGCTTTCGCATGGGGCCTCGCGGCCGCTATCGCCATCGGCGCGGGTGTCGCCTTCGGATGGGGTGGACGGGACTATGTGGCTGAACACATCGATAACTGGATGAGCAGTGCACGACAGGGCACGCCGAGTCCGCAACTCAGCGACGACGACTAAAGAGAAGTACTTCGCTGACGGATCTCGGTGGATCCAGTATGGAATTCACCGCGAGGTGCGCAGCCCTCACGGATATCTTCATCGATCACCACACCGCTGTTCGCGCCCATTCGCTCTGTGTTAGCGTCAGGTATGGCTTTCAATTGACTATCCCCATAGCACTGACTCCACCCAGGAACGGGGGACTCGGGGCAGTGCGATTGATTGAGAAGTAGGAAAACCCACCCATCGACAACTGGCGTCACGAAATACATTCCTGCAACGGACGAGATCACGATCGCGCTCACCTGGATGGCCTATGAGCACCACGGCTGGGAGCAATTCAGTGTGACCGTGCGCCACGAACTCATTCACGCATGGCTGTACCACGAGTTCAGCGAAGCAGACCACGGGCGAACGTTCATCCGCTGGATCAACGCCCTCGACACCTTACAGTACTGCGAGCGGTTCAAATCGCCGAACTGGTGGGTGATCTGTGAGGACTATAGTGGGCAGCTCGCGCGCTACCAGCGTTCCAAGGTCGTGAAACATCCCGAGACGTACAGTTGTGGTGACTGCGATGGATCGCTCCGCGTCGAGGAGGCTGCCGAACAATGATGGCGGAGTATCGGTGTCCATTCTGCAACTGGATCGTTGATCTGATGGCGATCTCTGGTCCCTCATCAGTCGTTTGCTCTGTATATTGACCGCGGTATCGAACTGCGTCATAAGTTTGAGATTCATACCCGTCCACGTCAAAGAATCCAATAGCGATTACTACGTTATCGTTCCGAGGTCATCAGCGAGGATCGTCGCCCAACTGAGGAGATCCTCATCTGCACCAGGTGCTGTCGCGCACTGGAGGCCGAGCGGAAGGCCCGCATCGGTATGGTCGACTGGGAGTGTCACCGTCGGAACTCCAGCGTTTGTCCATGGCAAGTTCATAATCGGGTCGCCGGTGCTATCGATGCCTTTTGGTGCTGGTCCGGGTGCAGCAGGACTCACCCATACGTCGATGCCAGTCTCGGCCATCTTCGTCCTGAGTTTCGTCCGAAGGTTCGCACGGTCAGCGCGACCAGCTGCGACTTCCTTGATAGAAACTGACCTCCCCTCCTCAATGAGGTCACGCGTTTTCTCGGCGTAGCGATCCTGATAGTCAGGATACCACTCGTTCTCCCGATGGACAAGTGCTGCCTCGGCTGCCATGAGACGATTATGTCGGCTGTTGATACCACCGATATCTGCGAAAAGATCGGTTTTGATCACGCTGTATCCCGCAGCCGACAAATCGTTGAGATGACGCTCGAAATGCGATTGGCCCATCTCATCGGCTTGGTTGAGGTAGGCGTCCGCTGGCACACCGAGCGTTGGTCGTTCCACGGGATCAGGGAGCGTTCGCCAGTTGTCACAGAGAATCGCCGCTGGAAGAGCAGCATCTGCAATGGTCTGGGTGAAAAACCCAACATGGTCGAGCGATGGTGAGAGCGGAATTACCCCCTTAATGGGAATGCGCCCAAAGGTAGGCTTGAAGCCGACGATACCACAGAACGCCGCAGGGCGGATGACTGATCCGATGGTCTGGGTACCAAGTGCGAGTGGGCATACCCCGGCGGCGACAAGAGCGGCTGACCCGCTGCTCGACCCACCGGGGGTTCGGTTGATGTCGTGTGGATTGCGTGTCGGGCCTGGATCAAAGTATGCAAACTCAGTGGTAACTGTCTTTCCGAACGGGATCGCGCCTGCTTCTCGGAGTTGATGCCACGCCACCGATTCTTCTCCAGTAAGCGCAGTCGGAGGAAGATCCGATCCTGCATGGGTTGGCATACCGTCGACCCGAAAGATATCCTTTATGCCGACGGGGATACCGTACAGCGGCGGTCGACTTGTCGGTTCCGACCTGCTATCTGTCTCGCGTTCACGCGCCTGTCGCTGAAGTCGTCCCCATCGGTTCGCTTCCGGAACTAACGCGTAAACATCGTCTGCAATCACCTCCGTTCGGTCGCGGCAGTCCTCGACGTAGGTTGTCGGCGTCTCGCGTCCTGAACGGAGTGCATGAACCGCTTCCGTGAGCTGTGCGTTTCCTACGAACATATAACTCGATATCGATCACTCCAACGTAAGAATTGTTACCTATGATATTACAGGAGTACTCAAGAAAGCCTTAGGAGAGATTTGAACTCTCGACCGACTCCTTACAAAGGAGTTGCTCTGCCAGCCTGAGCTACCAAGGCACACGCAGTATCGATGCGCTCCCGACAAAGACTTTCTCTTTTAGATTTCAGAGGCCAAGAAATGACACGAGTTGAATCGAATCGATACGGTTAGCGAATAGGATGTCGAGCGATACAGTGGCAGCATCCATATCTCTGACTACTGAGAACGCTGATCTGCTCTATAATTCGTAGCTTGACGAGGTAGGTAACTCGGAGAGATGATAGCCCCGATTATTCGCTGAAAAACCAATCGGCAGAGCCTAACTTCATCGATAATCTTCTACAGAAGAGTGCCGAGCTACTACTACCAACAGTAGCATGGTGGCGGACTTCGTCGTATGTGATAGATGGAGATCACTGGGAAAGACAAACATCGGTTGGTTTTTTGAACGCCGGCGTTCATCGCCACATTTCTCGCATTTGGACTTTTCGGATTTATTACTGGGATTTGGGAGGTGTTACTTGCAGACCTCCGGACATCGATTTCACTCTCAACCGGCGCATTTGGTCTTGCTCTTACCGTCGGGATACTCGCCGCAGTACCAGCGATGATACTCGGGGGTCGGATTGTTGATCAATTCAATCCACGTGTTTTAATCGGTATAACTGGGCTCACGATGGGGCTAGCAATACTTGGAATCTCCCAAGTAGATAGTTATTTGCTACTGGTCGGTACATTCTTGCTCTATTTCGCTGCGAACAGCGCATACGATGTCGGCATCAATGCTGCAGGTATCAATATTGAACAGACGAAGGCCCAGCAGATTCTGACGTACTTCCACGCTGCATTCAGCGGTTTTGCAGCGGTCGGCGCGCTATTGACAGGGATACTATTGACGGTCGGTGTAAATTTTCGGCTCCTCTACATTGGTCTGTCTATCGGAGTAACGATTGTCTCGGCACTGCTCTTGTTGAGCCGATCGCTACCAGATCGTCAACAAAATCGGAAGCAAATAAAAGAAAATGTTTATCATAGAAGTCTATTCCGAAATTTTGCGGTAGTGCTCATCGCCGTGATAGTCTTTCTTAGTTATTTCGCAGAGGGAACAATCGAAAACTGGTCAGCAGTCTATTTGCGGACGTGGCTGACCCTTCCTATAATTGTTGGTGCCTCTGGAGTAGCGCTGTTTCACCTCGCGATGGCGACTGGTCGGCTAGGTGGCGCACAACTAATTAGTGTGTTTGATCGACGTTGGATTCTCCGGGCAGCAGGGGTTCTCGGCACAGTCGGGATGGTTCTATCAGTCATAACTACCATCCCATTCTTGATTCTCGTCGGATTATTTGTCGTTGGGCTTTCAATGTCGGTCGTTTCACCGATTGAGTACTCACTTGCCGGCGATTTTGCGCCAAGACGGTCAGGCGAAGCAAGTTCGGTCGTTTCGGTTGTCGGCTGGAGTGCATTTATCATTTCTCCAGCGCTCGTTGGTGGACTTGCAGAAGTTGTAGGGCTACGAGCTGCACTGGCAATAGTCATATTGACAGCCAGTTTAATTGCTGTCCTAACATATCGTATTCCTGATCACGATAGTCAAACCGAAAAACAGTCTCCAAGTGAGCTCAATCAATGCACTCTTAGTTCGAAAGATTAGGGGGATAGTTTCTATAATAGAGCCAAAGGAAAACTGAGGTAGCTCCAACTATTATTCCAAATTCTAGGTGTTCTGATTACGAACTCACCTGCAGCCCTTGAAGCTGACGAGACGGCAAAAAAACGCGCATAGTAGGAGCAGTTCTCCTTCGACGTCGATGCCCTGGACTCATCGAAGTCACTAACGAGAGCCACAAGAACCCCGCAGAGCACCAGTACGTTGTCTCCATCGACGATATGACCGAAGAACTGATGGCATGCATGTGCCCGCATCACGTCCACCACAACGCCTTCTGCAAACACATGGCCGCAGTCGAAAACACAACTGACGATGGGACGTTCGAGGCGTTCCCGTCGGGGGACGACGACGATTCCGAACCAGAGGACAGTGACAGCGTCGGCCTCAACGGGTTCCCCTGCCGGGAGTGCGTGAGAGAAGGCCGCAAGGTATCGCCGAATTAACACTACTGAATTCTTCTTTTCGTTATTTGGTGGTTTTCAATGAACCTGACAGAAACACCAAGTGAGTCAAAATAGTTAAACCCATTCCCACTGTATGTGGGAACATGAGCAAAGTAGATTCGAAGGGACGAATTGTTCTTCCACAACACATCCGTCGACGCCTTGGAATCACACCCGGTTCCGAAGTCGAAATCCACGAAGAAGACGGCAAGGCAGTCATCGAACCAGAAGACAATCCCGATCAAATCATCGCCGATCTCGAAAACATCATCGAAGATGCCGCGGCACGTAGAGACCAATCCGACTATGACGAGCTAGATATCGAAGCAAAGCGCCACGTCGACACTATTCGACGTCAAGCAAATAGCGAAGAGACGAGCGATGAGTGATGAACCGTACCTATTCGATGTCGGTGTAACCGCACTCGCACATGCAGGGACGCCGGTCAGCGATGTGGCGCTCACCTACGTCCGACAAGCAATTGCTGGAGAGATACAAGCAATCGTCCCACATGCATCTCTCATCGGCGCACATCACATTCTAACATCTGTCTACGGATTTTCGAACGACAGAGCCTCTGCGCTCATGCGACGATTCATGGATGCAAAACGGATTCACTGGTATGAGGAACTCGCGGAAGACACTGTCCGAGCTGGCTTCGAGTGTGCAGGTGAGATGAATATTGACGGCTGGGATGGATACTACGCACAAGTTGCTATTGAGGAGGGGGCAGAAACCATACTCACCTTAGACGACGATTTTAATCGGTTTGATGAGCTAACCACCGAAGTTATCCTCTCTTCTAAGGAATTTCGGACACTCGATGAGTTCCTCGGCTATTAATTTTTGATAACCGCTCACATTCGATGTTGAAGTCCAGTTAGATGGAAGTCACCACTGAGAGCCACGAGAATCGTAAGCGGAAGTGGAACTACTCCGGGAGTGCCGCCGTAATTGATGCACGAACGCTATCCATCGCTCACAGCACCATCGACGAGAGAAAAGGGTGTCGAGGACTACTTCGCTTCATCGTCGACTACCAGCGTGTTCTCAATCAGATTACTTACTCCTCGGCGAAGACGCTTACCGAGCACCTGATGGGAGGTGGCGAGATTGCTTCCATCGATCTCTCGTGGAATAGTGTAATACCCATGTTCGTAGGCTTCGACGAGCGCCTTACACTGCCTTTCAGATATGAACGGCGACTTTGAATAAAGTATTTGCCGACAAACTCCGATTACTACTGTCGCTGCAGCGTTCAACATCTCCCTGCCAAGAGGGAGATGTTAGGGACAAACAGATCTGTTCTCGTCGAGAGCCAAATGGGCGGTCCAACGAGGAAGACACCTCCACAATAGGAAATCCGTTAAAGGAATAGATTATTGAGAACGGGCTGCAAAGTGAGTGCATGGGAGAAAATACGTCGAAGATCACACTCGCCGATACCCTGAACGTGTTCGAGGAGGCGGCCAAAGTAGGGACACCGTTTACAGCGAGCGAGGTCGCCGACGAGCTTGGCTGTGTCCGCAGGACGGCCTATGGGAAGCTCAAGGAACTCGCGGAAAGGGGGGATCTCCAGACCAAGAAAGTAGGGGCGCGCGGTCGGGTCTGGTGGCAAGTAGACTCTCAACCGACTGCCGTCAAACGAAGTGACGGATCTGCGCTCAACCAATTGCAGCTCGATGAATTCATCGATTCGGTCACTGATTACGCCATCTTCGTTCTCGACTCAAACGGCTGTGTCCGTTCGTGGAACGCCGGTGCAAGGCGCATCAAGGGTTACACGGAGGAGGAGATCCTCGGCGAACACTTCTCGACGTTTTACTCCGATGAAGATCAGAAAGCTGGCATCCCTCAACGGAATCTTGACTATGCCGCAAAGGAAGGACGGGTTGAGGACGAGGGAATCCGCGTTAGGAAGGATGGTACCACCTTCTGGGCGAACGTTGTTATCACCGCCCTCCACGACAACGATGGCGACTTGCGGGGCTTCGTGAAGGTAACCCGCGACATGACCGATCGCCACATGTACGAAGAGCGCCTCATGAAGCAGAAAGAGCGTTTCGAGGCACTCATTAGTGAAGTCAAGGACTACGCGATCTTCTTGCTTGGGCCAGATGGGATGGTGCGATCCTGGAACCAAGGGGCCAGGCAGATCAAGGGTTACACGGAGGAGGAGATCCTCGGCGAACACTTCTCGACGTTCTACTCCGATGAAGATCAGAAAGCTGGCATCCCTCAACGGAATCTTGCCATCGCCGCAAAGGAAGGGCGAGTTGAGGACGAGGGAATCCGCATTAGGAAGGACGGTACCACTTTCTGGGCAAACATCGTCATCACCGCTCTCTACGATGATGATGGTGATATCCGCGGATACGCCAAAATCACTCGGGACATGACCGAACGTCACGAATATGAGGAACGCCTGCGCGCACAGCGTGATGAGCTAGATGAGCTGAACCAAATTAATACGGTCATCCGGGACATCGATCAGGCCCTCGTTACTGCTACGTCACAGGACGAGATCGGCCAGGCCGTGTGTGAACGGCTGGCGGCTTCGGACACATACTCGGCCGCGTGGATCGGAGAGTACACCGAAGATTACGAAGAAGTTACCTCAGAGGCGTGGGCCGGCCTGAGTCAAGAGTGTGTTGAGGCCATCGAGGCCACCAATATAAACTCAGATGAGCCGACTGAGCGGGGGATGGGCGCGACCGCATTGCG
Source organism: Haladaptatus halobius (assembly GCF_020618475.1). Classification (GTDB taxonomy): domain Archaea; phylum Halobacteriota; class Halobacteria; order Halobacteriales; family Haladaptataceae; genus Haladaptatus; species Haladaptatus halobius. The sequence continues at coordinate 363,533 of NZ_CP085339.1, read as the reverse complement.
CACTCGGAGCGTCCAGTCCGTTAGTCAGATCCACGAGAGTAACCCGAGCGAGACGTGGCAGGAAGAAATACTCGCGGAGGGGTTCGAGTCGGCCATTATGATCCCGCTCGTCTACAACGATGTCAAGTACGGCATACTGACGGTGTACGCAGAAAATGAGTCCGCTTTCGACGAGCGAAAAATTGCGGTCTTGACCGAGATGGGGGAGACTATCAGTCACACCATCGCAGCAATCAGACGTAAGGAACGTGAACGCACGCTCACTGCCTTGCAAGAGTCCACCCGTGATCTGCTTCACACCGAGTCCTCGGAGGAGATAGGCGACGTAATCGTCAACGCCATCACCGAGAATCTCGCGCTGGCCGACGCCTTGGTTTACCTCTTCGACACATCAGAGAACAACCTCAAGCCAGTGAGCGCCTCGTTCCCGCTCAGTTCCTATAACGGCGAACCGGAATCGCTCACTGTAGGGGATGACTCCCCGATCTGGGCAAGCTTTGTCGACGCAGAACCCCAAACAATCGAGGCGTCTTCGATGTCGATCATGCCGTCGTCAGGGCTCAACGATAGACAAATACTAGCGATACCGTTGGGGAACCGCGGGATGCTCATCGTGGTCACTGCCCAAGGGGAGACGTTGGACAGTCAAACGCGGAACCTCGCCGAGCTTATCGGGACGACCGCTGAAGCGGCGTTCGACCGCGTTGAAAGTCAGATAAACCTCCGCGAACGCGACGAGATCCTCCAAGAGCGCAACCAGCGCCTCCAGCGGTTGAACCAGATCAACACGATTATCCGCGAAATGGATCAGGCGCTCATCCAGGCCACGTCGCACGAGGAAGTTCAGCGCGTCGTCTGCGAACGGTTAACCGACAGTGATCGATTCCGATTTGCCTGGATCGGGCGACCTGACGGTGCCGACGGAGAGCTCATCCCGGAGGTATGGAATGGAGACGGCCAAGGGTACCTCGACAGTGTGTCGCTCTTCAAGGGTGATAACCTGGCTGAGCCGGCGATCCAGACCGCTCAAACGGGGGAGGTCACGGTCGTTCCCAACATCGCCGACGATCTTCGAAACGGCCAGTGGCGGAAGGAAGCATTCATGCGGGAGTTCCAGTCGGTTATCAGCATACCGCTCACGCACGAGTCGATTACGCATGGCATCCTTACAGTCTATGCTGACCAGCCGGGGGTGTTCCAGCAGATGGAGCAAACTGTGTTTGCCGAACTCGGGGAGACGATTGCCAACACGCTAAATGCCGTGGATACGAGGCAGTCGCTATTGAGCGACGAGTGGGTGGAATTGGAGTTTCGACTCTATGACGAGTCGATGAGTTTCCTCTCGCGGCTTGCCGGGCAAGTTGGATGCGACATTTTATTCGAAGGATTTATTCCGTTGTCGGAAGATCGAGCCCGACTGTTCTTCACAGTCGACGACGCCAATCCGGACGTCGTTCGCGGGGTAATCGACCGGGCGGTCACAGTTGAAACGAGTCGTCTAATTGCTAGTCACGATGATGGACACCTGTTTGAGGCTGTCGTCGGGAGTCCTACTATCCCGTTGACGCTATTAGAGCATGGAGCATCACTCAGAACCCTTACTGTATCCGACGACGGAATCCAGATCGTCGTGAGCCTCACGTCGAACGCGGATATCCGGGGATTCATTGAGGAATTCCAGACCGAATACGAAAGCACAGAGTTCTTGGCCCGACGTCGCCACGAACGTCCGGCGCACACACGTCAGGGGGTTCGAGCCAAACTTGAGGAGCAGCTCACCGAGCGGCAACTGGAGGTATTACAGACCGCATACTTCAGCGGTTTTTTTGCCTCACCACGCCAGAGCACAGGAAGCGACATTGCGGAGGTTCTTGATGTCTCACAGCCGACCGTGACGGAACACCTTCGCACGGCGCAGTCCAAGATTCTTGATCTCCTATTAACCAATCAGTCGGCGAAAGTATGAGCTCGGTGAAACTGTGCTTAACCATCTCTCTTCCATCAGTTTCACGTACTTGGTGGATCACAGGGAGGACTACTCCTAAGGGTGGCCAATATTAATAACTAGACCCCAGGCGGTAGCTTATGTAACTAGCCGATTTTTCCTTGGCGCACCACACTCTACGATAAATCGATGGAAAGTGGAGATGTAGACGACTATTCGATGGCAAGTCCCGATGCGGACGAACGTTCGATGGATGATACGATGAGCGATAGAGTAATAACGGCGGTCGCCAACACGAAAGGAATGAATCCGATGAACCTTGATCCACTCTACGAGGTTATCGAGCCGGACGCGCTCAATGCCCTGTACAAGCGAGATGAGCTCGGGCGATCAAGGTCGCCGGAACGCGTAGAATTCACATACTGCGGATGCGAGGTGGTCATCGCCGGGAAAAATTCAGTTTCTGTCTCCGCGACAGCACTGGGAGAATCGTAATATCTTCCAATTGATCATGAACACTTGAACTGAAGAAATGCTCATCTCACCCTCGTACGAGTTGTGCTGCGTCGACTGCCCTTTCGAGATGGTGTCAATCCCCATCACTTCTGAGCGATTGATTCACTGTAATATAAATATCTGATGATTACACCCTTCAATGTACGGAATGTGATTGGAGAGTAAGTACAATAAATGGTATGTCCAAGAACGAGGTGACTGTTGAAGCGATCACACATTTCATTGAATCAGGTCATTCAGTGCAAGCAATGTACGTTCAGGGTCAAAAATTAATCAATACCTGGTGACCTCTCCAGTGCTGATGACACTGAGAATAGCTAGACTAAGTACACGGCCAATGCACTGATTCGTGCTGGGTTAATGATTGGTCGTGATGAGGATCGCTTTTGTTGGGGGCGAAGCAATAGATTAGCTCTAATGGTAGTGTATATTCAACAAGCGAGCCGTTTTTGGGATTAGTTGTCATGGAACCCCAAGGACCGCTCACCGGAACTCTCGAAGTTGATCCTCTTTCACTACTGGGATGACGAGAGCAGTGCGTCACAGGGAAGGCTCGGTGGGGCGAACTCCCTGTCGTAGCACCTGTTGACTCCGACGATGGAACAGAACTCCTTGAGCGCGGCAGGGAGGTGGATAAAGTAATCAGCATCACTCTCAGAGGTGGTCTCAGTGACCAGCCTCCGCCGGGCGGTACTAACCTACACGTTGTTCTGGATGTGAGACCCGAGTAGGAACTCGGAGTACACCCTTATCTTACATTGTTGCATTGTTCCGCGAACATGAATACCGCTGACAACTCCCGAAATTGGCACACCAATCCCATTCAGTCTCTGGTGGTTTACTTCGATAACCATGATGAGGGGGCTATTCGAGCGGCTCGGACAGAGGAGCGCATTTGGAAATATTGGGAGTGGATCCATGTCCATCTGCCTTTAATGATCGGAATCACAGCAGCCGGTGTCGGCGTGCTCCGCGTGTTTACCGGCGACCTTGCTCTACCGCTGCCGCCGGCCGAGCGGTGGCTCCTCACCGGATCACTCGCAATCTGTCTCTTCTCGCTCGGTCTCCTTCACCGAACGACCATTTCATGCGCTGGTCAACGGCCGAGTGGCGGTGTTCAGTCAATTTACCGGTTCAGGACGGCGGGCATCGTCCTCGTCATTGGGATCGGCGGCGGCTGGATTCCCCCGCTTGGGTTCATCGTACTGATGGCGCTTGCGTGAATTGCACAGATCGGCGCTGACCTCAAAACCCGTAGGCCGCCGACAACCCCCAACGTTTCCGAGTAATCCGATCCTATTAGGTCAGCGTAGCGTTCGGAAGAACTCTCTCACATCCTTGACGAAGAGTTCCGGTGCTTCCATGGCAGGGAAGTGGCCACCCTGCTTGAATTCCGACCAGTGCTGAATAGTCTGATCGGGATCGAGAAGGCGGCGAAGAATCGGATCTGCGTTGAATACAGCGTGACCCTGTGGTACGTCCGACGATGCGACCCAGTCTGCCTCCGAATGAGCAGACTCATAAATGAATCTGGCCGCGGACGCACCTGTGCGGGTGAACCAGTAGATGCTGACGTTGGTCAACAATTGGTCACGATCAACTGTATCGTCAGGCAGTTCGGCTGCTGGGTTTGTCCACTCCTTGAATTTCTCGACGATCCATGTGAGCTGGCCGACTGGTGAGTCAGTTAGGGAGTAGGCCAGGGTTAGTGGTCGCGTCGACTGCAGTTGCAAGTAGCCTTTGCCCTCTCCTTGGTACTGCTGTTGGAGATCCTCAACATGGTCCGTTTCTGTATCAGTGAGGCCAGAGGTATCGATTGGGATCTCATCGCCAAGGATGATGAATGATGACGGATCAAGGTTGGCGTGCAATCCGACGACGTGATCTGGATTGATGTTCGCTAGTCGGTCGGCTACCCCAGCACCGATGTCACCACCTTGAGCCCCATACCGCTCGTAGCCGAGGCGGCGCATAAGTTCGGCAAAGGCATTCGTCGTGCGGGGGATCTCCCAGCCAGTCTCTTGAACCGGTGTCGAAAAGCCGAATCCCGGCAGCGACGGAGCGACGATATGGAAGGCATCAGCTGGGTCGCCACCATGTGACCGAGGATCAGTAAGCGGCTCAATGATATCGTGGAACTCGACGATTGAACTTGGCCAGCCATGCATGATAAGTAACGGGAGAGCATCGGGCTCGGAAGAGCGCACATGCACGAAGTGAATCGTTTGGCCGTCAATTTGAGTGGTGAACTGAGGGAGCGCGTTCAACTCCTCTTCATATTCACGCCAATCGTATGAGTGCTGCCAGTATTCGGCGACCTCTTTGGCGTAATCGAGGGGCATACCGTAATTCCAGTCGACGTCAGGCAGTTCGTCAGGCCACCGAGTGTGAGCCAGACGATCACGGAGATCGTTGAGTTCGTCCTGCGGTATATCGATGCTGAATGGTTGAATATCGGTGTCGCTCATCTGTGTCACCTCACGTTTCTCAAACGATGCTTTGCCAGCCACTGTATTAGCCAGAGTGGCCTTCAATGGATTCAATTCTCAAAAATTGATCGTGTTGAAATTCTTGAGCGGTGACGGCACGAAACCTGAGGGACACGATTTCGGGGTGACCGGCCCACTCGATTTCGTCTCTCAGAGTTTTTGGTGGATCGGTTTACTCAGTCGTCCGAGGGCATCTCCTCATCGAAGAGATCCGCTGGGATTGCCCCGATTTGCATGAGCATGCCCATCATATTCACTTCCTGCCAGGTCTCAGCAAGCTTACCGTCCTCGAAGCGGTCGATTTCGATGCCGGTAACGGTCACTTCTTCGTTCGAGGGCTCGATGGTCCCCATCTCGCCGACGTGCGTGCCTGTCTGCTTCCAGCGAACCACGACATTGTCCCCTGCAGAGATGATCTGTTCGACTTCGAGCGGCCCGTCGATGATACCAGATCCCATCTCGGCCATCATCCGATAGCCCTCACGGCCACTGGGCCACTCACTTGCTTCTTCTTCTGGCATCGATGGGTCGTGGAGGACGTAGTCCTCGGCGACAACCTCGTCGATGACATCGTAGTTGTGATTCTGCCAGACCTCTTCGAAAATCCGTCTAGCGACGGATTCGTTGTCTTGAGCTGTCGTCATAATGATTCTCCCGTGCTGTGACGGGTGCGAGTAGGAGACGCGCACCAATCACTTTGTTATGAGTAGATTTTGCGCAGAAATTCGGACTTACCTCCGACACTGTGATCACACTTGAAAGTAAGCGGCTCGAATACAACGTTCAATTGCTTGGATTTGACTTATGACTTGCTGTGCTGGTCAGTAATGAGAGTAGTACAACGCATATAGCAGCGTCAACTATGTGCATATTCATGAGGGTGAAAATCGCGACAACGGTATGTTCCGGTTTATTCTCATCTAACATTGCGGCGTCTGGAATTACTAGATGGGCGAGAATTACAGCGGATACCTGCCGGTATAGGTGGATAGGATGATGACTGTAACGGGCTACGACCGCAAAGACGAGGACTGCGCCGCTGATATTAATGACGGTGACCGGAACAATATATCGCCGGTTCCAATGATAGTCCTGAACTGCCCCTTGGCAACGAAGGTCACCGAATTATCGACTTGCATTACCAGGAAATCCTATGAGCAAGGTAGTATTCGATATCAGCATGTCGTTGGACGGGTTCATCACCGCAGCGAATCAGAGTCAGGAGGAACCGTTGGGTGAGGGCGGACAGCAACTGCACGCGTGGGCGATGGATGAAGAAGACGAGAGTGGCCGTCAAATCCTTGAAGAAGCTATCGGCGACCTGGGAGCGGTCATCGCAGCCCGAGAGACGTATGATGCATCCATTCCGTGGTGGGACCGGATGGGCCGACTGGTCCTGCCCGCCGCCCGGTGTTCGTCGTCACCCACGAAGCACCCTCAGAGACACCTGAAGGAGGAGTGTATACGTTCGTCACCGACGGCATTGAGAGTGCTCTTGAACAGGCGAAGGCCGCCGCAGGCGACAAGACTGTCAGCGTGATGGGTGGCGCGAGTATCGGCCAGCAATACATCGCGGCTGGGTTGGTTGACGAGATCCAGATCCACCTCATACCGGTGCTCTTCGGTAGCGGTATACGGATGTTTGAGCACCTAGGCAATGAGCATATCCAACTGAAAATTGCCGAAGTCATCGAATCCGGTTCGGCAATCCATCTCCGGTTCCGTGTTAGCTCATAACGTTAATTAGTTCGTGCGGTCTACGAACCACTTATGACTAATTCGACCATCCTCCAATTAACCGTCGAAGATACTTATCCATCCGAAGTAGAGGATCCGCAATCACCTTCGTCACCATCAAGAGCAGTCCACAATCGTTTCTGATTGCTGAAAATTGCTATACAGGCCACTACTAAGACTAACAGCTATCATTCCTCGGATCCAGGGTGAGTAAGTCACGCTCTCTAAGTTAGCCGAGGAGGTCGGTATTAGCCAGCAGTCGCTCTCGGATTTGATTCGACGTGGCAATGGAGCGCTTCTTGAACACGCTCTCCTCGGGTCATCAAGAGAGGGTTTGCCTAACTAGCCTAGTTCCATCTCTTGGCATTTAAAAATACCCCGTTCAAACGGCTCCAGAAACTAGTAACTGTGTTGTGATCATTATCACAGGAACGCCAAGTAGAACTCCACTTCCACTCGTCTTGTGGAGAGACTTGGTGCCACGCATATCGACTACTCCCAACCAATGAGTCATCCATCGACGCCAGATCCCACGCCCAGCACCGCCAGCAAAGTGCTCGCGAATGCCAAGTGCCGCACTGTCGTCCAGTATCTCATTGCCAAGGAGATGGATACAACCGATTTTGACGAATTAGTTGACTTCGTCCACGAGGAAATCGATACCATCACGATGGTACAGATTCGTCTTTCCTATCAAATAGAGAACCCGCGTTCAGAGAATCTTTTTGTTACACTGGATGAGTCATTCCCCGTGTTGACTGTCACAGACCGTGCCTTAAATCAGAGTTGTAGATGGGGTCGTTCGCGGATGATTGTTACTGGGAGATTAGTCTTCGCGTTTATCGAACCAGTAGTCAATTTCGTCCGGGCCGGGTGCACTTCTCTGCTGAGATCCACGCATATGCTTTAATCCTGATGCACCGAGAAAACCGGCTAAAAATAACCCAAATAAGCCTACAATGGCAATTGAATGCGATTCCGAGAAGGTAGCCATCATGTCAATTAGACAAGTAATTAACTGCTCACCGACCATTGTTATGACTCCATCACCCTAATCGCACTTGATCAGTAACTCATAAAGCTACCCCTCCCGACTCGCACACGCAGGTCAATACACTTAGTGGGCCAATCGACTACTTACCGTGATCAAAGATCACCACCAAGACTAGTGTTATTGGGCATAGAACACTCGGTAAACGCTATGTCTCCCCGTTCAGTCGGTATCTGAACGTCGCCCACAGTAGCAATTCGCCAAGTTCGATCGTAAGCCGTTGAGATCACAATCGCTCATCCATCGTTCTTTGATAGACAGCGGGAACGCTCAGCCAGTCGGCGGCGAAGTTCTTATATTCGGTACATTCACACTATAGAGATATACGCAACTACACGATTACAACCGTTTGGGGCATTCCAATCCGCATCAATATCTCACTCGTGATTTTCCTTCCCGTCTTAGCGTGGCTCATTGGGAGTGGTGAACAAATCGATATATACGCAGGAATCGTCGATAGCTTCACGACTGCGACACTCGATGTGACAGCGTTACAAGCTGGATTCACGCCCTTGATAATCGGGATCACCGCCGCTGTGGGGTTGTTCGTCAGTGTTGCGTTACACGAACTTGGGCATGCATGGGTCGCACAACGCTACGGACTACAGGTAGAATCGATCACGCTCTGGATTTTAGGTGGGTTGGCAAATCTAACGGCGTTCCCGCGCAAGTGGCAGAAAGAATTCTGAATCGCAATCGCTGGCCCCCTAACGAGCATCCTCGTCGCAATCGGCTGCTTTGTGGTTGTTCAAGTACTCCCACCAACGCTCCCAACCGTGATTTTTGTTATAGGGTGGCTGGTGGTCACGAATGCTTCACTCGCTCTCTTCAATTTGTTTCCAGCGTTCCCAATGAATGGCGGCCGTATCCTCCGAGCGCTGCTCGCCCGCTCACAACCATATGCCACTGCAACTCGAACGGTAGCACGCGTTGGAACCCTGTTCGCGCTTATATTCGCCATTGTAGGTGTTGTATCGTTCAGCCCAATGTTGTTCCTGTTAGCGTTGTTTATCTATGGTGCTGCGACGACCGAATCCCGTATTACTGCCCTTTCTAATCTTCTTGAGGATGTAGCAGTCGCCGATCTCGTCACTCGGAATGTTCCAACCGTCTCGGTCGATGCACCTGTCGGTGAGTTCGTCAATCAAATGCTCCGTGAGCGACGGACGAGCTATCCCGCCGTTGACGCCACTGAAGACATCGTTGGGATTGTTACGCTTGATGCACTCCGTCGAACACATTGTCGTGATCATGAAACGACGACAGTTGGGGAAATCATGGCGCAAGATAAGCTACGTATTTCTGTGACTGAGAATGCGTTCACAGCACTAACGCTCCTTGGCGAGAACAACACCGAATTTGCGCTTGTTGAGGATCAGGGGACTATTATCGGTTTGATCACGCAGGCCGATCTTTCGACGATACTCCAGGTGCGACAGACAGAACGTGATGGTGTCGTTCCACGGGTTGCGATGTAACGATCTCCATCAACTGAAAAGTTGGGATGAGAGGGAGCTTGACACGAACAGATCCTTTATCAAATCTAGAACAAACTATCGGCAGTGGCTGCACCGACGACACTGAAGATCGCACCGATGCAGATCGCTTTGAACGTGGTAGAGGGGGCCGCACCAAACGTGGCAGGTGCATCAAACACGAACGCAAGGATTGTGACCGACGTATAGGAGATGACGAGGAGTGAGATAAATCGGAGTGGCACCCCGGCAATGGCCCGTTCAGTTTCTGCCTCACGATCCTCTGCTCGGTAGAGCGTTCCGTAGCCGATCGCAAGCACCATGAAGATCGTGATTGCTGTCTGCAGACCGTTCATCGACGCAGCGAGCGTCCAGACTTCCTCCGTCACCACAAACGGGGCCGAGAGAATGAATCCACCAACGATTTGCTGAGCAACGTCATCGATTCCGAAGCGGCTGACGTTGGGGAATCGGGCGAGGAGTCGACGCGTTCGTCGAATTGCATGGCGTTGATTGTGCGAGTCGACTGCTTCTTCAGCCTCTTCAAGTTGGTCAAGCAATTCCTCTACTTCATCTTCGGCGGGCTAAGATTCATCAGAATAGTTCGGGTGCTCGTGATCCACTGTTTCGCATAGAATCTCGACATACATATTTTCCTCGACAATCACACCACTTTAACTCGGAACCCCCAGTCGACGCGGAGACGTGCAAAACCCAGTATAGTCAGCAGTGAGCGGGATCGTCGTCATCTCCATTCTTACTACGATCTTGGCTGTTGTCGTCAGCGTTACTCGTACTGCTCTTTTCTTCTGTCGACCCGCTTTCCGTGTCATTCTTCGTCGACCCATGGTCGTCTGCGTCCTTCTCATCCAGCTTCTTTTCCGCTGACTTGCCATCCTCGACTTGAATTTAATCATCACTGCACCCGAGGACGTAGAGATCGCCATACTCGGTGTACTGATAATCCAACGTTGAGCCCTTTGGATAGGTTGCAGTGAATATCTTGTTGTCCGCGATGATAGGCGCGTTCGAGGCAGGCCCGTACTCGTCTAAGTCCCACTGGCCAAAGGTATAACACCACTTGCGCTCGCCTGCTCCCGCACTGAGTGCAACGATGACCGCATCGCCAAGCTCTGACGCAGGGTCTGTCCGCCCACCAGCATGGAGAACCCCATCAGCCACCGTGAGATCGCTTGTCAATTCTATATCTGCCTCGTAAATCCATGCCTCCTCGCCAGTCTTTGCGTTGAGCGCTTGAATTGCATTAGATCCATTACTCGTGGTCCGGAAGAACACATACTCGTCCCCGACGGTGAGTCGACCAGCCCAGAATCCGGACGTACCGGTCGGGGAAGACCACAGTACCGAGCCATCGTCTTGTGATCGCGCCTGAACGACGCTTTGATTGGAGTCTCCTTCTTGGACAACGCCATATACCAACTCATTACTGGCAGCTTGGATGGCGTATTGTCCTCCCAGATCATTATCGGCTACACTCCATGTTACTGTACCATCGGCGGCGTTCAGTGCGGTTCCATCAGTGGTAAAGACGGTGCCATTGGCGTAGCATACCTCACCCTGTACATCGTCGGTCTGCCAGATGGTGTCGCCAGTGGTCGCATCGAGTGCCTGCACGCTGCTGCCCGGATCCTCGGTCCAGTGTTCTTTGACCGTATAGACACGATCATCGACAACGATCGGATTAGCCCATGCGACGTGATCTTCTCGTTTCCATATCGTCTCACCAGTCTGTGTGTCGAGTGCGATAAGCCCACTGTCCTCCGAATCGGACTCTGGACTCACGTTTGTCGCAACGTAAAGAGTCCTAGCAGCTACTGTCGGCGTGTTCACTGCTGGAAGATCGTCTCGCATCCATTGTTGTTCACCTGTGTCCGGGTCGTACGCGGCGATGTACCCGTGGCTCTGGCTGGGGCTGTTGTTTGTTGTGACGGCAAGATACAATGTACCAGCAGCCACGACTGGTTCAGCGGTCACCATCCCACCATCCAGATCCATCTTCCACGTGGTGGCAACAGACGGTGCTGGCCCATTATCAGTCGGTGCGCCAGTTCGGCCAGCAGTGCCACGATAGGTTGGCCACCCCGTGGAGGACTCTCCACTGTTGGAGCCGTCTGTTTCTTTGGAGAGTGAAAGACCACTGCCTGTGTAGAGCGCAAGCGCTGTGAGAGCAACTGTCTGAGAGAACGTCCGCCGGGTGTTCGTAAGCATGGCGCACGTACCAGAGTATCGAGTTAAATAATAAGGCTTTTGCATTGAAGAGATACTAGAAATAGATGCTATTTACTAATTGATAATGTAGAAATTGCTGAAATTCAGTGCCAGTCGTTGTTCCATTCGGCTGTACGAATAGCTGCGTGGGATGTGAAGTACCCCACGATTCAATAAAGAATACTAACATATTTATTTCTAGTATTTTCTCCATCTTTAGTTGAGAGATACGTCTCCTGAAAGAGATCTTCTTCGGTATCTCGAGATTTGTTGAGTGAGTATGAAACTGGAATAGGAGCGAAACAATGCTGAAACAAACTATCGGTATGCTCATGTGATGACCGTGCTTTCAGAACTGATGCATGGCACGCACAGTCGAACGGCTACTCCTACCAAGAGATGCCTACCAAAATAGGAATGCCTCTTGTGGATCGAGCCACCGGGAGAAGATATGATTCTCATGTCTCTCCCCAACTGGCTTCTGAACCAATTTCCAGGATCAGAGGTCGATTTCTCCTCTCGCTTATTCTTGTTGTCGCCATAATATTGAGTGAGTGGGTACTTTGGCGACTCTCACGGATTGCAAAGCGAACATATCCGTATCAGCTCGTCAATCTTGGAGTGCTCGTTGCTAGTCTCGTTCTTGTGGTAGTTAGTGGTAGTCTCTTGGTCGTCATTTGGGAGCAAACCCAGCAAGCAGTAACGAGCATTAATTCAGTCCAGGCGATTAGGCTCCTTGTCATTCGATTAGCGCTCACACTCGGGATCTGTGCAGCAGCATACGTGAGCGCTGGAATGGCCAATCGAATCATCGATCGACTCTTGCAACGAACTGAGGAGATTACTCGCCACCAAGGCAAGGTGATTACACGGCTTTCAGATATTGCCGTCTATGGGATCGGACTACTCGCAGTGCTCGGTGTTTGGAAAGTCAACTTCAGGGCTTATTTATCGGGGCCGGACTTCTCGGTGCTGCCATTGGCTTGGCGGCGAACGAAACCCTCGGATCACTTCTTACAGGCTTTCAGCTCATGTTCTCCCGTCCATTCGAAATTGGAGATTGGGTGCAAATCGACGAGCACGAATGAATTGTGACTGATATCACTATCTTCACCACTCGAATCGAGACCTTTGCAGGAAAATACGTCATGCTCCCCAATGATGTTGTGAGCAGTAATACGATCATCAATATAGGGCGGAAGGGTCGACTCCGCCTCGATGTCGAGGTGGGCATTGACTATGCAACCGATCCTGATCATGCCGTTGCTGTTGCAAAGGAAACGATGAAAGACGTCGACGAAATATTGACCGTCCCTACCCCGGATGTCGTGCTGAAGCAATTTGGAGATTCTGCAGTACTTCTTGAACTCCGATTCTGGATTGAGAAGCCGAGTAGTCGACGGAAATGGCGAGTGATTACAGCTGTTGTCCGGGCCGTCAAACATGCCTATGATCGGGAGGTATTAAGATCCCATTCCCGCAGCAGGAGGTGTCGGCTCGGGATGAACGTGGAGGCTTTCGGGTGGTCGACGTTTAGTCGACGCTTCAGCTTCATGACCAAGAGTACCAGAAATAATGACGAGCTACTTCGAGTAAATCGCGTATTTTGCGTTTTATTTCCAGCGAGTGGTGTCTAGTGGTGTTCTTGGAAAGAATCGTCGACTGACACTCTTCCTACAGAAATTGAATCATCTCGCTTCGAAAAAATATTCTGTTGTTTCTGTGAATCAACCGTTCTTACATTTTTCAATATGATATAGAGAATAATAAAACCACGAGCTACCGATTCACGATACGAGTACCACTGTTGTGGCACGTCAGTTCTTTTTTGCCAGCGGCTCCGCATCAGCGCCTCCTAATTTTCTCTTCGTCAGGATCGAGATCACTTTCGAACTACTTGACAAATCCAAATTGTCTCATTGTATGCCTGCATATTCCCGGTATGAAGACCTCACGGACATCGCTTACCCTCAGTGAACAAGACGCACTGAATCACCTCCAACACAATTTCGATGAAAATGCGATATTAACACACTCTGCGGCTGTTGACCAGCTGACTCAGGCTGGCTTCGAGCATGTAGAGGCACCGAGTCTCATCGAGCAGTTGCTTCAGAAAGGATATCTCTACAAATATGATGGAGAAATTCACATCACCTGAACAAATTATAAATCTACGGATATGAACATCGTCATGTGCGAACTCAACACCGGGCCTAGACGTTTCAGCGGTCCATTGTGGGATGTACGTCGAGAGAAAATCGCCGGATGGCTCTCCACCAACAACATACTGCACAAATGCGCCGCTAAAAACCCATGCACAGAGCGATGGTGCTATAGGTTGATGTAGAATTAAGGATATGCTGAGTGATCGGCATGATCTGGGTGCCACCGGAAGCACACCAGTAGAAGTGTCAGCCTTGACGCGCCATCTGGGTGCCACCGTGAACGCACCAGTGGAGTGCCGTCTTTTGCGAGATACCGCAATTTCAGTGACAGAGACCGCTACAGGAGTGGCTACAGCACGTGGGACTGTCTACCAGCGACATGGAGTCCTCGAATAATCCACGTCTTCCAGCGCTGTTCAATGTCAAGTGAGTCTTCCCTAAATGTGCAAGTACCCCTACTCGTTTTAAATTGCTGCATAGCTCAAAGATGGGTGATAGAAGTAATATCTGTTGTGTATAGGAAAGAAGCACTATAGAAGGGTCAATCGTAGAATACCAATTAAATCAAGTCAATCACGCAAACCCAAGGAAAATCCAAGAAGAAGCAGAACTCCGGCATCATAGAATACTATCAAGGTAATTTTCTTTGTTCTAGAAATAGATTCACCGCTGAAGAATAATACAGTAGCTATAGTTCCTCTAAAACTTTCTTCAAGACCTTCTATCGAGCGATATCTTCACTCAGGAGGATGTGGCTGGTGATATTCGCAATTCCGGTGCTCTTCTTCCTCTTGTTCGTCGTAACGGTTTTACAATGAGTATCGCCAGATTTGTTCCGCTCAATGTCTCTGGGTTTCTGTCTACCTATCCTGGTGGAGGAATCATCCTCATTAGTTACGTAATTGCACTTCTTTCACTGCTTGTCGTGTATTATGACCGTCAGTATGTCTGGAATCACTCTTCGTGGAAGCCAACCATTCTCTATTATCTGATAGTCATTCCCTGCTCAATGTCCCGATTGCATGCCTCTATCTGTTCTTTCGGCATCGGCACATCGGAATTCTGTAATATCGTTTGTATGATATCGTTTAAGGGACGTTCACAACAGGAATGCGAATACCGGGTAGGAGCCGACAACCGCCAGCGAGGGCGTCAACACCCACATCGTAACGATACGCTTGGCCGCTGCTGGGTCGAAGAGGCTCCGCTGATCGAGATCCGCCGGCTCCTCCGCACCAACGTCAGGCACGTCTGGCAATTCTTCCGGCTTCTCTGCCGGTTCCTCGTAACGGGCAATATCGCCGATCGTTGGACTTGCAGGCATATCCTCAGCGCGGGAGGTGACCAGTGCTCCTGTCGCGACCTCTAAATCCGGATGTTCACGTTTCGGCGTCGCAAACTCCACGAGTGTCGCTGCTCGGCTTGCCCGACCCCATCCAAGTCCAATAATCGTCGATGTCGTACTTACTGCGAGACTCGCCGGGATTCCGAAGTAGGACAGAATCGTGATGATAGTGCCACCGACTATGGAGACAATCAGTGAAGCGAGAATTGGTAGCTCCGTAATATCATCTCCTACCGTCTCCAGCGTACGACGGGCGATGGTGAAACTGCCTAGACCGAAGGCCACCACCGCGAGCAGGACGCCCTGGTTGACGGTGAGCGACCCCCCTTCGCCGACGAGGGGGGCCACAGCGTTCGCCGCGTTCGACGCCCCCGCCGAAAACGCCATGTAGCACGCAATGACGACCACCGAGAGTGATCCGATGATGTCCTGCCGTGTCGCGTTAGGATTGAGGTAGAGTCGAGGAATCGTCCCAGAACGGTCGAGTTGGATGAAGTGGAGATCAAACTTTGTGAACGCGACATAGCGATCCAGATATGGGTAGATGTAACGCCCGACCACTATTCCGATGCTGAGGCTGATCAGCGGCGCGATGATCCATGCTGAGACGATAGTAAACATCAGTGCCTGATTGAGTGTGTTCGACGCGAGGCCCAGTCCAACGATGGCGCCAACGGCCGTCATTGAAGTCGAGGCTGGAACGCCGTAGAGATTCGAAATAAGGAGTGACGCGCCGGTGAAGAACAAGACGGCGACGCTCGCGGCAGGCGTGAATTGGGTTGCCGGTACAATACTGCTGCTCATCGTCGCGATGACGTTCCGACCGACGGTCCATGCTCCGAGAAAGCCGAAGCCGACGAACAGGGCTGCTGCGGTCGCCTTTCGAAGGAGACGTGAGCCGACTGCCGGACCGAACGCTACACCCGTCGATGAGCCACCAATATTGAACCCAACGAATACGGCGACGACAATACCAGCGACGGTTAGCACTGATACCATTGTATTCTCTCTAAATCAATATTGCTGACACCTATATAAAATCACTGAAGCTAGTTCCGAGGTATCGGTATCTTGAATATTCGAATTTCTTCGCGCTCAAATCATGGGGGAAGTGGTTCAATGAATGGCTTCCACAAGATAGTAGCCACAAATTCGATGCGGATACACAATATCTCCTCGAAGAATTACAAAAAGAAGCTTCAGAGTAATTCATTTCATACAAATTATCGAATTTATCAGAAGATGCCAAAAGTGATATGGTCGGGTGGGTTCACGACAGCACCCATTGTGTTTGCAGTGGACGTGATGCGGACACGTCCAGGCCATTAATTCGTCGGTCACGCCGTCTATGGAGATTCACGTTTTTAACTCTGGAATTATCGCAGAAAAAGTCCGCTGGTACAGCGGAACTCTAACATTAGGAACCACTGGGGGTGTTGATTCGTCGTCAGCCCTGCGTTCTACTGTTCTTTGCCTCGATTGGATCTGGTCTCATTCTAACTATCTTTGACTGCATCGGCGATACGCTAGGGATCTTGATGACGAGGTACAGTTGGTCACCTAAGTGATTTGGGTTGCAAAAGATACCAATTGTCTGATTCCCATATCAGTGCTATCGGTTTAGAGAAAATGTTTACATCACATGGCTATGTAATATGGAGTTCACTTCTCCGGTACCGCTGTTGTTTGTTGTTTGTTGGTGGTGTCCTCCACCAGAAAAAATACTCGTCACTTAGGCTCGTAAACAAATGGCACGCGTTCATTTGCCGGAGCTGTGGTGAATGACATTTTGAGCAGAAGACAGGAATTATTGATAACGTCAACCGTTTACCTGTCTCAACAGCCTTTGTCGAGGCTGTGATGGGAAGATAAGAAACCGACCGAGGCTTCGTGCGTTAGTCATTCACAGCACTTTGTGCTGAGTCGACATGCTGTCGTTCATCGGTGAGATCTGCCTCCCGCCAGGTACCCCGACGGAACCACAGAAACGCGATAACCGCACCAGTGACGTTCGAAACTGCAAACGAGAGCCAGATGCCCTCCGCTCCGAATGGACGGGAGGCGATCCAGGCGACCGGGAGGCGGATTACACCGAGCATCAATACCGAGATAACTGCGGCGGTCAACGTTTTGCCGGCTCCTCGGAAGCCACCGGTGTAGGCGCGGATGACACCGATGAACCCAAACGTTGGCGCAACATACCGCAAGAAGGTTGCACCCACGTCGATGACCGCGGGATTGGTGGTAAAGACGGCGACGACAGGGCGCGCACTCAGCCAGACGACGATGCCCGCAGCACCTAGAATCAAGAACATCGCACGGGCTGCGAAACCATTCGTCGCTGCGACGCGGTCACGCTCGTCGGAACCGATGTTTTGTCCGGTCATTGTCTCGACACCGCGAGCGACTGCGATCGCCGGGAGAAAGATCACCGAGAAGACACGGACGCCGATTCCATACCCAGCGACGACCGTTGTCGGGAAGAGGCCGACGATGATCAAGAGCAAGTTGACCGAGAGTGCCCGCCCCGTGACTTCGACCGACGCCGGGACACCGATTCTGAGCATTTTCCGGAGATACGATAGATCAGGAGCCATCTGTCCAAGTCGGATTTGGAGTCCGTGAGACCCGTGGAACAGGATACTCAGTCCAACGACCATCGCAAGCATGCGTGCAAAGATCGTCGCGTATGCCGCACCTGCCACTCCCAGTCTGGGAAACGGCCCCCACCCGAAAATTAAGAACGGGTCGAGGACGATGTTGACGGCGACCGATCCGAACATGACGAGCATCGGCGTCACCGTATCGCCATAGCCTCGCATCAGCGCGACGAAAATCCAAAAGCCGAACATGAACACGAGTCCCAAGGAGATAACTCGCATATAGGATGTCGCAAGGGGCAATACGGCTGGTGAGGCACCAAGCAATGCGAGGAAGTCTCCGACGACGAGGTATCCTCCGCTCCCAATCAGCAACGCTGCAACCACGGAGAAGACGACGGTCTGCGACGCCGCATAGTCCGCCTGCCGTTGTTCGTCAGCGCCCGTATGCTGAGCAACGAGGACGCTGCCAGCGACCGATAGTCCCATTCCGAGCGCGATAAGCAGAAACACCATGGGGAACGCGAAACTGATCGCGGCGAGCGCGTTCGTGCTGTACTGGCCGAGCCAAAATGTATCTGTGAGATTGTAGGCCGTTTGGAGCAGGTTTGTCACGACGATCGGTAACGAAAGATAGAACAACGGCCGGGCGATGCCGCCCGAGGTGAGGTCGAACTCCTCACGCGTTTTGAAAACGCTTCCAAGGCGGTCGCGGACGCTCACCGCAACACCTCGTCCATGATCGACCGCTCTCGAATCGGTGTCGGAGATCTGATCGCTATGTTCTCACATGGCTGATCGTGATCGATTCCTCTCTTTCTCGTATGAAGCACCGTCGAAGTACCGTTCCATTCTCCGGTCATCCTCCTCTGGCAGGACATCACTGCCTCTCCCATGTCTCCCATCGCTGTTCGCTTCCGTCGTTGATGCATATCTGTTAGTTTATTTTCGTTATTGTGCATTCGAACACCCGTCATACGAACAATTCTGTATCACACTCTCTCCGCTTGGAACCGTTTGGTGACAGGGCGGGCGGGCTGAATTGGCTTCCGGCCGTCCTGTACAAATCCTTCGAGCATGAGGCTGGTGAGCGTGTGGTCGGTTATCGGCTACGAAGGATGTGAATGTGTCCAGAGAGATGGGAGTAGCTTAATCTCCTTCCAGCCGTCCCCCCGACTGACCTGTTTGACACGGATTGCGTCGAAATCATCGAGCAGAACATCGTGTTCTTGGGCGAGCGGCGGTCGGCAATAGTTCTCTTTCTCCCATACCGCGTCGCCAGTTTCGGCATCGAAACGCGTGCCGCGGAGCGCGACAGTGAGTGCTGGTCCGAATGGGCGCGGTGGTTCGAATTCTTCGTTCGAGAGCCGATTATGGTGTTCCGGTGGCAGGCCGGCATCTGGAGGGGCACGAATGAGGTAGTAGGCCATGTATGAACGAACGTGATTACGCTATTTGAGAGCTCGCTGAAGACAGCTTTTGTAGTGGTTCTGATAGCTACGTACCTATTCTCGGTAACTTTCTACAGATAATCGAGGCGAGTGCCTCGGGGACACGCCCTGAGGCATTTCATGCGAATATCACCCCTCCTTGATTACTCAACCATTGTAGTCAGGGATTGAGGTAGGATCGTCAACTTTCCCGCCGCCTAGCCAGAGATCGCCTGATCGTGTGATTACGACGATGAATTGACGTGGGCTGTCACTGATGTTGTCACTGTTGGTGTTGAAGGCGGCGACCTCGTGACTCCCGTTGCGTTCGGCGACAGCAGCCATGTGTTTGCAGTAGGCGTTCCGATGGACTTGATGCGGACACGTACAGGCCATCAGTTCTCCAGTTACGTCGTCGGTGGAGACTGTGTACTGGTGATCTGCGGGGTTCTCGTGGCACTCGTTGGTGACGTCGACGAGTCCGGGGGCTTCGATGTCGAAGGAGAACTGTTCGGTCTGTGCGCGTTGCTGTGCCGTCTCGTCAGTTAAACTACTCATGTAATTTTCATTAGAATATGATTTTGTAATTGTACATAGAATAGCAAGAGACGTGGAATAGCGCTACTACGCGTTGTGAGGAGCGCCCAAGAGTTAATCTGTCTCCAGAGAAAATCGTGTATGATTGCGTTTGAGGTAGCATTACCCGACTGTATTGAGAATGATATCGACCGCCTTATCGAACAGGGTGATTTTCTGAGCCGAGAACAAGCAATCAAAAAACTTCTGTCACTCGGTGTGTCGGCTCAGAAAACAGGTGATGATTCCGAAGAGGAGCTGGCTGACGATTTATTTATGCAGGCTGTCAACGACCAGCAGGATCCAGCCGACCAATACAATGATCCACTCTAATCCTGATCTTAAAAAGATTAGCCAAGGCTGCCCTCCATCTCGAGTTCGATGAGGCGGTTGAGTTCGACCGCGTACTCGATGGGTAGCTCTTCCGTGATGGGTTCGATGAATCCGCTCACGATCATCTGCTTCGCGTCGTCGTCGTCCAGGCCACGACTCTGGAGGTAGAACACGTCTTCGTCGCCGATCTTCCCGACGGTCGCTTCGTGGGCGACGTCCACGCGGTCTTCGTTGATCTCCATGTACGGCATCGTGTCCGATGTGGATTCGTTGTCGAACATCAGCGCGTCACATTCGACCGAGGTGGACGAATCGACCGCGCCGTCGCTGATCTGGACGAGACCGCGGTAGTTCGTGCGGCCGCCGTCCTTGCTGACGGACTTCGACTCGATGGTCGAGTTGGTGCGAGGCGCGTTGTGGTACACCTTCGCGCCGGTGTCGATGTTCTGGCCTTTGCCAGCGAACGCGATGGAGATGTGGTTGGCGCTCGCACCGCGCCCCTTCAGGATGGAACACGGGTAGAGCATCGTTGCCTTCGATCCCATGCTACCCGAGATCCACTCCATGCGGCCACCGGCTTCGACGATGGCGCGCTTGGTGTTCAGGTTGTAGGTGTTTTTCGACCAGTTCTGCACGGTCGAGTACTGGACGTGGGCATCCTCCCCGACGAACACCTCGACGCCACCGGAGTGGAGGTTGTGGCTGCCATACTTCGGTGCGGAACAGCCCTCGATATAATGGACTTCGCTCCCTTCCTCGGCAATGATGAGTGTGTGTTCAAACTGGCCCATCCCCTCGGAGTTCATGCGGAAGTACGCCTGCACGGGCATTTCGACCGTCACGTCCTCCGGGACGTAGACGAACGACCCGCCGGACCAGACGGCACCGTGGAGCGCCGCGAACTTGTTGTCGCTCGGCGGCACACACTTCGTCATGAAGTACTCCTTGACAAGGTTCTCATGCTCTTGGACGGCTTCATCCATGTTCATGAAGACGACGCCCTTCTCCTCCCACTGCTCCTGCATGTTCTGGTAGACGACCTCGGACTCGTACTGGGCACCAACGCCCGAGAGCGCATTGCGTTCGGCTTCTGGAATACCGAGTTTCTCGAAGGTATCCTTGATGTCGTCCGGCAGGTCGTCCCAGCTGTCCGCGCCTTCACGCTTGTCGACGTCCGGGCGAATATAGGGTATAATCTCTTCTACATCGAGTTCCGTGAGGTCGGGCTGGCCGGGCCAGTCCGTCGGCAGGGGCATGTTCTGGTAGTGCTCTAACGCGCGGAGGCGGCGCTGGAGCATCCATTTGGGTTCGTCCTTGTCCTCGCTGATGAGGCGAACGACCTCTTCGGTTAGCCCCTTGTCGGACTTGACGGCGGCTCGCTGTTCTTTCTTGAACTCGAACCGTTCTTCTGTGTCTGTATCACGCAGGTGATGCTGGTCTGAACTCATATTTAAAAGTGAGAGCTCTAGCCTGATGAGGCTGGTGGGTGAGTTACCGATGGGGCAGCAAGTATGGTCTGGGATACTCGTCCATCCCGAATAAGAGTCCAATCAGTAACGTCAGCCCTAACCGACGATCGTATATTCGAACAGAACGAAAGCAAAGTTGCTTACAACAGCCACACTAGAACCGATAGATGGTCATCTCGCCACCTACTCGTATTTATTACATCGCTGCTAACCATCCGGCGAATCAGCCAACACATTATTCTGACTTGCGAATCTACAACGGTTTGTGAGTGATGATCGACTATCAATCGAGGAACGATCACAAGGCGGTGAACTTGGTGACTTTGATGAGATCCTCGAAGGCCAAGACTATCCAGTGACACTAGATGAATTGGTTGCAGCGTATGGCGACTATGAGGTCGAATCGTCGGGCGGCACACAATCCATCGAAGAAGTGCTTAATTCAGTCGACGAGAAAACATACGACTCCGCAGGCGAAGTCCGAAACGATGTACTAAATCAACTAAACCGAGAAAAATAGAAGACCGGTCTCGCAGCGTTGTCTGTTTTGATACTGCACCTGTAGTTGGATAGCAGTTTTCTGTTATAGTGTTTTACCGCGATCGCTTGCTCGGAGAGTCTATCGATCTGAGTCTGTTAATCTCGGCCGTCCAGCTAACCGACATCTCATCGCTGGGAGCCGAGTCAAGCGCGTGAACCTCCGCTTCCATGCCCTCCGGAAAGAACCACTGCTCCAGCATCGTCTTCGTCCTCCAAGGGGAACGCCTCGAGCGAGCCGTCACTCGTCGCAGTTTCGACGGCAGCCGTGTACTTACAGAAGGCGCTCCGGTGGACGTGGTGCGGACAGGTACAGGCCAGTGCATCGCCGATCACGTCGTCCAGTGTGACGATGTATTGATGGTCAGCGGGTTGTCATGGCTCTCGTTGGCCACTTCGACCATTCCAGGGGCTTCGACGCGGAAGCCGAACTGTTCCCACTGTGCGTGTTTTGGTGCTGTCTCGGCAGTTTCAGGGTCTGCGGTCAGATCAGTCGTCATACGACCTTTGTCGCCACCGAAGCCCGTTTCCATCATTTCACATTCGCCAGTTGATTTGATGAGGAGCCTCCCCTAATACCCGCAGGTGCCATTATTATTGTACTTACACCGCGTACATCGACATTCCAGCTTTGTTCGAAAGATTGGGCGGGTGCCGTGATCCGATCTCCGGCTGTGTCCCATTTAAATTTCAACATTTGATTATAGCTCAAAACACCGCCATAAATGAGTCATATATGTACCCACTCTTATCCTTCTTTCTCTCCGGAGTGGTTTTCGCCAGCGTTCATACCTTTCCCTCACGACCAGGTGCTATGGGGAACACGTCCAATAATGACTCATCATTACAAGAGCAAGAGCGTGCAATTACTGAGTGGCTCCTCTTTCACGGCAACCGCCTTCTGATTGTTGGTATTGCACTTGGATTGATTTGGGTAATCAGCTTTATGTTGATCGAATTTCGCGTTCTCGAAGTTGGTCCGTCAAGTACCATGCCGACGTTACTGGGTGGAATCATCGCTGGGCAGCTCACCCTGTTTACGGTGACCCTTTCTATCAATCAGCTCATTCTCTCGCGTATGTTTGCGTCCCCCCCTGAAATCAAAAAGCGGTTGTTGGGAACCGCCGAGTACCGCCACCAAGTACGGGCAGTTATGGATAGTACGACACTGCCAGCCGATCCACAGGGATTCTTAACGGTGATCGCGGATCTGCTTCAGACACATTCAGAGGAACTCAAAGACAGTATTGACACGGTCGACCCACGATACCGAGACCTCATTGAAAAGTGCGCTACATCACTCCACGAGTATGCAGAATTGGTTAAGGGTCTTGCAGAGGACGAATCGACAGAGATTCTCCACATCGTCTCTGGTCTCTCACATCAGACATATGTCCACAATTCAGTGGCTGTCGAAGAGCTTCAAGCTGAACTACGTACCCGCCCTAAACGAATCTCGGAGGTATTAGGAGACATTTCAATAATACTGGAGAGTATACCGGTCGCCCGCCAGTATTTCAAAACAATAGTGATCCAACAACAACTCGCTCGTCTCTCCCGATATATTGTGTATCTCGGTCTCCCATCGATCTTCATCGCGGTACTGCTCCTCCTTGTATATACCTCGAGCGGCGGACCCAACATCCCAGAACCATATATTCGCCCAGTCGCTGCATTCAGCATCGCCGTCGTTCTCGGGCCAAGCGTTCTTCTGAGCGCATACATTCTCCCACTTGCTGTTATTGCTGAGCGTACCGTCTCAACTGGCCCCTTTCTTGTCGATGAATAGGCTTTCTGCCCTCTATACGATGGCGAGAAAATAGTGGTTAGTACTTTGTGCTAACGTCTGATGCTACTGGCTCTCGTTCACGGTCATCGTCTATCTTTAAGCTTATCTCACGACCTCAGTAGTCAGGAAAGTTGTCCTGGACGTCCCGATCCTCGGTCAGCAAGTAATACTCGAGCACCATCGCCATGCCAGCACACAGTATCGCCAAGCTCGCCACGGTGTCGAACCACACAGATAAATCATCCCGATGAAAGATCATTTCAACCGCTCCACTGGCGATCATGGATACCACGAACACCGCGAACAATGCCCGTAGGTAGAGGGCATCATCAATTCAATGCTATGTCTTTGACGTCCAGAAGAAGCTGTACTAGTCAACTGACTGCAGGAACACCACATTCACACGACCAACTGCGTCAAAATCACGCAACTGATAGACGAGTGTGTTAAAAAATCAACCATTGTTCCATTCTCGAATTCCAGGAGGCCGACACCGTAGTCCTCAGCGTCATCGAACGCCTCATGAACCGTCTTGCTCATTTCGATTGCTCGACGAGCGTCACCGAGGAAGTATCGCAAGAGGTCGAGTTTATGGACGAGAACGCTGAGGATTCCACCACCACCAGCGTGCTCACCGTCGTACAGCCAGTGGGAGGATGGAAATCCCGCTTCTGGGAGATTCTGCAGCATGTCGATCCGACCGGAATGAATCGGACCGAGATCGCCCGCGTCGAGAAGAGATTTCACTGCCCGATGGCGAGGATGATACCGCTGTACCATTCCAACCATGAGTTGTCGATTTTCCCGTTCGGCGAGTTCGACGAGGTCGAAACACTCCTCCATCGAGGTCGCGAACGGTTTTTCTATGAAAACGTGCTTACCTGCTTCGAGCGCAGCTTTGGCCGCAGGAAAGTGAAGTGCGTGCGGAAGTGCGATGTCGACTGCAGTGGCATCTACCTCTTCAACGAACGACTCGAAATCAATCCAGTACTCGGCGTCGTATTTCTCAGCGATGTGTATTGCTTGCTCTTCGTCTACATCACACACGCCGGTCAATCGAATTCTGTCCTGGAAGTCCCGGTATGCGGGTGTATGCGCGTCTGAGATGCCACTGGCGCCGATAAGTCCTACGTCGACTGGCATACTAATAGAGAGATACATTCGTCAGAGGGTCATAATGCTTGTTCTCGACCCATCTATGTTCTTAGTTCCGAACACACCGGCAGCAAGCAACCTTCTTAACTACCAGCGTTGTAAAGTACTGTGTCGCATAGTGAGGTCCGAGAACTAAATCAGAAAGTGCGAGGGAGACCATGGGACGCTAGCGTCTCGGGGGCATCGTCAGTCGCTGTATCTGTATTCTCTATGAACGTTCGCTGATCGGTGATATCCGAGACCGTCAATTGGCGTAGCATGGATAACTAGGCTGAACTGCGAGTTAGTTCGTCGTTCAGCAGTCTCCAATTCTACCATCATTATTAATATTAATTGATGATCAATATAAATAGAGGACAGTATACCGAGAAATCCGTAGCTCTATTGAACACTATTCCATAGCTAAGATTATGACTGAAATTGACTGGGATGCAGATGACGTTAAGCGACAAATTATGACGGCATCAAAAATTTCGGATATGGAAACGGCAACCACACAACTGATAGATACCGTGCAGTGTATTAATCGGTGGGTGGACGATCATCCCGAACACGACCAGCTTTCGGTGTGGTCTCGTGAACTGCTCGAAGCGGTGATGTACATTCAGGGGGAGTACGTGCATTCTCAGGAACTGAATCACCAGCATCTGCAAGAGAAAATCGACCAATTTGAGTCGTGTGAATAATAGCTGGTGTCTCACATCATCCCCAAATAAGTGAGTGATTCGTTGGGTTGAGATACACGAGCCAAGAACAAGATGAACAAACCTTCTTCACGATCCCTATCGCCCGAAGATTGACAGCAATTCACATGCTTTGTGTACTCACCGATTCATATGTCTTCCACGGATCAAACGTGTGCTCGATGTGGCAATCAAATTACGGATGATGGCTCGCACGTCTGGTTGACGATTCAAGGTGTAAATCTTCAGGTATGAGCTCCTCGATTACGAACATGTGGTTTACGAGAGCTGCTATGAGGCTTACCGTGAATTCATTAATCAATCGCCATAACGAGAGAGCGAAATAATTAGGTTACTCTCCTCAATTTGACCACAACAGGTAGCGGACACGTAGAGGCCATCAGTTCTTCGGTCACGTCGTCGATGGGGACAACGTACTGGTGGTCTGCGGGATTCTCGTGGCTCTCGTTGGTAACTTCAACGAGTCCGGACATCGACGTCAAAGGAGATTAGAACATTGTGACCTGAACCTCAGTGTCGCTGCCTATCGCCGCTATTCGCGGTAGTTCCGTGGTCATGATGATTTCCTTCGGTGGGGCCGTCTGGCAGGCGGTCTGCGTGGGCGTGGGGATCCCCCTCGACGAACTCGTGGCCGTCTCGGTCACCGTTTTTGAACGCCGCGACGCGGGCCGTGAGATCACTGCAGTCGAGAATCTCCCGTTCGACCAACGACCGTTCGAGCGCGGTTAGCCATTGGCGGTAGTAGACCGCCTCCGGTTCGCCGTTCTCCCGGTCGGCGCTCACTTCCTCGACGAGACGGGTCTGGAACTCCTGCCACGTGAGGGTCTCATCGGCATGTTCGTCGGTGAGGGCAACCGCGAGGGCGAACGCACGGGCCTGCCACGGGGCGTCGAACGTCGGTGCGTCGACTCCGGGTTCAGGCGTGGAATCAGTCATACGAGCCGCTCCACCCCTAACATGGCGTTGCGCGTCACGAGGTCCCGGAGTTCGGTCTCGCTCAGCCGATCGGTTCCGGGTGGGCGTTGGGGTAACACCATATACCGAATCTCGGAGTTACTGTCCCATACTTCCAACTCGACATCGTCGGGAATCTCGGTGTCGAACTCCTCGCGGAGCAGCGTCCGAGGTTCGTCGACGGCCCGCGAGCGGTAAGCTGGCGATTTGTACCAGGTCGGCGGGAGTCCGAGGATCGCCCACGGATAGCACGAACAGAGCGTACACACCACGAGATTGTGCGTCTTGGGTGTGTTCTCGACGACTCGCAGTTCCATCACCTCGTCGCTGACCTCCACGTCAAGTTGGGCCACTGCCTCGATTCCGGTTTTGAGGAGGCGCTCTTTGAACTCAGGGTCGGTCCAAGCCCGCGCGACTACTTTCGCGCCGATCAACGGCCCGACCTCCTCCTCATAAGTGGAAATCACGTCGTCTACGGCATCGGCGCTCAACAAACCCTTCTCGGTCAGCAGTGATTGGAGTGCCCTGGCTCTGGCCTCGGGGTCGTAGTCACGAAGGTCGTTCGTCTCGGTGATGGAATTAGATGTGTCGGTCATGGTTCTATAAGGTAGCTTTCCCAGAGTTCGATGTGGACGGCGTCGGCATCGGTGTGGTCGGCACCCCAGAGGTCGGCGGCGTCGAATTTGACGTTGTAGAGTGGTTCCGTGCGGTCCTCGCCGTGGGCACTCGCGTCCGGCAGGACGTGAGTGCCCCGGTGGGCATGAATCGTTCCCCGGACGCCACGAATGTACCTCGGACACCGGGTGTGGCCCTTAGAATGGTTATTGTGGACCTCGACCTCGTCACCAGGTTCAAAAACGGGGTCTTCCGGTTCGCGTTCAGATTGGTAGACCTCAGCGACTCCCTCAGTGAGCTCGTCCAGCGACGGACCGGGTTCCTCGGAGATCTCGGCCTCCCCACGCTCGAACGCTGCTGCTCGGTCTGCGAGTTCGTCACGGTCGACGACGCCAGCGTCGAGGAGAAGCGACTCAATGCCTGTGAGCCAGCGCTCGTAGTACGGCTTCTCCAGATAAAATTCGGGGTTGTGCTGTTCGAGCGCGTAGCGGAACTCGTCCAGATTGAACGCACCACTGGCGATACCGGCGACGAACAGCGCGTAGACGCGTCCCTCCCAGTCTTGGTGAAACGGCGACGCATCGTCGGATTCGTCCGGTGGGAGGTCGTCGAACCCGTCCATCCCACCGAGGTCGTGGATACCGTCCATAACCCCTCCTCGATGTCAGTGGAGAAAATCCTTATCCAATCGGTAACAGGAACCATTTACACCGATACCTCATCACGACAATTACTCCTCCGTTTCGTCACTTACTAACTCATCCACCGACGGTTCAATCGGAATCCCAACGCGTTCGCCCAGCTCGTGCTCGAAAACCTGATCGAGGCACCATTCTCGCCATTCGATAGCTACCTCGACCTCCGCGGCCTCAAGACGCTCCGCGCGGATGGCGTTACCAATTCGGCGATGTGAACCGCTTGCAGTACTGCGTTGTGTCGAGGGTGTCCGTCCAGCGGGCAAACGTTCGTCCGTGGTCTGCCTCGCCGAACTCGTGATACTGCCATGCATGGATCAACTCGTGGCGCACCGTCGAACTGAATTGCTCCCAGGTCTGTAAGTCGTAGGCGTCCCACGTCAGCGAGATCGTAATCTTATCCGTCGCAGGGTTGTATTTGGTTGCGCCTGCCGTTCGTTGCACGCAATGTGAGACCGTCCAGTCAATCACATCGACCGGCAAAGATGGGAAATGTTCGGCGGCGAGTCGCTCCGCCGCATGAGCTTGCGCTCGGTCGAGCAGGTCGCGCTCAGTCGTCGGTGTATCGTCTTCGCGTTCGGTCGAACCAGCCGCACATTCGGTCAGCGTTCGCTGGGCGGCCACATCGGAAAGTTTCGTTTGGCGTGACATAAATGAGGAGAGTAGGAGGGTTAGCAGCAGTCGGTGAGTGCGCCCTTCCGGGTGGCTTCCGCGCCACAGTCCTCACACTTTCAGTATTTGTGATCGACGTTGCCATACTTGCTGTAGCCAGTGAATGGGTCACTGATACACTCGTCGTCCGATGGGAACGCCTCAGGGGTGCCGTCGTCGGTTGCAGTTTCGACGGCAGTCATGTGCTTGCAGAAGGCGCTCCGATTAACGTGGTGCAGGCAGGTGTAGGCTATTAACTCGTTAATTACATTGTCGAAAGAAACCGATGGAGAATGGGGTTTTTGCTTGCATAGTGTGATGATAGAGATGTATGGGAGAACATACCGTATATGCAGAATGGGATCGTCTCTCGATACCGTATATGCAGAATGGGATCGTCTCTCGACTGTTCGGGTTCATACTCCTGGGATCGAGGTATGGGCTGGAACGCTCGACTATGAAACAAACCTCTTCGAACAGATGATTCCTCCAGAGCGAGCCCGTGCAGAACATGAGAAAATAATTTCATGTCTTAAGGATACATGTGTGGAAGTACACCAGCTCGCAGATGATCTCGAAACGGCGGGTGTTCTTGACGATCTGATCCGTGAGTCTATCTCGGAAATAGACGCCAACTCGTCAGCGGATGTAGAGATTATTATTGAGACATTCAACTCCAGAGAGAAACTTCACCTTGCCTTAGCACAAGTGTCGATGCGACAACCGAAGGAGGAAATAAGTTCAACATCATTGACAATCGATCAGCCCCTTTCAAATATGTATTTTCAGCGGGATACAACGATTCTAGGGGATAAAGGGCCCATTCTGTGTAATATGTTTGAGCCAGTACGGCAACGTGAAGTCCCAATCGTCCGCGATGCGTGGGAGGGAATTGGAGCCGATATCATCTACGAAATGGATATGCATGTTGAAGGTGGAGAATTCCTTCCAGCTGGTGAGTTTGCACTCCTCGGAGTTTCCGCGAACCTTGACGGGAAAGAACACGTAATCCGAACAAGTTATGCAGCCGGTCAAGAGTTGATGGACAGTGGTGCAATTGAGTACGATGAATTTGTGCTTGTCCGTGCACCCCTGCAGGCCGATCGGGAGTTCCGAAAAGAACATGATACTGGCTCCCGGATAATGCACCTCTTAGGGTGGGTAAACATTGTCGCTGAAGATTTGATAGTTCTAGATGCAGATCTCGCACGTGCAGCCAACGTGGATGTCTATGAGAGACATGGGGACGAATACGCAAAGGAACATTCGAGTAACCTCTACGACTATCTGGCCGAAGAGAAAGGGTTCGAAATTGTCGATGTCTCCTGGTCCGAACGATGGCCCACAAACTTCCTCACCATTGAGAGCGAAACAATTCTGCCGCTCTATGAACCGGACGCTAACGGAGAGTATCGCTCCGAAAATAATCCGACAATAGAGAAACTGAAGGAACTCGGTGTAGAGATCCTGCCAGACGGGGCAGGAATTCCTCGAGACGCGTTGACGAACGGTGGGGGCGGTATCCATTGTATGACGACTCCCCTTTCGAGAGAATAGACAGAGTGACGTTAAGCGAGATAATTTGGATTTCCGGTCACAAGCAGTTTTTCTGTGGACCCTATCCCTCCTCTTGGGTAGACCTCTCTACGTCCGCACCCTGTGGAATATTCGGATCGAAGGTGCTGTTGGGAACATCGTTGACGCTCACATTCGTGTATGTTGTCGTGATGGTTTTGTCGCCGAGATAAACCGCGTTCGGGTCATCATCGGACTCATTCATCGGGTCATGTGCGCCTGGGTTTCTGAGTTCTGCCACACTTATATTTCTCATACTGTCGAGATGGGGCTTTTGTGCCGTTTGTTTCAGAACGAGTCCTGTTTCTGTATCGGCCCAGATGGTTTGCGCGTCGTAGTACGCAAGGTTCCCGCCATTTGGATTGCCGTCGAGGTGGATGACATCGGCTTGTCGACCGTTGACTATATCGGTCCCGTTGTACTGGATTGCGTTTTCTTTATTGATGGTTGGGAATGGGGCCTCGAAAAGACGATAGCTGCCCTTCTCTACCCGAGCATGTGGGAAGAAATGCTCCGAGTGACCCGTTGACTCTGTCCGTTCTTGAATCCGGTATTCATCCTCACTCGGGACGTATTGGATGGTCGCAGTCGCATTCTGGATCCAGAGACTCTTCGGTTCCGATGAATTGGGACTCCAGGATTCAACACGTGTAAGAACCCCGTTTTCGGAGAACTTGACGGCGACATTCCACTTCTGAACGTATGTGAGTTGACTCCCGTTCGAAAGCTGTGTAACCGTCGTTTCAGTTATGGTGGCCTGATAACTAGTGATCCTATCCTGTTTTGATCGGATACGTTCGAGGGCCTCCTTGGTTTGATCGCTAAGTGGGGGAATTTCTCCCATTGTCGGTGTTCCATTGACGCGTGTCGACTCGGATGTCGTTTGATCTGTCGGTGGGGTTTGATTCTGTTGGTCATTCTGAAGGGGTGTGCCGCCGAGGCATCCGCTGAGGACGACCATCAGCGTGATGATCGCGATGAATCCGAGCGTGAACAGCGCATGGTTCAGAATATAAGTTGTATGTTAAGTGTTTTGTGGTGCCAAGGACCGGTTAAAATAATATGACACACTCTCGAACATTGCTTGACTAGACACAAGATTCCCTACTTCCGGTTTTTCAGACGTATTCCTGATAATACAAATGAATGTATATAAGAAATCGAGATTAGTTCGGCAGTTCCTTCCGTCCCGTTTGCACGCACGGCCAGCACGGGAAACTATCGAGGCCGTCACAATCACAGTCTTCTGGTCCGGCATCGCCTTCATCCTCGGATGGGAAGGCCTCAAGCGTCTCGTCGTCGGTTGCGTTTTCGACTGCGGCCATATGCTTGCAGGAGGCATTGCGGTGGATGTGGTGCGGGCACGTACAAGCCATTGTTCTTTGGTCACATCGTCGATGGAGACTGTGTATCGGTGCTCTGCGGGGTTCTCGTGGCTCTCAGTGGTGACTTCGATGAGTCCGGAGGCATCGACATCGACGGAGAACTGTTCGGCCTGTGCGCGTTGCTGTGCCGTCTCGTCAGCGTCACGGGCTGTGGATGGGTTTGTACTCATGGTCTTTCGAGTCCATTAGGAAGACCGGTGCCGGGTGGTTCTAACCACCTGACACGTTTCCCCACAGACCAGGACGATCACAAGGACAAAATATCAGATATTAATTAGTTCTATCTTAATATTTGGATTACAAAATCGCTGTATTTTTCGAATACAAATACATTCGATCTAGATTCCGAACTTCACCAACTCCGTAAACGAAATCCTCGGATTACCAACGTATAAGAAAGTAAGATTGCTTTCAATTTCTAATTGTACGATGTCACTCGGGTAGTCACTGACACTGACGGAAATGCACAGCAGCCGAAGTTAGTAGATACAAATATTTTCCGCCATCATACTTTTTATCTGTCGATGATTGATCAAGTAAAGTAGGCTATAATTATATTGTCTTTGAGAATCTTCTTTATACAGAGCCGTGTGAAATGCGGTTCAGAGGAAACCAATGAATCTCAATGAATTTGTCAACACTCATGCACCGCAAGATCAGGGAAAAACTTTCGACTTAGAGAATTCAAAACTGCTCGATGTATCGATGGACGGGACCATCATGGCAAAAGCAGGAACCATGGTGGGTTATACTGGTGACATCTCATTCGAACGGAAATCAACCGGTGGGCTGAAAGGCATGTTGAAGAAGAAAGCCACTGGGGAGGGAGGCGTAATGATGCAAGCCACAGGAATAGGGCATCTGTACTTAGCTGACCAGGGCAAAGAGGTACAAATTTTGGAACTGAACGAGGAAGACGAAATCAGCGTCAATGGGAACGATGTACTGGCTTTTGATGAGAGTGTAAGTTGGGATATTAAGATGATGAAAAGTATTGCTGGTACCTCTACAGGTGGGTTGTTCAATGTGTTTCTTGAGGGACCAGGATACGTGGCCATCACCACCCATGGAAAGCCGCTTGTTATTCCAACACCTGTGAGTACGGATCCCAATGCGACTGTCGCTTGGAGCAGTAATGTGTCACCAAGCTCGAAGCGAGACCTCAATCTCAAGAGTTTCTTTGGACGCTCCTCCGGAGAAACATATCAGCTTCACTTCGCCGAGGAAGGTGGATTCGTCATCGTTCAGCCGTACGAAGAACTGCAGCCTGAGCAATAATGCAAAAGTGAGGATGCTTTTCCTCTCTAATTATTAGAAACACGATACTCGCGGTCAGTACGCAGAGGAAACGACTGACGACGATATTCTGACGGCGATGCGCGAGTCGGAGTTTCCGGCGGTGACCGCTCGCTGGGTGGCAGATACGCTTGGGATCGAGCGGCCGTCAGCCCATCGACGGCTTGAGGAGTTGCATGAGGAGGGAAGGTAGAGCACGGGAAGTTGAGTCCACGGGTTGTTATCTGATGGATTCCAGAGGACTAGTCGTTTGACTGGTAATAGCATGCGGTTCGTTCTCGTCGGTGAGTACGTCGGTTAGCATACGCGATACTTCTCGCACTCCCTGAAAGAGATAGACAACCTCGAACCGACATCCAATTATGGATGATAACTTTTATAAATTCACAGCAATATAATTTATAAATTAAACCTATAATAGTAGGGTATATGTCCGAGAAACCGGAGCGACCGACATCGAGGGAGCTCACATTCGACAGGCGGTCGTGTCTCAAAATCGCGAGTGGTTCGATTATCGCCAGTTCCGCGCTCGGAGGGACGGCGTCTCTGGCGACCGGGACGGCAGGTAAAATGGGGGTGACGGCCCAGCAAGCGAGCGTGACCGTCGATGACTTCCAGTTCGCTCACGTGTACGACGTCGTTGACGACCTCGGGATGGATCCGACCGGGCAAGAACCCATCGACGGAATTCTTGACAAGCACATCGCGAGCAACACGAAGTTAGAGTTCCCGCAGGGCGAGTACCGAATCACCGACCTCACCTTCGACTTCGGAAACGGCCTCCACGACTTCGGGATGGTCGGTGTTGAACCCGGCGCGACTATTATCCTCGACACGGCAGACGACGTCACGCCGAGCGAAGGGGCGTACTGGTTGTCGCTCGGCGGGAAGGGGTCGACGAACCTCCTCTACCAGGGACTCCGGCATGACGTTGGCAGCGCGTCGGAAGCGCCCAGGATGCAGTTGATCGTCGATGATGGACTGCTCGTTCGAGACGTGCTCCACCGCGGATCCCACGATGGATCTCAAGGGCCGTTCCTCTTCGGCGTTCGAACGGAGACCGGTTCAGGGCGAGTGCAGAATCTTCGGGCTCCGGACGGCGCTCCCGACGGAAGCGGGGCGGTCGGCCTCTTCGTCGAAATGAACACGACCGGCGACCTGATGTTCCGCAACTGCCGACTTGCGGGATTCCCCAACAACGGCCTCTACCAGTCGAGCAAAAGCACCGGAACCGTCCGGGTCGTCGGCGGACAGTACCGGAACAACAATATTTCGAACGTTCGTCTCGCGGGCCCCGGCGGCGTCGTCAAGGACTGTTGCGTCATCGTCGACGACCCCCACTCCGACCCCTCATTCCCGACGAACATGCGAGGAATCTGGCTGCTCGGTCGGGGGAGCACCGTCAACAACTGCGACGTGTCCCTGACGGCCGACACCGTAAGCGACGGTGCCATCGTCGTCGCTGGCACCGGAACGCACGCGATTCGGAACTCCCGGATCGAAGTCGACACCAACGACACCGCCGCCATGTACGCGTCGAAACCGGATACGACACCCTCGCCGATTCGCTGTTCCAACGTGCAAGTTACAGGCGACGCCGCTCACACGAGGAATGGCTATCCCGGCAGCGCCGCCCTCCGCACTTTCGGTCGACCGAAGTCCGTCTTTGAGTCCTGTTGCGTCGACCAGACGAGGGCGGATCGCGATGGCGTCCTTCTCCAATACTCCAATCGTAGTCGTGTCGCAAACTGCACCTTCGACGTAACCGGCGACCCTATCATCCTTGACCACTCCAGCAGCGTCACTCGCTCCCAGAACACAACCAGTTCGGCAACCTGTTCGTTGCCCTCGTGTGGCTACTCCCCGACGACGGTCGTCGACAACTTCGAGGACAGCACCCTCTCGGAGTATGCGTTCGACCGCGGCGCATCCGGCGCGAGCGTCATCTCCTCCTCAGCAGGACAGGGGACGAACGCGCTCTCCCTCGCCGGCACGAATACGGAGATGATAAGCACGGACGGACTTTCGACCTATCCGTCCGCGGGCGACACGATCCGGTACTGGATCCGCGGCGACGGGGGCGTCGCCGACTTGAACCTCTCGTACGGGGTTCAGGGGCACGACGACCGCTACTTCGTGCGGGTGGACGTCGCCAACGACGACCTCATGCTGTTCCGATATGAGGATGCGAAGAGCCACAAACTCGACTCCTGCTCGGGCGGATACTCCCTCTCACAGGGCGCATGGTACGAGGTCGTCGTCGATTGGAGCAAAGACGGAAACCACATGGCGACGCTCAGAGACACCGACGGGAGCACCGTCGCGCGCGTTTCAGGGTTCGATTCAACTTGGTCGGATGGGGGCGTCGGCTATGACGCGTACCTCGACTGCAGGGAGTACGTCCTTGTCGACGGCGTCGCGCTGAAGTGAGACTGATCAGGCGGTGAGGCGCCTCAGGGTTCGACGTCAAGGAGAATCACACGGCGATGAGCGTCGTCTTCGCCATTGTTTGAGGGGAAGGCCTCAAGCGTCCCATCGTCAGTTGCGTTCTCGACGGCAGTCATGTGCTTGCAGACGGCGTCACGGTGGACGTGATGCGGGTACGTACAACCGATTGCATCACCCGTCACGTCGTCCAGCGTGACGACGTAGTGGTGCTCAGCGGGGTTGTCGTGGCTCTCGGTGGTCATTCTCAGGGCGATCAGGGAGTCAGAGTTTCCGGCTATGACTGCTCGCTGGGAGGCAGATACGCTTGAGATTGAGCGGTCATCCGCTCATCGACGGCTTGAGGAGTTGCATGAAGAGGGAGAGGTTGAGCGGGGAAGTTGAGTCCGCGGGTTAGTATCTGGCGGATTCCGGAGAGATAGGTACAATATATACCCACCCACCCATAACACTCTCCCAGAGAGATAATTACTATCGTTCCTGAAACAGCGGTAAGTCGGTAGACTTGGTTCTCACTGTAGCCCTGACCGGAAGATCGTGAGAACCACGACAGACCAGAGAATGAGTTCAATCCCATAGAAAATGAGAACAGCACGAGTACTGAAACTCCCCATAGACGGTTGCAACTGCATATCTTCAGTCATCCACTGAGCCCCGCATCTTCGGCTCCCTCGACCGCAGATGCACTTACTGGTCCACTCGCAGCACCACCAAGGACTATCAACACAATCCCCGCTCCCATACCAGCTAACATATAGAAGCCAGAATGAGTTACAAGGTACAGACTGCCCACTGTGAGACCTCCTGCAACAATAGTGTAGAGGATTGTCGCCCGAGCAATCCTTCGAGTGCTCATTATCCGGAAATGTCACTCCACGGGTATTATTCTTGGAATTGGTAATTGAAAGAGAAGCCCGCTCAAGTCAAAGCTCGCTGGATGAGGAGAATATTGGAGGCACTCCACAGACGCTTATATGGCTACAAGCAATAAATCGCCTACAACCGAGTAAATCACGGAAAATTACCTCACTGGCGTCTCACGTTCTACGTAGGTTATAAAACCAATCAATTATCTTGAAACAGGCTTAACCTTCAAGTTTGACGTCTAAAGTATTCCCTTGTACTGGTCTGTTGCACTCTTGATAGACTTTAAGACGGCAGAGAGGAGAAAGAAAGAAGCATTACTACAGCAAAGATACAGGAGGCAAAGGAGACGCCAATCAACAACGAGACGCTTCGCGAACAATGGTACACGGATCTCACAAGATGGCTCACAGAAATCGCTCGAGTGAAACACGCTGGACGCACCTTCGTCACTGAACTTAGGCGTGGCAACTACAAGTACGAGGAGACCGAGACAGAGACAGCCTTCGATGGCTTACACTCGAACATCCACAATGCACTCGAAGCGTTCGACGACCTCCCAACAAAGGTGAAAGTCATCATCATCGAAGATCTCGACGACACGCTGCTCACAGTCATCGGGAGCGACTAACGACCGTAACCGTAGATATTGGTCGCATGCGTAGAATAGCGGCAGCCTTCGGCTAGCTACGCTGCTAGTACCTCTCAACTGAGCAATCTCCGAGTTTCACGCACACGTTTATGCTGTTGTACCGGCGAAACAGAGCATGGAAATCCCCGATGAGTTACTCTGCCTGTTCAGCGAACGCATCGAGGAACAAGAAGAGACCTACACGATCACAGTCCCGAAAGAGGAGCTAACGGACGGTGCCATCCAAGAAAATAGCACTTACCGCGTGGCTCTGCTTAGATCCGCGTCAAATGGAACAGATGGTGCAGTGTCAGACCAACTCCACGACGATCCTGCGCCGCCTGTCGAGGAAGGCGAGCGTCGGCGTGTTGAAATCGAAGGTATTGGCGACCAAGGTGATGG
This sequence comes from Haladaptatus halobius, assembly GCF_020618475.1. Lineage (GTDB taxonomy): Archaea > Halobacteriota > Halobacteria > Halobacteriales > Haladaptataceae > Haladaptatus > Haladaptatus halobius. Next base: position 326,475 of record NZ_CP085339.1, on the reverse strand, counting down.
GATTGCACGTGTTGAGCGTGGCTACATCATTATCGTTCCTGAGACAGAACAATACGAACGGGTAACTATTGAAATTACGGACGTGACACCGACTGTCGCTTTTGCCGAAGTCGTCGACCGGGAGATGTATTACGAGTAGTTGGTGATCAGTTGGTTCAACTGGTATCAAGCGCGATTACCCGGTGATCGAATTCGTGTAGCTCTACTGTGGCCATTGACAATGCAGAAAGCAGAGAGTTGCTCTCTCGACATGAGTGATATCACTTTTCGGATACCACCATGACTGAGGTCACCACATTTTCAGTGAACCATGCGTTTGAAGCAGCCAGAGACTCTCACAAACGAGTGATATCACAATTGTCGCTCTTGTTCTCGTCCACGTAATTCCAGCCAAACGTCTGGTGGACATACCAGAATACGTCACACACACCGTCTAGTCACACGAAGACGTGCATAACAAGAAATCACGCGAAGAACGGCGCAATCGCGCCGTTCCGGACGACTTTGAGTCGTCCGTCACTGCAATGGCTGTTCTACGGAAGTATAGGATACATAGCTACATAAAATTTTTTGCGGTAATGGGTTAATAACATCTAGGTAGTAATTTTCGTCATTATCATACCGAAGAGGTGGCGTGATCTCGTCGCATAGCACGACGTTCTCCTCCCTCGGACACTGTTGTTCGAAATATCCCGACGACGAGAAGAGAGCAGATTGCGATATCACTCTCTCTAACGCCACTTGAGTCCAATAAACACGACTGTTAATCGAGATAGTCATGGGCGAAAAATAGGATCAATATTGCGAGTATTATGGCACATACTTTCTCTCATCCCAGCTAATTTTTCCGACTGTATCCGTGAAATTGCTAATGCATCAAAACGATCCTCGTATTGAGGGCGAGATTGGACTTATGACCCGAGGCAAAACAATCCCTTGCTAATTCATGCAATTCTCTTACCCAACTATTTTTCTTATTGTTTATTGTCGAAGGTGGGTGTTCATTCACTGGAGCACCTCTGTCAATACCTTCGACAAATCCCGTTCAGTCGCGTGCCAGCACTAAGCGGGTGATTTCTACCCCGTTTCTAAAGTATATCCCATCTCAGCAAGGAGTAATTGCTGACTCCCGCATAATCGAGAGATTACCCTGGGATGCCTAACAAAGCGATGTCATAGCTCGCGATTTTGCTCACTGATGTGAGAAGGACTACCTCGAACTGCCATGCTGTTCTGGCGCTGAAGTCATCTGTACTATCGAGATACAGTCCAAGCTGAGCACCCGTATCGTCATAGACTCGTACACGAACCTCGGCATATGTGAGAAGATCCCGACCTGTATTGCTGACAGTGCCCTGTACCGTTGGTCCTTTGTAGCTGTCTTTGACAACGAACTCGTGGGTGTCGAGTGTAAGCGAGTCAATCGGACTAGCATTCTCATCCGGATCTTGTTGAGCGACCGCTTCTGCTGCGACCATCTCTTTTGCCGTCCGGGGTTTGCCGGCGGTATTGTTTACTTTACTACGCGTATACTGTGGATCATCATTCGTGCTGGCACAACCACTAAGGACGATTGTTGCCCCCATTCCTACTGAAGTTAGAAAGCGACGGCGAGAAAATCGCTCAAAGTGAATACTCACTCGTGACTCGCCCCACTGCTGCGTTCACTGTTGGTCATTGTGCCCGAATAAAGGAAGGGCTCACATTTCAAAATAACTTTTCAAGCGACAGACAATCGCATTTCGGCTTGGAAGCGTCCGACTTGACGATAGGATCGATTGAGGCTTCATCTTATGCCAACGTTCTTTATTCCGCCGTATTATTTTCATAACCTGAATTCTACCGGAAACGATAAAACGACAGAGCCGACTGGCACGGATATCGCTCAACGGCCAAAGTCACGAAATCAATTTATAGATTGGATATTAGTCGAGGGAAATAGAATCGTCATCACAGTCGGTAGTTCAGCAATTATTTTCGTGCTGTTGCTCATCTTCTCTCGTCTTGGTGTGATCGCATTCACAAATGAGGATTCGATCACAAGGATGGCGAGCGGGATGATCGCTGGCACGTTTTCCCTTGTTACCCTCGTTGTCTCAGTCAACCAGCTCATTCTCTCACAGGAGTTCTCCCAGGCGGGTGATTTCCGCGACCGCCTCGAAGGAGAGATACAATTTCGGCAGGACGTAGAGGATGTCGCCAGTGTACCGGCAGCCCCAGCAGAGCCCTCCCGACTCCTCAAATTACTTGCCACAGCTCTCCAACACTAGGCAACCGTTCCTGCCGATTCTGTCCTGTTTGTGTCGATCAGCCCGAGAGTAACTACAATAGCACCCCGAAACCCGTGGTTAAGATAACGAACAACCGGAGTATTTTGGCGCTACAGATGCGGGATTCTATCTTTCCTTTCACTTTCAGGCACCACATAACAATACCTATGGCGGCCCTTGAGACAATTGCGAGCGTCGCACTGAACTTGGTGCCCCCTACGGTGGACGCTCGAGCACAGCAAGAGCACGTCGCGTTACGACTGGTTCAATAGTCATGGTTGGCGTGGGACGCCCGCCGCTTCCCGCGCTTTTGCTTTCCGGGGGGTTCCGGGCGAGAACGGGTTGCTTGTTGGTAGAAGCACCATCGATGCTTCAACTCGTGTCGTCGATGGCGGCCACCGCAAACGATGTGGCCCCGGTGGTTCGATTCCACCCCCGTTCGTTTCAACAGCAAACGCGACACAGTCGCAACCGCAAACGAAGCAGAAAACTCAAACAGCTATTATAGGGACATAGCTGCCCTTTCCGAACCATTGAATAGCAACATCGCTCTTCTTGATATCTTTGGGAATCGTATAGGCAAGATATTCCGTTAGGTGACGACCAACCACGTTCGATTATCCACGTTATAGGTGACTTTCAGAAGACGACTGATCGTTGGTAGTCTACCTCAATCATGAACATTTATTAGATTGTTCCTCAATATACCACAAGTAATTTATACACAACTGCCATACGTCGCAGTACATTCTGTGGAACTCAAATCATACAATCCCGTGAGAGTTGCTCTCCTTCAGGTAGGCCATCTACTGGTTGCGCTGAACCTGATCGATAAGCAGCGGGTCTACCATACTACGCGACTTGCATGGCCGCGAATTATCACCGGTGTTGCCCGAATGTCGAAATCAGCAGCGGATATTGCAATGGTCGGGCTGGCAGTGGGTCCTGCAGCAATTGCAGGTATCGGCTTTGCATCGCCGTTCTGGGGGCTCGCCTTTTCATTTGGTGGTGGGATCGCTGACGGAGCAATCGGACTTATCTCACAACGGTTTAGTACGGACCGATATGACGAACTTAACCGCATCGTCAAAACGAGCACGTTTTTAGCGATTGCTGTAACGATACCGCTGGCACTCCTCCTTTGGTTCCTCTCTCACACTCTGATTTCACTTGTTGGTTCCGATAGCCTTGCAATCGAATATGGAACGGCCTATCTCCAAGTTATTGCGCTTGGGATCCCCTTCGCCGCAGTGAACCTGATTGGAAGCCGAACGCTAGTCGGTGCTGATAACGCACGGATTCCGATGCTCCTCCGTGCTGGTGGCGCAGTGGTGAACATTAGCATCAATGCTGTTCTTATCTTTGGTCTTGGCTTCGGAGTTCTTGGTGCAGCGATCGGGACGGTTATCAGCACGGTCCTCGTGACGATTCTCTTTGCCTGGGGATTCATAGCTGGAAGCCTTCCACTGGTCGGAGCGTTCCCTGTGACGATTACCCTCGATGGCCCGCATGTCGATCAGCCGCTCATGCACCAAATTACAGAGATTGGAACACCGCTCGTTCTCACGAACCTTGCTCGAACCGGAGGTCAACTCCCCTTAATCGCCATTGTTGGCCTCTTCGGCCCAAACGTAGTTGCCGCATTTGTCATCGCACTTCGAATTCGAGCACTCATGGATACACCTGGCTGGGGATTGAGTCTTGCTTCGAGCAGCCTTGTTGGACAAGCGCTTGGGACTGGTGCCGAACGGAAAGCCGAGGGGTACGCTAGGGACGTATTCCGATTTACTGTGTCTGTGTACGTGCTCATTGCAATCGTTGTTGCTTTCTTCTCGCATCCCATCAGTCGAGTGTTTGTCAGCGATCCAGCCGTCCTCCCAATTGTGATGAATTTGATCTACGCAACCTGTGTGAGCGTCATTTTCTATGGAGTGATCGGGAGCGCAACCGGTCCACTCCGTGCGGGCGGCGACACCCGGTGGCCATTCTACGGACAGACATTGGGGTTGTATCTCTTCGCACTACCCGTCGCGTACCTCGGTGCAACGACCTCCGTCGGGCTCATTGCCCTGTCACTCACATTAATCGTGGAAACTGGCATTCCAGCGATCATAACGTATTATCGCTTTGATGGGGGCCACTGGAAGAGAATCAGTCGTTCATATAGACCAACGACGGCAAACGACTAGCTTACCAGCTGATCACTGCATCAACGAACTCAAACAGCGGGTCGATGAACTCGAAGATTATCGTACGGAGGCGCGAAAACACATGCCCAGAACTGACAAAAGCTCAGTAGTCTCGAAAACACGACCGAGACCACGCAAACAGACATTGACGATCTCATCGACGCTGAAGAGAAGAATGCCCGAATTCGGGCGTCGGTGTCTCGACTGATCAATCTCGTTCGCGACTATGAGACTGAAGAGAGTGTTGATGACGACTCGCCGAATCTTGTTGCGGAAGCGTCCAAAGCGGGGCGGCAGCTATTCGAGACGGTGCAGCGGGTAGAACAGAATACAGAGCTCGTCAACTTCCGCGAGAAACGCGCAGAGAGCCAGCAGGTCGAGGACAAGTACCTGAATGTCCTCGAGCATGCCAAGAAGGTCGCTGAGGCGAATGACGTGATGGTTGCACGGTTAGGATATCGAGAGGTTGCGACGCATTATGGTTGTGCGTACAAGAACGATGGTTATCGCGTCATGGAAGAAATGGCCGAGCATGTGCCCGACGTGAGCTACAAGGAGTCCCGAACGCTGTCCGTTGACGATGCAATGGGTGTCGGCGGCCATCATATCGAAATCACGTTCGGGCATCCTGATCTGGCGGGGTGGATGCGAGCACATGAAACAAACGCGGAGATCACAAACGGAGGGCGCTGATTATAGCATTGTAATCACGGGGGTTCAGCGAACCCACATTTCGGCGACGCCACCATCCGAGATTCACACCGCACTGCCAGTGAACCATGGTGGTACTAGTGTGTTGGTTACGGTGGAGTGTATCTATTTCTGCGAAACGGAGGGGGTCGCGTGCGCGATCCCCTTCTCTTACAATATTGTAATCGACAATCCCCCAATTGCGACAGTCGAGGACGACATGATTAAGAACGTGTCGAAGTGTTCCACACTGACGAGTAGCAGCTGGATGTCATCCTCTAATCATCTGTTAGGAATGGTGTGCCAGATATAGAAGGTTTGTTTACCACACCGTCACTGGAACTGACAGTCCTACTCGTGCTTAGTTGGCAGTGTAACTGAAAATTAGATGCCATGATGTTCAACTGGTGAAATATTTCACTAGATAGGTACATGTTTGCAGGGAGCGTACTCCTGTAGTACTGAAGGGCAGATACAAGGCAGACAATCCATCGCCGAAGCAACGAGATGGAGACTCGCCATGGCATGGGACCTCAGACAATTGGTCCACCGCTTGGAAAGCGATCCTGCCTCTCAGAGCCAGGTGAAACTAATGCAGCAAGCAAAAAACGATATCCCAGTCAAGATTGACACACCGGACGCTGTGGCCCGCCAGCAGGTGGGGTTCGGCGACGCGAGCAACTACGGTGAACTCAGCGGGGAGTACTTCACGCTGAACGCCGGAACGGACGTCGCCCCGCTATTTGAGGGGTTAGAGGACGACCTCTGTCAGGCCCCCCACTGGGGGTACGTCCTAAAGGGCGCACTCACCGTTCGCTACACGGACGGAACAGAGGAAGTAGACGAGACGGGCACCCTCTTCTACTGGCCGCCAGGACACACGGTTAGGGCTGATGAAGATTCTGAAATCGTCATGTTCAGCCCGCAGGACGAACACACGGAGGTTATTGACCACATGTTGGCTAAAATGAGCGGAAGTACCTAGTAGAACGACTGATGGCTACTTCATCATTTCAACCGCTAGGTACAGAGGTCACGTGTCCGCAGTGCGAGCAGCCCGCGGATGTCCAAGTACTAGATCGAGACACCGAGTTGGTCGTGGGGTCGTACGTCGCGGCCTTCGGAGAATACAGCGTCGTCCACTGCTCCTAGGGGCACAAATTCTGGGTCTACTACTGAGACCTGATCTGTCCTCATTCTCCGTTCTCAACGATACATACGAAGAGTATTCGTTCCGCCGTGCGTAATAGTGTCATGGATTCTGCCGTCAAAGACATCGAATTTCTGGCGCGGTCTGAACACCGCATTGCAGCGCTTGAGGCATTGACCGATGGTCGCCGTGATCGGCAGGACCTATGTGCTGTGACGGGAGCATCGAGCCCTACAATCGGACGCCTTGTTAGTGATTTTGAGAACCGCTGCTGGATCGTCCGTGACGGTCCCTATTACGAACTCACCCCGCTGGGAGCGTTCGTCATCGACCGATTTCTCAGATTGCGCGATGGGATGGTAATCGGCCAGAAGCTCCGTGAGGTCTGGCAGTGGCTTCCGCGGGAGATGGAGGGGTTCTCGGTCGAATTCTTCGCAGATGCGACCGTCTCGTACCCGGGGCCCAGTTATCCGTATCAACCCATCGAACGTGTCAACCAACTGATCAAATCGACAGATTCGATACGGGGACTGGGCACAACCATGTACAAATCGGGGAACCTCGAAGCGTTCTGTCAGCGGATTATCGAGGGAATGGAGGTAGAATACATATACTCGCTTCCTGTTCTCCAGGCAATCGTCGCGTGGAATCCGGAACTCACCGCTCAGGTACTTGCGTGTGAGAACTGTACGATCCTTCTTCACGATAACTTGCCGGACGGCAATCGATGCGGTCTCAGCATTATGGATGACTGTATCGGGATCTGTGGCCATAATTCCGAAACCTCTCAACTCAAGGCCGTAATCGACACGGAGTCACCAGAGGCACGTGACTGGGCGGAGGACGTCTATGAGAAGTACCGGTGCGAAGCACGACCGTTCGATGAAGATGAGTTGCTCGTTGCTAACTCGTCTGTGCGCGATGATCGATTAGCTGTCGAACCATCATAATTAAGCGGAGAACGCGGGAGGTTAGACTACATGTTCGGCACGGCTGGATATGCGCCCTGTAATCAGCACGACCGTTGAGACTTGTCACCGAGTGAGTCTTAACAAGGCCGGGATTTTTGCTTCTATGGGATGCTGGTGTACAACAAAACGATCTTCTGAACTTGTAGTCATTAGAGAAACGAATTCAGGCTCATCTCATCGTGATCTGCAAGGAATTTCTCTCGCCACCTAAGCGGCGACAGTACCCTCGCTGCTGCCCGTACCATCAACTCCCGATAAAATCTGGTATCAAACTCGGTTAACTCCTCACTTGCCAACTTCACCCACTCACGCGAGTGCTTTGCATCGTCAACTACTACATACGACACAGGTACTCATACTACCTAACCACGCAAAGACGCGCAAAACAACATACACACGAAGAACGGCGCGCTCGCGCCGTTCCGGACGACTTCGAGTCGTCCATCATTGTTATGAGGCCCGCGTAGAGATCGTGCGAGGGAGATCCAGGATACGGGATTCTTCGGGCATCAGTCGCTTCCATCTCCGTCGGAATGTTCGTCCGTGTTCTTGGTTCGGTCGAGGAGTTCGACGGTGCCGCGGGTACCGTCGATGAGAATGCGTTCGCCCTGCTGGATCTCAGTGGTGGCGTTTGCGACGGAGACGACGGCGGGGATACCGTATTCGCGGGCAACGAGGGCGCCGTGGGTCATCTGGCCGCCGACCTCCATGACGAGGCCAACAGCGTTCTGGAATAGGGGCGTCCAGCCGACGTCCGTGGAGGGGGCAATGAGGATGTCACCCTTGTCGATGGATTCGGTGGCCGGGTCGTGGACGATGCGGGCGGGGCCCTCGACGATGCCCGACGAGACAGGTGTACCGGTGAGAGCATGCCCAGAGACCTCGGGGGTGGCGCCCTGCGGGATTTCCCCCTCGCTCGTGATGAGTGCCGGCGCGGTCATATTGCTGGATCGCCGGTGAGTACGGCGGCGCTTCGCGATGGTGACCTCCTCGATGAGGTCGTTGTTCCGCAGCGCACCACGCAATTCGTCCGCCCGGAGATACCAGACGTCGGCAGTGTCATCGAGGCGGTCGTCGGCAGCAAGTGTCGACCCAGCCTCGGTGAGGATGTTGTGGATCGCGGCGAAGACGAAGGAGACGCCGTGTTTGTGGTGTTCGCGGAGCTGAATACCTCCGCGGTAGACCTCGATGAGACGTCGCACGATTGGACGTTTGATCGGGCCGAGACTTCCCTGGCTAGCACGTGCTTCGAGGGTATGGGCGGCGTCCTCGGCGTCCTGCTTCAGCACCTTGAGATGGGCACAGTGGTCGCCGACGTCGCCCTGGACGAGCGAGGTGCGGATCGTTCGGAGGAGCGTCTCGGGATTGTCCTTCCAGCGGGGCCGGCTGAGGTCGATCTCACTGCCGGCGCGACTTCCGAAGTCAATGAGGAACTCGTCAAACGCGTCGACGAAGTCCACGCCACCATCGACCTCCTCGATCTCATCGAGTGGGGCGCCGTTCTCGAGCGCGGTCTTCACTTCCGAGTGGGTGTGGGCGAGGTCAGTGAGGTCGCCGAGTTCTTGGTTGATCGCGGTCGCGATCTCGTGGTCGAACCCCTTCCCCAGCGCCTCTAGTTCATCCTCGGTGTCCGGATAGAGTCGTTCGAGGATGCGGCCGGCGATAATGCCTGAGAGGAGCCGGGGGAAGGACTCGCTGGCCACGAGATCGAATAACGGGCCGATCGTGAGCTCGTTGAACACGGCGTCCACGCGGCCTGCCGTCGACGCCGGCGCGCTGAGTTGGCTGGCGACCGCTTTGCCACGACGCTCGACGGTTCTCGTGACCGAGGCTGGGTCTTTGGGACCGCGAACGAACGTGGCGAGTATCGGGCCGAGGAAGCTAGCCGCGACGGAGGCCGCTATCCTGCGCTGGTGCCATATTTTGGCCACCACCGCCCTGAGACTTGTCCATGATCTGGTCTGGGGAACCGCTTGCGCGCGGCGGTTCAAGAGGTCCTCGAGCGCGTTCGCGCCGGGTTCGCTCATGGACCGCAGCACCTCGAGGAACCGGGGTCGGAGAAGGCGGTTCCGCAGGAGTGGCGTGAGGTCGATGAAGACGCGGTGGCCCGCTTCCATGAAAATGTCTCGAGCGGGTTTCCGCTGGATGCTTCGGACGCTGGCGTTCCCGAAGGTCTTCCAGAAATCCAGAACGAGCGGTGGCAGGGCTTCTGGCATCGCCTGCTGGTGGCCCATGCTGAAGTAGACGTGAAGCGCGTCGTCGGTGGGGGCGGGTTCGGGAAGCGGATACAGCGACGTGATGGGACGGGACTGTAGGATGACGAACTTATCGTCGACGAGAGCCCATTCGACGTCTTGGGGCGACCCGAGAAGGGTCTCGACATCGTCGCTGAGGTCGACGAGGTCGCGGACGGCGTTATCTGAAAGTGCACGCGAGGTGCGGGCGTCCTCGGAAACCTCCATGGGTGCCGTGCCGTCCCCGGCGTTGGATTGAATGGCGTGGTCCTTCTCCCCGATGTCGTACTCGAGGATTTCGTCGGTGCGGCGGTTGACACGGACGTTGTCCGGAGAGACCTCGCCGGCGACGACGGTGTCGCCGAGACCGTAGTTCGCATCGATGGAAGCGACGTGGCGGTTGCCGGAGACGGGATCGGCGGTGAAGAGAACCCCCGCAACATCGGCGCCGACCATTTCTTGCGTGACGACGGCCATCGCGACATCCTCGTGGGGGATGTCGTTCTGGAGGCGGTAGGCGACGGCTCGATCGGTGAAGAGGCTCGCCAGGCAGTCGCGGACACGGTCGAGGACGACGTCGTGGGTCGAGATGCCGAGGAATGACTCGTGCTGGCCAGCGAAGGAAGCGGTCGGCAAGTCCTCGGCGGTCGCACTCGAACGCACCGCGACCGCGTCTGCGGCGAGGTTGTCGAGAGTGCCCTCGATTTTGTCAGTGATGCCATCGGGAAGTGGGTGTTCTTGAATGGTCGACCGGATGACCGCACTACGCTCGGCGATAGCGTCGGTGTCCGTCGGGTCGAGTGAATCGAGTGCATCGATCGACGCTCCGAGGTGGAGTGTCTCGACCAGTTCTTCGAACACGGCAGTGGTGACGCAGAACCCTGGCGGGACTGGGAGACCGGCAGATCGCATCCGGGCAAGGTTAGCGCCCTTCCCTCCAGTGAGCGCGAGGTGGGTCGCGTCCGAGTCGACGAGGGAGACGATAATCGGACGGGAATAATCTACGGAGTTGGCCTGATCAGTCATCGGTCGTCACCTCGGGAGCAGTACTGAAGTATATAGAGCGACGTCATAATGATGCCAAAAACCGGCAAGAAGATTGAATAACTGCCTAGCATTACTGGCAGTTTATGTACCCTCGGATAATACCAGTTGCGGGGAATACAACCGATCGAGTCTCAAGCGGAGGGCAGGGATGCGCGCGGTGACGTTGCTGGTGTCGTTGCCGGGGGACTATCCGACGGCAGAGTTATTCGAGGGCGACGCCGTCTTGGAGCGGGAACGCATCTACAACCTCAACGTCTTGGAGGACGGGTCGATCGTTCTCCTGGGTCGTGTGTCCGGCGACCTCAAGCACGCCCGTGAGTTCATCGAGCAGCGGATGGATGTCCTCGGATTCAGCATCTCGAATCGCGACGAAGACGGCGGACTGGTCTTCATCCACGCGCGCCCACCTGCGAAGATTGCGCGGTTCATCGAACTCCCCCGCAAGCATGAGGTGTTCTTCGACTTCCCGATCGAGGCCACGTCGGACGGCCGTCTCAAGATTGTCATGATCGGCGAGACGAACGACGACCTCCAGCAGGCGCTGGCGGACATCCCGCTTGGCATCGGCGTGGAGATCGAACGAATCGGGCCGTACACGGAGGACACGAACGATATCCGTGCGCTGTTGACCGATCGCCAGCGTGAGATCCTCGACGTCGCACTCGATCTCGGCTACTATGAGATTCCGCGCCGGACAACCCATCGTGACATCGCCGCGGAACTTGATGTTACAGCCGGCACGGTAAGTGAGCACCTTCAGAAGATCGAGGCTCGAATCATCGGTAGCGCCAACGCCAATCTCTCATCACTGGCCGGGACAGATACTCGCTAAGGAGGGGTCGATTCGCGAAGAAATTCATTACGGATATCGTCTCAAAAAGAATCTACTACCTTACGACGGAACTCCATAAGGAAGGCGTCCACCTTACTCAAACCACGAATTTTCTATGCACTGATTGATGAAAGAATATCATGAAACGTCGAATCCGACGATTTCGGCTGATCCACAGATTGGACGTCTATGATTGGGGTTTCTAACGTGGTTCCGCAATGCCGGCACTCGTAGACAAGGTCGTCCTCGTCAGTCAACCATCGCCGCACTGTAGTAGAGAGCGACATACTATAATGATTATTGATTAATATAATAAAGGTTTTGGTCCGGAGTGAATAGATAAACAACATGAAATTATTTGAATCACCTGATTCTGTCTAAACCATCAATTTATCAACTACTCATACGACTGTTGTAACCGGTTTCATCGTCACTCACACATTGCAGGTAAACACGACTACCGAGGTACCCTTAGGCAAGCCAGGGTCGGTTCCGGATATTCTAATACAGGAAATGTCGATGGAAATCGGTGTGAGTACTGGTCGTGCTGGCCATCACGATGAAGCAAGAGTCGATGTTCTGCTACCGTCAGTTTGGAGCGAATCGATGCATCTCTATCCAGAACTTTCTCTACGGGACGAGTCTCAAAAAGTCCGGTAGTACCGGTCGTCAGTAGCCCAATCAACCTATTTCTGATAGGATTTTCCGAAAACTCAGTTCCCACCAACGTTCACTGGGAGAAAGGCAAGGAAAGCCGACCGCAGGGCTCTCACAACCAGCCAATTGCGTCAGCGTCGCATGATGGCGTCGGGAATTCGCCTTGGCCAGTTGTGAGAGCGCAGTTAGATCATTGAACGGTGGAATAAAACGCGTTCCGGTAACACAAATGCTGATTGTAGTAACCCACATACCCAAACCGTCGGTACCAGTCAGCATGCTCCGTCAGTTGCTCGATTTTGTAGTCAGTAATCGGTGATCCGGAGCTTCTCCTCAACCTCGTAGAGATGGCCTTTCATATAGAGCCGTTCGATAATATCCTCGGCAGCGGATTCTCCAAGATCTTCTTCCTCCTTGAGAATCGCATACGCTTGCTTGTACGTGAACTCTCTCTCCTCCGGAAGTCCCTTTGCAAGTGTGTCAAGCGCTTCTTGCGCAAGTGGTGTGAGTGGCGACTTCCCATTTGGAACCATTAGTACTCCAAAATTCATCTTCTCAATTAGTAAACCCTCGGGTGACGTTTCTTCGTGCCATTATGTGATTCGTTACGACAAGGGGAATGAGCACACGGCGTGGGAGGATGGGTTGGGAGAAGTACGGGAGCCCACGCCGCCTGCTGGGTACGCTGACTGCATTCCTTGCTTGGAACGTGATGAATAAAGTCATGAGCCGACCAGAGCGGAAGTGAAACTAACCATAGACAGATGTACCCAAGAGAATCCGCCTCTCTAAATAGCCTATCGGCAATTCAACGGTATTGTCCTGGCAACGATCACGCGATTGGCGAGGCGAACAGCCAGTGGTTAGTATACTATACTAACCACTAGTGCCAAACAAAATCAAACGCTCTGGCGATGGCCTCGCCCTCTAAGTGACAAAGTCCGCACGGCAGCTAAACTCGCTGAAGAAACCGGATGCACGTGTTTCGATCATCCAATGGGCTCGTAACAGAACGCAGAGGACTTATTTGTTGACCACCTAGCAACAAATAGGAAAATGAGCGCGGTTGAAGATCTCTCAGCGGACGAAAAACGAGCATACGAACTTATCAGCTCTCGCGATGGGCTCCTCCAAAGCGAGCTATGGAAGGCGTTGGATGTAACGAGTCGCAAAGGCAGCCGTCTTGCGACATCCTTAGAGGAAAAAGACCTCCTCAGGCGAGAGCAGACGACAAGTAATGGACATCGGACCTACCTGCTAGATACGACAAATGGGGATACCCCTACCCAGAAAGGGAGCAACCACACAAGGGGCGTCTCCCAGGACAAAACGGATGATACACATAATGATCTCGAAACGCGTGCAGTAGCACTCATTAACGATCGAGAGGGCATCTACCAGAGTGAGCTGTGGAAGGAACTTAATGTGAGTAGCCGGACGGGCAGCCGTCTCGCAACCAGCCTAGAGGAAGAGGGAATAATTCAACGAGAAGAAGCGACCTACAACGGACAGCAAACGTATCTCCTTCTCCCGGCAAAAAAGGATCTTGACTTCTCGCTCCTAATGGCGGGCGACATGCTCTCTCCACTAATCGATACTGAAGAAGAGACTGACCCAATCGACTCTGACGCGTTTACGCAGTGGATCTTGCAGCTCGCACAGAAAGAGCGCTAACTGCTCCTCCCTTTGTAAATTCACCGACTCAAGAGAAACTTGACGAGAAGAGCGTGAATCGATCAGTAGACACCTGTTGGCGTTCATTTGATCATCAGTTGCGGCTCACCATCGATCGACAGCCGGGCGTCAGACGGCCACCGGTTCTTTAAGTAAACTTGGTACAAACTGCCGTTCGCTGGTAAAGCGAGTGTGAACACAGATGTGGTCGAATGAATCGCGATCGCTGCCTGGCTGGATCGAAGATGCCTATCAAATTCTGGTCTCTCAAACCGCTGATCGTCATGAGGAGTTCTCCCACGAGCGAGCACACGACCTCTTGCTCGCACATGGTGAATTTCCGGACGAACCAGCCGACGCGAAATACGCGATTGAGCATCTCCTCAATCATGGCTGGCTCTACGAGGTCGAAAACGAGCTTCGCATCACCGATCCGGGACACTGATTGACCAGAATCGGTTTCGCGCTCACTGTCAAACGAATGGGCGAGAGAGCACTCTTCAGATAGAGAGGGACCAGTATCGGTGAGAGGCCAGTCGCTCAGTGCTGTGTAGATGGGATTTTCTGAATAAGATGAAGCGCAATTATCTGAGGGAGGTCAACCAAAACTGTTCGTGGAGACCACCGACAATCAGTAAACGCTCATCAGCGAACAGCAAACACGCATTGTCTGTACGAAGAGTAAACCACTACTCTGGCGTTCCCAATAGCTGGTGTTAGATACGTTGCACTGATGCCGTTTTTATTGCCATCATCGCGATCACGACCGCCACGTATCCACATCAATCTGTATTGGACGTCAAGCTGGCACCCAACTACATTGAAACGGGATTACGAGACATCGAATTTCACGATTTCAGTCGACTCACAGGCAGGGCACTGCTGTTCGGTGGCCATGAGTGTCGTCCCGCACTGTCTACACTCATGAACGATGTTCTCATTGTCAGCTAACCCCCGCTGCACCGTGGCGGAGAGTGACATGACATTCGTCCTTTCGCACCCAACGTAATAAGAATTGGCCTCTTTATCCGACCCCCTATTAAATGAACGTCTTCGTCGATCGTCGCCTGAACCTAAATACTGTCCAATTAGAAGGGGACGGATCGGTGCAGTGCTAATCGCTCAGTACTGTGGGTGTGGGAGTTGGTTCGCTTCAACGAGCGTCGCGACGCGATGGAGGAGTTGTTCGAGCTGCGATCGCTCTCCCTCCCACCACACGGTCGAGTGATGATACTCTGCGAGAACCGCCTGGATTGCCTCGAGTTGAGCGATAGAGAACTGCGTGCTGCCAGCGTCGAGTGTTTCGAACGCGTGGAAGACTTCAAGTGGTGGCGGATTTACGACGGTCGTGTCGTCTGCAGTCGTTTCTCGGTCAATTCGATGGAGGAGCACGTGGTGGAGTGTCCAGTGTTCGTCTGGTGGAAGTGCCAGTGTGATCGATCGGGGTGACCGTGAATCGGCGGACATAGCAGGTCTGTCGTGGAGCTATGCGTAGGTGGTACCCACTTATAAGTCTTTGTGCAATGCTAACATAGATCTTCAGTTGAACAATAGAGACGTGACTTCGACACTCGCTGAAACTTATTAGAGCATCGTAGAACTTACTTAACGAAACCGATAATGATTGAAATGCAACTAGACATGATTGTACCGATTATTGAACTCATGAGAATGCATTGATTTTCTCTCGATAAACAACAGGAGAACCCCGTCAATTATGATGGACAGGTCCATCGCTAAGAGCGTTTCTTGGGGGTAGATTCCCAGGTACTGTTGGCAAAACGGGTATCAAAAACCTGCGTTGCTCGATGTGTGATGGCCTGACGTGGACGAGAAGGTTCCGCACGAATCTCGTCGATACTAATTGCCTGTATCGCATACATATCAAGGGCATAGGAGACAAAGGCATTTTTCGCCTCGTCGATGGATGTAAACTCAGTTAGATTTCGACTGTTAAAGGTTCGGTCGCGTCACGCATAGCGTTTTCCACAACGGTTTCGAAATCGACTCGGCTTATCTTGTTGGAGGGAACTTTAAGTTCGGTCATTGGACGTACCCTTCGTAGTCTGACATACAGTGAATAGATTAAAAAATTAGCGATGAATGAGAGTCGCGCACAAGATTCTCAGTATTAGCTCTCTAATACAAAAACTGTGCTCGATACAAATATATTTAAGCCTTCTCTTCGCGGTTTGAAGTGAAGGAATGAAGCGGTTCAGCTGATTACACTGGTCGTCTAAAGGTGATTACGACAGTGTAACCAGTCTACTGTTACCGGTTGAGAATCGGATCTTCCAGCGCGACGACCTCGGCCATGATCGCGTCGATGTTCCCCTCGTCAACTCCATTCATTCGAAGCGCGGTTTCGAGGTGTGCACCGACGGCCTCGAAATCCGCTTCATCGATATCGAGGTGGATGTGTGCTTCGCGCATATCCGCACCTGAATATTCGACTGGCCCTCCAGTAACCGCACTGATGAACTGGATTTGGTGTGCACGTAACTCGTCCATATCCATCCCTTCAAAATATGGGATCAGCTGGTCGTCCGATAGCACCCGGTCGTAGAAGTCCCTGACGACCGCTTCGACTGCGTCACGTCCGCCGATTTCCCGATAGACTGATTGAGACATTGTGACGAATGAAAATTGGCGGGGAATCAGGATACGGGCTGTCGCTAATATACTTGGGTTTATTTAACCCCATGTCGCACAGGGACAATGGACTAAGATAACACCATGTCGGTTAGAGCCACCCGGATCAATTACAATTTCGATTGACAAACAGCACGATTAGTCTGTGAGAATCTGATCTAATAGCTTCGTTTGGGCAACAGAGAGATGTTCGACGAACGTGGCAACTGAAATCCCCATTTCGTCAGCTACTTCTTTGGAGTTCGATTCCTTTGGTGAGTCGAAATATCCCATCTCGTGTGCTGTTTCGAGTGCTTCGTATTGTCGGTCGGTAAATTCAGTGCGGTCGACAAAGAGAAGTGACCGCCCGTTATCGGTAGCACTCGATCGCGTAAGCTGACGAATCGTAACGTTCTCACAGCTTTCTCCGAGGTCGGCAACGACCGATCGAAGCGTCTCAAGATCCGGTGTGATAAATGACAGGATGAGCTGACCAGAGTTCGCACGGAGGTCACGAACGGGACACCCATGGTTTGGCACGCGCATACACGGACACTTATCGTTGTCATGCGTGTATCGATATACTGACTTCGTATCGTCACTGAAAACTTCGTCTACCATGTATAGTTCTCCTTCAGTGTTCTCAGAGTGGTCAATCGTTAGCTCACCGACAACTTCTGATCTCTTCGGAGTGGAATGTTGATTGACAGTCAAGGACTCGATTTCGAAATTCTCACTGATCGAAGAAACGGGGCAGCTATCTGCACCGCTTAGCCCAATCTGCACGTGGATCCCAGAAGCCATACCTGGATAACATCACTGGCGAAGTATAAGTGGGATTCTTTTGCTAAGAGATACGAACGACGTGATGGTTGCCCGACTCGGGTACCGAGAAGTCGCGATACACTACAGCTGTACGGACAAGAACGATGGTTATCGCGTCATGGAAGAAATGGCCGAGCGTGTGCCCGACGTGTGCTACAAGACGTCACGAACGCTGTCCGTGGACGATGCAATGGGCGTCGGCGGGTATCACATCGAAATCACGTTCGGCCATCCCGACCTCGCAGTGTGGATGCGAGTCCACGAAGTCAACGGGGAACTCACAAATGGAGGACACTGATTATAGCGTTGTAATCATGGGGTTCAGAGAACCCCTTCTCGAACAAGTCACTACACAAGAGTCACACCGCACTGCCAGTGAAACAGGGAGGTAGTAATTGGTTGGATACGGTGGGGGACGTCTATTTCCGCGAAATAGAGGGGATCGCGTTCGCGATCCCTCTCTATTACAATGGTGTAATCTATTTCTCCAGTGACGGCAGGCAATATCGTATTGTCGAGGACGAAATCCATGACTCTACGGAGTCTTTCAAATCGGTTTTTCAAAATCAGCGATTAAACAAAATAAACAGCTACACGACAGTGAGTGAACGGATACCTGCTGGAACGCTCCCACCTCTTGTCCATCCTTCATTTGTTCGACGAAGGATGTGACCTCCCCGAGTTCCCGCGATTACTGTACCGTCATCAAGGGCCGTCCAGGCGAGAATGAATTCTTGCGGTTTACCAGGGTACGAGACAGATTCAAAGGTGTCTCCGTCATCTGTCGATTCGAACAGCGCCGCATCTGGCCCCCGCTCGCCACCCCATGAAGGAGGCGACGAACGGGCCGCTGCTGCATACAACCGACCCCCAACAGAGAATGCCTCTCGGAAGTAGGTATGCTCAAAATCGACGTCAAGGCGCGTCCATGATCGACCGGCATTACGCGTGCGGTAAAGACCGCCACCACATGATGCAATGTATTCCTCACTCCCTTGTACGAGCACATGATGGACATCGTCGTGCACCCCATCGCGGCGCTCTGTCCACGTTTCTCCCTCATCGTCGCTGACATGGACGCCACCAACCTCGATGCCTGCGACGACTCGTTGAGGAGTATCAGGGTGGGCGCCAAGACTACGAACGTGTGCTTCGTTGCGGTGGCGAGGAAGTCGCCACTCTTGACGAGACGGCAACTCCTGCAAGCCCTCCAGTTCGCGCCACGACTCTCCATCGTTAGTAGAGACGTACAGGTGAGCAGGATGTGTCCCGGCATATAGTCGTTCTCCAGTAGAATTCTGGAGAACGGAGTAGACCTCACGCCGTGGGACATCAAGGTTTACCCATGTCTCACCAGCGTCCATCGATCGGAACAGCCCCGAGCGCGTGGCTGCATAGACTGATTCATCAAACTGGTGAATTCGAAGGGCGTGCTCGCTCTCGAGGACATGGGTGGTGTTATCGAGTTCGTCTATTGGTGCTTGATAAACACCGTCGTTCGTGCCAATCAGGAGCATACATGGTCTTCGAGAGTTGGGAACTTAATCATTTCACCAATAAATAACGACAGCACAGAATAGACTACATCGAGACATGCCAACGTCTTCTGGTCAGGAATCGAACTCTCCAAGTTGCCTTTGCGATTGCTGTGCTCAACGCACTGAGGGAAGTCATTCTCGAGATGCAACCGCACGACCGCTACTTTGATCGGATTCTAAACACACGCGATCACCCACCGAATACAGGGATATAGATCCCGAGCATACGCGTTGATCGCCTCGTGGCACTCGATCCGTCCAAATTTCGCATTCGAAAAGCCCTGATAGCCGAAACACGACACCAAAATCCACTTGATCGCACTCGATTGCCCTTCCAACTCATCGCGACGATCCTCGTCCTCAGTTGCTCGAATTTCGGCTTTGATCGCATCGCGATCCTCAATCAACGGTTCGAGCACGTCCGGAAGATAGCCCCGCTCGTCACAAATCGAGTAGCCAATCCCCGGCACGTTCTCTCAACCTGCATGGCATTCACATCGAATCTTCTCTGGGCTCACGTTCCGCGTGACGATGATATTCGGATACAACGAGGAGAAGTCGAGTTCATGGACGTCCTCGTGCAACCCAACATCTGGTGCAAAGGTGAACCCACCTCGGTCGGCATCGTGGAGTTGGCGCATCGTTTTGAACTTCTCGTTGCGCCAGGAATGCTATGGAACAAGGACTTCCCGCTCACGAGCTTCCTGAATTCGAATTCCAGTCAGTATGTTCCCGATCGACGACCCACTAACTCCTGCAGTGGTTTGCCCGACTTCTCCACGAGATACAGACAGCCATCGAGATTCGTCTAGTTCCACATGAACGAGTTCGAGCCATCGATGATTAGCCGACCGGGCAAAGTGTAGCGTGCTGGTGAGTGCCCGACCTGGCCATAACTTTCGTAGGTCGATTCGCCCGCCAACTGCTGCCACCTAGGTCGTCGTCCAAGCTGGAACTCTACATCGAGCCGATCGGCCTGTTGAAAGAGGACGGGAATGAGATCACTGGTATTCAGGAACAGAACGTCCGGGTTTGTACGCTCGACACAATCCGACAGCGTTGCTAACACGTCCTCCCCACCCCCGGTCACCACCTCATCGTCAATCGTGAGATCGGTGACTGTCCTACTCGCGAGTTCAGTCTCCGACACAGCAACGTGCACCTGCGAGAGTTCGTGGTTCGGCAGTGGGTCGATTCCCTCTTCGAGACAATAGCGGAACTCCCGCGAAAAATCGACGTTGTAACACCGATACTCACCAGGAGAACCCCATCTGCTCACCATTCGAGCCACTAAGTTGACCGCCTTGAGGTCGACCACGTCTACCTGCAGCACTTGCTCAGGGTCGTGCCGAAAACTCACGCGTTCGTCGACCATAGCAATCTGAGCAACGGCAGGATGGTCACGGAGTTCAGCATGTGCCGTGGAAAACTCACCATCATCATTCACCGACACGTAGATTGTCGGTGTATACGATTCATCCACCTCGCAGTTTAGCCCCGTCTCAGTTAGTGACCAGGTGAGCACGTCGCCATCAACGTAGTCGATTTTGTACACCATCGCTTCATCCTATGTCGTTTAAATCAGCCTCTAATTGGTCAAATCGATACTGACGGGAGAGCAGAACTCATAGAGCATGGCTAGAAGGCAATTAGACAGGTGTTCAAACGGAATCTCAAATGAGTGAGAGCGGTATTGACGAATCTAGGATACAGGAGAGGAAAAGTGGATCCAGTTCCGTGCCCCGAAAAGATTCGTCCAACAAATGGATACGCTCGCCACGGTACTAGATTTCCAAAAGGCTGGATTTAACCGATGCAAAGTCGAAGAATCCGGTATGTCATCAATCGAGCTGACAGCAAGTCAGAAGAGGATTCTCACTGCACTCGTCAACCTCCATAGTGAGACTGAAGGTGCAATAAAAGGTGAAGAAATCGCAACCGAAGTCGATCGGAATCCAGGAACAATCCGTAATCAGATGCAATCACTGAAAGCACTCCAACTCGTCGAAGGGGTGCCTGGACCGAAAGGTGGATACAAGCCAACTGCGACCGCCTTCAACACCCTTGACGTGCAGACACTCGATGAGGCGGCGGAAGTACCGCTGTTCCACAACGATGAGCCTGTGGAGAATACAAACGTCGAACAAATTTCGTTGAGCAATATCCACCATCCTGACCTCTGCCGTGCTGAGATTCATATTCAAGGGTCTGTGACAGATTTCCATGCCGATGATGTAATGCGGGTTGGGCCGACACCACTCGCAAATCTCATTATTGAAGGCCAGCTCGACAATAAAGATGAGACAAGCAATATTCTCAGTCTCAAAATCCAGTCGATGCACACATCGGCCGACGACTCAAACCAATAGCGTCGACCGATCTGTATTCTGTGTCCATCATTGTCCCCGTGCTAAGGACATGCCAAAGTGTGAAGCAGTATCATAGCGGTCAACGTCTCCATCCAACGAGGATCACCTTGAATAGCATTCAACCCTCGGAGGAACCAACTCCGTCGAAGTGCAGATCGAATTGGATACTCGGTTCACGCCTCTTATGATATCAATCTAACTCATGGCCTGAAGATTAACAAGTCTCTCATAGAGTGATCCACCTGTGGAGCACTAATGTTCCGAAAGATCCTTGCCGTAACTCTCATGATCTGCGTCATCAGCATGTCAGTTACACCTACTGCTGGAGCGGCCAGTACCCAGGCACCTCTCCAGATAGAGCAGCCGATGAGTTTGCAGGGGTGGCTTGATACCGTTGCGGATCTTCTGCACCAGCTCGACCGCGTCCTTGATAATTTGGCACAAGTCACGGAGCATTTCAGTGAGAGTGGTGAATCTGAATCCGGCGATTAGCTTATACTCTATTATTAAGCGCACTGACTCCAGGCTTTTACGCGTTTCAGCAATCCTAGTCCATGTCCCAATTAACCGAATGACTGTAAACTGGATTCAGTATACTGCCTCACTCCCACTCAATCCCTGATTTACGCCAGCCTAACGGCAACAAACATTTCCAATTGGACTTTCTGAAACCCGATTCTCGACACGGAAGAGATTGAACAATAGACGCACTCATTGGAAAGAATAAGGGGAAGAGAGAACCAGCTCTCACAACCGGACACGGCGACACTATCGGGTGATGACGCCAGAGCAGGTCGTCGTGCTGGATTTTGTGAGGATGCATTTTCACCAATGGACTACGAAATAAAATGGGTTCGTCAGACATTACTTGATTTTATTATCAATTTCTCCAAATGACCAATCAATATTCGACGAATTTAATCTTTGACTTCACTTTTCGTTTCTATCGAGTAAATTCTGCAGTAAGAAGTCATTAATCAACTATTAGTATAGATAGCAAAAAATGGGAGTGAAGCCTATGACCGCCAAAACAACCAACTGGTTTGGATCCACCAGAGAGCAATCGCAACCGAGTCGGCCACCTCAGTATGCATTGATCACCTCTAAGACGATCGACCCTGAATCATCAAGTTTGGAGCTTATTACAGGTCTCATCGACGCACTTATTGACGTAATTGCGCCAGCAGCTAGCCAGACCACACTCTTACTGTACGAACACGTGAACCTAGATGCGCTCGAAGACATCATTACAGCAAGCACGACGAAAATGAGTGATGTCGAAGTCCGATTCACAGTTGAGGACTATCTTGTCACCGTCCGCAGTGACAACACCATCCTCATCTACAAACCGCGTGGAGCACATCGCGGTACTGGTGAGAAACAATGCTTGGCGAGTTGATCAAGCAAAAGCGATTCGATTGACACGACGGAATATCATTACGCTCACTAACGGGGCCGTCCTTCCTATTTAGATCCGTAATCAGTGAGCCGGAGCTTTCCCTCGATCTCGTAGAGATGGCCTTTCATGTAGAGGCGTTCGATAATATCCTCGGCCGCGGGGCGCTCAAGGTCTTCTTCCTCCTTGAGAGTTGCATACGCTTGCTTGTACGTGAACTCTCCCTCCTCCGGAAGTTCCTTCGCAAGCGTGTCAAGCGCTTCTTGCGCAAGTGGTGTGAGTGGCGATTTCTCGTTTGGAACCATTGGTACTACGGAATCTGCGTTCTCGACAAGTAAACCCTTGGACGGTAGCTTACCATGCGACTGTTTGATTCGTTACGACAAGGGGAATGAGCACACGGCGTGGGAGGGTGGGTTTGGGATGAGTACAAGATCCTACGCCGCCTGCTGGGATACGCTAACTGCATTCAACGCTTGGGACGCAATAGATAAAGTCGTGAGCCAACCAGAGCGGAAGTGAAACTGAGCACGCGCAATAGAATTCACATCCTCAAACTTCTCACAACAATGCTGTACCGAGAGCGCGACTGACGAGACGAACGTTCTTGAGTTAGCATACAGTACTAACCAGTAATGCCCAACAAAATCAAGCGCTCCGGCGATGGCCTTGCCCTCCAAGTGACGCAACCCGCCCGAGCAGCTAAACTCGTTGAAGAGACTGACGACGAGACCACCCGCCTTTCGACCATCCGGGTGTTTGCATTCGATAAACTTCTCCTCGTCATCGACATCGACCGTGTCAAAAACGAAAATGTCGTAGAACTCGTAACATCAGCTGCTCTTGACACGGTCTCGATTCATTGAGTTGCAGACGCCTCACTCCAAATCGCAGGCAATGGCTATCAGGTGCAACTGCCAGGTGCTGCTGACGCAGAGTTCAATGTTAGTGATCGAGTGCTATGTACCCCAGCACCGAACATGTTTGTGATTGCAGCGGAGGGATTCAAACGATTGGCAGCAGATATAGTAACAATTCGAAAAGAACAGGTCTGAGATTGGCACTCGTTAGCATATAATACGAATTCAACCCGACTCATCTGTATCACTTCGAGTACTGAGTCCTCCAATGACTCTTTGGAAACCCAAATTATTGACTTAAATCTAATCTTAGTCTTAAGATTAAGATCAAATATTGGAGCGTCAACGGATCGACCTAGACCACTATTCACTCAGAACAATCATTAATCGAGTCTATAAACAGAACAAGCCGAGTGCCTCAGTGAATGATCTCGAGACGGTTTACCAGTCTTAGACACGGCGTTGGTCGAGGTTGTCATCTAATTCTGTGAATCGGTTATCGTCAATAAGAATCTGATAAACGGTTTCAGAATCTTCGACAAGCCGATTTAGTAGATTGATACCACCTGAACGACCACGGTTCTCCTTCTGGATATCGATCAGGCCGAGAAACGTCTGCTCGTTCAAGATATCACGAAATCGCCTCTCAGAAAGCGTGTCTAAATCAATTATTTTGCAGATGTTCGAATACTGGCGATAGACGAGTTGTGTCGCGAATTCTTCCTGGTTCGAGCTGTTCGTGAGAATTGAAAGCGCTAATAACACTGCTTTCGCTTGTTGAGAGACTTCCTCGATTAGTTCCTTGAAACGATCCTTTTCTGCTTCAGTACGAGCTTCACGGACGTGAGCTTCAGTCACCTACTCTGCATCCTGCTTATACGCTAAGTTGCCCGAATGACGAAGGATATCGATCGCCTTCCGTGCGTCACCGAAGTCTTGTGCAGCAAAGGATGCACAGAGAGGGATAACGTCGCTCGTCAGCACTTCAGATTGGAATGTCAACGCTGATTGGCGCTCTCGCCCGGAGCACGGACAATCAAAATCTTGAGCTCTACCATGATCGCCATGGCACTGCAGGACTTGCAATCGCTATCGAGTATGCACGTGCGTACGTCAAAGGGAAAATGACATCGAGAATCATGGCTCGCGAGTTAGATCTCTCTGTGTTTGAGGCTGAAACTATCCTTCAAGAGCTTCGCGAGGTTCTTCCCAATACGGAACCAGAGGTCGTTACTGAACCAGACGATTAGTAAAATCACGATTAGTAAAATCACGATTTAGATAATCACCACGATTATCAACTATCAGCCCAAAGTAGCCACATGGATCCACCACGTTTCGTTAATCGGGAGAAAGAACTCGACACATTACAATCACAGTTCCAAAGTGATACTGCCGATCTGACCGTTATCTACGGCCGTCGTCGGCTCGGCAAGAGCGCACTCATTCGTGAGGCAATAGAAGATATCGATGATGCCGTCTATTGGCAAGCAACCGAGGAAACGCCGGAGGCGCAGCTCACTAACTTCGTCGAGACTGCGAGTGAGGTATTTCCGATCGTAGCTGATATCCAACGTGACTGGGAGGCACTACTACGCGCGCTTGGTCGAGAGGACGCAATCGTTGTACTTGATGAATTCCCATATCTCATCCAGTCGGATGATGCTCTTCCATCGAAGATTCAACGCGTCTGGGATCTGCAGCTCGAAGATTCTGGAATAACACTGGTGCTTGTTGGATCCTCAATCAGTATTATGGAAGAAAAAGTTCTCAGTGGGGGAAGCCCGCTGTACGGTCGGCGGACCGCCGCAATTGATCTGCCACCACTTCCGCTGATTGATGCGCGACAGTTCTATCCGACTGACGATCCTGATACGATGATTCAATTTTGGGGTGTTTTCGGTGGAACACCCTATTACTTGCAGGCGCTTACGCAGTCAGCGTCGCTTGCACGGAACATTCAGTCTCATATCCTCTCTGAACATGGTGTTCTTCACAACGAACCAGAGTTCTTGCTTCGGACGGAATTCGGAATACGAGAGCCCCAGACATATTACACGATCCTCCGGGCGATCGCAACTGGAAAACGTGAAGCGAACGAGATTGCAAACTTTGCGGGTATTGATTCGAATACACTCGGATCCTATCTCTCAAAACTCCGCCGTCTTCGATTAGTGGAACGGAATATCCCTGTGACGGCTACCCCCACTGCGACACGCAAAAGCCGGTATCGATTGAACGAACCCTTGTTCCGCTTTTGGTTTCGCTACGTCTATGGGCAAGAAGAAAAACTGATTCAACTCGGTGAAGATGCTTATGAGCAGTTGGTCAAGCCATCATTCTCTGATTATATGGGCCCGATGTTTGAAATTGTCTGCCAAGGAGCACTCCCATCACTGGTTCCAAAGACATACCACGGAATTGGTTACTGGTGGCACCGCGAGTTCGAATTAGACGTTGTTGGCCTCGCGAGCGATGGAACACTCGTTGCTGGCGAGTGTAAATACACATCTCAAGAGATGGATGAGGGTGATCTAGCTGATCTTGAACGGAGTGCAGCACAAATACAGTGGACGCCAGAAGATGGTGATGAACCAACGTTTCACTACTGCTGTTTCTGTCGGTCTGGATTTTCAGATGGACTCCAAGCTACGGCTGATGAACGTACTGATATCTCACTGTTCACGCCCGCTGATATTCTTCAATTGACTTCCTCCACGGCTTAAAAACCGTGGAATTCGATAATTTCCTTTAGACAGACGCTTAAGAATGGAATTAACCTTAAGATTAATCTATCCAGCCATTTTCGTGTTTCTGTTTCACAATCTCGAGTTTCAGTGTTGGGTGACCTTCACCGTCCGGTTGAAATTAAGATCAATACTCATACCCCGATGCATTTACAGGCGGCACAGGCCACGGGTCTCGGGGCGTACCTCCGAAGCGATTCACATCAAAATAGATTAAGAATACTAATTTTAAGATTAATGCTAATATTATGGCTACCTTCCATGGTAGTGACGCCGTCTCGGTCCTCAAAACAGTACATGTGGGTGGGCGACCGCTATTAACCAACGCGATATACTAATCCTACAGTATCGCGGTGTTATATGAAAATTACCCATCAAGTATTATTTGAAAATCAGCTAGCGGATTTCAACACAAATACTACTGTGGACTCCAACGGCATTGCCGACCTTTCGTTTCCAACCCTGTTTCAGAAGGTGAATCTCCTTCCTAACATGCTCAATACAATGGTTGGGACTTAGGATTAAGCTTAAGATTAATATTCTCTATCGATCTCCCATTTCCGCATTGCACGTTCGAATGTTTCTGGATGGCGACGAGCTAATTTCTTCAGATGTTCGCGGAACGACTCGGCCACATTGAACTTGATGTTGTCGTCGCTTTGGAGTTCTTTGTAGAATCGATGCATCGGCTCGTCAACCGAGAAGCCAACGGTCTGTTCTTTCGGCCCTTCTCCGAGTTTGTTCAGATACTCGTCAGCGTCGAATTCGTTTTTCGACTTCTCCTCACTTGTCTCCTCTTCCGATTCTGCTGCATCCATCGCGTCGTTAAGTGGATTACTCATTGTTAACCTTAATCTTAGTTTTAAGCCTAAGTGTATTGCTCGAGTGTTGAGTCATCGATTCCTACCGTTTCAATGTCATCGAATTGCCGTGCACCAGCACGGAACGCGTGGTAACACTGTTGTCGAATCGAGCGTGGAGTTCCGTCGCTCCGATCGACAATCTCGTCAATTGCGCTTGCAGTGTAGGGATTGGATGAGTAGCCGTCACTGTATTCCTCTTCGCGTGCGAACGCGAGCCACCGTCCAATCAGCTCGTCAGCCTCTGCAAAGTCAAACCGTTCCAGCGATCGATCTTTCGCGACGAGACGAGAGGTGAGTGTCTCGCGAAGTTCGTCTATTCGTTCACTTGCTACCGGTGTCCCGAACAGGAACAACAAGAATACTGGTTCTTCATCACCAAGGTCACCGACACTCTGTAACGCGGCAAGTAGCTGTTTGAACGTACGTGTATTGCGTGCCGCGTCCTCAAGCTGATCCACTTGGATAATGCAGGCGATATCGTGTTCTTCGAGCTGGGCTGCTACGCCTTCGACGATTTGTCGGACCTCATCGGTCGGATGTGGATAGTCATCCGGGATCTCCAAATCGTCATACTGGGATAGCTCGTATAGTAGTCGTGTATAGAATCGTCGTGTTGTGATAGATTCGACTTCACGAATACGTGCAATATGGAACTCTTCGCTTCGGGGACCGTTTGCGAGTGCGTCATAGACGAGATCGCGAAAGTGAGTCTTCCCTGCCCCGCGCCGGTCGATGATCGAGACGTGCCCCGCTCGATTCAAGATATGTGAGGCAACTTCGTTGAGCAAGTCATCGTTCACACGGACGGCAACCTCTGGGTTTGGTAACGTCTCCGCTGTGAAGGGAATCCGATCTGGTTTGATCCCTAGCTGTTTCGCGTAGCGCTTTTGGACGCTTTCAGTGTCGTTGAGTGATTGTGTGAATTGATCCGTTCCCATACTTCGATAATAAAATACATAACCTTAAAGTAGTTTTAAGATTAATCTTAACCTTAAACCAGTATAAACCGGTCAATAACGCTTGAACTCTGAGTGATTTGTAGGAGAGATCCTATTTGGATCTGGTCGCATCAGTCGACTCCAGGAGCTGGGTATCATTCAACGGTTCATCCTCGATCTCGACCGCTCGAAACTGCGTAGTGGCGTTCCTGTCCTCGTCGAACGCTCTGTCCGATCTGAGGTGACCAAGGATATCCGCGATACACTGGCTCTCACGGACGGAGTCGAACACGTATTCATGGCCTCTGACCCGCGCGTGTTCTTCCACTCCCGTCTCCCGAAAGCAGACGTCCAGACGTTCCTCACGGACACGTTTGAGCCTGACGAGCTAGAAGCGATTACTGACTACGAGGTTGTAGTGCTCACGAGTGCTGACTGGACGCCACAGGTCGAGGGGACGGATCTTGCGATTACGTGTGTGCAGTGTGAGAATGAGGTAAATGACGACGGAGAAACGCTGCGACTCGACGGCGAACTGTATCACCTTTGCTGTCCGTCTTGTTAAGATCAGTTCGAGGCCCGGTACGAAACACTCAGCGCCAACGCCTGAAAGATTGGTCGCTTACACGTTATCAGCAACCAGCGGCACAAAAAGAACGTAACGGTGGGTTCCGTCCAAGCCTTAAATTGGAAACCTTCCCGAGCCAGATTCTTCTAATCGTAAGCGGAAATCGGTAAGCGATTCCAACACAC
Organism: Haladaptatus halobius; assembly: GCF_020618475.1. Taxonomy (GTDB): domain Archaea; phylum Halobacteriota; class Halobacteria; order Halobacteriales; family Haladaptataceae; genus Haladaptatus; species Haladaptatus halobius. Next base: position 297,841 of record NZ_CP085339.1, on the reverse strand, counting down.
TATACTAGTCATGGGCAACGACGAGTACGACCAAACCGAGAATGAGGCAACAAGGGAATACAACCATGGGCGGGAAGGAGGGACACATGCTCGCGGATATACTGACCACGGCAGTCACGCACTGCCTGGTGGACTGTCGATTGCCGCCGATGGCCTCCGTCTCGTTCCGTCGGATATTCGCTTTAAGCCTGGTGTCGAACAGACATGGACATACCAGATCCGTGATTACGAGGGGACCGTCGTCACCGAGTTCGAGGAGTCTCATGACGAACTGAACCATCTGATCCTTGTCCGGCGTGATCTTACGCGTTTTCAGCACCTCCATCCCGAGATGACTGCGGACGGCACTTGGTCTCAACAGCTTACGTTCCCAGATCCAGGCGTGTACCGAGCCTTTGTGGACATCCTCGTCAACGGGCAACCGACGACGCTCGGCGTTGATCTCTTTGTACCCGGGCTTGTCGAACTTGACCCCCGCCCGGCCTCAACCAGAGAAGCGACGACTAATGGGTACAACGTGACGCTTAGGCCTGAAGAGATTCAGGCCGGTGAGGCCGTCGTCCTTGAGTTCGAAACCCAGCAAGATGGCGAGCGGGTTGCAAAGTTAGACGAGTACCTCGGTGCGCTCGGACATCTCGTCGTCCTCCGTGAAGGCGATCTTGCATACGTGCACGTCCACCCTGAAGAAACAGACCCTGAAAGTGGGAGGATACGGTTCCCCACGGCAGGACGATACCGCCTCTTTTTACAAGCGAAGCCCGACGGGAACCTGATTACAACGTCGTTCGACGTGCGTCTCGACGACTCGAATTCATAGGTCTGCAAATAGAACCCCTAGTGAAATGACTAACTCGGACACTCTCCCGCTCGCCTCGTCGGCATCAACCATGTCGCGCTTGAAGTCGATGATATCGAAGCTGCACTCGATTTCTATGGCTCGATCTTCGAGTTCGAACTCCGCGGGCAGACAGAGGCGGCCGCCTTCCTTGATATGGGCGATCAATTCCTCGCCCTCACAGAAACCGATGAGTCCCCCAACAACGGTGATGACCACCGGCACTTTGGTCTCGTCGTCGATGATCCGACTACCGTCGCTGACTTGAGGAACTTAATGTCGAACGACTCCCGACCCAGGGATTTGATTTCCGCGATCCATGGGGAAATCGTATTCAGATCGTTGCGTATGAGGAGATCCAGTTCACGAAGGCAAAACGTATCCTCGAGGCGATGGATCTCTCGGATCTTGAAAAGTCCGAGACCGCTATCGCTGAACTTTCCGAAAAGGGAATGGCGCCAGAGTAATCACCGTACTCACAGCCAATTGGATATCCTGACGGGTACACTCGGTATATTTACCTAGATCTCCTTACCTTCGATATCGAGATCCATATGGGATTACTATCTCGACCTATTCCGTGTCGCAACCACCGACAATTTACATACCGCTGGATAGCAATACGAATACAAGTAGAAACGTATAGACCCTTGTGAGCGCTTCTAGAGATTCAATTCAGTCACTCTATGGGGTAATAAACGGTCAAATTGCTAGTTCAGCGTCGGTTTCTACTAGCCAAATTAAAGTATTAGGCGGGTCTAAACAAGATATGGGAAGTACAGTCGACCTACTGAAGTCGAAACAACTAGAGGCGACTTTGCTAGTGAAGAAGATTCGATTGTATAGCCACGCTCACCGTTGTACCACAGATATTCAGAACCGCTGGAGGATACTGAATGACGATTGAAGAGCTGTTCATAGACGTTGTCGGAAAGGATCCAGTCGTTCAGGGGCTGGTTGGTGGACTGATCATTGCATTTCTCAACCTTCTCGGTGCATCGGTCGTCCTCATCTGGCGGAACCCGACCGAGAAGTGGCTTGATGCTGCACTCGGATTCGCTGCCGGGGTCATGCTGTCAGCGAGTTTCACGAGCTTGTTACTCCCCGGTATCGAGTTCGCATCCGAACCTGGATATCGCGCTCTCCACCTTGGCGGTATCGCGCTGGCAGGTATTATCCCCGTACTTATCGGGTTCTTCCTCGGTGTTGCAGTACTCGACCGCGGTGAACGGTGGGTTCAGTACGTCGGTCCGATGATCAGCAACCGGCTTGTCCCAGACGTGGAAACGAAGACTGACGGTGGGGAAGACGGGCACGGTCATCCCCACTTCGCTGGATCGGCAAGCACCAGCTCAACTGCGCTGGATTCTCGCATTATGGCCGTGCTGTTATTCACTGTAGCTATCACGCTTCATAATATGCCGGAGGGACTTGCGGTCGGCGTTGGATTTGGCAGTGGCGATGTGTCTGGTGGCATCGCATTGATGCTTGCAATCGGGATTCAGAACATTCCAGAAGGACTCGCAGTCTCGGTTGCGGCGATTAACGCTGGTCTCGGCCGCCGTTGGTATGCGGCGGTCGCTGGTATCCGCGCCGGCCTCGTTGAGATCCCACTCGCTCTATTCGGTGCATGGGCTGTCACGGTTGCCGCCCCATTGCTGCCATATGCGATGGGCTTCGCGGCTGGCGGGATGCTCTACGTGATCGGTGACGAAATCGTTCCTGCAACGCACTCACGCGGCTACGAACGGGTCGCAACACTTGGATTGATGATCGGCGCGGCGGTTATGCTCACGCTCGACGTGGTGCTCGCATAGCCCTGATTGTCGCTGAGTTACTCATTATTGGTCGACGCGTCAGAGGTGTTGGCAGTGATATAACAAAAGATTGATTGGAGCTGTATCTCCGGAAACTCTGCGAGACTATTTACCACCAGATACCGTTGTCTGTTGATTTTTCGCTTACTCTAGCAGTGCCACAATGAGTGATTTTGAACTACTTTTAGGGTTATTCAACTGTATTGATTCCAAACCTATAGTATACGTTCAAGCGATGGATCACACACTATGTTTATCATAACGACCATTGGGACAGAGAACGCGACGAAGACGGTACTGCCGTTCGTTGCCGCCAAAGGGGCGATGGCTCGTGGAGAACCCATGTCGATTTTCGCAATGCAAGAAGCAACCCGCCTTGCAACTCAACCGGAGGAACAACTCGAAGAAATCAAGGCACCAGGATTGCCGACTGTCGCCGAGGTTCTTGCAGAGTTGCAGGAAAACGATGCACTTGATGAATTCATCGTGTGTGAGCCCTGTGCCACAGCGCGGAATATCACTGCGGAAGATCTCACGGAGTGGGCAGAACTCGGTCGATCCCCAGATCTCGCCCGATTGACAGAAGAGTACGACACGACCATCACATTCTGAACACCAATTAGAAACACCTCAGCCATACAGTACTAGTCGTCAAGCTATTCGATTAATCTATTCAGTAATTCAAATTATTTAATATATACTACCAACTTCGATTGGGCACTAAAAGTAGCGTATCACAAAGGATGTGAGAATGATTGTAACGAGAACGGCTGCTGTAACCGCCATCAACGTCAACGGAATTCCGGATGTATTGAAACCACTACCAAAATACGCTTCAGCAAATCTTTATTGTGATTGTCAGCTTGGCACTACAAGGATACACAGATGAGTACCTACGAACTACCAGACTTACCGTACGACTACGCTGCGCTCGAGCCAGCAATCGACCAGCGCATCATGGAACTGCACCACGACAAGCATCACCAGGGCTACGTCGACGGTGCAAACGCCGCTCTCGACACGCTCGAACAAATGCGTGAAAACGGTGACTATGGCAACATCAAGGGCGTCGAGCGCAATCTCGCATTCAATCTTTCAGGGCACGTCAATCACACCGTCTTCTGGGAGAACATGTCCCCCGATGGCGGTGAAGAGCCTGAAGGTGAGCTTGCCGACGCTCTTGACGAACACTTCGGCGGCTTTGAGCAATTCAAAGCTCACTTCTCAGCGGCTGCTAAGGGTGTCGAGGGCTCCGGCTGGGGCTTCCTCGTCTACGACCACATCGGAGAGAAGCCACTCGTGACCGTGGCTGAGAATCACCAAAATCAAACCCCACAGGGTGTGACGCCACTGCTGGTACTCGACGTCTGGGAGCATGCGTACTATCTCCAGTACGAGAACGGCCGCGGCGAGTACGTGGACAACTTCTGGGATATCGTCAACTGGGACGACGTCTCCCAGCGCTACGACGAGGCGAAGAACGCCACTGTGCTCGGCCAGCACTCCCACTAACTCTCACATCGCTGCCGGTTGTTCACTACTTTTTATCGACCCTACTCGACGAGTGCTAGCTAGCGCTCGCCAACGTCATCTGGTGTGTCGAAGTCGTGGAAGTGCTCGCCTTTCTCCTTAGTGAGGATATTGAGCGATGCGGCAGCGCCGTCGCCCGCGGAGATGATAGCCTGCCACTCTTCCGCCCGAACCATCGCACCTGTTGCATAGGCATTCTCAACGCTCGTCTCCATCGTCACGTCCACGTCCACGACGTCCTCGTCGGTGAACGCACAGCCGAGATCTTCGGCAAGGTCACGCTTTGCGCCGGTCGCGAGAATAACATACGGTGCTTCATACTCGTCCTCGTCGGTGGAGACGGTGAATCCAGCATCGGTTTTCTCGACGGTTGAAACTGCGATGCCCTCGTATAGGTCGACACCGTGGTCCATGGTGGCCTGTTCGCGGGCGCGCTGCATGAACACGTCTCCGTCGATGCTTCGAATCCCGAGGAAATTGAAGAGGTGAGCCTTATGCATCCACGTCTGATCGGTGTCGAACACTGTCGTATCGAGACCGTTTTTGCTGGTAAACAGTGCAGCACTCATGCCGGCGGGGCCACCGCCGACAACAATAACGTCGACCATACTTTTTCATACTCACTCGCAATATAAATGAGTACTTGCCAGCAAGAACGACGCCGAGCGGTGAAAAATTGTAGTTGGAAACTGGACGAACCAACTAACACATTTCCCTGTATTTCATTGTGATGAACCTTTCATGGCTATGTGAAAGCGCCTCCTCGATGCCGAACTTACCATTATGCAGTTATGTTGTTTTTCGTTTGGTCAGCAGGACCGTGTTTTGTGCCCCGAGTCGCACCTGTTCAGGAAGCGATCCAAAAATGAATTGCCGAAGCAGATCCTCGCGCGTCGCCCCGAGAACATTGGCGGCGAGAACGTCAACTTCCGCGACGTCGAAGGAACATGGAACAACTGCTTCGGGACTGTCACACCGTGGAACACGCCATTGACCTCCGAAGAATACGAGCCGGACGCCGCTCAATGGTATACTGAAGGAACAGTGCGCGAGAGCGAATGTCGGAATACCTCGGCCGTACCGCGAATCCTATCGATACGGTCACATCATTGAAATCGACGATCCGACTAGTACCCCAACACCCGTCAAACAATTTGCGATGGGACGCTTCTCGCGCGAGAACGCAGTCGTGATGCCCGACCAGCGGACGGTGTATCTGAGCGACGATGGAACCGGAACGGTCTTTTTCAAGTTCGTGACCGACACTCCTGGTGATCTCTCTGCGGGGACGCTTTACGCTGCGAAAGCTACCCAAGACGCTGAAAACAAGGTCGCTACCACTGGCTTCGATCTGGAATGGATCAAGCTCGACCATGGCACCCACGATCAAGTCGAATCGTGGGTTGCTAAGTACGATGGCCAAAAGCCGAGATCGAACGCCAATTACATCACTGATGCAGAAGTCAAACAGTGGGCGCGTGGAAAGGCAAAGGACAACCGTGTTGCATTTCTCGAATCGCGGAAAGCGGCTGCCGCCAAGGGCGCGACAAATGAATTCCGCAAGATGGAAGGCGTGAACATCAAGCAGAACGCCAAACCAGGTGACTATCTGTACATGGCGATGTCAAATACAAACAAGACGATGCTCTCAAATCAGGATGCATCGTCTGAGAACGACGACCCGCAAGACGAAATCCAACTTGAGGGAAACGAGTGGGGTGCAGTCTATCGGTTGCAGCTCGGTGCCAACTACAACGTAAGTCGAATGGAACCGATCGTGACGGGTGGACCGAATGCGAACATCTGTGGTGGATGTCCCTACGATGCTCATCCTAACTCGGCGAGTACTGTCTGTCAAGACTGCGTACACAATCCGACCAAAGAGGATGAGAATGGCATTGTGGGTAAGGGCATGACATTAATGAAGCAGGCATTTTCGAGCCAAGAGAGCTATGACCCCGAGAATACAATCTCCGAGCCCGACAATATCGTCGTGATGGACGATGGTCGAGTGATTATTGGTGAGGACACCGGTAATGAAGGTCACGACCCGCCGAACATGGTCTGGGTCTACAACCTGGATTGACCGTCGCTCTTAGAGTCCTCAAGACCAAACTCTGACTTCCATTTTTAATCAAAAAAGAACATAAATAGATACCGATTAAATTATTATAAAAGTGAAATAATACTAATATCAGTGGGTTATCTCTTCTCATTTCTACCATCTACTTTATTGAACGCTCGTTTTAGTAAGAAGGCATTCAAATTTCCGCTCTAAGCCTTTATTGAATGGTTCTAGTCAATTCTCTATCGATAATTGTGTGGCGGCGTATACAGAGATTATTTATTAATATATAGGAGAACTCATATTTCTATTATTTATTTATTTAGATATATACTAATAGAGACCTATTATAAACATTCTTACTCTAACGTTTAAATTCTTTACATGGATAAAATGACAGAGTCTGGCAGTAACAATAAGATGGATACTCAACAAAACAAATTTTTCTCCTCAAACCGCCGTGAATTCCTTCAGACGGCAACGGGTGTGGCTGGGCTTACGACGTTCGGAACGATAGGACTTGCTACAGCGAAAAACGACATCACCAGTCAATTGAGCGACGATCCGTTTACACTTGGTGTAGCTTCTGGTGACCCGCTTCCGGACTCGGTTGTACTTTGGACGCGTCTTGTACCAGAACCACTCCAAGCTGATGGTGGGATGCCAGATAAGAAGGTGCCAGTCGCATGGAAGGTGGCCACTCGTGAAAACATGCAGCAGGTTGTGAAAGATGGTACGGTGTACGCGCGGCCAGAACACGCTCATTCCGTGCACATTGAACCCGAGGGGCTTGAACCCAATACAGAATACTATTACCAGTTCCGGGTTGGAGAAGACACAAGTCCAGTGGGCCGGACAAAGACTGCTCCAGCACCTGATTCGGATATTGACGAACTGAACTTTGCATTCGCATCCTGTCAGAACTATCCATCCGGATATTACACCTCTCATCAGCACCTTGCTGAAGAAGAGCTTGACATGGTTTTTCATCTCGGCGATTATATCTATGAAGGGGGGTCGCAGGGCTCACTAGACCGTGGCCATGAGCCGCCACGAGAAATCAAGAGTCTAGCCGATTATCGCATTCGTCACGCACAGTATAAGACTGATTCACACCTCCAGGATGCCCATGCAGCATTCCCATGGTTCATTACATGGGATGATCACGAGGTCGCAAACAACTACGCTGATGAAATTGATGAAGGGACCCCACCCGAAGAGTTCCTTGAACGGCGGGCTGCGGCCTATCAAGCCTACTGGGAGCACCAGCCAATACGCCGCTCACGAATGCCTGACGGGCCAGATATGCCCCTTTACCGCCGGTTTACATTCGGACAGTTAGCCGAGTTCAACGTGCTTGATACCAGGCAGTATCGTGATGACCAAACGCATTCCAGCAAAAAGGTGAAAGACCCTGAACGGACCATTCTCGGCGACGAACAAGAAAAATGGTTGCTAGATGGGCTGGATAGTTCCACGTCCCAGTGGAACATCCTCGCAAACCAAGTCCCTGTCGCGGCGACTGACGAGAATGCAGATCCAGACGACGCCGAGTTCGGTGGCGGAGACAAATGGGATGGTTATCGGGCTGATCGGCAAACCTTGCTTGATGCGATGTCTGAAGATGGCGATCTCAACCCAATCGTCATCACTGGCGACGTTCACCGTAATTACGCCTACAATCTCAAAGCTGACTTTTCGGATCCGGATTCCAAAACAGTGGGCACTGAGTACGTTGGCACGTCGATCTCCTCGTTCGGAGACACGTCCGGGCTCACCCAGTATGGTCCATCGGCGGGCGAATCATGGCAAGAATTCTTTAACGTTGACCGAGGCTACGTCCGTTGTACGCTTACCCCTGAGCAGTGGCAGGCCGACTACCGAGTTGTCTCGACCGTTGAGAAACCGAGTGCATCGATTGACACCCTTGCATCGTTTGTAACGGAGGCTGGCAATCCCGGCGCTCAGCTGATCTCGGAACGACCGAAGGAAGAACCTATAGAGATCACCGATATTCGTCCAAATCAGGATGGAGATCTCAACAATGAATACGTCACACTGCAGAACGAAGGCGACACTGAGATTAACATGTCGGACTTCATTCTCAGCTTCGAAGGCGGCCGGGTGCAAAACTATACGTTCGGTGATTTCACTCTCGGAGCAGGCGAGACAGTCACCGTCCGGAACGGAAGTGGAGATGACACCCAGTCGACCATTTATACCGGGTTTGACGGTGCAGTCCTGAACAACAGCAATCCCGACACTGTGGTTATCGCCAACGACGAGGCGATCATCCTCGACGAAGAGTCGTACCAGCCAACCTAAGGTCGACGCGAATAGCCGATCACTCTTTTAGCAAACGAAAATACCTAGTATGTGGCGACAGAACTCATAACGGAAACTACCTTAATATGATGTTGGAGATAGGTAAAAATATTAGATGATTGGGATTTTGTTCCGATAGCAACTGGAAGAGTCCCATTAATTTCATAAGCTGAGGTGGATCCAGCCGGGTCGCCACCCTTGAGGAAGCAGAAAATCTCATTACCGGCAAGGAGTTCGATTCCGTCAAAGTCTATTCTTCGACGCAAGCAAAATCAGTCATAAAGGTACTTAACGGTCTGCCCGTCGATCGTTGTCAACGTCTGACTGAGCACAAATTCGTCGGCTGGGACAGCAACCTCAATATCTGTTACCCTCATCACCACAGAATGACGTTCGTTGGCGTGGCCACCCCAGTGGTGATTCCGAGTCGATACATCTGTGGTCAAGTGGCTGGTCGCGATTGGTTCGCTCATCTTCCGTAATTCATGGTGTTCACAGCCTCGAGTGATGGTGTTTGATACATGCTTTTATTTCGAGGTCTAACAACGACTACTCAGTTGGTGGTTACCAGTTAATTATATGATCTGAAGTTGGTGTCTCCCAGTTTTACCTGTCTGACCACTTAGTTTCCTGTTAGTCCTGCAGCCAATTCGTTTACGACCATCACGCTCAATAAGCGATGATATGGCCGAGAACAAAGACATCCACCAGAATCCCGAGAAAACGGTTTTCCATACCGAGTTAGCTTCGGCTGATGACGGTGATCCGCAAGTCACTGTTGCGGAAGTGGTGGCAGAACTTGAAGGAAGAACACATTTCTGCAAGAGAGGAAAGCGCGACTGAACTATTCACGCTCTCTATTCAGGACAGCGGACTAATCTCCTGTCGCCTCACCTCAAAAGGGGAAGTGGACTACTCCGGTACCCTCTCCCGGATTTATTAGAAAAAGTCTAAGTAAAACGAGGTGAAATATGTTCGAACGAACCTTGATGATGGCTAGCCTCCTATTAGAGGATTATGTCTGATGAAGAAGCGAACGGCCAACCTGTAGAATCGAATCCGGTTCTTGGCCGGCTAAATCGGCTCGTTGGTGAGTGGGAAACAGAAGTGAGGATAGACGGGCAAACGCTTAGAGGAGGACGGGCAACGTTCAATTGGCTGGAGGATGGAGCCTTCCTCGTTTACCGTTCAGAAGTCGTTGATCTATCGGACGCACCCACGGAATGGATTGAAAATGCACCTCGCTCCACTGTATCAGTCATCGGCCTAGACGATTCGAGCGAGGAGTTCACGATGCTCTATACTGACTCGCGTGGTGTCTTCCGCGTGTACCAAATGAGTCTGAGCAATGGTGTATGGAAAATTTGGAGGGACACACCTGGGTTCGCACAACATTTTACAGGCACCTTTAGCGAGGACGGCGATACGATCGAAGCCACCTGGGAACGCTCAGACGATGGGGTCGACTGGGAGGTAGATTTCGACTTGACCTACACAAGGGTTGGGGAATAAATAAGACAGAAGTGGCGGCTGCCGAAGTCATACAGTCGATCACTGCTTTTTAGACCATAACCGGAAGTACAACACCCTCGGTACCCCCGAATCAATTTATGCGTGGCGCTTAGACGACCGTTTTCATTTCACGACCAACATAAGGTATTTATCGGTGGTCACAAAGGGTTCCTCCTTCTATTCTCGCGGAGTGTGTTATCGATGCACCCTCACTGAGTTACGCGCCGCCATTGTATCGCTAAATATGGATCCGTATGGCTCGACAACATTTCAACTCAGATTGTTTATCAGAACCCGAGCTAACCGAAAGGGATAGTCCAGATAATGACGGATAAATATCCGCCTATTGAATCATACGGAATCGTCGGAAACTTGGAGACCTGTGCGCTCGTGGATCCCACCGGCGCGATAGCGTGGTATCCGCTGCCACACATTAAGTCCCCAAGCGTCTTTGCGGCCATTCTCGACGTCGATCGAGGCGGCCATTTTCGAATCAATCCAGTCAAAGCGTCCGAAACCAAACAAAGGTATCTTCCCCGAACGAACGTCTTGCAAACCGAGTTTAAAACCAACGATGGCACGGTTCAGATAACCGATTTCATGCCTCCAACCGAGACCGACATAAAAGAACCCTGTCGGGCGCTTTATCGCAAAATCAAATGCACTGACGGGACGGTCGATCTTGAGGTCGACTTCGCCCCGCGACACGATTACAGTCTGGCGGAAATGGATGTATATAATAGAATTCGATGGACAAAGATATCGATACTCATCGCATCGTAGAGGTTTGACGACTATGGAGTAATCTGGAGGCTAATTGCGCCATTATGCCTGTCCACTTAATACGAGATGAGAAAAATCGAGAGTCCAGGGACAACCCTGTTAAACAGGAGCGATTAGCCGTTTAATTTCCGCACCGGAGCGTGTCTCAGCAGCCGCCGGTCTCGTTCTGTCCGCGACTGCGACCTGCATCCTCAGCAGGGTCGTAGACGTACAGACAGTCGTTGCTATACGACCGTCCGAACTTGTCAGCGTCCTCACAGCAGAGGACCCGACCGTCGTCCATCACGTAGACGTTGTCGATGTTGATGAGCGCGTCGTCCGCGACAGCGACCGGATCACTTGCGTCCGGGCCGACGATCACGGGTTCGAGCGTCGAGACGTTGTAGTCCTCTTCGAGTTCAGCGCGGTAGACAACACCGCCGTCAACACGGTCTAATTGAATGTCGCCCTGGCCGGTGGCCATGTCATCGTTAAGTTCGGAGATGGCGAAGTAGACGTAGTCGCCGGGTTCTGCGCCATCGATGCTGTCGACCCCTTCGGCCTTGTTGAACTCTATGGTCGCGCCAATCTCTTTGGCGGCCGCACGCGTTTCAAGGAACGGCACCTTTCGGAGGTCATCATCGACGCCATCCGGGCCCTCACGTTCGTACTGCTCTGCCCACGTGATGATCTTCTGGTTCGCAATATAGTTCTGGTTGCCGTTCTCGACGACTTCCTTGTCAGCTTCTTCGAGCGCCGCGGCGAGGTCGTCCTGCCAGTCGGTATCCGCGTGGGTTTCAAGATACTCCGCTTGGGTGATGTCGTCATACGTGGCGATCCAGTTCTCGACTTCGCGATTGGTGGCGTGGCCCAGTTCCAGCCACTCGAACTCGAGATTGACGTTAGCGGGTGGATTCTTCTTCGCGGCGTCCTCGTTGGTCACCTTCGGTGCATACAACGTCCCGGCGATGTCCATAGGGTCACGGTAACTGTCGATTGGCTCGTCGGCGACGAATTTGTAGATACCTTTGCTGTCGCCGTCCGAACAACCGTACACCGTTCGCTTGTCACTCTGGATGTCCGGCGCTTCCCAAGCTGCTCGTCCCATCACGTAGTACTTGACCGGCTTCGGTGGGTTGGCAGTTGGCTCACGGAAATCGACCTGATAACCGTATCGATAGGGATTCGGGAAGACATCGCCAATCGGCGTGGTCGTGTTGCTCTTGTTGTCAGACGATTGGTCGACGGGGTCGGCACCGAGGTAGTATGCGAGGAATTCGAGGCCCGTCAGTGCCCAGTAGCCCTGAACATCCCAGGAGTCACTGCCATAGTACTTCTTGATGGCCTCCTGAATCCCAGTCGGGTTGGGCCGGTTCCAAAACTGGCACGCACCGATGAGTCCCTTTCCACTCCCCTGGTCGACGATGTCACTCACCGTCGCGGTGAGCGAGACACGCGGATGGGCATAGTTCTCCTCGGAGGAGATCATCGTGTTCCATGGAGTGCGATCACCGTAGCAATTGATTCGCGTGCCACCGAGTTTGCGCAGCAGTGCCGTGTTGGCGAGGTTAATCGCATTCTCCAAATCCGCGTTCCATTCACCATCATCGGTCTGCCTGAGCGGGACTCGCGAAACGTTTCCGGGGCTGTTCTCCCAGTTCGTGAATAAGTACCCTTCAGTTCCGTCGTCGTTCGTTGGGATGAACTGGTTGCAGTCCGGATTTGACGCGGCGTCCCCGTACTGAGTGCCGGCGAAGTTATCTTGAGTGATGTTTTTACCATCTGGCGTTTGGACGACGCCAAGGCGTTCAGTGCCGCCGTTGATGCGGTCTTCCTCGTGAGCGAGGAATTCGTACTTGCCGTCTGCACTTCGAATCTTCTCTTTCTCCTCGTTCGTTTGTGGCGTCGAGAGCCCGCTGAAGTCGCCATTGTTCCCGTCCATCGAGAACTGGAATCCCTTGAAGTATCCGACTCCCGCCTTGTTGTATGGTGCAGGATTGTCCCGACTCGGGTGCTGGAGACTGTAAAGCGGGGTTCCGTCTGCGAACACGAATGGCCCCGTGACTTCTGCGCCGAACGCAGTTGACGAAAATCGCTTGAGCTCTCCCTTCACGTAGGGTGCTCGCGGCGTGTTCTTGTCTTCAGGAGGATTGCTGCTTTTGCCCCCCGAGACACCTGTACCTGCGACACTTGCACCCAATGTGGCTGCCACGGACGTTGCCATCAATTTGCGGCGAGTAAACTCCACCATACAGCCGTGCATTTCTACCCGTGAATGATGTAAATTTATAATAGAAGTACAGAGTTTATATACCCAAACCAAGAGTTACTGCTTCCTATGTACCTGTCTTTCTAATACTACTAATAACTGGAAAATTGATCGAGAAAGCAGCTATAGCTGCTGGAAATAAATAGTTCGAATGCTAGTCGATTCAGAATCAATCTCTATCAATCTACACGTACTAGGCTCGATTTGAGATGCAGAATAAATCGGCCGTGAAGAGCATGCGCACCGCCGCCCCGTATTGACGCAGGTTAATCGTCTCGGTACACAAGTGGCCAACAGTTCCAACGGTACTTAACGTTCGAAAAAATCGAAGAGCTATTCCATTCCGCGTTCCTTCGCACCGGCACGGACTTTTTGCGCACGCTTTTGAACTGCAGCCACATACCGTTCGATTTTCGTGGAATTCTTCCCGTAATATGACGCAACCCAGTTGATGTCCGTGTACGGTTGTGTGAGAAAGTATGCGGCCAGTGTATCTCGGCCCGCCTGAATTATCTCTGGCGGGACGCCACGGTCACCCGTGCCGGCTTCCTCAAACCCGTTTACGTCGAAGTAGATGTCGGTGTACAATTTCGCCAGATCTGGATCGTCGAAGTAAATCTCCGTATGACCAGGCGCTTCAAACCGATACCGTGTTCCTTCCTCACCCGGACACCGTGATTCAATAATCCGGACATCCAGTATATATCCCTTGAAAATCGATTCATCCGCTTCGAACGTACTGCTTTGATTGGCTGTTGTCATAGCACGTGTTGTGGAGTAATCTGACTACTCTAGAGAACTGGCGACTGATGTGAATACTCGACATTGTAGTGAGTGACGGGCGGTAATTTGAACGTTTGTAATTTCAATATATACGGATATAGAGCTACCTCGTACTCCCTCCAATCAATTACTTGCTGGTCTCTTGTTCATCTTCCTGGCACCTCTTGATACGCACAAAAAGAGATAGTTCGCTGAAATTCGAAGGCAATAACGCACTCAAAGCAGGTTCGGGTAGTTGACGATGACACCGTCGACACCGGCCTCCACGAGTTCGTTGGTCTGATACCACGTATCCAGGGTGTAGACGTTGACTGCACGCCCCTCCTCGTGGGCCGTCGCGACGAGGTCGATGTCCGCAAAATCCGGATCGGTGATGTAGTAGTCGTCGTTGAAGAAGGGTGAGCCTTTCACCATATTGTATGCGGGGTGGACTGCCTCACAGTCGTACTCACGAGCGATGTCGAGGCCGCGTTCGATCGAATCCCAGAACAGGTAGCCTACAGGGATGCTCGAATCTGTTTCTCGGACTGTGGCGATGGCCGCTTCGTAGAACGATGAGACGAGAATGTCATTGTCGTACTCCGCCGCGATATCGAGGATTTTCTCGGTGAACGACCGCCAGCGGTCTTTTCCTTTTTCCAGCTCGTCTCCTGAAAGGTTCGTCGAGGATTTCACTTCTGTCGAGCCCGGGTTCTTGAACTCGATGTTGACAGCAACATCGTCAGGGATGGTCTCCAAGGCCTCTGAGAGAAGCGGAATAGTCTCCCCACTGTCAAGCACTTCTGCGTTGTGTACTGTCTCGCAAGACATCTTCCAGACGTAGCCATCTTTATCGGTGAGTCCACGAGTTCCGCCATCACGGCTGCTGAGCTTCTCGTCGTGGAAGACGACAACGTCGCCATCTTTGCACGTCATTACGTCGAGTTCGATCATATCGGCGGTTTGCGACGCCTCTTCGAACGCAAGAAGTGTATTTTCTGGATACTGGCCCATGTAGCCACGGTGGGCGATATCTGTAAGGTCATCATCGCCGTTCTCGTCATCATCCTCTTGCTCTTTGTCGTCTGCTTCGTGAGCTGTCCCAATACCAGTCATCGCCGTACTTGCAACAGCTGCGCTGGCTCCTACGAACGTGCGCCGGTTCAGCGATTGGAGTCGATCGGACACCATAGGAAGGAGCCGTTAGGGCATCAAAAAGTAAATTTATAATAGGAATACAGATTCGTTCACGAATCTATGCCCTTCTAAATAATCGATCATAGTGATGAATGATTGCCTCGAGGGAAGAGACGCCAGTGGCAACTTTATCCAATCTTCATCACACCATGCGAAATAATATCCTGCACCTCGATTGCCTAACTTCCTATCGAATTCGGATCCTTATGTACCTTTCTTAGACGGGTAGAGATTAAATTCGAATGACTCCTCTTCGTTGTCACTCCACTTCTCGAGATACGGTGAATACGTGTTAATCTCTGCCCCGTATGTCTGGGTGTTTACCGTCAAGAGGCGGAACCACCCATCACCACCATTGTCAATCGTTTGGTAGTCCATGAACATCTGTGTAGTGCGATTGCCTTCTGCGCGGGCGGTTTTTCGTGCAACGTATGGGCCAGTGATGTGGTGCCCAGAGTGTACATTCGCTAAGTTCTCGTGGTGCCGCAATTCAAATTGCCACATCTGCTCTCCGTTATTATAATTGCTGCCCTCAGGGAGGCCCCCACCTTCGTACCAATTCGGGGCGAAATTGTCGTTCGCATCCGTTCGGGTGCCGTCGTGATATGTATAGGTATGTGTGACGAGAATCGCAGTCGCTTCGGAATAATCTTCCATAAGTTGCCCGGCCCACTTCAACGACGCATCACGTGGCGCGAACTCCAGCGTGAGGAAAAGAAATTGCTCCCCATGAATTTCTTGGAGGAAATACGCATTTTCGGCATATCCCTCGAATGTCCCCCAGTCGAGAATCGTCTCGTTGTTCTGATTGGTTTTCTTGTAGCGAGATGTCGGAAACCGATTGCGGAACGTTTCCGGATTTCGGATATTGTCTGCATCATGGTTCCCAAGCGACAGCACGGTCGGGATATTCGCGTCGTCCATCCTGCCGATCGCATCTTGGGCAATATCCCACTCGGAATCGTTATCTGATCCGTAGCTCTGCACGATATCCCCTTCGTGCAGGAACATCTGGATATTGTACCGCTCCTTATTATCGGCGACCCACTGCCCCATCTGCTCGAAGATGCCATTATCCTGCTGTGCGTAGTACTGCGTATCCGGGAAAATTGCAATGCTAAACTCAGTGTCGGGGTCAACAGTTGGTTCGCCACTTTCACTCGCACGCTGCGCTGTAGATCGGTGACTTGCCGTGAGCCCTAGTCCGCCAAGGCCGCCGAGGAACGCCAGTGTTTGGCGTCGAGTTGTAGACGGTGCGTTCCGCTGATCCGATTCTGTGGCGCTCTCTGTGTACGTCTCTGACATCGATTTTACAAAAGGACACCCTTATAAAATATGCTTATAATTCTCCTATATACATGAAATAATAATCTCTAGAATGTGGATCCGATGCTAGATCGATTCAGTCGTGTACATTGAAAAAGACTGGAGCAAACCTTATCGGGGAGAACTCTGGTGACCATCACCTTTGTCCTCAAAAGGAACGGCACCCAAGTGAAGAGATACAGATCGATATGAACGAGTGACAAAGGGAAAACAATTTACACGATTATCGGAAGTGGACAAGGGAATGTCGTTAATTCAACAAGAGGTAACGAGGGAGTGTGAAGGGAGCGGAGTGAGCTCCCTCAGGGCGAGCCATGAATTGACCATTGAGTACGGCGGGGCTGATACTACCAGGACGCTTCGTGCCGGTGGAAACAGGTCTCGAACCTAGTGACCCTGGCTTCTTCTCGGCTGGTTGCCCTCACGTCCAAGGGCAATTGAAGGATGTCGTCCGCCATTTGAATCCTTTATAATACATTTTCCGTTACGTAAATACCTCTATGAATACCACTCTATCACAAGTTTGTTTGTTAAAATTGTTTGTGTGTTTTCAAGTCACTGATTGAGTGATTCACTGGAGTAATCGATAGATACGATTAGAAATCTCTTGGTGAAACACAATAGGTGTATTTATACGAATTATAAGCAGGTTTAATGATGCCCGAGAAAGGTCGGAATGCAATGTTTGAGGACTTCTCACGGCGAACGTTCCTCCAACGGACAGGAGTAACTACGACTGGAGTCGCATTTGGAACAGCTACTGGATCAGCAACTGATGACGCAACCAAACAAGAGAACACAAACCGAAACGACGATTCATCTATGTCCAATACGCACCCAACCCGCCTCAGGGCGTGTTCGTTTAACATTCGCTATGACAACCCTGACGATGAGTATTCGTGGGACGAACGGTTGAGTCGTGTCGTTGAGACAATCACCGATATTAAGCCGGGTCTTCTCGGCGTGCAAGAGGCCCAACCAAATCAGTATGATGACCTTCGAAAAGAAGTCGCTGAGTATGAGTGGTACGGTGTTGGCCGAGAAGATGGTGACCGGAAAGGTGAGATGGTACCCATTGCATGGCACCCCGACCTATTTCGCGCCGTTGAGACCGGCGCGTTTTGGCTCTCGGAAACACCTGCCGAGCCAAGCGTCGGGTGGGACGCCGATCTCCCGCGTGTGACGACATGGGCGAGTCTGCGTCACCGCAAGACTGGACGGCGGGTCTGGTTCTGCAATACGCACTTTTCTCACGTCGGGGAAACAGCTCGAGTGGAGTCAGCGAAGCTCCTTACCAAGCGCGCACGGAAGCATGCAGAAGACGGTGAGGAGGTCGTGATAACTGGCGATTTCAACTCCAAACCAAGTCGGAACCCGTACCAGATTATGACTGGGACGAACGGTACCACTGACAGCCCCTTGTCCGACCCGCGGAGAGAAGCAGACACCGACACGGTCTACGGGCCATGGGGAACCTATCACGGGTTCACGAACGTGATTAAGGATCGGATCGACTACATCTTCACTTTGGATACCGCTGCCATTGAGTGGTACCGAACACTTAACCTTCGAGAAGGGAACTATCGATCTGACCATCTCCCGGTCGTGACTGAATTCGAGTATCCTGCTCGTCACCGCCCCAACGAAGAGAACTAACAGTACCACCTCGTTAAATTCAAACTACCTTATTTCTTGATACTGAAAACAAGTTACAAGTCAGCGAGGGGGGCGGTTCAGTATCGTAATTTCAGCCCATGATTCACGGCTTTCTGACGCAGCACGGCATCGACCGGGCGCACGACGCGATTGCGAAGGTGGGGCGTGATTTCTCGAATGTGCTCTCGGTATCTTGACTCCCGTCTTAGTTACAGTATTATCGACATAGACGGAGTTTCTAATGCTGTAACCTCTGCTTCAGGCTATAAGCGGAAGTGCAATACCCTCGAGAGGGTAGTCGAAAATCTGCGTGAAAGCTCCCTGAGCGGTTCTTCTTAGTTGGCGTTGTTCTTGCCTCCCCGATTACAGCCTACTTGTTGGAAGAACTCACCCAGAATGAGGGTACAGTACTACATGGACTAAATAGTCAATTACTATTTAGGTATTCAATTTCTTAGAATTCTGTAATTCGGACAGAAACGCACTTCATATTCTATCCTCTTAGGTAAATCTATTCCAATTACTGTATTGATAGGATATGGGTAATGAGGTACATATAGACCGCTTACTACTATGTATGTGTATTCATATTTTTCGAGCTACGGTATTAGATGTATCGCTATAGACGTATATTATAAGCATTCATGCGACGGCAATTGGGCTTTTCATCTGGATAAATGGCAGACTCTGACAGCGAAAATAAAATGCATAGCAAACAAACTACATTTCTTTCCTCCAACCGGCGAGAATTTCTGCAAACAGCCACGGGCGTCGCAGGACTCACCACATTTGGAACAATCGGACTCACCACCGCAAAATCCGACTCCGGTAGCGTGAACGACAATCCGTTCACACTAGGTGTCGCCTCTGGTGACCCACTCCCTGACTCGGTTGTCCTTTGGACGCGTCTCGCACGCAAGCCCCTCCAAGCTGATGGTGGGATGCCGGACAAAAAGACACCAGTCAATTGGAAGGTAGCCACCCGCGAAAACATGCAACAGGTTGTCAAAGACGGGACGGCATACGCACGTCCGGAACATGCGCATTCTGTCCACGTCGAACCCGAGGGACTCAAGCCCAACACGGAATATTACTACCAGTTCCAGGTTGGTGCTGCAAAAAGTCCGGTTGGCCGGACGAAAACCGCACCAACAGCCGATATGAACGTGAACGAGTTCGACTTCGCGTTCGCTTCCTGTCAGAACTATCCCTCTGGATATTACACCTCTCACAAGCACCTCGCCGAGGAAGATCTCGACGTGGCCTTTCACTTAGGCGACTACATCTATGAGGGAGACGCACAGGGGTCCCTCGGTCGGGGTTATGAGCCGCAACACGAATGTAAAAGTCTGGCCGATTACCGAATCCGACACGCCCAGCATAAGACGGATCCAAACCTCCAAGATGCTCATGCTGCGTTCCCCTGGATCCTGACCTGGGATGACCACGAAGTTGAGAACAACTACGCTGATGAGATCGACGGCGCGCCACCCGAAGAGTTCCTCAAACGACGAGCCGCCGCCTATCAAGCGTATTGGGAACACCAACCGATTCGCCGCTCGCGGATGCCCGACGGGCCAGACATGCCCCTGTATCGTCGGTTCACTTTCGGCGATATTGCCGAGTTCAACGTATTGGATACGAGGCAGTATCGTGACGATCAAACCTCTTCTTCCGAGGAAGCAAAAGACCCCAAGCGAACGATTCTTGGCGATAAGCAAGAACAATGGCTGCTCAACGGATTCGACAGTTCGAGCTCCCGGTGGAACGTTCTGGCAAATCAGGTTCCCTTTGCAGCAACGGACAATAACTCAGATTCCGATGAAGTGGACTTTGGCGGCGGTGACAAGTGGGATGGCTATCGGGCCGACCGGCAGACTATCTTGGATTCCATGACCAAGCATTCGGACTTGAATCCGGTTGTCATTACTGGTGACGTCCACCGGAGCTTCGTCTATAACCTCAAGTCCGACTTCTCGGATCCGGACTCGAAGACGGTGGGAACCGAATATGTTGGAACCTCGATTTCCTCAGGGGGCGATTCGAGTGGCACGACGACGTATGGAGACCGCGAAAATACTCCCTGGCGGAAATTCTACAACAATAACCGTGGGTACGTTCGGTGTACGCTGACGCCCGAGGAGTGGCGTACTGACTACCGGGTGGTCTCAACCGTTACAGAACCGAACGCGTCTGTGAGTACGATCGCCTCATTCGTTACCGAAGATGGAAACCCAGGGGCAAAACAGACCACAGCGGAGGTTGATTTCACTGCTCCTGATTCGTATGATTCGTCCAGTGGCTCGTCAGAATCATTCGAAATCACCGCCTCGTTCACCAATCCAGGCGGTTCAGACGCGGAGACGGTCATGATGGAAGATATCGATCTCAACGTCTCGGGATTCCCCAACGGGTGGTCGGTCTCAGCCAGTTCCCCTACACACTTCGATGCAGTCTCGAATGGTGAGTCAGTCACCACTCGCTGGGATGTAACCCCTGACTCAACACCTGATGGCGACGTGGAACTCGAATTAGAGACGACATATAAGATCGGAAGTGAAAGCTATCGACACGTGTTTCAGGAGCAGATGAGCGAGGTGCAGATCGCCTACTGGAAGTTCGAGAATAGTAACGAGGACAGTTCAAGCTACAATCATACCTTCTCGCTTAAAAACGGCGCTGGCTACAACAATCAAGTCGCTGTCGAAGGCAAGTATTCGCTGCAATTGGACGGCAATGACGATTATATTCGAACCTCTAGTAGCGATTTTCTCCATGATGCGTTCTCCGAACGAACGGTCTCGATGTGGGTGAAGCCTGATTCGACGACGGGAACACAAAGTGTCTACGATGAAGGCGGAAGCGCGAACGGCTTGGGGCTGCGCATCAAAGACGATACATTGGAAGCTGGGGTGATAGACAACGGGAATCTCAGCACCATTGGCAGCCCGTTCACTCGGACGGACTGGGTACACGTTGCAGTGGTATTTGAGACAGGTTCGCTTACACTCTACGTCGACGGGAGTGAAGTGGCGTCGAAAGCGGATGTCGGCTTCGAGAGCGTTTCAGATCACGGTGATGAAGGTGAAATCGGTCGCTCCGGTGGGAGTTCATCGCAGGACGTGTGGGATACCACTGGGAACTACTTTGGTGGTCACATCGACGCTACGTCTATCTATAGTACGTCTCTCTCCGCAGAGAAAATAGCAGAACTATCAAATAAATACTGAACTATTTCTTCTGAATATTCGATTTTTGTAATGGTCTAAAATCTTATGAGATTGACTGGTACCCGCTCGAGAACGAGTGGGCTCGGAAAGAAAACGATTATGCGATCGAGCCGACGGGTGACATCCATCAAATTTCCCAGCGAGTACTCGAAGAAATTCGTGATGATCCCTTGCCTTTTGGCAGTGATTGTTGAGGTGAAGAGATAGCACTATTTTCAGTCATATTTGGAATATGCGTTGAATACGGGCCCATATTTCTATCTTTGTCAACGTTTATCTGTTGTATTCCAAATTTTATTTTAATATCTTGGATAGGTGCTACTGTAATGAATAATTCCGACGACCGGAACCAAGTTGATGTACCAAGCAACTCACGAACAAGCCGTCGATCATATCTTTCGTTCCTCGGAATCGGATCGCTTGTACTCGGAAGTAGCCCAGGAGCAGCCAAGAACGAGAATCGATCAATGAGGACGAAATGAGGTTGGATAGAAGATTCTGTTCTTCTGAGCCTTAATTAAGCAGTGTCATAGAGAAGGAGATGAACGAGTAGTGTGCGTCATACGTTAGTTGAATAGCGGTCTGAGGTAACACCCATAACGGTTATTCAGATGGCGTGTGTGCTGGTAGCGTATGGTCACAAAGAGTAACCAAGAGAGCGAGCTGTATCATCCAGACGACGATCGAGAGCTGAGTACCGCGATTGTAGAGACGGTCGCAGATCTGAAAGACACGGAGGTAACTGAGGCAGAGTTCCAGCTCTATAAAGATATCAACACAGATGCGCTCAATAATCTCTTTCGCAAAGACGCCACTGCCAACACGACTGTCGCGTTCGATACCGATGACGTGTTAGTCACACTCTGGGGCGATGGAACCGTGAAAATCAAAGTTGCCTCTCAAACCACAGATGGATAGGTGACGTCACTCCACCTCTTTGCCGAATGTCTACCACTTGAGACGTGTTGCCAACGGTTTCTCAATCTACGCTCTGTGATCCGCATAAAAATATAATCATTTACTGGCGGTTAATGAGCCTGCATATTCAGCCCATAGGTAGAGATATTCCCTACTCATATGTTAACATGTGTCTAGAGTGAACAAGACAGAGACAACCACCTGATGTCAGTGCTGCGCTGAAACCACCCCAGACGGAGAAACCACAAACCTATGGGAGCAAAGAGATCCGCTGACAGCCAACTCGTAGAACAATGTGACAACTGTGCTGCGATGACGCCACACCAAGTGATGATCGAGCTCATCACTGAGAGTGAGGAGAGCCAAAATGCAGCTTTTTCGCGGGAACCCTATCGGATTACAGAGTGCCAGCAGTGTGCGGCCACAAGTAAACAGCGGATGAATGATATGTAACATAGGAGGTGTTGACCCATGGCAAAGACCACTTCACAAAGAGGGATGGAGTCACGAATCGTTGATACCGGGTGTCAGAACTGCGGGAGCTTCATCACTCGAGATTTCGCACGGGTCTTCGGCGATAATCAAAACACTGTCCACGGCTGTTTGAATTGTATGAGCAAAACTGACGTAAAAGCTGGCCATGCCAGCGACCCACAACGCGAATAGGCGAAAATCGCCTTTCTAGGTACCATTCTATTCTCGTGAATATTGGTCACCGAAACGTGGTTCTTAAATGATATAAGTACTGCTTGAATGACATTAATGCTGATTTGCAAAACATGAAGAGGCTAAAACTGTAGAATATTGCATGTATACATACCACTATGACTGAGTGCGATCCTGTTGATGAGGAGCCGCCCTATACGCATGAACGCCAAGACTGTGGTCACCGTGTTGAAGCTGATGACCAGCCCGGTGGGTGCCCAAACTGTGGAGGACAAATGCAAAATATCAGCCTCCCACGCGAAAAATAGCTCGTTCATTCACAGTAAACGAGACTAAACACCGAGCTCAACAGTATGAACAGTACACGCCAGACGACCACGTAGATGTGCAATTACTCCAGAGAGAGTACTCAAACAGATGTACATGACCTATTCCGGCTCGGTTTGCTAAGCAGCCATCAAAATGGCTGGGACAATATTGCCGGGAGCACGTCGTCTTGTTCGAAACTGCCTACATCGTTACTATTGTCCTGGAAGAGGTCTCCTCGGCAAACGGATTCACTACCAAAAATAGATGAAGAAGTGGCATTTCTCGTATAGCGCATCCTCTGCGTCCTACGGGCTGTAGTCTGGCGACTGCACTTCGATTGTATCCGCGATATTATCGAGTTGTTCGCCAATTGTGGCGATGAGATCATCGAGTGTCACGATGCCGGTGAGGTTGTCGTCCTCATCGACGACCAGGATTCGGCGGACGTTATGGTCACCAATCGTGCGCGAAAGTTCCATGGCTTCTGCGTCTTCGCGCAGTGTGACTGGATCCTCTGTCATTACGTCTTCCGCGGTGAGCGAAGTGACATCATCGCTCGTAGTGATTGCGATGGCGAGATCACGGTCGGTAACAATTCCGACTGGTGTCTCATCGTCAGTGATGACGACTGCCCCAACATTTTCAGAGTCGAGTGTTTCAGCGATATCACCGAGTGGAGTATCGCGGTCTGCCGTGACGACGTCGGTCGGGCCAAGATCACCAACAGGCATGGTTCTGGTTAAAACTAGTGATGGCACTGGTATTCAAGATACTGGCAGAAGTGGAATCACTCCTCTAGACTCTCACCCACAGAGGCAGTGACTGGTGAACCATATCTGTTCTCCCGTTAGCTGCTGTTTAGTTCATGACAAAAAGTCGACATCTACCAGTTTCACCGATCCAATCACTTTGTTACTTGTTAGTCTTGCAGCCAATTCGTTTACGACGATCACGCGCAATAAGCGATGATATGGCCGAGACCAAAAACGTCCACCAGAATTCCGAGCAAACGGTTTTCCATACCGAGGTAGCTTCGGCTGATGACGGTGATCCACAAGTCACTGTTGCGGAAGTAGTGGCAGAGCTTGAAGGGAAGAACACATCTGAATTGACGCCAGTGTATGATGCAATTGATCACTTTGTCAGTAACCTCTTTTCGAGTCCACCGCCGGAGGCTGCACAAGCACAAATTGAGTTTACGTATGAGGGGTACCGGATTACGATCCATCAAGATGGAATGGCGACATTCCGAAAAATCGCGTAACGCCTATCACAAACAATTCCTGGTACTTACCCCCAAGCGCTTCTAGAGCCATTGCAGATCTCACTATCGAGTCTGCGAGCCGCTGCCTCCAGCGCGAGAACCGCACTGGAGGAATTACCATAGACGAACACCGACCCATTTACTTCGATCATGTGGGTATTGAGATCTTCGACCTCGTCTTGACCGCGTCCGGCTCTGTTTTCTCACCCTCGCTGCGCCGCCGCCTTCGTAAACAGATATGATACATCTCTAAGAAATTCCTCCCTTGCTCTCTCCAGCGCCTCAGATCGTTGATCTACACAAAATATCGTTCACGAGAAAAGTGAACACGAAGCAGTATCGGATTCCGAAGGACGCATGGAACGAGAACTTTCGTGGAGAGGGTGTGGTCATAGTGACGGGAAGCCAGCCCACCACCAGCCCTCTCGGCACCGCCACGCGTCCACCGCACCCCTCGAACCCGCTTCACGCCCACAGGCTCAAGGCAGTTCTTTCATCGCGTGACTCACCCTTAGTTATTACTTGTGTACGCAGCTACATGGGTAGTTGTCTCCCAGCTATTATTGTCGAGTGTTACTCACAATCGCCTGCCGTGCGACGCCGGCCTTCGGCTGCCGTACGACGATCGATCGGGTTCAGAACCACTTGGAGATTGTGTTCACCAGATCCACGGCGCTGACCAGCGCCAGAATGATCGTCACCACCACGGCGATACCGAGGCCGACACGCAGCCATCGCGGGTGATCGAAGAATCGCTCGTTGGCCATGTAGAGCGCGACAACTGTGATGGGGAGGCCGATGACGCCGTTGATCGCCGGCATGAGTATTCCCAGCTCGACCGGGTTCGCGCCGGTCGTCTCGATCAGTAGGACGATGAAGCCGACGGACATGACGATGAGTAGTTCGACGACCCGACGGAACGACCGGTTACCGAACGCCGGCTTACGGCCCCGCGACTGCGGGACTATGTAGCCCGCGGCGAACAGGGTCCCCGTCGCGGACGAGATCGACGCCAGGAAGACGGCCACGACGAAGACAGTGGGTGCCCAACTGCCGAGCTTCGAATGCAACGGATTCGCGGGACTCGCGAGAGTGGGGGTATGTGGCTTGAGCGTCATCGCTGCGACCACCAGCACGGCCGTACTGAGCAAGACGACGAAGCAGAGGCCGACGAAGTGATCTCTCCGATACCGGCGCATCTCCGAGAAGCCTTTCGATTCGCTGATACTCGACTGGATGAAGAAGTTCGGATAGTACACCGTGGTCCCGAGCAGCGCCATGACCATAACCAGATAGCCGTAGTTCGCCTGTATCGCCGGGACGAACCCGAGAGCCACCTTCTGGACGGGCGGCGTCAGTCCGGCGGCGATGACGATGTAGATGCTGAAGACCGTGAGGATGAACGCCGCGATGGCCGCTTCGACGCGGTTGTACAGCCGAAGTTCGACCAGCGAGATGCCGATACCGGCGCCGAGAATGACCCCGACATACAGGTTGTTCAGCGGGGTCAGCCAGACCAGTGCTGCGCCGGTGATAGTATAGTTCGAGATCGCCCAGAAGTGCATGATGAATGCGAGGAAGTACGCCAACGGTTTCGCCCTTGAGGCGCCGACCGTGTCCCGGATGTACTCCATCAGCGGCTGGTTGATGGTCGCGAGTCGCCCCGACATCTCGTGCATCCCGAGGCCGAGTAGCAGACTGAGCGGCATCGTCCAGAGCAGCGCGTAGCCGAACTTCGCCCCCGTGTTGCTCAGGATGTACACTGACCCCGCTCCGAACACGTTCGCGGTGAACAGGAGGCCGAGTCCGTACGTCTCGAGCAGCTCTTTTACCTTCTTCACGGGCATTGACGAAAACAGAGAGTGACTTCTCATGCTCATTGAAATCAGCCCAGGATGAAACCCACTCCTGGTACTGATAAAATAACATTGGCTGCAAGCGCATCCTACTAAAGGTCAGAGAGTATCTACGGTCTGAGAAACAGGTGTCACCGGGTTTCGACGCTGGTGACCTGGATCGACTGCGCGCACTCCGTCAGGGTCCGAGCCGCGTCGGGACGCGCCCGTTTCGTTCGCGTCGGCGAAATCTCGCATCTCGGGGGCGACTGTTGAATACAGAGGATGTATTCAGCAGCCCGTACCTCTCAGAATTATAGAAAGTTGCATTCACCGTATGAAATAGCGAGGCCTCGTTCCACGTTGTGAACGATGCACTTGATGACGAGTTCGCGGAACTGCTTCCACCAGATGCGTGACCGTACGAATGCTCCGAATTTCTATTTAGTTGCCGCGTTGACTGTCCCGTTCATGTTTCTTCGATAGTAGATTGACACGCTCGTCGAGGAAATCAGCTTATCACCATTGTACAAAAAGTATTATACCTTTTCGGAGGACTTGTACCTTGGACGAGGAAATTGCATGTACTGGGGATCAGATTGAACGATCACGAGGGTAGTTGCAGTCGATATACTCTCACTGGCTGGAAGCGGATCAAACAAGTTGCCTGGAGTCTGCCGTGAGTATCGATTTTGAGTTCAGCGGCAAATCCTTCGAATCAGGGAGTAATCCCGTTACTTTGCGTCGCTGTAGATACTATTGGTCCTTCACTATCCATAACGTATCACTTGAGTGTCTCCTACGAAGTAGTAACGAAATTGACTCGGGTAAATAGATGCGATTTAATAATGACAGGGGTCATAGTATGCACTATGCCACTACAGATACTCGTCCCTTTTGATAATTCAGAGCCAGCACGCGAAGCGCTAGAATACGCTTTTGAACTGTTTTCCGACGCGGAAATTACGGTGTTGACAGTCGTCGATTTATCCGACGTACATCATACCCCAGAAGCTCTTGGAGAGCTATTTACCGAGGAAGAGGCAGAAGGAGTCAGAGCGGAGGTGAAGGATCAGTTAGAAGCAGCAGAAGAGTTCTCTGAAGAGCACGGTATTACCATACAAACTGCAACTAGAGTAGGTGCGCCATCGAAAGTCATCGTAGAGTACGCTCAAACTGAGGATGTCGACCATATTGTCATGGGGAGCCACGGACGGTCAGGTGTAACTCGGATTCTCCTTGGTAGCGTCGCCGAGGTAGTTGTTCGACGCTCTCCGGTCCCGGTGACTGTCGTCCGGTGAGTTTACCAGATGCTACTTTTTATCAAGTTTAGCTCATTCCGTCAAGTCATATCATAGAATTTTCTCGAATTATTCCTTCGGTGAGTTGAGCTATGATGAGATACTTCGATTCGGTCCTGGCGGAGAAATCATTCTTCCTCTCAACCGTATATCTTATGCTCGTTGCCTCACTCTTTACTGCTAAATCGCTCGTAGAAATGATCCATGAATCATTGTAATCAGAATACACTCAAATAGCGATAAAAATAGACACGTGATCATGCTAAGTCTTCCATTCGGATACACACTTATGGTATTACTCGTGGTGATCGCATTTCTCTCTGGGATTGGTATTACGACGATTGGCCCTGGCGGAATTTTCGTGACGATCGCGCTCTATTCACTTACACCGATCTCTTCAGCTGAAGTTGCCGGAACCGCGCATGCAACCTTCATCGCGACGGGTATCGTTGGAAGTGCTGCCTATCTATACTCTGGTGAGATGGAGACGGGAGCAAGTCGTGCAATAGCAACCATACTTAGTGTAACAAGTATCGCTGGTGCACTAATGGGAGCCTATCTGAACACCTACGTACCGAGGCCGGTTTTCGGACTATTGCTTGGTGGGGTCGCAATGACTATTGGTGGAATCATTCTCTATCGCGAACGGCGTGGATTCAATCCGCTATACATGCTTGAAGCAATGACGCGAAAGGGACAGATTATACTTGGCATATTGGGGTTCGTTCTCGGTATTTGTAGCGGTTTGTTGGGTATTGGTGGTCCAGTGCTTGCAGTGCCGACGTTACTCCTGATTGGTGTTCCGATATTGCTGGCTGTTGCTGTCGCTCAGGTACAATCAATCTTCATTGCAGTATTTGCAGCCACAGGGTATTTTCTACAAGGAGATATTTCACTCCCACTTGCTGTTCTAGTCGGAATCCCGCTACTCGTGGGTGTTATTGTCGGTTGGAAGGTTGCCCATCTTGTCGATCCAGCCAAATTAAAGATTGCATTAGGTCTTATCCTTCTCTCTGTTGGCCCTTATCTTGCGCTCTAGGTACTTCCTGTTCTATTCACCGTATGTTTTATAGTAATTCGTTTGGCGAGCATTTGAACATCGACTATCGCAACGCCGATACCAGCGACGAGAACGACACCCACATGGAGGTTCTCCAGCAGTGTCAGCCAGACCAATGCTGCGCCGCACATGGCGAAGTTTAAGATCGCCCAGAAGTACATAATGAAAGCGATAACGTACGCTAACAGCTTCGCCGGCAGTTCGCCGACGGTATCCCGGATGTACTCCATTAGTGGCTGATTGATGATTGCGAGCCGGCCGGACATCTCGTGCATGCCCATACCGAGCAGCAGACTGAGCGGCATCGTCCACAACAGCCAGTACCCGAATTTCGTGCCTGTATTGCCTAGGATGTATATCGATTCCGCTCCGACGACGTTGGCGGTAAACAGAAGGCCGAGTCCGTACGACTTGAGGAGTTGCTTGATTTGCTGTATCAGCAGAGAAGACAATAGGCTCTTACTCTTGATACTCATGGAAATCAGTTCTAAATTGGGATAACTGAGGTTCAGAATATATTTATAAAAATCTACTGCTTGAATATTTTTCTCTTAGAAACCGAAACAGCGTCCGAATGGCCATTTAGTACAAATAGCTAGCGGATTTAGTATGTGGATGGACCATGACAGAGTATGACATACACGAACCCGAGTACTCAGGGACAACGACAGAAGAATGGGACTCCCCACAAGAGGAGGATTTCGAGACGAATGACCTTTCTGACATCGATAACCACTTTATCCTCTCATCGACAGGCTTTCCGCCGGATAATTTTACCGATCTCAAGCTGCCGGTCGTGAGCCCAGACGGTGCCCTCAACGAAAATGCATTGCAGACTGCTCACGGTGGAGCCCATAGTGTTGAAGCAATCGATGATATTGACGATGAGACCAAACAAGACGTGCAGAATCTCCTTGAGGATCTCTCCCAAGATGAATTCAACGCAGACATCGGTGACTAAGTCGAGTGAATAAGAGAGCACCGGCAGGACTATAGTACCGAATACCCAGCCAAAATTCTATGGTTTACAAGCTTAACTTACAGGTAAAAATATCGATTAACAATTTGTGATATCTATCCGGTTTTTCAAGTAACAATACTCGACCTCAACACCCTTTAGACAGCCGAGGCCGATCGTTCATAGCTGTATTCAACAGAGTGAATAATGTGCTGGTGATCAGACGCGAAATCGATGACCAGTTGGCGAGTGCTTATTAATAGTTAGATATCTAACTCTTTATGGAGATGATGGGGAAACAATCGGTCAACATGGTCACCTTACTTGGTAATGAGGGCCATCTCTGGCTCTTTGCCCAGATTTATCTCCTCAAACAGCAAGTGAAAGCTCAGCAAGCCCAAATCGACCACTTAGAATAGGCACTCAAGACAACAGTCGAAAGAACTGACGGGCCAAATCTCTGTGGGAAATGAAGCCGTTGTGGCGGTGTCCTTCTCGAAGACCAAGGCCGTCTCATCTGCACTGACTGCGGTGATGTCCGGCATCTCTGAGAGCCTCTCCGTCTAGAACGACAGTTACGATGACTACGCTGATCGAACTCGACACAGCTTGATTACCGACGAGTGACTGACTGGCAGCAGTCCTCTTTTTCGACGATGCATACATGAATATGGGTTCCTCTCCCTCACTATTTTATGACCATTTCTACACTAGTTTATTATCACCTGTACAGACAAAAAAGCGAAAACAGAGCTGGTAAATAGTATCAGGAAGCCATGCCAGAGACTCTCATTACGCACATCCAGGCCCTTCGTGAGACACAGCCAACGCAATACGGGCTACTCTCAACGTATCATCAGGAGGCTCAGCAGGCACTCGAAGTATGCCAGCGCAACTATCCGTGTGTGAGTCAACTCTATGAGACACTCGACGAGCCAGCGCTCGATCGGCGTATGCTCGGGAATATCCTCTCCTGCTCGTCCAATTCGGCATTCTCGGTGTGTATAGCGAGCGAAATAACAGTAATCGGTATGATTTGACCCAGTATGACCAAGCGGCAATGCAGGAACTAGCACACGTCCTCAAAACGGATATCGATCGCTAGCCGTGTTCTGCTGTCTCGATTCCCGCTGGCAGTACTACTGATACCTGGATCTGTGGTCGAGTATTAAATCCTTAATATTGATAAGTGGAAATAATTTATTAGTCAAGTGAGAACCACCGCGTTGTATATCCAGTGTGGCGAAGATTCCACCGTTGTTCAGGGCCGGATGTGCCAATGCGGAGTTCGATTACGGCATCAAAGTCTGCTTTGAGCTCGCGGATCCCTGGCGCATTTCAATCACCTGGGAGAAAATAGTAGCCGACTGCACCCACAGCGCTCACAGTTTGCTGGATCGGCTGTAAAAACGCGGCGACGTCAGTGTCAGCATCATTAATGATCGGGCGAAGCGAATCAATGTAGAGCCGGAGATCAGCCACATCAGGATCAGCTATGTCATGCTCGTATTTTGCGAGTAACTGAATCAGTGCTGTTCGAAGATCGGAAAGTTCGCCCATAATTTGCGTAATCTGGGTATTTTGGGCCTGTTGCTCTGATGGCGATACACGTACCCCCGCCGATCTCACTGGTTCGTCAATAATACTATACCTTACTTGATGACATCGAAGCAATCGAGGAAGACGTTCTTGATGGTCACCAAGTGATCCCACTGGCACACCATTGTACTGAGCGTCGTGGGCTTGAGCAGCGTCTTCGACAATCAGAAAGTTGAACTCATCAGCCAACTCGTGCAGATGCTCCATTTCACAAGGAAGTCCAAACGCATGGACAGCGAGCACCCCATCGATCTGTTCACCATCACGGAGACGCTGTTCGAGCGCGTGGCAATCGAGGTTGTAGGTATCAGCCCTGATGTCGACGAACGTCGGGGTGGCTCCACACCATCGAATTGCGTTCGCACTTGCAATGAACGAAAACGGTGCCGTTGCGATCCGATCCCTCTCTCCGAGCACAAGTGCGTGGAAGGCAGTGTGCAATGCAGTCGTTCCGTTGGCGGTTGCAATCGCGTAGTTTGAATCACAGAAGGTGGCGAAGTCTGTTTCGAAGGCATCAACTTCAGGTCCACGCGTGAGCTGGCCGCGTTCGAAAACAGTCGCAATGTGATCGAGTTCGACATCGCCGAGTGTTGGAGCCGCGAGGGGAATCATCCGAGCTACCGAGTGCAACGATAATCGATAAAAAAAGTTTGCCTGAAGGAATACTGTTCTCGGCCATTCAGAGTGTGATATTTTCCACATCGTCATCGCGAAAGAGGTACTGCAATTGAGCGGACGCAAGTAAATGGAGTCCCTGTGCGAACGACGCTCTAGCCGCAATGGCCATCAGAACAGTAAACTAGCGAACGTAGGCAACGACCCCTCTCCTCAGATGAAATCGGTCGATATGAGAAACAACACCGTTAACCAGTACGTGAAGGTTTCGCGTTGAGAAGGACGAGACGTCGCTGATTGGCGCTTTTGAGAGAGTGGCAAAAAGAATAGGGGAGGCAACCATGGGAGTCTGCATTGAAGAACGACGATGAACGACCATACCAATACAGAAGTCTACTCACCTACGGAGAATCGCCCACTTAGCGATACCGTCCTTAATGCGATTAATCGTCAGACGGGGAAGAATTTGCAAGAGGGGGAATTTCGCCTATAGATCACATTGATCCAGATGGGCTTGATCAGCTCTTTCGCCCACACGCTGACGAGCGTGTTACAGTCATGTTCAGTGCTGACGATCTACTGAATATCATCTACGGCAACGGCCAGGTTCGCATTCATGTTGAAAACAACGGTGAACCTCCACCCGAGGAATCACCGTGAGATTTGAATAGACAGGCACTACTCGCAACTACGCTGCAGCGTCGCCACGCAGGCTACCGTAGCTATCGAGGTAGCAAGGAGAGGTAAATGAGTTCAGATAGTCCGTCTGAAGAGGATATTCGAAAGAGTATTGATCAAGCTAAGAGTGGGGCTCCTGCCGCTGGAAGAGCCGTGCGACAACGGTTTTCGACTGACGAAATTTTCCAGCGTGTCGTCGCCTCCGCTGACGAAGAAGTAGAAGCAACCGATCGAGAACTTCTCCTCAGCGGGGTAGCCGCTGGCTTTGCGATCACACTCACGTTTCTTGGCTCTGCAGTCGGTGCGGCAGTGTCTTCGAACGAGTTTCTGGCAGCAATTCTGTATCCAATTGGGTTTATCTACATCATCCTAGGACGATACCAACTATATACAGAGAATACACTGCCCCCGGTTGCATTGGTATTAACTCATCTTGCATCTATTCCCAAATTACTCCGCATCTGGAGTATCGTTTTGCTCGGTAACATACTCGGTGCTGGACTTGGTGCGTTTGTCCTCGCACAGGGCAACGTTCTCGAACCGGAAACTGCTCGTATGGCTACGAACCTCGGCAAACATGGTCTTAGCGTCGGCTGGTGGGCATTATTTTACAAAGCGGTTTTCGCCGGATGGCTCGTTGCTGGTGTCGTCTGGCTCGATCATGCTGCGCGCGACACTATCACCCGCTTTGTACTCATCTACGTTATATTTTACACGATTAGTGCGGGGAACCTGTATCACATTGTAGTAACGGGCTGTGAGGCACTATATTATGTTTTCATCGGTGGTGCGACGTTGAGTGCCGTATTTACAGAATTTTGGCTTCCGGTATTCCTTGGGAATACAATCGGAGGTGTCTTCCTCGTGACGCTTGTCAATTACGGACAGACACAAGAACGACATGTGCCTACGCAAGAATCCTGGTCTCGCTTAGGTACTCGGGAATGGTTTCTCGGGACGAGTAGTGAAGGGAACTCGGAAGTCGAAGACTGATCGAAACTATATTCTCCAATAAATACATAATATTGTTCTTCTATTTTGTAATGATGTTATTCAGGTAAAATCCGAAAGATTCGACGATTATATCCACCTCTGCGTCTGTACTTGCCTTGTATTCGATAAAGTGGTTGAACGCAGATCGCTGCAGGAATCCACGACAGAGACGAGACTTGATCACAGAGAAGCGATTTGAGAAGGGCAATCATATTCGAACGACCCCGGATGGGGAGTGAATGCTCGAATTAGGCAGGAGTCTAATCAGGGATGAAGAAGACGCAAGTACAACTCGTTAGACGTAGTCTGGATGAATCCAGTCTAAGCCATCGAGTCGCAGTTTGAGCCACGTCTCAAAGTCGTCCGGCTGGTCCTCGTCGGTAGCTTGCCAGATGATGATCGCATTGAGACTATCAACACCACGCTCGTCAAAGGGTATCAACGAAGCCCATGCGCCAGGATTTGACGTCTCCCAATGGTAGAGTGCGCGCTTGCCATTGTCGGATAGCCCGACCAAATGAATCGTGCTGGATGCTCGGCTCAAGACTTTGCTCGCCATCACCTCTGCATCGCCATCCGAGATTTCACGCAACTCAACGATGTGCTCGGTGAGTTCGGCAAACACCTCTTCGCGTCCGAATGAGACGAAGTCGTGATTCATAGACAAGAGACGGGGCAACACGATATTAGGGATGAGCCATCCCCGGAGTGAAAGTGTCGTACGCAGATCACGGAGGCTTATGATTCCATACGAACAGTGGGAAAGCGGTTTGCGTGTGATGGCACTACGGTGAGCTATGGCGGCTGCGTGGGCACAGTGGGATCACGTCACGAAGATCGAACCCGATAAAGCACTTCACGATGGGGATACCTACACTGGCATAGCTGACACGGGAACAGACGCACTCATTCTCGGTGGCACCACAAACGTCACAGAAACGAGCGTTCAGTCAATTCTTGATGCACTCTCTTCTGCCGAGACCCCAATATTCGTCGAACCGACCTATCGCCCGACTAATTTCCACAGTGATGCACTCTCAGGCTACCTCGTTCCGATTGTTCTGAATGCCGATGACCCACTGTGGATCACAGGAGCGCACCACGAATGGGTTCGCACATCCGATCTCGATTGGGATTACGTGCACCCAGAAGCATACATTGTCCTCAATCCAGCATCGTCAGTCGCGACGTACACACAGGCCAACTGTGACTTGGATGGAGATGATGTCGTTGCCTATGCTGAACTCGCTGAACAGATCCTTGACCAGAAGATTATCTACCTCGAGTATTCCGGCACCCTCGGCGATCCAGCTGTTGTCGCTGCCGCACGCGATTCACTCTCGTCAGCGCGACTCTTCTATGGGGGCGGGATTCACGACTATGACTCAGCCTTTGAGATGGCGAATGTAACTGACACAGTCGTCGTCGGCAATGTGCTCCATGAGGACGGTATCGAGGCAGTTGAGGAAACGGTTCGTGGAGCAAAGGACGCGCAGCATACTTCATAACCGCGTTTTCTGCAGGTGATACGAGAGATTCCAATTGATAAGTAGCGCTTATGAAATTGAAGCATAAAACATGAGCAATTCTGTTGGAACAATGATGTCATGACAAGTGACACGTTATACATATTTAATACATCTCAGCTCAAATAAATGTATATGGAACTTACTCAATCCGTACGGCGTGAACCAACTCTTCGACGGCCAGTGATTGCCCTCAGTAGTCTATTCGCTACTGTTCTGATTGGTGAATATTTGTTAATGGAATTTGTGATTGGTGTCTCGGACGGTGTTACTACGCTTCCCGCGTGGCTCCCTCAGTTTTCGATGGTTGGAAAGACAGTCGTATATTACGCGCTGTTTTTCGACTTTCTAAAATTCATTGCAATCCCCCTGACTCTTGTTTGGCTAGGATACGCCTTCGGACGCTATCGTACAGCGAACTCAAATTCGCGCAACTAAGCGGGTCTCTTCCAATATAGTGGTAGGTTAGCGCACTATTTCAACGGATCTCTTCGGATATGAATCTTATTGAGTGCTGATCGCTAGTAGAACATATGAGCGAGAATGCCGCACTCATTGCCCGGATTATCGAGCATAATCCGGGCGGGCACAACCGCGCGACAATTGATCGCGCCCACATTGGTGTGATTGCACGCCAGCATAGCCGCTTTGACGGGGATCTCGCTGACGCGATAGCCGAGGCTCTTACCGAAGGGTACATCGAAGAGCAGGACGGTGAGTACCTCGCGACAGAGAAAGTCTGGAGTCTCGTTCCCGGTACTACTCGCTAGCGAGCCGTTCACTCTGACTACGTTTTGTCCTCTTCTTACCTCTTCGCCGCTCTTCGACTGTTCCTATTTGTGGCTCTGTTGAAACCTTCACAGTCTGCCAAGAGGTGCGTGCTGCAGACAGAGCGTCCATTCATCGTAGCAGAATCTGTGACCTGATAGAGGCGTATCTTTCACTTACTACTAAGGAGGCATTTCAATTATCAGTCAATACTCAATGGGTGGAATAAGCATATATCCTCCGGTAGTATAATTGGCACCTATGACGCAAGTCTCCCACCGCGCATTCGGCAGTGGAATCCTCCTCTTGGTTGGTGGTGCGGTAACCATCCAGTGGTTAATGAGAGTAAGCATTCTGCACATCGCCAACTCATTCAGTGCAGGTTGGATTGGAATTGATAATAAAGAATATTTTACAATCGTCGTCCCACCCGCAGTGATCGTGCTTTCAGGTGGTATCCTCTTTGTCCTTGGAGTGCTTCCGTGGTACCTTAACGAGCGTATCTTGAATTAGACCAGTTCCTCTTGCCGCTCTCAAGGAAATGGTATGAAAGATACGCGCCCTGTATCAGCACGCCCGTCGAAATCTATTATTTTCTGAGGATTCCACAAAGCCCCATTAGTATACAACGCTAACACATGAGCGTGAAATCTTATAAGAAACTGATTTGAACATAGCCAGTAACTCACACAAAACTTATCTTGGTTAAGATAGTAACTAACCTAGAAACAACGCCTGCACCGAAGCGTGAGTGATCCTCCTATGACATCGTTATCACCTCCTGACGACGCTGATCGTGTATCGCACAGCAGACGGGCGTTTCTCGCGACAGGCGCAAGTATTGGAGCGACAGCTCTGTCGGGGTGTCTCCTCCCGACGGGCGCGAGTGGGGGAAGTGTCCCATCAACAGGGCCGACAAACAGCAACACGAACGCGACGAGCGGCAACTTCCGATCGATCGATCCCAAGCCGTGGCGCGGCGAGTTCCGCAATGTCGTGAACATGGCGAAGGCAGGCGCAGATCCGACTGGAGACGAGGACAACTCACCTGTAATCCAGCGCGAGATCGGGAGTGATACGCTCCTCTACTTCCCACCCGGACGCTACAAAATGAACAGCCAGGTTCGGCGCGTCGGGCTTCGGAACCTCGGCATCATCGGCCAGAACGCGACGCTCGTTCACGGGCGTGTCAACGCGATCAACGGCTTCGATGTCTCGGCGGGCGAATTCCACGGCCCCGCCCAACACTTCAAAATTGGGATTCCAGACAATCCACATCGGGGGAAGTTCGTGTTCGGCGGGTTTACCCTCGATTGGCGCGGGAAAAACCAGGGAATGCAGGTACTGAACCACCATACGGCGGGGACGTCGGAGATTCGGTCCCTTCGCCAAGTCGGGATGCATTCGCTCGGGTGTCAGGGGCCGCTTCGAGTGAATCCAGCGACGGAAGAAGCGCGAGCCCGCGTGAACAATGTCGATTTCCGCTTTGGTGGGCTCACCTACCAGAAGACGATCAACACGCGGGACACGTACGACGGCGGCCCGAACGCTGGCCGCTCATGGGCAACGTCAGGGATTACGATGCATCCGAAGGCACAGGGCTATCTCCGTGTCGAGAACTCACTGTTCGGTGGCTGGCCGGACAACGGCATCTACGTGATCGGCGGCCAGCCAGGGACGGGTGACGGGACGGTCGACGTAGTGAACTGTATCGCGGCAAACAGCCAGGCGTCGAATATCCGTATCGGTGGCGACAGCTCACGAATCCACAACTGTGTAGTCGTGACTGACCGCTCGTTTGGCGAGGAGTTCTACTACGAGCAGCGCCCCATTCGTGTTGATGACGGAACGTGTACGGTCTCGAATACGAAAATCATCCAGAAGAAACCAACGGGATGGTCGCTCATGATTCAGCACGCCGTCCAGAAGGTCGTGGTGAAGAACGTCGAGGTAACGATCAAGGATACGCCGATGACAGCACTCGTCGTCGACGAGGGTGTTAGTCAAGCGACTGTGCAAGACTTCGTGATACACACACCCGGATGGGATGCGACAAAGGCACAAGTCATTCGGAACGGTGGAGCAACACTCAAGAACGTGTTTCTCGATGGCGAGCAAATAGCGTGAGAGAGCTGGTTTTTAGATTCGGGTGAATTGGTCGGCATTCACTGGGAAAATACTCCGTCCGTAGAGTTTGATGAAGTACGCGGCGATGAACCACGAGAGAATCACCAGCCAGCCAGCGGCCGCCCCCTCTAAGCCGAGAATGTACATCGCGATAACGCCCGTCGTTCCGAGGACGACAATTTGGATGATGCTGCCGACGAGAACGACTTTCAGAAGGCCGACGAGTATCGCGAAATGGCGGCGGAGTGTCTCTCGTGCGGTTTCGTTCGGCGCTTCGATCGAGAGTGATGGGATTCGCATCGCCTCATCCTCCATTTTCCTCGTCAGCAAGCGGGTCACCGACTAACTCGTACAATGCCGTTTTTCTATGAATGTTTTCAAGATACCCCGCAGCAGTGAGTATTCCGAGTCGATTGTGGACGTATTGGCGCGAACGGCCAGTTTCGTCGACGATGTAGGATTGCGTTGCCCGCCCACCTCGGAGTATTTCGAGAATCTCTTTGTCGACATTGGTGAGAGAGACCATTTGATTGGAATTGCGTGGAAGCATGTAGAACAGCCCTAGTCTATGACATAAATAGGTTACGGACACACTGACTCTATTCGATAGTATACGGCGTCTCACTGTGTGCGTAAGGTATTTATCTAGCCCTCTAGATGTGGTAGTGAGTACAATGGATGAACAAAAGCCGAAATCGACCGAGAGACTCATCTCTGACCGATTTCACCGATTGACGGACGATTCAACGCAGGAATATCACGCACTGAAGCGTGTGGTCGCTGCAAAATGGGGGGCAATCCCTACTCGATCCATTCGTGCTAGTGTCGGTATCGTCGCCACAACCGCGGCGTTTTCAGTGCCAGTGGCAGCCCAAGCTACCCAGGAAGCAAGCGACGTAATGTGTTCGTCCGGACTTGGTCCCGTCATTACGCTCGCATTTGGGATGATTACGATCGGGATGTTTCTGCTCGCAGCATTCCGCGGTGCAATGGCCTGGCTGAAGATGGGAAGTGCCCGTTCAGATAAGAAAAAAGAGGGTCGCGATGCGGCCCGTGGGGCAGTGATCACGTTTTGCGGTGCGTGGTTCTTCCCACTGTTCGCCGTCGTCCTCGACAAGGCTGGCGTGAGCACGCTCTCGTGTGTGAATTTTGCGAACATAATGTGAGCCTCTCGAGTTCCCTTTCTGACCATGACTTGGAAGAGACACAGCAGATGGTTTTCGGTACTCATTCTCGTCGTGCTAGTCACGTCGCTTGCCGGCCCAGTCACGGCACAATCAGCCAGTGTGAACAATTCGACGACATCCCAGAATCACTGGATCGGCAGTCCTGGCGACGGCCAGACGACAGCACCATCGAATAATTCGACGAGTGGCGGAAGCGGTGGCAACGGCGGCGGTTTCCTTGGTGGGTTTGGTGGCGGGCTCGTTCCGTCGATTAACCCGGTCGATATGGCGAAGGGACAGCTCAAAGCGATTGCTGGGATTTTCCTTGGTGTCGGGAAGGGAATTGCGAATACGGTTCGCGACAGCGTCGCAGGGATCCCTGCTCCCGGTCAACCGGACAAGCCGAGTACCTGGGTCAATCCTCAAAACGGTCTGTGGCCCGGCGTATACAAAGCCTCGGCATGGACAGCCGGTCTCGCAAGCGTCGCGTTGATGGCGGCCTTCGGGATGTCGTTCTATCGGTCGGATCCGTACGAGAAGCGTCAAGCATGGAAACGCGTCGGCATCGCGCTCATCATGGTCGCAACGACCTGGATTATCCCACCACTCTTGCTCCACCTGGCGAACGAGACCGCGATATCGGTTGCACCTGACGGTGCCGAGTTCATTCAGACAAATTCAAAACTCGCGAAACTCGGTGTCGGGATTGGTCTTGGTGCCCTTCTTGGTATTTTCCAGTCGGGCACAATTGCCGTCGGGGTTCTCATCCTTGGCCTCGAGCGGGCCCTTATCTATGTGTGCGTGTTCTTGTGGCCGCTCTCCTGGGCCTGTCGCAGCTTCTCGGGATTCTTGAAGAGCACCGGTGATACCTTCGTCTATCTCTTTGGTGTCGTGATCGTCAC
Source organism: Haladaptatus halobius (assembly GCF_020618475.1). Classification (GTDB taxonomy): domain Archaea; phylum Halobacteriota; class Halobacteria; order Halobacteriales; family Haladaptataceae; genus Haladaptatus; species Haladaptatus halobius. The sequence continues at coordinate 257,870 of NZ_CP085339.1, read as the reverse complement.
GGAGCTCTTTCAAGCACTCGTCCTTCGGTTGCTCGCCGATTTGCCATGGACATCCGGCGCACTCGGCGTGCTGGAGACGTTCACCCTCGTTGTTGGTGGGCTTGTCTTGGCTTTGCTCGTTCTCCCGAAGGAGATGCTGGCACACGCCAATGACGCTGCCTCGATCGCACTCGGCACCTCAGCAGCGAACCAGCGCAAAGCAGGGAAATACATCGACGAAGCGGGCGAGCGGGTCGGGCACGAAGTCCACGAGAAGTATCAGGATTACCAGAGCGACAGCGATTCCAGTTGGGAACAATCGGACAATTCGACGTTTAGCACTGGCACGTCGGCAACGGAGGAGACCGTGAACTATGATTCAGTGAACACCGCGTTGAACGCAGATGGCGGTATCGACGCTCGAGACGTGCGAGAAGAGCAAGAACGCGCTGACTACGAGCTAAATCATGGCCGTGAGATACTGCAACGCTACGACTAACCCCCGTTTCGGTTCACGCCGACATCCCGGTGCAAGGCTGGGAACGGGACTTACCCATGACAGACAATGCGGACGCACCGAAAGATCCGAGTCAACTCGTCCCACCACACGTCGATTCCGGACTTGACTATCACGGGCTCAAAGTGAACGATCTCCTCTACGGCACACCAGGTGCCGGTATCGTCGGGGTCAGTGGTCTCGCCGCGTTGTTCGGTGCCCCGCTTGCTCCGTCGTTGATGGGTGCTGGTGTCGGCGTACTCGGTGGGCTCGGTGCTGTTGGACTGGCTGTCTCATCGGGCGAGTACTCGACGGGACTTGACTGCATCAAAACCCCACTCGCATACGCGAAGGCCAAACGCGGGTTCCCAAAGTCAGGCGATGAAGCCGCCACAGTGCACGGCGTGAAACGGATCCACGCCGATGGCACTGCCGAGATGGACGACGGGCGACTTGTCGCGATGGCGCGCGTTTCGGGCCGAAATACGACGATGCAAAAGACGAGTGACGCCCGTGAAATGATCGGCCGTATTCGTGGCGAACTTGATCAACACGTGAGCGATTTCAATTTCCGCCTGTTCAGCACGGCACTGGAGATTGACCCTCGCGATGTCACCGAGAAGTATCGGGCGAAACTCTACTCGTCGGAGTACGCTGGCGAAGAGTGGAAGCTAGCGCGAGAGCTCCTTCAGAGCGTTATCACGTGGACCGAGAACACCGACTTTCCACGGTTCAACGCTCGCGAGTGGCAGCACTATCTCGTCGTTGAAGTTCGCCCAGACGAGGTGTCGGTACCGGACATGACCGATGAAGGCGAGATTCGATCGCTGCTATTCGGCGATGATGATGAGCAGTGTGACGCCAAACGCCGACGAATGCAACGAGAAGTGAAGAGCCGACTCTCTCGGCTCTCCCGTGCATTTGGGAGTACCGATGGGTGTGACACTACGCAAGTCGGACCTGCTGAGCATGCGCTGCTCCTGGGCCGATATTGGAGCGGGACAGAGCATTCCTTCGATGCCGACAGTGTGACGAAGGACGTCGATGCAGCAGTGTGGCCACATAGCGCCGAGGACGGCGACAGTCCACGTCCTGAAGCCGTGGATGCGACCGACACACCATCGACAGGAGTAGCGGACGTTGCGACGGTCGAAGCGACAACAGACGGCGGCACTGTCTCGCAACCAGTCGCAACGAGCACGCATGTTGACGAGGACGCCAACGAAGAAACGTCGTTCCTCGCACGAGTCCGTGAAGGCCTCCTCGCGCCACTCGCCAGCGACGAAGACGAGACAAACGGACTGGCCTACGATCGGGTACAGGAACTCCTCGCGCCACAAACGTTCGACGCTCGCGATGGCTACGTTCGGACAGGCCAGCAGTACTGTCGGACCTACTGGATCGCCGATTGGCCGGTTGAACCCCGAGAGAAGTTCCTCGAAGACATCTACACCATGCGAGGCGTAGACGTTGATGTTTGCTTAGACATCCGGGCACGGGACAAGCGGGCGACGGAACTCGAATTGAAAGACACCATCGGAGAGATCGACGCGAACATCGATGAGCGCAAAGATGTGAGTGACGTCTCGGCGATTCTCGTCGAGGACGACCTCGACCCGTACGTGAAGATGTACAAACTCCTCCACCACACGCAAGCCCAACCGTGGGATTTGAGCGGCTACGTGACGGTTCGGGCTGGCACCCGGCAGGCGTTGGATGAAGCCGAGGAGCGTATCAAGGAGGGCCTAGCGAGTGAAGACGAACTAACCCTGGATATTGTCAAACACCGAGCGCTCGAAAGCGCCTGCGAGAAAGTGACCGGTACGCTCGAGAGTGCTCCCGCTCATCTAACGGTGCTGGCACCAGAACAGCGACAAGCCGAACTCTTCGAATCCTGTTCACCGAACAGTCGGGACGCGTTCGCCGACGTCTCGACGCGCGAACGCTACTCGCTGACGCTGTCGGGGACGATCGCCGCGGCCTTTCCGCCGGTATCCGCCTATATCGACCAGGAGGACGGCGTCGAGCAGGGCCGCAACGTCCAGAACGGCAGCGAAATCATCAAGGACCAGTTCTCAGTGGCACCCGGCCACCGGCTGACGATCGGGAACTCCGGCAGCGGGAAATCCTACCATGTCGGCAAGCAGGCCACCCGCTGGTATCTGGCTGGCGAGGATCGGACGCTCATTTTGTGCGATACGATGGGCGAGTTCGGGAGTCTCATTGAACTGCTCAACGGCCAACACATCACAGTGGACGGGTCACAGACCATCAACCCGCTGCATATCGAGGAGACGCCGGAAGCGGCGCTGGCAGCATCGGGGAATCTAGATCCGTACGATATGAAGTTCACCGAGGCGCGCAACTTCATTCTCGACATGATTGGCGACGAAGCCGGCGAGTTTGCCCCGTTCGTCTCCGATGCACTGAACGCGACATATGAACAGGCGGGTGTGCTGAAAGCGGACGTCACCACGCACAAAGCCGAGAACAGTCCAACGATGGCCGATTTCCGGGAGATCGTCAACGACATGGGCGAAAACCCGGGCGAGTACGTCGATTCAGAACTGGAGAAGGCACAGATCAAAGAGAACGCGGGCCCGCTCCTTCGCCGCCTCAGTGGTTTCAAAGCGGGCGGCGAACACGACGCACTCGTCGGGGAATCGGAAGCCCACATTCGCCCGGGTGAAGTGTCGTACCTCGATCTTAAACAGATCCAAGGCCTCGGTGCGGCGGCGGACAAAGCGACGATGCTCCAGCTGATGCTCGGACAGGTCTATCAGGCCGTGAAACGAGCGCCGAGCAAGACGCTGTTCGTGATTGATGAGGCGCACTACCTCTTCCAATCGAAGGAAATTCTCGCGTGGCTCCAACAGTCGGCGCGCCACTGGCGGCACTTCAACGCCGGGCTCTGGTTCCTCTCGCACCGCCCGAGCGACTTCGCGAGCGCTGACGACAAGGACATGCAAGAGTCAAAACGCGCCATTCTCGGCCAGGTTCCGACAACCGAGTTCTTCTACACGGACAAGCTGGAAGAAGACGACGCGAAGAAGCGCTTCGGAATGAACGACGAGCAACTGCACTTCATTACCAGCCAGGCGAAACGCGGGGAGGACGGCCTGGGGTATACGGATTATCTCGTCGATTACGCGGACGTCGAAGGGTGGATGCACGCCCAAGAACGGGCTTCGCCCTTCGAGGACGTGATCTATAGCTACAAAGCGAGCGAGGACGGGCCGTTTCGGCCGTACATCGAAGACGAATGGGGGGAAATCTGATGGGCCTGTTCGGCAGCGACGACGGCGCCAGCGAATACACCGCGGTGCAGCTCGACGAGTCGTACACCCAAACCGTAGACGAGACGCCGGGTGTGTTGCTCGCCATTCGGCCCTACAAAGACAACCAGGGCATCGTCGACGGCGCCGCGATGCTCCAATCGCTCCACGACGTGCGGACGAAGGGGTTCCGGAGCAAAAACGTCAGTCAGCACCACTCCTTTGAGTTGTGGTTCGATGAGGCGAAACTCAAATTCTACATACACGCCGCCGATGAGGACGCCGCCGACAAGTTCCGCCGGCGTGTCGCAAACAGCTACTCGAACACCCAGGTATTTTGGGTGGAAGGTGGCAATGCATTCCCGCAAATCCGCCCAGACGACTATATCGCCGGCGCGGAACTCGACTTGAACCGTCACTACTACTACCCGATTCGTAACCATCAGGGCGAAGGTTTCGAGCGCGATCCGTACGGCGAAGTGACGAGCGAGATGCTCACGACGCCGGAGACGCGCGTTGTCGTGCAGGTTGTCTTTCGGCCGGCGAAAAACGACTGGACCGAAGGCGACGGCGGGCTCTTGTCCCGGGATGAGGGCGTCGATGACGTCGCCGAAGGGCTCCGGTCGGACCAGGTCGTCGGGTGGCTGAATCCCCGTACTCGTGACGCGAGCAAGAAAGACCGCGAAGCGGCGGATATCGTCGAAATGCAGCGAGGACAGTACGGTTTTCACACCAACATGCGGATTCTCGCCGCTTCGCCGGACAAGTACGAAGCCGAATCCCGAGCGCGGGGTGTGGCGGGGATGTTCACCCGCTACTACAACACCATGACCGAGCAGGGCTTCACCGACGCGCCTGTCCCGACCAGCGATCACCCCGCGTTCATCGAGAAGCTTCACACTCGGGAGTGGGAAGACCGCGAGATGATTCTCTCGGTGAACGAACTCGCTGGGGCGGCGCATATCCCGAACAAAGAGATCGAGACGCCGAAAATCGACTGGCGCTACGCCCAACGCGGCGGTGAAGTGCCGGCCGACAGTCAACGAGAAGAGTAACAGCGGCGACGCTCCCCCCGTTTCCCGGACGGTCGACGCCGTCACTTCGGTGCAAGTCCGACGCCGGGCCTTGGTGATCCACGATGTTCGATAACCTATTCGGCGGTGACGACGCGGACGATGAAGACGATCGAGATAATCGAGACGATCGTGACGAGCAGAACGACGAGATTCCCGACGATCTTCGCGCACCGACGGTTGAGCCCTACCAGATTACTCCGACCGGCAGCGACCGAATCGGCGGCGCCGAAGTCCTTACTCACACGGAGGAAAACGATGTCGTCGCCGGCCCGAAGGTCCGCCAGCTCATCGAAGGGTCGCGCGACCGTCCCGAGAGTCCGCTCTGGATTGGCTACAATGACAGCGCCCAGGAGGGCTTTCGCGAGGTGCCGATCGAGTTCGATTCACTCTTTCAGCACAACTGGGTGTGTGGGACGACCGGCGCCGGGAAGACGACCGAGCTTCTGAACTGGATGGTTCAGTTAGCGTACGCCGGCCACGGCTTCGTCTACTTCGACCCGAAGGCGCGAGACTCGAAAGAACTCCTCCAGCTGCTCCCCGAAGACCGCCTCGATGATGTGGTGTGGATTGAACCGGGCGACGAAGACTTTGAGCGCGATGTCGGCATCAACTTCCTTGAAATTCCCGAGACAGACAGTCAGGTCGAATTAGAACGGGAGATTGAGGATCGCCTGGAGAATTTGAAAGCGATTCTCGATAACGACGACTATTGGGGGCCGCGTATGCGGGCGATTACCGAGAGTATGGGCCGCGCGATGATGAAATCGGACAAAGACTACTCGGTGATCGATTTCTACTTCGTCCTTCTGAATCAGGAGCGTCGCGAACAGTTCGCCGAGGAGGTCGAGGACCCCTACATCAAGGAGTTCGTCAATGAAATTGCCGAAATGGACGACGACGCCGTTCGCCCCCTCCTGTCGCGAGTGAAAAACTGGGTCGAGAACGGTGTTATCCGCCGGATTATTGCTCAGCGGGAGAGTTCGATCGACTTTCAGGAAATCATCAACGAGAACAAAATCGTGATCGTCCGAACGCCTGTCTCGAATCAGGACGTCAAGCAGATGATTACGCTCGGTGTCATGCGCCCGATTTGGAGCGCCGTGCAAAGTCGTTCCTTCGAGGACGGTGAGAACGAGCCGTTCTTCGCCATCTTCGACGAGTTCGACGCCATCGCAAGCCAGAATCTCGACGTGAAGAACATGCTCGCCCGGGCCCGATCGATGAAACTCTCGGTGACGATCGCCTGCCAGTATCCCGAGCAGCTGAACGAAGCAGGTGTGCTGAGTGCCGTGAAAGCGAACTGTAACAACCCGGTGATCTTCCGACTGCCGAACGACGAAGACGCCCGTCCCGTCGCGAAGCTGTTCAAGGGGTACAACGAGGAGGATTTGATGGAAACGGAGAACTACCAGGTATGGACGCGAATCCCGATTAAAGGCGGCATGCAGTACTCCGATCCGCTCAAAATCCATACCTTTGCACCGTATCCACCGCTTCGCTCGGAAGAGGATGCCGAGGACGTGATTCATTGGAGTCTGGAGCAGTATGGCAGTCCACCGATTACCGACGCCGAAATTCAGCGCGAATTGCCGTATGGCGAATTGGACGAGGGAACGACTGCGGATGATCCAGCAGACCTCCCGGTCGGGACAGATGAATACTTGCGGAACCAAACGCTCAAAGCAGTCTACGACGAGAGCATTCGACAAGGTGATCCAGGTGGCTGGGTGCAAATAGCGGCGTGTGTTGAGCGGTTGAACCGGTATCTACCCGGCGACGACGTGACCGACGCCGGGAAAGCATGGCGGAAAGTCTTGCAGCGAGTGCCGGATACACATCTGGCCAATCGGGAGGTCAAGGATGAGATGGAAGTGAAACCGCTTGATACCGGGTTCCTCAACCTTGGAGACTCAGAGAACGACGGCAACGCCGAGCATTGGGCACCGATGGCGGATGCGTACGTGCCGATGACGCAACTCGGGTTCATTTTCGAGATCCCCGAGCAGACCGGCGACGTCATGCCAGACGGCCTCGCACGACTAGACGACGTCCTCTCAATTGGGCCGGATGACGACCCGGAGACGATAGCGGACACAGTGAACAGCTACCGCGAGGAGCATGCGCTGTTGAATCGGCTTGCAGGGACGAATGACGCCTATATCGAGAGCGAACACACGACTGGGAGTACCCAACCCTCCCAGACGGTGAAGAATCTCGCGCAGGCACACAACGCGGGCCATCGGTGCTTGTTCTTCGCCCGTGAGGAGGTGGCCGAGAAGGTGTATGAGACGGTGGCAGACGCGCCGTTCTGCTGTCGGAGTAGTCATCCCACCGAGGACGAACGACGGTTCTATACCGGCACACAGACGCTCACTATCGACGGCGAGACCATCACGCGGCCCGGTGGCCGGGAGAACGTCTGGGTGTACGACGAACAGACCGGTGAGTACATTCTGCGCGACGGTGAGGGCACAGTTAATGTCCGCTTTGAGACGGCCGCCGACATCTTCACCGACGCGAGTGCCTACCCGGACGGTGGCAAGCGGAACGTGAAACCACCGGTAATCCCCGAGTACGAGATGGACGGCGATCTGAGCGAGGTCGAGTGGGACGTGGTCGTCGTCCCGCCGGAAACAGAGACACCAATGGACATCCGGCTGTACGAGGGCAACACACAGACGCCGCTGACGGACCTACTGGACGACAGAGGGCAGAGCGGTAGCAGTGCTACCAAGCAGTTGATTTCGACCGAGCAGAGCAACCAGCGGAGCAGCGAGGAGAGCGACGTACCGGCGGACCATCGGACAGACGCGGAACGGCCGACGGATGATGGTGACGACTCGTCGCTGCCGCGGCTCTAAGATTTCTCAACTTGGTCTTGCAACTCTTCGACAAGATCCGCCATCCGATTATAGGCTTCCCGCATCTGGTTGTGCTGGTCCTGAAGCTCGGTCAGTTGGGTGGTTAACTCATCGACACGCTGCTCTAATTCCGCCACGTCCTCAGCAGATGGGAATTGTTTGATTGTCGAGTTATCGAGGTAGTCTGCTCCCCGCTCCGTGAGAGCGAACACCTTTGATGGCGACCCCCCACCCTCTTTCTGATTACCGACAACTTCGACTAGCTCCCACTCCATGAGCGCGTCCATATGGTACGGCATGCTTCCTGAGGGCACACCGACCGCTTCCCGAAGTTGACCCGTCGGAATGCCATCTCGATCATCTTCTGTGGCACGAGCGACAGCGGCTAACAGTGCGGCGCGATCCGCACTCATCTGGTCATCAATAGCGCCGAAGGGTGCTTGCTCTGCGTTGGATATATCATTTTCCATAGTATGTTCTTGTAAGCCCTAATTTAGCTATGGCCTTAGTGATTACGCCTGTATTAAGGCCTTTGATAGAAACCGCCGACACCAATAGGCTGCCAACCACCCAATGTGACGGCAAAAGGAGAATCCGACGTGCTGGAGAGAATGTAAGATGGGTGAGGTAATATCTGGAGGTGGCAGCCCGGCGGTATGCTGATGGTTGGCCAGTGAGTGCGAGCGAGATGTTGGACCATGCTGAGGGCGCACCGAGGACAGGATGATCTGGAGAGAATGGGGCACCCAAAGTGAGCGTGAAAGAGTGGGCACCCTCATGTGTGGAGTGCAAGGAGTGGGCACCCTCATGTGTGGAGTGCAAGGAGTGGGCACCCGAATAAGAGCTAAGATTTCTGGTAGGATGAGGGATGAGAGACGACTGACAGTCTCCCTGTGGCTACGAAAGTATGGATAGTCAGATATCGTATAATTACATGGATGGAGTGCATCCAAGGGGAACATAGGACGCGGGGCAACTGGAGGAGAGGACAGTCCCCTGAGCAGAGCGCCGGGAGAGAAAGGAAACGAAACTGGGGGACAGTCAGACCGGCAGTACCATGAAAATGTCAGGACAGTGGTTATGGTGCAAGGATAGTCCAGCAGTGCGAGCAACAGGCCACAGAGCGGAGTGTAGACCGCCAGCAGGACAGGGAGCACTAGGGCGGCAAGCCGCCAGTAGAACCGAGCAGTGTCCCGCACAGCAGAGGACTGCAACAGCAACAGCGACAGCAACCGCATCCGCGACAGCACGAGGAGACGAGTGATGGCTAACACAGACGAGAATGGCTGGATTACGCTTGAGAACCGTATGACGAAGCCACTAGACAGTCTGCCCTGCCGGGACACAGCGAGAACGCCGCTAAACGACACCGTGGGGTGCCACATTCTGCACCCGAACAGAGGGGGTGCCGACGAGCGACACATCTCCATCACCAGCCGTGAGCAATGGCCGGGTGCCAACACCAGCACGCCCCTCTGGGTGCCGATATGACGGCATGATCTGGGTGCCGACCCGAGCGCACCAGCGGGGTGCCATCTTCTGCGAGACACCGCAGTTTCATTGAATAACCCGCGATAGAGGAAGGGACCAGCACGGAAGACTGTCTACCAGCAACAGACTGCTCTGTCCGCCGGCCACTACAGGGGGGCTGTCTGATCTGGCGACCAGCACGCCCTAGGCTCCAGCATGATCCAGCCGATGGGACTGTCCACCCTGCCGAAACAGTTGGACGTCGAGCAGCGACAGCACGAGGGGCTGTCTATCTAGTAGGGCACTCCACAGTTGCCAGTAACAGCAGGGACGACTATCTTCCGACAGATCCCCACAGGGACTGTCAAGAGCGAGCTCCGGTGCAGTGGGACTGTCACTGAGAGCGTGATGGTCACGAGAGGCGGTGAGGCGCCTGCACGCACCCAGATTACTCCGGAAATGTGGTGTCCTCTTCACGAGAAAACTGACTGTCCACCGATGATAGCAGTCTGACTGTCCCACTGGTGTCAGTAGTGGCGGGCATTCGGCCGAGGCGGTCCGCTGCGGAGCGTTCGGCTCGGCATGCTTCCAGTCGCTCGCAATCAGCTGATTCCAGAAAAAGGACGTTCGCTGCTAGAGCAGAATGTCACCCTTTGGACTCCATAGTGAACGTTAGATATAGAGCGTTCATATGCCATTAGATCTCTGGGTTTATCTCACCAGAAGTCCAAAGATAGCACATGTCTGACGAAGAGGACGACCAAATAGATTTGAATAAGATGGCTCTAGGGATTGCGTTCGGACCTTTAATAGGAGTCGTTCTTGGGCTTGCACTGAATAATATCGGGATAGGTATTTCGATTGGTATGGGTCTCGGTACCATTCTCGGTGTAGTGTGGGGCCTACTGTAGTGAACTGCCACGCGCGAACTTGAACAGCTGACGCTGTACTCGCAGGTATTTGTACCGACTGATTCAAGCAGAACGAGTTGAAACCAACGCTCTGAGAATCTCTCTATGACACGCTCCGTTCAATGGCTATCGGGGTAGCACTTGCCCCAGCTGGGTTACTCGTAGCACTCGGGTCCTCGGTCGTTCAGCAGATACGGTAGACCATATGCGACACCCCGCTCAGCCGGCCAGTGTTCGCTACCCCGAATATTGAACTAACCAGAGTAACGACAGCAGATATGTCCCGAACAGTCCCCATCTTCACACTCGTTGTGATCGTTGCCCTCGCTGGCTGTCTCGGTGGGATTGGCTTCGGTGAGAAGAGTGACGACACGATGCCTACGACAACCGAGCCACAGCCGCAAACAGAAGCCCCAGCAACGACCACAGTGCCGGAAACGACCAGTACCAGCCAGACGACAGCACCAACACAGACGGCCAGCACGGCGCACACAACGACGTCCAAGACAACAATAGCAACAACGACGCAACCCAGCACGGCAGCTCAAGCAACGACAGTGCCAACACAGACCACCGCACGAGTCGATACACCCACGGGGAGCCAGCGCTTTGAAGCGCGGGTGACGAAAATCGTCGATCCGACAACCATCAAAATCGAACGCAACGGCAAGACCCAGACTGTTGATCTGATCGGTGTACACGTGCCTGAGAGCGGTCTCTACCACAAACGAGCGCTCCAGACCACCAAAGCACAGCTTGAGTACAGCACCGTCACACTCGTTACAGACCCAAAGGTTGGGAGCGACAGTGACGGCCACCTGCAAGTGTACGTCTACACCGGCAATTGGCTGTATAACACCCAGTTGCTCCGGTCGGGCTACGCACGGGTCGCAGACGGCCAGTTCAGCAAACGAGCGGAGTTTGAACAGAAGCAACAGGAGGCCAAGCAAGGCGGCTACGGCCTTTGGAATACGACCACGACAACAGCCTAACCCCTCTCATTCAACCCGATATTCGGCATTGAATACCCACTACCGCCTGTTGCACTAAGCAGACGTGGTTACACCATGCGAAAACAGTAACATCTTTGGCAGCTGAATTGCTGTGCCCCTGCTCTTATCCTTTTCCAGGATGTTGCGTTGCTATGAGTGTTATTGCTGAATTTACGGTGCCAAGTGACGCACTCGCCCTCTTGAAGACACTCGACCAATTTTGAAGTATGTAGACCTCACGATGGTTCTAAGACATGAATTACCGTTGTGAATCCCGAAGGATCAACGGTTCGATAGCAAGCGTTCTCTTCGCAACAGTGACAACTCGTAAGACATACGATGTAAAGAGGAAAAATGGTACTAACGTTATTGTGAACGCCAGACCGATCGTCCACGCCATATTCGTCACGCCGAGCGTACTCCCTGAAAACGTAGTCGCATTAACAATCGTGAGCATAATCCCGGCGACGACAAGTGCTGGGATCGCTGCATACAGAATCATTTGTGAGAGACTCACAAGTGCCCACTCAAAATAGAGGGTCTTGATATGTTCACGAGCAGGGCCGAACAGGCTCAATGCCGTTTTCAGATCAGTTAAGAGCGTGATCTCTTCCTCGGAGAGACTCTCTTCATAGTTATTCATGAGTCGTTCGACTTGGAAAACTTTCCATGAGTAATTGAAATTGAGTGCGGCAAAGAGCACGTCGAACGTACCAAATTTGGCGCCATCAAGCTGATCGCGAACAACTTCCGAATTTCCAGTGAAACTGTCGGTGAACTCGTCAACTTCCTCTTGAAGTTGATCATTGTCGTTTTCGGACAGACCCTCTTGAAGGGCGACGGCTCGCTGCTCGGCCACATCGATCAGTTCTCGGAGGAATGCTGACGGATCTGCAGGACTCGGTGAACCGATCAGCTCCTCGGCATAGTCACGGAAGTCCATCGAATTCTCCATGCGTTCGCGTTGCTCGCCGAGCGGGCCGTTTTCCTGGGAGATGACGAGTTGACCGATGGTCACGACGAGCGTCACGCCAGTGATGATGGCCCCAATCATCGTCGAGAACATCGTCTCAATCATGTCTCCGGATTGAAGTTGTTGCTGCAAGGGTGGAGACAGGAAGGTCACCGCAATGACAAAGACAATCAGGACTGCAAACGCTAAGACGGCCGTTACGTGGAGGCGGTTCGCGGCGAGCAAGAGCCAGATTTTGAGCCGACTCTCGCCTGCTCGCTCGCGCATTGTATTGGCCGTACTGATGTCAGAACTCTCATCGCTCATGATTCTGCGTCCTCACCGGCGCACGTATCAGCTGCAGCTGGTCGTTTAAACACGAGATATTTGGTGCCGCCACCCGTGTAGTCGATCGTCTCGCTCAGTTCCCACCCATCTTCGCCGTAGGCATTCAATTCCTTTTGCGGATCATCGGCTTCTTTTTTGGTTTCACCACGCGGTGGTCTCAGCGTCTTATACTCCCATTGAGTTCCCTGCATTTGACTCATTACGTTTTTCTGTTGGACTCAACGGGCCTAAGAATGCTGATCGATAGACGGAAAATGGATAGCCACGGCCGGACCGGCTAGTCGTGAGGACTAAGCATGCCGCACCAAGTCATAAAAGTAATGAATCAACGGATTCGCGTTGTGATGGTCACGATACTGGTCGTGATGGTCTCGATGACGAGTGGCTGTCTAACACTCGATCCAACGGTAACTCTCGGTACTGCTGATTCATCTGTTTTCAAAGGTGCGTCGACAACTGATTCAGTTGCAGCAGGGAAGGTCGATACGCGGGTCACGCTCACCGATGAGGCAACGACCAGCGAAGGTGTGACCCAATTGAACGTGATCGATGCGACAGGCAAAGCAGTCTATAAAACGCCTGTTGAAAGTGGTGAGACGACTGTAACACTCATGCTGCCGACAACTGGTACGGTGACAATTGTCGCGGTTAATACAGTCAATGGAACGGTTGTTGAAACACGGAACGCGACAATCATTGGCAAGAAAGTGATTTGAACCATCTACTACGTTCAGTCTTTTTCTTATTGAAGTATTGGCAATCAGATTGATGATTCTTATTACAGGTTACGACTAGCTGTTGACGACCCAATCACTGTTGAGATGATTGGAGATATTGGTTGCCATCCTAGTAGTGACTGTATCTAAACTCATTATACTGGTCGAATAGATTTGATTGACTCTCTTCAACCAAGTGTTCTCCCCAACAAAATCAGCCTCTCGATAACGGAGACGGGATTTGTGCTTCCCGGAGGGTGGCGACCCGGTCGATTCCACTGCCGCTTATACTCTCAACCGGCAGTCAATCGGCCAAATCAGGCAAATTCGAGAATTCGACCTCGCTACCGTCACACGTTCTACTTCGGTTATAGAATCAATCACGCATTTAGAAACAGGGAGAACTCTCACATTTCAGTCGAATACAGACCATCTTGTTTGGATAGCGTCTCAAAAACCCGGCCGGATATAAACTCATTCACCAGTCGATGAGTAATTGCCCAGAAAACCAGAGAACATCGCCTAAACTCGCGAAATCCTATTGAGAGCAATCCTTTTGCTATCTGCAAACGTAGTGAAATTATGGCCGCGACGACATCCCCACTTCAACGCTTAATCGGTGGCCGCGACACGTTAGTCGCTTTTGGCTCACTTCTTGGTTTCTTGGTACTCACAATGGTGATCTCACCGCTTATTATGAGCGTCCACACACCACTCGGAAAAGGCGTCTATCTTCTTGGTGCTGTACTCTTCGGTATCATCTCACTTTCACTTGCGGTCCTACCGCTTAATGCAGTCCCGCCACGCTACCAAGCAGCCATCTTCTATGGGGTATTCGTTGGCTGGTGTTTCGTTCTTTCTAGCGTCAATGTCCGTGTGTACCGAAACGTTCGGAAAATCCTCTAAGCCATTTGTCCCCGTCATTTTCAAGCAGTCGCGTTGCAAGCCCATCAGCGTCGATCTCGTCAGGTCGTATCTCTTATAGAACGGTTGCAAGCTCATTGTAGAGCATATCGAATAGGGCCGTCTCCCGCAGCATGCACTGATGTTTTGCTGCAAATCGCGTAAACAGTCGCCAGTCAGAGCAAAAGTGGATACCCAGGGTTAGTATAGTCTACTAACATGGCTTTGTTGAAACCCTCAAGAGGTGATCGGTTCTAGCGGTTAGACTGAATACAGGGCGCGAATGTAGCGGGAGCCATTGGTAGATCATTGAAGATAGCGATCGCTCATCGCTCTTCGCTTTCGGGCGCTGGCGTCTGGGCTGGAGTCAGCGATAAAAAAGTATCGTTAGCTCAGTATTTCTTCGGGCAGGGGCCCTTAGTGTCCTTCGGGTGATTGTCCAAGTGCGCCTGTGCTCCCGGTGCGCCTAACGTCAGCGTCTGGGCGTTGCTCGGGTTGCCAGGCGGTCGGTGGCAGATCGTCACCTTCTCCTTTCCTTTCTTGCCCTTCTTCTTTTCTTTCTTTTCCTTCTTGTCGTCTTTCTTGACATCTTTCTTATCGGAATAGTCGGCGCCGGCAAAGGCAGCACCACTTCCGAACGTCAAGCCGATGACGACGACCATCGTCAACAGCGCTATTGTCGTTTTTGTCCGTTTCATGCCTCTTCACCAGTCGGACAGGAATAATCCAGGATGGCTGGAGCACTCCCACCCAACGACACCGCTCGCCGGTATCCAGTATTAAACGTGCGGACTGTCCCGGGGTTAGTGTCGCCGCGGATTGGTCCAATTTCCGTTTGTCGTTCCTGCTCGGCCGTGCATTCGACGGTTTCCGCTGGGTAACGAGTCTCGTGAATGGTTTGAACCGTCCCGAATTATCACTCATCATTTCAAAATCACTGTTCAGGAACTTCCGCTCAAAATGGAGCGATGTAACCATTCTGCATAAATCCTCTCTATTCAGCACACCACTCCTGTCACGCTCTGAGAGCTTCAGCAGAACCGTGTAGATTAGTTTATTATACTAACGTATGTTAGCGCCTGTCCCAACCAGAAACGAACGAATGAAAGAGTGACGGAGAGCCGAACGCGTCAGCGGGAGTCGATGAGATTCACCGAGGAAGTCCGTCACCCACATATCAGGGCGTGGTGGGTGCAGATCGCCCATCTCAAGCACTTCGTCGGGAGTGGCGACCTGGTGCCCGCACGGACTCAGATGGATCAACGACGGGCCAGACACCGTTATAGGCCCAACAACCCGCTGACAGCGGGGACAACGATATTCTGTCCTCATTGTCCGGCAGTCTCCTCGACCCGCAGCGACCCACCGCACTCACCACAACTGTACGTCTCGGGGTGTTTCACGACCTTGGAACGCTGGTAGCGCGCCAGTTGCCCACCGAAATCCTCGCAAATCACCCACCAGTTCGGCGATCTGAATCGCTCGCAGTATTGTGCGGTGTCGAGAATGTCGATCCAGCGGGCGAACGTTCGCCCGTGGTCCGCCTCTCCGAACTCGTGGTACTGCCATGCGTGGATCAACTCGTGGCGGACGGTCGAACTGAATTGCTCCCAGCCGTGCGAGTCGTAGGCGTCCCACGTCAGCGCGATCGTAATCTCGTCCGTCGCAGGGTCGAATTTCGTTGCTCCTGCCGACCGACCTGTCTACCGGTCGGTCACACCAACCATTCAGACCAGCACTGCTCGTCACTATCAGGCGATTTCGAGTAGTTGAATGAGAAACATGACACTATAAATAGATATAAAGAGACTGCAACTGTATACGCATTAGTTCGAAATGGTCGGAAGACACGCTCTACACCGAGTTTTTAATACATTTACACTCCAAAGTTAGCTATGGCGGGGGACGATCCACCTCCCAACGAGAGGGAGACACACTCGGGTCAGGCCGCCGAGGAGAGCGCCGCCAAGCGCGATTTCGACATCGATATCTCCGAGTCCATCCTCGAATTACAACCCGTCTTCGAGGCAATTGCGCATCCACGACGACGCTACCTCGTCTACACCCTCGCTGAAGAGACCGAATGGTCGCTTGATGACCTCGGAACCAAACTCGCTGCCTGGGAGACCGACACCGCAGAGGCGAACATCGCGACGCTCACACGCCAGGAGATGTACACGTCACTCTATCACACGCACGTCCCGAAACTCGTTGACTTGGACGTGATCGAGTCGATCTTCGAGATCGTCGATCTGCTTTTGTTGTTCGAGGAGCATCGAGACGAGCGCCGGAACCTCGACGAACTGGTGGTTCTGCAGCCCGCTAGCATCAGCGTGTGCTCGGGCATATTCGAAGAGCCGATCAAACACCTCCTGATCGGTGTGTCGAAGTGCACGACGGTAGTCATCCCATCGTGATTCCATGACGCGCAGTGCGTCGCGATACGTCAGGTTAGTACGACCCATGGACACTCACCTCTATTGGGGAATCGGCATCAGCAACCGCTGGGTGGCGGGTTGTCAGCACCTGCTGCCAGAAGGCAAGCGTCGTTTGCACCATTCCATTGTCGAGTGGATACACTAACGTCTCATACTCGTCGCCCGAAAAGCGTGGCCCATACGGTGTCTGTTCGCACCGAATGACGTCGGCTGCGCACTCTTGAATCGAATCTGTTAGCGCATCATCCGTGTGCTGAGTCATGAGCACTGAGACGTCGAATGTATCCACAATTTCGCCGATGAGATCGACAGCCGCCGCGAGCATCCGCTCACCGTCGCCACGCGACAGCTCCTCCGACCGATAGAACCACTCGAACGCCGGAAGGACGACCACGGCAGTGACGTCAGTGAGTTCAGGTATGAGATCCTGGCAGAGGCTTTGGTGTTGCCATGCGGTGAATGCACGTGCGGTTCGGATGCGATCAAGGACGCGTATGGATGGTGCGATCCGCGAGAGTAGTTGTGTTGTCCCATGACCGTGGACGTCTATCCAAATAGCCGAGCCACCGCCGAGAAGCAAATGGTCGAGTACGAGCGACTGTAACGCGCCGGTCGCTCGCTCGTCCGTCTCGAGGAGTGTGACACCGCTGTCGAGGGTCGGAAGTTCTGGGTAGTCATGGCGCCTTTTCCAACGCTGGGTCAGATCTGTTACGCATGGGGACGTGTTGAAACGATCTCTTTCCACTGAAGCTATCTTTATTGACAGTGCGCCCGATAGCTATGATGCTATGCCTGACACAATGCGCGCAATAGAGGTAGCTGAACCTGGTGCACCATTTGAACTTGTCGACCGAACAGTTCCCAATCCGGAAGCCACGGAGGTTCGCGTCGAGATCGAAGCCTGCGGTGTCTGCCATAGCGACTCGTACGCGAAAGAGGGTGGCTACCCAGGTCTTTCTTACCCCCGAATTCCCGGGCATGAGATCGTTGGACGTGTGGACTCCGTTGGTTCAGCTGTAGAACTGTGGACCGAAGGAGACCGTGTTGGTGCCGGTTGGCACGGCGGTCACTGCTTCGTCTGTGATGCTTGCCGTCGTGGTGAGTTTCAACAATGTAAAAATGAGGACATCCATGGTATAACGGTCGATGGCGGGTACGCTGAATATGCTACTATTAACGCGGAGGCACTCGCTCGAGTACCGGACGAGCTCGAACCAGTTGATGCTGCACCGTTACTGTGTGCTGGAATCACGACCTATAACGCCCTTCGACACACCGACGCTCAGCCAGGTGATTTAGTCGCCGTACAAGGTATCGGTGGCCTCGGTCATCTTGGCGTACAGTATGCTCATCAAGCAGGATTCGAGACGGTTGCAATTTCACGCGGAACAGACAAAAAAGAGTACGCATTCGATTTAGGTGCTGATCATTTTATCGACGCGAATGCAGAAGATGCTGCAGAAGTACTCTCTGAACTTGGTGGCGCAACGGTGATCCTTGCTACAGCACCGAGTGCGACGGCAATTTCTTCTATCATCCCTGGTTTGGGAACGGACGGTGAAGTCGTCGTTGTTGGTGTCCCCGGCGACCCTATTGATGTCTCTGGAGCATCATTGGTTGGAAATCGTGGGACAATCCGTGGCTGGGCTTCCGGTCATGCCCGTGATTCACAGGATACGTTAGAATTCAGTGCACTTCGTGATATTACGCCCGAGGTGGAGGTATTCGACCTAACGGAGGCCGCTGAAGCTTATGAACGTATGATGGAAAGCGAGGTTCGGTTTCGAGCCGTGATTGAACCCTGAACTCGATTCCATTACGAATAGAAGCCAAAGTATGATCTTTCTTATTCTCGCCTAATGGTGAATAACCCGGCGCGTTTCACCACGCCTGAGGGCACCGTTCTTCCTACGTATTCCTTGTAGGGAATAGGTAATAAAACCACCGATTTCCCTGTAAGGAATAATCTTATGTCATGCGGAAATGAAGGAGCAGGTATGACAGAGAACGATGAAAGGGCACGTAATGAGAGCGGGGAATATGTCCAAGAGCACACCGAAGAAGCGGTACTAGAGGTCATGAAGCCGCTCGAACCCTACATGACGAGTGAGATCGCGGACGAACTTGGATGGTCACGACGGTCAGCCTATAACGTTCTCACTCGACTCCATGAGAGCGACGAAATTCGAAAGAAGAAGCCCGAAGCACGGCGCGTTATCTGGATTCGGCCGGCCTGAGCTAACCGAAGTAGATGGTGTTCCGGTGTGGTTCACAGATCGACTACGGCTACATGAGGCGCAACATGTATGCCACAAGAGCCAGTACTGCCACGTATGACAACCGAAGAACCTCCGGAAGAAACCAAGGTTAGCGACCGGGGAATGGTTACGATTCCGGCGTCGCTTCGCCGACGTCTCGACATTGAACCAGGCGACAAACTCCGCTGGAATACTGACAATGAAGGCAACCTCTCTGTGGAAGTTGTCAAGCAGCGCTACGGAGCGTTCGACGACTTTAAACCGGTATCGATGGGTGGTGGCGGATCTGAAACGCACGACCTCGCCGGCCATGAGGAGGATCCCGCCTTCGTGGAGAACAACTAATGGCAGTTGCAGTTGTCGACACAGGCGTTCTTATCGGGATGGCGGATATCGATGACCAGCATCACGATAGTGCTCTGGAGATCGTCCGCGGGATGGATCGCGGCGACCTCCCGACTGGACGAGTGACGAACTACATCGCTCTTGAAACTTTCAATTGGATACACAACCGGAAGCGTCACGAAATGGCTGTGGAGACGTATGAGCGGCTTAATCAGTCTGCTGGATTTGAGGTACTCCACGCGGCACAAAAGGACTTCACCAACGCCGTCTCTCTCTTTCAGACCTACGAAGGACTCTCTCTTGGGGACGCGACGATTGCTGCGTACATGCAGCGAGAGGGTATTGAGTACCTGTACTCGTTTGACGATGACTTCGACGTAATTGGAGATATTACCCGACTGGAGACACCGGACAATCCATTCAGTTGACCATCGGGATCCTGACCAACGGAAAGGATGGTTCTATGTTCTCCCTATTTAGTGCAAGAATCAACGAATTGAATTCGGAATAGGCCCTTGAGAGAGCCAAACGGCTACGTTTCAGACATCAGCTCAAACGTGTAGAATCCCGTAAAAGAATCACTAACAACGATGAGGTCACGTTTGGCATTGTACGCTGCCTTCCACGCCATCGGTGGTTCACCAAGGAGTGACACTTTGTCGTTTGGCGTAACTTCCTCCATGCTATCAGCGGTCGGATACCGATCAATTGAGTGCGGATTCGTTGGGTCGGTAATATCGTACAACACCGCTCCTTCGTGCCAGTCGGCACTGACAAGGAGTGTTGCCTCCCCCCACGGAACGATATCGAAGTGATGACCAGTCCAATCGAAACGGTTAGCGTAGTCATCCTTCATGCGACGAGCGTTAGGTGAGACAGTGAATCCAATCGGCTTAGGATTTTTTAGCGAGCCTTCCTTCCACCCGATGTCGAAGACGTGTTTTCCCCCTGGAACGCCTGCCAATCGCTCGTCTCCGACGACAAGCAAATCGCGTCGTGGATCGAAATAGCTGCGGTGTGCAGCCCCGAATGCTTCTTCGCCAACTTGTGCCGTACTGTACGATTTGTGCTTTTTGTAGTCGAAACGACCTACTTCAACCGGTTTTCGTTGATTACTCGCGTCATAGATGACGATCCCGACGAACTGTCCGCCCTGAAATGACGCACAGAGGAGCTCTCGGTTCGGATCAACCTTGATATGATGACACGCCCCTTTTGGCCCGTGCTGGCCAACTTTGCGCGGAGTTATCGGATCAGTGATATCGTACACGTCGAAGCCATCTGTTTCTAGCTCATAGTTCACTGTATAGAGAATCGGCTTCGTCGGGTGTGGTGTCACGTTGTGTGACTTCCCTTCGGAGATAGAACCAATGATTTTTGGAGTCTCCGGTGTTCCGGTATCATACCCGTAATCAACGATCTCGAAATTCCCGGACCAGGTTCTCTCGATATTTCGATAGTACAGCCCGTTCCGATAGTCGAACTTGACATCTATGTTCGGCGCGTCGTTCGAATTCCCCAGATAATGGACCTGTTTCAGAGAACCTGGATCGTTAAGGTCGACAAGATAGCTGCCACTTATACCCCACTTGGTTCCGAGAACAGCATACTGGCCGTCGGCTCGAACATCAGTTTCGGAATAGCCGCCACTGGGCGGTGATTGTCCCGAGGGTTGTATTTGGTCCAGCTTCTGCAGTGATAGCTGACTGGGATCAACTCTTTCTTTCTCGGTGGTTGTTCGTTTCTTGACGTCCTTATCCTTCGAGGTGGAGCATCCAGCGAGGAACGTCCCTGTAAGGATAGTGCCTGAACATTCGAGTACTCGACGGCGAGTCCGTGGGTCCCAGGAGGAAGTCATATTACCCTGTATTTGGACTTACTTGATTTTGTTACTGACATCCTACTACTAGTAGAGCACATGTGAATTAATGTGAGAAAATATACGTGATTAGTACCACAAAACGCCACAAAAAAATCCAGGAAAATGCTCTGCTTTGGCGTCTATCGCGTGACATTCGAACGGTCGATCAGGGCTGTCGGTGGCTCAGGTGTACCTTGCTTGCTGCAGCCAGATGCTCAGTGAGCGTTCGCTGGTCGGTGATAGCCGAGACCGGGACTTGACGTGGATAAAAACAGCTGAAGCGTGGATTAGTTCGGTAGTTCCTTCCGCCCTGTTCTCACGCACTCCCAGCACGGGAAGCCGTTGAGGCCGTCACAGTCGCACTCTGCTGCCTCAACATGATACACAAAACCATCATCGTCAATTCGACCGACGTCTCCAGTATGTACCCAGCCATCCGAAATAGTCTCGATCGTGGCCTCTATTCAAAATCCACCAGTCTTAATGTGTCATTTACTCGGGTCAGTCTATGATCGAAAGAAGAGAATCGGTCGTATCCTTAATCGCGAGAGGGTACTGACTCCGTTCCGGTGGCTCCGACAGGATCAGCGACGTTGTCCCGGAGATCCGCTTCAATCGCCTCGAGGGAGCGTCCCTTCGTCTCAGGGACGAGCCGGTAGGCGAAGACAAACGCCAACAAGCTACATATCCCGAACAGCCAGAAGGTGGATGGTTTGCCGAGATTTACGGTGAGTATCGGGAATGCGAGGGAAACGAGTAGATTCGCACCCCAGTTGGCGACGGTCACCGTTCCCATGGCACTGCCACGAACAGAAAGTGGATAGATCTCAGAGATGAGCAACCAAAACACCGGACCAAGGCCGATCGCGAAGAAGGCGACGAAGAGCATCAGACTGCCCGTCGCGATCCACCCGAGGATGCCCCCGAACCCAGGAAGGTAAAAGACGGCACCGAGGACACCGAGCGTTACAACCATTCCTCCGACGCCAACGAGCAAGAGACTTCGTCGGCCGACACGGTCAATAAGTGCGATGGCGACGACAGTCATGACGACGTTGATAACACCGATACCGACGGTAGCGAGGATCGATGTTGAACTTCCGAAACCGGTCGATTCGAGAATTGTCGGAGCATAGTAAATGACAGCATTGATACCGGTAATTTGCTGAAAGACGGCGAGTCCAAGCCCGACGATAAGTGCCGGCCGCAGCCACGATTCGAACAGATCCGAAAGACCGTTTCCGGACTGTTTGTCGACAGTTTTCTTGATTTCAGTCATTTCTGTATCGATACCAGTTTCACGAGTGCGTTTGAGAACTGCGAGGGCAGCGTCCGGTCGGTCATGTTCATAGAGCCAGCGGGGGCTTTCGGGCATTTTGAGCATGCCGAGTGCGAGGATGACGGCAGGGATCATCCCCGTACCCAACATTAACCGCCAATCGCCGGCATCTGCGAAGGCATAATTGACGAAGTAGGAGATGAGGATTCCGAGTGTCACCATGAGTTGATTCAGTGAGGTAAGTGCACCACGAATTTTGGGTGGTGCTATTTCTGAGATGTAAAGTGGGCCAACGATGGACGCGAAGCCGATCGCAATGCCATCGATGAGACGACCCGCGACCAAGACGGGCACCGTCGGTGCAATAGCCATCGTTAGCGATCCGATGAAGAAAACCACCGCACCGAGCAGGATTAGTCGGCGGCGACCGATCTGATCGGCTAGTTTGCCCCCAGTCGCCGCACCAAACGCTGCACCCGCCATTGCACCACTGATCACGATACCTTCGACGAGTGGTGACATCGTGAAGGTGTTATTAATATAGAGGAATGCACCGGAGATGATTCCGGTGTCAAATCCGAACAAGAGCCCGTTGAGGGCTGCCAATCCAGCAGTGAGATAAATGAACCGATCTCCTCCACTCGCTTGCGTGTCGTCTGTGGTAGCGGTAGCCATAAATAGCGTACCTATAGCTGGTGATGTTTGGCTTAGATAATTTTCGGATTTTCATTAACCAATATTAATTTGGTATGGCCGCATATATATTTATAAAGCATCAAAATAGATGATTGTTATATAGCTGGATCACCGTCTCCAAACCCACTGCAGATGGAGAACGGCCAGGCTCCGAATAATTCAATTTACTAATTATTCATTAAGTTGATGGTAGATTGCTTACGAGCAACCAGTACAAATTAATTGCATGAGAATGCAACTACAGTAATAAACCGATTCCTCGTTGAAATGGGGCCTATGATGAAAGAAAAGCTCCTCTGCTGCACCGAATGTCGGTGGATGGTCAGCACCAAAGATAGGCCACCTGACGAAGTAGATCGATGTGCTATCCAGCATTATCGAGATACAGGCCATCAAATCAAAAGCCCTCGGTGGTAGCTGCTCCTACTAGTCGCTCTCCATTTGGTATGTTCTGTCTAGCCGTGGAAGAAAATAGATCGCTCTGCTAGTTTTTCTCCCTTTCATCAGCACCACGACCGATGATCAACGCATTTTTGACTAGACTCCCATGACCACGTCGCAAGCGCTCAGAGAGAGCCTGGTGAGAGACTCCGAGTTCATCAGCAATCTCCTCGGCAGTTGCCTTACGGGGAATGTTGTAATACCCAGAATCGTACGCCCGTGTGAGTGCTTCTTGCTGGTCTTCCGTGATTCCAAAGCGACCTTGGCGACCCTCGTCAAGCTGGTAAATGTTTAAAATTTCGAATGGGAGCCCCTTCTCTTGGCAGTAGTCGTGAGTTCGAGAGAGTGCATCCCGATCCGGAAAGAGGGTACGGAGATTCCAGCTGTCTTGATTGCCGGTCGCGGCGAGAATCGTTGCCTCTTCCGTAACGAGAATTTGCACGAGCGTCTCAATCTCGGAAACCCATTCCATTTGATACAACCACTCGTCGTCTACATCAGCCAGTAATTCAAGCTGATCAAGGCTTGGGTCTTCAGTAAGAATGGCTTCGAATTCATCGCGGTCAATGTCTCCTCCACTCACCCAGACAAATGGCATGACACGATCGTCTTCATGGGCGACAACGCGTTCAATTTCGAATTTGACTCCTTCGACACTAGATAGGGTGTGAGAGAGCGCGAATTCGTCAGCGCTGAGTTCGACTTCGACGATTGTGGCGGGCATACGCCACAAGTAGACTGCAGTAATGAAATACCCGTTGACCTGTTTTCAACCTCGTGACAATACCAGGGGAAAATCGTCGATGTTGTGGTTCAGTCGTTTTGTAAGCCAATGGATGGTCTACTAGTCAGCTTATTTCAGAAGTCTCACTATCATTTCCCACGAGCATTTACTGTACAAGACAGCTAATAACGGCAATTGGTGAGACACGAAGAAGAAACTAAGGTGATTAGTTCGGCAGTTCCTTGCGACCCGCCCGAACACACGGCCAACACGGGAAGATACCGAGGCCGTCACAATCGCACTCTACCGGTGCAGCATCGTCGTTGTCCGTCTCGTCATTCTCCGACGGGAACGCCGTCAGGGTGTCGTCGTCCCTCGCAGTTTCGACGGCAGCCATGTGCTTACAGAAGGCGTCACGGTGAACGTGGTGCGGGCATGTGCAAGCCATTGCCTCACTCGTCACGTCGTCCAGCGTGACGACGTATTGGTGGTCAGTGGGGTTGTCGTGGCTCTCGTTGGTCACGTCGACCATTCCGGGGGACACGACGCGGAAGCCGAACTGTTTGGTCTGTGCATGTTTTGGTGCCGTCTCGGCAGTTTCAGGGTTGGCGAGTAATTCGAGGCTTCAGTGCTGCACGTTTTACACGTTTGCCAGCTCGCTGTCGCACGTACTGTGACTTCCTTAATCGTGCGTCCCGATAACACAGTGGAAATTTCGTACAGGCGTAACTCGACTCAGCGGTTTAAAGCAAAAGCTCACGACAGAAACCGCGAGAAGCTGAGATCGAGATGAATCATTAGAACAACTCGTACAAACACGTAGTCTCCCCAAAATCCCTGGCGGATCTCCACGCGTTTTAATTCTAAATATTTATTTGGAAAGTCAAAATTTGAAGATGTCGGATCTAATCACTGTGTCGAGTGGTCTCGATTTGACCGCGATACACGTCAACGAGTCGCTTGGCGAGGTTCGATCGGTCAGCCAGCGCGTATCCCCACTGTCCGAACATTTCCCGCAGGGTTCCTTCGTCTATTTCGTCGCCGATTCCAATGCCGATGACAGCGACGTCGTGATGGCGACGGGCCTCTCGAACCTGTTCTTTCGCGTCCGTCACCGCCTCTTCGCGATTCGGCGTCGTCCCGTTGAGCGGAATGTTCGGTTTCCCGTCTGTGATTACAACGAGTATCCGCTCCCGGCTGTTCTTGAGAAGATCACGGACGTCCTCAATTCCCGAGGCAGTCGGTGTATCGTCCATCTCGCTAATAGCATTCAAGTGATGCCACTGGAACTCCTCGTTGGGGGCCGTTACAAGCGGTGTTTTAATCCGGTTCCCGTTCTCTCTATCGGTTCCGAATCCGATGGCAACAATATTATCGCCGATTACGGAGGTGGCTCTGAAGAGCGCGCCCAGGGCAACCTTCGCCTCGAAAATATCCATACTCCTGCTCAGGTCGATCGCGACGCCGACTGTTCGATCGCTGGCGTTGGATTGCTGCCGGTGACGAAACACATCCTGTTGGTACGGTGCACCAGCACGCTGGCGTACGGCCGCTCGAACGTCGAGACGCTCGCCACACCACCCCCTCCGCTCGACGGTGCGTGTCCCGAATGCGGAGAACGCCTTCTCTATCTCTTGGGTAAGTCCTCGTTTATCGAGTTCTGTCCTGACGTCTAATGCGTTGCTCTGCGTCGATGCTCGCGCGTCGCGGGCGGCCCTCCGCACTGTGATATCGTTCTCTGCGAGTCGTTCCGTTCGCTGCAGGTCACGCCCCTGATATACGGTGTTCACGTCCGACTGTCTATACGAACAGTGATTACACCGGTACCAGTCGGCAGCCGTTCCCTCGTCGGCCAAGTCCGTCATTGTATCAATGAACGCTGTGGTCTCCTGCTCTGCGTTGTCCGACTCGAGTTTGCTTCCGTCTGGGTGAGGGGAGTTCACTTTAGAGAGGTCGGAGTGGTTCAGCGCCCCGAGGGCCTCTGGCGAAACCGCGCGGAGCGCGTCGACGTCGATACGTTCCGGTCGAACCGTCTCGGGGTCGACGTCATGCGGTAAGGTTCCATCGGCAGTCAAGAAACCCTCCGCAGAGTGTCCCGCCGCGGCGAGTCGACGGTACAGCGCGGCTGCAGTCGCTTTGCGTTGCTCCTCCTCGCTGGTACGACCGATCGGCTCGGGGGTTAACGTACAGAGTAGCCAGCGCCACGCTCTAAGCACGTCGGACTTTTTCGCCACCCACCTCAGGAGGGCGAATATTCGGAGCTGTTCAAGTATCCGACGTATCGCGCTAAGAATGCCACTGGCGAACAAGACGCTAACGGCGACAAGAGTTGAGGAGACATCTATTAGCGCATCACCCAGAACTGCACGCGCTGTTATCGGTTCAACTGCGCCACGGGAGGCACTGGGAACGTCGGGAATGAAGTCGGCGGAAAACGTCGTGTCCTTCGCGTACTCGTCGGCGATCCTCGGGATGGCGACCTGTGACAGGAGCGCGTCGGTCACGCGGCGCGCTTGCTCCTTTCGTCGCGTCGCGTCGTGTTCGCACCTAGCTTCTACGAGGTGGCGGCGGGTTTGACCGAGAAACGTGCGAACGCCGTCGTCTATACCAGCAATTCCTTTTACGTGTCCAGCCAAGGCGAGTTGGCAGACCCCCTCAACTAGCGCCGCCTCCCGGGGAAGCGCATCTAGCGGCGGACGCTGGTCGTGGTCGGCCATGATGATGTCGGCTTTGAATGCGACGGTTTGTCGCAGTCCCTTGAATTCATTCGTCCGCTGCTCGTCAACGTAAATGTTTTCGACTAAACTCCGCACGACGCCGGCTACGTGGGGAGCGGTCGGATAGTCGCGCACGAATTCCTCGAACTCGGAGCGTGCTCCGAGACGTATGCGCCAGGCCTGGTGACTGAGCGCGTCGACGACGAACCGTAGTTCGTCAGCCTCGCTTAGTTCCACGTCAGCGTCGATTTCAGTCGAAATGGCAACCGTGTCCTCATCGACGACGAACGAGCGGTCGGCGAACACCACGTCAAGGCTTTTGCCATCGGTGTGGACGCTTGAGAGCGTTCGGAGGAGATTTCGGAGCATGTCGTTTTCCCGTAACAGCATTGTGATTGCCTCGAGTTCGTGTCTGAACAGGAGTTACGCGTACCCGTTCCCCTTCACTATTCTTCGCTCGTCGGCGAGCCAGGATTCGACTGCATCTTTTCCGACGGGTATCCCGGAGAGTCGGTCCTTCACTATTTGCATGGCCTGTTCCTGTGCGGCGCGATTCTCGTCGTAAAACGGGCGGAGAACGGCGTCACGTGCTGCTTCGACCGCCGGATCGTCAAGACCCGCGTCGTGATACGCGAAGGCGGAACGCGCCCAAGAGAGAACCATCGCGGTGGGAACGCCGGCGTTTATCGCCAAACTGTTCTCGTCGCGGGCTTGCATGCGGATATCGTTCGCTGTCTTCACGATCTCGATGGCTAGCGGCAGCGATATAGGGGTTTGATCAGAAACCAGACGCGCCTCTTTCTCGACATCGATCAGCCCGAGATAAGTGATCGAAAACTTGTTACCAAATCGCCGTCGTTCGGCCCTGTCGAGACGCTCTGTGACGTATTCCGATCCTTCGTTGACCGTCGCGATCACGATCAGATTCTGCGGGTCTCCCTGAACGGTCTCACCGCCTCGACCGTCGAGTTCCACGCATCCCCGGTCATCGAGGGCGCTGAACAGAACGCCTTTGGCTTCGGGTCGGACCCGATTCACCTCGTCGAGCAGGAGAACGACCGGCCCCTCCCGACTCGCGAGCAACGCCCTGGTGAGCGGGCCGTCGTTCCACACCGTTTGATCATTGACGAGAGCCGGTGAACCGAGCAAATCGCTCTCATGAAGGCTGTACTTTCCCTGAATAGTAATGAGTGGGGCGTCTAAGCGAGAGGCCAAGTAGCGTGCGCAGTGTGTCTTACCGCATCCCGTCGGTCCACCGAGCAAGAACCGGGGAAGTTTCCCGGTTATCTTCCGCATGCGGATATCCGCCTGCATGCGGTCAAGTTCGTCGTCGTTCTGGATGTACTTCGGAACGTCCGTCTGGTAGTACTCCTCGAAATCATATTCTCTGTCCACAGGCATCCCCGTGATAACGTTGCGTTGCTCGTCCAACATGCTCTGTTAATACCGATTTCCTCTTCTCGTCATAGATTCCATACGCTCGTAATTCGACACGGTGGTTCAATTGAATCGGCCTAATTTAAATATTGTCTATCTTTCCCGGGTCACAGTCCCAGCTTGGAAAATATTCGTCTCAGCCACCTTTGAGCCGAATCGGCGCGGAATTCGACGAGCTAATTCTCCAGTGCTACGACTCGGGCCCCTCAAATCAGACCTTATCACGTGACGAACGCTGTGAACCCATTTGTACCGCCAATCTATCGCCGAGCATGCTTCGAGATCTCCTAGTTACTTCGCCTCAAGTTCGATCTTTCCTGCGTGAAGATGGATATACTCAATCGAAAGTCATGCTCAATGCTAGTGGTAAGTGTCCTGGCGAGCAGCAGAATGGCGATTGACGATAATTCCCACTGACACGACTCCAGGAAGAAGCTCCGATAAAAGAGTTCTATCGAAAAGTCGCTCACAAAGTACCCTTCAGTCGTCGTCGCCGGGTTGCGGACTTGGGGTTCCCTGACTCGCGCTGCTCATCCACCCGTCGATGTGTTCGGCGACGTAGTCCCGACCACCCCAACCGAACGCGACGCCGACCCCGATGGCGATGGCGGCCGCGAGTCCCCACGCAAGGGCACGAGCGAACAGGTAGAGGATACTTACGTCGATACCCATTGTGTCGAGACCGATGACGATGGCGGTGAAGTATAGGAACATCCGGGTTCCCGTGGCGAACCACCGGGTGTACGCGGTGTGCGTTGCCGCCCGAGTTCGCATGATCGCGTCACCGATGAAGTCAGCAACCACGAATCCGAGGACGATAACCAGCAGTCCGGCAATGAGCGCTGGGAGGTACGAAACTGCGGTGGCAACCCATTGCGAAAGCGTCGCAATTGCGAGCACGTTCGCCGCCGCGAGAATCGCCAGCGCGTAGACGAACCACGCGGCGAGTTTTCCGAACGCGCCCGATACCGCGCCCTCCGTTCCGCCCATCATCCGCCCGAGCGGGGTGTCGAGCACCATTCTATCGAGTTCGATTCGATCCGCGATTCTGCGGACGACCGCCGCCACGGCACGGCCAATAATCCAACCGATGAGCAGGATGATGAGCGCACCGACGAGGCGCGGAAGCAATGCGATAAACCCCGAGATAGGGTCTTGCAGCCATCCCGGAAGTCCACCGACTTGTAAGACCGTGCTAGTGAAGATGTCGTGGTGTGTCATTATTTGTTCTCCCCCACGCAATCACGTGGTTCACCAAAGAGTTGGATTGTAGTCGGTTTGTTGTTGACTGCCTAACTCGGGGCGGGAAATGAGTAACGATGAATGGACCTGCAGTCGTTTCACGGTCGATATTATCGGAGAAAGGGTAGTGAGTTCAGGTTTGTGGTAAACAACAGACATTGGACACCCGGATTAGAGTGGCCGGAAAAGTCAACTCTTCCAGAGACTACTGCCCTGTTTCCGCGTTGGGATACGAACCATTACCCTCAATTGGAAAATTATTGATAAGATTCGTCGCGTCTGCAGATCCCTCGAAGCACAGACAGCATGACCGATGTATCGCCCAAGGTCGTGATGACGAATAGGAGACTATCTGTTACGACGAATACTGCTTTAGCAAGGAATCGACGGTCACTGTATCCATACGCTCAACGGTGTGATCTGAGTGAAAAACTGAAGCGGGGTTAGTTCGGCAGTGCTTTGCGGCCCGTTCTCACGCATGGCCAGCACGGGAAACCACCGAGGCCATCGCAGTCACAGTCTTCTGGTTCGGAATCGTCGTCGTCCGTCTCGTCGTCGTCCGATAGGAACGCCGTCAGGGTATCGTCGTCCCTCGCGGTTTCGACGGCGGCCATGTGCTTACAGAAGGCGTTGCGGTGAACGTGATGTGGGCAGGTGCAGGCCATCAGTTCTTTGGTCACATCGTCTATGGACACGGTGTACTGGTACTCTGCGGGGTGCTCGTGGCTCTGATTGGTGATTTCTACGAGTCCGGGGGCTTGGATGTCGAAGGAGAACTGTTCGGCCTGTGCGCGTTTGTATGCCGTCTCGTCAGCTTCAAGAGCTGCGGATTGTTTTGTACTCATGGTCTTTGGGCGTAGGTTTCGGAAGACCGGTGCCGGGTGTTGCAAGCACCCGGCGCGTTTCAACACGCCCGAGGGCACCATGCTTCCTACCATGTGTTATGTAGTACGTGGAATTAAAACCATCGAGGTATCGTAAAAGAGAATTTAGGAGGTGGAAATTCCGAAAATACAAATCCTGTCCTGTAATTCCTGAAATAACATGGAAGAGTCTATATTGACAAGCAGAGTCTATCTATCGTTGTGACGATAATTGTCGGCCAGAGCAATGTATCTGCAACGGAGTAAACATGATCCCAAGTGAGGAGACTTCAATCGGGTCAGTGGCGTTGAATATTCATGGTATCAGAGGAGTCGGTACCCAGCCGGTGGAGGGCCATGGCTCCTTCTGAGCGGTACTTCTCGAAGGTCGGGACCGTTACGGCGATTCTGGGACTCGTGGTCTACGGGGTGTCGGCTTACTTGCACCCGTTTACGCCACCGCACCACACGCGTGATGCGTTCTCGGATTACGCGGTCGAATCACTGTGGGCAATCTACCACCTGGGAGAGTTCCTCGGAATCCTCCTGATGGGTGCCGCTATCATCGCCCTGGCATTCCGCCTCCGCAGAGGAGTTGCCGGGGTGTGGGCGACGCTTGGTGGTGCGGCGATGGTAGTGTGTGCGGGCGTCTACGGCATCTTTGCCGCGGTTGACGGTGTTGCCCTTGGGATCATAGTCGATCGGTGGGCGGCAGCGGGTCCCGACCAACAGGAATTGCTCTATGAGACGGCCTTCGCGGTTCGGCAAATCGAAGGCGGACTCTTCAGTATCCAGTGGTTCATGTTTGGCATCGCAGCGGGACTCCTCGCGGCGGCGTTCTTTACCAGCGCCGAGTCGTCGGCTCGTCTCGACTGGTTCAGTGGCATGGGCAGTTTAAGCGCCTTTGCCAGCATTGGAGCGCTCTCCTTCGCGATCGTTCAAGCCCATGGGTACACCGACCTCTCGATGGCATTCCAGATCGGGTTGATGCCGGGCGTGATCTGGATCATCGCCGTTGGATTATTCCTTTACCGTAACCCAGTCTACATCGAGACTCTCGAGGAGATCCCGCGCAAAGAAGACGAGCAGCGCCACGACCCGGTCAACTGAAGACGCTGAAATCGTTTTCAGCCGAGTCAAAAATATGTGCAGCGTACCGGGTTAAGCCCGTCTGACCCTAAATCGCGACACTATCCACTATCCAAGAAGCGTGCCAACGCCAACAGTTGGCGTGGAAGTGGACACCATAGTGACAGCAACGAGACTACCCAGTTTATAGATTCCGCTCTGTCCGGTAGCCAACCGAGCAATCCAAACGATTTATGTAGCCTTACTCGACGCAATAGTCAGCATCGAACACCCACCAATAGCGCGGATGAACCCAGTCAAAATACTCTCGCCCGAGCTGTTGCACTGATTCGAGTACGTGCCCTTCCGTTCGCCGACGGTCGAGCTGCCGACGTCCATTCCCATCTAGACTATCACGCTCGGTCGGTGTTCGGATGATCGAATTCATCAGCCGATTGTAGGTGAGAACCACTGTTGGACCCTCAGTGAGGCCGATCATGAGCCATTTGCCCCCGTCATTGTCGAGCATTCGTGTGGCGAGCCGCTCAGCAGTGATCTCGTCGTCCCGCGTCTCCTCCAGGACGGTTGCAAGCTCGCTGTGGAGTGTATGAACAGGGCCGTCTCACGGAGCAGACACGGAGGTTTTGCTCCGAATTGGTGTAAACAGTCGCCAGCTAGAGTAAAAGTGGATACGCCAGGGTTAGTATAGTCTACTAACATGGCCTTGTTGAAACCTTCAAGAGGTGATCGGTTCTAGCGGTTGGACTGAATACAGGGCGCATATCTCGTACTGGGTCATCTTCCGTTCTTCCATGGAGAAACCTCGCCCACTTAGGTAGCCCAGATCAGTCCACTTTCATCAAACCTCCCTGTCCTTTCAGCAGTTCTCAGTCTAATGTTCCCGTGGATCGCCGATAGCATCTTTGATGATTTCACCTTCAGCTCGATGAAGAACGCCACTTATCACCGACTTGTTCACCCCGAGTTCTTCGGCGAGATCGGTCAATGAACACCCTCGTGGATTATCGTAATATCCCCGTTTGATGGCGACCGTGAGAATTTCTTGTTGCCGAGCAGTGAGTGAATCGAGAACGTTGTAGTCCTCGGTGATAGAGAGTACCTCATACTTGACGTTACGTTCATCAAGTGACTCCCACATGGTCGCCAACTTCGATTCCGGCATCACGAACTCGATGAAGAGATAACCATCACGGGCGACGACAGGGGTCGTTGGGTGGTACTCAATGTCTTCAGAGACGAAGTACCCGTTCGGTGGTTGTCCTTCAAGCATTACGACTACTGTTTCGTCATCGCTATGCAATACCGTGGTTGAACTCGAAAACCAGTTCTTGGTTCCTTGAACGAACTCATCTGGGCGGTCTGTCTGAATCTCCAACACACTGGTTACGCCCTTCTCAGAGGGATAATTTGAGAGAAATCGGATAACCGTATTTGGAAACTTATCAGCAATGGTAACCATATCCGGCATTGGACCGACCTTTAGGCGTACTCGTGGCATAGGATTCCTTGGAGCGGCAGGATAATGGAGTTGGAGGTAAACATGTTCACTTGCATCCGACATTTTGGTTTTCTTCTTCGAATCGATATTCCGAATGCAGCTCTTCTGTGAGGCGCTCTTCGGGGTAACATGTTCACGAGAAGTTTCAATCAGGTCTCCGCGAAGCCTTCTAATGTGACGTATTCAACACGGGTAGAGAAGACGGACGAACAAAACGCCAGTCCGTCACGCGTACGATGGGCTAAGTACTGCTATCTGGGAGCATCCATTCTCCTTACAGCCAGTGTTCTCATTCAAGTATATATTGCCGGCATGGCTGTGTTTGTGAACCCTGCCCGATGGGGCACACACGTCTCGTTCGGCAATATCCTGCCGGTGTTCCTCCTAGTACTGTTCGTCCTCGCGTTCCTCGGACGATTGCCTCGTATTCACAAGGGGCTTCCAGTTGTGATTTTTCTCTTATTCTTCGTCCAGTTCGGCACCGCCCATCGGTTTGGGTCGCTCGTAGGGGCAATTCATCCCGTTAATGCAGTCGTGATATTCTGGCTGTCAACGGTCACTGTCCAGCACGCATGGGCGGAAGTCACGGCTGGAGGAGGCTCCTAAGGAGGCCAAGTAACATGAGAAATAGCCCTAAGAGATTGATCGACTCGGAACTCGAAAAGCGAAGATCCAACCCTTGGTGTCGTCTTTTCGAGATGCGAAACATCGACCAAACAGCGGACAACCTGCAACACAATCATGAATGAAGGAATTCCCAACTACTCTCGACGCGCCGTAATTCGGATACTCGGAGCGACAGCAGTCGGTGCAAACTTCGCAGGGTGTCTCGGTAGTCCTAGCGAAAATAGTGATGCAACGAGACGTCCTGACGAAACCTACGTCGAAGATCCTCCCAACTACGATGGTTGGTTCGACGGTGTCAATAATTATAGTGGGACTGTAGATAGACGGGGAAAAAACGAGGTAATCGTCCGTGTTGGTGCTGGAAGCCGAGGAAAGGCGTTCGATCCACCGGCGGTAATGATCTCTCCGGGTACGACTATCGTCTGGGAATGGACTGGTGATGGTGGCACTCACAACGTCTCAGCGGAGAATGGTGACTTCGAGTCAGAGTACTCCGATTCGAGCGGCCACACGTACGACTATACATTCGAGGACACCCGCGTCTTCAAGTACGTCTGTGAACCGCACCGGTCAGCGGGAATGAAGGGAGCAATTGTGGTCGAGTGACTTACTAATACTCGATTTCGGATTCTAATTCAAGTATCGTCATAAGCTCATTCTCGAACTCAGGCTCTGTGATCTGCCCCTCAATGTACCGAGCTTGAAGTGCTGTGAGCGACTCGGTCACCCTCTCCTTGGGTGATCGCCGATCAGGCGGTACAATCACCGTTGAGAGACATATGATGCGAATTATCGAGTGTTTTTCTTCGAGTTCTTCGAGCCACGCTCCGAGTTGATACCGACCCTTTCTGACACCCGTAGTCGCAACCGACGCAATCCATTGTACGAGATACCACGTGAGACTGAATAAGCCAAAGAGCCCTGCAGAGACAAAGAGAGCGGTTGCAAGGAGTAGGAGACCGAGCGGGTTCGCCGGACTCGTGTATGTTATCAGAATGCTAACGATGGTGGCAAATCCGAAACAGATGAGACTTGCTCCTGCAAGGATTACGTATGTATTCATAAATGGAATTCTGTTTCTCTAGAACCGTTTCTGCGAATGTCGGATTGTCGTTTCATTTGTGTACTCTGGCACTTTCGGACGACCGATCACACCGGTTCGTTCCAGTCCACTCGGTACGAGTATATTTGTTCGAAGTTTTCCACACCTCGTTTCAAGAAAAACGGGAGCACGAGATCCCGAACCTTTCTCGTGACTAAGTTAGACGGCGCTTTCTGATTCCCCGTCTCCCGAGACATCTTGACGATCTCCTCGACTCGGTCGCGTCGAATGGACTCGAAAGTCTCGAACGCATCTTGAACTACTTCGGTGTCCCGTAGGCACTTCGCCAGAACGATTGCATCCTCCATGGCCAGTGATGCTCCCTGGCCGACGTGTGGGGATGTCGTGTGTGCGGCATCACCGATGAGACAGACTGTTCCCTGATGCCACGTCGGGAGTGACGGCAGGTCGTACACCGGCCACTTACCGATTTCTCCATCGGTCGAACGAATGATTTCGGTGACTTCGTCGTAATCGTCTTTGTGGAGTCGGAGTAGCTTCTCTTTCCACTCCGCTGGCGAGATCCCATCGAGTTCTGCTCGATCAGGGGCCTTTTTCCGTTCGTGGTTCTCGAACCAGTAGATCTCGCCCGTCGGAACCTTCTGGTAGCCGAAGAACCCGTCCACTCCAAACGTCATCAGCATAACTCCTTCAGACGGTGGAATCGAGTCATTTCGGGTGAACGCTCCAGAATCGATGATTCCCGTATACTCCGGATCCGGAGCGTTCGGTAGAATTGAGCGACGGGTTTGTGAATGAATTCCGTCGCAGCCGACGAGGAAGTTTCCATGGGCTTCCGTGCCGTCGTCGAAGTACGCGATGGCCATGTCTTCGTGCGGAATCTGGACGTCGGTCAGATGCTTTCCAAACTCTACGGTGATTCCCTGATCGATTGCCGCTTCTCGAAGGCCCTTGGTCAGAAGACCACGCTTGATCAGTACCGTCTCGGAGGGGTTTTCACCGAGCTGTTTCTGTTTGTGGTTCTGGAAGACCAACCGACTCGATTCATGACCATCTTTGAGGACTTCCTCCCTAATGCCGAGTGTCTCCAGAACGTCTGTTCCGTTCTCAGCGAGGTTGAGAAAGAATCCCGCGTCATCCCGTGGTTCTGGTCGCCCTTCGTAGATAACCGGGGTGATACCGATTCGCTGTAGATACAGTGCGAGAACCGGTCCAGCGACCCCGCATCCGACGATCAGCGCCTTTCGATCTGAGGCAGACTGATTCATCGTGATCCCCTCGTGAGGGCGGGCTTGGGTAGTTGCACTCCAATGCAGGAGCCGCACGTTACAGCTTTTCTATCGCATTTCGATGTTCTGTTCATCAGAAAATAGTTCCACTCGTTTTCGCATCAGTATTCAGATGAACATGTTGACAAGGACATTTCGGCATTGAATCCAGCATGATCGCTGGAACCTATTAGCAGTCGGGGTATTCACCAAAACCGGGGAAAATTCCCTACTCGTTCTTAGTCGCCGAGAAGGATTTGCGATAGCTTTGCGCCGAGTACACCCGCTCCAACCGTGGAGACGAAGCGGACTATCATCATTGCGTCAAGTGCACCAAACGCGAATCCCACGAGGCCAGCGAGGACACCCACGGCAACGCCGTGAAGCATCGCTCTGTCGGGATCAACACGTCGAGCGACCCACCCCGCCGCGACTACAGTCAGCAAGATTGTCACCACGGGGTATATCTGAGTCCCAGATACGGTGTTGAACTGCTGCAACGCACCAGGGTCGGGCTCTCCTCCCGTTTGGAACACAAGGAGGAACGTGTACCCGACAATCGCCACGATGAGTAGTCCGGTCGAGATGACGTGAGGGGCAATGCCACCAACGACGATCTGTTTCCACTGTAGGTCTGTTACTGTCGTCATCACTTGGTAAGTGATCGTGCCAGCGAATCAGGGTTGACGTATACATGTTCACCCGAGACTTTCGTCTGCCAGTAATCGACGTCGGCTAATCCGATGCGCCACGACACCCAGCCTCTCTATTCAGCACACCATTCCTGTCACGCTCTGAGAGCTACAACAGAACCGTGTAGATTAGTATAATATTCTAACCTGTGTTTGCGCCTGTACCACCCAGAAACGAACGAATGAAAGAGTGACGGAGAGCTGAAAGCGTCAGCGGGAGCCAGTGAGATTCAGCGAGGAAGTCCGTCACCCACACATCAGGGCGTGGTAGGTGCAGAGCGCCTATGTCGAGCAATTCGTCGGGAGTGGCGACCCGATGCCCGCACGGACTCAGATGAACCCTCGACGGGCCAGCCACCGTCATCGTTCCAACAACCCCCAGACAGCGAGGACAACGGTACTCCGACCTCATTGTCCGGCAGTCTCCTCGACACGGAGCGATCCGCCGCAATCGCCGCAACTGTACTTCTCAGGGTGTTTCACGACGTTCGAGCGCTGGTAGCGCAGGATCCGAATGCCGTAGCTCACACCAAGTTGAGGATTCGTCGTGACAAACGAGTAGTTTCCTTTTAAAGACTTAAAACGGCTACCAACTACTGGTGAGCATTGTAAAAAGAAAGAAGAGAAACCCAACGACACAACTTCCGATTAAGAGAATACTGAGCCACTGGGAGAGAGATCGGCTATCAGCTGTCGTTTTGACGATCCAGTATAGTATAAACAGAGATCCAATACCTGCGAGGCTAAAGCTTACCAACACTAAATCCAATTTAGTGAGAAAAATCGCTATCAGTGTCGCTTGTATACCAACAATTGGAAGGAGTAGCTGGCTGGATCTATTACCTTCGACAGTCATATGACAATTACACTCCAACGATAAGATAAGATTATCGGAATAGAGACGTACAGATGACCAAATTCTCAGGGCATACACAAAGGAGAGCCCCGTTATATCCGCTCGCTGAGTGGGGGACACGCTCGGAATTGAGCGGCCGTCCGCTTATCGACGGCTTGAGGAGTTGCATGAGCATGGTGAGTTGGAGTGGGGGAAATTGAGCACACGAGTAGTGATCTGGTGGATTTCAGAGAAATAGTTAATAGAAAAAGATTGTTCTAGGGATGAACCTTACTTATTCCGTTCGAGGTAATTCGGACGACGGGAACGTTCAACCCAAAACAATTTAGTGCGGGGTGTGAACTAGTACCATGGAATCGGCACTCGAAGAGATCGAGTACCTCGCACGATCAGAGCACCGCATCGAGGTGATCAACGCACTGGCTGACGGTCCGCATAGCCGGTCGGACCTGCGGGCAATGACCGGCGCATCGTCGTCCACGATCGGGCGGATGCTGCGCGAGTTCGAAACGCAGGGTTGGATTATCCGAGACGGCCATGAGCACCGGGCGACATCGGCGGGCCAGTTTATCGCGGAGGAGGTCACCACTTTGCTCACCCGGATGGAGACCGAGCGGAAACTCCGAGATGTCGCACAATGGCTTCCAACCAAAAGACTCGGCATCACAATCGAGGCATTTGCCGAGGCAGTCGTCACGGTCGGCGACGCCGAGGATCCATACAAACCCGTGCACCGTTACGATGAGTTAATCGAAGATGCGGAACAGATGCGGGCTTTTGGGACGGCAACACTCAAATCGGCCAACGCCGGCTCGTTGTTCCGGAACGTTCGTGCCGGCATGGAGACCGAGATTATCTACCCACCACCTATCGTCGAAGCCGTGCTTGAGTGGTCGCCTGAGGCAGCCAAGAAAGGCCTCGCGAGCGGCAACCTTACCATCCTGCTGCACGATACGCTTCCGTGCGGGCTCACTATCTTCGACGACCGCGTCGCCCTCACCGGCTATGACCCAGATACCGGTATGTTACGAGCGATTGTCGACACCGACGCCCCGAAGGTACGTGAGTGGGCGACCCCACTCTACGAGTCCTATCGCGACGAGGCTCGCCCTCTCAATATGGAAGCGATCGAAGCGTGACATCCTCCCCGCCGTAAGTGGCGAGGGTTTAGCGCCCTGCAAAGCAGAATTAACCGGGAGCTTCATGGCCGTGAAGCCATCGACGATCTCGGTTGGCCACAGCATTGGTCGTGTCTTGGGTCCAGATTACGTTCATTGACTCACGCCCATCGACCCAGGGATTCGCCGAGCAATGGATTTTCGTGCAGCTAGTGCATCGCTTGCACCGGCCGCAACGCCGGCATGCACTGGGTGAATTGCATCAGATAACAACGTATTGGTGTGTCTCGTCCACCTTCACGCAGGAGAGACGACCATGACAACAGACACCCGAACGGGACAAGACCAGATAGACGAAGAGAAACTAGACGATCTCATCGGAACAGCTGTAAACGATCTTGGTGGGGCGTTCCAAGCCGCACTAGCTGAGATCGGCGACTGGCTCGGTCTCTATGCGGCACTGGCTGACTCCGGCCCGCTTAGGTCGGCTGAACTGGCCGAACATACCGACACGCACGAACGCTACGTCCGCGAGTGGCTGCGGTCGCAGGCCGCCGGCGGATACGTGACCTATGATCCCGAGACCGACCGCTACAGCCTCTCTCCCGAACAGCGACTCGTGCTGGCCGACGAAGGCAGTCCAGCATTTATGCTGGGAGGGTTTCAGGGAACTAACGCCATCATTGCCGAGGTCCAGGACGACATTGAAGCGGCATTCCAGACTGGCGACGGCGTCGGGTGGCACGAGCATCACCCGGAGCTATTCCCGGCCACGGAGCGGTTCTACAAACCTGGTTACGCGGCGAGTCTGGTGAACGAGTGGATTCCAACCCTCGACGGGGTGGAGACGAAGCTCAAGAACGGTGCACGCGTGGCCGACGTAGGCTGTGGCTATGGGGCAACGACAATTATCATGGCCGAAGCATACCCCGAGTCCACCTTTGTCGGTATCGACTACCACGACCACTCAATCGATATGGCGCGCGAGCGCGCTGAGGAGGCCGGTGTCGCGGAACGCGTCAGCTTCGAAGCGGCAACGGCCAAGTCGTACAATGGAACTGAGTATGACCTCGTAACGATGTTCGACTGCTTTCATGACATGGGCGATCCGATCGGCGTCGCAGCGCACGTCCGAGAGACGCTCGCCGACGACGGCACGTGGATGCTGGTCGAACCATTCGCCAACGACCAGGTCGAGGACAACCTGAACCCAGTGGGACGAGTGTTCTATGCCTTCTCGACGATGATCTGTACGCCGAATTCGCTCGACCAGGGCGGTGAACCTGCACTGGGTGCGCAGGCCGGAGAAGCTCGATTGCATGAGGTCGCTACCGAGGGAGGGTTCACGCGCTTCCAACGGGTGACCGAAACGCCGGTCAACCTCGTGCTCGAAGCGAAACCGTAGAGGTGACTGGCATGTCTCTCAGGCCAGTCATGCGTACGAAAACCATACATTCGCCGACCGAAAGCATCGTTCAGGCGGGTGGAGACAACATTCCAGGTGAGGATAATGATTCAAAATCAACATGAACAGCTCGCTCGGGAAGATTTAAACATTGTGGCAACGGCCGACTACGATGCGGTCGATGCCCATGTGACTACTGACTTCTTCAACCACCGGTCTGCCGACGAACCGATGGAAGCCCGTCAGCGCGGTCCAGAGGGACTGAAAGCCACGATGCGCTGGCTACACCGGGCCTTCACCGACATGCGGTTCGAATTCCATGAAGTCATTGTCGACGGAGACCGCGTCGCCGCACGGGTGACTATGCATGGTCGCCAACACGGACCGTTCGTCGTCCACGATTCACCCGATGGAGACGTGACGGACGTATTTCCGTCGAGGGATCGTTCGTTCGCTGTCAACCAGACACACTGGTATCGCATCGCCGACGGTGCCGTCGCAGAACACGATGCTGTGCGTGATGATCTCGGCATGGCCAAGCAGCTCGGCTGGCTTCCACCGCAACCCAGCTATATCGTGCGAATGCTGATTGGACGGCGGCGTGAACGTCGCGCACAACGCCACTCGCAACGAGCCGATGCAACCACTCGAAATAAGCGAAAGCCAGTGTGACAAGCATCAACGACGTTAATTCATGCTGATGTGGAAATAATAATATTTAAATATAGTGAATTTCATTTTTTGCTTCCTTACCGGATTTAGTCCGTTTTTCAGGAATCTACATCTAGTTGTGAATTTAAGACGTTCTTTCGGCATCAGCAATCACCTACCTCGAACGTGATATGCGGAATACCAGCAGAAAATCCCGAATAGAGGAGTCTTCCCCGGCTAGAACGGTCATATCCCTTTATCCATACAGTTCGATTACAAGTAAGGGGTGAGATAATGCCTGGAAAGACCAATACAGACACAGAAGAGCCAGCGGACACGCTGGATAACCCACGTCGGTCGTTCATGAAGAAGGGCGCACTCGCGACGGGCGCGCTCGCACTCGGCCTCGGTAGTGCCGGCAGTGCTGCTGCACAAGGCCAGAACGTCTTGGTGTACACCTATGATTACCATCCGGGTGTACAGTTCCGTGTGCAGAACGCCCTTGAACAGTCCACGACGGTGCGACTCCTCGCGCGACCTGGTGGCGGGAACGTCCCAGAAATCAGCCAGCCGGACGACTACAACGCGTACATCATCCGCTACCTGTTGGGCGGTGGTGACGGAGGACAAGGACAGATCACGACGTTCGTGTTCGGCCGCGACCTCACGCTGAGTCAAGGCGATACCCGTCGGTTCTCTGGTGACGCGTCGGTCTTTAGCAGTGCACTTAATCTACTCAGCACCAGCCTCCAGGGTGGTGGCAGCTAACCCGCACGTCTTGGTTCAGAATGGAGAAAGGGGTGTCGTCTGTGCTGATTACGTTGCCTTTCCCTCCTTCGACTTGCACTGGTACCGATTCTCTTAAAGGAAATTAAATTTGTTATTCCCCGAAAGGGGGTGAGAGACAGGAGAAGTCTACGTACACAAGTGGGTTGTCACCGACGACCCAACTGTCGTGTCCGGGTGGAATCACCATTACGTCGCCAGCTCCACCTTCCTCTTCGGTTCCATCGTTCAGTTCGATGCGCAATCGCCCTGAGACGATATAGAGCGTGTGATGAGACTCACAGCGGTCGGTACCCATCAGCGGAGCGACATCCTCTGACCACCTCCACTCGGGGTCAACAGTCGCCCGTTTGACCGTGACGTCTCCAAGCGATACGATCTCAAGCGTGCCGTTGTCGAACGAGGTTGTATCATCCGGGTCGTCGAGGTGTTTCACTACGAGTTCATGTGACTCGGGGGTCATCTCCTGGGGCCTCGTTGTATGGTCAACGTGGGGTTCTGATTCATCTGGAATCACCGTTAGCGTGAAGGGGCAGTTGAATCCCCTTCATCGATTTATCCGTCGTTTCTTCCTTGATTTACTTTCCTTCTTCTACTCTGTAGATCTCGTCTGCGACGAGTCCGTGCGCTTCGCGGTGCACCGTCTCGCCTGCTTCCTTACTCGATCCCTCGAAGAGGCAGAAGATGGCTCCTTTGTCCTCGTCAAGCCAGTACCGCAAGTATTTCACACCGTGCGCTTCTTGAACTTCGAGGTCTTTTTTGTGTGCCTCTGCAACGGCCTTGGCGTCTGCACCGTCTATGTTCCGGTGGACATCCATGTACAGTTTCGTGGTCATGGTATCACCGATTTGAGAATGGCGCGCCACCACGATATCTATTCGCGCTGAGCAGAATTTCACACCGTGGACAGCCATTACGGCGCAAACGCAGTTCGATCGAGGTGAATAGCCTCTCGGCAGTAGGCGTCGAAGGTGGCGTTTGCCCACGCCAAAATCGTCTCGTTATCGGTCTCTATCACCGCACGCGGTGCTCCGTCTTTGCTTCCGAGACACAAGTCGACGACTTCATCGTCTATAATAAACAGGACGTAGGGGACAGCGCCATCGTAATGAAAAATCCGGGCACGGCCTGTTTCGAACATCTCCTTCGAGCGGATAACCATGGTCGCGTCAGCCGCGACGGTTGCCAGCGCTCCTGAATCGAAGACTGCCTCCAACCGATGGCCACCGTTGATGGTCGCGCGCCAGCACGCTTCTATTCCTGCAGGGAACACAGTGTATGAGAGAATACGCGCTCGGTCAGCAGCGTTGAGTCGCTCAACAATACGTGTTGTCGGTGCGAGGGCGTCGTTTTTGTGTGGGCGGACAACCTCGGCGTTGGCGAGACAGCCGAGATCGAAGTCAAATCCTTCTTCCGGGAACCACTGAATCACTCCGTTCAGCGTCTGGAGCGCCTCAAACCGATCAAGGAGCCCAATGAATTCTTTCGAAGTAAACGAACCGAGTTTCGTTGCTTCGTAGCGTCGTCTGTCTCGATTGACCAACCCTCGTTCCTCGAAATCATCGAGAATACGGCTCAATGTTGGGCGCGAAATTCCGGTCGTTTCTTCGAGGTCGCGGCGTTCAATCGAACCTGCAGTCAGTGCGTTGAGTGCTCGAATCCGGTTCGCTGAACGAGCGAAAAACTTGATCTCTTCGAGTGGGGATTCTACGTTATCGAGTGAGGTCTCCATGGTAGTTACTTACACGCACAGTAGTATCTCACTTGTTATTCGACGTGCGAAAACTTGTGTTCGTGAATGTGCGCTGCTCGGTGATAGCCGAGACCGGCAATTGATGTGCCATGGATAAAAAAGCTGAAGCGATGGCTAGTTCGGCAGTTCTTCGCGGCCCGTTCTCACGCATGGCCAGCACGGGAAGCCATTGAGGCCGTCACAGTCGCAGTCCTCTGGTTCGGCATCGTCTTCGCTGTCCTCCGAGGAGAAGGCGTCGA
Organism: Haladaptatus halobius; assembly: GCF_020618475.1. Taxonomy (GTDB): domain Archaea; phylum Halobacteriota; class Halobacteria; order Halobacteriales; family Haladaptataceae; genus Haladaptatus; species Haladaptatus halobius. The sequence goes on along the minus strand of NZ_CP085339.1, from coordinate 214,545 downwards.
GCGTTCCGTCGTCGGTTGCATTTTCGACGGCGGCCATGTGTTTGCAGAAGGCGTTGCGGTGGACGTGGTGCGGACACGTGCAGGCCATCAGTTCTTCGGTCACGTCGTCGAGGGAGACTGTGTACTGGTGGTCTGTGTGGTTCTCGTGGCTCTGATTGGTGACTTCGACGAGTCCGGGAGCATCGACATCGAAGGCAAATTGTTCCTACCAGAAGACACCTTACTCGTGGTCGTTCCAGACTTCACCTACTCGGTCATCCACACGCTCAAGAACGGAATCTATGACGGCGACAAAATCGGCCGGGTAGTCTCGATCAACAGTATCTTCCGTACGTGCCTTCGGTGGTTGATGAAAATGATCCCGGGTATTATGCGGATTTTCGTGCCGGTCCCATCGGCACACCCACGCCGTTCCACCTCTGTCCTCACGATAGGTGATGTTGAAATCACCATTCGTATACGCACGGATCTCGAGAGCGACCTGTTGAATTGCGTCGGGGAAATACTGACGATCAAACCACGCTACGACCGATTCCGGTCGCTCGTGCGGAAAGACAGAGACAGATTCAACGAGCGAGAGTGTACCCAATCGACGAGCGATATGGCGTAACAGGGTCTCATCGAGTGTTTTCTCGGTATCATCGCTCATCGATTAGGCGGACGCCTGTGTAGTGTTGTCGTGGTTCTGTCGTGCCTGTTCGAGTTCTTCGATTCGCCGTCGAACTGTTTTCCACTCTTGCAGTTCCGACCAGACATCCTCGATATCAGTATAGTCTGCATGGTCGAGCGCATCCACGTGGTCAGGTCCCTCGGCATCGTATTTTTCGCGGTAACTCCGCTCTTTTGCGATCTCCATTTTCAATCGTTGTTCGAGTTCCTCCATGGGGAGTCCACGCAGCCAATGAATCCGTCGCCATCGGAAGTAGTCTTCGTCGCGGACGAATTCGTCTGGTGTCTCGTTGGTCTGCGTTAGCATCCCGATTTCCGCGAACCACTGCAGGTAGTCCCTAGCGGTTTCCTTCGAGACATTTGCTCTCTCGGCAATCGCAGCAACTCGTGTTGGCTCATACAGCTGCAGGGTAGTGGTATACACCCGATCTCGCGTTGACTCGTCTTCCCACGTTTCTTTCCATTCCTCGGCGAGACTTGGTGGCGTGGGTGGGTTGTCGTCTGGGGTCATATCCTACTCTTCGCGCTACTGCAGTATATATCTTGCCTGCGCTTAATATATTGTGTGGAAGGCACTGGCCATCGATTCTCAAGACGTTAGTGATCACTACTTCCTTCAACACGAAGCGTCCCACCGTACTCACTGCAGCTGTACTGCTCCGGGTTGCGGACGGTCTTCGAGCGTCGATACCGGGCAATCCGACCATCGCAATCCTCGTAGACGAGCCACCACTTTGGCGCGGTGAAGCGTTCGCAGTGTTGCGAGCTGTCGAGGCGATCTGTCCATTGGGTGAATGTTGCTCCGTGATCCGCGTCGCCGAACTCGTGATACTGCCATGCGTGAACGAGTTCGTGCCGGACGGTTTCGCTGAATTGCTCCCAACCGTGTTGTTCGTAGGCCCTTCAGGTCAGCGCAATCGTGATCTCGTCTGTTGTAGAGTCGTACTTCGTGACGCCTGCCTGTCGTTGGGCTCGGTGTGAGACCTCCCAGTCGATTTCTTCGATCGGCAAGTCAGGGAAGTGCTCGGTGGCGACGTTCGTGGCGTGCTGTTGTGCTCGGTCGAGGAGGGCTGTCGGTGTCTCCGGAAAGTCGTCGGTCGCAGCATCCGCGCTTTCTGTGAGCGTTCGCTGGTCCGTGCTATCCGAGAATGTTAATTGGCGTGCCATGGATAATACTACATTAGCGGTTCTGGTTCAACTGTCGACGTAGTCTGAGTGAGCCAGTGTTTATCTCGCTATGAGTTCTTCTTTTCTAGTCGTTTGATGTCCCGAGCAACGTCAGACAAATCGTTGTTGAACTGATGTCCACCAGTATCATACTTGCGAATAGTTGCCTGCGGAAGTTTTTCCGCGTATAGCGCGAGGTGGGAAAACGGTACTATTTCATCGTCTCGGCTGTGGTAAAAAAACATAGGTAGTTCACTTGGGAGATTCGACGCAACGTTTTCCTCCAACTCATACTCGCTGACTTGCCACCCTTCGGCATTCCAGAAAGGTACTGCGATAAGGAATAGACCAGCGATAGGCACGTCTATCTTCTCCTCGGAAAGACATTTTAACAGAATCGAACCGCCCAAAGAGTGTCCGAGAAGAATCACCTCATCATCCAATGCAGCAAGTTCCGTTACGATCTGCTGTTTCCATGCCTCGTATTCGAGATTATCTTCATTTGGCATCTGTGGATACTGCACCTCGTATGCAGCCCCCAATACATCCTGTAGATCCACTGCTAGTTTTTCATCTTCTTCGTATCCTCCAGCACCATGAATGAACAGCACTTGGTGATCCATAGCATTCCTCTCTATGGGAACCTGTTCCACTCTAATCGTCTTATAGATGCGCTGAACGGCGAATATGGACTAGCTCTCTTCTGTGACGGTTAGCCAATCATTGCCAGCTTGGGATTCTGGTCACTCTGTATTAACCGCCGAAGTAGCAATAAAAAGGGCTGAAGCGGTGGTTAGTTCGGCAGTTCCTTCCGTCCTGCTCTCACGCATGGCCAACATGGAAAGCCGTCGAGGCCATTGCAGTCACAATCTCCACGAGCAGGTCCTAAGCCCACCGCGGTTGACCGGGCGTAGTAACCCTCTCCTGTCGGTGGGTTATTCTACACTACGATTTTTCAGGGAGCGATAACCACCTGAATTTTTGATCATGCAGTCCACGTTGTATGATATGGCTACTCATGACACTTTGGATGGTTTTTCGAATGATGTGACCTTACCCAACGTCGTGCCGTTTGACCTCACCCAGCTGACTCGGTTGAGTTGGGAACTGGGCTCACAGACGGTCGAAAACAACGATTCAGCACGCCACAGCCAATGGAAGCATGAAAAGGGATGGGCACTGTCGATTTTTCAAGCGACAAGTAATACGGTGATTCTGCGTATCTCTACTCCAGTAGGGCGAGAACAGTTCTATGGAGCCGCTCAGATGGATCTGAATTCAGCACTACCCGGACTTAACTCTGCACCTCACTGGCAACAGGACGAATAATTGGCTCCGATTTCTCAATAGCTATCAATCTGGTGTTTTACCTGTCACATTGTCGATAGAGACGGTATACTGGTGGTCTGTAGGCGTCTCGTGGATCTCATTGGTCACTTCGAGGAGTCCGGGGGCATCGACGTCGAAGGAAAATTGTTCGGCCTGTGCGCGTTTCTGTGCCGTCTCGGCAGCGTCACGGGCTGCGGACGGGTTTGTACTCATGGTCTTCTAGCACGTTTCGGAAGACCGGTGCCGGGTGTTGCAAGCACCCGGCGCGTTTCAACACGCCCGATGGCTCCGTCTTTCCTACCAAGCACTATGTAGTGTATGGTATTAAATCCACCGGCGTACTATGTAGTGTATGGATTTAAGATGGTGGATAGTGAACTGATGGGTACGATGACAGACGAGAGAAAGCGCGATACTCGGGGGCAGTACGCAAAGGAAACGACTGACGACGATATTCTCGCCGCGATCAGGGAGTCAGAGTTTCCGGCGGTGACCGCTCGCTGGGTGGCAGATACGGTTGAGATGGAGCGGCCGTCAGCGCATCGACGGCTTGAGGTGTTACATGAGGATGGAGAGGTTGAGCGGGGAAAGTTGAGTCCGCGGGTGGTCATCTGGTGGATTCCAGAGAACGAGTGAATCACTTTCTTGATTCACGAATTACGTCGAAATGCGTAGTGACAGACAGGACACTGTCGTTCGAGTTCATCGATCACGCAATCAGTTGTCTTACCGGTCCATCCACAGTCAGGACATTGAGTGAGGCCAGTGCTCATTTCATTTAACAATGACTCCCTGTATCAACTCGTTTGAGAACGAAAGAAGGCCGTGATTCGACGAACAGATTGGCATAAATATACTTAAAATCATAATTATATTTATAGTTATATATAAGAATTTAATAATTCAGATCTAAGGCTGGATAGAGGCGTTGTATTTCGCGATAATGCCCGTATGAGCTAATATCGGTATTCGACCCATTGCAGACACTGCTGGGATGGAGTGGCGGCTATGACGATCAGATTCCCGTAGTGTTCTCGCGAATATTGAGGTACCACCCTGATTACCGCAAATTTCCGTCGGTATTCGATCCTTCCTCAATCCAGGATGTTTGTCGAGACTCAACTCACCACCATTGGACGCGATCGAATCGGTATCATTCGGTCATACCAGTACTGATAGAACAGCGACAAATTGAAAGCAGACTCGAAATCGTAGTTCACGAATATCTTTATGAATGGCAAACCATGATAGTCGTATTCAGATGTACGACAATATTCTCCTCCCGACTGATGGTAGTCTCGAGATGGCAAGTGCCATAGAACAATGCTTTCAACAAGCGAAACTAAGCGGCGCAACCATACATGCTCTCTATGTCGTCGACTTGCGAGCATACATGCGATTCCCTGATAAAACACAAACACAAGTCATCCAAGTCCTCGAACAAGAAGGAGCGGGCGCTCTTGACTATCTTGAGCAGCGAGCGGACGACGCCGAGATCGAGCTCATCACCGTGATCCAACACGGTATCCCGTACGAGGTGATCCTCGACTATGTACTGCAAAACGATATTGATCTTATCGTGATGGGAACTCACGGACGAACGGGGGAGAAAAAACGAATCCTGGGGAGTATCGCCGAAGAAGTCGTTTGTAATGCCAGAATCCCTGTGCTTACGGTTCATATGAAAACGGAGGATGTAAAAAAACTAGAAGATGAAATCCCGGAAGAACAACAACGGTATATCAAATAACCAGGATCTATGACTGGTAATAAGAGAGCGTAAGGAGAGGGGGAGAGATTCGCAACAAGAAATCAGAGGCGCGTCGGGTGATATGGATTCGGTCAGAATAGCAGTCATTCGTATTCCTCGTTGGGACGTGCATAGAGCAATTCGCTTTCACGATCATCGTAATCGCTCTCAGGACCACCGATGATGAGATCTAACTCTCGAGTGATGCCACCGACCGCAATCGTCTCCGGATAGCGTCCGTCATAGTCGAATTCGTTTGTAGCCTCGTAGATTCCGAATGCGAGGACAACATCGACATCGCTCTCTTGGATGACTTCCTTAGTCGGGTTCACAAAACTTCCTGTGAGCCATGCACGAGAAGGCAAACTTCGTTAATTTCGAGTGCATCTCGGATTTGCGGCCACGTTGGTATGCGTTCGGAAATGCTCATTTCAATGGGCGTATCGATGATTAGTTGCTAGATACGGGTGCCAAGTCGCGGTGCCGGATCTAGGCATCAATTTCGTGTCTTCTGTTTCGATGCGGTAGCTGTAGGAGTCCCGATCACGCCCGGTCTCGACTTCGAGGTGGTCTTGCAGGACATCCGTGATGATGCTTGCTTTTCCAGACACTTGTTATCGGGATCAGTTTTGGATATGTAGATCTGGATATCGTCGCCCAGTTAATTGGGTCAGTTCGCTGGCAGAGTGACATCCTTTATTGACAGAAAGTCGTTCATATAGTTTGTTTGTATCAAGAAGAGAGTAATAGGTCAAGATACATCCACGTCACCTACAGTATGATAAATAAGTCGGTTTACGCGAGGGTTTTTGCAAGAAAATCATAGAATCAGTTTGGGAATACACAGTTTTTGCACTGGTGAGAACGAGAGTGAGAACAAGAATAAAATCACCGTTGCATACGCAAATGGCAGCAATTCGAGAACCACTGAAACGAGCGCTATTAATCAAGTATCAACATCACAGAATTATGGAAAATAGAGCTATTTTGCTGGAGTTCGTAACTGTGATTGACACAGAGCATGTTTAGAGCAAAGATCTATTTCAATTTGCAGAAGGATTGCATTTTAAGCGAAATCACGTCGCTAAGCAATCATCCATTTAATGTTACACAAGAAGAAGTTCGAGATGACTACTTCATTACTTTCGTAATTGAAGCCGGTGAGAAGCGAGAATTACTTCGGGATAAGCTAATGGCATCAGAGCAGGTTCAATCGGTCGAAACACTTGATGAAAATCGGTTACTTGTAACGAAAAAGTCGTGTGGAGCTCTTCCAATCATTCGCCAGAATCATGGGATGCTAGATGGAATGGATAAAGTTAATGGTAGTCAGCGGATCTTTGATATCGTCGTATTTCGCCGTGAAGATTTGAAAAGGATAATTGCGGAACTCTCTGGAATTGGCTCAGTAAGTCTTGGGAAATTATCTCCATTTGAATCTCAGTTACAACTGCTTTCTTCTAGACAAGCTGAAGTCATCGAACTTGCTTTGGCGTCAGGATATTTTGATTGGCCTCGAAAAGTCGAAGCACAGGATTTAGCTTCAGAACTTGATATTGCTCATTCTACGTTCCTGGAGCATCTCCGAAAAGCAGAAAAAAAGCTGTTAATCGATGCGCTCGAACAGAAGACCCAGTCTGCTACTGCTCCAGCAGAGCGAAAGTTCATACTTGAGAATAGTACTTAAAGCCCCTACGTGTGTAGGGAAAAAGTAGACTCTCTTCACATATGTTAGTATAGCTCATGGCAGACAGACACATTGGTAGACGGGGATTTCTCCAACTGACCACTGCTGGAAGTGCTATTGGATTCGCAGGGTGTTCAAGCATTCTGTCAGGAAATGGTAACGACAGTGATGGAAAGGGAAAAACGATTTCTTATCTTAGTGACCGAGGCGATTCAAAACAAATCATCAACGAAATCATTGGTGAGTTTGAGAAGAACCATGACTACAAGGTGAACGTTACATACACATCAAAGGGGACATCAACAGATCAACAATTACAAAAAATGGTGGCTGCCGGCAACCCGCCAGATCTTATTTTTGATACTTCTGCCGATGCATACCGATATCAACGCAACGGAGATTTAGCACCAATTTCGAATGCTGTCCAGGATAATGGGCTTCCAGATCCAGTAAACGTGGATGGAAAATCGTACTTTGCACCGACAATGGTCGAGCCTTTGATGTTTTGGTACCGGAACGATCTCTACAGTTCGAATCCCGAAACCTGGTCTAAATGGGAGAAAAAGGCGAAACAGGTTTCTCAATCGAATAACATCGAAGGGTTTGTAGTTCAATCTGGACAGACAAACAACGCGGACACGCAAATCACACAATATCTGTGGCAAAATGATGTAGAGATCTATAGCGGTCCATCCGATAACATCCAGATCACCATTGACGACGGTGCTAACCGGCAGAAGGCAGTCGAAACTTACCGGTGGCTGAAAACGATGAGTCAATATTCACCGAATGGTAGCGGATGGGAGTGGGGAGATGCAATTGAGGCACTACAGCAAGAAAATGCAGCAGCAATTGCAAGCGTTGGCGGCCTACCAATCTTAACTATTGCTGAAAACCGTCCAGATTTAATAGAGAAGCTATCTCCATCACCATTCCCGCTGCCACAGGGTAAAAAGCAGAACAAGTGGTGGGCATATATGGAAGGGCACGTTGTTCGGAATGATGGAAATGCTACGGAGGGCGCAAAAGCCTTTGTCGACTTTTTCTCAAAGTCGGATAAGTTCATGGATTTTGTCCTCTCGGCACCACTGTTCCAGTTCCCTCCTACTCGAGATGGGTTAAATAGCAAGGCAGTCAAGCAAAACAAGACAATTCAGAAACATCCGGCAGTAATGAAGCTCGTGAAAGAGAATTGGGACTCATTCTCGACAATCCTAGCGACTGGAAAAGATGGCGCACCAAATATCGTTGCAGCTGACGCATACGGTCAACAGTTGTTCGGACAATCGGCTGATCAACTTCTTGTTGGTGGAAAGTCTCCCGAACAGACGGTGGATTGGGTTGCAAAGAAGCTACAAGGGTTGAAGAATCAATGAGCATGGAAACACGAACTCGGCCTCAACAGTTATTCAATGGACGTCGGTTTTTACTGTTAGTTTGTTTTCTACCACTTGTGATATTCTTTACTGTTATTTGGGTGCTTCCGATTCTCTACGCACTCAATATGAGTCTCTTTTCCAATCCCACACAGGAGGCAACGTTTGTTGGACTCGCTAACTATACTGAATTACTATCGAGTCCTGATTTTTGGACATTTCTTTGGAATAGTGTTGTCTATGCCCTCTCCACAACAATTCTTAGTCTCTTAGTCGGACTTGGGCTAGCACTTGTTGTAAATCAGCGAATAAAAGGCCGAAGTGTACTACGCACGATGATGATATTTCCATATTTGATTCCAACGTTAGTAGTGATCTTCCTATGGAAATTTATCTTAGATCCGAATGTCGGGATCCTCAACCAGTTTCTCGTCGATGCCGGTCTCATCGCAGAACCGATTGGATTTTTCTCGTCTCTCAAGTGGGCGATGGCAGGTGTTGTTGTAACGAGTGTCTGGAAATTTGGCTCGTTCTCATTTTTCATTCTTCTCGCCCGCCTGCAGGCAATTGATCCTGACTTGTACGAACGAGCACGGGTTGAAGGTGCCACTACGTGGCAAGCATTTCGTGATATCACTTTCCCGCATCTGAGAGGTGCGATTTTCATTATTCTTCTCGTCCGTGGGATTTGGATGTTCAACAAGTTCGATATTATTTGGCTCTCAACAAATGGAGGGCCACTGAAAGCGACAACAACTCTACCGATCCGAGTTTACCAGCTCGCTTTCAACGAAGTAAACTTCGGTGGTGCAACAGCACTGGCTGGTATAATGTTCTTCCTTCTCGCGGTTGTCGCAACTGTGTACTTTCGGGTATTCAATCCGAGTGAGGAGGTGGGTACATAATGGCTACCAGCTCAAGAGGCGCGGGAACCTTCGTTTCTCAAAAGACACAACAACAGTTCAAGCGATTCGGGGTCTATACTACGGCGGTTCTCGTTTCTATCTTCGTCATGATTCCGGTATATATCATGCTCTTATTAGCGTTTCAGCCACCAGAAGTGGTGTTCTCTGGAGGACAAGTGAATTTAATTCCACGGACACTGTCATTCCAGAACTTCAACGAGCTACTAACCACGACAAAGACGATTCGGTATATGACGAACAGTATCATCGTCACTGGAAGTTCAACGGTCCTTTCGACGAGTATTGCTGTTGCAGCCGGATACGGGCTTACTCGGTTTGATTTCCGTGGTAAGAGCCTCACTGCACGTGCGGTTCTTTTCTCGTATATGTTCAGCCCGATCGTACTCGCTATCCCGCTATACGTGCTGTTCTACACGGCAGGGCTGTTGAATAGCTATTTCGCACTCACACTCTCGCTGACGGCGATTTCAACGCCCTTCGCGATTTGGTTGATGTGGCAGTACTTCCAGACCATTCCGATTTCGCTCGAAGAGTCGGCATGGGTTCGGGGAGCAAGCCGGTGGCGTACGGTTCGAGATGTTGTCTTGCCGGTGGCTCGGCCAGGCTACATTTCAGCTGCGATTTTTTCGTTCGCAGTCGCGTGGAATGACTTCACAATGGCTCGAGTCGTGATGAGTAGCGACAATATGTATACGATTACGGTTGGAGCGAGTTTGTTCCTTGATCGGGTATCTGTCGGCTGGAGCGAGACGATGGCTGTCTCGTTTCTAATGTGCATTCCACCCTTCCTGATAGCATTGTTCCTTCAAAATTACCTGCTCCAGGGATTCAGCGTTGGAGGTCTTGAGTAACATGGCAAAATCAATTCACCTTACAGATGTACGCAAAGTGTTCAAATCAGGTGGCAAAGAGTTCGAAGCAATCGACAACCTATCCCTCGACATCCCGGGAGGATCCTTTACGACTATCGTTGGGCCCTCTGGGTGTGGGAAGACGACGACACTCCGAATGCTTGCAGGGTTAGAGACACCAACAAGTGGACACATTCACTTCGGTGATGAAGAAGTAACCCATCTCAGGCCACAGGAGCGGAATATTGCGATGGTTTTCCAAAGTATCGCGCTCTACCCACATATGAGTGTCCGTGAGAATATCGGCTATGGATTAAAAATCGCAGGAGTTTCACAAGCCGACCGCAACGAGTCAATCGAAGAGGCCGCCCGGACGTTGCAAATCACAGATCAACTTGATAAAAAGCCAGCTGAGCTCTCTGGTGGTCAACAGCAGCGTGTCGCCCTTGGAAGTGCCTTCGTCCAGAACCCCGACGTACTTCTCTTGGACGAACCGATGAGCGATCTTGATGCCAAACTAAAGGCAGAGTTGCGAGTCGAAGTTCAAAGGCTCCACCAAGAACTCGATACGACTGTTGTCTATGTCACGCACGATCAAACGGAAGCGATGACGATGAGCGATAACGTCGTCTTACTGAATGATGGTTCCCTTGAGCAGTTCGATCCACCGAAAACCCTATTTGATTATCCGAAGTCCGAATATGTTGCTCGATTTATCGGGACGCCGTCGACGAATATTCTTGAATGCCAGGTAGAAATTATCGATGAAACACCCACGGTCACTGGTCATAGACTAGAAATTCCATTACCAAACCAGGATCTTTCCGCGTCCAGTGGTGACGTTATCAAGCTCGGAATAAGACCACAGTATCTCTCGCTTGGAGCTGGTGACCACTCAGTTGAGGCGACAGTTGAGGTTGTCGAGCCGCTTGGAACGGAATCGGTGGTTCATGCTCGAACACTCGATGAGACACGATTAGATATTGTCTCTGATGCCGCTGATGATCTCTCACCGGGCGAGTCGATTACAGCGTCATTCGAAACAGATCATCTGTATTTCTTTGATGCTGACGGAAGAACGCAGTTGTTTGGTGAAGAGCTTACTGAAAATCAATCGCAAGCACAATGGGGGTCAGAACAATGACAACCGAGAAGTTGCCACTTGCTGATATCACCGTGCTTGAGCTAGGCCATATTATTGCAGGTCCCTTCTGTACACTGACGCTCGCTGATCTTGGTGCAGAAGTAATCAAAATCGAAAATCCAAATGGAGGCGACGCTGTTCGTGACTCAAGTCCAACTGGAAATAGCTCGTTCAACTACGTCAACCGCGATAAAAAGAGTCTAACGCTGAATCTGAAGGCCGATCGCGGACGTGCCGTTTTTATTGATCTTGTTAAGAAGGCAGATGTTATCGTCGAAAATTTCGGACCGGGCACGACTGATCGACTTAACATTGGATATGCCGATTTGAAAGAACACAATGAACAGTTGATTTATTGTTCGATTAAGGGGTTTAATCCGGGACCGTATGAGGACTACCCAGCACTTGACCCAATTGCAGAGGCGCTGAGTGGCTTAATGAGTACAACAGGCAATCCCGGGGAGCCGCCCGTCCGCGCCGGGACAAGCATTGCTGATATGGCTGCATCGCTGTATGGCGTAATCTCTATCCTTGGTGCACTTCGACAGCGAGATACAACAACCTCCGGACAACTCATTACGGTTCCCCTTTTTGAAAGTTCGGTTGCGCTGATGGGCTATTGGTTAGCATATACGCAAGCCTATGATGATATCCCGGATTCTCTCGGTGCAGGGCACCCGAATTGGTCTCCGTACGACGTTTTCCAAACCAAGGATGAGAAATGGATTTTCGTGGGACCGTCGTCAGAACGCCAGTGGAAATGGCTCTGTATGGAACTCGACCTTCCATTCGATGAAGATGAACGATTTGCTTCGATCAAGGCTCGACGGCAAAATAACGATGAGCTAGTAGCATTGCTTCAGGACGAATTTCAACAGTTCGACCGAGAGGAGATTGTTTCTCGACTCCGTGATGTGAACGTCCCTGTGGCACCAGTGCAGAACCTCCAGGATGTTGTTGACGATCCTCATTTGAACATGACTGATGCACTGACAGAGATCAATGCCGTAGAAGGGAACGAAACAACGATTCGAGTACCTCGATTTCCGGCACAAAGCACTGGATTTCAACGGAGGAAGACTAGAGATCCTCCTCGACTAGGAGAAAACACGGTCGCGATTCTCACTGAATTCGGATATTCAGCAGAAATAATCGAACAACTGGCGTCAGATCAGATTATCTGATATCCTTCGCGAGTGCAACAGCCTCTTCGAGGTGAAGATCCTCGTTCTGACTATCGAGTTCGCTAAGAAGGATCTCAATTCGATCGTCAATCGGATCGCGATTTGCTCGCTCTAGTAATTTCTTCGCTGCCCCTCTCCCCGTTGATGACCCAAACAGCAAATGTCGTTGTCCCCCAAAATCTGCAGGGTCAAACGGTTCGAATGTTGCTGGAGTATCTAGCATCGCAGCCGTATGGAGGCCAGATTCATGTTCAAACACTCCCTTCCCAAGTATCGGTTTCTGTGGTGCAATATCTTCATCAAGGATATCAAGAATCGATTCGAGTGCAGGAATCAACTGACCTTTATCGACACTAAGCTCGGTAGAATTGGCTTCTCGAGACTGAGCGATAACAAACTCTTCAAGTGCAGTATTTCCTGCTCGTTCTCCCACACCGGCAACAGATACATCGATTTTGCCAACTCCACAGTTGCTCGCTGCAAGTGCATTTGCGGTCGCTAAGCCTAAGTCATTATGAAAATGAATCCCTATCTGTGATAAGTCAGTGGTGAGGCCAGTGAGTGTTTTTTCGACCATCGTTGGAGTTTGCGATCCAACGGTATCAGCGATTGTAATGTAGTCTGCATTTACACGCTCGATAACTTCATTTAGGAAGTCAGTCTCAGTTCGGAAACCATCCATCGCAGAGAAATGAACCTCACACCCAGTTTCGTGAGCATAATCAAGGGAGGTTTCGATACGTGAGAGAAGCTCTTCTTTCTCTACTCCAAGAATATGAGAGCGCTGCAGATCGCTCGTTGGAGCGAACAAGTCAATAACATCAACCCCTGCATCTATTGCTGCATCTATGTCCCTTTGGATCGCACGCGCAATACCAGTCGTTTTCGCCGTAATATCCAGGGCATCACAGACTTCCTTTGTCTGGGAGTCAGCGATTGGAAACCCAAGCTGAATATATTCTATACCCAATTCTGAGAGGTTTTCTGCTACAGTTATTTTTTGCTTAGTGGAGTACGAGTAGCCGGATCGTTGCTCACCTTCGCGAAGTGTAAGGTCTAAAAGTTCCATAGAATACAATATCGGAGAAACCGTATAGACTTTCCGAGAAATGTATGTTTCCAGCAGCGAGGGTACTATCAGCCATCCAAACTCTCAAAACCGGTTTTGAGAGTTTGGATAGTTTGCAGATCATCGCAGACATTGAGACTTGGTTACAATGCGAAGAGTAGACAGGTTCTTGCAGGTTGAGTTCGTGGCGCACCGTCGAACTGAACTGTTCCTAGCCCTCTTGCTCGAATGCGTTCCACGTGAGAACGATCATAATCTCTTCCGTTTCTGGGTCGTACTTCGTGATCCCTACTTGTCGTTTCGCACGCTTCAAGATGTCCCACTCAATCGCGTCAACCGGCAGGGAAAGGAAATGCTCAGCTGCGACATCCACTGCGTGCTGTTGCGCATGGTCGAGCAGCTCGCTCTCGGTCATCGGTGTATCGTCGTCCTCGCTCTCGGTCGCTGTATCCGCACATTCGGTGAGCGTTCGCTGGGCGGCCACATCGGACAGCGGCAGTTGGCGTGACATAAATGAAAAGAGTGAGACGGGGTTAGTTCGGCAGTGCTTTGCGACCCGCCCGAACGCACGGCCAGCACGGGAAGCCATCGAGGCCGTCACACTCGCACTCTGCCGATTCAGCGTCGTCTTCGTCCGTCTCGTCCTCTTCCGATGGGAACGCCGTCAGGGTGCCGTCGTCCGTCGCGGTTTCGACCGCAGCCATGTGCTTACAGAAGGCGCTCCGGTGAACGTGATGCGGGCACGTGCAGGCCATCAACTCGTTAGCCACCTCGTCGATCCTCAGATGGTTGTGTCATCCAGTACATCAGCCTTATTACGTTCTATTACATACTGTTACACATGCCCGTCGACTTCGAGAGCTACCACCCAACAGAGCTACCGAACGAAAACACAAATGGACGGTCCATTCTCGAATTTCTCGCTGACAATCCAGAATTGGGATTTCGAGCCGGTGAATTGGCCGAGGAACTCGATATCCCCCGTGGGAGTGTTGGAACGACATTGAGTCGACTTGAAACCCGAGGACTCGTCAGGCACAAGGGAGAATATTGGGCAATCAATCCAGAAGCGTACGATGCTCATACGGCGAGCCTCATCGGATTAGAGACGGTTGCGATGCAATTCGAGGGTGACTACTATGATCAGAACCCGGACTGGGACGCTGATCTTCCGGATCTTGACGAGCAGGAACAAGAGAGCACTTCGACGGAGGAGGAGTGATGTATGACCGCGGGGTCGTGGTCGTTGCTTCGGATCCGTTTGGAAATGCACCACGACGGCCGTATTTGATTATCAGCGGTCAGGATCATCCGTTTGCTGGGCAACAGTACATCGCGCTTGGAATTACGACGAAGGAGTATCCCGAAGGTCTCTCACTGGCAAACGCATTCGAGGCGGGCACACTGACTCAAGAGTCGTTTGTCTCCCCGTGGGCCGTCGTTTCGCTCATGGACATCGATATTGACCGTGCAGTTGCTCGACTTACAACGGAGTTTGTGGACACTGCGGTCGAAACGATGACACAGTACGTTTTCGAGTGATATTTCCGTCTGCTCTCTGTGGAGTGTCAGTCGTCGTTAGAATGGACAAGACTGGCTCGAGAGCATGCAAGATAATCTCGATTTCGAGTGGCGAGAACGTTAGTATGTGCCACTAACCACTTCAGGCTCTAAGCGAGGACTAAGAGCGAAAGCAAGGGCTCAAGTAGAAAGCAGTCAACCGCGAAAATCTTCCTCGTATCTATTCTTTATCGCGAGAACTACTTAAACTGAATTCGGTCAGTGACTATCGCCCTCCTTGACACGAATCGACCCACCACACTCACTACAGCTGTACTGCTCCGTGTTGCGCAATGTTTTCGAGCGTCGATAGCGAGCAATCCAACCGCTATAGTCCTCGCACACCAGCCACCACTTGGGTGCGGTGAATCTCTTATAGTATTTCGAGGTCTCGAGGCGGTCTGTCCAGCGGGTGAGTGTTGCTCCGTGATCCGCGTCGCCGAACTCGTGGTACTGCCAGGCATGGATGAGTTCGTGGCGCACGGTCGCACTGAATTGCTCCCATCCCTGTTACTCGAATGCATCCCATACGAGCGAGATCTTATCTCGCCGTTCACAGGGTCGTATTTCGTCGCACCTGCCAATCTCTGTCGTTAGGACGAGATTTCCCACTCAATGGGTTCTATCGGCAAATCGGGGGAATGCTCAGCGGCGATGTCCGCCGCGTGGCATTGCACGCGGTCGAGCAGGTCGTGCTCAGATGTCGGTGTGTCGTCACTCTCGGTCGACGCATCTGCGTACTCGAGCAGCGTTCGCTGAGCGGCCACTATCGGATAGCGCCATTTGGCGCGACATAAATAAGAAGCAGGAGACGGAGTTAGGCTAAAGGAAAATCGTTCCCGCTGGGCGCGGTTCTATGCCGTCTCGGCAGGTTTACGGGCTACGGGTGGTTTCGTACTCATTGTCGTCACCTTCACGTACAATCTTGAGCAAACCTTCTCGTCGGTAGACATAGATGGTTTATTAGCGGGTATGACTAATTGAAACTCTATGTCTTCAGATCGCGGTGAAAACGGCTCAGAGAAGGAGATGGGAGCCGGAATTGCAGTTGGACTTGCACTGGGGGTCGCCATCGGTGTTGCGATGGATAACTTAGCAACGGGCGTCGCGATTGGTCTGGTACTGGGAATTGGAATGGGAACAGCATGGCGGTGAAGACGACAACAGAACGAACTCTACGGTAAAAAGACCCTTAACTCAGGATCAAATTATCGTTTTCAAATGCAACCGGAAGTGTTAGCAGTACTCTAGGTCTCTACTACGGTGATGACTAACATCGCCCTCATTGTATTAGACACTCTCCGAAAGGATGCTTTTGATGCAGAATTTGACTGGCTTCCTGGGAAGCGGTTTGACAATGCCTGGTCAACTGCGAAATGGACGATACCCGCGCATGCATCTCTCTTCACAGGAAAATATGCGAGCGAAATCGGCATCCATGCAAAATCAGAGGGGTTCGATTGTCCAGAGCCAGCACTAGCAGAATGTCTCCAGCAAGCCGGATACACGACACGAGCGTTTAGTGCCAATCTAATGGTATCGCCTATTTTCGGGTACGATAGGGGTTTCGACACGTTCGAAGGCACATGGCGAATAAACGTCAACAGTAAAAGCCTCAAGGGGTGGAAAGAAATTCTCGAAATCAATCAGGATTCCACTGGATTGCAGCGATATACGGATGTTCTACGACGGGCGTTCGCTGGTCAATATCGAATGCGAGACTCAATCAAGCGAGGCATGAGAAAACGATCTCACAATCTAGTAGACAAACGAACTGACGATGGTGCAGCAAAATTCCTCGAAAAGACTCAGAAAACTGCGTTTGGAGATGACGAATTTTTGTTTGCAAACCTCATGGAAGCTCATGCTCCATATACACCACCAAATGGAACTATTGAGGATTCGTCCTATGACGAAGTAGCCGCTACGCTCACGGATGACGAGCCCGACCAAGAACATATTCGTAAAGCGTATGACGAAGCAGTTCATTACCTTACAGATCAATATCAGCAGATCTTTGCCGAGTTAAAGCAGGACTTTGATTATGTAATCACGATTGGTGATCACGGTGAATTATTCGGTGAGCATGGCAGCTGGCGGCATTTACATGGAGTGTATCCAGAGCTAGCTCATATTCCGGTTGTAATTTCAGGTTCTGACTGCAAAGGAGTGTGTACCAAGACAACGAGCATTCTTGACGTTCATCGAACAATCCTCGAACTTACTGACGTTGATGCTCCGTCCCGAGGACAGAATTTACTAGGCGAGATTACAGACCGACCACGATTAGTTGAGTATGAAGGTCTTCGATCCGCGCGGATTCGAATGATGCAGAAGGCTGGCTATCCCACTTCACTTATCGAGACGTTTGATAAGCCACTCACTGGTATTGCGCTTTCTCGTTCGTATTATGGCTATGAGACACGGGATGGGTGGGAAGAAGTCGGCTCACCAGCTGTTTCTGACCCACAAAAATCACTCGGGGAATGCCGACAAACGTTGGATGTTCGAGAGACTACAAATGATACCATCGAGATAGCTGATGCAGTAAAACAACAGCTCAGGGATTTAGGATATGCATGAAATAGATAGATTTCCGAATGAGCTAGGGTGGCCAAGAATAGAGACGACCTATTTCTCCGCACGAGTCGGATCTTCAGTAACGTCATAGTCGGTCACACTCGGCGGTTCAACTTATCCAGTAAACGTCGGCCGAGAAGAAGAGCATCAGCGAAATGATACCCCCTCTTCCACCAGTGACTTTAAACAAATGCTCGGAAGTAAATATGCTAAAGGTGGTGTAAAATCACGAATGTACCTTCGGAGCCATCCAGACTGCTTCGCTGGATACCTAAGTAAATAGTACACAGACGGATGGAAACAACCGCCGAAAAACGAGCTGTCCGCTGGGGAGGTGACGTGTTACTCAATCTGGTATTGTCTAAACAGTGTAAATTAGTGGTAAATAGATTGCAGACTACTCTGCCTTCAGTTCTTTCAGTCGAGCGAGGAGCTCTTCGATCGAGTCATCGCCAGTGTATTCGACGTGGCCTTCGAAGTTCGTCCGTCGATCGTCCGAATCAGCGTCAACGGAGCTGATCTTCTTTTCGCGGCGTTCGTACTCCTCTGCATCGAACGTGCCCATTGACATAGAATTACCTCCGTGATAGATATTGGTGCTACAAGAGTAAATGGCTATCGCACGAAAATAGGCAGCTACCCCGCCCAATACCACGGGATTATGGATATCAATAGTGGATTACGGTTGGGGCAGTTAAGTTATCGACAATAGTTACCCTTCGGCGTAGCGCGGCCTAGGTTTCTTGGAGTCACTTGCCCCTCCTCTGCTGACGCCCGGGCTCAGACTCAGACGACCCACCTGATAACCCGCCCGCCCTTCGGGTCGGGCGCGGGATGGCCAGACGGTACGCAGTTCGTGATACCCGGCGTTCCAAACCCGTTTCCAGTCCCGCCTAACCGCTCGGGGAATGTGACCTCCAGATAGAAGTAGTCCTCGTGAGACCCCACCGAATCCGCCATCATCTCGTCCACAATCTCGTCGTCGAAGATGTCCTTGTGGACGCCCACTCTGACGTGGCCGCTCCGATTCATCGTTGGCTCCCACGGATTATTATCTGGTGAATTCTGGAGGAATAGGTGCCTCAGTTAGCGATTGTCGAAGGCAAGAGAATAGCAGCGTTTTCGTGCATCGACAAATGAGAAGCGTGAGTCAACGAGATCATGTTCTTCGAGTCGAGTCAGTGCGTAGCGAACCGTGCGTGGCGGGAGCAAGGTTTCATCGGCAAGTTCAGCCTGCGTGAGCGCACTGTTGTTGTATTCGAGGACTTTCGCAACCAGTTTTGCACTTGGTGGGAGCTCGGAAAGCACGTCAGTCGGTGATTTTGTTTGTGGATCGTCTGTGTCTTCTGGAGCTTGTACACGTTGTTGCATTAGACACCAAATGTGACTAGCTACTCAAGACACCTTTGATCTGGCAGAGATGTCTGCCGGGGTGAAACTGTTCTCCTACGGATATCGTTCGGGTTGAGTGTGAATGGGAATGCGAGGGATGGGATTCGAACCCATGGACGCCTACGCGAGCGGGTCTTAAGCCCACCGCCGTTGGCCTGGCTTGGCAACCCTCGCCTGTTGGTCGATTACTCCGTTTAGAATAAGTGGTTTACTAATTGTGGGAGGGCGCTAAGAGATGGCTTTGTACCGGGAGCAGTATCAAGAGAACCTCATCGGACCAGGCCCGATAATGATAAGAAGGATCGAGAGGAGCAGGAGATGAATTTATTCAAGAGTGCAAGCCAGCGGATGGCTTGCGGTCATGGAACCGCTCGACCCCTCTATGACGAGCGAGATTGCGGAGGAGCTTGGCTGGCCACGGCGGACGGCATATGAGGTTTTGAATGGGTTTGCGGACGATGGTGAGATTCGCAAGAAGAAACCATAGGCCTGCTACTGTAAGTCGGGACGAATGCCCCGGGATATTAAGCCTCTTCTCTGTGTAGTGGTCGGTAATGGCTCTCATTCCTTATCATCTTAGAATCGATGGGAACTACTATTTGCTCTCGTATGTTCACCCGTCTGAATCAGAAGCACGGGAGGATCTACGGAGTCGTGATGAACCCGCTGTTATCCAGCTCCTCGAACTCGACGATGACGTATATGGTGTCTACACGTTTGCAGAAGCACAAGAAGAGGCGATCGAAGGTGCTGATCTCTCAAACTATAGTACTGATACACGCGATATCGTCGATACTGCCATCAGTCTTTTCGACGAGATCAGCGACGAACAAGAGATTGCGTGGTACAAGCCGCTCGAACCGACCCAGATTGCGGACGCCATTGAGGCAGTAACATGGAAGCAATTGATCCCAACTGTCGGTGGGAGTCTTATCTCGGAACTCATTCGGTCTCACGGTCTTCCGAATGCGAACCATCGAACGTCAATCGCATTTTTCGAATTGTACGTTCGGACGTTTCACACGTTTTCAGACGTTCCAGAAACGAATCAGGGGGACGACTGGGCAACGTGGGCAAATGAGTACATTCGCGAATCAAAGCGGATCCTCACAGTCCGTCGGAAAGCAGCCCTCTTTTCGTTTCTTCAAACTCTAGGCGCTACAGGCGTCCGCAGAAAGAACGATGTTGTCATCCCGTTCGAGACGTTTCCACCCAATGTCGACGATCCGTGGACGTACTACGCTGTTGAGCATGAACACGTCTGGGAGGAGTTTGCGACAGACTATCTCCAACGAGCAGGGGCATCTGAATTGCTTACGCAGAGGGATGATGGGAAGCGCGTCTTCGCAAGCCGATTGTGACGCAATCGTTATGGTTCCTCAGTTCCGAATTAGTTGTATGAGCAAGAACGAATCCGCACACGTCGACGCTCGGGAGTACATCCAGAGTGTCCGTGAGCGGGTTGACGCACGAGAGAACGGTGTTGCGGCTGAGAGTCTTACAGTTGTCGCAGCGCACGTCGCTCATCTCGAGGACTAGCGTTTTCAACGACACGACTACGTCTTCTTTATTCTTTTAATGTGGATGGCTGGGTGTCATTGAACCGATCGACATCGTCAGTGAGAGGGATCTCGTGTGAGCGAAACAGCTCCTTTGCGTGTTCGAACTCTTGTTCGGTGAATGCAAAGTATCTGGACGGGAGTCGAATACGTCGCTTATTGCTCTGACCGTCGTTCTGGTACTCGATGATAAATCGAGGATGGGTCCACAACGAGCCTTCGATTACCTCAACGGCAGTAATCGAATCGAGGGTGAGTTGATTGACTCGTCGGAATCCTCGGAGAAGATCCACGAAATAGGCGAGAACGACGATGATCACAAAGATTGGTAAAAAGGGTGGCAAGAGTTCTGGTTTGATGAATATGAAGTAATTGACTATCCAAACGACATAGACGATCATCAGTCCGGTGAGGACGAGCCCACGGGTTGAGGCCTTCGCTCCCTCGTAGTAGTGTTTCAATTGGTCAGTGTAGCTCTCCTCGAGTCGCAGTTCGCTTTCGGAGATGAAACACATCCCTCGCTTCGTCCTGAAACTTTCCACATCATACCACTACAAGCGTCAAGTAAAAAATCTTTAGTGCACAAATGTACTCGAAGTGATGGAGCCGCTTGAATCCTACATGGCGAGTGAGATTGCGGCAGAGCTTGGGTGGCCACGTCGGACGGCCAATGGGGAGTTGAATGGGCTTGCAGAGGAGGGAGAGATTCGCAAGAAGAAGCCCGAAGCTCGTCGCGTGATCTGGATTCGTCCGGAATAGGAGCCATTCGTTGGTATGGGTGATTGCTAATTGGAGGAGATTACACTCTTACTTAGAACAAATGAGTCGCTCAGGATATTGGCTGCTCAGGTTCCGATCTGGAAAGGTCATTTGTACTTCTCGCAGGTAGGCGCATAAAGCAGCATCACTCTCACCATCATCGTACTCACTCTCAGGCCCGTCGATGATGGGATCTAGTTCGCGGGTAGTGCTATCAACCTCAATTGTCTCCGAAGCGTGAATCAACTCGTGGCGCACGGTCGCACTGAATTGCTCCCAGCCGTGGTGCTCGAACGCATCCCAGCTGAGCGTGATCGTGGTGGTCGCAGGGTCGTACTTGGTGACGCCTGCCTGCCGTTTTGCACGGTGCGACACGTCCCACGCAATCGCCTCAATCGGCAGCTCGGGAAAATGCTCAGTTGCGACGTCCGCCGCGTGGCGTTGCGCTCGGTCTTCGTCGCTGTCGGCAGTTGGCGCACTCGTGGTTTCGGTCAGCGTTCGCTGGGCCACGACGTCGGACAGCGTCGTTTGGCATGACATAAATGAGAAAAGAGAGCCGGGATTAGGCTGGCAGTTCCTTGCGACCCGCCCGAACACACGGCCAGCACGGGAAGCCATTCAGGCCGTCACAATCGCACTCTGCCGGTTCAGCATCGTCTTCGTCCGTCTCGTCGTCCTCCGATGGGAACGCCGTGAGCGTCCCATCGTCGGTCGCGTTTTCGACTGCGGCCATATGCTTGCAGGAGGCATTGCGGTGGATGTGGTGCGGGCACGTACAAGCCATCAGTTCGTCAGTAACGTCGTCGATGGAGACGACGTACTGGTGGTCTTCGGGGTTGTCGTGGCTCTAATTAGTAACTTCGACGAGTTCGGGAATTTCGTCTTTAGGCATTTTATTCAATCAAATATGATTGGAACAATCACCGAGCTTCTGCTCAATGGTTTGGACTGTCTGATCGAGTTGTGAAGCAAAATCATCGATGGAGTCCTTGTTTATTCGATATTTAGGACTATCTAAGCTAACCGCTCCACAAACGCGACCATCGGTATGCATGACTGGCTTTGCAACAGAAAAGAGGCCAGTAACAACTTCTTCATCGTTAATAGCATATCCTCGCTCTTGTGTCTCTTCAAGTTCCATATAAAGTTCATCAAGGGTTGAGATCGAGTGCTCAGTTTCAGAAGGAAGTCCCCACCGGTCTATTACTTTCTCTACCTTTGATTTCGAAAACTCGGCGAGAATGGCCTTTCCAGACGCAGTGTTATGCATATAAAAAGTACGTCGATCACTAAGAAACGACGATTGAGTATTATAGAGTTCACTATAGAGTGAAAGTACTCGTCCGTGTTCCTCAACACTAAAGTCAGCTATCTGATCAACTCGATTATTAAGAGCATTAACCTCTTGCTCAGCAATTTCATAAATATCTTTACGAGAGATTACATACTCACCCAACTCAAAGAATTTTAGCCCTAAATGGTAGAATTCCCCTTCTTTAACGACATATCGATTGTTTCTAAGTGTGGTCAAATGGGCATGAACCGTACTTTTTGAGAGATTAAGTTCCTCAGTTAAGTTCCTCAATCGAATTCCATTATGAGCACGGATCTTCTCTACGATTGCTAAGGAAGTTTCGGTAGTAGATAGTGATGAAGGGGTTTTCCTATTTTGGTCGCTCATGGTCATGAGTAACATTGATCACCACTAATATGTTCGCTATACTCAAATCGACTTAAATAACGTAAATTGGTTGTGTGTATCTCATTCTTTGTACAGTCTTTCTCCTAGAAGACTGTGCTACCCTTATACGAAAGTTGCGTAGAGTTTTGCAGAGAGGAACTATTATATGGTTATTTTCTTAACGAACAAGAATTTCAGGCTCCAGTATTTAAGCGGGGGGATTAAATCGCGAGTTTCCACTGGGTTAAAAAAACGACACGTATTTAGTTGTCCGACAGAGCGGAACCAAAATGGCGCTTTTTTCCAAGGATTTTCATAAAATGAGGATAAAAACTTTAATATCTAATACTCACGTGCTATGGGTTATGTTCGCACGCCTCACAGAGACCCGAATTGGACGAATTATAATCCCGGCAATTGTCTTCCAATCTGTAAGTATCGGTGGGGGATTTTCGACAGGGCGAGAAGTAGTAGAGTACGTAGCAAAATATGGTGCTCTCGGAAGTGTTTCTATACTTACCTATTTTACTGCCCTCGCTATTTGTGGAGCTCTGATTTACGAGTTTTCGAGGAAATTCAATTTATACGACTATAAATCGCTGATGAAAAACCTCATTTGGCATGGCTGGCCTATCTTTGAGCTTATTTACGTAATCTTAGCAGTTGTCATCATCGCAGTCGTTGCCTCTGCAGGTGGCAATCTAATGAATCAGATCCTTGGCGTTCCAGTGTTTGTTGCCAATGTCCTTCTTATCGGATTCATCTTCTTCGTTCTCTACTTTGGTCGAGGAGCGATAGAACGATTCAGCGTCATTGGTACAACGTTTATCTATGCGGTATATATCACGATGTTTGCCTATGTTCTCATAAACAATGGCGGACAGGCCCTTGAGGTTCTGAGAAGCGGAAGTACAGCGTACGTGGACAAGCCAAGTATTAGCGCCGCAATGGAATCCGCATTGATCTACGCTGGATATTCGCTCATCGGTTTTATTCCACCACTGTTCTTAATTGATCGGATGGAAAGCCGTTCAGAAGCAGTTCTTTCGGGGGTACTAAGCGCATTCATGCTTGCCATCCCGCTCGCGCTATCCTACCTTTCTCTGTTGGCTTACTATCCCAATGAGCGTGTTATGGGAGCGTCAGTTCCGTGGTTAGCAATGCTTGGTTCACCAGTTCTCTTAGTTCTCTATGGAGTGGCAATCGGTTGGACGCTGACCGAAAGCGGGGTGGGATTTGTGCACTCCATCACTGAGCGCATTGACGAAAATATCCGGGAGTCCGACTATCGATTCTTTGCAACAAGGGATGGGCTCTCAGCATTTGAGCGTGGATCGGTGGGACTGCTTATCCTTCTCAGCGCAATATGGCTTTCTCGAATAGGTATCATCAGCCTTGTCAGTGAGGTGTACCCAATCTTGGCTGTCTTGTTCACCGCAGTTCTCGTTCTTCCGTTACTCACTGTTGGCCTCTACCGACTCTCTAACCCGACGTGGAAACAGGAGTTTTGGCAAGGATGGAGGAGTGACTCACAAAGTAGAGCAGCTGACATTGAACAGGTAGAATAATGTATGGGTGGAGGAATCGGCTTGGAGTCGTCGTGACGTCGTCTGATCGAACCAGTGAAGGAGAGTACTTCCGATACACGCCTGATGGTGTCTCTGTCCACGCCTCGCGAATGTTGCTCAAAGATGGCGTGGCTGATGCAGAAACATTGGAGCAAATGTCAAACGATGTTGAGCGATGTGCGAAGCTTCTGAAAACGACCAATGTTGATGTAATTGCCTACTCTTGTACTGCTGGCAGTCTACTCAAAGGGGAGGGATTTGAAACAGAAATCGAACAGCGAATTGAAGACGTTGCAGGAGTGCCTGCTGTTGCAACTGCGGCGTCGGTCAAGCGTGCATTTGATACGCTGAAGATGGAATCCATAGCACTTGCGACACCATATATTGAGGAACTTAACGAGTTAGAAGTAAACTTTCTTGAGGAATCCAACTATGAGGTAGTCGATATCCACGGATTAGGTTGCCGGACAGATGAGGAAATTTGCACTCATCGTCCAGAGACGGCGTATCAACAAGCGCGGAACATTAACTGCGAGAATGCCGATGGTATCTTCATTAGCTGTACTGGGTATCGGACGTTTGAGATTGTCGATCAATTAGAACGAGATCTTGACAAACCGGTCGTGACGAGTAATCAAGCGACACTTTGGGATGCACTTCGGACAATCGGCATCGATTACTCTGAGGTCGAACTAGGATCGTTATTTGAATACTAGTGTTGCTGTGTTGCTCTGGATCCGTGTTTCTGTAAATGCCATTTTATTGAAAACCCATCGTCAAGGTCCACCACAACAATTCCAAGCACCATTCATACACAGAACTTGTTACCGACGTATTCAAAAAACTTATACCATTATTTACTGAATGCCTTTCTGTGTATCGTCATCATGGCGCAAACAATATTTGACCGCACCGAGTTCGACAGCCGTCTAGAGCGGACGAAAGAACGGATGCGCGAAGAGGATCTCGACGCCCTCGTCGTCTCCGATCCTGCGAACATGAATTACCTCGCAGGATACGAAGGATGGTCGTTCTACGTTCACCAGGCTGTCGTGGTAACAACGAATCACGACGAACCAGTGTAGGTAGGTCGTGACCAAGACGCAAATGGGGCACGTGCGACTACCTGGCTCGACGAGGAGAGTATCCGTGCATATAGTGATGATCACGTTCACTCGCCATACGACCTGCACCCAATGGACTACTTGGGGGAAGTTCTCGAGGATCTCGATGTGGAAGATGGTCGTATTGGCGTTGAGATGGATGCTTACTACTTCACCGCAAAGGCCTATACACGCCTTCAGAAGAACCTCCCCGACGCCACGTTTGAGGATGCAACACTCCTCGTTAACTGGCTCCGAATCAGGAAAAGCGAGCGCGAACTTGAGTACATGCGAGAGGCCGCGCGTATCTCCGAAGAGGCAATGGTAGCCGCCCTCGATACCATCGAAGCAGGTGTCCCCGAATACGAGG
The DNA here is from genome assembly GCF_020618475.1 of Haladaptatus halobius. GTDB lineage: Archaea > Halobacteriota > Halobacteria > Halobacteriales > Haladaptataceae > Haladaptatus > Haladaptatus halobius. The sequence continues at coordinate 188,821 of NZ_CP085339.1, read as the reverse complement.
CTGCAGCCGCCATCTACGATGCCCTCATCCACGGCGCCGACGGCTTCGGCGGCGATTACCCTGCTGTTGTCCCGCTAATGCCCTCCGGTGACCACACGGGTACCCCCCATTTGACTTGGACAGACCGTAAATTCGAAGAAGGTGACCCCGTTATTATTGAGTTCTCGGGTTGTCGACACCGATACCACTCACCACTTGCCCGTACAACGTTTGTCGGTGACCCACCAAAGACGGTGCAGGAGACGGCAGACATCGTCGTAGAGGGGCTTGAGGCCGCTCTTGACACCGTCGAACCGGGGGTTACCTGCGAGGCAGTCGAGAAGGCGTGGCGAGATGTCATCCAACAATATGACATTGAAAAAGAGGATCGGATCGCCTATGCAATGGGACTTGGCTACCCACCGGATTGGGGTGAACACACTGCCAGCATGCGACCGGGCGATGAAACGATACTGGAAGAGAACATGACGTTCCATATGATCCCCGGTCTCTGGTTTGATGATTTTGGTGTCGAGATGAGCGAGACGTTCCGTGTCACTACCAACGGAGCCGAAGTACTCGCAGAGTTCCCGAGAGAGTTATTCACCGCGTGATGACGCAACGACAAAGGTACCTTTAGACAACATATTTGATGAAGACATGATATTCTCACGGCAAAACGTGAGTCGGCGTTTCCGGCGGTGACCGCTCGGTGGGTGGCGGATACGCTTGAGATTGAGCGGCCGTCCGCACATCGACGGCTTGAAGCATTGCATGAGGATGGAGAGGTTGAGCGAGGGAAATTGAGTCCGCGGGTGGTCATCTGGTGGATTCCAGCGGAAGAGTACTGTATCTCGTCGCATCTTCATACCTATTGGACGTGTTAAAACTGGTTATTCGTCTTTGACGGCAAGATTAATGTATGGCAACAGGAATGTGATAAGTTTCCGTTCCACTTTCCGAAGATGGGTCGAAGCGGTCGTCTTTGTGATTCCTAATTCCTCGGCGAGTTCTTCGAGCGTCACTGCTCGGGGGATTTCGAAGTATCCCATCTCGACTGCCACATTTAGAAACTCGCGTTGTCGCGTCGGAATTGACGAAAGAAGCTCCTGCCATTCTGCACGACTTGGTGTGATCTCACGTCGAAAATCCTTTGTGATGCGTTCGACAGATACGCTCCCAAACTCAGAGAGTAATTCAATAGCCTTCGAGAGTTCGTCACGGTCACCCAAGAGTAGATTGAAGTGTTCACAACCGTTTTTCAACTTCGTCGGCCCAATAGGGAGATATCCTTCGTACATTAGCGCCTGCAAAGGGGTGAGTTCGGTTAGACGGCCGCGAAGTAACACTGTTGCCGCACACCGTCCTTCGGGCGTTTCGTACTGTTCGACAACATCGACGCTGTCGACCATCTCATGTGAGCGAATGATGTCGAGTGTCGCCTCGTATTCGCTGGTTTCCAGTGCCAGCATTCCAATGTACCGGTGATTGCGAAACGTGGACGCAATAAATTCTCCAAAGACATCGAACTCAGCAAGTTTAGCAGTCCAGTCACCGTCGTACCGGACACGCACTTCCGCAGTCAACATCGTACTGAAACCATGAAGCGACTCCTCATAAGCGCTTGCTGTCACCAACCTCCAATATTCCAATGGTTGATCTGCATCGTGTTGTTCCCGCCTTACTAACCTGCTATGTCTGCCATAGAGCAACTAATTCTCTCACCGGTTCCTCACTACCAAGACATCGTTCGGTCTTTTCGATGGCCGACTCAGAAAGCGTGGGCGAAACAAGGCGACGGGCTTTCTCGTATCTTGTATCATCCGAAAGTGGTTGCATTCGAGCGCCCGGCGACCGAGTAACGTCTGAAACGTATGTATCATCTCTGGTCTTGAGTTCGACGCGAGCGAGACATTCGCTCGGGAATCGGTCGTCCAATGCTTCGTCAGTGTGAACTTCGACTACCTCCGAGAGTGCTAGTATTTCGGGATCGGCCAGCGCGTCTGGCGCGTGCTCTGCTTGCGTGAACTGGCCACGGACGAGCGCCGCCGCAACAGGGAATGGATAGGAATACTGTGCTTCCTCAGGCGAATCAGGTGCACGAGTGTGGAGATGCGTCGCCGTCTCGAACGTGTGGACATGAATCGCCTGAATATTCTTCGGATCGATAGACTCCGACATCGAAAGCACGGCTGCTACGCCAGGTTGAGCCCAACGACAACAGGGGTACGGTTTGAGGTATCCCTCTGTGACGTGAAACCGATCGCCAAGCGAGACAGTAGCAGTGACATTTTCCTCGTCGAACACCGTTCCCGACCCTGTAAATCCGGCTTCGGCGAGGGTTGCTGATACCGTACCGACATATGCACCCCAGCCAATTCCGTCTTTGGTCATGCCTGGCCGTTCGACACCACGCATGATCGGTGTCCGTGGAGCGTGATACTCTGCAATTCCGAGCGCGTGCGCCGTCTGTTCTTGGGAAAACTGGCGAAGGCGGGCACCGGCGGCCGCAGCACCAAGTGCACCCCATGACCCGGTACCAGTGTAAACATCATCCGTCTCGTGAATTGCCAATCCGGCTCGTACACCAATTTCATAGCCGACATAGACAGCGTCAAGAAACTCATCGACGGTTGCGTCAACAAGTTCAGCCGTAGCGAGTGCTGCTGGGACAACGACAGCGGCCGGATGTCCTTTCACCTCGCGATGGCCATCGTCGATATCAAGAGCGTTCGCTGCCGTCGCGTTGGCGAGCGTTGCACCCTCCGCATGAACTCTTACCCCGTTTCCATTGAGGAGGGTTGCTACTGCCTTTTTCTCGCCACCGAAGCGGTCTATCGCGTAATCACGAATAATATCGATACCATCCTGTCGATAGCCAGCTATCATTGCGGCAAACGTGTCGAGCACCCGAATTCTAACCTGTCCCTTGACTGCCGACGGTGCGTTTTGTAGCGTTGCAGATTGAATGAACTCGACTGCATCATCTGTACCGACCTGATGATGTGACATTTTAAAGGTAGACGACAACAACTTCGTTTTCGACCGCCACCTCGTAGGTGTCAACCGGAGGTTCGTCACCGCTCACGCCACAATCACAGCTATTAGACATCAGATTGGCCTCAGAGTCGTCCTCGTGTGCGTTGTCACTAGTAGACTCAACAGCTGTCTCGAATGACCGAGCACGAACCTTGTGAGGGTTGAAGACCGATTGGCCGGTCTCGATGTCGAATTCCCAGCCATGCCATGGACACCGCAGGATGTGCCCCTCGTCCTTCCAATCCACCGTTCCAGAACCGTCTGTCGTTGTTGTACCGGTTACTTTCCCCATACACAACGGCGCACGCTGATGTGGGCAGTCATTTTTCAGCGCATAGTAGTCACCGTCGACGTTAAACACGCCTACCGAAACACCGTTTAATTTGGTGATCTTTCGCTCTCCTGGGGGAAGTTCTGTCGCCGGACATATCTCAAATCGATTTTTCATAGTGACAACTTAGTTGGTCGGGAGATTCGCCGGATCGTCCGGAAGTCCGTACAGTTCTTGGGCATTTCTGGCCATCACACCGTCTTCCATTTCGTCGGGCATTGGTGGGAGAGCGTACAGCGGTGAGTCTGTATCCCAGTGTGGGTAGTCGCTGGCGAACATCACCGTCTCCTCGGCATTCATCATCTCCAAAATCTGGAGGAGATGCTGTGGATTGTCCGGCTCTTCGATGGGTTGTGTCGTAAACCGAACCTGCTCTTTAATGTACTCGCTTGGCGGCTTCTCGAGATACGGAACCTGTGCGCGGAGCGCCTTCCAGTCTTTATCCATTCGCCAGAGGAAGTGTGGAACCCAGCTGAGACCACCCTCTATGACAACAAAGTTGAGATCGGGGAAGGTTGGGAGGACACCCTCAGCGACGAGACTAACGAGTTGGCCCATCGCGTAGGTTCCGAGGAGCGTATGCCACTCGAAATAGGTACGCGGATATCCGGCTCCAGTTGGCGGCCGAGTAACGCCGTGACCCTCCGTGTAGGGGTGCATGGCGATCGGAAGCCCTACTTCCTCCGCAGCTTCATACATTGGCCAGTAGTATTCGTGACCGTAGGGAAGTTGGGCCGCCATCGGCATCACAATCTGCACGACGCGCGGATGTTGGCCAAGATTCCGAATCATTTCGGCCATCCGTTTTGGCTTCTGCGGTGCTGCCAACAGCGAACCGACAAATGGACCGCCCTCGGAAAGCCATCGGTCGATAGCCCATTTGTTACTTGCAATCGCGAGTTCAGCAGCATAGTCGTCATTCGGGAGTGCAGTAAGGTTGAGATATGAGTTCCCCGTCAGGATGGCGTAATCAACGCCGAATTCCTCGAGATGTTGTTCTTTCATCTTCGGGATGTCCGACCCTGGTTTACTCCCATCATCAGGAATTGCATCTCGCCGGGAAAACTCTGCAACGTTGTCGTAGAGGATTTCGGGTGCCTGAATACCCCTCTCTTTGTACCGGTCGGGGAGGTACTGAATGACCTCTGATTCGTCTTTCCACCGTTGATGGATATCACAGTCGATGAGTGACGGTTTCCCATCGGTGGATTGTCGAGTTCGTCGTCTCGTCATCGATTGTAACAAACGACTCGTCAAATCAGGTTATAGGTCAGGGCGAACTTGTAACGGATATAAATCCCCCCTCCATCTCGCGATGGGTCGTATAATGCCTTGAGATGTAGGTGCGAAGGGCTACTTCAACTCCCTGCCTACAAACGTCTATGTACCAAACAGAAGCGGAGTCAATACCATGATGAGGATACAACAGGTCGCCACATGTCAGTTCGAACCAGCAGTCGGCGACACCGACTCAAACATTGCATCTATTGAAAAGCTTGCGCGTGATCTGCCGGACGCAGTCGAATTCACGGTGTTCCCTGAACTTTGTGTGACCGGCTACGATCTTGATATCGTTCAGACGCAACAGTTCTCGATTCCAGGATCGATGACGGAGCGTCTCTCAGAAGTCGCCCACGCCACCGAGACAGATCTCGTCGTTGGACTCCCAGAGGCTGACGGTGACTCAGTCTATAATTCACTCATCTACATCTCCGAAAGTGGTGTGGAGGCGACTTATCGGAAACAAAAACTCTGGGACGACGAAGCAGACCAATTCAACGCCGGAACAACATCGGTTACCGTCGAAACATCGGTCGGGACGCTGGGACTGCTGTTGTGTTACGATCTGAATTTTCCAGAACTTTTGCTTGAGTACGCGAACAATGGCTGTGACTTGCTCGCAGTGAGTGCGGCGTGGCGGCAATCGTTCGAACGAGATTGGCAACTGCTCTGTCGTGCGCGCGCATTTGATGGGCTTTGCTACATAGTCGGCTCCAACCATGTCGGAACACAGTCTGGTCGCCAGCATGCAGGCGAGAGCTGTATCGCTAGCCCGCGTGGTGACATCGTGGCAAAAACCACTGACGGTACCGCAGCCGTCTCTACGACAATCAGCCCCGAGACGCTCGCACAGGCCCGTCAAAAAAACCCAGTTTGGAAGCATAGAAAGTAGCCAGAGACAGGCATTGAGTTCGCCGCTGGCGGCGCAGAGGTATTTAATAGCCATCCATGTGCGACGAACTGATTATCGGATGGTTGCCCTTCGATCACTATATGAGCGACAGGATACTGCTTTCATTACGCACTTACCGGCCATGGGCCCAGATGGTCGCAACCGCCGCCGCAGAAATTGAATCTCAGAATACCACGGCACTCCTCCTCCATGTCTTCGATGATGACGAACTATCGTCGACTCGTGAGAACATCGATTCTGACGGCTCAATGACGGTAGACGGTCTCGCGGCGAGGAAATCTAGTATCACGACGGCAAAAAAGATACTGGAAGATGTGAACATCGGCGTTGAAATACGTGGCATAGAGCATGTTGGCGAACCGGCTGACGGTATCCTTTCGATGGTCGACGAAGCCGACATGGACCGTCTTTATTTGTATGGACGAAAGCGCAGTCAGACCGGCAAGGCAGTGTTTGGAAGTACACTTCAGCGAGTGCTTCTCAATGCTCCAGTTCCAGTGACCGTCGTTCCAGCGAGCCTGAGCGAGTAGCCCGTCCGATTCGGCTTATAAATGATGAACTACTACGGGTCAAACATTAGGCCCCTCTTTGTATTATCATGTGGTATGCCAAGGCCAGTCACGCGGCGAAGACTCCTCAAAACAGGAGGTGGTCTCGCTGGCGCTGCCGGTGTCGGAGGGCTGTCGGGCTGTCTTACCCTGGCAACACAACTCAGCGGTAACTCAATCAAAATCAGTTCAAAACGATTCACCGAACAGGAGGTTCTCGGCTACATTGCGTACGAGGCACTCTCGTCAAACACCGACCTAAACGTCAGTGACCAAGTCGGACTCGGTGGAACGACGACGAACTTCCGCGCCCTCGACACTGGAGAGGTACAATTGTATTGGGAGTACACGGGCACAGCATGGCAAACACTTCCGCCACAGCACGACACTGTCATTTCTGACCCCCAGAAGCTCTACCGGAAAGTGAAAGCCGAGTTCAAACAGAAACATGGATTGACATTTCTCCAACGTGCAAAACTCAACAACACCTACGTCATTCTCGCCAACCCAGATTGGGCGAAAAAGACTGGCGTTAAGACGCTGTCTGATTTCGCCACGTTCTTAGAAGAAAATGGCTCGAAACTGACGGTCGCGTTGAACGCAGAGTTTCAAAGTCGGGCCGACGGATGGCCGGGGTTAAGCAAACATTACGGATTTGCTGACGACCTCGGCAATGTCACCGTGAACAACATCGGTTCCGGTCTTCTGTACCAGGTCATTGGTAAGGGGTCGGCCGATATCGGTGTCGGGTTCAACACCGATCCACGAATTATCCAGTTTGGTCTGCGAGTACTCACGGATGACAAGGGCTATTTCCCGGTATACAATGCCGCACCACTTGTGGATAGTGCAACGCTGGAAACCAATCCATCGATTCGACCTCCACTAAACGCCGCCAGTAAGGGGCTCACGACTGACGTGATGCGACGTCTCAACAAGCAAGTGGCTCTTGAGAGAAAGAACCCACAGACGGTCGCACGGGAGTACCTGCAACGAAAAGAGATACTCTAAACCAATGGTTGGAGTTCAATTCACAGTTTCACAATCGGTCGCACCGTTACTGCTCGAAAGCTACTTCGAGTACATGGCAAAAAATCAGTCACTTCTGTGGGATCTTCTCGTCAATCACGTCATCGTAGTCGTGGACTCAGTATGGCTCGCACTCGTCATTGGAATCCCACTCGGTGTAGTCGCCACATTCGACGACCGTCTTGGGAAGGTCGTCCTCTGGACGGCAGGGATGCTGATGACAGTACCGAGTATTGCTCTGTTTGGCCTCCTCATACCGTTCGTTGGTATCGGCGAGATTCCAGTTGTTATTGCGCTTGTCCTCTACGCACAACTCCCCATTGTCCGGAACACCTACGTTGGTCTGACGCAAGTCGATTCAGCAACTATTGAGGCCGGGCGAGGGATGGGGATGACACGACGACAACGCCTTTGGCGTCTCCAATTCCCGCAAGCGGTTCCCGTCATCATGGCCGGCGTCCGGAACGCCGTAGTCATCCTCATCGGCATCGCTGCTATCGGCGCATTCATTGGCGCGAACAACCTCGGTAATCCCATCTTCAACGGTATCAGCGAGGCGTATCCGTCGGCAATTGTCGTTTCGACCGTCATTGTCTCGTTGCTTGCACTCACGTTCGACTACGGCTTCGGCGTGTTGGAGCAACTATTCCGACTTCGAAATGGCGAGACCATTGAACCTGCCCTCCTCACGCGCATCATCCGGCGGTCGATAGCATGAACGAAAAATCCCATACACCAGAACAGGAGTCACCAAGTATGATTACATTCGACAACGTCACGAAAGTCTATCCAGATCAAACAGTCGCAATTGAAAACATTAGTTTCGAAGTCGAGCGAGGAACCACGACGGTGTTCGTCGGGCCGTCGGGATGTGGAAAAACAACAACGATGACGCTCGTCAATCAACTTGAAGAGCCGACCGAGGGGACGGTCTACTACGACGGAACCGACATTCAGGAATTGGACAAGGTAGAACTCCGACGCGACATTGGCTATGTCATCCAAGAAATCGGGCTGTTCGATCATATGACCGTCGGTGAAAATATCGCGACAGTACCCGAACTCAAAGGCTGGGAGCAGGGGCGCATCGACGACCGCATTGACGAACTCCTCGCGCTGATGGATCTGCCACCTGAAGCATACCGTGACCAGTACCCAACGGCACTCTCGGGCGGCCAACAGCAACGTGTCGGCGTCGCACGGGCGCTTGCTGCAGATCCCGACGTAATACTGATGGACGAACCGTTCGGTGCGCTCGACCCAATCACTCGTTCGGAACTGCAAGATGAGTTCCTTGAGATCCAAGATCGTATCGACACGACGATTCTCTTCGTTACGCACGATATCAACGAGGCGTTGAAAATGGGTGATAAAATCGCCATATTCGACGTTGGCGAACTCGTCCAGTATGGGACGCCACAAGAAGTCTTGGCGAACCCTGCAAACGATTTCGTCGAGGAGTTCATCGGCTCAGACCGAACGCTCAAGGAACTTCAGATAACCCACGTCGAAGAAATTATGCAACCAGCCGGTGTCGAACAAGAAACCCACGCAGCTGCAGTCGATGGTGGAGAGAAAGTATCTGAGGTCACGACTGCCACAGATGTTCACGTTTCCCCAACCGATGGGGCGGATATCGCTCTGTCGCGAATGATTGAGAAAGACACTGAGGCATTGCAAGTAATCGACGATGGCGATGTTGTGGGGAAGGTCACAGAACGAGATATCCGTAGCTATCGAACCGCAACTGAGGAGGGGATGTAGAAATGGGTGTTATCGAGACACTGGGTGCGGCACTCTCGTACCTCCTCTCGCACTTTGACACCTTCCTTGGGCTCTTACAGGAGCATTTAACACTTGTCCTCGTGTCAGTTGCACTCGCAATCATCGTCGCCGTTCCGCTGGGTATCGCTGCAACGCGTAATGAGCACGTTAAGCGGATGGTATTAGGTATCGGTAACGTCGCACAGACAATACCGACGCTCGCAATTATCGCCCTCGTCTTTCCGCTCTTGGGACTTGGGTTTCTCCCTTCACTTGTTGGTCTATTCGCCTACGCACTATTGCCAATTCTCACGAACACGGTGACGGGCCTCGAAAACGTTGATGAGAGTACGGTCGCGGCGGCGCGTGGCATGGGAATGACCGAGAATCAGATCCTCCGGAAGATCAAACTCCCGCTTGCACTCCCTGTTATCTTCGCCGGAATTCGAACGAGTGCCGTTCTCAATGTCGGTACTGCCTACCTTGCGTTCTTCATAGGTGGAGGCGGACTCGGTGTCTGGGTGATAACGGGAATCTACCTGTTTAACACGCCACAGTTGCTTGCTGGGGCGATCCCAGGTGCCCTCTTGGCAATCAGTCTAGATTCGCTATTCGCACTTCTCGAACGGCATCTCGGTAGCGATACGCTACAAGACCAGTCAGTTGTAACTGGGTAACCAAGAGTTGTGTCGGATGGGGCGTGAAAGGAGAACCACGGCTACCATAGCAGGTACGAGATAAAGCGATGAACACCATTCGATTCATGAAGGAAACCACTGACGGTGGTATTCTCGGGGTGATACGTGAGTCAGAGTTTCCGGCGGTGACCGCTCGGTGGGTGGCGGATACGCTTGGGATTGAACGGCCCTCTGCGCATCGACGCCTTGAGGAGTTGCATGAGGATGGTGCGGTGGAGCGTGGGAAGTTGAGTCCGCGGGTGGTTATTTGGTGGATTCTAGAGGAATAGTCATTCAGGAACTGCCAGATTAATCAGTGGAAACCAGAGTGTGTTTGGCATCTTTTCACGCGTTTGCCGATCATTGAACCCCTGAGGTGAATGTCTGAATAATGCGAGAATATGTGAAAAGTGCCCATAGCACAGGGATTTAAACGTTGATTCCGATAGTTCACTCTGAACCCATGTCCGAACCCATAAACAGACCGCTTGGCTGTGATAACGCCGTCGCATTATCCGACATGACAAGCTCCGGGAACGTAATTTTCGGGAAAAACAGTGATCGACCCGCGTTCGAGTGTCAACCGATGATCTACGGAGATGCAAAGAAACCGTCTTCAGAAGCAACTCTGAAGCTCGCAAATTGCGAACTTGCACAACCGTCGAAAACCTATGCGACACTCGGAACTGCCCCATACTGGTGTTGGGGCTATGAGCTTGGTATCAACGAACATAATGTCGTCATGGGGAACGAGGCCGTCTTTACGGAACCCTGGAGGGAAGCGCTTGACACTGTTGATCGGGGTGAATCGCCCGAGAAAGGAATTTTAGGGATGGAATATGTACGCCTTGGCCTTGAGCGAGCGACGACTGCTGAAGAAGCGGTCGAAGTTGTCAGCAATTTACTCGAAGAGTATGGACAGTTCGGTTCAGCAGTCGCGGATGACGATATCGAGGACGGAGCATACGACAACTCGTATCTCATTGCTGACCCAGATGAAGCGTGGATCCTGGAAACGGCCGGTTATCGGTGGGCAGCGAAGCGAATTTCGACCGGATCAGAATCGATTTCGAACGAATTATCGATTCGCCATTCATGGACGAAAGGGTCGGACGATTTGATTGCCAATGCTAAAACACAGGGCTGGTGGCCAAATGATCGAGAACCGTTCGATTTCGCTGATGCGTATACTGATCACTCGACCGCACTCCAAGTATCTCGTATCAGATACAAGCGTTCACAAGATCTACTAAATAATCTCACCGACAACGGAAATTTCAATATTGATTCAATGCAGCAAATTCTCAGAGACCATTATGAAGAGACATTTCTTGAGGGCCCGAAATTCAATGCGGCACTGCCGGATTTCCTAACAATTTGTATGCACTCATCACCAGCCGAATTTACTTGGGGTGATAGCGTCAGTTCAGCTATTTTCGAGTTACCATCCGATGACGACGGATTTGCGAAAATGTGGTGGACACCAGGACCCCCATGTATCGGAGTGTATGTGCCCTTCTACATCGAGAGTGAAGCTGTTCCAACAGTCGTTTCAAAGGCTGGAACAGCATCTCGAGAGGTAATACACCCGACCGAGGCGACCGAAGATGAATACGAAGACGGATCATACTGGTGGGAATTCAAGCGCCTACTGGAGACAGCGAAGGGTGATGAATACGGTCGGGGTTTCAAAATGAACCAGAAAATTGTTCGAAGTCGTTTCGACGAGCTAGAAAAGAAATTTCAAAATCGAGTTAATGATAGAGAAACGAAAGCGCGTGAACTTTACGACGAGGGGCGGGTCGAGGAGGGAAAAGATGTGTTGGCATCGTTCACCGAATCCTGTGTCTCAGAAGTTCGTAGAGAAATAGACCGAATGACACAGATGCTCACTCATTGAATCGTTAGATAATTTCTCTTGCCAGCAATGATTGCGTCTATAAGTCGCTCTCGGGTGCTGCCACTGACCTCGATCGTCTCCGGAGAGTGTCCGTTATAGTCGAATTCGTCCATAGCATCGAAGCTCTCGAATGCGAGGACACCATCGACGTCACTCTCTTGGGCGATTTCCTTCGTCGGGTTCACAAAACGTCCCATGAGCCACGCACTGCAAAGGCGATTCTCGTTGACTTCGAGTGCATCTCGGATCTGTGGCCACGTTGGCTTGCGTTCGTTATCGCCCGTTGCAATGGAGTATCGGTAATTAGCTACTTTGATACCGGTACCAAGTCACGATGCCGGAATCAGACATCGATTTCCTCACCATCGGTTTCGATGCGGTAGCTATAGGAGTCCAGTTCGCGCCCAGTCTCGTCTCCGAGAGTGTCCTGCAAGACGTCCGTAATGGTGCCTTCTTTCTCATGGTGTACGCTGTCTGGATTGGTCTCAGACACGTAGACCTGTACGTCGTCGTCCAGTTGGTAGGGGTCGTTCGCAGGTTGGGGTACATCTTTCATTGATGTTTGGTATTATTGTGTGGTGAGTTTTTATCGGTACAGCACGTCTACGCGATCCGATGGCTTACGATCCCCCTGGCCTATGACGAGGATGTCCGTATTGAAGATCCTGAGAAGAACCGGCGGCGAGGACGGTTCAAGGTCGGCTGGAATGACGCTATCGATGGAGAAGGATATGACGATATTCTCGATGAACTCACCTGGCAGAATCTCGGATGGCAGCTTGGTAGTTTATTAGACGGTACATCCACACAATTGTATTGCTGAATATTAGTCGTCACTGTTACTCCTTACATTAGTGCTGGAAAAGAGACCGGTGGATAGTTTAATTGGACTACTTTCAGTCTTAGCCAATAGTTTATATTTGTGAGCACTCATGATATACGTGTTCGATGACAGAAAAAGGTTTTACAGATGAAATAAGCGAGCAAACCGGTATTGAAGACTTCTCTTCCATTGCTGCTGCAATCGAAGGTTATTTAGAGGACAAAGCGAAGGAAGGAGCTTCCGGCAATTATCGTTCTAACGCGGAATCATTTCTCAATCATCGGTGGAAGCCATGGTTAATAGAACATAGTATTACTTCTATTCATCAACTAGATCGAAAAGTTCTGAAACAGTATGCAACTCACCTCTCACAACTTACCGAAGATGATGAGATCGTCCCTTCGACAGCACAAAGCTACTTCCATATTGTTTCTGCTGTTTTAACTTGGTGTAGGAATAAGGATTTAATCACTACTAACCCCGCAACCTACCCAGAAGTTCAAGATTGTTTACCAGACGAAATCAAAGAGGAAGAACGCCAATTTTGGTCTGAAGAAAAGCGTATGCGACTCCTAGAAGCCGTTGATAAGAGAGCTATCATCGCAAACCCAGATAAAAAACTTTCAGCTAACCGAGACCGTGCTCTAGTCTATCTTATTGCCTTTTCAGGTGCCCGTTCCGCAGAGATATTGAGAGATCCCTCTGATGATCGTCGAACAGGAATCACATGGAACGACATTGACTTTGATAGAAACACTATCCAAGTACTTGGGCAAAGCCAGAATTACGAAGGTATTCCGCTTCCACGCCAGGCAAAAGAACCAATTGAAACATTAAAAGAGATTCAATCACCTGAATCGGGTAAATGGCCAGTGTTCACTTCTCATCATGCACCGTCAATGGTCAAAAGAGTCGTGGAGGGGCTTCAAGAACGTAGTTACGACGAGGATGAAATTAGTAACCTCCGGTCGGAGCATCCTACTATGTCTCTGTTTCATAAGTACGACATTATCCCACCAGCTCTTTCGAAAAAGGGAGGAAGAATACGATTCAAAAAAGTGTGTAAGGATTTCAATATCGAAATTGAGGGTGACTATCTTCAGCCGTTTGGGGCTCGGCGACAACTAGGAAGAGAACTTTTCACGGAGTCTATTGAAATTGCGCAAAAAGGCCTTCGGAGCTACACCATTGAATCCATCCATGATCGCTATTCCAAAGGTGAACATTAATACCAAATATAATATTATAAATTAATATCACAGTGTGAAGAATACCGGTATTCTCTCTCATCAATTGCCTTCAAACTCAGCACTCAGATTACACAGCTCGGAGAATCTCGTCATATACCGTTTCTTACTCTCCTGATCCAGCGCGACATACAGATAGTCTACTGTCTATTCATAATGAATTTAAAACTCCGCCACATATTTTGCATCTCAAAGTCAAGAACTGATTATGCCTGATGGAATTCCGATTTCGGATCTCGACTCCAAGATTATTGATAATAATTCTGGATTTCTTCCAGAAGACCAGTCCGGGTCAATGCGGGACGTCATCAAGAGTTACTGTCAATTTGCTACTGGCGAACTTTCGGAACCGATTTTCCGGATGGACATTGGGTCTGGGTTCGTATTCTTCTCCGGGTTTGAAGCAACAAGCGATGTCTTTCGGGCACTAATAGAGTCTAATTCACTTTCAACTTGTGACGACATGAACTGGGGCACTTGTGCGCCTATTCGTGTCGTCATGGGCCAGCAGACAGACCGATATACGAAACAGATTCTTCAGGATCTCCTTCGTGGGAGTCTGGGTATGTATGATTCAGACGCCGCCAATGTATTGAGAGAACTCTTAGAGAACGAATTCCTCGAGATTCGGGTCGTAGAAGACGAACGGTTCCACGCCAAGATTTACAATTTTTATCTAACCGATGGCCCAAATCCTGACGATACTTGGAATGGTAGCGCAAACTTCTCCAGCAGCGGATTATCAAGGAATATCGAATTGTCGATGCCAGTGCAAACAACCTTCGAGAGCCGTCGTCGGATCCGATCATGGTTCGACAAACTTTGGGAGAAGGCGACGCCTGATCTCGACATCCTCGAAACGCTTAATGAAGCCCAAGAGGGTCGAAGTATCTACTATTCTCCGAAGACGTTTTTCGCTGCAATCATCGCTGTTCTCGATAAGGACTATCTCCTCGAAGACGCGCCGGGTACCTCCAAGGAACAGTTACTCGATTTTCAAGATTTCAGCTATCGGATTGTGATGAGTCGGTTAGAGACATATGGAGGATATATCTTGGCCAACAGTGTAGGAACCGGAAAGACATATGTCGCCGGCCAAGTCGCCAAGACATACCTTCGATCGAGACGGGTTGGCCCCGACACTGAAGGACGCGTTCTCGCTGTCGTTCCGAATACGGTGATCGAAGAATGGAACGATACGCTCGCTGAATTCGAAATCCAGGACGAGGTTGATGTCATTAGTATGGGTCAGTTCCAGAAGACACACCGATCTGAAGCCGACGGCTCAGTCCCGACGTTTGATGAACGATCGTACTCGGAGGAGTACCGCCTGATCATCGTCGACGAGGCACACAATTATCGCAATAATTCAAATCGCCGGAACAACCTCGAGCGTGTGATCCGATCAAATCCGGCAGCCCGGGTATTGTTGCTCTCTGCTACCCCTATCAACCTCAGTCCGAATGATCTGTTCCAGTTAATAGACCTGTTTCGAAACGGCGCCAGGCAAAATCGCTTTGAGAAACACGAACTACACCAGCACTATATCGAGACACGAGCCCGATTCAAAGGGCTTGACGATTACGAGGACTTTGATCGGTCGCTGTTGAACGATATCCGGCAAATCGAACACGAACTCTCGCTCAAACTTACGTGGCGAATTCTTGCAAACGAGTACGAACATGATTTGCGGGCTCTCGGCGGTGAGGATGTGGCATACTATGAGCCTGCAGTCGAGGAGGTTCCCTACTCATATCCGCATTCATACCGACGCAACATCTTCGATGAAATTGTTCCGTTCCTCGAAGACCTCAACTACGAATCTGCAAAGCTGGCTGGGGGAGATACGTACGATCCCGACAAAAACGTCATCTTCTTCCGCAAATGGCGGCTTTACAAGCAACTTGAGAGTAGCATCGTGGCATTTGACGAGGGGCTGCGCAACCTCTATGATCGGACGCGACTGTATCACGCCACTCTCCGAAACCGGCAGGCGCTTACCGCAGAGACACCAGCGGAACTCGTTGAGGATCTATCGAGGGATCGCGTCAACCATCTCCTTGGTGGTGATCTGGATCGACTTCACCGATTTACCGAAGGGTTTGAGTCCGTCACGGAGGATACAAGAGAAGAGATTCTACGCCGGATGAGTGCCGACGTTGAACGGGTACGGGAAATGATGGAACGCGTCGAACGCTATGCGGGTGATGCGACAACAGTGCCCAGGAATAACGACACGAAAGCTGAGCAGTTCGTCAGGCTCATAGCTGACGCCGTTGACCAGGATCAGCCAATACTAGTCTTCTCGGAGTTCGTCGCGACGGTTGAGTATCTCGCTGAGGTCGTACAAGAGGAGCTACCGGACGTCAATGTTGGGGCGATCCATGGCCAAACGAACCAATCTAAAGAAAATTTCGTCGATGCGTTTCAATCAGGAGAATACGATGTGGCAATCACAACCGAACTGCTTGCGGAGGGGGTTAACCTACCGCGGGCGGATGTCGTTATCAACTACGACTTGCCGTACAATCCGACAGCACTCATCCAGCGTTTAGGACGTGCACTTCGGATCACGAATCCAAAACAGATCTACGTACGAAATTTCACACCCACCGGCTCAATCGATCGTGAACTTGAACTGTATGATACGTTAGACGCCCGCCTTGAGAATATCGTCCAAATCGCTGGTCTAGACTTCGTCGTCTGGATGATGGACGAGGAACGAATCGACAGTATGCGATCTCAGGAGCAAGAAGAATATCTGGAACACTTGCAAGAATACAAACAATCGTTGAGTAGTGCCAATCCTAGTGAAACACTCGACGATGAACGTTCAGCACGAGATCCAATCGATATCGCACTGGAACAAGCGATCGAGGAACACAACATCGACGCCTCTTTGATTGACCGAGTGCCGATTCCGAATTCAAAACCGATCTATACGACGCTCCAACAAGCAGAATCGTCTGGTCTTGGCGTCATCGGCCAGATAGGCAATACGACGGCCGTTTGGAGTTCATTTCAAAGGAGTGTTTCAGGTTCGTCCAGTGTTCGAGGACTTACTGATGCAGATTGGACGGCGCTGGAAGATCTCGTCGAAGAGCGGGAAGCAGCGGTGTTACGTGAGCAAACCACGCAAGGAAATCTCGGTCGAACGGGAGAGATTCATGCACTTGTTCGTGACGCTCGCGATAGGCTTACAGATGGAGACATGCGGGTCGTATTAACCGATGTCCTGACTGGGCTTGAGAACAACACATTTCGACCCGAAGAAGAAGATGCTGTAAAGACGACTTGCGAGACGATACTTGACTATCCAACCATGGTACGGAACATCGATGAGAGTGTGGCACAACGCGAAAGTTGGCAACGCCTCAAATCCCTCGTTGAAAGTGCTGGTGACGGAAGTGATGACGGTGTCAACGTCGCTCCAATTGCGATTGCGAAGTACATTGAGGAGTAATTCGAAACCATAATAGAAACTGCTTTAGATTCCCTAATGAAGGATCATCATGGGTACGTATAATCAGGACTTCCTGGAAAATAGGGGGTATTTCACACATAGAGGGAGTGATTCGGCAACCGTTGATGGGAAGGAAATCGAGTTTGACTTCGATCCTGACACTCGTCTTGCATACTTTGAAGCCGTCGCTCCTGATCGCCAGGCGGGAGTCGTCTCCGAACTTCGCTTTCTCGGCCGAAACTTCGACTTTTACTGGTTCTGGAACCCGGATTCGGAGCGAGTAGCCGTCTACAATCGATACGGGGAACATAAATGGTTTATCTACAACCAATCGATTGGACACAGTACCGACGTCCGCGATAGTAAGGAAAGCAAGCTCAATAGAATTGACGAGGGTTTGGAGACACTTTTCGACATTCGGGATGTCGTTGACCAGTTCTACCGAAATCTATGGGATATCCGCCTTGATATTGCACGAGCGTTCGAGGTACCTGGGGAAACCGACATCAGCGATGAGGAACGACTCATGGCTGCCCAACGAACAATCGACCGGCTAATCTTTTGTTACTTCCTCGTTGAAAAGGATATTATTCATGGTATCGACGACGCTGGAAACCGCCTCCAGCTGTCGCCCGGGGAATTATTTAAGAGCGTACTCGATGATGACGAATTCTACACGTTCCTCATGGAGACGTTCTTCGACCATCTGAACACAAGTGGCTGGACAGAGTATGAAGTAACCGACACTGTTTCGATAGCCTATCCTTACCTTAACGGCGGATTATTCCGAAACCACCGAATCCCCACAGAAGATGGGGACGAACTCCAGGAACGAGAGCTGGACGGCACAGCTTACAATTGGTCGGCCCTGATTGACGAGTTGAATAAATACAACTGGTTGGTCGAGCAGTCCCCGCCCGACGAAACGGAAGCAGATTCGCCAAACAAACTTTCACCGGCTGTTCTCGGCCACATCTTCGAGAAATTCGTTATCACTGTCAGTGAGCTATCGGACGATGAGCTCCTCTCACTTGCGGAACTTGACGAAATGGACGTCTCTGCAAGCGGCGAGCAGATGCTTAAGGGGAACAGGAAAGTCGGGGCTTATTACACGCCTAACTACATCGCCTACGAGAATACACGGGAAACACTATGGAACCGCGTTCGAGCTGTACTCACCAATAAACACAATATTTCACCAGAGCAAATCCCGTCGGCGGATCAATTCTTCAAGGAAGTATACGCCGACGACTCGTCGATTCCAGTTGAACGCAACCAACTTGAAGAGGTGCTAACTGATATAACCGTCCTTGATCCAGCCGCTGGGAGTGGCGCATTTCTGATGGCATGCGGGGAAATTCTTGAGACGTGGCGCCACCAAGCCACGACAGAGAAGTCACGCTATGAACTCCGTCGAGAGATTATTCGCAAGTCTTTGTACGGCGTTGATCTCCTTGATGGAGCGGTTGAAGTTTGTAAGCTCCGGCTATGGTTATGGCTGATTAGTGCGACCTCAGTCGACCTAAGTCAGGGTGAGCCAGAAATTGAGACGCTTCCGAACATCGACTTCAATATACGTCAAGGAAACAGCCTCGTCGGAATTGTACGACCCGCCTACGACTCCCTCATTGTCCAATTTGAATTCGAGTGGACTGACGGAGAGCAGAAGAAATACCCAGAAGCGGTCAACGACTATCGGGAAAATATCCTGGAATATCAGACCGCATCAGGAGAAACTGCTGACGAATTATTGGAGGAACTCACTACTCAGCGACAGATCCTCCAGAAAGAATTTACCGATATTCTCGCCCAGCAGAGCGACGTTATTGTTGAAGAGGACATTGGCTCGTACCAAGAGTTCACTGATATTATCGATGACGTGACTGGGCGGATCAAGTGCAACCTCGATTTCGATTCGGCGATGACCGATGATGTGCGCCACCAGGTTTCCGACGCAGGTTTCCGCGAACAAGTAAACTGGCCCACAACGGCATACCACCAGGATATCCGTCAAGCCAACGCCGAAAGCGTAACGAGAATATTCGAACTGATGGAGGACCAGGGAACTATCAGCGTAGAGCGGCCGATAAGCCCATCCGACATCGAAGACCTAGACCCATTCCACTGGATTTTCGAGTTCCCGATGGCCTTCGCACCAACCAATGAGAGTGGTGAAATGTTTGATGTTGTCATCGGAAATCCGCCTCACGGCAGCTCTCCGGGTTCACTTGAAAAATCCCTCCTCGAGAAGCGATACTCCCTGATCGAAGGAAGTCGCGAAGTTGCGAAAATGTTTCTTGAGCGTAGCTGGGAACTCACTGGTGGCGAATTGAGTTATATAGTTCCAAAGCCAAGTACCTACAACTCAAATTGGGAAGACTTCCGTGCGTTCTGTCTCGATAAGCTATACCGGGGTGTTGATCTCGGGAAGGCGTTTAGGAACGTTGATCACGAACAGGTGACAGTGCACCTCTCGCAGACAGTAACCAATGATCACTACGACTGCGGCCAATTGCCCGATGGTGCGTACCACCTGGACGATACAGCGGCGGTGTCCCGCTCATTCGCGGAAACTCTTGGAACCCTTCCGGTTAGTTTCTCGGCGAAGCACCAGACTGTCGCTGCTGGGCTCGCCGCCGCTGATTTCCCAACGATGGGTGAGATAGGTGTTGACGCCGGTCGGGGTGCAAGTACCACCAATAGGATCACCGATAACTCTGCCCCCATTGGCTATAACGGGAAACAAGTACAACGGTACTTCACCCGGGCGCCTGAACATCATATCAAAGCGGATAATATCTCAAATGCGACCAGGCAGCGGGTAGAGACGCCGAAGGTAATGGCACAGAATATCCTCGCACATAAGAAAAATCCGTATGATCACCTACTCATCGCGGCGGTCTATGATCCAGTTGAAACCTACAACTTTGAGACGGTGACGAATATCGTTGTGCCCGACGACGCTAACCTTTCTCTCCCAGCGCTAGCTGTACTCTTGAACACCCAGTTCGTGAATTGGTTTGTCTACTTCTCCATCTTCAATCGTGCAATCCGCGACATGCACTTCGACGCGTACTTCCTTGACAATCTCGTCCTTCCCGGAGATCTCTCCGAAGTTGATCAGTCAGTACTTGAGGATCTGTATGGACTCTTAGCAATTACTGGGGTTGCGATGGAGTACGATTCACTCCCCTCGGCGCAAGAACCATATGCTGAATTCCAAAGCATGGCGAACGCTTTGACTTATGAACTGTACCTGCGCAATGTCGCCGAACAGCCGTTGGAAACAGATCTTGTCGAACTAATTTCGACCGTGCTAGACGATCACGATATCAATTTCATAGAATGGTATTGTGATCATCTAAAAAGCGCCAACGAGCAGGAGATCATCGATGCCTTCTGTGAACGAGAAGGGTTGTTCGCGACTGCGACTGATGTGGTTGAGTCGCTCCAAAGCGGTGTGATAGTCCGAGAACTTGAGAAAATCGCGGATCATCCATGGGTTGAGATAATCGAACGAGGCCAGCAGTGGCGAGATGATCGACCGTTCTTCGGTCCCTTCGAGGGTACCTAACGTTGACGTAAATTTCGATATTTTAACTCATAGTATTCACGATAGAACTGTTCGAAAATGTCGATCAGCTCTGTGTTCGCAGCGCTAGTTATACGGTATTTCGCAGACACACACCACTTAATCCCTGCCTTGAATTCAATAGATCATACATTCAATCTCCCTCAGTATCTATGGTCCGGACTGAGAATGATGAGTTAGTCAAATGACGCTATTCGAAAGTGGCGAACAATACGCTCGCCAAGGAATTCACGATGAATTCGGCGGTCGTCGCCAGCATGGGATTTCACCGTGTGGCAATTCACCCTATGTCTTCCTGTTCACGGGCGGATCCGGGGAAGATCATGGCTACCAAGATGAGTTCAAAGATGATGGCACAGTAATCTACACGGGTGAGGGCCGGGAGGGGGACATGACGTATGATCAGGGGAACAAAGCCATTCTTCAGCACCAATCGGATGGTCGCCAGCTGCATCTCTTCAAAATGCTCGGCAAGGGAATGGTTGAATACGTTGGACAGTACGAATACGTCGATCACTTCGAACAGCAACTCCCAGATACGAACAAAAACCTTCGACGTGGGATCCGATTTGTCCTCGCACCAGTCTCCAACGAGATGGGAGAGGATGGACCATTTGGAACGGAAACAAGCCTCAACGAGGTAGAATTGTACGAGCGAGCAAAGGCAGCGAGCAGCTCTGAGCCAGCGACCACGACGTCTGTCACTGAAACCCATCGTCGTGCATCCGAGGTAAGAGAATACGCGCTCGCTTGGGCAGACGGAACGTGCCAAGGTTGTAATCAGCCTGCACCATTCGAAACTTCGAACGGCGACCCTTAGTTGGAGGTCCACCATGTGCACCGACTCAGTGATGGTGGTCCTGATGATCCTGAATCAGTGATTGCGCTTTGTCCGAACTGCCATCGACGATCCCACAATGGAGCTGACAAGGACGAGTTCAATCAGCGACTCATCGAGCAGCTCGAAGCTAAACACGAGAGTCGTGAGGTTGGGAGTATCTATGCAATGGCTGATATCGTGAATGTCGCGCAGTTAGTGATACGCGCTAAAGAGATGATAGCTACTGGTACTTGCTTGCTCGGCAAACTGAGGATGAGTACTGGGAGTTTATCGGAGGAAAGCGAGAGAGCGATGATCGATTCGCGAGACTGCAAAGCGAGAATTGGATGAGGAACTTATATCTGTTTCTCCGAGAATTGTGGAGATCAAAGAAATTGGAGCGTCGTATCCAAGTAGTGTGAATGAGCGATTCCATTTGCATCCAATCTTGATCGAGATGCCTTGTTCAGAGGCCGAGGAGCTTTGTGATGAAGATCTTTCGTGGGAACACGATCAGCTAGTTTGGATCGACTTGGAAGCGTTTGGGGAATTTGAGACCCTTGGTCAATATCCTGCGTTGGAGAATCTTGTACTGGGCTGATTGAAACCGAGTGAGTAACTCTGTTTGGTAATACTTCAATTTACTTCCGTACTTTCGCCTCAAGCGGGTTCTCTGGCTTATCTACGCGCTCATCCACAAGATCCCTTGCCTCGGTATTCAGGCTGTACAGCGAGTACACCTGCTGATTTAACTTCTTCTCCAATTTACGGGCTTCATCAGGTGCCGACTCAACAACCGACTGCGCCTCTTCGTATTCTTCAGCGACGGCCACCAACTCATCAGCACTCGTCGGAAGCTCAAGGCTCTCCAGTTCCTCAACTGACTCCACGTCTAACTTACGAATTAGCGTTGTGAACGCTGCCGCAGCCTCTTCAGAAACAAACTCCACCGATGACTGCACGTTCACTCGAACTGTCGTCCCATCCTGCGAAGGAGACACCTCACCATCCTCGTCACCCAAACCAATACTCTGGATATAGACAGCGAACGACAGCGAATTCACTTCATACCTTTTGAGAATCTCCTCCGGTGAAGACACATCAGCTTTCGCATCCTGATAGCGCTCGGCGAGTTCGTGCAGGTCTCTCGACAACGAAATCACCTTGTCGACAACCCCATCGTCATTCTCCTTGGGATCTGGAATCGGGAGTCCGAAGACCAATTTGATAGTCGTCCCGAATTTCAGAAAGATATATATGTCTGCGATCATCTTTCTTCCTTATGGTATTTGATTCACTCAGTGCACCAGAGCAAGTAGAATATCTTCGAGATATATTACCTCTAAAGCAGTTTAATGAGATTGAGGAGGAGTATGATGAGTTCACCGACGAAACCGTAGATGATCTCTTAATGGCTGGAAAGCGTAATATTAAGAGAGCGATGGACGATTGGCCAGATAATTGGTCTATACTTAAGGAACAAATATTTGTCAAGGCTGGAAAAAGTATTTTTGATGAAACCAGCTACAGAGAACTGTCTTATTACGAGTCCGCAATGAATAATGGTGCACTGGAAACAAATCTACATCTTTTTGAAATAAATGCGCTTCAATCAGACGGGGGTGAGTCTGATTTGAAGATAGTAAAACAGATGGATGGAGATGAGCTAGAGGACTTCCTTTCTGATTCAGATATCGAAGAATTTCAAAAGGCATTTTCGACCACAGGGAACAATATTTGGAAGTCTTTAGATGCTGTCCCAAAATTGAGATTGGGAGAGGTTGAGGATTCGGACCATGTCTATCTTGACTTCTGGGTAAAAAACTCCGAAGAGACCAAATACCATCCACGAGAGGGTAGGAATATTACGTTTCCTGACATAGGAAAAGCTTTTGTCCGAATTCATCTTGATGAAGAAATTGCTGAAATTCGCGAGAGAGATCTGTCTGAGAGCGATATAACATCGGTAAAATCGACTATTGAAGAACTATTCGATAATGAGCTGTCGTTTACCGGGAACGAAATGACGATAACTGACGACGACGTGAGAAATTTCTTGGAACTAAGCGATTTCGTGAAGGCAACTCATGCTGAACATACTGGCCGGTCGATATCAAAATGGACCAGTAAAGATGAAATTAGTGAGGACGAAGCTTATCCAGAGGATCGTCCTCACAACTTCAAAAACATGGTTTTCGATATTGATGGGGTTGGACGTGTGACCTTCCAACTCTCGCCAGCTAACAATGCTTTTCGAATCTATCAGAAGAAATTGACTCCAGAAGACCATAGGAAGACTGTCGAGTACATAATTAAGAATATAAATGGTTGAGATCAATAAATCAGAAATCATAGGAGAAGCAGCATTTGTTCCAACATTAGTCAAAGGGATAAGTGGCGACTTTATTGACAAATCATCGCTAGTTCATGACGAATTGGCATATTGTAAGGAAATGCCATGGATTAGAAAAAGAGTACGATTTTACTGTGATAATTGCGGAATGCACCATAAAGTGAAGCCAAACGAAATTATCTGTACTGCTCAACAAACTCCAGTTAAAATTTCTTCATCGAAACAGACAGAAGGGTTTGAACTAGCACGAAATATTGAACTACCTAATCCTTCGAGCTGCTCATACAATATTGATCTTATTGAGAACAAAAAATTCATCGAAGTTGATAAAGTCACCGAGAAAGTTATTTTCTTTACTCCAGACCAGGCGAAACTCTCTCTCTACGAATCTACAGGTAAAATCGCTGTTGCGCCAATAAATCGGTTATCAGAAGTCTATTCGACCACGGGTTGTGACCGATTAGTGGATGAGATCGAAGAATTGACCAGTAATATTGTTCAATGGAACAAACTTGATTCCGAAGGCGACGACTTCCAAGAACTTGTCTATCAATTGTTGAGGTTAAATGACTCATTCAGTAACATCTCTCCTGGTGGTACGGGCGCAGATCAGGGAAAGGATGGCTTTTGCTACCAAAATATCGGGAGAAGAACAGTGAAGATAATGGTTCAAGATAAGTTCAACAACGAAGGAAGTGGAATTAATGCTCGAGATCTTAATAGAATGAAGATGAATGCGAATAGCCATGGTTGTACTGGACTCCTTGTCGCTACGATAAAAACGACCGGAGATTTAGAAACAAAACTAGCAAGCGATGATTTCCTACCAGATATGAAATTTCTTGACGTTTGGAATGGTGTGGAGATGAAATCAAGAATTTCACAACATCCGGAACTTATTAAAGATTATTTTTGCTAAGAGAACATCTATGACGAAGGTAATGCACGCTGGTTTTTGTCTATATGAACAGTCAAATATTATCTCAATATTTCCTCCCAGACCCCTAGGGGATTCACGTAGCGAATACAGCTCGCCCCAATATGAACACGAACCGGTCCTAACTCGTGTTCATGATCACTCCCTTGAGCACACCGATCACACCAGTCTCCACGCGTCTTTTATAGGCAATCGACGTTTCAGTAACCGGAGAATACTAGGAATCCGGGTCGTGTTCACGAGCATGGCTCCACAATCGGAGACGCCGAAGTCGATTTGAATTCGCACGGGTGAAGGCAACGAGTAGTGTTATGACCCAATCAAGGCGCTGCCGACTACTACAAAGTGAATAAGAAAACACCGCAGCGTTCGCCTGTGACGATGTAGTCGGCCTTGTTGAGGCGGTCGAGAATATCCTCACTCGTGAAGACTAACTGGTGAGCAGCCCTGCGAAATCGCCGAGACTGTCACTGCCAACACGCGGGCGATTCCTCGAAGAATAGGAAGGAATGAATAACGTGGGTTTTGCTGATTACATCCTCTGTATGCAACACGCCATTCTTGTGACGTTCTGATGATCCCAACAGACCCTGAATTTCAATTACCGATTCAAATTCAGTATATCGACTACTAATCTATTTGTCCAACAGACCAACTCATTTGAGCTTTAACAGGCAACTCCTCGGTATCGAGTACCGCTGCGATCTCTTCCGCTGTCACACTCCCCTGCTGCTCGGCTTTCTCCATCAGGTCGACGAACGCACCATTGGGAACAGCCGCCGTGTCCCCTCGCATCTGGAGATAGAATTCGGCGGCGCGGTCGAGTACCTTACTCTTCTCACCAGTCGCCTCGAGGAGATACTCCATCCGCCGTTCCCGCGTGTCGGTCATTCGAAGACGCATATTTTTGCACACGTTCCCTGGAAACCTAGTTTTATCGGGTAACTGAAACACCGACCAGATATAAAGAACTCCGAAAGTCGTTCGATCAGTCCAATCGAAACGGTGTCGAACCGATCGCGACCGACTCGATTTACACACGATACTCGCTATGGCTGTGTGCAATTTCGCGGATTCGTTTCTCGCGTTCTACAACCCCCAAGGAGGACGTTTTCTTTAGGAATCTCTACTAGTCTATCTACTCTCTTGGATCCTCAACATACTCGTAGAGTCCGCGAGCACACCTGGTAATCCAACCAGCGTCCCGAAGTCGTCGAAGATGGAACTCAACATTAGATTTCTCAATCCCAGTTTGATCAATGATGTATCGAGGGTTTGCACGTCCCCATGGCTTATTACCCCCTTGTCCTTCTTTAAATACGCTTAGGACACGGTCGCAATCTTCGGAGGGAACAAAGTTCTCGTTAACCATTTCTATGCAACTCATAGTGTAGTACAGTACAAAAGATGAGATGATATGCAAAATACTTTACTTTGAGCCAGTAATTGCACTGTGCAATACATAGTTTTATCCTCCTGGAGAATAGATATAGGTCTATAGAAGCGCGGGATACCTTCGCAGAAAGGCCGGTGGTGATGACACCGACCGCGCTTCTGCACTCCACAGAAGCATGACTAGCAATACCCCTGCCGTAGAAAAACGCATCGACTACCAACCACTTCGTTTCGGAGGATACCACTAATGGCGTCCTTCGACGAGAAGCCGAACGGCGGCGCTCTCTCAGTCGAGGCAACCCTCGGCAAGACAGTCTTCGAACCGGTCAAGCGCCTCGAACCCACACCCGAAACTGCCATCCACGACCCCGACCAACCCGCTCCCGAAACCACCGACGAGGCAATCACTCGCGCATACCTCGTCGAACTCAGAGTGGGCTTTGAAACCCGAACCAAGACCACCAGCCAAGAGACCTACCTGTACTGCATCTACGCCACCGCCGACTGCCAGCGATTTTTCGAACGTCGCCTCCCGATCAACTACGGCAAGGATGGCTTCCAGATTCCCGACGACACCGACACCTACCGCTCGGTCGCCACCACCAAAACAGGCAATCCACAACTCCCCTCGACACCACCGGGCGAAACCACTGCAGAAACCCGCCAGCACTACCAACAGATCCTCAATCGGTGCTACGGCATCGACGCCATCACTCACACCACCACAACTGAGGTGCGTGCGTAAATGCACCCGACAGGACGCCCTCGCCGACCAGCGCTAGCTGTCGGCAGGCTAGTAGATCACGACGGATACACATTCAGTCGCCGGTATATGTTATTTCAAATTAATAGTGTTGCGTGCATTAAATTAATTACCCCTCACTTTCTGGGTGTGACTGTATGGCATGACATCCATGTGACCCACCGGGCCTCCTCGTCAATCCTAAGACGAGAGCATGACCTGGTGTCCTCCAGTACCGCATGCAAGCACCCACCCAAAACCACCTGGTTCCATCCCATGAAACATACAACCCGGAACCCCACCCCAAGACGTAACTCCAGCTGCTGCGACCGCGCCACCGAACATAACACCGCCCGGACCATAATCCAGCACACCTACCGGCACGATCGGAGGTGGTGCTGATGGGCGACCACAACTGCAACACGCCCCCCGCCACGACTACCGACAATGGATCGTGGTCACCAGACGAGGAGATCACCACCGACGATATTGAAGCAACGTTCGATCGATGTCCCCATTGCGGCACGTACATTGTTCGGTGCAACGGCTCACACTCCTGCATCCCAGCTGAATACCAGCCCCATTCAGATGAGTCGGAACGTCGCCGTCGCATCGAGGCTAACCCCTTCCCCGACGACGATCCAGTGCTTATCCTCGACCAGCCGACGAGCAGGGCCTACGCCTACCACGAACCAAACAACGAGGACAAACCGCTCTGTTCGACCCGAACCGACAACTCGTTCGTCACCCTCGCACGAGCGGATGCACACGACCAACTCCAAGCGCCCTGCCAGCGCTGTGAACGCATTCGCCATAATCGGGAAACCGACCAATGACCGACCGAGAGACGGTTCTCGCACTGGCGTGTGCAGATCCAATCCAAATCTGTACTGACCATCGCACGCTCACAGGCGTCATCTATCAGTATGAGCACTGCGAACCCGAACTCTCCTGTCGCGGGCCAGAGCCCGGCGAGCACGTGCTGTACGTTGCGACACCAACACACGATCTGTACCGGCTGCAGTATGCTTACTACGACGAGATTGAGCACACCAAGACAACGCTCGAGCACTACGATCTCTCACCAACTGGGCGCTACACCTGGCTTCGGACGGGTGCGCGTGTCGAGTGCATCACTAACCCGACGGGAGGTGAGCAGGCGTGAGTACCGACGAGCGTTCGGTCATTCCGAAGCCATTGAATCCCCGCGATTCAGCAATACTCGTCCGGCAACTCTCGCCCGGTGATCGCGTTCGCATCACGACGACCGACCTGCCACGGACGATTCTAACCGTCAGAGAAACACACCCCGTACCGAGTCAGGCACCACAACTGGTGCTGACGGCCCCACCGATTACGACGACGGCACAGGACGAACTGCAACAAGCCACCTACCACTGCACAGCAAGCCACGCCGGTTCGCCGATGACTGTTCTCGAGTACACCCACACTGCTAGCGACACGACTGCTCGCTGTATCGGTTCACTCACCACCATCGCACACTTCCCCCGGCTCTCCACGCCAGACGACGCCGCCGTAGCTCCAGCGGGGGTGTCTGCCAATGAGTAACACCACTACTTCCGGAGCGTCTAGTACTCTCGAAAACGTCTCGGTCACCGACCTCGCCAAACACGTTCAGTCGCTTACCAACCGAATTGACGACCTCGAACAGGAAGTCACTGAGAAAGACGAGCAGATCGAGTCGCTCCAACAGTATGTGGAGACAGATTTCGGAGGTGAGAATTGATGGCTGTCGGACTATCGCTCGAAGAAGTCGATGAAAACGCGGTATCGGACGAAGACTTTGCCGCCACAATGGGAATGGACATGGCCGAGCCGAGCACGTCGAACGCGAGCACGGCCGAGCCAGATCCCAAGCAGAAGCTACCAAGCCGGGAAACGATGTGGGCGGTGATTCAGCAGCAGGCCGAGCAGATCGGTGCGCTTGAGGAGCGCGTTGGTGAACTCGAAGCGGACGCCGAGAAAGCCAGCACGGCACGGAAGGATCTAACCGCAAACGCACACGAAGCGAAAGAAAACGCAGAGAACGCGCGGGAGATCTCAAAAGCAGCCACGGCAAAGGTGAACCAACTCGAAGCCGAGATCGAAGACGACGACGAATCGTCGACCACCACTGGCCTGCCGGGTGGCGTCGATCCAGCCACGTCCCTGCTGGATCTGTACGCGAACTGTTCGCCATATCAAGTGAAAAAGCGGCTCGTAGACAAGAAGCACAAAAAGAACTCGTGGCGCGCGGTGACAGCTGCCCGGCGATGGGACGAATTCGCCACGTGGCGGAAAAACGGCTCGGGCGTCTTCTGGACGCGTGCAGATCTGAAGGAAGCGATCACCGCCATCGATGGCGAGAAACCGCACGGAACGACGATTACCCGTGTCTGGGAGAAGCTTGTCGAGCTTGGTGGCTCGGACGTGACCGAGAAAGAGCGCCGCGTGAGTCAGAAACAGGAGAACGTCGAGATTGTGGCGATGGACATTGACACGGCGGAAGGGCTGAATGAAATGCGGTATCACGAATTCGATCTTCTCGAGGATGGCGCGGTCACCGGTGGCGTCACACCCGTTGTGACCGGGCGTAATGGTAGCGGGGTGTGAGAACGGCGAGAAAACAAAACCATGGTGACACATTGGACGGGACGTGACGTGTAGACCGCCCCTGGCCATAGCTTGGCGCGGTTCCTCACGTCTCCGACGCTTTGTACTCGAGTCACAACTACGGAAGAAGGCCCTTTTTGTTCAGTAGTAGTGTGTCGGTATATTACGGCTACCTCGTGGTTTCGCTCTCGTGTCCGGTCACAACGGGTGTGACTCATCAAATCCGTGATGTTTTATCGAATCGCCGACGCGATCGCGGTCAATTCGATAAGAGAATCAGTGGCTCTGTTGAAATCCTGTTGGTGCGACTTCTTACCTACTGAAACAACCGTGAGGTAGCTACTGCGGATATACCGCTGAGTTACCTTGTCAAACAACACCCGAGTGTTTATACTGTGCTAAACGCGCATAGCACACATGACCGGGAGTGGCACTGTCGAACGGATTTTTATCGCACCTGAAGCCGAAGCGGAGATGGAAGAAGAGACTGACGTTGAAGCAGTTGCCGGAAAGGGACTCCGAGGTGATCGCTACTTTAGGGAGATTGAGACGGGAACCTTCGTCGAGTGGGAGCCAGATGAGGAACGCCACGATGGGTACGACCTCACGTTGATCGAGCAAGAGGCTGTAACGGCAATCGAACGTGAAGCGGGAATCGAACTCGCACCGGGAGAACACCGACGAAATATCGAAACCCGTGATGTCGCACTCAATCATCTCGTTGGACAACGATTCCGAGTCGGTGACGCCATCTGTCGAGGAGATCGACTGTGTGAACCCTGTAATCATCTTCAGCATATCACTCAGGACGGCGTATTGCAGGCACTCACTCACCGAGGTGGGCTCCGAGCGGACATTCTCGAAGATGGGATGATTCGCCCCGGAGACGTAATCGAACCGCTCGAATAATCCGCACTCTCTCGTTTAGAAATAGTTCGTATTCCCGCTTGCGGCTGCCAGATCTGATGGACAATCGACCCCGCTTGCGGATCGGGACGTCGGGAGAAAGGGGGAACGTGCGCCTACGGTAGTGCCTTCCGGAGGTCCTCGCAGAGGTCATCGGCGTCTTCGAGGCCAACAGATACCCGGACCAACGTCTCGGGAATCTCCGCTGAATCCTCACTACGACTGAACTCGTCGGGAATCATTAGTGACGGTACCTCAACAAGGCTCTCGACCCCACCGAGACTAGCTCCCGGCGTGAATACCTCAAGTCCCTCGATGAACGCCTCAAGTTCGATGAGTGTGCCATCAAACTCGAAGGACAGCATCCCGCTGTACCCCGACATCTGCTCACTCGCAAGATCGTGTTGCGGGTGGCTCTCAAGACCCGGATAGTGGACACGAGCGACCCGATTGTTGCTTTCGAGGAACCGGGCAACTGCCATCGCGTTCTTCTCATGATGTTCCATCCGCGCGGGCAGCGTCTTGATACCTCGCGCAACGAGGTAGCAGTCGAATGGCGAAAGCATATTCCCGAGCCCAACCCGCTGCGCGAACGCCAATTGCTCGAAAACCCCACTGTCGTTGGTGATAACGGCACCGCCGATCGAGTCGGAGTGCCCGTTGAGATACTTGGTGGTGCTGTGAACGACGACGTCAGCACCCAGTTCGAGTGGGGCTTGGTAGTACGGACTCGCAAAGGTACTGTCCACGCCGAACAGAGCATCATGGTCATCGGCGATGTCGGCTATTGTTTGAATATCGCACAATCTAATCAAGGGATTCGACGGTGTTTCTGCCCAGATCAAGTCAGTGTCCACGTTGACTGCATCGGCGACGTTGTCGGGGTCACGGGCGTCAACAAAGTCGATGTCAACGCCGAGATGTCCGGCCATGTGTTCCGTGAGCAGTTTTTCGGTTCCGCTATAGATGGTGTCCGAGGAGACGACGTGGCCTCCCGGGGGGACCAGTGACAGCATCGTCGTCGATGTGGCAGCCATTCCGGAGGCGAACGCCAACCCATACTCGCCGCCTTCGAGGCGGGCTAACTGCTCTTCGAGAGTTGCTCGCGTCGGATTGCTCTCGCGCGAATAGTCGTGTTCATTGGCGTCCTCCCCGCTGGCCCACTCGAACGTAGTCGAAAGGTGAATCGGCGGGACGACATCGTTCGTTCCATCTCTGTGAGGATGCGTTTCGGTTTCAGCTGCGCCGACTGCGATGGTTGCGAATCGATTCCTGTCGGACTGGCTATTGTGTCGTGTCATCAGATACTCACCATGGGACCCACTCGGACCCGATTTAGAGGGGTGTTCATAGGAATGTTCTCCGTTACGAAGGATAGGCGTGAAGGTCCCGGCGAGGGTGGCCAGAAACCCAAACCCGACTTGGGCATGGGTCAGCGAGTCGTTGGTTGCTAACCGTTGTATGCTCCGAGGGGAAGCGTCTTGTTCGCGTGGACGAGTGAATAGTCCTGATGTATTTGGTAACGTTCCGCCTCGCTCCGGGTGAGTATGATGCGGAGTTTCATGAGTTGAATGACGCGATACAAGCGGCTGCCGAGGACATGGAGGGATATGTGGGCAAGCAAACGTGGCATGCGCCGGATAGTGAGGAGGTTCTAGTCGTCTACTACTGGGAGTCGTTGGACGCAATCGAGTCGTTTGGAACGGATGCGGACCACAAACGCGCAAAACAGCGGTGGACGGAGTGGTACGATGCGTATGAGGTCACCGTTACGGAAGTCGTCGAGACATATGGGAGTGGGTTCGGTGATGATGCGATCCCACTCGTGTAGGGGACCACCACTGGTTTGATTAGCGAAGTCCGCAAGCGGATAACAAGTACCTACCTGCATCGGCCAATTCAATAGCCCCGATCGAAATTTCCTGTTTCTGCAAGATACGCGCCCTGCACTAATTGCACTGCCAAGCACTCCAATTCGCCTATGACTGTTCCCGAGTACACCCACACCGCTACTGACACGACCGCCCGCTGTATCGGTTCGCTCACCACGATTGCGCACTTCCTCCGGATCTCTACCCCAACAGACGACATGGCGGTCACAGCGGAGGTGTCTGCCAATGAGTAACACCACCGCTTCCGGAGCGTCCAATGCGCTCAATGAAAGCAGCGTCTCAGTCAGCGACCTCACAAAGCACGTCCAGTCGCTCACTGACCGTATTGACGATCTTGAAAGAAAAGTCGCCGAGAAAGACAGACAGATCGCAGATCTCCACGCAGATATTGAGGAGAAGGATACCCGAATCGACGAGCTTGAAGCGCGAGTAGAAGATGTAGCAGACAAGGCAGCCAAAGCGAAAGCCCACCGGAAGGCACTTGCCCGCAAGACGCAGGCACGTGACGAACGGATCGATGAACTCCAAGCCCGCGAGTTCGAGAAAGGTGCCCACCTACTCGCCGACAACGTTGACGCTGACCGGATCTTCGTCGATGGCAACAAACTCGAACGCATCACGAAAGACGACGGCAACACCTACTTCCGACTTCCGGGTGAGGAAGATTCCCTCGGTCGCGGTGGTGCAGTCGCCTATTCGACGGCGGATCTCTTGCCAATTCAGCGGCTTGCTCGCTATGACGACGGCATGCTCGCGTCCGTCACGAATCGCAAACCCGACGAACTCGCGGGAAAAGCGTGGCGTGAACGCGACGAAGCAGGCCGGTATTCACTCTGGTCGAAGGGCAGTGGGGAGATCCGTGCCTATCTCGATGCCTCAGATCTCGCCGAATGGATTCGACTCAAGGAGTCCGGCGTGAGCAAGAAATATAGTCAGGAACTTGCTCGGCGGACAATGGACGCGATGCACGAACTCTCGAATGGACGCCTCGGGAAGATCAAACGCCAGCGATCCAAAGACGGATTGAGCTATCAGGAAACGCGTCTCGTGTTGAAGGCAGACGTCGAACTTCCCGGCGAGGTGACGAACAGAGACGCAAACGATAGTCCGGCCACAGACGAGGGTGCCGGAGAGTAGCGTGGTCGGGACCAAATCACGGCCGAGAGGGACACGAATCTAACACGAACACCATCACGAACGCGGAATTGGACGTCCCGAATTGACACAGTTTGGGACAGACGCCGTACGGCTACTCGTAAGTACGGCAGTTGTATCGGCGTCTATCGGCTCAAAGCCAGCGGGAGGGGGTGAGGTGGTACCGGCCACCGCGTTTGTGGTCGGAACCGCGTGATTGAATCAACCGAGAAGTCACCGTCAGGAGAGTTCGATTTGGTTCTGACGACCGTGTTCGCGTCTTCTGCTTGGAAGAGATCACAGAAGAGATCCACCTTCCCGTGTTCTGTATCGTTTGCACTCGTCCGGGATGGAACCAACGTAAGTATATTAGTCATCGCTCGCAAACACTAACCCATGAAGCGGACGAGCGACATGGACATCGACGGCATTGATGTCACTCGGCTCCAGTCATATCTTTCGCAGACAGAGGTTACGTTCGCTCTTTTATTTGGCTCTCACGCCCGTGGGACGGCAACACCGGCATCCGATGTCGATATTGCGCTCCAGTTTCCAGACCAGCTTGACGCCCGTGAGCGATTCCAACGACGGAATCGCATCGATGCTGACCTTCAAGCATATGCCGAGGGCTTTGTGGACGTAAGTGACATCGAACAGCTCCCATTGAATGTCGTTCATTCAATCGTCCGTGACGGAATACTCCTTGTTGGGGATGAAACGGCCGTGAACGACTATCGCGAGCAGATCGAGCGTGAGTATGGGGCCACCGCTGATGAGCGACAGCGAGAACGTCAGGAATTCATCGACCGGCTTGCGAGCGGTGACGTCTGAATGGTTGACGAGGAAATTTTCGTCGACAAGCTCCAGTACATCAACCAATATACAGACGATTTGCGGCAGATGCGCGGACAGTCGAGGGAGCAGTATCTGAACGATATGATAAGACAGCGAGCAGTTGAACGTTACCCCCAAGTCATCTGTTAGAAATGATGTGCTAGATAGAGAGGACGAGTCCATCATCGTAGGACAATACGGGAAACTACCCACTTCATGAACAAACAGCTATCGTCTGCGTAGACAATTATAGAGACAGAGATGATCTTAGAGGAAACTACGCGAGTGAACGCATCTCCGGAGGAGGTCTACCACTTCTTCGAAACGATGGATGTGAACTACCAACGGTGGCATCCCGATCATATCGTGTTCCGATGGAATACTGGAGACGGGTTAGAACAAGGGGCGATCGGCTACTTCGAGGAACGAATCGCGGGAAAGAGGCAGAAAAAGACGGTCCAGTTCACGGAGGTCGTCCCCGACCGACACATCGAGTTCAAACCCACCTCACGGCTGGTCGGGATACTTATGCCGTCGATCAGTTTTACGATTGAGCCCCACGAGAACGGCTGTGATCTCACTCAACGGATCAAGGTACGAACCGGCCCGATCGGTGCGTGGCTCAACCGGCGTGAATTCGATGCTGTCCGGACGCACATGAGAGAGGAAGGCGAGAATCTGAAGACCATCCTTGAAACCGACGAAGTGCGTGCTATCTGAAAGGCTTGCGAAAGATAGCGTCGGGTCGTACCAGAGGCACCCCATAACAAGACATGTATTTTGACTTCGCTGATCGATTGCTGTCAGGAACGGCGTGCTGAATAGAGAGGATATACTCAGCAGAGTGTGGGAGAAATAGTTCACCTGAAATTCCGGCTCTCGATCAAC
This sequence comes from Haladaptatus halobius, assembly GCF_020618475.1. Taxonomy (GTDB): domain Archaea; phylum Halobacteriota; class Halobacteria; order Halobacteriales; family Haladaptataceae; genus Haladaptatus; species Haladaptatus halobius. Next base: position 153,721 of record NZ_CP085339.1, on the reverse strand, counting down.
ATTTTAGAAAGATATAGGAGTCAGACTGTCTCACTGGATGACTTCCTGACGAGCAAAAACTCGATTTTAATAGCTGGCGTAAACGTTTGGGAGTACCTGTTATCGACCACAGAGCTATTCGGCTGGAGAGTCAAAATCCTAGAATGGCAGACGATAAGCGCGGTCGAGACAAGCAAGCACACGACGCTGAAAGACGCCAGCAAGAGCGTGAGATCGCCACAGAACTGGAGCGCGAGGACGAAATAGAGCCACCGGTGGAAGCGGAGGAACTCGCCGATTTTAAGGCGGAACTCGAAGAGCTGACATTCCCGGCGACGGGGATCGAGGTCGTCGCGGCGATCGGCGATCGTGAGATCGAATCGGTTGAGGGGAGCTACAGTATCGAGGAACTAGTACCGGAGACTGACGAGGAGACGTTCGACTCTCCAGCTGCCCTCCGGGTGCAGGTACAGCGGCCGACAGTTGCCGCGGCCATGAAACGGGTCGTGGAAGCCAGCAAGACGCTTCGGAATACGGATTTCAGTTGGACACAGCGCAAGGCTTACGAGAAGACCTTCCAGGAACTCAAAGCGATCGACGCCGATGACGACGATGAAGGGGTCCAAGTTATCAGCGACTGGATCGTCGAGCGAATCCGCGACAAAGAAACGCTCCCGACGTCCCGGGCGGTACGCCGAGAAGCGGCGAAGTTCTGTCGAGCGAACGGATATCAGGTCCGAAACGACGAGTGGCTCGGGATATAGACCGACGATCACGGGCGATTGTTGCCATGACTGCTGTCAAGCTCCAAGCGTGACCGATACGCGCCCTCTATCCAGTAACGGGATGTTCTCTTGGGAGAGGCGTCTCATTCCGTCTCATTTGGAACTGCTATAGGCTTTATTGTGTTACCAGTGAAACCATTGGTATGGCGCTCGATATAGAGGTCCCGGAACCACCAGACCTCTCGAACCGAGGAATGCCGCGCGAGTTCGAGTGGCAAGAAGAGACGCTCGGGTCAGAGGACTTCTACCGCGAGGACATCGAAGACCTGCTCCAGGAGGGTGCATGGAAGGAGGGATTCAACGAGTGGACCGAGTACACAAATCTCGATGAAGAGCACGTTCGAATTGTCAGCGACCTCGGCCTGTTCCAAGCGTTCGACTTCTACTGGGACCCAACCGAAGACCGCCTTCGCTTCGACGCCCCAATGATTTCGGACGACTGGAGGGAGCGAAACGCGACTGAATCGCTCGATTCGAGCACGGTTTCAATGATTGACGGTGAGTTAGAGGATCTCGGCCAAACGGTACAAGAGGTACTGGAGGACTACCTCGAACGGAACGACGAAGCGTCAGACTATGGTTGGGGTGAGGAAACATACGGTAAACGCGAGGAGTGATTCCAGTCACTACACCCTGTTCGACGGCGCCAAAGATACAGATTTTCTCAGTAGTAAGCAATCGGCCCTGCTCCTCGATTGCGGTCGGAACGTGCTGACTATGCGCTCTGTATCTTGGACGGTCGCTCCTGACCTACCCGGATCCTTCACTATAGTGTGACTGGTGAAAATCCGCAGCAGTACCTAAATATTATCTGAATGACGCCAAACTCGACTCGGTATACTTCCCCAATTCCTGCTCAATATCTGATTCTCGCCAACCCATTGGCGACAGTACACTCGCTGCGGCACGAATCAACAATTTCCGATAGAACTCGGTATCATACTCGTCCAACTCCTCACTTGCCAACAGCAGTCGCGAGAGCGAGTGCTTTGCATCGTCGACTACCACATACGACACACTCTTACCAGGCGCACGTGCTAACCCCAAATCCGCCGCTCGCTCCAGTGCTGCCACACTTCGCGTCGATTGCGTGTAGTCCTCCCGGTGTTTCGAGACACAATTTGTGATCACCAACTCATTCGGATCGATCGCTCCACGCTCAAGTCGATTAACCCACGACCGTAATTCCTCACAAACAGCTTCTGGATCACGGTCCTCATTCACCGCTCGAATCAACGCTTTCTACGCATCGTCGAGATACGACGGCGTACTCCGTTACCGACACTCGATCCTCCAATACTTGTACTCGTCTATTACAATATTGTAATTGACATCCCCCCAATTGCGTCAGTCGAGGACGACATGATTGAGAATGTGTCGAGTATTCCACACTGACGAGTCAGCAGCTGAATGTCATACTCTAATCATCTATTAGGAACGGTATGCCAGATATAGAGCATGTATTGCACACCAATTCGAAAACTGAGGTCGGTCTTCGCGTACGAACGTTCGACGATCATCATTATTCGTCGCCAGTGGAGGCGTCAGCAGCCGGTACTCCCGTCGCCATCAGCCGTCGGGCGATCACGACGATACCATTGTCGAAGCCTCTCCCAAACACGGCTTTCTTTGTATCATCCCGTCAGTAGTTCTCTTACACCGAACTGTCCAAGATGGTGACCTGATCGATCAGCAGCCGACTGATCGTGATGTTATCCGCTGTTCGGTTGAAGAGCCGTTCAACTACTCTAACCCCAAGACGAACACTTCGGTATTGGGAAGGGCTTCTTGAATCTGGGCACGCAACTGGTCATCATGTTCGAGATTTTGTATATCGCGTTTGTTCACTCAATATTATGCTTCGTCATCAGCATCAGCTACCCTAAGATCTCGATGAGTGTTTCACGATCATAGTTTCGCATGGCATTTGGTTCGTACTTAATTGTCGAAATCACGAATTTGGAGCTAGTTCGCTCAACCCCCTCAATCACCTCGTATTCGTTAATTAAACGCTGAATATGGTCACTGTTGGGAAGATGTGCCACAACGATAAAATCAGTATCACCCATCATGAAATGGACTTCAGAAACACCTTCTATCTCAGAGAGTTCTTCGCCAACGCGTTGTTGATAGTTTGGCTCATACTCTGCGAGAACTTCTGTGATTACAGTGATGTTGAATCCTGCAACTTTCGAATTAAATTCATAGAGATCGTTTTGAAGGACACCTTGCTCTTGGAGCTTGGAAAGTCGATAATGAACAGTTGACTTTGGTATACCAATTTTCTCTCCGATTCGTCGTGGGCTAGGATCACCAAGCTCGAATACTGTCTTGAGAATTTCAATATCACGAGAATCCATTGTCATTGCCTCCCGAATCTGTCTTCAGTCAATATCTTAGTTGTAGAGAGAAGAACATAAACAGCACTCATTGTGACGTCTCCTCTGACTCAGCGAGTTGCAAGACGGTATTGGCAAACACCTCTGCTCCAGCGACGGCATCATCCCACTCGGTGAATTCCTGCTCGTTGTGCGTTTTACCATCGACACTGGGAACAAAGACAAGCCCTGTTTCAGTCAAATCCGCTAAATATGAGGCATCATGACCGGCACCACCGATCATACGTTCATGTGATCGTCCGAGTTCGTTGGCAATGGTATCAAGGCGAGTGCAGATCTGCTGTGAGAATTCTGTATGCGGGATCTTCCATAGTTCCTCGAGATCATACTTGGTTCCCTCCCGAGCACAGGCAGATGATAATTCGGCTTCGATCTGATCGATACCACGATTGACAACTTCATTATCGTAGGAACGGAGATCGATAGTAAAACTGGTTTTGGATGGAATTACGTTCACCGAGTTGGGTTCGACGATCAATTCTCCAACAGTCGTTACCACATCGTCTGCAAGATGGGTACTTAGGCGTCGAACCCCCGTAACCACGTCTGCTGCTGCGACCAGTGAATCTGATCGAGTATGCATTGGTGAGGGGCCAGCATGATCGGCTTCACCGTAGATCGTTGCTTCGAGCCATGCCATACCAAGAATTCCTTCGACAATTCCAATTTCTCGTCCATGCTCTTCGAGCACCGGGCCTTGCTCTACATGAAGCTCTAAGTACGCATGAGGAATCTCATTCGGGTCACATGGAGTGGTGCCATCATAACCGATTTCTTTAAGTGCATCTTCAACAGTTGTTCCCTGCTCATCGGTGGTGGAGAGGATTTTATCGACGTCATGTATGCCAACCCAGGCACCACTCCCCATCAACGCTGGTTTAAAGCGCGATCCTTCTTCATTCGTCCAATTGACGATCTCGACAGGACGTTGCGTTTCTATGTCCGAATCATCGAAGGCTCGAATAGTCTCAAGGGCTGTGAGAACACCGAGTTGTCCATCATATCGTCCGCCTTTTGGCTGTGAGTCTAAATGAGAGCCGATAAGAATTGGGGCCGCTGCTTGATCAGCGCCTGGCAGGCGTCCGAAAATATTCCCAACTTCATCAATACGGACAGACAATCCAAGCGCCTCTAAATCCGAGACGAACTCATCTCTCACCTCTCCATCGGTTGTCGACAGTGCTAATCGGTGAAGACCATCATTCGCCGTCCCACCGATTTTTGAGTACCGTTCGAACGTTTCGCGAAATCTTTTCGAATTGATTTCCAACATATGCGTGGTAATCTCACTCTCTCTACTTACATCTTGTCTAGAACAGCTTCTAATTCTCGAACAGAGTCCCGTTGCTGAAATCAAGATTGGGACAAATTGCCATCCTAACCAGTAATTATTTATATCCCGTCTCTGAGTACAGTACCATGAGTATGAGCAACACGTCGCGTGCCAACACACGCCGGGGATTTCTCCGTGTTTGTGGGGCAGGAGCTGTTGGAGCATTAGCTGGATGTCTCAAAGGGTTTGGAGGAGGCGGAAGCAAAGGCGAAGGTGGCCTGAAAATCGGGTTTTACGGGCCATTTTCGGGGCCAGCTTCAAACATAGGGCAACAAAAGAAGATGGCAGCGAATCTTGCCCGTGAGATGATAAACAAAGACGGTGGTGTTGGTGGCCAGGATATTACACTGGCATTCGGAGATTCAGAATCACAACCATCAGGAGGTCGGAACGAAGTTAGTCGGCTTATTCAAGAAGAACAAGTCGATGCAATGGGTGGTGGATTTCACAGCGACGTCGCACTGACAACAATTGATGTGACCAACCAACATGATGTGCCACAGATCATCGACGAAGCGGTGTCGAGTGAAATAGTTGCGAAAATCAACAAAAACGACCTCACAAATGTCTTTAAGACGGCACCCCCCTCGGAAGCGTATGCCGTAGGGTGGCGACAGCTCATCTCTCAATTTCAAAAACAAAAGATCGGCTATTTCCCATATCAAAGTAAGAAAATCGCGTTGATTGGCGAAGACACGTCATATGGGCTCTCCATCATGGATTTGATGAAAGACGAGTTGAATAAAATTGGATGGAATGTCATTTCGGAAGATGAAGTTGGATTAGACGAAACCGACTTTACCTCTCTCCTTTCGCGAATCAAGCAGAATAACCCAGATATCGTATGGGGCGTCCAAACATCATCATCCGGTGCTGGTAACCTTGCAAAGCAGTTTGCTGGAGCAGGGTTTGAAAACACACATTTTTTCCACAACTATGGGCTTACGATCGAACAAGCACGGAAGACAGCTGGTAACGCCGCGAATGGGGCGATTACACTACTGAATGCAGGTCGTGTCGATAAATTGCTCAAACAACAAGGAGTGCTCCAGGCATGGAATAATAAATACGATGCTGAAATGACTGGGAGTGCAGCGCTCTCATATCAAAATATCAAACTAATTGCAGAGTATGTCCGTTCGTTCAATGATTTAGAGGCATTTAGATCGGCAAGTAATGATCAGTGGGCCAACAAAGTCCTCAATCATAATCCGATCAAAGGAGGAACTGGTTATATCAAATACCAGAAAAACCATCAAGCAGCATGGGGAAGCCCAGAAACACAGTCTGCACTTGGCTATCAAATCATCGATGGAAACCTCAATTTCGTCTGGCCTCCGAAGCTAGCAGCGAAACAAATCGACGGGAGTGTCTACTAACACAATGAAAGAATTGAGCATAGTAGTTGACTTTCTCCCCTTAGTAGGTGATCAAAGTGGATATTCGGCATGCTGAAACAGCCAAGGAACGTCGAGAAGCCTTCCCTATCCTTCGGGAGCTACGATCTCATCTCACTGAAGACTCATTCGATGATCTATATGCTGAGATGGTCGATGAAGGGTATCGACTCTTCGTAGGCTATGAAGAGAGTGACCCAGTTGCAGTTGCTGGCGTTACAATCTCAGCGAATTTTTATTTGGGGCGACATGCGTACGTCTATGACCTCGTAACAACCGAATCGCGTCGTTCTGAAGGATTTGGTGAGCAACTTCTGTCGTTCGTACACGATTGGGCTAAACAACAGGGATGCGCTGCTGTTGAACTCGAATCAGGACTGTGGCGAGACGACGCTCATCGGTTTTATGAGCAGCTGGGATACGAAAAATACTGTTACTCATTCAAATATGATCTCGACTAAGTCAGCACCTAGAAAGACTCTGTCCAAGTTTGAACGAGAAATAGTGCCTGGTGGATCCCACAAATGGTCACGAAACCCTGTCAGTAGACGAATTGTCACGGGATGGGGGTTCACGCAATGATAACGGAGGCTGATTCGAATGAGTGATGACTTGTGTTTCACCCCTGCTACTGAACTTGCAGACCGTATTCAGACAGGTGATCTTTCCCCTGTTACTGTCATTGATGCATTCCTTGATCGGATTGATCGGATCAACGACCACCTCACAGCCTACGTCACAGTTTGTGAAGAGAGCGCTCGCTCGGAGGCAGTGTTAGCCGAGCAAGCCGTTGAACGAGGTGATAAACTGGGCCCACTCCATGGTATTCCAATCGCCATCAAAGATCTCACTCGAGTCAACGGAGTTCGCACAACGTTTGGTTCGCCTTCGTTTGCCGAATATATCCCTACCGCTGATGATACAGTTGTTACACGGCTGCGAGACGCAGGGGCGATCATCCTCGGAAAAACAAATACACCCGAATTCGGTCGCAAAACCGTAACTGAAAATCCGGTTTTCGGAGCATCAACCAACCCATGGGATCTCACACGTACAACTGGTGGCTCATCCGGTGGCAGCGCCGCGGCTGTTGCTGCAGGACTTGCACCGCTCGCACTTGGGTCTGATGCAGCAGGTTCGATACGAATCCCATCCAGTGCCTGCGGTGTATATGGATTGATGCCTGATTTTGGTCGAGTACCACACGGTTCGTCCAATGTAGACGCATACGAAAACAGCTTACCGTACACGTACCTCGGACCAATTGCTCGGACGGTGGGTGATGCAGCGTTGATGATGGATGTGATCACTGGCCCTGATTCGAATGATCCATTCAGTCTTCCAGAGACTAATACATCGTATCGAGACAGTCTCGAGGAAGAAATTTCGAATCTGTCAATTGGGTATTCGATTGACTTCGGTGAATCAGTTATCAGCACAGAGGTTCAGAGTGCAGTAGAAAGCGCACTCGAACGTCTCTCACAGACCAGTGCAATTGTTGAAGCGGCAAATATCTCGTTTGAAGGAACATGGGAAGAACGACACGATGCACTTGAACTGATTCTCCAATCCCGGTATGTTGGACTCTACGAGAATCTAAAGCGAGATCCAGACATCGATCTACTTGCAGATGATACCGAGGTCACCCCAGAAGTTCGCTCTCGCATTCAGAAGGGTCTTCAAATCGGTACTCGAGAACTCGCCGAAGCACGGCGGGTTAGAACCTCAATATTCCGGGAAATCCAAGAGGCAGTTTCTCACTTCGACATCCTTGCAACGCCAACACTTGGACGAACCGCGTTTGAGCTAGATACAGATCACCCCACTGTCGACGGCGTCACGGTGCATCCAATGCATGGATGGACTCTCACGTGGCTCCTTAACTTGAGTGGAAATCCAGCTGCGTCAGTACCAATTGGATTCTCAGACGAGGGACTCCCAATCGGAATGCAATTGATTGGATCTCGCTTCGATGACCAAACCGTACTCATGGCCAGTTCATTTGTTGAACAAACACTGCCCTGGGATGGATTCTATCCGCCAACAGCTATCACGGAGAGTGACGAGTAATGTCAGGACAGACTCGACACGTAAACGGAAAGCAGGTCCTTGCAACAGATGGCCTCAAGAAGGCATTTGGAGGTGTGATGGCAGTCGATGGTCTCGACATGTCGATTAAATCCGGCGAGTTAGTCGGATTAATTGGCCCAAATGGATCCGGAAAGACGACAACACTGAATCTCATCACCGGATTTCTATCGCCGAGCGAAGGAGAAATCGTATTCGATGGCGAGGACATCACGACCAAGAAACCATATGAGGTATCCACACTTGGTGTCGGTCGAACATTCCAGATTTCGAAGCCATTCGGACGACTAACCGTCGTAGAAAATATGATGGTTCCAAATGTGTCGGTGGAACCGGATGAGCGTGACGAACGGATCTGGGAACTACTGGAAGAGTTGCATCTTGATCAGGTTGCTGAAAACCGTGCTGATGAACTCAGCGGAGGACAAAAGAAACTCCTCGAACTTGCTCGTGTGCTAATGCTCGAGCCAGAGCTGATCCTTCTCGATGAGCCGGCTGCGGGTGTCAATCCAGCACTTATGGATGAGATTATCGCAGACATCAAACGAATCAACAGTCGAGGAACCGCTATTCTCGTAATTGAACACGATATGTCAGTTATCAGTGAACTTTGTGAACGGGTTATTGTTATGAACGCCGGACGACAGGTGATGACAGGGACATTTGAAGAGGTTCAAGCTGATGACCAAGTTCGTGAAGCCTATCTCGGGGGGACATAACGTGTCTTTAGTCAATTTAGAGTCAGTCAATACAGGGTATGATGAAAACCAGGTGCTACATGATATTACCCTCGATATTGAACTTGACCGTGTCAACTGTATTATTGGCCCAAATGGATCTGGCAAATCAACGCTTCTAAAAACGATTTGTGGACTTGTTGAGGTTTGGGATGGGTTGATTCGGATTCGAGACCATGATGTGACAAACGCCCATCCACATGACGTTATCGAACAGGGGGCAATCATGCTACCCCAAGGCGGAAATGTCTTTCCGGAGATGACGGTCCAAGAAAATCTTCGGATTGGAGCCTTCTTAGTCGATGATAAGGAGTTTTTGGAGAATCAATATGAGACAGTGTTCGAGATGTTTCCGGTTCTCAAGGAGAAACGGAGCCAACGAGCTGGAGAACTCAGCGGTGGCCAACAAATGATGGTCGCGTTTGGCCGTGCACTGATGTCAGATCCGAAAATCTTGCTCCTCGACGAACCGAGTGCAGGACTTGCTCCAGATCTCGTTGAACTTGTCTTTGAACAAGTAGCCAGGCTCAAAGAGGAAGGACGAGATATGATAATTGTCGAGCAAAATATTCGAAAAGTCCTCAACACCGCTGAGTACGTGTACGTCCTTGATCAGGGAAGAGTCGTGTTCGAAGGGTGGACAGATGAACTACAGAATGAGGATGAAATCATGAAAATGTACATTGGAGAGCGTCACAAATGAACTGGCAAATAGATGATCTAATCATAGACATCTACAAGGTGGAGAGTGCTCACGCAGTAGTGAGCAGGAGCGTGAGCTAATATGGTCAGTCTTGAACTCGTTGTACAGCAAATCGTTAATGGAGTATTCTTTGGTGGGCAACTTGCACTGATCGCGGTTGGGCTGACTCTTATTTGGGGTGTCGCTCGTGTCCTCAACTTTTCCCATGGAGCGATGTTTATGATCGGCGGATTTGTCGGGTTTTTCGCTCTGAGGATATCTGGCAGTATTTTCGTGGCGATTCTCAGTGCGATTCTCGTCGTTTTCATCGTTGGGTGGATTATCGAATATTCACTGATCGAGCCATTGCGGGATCGAGAGGAGTTCGATATCGCTTCAATGGTGATCACACTCGGGTTTGCGATTTTCATTGAAAACACGATTCTCGTGGGGATCGGCTCAAGTCGGCGGGCATTTCCACAGATAACAAATGCAGCATGGGAAATAGCGGGGATAACCGTGAATGCACAGCGGCTTCTGATCTTTTTGATCTCGGTTGTTGCGCTAAGCCTGCTTTTTTTGGTCATCACGCGAACGAAATTGGGGCTCGCTATTCGGGCAGTCTCGCAGGATAGTCAAACAGCACTCCTCATGGGGGTACGCCCGAAACGAATCTATGCGATTACCTTCGGCGTGAGCGCAGCTCTTGCGGGGCTAGCAGGAGTGCTGCTTGCACCACTCTTTGCGATCTATCCATCAGTCGGATGGTATCCATTTCTGCTCGCGTTTATCGTCGTGATGGTCGGTGGGCTTGGGAGTGTCCGTGGAACACTTATAGCGGCGATAGGGCTTGCGGTGATTCGGAGTATCAGCATGATCTGGGTAGCGAGCGAAACGGCAATGATCATCCTCTTTGTGATCATGATCGTCATTCTAGTCGCCACGCCGGACGGTATCGGAGGGTGGATCAGCGGATGATTGCCCAATCACTCCGTGCTGCGTTCGAACGAACTACGACGCGACTCAGAGAAGACGCCCGAACTCGAAATGGGGTACTCTTCCTTCTTGGTGGATTCATTGCTGCGATTGCTCCACTGATCTTTACATCCTATGGGATTGAGATCCTCATGCAGCTATTCATAATCGTGCTATTGGTTGGGAGTTGGATTTTCATTGCAGGGTACTTTGGGATCTTCACGTTCGCCCACGTTGCATTGTATGGCGTTGGAGCGTATGCAGCGGTACTGTTTGCGGGAGAACTTGGCGTACCGCCACTTGTATCGATCCTCATCGCAGGGCTTGCAGCAAGTGTGTTCTGCCTTCCGATCGCGTATCCAGTACTGCGACTCAAGGGTGCCTATGTCGGGATGGTGACGTTGGCCTATGCAGAAATCATCTACCGAGGAACAATCATTCTTCGGGATGTGACCGGCGGTCCGACAGGGTATACGAATTTCTCACCCCTCTTCGGTGGCGATCAGCTGCTCATGTATTACTTCGTCGTGGGTATCGTCGTGTTACTCATGGGTGTTCAATACGGGTTTCTTGTAAACCGGTTTGGGCTCGTTGCCCGTGCAATTCGCGAATCAGAAGAAGCTGCAGAAATGCTCGGGAATAACGTCCCACGCTATAAGCTCTCTGGGTTCATCATTGGATCAGCAATCGCTGGTGTTGCTGGTGCACTGCAAGCATATACACTGCTCATTATCTCGCCGCCGATGCTCCAACTGTCCCAGATGATTGAGGTAATGGCAATGGGTATCATTGGGGGACCACGGATGATCGGTGGTGCCATTTTTGGCGGCGTTGCTGTCTTTGGTCTCTCAGAAATGCTTCGTGATGTCGGCGAAGTTCGGCTGATCATTTGGGGAGCGTTGTTGGTCATCGTGACACTGTTCTTCCCGAATGGGCTTGCAGGGAGTGACTTCGGAATTCGATCCCGTTTCCAAGAGTTGTTCGACCGATGAGGATGGGATTTCGAATCAGTGGTTATACTCGGTTCGGAGGAGAGTGTTGGCCGCCGCCATGTGACTTGTAATTAGATACCATTGCCTGTTGAACAGCGAGGAGAGCTAGCAACGAAGAACTACGATCAACACTCACGATACACAAATAATGTCCACTAAAGCTACACTCGAAGAAACGATCGACTCCAAAGAATCGGATCTCATAGAATTGGTAACTGAACTCGTCGAGGCCCAAACGGTAACCGGCAACGAAAAGCCTGGACAAGCCGTTGTTATTGACCGGCTTGAGTCGATTGGCTACCAACCAGATGTCTGGGAACCATCGCCAGACGAACTCACAGATCACGAGGGGTATTTTCAAACTTCCTCGTACGACGCTGTTGGATACGACGGACGACCAAATGTCGCTGTCCGAATCGAGGGTGGTGATGGGCCAACACTCACGCTCGGTGGCCATATCGATGTTGTTGATGTGACCGAAAGCGAGTGGGAGCGAGAACCGTGGACGGTTACTCAAGAGGGAGACACTCTTTATGGACGCGGGGTGGCCGACATGAAGGGGGGATTGGCAGCCGTTCTGCTTGCGATCGAAGCACTTGAGAATAGTGGGGTAGAACTCGGTGGCGATCTCATCTTCCAAAGCACTATTGAGGAAGAGGATGGTGGCATTGGTGGTGCTTTGTCAACCCTCGAACGCGGCTACGTCCCTGATGCAGCCGTAATTGCTGAACCATTCAACATCCCGAATATTGGCATCGCGAGTGCAGGAGTCATGTATTTCCGAGTGGAGGTGCCTGGAAAAAGCGTTCATGCTGCATGGGGACATCAAGGCGTCAATGCAATTGGCAATGCAACGAAAATCTACCATGCGATTGAAGAGCTCGATCAACAACGAAAAGCCGAGATTGACTATGAGCCTGCCTATCAAAGTGATCCAGATCTCGAAGGGAACGTAACGAATATCAATATCGGCATGATTGAAGCTGGCGATTGGCCATCGACTCTCCCAGGAAAGGCGATTCTTCAGGGCCGTGTCGGGTGGCCACCAGGTGAAAGTCGCAAAGACGTGCGAGAACAGATCGAGAGTGCGATTCAAGAGGTAGCAAATGATGATCCATGGCTCAAAGACAATCAGCCATTAATCGAGTGGTTTGGATGGCAGGCTGTCCCACATGAAATCAGTCCAGATGCTGAAATCGCACAGATCTCAAAGCAGAATGCCGAACGGATTACGGAACAGTCTGGTTCCTTTGTGGGCGGCAATGCAGCGCTCGATGAGCGATTCTACGCACTCTACTACGATATTAATGCAGTTTCAGTCGGTCCAGAGGGGTGGAATCTCCACGGTGCCGATGAGCATACTACGGTTCCTGCATTGCTTGAGACAGCAAAAACGATTGCTGGGATTGCTGTTGACTATTGTGGCGTAGACGACTGAGTAGTATTCCATTCTCGCTCTCAGCTATTTATGAATAGTGTAGATAATTGATCAGACGAAATAGTCCACTCAGTTGTCCATGACGGTCATCGAGTACACGCACACCGCCAGTGACACGACCGCGCGTTGTATCGGGACGCTTACCACCATCGCTCACTTTCCGCGCCTCTCCACGCCCGATGACGACGCTGTAGCCCCAGCGGAGGTGCGTGCCAATGAGTAACACCATCGCTTCCGGAGCGTCCAGTACTTACCACTACGATTCCACGTTTACAATTAGTGAACGACAGGTCTCCGCTCATTAAGATTACCAACACTTAATGACATTTCCGAGCCAAATCAGATAGTCAACGATGAGAATCAACAATAAGAGTTGATTCAGAAACATTATACTACAACCATTATATTTTCACAGGAAATTGCTATTTGCCTGTCTAGCCTGAAATGTCTCCGAAAACGATTATTTCCTCCGTTAAGGTGGATACTAGTGAAATGAATATACGCACTTCTTGGTCATTTTCTATAGCGTGCCAAAATACAGATATTATGTCCGAATCGACAAGCATGCTGGGACCCCCAGCTGGCAGTCACGTTAGTCTTAACTCGAATTACCATCAAACGGAGAATCGCGTTGAAATGGATCCTCAAAATTGCATCTCAAAAGCTCATCCTAAAACAACTGAACGATAAGGGGGGTTCAAATTGAACCTCGTAGTTGGCAGACACTAGACGGACAGGGTTTCCAAAAATCATCATTTCGGCCGTCTAATTGCACGGAAGATCCGTGAATGGTGAGGTCGTTGTGTGGTTTGAACCCTCCGTCACTACTGAGCTAACCATGAAGAAAACACTCAGAATACTGATCGCGATGGCGGTCGCCAGCACCGTATTGTTCGGCGGCGTCATCGGTAGTGCAGCCGCACAAGACGGTATAGACGTACAGGACCAAGATATCGACCAGGATGCCACCGCTGTGGTCGCACAGGATCAGGACGTTTCCCAAACAAATGTGAACGTCCAGGACGACGCGACTGCTGTCTCGGCCGCTGCCTGGAAGTCATGTTCCGGTGACGCCACCGCCGTTCAAGCGAGTAGCCAGTCCAACGAAAACTCTCAGGTCGGTGTCGCGGATGCTTCGAACGAAGCTGAACAAGAACAGAAAATCGACGTCAGTCTCGGTCTCCTGATTTAAGCTGTCGATCTCTGAATCACGCTCAGTGATTTTCAGCCGAAATTTACTTTTTCACACCGTCGACCCCCAGTGACAACACTGTGCTCTAACTCCTGCTCGATGTCTGATTCACGCTACCCAAGCGGCGACCAATACACTCGCTGCTGCACGAATCAGCAACTCTCGATAAAACCCGACATCATACTCGTCCAACTCCTTACTCGCTAACTGCACCCGCTCACGCGACTGCTTTACATCGTCAACCACCATATACGACACACTCCGACCAGGCGCACGCGACAACCCCAGATCTGCCGCCCGCTCTAATGCCGCCACACTCCGCGTGGACTGCGTGTAGTCCTCTCGCTTTTTCGAAACACGATTCGTGATTACCAACTCATTCGGATCGACCGCCCCACGCTCCAGTCGATCAATCCACGACCGCAGTTCCTCATAAACCGCCTCTGGGTCACGATACTCATTCACTGCTCGAATCAACGCTTTCTGCGCCTCGTCGATGTACGACGGCGAACTCCGCTGACGGCACTCGATGCCCCAATACTTGTACTCGTCTTCCCCAGCAACCTTCCCGAAGTACTTCGTCAACGCGCCAGCATCCGAATCCCGTAACGGAACGAACGCAATCCAGTCGTAGTGTGCTTCGTGTTCGAGCCGAATCTCCACTTGCTTAGAAATCTCCGATGCGAGCTCGGACAGCGACGTCTGGTCCTCTCCCTCGATCGGCGTCACCCACACGCTATCGACAATGCCATGCACAATCCGCCAGCCATGCTCCTCGAGGACTGCTTTCGTCTCTAACAGAATCTCTCGGGCGTACGCGTTGATCGCTTCGTGGCACTCAATGCGTCCGAACTTCGCATTCGAAAAGCCCTGGTAGCCGAAACACGACACCAAAATCCACTTGATCGCACTGGATTGGCCTTCCAATTCCTTGCGACGAGCCTCATCCTCCGTCTCTTGAAGCTCGGCTTTGATCGCATCGCGATCTTCGATCAACGGCTCAAGTACATCCGGAAGATACCCACGCTCGTCACAAATCGAATACCCGATGCCCGGTACGTCCTCCCGACCAGCATGGCACTCACACCGGATCTTTTCGGGACTCACGTTCCGTGTGACGATGATATTCGGATACAACGAGGAGAAGTCGAGTTCATGAACTTCTTCATGCAGGCCGACGCCCGGTGAAAACGTGAACCCACCCCGGTCGGCATCGTGGAGTTGACGCATCGTTTTGAACTTCTCGTGACGCCACGAACGCCACGGGACCAAAACATCACGCTCACGGGCTTCCTGTATCTGAATCCCGGTCAAAATGTTCCCGATCGACGACCATGCCAACTCCAGCAATGGCTTGCCCGACTTTGCAACGAGATACAGACAGCCATCGAGATTCGTCTGATTCCACATGAACGTATTCGAGCCGTCGATGATCACCCGCCCCGGGAGATTGTAGCGTGCTGGAGAGTGTCGGACTTGCCCGTAGCTTTCGTAGGTCGATTCGCCCGCCAGCTGCTGCCATCCAGATCGCCGTCCAAGCTGGAACTCTACATCGAGCCGATCGGCCTGCTGGAAGAGAACTGGAATGAGGTCGCTCGTATTCAGGAACAGAACGTCGGGGTCAACCGACTCTACTCGATCCGATAGCGTTGCTAACACGCCCGCACCACTCCCAGTCACCACCTCATCGTCGATCGTGAGTTCGGTAACTCTCCTACTCGCGAGTTCTGTCTCTGACACAGCAATCTGCATCTCCGAGAGTTCGTGGGTCGGCAGTGGATCGATCCCCTGTTCGAGGCAGTACCGAAACTCCCGCGAAAAATCGACGTTGTAACAGCGATACTCACCGGGGGAACCCCATTTGCTCACCATTCGCGCCACCGAGGTAATCGCTTTGAGGTTGACCACATCCACCTGAAGCACTTGTTCGGGATCGTGCCGAAAACTCACGCGTTCATCAACAACAGCAACCTGCACAACGGAAGGATGGTCTCGAAGTGCGGCACGTGCCGTGGAAAAGTCGCCATCATCATGTACCGACACGTAGATCGTTGGCGTGTACGATTCATCCACTTCACAGTTCACACCTGTCTCGGTCACCGACCAAGTGAGCACGTCGCCGTCGACGTAGTCGATTTTATACACCATCGTCTCATCCCCGATTGTTCAAATCGTTCTCTAAGTGATCGAGTCGGTCTTCCAAGTCCTCCAGTTGTTTTTGCTGTTCGATCACCATCGAGATGAGCGCTGGTATCTCGACGAACTGGTGGTTCTGGAGCCCACTCGCGTCGGCATGAGCCCGAGCATATTCGAAGAGTTGATCGAACACAGCCTGGTCAGCGTGTCGGAGTGCCCGCCTATACTCTTGCCACCGTGACTCCATCGCCCGGAGCAAATCACGATACGTTGCGTTAGTGCGCCCCATTCGCGCTCACCTCCGGTGAAACGTCAGCATCAACGATCGCCGGATGCCGATTGGCGAGAATACGCTTCCAATACGCGAGTGTCGTTTGCACCATCCCATTCTCAAGTGGATAGACCAACGTCTCGTACTCCTCGCCTGCGAACCGCGGCCCAAACTGAGTTTGCTCACACCGAATCGTCTGATCGGCGATGTCGCGAATCGGTGCTGTCAGCGTATCGTCTGTCTGCAACGTCAAAAGTACCGGAATCTCAAATCGTTCGGCAAGTGCTTGGGCCCGCTGGGCCACGCTCGAGAGCATCCGTCTATCGTCACCCGGCGGAAGATCTTCTGACCGGTAGAACCAGTCAAGAGCCGGGAGGACGGCAATCGTGGTCTCGGCCGAGAGTTCGCCAGCAAGATCCTGCACGAGACTCTGGTGTTGCCACGGAGTGAACGCTCGCGCGATGTGAATCCGATCAAGAACGCGCATTGAAGGAGTGACTCGCGTCAGTGGGTGCGTCGTTCCGTGCCCGTGAGCATCGATCCAGATGGCTGAGCCCTGATCGAGGAGCAATTGGTCGAGCACGAGTGATTGGAGTGACCCAGTCATGCGCTCGTCGGTTTTGAGCAGCGTGATTCCGGAGTCAAGTGAGGGAAGTTCTGGTGGCGTCTGGCGCATCATCACAGGTGGTATTTCTCTGGGGTTTCAGATAGGCAAGCCAGGGTCGTTTCCAATGCTTCCAATACAGGAACGACCCTCCTCAACCAGTGCGAGTGACTGCCGTGCTGGGCGCCATAGCAACGCGAGAATACTCACTATGCAATTGTTGGTGTAGACTGGTGCACTTCATCGGTAGAAACCTGCCGGAAGCTCGAGATATCCCCGGACGTTTGGCCAGTTTGAGTTCCACATTCCGTTTGCAAAATCTCGATGAGGGCGTGATGATGTCGAATAAATTGGTCGACGGAGTCGGTGGTGAATTTCACGCCGCTTTTAGGCCAGTTCGAAGAGGGGTGTAGATGGTTCGATTCCTCCTAAGCTAACGGCGTTGTGCCCGAATCTGCTACAGTCAGTCACGATTCGAGATGCCAGACAGTGATCACGAGATTCGACACGTCCCATCCGTTTCCGATTCGGATTTCCGAAACCCTGCTTCTCGACAGACAAGCACTGAACAACAGAACTCACACAACCTGTCGGAAAGGAGGCTAGGGAGGGAAAGTCAGCTCTCACGACCAGCCACGGCGACACTGTCGGGTGATGACGCCAGACTGTGTCGTCGTGCTGGCCTCTGGTGAGAGCGTATCTCCACTAACGGCATCGAGGATAAAATAAGTACGTCAGACATTGATTGATTTTATTATACTATTCCATCAAACAATCCCATATAACTTTTATTGGTCTCGATTTTAGCATCGTTTTCTTTCGATTGAGTAAATTTTGCAGTAAGTGGCCGTTACTCAACTAGCTGGAGGGCTAATGGAAAGTATGAACAGTGATACACTGAGAGTCAAAACGACCAGCTGGTTTGGCTCCACCACAGAGCACTCTGGACCGAGTCCACCACCCCAATACGCACTGATCGCCTTGAAGACAATTGACCCTGAATCATCGAGTTCGGAGCTTGTTGTTGATGTAGTCGACGTACTCATTGACGTGATTGAGCCGGCAGCAGGCCAGACCACGCTCTCCCTGTACGAACACGTGAACCCAGATGCGCTCGAAGACATCGTCACAGCAAGCGCGGAGAAAAAGAGTGACGTTGAGGTGCGATTCACGGTCGAGGACTATCTTGTCACCGTCCGCAGTGATAATACCATTCTCATCTATGAACCGATTAGAGCACAACGCGGTACTGGGGGAAACCCATGCCCGGCTAGTTGATCAAGAAAAGCGATTCGATTGACACGATGTATTTCCATGTTAACCCTCACTACCGGGGCCGCCCTTGTTATTCAGATCCGTAATCAGTGAGCCGGAGCTTCTCCTCGACCTCATAGAGATGGCCTTTCATGTAGAGCCGTTCGATAATATCCTCGGCAGCTGGTCGCTCAAGCTCTTCTTCCTCCTTCAAAATCGTATAGGCGTGCTCATATGTGAGTTCGCCCTCATCCGGGAGCCTCCTTGCGAGTGCCTCAAGCGCTTCTTGCGCAAGTGGTGTGAGTGGCGACGTCTCGTTTGGACCCATTCGTACTACCAAATTCGAGGACACGACAGGTAAACCCTCGGACAGAGTCCAGTCGTGACACTACCTGGCTCATTGTGACAAGGGGAACAAGCAGACGCCATGGGAGCATGGGTTGGGATGAGCACAAGAACCCACGTCGCCTGCTGGGTTACGCTAACTGCACTCGACGCTTGGTACCCGACCGATAAAGAGGTCAGCCAACCAGAGCGGAAGTGAAACTGAATTCACGTGAGGAGATTCGCGGCCTCGACGCTTCTCACCAACAACGCCGAGCCGAGAGCGCATCCGCCAAGGCGAATGTTCTTGAGTTAGTACGCAATACTAACCACCAATGCCCAATAAGATCAAACGTTCCGGCGATGGCCTCGCTCTCCAGGTCACAAAGCCTGCCCGAGCCGCTGGACTCGTTGAAGAGACTGACGACGAGCCCACTCGTCTTGCAAACATTCGCGTGTTCGCATTCGACGGTCTCCTCCTCGTCATCGATCTCGACCGAATCACTGATGAGAATATCGTCGAACTCGCAACGTCAGCCGCGCTCGACACCGTCTCGATCCACCGTGTTACAAACGCTTCACTCCAAATTGCAGGGAATGGCTATCAAGTGCAACTCCCCGGTGCTGTAAATGCAGGATTTAACGTCCGTGATCTCGCACGACAACTCGTCCGCGATGAGGGGCAAGTGAGTCGTGACCTCGAAACACTGGCCCGCCATGGTGTGATCAGCTTCGAGACGGATGGTCGTGCCAAGAAGCCATATCTACAGCATGAACACGTGATCGTCGAACCGATTGTATAATACCAGAGGAGTTTGCAATAACGATTGAGGTAGTAGAATTACTGCTGAATTAGACCTAAAACTGTTTTCACTGCCAACTACCGTCGTCTATTCACTTCTTTACTGGCAATGGTGGAGAGAGAGAGTGGTATTTAAATGAAGCTATTATTGGCAGTACTGGCACTAGTGGTCTCCTCATCACCGTGATTTCACCCACTCATTAATTTTCCAGTCGAAATCAATCATTGCCTATTATCGACACTTCACTTTACGGTCTGCCCCGAGATAATCCCCCTCAAGAGAACGTATAGCATTAGTTGGTACAAATACTGTTTGAGATGGATATTTGTAACGGTTTCATTATCTTCGACATTGGTATTCGCTGGAAACTAACGACCTGGTTTAGTAGCGACCTCTGGATCCGCGACTACTGCTTCAACCTTTACTCTTCAACTGTGGAAGAACGGTGTGTCGACTCAGACTTTGCGTCTATGCTCCGTCAACACCGCGTGCGTCAAGGATCAACCGTGTCATCTCTTCGGGATTTTCTGCCGCCAACCGAACCATCGCGTCATGAACCTCACGACTCTCGTGATTCCGAACGCCTGCGTTCCGCAACTCCCGAGTCATCTCTAGGTCACGTGCATCCTCGAACCTCTGCCACGACTCTTCGCGCGCGTAGATACTTCGTCGTAAATCTGGGGAAAACTCGAATGCAGGCGCCTTTCGCGGATCTTTTGGCTCCTTAGATGTTTGCGATTCGTGAGATTCCTGCGATTCGTCCGATTCGAGCGAATCTTGAGAATCGGACGAACTGCTAGAAGTTGGTGGCTTCTCTGCTTCCTCATTGATTGCATCTTCGAGATCGTCAAACGCCGTCATTCGTGCACCACCTCTCCGCGCTCGACGATTTCAGCGAGTTCGTCGTAGGCTTTGAGTTGATCGCAGGTCTCATCGTAGTCTCGAAGTGGAACGCCTTCATCGTGCGCCCTGTCGATCGCCGCCCGGTGGCGAATCCCCGGCAGATTCCCGTTTTGCTTCCCTTTGTTGATCGCTACCCAATCGTCGTCAGTCACACGTGCATAGTTCGGCACGAGCTTCGATACACCATCCCGACTGTTGATCTCCTTGAGGAGCGAACGGTCGCGCGTGTCCTGATCGATACGATCTTGTAAGTCTGTGGGTGTGATTGCGAGGATGTTCAATTCAAAGTACTGCCGTGCTTCTTGCACGAGCCGTTGAACGGTGCTGGAGAGACCGCTTTCGTACCCACTCTCTGCGCGAAGGGGGATGATGATGTTCCCCGTCGCGTACATCGCGTTGTCGTTCAGCTTCCCGCGGTTCGCTGGACAGTCGACCACGATATAATCGTACTCGTCACCGAGTAGCGGATTGATGAGATTCTCCTTGAGTCGTGTCGTTCCCATCGTCGCCTCCTTTAGGCCACTCTGGACGTCTTCGAGCTGCACGTGCGCAGGGAAAATGTCGAGTCCCTGGGTTACTGTTTGAATGTATTGCGTTGGTTCCTCACCGTCAATGAGAACGGCTTCGGCGTGGTTCTCTTCGGCACTATATTGGTCCGTGAATCCGAGATTCTGACTCATGTGGCCGTTGTCGTCGAGGTCGACAACAAGAGCTGAGCCGTTTCGATGAGCTAACTCACGAGCCAGGTTAATCGCCGTTGTTGTCTTTCCGAACCCGCCTTTGAGCACGCCGACAGAAACGGCGCGCGGTTCTCCGCTATTGTGTTCCTCTGCCATGATTAATCCTCCTGCACTCTACGAACTTTACGAATCGTGAGGATCGTACGAATCGCTAGCATTCTCCGAATCCTGGAGTTCGTAAACTTCGCGAGTGCCTCTGCTCCAATCATCTCATGGTGATTGTATAAATGTTATGTGCGAATCGTACGAATTCCGAGAATCGCAAACATCGCACGAACTTCTAACATCGTAACTCGCATTATACCCAAACTCATCCTGGAAGAGCGGCAATAACGTGGGTGCACCATCTAAACGTATGCTAGTTTATGTGGAGTCGCGATAGTTGCGTCATGGTTGCATCTGTCCATCTGTCCAACTCATGTTGTAGCCACTCCGTGGTTTCTGCGAGTGATTGAGCGACGTGAAGATATTTGACGCCTCCATTAGAGACGGTGCGTGGATACCGAGTCACCAAGTCCTGTTCGTACAGCGGTTTCAGCTGTTTCCCGATCGTACTCTGATCGCGGTCAAGAATTTCAGAGATTTCAGCTATTGTGCTGTGTGGATGATCGAGAATAGTGAGATATACACGGGATGCTGCTATATGGATCCCACAGACCGTGGCCATCGTCTCCGCGAGCTCCAAATTAGATTTCTTCTCCAGTACCTGCTCGAACGTCGCTACTCGTTCATCTGGGAGCACTGCCCCCTCTGTCAATTCATTGTCTTCTATCTCCATATGTGAGAGGACTAGTGACAGATAATAGGTCTTTCTCACACACCTACTGAATCGTGCTATGGAGTCTATTTGTCCGAATTGGCTAGGTATGTTTCGGGCTCTTTATTGGACGAGCACAGAAAGTCGCTGGTGTGTCGCTTGATGAGTGTATTCAAGGACTCATAGAGCTTATCCGCCCAGGCAATGCCATCGCCTCCGGCGTACTGACGTTCACTGGTGCATTCGTTGCTGAAGGCAGTGGCATCCTTCATCAGATGGGAGCCGTCAGTGCAGCAACTCTCACTACGATTCTTGCCACGGGTGCAGGTATGGCGATCAACGACTACTTTGACCGCGATATTGACCGGATCAACAACCCCGAGCGACCAATTCCTCGCGGTGCAGTTGCCCCTAGAACTGTTCTCGTCTTCAGTGTGGTTCTCTTTGCCGTTGCTGGGGTGCTCGCCTTGATGCTCCCACTGCTGGCAACTGGTATTGCGGTACTTAATCTTGTTGCGCTCGTTACGTATACAGAATTCTTCAAAGGGTTACCGGGGGTCGGTAATCTACTTGTGTCATATCTTGGCGGGAGTACATTCCTGTTCGGTGCAGCAGCCGTCGGCCAGCTAAGTTTAGCAGTCGGTATTTTGTTCCTCTTAGCAGCACTGTCGACGTTCGCACGAGAAGTCATCAAGGACGTAGAGGATCTTGCGGGCGACCGCGAAGAAGGGCTGAATACCCTTCCGATCGCGATCGGTCGACGGCCAGCGCTCAGTATTGCTATAGTGGTTCTACTGCTTGGGATGCTCGCAAGTCCCGTGCCGTATTTCATTGGAACGTTTGGCGTAGCGTATCTTATCTTGGTCGCACCGGCTGTTCTCGTCATGCTCTACTCTGGATATCGAAGTTTTGACGACCCAGCGGGTGGTCAGTCACTGCTGAAGTATGGGATGTACATTTCAGCAGTGGCCTTTATCAGTGGACGCCTGACGCTTCTTCTGTAAAATATCTGTGTAGAATCCTCCACGAAACCACTAAAGAAGAATCGCTATCTACCTGGGCTTGTTGAAACCCCAACCAGGAGATAGGTTTTGACGGGTGTGCTGAATAGAGGGCGCATATGCAGCAAGAGCACTCGAAACCAGGTGATGCTGCGTCGGTTAGCGCGAGTAGATTATTACCACGTCTCGCTAATGAGCAGATTGGATGAAGCAATCAGTAGACTCTATTATTCACTACTCACCACTGGGAGTGTTCTTTGTATTAGCATACGCCATCTCGTGGGCATTTATTCTACCATGGTCGGTGAGCGAAAATTCCGTTGGCTTGGGACTATTGCCGTATACACTACCGAATGCCTATGGCATCGTGATGTACGTGCTAGCACCGCTAGGACCAGCTCTCGCGGCAATTCTCGTAACTGCGGTGATAGAGGGACGGGCGAGTGTGCGTCGATTACTGGGACGGATCAAACGGTGGCGAATCGGCCTTCGCTGGTATGTAGTCGCTCTGTTCGGGTTTATGTTCGCGTATATCGCAGGGTATGTCGCTGTTCTCGGAGCAGATCCACTCAGGGCGCTACTTGAGAACTGGCCCCTCTTCTTCACCATCTTCCTTCCCCTCGTGCTACTGGGGATTTTCGTGCCGGGGATCGGTGAAGAACCCGGCTGGCGCGGCTTTGCACTCCCACGATTACAAGAGCTATACGGCCCAGTACGGGGTACCCTCGTTCTCGGCACGCTCCACGGCCTGTGGCACCTTCCAGGATTTTTCACGCCGTTCCTCGGTCCGTTTACGGTTGATGGATTTGCCGCATTTTGGCTGACTGCCATCGCGGCCACGTTCATTTATACGTGGGTCTTCAACGGAACCGGTGGCAGCCTCCTCATCGTCATTCTCCTCCATGCTGCTGGGAACGCAGCGAGCGGGTTTCTCACACCGGTCTTCGATGACTTACCCTACGGTGGCTGGGCCGCCACCATCATTGATGGTGGTGCGTTGAACGTAATCGTTTTTTCCTCGATAGCGGTACTCCTCGTAGTTCTCACCAGAGGACGCCTCTCCTATCGAGCAGAAGAATCGATTGCCTCATGAGCCGACGTCTCGCACCCTCGATCGGCGGCCATCGTCACCAACTGCGCCGTGGTTTGGAAGCTCGATTTTTCAGCAAAAGCTACCTCCGTGATTCATACAATCTCTGTATTCGGCACACGAATCCCATCAAAGGCAAAGGATTTGGTCTTGTTGAAATCCTCGCTGACAAACATGACTGGTGAGTAGCTAGAGGGTAGATGGATACTCTCCCGAAGTCACGACTCCTTCGATTCGTCGAACGGGCTATGGTGCTGGCTCGCCGTGCTGTCGCACGGTTTTCGACTCCTATTCACGGAAGCAATTTACACTCCGCCAACACGTCGTCCTGCTTTGTCTCAAGGTGAAGAAGACGACCACGTACCGCGACCTCGTTGATGAACTCATCGAGATGCCTCGCATTCGTGACGCCCTCAATCTCGATTCAATTCCCGTCCCCTCGACACTCTGCAAGGCATTCGCCCGCTTGGAGATGGCCGTCTGGCGGGTTCTGCTGAACGTTTCACTTGTGGACTTGCCGCTGAACGGTGTCGCCGGCATCGATTCGTACGGGTTTGAGCGAGCTCATGCATCAACCCACTACACGAAGCGAACGAACCTCACAATCCAGCAGTTGAAAACGACGCTGTTGGTCGATACGGCGACCAACGCAGTGCTCGACATTCACGTAACGACGACACGAAAACACGATACGCAGATTGCGCCACAGGTGGTGAAACGGAACGCGGAATCTGTCACGGTGTTAACTTGTGACAAGGGGTGCGACGACCAGAAACTCCGTCGGCTCGCCCGTGATTGCGGTATTCGACCACTCATCAAGCATCGAGAGTTTACCTCGCTCCACAAGGCATGGAACGCACGGCTGGACAGCGATCTCTACCATCGGCGAAACATGAACGAGGCAGTCAAAGCAGCGATCAAACAGAAGTTCGGTGCGTTCGTACGGTCACGCCGTTGGTGGAAGCAATTCCGCGAACTCGTCATCAAGTGTGTCGTCTATAACTTGGAGCAAGCTCTCACCATTTCACACAAGGAGGGGGATTGGTCGTAAGTCCGAGAAGAATGTGCTGCTGAATACAGAGGATGGATTGATCAACCGGGCGACCCGGTCGGTATCGAGCCGAGTAGTTACGACCCCACCGTCGTGTTCGCCGCCCAGTCCGGTTTCTCGACGTCGGTGCTCCCCACGTCAGACAGGGTGTACGCCTTCGTAATCCTCCGGGTGTGGTAGTCGGCCCAGACGAATTCGTACTCATAGTGGCGGATGACGCCGTCTTCGTCGAGCAGGAGTGTCGCTGAGAACTCCTCGTACCACGAACTCGCGTTCTCGCCTCCCGCCAACGAGTCGGACAGCGCGTCAACGCCGGTGGCCTCGTAACGCATCACCGGAACGCCCTGGAACGTCTCGACGCCTTCGCGCTCGTAGGTGGCGTCAATCGCAGCAAACGCGAGCTGGCTTCCGCTGTCGTTGTTGAACCATCCGCGCCAGAGATACCGCTCGCCCGACTCGTTGAATACCGGGGCGCGAGTAGGATTCACTACCGACTCGTTCTCCGTCCGGGACAGGGCGTACTCCGTACTTCCGTTCGAGTAGATGGAACGGTTCCCCGAAAAGTAGCCGGTGGTGTGTCCGAGGTACTGTGAGGCGCCGGGCTCGACGAGAAAACGGCCCGTGTCGTTCATGTACGTGAAGTTCTTCTCTGAAGGGCGGAGAACGCGGTCCTTCCGGGTTTTCTCGGTTGAGAGCGTGAAACTCGTGTTCGCCAGCGCGGTCGCGTGGGTGTCGAACACCGACTGGTCGATGGCCGACGCGTTCGGGAACTCGTCGGGCGACGGCCCGTTCCCGCCCGTGCCTGAAAGTCCAGTACATCCCGCGAAGACCAGGAGGGCGACGACGGCGATCGCTGAGAGCGGAGACGCATGCATAGGCGACTATTCAAACACCTCATATTTAATGTTGATGGGTAATTCCACCTCTCGGATACAGGGCGATGCCACCCTAACCCGGTGTTGTGACTCTCAGGAGAATCAGTCCCGAACCGATTGCAAGATACGCGCTATGTATTCATCACGGCTTGTGGAACCTATCACCGATTGAGAGTTTCAACAAGGCCTCTCGTATAGCTTTTGTAGATTAGATATTCGTCTTTACACCTATTTGAATATGTGCATATTCGAATTTGCGGATAAGTAACCGTCGCAATCTGACCGAGATATCTCTGAAGTGGTAATTAAGTTTCGGAACATTCTCTTCCCCAGTAGGAGGCATCGAGGAGCCGATCTATAGATAATTTACGAAATTCAGTATGGATGCTCAGCCGCACATCTATCTTTTCGTCTATTCAATATTCCAATAGGTGTGTTCTATTTCTGAGTATCAACACCGCTATTGGGGATATTAAGTGTTCTCGGGCCACTGCGTCACAATGAGAACGGCATCAATTTTCAATACATTCGATGAGGTTCCAAATATTGAAGACACGGAGATAGGCTTCGTAGTATGTGTCAGCGAGGACGGTTTGAATCGTCTGTTCGGCATTTTTGTCATCCATTACGATGCCGATATCATCATGCTCAGTCGAGGCTAGAATCATGATGGCTGTGCCAGCTAGGCCAGCGTCTGTCTTCCGAAGTTTATCTGGTGGGATTTGCTCGATCTTCGAGAGGCGTTGCTGAATTTTCGTGGCTAGAGATAAGCGTATCCTCGGCACTGGATTTTCGGTTGCGCGGTTATGTTGCTTTTTGTTTGGTCAGTAGGACTGTGTTTTGCGCCCCAAGCCGCACCTGTTCAGGAAGCGATCCGAAGATGAATTGCCGGAGCAGATTCTCGCGCGTCGCCCCGAGAACAGTCACATCATAATTGTTTGAGCGCGTAATGAGTTCTTCTGCAACGGTTTCTGTTCGGACGAGGGTGGTGCCGACATCAGAGACATCAGCAAGCATTGCTGCTGCCTCGTCAACGATTGTCTTTGCTGCTTCGACAGCTTCCTCAGATGCGTCTGGCGGTATTCCATGGAAAATATCGACTCGTGCACCCGTTTCCAAAGCAATAGCACGCGTTGTTTCGACGGCTAACTCCGAGTGGGGACTATCAGCGACGGCTGTTAGTATTCGTTCGACGTGCTCTGATGGTGATCCCAATTCCTCAACAAAGGGTTCTCTGCCGAATCGCTCGACGAACACATCACACGGTGCATTGCTAAGAAGCTGTTCAACCGTGTCTCGTTGAAACAGCCGGCGTCGCTGGCTCACTGGATTTCGAGTTCCCAAGAAAATCGCATCGTGCTCTCGTTGATCAAGCATCTGATGAATAGCTCGAATTTCCTTATGCGCAAGACAAACTCGACCCTGAATCGAAATTGTAGAGTCTTCAGATACGGAGGCGAGGAGCTGTGTGACGTTGTTGCGTGCTTCTTCGACTTGCTCTTCGTTCAGAACATGAGAAAGTGGTGTTTGTTCTGGGTAGAGTACGATATTAACGAGGTATAGTACTCCGTCGTGGGCTCGCGTGATTGTGTGAGCTGTTTGGAGCAGTCGTTCAATATCTCCTTCTTCACGGGTTTTGAGATTGGTGTCAAGAATTGGAACGAGAAGATTGTATTGGTCGTCAGGGACGTCAAACTCTTCATCGCCAATGTAGATCGCTTGGTCAATATTTTGTGTAGTCTCTTTTTCGGAGTCCATGTACAGAGTAGCACGCTGAGCAACATGAACCTGAAAGACGCATGAGAAACAAAACAGTGATCAACTAAGGGTACAATATCAAAAATGTTTCATCTATTCTATTGAAATCTCTCACCGACATGCGGATTCAGTCAGCCGTTTGGCTTAGTCGCTTAGCAACGGCGGCAAAAACATCCTCTGGCCGACGAAGATGAGTAGAAGTATTCTTCTCGGAACAGATGGCGCAGATCCACACAGCGGACAAGAATGATAGAAACGACCAAGCGGACACAGATGCAGTGACGGAAGACGTTGACGGGGAGTTCGACATTCTCACGTCGGCGTTAGCGATCACGTCTACTGAAGATGAGGGCATCATGGAGGAGATTACGATAGTGTAATCAAATTCTTGCACGTGTGAAATCTATAATCATCCCTGGGGAGTTATTCGGCTCCATTAGCATTCTTCGGGTAAAAAGATTAGATAGGAATTCTATCGTGATGAGTCACCAACGAGTGGGCCAGATGCGTAATACTCTTGCAGTGTGTCGGCTAAAGATCCATTATGTATTTGATCAGCGTTGGTGCTGGCGATATCGGTTCTCGTGTGCTTGACGTAGCTACGAGACAGAATCATGAGGTCGTGGTGATCGAAAAAGATCGAGTGCGTGCTGAATGGGCTAAGTCAAACTATGACGTGACTGTCATCAATGCCGACGCTACTAGCCATGACGTATTTGTAGAAGCAACCCCGACAGAAGCCGACGCGATCATCAGTACAACGGAAGAGGATGCGACGAATCTGATGGTAATGATGCTTGCTAATCGATTCGAAATTCCCACTTTAGTTAGCGTTGTTCATGATCCAAAGCACATGGATTTCTTTGAGGAAATCGGTGTAACGGTTATGGAGAACCCACAACAGGTGATTGCCAAGCGACTAGTCAATTCGATCCAAAATCCTGCCGTAGAAGATTTTCTTCAGTTAGAAGGTGATGCAGAAATATTCGAGGTTTCTGTAGAAGAAAATGCGCTAATAAACGGTGAATCAATCCGTTCAGCCCAAAAAGAAGGGCTCATTCCTGCCGATTCTTTTATCATTGCTATCGAGAGAAATGGAAAGACTATCTCCGCTCAGGAGGATACCACGTTCAAAACTGACGATATCGCTACTATATACTCCCAAAGTGGCACAACATCTGACATTATGAGGATTTTTGAGGATGAGAACGAAGTCTAGCAAACTTCACCAGCAATGCTACTTAATTGAGTCTTGTCTGCCGTGACGACTATTATTTGTGGCCACAGTTTTCTTTAATACCTCTGTCTTCTGTCTCTCCCAATGTCAAGTGTTATTATAAACAATTTCCACCGTACATTGGCGTTAGTTTGTGAACAAATCACCGGCTAAATCCTAAAAATAGTGCACGGAAGAACACGAGAACAGGAATAATTTCCAGACGACCAATCCACATCTGGAAAATAAGAACGATCTCTGCAGCGACAGGCATCGTCGGATCAGTAATACCTGAAGAAAGTCCAACGGTACTCTGTGCAGAGGCGACTTCGAAGAGTGTGTCAGCGAGCGTATATTTATCTCCAACAACACTGGTCAAGACGATAAGGCTAATTATGAGGGTAACAATATAGAATAGCACGAGAAGGGTCGCTTCGGTAGTTTCACGATTCATCTCTTCGCGCGAGAGTCGCTCTCGACCAAGATTAAGCTCGGGAATTTCATGTTCTGTGAAAAATACATTCTGAATCTTCCATGTGAATCCTTTGCCGATGATATAGGCACGGATAATTTTGATTCCACCTACTGTCCCACCAGCGGAACCACCGATAACCATCGCTCCTGCGACGATAAAAACTATCGCAGCAGCTGGCCAATCACCAATAGGAGCGCTTTGGAAACCCGTGGTTGTGATGCCACTAATGTACTGGAAGAGTGATTGACGGAACGCTATCGACGTTGAGTATTGTAAGACTGACAAGAGGGTTAACACGGGGACTCCGAATACGATGAGTATGATGAGCCATCGAGTTTGAGGGCTCTGCAGAAGTTCTGAAGTGTCCTTCTCGCGTATAACCGCATAGTAGACTGGATAAGCGATACCACCGAGTATCATTATAGGAAGATACAATACCTCAATAATATACGATTGATATGTTGCAATACTGTTGTCGAGGATGCTGAACCCGCCCGTCGAAATTGCAGTCATTGCATGAGTTACTCCCCCCCATATCGCTCGGGAAATAGTATAGTCAGGTTCGAAGATTGCGAGTACCACTGTGAGATAAATCGCCGCAAAAATCGTAACTCCTAGATAGAGCGTCCAGAGTTCACGAAGAGTTCCGAGAACGCTTGGGCGAAGTTTCCGCTCTCGCGCTTCACTCTGGAAAAGCAAATACCCACTCATTCCTGTAGCTTGGCGAATCACAACGACAGTGAGCAGTATGACTCCCATTCCACCGATCCATTGCATGAGCGTTCGCCACCAGAGGAGGCCTCGAGGGAGTGACGGTTCGTGTACGGCCATTGTCAGCCCCGTTGTGGTCCACCCACTCATCCCCTCAAAGAGTGCGTGTAGTGGGTTCAGGAAGTTGTAGACACTTGAAGAGTATGTCGCACCAGTAGGGAGATACGATTCAATTACTCCTGTTGGAGTTAAATACGCTGTAAGGAAGAATGGAAGCGAACCAAAAGCAGCAGTGATGAACCATCCTAGACCTGCGATAATCATTGCGTGTTTCACTTTGGGGTCAGGTGCATCGCTGAATACCCAATAGAGAATTCCACCAAATGTGCCTGTGAGAAGACCAGAAAGAAAGAAGATACCTGCTTGATAAAATTCTCCAAAAATGAGAGTTACGATAATGCTAGCAAACATCAATCCTGATTGGATGAGCTGTAGTGCCCCAATGTTCCTCAAAATGATTTTGAGGTTGCTCATCCGGCCAAGTTCGAAGGAATCATTAGTCGCCATTTTCTAATAGAGTTCCCTTCCACTCTCGAGGGTCAGACTGATGGTGGCTCTTCCTCCAAATAATGGGCGCCAAATTTTATTGCTTCGGACTAGGAGTGCCATCCCTAGTTCTTTTTCGCTTCGCCATCTCAAATAAGTCACGACCGGGGGTTCTCTATTATTCTATAGCTAATAGAAGTATAGAGCCATCAGTAATCAGGGTCGATGAATAAATCAACTTATTTAAGTAGATTTGATAATAACAAGTGGGTAAATAAGGATATAAATATAATAAAGATTATATTTATGTTATGGAAAATATCCCTAACAGAAAGGCCTACCCATCTCTATCTCAAATAACACAATAATGGTGCAGAATGTCTCCGTACAAGGACTCGAAAAGCAGGACGATCGGGAAGTAGAGACCAGTGATAATTCACCTCGTTATGAAGAGCATTTAGTTGTGGAGATTGGTGATCGATTAGAGAAAATCCCAGTTACAGATGTTCACCTTTCCTCATTCGGATACAACTCTCAACAGAAAGACGAACCAGATCCAATTTCATTTAATCGAGTATTTCTGGATGGGAACACACTTCACGCCGAAAGATGGCTCAACGAAGATACTGTTCTAGAGCTCCTTCGTCCTAGCTCTGGAGGTCCATGGGAGATCCACCGAATTGAACATGCTCCAAAAGAACGTACTTTTACGACAATTTGGGAACGAGATACTCCACAGGATAGTAATTGATGACCCAGACTCTATCTACTTGCCATGATACACAGGCCATATAGGCCTCATCCTTGAATCGTGATCTAACCACATCTTACAAAAAGAGAATGATACAACATTTCTGTTCGTTTTGTTTATAGCGCGAGCGAAGCAGTGATGTTCGCGACAAGTATCTGAGGAGAACTACATGAATTGCAAAGCGTGCTCAGTACGAAGCTTCGGGTTTATAGCCGATACAGGATGTGTGCGTTCGCAACGCAAGTCAGGCAAATCTGAGCGACCCCAAGTAATCCCTTCATTGAACCATCACCGTGACGTGGAAGTCACTAACGACCAATATAGACTGTCTCGCCTATTTTCTGTCGTCTAAATTAAGGGCTCCGAAGAATCGATTTGCAACGACCGTAAACAGCTGCTCTTCAATCGCAACATCTGCTGCGCTACTTTCTGCAAAAATTCCAAGGGGGAGTTGACCCCCTGCTCGATCGGGATGGCCACCAGCAGATCCGAACGAACCGAATGCCTGTTCAACTACGTCCCCAATATCGATTCGTGGATCAAACGACTGTGCACTCAATCGGAGCTGCCCATCAACAATACCCATAACGAGTACGGTTCGAATTCCTTCTAGTCGAAGGAGATAGTTTGCGGCCTGTGGGAGTGCACCACTTTCAGTGGTTCTCCCAATACTCGAGACAAGTGTTGAACCTTGCTTTTCTCGATGGTTTATCGCTCGTCCAATTGCATCGAGTGTCGATGGCGTTAACGACGATCCGTATACTTCTTCTATTAGATCAATATCGGCAGTGGGATAGAGAGTTGTTGCTGCTTTGTATTCTGCGAGCGTTGGGTATCGGACGTGGTCAAGTCGCTCGTGGTGAATTGCAAAAAGCAGTGCAGACATGATGAGTGTTGATGGCGTCGACTCTTGGTCATCAATGTATTCTGTAAGGATGGTTGAAGTCGTTCCGTAGTCAGAGCGACTATCAACAAACGCTACGTCCGTATTTTCTCCAACTTCTTGCGTATCAATAACAAACTCGACAGGAACATTGTCTGGAAGTCCGATCGGCGTTCCAGAAACGGAATGATCGATCAAAGCGATACAATCGTACGATTTGAGATCCTCTTCACGAATTCGCTCAAGTGCAATTTCAAATACATTGATAAAGGAGAGGACTTCTTGATGGGTAATATCCCCTTCGTAGAAGATTGTAGCCTCTTCAACTCCTGACTGCTCTGCGATCCATTGGAAAGCTGATGCGCTCGCAAGACAGTCTGGATCCGGTTGATAATGGCACACAATAGCTACTGAGTCAATATCCGCTAGCTGCTTTTGTAACTCAGACATCTTTTTCATGATGTCTACTATAGTAGAGTACGTATACGAAGATATCGACTATCGGGAGTTACGAACTCTCTTGTGATGATTTCTTTTGCCAATATTCTGGCCGTTTGACGATCGAGCTAACAAGTGTTGTTATTTTAAGGGATCTTCCTTATAATTAGTTCGACGACAAATTCGAATAGCGTCACGCAATACTGTTTGCCTTCACTGATGAGTGTGAGGTGCCATTAGTACGCAACGCGCCGAATGACTGCGCTGAGGAACGTCTGTCCTCGTGACTTCGGTGGATGGACGAGCAGCACGCTGCAGTCGATCTTATCGCTAATATCCGCCGCGGGGTCACCGAATACCAGTTCGTGTGCTCGTGAGTGGGCAACTGTCCCTAGGATTGCCAAATCAGCTCCGGTTGTTGCTGCAACAAGCCCGTCGACGGTATCAGTCGTTTCGAGGACGGTACTTTCCGTCTCGACCGAACAGAGCTGTTCAAGCTCGTCCAGAAACTCGTACGTCGCATCGAGAAGTTCCTCCGAAGCCTCCACGTCAACTGCCGTCACAAATCGGATTGTCGCCTCGAATTCGGCAGCAATTGCATTGGCAATCGCGACTTTCACTGGGCCATACGGCCCTTGTTGTGTAAGCACTGCAATTTGGTCGATTTCATCGAAGCCACGATCGCGAAGGAACACGACAGCACATGGCGCATGCTTCATAAACCAATCGACGTCACTACCGAGCAGTTCGGCGTGCCAGTGTTCAGGTCGCCACTCGCCGAGGATGAGTTCGGTGTTGAGATCACGAGCATAATTGACGACTGCCCGCTTTATGTCGTGACTGACGATTTCACGTGCCTCGATAGATGCTGGTAGTGACGCTGCTAAATCGCGTGTCTGCGTTTCGAACGCTCGGTCGTCCGGTCGCATGTCAGTCGCAGACGAGAGCGTCAGCTGTTCGGGGACTTCTTCAAATCGAACAGCGTGTACGGTGCCACCTCGTTGCTGTGCAACACTCGCTGCGACCGTCAGTAGTGAGCGTTCACGTTCGGCGGACGTCTCAGCATCCATCGCAACAAGGACATGCCCATCACCAATGGTACCATCACCATCAGCCACCGTCCGTTCCGTTGCTGCAAGCGTTTGCGAGCTCGTCGACCGTCGAATCGCATCGAGAGCTGCACCTTCGCGTTCGGTTTTCTCCCGGCCATAGAACCGATACCACGCAACCCCAATGATGATGATGCCAGCGGCACCTCCGAGTGCGATGACACCCATCTGTGTGAGAAGGACGAGGCCACCGGCGGCACCGAACGCCTGCACCCACGGGTAGCCAGGGGCAGTGAATTCGGGTTCATACCAGGCTAGTTCGCTTTCACGGAAGGCGATGACCGCACCGTTGATGAAGACGAAGACCAGTATCTGGAATGCACTCGCCAATTTGGCGAGATTGACGACCGGGACGAACGCGATAAGGACAAGGAGAATTGCCCCGGTAAACCCGATTGACCAGATCGGCGTCTTGAATCGCTCACTTACCTCGCTGAACGTGGGCGGGGCGAGTGAATCGCGACTCATCGCAAGTGGATAGCGCGACGACGACAGGATGCCTGCATTCGCCATACTCGTCAGCGCGAACACAGCGACGACAGCAAGCCCGAGTTGCCCGGCTGGCCCGGCGAACGCTCGAGCCGCCATCGCCATGGGCGTCAAATTGTGTTTGTCTTGGAGCTCTGGGGCAGGGACAACGCCCACGATGACGAAGACCGTCAGCGTGTACACCAACATCATCACGAGAACCGAGATGAGAATCGCGCGTGGAATATTCCGACCGGGGTTTTCGACCTCCTCGGCGACGCTTGCGATTTTGGTGACGCCCGCGTAGGAGACGAACACGAATCCGGTCGCGGCGAGGAGGCCACCGTTTCCGTGAGTCAAAAACGGATGAAACTGTGACTGATCGACGTACGTCATGCCGTCGGCGACGAAGCCGACGAGCACGAGCAGGACGAGACTCACGATTCCTGCTTGCAATCGCCCAGTTTGTTTGACGCCCACGATATTGACGACGATGAGGAGGACACCGAGCCCAAGTCCAACAAATGTGAGGAGTCCCGCTGGAACCTCGATGAGTATGAGGAGGTACGCGCCGAGGCCGACGAGTGCGAACGCGCTCTTGAATACGAGCGAGAACCACGCACCGATACCCGCGATGGTGCCGGGGAGCGGCCCCATTGCGCGATCGATGAAGAGGTAGGTACCACCAGCCTCAGGAATCGCGGTCGCCATCTCGGCTTTTGAAAGTGCCGCAGGAAGGACGATGAGTCCCGCCAACAAGTACGCGAGAATGACGCTCGGGCCGGTTTTTGCAGCAGCCAATCCGGGAAGGACGAAGATACCGCTGCCCACCATCGCACCGATACTGATCGTAATCGTCGCGTAGAGACCAAGGTCGCGTTCGAGATCTTTTGCCATATTGTGACTATTATTTCTCTGATCGGGTATGATGCTTCATCCCTGCGGTATGTGCTTCTGTGGACGGAAGGAACTTAAGGGTGGACATCGCCGTGGTCAGAATTTCGATGGCAGTGAAAGTGATGCAGTCAGTCGTTGAGTGTCCACAAGGGATAGATTCTGTTCATCGACCATTGGTACCTTCTTCTCCCGTGAAGAGCTCCATGACGTCCGGAGCGAAGCCTCGTTTGGAAAACACCGTGACGAGGTCACCAGTTTGAATTTCGGTTTCACCTCGCGGGGTGATAACTGAGGTGTCTCGCTGAATCGCGACGATGAGGACATCTTCGCCAAACAATCCCATCTCGTTTGCTTCTTGGAGCGATGTTCCAGCAATTTCACTTCCCTGTGTTGCGGTGATCTCGAAGACTTCTGCACCCTCTCCAAGGTGCATGAAATCCTTGACGGATGGGCGTTGGACAGCGCGGTAAAGATACTCTGCAATGAGGTGTTGTGGATTCTCAAGGACGTTTACACCGATCTGACGGAACACCCGCATGTGTTCCGGGTTGTGGACGACGGAGACGAGCGATGGGACTTCGAGTTCTTGAGCGAGCAACATCACCATGATATTGATTGCGTCTTCGTCGGTCGTGCTGATGATCGCGTCAGCTTGATCCGCTCCAGCGTCCTCGAGAGTATCCATAATCGTTGCGTCCGCATTAATAACGAGACAATCGTAGGTTGAGGCAGCCCCCTCGGCGACATTTGAATCCTTTTCAATGACGACAACATCGTTGTTTTGTTCGGTCGCGAGTTTGATGAGCTGGCTTCCGATGCTTCCAGCCCCGACGATGATGAGATACATCTCTCAGGTGGTTCTTGTTGGGCCTCGTATATAGGATTACTCAATCGCATTTTTAATGCACCAGCTCAAGAGTCAACTATGGGGCGCAGAAGTTCTGATTCCCGTATCGATGTACCGGATTCGATAGTTGATGAGTTGGGCGCACTTGACGATGAATCCATTCGAGAAGTCATCAGCTATGCACAAACCTTGCTCAATGAACGATTGGAACCAACAACACAAATTGATAAAGCCCCCGGCGAGGAAATTATCAGTATCAAAGAACAGGATGGGTATACACTCGTCACGAAGAACCAACCTTGTGCCGATGGGTGCGACGACTGTCCGCATGGTCCGTATCTCTATCGGGTGCGAGTCGAACAATCACCCGTCGATGGAGAACCAAAGCTTCACTGGTCATTCCTGGGTCGAGTGGAAGAATCAGAGGGCTAACGATAGCGAAGCCCCTTGTACAAGAGGTAGCCCAGGAAAAAGAGAATATACCCAATAGCGAGGGCTCCTGTAACTGCTGTTCGCCCTATGAGGGCAATACTCATGATGAGCAGTGGCCCTAAGAGCAACAAGAGGTCGAAGACGGTGTCTTGGCCACCGAATTGGGCGAGGCGACGCAGTAGTGGGAAGTCACGGTAATCGACCATCTAGCGGTACACCTCCGTCCCCCGAAGGAGACTTCGTAGCAGTACCAATACAGGAACGATTTCGAGCCGACCGATCCACATATTGAAGAGGAACGTCACTTTGATCACGGATGGCATTGCTGCCCCAGTAATGCCACTTGATAGGCCGACGTTCCCCTGTGCACTGGCAACTTCGAACATCACGTTTTGAAGGCTGTAACCGTCAGCCCCAATAGGAAGTGTAACGAGGAGGACGAACATCCCCAATACCAGGAACACAACCCAGAGAAATGCGATAATGGCCGCTTCTTCGAATTCTTGAGCCGTTTCGGCGTCGGTCAAAACTCGGCCATCTAACTTGAATGGACGAAGCGCAGACTTTGGATAGAACACGTTCGTAATTCTGTACCATGTCCCCTTCGTGAGTGTTGCAAGCCGAATCAGTTTGATACCACCAACCGTTGACCCGGCGGCAGCACCGACGACCATTCCGAACGAGACGATGAGCTGCGCTTCCGCAGACCACTCGTTTCCGAGCGACCCGGCGGTTTGAAAGCCGGTGCACGACGCTGCCGAGACAAACTGAAACACACCGTATCGGAACGCTTGGAAGAATGATTCATACGTTTGGTTGAAGAATAACATTCCAGTCAGCACGATCGTTCCACCCCCGAAAAACCCGAACACCCATCTCGTTTGGAGGTCGGTGTAGAGATTCTTCAGATCACCTTGCAGAATCAGATAGTGAATCGGGAACGCAATGCTCCCGAGCATCATCACGGGAATAAGGGCGAAATCGATCGCCACACTATCGTACGTCCCAATACTGTTGTCGGTGATACTGAACCCGCCGGTTGCTAAGCCGGTCATTGCATGGTTGATTGCATCCCATATCGGCATGCCGGCAAGCCAGAGGAGGAGAATCGAGAGGAACGTGAATAGGAGGAAGATCCACCATATGGTCTGAACGGTCGAGACGATGCTTGGATGAATCTTCTTCGAGCGTGCCTCACTTTCGTAGAGCGTCAGTGACCCACTCCCAGGACGTGCGAGAATCGCTGTCGTGAGGACGATAACACCGACACCACCGACCCACTCAATGAATGACCGCCACCATTGGAGCGTGTGTGGAAGAACACTCTCGTCGTCGGTCATCGTCAGTCCAGTTCCCGTGAAGCCACTCATGCTCTCGAAGACGCCGTTAATTGGGTGTTTGAACACAGCAAGTGTCTCAGTCATTGGGGGAGCACTGATAAGTGCGGGGTCAAGCGCGACCGTCCACGCGATGAAGTAGAACGGAAGTGACCCAAACAACGCGATCAGAAACCACCCTGAGGCGGCGATCATCATCCCGTGGAGTTTCCCTGGTTCTACTGCGTTCCGACACAGTTTCGCTAGTCCAATACCCAAACTGAACGTAATCAGTCCCGAGAGTAGAAGTCCTGGAATTGCATAATATTCGCGCCACACAAGAGGGATACTCAGTGAGACGAACAACATCCCGGACAGCGCTTGTAGCATTCGACCAAGGTCGCGTCCGATCGTTCGTAACCACTCTACCATTGCCAAATGCTTTCAACGGATACTACATATATTGCTGGATATTCGATGACTGTCCGAATTATAGTATAAATACGAGCTGTCAAACCAAAATTTCTGTCAGCTCAGTTCTCCTGCTGAACGGCTATTCTCTACGATTGAAAAGAAACTTGTTGCATTTATGCCACTGAGTAAGTTGGCTGTGGAATTACAGCTATACTGTGGAGATACGCCACTGGATTGCCCAGTTCTCGGCGGTTATCGCCATCGCTACTGACTGTGACGCAGTGGAAAAGACAGTATCGGTCGTTGAACCGAACAGAAGCCGTTGCAACCGTCCTTTTTGAGATGCACCGAGCACCGTCATGTCATAGAACTCCGTCTGTTCGGCGATAGTCGCGGTGGTATCATCCGTTTCAACGATCCATGTGTTAACCCGTTTTGCGCTGCCCAGACGGTCGATCGCAGCGGCAACGTACTGTTCAGCACGTGTTTGGATTCGATCCGGCGCATCGTCAGGAATCACATGGATGATATCGATCCAGGCATCGTGTTCTGACGCGAGGACGTGTCCGATATCGACTGCCAATCCTGTATTCGAATTGTCCCCTACAGGAACGAGAATCGATGATATTGAGGCAAGTGAACCCATGCTGTTGGTTACAATTGCCGCGCAGGGAACACTCGCTGCGATTCGCTCCGCTAGCGTTCGTCGAACCACAGGAAACCGTTTCGATGTCGGTGACTCCTCTAGGACAACAGCACTGATACTATGTTCTGTAACAGCATTCCTAATGGTGCGTTCAATGCCGCGTCCAAGCCGAACAACACCTCGGATATCGAGGCCAGGATATTTCTTGGTGGCATCGGCGACGATTTCGTCGACAACCACGTGGTGTTCCACACGTTCTTCGCGAGTAAGTTCTAGCGGTCGTTGCGACGGTATTGAGACCGGACGGACGATCATCAATCCTGTCCCGTTTGCTCGTGCGAGCGTCATACCGATCGAAAGACTTTGCTGTACCTTTTCCTGGTCGAGAACTGGAACGAGTATCGCACCTGTAGTGGACGGAGCGAAGGTTTTCACTTCGGACGGGGTGACGGCCCACGGCTGTCCGAGCAATCCTCGTTCCATACGCTCACTTTGTACTAAAGCAACATAAATAACCTGACTCAATTTCTGATCCGCGAAAATGAGGTCTGAAAATTCAGCATCTGAATAAACCCCTCCATGCCCAGACATCCAATTGTCAGCAGGAAACAGCAGGAAAAGGGCGAAAAACAGTTCAGTATGCCACCGAATAACCAAATGTATGGGATACCGGCTTGACGAAATCGACAAACGAATCATCTATCATTTAATGAAAGATGCTCGGAATACCTCCGCCCCGCAGATTGCTGACGACGTCAGTGTCTCCGCTGGGACAATCCGAAACCGGATTAATCAAATGCAAGAGCACGGGATCCTTATTGGGTTCCACGCCAACGTTGATTTCGAGCGCTCAGAAGGGTATCTGACGAATTTATTCACCTGTACCGCGGAAATTGTACATCGAGAAGAAATTATCCAGCGCATCTTCGCTATTTCTGGTGTCATCAACGTCCGCGAACTCATGACTGGACGAGGGAATGTACAAATCAAAGCCATTGGTAAGGATACGAATGACCTCGCTCGCATTGCGCGTGAACTTACGAATATTGGAATCGAAATCGAGGACGAGGGTTTAATACGGAACGAGCGTTTTCAGCCCTATCAAAAGTATGGGCCCGACAAGGAACGCAGTCAGCTCTCGATGACCGACCTCATAAGTCTCTCTGGCGAGTCAGATGTCGTCGAAACAGTGATCAGTGCCGATGCACCCATTGCTAACAAGACACTAAAAGAGGCGGATCAAGCTGGGCTGATTGGCGATGAGCTTCTCATTATTGCTATTGAGCGTGACGATTCGATTCTCACCCCCAAGGGGAGTACTCGGATTCAGCCCAATGATGTAGTGACAGTGTTTTCACGAAAAGGAGTTTCCGACCAATCACTTCAGGGATTCACGGAACAAGCACCAGGGTGAACGGTTACCCGACTCTGAGGACTTGTAGTATTGTAGGGAGCGTCATGCTGATAACACCAGCTCCAAAGCCAAACCCAATAAATGCAGCTAGCGTCGAAATCTGACCGCGAGTAGTTTCGATTCCATGCATCATATAGAGGATAATTAGTGCACCAGTTCCTAGGCAGATGTCGAGGCCAGCGAGGAAGCCGAGCACAGCAAAATACGGATCAGCAGTGAGTGACAGAAATGGATACTGTGGCATCCATATCCCAGTTATCGTCGCGAGCGTTCCAGTGACAACGTACAGGAGAAACACTCCGCCGGTAACGATCATTCCCGGCATCGCCATTCGCGCACTGAGGAAACACGTCTGTTCCAGCCAAGTAGCTACTTGAGCACTCAGAGAACGTTCAGGGACGTCAAATTCATCATCTGATGGTGGAGACATCGTCCAAATCAGGTTTTGGCGTGCTCAGCTCGCCAAGTCGGCTGCTTTTGCTCCTTTACCAACCCACTTCTGAACGAAGTTGCTGACCGCCGATTGAATCGGACGATGCTTTTTCGCCATCACGACCTGGCCATCGAACTGCTCGCCGACTGTCTCTGGAATTTCACCGAAGAGAATGCGCCGGAGGAGACCCTCACCTGCGGCACCGAGGACGACCGTGTCGAAGTCGTTTTTCTCGGCATAAGAGACGATAGCTTCTGCAATATCGTCGCTTTCAATGACGGTTGTCGAGACTTCGAGATCCTCCTCTGCTAATGTCTCTTGGCGGTCCGTGAGGAACGATTCTGCATCCTCACGATTATCGTCGCTGGTGACTACGTTGAACAACGTCACATTCGCACCCATACCAGCATACCCGGCGGCGATATCCTCGGCAACCTCTGCATGTGGGCCACCGGCCATTGGAACGAGCACGTTGTGAGGCGTATCTCGGTCATCCCCGGCGGTTTTGATCACTGCGACGTCGCATGGGGCGTGCTCAACGACATGATCAATAATCGACCCAAGGACGAGATCCGACGTTCGTTTCCGACGCCCCCGCCAGCCCAGCAGGATTAGATCGCTATTTCGTTGGTAGGCGATGTTGTCGATACTTCGGCCAACGTCATGCCCAATCGTCACCGTCCGATGGGCGGGGATGTCCTCGGGGACGTACTGCATTGCATCGTCGAGGATTCGACGTTGCTGGTCGGTATTCGCGCGGCCTTCAGAGAGCGGTGTCTGCTCGGGGACGGTGGCGATCGATGTCAACAGCACTTCACCATCGTTCCGACGGGCGATTGCGCTCCCGGCCTTCACAAGCTTCTCAGCATGCTCGGGATTTGCGATCGGAATCAGAACTTGGTAGCCACGGTCAATTACCGCACGTTCTTCGGTCACCAGACGAGTCTCCTCTTCGATTTCAGTTTCCCGAACGCGTCCCCGAGAGTAGATGAAGAAGATACCAATACCGACGAGGATCCAGGCGATAGCACCGTACCACGCCAGCGGGCTGTAGTTGAATAGATAGACGGCGAGACCAAGTTTAGTAATGATTCCGATGATTGGGACGTACGGGAAGTACGGCATCACGTAGCCGTAGTCAATCTGGTCGCCCCACTCGCGCCGGATCACGATAGCAGCGTAGTTCACTTGCAAGAACAACAACAGAAACATCACGTCAGTTGCTGCGGCGACTGCTTCGATGGGAAGTGCGACCGCCATGAAGATGATGAGTGCTCCAGAAAGCGCTGTTGCGATATACGGTGTTTGCTTCTCCGAATGAACCTCACTGAACGCGTCGGGCAAGACATGATCACGCCCCATCGCGAACGATACTCGCGTCGACGAGAACGTTGTTGCATTCAGTGCCGACAGCGTTGAGAAGATACCCGCTACAAGAATGACGAGCGTCCCGTATGGCATGATCTGGCCAGCCGCTTGGGCGAGACCAAACTCGCCAAGATGCCCGAGAATCTCCCAAACCGCGGCATCCCCGATGTTCGCTGGGACTGCTGGGAGATTCGTCGCCCCGTGACCACCGGTAGCACCCTCTTGGGCCTGTTGGAACAGTTCGGGTGTGACCGTGACTGCACCAATGAGAACGATGGCGACGAGTATATAGATCGTGACG
The DNA here is from genome assembly GCF_020618475.1 of Haladaptatus halobius. GTDB lineage: Archaea > Halobacteriota > Halobacteria > Halobacteriales > Haladaptataceae > Haladaptatus > Haladaptatus halobius. The sequence continues at coordinate 111,492 of NZ_CP085339.1, read as the reverse complement.
ACGATCGCCATCGAATAGAAGACCGCTTTTGGAACTGTTTCCCTGGGATTCACAACCTCCTCACCAGATTGGACGATGATTTCGTATCCTTCGAAGGCAATGAATGTCAGTCCCATTGCGATGAAGATGCCACCAAAACCACGCGGAAGGAAGGGCTGAAACCGGCCAGATGCTTCTGCTGGATGACCAAAGATGTAGCCCAGCCCGAATGCGATGAGGATAATGATAACGGTAACCTTGACGAGGGTCACGATGTTGCCGGCGAGTCCGGTTTCTTTCGCCCCGCGGTAGTTGATGTATGCAAAGAGTGCGCCGGCAAAAGCGGCAAATGCCTTCTCCGGGCCGATTGTGAGAACGAACAGATCCACTGGCGGAAAGAGTTGGATGCCGAAATACTCCGTCAAAAGAAGGTGGACAAACGCACCAAACCCGAGCGTGTACAGCGACCCGGCGACGGCGTGAGCGAACCAACTCATCCACCCCGCAAGAAATGCTTGCGAGCGTCCAAGTGCTTCCCGAACCCAGAGATACCCACCGCCAGCCTCGGGAATGGCACTGCCAAGTTCGGCGTAGACCATCCCCGTGAAGATAGTGATGAAGCCGTTGAACGCGAACGCCATCACCAGACCCGGTCCGGCTTGGCCGGCAGCGAGCCCGGTCAGCACGAAAATCCCGGCACCGATCATCGCACCAATACCGATCATCGTGATATCGAACAACGAGAGGTCGCGAGCCAGATCCGTTTGATTTTCGTGCCCGGGAAGACCGCTCTCGTCACTCATTGGTCTCACCGTCCCGATTTCGGAACGGACCTTTGTGGTATCTTCCTTCAGCGATTTTATCGGTCACGTACTTCCCGTGAACCACGGCGATTTGGAGACCAAGCCACGCCAACACGGTTAGGATGACTCCTGCGATTAATGTTGAAACCATGTAACCCAGTTCAAACTGAACAACTATAAAAGTAGGCGTCGGTATTCACTATCTCTACTTAAGACTAGATTACTGAAACCGAAACTACTGAAGGTGCTTTCCGTATTAGTAATGTCCGCGGCGAGTTTCAAGAATATGGGCCGATAGAATGCGGATCCAAGCGGTAGAACAGTCTACGAACGCCTAGAGAAATGAACAGCACTGAGAAGGTGCTTTTGGATACTTTTGCCGTTATAGGTGTGAAGGCAGATGACGCGACCCTACGAGTAGTCAAAGATTATGCCTATGGAGACTGGCGCTACCTACGCGAACCCCTATCCCTGCAAAGCACGTCGTCAAAACAGCAAATCTCATCTTTCAGTGACAAGCGAGTTCGGACAGTGAAAAGGTGGCCAGCAACGATACAACACCGCCGAGGGCAAACGAAATCATGCTAGCCGGCCCTGCAGCCTCTACGGCGATGCTGATAAGCACGAAAATTCTGATACCAATCATCGTTCTGAGGCTGATGTGTAGGCTTCAAGGAAGCCTAAATAGTGTGCACAGTCCTGCTCATCCATGGGAATCCTCCTCTGGCAGAAGTGTGATGACCGGACGATCGGCGTTCGTCAACAGAGAATGCGCCATATCACCGGTGAGGAGTCGTGTCTAGCAACTGTCGCCAAGCGGTGTAAAGGAATTATAAACTAAACCCAAACAAGACCTGCAGTGTCATGGGAAGCGTATGCCGAACGATTGCTGCTCCAAGCCTAATCCGACGAATCCTGTAAGAATCGCAACTGTATCCCGATACTGAAGTACATTCCGTCCAAAGTACGTCAACCAGATGACTGCGAATGTCTCAATACAGACAAATATACCGAACAGCATTCCAAGGATATTGAAGACAGGGTCGGGATTCGGTCGTAGCGAGAGGAAACTATAGTCGAAGTGAAACGGCATGAACGTAAGCGCTACTATGCCGCCAAGAGCGTAGAGAAGAAAGAGAACGAAAAAGCAGACCATTCCGATGAACCCGATACGAAACATCGTTTGCAGCGCTCGTTCGATACTCGTTGCCATGGTTGAACGGGGTTAGAGCCACCGGCGAAGTCGTGAGGTGATGTCGAGGTGCCGTTTAGCCATTATCACCGTGTTCTGTGCCTGGCGGCCAATCTGTTCAGGGATTGCCCCGAAGACAAGCTGTTCCAGCAATCCTTCACGCGTCGCACCGACAACAACGAGGTCATACCCTGCTGACTGGTCGATAACTGTATCGACAATGTCCTGTCCCTCGATGACCTCGCCAGTCACGGAGATTCCCTCACGGAAGGTGGCGACAGTGTCATCAACTATTTCTCGCCCGTTCGTTCGCTCGCTTTCGTCGGCGGCAGGCTCTACCACATAAATAATATCCACTTCGGCCTCTTGCGTGTACGCGACACTATCCGCTATCTTAGCGGCGAGATCTGCGTGCGGGCCACCCGCGGTTGGGATGAGTATTCGATCGACCTCCCCGGTTGCGTCAGGAGCGACGCGTTCCACCATCACATCACACGGAGCGTCCTGCGCGACCTTATCGACATTACTCCCGAGAATGATGTCCCGACGCTGTGATTTGTGCTGCCCCTTCCACCCCATAAGAACTGCTTCACTATCGTACTGCTCAACGGTGTTGAGAATCGCTTGCGCCACGTCGTGGCCGATTCGGATTGTGCCACTCACCGGCACATCAGCGTCTCGAGCGATCTCCATCGCGTCGTCGAGCATGTCAGGTTCATCTTCCACGAACTCACGACCTTCCGAAATCGGCGTCTGCTGCGGAACCGTCACAACGCTCATCACGAGGATCTCCCCGTTCGGATACGTTTCCTCATCTTTCGCCAGATCGATGGCGGTTCGCATCAGCTGCTCGGCGTTCTCTGGGTTGGCGATGGGGACGACGATCTGGTTCTCCCCGGACGTGGTCGGTTCGGGGGAGACCACGGTCGGCGTCTCCTCTTCGAGCTGTTCTGCTTCCTGCTGTTTCGAGTAGCTGTAGTAGATGCCGAGCCCGAGGAGCATCCACACTGCCGTCGTGACGAGGGCGACGAACCCGTGAGAGTTCTCTCCCGTCAAGCCGGGCTGTAGTCCGAGTTCGAGCAGGAGGAACGGCGTGAGGAAGACCTGGAGGACGATACCGATGAGCGGCGGCCACGGCATGAACGGTACTGTGTACGTCCTCGGGAGGTCGGGGTGGGTCTGGCGCATCCGGATGAGCGTCCAGTTCACCTGCACGAACAGTAGAATGAACATGATGTCCGCAGAGGCGGCGACGCTCTCGATGGGGAGTGCGACCGCCATCAGGGCAATGAGAACCGCCGAGATGAGAATCGCCCAGTGAGGCGTTCGCTTGTCCGAGTGAATACTGTCGAAGATGCCGGGCAGTGCACGGTCGCGACCCATCGCGAATGAGACGCGACTGGACGAGTATACCGTCGCGTTCAGCGCGCTCATCGTTGCCGCCAGACCGGCGAACAGCAATAAGGGAGCGCCATAGGGAACGAACTGGCCCGCCGCGCTGATGATGCCCAACTCACCCATGTAGCCGAGCGCTTCCCACGTCGGCAACGACGGACTTGCAGTATCTGGAATGGCCGTGCCGGAGATGAGTTGTGGCGTGATTTCAATGCCGCCGATAGCCGCGAACGCGACGAGCACGTAAATGGGAACGACGATGTACATCGAGTAGAACACCGCTTTCGGCACGTTCTTTCCGGGATTGACGACTTCCTCGCCGGACTGGACGATGATTTCGTATCCTTCGAACGCGATGTAGGTGAATCCCATCGCACCCACGATACCCATCCAGCCGCCGGGCGCGAAGCTCGGACTGTTGAGGAACTTCGATGTCCAGTTTGGTTGTTGGAGGGTCGCCCAAATGCCGAAGCCGACGAAGAGACCGAGGATGACGACCTTGATGGCGGTGACGATGACGCCCGCCTTCCCCGTCTCTTCGGCCCCGCGGAAGTTGATGTACGCGAACGCCGAAATCATCAGCACGGCAAGGAGTTTCTCGTAGAAGTGCAAACCAAAGCCGAATGCAGGGAAGTGAGCGAGGTTCAGAATTTCGACGAAATGGACGAAGAAGGTGCCGAAGGTCACAGCGTAGAGCGAACATGCTACTGCGTGGGCGAACCAACTCATCCACCCGGCATAGAAGCCGTTCGGATCGACGAGCGCCTCTTTCACCCAGAGATAGCCACCGCCTGCTTCAGGGAACGCCGCGCCGAGTTCCGCATATGAGACGGCGGTGAACATCGCGACGAACCCGTTGAGGATGAACGCGGCAGTGAGCGCAGGACCCGCGATGCCCGCCGCGAAACCGGTCAGGGCGAACACGCCCGCACCGATCATCGCGCCGACGCCGATGAACGTGATGTCGAACAGGCTCATATCGCGGGAAAGTTCCGTCTCAACATCCCCTTCCCCGGCTGGCTCTTCTGCAGCTACATCCTGTTCAGAGTCATTCGCCATGCGCTCTTTTTCTCACTCGATCAGTAAAAAAGAACTGGCGAATCCTCAAAAAAGACAGATTTCAGATATTATGTTCGAAAAAGACGGTTAGAACAAGAGATCTACTTATTTCAATATTCTTATATATAAATGCCGCCCAAGTCACCATTTATATTTCAGCATCCCCCTAAGAGAGACAGTTAATTGAACGTTGACTGGCTGTTTCGTCAGGTCAGCCCTTCGTGAACCACGGCCACATCAATATCAACCTCCTGAATTTGTTCGGATGTTGGAGGCGATAGAATGCGAGAGACCTTACTACGGTCCGTACTCGCCCCGATGGTGACGAGGCCGTAGTATGAATCGTCCGTGGTTAGATAATTCTCCGCTGAGATAAGTGAAATCCGCATCCAAATATTTTCTCAGTGAACGACTCAACTAAGGCGGTGAGCATTCGTTCGGCCTTAGGTCGCTGAGTATGTTATGTAATACCGTTCATGAAACATGTGCCGTCGTATTTCTTCGCGATCGTGACTTCGATGAAATAGATACTATCCCGGTGTTCACACAACAGGGGCCGTACGGCCCAGTGAAAGTCACGGTCGCTAATGCAATTGCGACCGAATTCGGGGCGACGATTCGGTTCATGATGGCAGTCGACGCAGACGCCTCGGAGGAACTCCTCGATGCGGCGTCTGAGTTCCTGAACGAGCTTGAACAGCTCTGTTCAGTCGGGACTGACGTACCGTACTCAAAAGGCTGATACGGTCGATGGACTCGTTGCAGCAACGACTGAGTCTGACGTAGCATTACTAGGGACGGATGCCCATTCTCGTACTCACGATTTCTTGTTCAGTAATCCGGCGACGGATATCATTGATGAGCTCGATTGCAGTGTGCTTCTAGTCCATCCGCCAAAATCAAGAGGACAGACGTTCTTGAAAGTGGGGATCGGCCGAATTGCGTATTAATCCAACGAGAGCAAGCATAACGTAGCAATTATCAAGTAGTCCTTCACAGCAAGTCATGCATCACTCGCGAACGACACGACCCTCGCCTCATCTTCACCAGTGCATGCTGAAGTTGAAATCGCCGCTCTCGCTGCTTACACTACCCTCTGTTTTTATTTTGTATTCTAGGAAGCGAAGTCAAGATTGATCGTTCACTAATCATACACGGCTACACGACGTGCTCAAGCGGTCCATCAGAGTTGGACAAGCATTTGATTCAGATCCAGCTCAATGCTTCCCTCATAGTCGATAACGCTCTCAAACTCGCCTCGAGATTAGCTGTTTTCGTCGAATCCCGAGCGTGGTCGGCAGAATGGTCTTGCTTCGGAGCGAGATGCGATTACGCACACCGCGAGCGAATTAACGATGAGCGCTGCTATCAGCGTTCTCCTCTGTCCATGTAGTAGCATGATCGATTGCAGCTTCCTGAGTCGAGAACTCACCAAGCTTCTTCGAGCTATAGAGACTTTCGTCGAAGAGAAATACGGTGTATCCCCGGTCAATGAACGTCATATCTTCCACATACAGTTTTCTGTCGGTGGTGTCGTCCTGCCAGGCCCGGATCTTTTTTATCGTCTTCAAGATCTTCTCTTCGGAACCATCCGTCCACTGCCATATGCTTATTGTTAGCACTGGACAAGTGAATATTCGTCGCTTGCGGATCCGTGGCTCTTGCGCGAGTATCAGTGGCGATGGACGATAGCCAAGTCACAGTCAATATCTTGGATTTTTTCGAACGTCGGTGGTGAAATAAATCGAGATGCGGTACTTCGATCCGTACTTGCGCCAACAATGGCAAGATCGTATAGCGAAGAGTTGTGCGAAAGGAACTCCTCCACAGACGACCGCGAAATGTGTGTGTCAAACGGGCCAGAAAACGTCTCGACAAGATTAGCAAGCATATGTTCTGCTGAACGACGCATTGTTCCTCGAGAGATGCACGTACAGACATTTACCCGACCAGTCTCTCCAACGAGTCGCTGAGCGAAGTCAAGCATTCTGTGAGCAACATCGCCGGAGTTCCGAACGAGTACTAATACACGCGACCAGTGCGTCCGCTTGGTGGTCGGACGGAAAGCAATGACATCGATATCTCCGCCGAACAACATGCGAATGAACGGTGAAAACTTGCCAGCGTCTTCCTCATAGGGAGTGACAATAAGATCACAGTTCGTTTCTCGGGCCGTCTGCAATGCGATATTTGCTGTGGCAGTTCCGTCAACCGCCACGACGAGTTCACAGGGGATATCTACCGTGTTCTCGATATGAGTTTCTAGATCCTTGAGCCGTGTCACGATCTGGTCAGTAATACGTTCCTCAGCAGCAGTTGTAACCTCGGACGTTGTGTTCTGTTCTGCGCCGATTAGTCGCGGTGAGATACTTTGTTCCAAACGAACCTCCTGTTCGACATCTTCGATGGTTTCGTCCGATACGATGTCTAAAAGCACGACTTTTCCGGCCTCATGCGCCGCAGCGAGGCGAGCTGCAAACATCGCAGTTGTCTCTGCTTGCTCTCCACGCATTGGGACGAGAATGTTATCGTCACCCCGTGTTGATTGATAGAGGTAATGCGCCCGCCGCTCGTAAAATAAGCGACGCCAGCTGACGAACACCGCCGCGACGAGACCGCTCGATACAGCAACGCTGAGAACATATGCAAGCTGTGAGGTTCCCGTGACGAGCACAAGAAGCGCAGTCGAAAACGCCGACGGCTCCTCGAGATCGAATGCCCAAGTACTAATTGCAGTAAATAACACACCCATCGCTGCACCGCCAGCGGATATTTGGGATTCACCTGGGGGTGTCTGATAGAACAAATAAGCGGCTAGCTCCAGCGCAGCCCATCCACAGAGAGCGCCGACAGTTAGCCCCCCGACGAACTTTCGCGGGGACGCGTACCGTCCTTGGGGGTCAGCAAACAGTGTATACGTGCCCGCCGCAAGCGGTGGGAACAACAGAAACGATAACTGCTCGATAGTGTTCGATAGGAGCGTAACCATGCCGATGAGCAGGGGAACAAAAAGCAATACCGAGAGGTGAATCAAGTTTCCAGTATGCTCAACCCACCGGCGAAATTCCCTGAGTTCACGGCGTTCTACTCGTCGAAGCCGTTGATGAATCCTCTCATATTGCGTTCGTAGTCGCTCGAGCATAGCGATAGTATCAGATGGTGCAGTAAGTGTGTTCTGCCGATTTAGCTAAATTACAGGTGGGTAAACCCCCTTCCTCACCGAACAAAGCGAAGGATGAGTGTTTCATCGGAGATAACCATCCAAACGGTTTTTTGAGAACATTTTCCTTTGATGCTGAACTTGGCTAACAGGAATCCGCTGGATACGCGGCGAGCAGATCGAACAAAGATGAGAATACAAGTGCTATTCAGAACAAGATATCATCTGCCGTCGGAGTTGGCATGTTAGAATGATAGTTCCCGCATACAAGGATGGCCATTCTTGTCGTGACCTTCCAGTTATCGCATCTACTTGTCGCGGTGTCAGTGATAGTCGGCGTTTTCGTAACTGGGGTGTTTTCATCGCTCGCCGAAGCGATGGTAACTCATGACTGACGTCAATTCACACTTCGAACTGATAGTTTCGACCAGTCCAAAACAATTCAACTAGTAAGACGGGAAATAAGACCTTCTCGAATCGACTGCGGTGTTTGTTTGCTACCGCGAACCATTGCCACCGTCCCTGATGCGTTCTCGCCGATGGTTTCCGGAAGTGACCCAAAGAGAGCTTGTGAAACGGAGCCAGAGCGCGTCGCTCCGACACAGATCGTGTCGTACGATTTAACGGTCTCAAGAATGGTCGGCTCGATATCGTCGGTGACAACGACCTGTGAGTCATAATCCATGAACTGAATACCGGCCGCACTCGCAACTTGGTCGATGATTTCCTCACCGCGTTCAGTCGGATCTTGCTTAGATTCCTCGGACGTACGCTGGACGTTCAGTAGCGTTAGCCGTGCTTTCCCTTGGGTCGCCGCAACAAACTCTCCAGCCCGTCGCGCAGCGACAGGGGAATGAGGGCCTTCCCCGGCGAGAACGACGATCTCCTCGACATCGTCGTGTGATTGGTCAGCGTTTAGTTTCACGAGCGTCGCCTCACACGGTGCTCGTTCGATAATTGGATCGATGTTCGAGCCAAGAATGTGTTCGCGGGCACTTCGTCGGCCTTTCCACCCGAGGAGGACGTGGTTCGCATTCTCCTCTTCGATCACATTGAGGACGACCTCGCCGACGTTTCGTCCAACAATTGCCCGTGTTCGAAGGCCAACATTGAGATCGTTTGCGATATCTCGTGCTTCGTCGAGGAGTTGCTGTTGTTTCTGGACACGTTCCTCTTCGAACTCGAGATCCTGTGAGAGCGAGGTTTGTTGTGGTACCTCGATAACGTTCACTGCGACGAGTTCGGCCTGCTCGTCGTCATGCGCATGGGCGCTTGCAGCGGCGAGGCGAAGGAGTTCACGTTCGGTTTCTGGATTTGCGACTGGCACAACGACCCGGTATCGTCCGTGGCCATCCGCCGTGAGTGTCGGCGTCGGCGCAATCGCTTCCCCAAGCAACCCTTCTCGAACTGCTCGGTCGCGGGCGTAGCCGAAATACCACACGATACCGATGCCAACGATCCCAAGACCGAGTAACTGAACGAGAGTGTCCATCTGAACGAGTACCCACACGCATGCGAAGAAACCGAGAATAGGAACAATGGGGAAGAGAAAGAATCTGTTCGGAATTTCAAATGCCGGGTCATAGTCAGCTGGGTCTGCTCGTCGCATGACGATGACGGCGATGTGAACGAGTGAGTAGGTGACCAAGTACGCGAAACTCGCGACCTCGGCGAGCGTCCCGATACCGACGCCGACGGTGATCAACAGCAAGATGATCGCACCAGTCGCCATGATTGCGCGGTATGGTGTCCGGAAGCGGTTGTGCACTTCATTGAGCCAATTAGAGAGGATCCTGTCCCGCCCCATGGCGAAGTTCACCCGTGCAGCGGACAGTATCGAGGCGTTTGCACTCGAGACTGTCGCGAGGACAGCTCCGACGACCATCGCTATCGCGCCAATCGTTCCGAGGACTTGTTGGGCGACGTCCGCCACCGGAATCCTGGAACTGGCGAGCGCATCGATGCTGAGCGTTCCCGTGCTGACGAACATGACAAGCACGTACAGCAGCGTCGGAGTGACGACCGCTGCGATCATCGATAACGGAAGGTTCCGACTCGGGTTTTTGATCTCCTCAGCGCTCGTCGCGATCACTTCGAACCCGATGAACGTCACGTACACTGTGCCGATGGTTGCGACAACTGCCCCCCAGCCGTTCGGATTGAACTCACCGAGTGTATCGACGTGAAGGACGCCGAATGCAACGAACACGATGATGAGACCGATGAGAGCGATGACGATAACGTTCTGGAGCGCACCCGTTTCTTTCACCCCGTAATAGTTGACGCCGGTCAAAATAGCGGACATGATGAGTGCAGCAATCGCCACCCCCGTCGATCCCATAGGAACGAAGTACGTGAGATACTGGCCAAATCCGAGCATGTAGAATGCGCTCGCGAACATCAGCCCGGCCCACATCCCCCACCCGACGATACTACCGAAGAAGCTGCCGAGAGCCCGATTAACGTAGTAATAGCTCCCACCCGCTTTCGGCATGCCAGTGGCGAGTTCGGACAGCGAGAGGGCGGCCAGCAACGATACAACACCGCCGAGGGCAAACGAAATCATGCTAGCAGGGCCCGCTGCTTCCGCGGCGATGCTGGGCAGCACGAAGATTCCGGCGCCAATCATCGTTCCGAGGCCGATCGTGTAAGCTTCGAGGAAGCCTAAATCGCGGGCGAGTTCCTGCTCATCCATGGCTGTCTTCCTCCGGCGGAAGGGTGATGACTGGACGATCAGTATTCGTTAACAGAGAATTCGCCACGTCACCGGTGAGGAGGCGTGTCCAGCGCTTGCCGCCACGCGGTGTGAAGACGATGGCTGATGCACCGTATTCGCGCCCCGCGTCAACAATGGCGTCAGCAACGTTCGTTCCGTATCGCACCTCGGTCTCGAAGTTTGTGAAGTCCGCGTTCGTGAACTGTTCGATAGCTCTATCGAACATCTTCTCGGCTTCCTCCTGTAATTGCTCGGGCGATGCTTTGTCGGGTGCGCCGTCTGCCTTCTCGATGACGTGGACGATCTTGGCTTCGCTCGTGTCTCGATCGAGATATGGCAGCAGTGCTTGACACGTCGTTTCCGCATCTGACTCCGATGCGACCGGGACGAGTATTTTCTGGAAGAGCGTCTCTGGCATAGGAATACGCGGTATTTATTAGCTCGCTGCAACCTGTTTTCGAGTCATCTGCCAATCTCCGAAATCAGGATACAGTCCTTGTATGTGTGAATCCATCTCACGGAGTGTCCCATCTCATCTCCCTTAATTCATTCGAGAATCTTTTCCAGCTGTATTGCGCCAAACGGAAATTGGGAGCAATGATTTTTTGATTATGTAATATCGAAACCTCCGACGAGTGAGCGCACAGGTCAGGAGCTTCAACGAGGCGTCGATTGAGCTGTTGGAATCACTCAGGTTCGAACACGATGGAACTCTGCGAGAGGTGAGCGATGGTGGTGAGTATACCGATACAGCGGGTAGTTGTGTCATTGGCTGTGTGCGTGTACTCGAGAACAGTCATAGGTGCGTTGGATTGGCAGACAGTGCAGTGGTAGGTAGCTTGCTGGATGGTGTGCTGTGTTCGTGATCGGTGGGGCCGTCAGAACGAGGTGTAGTGCATAGCGTGTCGATGTGTGTCTCTCTCACCGTGAGAATCGTCCGCGATAGGATAGTCGTAGTGATGCGAACTTTGTCACCTGCCGACAGGCGTTGGGTGAGTGTCTGGGCGTCACGGGGATTCAACGGCGTCGGGACGATCGAGCGTTGGTCGGCAGCCATGCTTGCTCACCCCCCTTCTGGTTAGTGATACACTTTACATGCACACTGCTATAGAGTCAAAAACTACGGTTCTACAGCGATTTTCGAGTTACACGGCAGTCAATAACTGCGCAATGTGTACGCTGGCAACTGCTACGCCACCCAAGGATTACTATTGATTCCGCTTGAAGTCAAACACATGACCACATCCGATGAGGATTCTGCCACAGCAGAGTTTATCACCGCTGTTCAAGAACTCCTCTCCGCCCGAGAGAACGTGTTAAGTTACGATATTCGAGAAGCAACACCAAAAAGTGCACTCGTTGTTGTTGAAGAGCGAACACAGAATGAACGGTCGACTCATGTTCTCTATCGCATTCAACAAGAAGTAACTCCCCAGAACAGAGAAGATATTCACTTGGAATATCTCGGCCCCGTTGACGAAGATGAAACGCCATAGACACGAAATCGATATCTCGAACCATCCTGTAGTTTAGTCATTCTGGGAATACTGCAGTATATATCATATGTTAATACTTTACGTGAATAAGCCAAGAAAGGTGTTTCAAAACACCACTGTTCTCGGAGCTATACTGCTTTTCACCAAAATACCAGAGCTGGATACACATGCGGGACGACCTGCTAGCCCGCATTCGCGGGATATGCCATCGGAGTCAACGCATTAAACACCGACGACTGCGTCAATTACGTCGGTGGATAGAATGCACGAGCAATCTCGTGCATCTCTCTGTCCTTCTCTTCGTTCCGTTACTCATTGTCCTTATAATGGTGTTATCAGAGGTCGTTCCGACGCTCGCTCTCCTCAATCTCTGATGCGCGTTGCTACTGAAGAGTGCCTTTTTTTAGACGTGGACAACTTGGAGAGCGAGTTCCACCTCTATTATTCAGCTCATCGCAGCGTGGAACAACCAGTCAGTTAGACTGCATCTCTAACAGATTTATCTGGATGACGGGCATAATCCGGATATGGATATTGTGAGACAGCTCTACCATCGCGTTGATGCGTGGACGAGGAACCTCTCGCGCAGGGCATATGCAGTTCTGATAGGCATCCTGACCGGTATTACGATCCTCGTATTCGGCCTGTTGCTAGGAGATTGGGTACTCTTTCAGGCAGTATTGATGGCTCTCACAATGACCGTCGTCTATTATGCGCTTGACTCACGGTAACCGATAGGAGTATACAAATGGTCCTGACTTGGGTTGTTCACCGTGCGCGAGTTGTAGTGTGCGTTCGGGGGTGCAGCCGCAACGTCGACGAGTGGGAGATGGTACGAGGTAAGCCGAAATTCAGCAGTGAGGGTCATATGCGTTCCTGGCAGAAGTTGAGACCGACGCTCTCAATGCATACGATATGATCTACCTCACGGTTTTGTACAGGAAGATAATGATTGAATTACTAATCAGGAGATCTACCTCATTGTCGCTTCGTTCGACCCATATACAATCGCAATTTTAACATAGCCACCAGAGTCAATTCAAACCAACGCCCCCTTGTGGGTCTATTCGGGCGATGGAGTCCGCCTGACCCAACCGCCACTCTGGCTGATGACTCCTACCACACATCAGCCATGGCTCAGACACACCCTCTTGAACACTTGGAAGCAATCCTAGTGGTCGGTATCGGCGGGTTCGCCGGCTCGAACCTCCGATACTTCATCGACCTCTTTGTCCCAAGCTCACTGGCGGCCACTGCGTCCGTCAATATACTGGGCTGTTTCGCCCTTGGGTTCCTCATCTACGAGGAACTCTTCAGCGGTACGATTTCTGGAACCAGCCGGACTCTCATGGCGACCGGATTCCTCGCCTCATTCACCACCTATAGCACGTTCATCATCGACGTGCTCACCACGACACCAACGGTGGCGATTGGCTACATCATCGGTAGTTACGCGTTGGGATTTGGGGCGGTCTTACTCGGTCGTGAGGCAGCCCGGTGGGTTAGCACTGTCACACCTTCGGCACCGGAGGTGGACGAGTGATGGAACCTGCTCATCTCCTCGGTACCGGTGGTGCGATTGGCGCGGTATTACGCTACACGGTTGGCCAGTTGCTTGTCCACGACCGATTCCCGTTCTCGACGCTCACCGTGAATGTAGTGGGGAGTTTCGTGCTTGGACTCGTCGCGTTCGCCGGGTTCAATAGTGAAGTCACCCTCTTCGTTGGTGTCGGGGCGTGTGGTTCCTTCACAACGTATTCCTCGTTTTCGGTGCAAACTGTCCGGTTGTGGGAGAAGGGCGATCGACTACGCGCAAGTATCTATGCCCTTGGGACGCTTGGACTGTGTCTTATCGCTGCGGGTATCGCCGCTGGCATTGCGACTGTCCTCCAGTTGTGAATGAACGAGTGACTCTTCGACTCTGAACATCTCTGGGATACCTACACCCACTGTATTGAGCGACTAGACGCGTTCTTAAGCGTGTCGTGTTCAGCGTCTCGTAGTGTCGACAACTCGTGAGTCTCATTGAACTAGGGAATCCAAAAGTTGAGACTGTCGTTCTCAATGCATAGAGTACGATGACACAGGACCCTCTCCTTCAGATCTTGTTCACTGGTGGGATTCAATTTCGTCGAAGAATTCCTCGATCCGGTCTTCGAGTTTGTCCTGAATTTCACGCACCTCCTCGATTGAGTTCCTATCTGGATCGTCGAGACCCCAACCACGATTCTCACCGCTCCAGGTGGCAGGACAGATGCTTTTCCTCCAGAATGGTGTTACTGGATCAGTGTAAGTCAGTCTGTTTCTACGGTTTCCGACGACACTGATGGTTGACGGGTACCCAGAACATTGGATGCTTGTGTCTCGGTGAGGAGTCGAATGAACGGTTCAACATTCGTGAGGAGCTTATTTTCGGCTTTTCGGAGGTGTTCTTCGAATGTCGCCCGCGCGATGTTTGTCTGTTCAGCCAGCTCCTTCGTCGATGCGCCTCGTGGTTGGTTGTAGTAATCGTTGTCTAAGGCCAGTCGGAGGGCAGCGAGCTGTCTATCAGTAAGACCAGCAAACAACCGGTCGACCGAGAAGAGCGTGCTGTGAGGGAGTTGGCGTTTCTCAATAGAAGTTTTTGAGAGGACATCGATCTCACGAGATTCGTCTAGTTCCTGCAAAACTCCTTGTATATCACTTTCGTCAAACCCGATCACCGTATAGTGTTCCCATCCCTGTCGATAGGTGGTCGGCGGGGTATACACACAGGTGTGGTTCTGGAATAGCTTGATGATGGATTTCTCGATCGGGCATTTACACGATTGCACGACCACGTAAAGTCCATCGTCGTCGGTCGTACTGTGAAGGACGTCTCCGATGCGTTGAATCTCTTCAAGAAGATCCTCGGACGGTGCCGTTGGGCTTGACAGCTCTAAGATCTGGCAATCGTGGTGGTGCCATTCACGGATTGTGATATCTGGAAACTGCTCGGAGAATTCTCGATATGGGCATTCGTGACGGATCTTGAATGATGCTTCGTACATGGTGGCATCATAGACTGTCCGTAACTATATATAGTCTACCGGTTATAGCTGGTGTTCAAAGAATAAAATCACTAAACTGATTAGGAAAGAGTATTACTCTGAACTCTGCTTCCACCCTTCGAGTCCGTTATCTAGTGCCTTTGCATCGTACCCTTGCTCGCGAAGCATGTTTGCTGTTTCTCCCGAGACGTGGCCTGCATCACAAACCGTAACAATTTCAGCATCAGCGGGAAGATTATCCAACAGTTCCAGTGCCTCGTCGACGTTTCCAGAAAGCAATGCCTCTCGAACGGGAAGATTCTCACTTCCCTCAATGTGCTCTTCTTCATAGTCTCCCGGGGAGCGGATATCGACAATTCGAAGATTGGCGTCGTTTTGGCGTCGGGTACGAAGTTCTTCG
Organism: Haladaptatus halobius; assembly: GCF_020618475.1. GTDB lineage: Archaea > Halobacteriota > Halobacteria > Halobacteriales > Haladaptataceae > Haladaptatus > Haladaptatus halobius. Next base: position 96,263 of record NZ_CP085339.1, on the reverse strand, counting down.
GGACTAATTCCAGCCATCGCCAAGTACTACACAATAAGGGTAATTAGAGGTGGTGCCAGTTATAGCTGGCAGTGGTGATATGGCAATGTCGAAGCTACCTAGTACGTGATGGCAGACCTCTCACCAGAGACCCTCGCAGACCGATTGGAGAATGAGGATGACCCGCTCCTTGTTCTTGATATCCGGCATGAAGACGAGTTTGAAAGCTGGCATATCCCAGACAGCGTCAATATCGATGTCTACGATACGCTAAAAGAGTCGCCCGAGCAGGCACAACCAGCACTCGAAACACTTCCGCAAGACAAAGAGATCGTCACCGTCTGCGCAGCAGGAGAAGTCTCCGACACGGCGACGACCGTGCTCACTGAGCTTGGATACGAGGCAACGACCCTTAAGGATGGAATGGGCGGCTGGAGTCGTGTCCATCTCGCAGCGGAACTTCCGGCCACTGGCCCTGATCAGCTCATTCAGGTGGCACGACCGGGAACCGGATGTCTCTCGTACGTCCTTATCGATGACGGGGAAGCTGTCGTCGTCGATCCGAGTCAGTATACGCAGAACTATCTCGACCTGATTAATGCGCATGGGGCAACGCTCACGGCGGTTCTTGAAACACACGCCCATGCTGATCACATCTCTGGCGCGCAGGAACTCGCTGTGAACCACGACGTCCCTCGCTACCTCCACCCTGCCGACGCTGGTGATCTCTCGTCCGCTACCGCACTTGCAGATGGGCAGGTGCTATCCCTGGGGTCGATCGAGATTGAGATTATCTACACACCGGGTCATACCGAAGGAAGTGTGACGTTCAACGTAGCTGAGAAAGCTCTCCTGACCGGCGATACGCTCTTCCTCGAGAGTGTGGGTCGCCCCGACCTCGAGGGTGGTAACGATGCAGCCATTCGTGACCGCGCAGTAACCCTGTATGCAAGTCTCCAGCGACTCCTCGAAGAACCGGACGACCGCTTGGTTCTCCCTGCTCACGATCCTGGGTCCCCTAAGCCTCCAATGACTGCCTCCCTTCATGACATCCGAGAGCACAATGAGGTACTGAGATACGAGCGAGAGGGATTTATCGAGGCGATCACGGCAAACATTCCTGAGACGCCACCTAACCATGAGCAGATTAAACGTGTGAACGTCGGGAAAGAGCACGTCGACGAGGAAGAGGCTCGGCAACTTGAATTAGGACCGAATCAGTGTGCTGCAAATTAACGACCGATAGCTATGGCAACGGAAACCACTCCTGAGTATACGCAGGGTATCCGCGAGCATCTCCCACAGTTCTCGCTACACATCTTACTGGTCTTCGCGACTGGATTGACGATTGGTTCAGAACGTGCTGTAGTCCCCGTCTTAGGCCGTGACGTCCTTGGCGTCAAGTCGTTATTCGTTATCGGCTCGTTCGTCGTTTCCTTCGGGATTGTAAAATCACTGATCAACCTCTATGCTGGCAAATGGGGCGAAGAGTACGGTCGAAAGCCTGTGCTCATTCTTGGGTGGGCGACCGCACTCCCGCTGCCGGTCATCCTGATTTTCGCGCCGAACTGGTGGTGGATCACCGTCGGCAACATCCTGCTCGGCATCAATCAAGGACTTACCTGGAGTATGGCAGTGAATGCGAAAATTGACCTTGCTGGGCCGGAGCAACGTGGTCTCGCCGTCGGCATCGATGAGGCGTTTGGCTACACCGGCCTTGCGGTCGGGGCTTGGATTACAGGTGTGATAGCCGCTCAGACGAGCCTTCGACCGGAGCCATTCTATTTCCTCGCTGGCGTTGTAGTGCTGGCATTTCTTATCTCAATCTCTCTCATCAAGGAGACGGTTCAGTACGCGCATGCAGAGGGTGATGATGATCACCACGATGCAAACCTGCCGTTCAATGAAGTGCTGAAGCGGGCGACCTACGGCGATCAAACGCTGTTTGCGGCCGCACAGGCTGGTCACATTGAGAATTTCGTCGATACGTTGTTCTGGATTGCAGTTCCGCTCTACCTCACAAGCCAGGGGTTAGGTATCGCAGCTGTTGGTGTTGTCGTTGGCGTTCACAGTGCCATGTATTTCCTCCAAATTGGGACTGGGGGACTTGCAGATAGAATCGGACGCCGACCGCCGGTGATTGTGGGTATGTTTGTAGCTGGTGTGGGTGTCTTAGGGATGACAGCCGTCGACGGATATCTCCCATGGGCCGTGATGGCGGGCGTTGCAGGAGTTGGAATGGCGTTGCTCTATCCGAATCTAATGACGGTGCCCGGAGATGCAGCCCATCCGACATGGCGTGCGTCGGGCATGGGTGTCTATCGGATGTGGCGAGACTCTGGCTATGCCGTCGGAGCAATCCTAATCGGGCTTGCAATGCAATTTGTCAACATCGAAGCTGCCTTCTATATGACCGGTCTGTTAATGTTCGTCTCCGGCGGCCTTGTATACCTCTGGATGGAAGAGACACATCCTGACTTCGGAACACACGAACCGCCCGCTCCAGCAACTGACGCACCCGATCAACTCGTTTCTGAGGACTAAGCGTATATATCTGCTAAGCAAAGATCGGTTTCATCACTTACTGCGAAACTTGGAAAATGCGATTGAGTACCAGATGCCCAACAATTCCCACGGAAAATGCTACACCGACATTTGTTATCAGTCCAAGAATCCCAACACCGAGTGTTAGCGGCATATGCTCTGTGTCGAGACCAGCCCGGCCGAGTTCAATGGTGATCAAGACGAGGACGACCCCAAGCATTGCCAGTGGGAACGCGGCAACCACACCAACTGCGAGGATGGCGGCGACCGCATAAATGACTCCAAGGATTAGATTCGATCCTGCAGTTCGAGCTCCAAAAGCGTACTTGCCAGCGACACCACCGCTGCCGTGACACATTGGCATCGCTCCAAACGGGATGGCAAACAGGTTCATCACGCCCATACTCGTCGCAAGCTCGTCGGAGGAGACATTGGCGTCATAGTAATCTGAGAGGAGTAACGAGGTGGCAACGGCGGCATTGCCGACAGTCATCGCAAGCTGAGCTATTGTTCCTTCCAACATTGCCCCAGTGACTGATGTCAGACTCGGAAGATTGACTGTAAACGTAGGGAGCTGCGGTGCTGGGACACCCGTCTGTGCAACCGTGAATACGATTCCGACACCGAGGACGACAAGCGCACTCGCACGCTGGTACCCCGCGATAATCACGACCGCCGCGACACTCGTCGCGATAAGTGCGAGCGGTAGTCCGTCGAGGCTCAGTTGGACACCAGTTTCGAGGAGGATGAGTGCAACGGCAACTTGCACGCCACGAATCACTGGCTGGCCGACGTACCGCTCGACTCGGCGGAGCATGCCAGTCCATCCAACCACGAGAAGAACAACACCGGCGAGGAGCCCCGCAACTGCCAGTTCCCCAGCTGTGAGTGCGCCTGCAATCACGAGTGCGGCGAGTGCCTTCATTGGTTCGACTGATACCGGGAGCCCATAGTAGAGTCCCCACACAATTTGGAACGCTGCAAACCCTAAGAGAAGATGTGTCAGTGACAATTCGGTGAGTGCGGCGATGGCGACGACAACCGGAAAAACCGTAACCGAATCTCCTAACGCGCCAGTAAACTCCGAAAAGGAAAATTTCAAAGAACGCTGAGATGAATACCCGATAGAAATAGCCATTGTATACCCATAGAAGTACAGACGTATCAATTTACTCGGCAATCAAGAACGATTGAATTCCGAAGAAGATATAATCTATTCTGGTTTCGTCAATGGAACGTTATTTTACAATCATTAGCGCTCGTTACCCGCGAGCAAGGTGACACCAAGGGGGGTGGAAGATGCTTTCTTGTCTGATACAGGATCGCTTCTAGCCGCTTTTTATAGGTTTAACACGATCGGAACCACCTGAACTCATTTTATGCGCGACGTCCCCACAGACGGGAGATGATAATCCCTGCTATAAACGCCAGTAGAAGCCGTTTTCTCGACTCAAGGCGAACGAACCGAGTATTGTCCTCTGTGAGTTCAAGCGCTCCTAGTGGTGTAGCCGAGATGCCACCCCCACCCCCTCCGCCTGATCCGCCTTCGTCTTCATCACTAGAGCCGTATCCTCCGCCAAACCCGTACCCAATTTTTGCGACAGGAACGATAGTTTTGTCACCTACTTCGATCGGCTCTCCGTAAACCGACTCTACTGAGGCGCGCCGATCCATCTGCTCGATGACTGATCGAATTGATTCAATTTCAACCATAATATCGTCCAGGTACTCAATCGAGATCGGTCGTCATAACTATTCTTCAGGCGATGTTCTACTTTGCAGTCAGATACCTATGTGATATCAACCGTATGAATAGGATATAGAACAAGAAATCTAAATACGACTGTGTCAGCGGTAGCTGAGATTAATCCGCTTCATGTATGCCTGAATCTAGGGGGCACGGTGTTCACCCGACGGCAACTTCTCAATCGGAACCAGTGCAGTACTCTCAGTTGAGGAGAAAAAGATAATGAGACCAGGTAAAGAACTCTAGCTATGGGCGATCACTTGTCGTTGATCGACTCTGTACTCCGATCTAACGCACGAACGGCCATTCTCTTCGCGATCGCTGGCGGCTGTGATTCGACCCAATCATTGGTAGACCACGATCTCGCTAGCAAGTCCGCCGTATACAACGCGTTAACCTGCCTACACGAACAAGGATTAATACATAAACCACAATCGAAACGGTGGTCGCTAACTGGACTGGGGCAAGTCATCGTCGATTTTATCGACAATTACCAGCAAACCGAGTCAGTACTTGCGACGGATCCAGACTACTGGGAGACCCACAATGTGACGGTAATACCGCCACGTTTTCGGCTTCGTCTTTCAGAACTTGCTGGCGGCGAGGTCGTACGAGCGACCGAAACCCGACCGGCACACGCCGTCTCTGAAATCGAACGACGGCTGAGGAATGCAGACTCAATCAGTGCTATCATACCGGTGTACAACGACCGATTGGCCGATGCAGCCAGTGGTGCGGACATAGGACGACTCGTGTTTGATGAAGCCGTTTTCGAGGAGGTCGTCAAGGAAACTGCTCCCGCACTGCTCGACGCCACGGAGACGATTCGAGTGCCGGATGTTTCGGTTGCGGTCACCGTTACCGAGGACTACCTTCTGCTTTCGCTACCGACATTGGACGGGGCCTACGACTCGCAAACGGAATTTATCGCTGACACTGACGAAGCACGACAATGGGGCAACCACCTGTTCGATTTCTATTGGGAATCTGTACAGCCACCTGAACACGATTCTTCACGCCGTGATTGATCCTTCCAAGATTATCCGTCGCAGGAGTCGTATCGAATGTTGTCTTTCGATCGAGAACACCGGTGGAACTTCCAATACATGGGGAAGTTGCGATTAGTGTTCTCAATGCATAGGGCTTGAATGGAGTCATGTACAGTGGATATCTGACGCGACTAAATCGCCCCTCTGATAATGTAGCACAGGAAAGAGATACGCGCTACTCAGTCTGCGTGTTCTGGCTGACTGGAGCCATTCCCAAGTGCTGCCCGAGCGGTTGAGAGTGTCCGTTTGACGAGCCGACGAACACTCTCGCGGCGCGTAATGAACAACCCGATCCCAAGGACAATGTAGACACCTGTGTAGGCATAGAGAATGGTCATACTGATGTTGGTTGCCGTTGGCTCAGCGTATATCTGAATCACGTAGAACTCTGCGAGAACCTGCGTGACGAACAGCACGAGCAGTGCGACCGCCTCACGAGTGCTAATTTCGAAGTTTGTTAGGATGGCGATGGCGAAAAAGCTCTGCGCAGCAGTGATCCAGATCTCTGCGGCCTGCTTCTGATCGAACGGAAGTGTTCCGATGACTCCCGCCGAGATGGAGTAGACGACAGCGAGTGTTCCAATAAGTAATGTCCACTGGTTGAGCTTCGAGGAAATGAGTGCGTTGAACCCAGCGGTCGAGCGCGCCTTGTTTACCAGGTAGGCGACGACGATGAGTTCAGGACTCTCGGAAGCGAGTGGAGCAAGCCACTGAATCATGAAGAACTCCGGAATGCCATACTGCAGCCCTAACTGCTCAAGCCCCTCGGCGAACGGGTGGACGGCAGTGAAGATGATCGCGCCCGAAAACGCGAATCCGAACATGACGACAGCAATCCGGGGTACTTTCGGATACTGCTGGAAGTACGCGGGAACCCCGACGTGTTCTTCGGATTCCTCGACATCACCGCGGATGATGACCAGGAGATAGAGCACGTACAGGCCTACGAGAATGAGCGTGTCGAACGGTCCGATGCCGCCGCCGAGGGGAACGAAGAACGCGTACGCCGTCGCCGCAAGGAGGAAGGCAATCTCAGTAGATATCTTCTGATCGAGTCCGACGACGTCCGCGAGGAATCCCGAACGGTGTTCAACCGCTGAGTCGCGGGCGAGTTTTGCGCGATAGATAGTGAACAGGGCGATCCCGGACCACCCGAGGCCGATGAGGATGCGATTCGCTCCAGTCATGTTGGCGACCGCGAGATTGGCGGCTTCACTTGAGCCAGCACCGGCCTCCCACGCGTACAGTGCGTCAACTGCGTACTCGGGCGCGACAGCGAGCACCGCTAGGACAGCTATAGCAAACGCCTGCGGGACGTCTTTTTCGGCAGTTTCGGCCGCCCACGCGAGTAGGAACGCCGCACCTAGGATCGCGAATCCCGCAACGACGACGGCCATGACAGGCGCGATGTTTTCGCCCGGATGCACGGTTCCGTACCCACCGTACGAGACGAACGCTCCGATCCATGGGATCGTCAGTACCAATGCGACGAGAACGGCGACCAGCGGGTGGCGGAATCGACTAGACTCGATCATCTGAATACCTTGTTCGCCTTCATACAGGGTTCTCTGATGTATAATACACAAGATATCCCTCAAATGTCTGATTTCGCCGACTACAGGCGTTGAAGTGTCCGAATACGCCATTAGTCGAGTTGGTCACTAATCCTCCTCATTGAGTCCTGAAAATGCCGAATTCGGCGATAGTAGCGTTAGAGATGTACCGTTGCTTGTGAATATCCATCACTATTGGCAGGAAGTCAGCTTCAACCTTTACAAAGATGCAAGGCGGAAGCCCACGGCTTCACTCGCGGGTCGATGACGCGAACATGGACTTTAGTAGGTCAGGTAAACGGCTTGAATATCCACAGTTAACTGTCGTCGACAACCCGTATACCGGCCCCGGAGGCGTTCTTTTTGACGCTCTCAATCCCCCGTTTGGCTCCCTGCTTAGATCGGTACTCCTCTCCACTATCCATGATTATGTTCCCGTTTGAGACGATGAGTCGCCAACACCATTCCCCGCCTTATCGTGAACTATCTCGAACGTAGCCTTGCTGGACATCTCTGTCTCTCTGATCTCCCGCTGAACGCGAATATGTACTATATCGTACTGAAGTACCGACTCATATTTGCTGTCTTCGGATGTGCGTCCACCAAATGAGTTTTAAATGGTGCATTGTTAGATAGTGTGATGGCCCCCGTGAAGCGATTGGTTATCGACGTACTGAAACCACATGAACCGTCGACGATCGAATTCGCTCAACACATCGCTGGGACGAGCAATGTCGCCGCTGTTAACGCGACGCTCATCGAACTCGACCAAGAGGTAAAAAATTTGAAATTAACGCTCGAAGGCGATGAGATCGAGTACGACGATGTCAGAGCGTCTGTCAAAGATGCAGGAGGGACGATCCACTCGGTCGATCAGGTCGTTTGTGGAGAGCATCTCGTCGAAGATGCACCCACGCCCCAGGACTGATGGGTGCGGAATCTATCTCGGCGTCGATCTCGGAACGAATCAGCGATAGGATTGGGCCGATCGCGAGACGATACTTCGTCTCGAACGGGTTCGACGGCGCACTGACTGGCGTCGGTGTCACCGTCAGCGCGTATCTCTCCGGAGTCTCTGACGGGTTACAGGTCATTGCGATCGGCCTCGGCGGCGCTATCGGGCTGACAACCTCGGGTGTCTGGAGCGTCTGGGAGATCGAACGCGCCGAGATGCGTGCCGAACTGCACAATCTGGAGGATGCGATGCTTACCGACCTGAGCGACACGCAGGTTGAGCGGGACAAGACCAACAATCAGGTCGTCAACGCCCTCATGAGCGGCTTCGGGCCATTATGCGGACTCGTGGTGCCCCTAATTCCGTTCCTGTTTGAGGGCACGGCACTCTCGTTACTCCAGGCCACGATACTCTCGGTCGCCATCGCATGCGGCGTTCTGTTTGCATTCGGAGCGTACATGGCGTCGATCTCTCGTCAGCGGTGGTACGTCGCGGGGATTCGGATGGGGATCGCTGGCATCGTTGTTGCGCTCATCAACATCTTCCTCCCCGGATAGCTCACATCTCTCGAATTCAACTACGACGGCAGGCGCTTCACTGGTAACGTGACCGAATGAGACAAGGACGTAGCGTCAGACGACGTAGCCCATCGGTCGTAGTAGCGGTATTCCTCGGGGTGTAGTTCGGGATGCGCTATCGTCAGTAACACAGCTTCCACTGCTCTGTTACTCTGTCTCTCTGACCGTGATAACGGGGACTGGTGCAGAGCGCACAGTCTTTTCGGCGACGCTGCCGAGTAAGATGCGGTCGGTCCCGCGTCTTCCTATCGTGCCCATCACGACGGCGTGGACGTCGTTCGTCTCGATACAGTCGAGAATTTCCGAGATGGGCGGCCCGTATTCGACGTGTCGAACAGTGTTCGCAACGCCGTGGGTCTTCGCCTCCGAGAGGAGGTCGTCCACAGCTTCGGTCGCTGCCTGCTCACTCTCCTGGTTCGAGATGGCCGATCGGATGTCCGGACCGAGCGACGTGTCGTCAACGACGGATAGGACGTGCACGGTTGCATCGAGGGCTGCCGCGAGGGAAAGCCCGTACTGGGCAGCATGGGTGGCGCTTGCACTGCCATCTGTTGGGATGAGGATGTTCTCGTAGGGGAACGCGAACTGTTCGTCGGGTTGCATTCGGGCCGTCAGAACGGGCACCGGCGACAGGCGAACGACCTTCTCGGACACGCTCCCGAGGAGATATCTGGAGATACCCTCCCGGCCGTGGGTCGGCATCACGATCAAATCGTGATTGTAGCGCTCAGCGTACTCGACGATCATCGGCGCTGGATTCCCCTGGACGACGTCGGAGTCGTAGTCGACACCGAGCGTACGCAGGATTTCCTCAGCCTCTTCGACGATGTCTTCCCCCTCTTGAACGAGTGCATCCATAGGATGACCTTCGACGACGGTGACGCTGTCACGCGTGGTGTCGGCTACGTAGAGGACATGTATCGTCGCGTCGGCCCAGTGCGCAATTTCGCTGGCGTGATGGAGCACTTCCGCCGCTCCCTCGGTTCCATCGAACGGCAGCAGGATATCCTCGTACATGGGTGCTAGAAAGAACCACGGGGCGACTCCGCTAATTAGTTTTCTCTCTTCAGAACGCGACTTTGTTGAGCAGAGAGCGGAGAAAGGTATGCCGACACGGCTCCTGCGAGTGAGTGTACAGGACCATTGAACGCGAATGATCCGCCAGCTAATCGAGTACAGCACCGAAGACGATGTCGTAGCGGAAATGGTGTGTGGACGTACTCATGTGAGTGAGACCGAGGCTGCGTTCCAGCTCTTTGGGCATAGGTTATGCCGTATTAGAACCCGAGACACTTGAAATCCGATAAGCCGAGAGAGATAATCAAGTCGGTACGGTCAAATAATGTCCATCGCATTGGGGTCAAACTCCATGGTATCCGCTCGTCACCCTGTGAAGGAGACATTTTTGTGCATAACGATGTTCGCGCCACCCAGTTCGGTAACATCCTCCCCACCCCAGAGGATGAGGTATTCTCCTCGCTCTTCCTCACATGGTCAGTCGTCCGTGCTATTGAAATACGACGAGTACTGGCACGTCCACCGTACGGAGAACGCGGTCTGTGACGCTTCCCAACAACTGACTGGCCAAGTTTGATTCGCCCTCGGACGCCATGACAATCAGACCGATATCATGGTCGCCAGTGTAGTCTGCAATAGCTTCCTGTGAATCCCCTCGCACGACGTCTGACTGCACCGGCACGTTGTCATCGTCAATCTGCTGGGCGAGTCGCTCGATTGCCTTGTGACCTTCCTCTTCAAGTCGTTCGATGAAGTCCTCTGACACGCCACCAGCGTCGAACGCTCCGGCCTCAGCTTGGACGTCGACCACGTTGAGTAGGTGGAGTGTGGACTCGAAGTGCTGTGCGATATCCTCACCATAGGGGGCCGCTCGTTCGGCGTTCTCACTGCCGTCCGTCGTGATGAGGATGTTTTCATACGTGCCACCAGTAGTGTGCTCGCTGACCTCACCGGGGACGATCAGCACCGGAATGCTGGTGTGACGCAACAGGCGATCGGTGACGGTCCCGAGAAGGCGTTCTCGCAGTCCACTCCGACCGTGACGGCCCATCACAATGAGGTCACTGTCAATCTCAGTCGCATGCTCTGTGATGGCTTCGCGCGGCTGCCCCTCTACTAGATGCGTGTCGATCTCGATATCACTCCCAGCAGTGAGATCCGCACTCTCATCGAGAATTTCGCGACCCTTCTCTTCCGGGGTCTGGTCACCCCCCAGGCCGGAAAGATGTGATTGATTCTCGAGAACGTGAAGCACCTTGAGACGCGCATCGTAGCGTTGTGCGAATTCACGCCCGACCGTGGCAGCACGCTTCGCAGTATCACTTCCGTCAACCGGGATGAGAATGGTCTCGAACATAGTTAGCTATCATGCTACCACTTGTTCATCAGCCATTGAAAAGACATCAGTGACCGTGCTTGCAGTCTAATTTTCATGAACTGACTGACCCAACCATGCACGGATGAGCTGAGGGGAATCATCCAGCACATTCAGGATAGAAACCTATACGCCTGTCCCACACAGGGTTCCATATATGGCGAATTTCAGTCCGGCCGCATTCATGGTGGGCATAGTGCTCGGAATCGCGCTTGTCGTCTTGGGTATCGGTGCCTACGTGCTTTCTGACTTCGCGAGCGTCACGGCGCTCATTCCAACCCTCTTCGGTGTTCTCATCACCATCTTGGGCGTGATAGGTCGCCAGCAGCCGGATCGGCAACGGCTCGCTGCCTACGGAATCGGGCTCCTGGCGATGCTCGGCGTGCTGGGATCGACGCGTGGGATTCCAGATATCATCGCGTTGCTGACCGGGGAATCAGTCGACTCAGTTATTGCGGCCGTCTCACAGGGCGCGATGATCGTCATCTGTCTCGTCCTCCTCGCTGCCGTGATCCAGTTCGTCCGCGGTACGCGCACTCCGACGAATCCGTGAACGATCGCATCACTAGTGCTGTCCACCCACGAATCGGCAACAGCTGATTCTCTATGAAGTGAGTGTTCTTCTAACAATGGAGATAACACTATACACGAACCGCTGGCGAGCTGTACTGACACCTCCGAATCTGTTGAAAACCTATTAGTCGACACTCTCGTAACTGTAATAATCGTTAGGTGGATATGCGTGCCGGTCAACAGTGGCATGGAAATATCGGTTGTAACAACCCCGATAGTATCCGTCTCGCGTAATACCCGACTTATGCTGTCTCGACTCCTTTGCTATGTGCAGAATATGACCAACAGAACATCGCGTAGGCAGGTTCTCGGACTTCTGGGAGGTGTAGCAGGATTCACACTCCTCGGGGGCCTCGCCGAAGCACAAGACGGCACGACAGGACAAGACGGAGGAGACGGCAACGAGTACTGGACTATCACCCTAGAAACGGCAGCGACGACCGTCACGTCGGACACTGACGACGATGTCCAATCTGATGGCGATGTCTACGTTACCGAGGGCGTTGATCTCGATGGGGACATCGTCGCTGGCGGGCATGTGATTCTCGAAGACGATGTTGATGTTGACGGCACTATCGAAGCGGATGGAGCCATCGTCACCGGCTCCGCTGTCGAAATCGACGGGGACATTGATGCGGTGAGTGACGTCCTCCTTGGCGTCGATCTCGCCGCCAACCGCGAGGCGTTCAATAACGACGAGTTAGCGAGCGTCGACGACGTGATTCACGGCTCCAATGTTGAGGTTGACGGCAACATCACGACGCAGAATACTGTCCTCGTCTGTCCCGATGGCGAGATTGATGGGGATATCACGACCGACGGCGACGTCATTCTTGCGGAAAACGTCGATGTGGATGGCGAGGTTTCGGGCGTGTCGGTCGACCGTCATCCCAGTGCACGAGTCGGTGGTGACGATGATGACGACGACGATGGATCGGGAGATGACGATGATGATCCTGACGGGGACGACGGGCCGGGCGAAAATTGACCCACTCGCCCGTATTTTTCAGGGTGTTACGCGCCTAGCGTAGTCTGCCCGTCAGGGTGGTGAGATGTACCAACACTCTTTGGACTGATTCTTAGGCGAGGTCGCAGAGACTGAGAAGTTCTTTCGGGCAGGTATCGTCGCCATTGACATCACCGAGGCTGGTCCGTTCACGGGTGACAGGACTAGTTATGAAGATGAGATCATCGGGACGAAAGAGAGCACCGACGAGTACGCTCACCAGTGGACGACTGTTCAACTGGTCGGCGACGCTGTTCCAATTGTATTGGATGCTCGTCCAGTTCGACGAGGCAAGACACATAAGGAGATCGTTGAGGATCTACTTGACTCGGCTCAGGATCTCGTCCATGTCGACAATGTGCTGATGAACCGGGAGTTCGACAGTTAGCACGTCTTGGAAGCGATCAGCCAGCGCGGGCTCTCGTACGTCGTACCGAAACGAATGCAGATCAATGAGAAAGCCCAAGCCAAGCGACTCTTCCACTGGGATAAGGACAGGTACGAAACCGATCGGAAGCTGCATCTCGGGGAGAACGAGTTGGCACGAGACGACACTGGTCTGCCGACGGAGCGAGAATTCTACGCACATGGATCACCGCCAATATTCGGTATTCATGTCGAATCAAGGCAGTGAATTTCTGTCCGAGTATGGCTATCGATGGGAAATCGAGAGCGGCTACAAATCGATCAAGCGGTTCATGGCCACGACGACGTCGAAAAATTTCGTGTTGCGGTTCTTCTACTTCGCCTTCGCGTGCCTATTGTACTCGATCTGGCGAGCGGTCGATCTGCTCATGCAAGTCGAGTTGAATGATGAGTACGAGCGGTCTCCAGCGGTGACGGCGGATAGCGTTCTGATACTTTTAAAGAAACAGACCGGAATCGGATAGTTGAGCGTCAAAAGTCGATGTTCGCTCGTTGGTGAGCGACGGCCATATCCTGACGACGGCAATTCAGCGCAATTAGTTGGTCTATCGAAATAAACCCGCGGCTGAAGCCGAGAATGAAGCCACCCTCCTTCTCTGATTCGCGTGAAACCGCGCATCACATATCCTCTATAGCCGCTGTAGTCTCAGATTCCCACGAACGACATGTGGTGATTTTGTTCATGGGTGTCCAGATACCCTCTCCATCTGAGACGATGGGTGACGCAGACATGATTGATATTTTAGGACATTTCTTTGATCTCCGCGACGGGATTGAGTGGCTCCGTGGAAACGTATTTGCTGAGATAGTGTTTCCACAGCGATCACAAATTTTGGTTCTAGCGTGGTGATTGCCGTTCTGCCAGTATTCGCAGCTTTTCCAGATGTAATTACTCGCTTTGAACAACGACACCAGATCAAGTTGGCAATTAAAAGTTTATTAGATTTGGCTAGATGCTTGCAGAACAAAATATTGTAAAGAAATTTTAACTGATTCCGATAATTCCTTTAATCGACAAACGTAAATAAAAGACGGTCTCGGTGATTTGTTCTTCTGATCGCTTGTCCGTGCTCAGTACGACGACTTCTATTGGTTTTACTAGTTCTTCAGAGCACGATTGAGTAACTTCTTTTGACATAATTTCTAACCTATTTAGCCGCCGGAAAGCATCCTCCACTGATTTAATTATTCTTACCGGGGTAGTAGCACTCCCACTTCCGTAATAGAAAGTAATGGGGACACCATCACTTCCAGTGTAATAACGGGTATCAAATCTCACCGCACACGATACCATCTACTATCAACCATATAATCGTATGTCGAGGTGTCGACATTGCCGAAGATTATCGCTATCCCAGGTTGCTCCTGGATCAGCGGGACGATCGAGTAACTGGTCATGAAATGAGAGACTACATTGGCCCGATATCACTTAACGAGTATCGCGATTTGTGGACTGTTAACCATGGCCGTTCGATAATTTCATTTAGTCTTGGATACGCGGTAGGGTCATCGTCATCAGATTTTTTGTTAAAGACACGGAGAGGCATTCGCTTTGTCTATAGATACCAAACAAGATTTTTTCGGCGATTAGATGCGAAGAGAGAACCAACAGTAGGAGTAAACCGTTAGGCGTTACACAAATAGGTTTGTAATGATTAGCCGGTTTGCGGGCGACCAGATATTAATCCAATACTGAGGGCAAGAATTGAATGGATGTTTTCCTTATCCTTTATTAGTAAGACCGTCATAGTGGTGTTTGATAATTTCATACAACCTTGGGAAAAATGTCAATAGACACCCTTAATTTCTGCAGGCAATTTTCATCTATAATTAGGGCGTAAAAAGATGTAGAAACAACACTAATGTTTTTAAGTGTACTATTCTATACTAGAGCAATGTCACCGTATCAACCATCAAAACCTAAACGTTCGGTGAAAACAGCCGACAGAATCGTCGAACTATTTGTCACGCTTCAAGGGAAAGAATACGCAGGAGTCACGGAGCTAGCCAATGATGTGGGGTTGGCGAAGAGTACTACCTATCACTACCTGGCAACCCTTCAGAGCGAAGGATATGTCGTTAAGGACGGCGATAAATACCGGCTGGGGTTGCGGTTTCTCGAACATGCAACACATGTGAATGAGCAACTAGGAATCCTCTCTATAACCAAACCGGTACTCAACGACCTCGCCGAGCGGACCAGCGAAGCTGTGTGGTTGCTTTTCGAGGAGCATTCCCATCCAATTTACATCGACAAGTCAGTTGGTGGCCGCGGCGTTATTTCATTTAGAATGGAGGGAGATTGCTCACTGGCCACTGCAGGCGGGAAGGCCATTCTTGCCCAGTATCCAGACGAGGAGACCCGAAATATCATATCATACCTCCAGACGAAGCATCCAGATTACATAATCCCGGACGAGGATACGTATATCTCTCAGATTCAAAAGGTACGCAAACAGGGTTTCGCAACAAGTTATGATGAGGTCAAATCCGGCGTCTCGTCTGTCGCTGCACCGGTGGTCCACGATAATGATGTCGTCGGATCGATTTCGGTGGCTGGACCTACAGTTCGAATTAAAGATGAGTGGGGTGATCAACTCCCTAACATCGTCAGGGGTGCAGCAAACGATATTGAACTGCGCCTCGAAAACCAATCTTGGAAGTACTACGACCCAGAATAGCGGTATGAACAGAAAAAGTTGGTAATTATCGTGTGATGGTAGCTTCATACGACCTATGAGATCAAAGAAGACGCGTAGAGCATTCTTGCGAACTACTCGATACGCCGAAGCGTGGAATCGGACACATCAAGTTCAGCCTCGAACTGGCAGATGTTCATGTTAAAGCGGATGAACGCATCTGCGTCACTTTTGCTCGCTGCGCTTTCTAGCGACAATTCCCCCGACCAATAATCTACTTCCGAAGTGTGTCATACCAAATTACGCCGTCGAGAAGTCTGTGCCCAACCAGCGTGTATTCGGCTTCAAGTATCATCGTCTCTCTACTCCAATGGCATTTGACATCAAATGAGCGACGGAGGAACCAACTCCTCAGGATCCACAGTTCGAACGTGATAGAGCGAGTATAAGGCATACTGCTGATGTTTGTACGGGAGAACGATCCGATAATTAATCGAGAGTCGTATGCATCCATGACGCTTTATCACTGGGATTAAGTACAGCGGGGACTTACCTAACTACGATGCGAATAGGACACTTCAGTTCGAACCAAACGGACAAGCCTTGGTGTGGTGCACACACCCCGAACGGGGACGTAGTCGACCTTCACGTAGCAGGGGAGGAAGCAGGAATCGAGATTCCACGACAATTGTCAGACCTTCCAGAGATGTGGAATTGGAGGGAGAGTCGCCTTCATCCTTGAATATGGGACGGAAAATGACACTCATTCTCATGCTATCGGTGACCTCAAACGTCACGCACCTATAGGAGATCCTCAAAAAGTAGTGTGCGTTGGGTTGAATCACGAAGAGCACGCCGAAGAGGGGGAGAATTCGATTCCTGATGAACCGGTGTTGTTCTCGAAATTTCCGACGACTGTGAGAGGTCCCAATGACGATATCACATGGGATCCCGAGTACACGAAACAGGTGGATTACGAGGCCGAGATGGTCATTGTGATTGGTCGCCAAGGCAAGTCAGTGAGTGTCGATGACGCTCGAGAATATGTGGCCGGAGTCATGGTCGGAAACGATGTATCAACACGAGATCTGCAACACAATGATGGTCAATGGGTTCAAGGGAAAAGTTTTAGATTCCTTTGCACCAACTGGACCGGAATTAGTCACTTTGGATGAACTTGACGATGTGCACGATCTCGAGATTTGGACAGAGATTGATGGAGAACGGCTACAAGATTCGACAACAGCGAACCTTATTTTTGATATTGATGATCTCGTTTCATTTTGTAGTCAGGCGTTTACACTTGAGCCGGGTGACCTGCTCTTCACTGGAACTCCGTCAGGTGTTGGTGTGTACCGCGATCCGCAGCGTCTTCTTGATGATGGTACAAGGGTTACTGTCGGTGTTGAGAACATTGGCGAAATAACGAATACATGTCGGCACACGTAATCAGATTTAAGGTGTGAGTATTACTCTCCTAATTTAAAGACGCTCCGTGGATTCTCTAAGACGACTTTTCTAATATCGCTCTCACTAATTCCCATCCGATAGAGATCGAAAATCGTCCGTTTCACGGAAAACACACTCGTACGGAGAATGTTCGCACAATCCGTTTCGACCATTATGCGATCGGAGCCGTACTCATGAATTACCTCTGCGACATCAGCGGCAGTCACTCCGGTCAGCCATGGGTAACCGACGGTGAAACTCAAGTAACAATCAGTTTGTTCCAAAAGATATTTTGAGTTGTTTGGATCTGCATGTGAAGCGATGATCTGTTCCTCAGCCAAACGAGCCTCTTTAGCGGTCTGAATATCGATTTTGACTGCCCCCAAAGCAGGGTTCTCTCCTTTAATGACGGGTGAAGATGCAAGAGACGTGTTCTTTTCGTATCCGGGTGTGCTAGCCCCAACTCGATAAGTTGGGCTATCACCAGTTCTCCGATTCGGTGTATGGAGAATAATCGGGAGATTATGTTCATCTGCGAGTTCCATCTGTGCCTGAACAACCGCCCGTTGTCCGTCTATATCCCACTCCTCGATATGCTGAGATGGAGTGACGCCAGTTTCACCGAGTGCCACGACTTCGTCAAGTCGGCAGTAATCGTCCATCGCGGCCAGCAGTTCGGCTGGATTCTCGATTCGAACACCGGTGTGAACACCCAATGCAAGATTAGATTCAAAGAAATGGTTATTTTCGATCGCTCGTCGACGATTGATAGCGTCGTCCCACAGAAACCGGATGTCGTCGGCAACGACTGGTTTATATGGCGTCCAGTGATACTCTGATGCGACCATAACCATCGATTGACAGCCCGTAAGGGCGTACCGTTCGCGATCCTCCCAAGATAGAGTTTGCGCATGATTATGACAGTCAACCCATGGAAGATTAAGCAGGGACGAAGGCAGATCGATCGTTTCGTCGGAGAGATAGTCCGCGTCGGTCGGCCGGCGAGTTGGATAGATTGGTGCCATACCAGAACAAGACCCTCCCCCTGCTTGAAGCTTTATGAGAAGATAGGACCACCACTGGCCGAGTAACACGTGTTTATAGAGTCAGCATTGAGCAAATATTCGCTCGAATTGCCGCGGAGAATGCTCAGCTCACCACATCCGCTCAAAAACGTTTTCGATATCTGACCGAGTTGCATCGAGGTCGCGCGGGCCAGCCTCCATGAACGGATCCGCGATGACCGCTCGCGCGAGATCCGGAAAATGGTTCTTTTTGGTCCCCTCAACCGAACGCAACCGTGACGGAAGATCGAGCGCATCTCGGGTATCGATCACCGCTTCCACGATTGCGGCTGCCGTATTCTCTTCGGAAGCATCCTCGTCCTGGACATCGAAAGCCTCGGCCAGCAGATCACGGCGCCCATCGATCTGCTCGAAGAGATAGCGAAGAACGTGCGGTGCCGCGATCGCGTGTGCGACACCCTGTTGAACGGTGTAGTTCCGTGCGATAGCGTGACCAAACGAGTGGATGACGGAGGCACGATATGCGTTAGGCGTCGAAAGGCCGTACTGCGCGGCGGCAATACCCTGCAAAACCCGTGAGAGCTCCGCCCGGCTCGTCGAGTCGGCAGTGAGAGTCGGGAGGTTCTCGTACAGCAGTCTGACGCCACGAAGAGCCGTACCGTCGGTAAGTGGGTTATGGTGGCGAGTGTACAGCATTTCGATGCCTTTGTCGAATCCGTTCATCGCGGAACGAGCGAGAATGTGATCGGGAGTCGTGGCGAACAGTTCCAAGTCGTGGAAGACCGCAGTCGGCATCAGGCGACTGTCCGATACACCAGCGCTCGGAACATCGGATTTGGATTTTCTGTCCGGGTCGAGACTGAGCTTGACTCCCGCGACTTGTGAGAGGTCGGCGCCGGGTAGCGTCGTCGGCACGGCAAAAATATCCGTCAGCGAAACGTCGTCGTCGGGAACGAGGATCTCTTCGCGATCCAATATCTCGGTTGCGACATCGTCGAGCGGTCGGTCGTGTCCGGCGAGGACGCTGATTTGTTTAGCGATGTCCAGACTACTACCACCGCCGACCGGGACGAGCGCATCGATGTTTTCCTCGCAAACTCGTGTCGCACCGTCATAGGCCGCCTTCAGATACTTCTCGGGTGTTACACCGTCGAATACGTCGGTGAGCGATTCTCCGATTCCCTCTCGCACCGGTTCCATTACATGATCGACGTCTCGCATGGTGGCGTCGGTAACGACGAGCGCACGTGAGAGCCCCCGTCGAGCGAGTTCTGTCTCGAGATCCGCAATGACACCCGAACCGTGGTGGATTGTGGCTGGTTGATACCCGAACGTATAGCTATGAGCGTTCATTGTGCTATGGATTACTCAAGCACGTGAGCATATAATAGTACTCACGATCGCATGTAGACACGGAAATTTGCCGAATGTATTGCCATCTAACGCCGATTAGTGGGTAATGTAGATCGGAATCAGTCCCAACTTACTTCCTCGACGATCGTGGATTCGTCGAGGAAGGCGAAATCGTTACGCCCCGCGTATGACGCCGCATTAGTACCAGAGAGTGCGCCCCCGGTTTCGTCGTCGAGCATTTCACAGACAACGACCGCCGGTGGAACATCTGCCAACTCCGCGAGCGCGATGCCGAGTTCCGTATGCCCTCGTCTGTCCTCCAGGAGATTCGGGGCGGCTTTAAGAATGTGGACGTGCCCCGGGACATCGAATTCTGCGACAAAGTCGGTCGTATCCGGATTCTGAGCCGCAGTACCGAGTTCAGAGATGGTGCGCGCTCTGTCGTTGTCGACGATACCGGTGAATGTATCCCGGTGATTAACTGTAAGGGAGAACGAAGACCGGTCGTCGTAATCAATGGTTGTCTCATGACCGGCGGGATGGTCGATAATTTCCTCCGCGAACGGCAATTCAAATGCTTCCGCTACCTCGTGAGACAACGCCACACAGATCAACCCGCCAGCGTCGTTTCGGAGTCGAACAACGTCGGACGGCGTGACAGCGTGGGCCGGATAAACGATATCGACCTCGTTCTCACGATCTGCTGCATCGTGAATCAGAACCGGTTCACCCGATTGGAATGCCTCGATAGCAGTATCCAACCCGTCGGCGGGTTCTTTCTGACGGTAGCTGTAACTGTCGGGCAGCATGCTATCACTCAGCATAGAAACTCACCTCGATCCGACTTCCGCTTATTCGTGTCATAGAGTCCATGGTCGTTCGCGTATATAATAAACGTTCTGCCTGGTTTCTACGAGAAAAAGCAAGCGGACGTTTCAAACTAGCGGAGACTTTATACTAACATACGACGATAGCCAAATCAATGGATTCACTGTTTGCTCCGTGGCGGATGAATTGGGTAACAAGGGAGAGACCGGTGGATGACGACGACACGGAATGCGTTTTCTGTGATCTTCCGTCGTGTGATGACGATCGAAGGAACAACATCGTAGTCCGGAGTGAGCATACCTACGTTCTGCTGAACAACATGCCGTACAATCCGGGGCACGTAATGATACTCCCGTATGAACACACCGGACGGTTCTATACGCTTGCAGAGAATATTCTCGTCGATTACATGAAAACGACGCAAACAGTCATAAACGTGATCGAGGAAAGTCTCGCTCCGGACGGTTTCAATATTGGATTCAACGTTGGTGCTGCAGGGGGAGCGTCAGTGACTGATCATCTCCACATGCACATCATCCCACGATGGGAAAGCGACACCTCGTTCACCCCGCTCATAGCGAATACCGCTATCGTTGAAGAAGCAGTCGATGAAACCTATGAAAGACTCTGCCAAGAATTGATCGATCTCTCCGTGACGCATGTACGTGATGAAAACGGAGCCGTGGAGATAATACACGAGTGACCGAGATATCCGCTAGAGGAAAGACACCCAGACGGTGATGGGGCGTTAGACGGACTCAAACGTTAGATTCGCTAGAACCAATGGCGATTTCGATGACCGTGTCGTCGGATAGATCGAACCGATCCCGCAGATTGACGGGAGAAATTAGTTCGATGGTGGACGTATCGTGATCGGTGCGGTCCGGAAGGATGAGGTGGAGTGGAATGGAATCCTCGCAATGGGGAATAAACGCGGGATAACAATCGACTGCGCCAAACGACCGTTCGTCCTCTTCCCACCCACCGAGACGCGTCGGCTCGAGGGGCGCAATTCTCTCCCGTGCTGGATTATCCAGTTCGAGATTCAACGTTCCTGGATACGGCTCGTACCCCAACCGTTGCTCGAATTGACGGGCATACCCCTCCAGTGCGACGAACTCTTTTCCTCTCCCGAAGCCGCTGGTTACGGTTCCTTGTACTCTGAACGTCATTTTTCGTGTGGTGTGAACCATCTTCGATCGACAACCGATGCGTCGTAGCGGTGCAGCCGGATTTTATTTCAACGCGGATCGTAGGTCACCAGCGACATCTGCGAGCGCGTCCTTCGATGGATCAAATTCGAACGGTTTTGCGGCCATCTGAATGAAGGCGTGTATGGCATCTTCGTAATGGTAGTGTGAGACATCGACGCCGGCCGCTTCCAACCGTTCGGCGTACGCGACGCCTTCATCCCGAAGTGGGTCAAATCCGCCCGTTACGATCGTCGCGGATGGTAGGTTCTTGAGATCAGCGGTCAGAAGCGGTGACGCATACACGTTCATCTGGTCGATCGGATCCTCGAAGTAGTGATCGTCGAACCACGTCAAGTCCTCCTTCGTGATAAAGTACCCATCCCCGTTTTCAGCTACGGAATCCCACTCTAGGTGGTGTGAGACGGGTGGATAGAACAGAACCTGATGCTGGATGGAAGGACCGCCTCGGTTCCGTGCCATCTGTGCGACGACCGCTGCGAGGTTTCCACCAGCAGAGTCACCGGTCACCGCGAGACGATCCGTGTCGAGGCCAAACTCCCCATCGTTTTTGGCAACCCACTCGATAGCTGCATACGCATCTTCGACGGCCGCCGGGAAGGGATTTTCCGGAGCAAGCCTGTAGTCGACCGCAACGACAGCCACTCCCGTGGTGTTCGTGATTCTCCGACAGAACTCGTCGTGGCTGCCGAGTCCGCCGGAGACGAATCCACCACCGTGGAAAAACATCGTTACCGGAAACGGCTGCTCCCCTTTTGGCAAGTAAATTCGGATCGGCAGATCCCCGCCCGGCCCATCGATCGTCTCATCGAGAACTTCCCCGACCGGCTCGGGTTCCTCAACGGAGAAAACGTCGGCCGTAATCCCTCGCACGTCCTCGATCTGAAGTTGATGGAACGCCGGTGCATCTTCGGTCTCTGCCATGAACGCTTTTAACTGCGGGTGTGGTTCTTGTGCACGCATCACGCTAACAAGTGTTCTCCCCCGTTATATAGGTTCAGGTGGACTACCCCGAACGTAAAGCCGAAACCTCGATCGTGTAGTCGTCCGGGTCTGACAGAAGCGCCATCCGACGACCCCAATCGACATCCGTTGGCTCCATCCGAACGGAATATCCCGCTTCCGTGGCGCGCTCACAGACGGTGTCTACCGCTTCGGGAGTCCCGATGTCGATGGCGAGGATAACCCCACTCCCGCGATCATCACCGGGGGCGTCTACCCCGAACGCGTCGAGCACTTCAGGATCGAAGTCCTCCTCTAGGACCAGCGTCGCTTCGCCAGTCGCAAACTCCACGTTCCCTTCTGCTACCCGGTCGGTCTCCAGACCGATTATTTTTTCGTAGAACGCCGTCGACGCGTCCAGATCCGTCACCATTAACAGCGACTGGTGAAGTGATGGAATCATTCGACCCTACATCTATTTGCCGGGAATTAAGAGGTTTCGGGAAGTAGTAGTTCAATTATAAATTAGAATACGCTGATGGGATTGTGGAGCGGAAATGGAAGTATTGACTACGGTACGTCAATCGTAGATCGAGTGCGTGCTTACGGGTTGACTTCGCCAATTCTGTCGACTTCTGGTTTGACCTCGTCGGCGTAGAGCTTGAGGTTTTTCCGTGCTTTCCAGTCCGGCAAGTCACCGAAGTGGAATTGGCCCACGATCCGGCCGAATCCGCCGACCTCTTCGTACTGTTTTTCTAGCGTTTCGACGACGTATTCGGGTGTGCCGACGATCGTTTCGCCGTACTCCTGGAACTCCTCGAAATCGTAGTTAAATGCGAATTCACCGTGGGGATGAAGCTCTTCGATGTACTCATCCCACTTCTCGGGATCGTACGGTTGATCACCCATCATGCTTGCGGAGACACCGATGTGGACGCCGGCGGTGAGCGTATGGTAAAACTTCCGCAGGTGGGGTTCGGCTTCCTCGCGGGCCTTCTCCATTGTTTCGGCGACGTAGATCGCCCGCATCACGCTGAAGTCTTCGTCGCTTGGACTCCAATCGTAGTCCTCCTCTGCATAGCGACGGTATTCCTCGAATTTCTCACTGATCGTCTCGACCGGCTGGAAGACGAGCCCTGTAGGGACTTGATTACGGGCGGTAAAGCGGAGCGATTCTTCGCTCTCTGCTGGCATCCAAAGTGGTGGGTGAGGATCCTGATACGGACGCGGCCAAATATAGACGTTCTCGTATTGGAAGTGCTCGCCGTCCCAGTCAAACGGTTCGTCGGCGGTCCACGTCTTGATGATAAGATCCCACGCCTCTTCAAACCGGCTTCGAGATTCACCCATATCGACACCGTAGGCAAAATACTCGCTCGGGATCCCTCGCGGAAATCCGCTGATAATCCGGCCCTCGGTGATGTTGTCCAACATTGCGAGTTCCTCCGCAAGCCGAACTGGATTCTCCCGAAGTGCCGGCAAGTTCCCGAAGAACGCGATCGTGGTATCGTCGGTTCGAGCGGCCAGATTCGACGCTGTGATGTTTGGACCGGGTTGCAAGCCGTATGCGTTATAGTGGTGTTCGTTGACCCCGACACCGTCGAAACCCAACTCGGCAGCGTACTCGAGCTGATCGAGGTACTCTTGGTAATACTGAGCTCCTTTTTCCGGGTCGTAATCGTACTCGACCCACGGCCAGGCGGATTTCTTCTCCGTGAGATCTTCAATATCCTGATACGGCATCAGGTGGAACGCAAATGTCTCCATGAAGTTATCATGTGTGATGATACTACTTAATAGTATATGATAGCCCATCTATCATGAAAAATGGGGTTGACGGACGGGTAATAACACCGATTTGACGGCCACTCATCGAGATTCCCTCGTTCACCTCGATTCGGAGTACGCCTGGAACGATACCGAACAGCATCTCCGAATTTAGAAGGTAGGGTAAAATTCGAGCGTAAGTCGAACGTCTTCAGGCGTCGGGCCAGCGCTCGATGTACACCGTCTCGTCCGTGTAGAAGCGAACCACGTCCTCCGCCTGAGCGTGGAGATCACCGAAGAACGAATCCTTCCGTCCGCCAAAGTGGAAGAACGCCATCGGTGCAGCGGTACCCGCGTTGACAGCGAGGTTACCAGCCTGAGCGTTATGACGGAAGTTTCGCGCTTCCGCCCCCCTATCGGTGAACAGGCTGGCAGCGTTCCCGAAGTCCGACGCGTTCACTACTTCGATCCCCTCGTCCACGTCGGCGACGGGCATCAGTCCGAGAACTGGGCCGAAAATCTCCTCACGGGCGATGACCATATCCTCGGTAACGTCCGTGAAAATGCACGGGCCAAAGAAATTCCCGTTCTCGTAACCGTCTACCTCGACGTCACGACCGTCGAGCACGAGGTTTGCACCCTCTTGTATGCCGATCTCGACGTAGTTCCGAACTCGATCCTCGTGCTCCGGCGTGATTAGAGCGCCGATATCCGTCTCCTCGTCGAGTCCGTAGCCGACCACCTGTTCGTCCGCGACGTCGACGACAAGGTCGACGAATTCTTCGTAGACGCTTTCTTCGACGCAGATGATGTCGTTCGCGAGACAGCGCTCGCCGCTGCAGGCGAGCGCCGAGGAGACGCTTTTGCGCGCGGCGAACTCCAGATTCGCGGTCTCTGAGACGATGACATGGTTTTTTGCACCGCCTTGTGCCTGTACGCGCTTGCCGTTGGCCGCCGCCTTCTCGTAGATGGTCCGTGCAACGGGTGTGCTGCCGACGAAGGAGACGCCTTCAATACCATCGTGTTCGAGGATCGCGTTCACCGTGTCGACGCTCCCGTTGATCAACTGGACGACGCCGTCGGGGAATCCGGCCTCGTCGATGAGTTCGAAGAGGCGCTTGGCGGTCAGCGGGTCGCGCTCGCTCGGCTTGAGGATGAACGAGTTGCCAGACGCAACGGCGTAGGGCAGGAACCATAGCGGGATCATCCCGGGGAAGTTGAACGGCGTGATGGCCGCGAAGACGCCGAGCGGTTGCCGGACAGCCGTCTCGTCGATATCCGGAGCGGCGTTCTCGACATGGCCCGCTTGCATCAGCGTCGGCATTCCACAGGCTGTCTCGACGTTCTCGATGCCACGGCGGAGTTCTCCTTTCGCCTCGCCAAACGTCTTCCCGTGCTCTCGGACGAGAAGTTCGGCCAATTCGTCGATGTTCGCTTCGAGGAGGGCTTTCAGTTCAAACAACGGTTGGATGCGCTCCTCGATCGGGCGCTGGCTCCAAGATTCGAACGCCTCCTGTCCACGCTGCACGGCATCGTCGACGTCGTCCTCGGTGCTAAATCCGACGTACGATAGCGTCTCCCCGGTCGCCGGATTGACCACATCAGTTCCGTCGGATCCGGTGGCGTCCGTCCACTGACTACCGATATAATTCTGTACGCTGGCCTGACCGCTCTGTTCTGACTCGGACATACATAGCAGTTTACTACCACCCTCATTAGTAGTTTTGATTCGACCGGTCAGTTCCCGCTCGTCGTGTTATGGGGAAATTCGGGAAACGAGCGGCGTTCAGGAACGCCGTGGACTGTCGGGAGCGAGCGCGTCGTCGTAGATTTCGACGTAGAGGTCCTGAATCTCGTCAGCTGTCGGCTTCCGTGGGTTGTTGGCCGGTGACCCCGAATCGATGGCGTCCTGCGTCATCTCGTCGACCACGGCGAGGTAGTCCTCGCGGGTGGGAACGTCACCGAAGTCGTCGAGGTAGCCGGTCAGGTCGAGGTCATCACAAAGTCGGAGTACGCCATCGGCCGCTTTGTCGGCGGCCTCACGGGTGTTGTCGTCTTCGTCTGCCGTACCGAGGATGTGTGCGACCGTCGCGTACTTTTCCGTAGCAGCCATCACGGAGAACTCCACGACATACGGGAGGATGAGCGCGTTTGCCAAGCCGTGTGGAATGTGAAGTTGTGCGCCGAGCGGGCGCGCGAGGCCGTGGACGAGTGCCACGGAAGAGTTGGTGAACGCCTGTCCGGCTTGAAGTTGTCCCACGAGCATGTCGGCACGAGCGTCGAGATTCTCGCCGTTCGCCCAGGCGACCGGGAGGGAGCGTGCAATGCGTTCCATCGCTTCCACGGCGTACCCGTCGGGAATCCCGTACGAGTTCACCGACACGTAGGCCTCGATGGCGTGGGTGAGCGCGTCGATACCGGTAAATACTGTGTGGCTCCGCGGGAGCGAGACGGTGAGTTCCGGATCTTCGATTGCGACGTCCGGGACGACGTTTTTCGAGACGATGAGGAACTTCGTCGACGTGGACTCATCGCTGACGACGACGGAACGAGTTGCCTCGCTGCCGGTTCCGGCCGTCGTGTTGACGGCGAGAAGCGGCGGCGTCGGATTTGGGACACCTTCATACCCGGCGATGTCGACGCCGAAATCCCGAATCTCGCCGCCGTTACCGGCGAGGATGCCGACACCTTTGCCGGTGTCGATGGACGACCCACCCCCGAGGGTTACGATGACATCACAATCGTGTTCCTCCCATAGTTCGTGGGCTACCTTGATATTCTCGACGGTCGGGTCGGGGCGAACGTCGGTGTAAACGACAGTTTCGACGCCGTGTGCGTCGAGCGTGTCGAGTACCGTATCACCATGGACGTCGAAAATCTGTTCGGTCGCGACGAGCAGCGCGGTGGTTCCGTAAAGGGATGCGTACTCGCCTACTTCTTCGACGGCACCGGCCCCGACGACAACCTTACTCGGCGATACAACTGTTCGCGTCTCTTGCGAGAGAACGGTCTCGTGCGCCATACTATCCCCAATTTTCGGTTTCTAATTAATTCTTACGGATGCTATTAACCTACTGTCGAGTTCCGTAGCCGGGCGAAAAGGTGGACGATCGAACGCTGTCGATCCCTGTCGTCGGTGTCCGTCCCCGGCACCATGGTATCTGACCCCATGATTTATATCATGGTGCAGGATATCCATATCTATGTTAACGGCTAGCGAGGTGACCAAACGCTTCGGCGGCCTGACCGCCGTCGACGACGTAGACTTCAGTATCGACCACGGTGAGATAGTCGGCCTTATCGGTCCGAACGGCGCCGGGAAGACGACGCTTTTCAATTCGATTGCCGGCGTCTACACGCCCGAAAACGGCAGCATACTGTTTGACAGCGAGGAACTGGTGGGGAAACCGCCACACGAAATTGCCCGCAATGGGATCATGCGAACCTTTCAGACGGCACGGACGTTCAACGAGTCGACGGTGCTCGACAACGTCCTCGCCGGGGCGATGTTCGGAAAGAACGACCCGGGGTCGCTCGATGAGGAACGGGAAAAAGCGTGGGAATACCTCGAATTTATTGACCTCGAAAACGAGGCCGAAGAGGATGCGAGTAATCTCACAATTGCCCATCGGAAACAACTCGAACTCGCTCGGGCACTCGCCTCCGAACCGGATCTCATCCTGGTGGACGAAATCGGGAGCGGGTTGACACCGAGGGAGCTCGACGAACTATCCGGGAATCTCCAAAAGACGCGTGACGAATTCGGTATCTCGGTATTCTGGATCGAACACGTGATGGACGCAATCATGACCGCTACCGACCGGATAATCGTCCTCAACCAGGGAGAGAAAATTGCGAACGGCACACCCGAACAAGTTCAACAAAACCGCCGAGTTGCGGAAGCGTACCTCGGCGGAGCGGAGGCGTAACGATGATCGCAGTTTTCGATCTCAACGTCCACTACGGGGACTTACAGGTTCTCTGGGACGTCTCCCTCGAAGTTAGCGACGAAGACTCCGTCGTCGCGATCGTCGGCCCGAACGGTGCCGGCAAGACGACTTTGCTGAAGACGCTCTCTGGCGTGATCGACCCCACGAGCGGGGAGATCGAGTTGTTCGGAAAACCGATATCGTCGATGGCAGCCAGCGACAGGGTCAGCAACGGGTTCGTTCACATTTCAGAGAAACGGAATCTCTTCGGTGATCTCTCGGTGTACGAGAACCTCCGAATGGGGTCGTACACGCAGCGCGACGACTTCGAGAAGACGCTCGAAGAGGTCATCGAGATGTTCCCCGTACTCGAAGATCGGCGGAATCAGAAGGCCAGTACACTCAGCGGCGGCGAACAACAGATGCTCGCCATTGGTCGGGGATTGATGGCGAAACCGGAGGTGTTGGCACTCGACGAACCGTCGGGTGCGCTCGCACCGCAACTTGTCGAGCGAGTGTTCGAAAAGATCGACGAAATTAGCAACGACGTCACCGTCGTTCTCATCGAACAGCACATCGATCAGGCACTCGATCTTGCGAACCGTGCCTACCTCCTCGAAAATGGCCGTATTGCTTCGGAAGGAACCGGACAGGAACTGCTCGAGAGCGACCACGTCAGACGGAGTTACTTGAGTGGATAGCTGATGTCACTCATACATGACTACACTTTGGGGTTTTAAGATAACCTAGGAGATGACTGATTTTACCATCATTATTTGTTCTTATATTAAAGAAAGAGATAAATACTTGCCCTTAGCGCTTAGAAGGGAGTAGCATGACCCCACAATCCCCCCCGGATACGAAGAGGCGTAAGTTTCTGAAAGCAACTGGTACAGGCGTAGCAACAACCCTCGTCGCTGGGTGTCTCTTCGAGGGGGGCAACGACGGTGGCGGCAGTGGTGGAGGTAATGATCCCATCGTGATTTCCTCACTCCAACCGCTCTCCGGGCCATTCTCCGTATATGGACCACGTCATCGAGTGGGCGCGGAATTTGCGGCCCAACAGATCAATGCAAACGGAGGCGTTCGAGGGCGTAAAATCCGCGTCCAAACCGTGGACACGGAGAGCAGCGGAAAAGCTGCAGCGAATGCGTTCACCGAAGCGATCGAGCAAGACAACGCAGTTGCGGGCATCGGTCCCGGTGCGTCGGAGGCGGCGATCAGAGTCGGAAGGATAGCTGAACAAAACAAGGTTCCGCTGTACCTCCATGCGGCAGGTGCAGTAAAGATCGTGCCGAAAGACGCGCAGTTCACGTTCCGAACCGCTCTGCCTGCAACACCGACCGTTGGTCGAGCACAGGCACAGATCGTGAAAGACCGCGGTTACAGCAACGTCGGCGTCATATTTGAGGATGGTGTCTGGGGTGACGAGTATGAGGCGGCGATGGACGCCTACTTCCCCGACGGCCTCAACGTGACGAGGAAGACGGCACCGATCACGCAAACGGACTTCGTTCCGCAACTCCGGCAGTTCCCCAACGATATCGAAATGTTCCTTGGCACCGCCCACCCGGCAGGGGTCAGTTCATTGTACCCCCAGATGTACGAGATTGGGTTGGAGCCGGATCTATTCCTCGGTGCTATTACTCCAATGGAAGCAGACTACAACGCCATCGGCGACAGCATCGACCGTTCGTTTGCATCCTTCAACTCAACCGACATGTACGCCGACGATTATGCAGAAGTAGCGTCAACCTTCAATGAGGAAGTCGGTGGATTGTTCGACCATGCACAAGTGAACGGGTACACCGCAGTTCAACTCGTAGCGAAGTCGATAGAGGAAGCAGGCTCCACGGATCCAGTGGACGTTGCCGAAGCGACACGCACCGGGACGTTCGATCTGCTCTACGGTGCAAAAATCGAATACACTGACTGGGGGGAGCCGAAGGGTTCGGTTCAGGTCTACAACTCGTTCGACGTTGGGAGTTCTCCCGACTACTGGTCGAACGGGAAGTTCGCACCCAAAGAGGAGTTCCGAACCGATCCGCTCCCCGCCTTCGAACCCGGTTCACTCAACCTGTGAGCGGAAGTTGTCGAAGATAGCGGGATGCCACGTTCGAGCGCCGCCACAATTCCGTATCTGGCCGAGTCTTTATTTCAGATGAATCAGGCGGGCGAGAAGCGAACTGTCCGTTCTCGAATCGTACTGGTTCCGGTTCCCGGACGACACGGAGATCGTCGCGGCCGCGGGCCTCCTCGACCAGGGCTTCCGACGCGTACAGTCGCTTTAGCCGCATCGTGTCGGTTACACGGAGGACGCGAACCAATTCAGGGTCGACGACGCCGATCGTGGAGAGCGATGCGATCAGACCGGCCCGATCCGTCTCGACCACTGGCGGAACGCGAACGCCCCGGGTTGTACTCGCGGTGATTGCGTTGATGAGTGACTTGGAGGCGTCAATTTCCTCGAAGAAGTCACGATGGATGAAGTCGGCCGAGCCCATGCCCATCGCATTGCCCTTGGTTGTCTCAGTGAGCGACCTGACATAAATACGCTTTACCTCTGGGCTGTCAGGAGCTGGTTCATTGATGGAAAACGGCCGTCGGCCAATGACATTCGTATCGATGCCCTGACCGCTGATGTCCTTCCCCTGCCGGTCAATGACGAGGACGTCGACGGACTCAAACGGAAGCTTCGGCATGATATCGTAGGCCGTTTCGAGCAGTTCTCGCTCCCGGTCGAGGAACCCCGCCGGCGGGATCGCTTCGAGCATCCCGGTGTCGTCATGCTGATCCTCAACGATGGCGACACCGCCGACGATCGGAAGTTCTTCGAGGAGTTGCTTGGTGATCTCGGGAATCATGTTTCGGAAACTCCAGTCGACCGCCCAATCGTGGGCGATCTTTGCACCGCGCTGTTTCCCGAGGCCGATGACAATCATCTTCGAGAGGCCGCTCTCGACGCTCCCATCGAAGTCGGTGTGCGGCTTGATGCGATTTATCGGCACGATAGCATCGGCGTCCGCCGCGATCGCATCGAAATATAGCGGCACGCCTCGCTCGGGCGTCGTCCCGACGGTGACGACGTTCATACTTGATCGAATCTCACAGTCAACGGTGTCCTCCGATATCCCGAGAGAGGCGAGTTTCTCTCGCTGCCCATCTGCCGTTGCACCGCCGTGACTCCCCATCGCCGGCACGACGAACGGTTCGTATCCCATCTCTCGGACCCCATCGACGACACCGCGGACTACGTTTGGGAGATTTGCTATCCCGCGACTGCCGACACCGAGTGCAATCGTGCCACCGTCGGGGACGTCCTCGAAAGGGAGGTCCTGAACTGTCGCTACTGCCCGATCAGTGACGTCCGATACGGGAATCGGGTTCGTCTCTCAGACCTGTTCAATGGTATCGAGTTTTGGGAGCGGCGTCTCCCCACACGTCTCCTTGATGACTTCCTGTGATACTATCAAATCGTTTCCGGTCGACATATCTACCAGGTACGGGTGTCGCTGGTAAAAAGGTGTTCGGAGGACGTGAGTCAAGCAGAAGACTCCGGTAGCAGTACGGTCGCGAGGCCTCTACGAACCTGGGCGGAAGTTCGTTACTCGCTTCGCCACTCGTCGTTTGAGATTCGACTTTTCAAGACGATCATTGACGAAGGGAACGATGCCATCCCTGAAGTAGAGGAATAAGACGATCAACAACGCCCCGAAGAGTATGGAGCGAAACTCCGCAAACGACCGGAGTTGCTCGTTGAGGAAGATGATCAGCGCTGCCCCGACGAGCGGTCCGTACATCGTCCGGAGTCCGCCGACGATGAGCATGATAAGAATGAGTACGTCGATCGAATTGAACGAGAACAGGTTCGGCGTCACGTAGCCGGAAAGCTGTCCGAAGAACGGTCCGGTTAGCCCCATGATGAACGTCGCGATGAATCCCGCAAAGGTTTTGTATTTTACCACGTTGAGACCCGCTGACTCGGCCGCGGTCTCATCCTGTCGAATCATCTCGAACGCCAACCCGTACTTGGAGTTCATGAGATTCCGGTACAAGAGGAGCACGCCGAGTAGTATCACCGAGATCGTGTAGAACAGTACGGCGTCTTCGCGGAGGCCGAAGGTGTTCTCGATCACTTCGAGACGCAACCCAGAGAAGGCGAGACCGGTCACCCCACCGGTGATATCGCGTAGACTGTTGAAGAGTTCAATAATGGAGAACTGAAGCGCAAGGGTGAGAATCGAGATGACGATGACCGTTAGTTCACGAATCGCTGCTACATAACACACGATGGCACCGATGACACCGGCTACTAGCGCACCCAAGAACAGTGTTATCCAGGGGGAGATACCGTATCCTTGGGCGATGAGTACGGTCGTATACGTACCGACACCGGTGATCGCGCCGGTAAACAGAAGCAGTTGATCCGTATGTCCGAAGACGATGTTGAGTGCCATGGCGAGAATGGCGTACAGCGCCATTAGAACGAAAATTCGCGAGAAGTAGCTCACGTTCGGCGCGAAGAACATCTGTGGAATAGCGAACAATATAACCCCCACAGCCAAGATTCGAGAATAGTCCCAGTTCATTGGATTCCCTCCGGCTTCAACAGGAGCACGACGATCGCGGTGCCGAACAGCGAAATGGTCGCGACGTACGACCCGAAGAACGCGCTGAGGAATGTGGTCAGGATCCCCAGCAGAATACCGGCGGCGACTACCCCCGGAATGCTCGTGACGCCGCCAACGATGGAGACGATAACGGCGGTGATAGTGAGATCGAACGAATCAGATACGCCGGCTTCGAACGTCAGACCATAGAGCACTCCCGTAAAGCTCGCGATCGCGATACTCAGTACGAATACGAATGTTCTCATCCGTCCGATATCGATACCGCAGTAGACCGCACCGATTTCATCCTGCATGATCGTTCGAGTCGCCATTCCGGTATACGTTCGGCTGAAGAACAGGTACATCGCCAGCAAGGTCAGTACGGAGAGTGCGAGAGTGACGAGCGAACCACCTCTAATAAACGCGCCGAAGATCTGTATCGAGGAAATTTCAGCGGGTATAGAAAAAAGTCCGCTATACTGGGTCGAGAGAACGCCCTGTAGCAGAATCGAGAGTCCGAGCGTGGTGAAGATGCCAAGCAACAATCGGTCGTCACCTTTCGACCGATAAACGAGCTGTAGGAGCGTCCGTTCGAGAATTAAACCCACTACGGCCACACCAACGATCGCGACGGCCGCGGCGATGACGAGCGGTAACGATCCAGTTAATTCGAACGTCACGATGAGCGCGATGACGCTGAACACACCCAGTGCTAGATTCAGGATACCGCCGAGGCCGAACACGAGCGTAATCCCGAGTCCGAGCATCGCGTAGAGGAGTCCAATACTCAGGCCATCGACTAGCAATGCCCATATCTGGACAAATTGATTGCCTGCCATTATTCTATTTTGCGTATGTGAGGAGTGGTATCTTATAGGTTGTGGTTAGTTATCTTCTAGCAAGGGATGAACTTCGCGCCGTAGCGGGCGATACTCTCCTGCACGTATATCCGGCGAACGACGGCATCCACCCGAGTCCCACAATCGACTGTGCGTGGATCGCAGTCGGTTAACAACCCCGGCGCACGAAAATCCTCCTCGAGGCGACCATTACGTCACCAATTGCATCCTGGGCGTCGAGCGGGCTTGTGAACTCGGGCGGGGCTCCGCTCCCACGACAGTTGCTTCGCGCAAACCAAATCGTTGGAACCCCGGGAGAAAATATCGCTGAAGTCGCCGCGTCGACCTACGCCGGGCCGAAGCTCTCCATCTCGACCTCGGCGAGATCGACGTCGGCGGCGGTGAGGGCGTCTTTCGTCTCCTCGATGAACCCTTGAAACCCAAAGACATACATTTCGTCCGCCGTCAGCGATTCCACCGTCCCACTGAGGTCGTTCGTGAGGATGACGGTCACACCGCGCTCCTCCAAGTGGGTGAGCCGTTTCTGGTGTGGTGGTTGCTTCCCACCGTGGACGATCGTCGCGTCGTGTCCTGACTCCCTGGCCAGCTCCGCGATACCGACTGCGGGCCCGATGCCGGGGCCGCGTGCGAAAACCAGCGCGTCATCCTCCCCGGTGTACCGGATGTCACCGAACGGCCCCTCGACGGTGATCTCCTCATCGATCGTCCGTTCGACCAGCCACGTGCCGAGCGTTCCGTCGGGGTCGACCGCGACGGTCATCTCGAAGAATTCCTCGACGTCGGGTGAAGAGATGGTGTAATAGCCGGTTTCTTCCTCGCCGTCAATGGTCGCCCGAACCAGAACGAATTGTCCAGGGTAGGCCTCGAACTCCGTCGGCGTCTGAACTTCAATCGCAACGGTTCGCTCACCAACGTCCTCGATTCGCGTGATGCGCAATGCAGGCATACAGTATGATCCCGGTGATCCGTATAAAAAAATTCCGTCCGTGACGCTTTGTCTACGACCTGAGTGCGAACTCCCGGAGTTCGCGGTTGAACTGGTCGGGGTGCTCCCAGAACGGTGAATGGCCCGTCTCCGGGTACATCGACAGCGTCGCATCATCGATGAGATCCGCGTACTCTCGTGCCGCCGCCGGAACGACGACGGCATCCTCTTCGCCGTGTGTCAGCAGCACGGGGATATCGAGTGCCGTAAGGTCAGCGTCGTGTCTCACCGTGCGGTCGCGGAGACTGTCCCTGACGTGGGGTGGGACGACGACGTTGTACCCCAACATGTAGTAACGATCCGCGGGCGAGAGGTCATCGTAGACGCACAGGTCGACGAATTCCAGCAACGTCTCGACGCTCGTTTCGGCATCGGTCGAGACAAATCCCTCGATGAGGTCGATGTATTCAGGGCCGAGACGGGCATTTCCCGTCTCGGTGCCGATTTCCGAAACTCCCCCGACGAGATTGAGACCCGTAACCCGATCCGTTCCGAACGCTTCGATGTAGTCGAGGACGACGAGCCCACCGTACGACCACCCGACGAGGATGACGTCATCCAGTTCGAGTTCGGTGAGAACGGAGCGAACGTCCTCGGCCCACAACTCCGAGTCAGCGTATGCATCGCGTGGTTTGTCCGACTCGCCGTGGCCCCGATTATCCATCGCGACGAGTCTAAAGTCATCGGTCAAGTCGGACTCGAACTGGTTTCGCCAACAGAGTCGGCTCTGAGAGTAGCCATGGACGAGCATCACCGGCTGTCCACTCCCCACCTCATCCACCGCCAGGGTAACGTCGTCGCCACCGTCGATAGTGTGACATACCATGATGATTCGTGACACGAGGGTAGTCCATATATGTTTTCATGGTCGGCAACAAAACGATCTCGGAAAGGGTGAACGGCCCGCGTCGCTGGCGCGAAGCCGGCAGTCGAAAACGTTTGTAGTCAGCAGGTGCCCTCGGCACAGGGGCGTAGACGAACCGTAGCTTTCATATCAACACCTGTTAATTGATGACGTATGTCAGACCTCTTGACCGACAGGACAGCCGTCGTCACCGGCGGTGCAAGCGGTATTGGTCGCGGAATTGCGCTGAAACTCGCCACACACGGAGCGAACGTCGTCGTCGCCGACGTACGAGAGACGCCTCGAACGCCAAACACGGAACCCACGCTGGAGGTGATCGAGGACGAGACTGACTCTCAGGGCCTGTTCGTCGAGTGCGACGTGACGAACTACGATGACCTCGTCGGGGCAGTGGGTGCAGCCGATGAATTCGGCGGTATCGACGTGATGGTCAACAACGCCGGTATCGTCCACCCGGTCGACTTCTTTGAGACGACCGACGACGACTTCGCGACGCTGATCGACGTCAACTTGAAAGGTGCGTATTTCGGCTGTCAGGCCGCCGGTGAGCGGATGGTCGAGCGCGGCAGCGGCTCCATCATCAACGTCGCCAGTACCGCCACTGAACAGGGATTCGTCGAACCCGGTTCCATCCTCTACAGTGCGGCGAAAGGTGGCGTGAAATCGATGACCTTCGGCGTCGCTGAACTTCTCGGGCCGGAGGTTCGTGTGAACGCCATTCAGCCCGGATTCACCGACGAAACGGGCCTGGCTGAGAATCACCCGGAGGAGGCCGTCCGCGCACGAGCGGCCGAGACGTCGCTGAATCGCTTGGGAACGCCCGATGACCTCGGTAACGTCGCCGTTTTCCTGGCAAGCGATCTCTCCTCGTACGTGACCGCGGAGGGAATCATCGTCGATGGCGGGTGGGTCAACACCGGCGGACCCTGATAGAAGCGTCGCAAAGCGCCGTCCCACTGGTGTCGTTATACTTATCAGGTGTGCAGTACCGGAACTGGCGCTACCGAAACCAACGTCGACGATCTCCAGACCGTTCTCGTGGGGTGTCTCGTGCAAGGGCGGGGTGACGATCCGGGTGAACCCGAGATTTATTACATCCCACCGGATACTCGTCTCCATGGACGCCGCCTTTGAACGAGTATGGCTCCACCGGTGGAGTGAAATGTAATATGGATAAGATTGTGAACATGGAAGAAGCGATATTGGATGCTATCGAAGACAGTCAGACGGTCTATCTCGGTGGTTTTACCCATCTCATCCCCTTCGCTGCGGGGCACGAAATCATCAGACAGGGGTACCAGAATCTCACGCTAGCGCGAGCGACACCGGATTTAATTTACGACCAGATGATCGCCGCCGGCTGTGCGAGTAAAGTAGTTTTCTCGTGGGCGGGCAACCCCGGCGTCGGGAGCCTTCGCGCCTTCCGCCGCGCCTTCGAGGACAACGTGCCGTGCCGGATATCTATTGAGGAGTACTCGCATTTCGGCCTCGTCTCCCGCTTGGAGGCCGGAGCTCGGAATCTTCCCTTCCTGCCGCTCCGGACCTTCGTCGGTTCCGACTACCCCGAGTACGTCGATGCGATACGAACGGTCGATAATCCCTACGGCGATGAGCCGGACGAAATTCCGGTCGTCCCCCCGCTAAATCCCGATGTTGCGATTGTTCGAGCACAGCGAGCTGACGAAAAGGGGAGCGCACAATTGTGGGGAATCGCCGGTGACATGGTCGAAGCGGCGTTTGCCGCCGACATCGTCGTGTTGAGTGTCGAGGAGATTGTCGACACAGAGATCATCCAGAGCGACCCGAACCGAACGCTCATTCCAGATACCGTGGTGGACTACGTGGTAGAGGAGCCGTATGGTTCACACCCGTCATACGCACAGGGATACTACGACAGGGACAACCAGGCTTATCTCGACTGGAATCGACAGAGCGAAACGCACGAATCGACGCTGGAGTGGTTGGACGAGTGGGTGAATGGCGTTGAGAATCGCACGGAGTATCTCGAAAAACTGGATACGAAGCGGTTCGTCGAGCTACAGCCACAGTCGAATTACGCGACACCGATCGATATGGGAGGCTACTGATGACGGACTACACGGATACGGAACTAATGATATCGCGTGCGGCACAGGAGCTCCAAAACGACGACACCACACTCGTTGGAGTTGGTATCCCCAACCTCGCCTGTAACCTAGCGAAACGAACCCACGCACCGGATTTAGAGATGATTTACGAATCGGGGACAATCGACTCGAATCCATCGAAGTTACCGCTCTCCATCGGCGACCCGGTACTCGCTTCGAACGCCAAGAGTATCGTACCGATGGTGCAGGGCTTTGGGTACTATCTGCAGGCCGGACGCATCGACGTCGGTTTCCTCGGTGGTGCACAAATCGACCGATACGGCAATATCAACTCGACGGTGATTGGCGACTACGAAGACCCCAAGGTTCGACTCCCTGGGAGTGGCGGAGCCTGCGAAATCGCGAGCAATACCCATCGGACGATAATCATCACGCCACAAGTCAAGCGACGGTTCCCGGAAGAAGTGGACTTTATTACGAGCCCTGGCTACGTTGGTGGTCGGGAGAACAGGAAAGAGCTAAGGCTGCAGGGCGGCCCAGACGCCGTTATCACCGATATGGGTGTTATGCGGTTCGACGATACCGGTGAGATGTACCTCGATTCAATACATCCGGGTGTGACGGAAGATACGATCCAAGCGGCAACTGGATGGGATCTCCGGATTGGGGACGAGTTGGTCGAAACCACGCCGCCGACCGAAGAAGAAATCAAGCTGATTCGTCATGAACTCGATCCCGAGGGAGTCTACACGAGCTAATATCATTTCACAGCTGAAATAGTGGTATTTTGAGTAGAGATTTTCCGTAGTCAGGGTGAGGCGTATTTCGTAGCCGGAACGCCGTACGTTAGCCTCTCTCCACGGCCGACTGGAGCCTTTCCCGACATCGAAGTCGGTGATTTGACACAAAGTATTATATGGTATCCCTCTATACGTTCTGTTGTACCATACCATGCCAGAGATAACAGGCATTCACCACGTGACGGCGTTCTGTGACGATCCACAGGAGAACTACGATTTCTTCACGAACGTTCTTGGAATGCGATTCGTCAAACGGACAGTTCGTTTCGACGTCCCCGAGAAGATTTATCACCTCTATTACGGCGACGAAATGGGGACCCCTGGTACGATCGTCACATATTTCCCGATGACCAACATGCCCATGGAAGATGGCATGGTTGGAAAGGGTATGATGAGTTCCGTCGGCCTGACGATCCCAGAGGGTTCGGTCGATTACTGGGAGGGCCGTTTCGAGGAAAACGATGTAAACTATACCGTTGAGGAGCGGTTCGACGAGACCGCGATCGCGTTCACCGACCCGGACGGGCTTCCGTTCGAACTGGTGACCGGCGAATCGGATATCGAACCGTATACGGACGGCAGCGATGTTCCGGCAGAATACGCCATCCGCGGAATGTTCAACACGACCTTACACTCGAACGACCCAGCAGGGACGATGGATGTCCTCGAAACCATGGGATGGGATCGTGTCGGAGAGGCCACCCATCCGCAGGCCGGTGACCGCATCCGCTACGAAGCACCTGGAGACGCACCATGCGCCACCACAGTCGACGTCCTTATCCGCCCGAACGCACCTCAAGGTGTGATGGGTATTGGAACGTACCTCCACGTTGCATACCGAGTCAAGAACGAATGGGAACAGGACGAGGTCAGTGACATTCTCCGTGAAAACGGTTACATCACGACTTCCACAAAAAATCGCGACTACTTCCACTCGCGATATATCACCGAACCCGGCGGAGCCGTCTTCGAGTATGCCACTGACGGGCCTGGTTTCGACATCGATCAAGATCCCGAAAATTACGGCGACGAGTTAAAAGTGCCGGCTTGGCTGGAAGTCGACGTCGAACGTATCAATGAGATGCTCCCGCCACTAGAAACCAACTAGCCGGTCGTCGTTCCGTTTTTGCAAGCTCAACTTAAGTTTTGATTGTTACGTTACACTATCTTTATTGGGTAGAGAGGAATCGTTACCCAATATGCGCGCAGCACGCTACTATGGTCCAAAAGACATCCGTATCGAAGATATCGAACCGGACACTGTCGGTTCCAATGATATCCGTGTGGAAATCGCTGCCTGTGGGATTTGTGGATCAGATCTCGGCGAGTACGTTGGGGGCCCGATTACGATACCAGACGAACCCCACCCAGTGACCGAAGAACACCTCCCGATTACGATTGGGCACGAAATCAGTGGTACCGTTACAGAAGTTGGGGAAAATGTCGATATCACAATCGGAACTAACGTCGTGG
Organism: Haladaptatus halobius; assembly: GCF_020618475.1. Classification (GTDB taxonomy): domain Archaea; phylum Halobacteriota; class Halobacteria; order Halobacteriales; family Haladaptataceae; genus Haladaptatus; species Haladaptatus halobius. The sequence continues at coordinate 56,638 of NZ_CP085339.1, read as the reverse complement.
TTAATCCGATAATTTGGTGTGGAGATTGCCAGTATTGTCACGAAGGGAACTATCACCTCTGTACGTCTGGCGGATTTATTGGTCTGTCCGGTGGCGGTGGCGGGTTTGCAGAAAATGTGGTCGTCTCTGCCGAAAAGATCGTCCCCGTTTCCGACGAGATCCCAATAGCCCTCGCTGCACTCGTTGAACCTTTCACTGTTGGCGTCCATGCCGTCGAACGATCTGGTCTCAAGTCCGGCAATACTACTGCAGTTTTCGGAAGTGGTCCAATCGGTCTGACCGTTCTCCAGGCTGCACTAGCGGCCGGTGCAGGACCAGTATACGTTTCCGAGCCCAATGAAGCCCGGCGGGCACTTGCGCGGGAGTGTGGTGCTGATGAAGTTATTGATCCGACTGAAATAGATCCTGTTTCCTATATCATGGGCGAAACAGGCGGCGGAACTAATACCACATTCGAGGTTGCTGGTGTTGAGCAGTCAGTCAATCAGGCGCTCACAACTACTAAGTCCGGTGGAACAACAACTATCGTAAGTCTCTTTGAGGAGACCATCTCTATCGACCCAAATAACATCGTCATGCATGAACAAACCGTCGTCGGGACGGCGGCATTCAAAGGTGGTCCGCTCTCTGGACGGGAATTCGGAACAACGATTCGAAATTTTGAGACAGGCGTATTTGATCCGACGCCACTCGTTACATCACGAATCAACCTTAATGACCTTGTGGCAGATGGTTTCGAAATTCTTCTTGACAGAAACAGCGAAGAAGCGAAGATTCTTGTCCAGCCCTGATTGAATGGGTCGGCAAAAAGTGTAGGGAGAAAGTGATGAACACTCACCTAAGATTGAACGTCTGATTCGGTTTTTGTGAGCAGGAAATATTCAGTTCGCGTTCATTGACTTTGTTCTACCAATTATGGCATCATTCAGACAGATGTTAACGTTTAGGGACGTGGATCAGCGATGGAACAGTCGCCGATCACAGTATCGTCGAGATCGAGAGGAACTGATACAGCTGATTTGAACACACATATCGCTGACCTACCGCTAGTTTCATCGTTTTATCTTGGCAAGAAGATCCACGCGAATCTGATAGGCGGGGATCCGAGGCGGATACGACAGGAAAATTATCGCTAGTGGGTTATACGATGAGAACGCGTTCGCGAAGACAGCGGCAGGTGCAGGCGGTCAATGCGAACAAACGGTAGCTAAGGTCATTCTCCGTGCTCTTCGATTATGACGGAGCGAATCTATGGACGGTACAGCCGTCGGGACTAATAATCGATATTATCTCTATATCTTGATCACTTTGAGAATTGTTCCCCATGGTCGTTCGACAATTTCATTTAGTAATAAACACGCGATAGGGGGCGTCGTCATCGGGTTTTTCTCGTCAAAGACAAGGACAGCCGTTCTCTTTGCCTGTTAATAACAAACAGGAACCGTCGACAATTGACTGCTAGGAGAGAACTAGCAGTATAGGCTTCCCGATAAACATTACACAAATAGAATTGTAACGGATACCCGAATTGGTGGTTGTCAGAGATTGATCCAATATAAAAGCGGATGAATTTTCAAACGCTCGTTTTGGATTCCGATTTAGAACAATCATTATCGTGTTTGATAATTTCGTATGGGGGAGATCACCCCATATGCATATCTGACGATGAGATTCAGGACAAAAAGTAGAAGTGTTGCCAAGGAATCGGCTACTTATTTAGTTCCTATACCGCCGAATATGAGGATGATAATCTCTCGGTTACTAGACTAATTTGACCAATTATCAACATATTATAATGAATATTAACTCCCTGATCAATATCAAACCGAAAACCCTCAGTTTGATTCCAGAATTGTAACTAACATCGCTCTTCGAGTTAGGAGAATGGCTCGAGGTGAATGACGAGGCAATCTTTGAATCGAGTCCGTGGGTCGTCGCCGATATTCAGTGTTCATGACGAATGGGAAGTCTAGATTTTACGAGAATATATGTATCACTGGTAGATCGAGAACGAGTACAAGAGCATCAAGAACGACTTCTTGGCGAAGACTTCCTCCAAGGATTATCGAGTATGGCTGTTCTATTTCGTGTTTGCGGTATTGCTCCACAACATCTGGCGTCTTACCGATTTCCTGTTGAAAGCAGGTGTCAACGGCGAGATTGATTATGCGCCAGGTCTCACAGCTGGTGAGTGTTTTGATTTGGTCTGTTCAGCACTGATTCCGCCTGACTAACCCTTTACCCACTCAGTTCGCCCTTTGCGAGTGGAAACACTATCCGAGGAGAAAGAATTTCGCGCTATTATCTCGCACCTGTGGAGTTCAGTCCGCTAACTGATTCTGAACCCCACTGCGTTGGCAGATTTGGTCCGTCATCTACTCCAAAATTGCCGAAAACCGGCCATCCCCCGAAACTGTGGTCTCTGGGAGAGATGGTATTTTATATAGCAGTATGCAATTTATAGACTTAGGAAGTACTGATACTGAGAAATAGAGAGCCTATATCGGGGGAATACACTGGAAGTGGTGGTGTCTTCGTTACTTCCGCATTCGTCACTAAGCGGAAGTGGAATCGCACGGGTAGCCGCCCTCGGGGAAGCATATTTCGTTCGCACTACTCTCCGTTTCTGTATCCAGATTTGCCTCCGAGAAATGGCCGATCCTGAGTTTTCTTCTCGCAGAGGAGAGCTATCGGTCGGAAATTCATGGATTAGTATATTACTCCAACTTTGATAGATCCTGTTTCGATATCGCCCCGTATTCACGATTGGAGTAGGTTGTAAAGAAATCGCGCAGCGACCGTGACCGATGGGGGTTTGCTACCGAGAGAATGTGAGTTGTCTACTCCACTCTAGTGGGATACGGTTCATCGAGGTTTCATGTTACTGCAGAACGGGAGTTAGGTCAGTGCTGTGGTGGATTGCCTAAAGGAATGCTATGATGCGCGTTTGTTAGGCTATTGGAACCTCTTGCTCGAGATACTCTTGCTCCCAGTCTCTCCGAGCTTCGATTTCTCGCTGGCCACGCTGAGTCAGCGTATAGATGTTCGTCCGGCGATCTTTTTCGCTCTTCTCAATCAGCCCTTTGTCGACGAGTGCATCCAGATTTGGATAGAGTCGCCCGTGATGTACTTCCTTGTCGTAGTAGCCTTCGAGGTCGTCTTTGATGGCAAGTCCATGTGGATCATTTAACCCCTTCACCACGTACAACAGGTCTCGTTGAAAGCCAGTCAGATCGTGCATTGTTCTCCCACTAGCCATTGTCACGTATTTATGAAATCCTTTACGGCATGTGAGCGTTCACAGGGGTGATCAGTTATGTCCAGATGGTTCGTAATGGAACGTTTTTTCTTAAACCATAGATGAACCGTCCTCAAACTGCTGTTACTACTGGTTAAAATCCTAAAAGAGATACACGGCTTTCTCACCTGAGATCACGATGAGAATCGAGTGAAGAAGGGGCCTCGATTCGACGCCGTCACCCCAGTATCGGATCTCCCGGATGACCATGGTGGTGAACTCCCCGACTCGTCGCTGTTGGTGTGGTGATGGTGAGATGGAAAAATGGACGAGTGACTGGGTTCTAAGATGCCATGAATCGTGTAATGGACGTGAAAAGACGAACGGGGATGGAATCGAACCATTGAGGCCACCGTGAGGTAGCCGCTACCGACAGTGCAAACCTGCTGCACGTCGATGATGCTCATACCTGCGAGCAACCCGTTCTCGCCCCGGAATCCCCTGGGGCAGAGTGGGGGAACGGTGGAGTGAGCACCCCCACGCCAACCATGAATATGGCACCAGTCGTAACGCGACGTGTTTCTGTACGATCGAGCGTCCACCGTGTCACCAAGGTCAGTGCGACGCTCGCAGTTGTTCCAATGACTGTGTTAAGTATTGTTATGTGGTGCCTGAAAGTGAAACAAAAGCAACGGAAACCTCTCGATATATTCCCTCCTGCGCTCGTGAGGAATTCACCCGCACTGTTGATGCGAGGACCATCGTGATAGTCAATAAACAAAACTGATAAAATATAATATCGGATAATGTATTCCATACTAAGATAAATATTTCTAATTACGTTTCCTGTGCTAGGTTAATATATGAAGGATTCATCACGCCGAGAAATACTCAAAAAGTCGGCTGGCATTGGTATCATTCCACTCGGCTTGCAACGACCGAGATCCTGTGACCAGCCTCTTCGAGTTATCGTCGGCACGGAGTCGGAATCGGCTATTGAAGCAGCCCACGACCAAGCAGAGACGGTTCGTCGAACGATTGACCTCGGATCATTCTCTACAGCCGTCGTCGGCCGATTTTCAAAGCGAGCGCGCACGAAACTGAGGAATCGCTGTGATGTGACCTACGTAGAACAAGACCGCTTCAAGCAGGCGATCGATCACGAAACAACGGGCAGTCAGACACTCCCGTGGGGTATTGATCGAATCGATGCCGAACAGGCCCATCACAAGGGGTATACTGGATCCGGCGCTGATATTGCGATTATCGATACTGGGATCGATAGCGATCACCAGGACCTTCAGCCCAATTTGGGAGCAGGTAAGGCCTATATCTCATGTGGGACGACAGCAGAGGGAAATCCGTGTACCCAAACAAACGGAAACGCGTGTCGCCAACCCTGGGATGACGACGATAATCACGGGACGCACGTCGCCGGAACCACGAATGCAGTAAACAATTCACTCGGAGTAATTGGGGTCAGTACGGAAGCAACACTCCACGCGGTAAAAGCATTGGATTGTACTGGGAGTGGCTATTATTCACAGATCGCAGCTGGAATCCGATATGTCGCGGATCAGGGCTGGGATGTCGCGGTGATGAGTCTTGGAAGCCCAATTGGATCACGAACCATTCATGATGCCTGTAAATACGCCTACCGACGAGGCGTCTTCCTCGTCGCCGCAGCTGGAAACGATGGATGTCTTGGCTGTGTGAATTATCCTGCTGCGTATCCCGAGGTAATCGCGGTCAGTGCAACAACCCCAAATGACCGTATTGCTTCGTTTTCTTCGACTGGGTCGGCAGTCGAACTGGCCGCGCCTGGAGCAAACGTGTACTCGACGGTCGCTGGAGGGTATGCGACGTTTTCAGGGGCGTCGATGGCCTGTCCACACGTTGGTGGTGCAGCTGCACAATTGATGGCACTTGGAGATACGAACGCAACGAATATCACCTACGATAGTAGCGATACCCTGACCGAGGAGAGTTACGAAAATCCCGGTGGTGCTCGTGGGCGGCTACGTTCCACAGCCGAATCGATTGGACTTGATTCAACGCAACAGGGATACGGGTTAGTCGACGTGGAGGCTGCGGTTTCGATCGGCGAAACGGGAACCGTGACCACCAACCAACCGACTCCCGGAGCGTGGCACACGGTTTCTCTTGAGGGCGCCTATGACAATCCAATCGTGCTGATGCAGCCCCTTTCGTACAATGGCTCTCATCCGTGCCATATCCGACTCCGAAACGTTCAGAGGCAGAGTTTCGAGTTCCAACTCGAAGAGTGGGCATATCTCGATGGAACGCATACCGCAGAGACCATCTCCTACCTCGTCTTGGATGCTGGAACATACACTTCTGAGACGGGCACGCGGATTGAAGTGGGGACGATGACCACGAATCACACGTTCTCGAGAAAACCATTCTCCCAGAACTTTACGACGGCTCCCGTCGTCCTGACGCAAACACAGACATTCAACGGCCCTCATCCGATCGTCACCCGGCAGCGAAACGTCTCGAGCAACGAGACAGTGATTCGGCTGCAAGAAGAAGAGGCCCAAGACACCGTTCATGCAACGGAGACTGTTGGCTACATTGCTGCTGAACCAGGTGTTAGCGAGCTAAACACGGTTCGCTTCGAAGCAGGACTGACACCAAACACAGTTACCCAGACGTGGCATTCGACCGAATTTGACCGATTATATGAAGAGCCGATCTTTATCGCAGATATGCAAACGTATGATGGTGGCGATCCCGCTGCACTCCGCTATCGCAACCTCCGCGATTCGACCGTCGACGTGCGTATCGAGGAAGAACAAAGTCGGGACGCCGAAACTAATCACACAACGGAAGCGCTCGGGTATTTCGTGATCGATGGTCAACAATTGATATAGTCTCGTTCCTTCCGATTAGGTTTCAACGGCTAACATCTCGTCAATGTGCGTATGGTGATCCACGATCGCTCCCTAGCTGATATCTTCTGACTTCGCCCCGTCCTGAGGAAGCGAAACAGTGATCGATCATATTTTAGACTATATGACTGCGTCAGTCACCTTCGGCAGCCTATTCGTCCGTGAGATACGCTTAGCTCCTGTCGATAGTTTTTCTTTCGTATTGTTTGTATGTCACTTCAAACCTACATAAGACTATTGATATCGGCCATTAATACAGGAGGTAGATGAAGCGAACCCACTCCCTGCATGGATACGGTGTGCTCAGCATTGTTGGTGGAGGGCTTGCGATTTGGTATGCATTCGAGCATCCGATATGTAAATTGGGTGGAGTTGAGAGCCAATGTGCCCCGAATGTCGTGTTTTTAATTCCTGGAATCACTGCCACTCTCGTCGGGATCGAGCTCATTTGGCTCATATATTTGCATGACCAGGCTGCCCATTCTCAAAGATAGAGGAGTAAAAAGTTTCATTAGTTGATTGAGAACCACCGCGTTGTATAGCCGGTGTAGCAAAGACTCCACCGTTGCTCAGGGCCGGACGTCCCAATGCGGAGTTCGATCACAGCACACCACCAGGCACAGATTGTCCTGGTACATCAGCATCTCCCAGCTCTCGCCGATCACCGCCTCATCGAGTATGATCCACGGAGTCAGACAATTAGGTATCGAGGGAGCACGGCGAGTGAAGCCTTCCTCAAATATTGACGACTTGTGGCTCCCCGCCCAGCGTGAAATGGCGGCGGTAAGCGAGTACACGCTCATAGATGATATTCGGGAGACTGGGCTGACCTATCGCCATTCTCGGCTTTCAGATGACGATTCTATCACGTATCTTGCCTGCCGCGATCACCACTTCATTGGGTATGTAGGTGCGGAAGTCCAGACCCCGCCTCCTATCTTCCAGCAAGTGCGGGTGTACTTCTCATGAGCATCCTTGGCACTGTCCTCATTCAAAACGCCGATTCTGTCTCGCAGTACATCGCCTAATTCCACCTACTGATGAATGTTCGAGCGATTGGGGGTGGCGAATCCTTCAAATGAAGTCCCCCCGAAGAAGCAGTTAGTGAGCTTCAGAACGATATATCTGAGTATCGAGAAAGGAGACGCGCATGAAATTATCTCACGGTCAGTCGACGGTATTCAAGCAAAAACGGTGAATGGGTCCATTGAGTATCAGGATATGGGTGGGATGCTACTTGCTGTGCTTTCCGACGAACCTTCAAAACGTGGTGCAAAAGCTAAACTTCGCTATCAAACCGCTGTTCTCATGGCGCTCCTTGCTCACGGTCGGGTGAAAGCACGCGAAATTCGAGATGTGGTCGAAAATCACCGAGTTCCCGAGTGAACCGTCTCGGAGTCAAGCCCCGAGGCACTTGGCCTACTCCGCCTACAGATGCAATATCATACGAAATTGCTTCACCGTTTCGCCAATCTGCCAAAATCCGTTTATTCATGTTCCACTTCAACAACTGTGCCGGCCATACAAATCGTACAGATGCTCACGCCATATCTCTCTTCTGCGTCGATGTACCCGTGGTTAAACGGTTGCGATTAGTTTGCTCATCCTCTGTAATTCATGGCGTTTACATCCTCGAAATATTGACGATCACGGGACGTTCATCGATCTGACTACCTAAAAGAGACTATCGGCAGTAGCTGCCCCAATAACGCTGAAAATTGCGCCAATGCAGATTGCTTTTCCACCAAACACGACCCAAAGTCCCCCTAATATACTCCTACCCAACACCCCGAACACTACTGCAAACCAGGCAACTCCCAACAGAAGCATTCGGACGGAAATCGTTCGATTCTGCCCGAAGAGAATGCGTGTTGTGTATGCTTCCATATTACGGAGATGTATCTAGTAGATAATAAGCTTCGTGAACAGTGAAATACTCCTTTGACACTTCTCCACAAACCCATAACTGGCAGTGAGCACCCCACGGTGACCCCGAACCGATCTCTATGCAAAGGGTTGGAAACGTTTCCAGGGGCTTTCGTAGGCTAGTACAGCATACTAACATCGGCGAGGCGTCGAAGAAGTACGAAACCCGCCAGCAGAGACCAGGAGGAAGTAGCGTTTGTATTTTTCAACGTTCAGGCCACCAAAGAACTAATACGTCTCTCCATGTTTATTGGTAACATGGGTGCAAGCCAGTCGGCACTGTACATCCGAATATTTTTGTTGAGCCAATTACTTCTCTGGATCAGTCTCCTCCTGCTCGCCTGGTGGATTGGAAGTCTTGTGCTCTAAGCCAGTTCGACCTTGTTTTCCCCCGGGAGTGCTGCTGTAATCGGTGCGCGTCGGTTCGACGTAACCGGTAGTGGGATCAACCCTCTGGATTCATGCTACTGAAGCACATACCACACTCGTGGGGAGAGTGTTTTGCCTGTCATCCACACGCCACCCACTTCCCCCACCTTTCCCCCGATTTCTCGCGTGCCCTAGCCGATCGGCGTCGCTCTTCACCAACAACCCCGCCATACTGGGGGTAGAGAGGGTCCAAAAAGCGGGACGAGATAATCATTGGCTACGCCTAGAAATTGACCGACATGCCACTTGCTGCAGAAACAACGCCAACCTCGTACTTCAGTTTCTCTCCAAGGAGAAGATCGATTCCAACTGAGAACGGAGCACGAGACTGGCTCTGGCAGTATCGCAATCGAAACGATACCTCACGGAGGACACCGATGACTAAACAGTCGGCTGCTGATTCAAGCCACCGAGTGATTTGCTATCGATGTCAGCAACCAGTAGATCGCCAACGGGCCTGGGAGTGGCGTGGAGAATTGTTCCATCCTGATTGCCTCCTGCCAGAGTTTACTTTCCAACCATACAAGGTCGATATAAACCAGGGCAACCGTTCATCTGAACGGCTCAAATGAACTTTCCCTATGATGGTTCGTTAGGAACCGTTTCTATCACTCTAGGACATCTCTTTCCACACGTCCGATAGCTCCTCGACCGCATCGTCCTCCGAGCTCGACCGTTTCGGGAGGTAGAACTGCTTACGCATGGGTATACTGTCGTCGGACTCCTTCTCGGTGACGTGAAAGCGCTTCCCGGTGCGATACATCCATTCGATAGTGGTTTGTGTATCACCTCTCAGGTTTGACCCTGCTGAGAACTATTCGAGACAAACTCGGAAATTTTATTGATGATTTCCATAGGCTGTAACAGTCCTGTTCCAAAATGCCCGGAATTTTCCAGCAGTATCGTCTTCACTTGAGGATAGAGCTCCTTCAAGTCCTGTCGTTCTTTGTCACTCACAATTCGATCATTCTCTGCCTCAATGATTAGAATAGCTCCATCCCAGGTTTCCAGATCGTCTTTTGTAAATCGATAGTTCTCAAAGTAGTCGATCAGCACATCGGTTTGTGAGAGCATCAGTTCCTTATTCATTCTTCTCGATTCAAACATCTCTCGGGAAAATGTCAACCAAAATTCCTTCTCCGCTTCCGATGAGTTGACGCTTTCGGCGCTAATCTGCTTCGTTATGAAGTATTTGCTGAGCAACCTAAATAGCGGGGCGGGAACCAGACCAATCATCGTCCGATACTGGTTGAATTTCTTTGCGTAGTCCTGGCTTGGACCCATGCTGACGAACAGAATTAGCGATTGTGTGAGTTCTGGATGGGCCCGCACGAAGCACTGGGCTATCATTCCTCCTTGTGAGAATCCTAAGAAGTGGACCTCCTCGATATCCTCTTTCTCGCATATTGTATGAAGTCCCTTTACAGTATCCTCGACAGTAGATACTCCAACAGGCAACGTCGGTGCGATTACTTTGTATTCCTCACTTAGAGATAGAATATATCGAAACGATGCTTCTCCAACGCTTCCCCCACCATGGAGAATCAAAACTGCTTCCCCCGCTGTGAGTATTGAGACAAGCCCAGTCGACGCAGTTAGTGAGCAGCGTCACGAGATGACTACTGGTGCTCTGCGCTTACTTGTAGAATCCACCAAGCTCAAAGAGCAGTTCATTCTGGATGCCATCACAAAAGCGCACGGTCTCACTCCGCTGGTCGTACTCGATGATATCGTAGTCAGCGAGTTTTGGGAGATGGTTGTGGATGAGTATGGTTCGGGCTTGCTGCTCAGATTCCACGTCGTCCACTTGTGTTTGGATGACCGCAGCTAATTCAGTCAGAGTCACAGCGTCACTGTCTCCGTCTTGGAGGTGATCAAGGACGACCCGTCGGTGCCTATTAGCGAGTAGGTCGCAGACCGTCCCGATGGAGTGGGTCGGATGAGTAGCGTTTACAGGTATCATTACTAGCTACGTTAGTGCTTGTGACTAAAACCACAACACCTTATTAGTTAGGCACGCCCGATCGGGTTGATATCCACGTCAGTTCTACGTTTTACTGGTTGCTGCTGGGGGTGTGAAGAACGTCGTCAGGAGTTTGCGGTGAGCGGCTTGCAAGTGTTGATGAAACGTTGGCCCCGAAATCTCAAGCGTGTCGGCCAGCTCGGCACCGGTACTCTCACGGGGCGACTCGAAGTAGCCACTCAGATAGGCTGATTGCAAGATTTCGTGTTGACGGTCAGTCAGCTGTTCGTGCACCTGCTCACGGAAGCCGGTCGCCGAGTCACCCGAGCGTTCGCGCTCTCGTTTGGCAGCGAGGGTGGCTTGGGGGTGGACAGTCTGGACAGCGTTGATAAATGGCCGGAGTTCGGTTGTATTAGGCACTTCGACAGTGAGTGTCCCCTGTCCATTCGTGGCGGTTGCGGTTTTGATGGCGGCACCGCGTTCAAGGAGGCGGTTTGAAGTGGTTGTTTCGCTCTGAAACAGAAATTCAAACCTGCTCGTCTCCTCATGCGTGGTGATACACCGCGCTCGCTGGACATGCGGAGAGCGGTCAGCGTGCTCGAGAATTTGCTCTGGAGATACATCTTCTGCCTCAATATATTCTAGGAGGTCACCATCGCTGGTCTGGACAATCCCATCAAGGGTGAATGAGCAGCCGAGTTCGTCTGAGACAGTGACGAAAAAGCCGTCCGTCTTAGTGAGATCAAAGTCGAGTTCAACCACTTGATCCGTAAATAAGAGTTGTTGGGTTTTGAGGGCGTAGATCGCATAATCGAGTGTCTCACCTAGCTCGTCGAAGATCGCTTGTTCGTGCTCGCTAAACATCGCGGGCTGTGTCCCATACACGACGAGGACACCATAGGTCGTCTCGCCATAGATGAGTGGCACACAGATCGCAGATTGGAATCCGTGGGACAAGGCAGCCTCACGGACGGACGCTGGAAATGCTGGATCAGCCTCGATATCGTCAACGACATGAATATCACCAGTTTCGATTGTTTGTGCTGCCGCCCCCTGTTCAGTATCCGTTGGATCTGCTTCGCGGATAGCCTCGAGATACGCCTGCTCAACACCACGTGCTGTGCGAATATCAATACCTTCGGTTGCTGGCTCAAGATCTCCGATCAGTGCTGCCTGGTAGAGGTCTGAGGTGACGAGGTGCTCACAGACCAACGCCTCGATCTCGCTCTGTGTCGTCGCCTCGACCATCGATTTGTTGACCTGCCTGAGGACGGTATTGATCTCGGAAATCGTCTGGAGGATCTCGCGTTGGCGCTGCAGCGTTTCTTCCCGTTGTTTCTGCGCCGTGATGTCCTCGACAATCCCAACAATTCGATGGAGCTCTCCCACGTCATTATAGACAGGAAAGGCGCGATCAGAGACCCACCGAATCGTCCCATCGGGCTGGACAACACGATAATCTACAAAGTATTCACTCTGCGGTGTCCTGGCTCGCGAATCTTGGACGAGGTGGTCTAGGAATTCCTCGACCTGCTCGCGATCGTCAGGATGGACGGCTTCTATAAACGTCGATAATTCGCTGTAGAGCGATTCGCGTGAGCGCCCCCAGACATCTTTATAGGCCGAGTTTACGTACAGTACCTCGGTCAGGGCGGCATCTGCCATCCAGAGCACGCTATCGATATGCTCTGCGATTTGCCGGAAACGCGCTTCGCTGTCACGACGCTTCTGTTCGTGGGTTTTTTGCTCGGTGAGATCCCGGATGATCGCAGTAAACACTCGCTGGCCATTGTACGCATGCTCAGTAAATGAGAATCGGAGTGGGATTATCTCTCCATCTGTACGGAGACCTATCCGGTCGAGTGTCGTTCGGTTCACTGGTTCGGACGTGCTTTCCGTGACTTGAACCGCCTCCTCAAATTCATCATAGTAAGACTGTTCGTACTGTGGGGGGAAGAGAATGCGCACTGGATGACCAACTAGCTCATCGATATCGTATCCAAAGAGGTCACTTGCTGCCGAATTTGCATACACAACCATCCCTGAGGTATCAAGTGTCAGAATGGCCTCGCCTGCCTCCTCCACCACTGTGCGGAAGAATGTGACGTCCTCGTACCCATCGATGAGTAACTCGTCGTCAGATTTCGATAGATAGTCATCTCCCCCATCTGGGATAGGAGTCATTACGTTCGACGCACTCAGGCAAATTCTATAAAGCCTAGGGTTGTCCTTACAAGGTTGCTTTAAAAGAGAGGAGATGAAACAGGCTACTTTGATGCAGAACTTTTCAGTGTACTGGGAAGTGCATGTTCGAGTTGATGGGTACGATCCGCTCGAACCTAACACGGGTGCCACGTACCATAATCGCCACATTTCGTCGATTCAGCTAGAAGATACTGATCATAGTGTTCTGCCGGCACTACTGCCAGCGATGATTTTCGACTCGGTAACTGCCACACTTAGGACAAATACAACCCTGATGCCGTAAGTGGACGCCATAGGTGAGACACTCATAGTGATGGTCAGGCAATTGTTCGTTGCATCTCTGTCCCCACAACCATCGTAACAAGTCCATCCGTTTGCACAGCCACTTCTCGAAGTACTCCACCGGGAGTGAAAATATGACGCTGAACGAGTCTGTTTCTGTGAGTCCATTTTAAAGTAATATACAGCGTTCTGTCACTATTCACACTACGTATTGAAATCTTTTGTTTCCGATTAAATATATGAATAAATACTTGGTGTAGGTATATCAACCAAAATAGCGTCGGTTTATTGAGAAGAAGATCAGAAAAGTACAGTAGATGGCATTCTATCACGATTGGGGGACTGATATACTTGGACAAGCTAGGATGAGATATGGTATTGGCACTCTTTACCATCTTGACAGTGCTGTTCTGGGCCACCGTATTTGTGCTAGCGACTATTGGCGGTGCATACGTGATTTGGTGGGTCTGGACGACCTATGACATCCAAAGAGAACAGGACAACACAAACTCTCATAACTCCTGATCAAATCGGACGACTGCCAGTCACGCTACTCAGCACTAGGATAAAATACTAATTACGACGGGAGCATGTTCTCGCTTTGAATTGAGGGGTTTTCGACGTTCAAATCCCTTTTGTTGGCGATGGTAGGTTTTCTGCTTCGTGGATCGCCTCGACTTGCCCATTTCTACTTCCGGTTATGGTCAAAGGAGAGGTTACATCACTCCATTTTCTTCCGCAACTGTTCGATCCGAGTCGTTGTACTCTCCACATCATTCCCGAACCCAAACTCCACTTCGTGATACTGTGTACAGGCACGGAGGACTTTGCGAACGGTATGCCGTGAGAGGATTGTTTGTTGGCACACTTCGAGGAGTGTTGTCGCCTCTTTTGCAATGCAAGTGATTTCCTCAACCGTATAACCACCCGTTGGCGGTAAGTACTCTTCTGGTGGGTTGGTCACGTCGATGCCCGACTTCAATCCTATAGGAGTCTCCCTCTCATTCCACCCAGTAAAGAGTTTCCCACACAACTGCTTCCATCTGATAGGTAGCTCTGCTTAGTTGACGGAGCGGAATACGAGATACATGATATCGGGTGGCCCGCCACTCAGTCTCGACCACGCGCCTTTTCAAAGGTGTAACGATGAATAAACACCACGATGTGGTGGCGTAGGTGCGAGGTGCCAGTTACAAGATAATCTGCAACGAATATCAGGCTGTGATACTGGTTGGGTGCATGTGTACAAGCTGCATTGGTGGGCACTGGATTCTTTTGGATGTTCTCCAGTGGCGTCGATACCTTGCTACTCCCCACGGGGGTATATGGCTTGTATCAGTGAGTGCTCTCCTCATCAGTGCGCTGTACACGGACGTCATGCTGCCGGGACTACTCGAGCTCACGTTCATATATGTGCGCGTGTCGAAAGGCGATCGATACGATGGTTGGCAACGGCGTGGCTTAGAGCTTGGCGCACTTGCGATGGTATTGTTTGCCCTTGCTGACCTCACAGCGAATCTCCTAATCCTAGTTATTGCGGCCAGTATCACGGTCGCGATGGCAATTGTGTTCGTACTGGCCTACACCCGGCACGAGAATTGAGCCTAATCCTCGCCTTTTTATCCGAAAACAATATCAGGCAATGATCGAACAGCTCAACCAACAACTCACTTCCTACACGGCCACGATTGGGGCAGTCGTGCTCAGCGAGAGCGTCTTGGAGAGACCCTTCTTGCCGACCCCTCGTATCAGACTGCGTTCGCCCTGGGGACGCTCCCGGTGGGCGTCGTCTACTGGACGCTTGTACGGATGGAGGAGTGACGCTACCCCGCCGGTGCCAGCAATTGTTCGCATGATCTCCTTTTCCACTGACTACAGTGAACCGAACTTCTAAGTTGATTGTGAACCTGTCTCACTATTTCGGGTCTTGCATCGACGTTCGGACATGCCCAGCGAACGTGGATCGCACGGGGCAGCCAAACCACTACTATTATCCACGTTTCACAGCCATGAACAAGGTTGCTGTGTTCACATTCTTGAGCCAGAGTAGCTAAGTGAGACACTTACACACTACGAGTGTCGGGTGAATCGTAATAAGTTCGCCCGGCGGATGTGGACTTCACGGAACCTAGTAACTACCCCTGTCACCACGTTCAAAGGAGGAGTTTTTCACAGTCGGCAGACATATATTGCTGAGGTAAGCTCGGTCACGTTCGTGAACCCAACTACTAAGTGAGTGACTAGCATACTTTTTGCGTCGGGTGAGGTCATAGTGAGTTCACCGTGAAATACACTGATCCGGTATCCGCTCGACAAACGTGGGACAACTCGATAAGCTCCCTATAGCATCACTCCCACGTTCCTGACAGTGCCATGTTCATTGTAGGCACGTACTCGTACTGCACTTGGAATTTAGATTGAGAAGAAGCTTCTTGCTGGCAGTAAAAGGTTTCGTGCTTCCTTGAGGGCGGTGACCTGCTAGATTTCACTTCTGCTTACGGCGAAAATGGATAGGAGCTTAGGTGCTATCGTTGGAGTCGAAGCCGAGTGCGGCGGCCACGTCCAAGAGGCCTGCACCACTCTCATTCGCGGAAAGACCAATGTCCTCAGCAGTGCTCATCAGCTTCTGTCGTGCCTCATCATTCGTGAACCCGTTCGCCATGAGTTGCCCAGCGGCGCCGGAGACGTGCGGACACGCCATTGACGTCCCTGAGAGTGTCGAGTATGTTCCTCCAACATACGTCGAGTAGATGTTACTTCCTGGGGCAGCAATCTCGACTTCTGGACCCTGACTGGAGAATGACGAGAGGCCGTCATTTTTGTTTGTTGAACTAACGGCCATGACCGACGAGTATGCGGCCGGATAGCCAACGCAGTCAGTACACGGCCCGGAATTACCTGCTGCCGCAACGAGTAGAACACCCTTGTTCTGTGCATACTGGCACGCGTCTTTGAGCGTCTGGGAACTAGAATCAGAACCGAGGCTCAGACTGCCGACGTCCCAACCTTGGTCAGCCGTGTATTCGATCCCTGCAGCGACATCAGAAGTCGTCCCAGATCCAGCGGCGGTGAGCACTTTGACTGCGTGGAGTGTCGCCTCCGTGGAGACGCCGACGACTCCTTGACTGTTGTTTACTGCATCTGCGATCCCTGCACAATGCGTACCGTGTCCATTATCATCTTGCCACGCTGGATACCCTCCTGTCGTCACGAAAGATTGGCCGGTGCCAAGATTCGTCTGTAAGTCGGGATGAGTGCTATCGATACCAGTATCAATGATGGCGATGTCGGCGCCGCTGCCCGTCTCACCATTAGAATGAGCGACTTCTGCGTCAACTCTGTCAACACCCCACGGTAGCGTCTGTGCGAGTGCCTTGACTGTCCCGTTTTCTTCGACATAGCGGAGGTCACCGCGTTGTTGGAGTCCTGTTACTGCTCGTTTTGGTGCACGAATCGTGAGCGCGTCGAACTTGAACTCACGAATAACATCGCTGGCTGTGTTCTGTGCAGCTTGCTGACCCGCTTGTGACTTGTAGCCAATGTTCACTTCGACAGTCTCGTCTGGCTTTGCTGTGGCAAACCCTCCTACGCTGACTGCACCGAGGGAACCGCCTGCTACTCTGAGTATGTTCCGCCTCGAAACGCCATTAACTTTCCTGAACATCCAGCTATTAGGATAAGCTACTAGATTAAGAAGTTATTTCATCAACTGCTGGTATTAAAGCGTATAATATTGTTTTTGCTAATGATTTTTCGGATGTCAATCCGCCGATTAAGAACCACAGCTACATTATCAACTCTCCTAGTACGTAGGACATCTTCTGTTTCCGCATCTCGGTCTCGGTGATGGTTGGTCGTATTCTCATTCTCGAGGAGGGGAGATCGATTCAAGATACATCGAGGAGAGACCGCTCTCTCGCAACGATAGACGAGTGCTCACCACTCCCAGGCGAACTCCGCAAGTACATTGCCGAGAATGACCGTCGTGTAGAATGAGCTCTCACTCAAATATCGGAAGTTATGCATCGTTTTGGTGGTCGGTTCCGAGATAATTCTCTTGCTGTTCCTAGTTGGTTATCTCATTTGGTCGATCACGCTTTTTATTCACTATCTAATATTGCAATATACTCTGGACACCACTACATAATTTCTCCCTAAAGAAAGAATTCAGTCTCCTCTGTTCGCCGTGACAAACTACTAGTGCATGGTCGTCGTCTGCACGTGCAATGTCAGCTCATAGCTCACCTCCTAGCGATGCAGACGACTCTGTCCAAATCGGTATCATCGGACTTGGGAATATTGGGCATTATCATGCTGATCGCCTACGTGACCTCAATGTAAACCTCACTGGGGGCGCCGATATTAGCGCCGAAGCGCGAGAACAATTTGCAGAAAAATACGAGACACAGGTGTTCAACACGGCTAACGAACTCTTTGCGACTGGATTGGATGGCGTGATCATTACGACACCCAATCGGTTTCACGAGGAGTATGCGGTTGCCGCGTTCAAGGCCGATGTTGCTGTCTTCCTTGAGAAGCCACTAGCGCACACGCTTGAAAGTGCTGAGCGCATCGCAAAAGCTGCTGAAGACGCGGACACGTTCTGTATGGTTGGTTTCCATACGCGGTTTTACCCGTCGGTTCGCACCATTAAGGGGTATCAAGATGCAGGTCGATTTGGCAAGATTCGGCATATTGAAGCGAATTTCATCCGTCGTCGCGGCATCCCCGGGCGGGGCACTTGGTTTACAACACACGAGGTCGCTGGAGGCGGTGCACTCATTGATATCGGCGTGCATGCAATTGACCTGGCCCTCTATATCCATGGATTCCCAGCGATTCTAGAGGTAAGCGCGACGTCTCGCTCACAATTCGGCGATCGCGAGGATTACATATATCTCAATATGTGGGGTGAGGATACGGGCCCTGGACAGTTCGACGTTGAGGATTCGGTCAGTGCCTTTCTCCGGTGTGCTGAAGGCAAAACGATTGCGCTGGAAGTGGCGTGGGCGGCCAATTGTCCGGCAAATCAGAGCTATTTCATCCGCGGCACCGAAGCTGGAGCCCGATTCGACCGGGACACCGAGTCACTTACAATCTATAAATCGAGTCCGGTCGGCGCCGATCATCTCTCTGATGTAACACTCCAAACCCGGCCAGAAGACGCCTTTACGGCAGAGCAGCGCATGTTCGTGGACGGGGTGCGAACAGGGGATGCCCCGAATCAGAACACCGTCGAACAAGCCCTTACCGTCCAGCGAGTAATCGATGCAATTTATCGCTCGGCGGCTGACAAGCATGCAGTATCACTCTAACACACACACCACGCCCACCACTAGTCGATATGGTATTTACGGGGAGTACGTTCATACGGACGCAACGCTGGTTTCACGTACTGAACACGCTCTGTGAGCGTGATCACGGTCTGCTCGTACGTTTGCTTCTGGGTGAGCAACCCTGCTTCTCGTAGGCGAGGAATATGCTCCCGCGTCAATGATTCATAGACCTCATCATATTTGTCGGAGTGAAAGTCTTGACTAGAACTGTCGCTTTCCTGTCTAGTGATGTAGCGTGTGAGTTCGGTGAGTGAAAGCGGACGGTCTTGCTGAAGTAAATAACAGAGAATAACACGACAGCGTGGCTGGGCAACGAGTGCGAAAATTTCCGCGGGTGTGTCGTCGGAGATCTCGGGCATGCTCATAGATCCTTCACCGCAACTCTGGTGAATTACGCGGTGGTATAAGTGGTTAGTACCTAGGTAACGTGAGCCATCACTGTAAGCGTGATGGCTCTTTATTCTGACCCGTAGTTCGAGATCCTCGAACAAAAAGGTCTGTTTAGATACTGTATCTCCGTACTTGCCATGCTCAGGCGTTGCTGACCTTGTATTTAGCTATCTTATCCTCTCGTGTACTATCTTAATAACTATAGTGAGGGCTACTGCAGTTGAGAACTGCGTGCGCACCGACAGTGGGTCTCTGACTCGTTCACAGTACCATGTGATACCCAGTATGAGTGTCCACGCACCATAATCGCCAAATTATGTGGATTCAATCGGAGAATGCCGACGCGGTGTTTTGCTGCCGCATGATTCTATTATGCCTTTTGGTGTTCTATGGTGGAATAAGCGACTACACATCATCGAACGTGAACCGGTTAACCGATTGACCAAACCTAATCATGACCACGACTGAAGCATGTGAAAACTGTTAGCGAGAAACACCCCACTCCGTTCGAATTGAGATGTGAACTGAAAGCGAAACGAGCGAGAATGCTGCCTTCTCGCACGAGCCCTATCACATCACGGAATGCCACGAGTGTGGAAAGACAACGAGACATTGAATGAATAGCGCATAATTGCTGTGGCGACCTGACAGAATTGACGCTAATTGGTCAACCGTATACAACTCGACTTAAAAGATTGGCAAGATCAGTAAGGAAGAGTATATGAGATTAAACAATACAGACGCAGGACTCAGCGATGCAGTGAACGACGAGACGGCCGCGGGTCTTTCAGACACAAAGATCACCGAACTACTCGACAATCGGCGTCGGTGTCGACGGAAACCCACGGCACCCACCGGAGCGCCGGGGCCGGGAAGTCCCGCGGGTGCTCGTAGATGCCCCACTCGCCCAGCAGGTTGGCGTGGTCGGAGGTGATCACCGTCCGGTCGGCGTCGGCGTTGTCCACCAGTAGTTTGACGTCCGCTAGCGCATACCGGAGATTGGCCTCGTACCCCGCCCAGAGGCGCTCGCGCGAGAGGTCGTCATCTCGGTAGCACTTGAACTCGTTTTCCTGTTCGATCTCCCCCTTCCGATCCGTGAATCGGTCGTAGCGGAAGCCGCCGGACCACTCGACGGGGACGAACAGGCGGTGGGGCTGGAAGTACCAGACGACGGTTCGGTCGGTCTGGTCGTCCACCTGATTCCGGAGGTAGTCGACGGCGGCGTCCGTGACCGCCCGGGCGGGGACGGTCCCCTCCCGTCGTCCCACCCCTCGCGCCAGATCTCGTCGACGTACCCCCAGCGGTTCTGAAATCGATCGCGCCAGACGGTGTTGACGTTCCCGCTGAGCAGCGCGATCCGCGCGAGCTCCTCGCGGTACCGGTCGACAGTATGAACCTCCAGCCACTCCTCGCTCATGCTGGCGGGGCTGTACGTCGACCCATACTCATCGGGGAGAAACTCGAACTCGTGCGCTCCTGACGCCTGGGAGACGAGGCGGTTTGACGACTTCCTCTTCTGAGGCGTCCGCGACGCCGCGGCGGATGTCCGCGGTAGTCCTACGTCGACCGGAGACTGCCTCACGTGTGCCGGTACTCGAATATCACTGCCTGCAACCGCTCGTCGAGGGAGGTGAACGGGACGTACGTCGGCTTCGCGACGTACGCCGGCACCGGCACGAACTCGCCAGTCCGCAGCAGGTGCAGCGCGATGGCCGTCGCGCGGTGGTTGCCGTCCAGTAGCATCGGCGTATGCCCCGGTTTCGACTCGATGACGTGTTTTCCGTCGGGCGGATCCGGAAGCTGGTCAACGATGCTTTCGACCTCGGCCACGAGATCCGAGTGTTCGACGAGCACCGACCGTCACTCCGGGCCGGGGTCATCCCGGTGAATTGCTTGTGCAACGTCGAGTACCGTCCCTGAGACGCCGAACTGGCCCCACGCGTGCCGGATCGAGTAGAACAGCGGTTCGCTAAGTTCAGTCCGATACTACGCCAGCGAGAGGCTGTCCAGATCCCACCGCGGTAGTGACCACAACGTCCGCAGTCGCTCGAACTGCTCGTCCGGAGTGAGTTTGTCGACGTGTACTTCGTCGTCGACATTCCCAGTCTCCTGCTCAAGAAAGAGCCAGTCGTGAACGATGGTGTCTCTGTCGACGCGCTGCATCCCGTGTAATATCGTTGTCGCGAACCATCATGGTTACGGGGGCGTTGAGACGGCCATCTAGTGAACGACCTCGACGATCGGTGGCCGTCGGCGGCAACGGAGCGGCCGTCAGTCGTCTGACTCGGGGATGAACGGCCCGTACGACGCCGTCTGGCGGGCAATCGTCGCCACGCGGAGGACGTACGCCTCCAGGATCGCAAGCGGGATGAGCGTCCCCGCCACGACTACGAGCGTGGGACGGGGGAGGTTCAGCCCGACGATATCGCAGTAAGTGAAGATGCCAACCGCGGCGAGTATCACGGCAGAGATCCCCGTCCCGATCAACAGTCGAGACAGGCGGGCCTGTTGTCGTTCGATGACGCCCATTTTTAGGAACTGCCGGGCAGCATCGATCTGGACGAACAGCTCCTCGAGCCGCTCCAGGTCATCACGAATGAGGCAACCGACGAGATCGATCAGTGCCACTGGGGGCTAATTCCCTTCTGGGCAGACGAGCCCGAAGAGGGAATCATCAATGCCCGTTCCGAAACGGCCAGCGAAAACGAGTATTCCAGGATGCGTGGGAATCCCGACCGTGTCTTGTCCTGTCGTCCGGATTCTACGAGTGGCAGAAACAGAATGGTGGACCAAAGCAGCCATATAGAGTTTGTCGCGAGGACACTCCGGCGTTCGCGATGGCTGGCCTCTGGGAGGTATGGGAAGGTGACGAGCAAGCGATTCGTGTGTGACGATCCTGACGATCGAACCCAACGAGCTGATGAAGCCAATCCACGATCGTATGCCCGTTGTACTCGCACGTGATGACGAAGACCGGTGGCTCTCGGCAGGGCCAGACGAGCGGGAAGCATTGTGTCAACCATATCCGGAGGACGATTTGGCCGCGTACATGATCTCGACGCGGGTGAACAATCCGAGTCACAACGATCCCACAGTCATTGAGCCGCTGGAGCATGAGCAATCTGGGCTCGGAGGGTTCATGTCAGAATGACCAGTGTACTTCAGAAGTTTATAGCGAGCAAGCGTGCTCGTGCGTCCACGGGCGCTCAGCGTGGTTGTCAATAAGAGGAATGACGTATAGGATAGGGGAATTGAACATGCCACAAGTGATATCGAAAGACGGTACAAAAATTGCGTACGAGAAGACGGGACAGGGACCAGCAGTCTTTCTTGTCGATGGCGCATTGGCCTACCGAGGCAATTTCGGCCTTGGATCCCTAGCGGCCGCGCTCTCTTCTGACTTCACGGCGTACACCTACGATCGCCGTGGCCGTGGCAAGAGCACGGACACCGTGCCCTACGCCATCAAGCGGGAAATCGAAGACATCGATGCCCTCATCGACGAGGCAGGCGGTTTGGCGTACCTCTACGGGATCTCGTCAGGCGCCGTCCTCGCCTTGAAGGCGGCTAGCCAACTCGAACCGGAGAAGGTCACCAAGCTCGCTCTCAACCAGCCGCCGGTCGAGGTCGGCGAGGA
This sequence comes from Haladaptatus halobius, assembly GCF_020618475.1. Lineage (GTDB taxonomy): Archaea > Halobacteriota > Halobacteria > Halobacteriales > Haladaptataceae > Haladaptatus > Haladaptatus halobius. The sequence continues at coordinate 34,320 of NZ_CP085339.1, read as the reverse complement.
GGCTGAACAACAATTTTCGGAGTTCCGGCAGGAGATGGACGACCTCCTGAAAGCCGGCAAGCGCGACGAGGTGATCGAGTTCTTCCTCGCCGACATGGTGCCTCCCGAAATGCTCGAGGACATGAAACGGGGGCCGGAGTGGCCGCTCATGGAAGGTGTGGCACCGACGCTGGCCTATGACAACGCCATCCTGGACGATGGCACTGTTCCGGTCGACGACGCGAAACGATCGACAATGCCGACGCTCGTGCTCGACGGGAGCGTGAGTCCCCCGAGCTTTCGACAAGCAGCCGACACGCTGGCGACAACGATGCCGCACGCGACACGACAAACGCTCGAGGGCGAGCCCATCCGGGCCGCGCCCGAGACGATGGCTCCAGTCCTGACAGAATTTTTCACGAACCACGTACAGGATACCCAGAATGCGACGAACGATTCGCATAAAGCCTAATGACGAACAACAGCTATCTCGTTGCCAACCCTAGGGTGACTGGGAGTAATTGACATGCACGACGACGAGTCTGCTCGGTCCCGGAGCCCGAGCGATCAGATCATCGAGATGGTCGCATCATGGCCACACATCGAACTGGGCGAAGGCCGATTCAATTCGACGAGCTTCAACGTCGCTGGCAGCGAAATCGGACATCTTCACCCGAGACTGGCAGATATCGGGTATCCGAAACCGCTCCGAGACCAGCTGATCGAGGAGGGTCAAACAAAGGAACACCATGTGGTTCCAAACTCGAACGCGACGACGTTCCATATCGAATCAGCTGATGACGTCGACCACGACGTTTGGCTGTTCCGACTGTCGTATCTTGCTCGACTGGCCGCCCTGCAACGGCGTGGAGAAGTGGACTCGGACTTGGACATCCAGCACGAACTAGACGAACTCGCACCGAGCGACGGGGTTCGCAACGCCTTCGAGGCTACCAACGCGGCGTAGCCGTCGTCTCCGAGAGGCTACTCGGGATCGGACGGTGTGGCCAGCCCCAGGAATTCAAGCATTCGTTCCTTCGTCCCATTCGCTCATCACTCCTTGTGATACCTACGGGGGACAGCGGGTGAATACAACAACGACGGTTGCGAAGGCAACACATCGACGATATTCGAAGATTGTTAGCCTCTCTCAAATCTGAGACGATAGAGGGGCCAATACCGGGATTCGGACGGTGCTGGCTCATTGTTCAAACGAAATCTGCTCCCCCGAGGGTGGCGGCCCGTCGGATTCCACTTTCGCTTAAATTTTAAGCAGAAAGCGACTGTTCAGAGAATCAGATTAAGACTTTTCAATACAAGAAGAATATTGTTCTCCGACAATGCTGAATCCCAAGGCAGTTTACAATGATATAGGCTACAGTTCAGTTATCTACTTTACTACTTCACTCTTGGTTAAATCTAGTCGTCTGCACTCGGAATAGTAATTCGGCCGGAAGAAGACATGTCCACTCAACGTTCGGTCAGTTCGTTCACGTCGGTGGCGTCACTGATTCTGTGGTGCGACGAACGCCGTGATTACATGTCCTTCGGCGCGATGGCGCGCTGTTGATACGCGAGACGATGCGTCGCTTGCGGCTCGGGTGGCCGAGCATGGTCGTCCTCGGGCTGGTCTACGCCGTCGTAGAGGAGGCGTTCGTCACCCAGTCGCAGTTCAATCCCGACTACCTCGGATTGCGATTGCTCGACTACGGCTACGTGAGCGGGCTGGGAATCAGCGTTTGGTGGACTGTCTTCGTGCTGGGGATCCACACGATTTGGAGCACCGCGGTGCCCATCGCGCTGGTCGAGAGCCTGACACCCGAACGCCGCCACGCACCGTGGCTGGGTCCGTGGGACTCGCAACGACAGCGGTCATCTTCGTGGCCGGCTGTGCGATGCTGTTCGTCTTCCAGCAACAGGACCCCTTCGTGGCCTCGCGGGCGCAGTTGGTCGGCAGCGCGGTCGTCGTCGTGGTGCTAGTGGCCGTCGCAGTCGGTCTCGGTCGCGTCGAGAGAGCCACTGGGAGCACCAACACTGCCAGTACCGCCACGAAACACGCGCCCAACGCCCGAGTCGTCGGCGCGACGGCCTTCATGCTTGGGTCCACGTTCATGTCGCTCTCCATCGTCCACGACGTGATTCCCGCCGCCCTGAACGCGGCCGGAATGGTTGGACTGGTGCTACTCGGCGGTGGCCTGTTCCTGCGCTGGTCCAGTCGACCTGGCTGGTCCTCGCACCACGATTTCGCCGTTCCCGCTGGCCTGCTATTGACGTACGTCTGATACGGATTCGTACAGGTCCCCTCGATCGGTGACACCGACCCGCTCGTCGACGCGGCCGGGAACGTTTTCTTCTCGCTTGGTGCCATGGCGCTGCTGGTCGTTGCCAAACGGCGGCTTGACGCGACCGAAGAACACGCACCGAAGCGGTCGCGGTCGTAAACCGAACGTATTCGAATCGTGAATCGAATGCGAACCGAAATCCGAGTTCGTTCGAGGCCAGCGGAACTGCGGGCTCACGAAGTGCGAACCGCAGAATCCTCGCACGTCGCGTCGGCGTCCATCCCCCGACTTAGCGTCGCCGTGGAGCTGTATTACGGCCTGCGCACAGATTGAGTCGGGGGTACCGGGGGTGTTGCACTTCCGCTTATTCGGGAAAGCGACGGATAACACTCCTCGTCTCGAATGAAATCGAGAACTAGGACAACGCCTGTTGTCCTACAACACCTATTGTTAATAAAATTGATAAGTTTTATCTCCTCTTCCCACCTACCAGCTCTTACAATGGCATGGAAGCATCACCGGAATCTCTCAAACGAAGAACAGAAAAACCAGGAACCGAGCGCCGGCACCAAGTGGTGGTTCATCGCCGGTGTTTCCTCGGCAGCGGGCACTGGATAAGCATGCACACCGAACACTCAGATCATCAGAAAAATCATTTCAGACACATAAACGTACCAGTAGCTCCTAGCCACTCAACATTCCTGATTTAGCCATGTACCTCGTACAAACCGATCATGGAAACCGGTGAACTCATTTCCGTGCTAAAAGACGCTGGGTTGTCCCCCTATCAGGCAAACGCCTACGTCACGCTCCTTGAACTCGGCGCAGCGTCGGCAAGTGAGGTAGCAACCGCAAGCGGTGTTCCAGGACCACGTATCTACGATGTCCTCCGCGACTTGGAAGACAACGGTTACGTTGTCACCTACGAACAAGACCAGTTATACGCCCGCGCAACCGATCCAGCCGATGCACTCGCAGCCATCAGGACTCGCATTGGGCGTTTCGAAACCGCTATCGAAGAGATCGAAACGCGCTGGCACCAGCCGGAAGCTCACGACCACGAGATCACTATCGTTCGGCGGTTCGAAACAGTCTTTGAACAAACCAAACGTGACATTCGGGACGCCGAGGACTACGTGCTTCTGTCGGTAACATCTGTCCAGTTCCAGGAACTCCGACCCGCGCTTCGCGAGGCCCACGAGCGTGGCGTTTACACTCATGTCGTGATCCAACCTTTGCCGGATGAAGAGCTCTCGCTCCAGACAGAGGATTTTGAAGGCGTTTGTACGGAGGTTCAACGGACAGTTCCGTGTTGGGGAAAACCGTTCGCCGCACTGATCGACCATCGAAAGGTCGGTTTCGCGCTCTATATCGATTCACCTGACGAATATGGCATCCTCGTCGATGATCCCCTTCACGAATTCGTGTTCTGGTTTTATCTGGCAGGGCTATCAGAGATCGCCGAGTCGGTATACAGAGATTCCACGACGCAACTGCCAGTTGTCTTCGGGGAAATCCGCGGTTGCATTCGCATGGTTGAACCGCTTTTGCGAGACGACGTGACGGTGACCGCTCGGGTTCACGGCCGGTGGACACACACGAAACGCTCCTGTGAGTTCTTGGGACGAATCGTCGACATCCAGTACGCGGGCGAGCCAGCGACTGATGGATCGGCGTCGCTATTCCACTTGATCGAGCAGGCCACACTCGTCATGGAGACGGACGAAGATCGGTATACAATCGGTGGACATGGCGCAACGCTTGAAGATATCGAGGCAGATCGAGTGGTCGTCGAAGACACAACATCGAACACGTGAGAAGAGATTAGTCGATGGAAGAAACCGATCGTGCAGGTGAGCAGCGAGTTTGGTGGAAGGAAGCAGTCGTCTATCAGATTTACCCGTGGAGCTTCAACGACTCGGACGGGGATGGAATCGACGATATCCAAGGCATCCTCCAGAAACTCGACTACTTGGAGCAGCTCGGCATTGATATCGTCTGGCTCAATCCCGTCTATCACTCACCGAACGCGGACATGGGCTACGATATCGCGGACTACTACGCGATTATGAACGAGTTCGGGACGATGGCCGACTGAGAGGAGCTTCTCGCCGAGCTGCATGCGCGGGATATCAGACTCATCATGGATCTCGTTGTCAACCATACCTCCGATGAGCACTCGTGGTTTCTCAAATCCCGATCGTCGACGGAAAATACATATCGTGAGTATTACATTTGGCGACCAGGGAATAACGACGAGCCGCCGAACAACTGGGAGTCGGTTTTCGGTGGGTCAGCTTGGACCTATGACGAAGCTACGGACGAGTACTACCTCCACCTATTCGACGAGAAACAACCCGATCTGAACTGGGAGAATCCTGCCGTCCGTGAGGATATCTACACGATAATACGGTGGTGGCTTGAGAAAGGAGTCGATGGCTTTCGGATGGACGTGATCAATCTCCTCTCGAAGTCGAAGGGACTTCCTGATGGCGATCCTGAAAGCTGGCTCCCGGGTATAGAACACTTTGTTGACGGGCCCGAGATACATGATTACCTTCGAGAAATGAATCAGGAGGTGCTAGCTGATCGGGACGTCATGACCGTCGGCGAGATGTACACTACACTCGAAGAGGCGTTGCAGTACCTCGAACCCGGCGATCAGGGGCTGGAAATGATCTTCCACTTCGAGCATATGTACCTAGATCGTGGCACGAGCCTGTGGAACGTCGTCGAATGGCAACTTACCGACTTCAAAGAAGTACTCACTAAATGGCAGACTGCACTGTACAAGGACGGATGGAATGCCCTCTATCTGAGTAACCACGACCAGCCTCGACAGGTGTCGCGCTTTGGCAATAACGGTGAGTATCGAGTCGAATCGGCGAAGCTTCTAGCGACACTTCTACACACGCTTCGCGGCACGCCGTACATATATCAGGGTGAGGAACTCGGGATGACGAACGTCCGCTTTGACCGGTTGGATGACTACCGAGACGTAGACACCATTCAACGCGTCGAACGCGCCATTGAACAGGGTAAAATTGACGGCTTTAGTGAAATCGCAGACCTAGTGCATGCTCGTAGTCGAGACAATGCCCGAACACCGATGCAATGGACTGATGAATCAAACGCAGGTTTCACTGATAGCGAGCCTTGGATCCAGGTGAATCCAAATTATCCGGAAATCAACGCCGAGCAGGCGATAGCCAACTCTGATTCGGTCTGGAACTACTACCGACGCCTAATCGCGCTTCGCAAGGAGTACTCCGTCATGATCTACGGAGAGTACAAACTCCTACTTCCCGACCACGAACAGATCTACGCCTACACACGGACACTCGGAGACGAACAACTACTGGTGATTCTCAATTTCTCTGGGGGAGCATCTTCATTTGAACTCCCTGATCAAATCAGCTATGAAGATAGTGAGGTGCTAATTGGCAATTACAACAAAAGAGTGAGTGAGCCTCCCGATGCTGTCGATCTGCGACCGTACGAAGCACAAGTGTATCGGCTCATGTAATCGTACGCTAGGCTCATGTATAGAAGTCAGTTCCTATGATTTGCTCGAACCAGTTCTCGGTGTTGAGCACGAGACTGAGGAAGTTGAGAGAGCCCTGTAACTGGTGTTTAGAGACGCCTCTAAATCGTCACACCCAGTTCCGCAAGAAGCTCAAACGTCTCTGAGCAGTTTCAGGTGGTACCTCAGGTCTATCGAACCCTGCTACTTGTACAGCTGATGTCGGCTAGGCGGATTAGTCATGTACTATCTCTCATGAAAGGTCGATTTTCTGATCTTGCTCAAGCTCAGCTCGAGAGAGGTCTGGATTGTCGACCTCGATCATGCCGGGTTCGATTGCGTTCACTCGAATGTCTAAGGGGCCGAGTTCAATTGCAAGGGCACGAGTCAAGCCATTCACTCCTGCCTTCGCCACGTTATATGGAAAGAATCCTGGTGAGGCTGCCGACGCGTTCGCCGAGGAGATATTGATGATACTCCCCCCTCGTGGCATGTGTTCCATCGCGTATTTGGTACAGAGCCACTGGCTTCGCAGCGTTGTTTCCATCGTAAACTCCCAGTCGTCAAGCGTCACTTCGTCAGGTGGACCATTTCGACCGTCTCCCACGTTGTTTACCAGAACATCGATGTGCCCAAAGTCGTCAACTGCCGTCGCAACAAGCTCTTTGATCTGTGCTGGATCACGGACATCTGCCTCAACATAGAGAGCATCACTGTCCAGCTCATCCACAACTCTCTCGCCGTCGTATTCACCCTGGTCGTTCACAATAATGGATGCTCCTTCAGTGGCGAATTTCCGGGCGATTCCGAGCCCAATGCCGTGGATGGATCCTGTGATAACCGCTACTTTGCCTTCTAATCGTGTTGGACAGTGAGTCTGCGAGGCCATAGGCTATCAAGAGTGATTACAGTACGACATTCATTGTTCTCCTTCTTCCTATGCAATCCGTATCACGAGTTATGGAGTTCGCTGAGCGTTTGCTGAATAAAGGGCGTATATTTAGCAACTGAAGGCAGCAGTAACAGTCTCTTCGACTCATTGGTGATCGTCCCGGGAATTATATCACGAATCGTTACAACCGTTTGGTCGAGGGACGCACTTGGTAAACGACAATAATCCAACTGACCCAGAGAAAGGGTACAACACGCTCACTGAGCAAACAGACTCGGACGATCTCGGTAATCCGTGGGGGACGAGCCCGTATCAACGAACCTTCGCATGGCCGGCAACAACGGATCTCCTCCCGAATATTGAGGGAACTCACGTCTTACTTGCTGGCTGTGGACGTGGCGATCACGTTGAGTGGTTCCTCAATCGTGGAGCAGATGTCGTTGGTGTTGATATTGCCGGCAAAGCGATCGCAACTGCTCGTGACCGATACGGTGACGTTGCGACGTTCCGGCATGGCTCGCTGACTGATGTTTCAGAGCTTGTAGAGGGATCCGTTGATGTGATCCTTTCACACCTCGTCCTCAGTCATATTGAATCGTGGAAGCCAATCTTCGCTGGCTTCCGAGAAGTTGCGACTGACAGTACAATACTCGTCATCACGACCGTGCATCCCCAATATCTCAAGGAGTTTGGGGAGGTAGAACAATACACTGACACTGTTGGATTTGTCAGCAATTGGGGGTCTGTCGACCTGCCGACTTACTACCGACCAATGTCTTTAGTTCTCAACGCGATTACAACGACAGGCTGGCGGATTGAGATGGTTCACGAGCCTGTTCCTCCTGAGGAGTTTCAGGAGTATGATCCCGATCGTTATGCAGCCGCTCTGGAACGACCGGAACTACTGACACTCCGAGCGCAGGCTGACTGACAGTGAGATATCACCCTCTCGTAAAATGCTCACAATGCCTTTTCATTCCTCATGCCGAATGCGAGAGCAGTGACTACGGTCGACGTCCATTCCGGAGTGCTCGTGTCTCACCGCCAATGCCATGACGAAAAAACGTAGTTACGCTTGCCATCGGGTTGCTAGCGCGCCAGCAAGCACAGGAAACACGCCGACTGCTACCACGCTCACGCCCTGACCAGGCAACGAGGAGGAGTGGGAGTGGAGTCGACGGCGTCCCGAGGAGTCCTCCCCCATACGCGGCAACTGCTAACGCAAGGTTGAAATACAGCACTCGTAATACAACCAGTATTGGTGTTATTGAAACCCAGCCAGGAATGTCCGTGAAGAGGGGACTGACCCAGCCACCGCGGATTAACGCTGCGCCGAGTACCATCGTCATCCAGCCAAGGAAAGCGGCGCTTTTCACCCCGCCATACTCAACCGGTGACGTGACCATCACGATGTAGAGCAGTGGAATACTCGGGAAAGAGATATCAGTGAAGGTGTAAACGGTGTCGTCGATAAAGACACCGATCCCGTCTTTTTCGACTGTTGTGGGGGTGCCGCGGCCCGTATATGACCGCCGGTTGCGGCTCTGGGCTGGCCGCGGTTCTCGCCCTGGGGGGGGCCAGACATAATATTCTACTCTACCTTAATCGGTATTAAAAAAATTCGGGAACTGTACAGTCATATTATCGTACAGATTCAGAAGCGGGATGCCAAGAACGTCCATGCCGAACACCAATTCCCTCAACCCTCGCCCAGTATCAGTGGCAGTGGCGTAGATAGGTTGTACAGTCTGAAGTCGATGCGGATAGCCAGCATCGGAATCCCCCGATCAGGCGGCGAGTCGAGCGTATGTACGGTTATCAATGGCTGCGGATGACATCGCCTATCGGAGGCCTCGGTTCAGGCACGCCAGCAACGACGGACAAACGAATGCTGCTGCCCGAGCATTCGCTGTCGGCGCGCCGCCATAGTTATTGTTCGTGAACCTGCCTGTGTACCGTTGATATGGAGCGTGAAACACATGACCAGAATCGCAGAGGACACGCAGCCCGTACGGATAGGGGTGATCATGCCGCGTGAGCCGATTGATCGCAAGGACCGATAGTGGGGGGGGCAGGCCAAAGCTGGTCGTCGCCACCGGCAAACAGAAGCACAGGGCCATTGATTTTTTCGACAGGAATGAGCGCGCGTTCGAGTGTCGTGGCAGATACACCTTCCAGTACTCGTTTCCGAACAGAAGCTACCTCACAGTCGTGCTCATATACCGACCGGATCGATCTGAACACCGCCGATATTGCAGAGAATGGTGCAACAGGCTTCCCGTTCCGTACCCACGCGGCTTTGAAATCTCGTGGGGGATATTCCTGTGCAATCACACCACTCCCAGAATACCCGACGACCGTCGCGGGGCCTTCATAGTCGGCCGCTGCGAGCAGTGCTGGTTCGACGCCGCGAGAAAATCCGACCAGCCCAACTCCGTCATCACGAACCGCTTGCCGGGTGGTGAGCCAGCGAATCGATCGCTGGAAGTATTCGAGTGGAATTCCGCTCAGCGAGTCTGGTAATCCGTCAGCATCGAAGTACTGCAACGCAAGGGTTGCATATCCATGTGACGCCAGCATCCGACTAAACACCTGTGGCACATATGCTCCAGAACCATGAAGTGTGGTGACCGCTGGATGAGGCCCTGACGTTGGTGGGAGATACAACCAGCCGACGAGATCGTCGGCCGCAACCGAGCGCTGAGTTACCTCTGGGGCGGTGTAGACACGAGTGGTGGGTCGCGTCACCACCGGCGATCGCTTGGATTCGACGTATGCCGTGAGTGTCACATCAACACTCTTCTGAGTGCCAATAACAAATGAGGCTGGCGTTGGCGACCCGGTCGCTGGCCGTAGAGACTGAAGAAGCATATTGGCCCCCGACTGATCCGCCGCGCGGAGGTCATCCTTGGTTCCGACCCACGTCGACGCTAGTTGTCTCTGTGTCATCTCGCTGGATGAAAGTACTGCCGTCCCAGTGTCGTCCGTTTGGAGTGACCACGTTTTCCTGAACGCAATATCTCGTGCGTCGGTGGCCGTCGCCTCAAGTCGTACTAAGATATTTGATTCAAATCCAGACAGTCGGATTTGGATCGGACTGCCAATGGTGCTCCGCGTCGGCACGTGGATCGAACCACTCGTTGATTGCTCTTGCTTAAAAAAGAGACTGACTGACACCCAGAGAGACCAACCGTGCTGGCGACAGCCGTTGAGGTAAGTAATCCCCGTCGAGAGATTTGTTCGGGCACTGGTCCATCCTATTGCATAGAGGATATTAAATGTAATTGTTAGTGATAATTTGAAGTTCTATCAACGGAATCCGTCAGTGGGAACCATATTTCAACCAATAAAAGAGAACTCAGACAGTCGCTGAACAGGCTGGCAGCTAGCCGACGAAGAATTCAGTCATGGGAGACCGAGGTTGATAGAAGAAATCAGTGTTGATGTCAGTAACGAGCGTCAATAGAGGATTTGCTGGAGATATTCGTGGAGAGAGTTTGAAAGGGGTTAGTCAGCTGCCACTGAGTGACGGATAACTATTGTTACGGAATTTCGTCATCGAGGCTCTCTGGCGTGAGACTATACTTTTCGTGAGCGATAGTGATCGTATCATCCACTGAGACGCCAAGGCGATCTCGAAAGGTACTTTCGGATAAACCAGGCATACCGATGTTTAAGATAGTTCACTGGTTACACTCACACAATGAGCGACCTCCTCCGGAAACTCTCAGGATCACGATCTCAACCAACGAAACAGGGTACCTTGTGTGATCTTGCGGACGATTCTGGCGCAGAGGTGTTCCGCGTCCTCTCGTCAGAAACCGCACGTACTATCTATCTCTCCCTTCAGGATGAATCCGCTACCTCCTCAGAAATTGCCGACTATGCCGGCACCTCGATTCAAAACGCTCAGTACCACCTTACCAAACTTCTCGAAGCAGAGTTAATTGAGCTGATTGATACGGAATATTCCTCAAAGGGAAGTGAGATGCATGTCTATTCAGCAACTGATGATCCACTCATCATCGTGAGTGGGTCGGACAGTCGGCTTGAATAAGTCCGCTCACGAGTATCAGATCTGTTGGGTGGCATTGGTCTTTTGTTTGGTGGCAGTCTCCTAATCGAGTGGTTGGCACAGCGCGAACTGCTCAAGATCAGTCCAGTATTTAAGGGAGTTTTCGAACTTGCCAGTAAGACAAGCGCACCAGCAGACCCAAGCCCATTGCTCTGGCTCCCTCCCAGTCTCGTCTTTTTCGCTGGAGGTCTTGCGTTTCTTCTTGGCGCGCTTGTCTGGAGCGCTCTCCGTCCAAAATAATCTCAACGAGCAATTTGGCTGTCTTTAGTTTCGACTACGAATTTTGCTGATTGTCTGGCATCGTGTTCAGTAAAATCTCGATTTGAGCGAACGGGATAGCTATACCTGCTCCACTGATGAGTTCTCGTATGGCCCGGTATTCACGACGAACGCTCCTCGCAGCGGGCGGCACTTCGGCGAGTATTGGACTCGTTGGCTATCACGCAGACAATTACACAAAGGCACGCATTGCATCCATTCTGTCCCCCCTCCCAGGCATTCGTGCAACCGGTAAGCCACTCACCGTGCGAAAAAAAGCCGCGAGCAAGGTCGTCGAGTATCTTCCCAAAACAAACGAAGTCCGCATCGTAATCGCTCGGGATTCTGAGGGAACAGTTGAGTATGCAACACGGCCGTTTGAGCAGTGGGCTGAACTCGAATGTGGGTCGATTGCAACAGAAGAAGTTCAGCTATACATTCAAGGCACTTTCAGTGCACATGGCGATATCATGTCCGGAATGGGATTTGGAAACGGACAGCCATTCGTCTCGACTGCTCCGACCGGGCCAGCGGTAACCCGCAAGGAGATGGTGGAGCAATTCCCGAATCACGTAACAGTGACGATAATGTTTGCAGACAAGGAATACACGACCGATATTCCCGTCATCGTCAAAGAGCGTCAAGAGATCCACCTAGTATAATCTTCGATGTTAGTCGGAGAGTTCTCTTCTATGGTCAATTTGACACGCGGTGGATTACCCTGAGTTGACCCTAGCAGATATCGGTTAAACCCGTTCTGCAGGCGAGACAAGAACAGGGTTGCGAGATTGGGTTTTAATGTTTGATTTCTTCAAATAGTATTTTGATGGTTTCTCCTGTATCCCAACAACCATGACGATCTTTACGGAAAAACTTGATGAGGAGACCTTAACAACCGCGGAAGCGAAAGAGCTCCTCGCCGAAATCGAGGCCGACTATGCCGCCACTGACCGCGATATGAATTTTAATCTCAAACGTGCAATCGAGCACGTCAATCGCTTCGCAGTGCTCGATGCTGAGGAATCCCGTGAATTAGTGATGGAACTGCTCGAACTTGAGAAAGTGGACGAATCAACGGCAGTCAAGATCGTCGATCTCCTCCCGCAAGATCGTGACGAGCTACGTGCAATCTACGCCCAGGAACGGTTCACCTTGTCCGGCGATGAACTCGATGAGATCCTCAATCTCGTCGCAAAGTACGCCTGAACGAGACAGAAACCGGGGTTCACTTGCGTGAAGGTGACCGATGCGGGTCTTTCTGCGTGTTCTACTGCTACTTGTACCACCCCGATGACGATTGCATAGAAGAGTGAAACTGATAGTCTCCCGGAAAGATTCGTTCACTATGTTGAGTGCCTGGTCAGCGACTCCATTGAAAGGGCGAGCAGGGCAAGCGTTTCTCTTCCTCCTCTATTTGGTACTTACAGTTGGATTTGCGGCTGTGGTTGCCATCACGTTTGATACTGTTGGCGGTGGGTTTCTTCTTATCCTCGTTGGGAGCGGTCTTGTTCTTTTTCTCCCCTTCTGGAAATTATACAAGAGAACATTGACGGAATCAACTGATGAATAAACGAGGTTCACCCGAGTCAGTCACTCTTTGGGCTCATTCTATCACTGTCATGCTTCATTGAATCTGAAGCAAAATAGATACGGTAGAGTTCAAACAGAACGATAGTCTCGTGACTGAGTTGGTCAAGGACGAGGCGATCAGTTTTGTTCTATGATGGGAACATATTATAGTGGATTGAGGGGATCTCTTGTGAACCTTTCCTTGATCTGGATTGGAATTTGAAGTGTGGAGCATCTGAGAATTAGAATACTTTCCTAACTCTCGAATCTGCGGAGAGCGCTTACATCAGCAGGGCAGGCGCTTGCGGCCTTGAATGAACTCGATCCTATCTTGCTCGATTAGTGAGGGTTCGATCATATTGCTGGGCGTGAAAGCCCACCTTCCGACCGGTGTACACCTCTCTGATTTTGACAGTGGAACAGTGATGAACCAAACTACGATTCCAAGGAACGGTTAATTTCAATGAGGTTCCCATTGGGGTCGCGGAAGTGTGCAACTCTGATGCCCCAGTCGGGCCGGTCGTGAGGTTCAGTAACGAACTCGATTTTCCTTCTCAATGATTGATGTGTCTCATCTACGCTTTCGACCCTGAAAATCAGTGCGACTTCGTCCTGACCGGGAGTGTTAGACGGCTTTTCGGTCGCACCCACCGCATCCGCCATCTCCTCCCTGCCGAACAGAGCGAGGGTCGCATTCCCAGTCTCAAAATCGGCATAATAGCTCTTTTCGTCACCCCATCCGACCTCGAAGCCCAGCACGTCCCGGTAGAAGTGAAAACATTCCTGATAATCCGCGACCAGCAATTTTCATTGAGCCAATTGGAAACGGAAGTCGGTTGCGACGAAAGGGTCGGTTCCGATCAATACGAACCGATCGAGCCCGGCAGTCAGGTCGTATTTCACTGTCCCGTTTTGCGTTTCGATCGCAGAGCGTGTCAGCGTGACCTCTTCAGTAAAGGATTTCCCAGGCGGAAGGCGAGTCAAACAATGTGGGACTCCGTCACTCGCTGTCCAAATGACCTCACGCCAGCGACCATTCGTTCGCTGCTGAAGCGTCCATGGAATACCACATCCAAGAGAAACTTTGGTTGTACTCGTGTTTGTGACGGTAAACTCGATGGTGTCACTCTCTCTCTATTCGCTTCGAACATACTTCTCAATATGTAGGGAAAAGATATTTTGCCTAGTGGTACCAAGACACATAGAGGGAGGGGAACGCTATGGGTGTTCTTGACCAACTCAAAACGGTACTTGGAACCAAAGAGGAATCAAGGTACGGATACCGGTGTATGAACTGCCAGAACACATTTAAATCGAGAGAGGAACATATGGCAAGAGTTTCATGCCAGATGTGCGGGTCGAACAACGTTCGGGGCATCGCCTGAGTTTAACAGCAGAGATAACCATGGCAGCTCGACTCGCTTCCCTTTAACTAGTCTTTACTGAATAACGAACTTCTGTAATGGATACGCACTGCGTTTGCCAGAGATGCAATTGGATTTGCTATTCCAGCTAGATGGTCATTGCCTTCTTGTTGATTGGTGGAATTGAAACACTTTACCTAGATCCATTATTATCTCCTTTCGATCCGGCATTGTTCTTCACCATTATCCTACTCATCGCCATCGTTGGAGGGCTAATTTTCCGAAGGTACGCTCTCCTAAATAGCGCTAAAGGGCTCTATTCATGTTGGGTTCATATTAGTTTTTCAAAGTCTATGTAACGTTCCTTGCTGGGCTATTTCGGCCCTCCTCTTCATGCCCATTAGCTAAATTCCAGATTTTCAACCTGGAAAATTGAATTATGGAAGCCATTTCTGTTCATCAAGATAGCTAACAGAGTAATAAACCACGAAATAAATCCGAACCTTGAAAAGGAAAGCAGTTTTTAGCGATAGTATTGACGAATTTTATTCGAAGGGGGAAATCATAGGATGAGAGTTTGTAGGTCTACATTGGCGCATCTCTCACCTACGTCGGGTGAATGCACGTTCCTGGCTTCGAAGACACCCGACCAACTGCCGGTGTGCTATTGAGTAACAAAGTCCTTTCGGAAACGGTAGGAACTTCATTCTGCTCGCGTATCGCTTCTAAACGCAGTGCACGCCGCTTGTGTCTCTGCCACGACTAGTGGTCCATCCTAACACGACATTCGCCGAGTCGATATCACTCAGACTTCCGGTCGAACTCATCCAGCTGGGCTGCGAGGTTCTGGATGGCTTCGAGATCAATGGCAGCGCCGTGATCGGTCAGGGTCACTCGGTCATGTTCCTGGTCATACGTCACGATCCCAACATCGACAAGTACGGGAATGTGCGTATGGTAGAGGCGTGTTCGTGGTCTACCTGTGGACTCATCCCTATCCGGCAACTGGCGGCGGGCTATACCTCGCAATGGCGGAGACGATACGTGAGGCAGGGTATCGGCTGCCTGCTCGGGTGCCGCGATACACAATTAACGGACTTCCGTTTGCGTATCCGCCGCTCATGTTCTACGCCGTGGCAGTCATTCAAGATATGTTTGGCGTGGAACCGCTCGCGCTCACTCGTTACGCTCCGGGATTCATCACGATCGCGTATACTGTGCCGGTCTACTTCCTCGGTCGAGAGGTATTTAGAGATGCACCCGACCGGAATCGGCGTGCGGGATTTGCGGCGCTCGTCGTCGCAGTCAGTCCTGCCGTTTTCAAATGGCACCTCTCGGCCGGAGGAATTGCTCGCGCTCCAGCGTATCTGTTCACAGTTGTGGGTCTGTACGTCGGCGTCCGACTCTTCCGAGAGCAAAATTGGTTGTGGGCCATGCCGGGTGCGGTGTTGTTCGGCGCAACACTCCTCACGCATCCCTCGTACCCCGTGTTCTTTGCCACCAGTTATCTCGTCTTCTACGGGTACTTTGACCGGTCGCTTGCCGGATTTGGGCGAGGTACTTGTTGCAAGCGATGGGTTCCTCCTCGCTGCCCCATGGTTGGGCCACGTCGTTGCTGTCCACGGTATCGACATCTTCACTCGAACGGCAGGGTCGCGTCTCGGGATTGGGCAGGGGCTCCGCTGGTTCACGTCGAAGTTCCTCTACGCCCACCGAACACGGTTTCTAGCAATGTGGCACGTTCTTACACTCGTCGGTGTTGTCCAACTCGTCGCGCGGTGGCGGTACCTACTTCCGCTCTGGTTTGCCGCGACTGGTGTCATGTTTCCGAAAACTCGATTCCTTATGCTAGTCGGTGCATTCGTGATTGCGGCGGTGGTGTTCGACTAGCTAGCGTGACTGAAGGACGAGCAAATCTCCACCGACCGAAATCCTAAGAGGCGGGCACTTCTGCTCTTGTTACTTGTACTGCTCGCCAGCTACGGAGTCGTAACCGGTGGCCTCTACGCAGCGAACTATGAACCGATCCCAGAGCGTCCACTGCAGCGTCTCTAGCAGGAACCGCTCCCATCGTACATCGATGATGAGGATCTCGCTGCGATGCGGTGGGCCCGAGAGCAAACCTCTGCCGAATCAATGTTTCTCGTCGCAGGTGATCCGGCTGAGTGGTTCCCGGCATTCGCAGAGCGCACCGTCATTGCCTCGCCGTGGGGATCCGAATGGCAGCCGCCTGACGAGCGTGAACGGCAAGTCGAACTGTACCGCGACAGCGCAGGTTGTGCATCGGCCGCCTGTATCAAGCAGATACCCGTGAGAACCAACGTGTCGCCGGAGTATGTGTACCTCACCCGAGAAGGTTCTCGGAGTTGGGTTGCGCGTGAAACGTTGAGCCCAATGGAGTGGAACGCGTTACAACAGCAAGTGAATAAATCGGACTACGCCAACGTAGCGTACAGGAATCGGGATGTGGCCATCCTTGACGTTGAACAAGCGGACTCCTCAAAGAGTGTGAATGGGACTTCCAGTAAGCCGTCCAAGTTTGGTGAGTTAGCGTCGTCGGAGGCATTAGTGTTCAGAACAATGTCGTCTTCGATCTCATACCCGTGAATTCTCTCTCCAAACACTGCGCCTCGAGAGAGGTTGAATATTTAATGGCGATATTTTGGCTTCTCATAGCCGTTTGGGTACGCTTCACTATACATTGGAGTGGTAATTATATTGAATCAGAACTAGGGTCTAAATGAGTGTTCCCTGGTTGGGCTGGGAGAGTTGGCGAATTCAGGACCATACCGGCGGCGAACGGTCTGAATACCTGCGATAAGTAGCACTGCGATAACTGCAACGACAAGCGATTGAATCGTCGGTAACGCCCCAATTGCTGTGGTAAACGCTGCGACGTACGCCATCGGCTGGTGAATGTTCAGCATATAGAAGATGGCAGTAGCAACTGCAAACGTGACTAACGCACTCCCACCCACACGCAAACCTGGTTCCGACATCGGTTCGACGGTCATGGGTGCGATCCCCTGTGCAATCGCCATGTACGCCACCCAGCCCACAGCTAATGCAGTTACGTAACTGATGACAATCACCCTCGGAGCGTTGTCCGAGTTATGAGCATCGAGAACGAGGAGATACGCTGCAGGACCGAGCGCGAGGAGGATAACCCAATAACCCGAAACGAATGCGATCCCGGCGAGAACGAGGAGCAGAAACCCCCCATGTCCGCCGGCCCAAAGCACACGTTCATTGGTACTCATGGATTCACCTTTGTATTGATAGTGGATGTGTATTACGTATTTGGGCGTTCTTAAGGGAGTCGCACTCAGATTGGAGTTACTCGCGTCGAGAGTATCGTCATCAAGATTATCCCTTGCCACCAGCTACTACTCTATGGGACGTCAGCCCATGTTCAATCGAATACTCATTCCAACGGACGGTAGTGATCCAGCCAAGTCTGCGGTGGAGATGGCGCTCAATCTGGCTGAAACGCACAATGCAACGCTCCACGTTCTGTTTATTGTTGATCAACCTATCTCCGTTTCTGGTATAGGAGAAGGGTTCAGTGGCTTGGACAATCTTCTGGATGCGCTTGAAAAGGAAGGTCACGAAGCAACGGACGTAATCGTGAATCAAGCAAAAGAGCGCGATATTGAGACAAAAGCCGCAGTTCGGCGAGGAAATCCCCATGATGATATCCTTACGTACGCAGACGAGAACGATATCAATTTGATTGTTATGGGAACCCATGGAAGAACCGGGGTCAAGCGGGCGCTGTTGGGGAGTGTGACCGAAGATGTCGTCCGTCACTCCGAAATCCCGGTCTTGACTGTCCATCAAGAGCCTGAAGAGTAAGCAGTTCACCTCAATCCTCCCCGGCGTTGACCTGGCTAGCTTGGTGAAAAAGGTCAGGTTGAGGAGGTCTTAGTGGAGGGCTGCTTCGTCGGCGGATTCTTCAGGTTCGGGGACAAACACTTTCAGCGCGACCGCGACTCCAACACAGAGGAGGCTGAGGATGACAAAAAGAGAGAATCCTCGAGCGTAGCCGATCTCGCCGTATACGTCCACGAACAGACCAAGTGCAGGGAGGATGACAAGTGTCCCAGCACCACCAATCCCGCTGATCCACCCGGATGCACCGCCGACCGCCTCAGGGACGAATTTCGGAACCAGCTCGAACACTGCCGCGTTCGCGATTCCCATTCCGGTTCCTAAAACCATCATACCCAGGATGGCGGGCCAGAATTCGGAGACAATCGTCATGATCGCCCCGCCAATCGCCATAATTCCAAAGCTTACGATCGTAACGTTTTCTCCGCCGAACCGATCGCTGAAGCTCCCGGCCGGAACCCTGATGAGTGACCCATAGACGATGAATATTCCCGCCAAGAGGCCGGCTTTAGCGAGCGTCAGTTCGTGGAACAGATCCCAGTACGTGGGGAACCACGCCGATAAGGAGGTGAATCCCCCGCCGAAGGAGACTGTATAAAGAAACACGAGAACCCATGTGCGTCGATTCGACGCGGATTTTCTCAATGAGTTCCATGTTCCACCCGAGGGAAAGATGTCTTGGCCAAGTTCGTCCGCGATTTGTTTTGCTTCGTCGTCACCTTTCCCATTTTTCCGAAGCTGAAAGAAGTACGGATCCACCGCAAACACCGCATAGACGGCGGTGACAACGATGAGGAACACCAGCCATGTCGAGTACGCCATGGCCAGCCCCCCAATCCCAATCAGGACGGGTAAAACATATACCACCATGCCAGGCCCGATGTTGCCAACTCCAGCGAATGCACCGAGTGCGAAGCCTTGTTTGTGACTTGGGTACCAGTAGGATGTTTGGGTGATACCGACGGAGAACGTCGCACCGCCCGCGCCGGCGAGGAACCCGAAGAGAACTAGAAGCGGGTAGAGACTCATATTGAAATTCTCAGGGTATGTCAGGAATAGCGTAACGACTAACCCACCTGTTCCGGCTATCGTTGACGCCAGGAGGATAAGGAGTGGCTTCTTTCCCCCGACTTCGTCCACCCACGCGCCGAACGGAATCCTGAGAATTGCTTTGCTGAGATGCGGTGATCCCAGTAGTAGTCCGTGGAAGATACCGGAGAGGGCCAAGTGCTCCTCTAATATCGGTCCCGCGGCGCCATAAAACACTATTGTCGTGAGTCCCGCGAAGAATCCCAACGTAGCCATAGTGAGCCCTCGGCTCGGAGTTCCTGTGACTCCGTGTTCACTTACCTGTTGTCTGTGTTCGTCCATTATTCAAACTGACCTCCTTCTGCGTCTTCAGGCCCGTTGCGTGGGCGACGCTCTAACTTCTGTTGCTTTTTTGCGGTCATCCTCGTACAGTATGTGTCGCGGTGAGGGCCACTTGTCTTTGTCGAATTGTATTTTAAATGTCAATTTATGAGAACCGCGAAGGCGGAGCAGAAATTATTCTCCCCCGTATGTTTGCAATCTATCCCTGTGATGTCGCCGATAGTTGTGCTAACAAACGATATCATGTCGGTCTCGAACTGCGAATTACTCATCAGCCCTGCGATCTGTAAGCGTATCGAGGGGAACAAACGGCCCAAAGTCAGCTGTGAATGAGGCTAGCGTTGCGATACGCAGGGTATAGGCCAACAAAACGGAAAATGGGAGAAATACTATCGACACTGTTCCGGCAAGAAATATCGTCATAACTGTCCGTCCGGGATTCAATTGAAGAATCGTATCGTAGCTCAGAACGACGAATCCACCGCCCAGCAACGCGGGAAGCCCAGCATACAATAGGAACCGTGAGAGAATTGCGAGTTCGTGTTGGGTATATAATGTTTTGAAATACTGGCGGGTGACATCGAGTAAGGCAAGTACCTCAGCTAGCTCTTCAAGTATTTCCTCTGCTCCAGGGGGAAGTAGATCGTCGGGGGTTGCTTGCAAGTGGCGAACCAAGTACAGGTACTGTCCAGTATTGTAATCGAGGCTCGCCGAAAGTGCACTAAATGTCCCGAACTCCGCATGCTCCAACGCCTTAGCCACGCGAACCGAGCGTGGCTCGATCATGCCAGTCAGTTCAGCGAGATCGTCCTGAAATTTCTGATCAGGGACATCCTCACAGCGCTCACCGAGCCTCCGTGCAAGACTCTCCGACTGCCGGACGATAGCTCGGAGGAACTCGGATGGGGCCGCCGGGCTAACTTGTGTATTAGTGAGCCTTTCAACGTCTCGGCGAAATTTCTGCATTTCCTCCATTCGGTCACGGAGGGTTCCGACCCAACCGAGTTCCTGTGACAGGACGAGCTGATTGATCGCCAGTACAATCGTGATAAACGGAAGCGTTCCGCCGACCAATCCAGCAGTGAGAGAGGTCAATGGCCCGGATTTGAGAACTGGAATAAGACCCAGCTGCACAAGCGTCACACTGGCGAGAAAAATACCCCCTGAGATGAGTCCTGCAAGTACTAGTCGGTTTCCGTCGAGAAGAATCCAACGTAGTAATTGTGATCGTTCGGCCGGTTCACTGACCATATCGCTGCTCTGCCGATTATCGGGTTCGCTTGCTTCGGTCATTAGATGTATGTACACGAAAGCGACTTCTTTTATTCTCTTGATTCAGTCTACCTGAGTTCGTCTGTCCGCGTCTTTAGACACGGGGGGATGTCAATTCTCTTGTGGAGGTGTTGTAAATGGAAGCGCTGCCGCCGTCCGCTGTGTAACCGTCGCTATACGGAGGATATACGCAGACAATACGGTGATCGGGAGGAGACCATTTGTGATTATCGCCGGCACGATGATGGTGAAATACGACCGTGGCACAGATATCCCATTTTCTGCTGTAAAAATGAATAATCCGACCGTGACAATTACCAGTGATGGAAGGCCAGTGTAGAAGAGGAGCCGTGACAGTAAACCAAGTTCCTCCTGGAGCGAGAGAAGGATTGCAACTGTACTCGCTAACCCAACTACACTCGCAATCGTTGAGATGGAAGTGGTCAGTGCGGTGTGAATCTGATTCGGGACTGCTTGGAGGTAAGGTTATAGGTTGTTAGCATCTCAATGACGGAAATAAAAACAGCGGGATGTCCTACGAGTAACTACCAGGCGGAGTTATTACTATTCGTGCTCTCGTTTGCTGAGACAATTATGGAACGACCGTCGATCGGTGTTGACGTGAGCACGTACATCGCGTTTCATTTTGCCATTCTTGGGACGCTCTCGTGGTTTACAGGGCTTGGATTTTTACTCCCGAGCCTTGGACCGTCGATATTCCTGTTTGCTACACTGCCCGACGAGGAGATGAATTACCCACAGCGGATCATTGGAGGCCAGTTTATCGGCGCGGTTTCAGCGATCGTCGCGTTCCAGCTTCTCGTTGGTCATCCTATAGTAGGAGAGCCAATACCACCACGCTCTTTACTGGGACTACGACAGGTTCTCGCGACGTTTCTGGCTGCGATACTCACGACTGCAGGAATGTTCGTCACCAACTGGGAACATCCACCCGCGTATGCTACCACGCTCATCATCTCGTTGGGATTTATTGACGGTGTCAGGGGAGCTGTCGTGTTCTTCTTGGCGGTTCTAATCGTCGCTGGAATCCACGAGTTGTTTGGTAAGCGACTCCCCATCTGGAATCTCCCCTACCAACGTGAGTTTTAGCCAGACGAATTGTTTCACCATTTCTACTCTTGATTGTAATCGCCGGTATGCCGTCTTATACCCTATTAATGATCTCTCCTGCTGCGATCAGCATTAGTGGATATTTGTGCCGGTGGATCATCTTGACGACAGTCACAAGCTCAAAAGAATATGGTTACTTACTGACTGCTGTACCACTCAGTCAACACCTGCGGAGACTGCGCTCCCTACAGGAACTGAAGCAGTTCGTGTAGAACACGAGATCGAAACGAGAAGCTCCCTCACAGACTGAAACTGTGCAATCGGTAGGCGAATGGGATAGGAAGTATCATGCCGAAGCTATTTTTGACGATTCCATCGAAGGCCTGTAACATGTACAACCGAATTTTGCTCCCGACGGACGGAAGCGAAACAGCAGATCGTGCCGTCGAAGAGGCCATAGATGCCGCGAAAAAATACGACGCAGCCTTTCACGCCCTCTACGTCGTCGACCAGACCGCACCGGTTTTGAACGTCCGTGGTTCCGACGCATCACTCGACCGCCTCGAAGCAGAAGGCGAGGAGGTGGTGGATGAGACCATAGAACGAGCAGATCAAGCAGCAGTTGCGTCCGTAACTGGGTCAGTTCGCCGCGGAGAACCTGCCCAGACAATTCTCGATTATATTGATACCCACGATATTGATCTCGTTGTCATGGGCACCCATGGACGAAGTGGGCTTGATCGACATCTTCTCGGAAGCGTCGCCGAGAAAGTCGTTCGACATTCCGACACGTCCGTCCTTATGGTGCGAAGAACCGATTCGGAACGTAAGTAACACTCTTTTCTCTACTTAGAATGAGTACAAACCGAGCATTGTATAATTGAGTGCTTGTTTGGTGTTTGAACAGCGGATTGAAGACTATTATTCGCTCTCATGAGCATGCTGCTCTATACCGAGGCAACTTTGAATAATAGCCTTTGTATACCACGTAGCGGTTATTAATCCGGCACTTGCAAAAGAAACAATAAAAATATTATAATTTTGGAGATGAGAAGTTGACGAGAGGATGCGACCAGTTGACGATGTGTTTATCGTCCAAATCAAAGCTACAAGGAGTATCAGAAACCCAAATCCAAACACAAGTACTGCAGTGATCTCAGAAGCAATAATTTTGAGACCACTAAGGAAGTATATTCCAGCGGCAAACAAAGCTAGTAAACCTACTGTATCGAGCCCAAACGGTTCGCTCTGATTGACTATCTGTACCGGAGGTGACGACATGAATGCAGTTGGTGTAAGAATTGATAGAAAGAGTACTGTGTTAATAACGGATCCAATAAGAATGAAAATATAGCTCCAGTTGGCCGTTTTAACTCGCTGTTTGCTCATGGCCGTATTGGTTACTCCGTTAGTGACTTTGAATAGGGCATTTCACAAAGGTTTTTCCGCGTCTCTGGAATACGATGATATGCGCCTCATCCAGATACGCGTTCCCGATGATTCTCAAGACAATGTTCTCAAAACTCTTGAGGAAGCAAATACTGATTATGTCATCGCCGACGAAGCAGCGAATAATAACGCGTCAATCGTCTACTTTCCCCTTCCTGAAGGTGCGGTGGATGAGATGTTGGAGAGGCTCCATAATAACGGGCTTGACGATAATACCTTCACAATAGTTACTCAGATTGAGACGGCGACGACACCAAACCTTGATGAACTACAGGGGCGCTATACCCAAGGACCAGATGACGAAATTGGGCGCTCACACGCAGAACTACGGACGAAAGCCCGAGAATTGACACCACAACGATCAATATTCATTCTCTTCGCTGCAATCAGTGCCATCGTTGCGGCTGCCGGCCTCCTACTCAACTCCGCAATCGTGATCACCGGTGCGATGGTAATCTCGCCATTCGCCGGCTCTTCACTCTCTGCGAGTGTTGGTGCAGTTATTGGCGATTATGAATCAATCATTGATAGTTTCAAATCACAGTTGCTTGGTCTTACAGTTGCTATCATCGGTGCGACTGCTGCAGGAATTGTGTTCAGATGGGGATTTCTCGTCCCGCCGACACTTGCCATCAAGAATATCGGTCAGGTTAGTAGTTTCAGTGCACCCGCCGTCCTCACGCTTACAATCGCACTTTTCGCTGGCGGTGCAGGCGCCCTTGCACTGGCAACTGACCTCCCAGTCGCAATCGCTGGTGTCGCGGTCTCCGCCGCGATCATCCCAGCTGCTGCCGCCGTTGGTCTTGGAGTCGTGTGGCTACAGCCACTGCTGGCGCTCGGTGCGTTCTCACTGCTCCTCGTAAACGTACTGTTGATCAATGTCACTGCCTTCATCGCGCTCTGGGCGTTCGGCTATCGGTCATCTAATTCAAGCACTCTCCGGGATGTTATTTCGCTCGATCTCCGAACGGTCATAGGAGTCGTGGGTATGCTCGTGGTAGCTCTTCTTCTCGCTGGAATTCTCATCACTACTTACCAGTATCTTCTCTTTTCACAGACAGTTAATCACAACGTGAATGAGGTTTTAACGCAACCGAAATATTCACAGTTAGAACTTGAGCAAGCGTATACCGCGTATGGAAGGGGACCGTTTTCCGGCAATCAAGCAAGTGGATCAGTCACTGTCGTCGTTGGTCGATCCTCGAATAATAGGTATCCAAGGCTATCTCTAACACTTCAGCAACGAATTAGCGAAGATACACCTCGAGCAGTTACCGTCCAAGTCCGATTCATCGAATATCAGCAGACCTCTCCGGCACAAAATTGACAACGCTCTATTGACAGCTGGATTTGGTTATCACGATAGCTCAACATACTATCTGAATATAAGTCTGCTTGTAAATATTTATACTCTGTTTTCACACTATTGATGAAAATTGATGTTAGATAATACGCTTGGAATCGACGTTTACAGTGAGACGTTCGACAAATTTGCCATCGTAGTCTGTAGCAGTGAGGAGTGCTGTCTCCCCAATAGGGAATGAACCAGTAACGCTTGTCTGCCCAGCCTTGACCGGCTCTGACCAATAATCTGAACCACTCGATTGAATTACAACCAGTTCTCGCACACCGAGATTAGTCGTTGCCACCTGCGTCAAACCGATACTTATCGTCGCATGTTGAGTTGTCCATGATTCAGCTGGCTTTAAACTCTTGAATACACGTGATTCTGAAAGAGCGGGAGCCTTAATCGTCGGAGAAATACTCAGACAGCCCCCACATAATAGCTCTCCCAGTAGTACTCCCGCTGTGAGGAACTGACGTCGGTTCATTGAACTATACCGCTTCGAAACGGTCTCTTCAAAACCGAACATTGTGATTTCATCCTGGTTCTAAATACCAGATACATCAACACGAGTGTTATGCTTTCGCCGACAACCCTCTATTAGTGGATTCTGACAGTGATCAAAGAATTATGGTCCGCTCCTTCGAATGACCTTTCCGATTGAATAGTGAATACAGATCGTATGAGTGAACCAGGATCTGGTAACACGATGCGAGAGCGTGTCGGTAACCGACGAGATCGGATACGTCTCTATATCTTGCTCAATCTCGACCGTAGAGTACTCACAGGTGCACTAACTGGTGGAATGTTCCTTGTGTTCCTCATAGCTGGTGCATACAGTGTTCCTCCGTTTCGGATGTATATGCGGAGTATGGGTCCGACTCGGTATCTGTTCCAAGCATTCGTCGGGGCGCTTATTACCGGCCTCACACTCGTTGTCACCATCAATCAACTCGTCCTTTCACAGGAACTCGGTCCACTTGGAAGCCAACGAGAACGCATGAGTGGAGCGATGGGATTTCGAGGAGATGTTGAAGATGTCCTTGGATCGGTGAGTCCACCCGAACCGGAGGCATTTCTCCAGGCACTCATCGACAATAGCCGTGAGAGGGCACAGACGCTCCAAGAGACCGTTTCCGAGAATCCGAATGACGATCTCGTCAAGTATACGAACCAGATCACCAACGATATTATTGAGAACGCAGAGGTCGTAACCGATCAGCTAGAGAATAGGAACTTCGGTGAATATGCAGTTGTCAAAGCAGCCCTTGATTATAACTATTCGTACAAAATTTATCAGGTTCAGCGCCTTAGAGATAAATACGCCGACGATCTTTCTGACGAAGAATTGTATTTGCTTATTGACCTCCTCAAAATCTTCACGTTTTTTGGTTCCGCCCGGGAACATATCAAAACATTATATTTTCAATGGGAATTGGTTGACCTTTCCCGAGGCATCATCTACTCGTCAATCCCTGCAATTGCAGTAACCGGGACAATTGCGCTGTACCTTGCTCCGGCATCGTTTTCCGGTATAACTTTCGGTATCGACAATCTCATCTGGATCGTCAGCGCTGGCACGGCGATCGGTACGTTCCCATTCTTCTTTCTCTCAACCTACATCCTTCGCCTCGCGACAATCGCAAAGCGTACACTCGCGATTGGTCCATTCATCCTCCGTGGCTCTGAGCGTTCTTCCGATATTGAATGGAAGTGATCTATCCAACTCTCTTCAACAAATGAATTCGCTACGAATCGGTAGAACGGTGGAATACGAAGAGCAACGATGAACTGTCAATTCTGACTGAGTCAACTAGTTCCCACCCCTCATCGGCGTATTCATTGAGTATCTCGTTGATTTTGTGTCGCTCATCTCGAAGCTCTGTTGGAGCAATAGAAACCGGTTCAACCTGGTACTCGTGCTGCTGGTTCGCCATATCTCATGTAGTGACTGAAAAGGCAAAAGTATTCGATAACCGATGCCCCTATCGACGAAATTATTATGGCAGGAATAGTTGTAGTTCAGAACCGGAAGAAACACTTCAAAATGAACTGCACTTACTCGTCTCCAACATCA
This sequence comes from Haladaptatus halobius, assembly GCF_020618475.1. GTDB lineage: Archaea > Halobacteriota > Halobacteria > Halobacteriales > Haladaptataceae > Haladaptatus > Haladaptatus halobius. The sequence goes on along the minus strand of NZ_CP085339.1, from coordinate 7,902 downwards.
CTTCTCCGATTGAATCTCACTTGACTCCTCGTGGCGAATTTTCTCTAGCTGCTGTGTTTCCCGAAGAATGAACGGCCCGATTGCAAGCGTTCGCTTCATCACCGTAAGGACGCGAAGGAGGTAGGCGAGTAATACGGCGAACGGGACAAGCGTGAGTATGTAAAGAGCACTGACGATGAGGTAAGCGGTGCTGACGCCGAACACAGTGCCAACAATTTTCGAGGCGTCAAACTCGAGCATCATGTAGCCCGCGATCGCCAGCGCTGGCATCGCTCCGTATAGCACTGCCCGTGAGATATTGATGATCTCCCACTGGACATACAGGGTCTTGAAGTGCTCGCGCGCCGGACCAAAAAATCGCAGTGATTCGATTAGATCGTCAAACGCCTCCGTGGCATCCGTTGAAAGCGACTCGGCGTACTTGTCTTGGAGGGTACGCGCAGCGAATATCTTCCACGAGTAGTTATAATTCAGGACGGGAAGCAGCGTCTCGAACGAGCCAAACTCTGCGCCCGCCAAGTCGTCGCTGATGGTTTGGCTGTGCTCAATCAAGCCATCCGTGTACTCAGCAATCTCTTTAAGCTGTTCCGAGTTGGCGCTTCCGGTGACCGCATCGTTGAGCATCCTCGCGCGCGTATCGGCCGTTTCGATGAGCGTCCGGAGGAATCGAGAGGGTTCAGCTGGACTCACTCCGATGCCCGCGGCTTCCTCTACCTCCTCCCGAAACTCGGTTTCATTCGTCATGCGCTCGCGCTGTTGACCGAGTGGGCCAATCTCCTCGGCGAGTACGAATTGGGAGATGGACAAGACGAGAGTGACACTCGTAACAACGGCAATAACCATTGAGCCGAACAGTGACACTACTCCGCTGGTCGTCGCGAGTTTCTGTGGTGTACTGGGGCCGAACAGGTGAACAATGAGGAGCAGCATGTACGTGCTTACGAGGATGACGCCGGTGACGAGCCAGCGGTTCGCGCTGATCAGGAACCATATCTTTACGCGAGTTTCTCCGACACGCTCGCGCATCGTATCGGCTGGCCGTGAGATGGTGTCCGAGTCGCTGCTCATACACTTCGTTTACGCTAGCTCGTGAAGTAAATACCATGATTTCGAGCAGCAAGAGAACAGTAACCATCCGGTAGACGGCAAGCCCTGCGGAGACGATGGCCGAACCCTAAATGTAACTACAACGGTCTGGGCGACAGGGTTCCGTCTGGACTTCGGTTGGTCAACCTGTCAAGGCCCATCTTCGGGACGAACGGCTTCCTATTTCATCATCAGGACGTAGTGGACAAAGCACCTGGCTGTATTTTCTGAGACTGCCCTACCGGTACACCTTCCTCTCGGCGACCATCGAGGGTATCTGTACCGCTACCCAATACATCTCCGACCGTCTACGTGCCCTCAACCGAGAGCAGATGAATTGAAGAAGGAGTCTCGCTATTGGTGTGATAACACGAGCGTGCACACGAACGTCGATAAAATCCTATTGTGGATGATCACATTGGTGTCTTTATGCAATTAGATCCGAAGCGGGTATCTGTCTTGTTACTTCTTGTAATTACGTTATCTGCATGTTTTGGTATTCAGACGACACTTTTGTCATCAAATGATTTGAACAGACAGGAGATTAACTCTTGTACAGTAATCGATAAGCCAGGACGATACGAACTCACAACGAATATCACAAACGGTGGGGAACAGGAATTTCTCAAAGCTGTATCGAAATTCGGTCAGGGAATGTCATTTTAGACGGGAATGGCCATACTATCGATGGCCGGGGAAATAGTCATACCACCGCAATCCAAGTAAATACATCAAATAATAGCAGTAATATACAGATAACAAACGCAGTCATTACTGACTGGTACAAAGGAATTGTATTTCAGCATAGTGAACCCGGCAAAATCCAAAATATTTCTGCTTCGTCAAACGTATATGGGATTTCTATTGAGGATTCTCACCTCGTCATGACTAAGAACAACAGATTGCAAAACAACTTGGTTGGCATGAAAGTCAGCGATAACAGCATACATATCGAACTATGGGGGAATTCGTTCTCTGAAAACCAAGTAAAGAAGTTATGAGAGTTAGGTGTGATATGCGTACCACTAACTAACCACGGCGGATGGGAAGATAGTGACCGCGAGTACGGACGAGAACGCAGATCTCTTCTGGGCGATTCGCGGTGGGAGCGGGAACTTCGGGGTCGTTACCTCATTCGAATTCGGCCTCCACGAAGTCGGTTCGGAGATACTCTTCGGGCCGGTTGTTTACCCTTATGAAGATGCGCCCGACGTACTCCGCCACTACCGAGAATTCGCTCGTAATGTACCGAACGAGTGTTGCATCTGGGCGGACAGTATGACGGCACCACCGCTACCGTTCCTTCCAGAAGACATTCACGGTACCACGGTTCTCGTCCTCATGCAATCCTACGCGGGCGACCCGAAAGAGGGCGAGAATGTGCTCGAACCGCTCCGCGAGCATGGCGATCCCATCGCCGACGCTGTCGCACCGATTCCGTACACAGCAGCGCAGAGCACGTTCGATGACTTACTTACTCCGGGCGCACGTAATTACTGGAAGTCACATAATTACACGGAGCTCACCGACAAGACACTCGACACCATCGTCGAATACATCGAACGGCTCCCGACGCCGCAGTCCGAGATCCTCATCCACCAAGTCGGGGGAGCCATCAACGATGTCGCGTCGGATGCGACTGCATATCCACATCGAGACGCGGAGTTCATCGTGACCCCCAGTGCGCGCTGGGAGGATCCGACGAAAGACGATGAGTGTATCGCGTGGGTTCGAGAATGCCACGACGCACTCGCCAATGATGCCACCGGCGGAACGTACGTGAACTTTGAGGGAGAGCGTGAAGGCCAAGAACAGAACGCCTATGGTGAGAACTACGACCGACTGGTCGAACTCAAAAACAAGTACGACCCGATGAATTTGTTCCAGATGAACCAAAACGTCAAGCCAACCGTCTGACGGTCAGCTCTATACCGTTCTCTGTCCGTGAGGGTGAGCGCAATGATTGAAACTGCGCACCGGTGCAGGTGAAAATTTGTTCTGGGTTCTGAATCGGTGGCTTCGTCGAAGTCTCATAGAATGACTGGGTAGGAGATGGAATCGTCCCAATTTATGTCAACATGAGAAAAGGTTATCTCCGTCGCGAGCGTACTAGATATTGTCATGGCGACACAAGCAACCACTTTAGAGATGAACAAGCAACTTGCCCGCCGCGTTCCGGAAGACATCGCTACGGAGGGCAATCTCGATCTCATTGACGACCTGTACACGGAAGACGCCATCGAGCATGGCCCCTTTGGTGACGAACATGGCCGAGCGACGATCCGAAAGTCCTTCGAAGACTTTCTCGCTACGTTCGCTGACTTCTCGGCGACCGTCGAGGACATCATCGCCGAAGGCAACACGGTTGCAATGCGCGTCACGCTTCGAGGATCCCAAAAGGGCGAGTTCATGGGAACCGAACCCACCGGGCAAACGTTCGAGGTGCAAAATATGGTCTTCACGCGCATCGAGGACGGAATGATCGTCGAACGTTGGATTCAGCCGGATACGCTCGGGTTGATGCAGCAACTCGGTGTTGTCGAATCACCCACACCGTAATCCCCCAACGTACAGTGATGCTACATGGCTATCTTTCTAGTATTTCACTTATGAGGTACCTGTTGAGACGGAGGTGACCGGTGTATATATTCATTCATCTAATCGGTGAGGCAGAGGAGCGGTCGACTCTGAGCGACGGATATTCAACCGTCTGAGTGGATAATTCCACTATGTCGGATAGTGTCAGTTTATTCATTGATGGTGGGAGAGACGCTAGAACGCCAATATGTCGCACAATCGCTTAACTAGACAGTACCGTTAGGTGGTTCAAAGAAGGACGCTTGATAGGGTAAAGAAATGGCGGTAAGTTCGACTGGTACTATAATGAGGCAAGTTTTATGTTTTCGAAAAGGCGTTGATCTGCCCAAAACCACTCCCTATTAAAATTGGCAAGCGATCGGGTTCATACTGGAAAGAGAGCATGTATTGTTCCCATTTCTGTGAAATTACCACAGAGTTAGTGGAAGAACTGAGACTGAAAATATCGACGGTCGTTCTTACTACTGTGTCGTCTTGGACACGATGAAGGGCTGGATGGCCTGGAGGACTTTCTCGGGCGGTAAAGCCTCGTCGAACGCCGCCGGGAACGGCGACTTGCCGGTGAGGCCGTTGAGGTACGCCGAGTGGCGCCCCTCGACTGTGGCAATGGTCGCCGCCGCGGTCAGCAGTTCGTCGCTCCCGCTCAGCATGGCTATCGCACCGTCGTAGGCCGAGACGCCGGTCGTTTCGAGTGTCTGGGCCGTTTTGATAAATCCTTCGGGGCTACTGAGGTCGAACTGGAACTCAACATCGCCTTCGCCGACCGGCTGGCCGCCGAGATCTTCGATAGTCGTTACGAGCGTATCGACGTGTGCCTGTTCGTGCGAGCGGATGCTCTCGAGTTGTTCGTACATCGATGACTGCACCGTCTTTCCGAACCGCTGGCCGATTTCGGAACTTACGATGTCGTCCTCGCTGAACTGGTCTAACCCCCGCGCGTAGAATGTCGCCTCCAAGCGTTCGAGCGTGAGTGCGTAGTTGAGCGTATCGACGAACTGCTGGTTATCCTGTGTTTCTGCGGTCGTTGTCGTTTCGTCATCCCCTGCGACGGTACCGGTGCCCACTGAGAGGCCGAGTCCAGCCGCCGATACGGCAACCCCTTTCTTCAGAAAATCACGTCGAGAGCCGAATGGGTGGCCCACATTGTCAATTAGTAAGTTGCGTTTCTTCTTTTTGCCGTCAGTCTCGCTGTTGTGTTCGTCGATCATGGGTAGTCTCCAAATCGTACGGTTTCCCGTCAATCCGCGTCTGTGGAAGCATCTCCAGGAATAAAAAGGGAGAAGGTAGTTTCAGTGGTCTTGAAGTCATTTCTCGCGGTCAATCACCAGTACACGAATACTGTCAGCCAAAATATGTCCAATCACGATTCAATATACTGCGATTTACCGAAAAAGTGCGCTCGCACGGAAACAAAAACAGTGCTGGACAATATCGTGTGTTACACGATATTAATTAGGAATTTTGCTAGTTCCTCTGCTCGAAGACTTAAGTGTTGTCGAGAGGTGATTGCGGGAGGTGAATCAGAGAGATAATGAGTTCAAAAGGGCAACCCGCACCACGAACTTCGCATAGATTGATAGAGAGGTACCGGGGGTGTTGCACTTCCGCTTACGATTTTGTGGAGAAGTGTCAAAGGCGTATTTCACTGTACACGAAGCTTATTATCTACTCTGTGAACGCATTTTCAGCCACTGAAATCCATGGTATGTCGTGGGACGTGATTTCGCCAACCGTCGTCGTTTGTCGTTTGCCCAATGCATGTTTGACTCCTCAGGAAGGATGTTGCTATCGTCCAACGTCAACTTCTCACTTAGAAGTAGAGCAGTGTCGTTAGCCGAGGAGCAACAATGATAATACAACATACAGAACTCTAGGTATGGACGATCACTCGTCATTGATTGACTCTGTACTCCGATCTAACGCACGAATGACCACTCTCTTAGCAATTGCTGATGGCTGTGATTCAACTCAGTCATTGGTAGACCATGAGATCGCCAGCAAATCCGCCGTATACAACGCCGTAACGTGGCTCCAAGAGCACGGATTGATATATAGCCCACGACTGAAACAATGGTCGCTCACTGGAGTCGGGCAAGTTATTGTCGAGTTCATCGACGAATACCGACAAATAGAGTCAGTACTTATGACGGATCCAGACTACTGGGAAACCCACGATGTGACTGCACTACCGCCCCGATTTCGGTTACGCCTTTCAGACCTTGCCGGCGGCGAGGTCGTCCGAGCAACCGAGACACGACCAGCACGCGCTGTCTCCGAGGCCGAACAACGGCTGAAGAACGCAGACTCGATCGGTGCGATCATACCAGTGTACACCGATCGGTTGGCCGACGCAGCCAGTGATGCCGACGTAACTCGCCTCGTGTTTGACGAAGCCGTTTTCGAGGAAGTCTTCAAGGAGACTGCTCCTGCACAGCTCGACGCCACCGAACTGATTCGAGTGACCAATGTTTCGGTTGCAGTCACCGTTACGGAGGATTGTCTTCTACTTTCGCTTCCGAACTTGGACGGAGCCTACGACTCACAAACGGAATTCATCGCTGAGACGGTCAAGGCGCGACACTGGGGTAACCACCTACTCGATTACTACTGGGACTCTGCACAGCCGCCGGAACGCGACTCTTCACATCAGAATTGACTTTCCCAAAACCAGCGACGAGATGCGAGAACACGTCATGAAGGGGCGTCGCCCGGAGTACAGAGCGTCTATTTATCGCTCTCCACTGGTTTCTTCATGTTGTATCGTGTAATATCGTAGCCTTCAGTTTCAAAGAGTGCTTTCGCGCCCTGGTTTTCCGTATCAACGTTTAAATCAAATTGTTTGCAATTGTGAGAACGTCCCCAGTGCTCGACTTTAGCAAGCAGTTTGGAGGCCACACCTTGGCGGCGAGCGTCTGCCCGGACGAAGAGTTCGTTGATGTGGCATTCCCGCACTTGCTGGAAGATGGGAGGCGGGGTTTGAACTTCTGCACCTACATACCCAATGAAGTCTGAAGTTGCTCAAAATGCCTCATAGCGAGAGTATAGCCTGACCACGCTCATCCGACAGAATCGCCTCTGCGCACCGACCTGTGAGGAAGAAACACGAACTGACGGCCGAGTCACGTTTGTGTATACTGGCTATGAGGTCGTCATTCACAACAGATGATCGGAGTTACCGAAATGCGGGAGGGGAACGAACAGCACTGACCTGATTCTCCGCCGCTGCAGTTCCCCACGCTGTCGGGTGGAAACGAACCTCTTGAGCAGTCATCCCCGACAATGATTACCGTGTCATACAATAGCAATATAATTTGGAAAGCGGCAAAAGTGATCATATTCAATGCCTCATTGTTTTCTGTTGGTTACCCCTTTCTATTTGACCATTTCCGAGAGTTCTCTCCGGTAATGGTTCAAAAGCTTCCTGCTTCGACGATACGCTTTGCAGATACGTCCGTATCCACAGAGAGCGCAGTCTCCATATCTTGGTTCATGTCGTGGACGATGAATCCTTCTGGCTTCACCCTCTCAAATCTTCGTTAACGTCACCACCGAAGAGAGTCGCTAATACCAGCAGGAAACCGATCCCAATGCCGGTCATCTTTATCAGGGTGTGCAGTTTTCTGCCAATTTTCTGTATAGTCGACATATTTCGCCGCCACAGAGTATCCTCTCTCCGCGGCATCGATCGAGGACTGCTACTAACACTCATCTTCACCGTTCTCCGTGGTCTCTTTCACAAGCTCGATCTCTAACTCGCCCGAACCGGTGATGTCGATGACCGAATTCGAAGTGGCGTGGACGTTCGCGCAGAGGGCTACATCGAGCTCTTTGACAGCACAGAGCTGATCACGAAGTTCGCCGTCCGGGAACTCCGTCGTATGCACATTTACATATGCGTTATTCGCTTCGATCTCAGCGAGCAGGTCGGCGATTGATTTACCTTCACACGGGCCAACGAGATCGTCCGCCGTGAGCGTTCCAATCGCCACTGCATTATTCTGGACAACGGACTGGAGTGCGTCAGCCTGCTCGCCGAGCAGGTGCGCGACGACAGGCCCGTTTTCGTCCGGGCCACCGAGATGGATGTGTGCAGCCGTAATTCGTGACGTCGTATTGATTGCTAGCAGCGCATAGTCAAGGCGGGTTGCGTCCGGACTCGCCCGGAAAACGGCGATCCCCTGGCCGTCACTTTCGACCGGCGGAACTTCGTTATCGCCC
>NZ_CP085338.1 GCF_020618475.1 Haladaptatus halobius | reverse complement strand
TGCGGACATCTCTAAGTACTTGCCTATCGATTATGCCAAACCGTTTAGTAAGAGTGCGAAGATAAACCAGCAGGGTAAACCCGATAACGTCACGGTCGTCAGCACACCATTACTCTATCTACCGGTCGACCTTCATCGACGGTTCCTTGGCAGTCAGCATGCCCGAAAAGTGAAAAAAATAATCACCGATCTTCCTGTTGAGTTTGATGTAATTCACTCCCACCTCACGTGGACCGCCGGATATGTCGGTAGTGTGCTCGGACAGGAGCTTGGGATTCCATTTGTGCTCACGGTGCACGAGAACCACGATCTATTCATCAAGCAACTTGAATCCTCAAACGATAAAATTGACCAAACGTGGGAGCGTGCTAACGCCATCATCCGAGTAAACCGGCAAGACCAGAACAAGCTGCAGCAGTTCAACGATAGTGTCTACTACGTCCCAAACGGGTTTAGTCGAGACCGCCTTCGCCGAGTTCCGCAAGCAAGGGCGAAAGAGCATCTCGGAATCGCACAAGAAACAAATCTCCTGTTCTCGCTTGGCCATCTTAAAAAACGAAAAGGATTTCAGCATCTTATCGGCGTGATGCCCGATATCATTGATTATGAGAGTGACGTTGTCTGTGCCATTGGTGGCCATGGTGGAATGCGTTCAGAACTCGAGCAGCAGATTGACAAGGCCAATCTCAACGACCACGTTCGCCTACTTGGCTATGTATCGAACGAAGAATTACAGTACTGGATGAGTGCCTGTGATGCTTTTGTCCTACCGAGCTATAGCGAGAGTTTCGGTCTTGTTCAGTTAGAAGCAATGGCCTGCGGATCGCCCGTCGTCTCCACGGTAAACGGTGGAAGTGAAGAGGTCATCACTTCTGAGGATCATGGATTCCTCGTGGACAATCCAGAAGACTACGACGCCCTTACAGATGCGATAGTGCGGGCACTCCAAAAAGAGTGGGATCATGACCTTATCGAGGCACATGCAGAGCAATTTACATGGAAGCGCGTCTGTGTTGATATCGCACATCTATATACTCACGTCCTCGACGGATGATCTCAATTTTTATCTGACCCGAAATCGTGCTTAAAAGTCTCGTAAATTTCGGCCGGTTCTCTGACGGAACTCGACCATCTGAGTGTGTCGCTATTTCGGATCGAATTCGATACTGTGAGAAAAATCGCCTCAGAGGCGTCATAATACACCATCTGAAACGTGCTTACCACGGTCAAAGCTGGCTGTACGTCTACGGTGTATTTCTTATTCTCACCGCTTTTGCGCGGTCTAGTCAGTGTATAATAAAGCCCCAGTACCGAAAACTATGTGATGAGTGTCACTCGAAGTAGCCCCCGGTGAAAAGCTAGTAGGATGGTGATGTTGTGCAACGAAGTATCCTAAGTGGAGTGATCTCAGTAGCAGGAACAAAAGTACTCACGCTCATTATCGGCCTTCTCACGACGCCTATCCTGTACCGGCTCCTTAAACCGGAAGGAGTTGGCGTCTATACCACCGTCCTTTCCGTGTTCTCGCTGTTCATGATATTCGTGAGTTCCGGCGTCACCGATGGTGTTCGGAAGTTCCTTGCCGAAGACCGCGATATGGACTGCTGGGAGGAGCACGTCGTCGGGTTCTACTTCCGACTGGCACTAGCGCTCTCGGTCGTTGGATCGGTCGTGCTCGCGCTCGCCGCATGGGTCGGACTAGTCGAAAAGGTGTTCGGCTCAGGGTTTGAGCCGTACTTCTATGTCCTTGCGGTACTCGTCGTAACAGATCAGTTTCGAGCGTACGCCCGGCGCACGCTAATGGGATTCGGACTAGAACGGTACTCTGAACCACTGAAAGTCCTCCAACAGATCGCATTCGTGGCAGTGGCGCTTCCGTTAGTGCACTTTGGCTTCGGCGTTGAGGGTGCACTGGCCGGGAAGATTGCCGCAGGTGCGATTGTCGCGGTTGCCGGGTTGCTACTCGTCGCACGGCATGTATCGCTCAGCGGTGTCGTTCGGACGACGCCCGACAATTTCCCGCGACGCACGATGTTGACGTTCAACTCGCTGTCTATCGTGCTTATTCTGCTCTTAATGTCGCTTTATCACGTGGATATCTTAATGCTCCAGTTGATGTCTGGAAGTAAACAAGTTGGCTACTATCGAGCCGCGCTCAAGCTCGCGGAGTTCCTGTGGTTTATTCCGCTAGCGCTCCAGACAGTGTTCGTCCACTCCACATCGGAGCTATGGTCGAATGACAAGACGGAGCAGATATCGGAGCTCGCGGCGCGGACGACTCGGTACACGTTCCTCCTGACCGGCGTAATGGCGCTCGGGCTGGCGGCGCTCTCGAATGTCGCCGTCCCAGTGTACTTCGGGCCGGAGTTTCTCCCAGCGATCACTCCCTTGCTCTTGCTCCTACCGGGGACACTCGGGTTCGCAGTCGCGCGACCCATCCTCGCTATCTCGCAGGGGAAAGGCGCTCTGAAGTTCCCCATCCTCGCCACGGGAACCGCGGCGGGAATCAACCTCGTACTGAATAGTCTACTCATCCCCCGATTCGGAACACACGGGGCGGCAATCTCCACGAGCATTGGCTATGGGTCGATGTTCATCTTCCACCTCTGGAGCGCCCGGAAGGTCGGCTTCAACCCGCTATCAGATGCCCGCCTCGGGCGGGTTATTGCGACGACGGTACTCTCCGCGCCGCCTATCTTCGTGCTCGCGCATCTCCTTGACCTGCGGCCTGTCATCTTCGGGTTCCATATCCCACTGTCGCTCATCATCGTTCCACCGCTAGGATTCGTGATCTTCCTGTTCTTCTGCTTTGCCCTGGGTGCGCTCGGACTCTGTGAGGTTCTTAACACGCTCTCGTCCTTCCCTAGACCGCTCGGCGCATACGCCGAATCGCTCCAAACAAAAGTTAGAGAAGATACGATGTCATCCGATTCAATGCAGAAGATGATGGTCGTCGCTGGGATCCTACTATTCGTCTCAGGTATCGGGTATGCGTTCCTCGACCCGGGACTCGACGGACTCGGCGGTGGCCCTGACCTTGAACAGCCAAAGAACACCACACAGTCGCCAACGAGCACAACACCTGCCGGAACCGTCGACAGTACGACGGCGAAACAAACGACAACGAAACAGACAACCGTAGAACAGACGACAGCAGAGAGAACGACAAAACCACCGGATAGCACGACGGAGGCCACTGACAGTACGACGCAACCACCCTCGACGACGAGTACTACGCAACCAGCTACAAGTACCACAGAACCTCCGGAAGAGACAACAAACCCACCGAAAACGACGACTAGCACAACACCACCGCCGACAACGTCGACAACGTCGACAACGACTACGACGACTACGACGACAACAACCACGACACCGCCGAGTACCACGACGACCACGACAACAACCACCAGTACGGCTACGACCAGCACGACATCCACAACTAGCACCTCTTCGACCATCGTAGATCCCCCCGGAAACAAGACGGTAGGATCACAGCAGACGAGCACGCGCTCACAGACCGCAACAACACAGTCTAGTACTACTACGGGGACACAATCCACCACGTCAGATGGTGGTTTCCTTGGACTCCTACTCTAGGAGTGAAGTTGGATTTAGCACCGGCCGTTGATTCGATTGAGTTGACATCCTCCATACGACTAAAGTCGTGGGGTTCTCCGAAGGGGGAGTTCAAGGTTGCGCGTTTCCTCGGGAACGGAGTACGCTTTCGTGTCTTCACTCGACGGTTGCCGTCCAATTATGGCCAAGGATGTGCGTTGCAACGCGTGTAGCCGTGTCAAAGCGGCCTTCCCACCCATCTTCAATGGGCGTTTCAACCGAGAATACCGCATTCCCGTCCACGGTAGGGTATTCAGCCTACTGGGCACCACCAGCAGCGTCAGACGACCCAAAGGCCGGACATGGTGGAGTGGGTGTCGGATTTGTTACCACGCTCGAAATCAGTACAAAGCACCGGAACTGTCGGAGACAGCGGTTCGATACGAGGGAACTCCGATATCTCGAATCTCGATTCTAGGCCATCTGTTGCAAGAGATGTCTGAAGTGAGTACCCAACGGACCGATCAGAGAAGCTAGCCCAGGGAGTATATAAAGAAGCTCCGACAACTGCTACAAAGGAATGTCCACGAAGAAACTCTCGGCGAGCGTGCTCCAGGCAGGGCGGTGGGTACTCTCGAAACCTCCAGTTCGACGAGTTATCGACCGCCTCGGACTACAGTCTTCGCTTTCACAGACATATTGGGAACTACTCTTTCGTAGCTCCGGCGGGACACACGTCCAACGCATCGACGACACGAGTGTCACCTTCACCGCCGCGACAGCAAGCGAATTCCGCCATTACCGTACGTTAGTGGACGAGCGCCCCGTAATAGCCGACTTACTCTCGCAGCTGAAACCTGACGACGTATTCTACGATGTCGGCGGCTATATTGGGAGTTACACCTGCCTTGCTGCCGCGGCGCTTCAAGAGGGACGAGTTGTCACCTTCGAACCCCGAGAGACGAAGGCAGCGCGCATCGAAGCGAATCTCTCACGAAACAACTTAACCGCAGACGTGCGCCGCGAGGCGCTCTCGGACGAAGCGGGCGACGCGACGCTCTCGATCGACGGGGTTGCGCAACTCTCGACGAATGGAACCGAACAGGTGTCGCTCACAACAGGCGACAAACTGGTCGAGCGAGGTGAGGTACCGCCACCGACGGTCGTGAAAATCGACGTGGAGGGCGCAGAGTTAGACACAATTACTGGCCTTGAAAAAACGCTTTCACGATCCGACTGTCGGCTGGTGTATTGTGAGGTGCATCCGACATTCCTTGGCGAATATGATGCAAGTGAAGATGATGTTCGGGCGGCATTGGAGGAGTGTGGCTTCTCCATCGAGATAATACATAACAGGGGTGCAGAGTATTTCATCCGGGGTGAAAAAGCGTAGCAAAAATTTGATCGAATATGATTTTGACACACAGCCGTCGAGTAGGAAAATGAAGAAATCGATGACCAGAGTCAAATCGTAACCCGATCTTCAGATCAGAAGGCCCTGCTTCTCCAAGCTAGAGGGTGTGACGACCTTGACGTTGTTCTTCTTGATATACTTAAGAACCTTCTCAAAGTCCTTCTCTGGCATCCCTTTGCCGCCGATTTCGTGGAACAATGGGATGGCTAACTGTTTGTACCGGGCGGCGTAGTCGATCATCCGCTTCGTAGTTGCGAGGTTTTCGTCGCCGTACATACGCGAAAGGATGGTATCTTTTTTGATAGCCGGGAGTGCATTCGGCGATGCGCCAAAGCTCATCGTTAAATCGAAATGCTTCTGGGCAAGTTCGAATGTGTTCGGTCCAACTATGTTCTTCGGCACGGCCATGTATTTATGTCCCTCGTAGCCGTACTGCTTGAGCCAGCCCTTCGACTGCTTCATCAACTTCTCTTGTTCTTTTCGCGGCATCTTATTCATCGACCTTGCTTGAGCATTCGGATGGGCAATCATATCCCAACCATTCTGCGTCATCTCACGCATCTGAGACTGTGTGAGGAAGCCATCGTCGTAAACGGCCTCCGTAATGATGGCATCCACACCTGGGAAGCCGTACTTTTTCATTTTCTTGTACGCCTTCGTGTAATGAGACTTGAGACCATCGTCGAAGGTGAGCATCACCATCCCTTGCTTTGGTGCGGGGACAGTTTTGAGGTCATCGACGTAGAATTCGACGGGCTTGGACGAGTTACCATCTACTGGACGTCCGACGATGTGAATCTCATACACCGTCGAAAGATCGACAGACTTCTGCCGCTGGGCGCTTGTAACCCCGAGATTAACGCGTACCCACTTTCCTTTTGGGCCGTAAAGTGTCCGTTTCATCTCGACGATATGGCCTTGATCAGGCGCGTACAGTTGAACAGCAATTTTTGCGAAGCTGTGGGAGGTACATTTGAACGCCAATGAGAGGTTCTTCCCGCCCATGTCGGCTGGTTTACTGCCGAAATTGGCGCGGAAGATTTTACCCTCCTTAGTCTTCTTACTGCCGATAATGTGAGCCGACTGCGAACCTTGATACTTCTCTTTCGTACTCTTTTTAAGCGTACCTTCTTGTTCGACCGCGTGCCACTGGCCGAGTTTTTCGAAGCTGTCGAACACCGTGGGGCCACTATTTTGGGAACCATCTTCAGTTGTCGTTTCTTTGGCCGTCGTTTCTTCGCCACCACTGGTGGTCTTTTCCTTACCAGGAGTTGTGGAGGTCGTTCCCTTTCCGTCGGGCTTTTTTTCGCCGAAAACACCAGTACAACCAGCAAGACCGGCCGTTCCGGCCGCACCGACCGTCGTCAGGAACGTACGTCGTGTCTGTCGTCTCATCGCTACCCTATCCAACCGGGCCTAGGTATTTCCTTATATGCCGCTTAAGAGAGGTATCCGGATGGTCGCATGTGTGTAAGAACAGCATGCTTAGGACAGTTTACAACGTTTCCAACAGTGGGAAAACGGGGAGAGTTTGAACTAGGCACCAGATAATTAATAGATGGGGTTGATACGAAGATTCTGATGGCGTCAGACAGGCAAAATCGAAACTTGATCAGTCGTAGAACCTATCTCAAACTTACCGGAGCAATTGCCACCTCATCTGCAGCCGTAGGCACTGCGTCTGCGGAACACTCGGGCTACGAGGACCAGTACAACGAAGTCATCGACGTGACGGAGGTCGGAGCAGATAATAGCGGAAATGAGTCTATTACACCCGTATTAGAAGAACACGCGGCCGACGATACGCTCCTCTACTTCCCCGAAGGTCGGTACTATATGGACTCACAGTTCCGTCACACTGGCTTCACGAACTTCGGTATGGTTGGTCATGATGCGGAACTCGTCCCAGCTAGCTACAACAACTTCGACGATGGAGGCGACGGAAACTACCGTCTTTTCCGACTCGGTGTCGAAGATGACCCTGGTACGGATCTCCGCGTTGAGGGCTTCACAGTCGACCAGACCAAGGAGAAGACCGGTACCCGTGTCGTTGAGGCAGAGGTGACCGACGGACTGCTCATTCGCGACATCGACATCGTTGGTTATCACGACAGCGGAACGTTCGGACCGCTTCGAGCCGTTGTCTCGACGGAGGACGGGAGTGGTCTCGTGGAACGGTTCAAGGCCCCTGACGGTGGTGCTTGGACAGGTGAAACACCGAGCGACTCCCTCTGGCGTGGCCCAACAGGCATCCTCAGCAACGAGGCGAACAAAGGGACGATAACGTTCCGCAACTGCGTACTCGGAAGCTTCCCTGACAACGGCCTCTACGCAGCTGACGGTTCGGGATCCATCCAGATCGAAGGCGGCCGCTTCGAGAACAGCCTCGGCGCGAACGTTCGTCTTGGTGGTAACGACAGCTACATCAAGAATGCCACTATCGTTGTTAATCAGCAAGACGACAACGGTATCGCCCAGCGTGGCCTTCGTATAGAGGGCGGAGTAGGCTACGTCGTACAGAATGTTGATTTCGAGACAAATATTGATAAGAGTCCCGCAATCTGGATTACGAGCAATGCAAACGACGTAACAATCGTCAACTCCACCGTCACAGTACGAACCGATGGCCCTTCGCCTGCGATTTCTATTCGGGGATCTGCGGGTCAGACACAGATCAAGCAAACTACAGTCGACCACGAGACAGGAGGTGGCCCAGCCATCAAAATCAAGGAGGGTGACAAGCCTGTCTCCCTCGAACACGTCACTGTCATTGGAAACGCACCCACTGACGGTACCCGGAGTGCCATTCAGAACTATCGGAACGGTTCCGAGTTCCGTAATCTGAAAGTTGATCATGGTGGTGGAGAGGGTCGACGAGCACTGACAAACACGGGGAACAATGTCGTAATTTACGAAGGCGATTACGTCTCCGAAGAAAATGCGATCGTAGAGAGTGGCTCTGGCACGCTGATCGAAAGCGTCTCAGCACTCGCACGCAGTGGCAACGAAGGACTTCGGATTACGAGTGACGCCGAAGACGTCACCGTCAAAGATTCTCACATCGCGAACGGTATCAACGACGAAAGTCCTGACGGCTATGATGGCGGGAACAACAGTTGGGAATACGACGGCGGCGACAAGAACGATGGTGATACCGGCAGCAGTGGGACTGATGGTAATACCGGCGGTGACGAGAATGGCGGAAACTCCGGCGATGACTCCACTTCAGACGGTTCAAACGATGACTCCACTTCGGATGGGTCCGATGACGAGAACAAGGAATCAAACGAGTCAGAAAACGATTCCTCCAACGGCTCGTATTGCCCATGGCGATGAGCTAGAACGAAAGTAGGTGCTGATCTCGGTCAGCCCCACGGTCCCTGCTCTACCGCTTCGGGCCGTTAGCCCTGTGACCGAGTAGCGCGAATGTGATAGGCGTCAGATCGCTCATTGAGTCGCTTGACGTCGAACCCATGGTCGCAAAGATATTCCTCAATTTCCTCAGTTGACGTTCCGTACGCTGCACTCAGGTCATGGTGGAGCTCCGCATACACGACTCGAACTTCGGAGAGGATATCACCGAATCCTTGGAGTACCTTGAGTTCCGCACCTTCGACGTCGATTTTAAGGATATTCGGTGCAGGGTAGCGTCCTGATTCGACCAGCGTCTCCCCTCGGCAAATCTCAATATCAAGCTCACCGTTTGAAGAGAGTGCATGTCTTCCCTCACCATAGCGCTGGCCCTCGACGGCGAGCGTGCCGTATCCATCCTCATTGGAAAGAGCGAATTCGGCCACGACCCATCGACCGGTCGGGACGTTCATAGAGAGATTGTGTCTAAGATGGGCCGCGTTTGTCGGCATTGGCTCGAAGGCAACGACTATCCCTTCTCGAAGGCCTTTTCCGACAAAACAGGTGTGAGTACCAATGTTCGCGCCGATATCGTATACCACGTCTGACTCACGAACGTCCGTAAGTAGCGACTTTACGACTTCTCGTTCACCGATCAGTGAGGTAGCACGCTGGTACTCAGTTCGAGTATCCGCCGCGAACTCAACCGTGTAATCGCCAATAGACACTGACGCAGACCAAAGATGAAGTGCGAGTTTGACATGCCAATAGAGCGTGGCGAGCACCGGTGCAATCCCAGTCTGTTTGCAGAAACTCCATAAGCGACTTCGGGCAGCCTGTCGCTCCAGATTCGGCATACGAAAACAACGGAGAGCAAGCATAAATATATGGCACGGATAACTGCTTGTGGACGAGTGGGCGAGATCCGCTTAGCAGGATCATAATGATGTTATCAAATTCGACATGTGTGGATAGGAACTACTGTACTCGTGCATGGTGTGAGAGAGATAAACCATGGTATTGACGGATCAGCCGCTTTTGATTGGTAATACTATATATTCAGAATTGTTCGTTAGTTTGTTACTTAGGACGACGGCACTTGGCCTCCACCAGTACGTCTAACACTGTTTCAGGCAGTCGGGAAACCTGACACCGCCACAAAGATCCAAGTTGGGAAGTTCGTAATCATCGCCCTGACCATGTACCCAGTGACGATGCCAAAGGCCGTCGTCGCTGGGCAATCATCGTTGGCAATGGTCTTTTGTTCTCGACGCCTATCTCAACGTATCTCGGGGTATGGTCGACGATAGTTATTGCTGTTTCCTCGGTATATCCACTCATCGCCAGTGGTATAATGTAGTCGTGGCACTGTTCGTCAGGACAAATGTGCCTATCGGCGAGATTCCAAAAATTGCCCTCTTAGTCACCACCGGTCTCGTCACCTACGGCGGAGTCATCCTCTTGATGGAGACACGAAGCACTACAATATCCAGGATATTTTCGGAACTATCGTCGATATTGTTGGAAAGCAAGAAATGTTTTAGTCCTTCCTAATCACAATCTTCCTGATGTTATACTGTGTATAGTTAACCACCTGAGACACTATAGGAGAATTAGAGCTAACCGTGACACGAGTGCGAGAAGAAGATGGAGACAACGGACGATCGTTCACCGTGACACGGGACGATAACCGAATGAGAGAACTGACGAGGTAGAACGATGAACAAAGAAATATTCGGCGTCTTTGGTGACCGAGACGAGTTCGAACGGTTCCGCGTCGAGCGGGAGTTCGATGTCATCGTGACCAGCGATGTAGCAACCGTTGGGATTCGAGATACCGGGCTCGGAATCCCAGGACGAAGCGCCTCCTACTCAGGAGACCTTGGGTCGTGCATCATCTGGGGAGAAGCGTATCCGAATAAGCGTGGCTGGTCGGAGCCAGCCCGATGGTTACTCGAACAATACGCAGAGAAAGGGAAAGATGCGGTGCGGCCGCTAAATGGCTCTTACCTCGCGTTTATTGAGCACGAGGGTGATGCGGTCGTTCTCACCGATCCCATTCGTTCATGGGAGTGTTTCTACACGGACGAACCTGGCGTCCGCGTGTTCGGGTCGGACGCAGCAGAAGTCGCACGAACCATTGACAACTCAACGATGCGCCGCCAGTCCGTCGGCGAATTCCTTCACATGGGTGTCGTCCTCGGGAACAAGACGCTGTTCCACGAACTCCATCGTACCCCATTTGATGGCTATCTGACGGCCACTGAAGCGGGCGAACTTGACCGATTCATCTACGATGAGCAGGAGATGGACTACGCAAGCGAGCTTGCTGATCGGATGAGGCGAGCGATTTGGCGGCGCTCACGCCAGCCGGGAAAAAAGGGACTACTCCTGTCCGCAGGCTACGATTCGCGAACGCTATTGTCACAATTCCCTGAGATAGAACACTGCTACACAGTCGGGATGCCTGATGCACAGGAGGTAAAAGTCGCCCGGCGCTTGGCGAAGCAGTACGGCGTCGACCACACGACGCTGGTGACGAATGACCGCTACATCATGCCCGGCGAGCAGAAGGTTCGAGATACAAATGGGATCAAGGAGTCCATCCACATCCACCACGCAGGTTACAATAACGAGATTGAGGTGGACACGATGTACCATGGACTTCTCTTCGATACACTCCTGCGCGGGTTCGGGCAGAAGCGAAGTGAACTCAAGCTATTCGGGAAAGATGTCCCGTTAAAACAATTGGAAGACGATCCTGATCCTGTCGAAGCGTCGTTCGACAACTTCGGCTACTTACCAAACGAGAGCCGAAAAGTTGCTGAGCAGTACACCACTGATCCGAACGCAGCGGAAGCATTCGTCAGCGAAGCGATCGCTACTGAATTCGAGCGATGCTGGAATCGCACCGACGCTGTACAGAATGCTCTCTCGCTGTTCAGTATCAGTAATCAACCGACTATCCCGTTCCGCACTCACCTGGCGGATAATTATCTCGAATCATTCATTGCGGCGGATACGGAGCTATTGGAGTGGCATCTCCAGACACCTCCTGAGTATCGGACGACGGCGACATTCATCCGCGCAATCAGGCAGTTAGATACGGATCTGTTCCGCCACCGACCGCCAGATCGTCCCTATACCTCGACGTTATTATCAGAGATGGAACGATTCGCACGCCGAAAATTGCCGTTCATCCGGAAATTCGAGTCGGCATGGCCCGACCGCCAGCAGGTGTACGACCGATACAATCTCGACCAGCGCCTGTTTCCAGAGCATGAAGCGATTCACGAGCTACCCTCGCGACACAAGCTCCGTATCAACGACATGGTCGGCTGGGTTGCCCAATGCTCCGAGACGGCGGTCAACCCAACAGACGTCCTCTACATGCCTGCAGAAGCGCGCCGCGCCGACGAGATGCGGTCAGAGAATTGATTAGGGCCCGTATAATAAAACCTCCACCACACCACTCTAATCACAATGAGTACGAATAGCCGCTGGTGGTTTGTAGACCTCGTAGTGGCGCTCGCGCTGACCATTATTGGAGGATTTGCGGCGTACATTGGTCTTGGTGGACGAGCACGCGTCGCACTCATGCTTCCACTTGTCGTCTTCTTACCAGGCTACGTTCTTATCTCAGCAATGTTTCCTGGCGGCGGTGAAGACAGGGAACGACGGTTTGGAACCGACGATAGCAACGCGACATACGCACTTGGCGGCTCTGAACGGATTGGGCTCGCCGTCGCACTGAGCGTTGCCATCGTTCCAATGATCGCGGCAGTGGCCAACTTCACACCGTGGGGCGTGACACTGAGCCCGATTCTGATCGGCATTGTCAGCTTCACCGGGATTTTTACAATAGTTGCGCTGGTGCGGCGGATACGTGTCCCCGCAGAGCGTCGGTACTCGCCCGGGATCCCAAGACTACTGTTCGGTTCAACGAAACGGCGAAGCGATAATGGAATGACAGCTATGTTGAATGTCGGTATTGTCATTAGCTTCCTGCTTGTCGCGTCCAGCGTCGGCTTTGCAGTCTTTAACCCGCCGCAGGGAGAGCAGTTTACGGAGTTCTATGTGGATACGAAGAACGTCAACAGTGACACGAACACACTCTACCAGACTGACCTCAGTGGAGAGGGCGTGACTGTGAACGTCGGCAACCATGAGGGTGAGCGCGTACAGTATACCGTAGTCGCCGTCCTACAACGCGTCGAGAATGGGAATGTCGTGGAACAGGCCAGGTTCGCCGAGAAGCAAGTACCGGTTAATGAGGGGCAGACGAAGCAGGTGACGCTCACCGGCGACCCCTCCCTTTCTGGTGATAACGTCCGGCTCCAACTCCGGCTCTATAAGGGTAATCCGTCCGGCGAGCCGTATCACAGAGCCCGACTGTGGCTGTCCACCCAGAACGCCCCAACCCAAAGCCGTACATCCAAGGGCGAAGAACAAGGGTCAAACAACGGTGGAGAGACGACCGAACGGCCCCAGACTACCACAACAGCTGCTTCGACCACGACGCCTGCTTCAACCACGACAACTGCATCAACCACGGCTACCACGACTACTACGACAAACACGACACCGTTGGGGACGACGACCTCAACCACCGCTACGACAGGGACGACACAAACGACAACCACGACTACGGGTTTTGGAACGACAACCCAATCCAATAATACGGCCGCTGGCTTCGGAACGACAACCCAATCTGGTCGTACAACAACGACCGACGATGGATTTCTCGACCGCGATCAGAGCCACCTGAACGACCACAAATAATGTGGCCGTGGGAACATATCGCGTTCGGGTATCTATGTTACTCTCTATCGGTAAATCTCATGCGGCGAACGTCGCCGGGGACGAAGGAAGTGTTTGTCCTCGGGTTCGCTACCCTCTTACCCGACCTTGTTGACAAGCCGCTGTCGTGGTCGTTTGAGCTGTTTCCGGCGGGATACTCTATTGCTCATTCCATTTTTGTCGCTTCCGTTTTACTGGCAATCACCACCGTACTTGCATGGTGGCGACATTGCCTTCGATACGCCGCCGCGTTTGGAGTCGGCTACGCCTCCCATCTCATCGGTGATATCGTCTATCCAGTCGTTATGGGAGAAGGATTAAAGCCAGAGGTTGTGCTGTGGCCAGTCGTCCAGCTCCCGGCGTACGAACAGCATCACGGTCTTGTTGGCCGATTCCTGCTATATTTCTTCCAATATCTCCACATGCTAGACGAAGCCGGATGGCATCCGCTCGTCGTGTTCGAGGTCGTTCTCCTGTTCGTCGTGTTCGTCCTCTGGCTGTCCGACGGGATGCCAGGACTGCCGACACCAAACTGGCGAGAGCAGTAGAAGAGAACGGTGCCGGTAGTCACAACCGGTGAGATCGATAGTGTGAGAAAGTAACATGCTAGTTTTGTCTCGAGGTGATTAAACACTTCATAATGAAGGACGCGGAAACCAGATTGGGAACTATGGAGGCTGTTGTTCTAGCTGGCGGATACGCAACGCGCCTGTGGCCAATTACGAAACATCAACCCAAGATGTTCTTACCGATCGGCGAGACCACGGTCATCGACCGCATCTTCGCCGATTTGGAAGCCGACGACCGCATCGACACCGTCTACGTCAGCACCAACGAACGCTTCGCAGACAATTTCCGTACTTATCTCGACGACAGCAGATTCGAGAAACCCCAGTTGAGCGTCGAAGAGACGGTCGAAGAAGACGAGAAGTTCGGCGTCGTCGGCGCACTCGCCCAACTCGTCGACCGTGAGAACGTCGACGACGACCTCGTCGTCATCGCCGGCGACAACCTCATCAGCTTCGACGTGGGCGACTTCGTCGACTTCTTCGAAACGAAAGGCTCCCCGTGTCTCGCCGCCTACGACGTGGGGAGCCGAGAGCTGGCAAAATCCTACGGGTTGGTCGAACTCGACGGCGACCGGGTGGTGGACTTCCAGGAGAAGCCCGTCGACCCCAAGTCCACGCTCGTCTCCATCGCCTGCTACGCCTTCACCCGGGAGAACCTCCCGGCGCTCGAACGGTACCTCGAAGACGGCAACAACCCCGACGAACCCGGTTGGTTCGTCCAGTGGTTGCAAAACCAAGAATCGGTGTGCGCCTACACGTTCGAGGAGGCGTGGTTCGACATCGGCACGCCCGAGAGTTACCTCGATGCCGTCGCGTGGTACCTCGACGGTGAGTCATATATCGCCGAGTCGGCCACGTTGGAGAACGCGACCGTCGGCGAGAATGTTCATGTGATGGACGGCGCGAAACTCGTCAACGCCAGTCTCAACAACGCGATCATCTTCTCGGACGCGACGGTGCAGGACTGCGACGTACGTGATTCGATAATCGACGAGGAGACGCACATCGAGAACATGGATTTGGCCGGCGCACTCATCGGCGCGCAAACTCGGATTGTTTAACTGCTTTTCAGGCATTAATCCCTAATCGAGGGACACGAAATCCTCGACGGAACCGCAAAATAGTCCGGCGACAGTGCGTTGGAACACGCACAGTGCAATCTTTCTCGGAAGGAACACGGGTCGGCTAATCGGAGAAACAGTGCAAGAGGGTTGTCCGCCGACACGCAGATCTGAAGCAAAAACGGCAGGATTTTCTCCACAAATTGTCGAACTACTACGCTTACGAGTATGACCTTGTGGCTGTCGAGGACTTGGATGCGAAAGAGTTAGACGAACTTCTCGGCAACTCGCGGAACCGGGCCGAAGCAGCACGAGGAATATTCCTCCGGATGCTCGAATACAAGTGCGAGCGCGAAGGGACGCACTTCGTCGCGGTTGACCCTGCTGGGACGACCAAAGAGTGTGCGTCCTGCGGCGTTTCAACTAAGAACGCCCTGGGTTCGGGAACTCGTGTCCGTCGTGCGGATTTGAAGCAGATAGAGACGCGAACGCGGCATAGAACATCCTTTCTCGTGAACTTACGAAAGTAGGAGAGGTTCACCCCAATTCAATGCCTGTTGAGACCGTGCTCCCGACGGACATTGTGATTGCAAAGCACGTCGTTGAAACAAGAAGCCCCACCTCAACGCGTGAAGCGCGTATGGTAGGAGAGTTTATCTACTGGTACTGCTCGCAGACTTGTCGGACGCCCTCTTTGAAACTCATCTTCGGTTTCCATCCGGCGGCCTTTTTGAACTTCGTCACATCGGCTTTCGTGTCGTGAACGTAGACGTCCTCGGGGATGGGATTCTCGACGTACACGGGTTCCACGTCCGTGCCGAGTTCACGGTTGATGTACTCGACGACTGTGTTGAAATCGTAGCTTGTGCCGGTGCCGAGGTTGTAGATGCCCGTCAATTCGTTCTCCGCAGCAAGTTCGAGTCCGCGAACGATGTCGGAAACGTGTGTGAAATCGCGGGTTTGGCTCCCGTCACCGTAGATCTCCGGCGACTGACCGTTGGCGATGTCGTCGGCGAATTGTGCAATGATATTGGCGAACTCTCCTTTATGCTCTTCTGCACCACCGTAGCCTTGATATACTGAGAAAAATCGCATTCCGGCCACGTTCATATCGTAGTGATTGGCGAAGTACTCGCCATAGCGTTCGCGGGAGAGCTTCGACGCTTCGTAGCCCGTCCGGACTTTCACGTCCATGTACTCTGGCGATGGCTCAGTGCGACTACCGTAGATTGAAGATGTGGAGGCGTAGACGACGGTGTCACAGCCGTCGTTGCGGGCCTGCTCGACGGTATTGACGAAGCCCTCGACGTTCACCCGCGCACCTTTCGTCGGGTTTTCCTCGTGCATTTTGTATGAGGAGAGTGCCGCGAGGTGAAAGACAGCATCGACGTCCGTCGGGAGGTCATCTTCGAGCACGCTCCGTTCGTGGAACTCGACGGTCGCGTCCAGGTTCTCGGGCGTTCCGAGATACTCATCGTCGATGGCGATAACCTCATTCTCCTCGGCGAGGTGGTTGGCGAGATTTGATCCGATGAATCCAGCACCGCCCGTGACGAGTACGCGCTTTCCCTGCATACCCCAAAGTCTACCGGGGCATGAGAAAAGGGTTCCCTTCTATACCGACCGGTTTGCGCACATCGTGACATCTCCGTTCGTATAAAGGATGCTTTGGCCGGGACGGCACATCTGTTTGCGCGAAACGGTTCGTCGAACTGGGACGCTAGCATTCGCGCTTTTATTGACGAGTCGGAACTGTGGCGCGCCGGTCGACTGATATTTCCGGTAGATAGTGATCGGATGCTTAGCCGGGGCCTTCCTGTTCTTCACTGAGATGTTGGCCGCGTCCGCCGGATATGATCCTGTTCTGGCAAACACCGTCTGATAGGGGTGATCCGTTCTCGCCACTTGGTTCGGGTAGATGTTTGCGGAGTCCGGCGATCCGGTCATGTTCGCGATGGTGTGGACGGCGGCCATCTCGGGTTCGGTATAGGACAACCGCTCCTGTTCACTTGGGAAGACGGGGCTGTCGATAGCACCGTGACTCGACATCACCATCACGCTTGGGTAGAGGCACGCCACGACGAGTAGAGTGGCGACGATGATGCGCCGGTCGAGGTTGTGGACGAGATATCCCACGCCAAGTGCGGCGAGAATCGCCATCGGCGCATAGAGGAATGCGAACCATCGCTGCGGGATGAAGTTTCGGATGCCAAACATCGGCAGGCCGAGTGTGAACACTGTCATCACGACGGTCGCGAAGAGCAGTGTGAATACCGAGTGCGAGATGCGCTTTCGCCGGAGGACGTACAGACAGCCAACGACGGTCAGTCCGAACAGTATCAAGAAGCCCATCGTGTCAATGTACTCCGCAACGGTCGCGATGAACGTCGGTTTCGGAAGCGGAATACTCTCGGGGTTCTTGCTGGCGAGATTTAAAATGCCGAAACTCTCTTTCATCGTCTGTGCAAGATACGATAACACCGTCTCGAGGAATGAATCACCGTTGTACGGTGTGAACGACCACATGAACGTAATGAGACCCATATCGAACGCGAGTAGTCCCGCGAGGTTCACCGGCTCCATCTTCCGATAGGCGCCCGGCCTACGAGCCGTCACCTGGAAGAAGCCGAGTTTGAGAACGAACTGCGCGAGCAGCCCCGAAAATAGGACGACAAGCATGATGAACGTCGAGACTTGGTGGGTTAGGATGATGGCGATGGAGAGGAGCACGAGTAGGCTGAAGTCCCGCGCATTGTACTCCAACTGCATGATACGCAGGAGCGCATAAATGATGGCGAGGAAGAATACCAGCCCGTGGCTCGTCGGGATGAGGTGGATACCCCACTCGATGAAGTAATCACCGATCGAGTAGAGCATCGCCGCAAACACCGCCCACCGCGCCGGCGCGAGGAGTTTCGTCGCCCCATAAACGAACAGGATGGCCGCGGGCATTGCGACGCCCACGGAGAGATAGAGCGCATTACGGATGGACACGTCATACAGCATCGCCGACGATGCGACCAGCAAGTGGTACAGTGGCGCGGCGATGTGCTTGTCTCCCTGCATGGCCGAGAGCGAATGCTGGTTAAAGACGCCCTGTGCCAATTGCGTGATATGCGTCCAGATGTCGATGCCGACATACGACGGTGTGGTATACACCGCCATGAACCGGACGATGACTGCCAATACGAGAATCTGTGCGAGCAGGAGCGACGGGAGGAAATCGTCGTCGTCGGTGAACAGTATCTGAAGCGTAATGAACGTTCCCGCAATGGCCGTGAGGAGGTGGAAGAGAACAGAACGCTCTCCCGAGTAGAGCGCGACGGCGACCATCACCGCCGTCGTCAAGAAGACAACGCTCGGAAGGAGCTGTGCCACTGGGCGCGAGAAGGACGGGAATATCTCCATCGTCTCGCGGTCGTTGCGAACCGCGAGGAGGTAGAGCGCACAGGCCAGCCCGAGGACGATAGGGATCGTTTTAATATACACCTGCGATGCAAAAAATCGCAGCGGGAACAAGCAAAGTGCGATGATGAAGCCGATGATAGCGGCGTCGACATCGAGCCGTCGCTGTTTCAGCCAACTGGACATCTGTCCGAACATGGGTTATCGTCGTCCTCCATCGGGTCGTGGATTCATCATGATATTTAAACCTCTGCGCCTGGCTTGCCGGCCTGACCGCTCGTTCGTCGGCCATGGCCGGTGACTGCGCGTATAATCACGTCGGTCGTATCGATCTTGTCGGCGAGCAATCGTCTGCGTCGTTCCTGCCAATCGTCGTCGCCTTCAAGGATTTCGACCGCCTTCTCCAGAGCTCGGGCGTGGCGGTCGTCCTCCTGACAGTTGAAGAGCAGTCCATAGCGTTCATCCAGTTCGTCCGTGTAACCCATTGTGAGTGTGTTGACGTAGATGGCGGGTGTTCCGAGGACAGCGCTCTCCGCCGCCATCGTCGCGCCCTCACCGACGAATAAGTCAGCGTAGGCTAATAGGTCGTGCATCCGATGGGGATCGACTGTCGCGCGGCGTGATTCGAGTGCCGACGGAAGCGACCCCTCCGACGTGATGAGCACCTCCGCGCCCGCTGCTTCGAGCTGGGAGACAACGTCATGCACATTGTCGAATCCAGCCTGTCCTACATCGTGTGACGCCCCCCACTCGATGAGTCTGAGGACGACGAACGCGTCCTCCGGGTCGAGGCCGAGATTGGAGAACACGCTTGGATCAGGCGTGAACCTGTCCGGATGGAGGTACGCAAGTTCGTGATAGCCGGGATACCGCACCTGCTTCGGTCCAACGCTTCCCGTGTAGCAGTCGGGCGTGTACACGGCGTCCGCGAACGGAAACGCGAGGTTCTGAATGAGCTTTGCATGCTCCGTGTCATAGAAGACGGCGCTCCGTGCTCCGACGAGTTTGGCGACGTGAGCCGCCGCGACGCCGCCGATGGCGGTTATCACGTCGGGTTTCAGCCGCACTGCGCGGTGGAGCAGGCGCGCCTCGTATGTGGCCTGCACTCGCGCTAATTGCGATAGCCCTGATGCGGTGCCAGCCAAAACTTCATGGCTGATGTCGTACCGCTGAAGCAGGTCGACCGCCATCTCTTTCTCGCGGGCAAAGACGTGAACGTCATGACCCTCGCTCTCAAGTTCCGCAATGGCGTTGCGGAAGAAGTGGACGTGTGCCGGATGCTGAATGGTGACGAACACTCTCATCAGTTTTTCCTCCTATCGAGGATGATTCCGGCGAGAACGCCGAACGTGCCCACTGCGAACGACGCAAGTGATTTGCGTGCGTCAGAGCTCTTCGTCCCGATGAGCGCTGCGCCAAACGCGCGCACGCCGAGGACGACACCTAGCAGCACTCCGACGACACCGAGACCGTAGGCGAGTCCAAGAGGGTGCGTTCGGTAGCGCGACTTAAGACGCCAGAGGAAGGTCCGGAGGAGCATGAGCGATACTTTGGGGATGTAGTCGCCGTACTTGATGCTGCTTTCCTCGTCGCCGTAGGTGGCGGGCATGTCCACATCGACGACTCGCATCCCGGCAACGTTCAGCTTCACGAGAATATCGTTGCAGTAGCCGTAGTATTCATACATCTTTTCCAGGTCGATGGCTTCGAGCGCCGCAATTGAAATGGCAGTGTAACCGTTCTGCGGGTCGGTTACATCCCAGTAGCCGCTGGCGATGCGCGTCAGACCGGTCAGCAGATAGTTGCCGATTAGCCGGAATCGCGGCATATCGTGGCGATATTCGGGATTCGAGAGGCGGTTGCCCTTCGCGTAATCGGCCTCATCAGTCACGATAGGGTCGATGAACCGCGTCATCATGCCGGGGTTCATCTGTCCGTCCGCGTCGATGGTGACGGTTACGTCGATACCGTCGTTGCGAGCGGCGAGGTAGCCCGTCTTGATAGCCCCACCGGCACCGCGATTTTGTTCGTGTCGGATGGCGACGACCTGACTGTCAGTGTCGTCGCTCACGCCTGCGCGCGGCGCGCGCTTGATGGCCGAGTGTGCGCAAATCTCGTCCCACGTACCGTCGGTCGAGGCGTCATCTACGGCGTAGACGCGGTCTACGAAGTCGGGGAGCGAATCGAGGACGTCGCCGACGAACCCCTCTTCGTTGTACGCGGGCACGACGACGCCTATCGTGTGCCCCTCGTACATCTATACCCTCCGATAGGCGAAATCAGCTTGAGAGACTGCCTCGGCGTCGAGCGCACCGGTCACATCCACGAGAACGGGATTCTCGTTCATCCGTGACTGGGCATCCTCCAGGTCCACATCGTAGAACTCGCGGTGGGGCGTAGAGAGGATGACACCGTCGAACGCCTCGAAGGAAAGTTCATTCTCTTCCTGTATCGGAATGCCAAATTTCTCGTGCATGAGGTTATTGTCTCCATGTGGGTCGTAGCCGACGACATCAATATCGAACTCGTGAAGCTGGCGGATGATGCCGTCCACCTTCGAAGCACGGATATCAGCCACGTTCGCCTTGTAGGTCAGTCCAAGCACGAGGACACGGCTGTCTCGAAGGGTCTTACCCGCTTGATTCAACTCCTTTATCATCATATTCGAGATGTGAGCAGGCATTGACTCGTTCACAGTACGGGCCTGTTCGACGAGGCGCGGCGTGTAACCAGACTGTTTGGAGCGGTGAATGAAGAAATACGGGTCGACAGGGATACAGTGACCGCCGACCAGTCCGGGGCGGTAATGGTGAAAGTTCCACTTCGTGCCCGATGCTTCAAGCACGGCGCGCGTATCGATGTCCATGTCCATGCTGTCGAAGGCCATCGCCAGTTCATTCACGAGAGCGATGTTTAGATCACGTTGAATATTCTCGACGACCTTACTTGCCTCTGCAACCTCAATGGAGTCGGCTTTGTGAACGCCTGCGTCGATGACCGTCGCATAGAGATCGGCGATGTCGTCGCAGACATCGCTATTCATACCGCCGACAACCTTCACTACATCGCGTAGGCCATGTTCAGGGTCACCTGGCGTCGCACGCTCGGGAGAGTAGCCGACGTAAAAATCCTCACCGCAGATCAATTCCGAAGTCTCCTCAATGGCGGGGACGAGCACCTCACGTGTTGCGCCAGGGAAGACGGTTGATTCGAGGATGACCGTTGTGTCAGAAGATATATGATTACCGACAGCGTTTCCGGCACTCTCTATAAAGTCGAGATTCGGCTGTAGGTTCTGATCCACCGGGGTCGGGACGGTGATCATCACGTAGTCCGCATGGGCGATTTCGTTCGAGTCGGTCGTGTACGTGATATCGCTCTCAGTAATAGTCTCATTGCCGAGATCGCCCGTTGTGTCCATACCACTGCGAAGAGTTTCGACCTTCGTGTCGTCGATGTCGAAACCGACGACGCTGTACCCTTCTTGATCAAATCCGACCGCCAGCGGAAGGCCAACATAACCCAAGCCGACGACACAGATGGTGGCGTCTTGGCTCTTTTTAATGTCGCTCTCGTCGCTTCTAGAGTGTTCTGGCTGACTGTCGATATCTCCTATCGTCGGGTTCATGAGTGATTGTCCTCCGTCGTTTCGCTCTCCGGTGTCGACAGCGCGACACGGAGCGACCGGTGACAAGGGGTTCGGAGGTAATGCTTGCCCTCGCACGTCCGGTCGGACGCAAGCCTCACCAGAATGGGTGGAACCCAGTAGGCTTTATTATACAGTGGCTAAGGCATTTGTATCCTGAAATCGGTGTTTCGTCGGGTGATCACCATGTGAGATCGACACATGATAAACTTATCTATATTTAGACATGTGATAACTGCCTAACTAATGGTCAGTTTGTTTGACTAAGCATACGAGATTAGGAGAGTAGAAACAAATTCGTCAGATTGACTAGGATAATTCATCCTGGGAATTTACGCAGTTTAAAATTGAGATAAAAGAGCGTGGATGAACTCAATAAACAGTTTGAAATGCGAAAACCGAATGAGAACAATCAAAAATTGACTGCAACACCCGGGAATACCTTCCCGCTTTATTACCTCTCCTCCAGAATCTCATAATTATGAGCGCGACGCAACAAGTTAAAGACCAGCCTAATATGGTTGCATCGAATCCGTCGTTAGAATTGGAGGAAGATCAAATATATCATCTTTTGCAGAACGAGCGGCGGCGTAATATTTTACGATACCTACATAATCTTGATGGGCAAGTAGCAATGCGCGACCTCGCCGAACAGGTGGCGGCGTGGGAAAACGATACTACAGTACAGGCCCTCTCGTCAAGCGAGCGCCAGCGCATATATATTCCTCTCTACCAGTCCCATCTTCCAAAGCTTGACGAAGAGGGTATTATTGAGTATGATCAGAATCGCGGGACGGTTCAAAAGACATCCGCGGCAGACATGCTCTACAACTATCTTGAACCGGCTGAAACCGGAGTAGACGATGAATCAGACGGTGAAAACGAGCATCTTCGCTGGGTTTACCACTATCTTGGCACGTCTGGCGTAGGTACGATGCTTCTCGTTGGAACAATACTCGGAGTCACTCCTTTCACATTGGTTCCGCAAGGAATGGTCGATGTTCTTATTCTTGGAATGTTCTGTATTCTGACGTTTTATCATCAGCTCGCGTGAACTACCCCGCCCTACGCGCTTCGCGCGGTGAGGACGGGGCTTCCTGCTTCTATGACGCACTTTACAGGAACCGAAGCGTTTCCCGTAGGAAGCGCAGTCTTCACAGGCGTTGATTCGGAGCATCCCGCTCCTATCTGTTTCAATCCGCGAACGAGGATATTGTAGGCCGCGTTCCGGTCCCTATCCGCTGTGAATCCACACGACGGACAAGAGTGCTCACGCACCCAGATCGGCTTCTCGGACGACACACCGCAGGCTGCACACTCTTTGGTCGTCCCTCGTGGGTTCACCGGAACGTAGTGCGTTCCTTCGCGTTCATACTTGTATTCGAGCATCCGAAGAAACGTCCGCCATGCGGCAGATGCTCGATTGCGTGAGTTCGAACCGAACTGCAACATCCCGGCGACGTTCAGGTCTTCGACGGCCACAAGGTCGTACTCAAGGGCGTAGTAGTGCGACAACTTATGCAAGAAGTCACTGCGCTTGCGTCGGAGGTCGGCGTGACACTCCGCTACCCGCCGCCGTTGCTTTTCGTAGTTGTTCGACCCGTGTTGTTTCCGTGAGAGCGTGCGTTGCTCGCGTTCCAGTCGCTCGCGTTCGTCCGATAGGTCGAGCAATTCAACGGCTATGCCGTCGGTGTTGTGGGCATGCTTGAGAATCCTCACGTCGATACCGACGACCTTCTCGGGTGTCTCGGGTTTCTCTGGTGATGCTCTACTTCAACGCCGAAGTTAGCAAACCATTCACCGGTCGGCTCTTTCTTGAGCGTGACCTGCTTGAACTTCGCGTCGTCAGGAATAGCGCGGTGAAGTCGTGATTGAATCGGAGAAAATACCCGGTTGTGTATCCGTGTTCTTGGATTCTAACGCAACGGTAGTCGCCGACCCTCTACCCCATTGGACCGCAAGAGGAGTAAGAACATGCTATACAGTGAGCAAAAACAGCGCTGTATCCTGCCCTACCGCGAGGTTTTAGCGCTATCATACACCGTCAGTGGATTTTTGCATATTCTTTGCTACGAGTTAATGAAAATGTTGGCAGATTTTCTGCATGCATATTGATTCGAAAATTGACAAATTATATCCGATTAGAGGTATATAATAGTAGTAAAAACTACTACTAAGCCAAAAAATGTATACGGTAGAACTACAACCCTAAAGGAAAAATACTTCCTAAGAGAGTGCAAAACACAGAACGGTTTAAGTGCCGAAACAGAAGCCTAACTTCGAAAAATGACTCATAGGACACTTGTAATATTCTTCACGTGCCTGCTTCTATTTACTGGAATTTCTTCCACATTAGAAACTCCATCGAGTAATGCACCTGTCATCCAGGACGCTTCATACTCAGGACCAGGTGTTATCAAAACCGAAGAAAACGTCACATATCTTTGGCAGTCAGAGGCTCATAACCTGAGTGTAACCCTCTATGCAGGAAACCAGTCCGGTAATCATGAGATTTGTATGAACCTCCGAGAGCCAAGCAGCAATAATACAACGACATCCAAATGCCAAGATGCATCGCTCACAAGGAATGCCGTCCAAAATATCAATTTTACATTTAGTAATGTTTCGTCGAATGCAACTGGCCAGCAAACTGCGATGATCACAGTTAAAGATGAGAAGTCAATCCTGACTCGGAAAAATATTTCAGTCTATATACTCACAAAATCTGGCGACTTAGACAGCGATAGTCTGACGAATGAAGAAGAAATTAAACTCGGAACGAACACCACAAGCAAGGACACCGATGCAGACGGGCTCGAAGATGGTGAAGAAGTAAACAATTACAAGACGGACGCGACAAATACTGACACCGATAGTGACGGGCTCCCTGACGCCTACGAGATAACACTAGGGACAGACCCGACCAAACCCGACACAGATGAAGATGGATTGGACGACAAAAGTGAAGACGAGCTTGGGACGAATGCCAGTAATGCAGATACGGACGACGATGGCCTGACAGATGCCGCGGAGCAAGATATCCACACAAACCCAATCAAGGCAGACACTGACGGCGACGGATTGAACGATAGCGAGGAAGTTGAAAGCGTCACAGATCCAACTAAAAAAGACACAGACAATGACGGACTCAACGACGGACGTGAGAAAAAAATCAATACGGATCCCACTAAAAAGGACACAGACAAGGACGGTTTGAACGATGAATTTGAGCATGAAGTTGGGACTAATCCAACTAGCAGTTTTATCATAGGAGGGCTCTACCTTATCTTATTCACGCTGCTCATTGGAGGGGCACTACTGATTCAGCGCAACGGAACAAACTGGTTTCTAACTGTTTTCGCCCGTGACGAACACCCCGACACAAATTCACAACCTACAGTTCAAACAGAGAAGGTTGTTACCGATGAGGATCGTGTACTCAACCTCATACGCGAAAACGGTGGCCGACTTCCGCAAAGTCGCATCATCGATAAAACCGGTTGGTCAAAATCAAAAGTGAGTCGATTACTCTCAAAGATGGAGGACAACCAACAAATAAGCAAGATAAACATCGGTCGAAAGAACATCGTCATTCTTTATGGTCAGGAGTTGGGGAAACCCGACTCACAACAGGATGAAGACTGATAACGCAATTTTCCCATGGGTAAGTTTTGTAACTTCCAGTACAACCATATTTTCCTTATCGATTTCAAACAAGTATCACCTTCTATAGCACATGAATGACCTGTCATCTATTCATTTACAGCCCTACTAAGGTACCACCTTAATCAGTCTATAGTAATGGGGCTAGGGTGGAATATCCATGACAAGGGCCAGCCGTCGTTCCTGGGATTCGACGGTGTGGCTACAGGATATACACCCATGAACCACCCAAAGCCAATAGACGGACACGCAACAGTTCGTTCCAGAACGGGCTGCTCCACGGAGCGACAGCCTGCCTCCGAGATGTATCTCGAGCAGTCTGTACTTCGACAGGAGGAAACGTAGATGTGTGGAATCATCGCCCGTATCGGTGACGGTGATGCTATCACAAAACTTGTCACAGGGCTTGAGAACCTTGAATATCGAGGGTACGACTCGGCTGGTGTCGCAATTCAAAACGGCGCAGGAATTTCCGTCTATAAGCGGTCAGGGCAAATATCGGATCTGAAGGATACGATCGTCGGGAATGTCCCAAACGGAAACGTGGGAATCGGTCACACCCGCTGGAGCACGCACGGCCCACCGACCGACGAGAACGCCCACCCGCATACGAGTGAGACCGACAAAGTCGCCGTCGTCCACAATGGGATCATCGAGAACTACGTAGAACTGAAGGAGTGGCTCAAAAAGCAAGGACACGAGTTCACGAGCGACACCGACACTGAAGTCATCCCACATCTCTTCGAACATTATCTCGAATCGGCATCGAGCATCGAGGACGCATTCCGGATGACTATCCGCGACCTCGAAGGGAGCTACGCGGTCGCAGCGCTCGTGGATGGCGTGGACGCCATCTACGCGGCTCGACAGGGTTCGCCGCTCATCCTCGGGCTAGATAACGACGAGTACTACCTTGCCAGCGACGTGCCTGCCTTCCTCGATCATACCGACAACGTCGTCTACTTCAAAGATGGTGACATTGCGATTCTAGAACCAAATGGCGTCACGATGACCGACCTCGACGGAAAGCGCGTCACTCGCGACGTCGAACGCATCGACTGGAATCCCGAGGACGCCGGGAAGGGTGGGTACGAACACTATATGCTGAAAGAGATAAATACTCAGCCCAACGCGCTGGCGAACACGATCGAGGGTCGGGTAAAAGACGGTAAGATCAATCTTAAAGACTTCCCCGAAGGAACGTTCAGCGGTGTTGATGACGTGCACTTTGTCGCGTGCGGTACGTCCTACCACGCAGCTCTCTACGGCCAACACTTACTCAACGAAGCCGGCATTCGAGCGCAAACATTCCGCGCCAGCGAGTACGTCGGTTCGACACCTGGACCGGTCACGGAGAATACGCTGGTCATCGCGGTCACGCAGAGCGGTGAGACGGCGGACACACTCGGGGCGCTCCGACAGGCCCAGGAACAGGGCGCACGAGCCGTCACAGTGACGAACGTAATGGGTTCGACGGCGGCCCGCAGAGCCGACGATGCGCTATTCATCCGTGCCGGCCCCGAAATCGGCGTCGCCGCCACCAAGACGTTCTCCTCGCAAGCGGTCACGCTCACTCTGCTCGCTATCCAACTCGCTGAAGATATCGAGACGGCGAGTCCACCGGAGGACAGAGCAGAGCTCCTGCGAAGTCTAGATCACTTGCCGGAACACGTCGAACAGGTGCTCGCCTCGACCGAAGCAAAACGCATCGCGAACCAATACTCTGGCAGCCAATCGTTTTTCTTCATCGGGCGAGGGTTGAACAACGCCGTTGCTAAGGAGGGCGCGCTGAAATTCAAGGAGATAACCTACGAGCACGCTGAAGGCTTCGCCTCTGGCGAACTGAAACATGGTCCACTTGCGCTCGTGACACCAGATACGCCGGTGTTCGCGCTGTTCAACGGCAACAACGACGAGAAGACGCTGAAGAACGCAGAAGAAGCGCAGGCGCGTGGCGCACCCATCATCGCTGTAGCAAACGAGAACCATCCGTCGGTGAACATCGCGGATACTTTCCTCAATATTCCCAACACCCACCCTGTCTGGTCAGGGCTACTAGCAAACGTCCAGTTGCAGTTGGTCTCATACTACGCGGCTTACGACCTCGGTCGCCCCATCGACAAACCGCGGAATCTGGCGAAGAGCGTGACCGTCGAATAGTTGAACGGGTGGTTACCGGGTGTTTTTCCAGTTTTGCGGTGAGTCGCGGAGCCGGTGGGCGTGAACCAGCGCCAGCACCGCGAATGCCGCGGCAGTGACGAGCGCGACGTGAATGATGAATGCACCGTCGACGAACCATGTGACGGCCATTCCGGCGGTACCAAAGACGGCGAGACCGAGGTATCGAGCACTCCAGTCGGGGGCAGTCATTGTCCATAGGTCTGACGGAGGGCGTTTTATTATCGGGTCACTAACTCGTCGCCGCGCCGAGACGGTCTCTGCCGATTAGTTGACCGGTAATAAATATTTGTATCGCTTGTTCATGAATCAGCCTATGGGCTTGTCCGTGGGACTCTCCTTCTGGCCGGAATTCAGCGGAGGAACCGCCGTCGCTCATGTTCACTGTCCTGGACTTTAGGGCAAGTTGACCGTTGCCCAACCCCGAGGGACGTTTGCCCTCGGGTACAGTTAGTAGTTTCAATCCGACGTTCTTCGCCGCGTTGTAGTCACCGTCGAGTTCGTACCCACACTCGTTGCACGAAAACCAGCACACCCACTTGTGGAGCGTCACGCTGGAGTACGCGATGGAAACCCTCTACGGAATCGCGATGTCCGAAGATTCGGTGATGTACGAGGGTGAGAAGTACATTAGCAGAGACGGCGTCTCGGTGGCGATGACGGTCAACGGAAACGAGGTGAAACCGAAGGACTACTAGCTCAAAGACAGCGGCCACGTCGAAATCAGGGTGAAAAGCCAGCGATAACGACATATGAAATCATATAAAAAGTGTCTTCTGACGGGCCAAAAATTATTACTTATCTCTGGTTAAGGTAACTAATGTCCCATCGTCGCCGTGGCAGTCGTCGACGGGACAACTGTCATCCACTTCCTTTCGGTCTCAGTACGCCTTCTGAGACCGCTTTTCACTTACTTATCGCAGAGTCAAGCGGCTATGGTGGCTGTTTCGCCCGATTACTCTGCGTGCTCAGCGACGAACTCGTCCGCCATCTCAAACACGGCGTCTGCGGCGTCAGGGTCGCGAGCCTCTGCAGCGATTCGAACCAACGGTTCAGTTCCGCTTGCGCGGATGAGGAACCAACCGTCATCAAGCGAGACACGCACGCCGTCGATGGTGTTGGCGTCGGCGTATCGGTCAGTGACGGCGTCGGCAAGCCGCTCCATCAGACTGACTTTGTCTGCAACCTCGACGTTCTTCCGACGGATTGGGTACTCGCCAATCTCGGTAGTGAGTTCCGACAGTGGCCCATTTCGGGCGACTAGTTCTGCGAGTCGACACGCCGCGAGTGAACCGTCTGGACAGAGGGTCTGGTCAGGCCAGATCCACGCCCCTGACTGCTCACCGCCGAAGACAACATCAGGTTCGGTCGCGCGTTCTGCAACATATACATCGCCAACCTGTGTCCGAACCACGTCAGCGCCCTGCTCGGCCAATACATCCTCAACGATGAGACTGGTATCAACAGGCGTGGCAATGGTCTCGCCTTTGCCTGCTCGCTGACGTGCGAAGAGGGTTAACAATACGTCGCCCGACAGAAAGTCTCCGTGCTCGTCCACCGCCATCATGCGATCAGCGTCGCCATCGTGGGCGATGCCGAGATCTGCGTTGGTGGCCGCAACGTGTTCGCAAAGTGATCGGCAATTCTCCGCAGTTGGTTCGCTCGGGCGTGCAGGAAATCGACCGTCTGGTTGGGCGTTCAGCGTCTCCACGTCACAACCGAGTTTGAAGAGAGCGTCGGCTGTGACTTGTCCTGCCCCATTACCCACATCCACTACGACGGTGAGATTGGCGGATGAGACCGCCTCACTGAGTATTTCGACGTGTTTGGCATGTGCACCAGTCCATTGTGTTTCCTCGCCAGTCTCATCCCACCTAGCGAGATCGAATGTCTTCTCCTCAACTAGCTTGGTGATCTCTGCGCGCTGGTTAGTATCGAATGCCTGCCCAGAGGGATTCCAAAGTTTAATACCATTATCCGTCGGTGGGTTGTGAGATGCGGTGATGGAAACGCCCGCATCGGCGTCTTGCCACGTAATGCTTCGGGCGACCGTAGGCGTTGCGGCGAGGCCGATGTCCACCACATCCGTCCCGCATTCGCGGAGACCGGCCGAAAATGCGTCAGCGAGGAATCGGCCACTCTCGCGAGGGTCGCGGCCGATAACGACGCTCTCCACGTCGGTCGTGCCAAGCGCCCGACCGATAGAAAGCGCCAGCTCGGACGTAACGACTTCACCAACAGGTCCACGGATTCCGCTAGTTCCGAACATTGTACGTACATCAGTCGGAACGGGCAAAAGGTTTCCTTTCAGTAGCTCACGTGGCCTCTTCCACACTGCAACCAGCAAGGCATTCTACCATGAGATAGCGGTTAGCAATATTTGGGGTTCAATCCACACTTTCACAGGAATTAGCCACATACCGAGAAACCTCTCCGTCTGATTTAAGCGGAAACACACACCGGGTTTCCAGTGAAATACAGCGGAAGGAGAGGTCAGAGCAAAGAATCGGAAATAACTGCCGTGAAACTAGCGAAGGTGAGATTGAGACCCCTTCTTGTGTCCGTGTGTTTTATATATGTGCATTCCATTATATTCCATTAAGCTAGTCAAAAGGTATAGGTAACCCGTGACGTAGTCACGGGCGTTCCAATCGAAGTGAAGCTTGATCGTGGCTGGATTTCACTGGAAACGTGGTGTCCATCTTCTCCGTCGAACATTCCTACCAAGCTATTTTGATGAGAAAAGATCCATTTAGCGTTGTGAACTACCCCGCCCTGCTCGCGCTAGCGCGCTCGCTGAGGGCGGGGCTTCCTGCTTCTCCGTCGCGCTTTTTTACGTCAAACGGACGCACAGGGAGCGCAGACTCCACAGGCGTGGATTCGGAGTGAACCACTCCTATTGGCTCGATGGAGGAATTCCACGGGCTGACGCACGCTTCTTGTCGCGTTCGAACGACAGCCGTCCCTCCCACTCCCGCAAGGAGCGAATCGCCTCTAGAGGGGCGGTGAGCGAGTCAGGAGCGGAAGCACGGAACGTCCATCTTACTACCCTCTTCGCCCGCCGGGGTAGTAAGAGTCTTTCGTACAGTGAAAGTAAACGAAGACGGACGCTGTATCCCCTCCCCCCTCGCTCGCTTCGCTCGCTCGTTGAGGGAGGAGGCTTAGCGTCCTGCACCGCACAAGCTAAATGACCCCTAATCTTTTAGGTTACGTCTCTTTAGCTTTGCTACTTCTCTATTTCATCTCGGTTTATTCACTATTGGATAATAGCCTTCAAGCACACCTCGTTTCCAGTGAATTCCTCCTTGTTAGGGTTTCTTAATGGGTTTTATCGACACCATCTTTCACAGCGTCTATTTCTGGGAATCTCAGACGGTTAACCCCCTCCTTGAAGTGAAGTGTAATTAACGTACTCTTTGCACACCACGTTTCCAGTGAAATTGGTGTTTGTAGTTTAGTAGACCAATCTATTTGACTGAACACCCTTCACCCTTGTTTCATCTCCAACCTCCTCCCCCTCTTTTACTTGTTTCACTGGAAACGTGGTGTGTGTTTCTAAGTGTCAAGAGTTAGCATACCATGCCCTCTCGTCGCCACAGATGACTACTGTACTTTTTCCAATTGCTGATTTAGTGTTCTAGACTCTCCAAATACAACGCGTTCTGCCACGAGAATACTTAAAATCCCGAGCAAAATCCCTGCAAACACGTCTGTACCCCAATGAATGCCAAGGTACATCGTGGCAATAACGATACTTGCGGCTATGGGAATCGCCACTAGCGCCCATCCAAAGTACATTTCACGGGTTTTGTATGCGAGCAGGGCAACGCTGACTGATAGCGAAGTATGTAGGGAAGGAAATACATTTGTGTTCGCATTCACTTCGCCTGTTAGTATTTGGGACTGTGGGAACGACGAGTAGAGGAGGGGGTCGACTACGTCCGGGATCATGTTCCGTGGTCCGTATGAGATGAAGAGGATATAGCAGATGAGTCCTATCCCGTAGTTTACCGCATAAACGATGGCTGTTTCTTTTAATGGGTCACTTTTCGGATGCGAAAAATAGGCGATGAAGGGAAATACAAGTAGGAAGATATAGCCATAGATATACATAAACGAGAAATACATTGTCAAGTTCGGCGTCGCGAGGGATTGGACTTGACCAACGAAATCTCCCTCAACGGTATAAATCAGCCCTGTAATATTCCAACCGATGACCCACGAGAGATCAGGGCCATACTCACGGGCAACCTTATTCACTGCAAGGATAACGATCAGTAGTCCAAGATGGGGAAATACTGCCTGAAGATGTTCATGAAACATGCTACGAGCGCGATTGAGACCTGAATATCCGACAAAAACCATGGTTGCTACCCCCAACATTATCGTCACACCAACAAATATATACCCAATAATTTCGGCCAAACTCATGACGTGCCCTCCTTGTGCTTTATCTTCTTTCTCCTTTGAGTATTTACTTTTTCATATACTTCCCTCTTTCCAATCATTTTCTTCCTATTTTTGCTAAAGCTGTTTCACCGCCGAAGCAGCTTTCCATTGTTCGTGTATCGATATCCGGCATTCTTGAATGCTGTCTTTGCCTTTGCTACATTGAGATCTCCATTTTCACCTGGGAATGGAAGCTCAGAGTCAACCCCTGTCCAGCGGAGTTCTGGTGCAAGCGAGTCGTGACGAGCCAACGGGCTGGTCGCCGGTTCGGCGTAGCTTCCAAACACGCTTTTGACGAGAAAGGCCTTATCGAATAATTGAGCCACCGACCGACGAAACCTAACGTTGCTGAACGGTGCCCTCCGGGTGTTGAAACCAAGATGGTACATTGGCAATGACTCGTCAACGTGTAACTCGACGTTCTCTGCGTGTCCGATACTACGCACTTCAGATGCCGTCACGCTAGTTGCCGTTCCGTCTGCGTCACCGTTGAGGATAAGCTTCGTCGCTGCAGCCGGCGATGGAACGATGAGAAACCGTAACTGCTTGAACCCTATCTCGCCTGCGTATCGTTCGATGTACTCCGGTTCCGGTGTCAGATCATAATCTTTCTTGGTACGAGTAAGGAAGTGACGGTCAAACCGCTCAAAGGTCAGTGACTGTCTGCGCTCCACGTTCTGAAACTGCAACGGACCGCTACCGACGGGTTGCATATTATTCCAGACGAGCGCTTTTGTAGTAGGCGAGTCCGACCGTAATCCCGCGATTTTGGCCTGTTTGTATTTTGTTCTCCAGATGTGCTTCGGCAGAACTGGTATCGTAAACGCTTGCAGTGCAACCGCCCGGTTAGTCGTACCAAACGTAACACGAACCGTCTGTTCGTCGATCGCCTTCGCTGACTCAATGACCGATGACGCTCCCCTGAACCGAGGTGCTGGCACCGGACTCTTTTGCGTTCCTAGTGTTGTATCTTTGAGAAATTCGTACGTAAACGCGACGTCTTTCGCTGTGAGAGCCGTATTGTCATGCCACCACAGCCCACCTCGGAGGCTTATCTCTGCAACGAGATTGTCTGTCGATGACTGCCAGTCCCATGACTGGGCGAGCCATGGGCGAACGCGCCCGTTTATCCACCGTCCGACCGAATCGTATAGTAGACCAAGAATCGTTCCGTTGTTTCTAAATTCTACCGACAACGGATTGAGATTCTCCGTCGGACGAGAGTCTTGCAACGTCATTCTGAGCCGTCGGTTGGTACTTCCTTGCGATCGTACCGAAAGATAACCTAGCAGCGAGTGGACGCTTTCCTGATTCGTCCATCCATCATAGCGATTCGTCCTAATAGCACGGATTTCGTCGGGAAAGGCAACGACCGTAAACGGTTGGTCGCGAGCGATCGCATGTTGTAGTTCTTGAAGTGTTTTCGTCCGTTGATGCCCACTTTGGCGCCGTTGCGCCGCTAGCAATTCATCTACTCTGAGATTCGCATACCCAAACGGGTTCTGCCACCCTGCCTCCGTGCCGAAGCGGGAATGGAGGAGCGTTCGCAACATATCCGGGTCGCGAAAGCCGGGGTGGCTGGCGATGTAACAGTCAAACGACTGATTTAGGAGGATATCGCGACGCAACTCGACTCGTTCCATCGGTTCGACTTGTGCCGCGATACCAACTGCCTTAAGTTGCTCAATGAGAAATCGGGCGATACGAATTGCCCATGGATCTGCGTCTGCCGGAAGCGTCTTTATAGAAAACGATATCTGCTCTGGTCGATCGCGGCTCACCAGTGATTGTGCCTCTTCAATACAGCCACTACCTAGCGTCATTCCGAGGGCTGCAAGTAGCTCTCTTCGCCCCGTTTTGGAGCTCTCATCGGCTATGGTAGAGCGATTTGAATCTTCCTTAGATACCATTCTAATCAGGCGTGTTCGTCAATTGTG
Organism: Haladaptatus halobius; assembly: GCF_020618475.1. Classification (GTDB taxonomy): domain Archaea; phylum Halobacteriota; class Halobacteria; order Halobacteriales; family Haladaptataceae; genus Haladaptatus; species Haladaptatus halobius. Next base: position 566,236 of record NZ_CP085338.1, on the reverse strand, counting down.
GCCGGGAATTGGGAATCTTGTATGCAACATGTATGTTTCACGCGAAACAATACGTTAGTTACAACCTTAGAAGAGAGTGGCGGTCCCTTTTATTATACAGCACCTAACTGTTTCCCCCTCGTTCAACCATGTCTCTCCCAATAAACGGCTATTCTCGATGGTGATTCTATGCAGGTGCGATTAACGTACGACGTCTTTTTAGGAATATAATCCAAAATAAAAAGTCTCATATTCATTGCGTGAATTACTATTTTGTTGCATCGTTCTCGTATCGTTCAAACCGTATTTGAACGACTTAGGAACGAAATAACAAAGAAATGACCATGATTACAATAAAGTGAAGATGTCTATGTGGACGTTTTACTGGCCTTCCTTTGCGCCACTTACCGTAATCAACGAGAGTACTGGTGGCGAGGGTGACGCGGTGCTCAAGTTAAAATCGAAGTCCTCTTATAGAATTATTGACGAGAGTAGCAAGATAATCGGCCAGAAAGCACGTATAGTTGGACGTATCTGGTTACGAATAACGAATCTCGCCCCAGGCAGATGTATGAATGCCCTCATAGATTTCCTACCTGCTTGGATAGGGTTGATCGAGGTGCTCGCCTTGCACGCGTTTTGTTTAGGCATGTCTGTACAGGCAGTTATCGGATCACGCGGTTCGTCTCGGTCGCTGTCTCCCCCGTGGACGGTTACAGATAAAACACAGGCGATAACCATGTGTGGACGAACGCTCAACCGATCGTCGAAGATAGGGTGAAGTTAGATGCTACATCGTATCACAAATCAACAGAATTGGAACGTTTCATCAAAACTGGCCGAACTCGCCCGTAACGAACGTGCGTGGCTAGCAACAGCAATAGGAGCAGGATTGCTAGTGTACTTTGCGTATCTCACGACGCACCCATATCCTGCTTACGGCGCTGGTCTATACCTCCAAATTGCACAAGAAATAAGTGCTCACGGTTACGGTTTACCAGAGCGCATTCCGTTGTACACCAAAGACGGCGTCCCCTTCGGCTATCCGCCGCTGATGTATTATGTCTCGGCGGTATTGATGGATACAACCGGCATCGATCCGATTGCACTCAGCCGACTCCTACCAGGATTCGTCACGGTGCTGTATCTCGTGCCGTTCTACTACCTCGCGCGCGAGGTGCTACGATCGACGCCGCAAGCGGGCTTCGCCACGCTCCTCCTCGCCGTGACACCGCCCGTCCTCCAGTGGCACCTTTCGGCAGGTGGTATCGTGCGTGCTCCGGCCTTCCTCTTTGCACTGACCGGCGCGTACACCGGTCTGAAGCTGTTCAAAACCGCTGAGCGAAAGTGGATCGTCCCCTCAATGGTGTTATTTGGGCTCACCATTCTCACTCATCCAACCTACACAGTTTTCTTCGGGATAACTTACCTCGTGATGTTCGCTTGTTTCGACCGGACACCCCAGGGCCTTGTTCGCGGTGCCATTGTTGCTGCTGGTGGTATCCTTCTTGCGTCGCCGTGGTGGTTACAGATCATCGCCACCCACGGCGTCGGCATCTTCGCTGCCGCCTCTGGAACGCATTCGGGAATTGGCGGTGGCGTTAGTCGCCTGCTCAGCCAATTCGTCTACCCGTTGGCCTTAGATATTCCCATTATCTTCTACCTCGGGTCGTTCGCAGGCGGTGTATACTTACTCGCCAAGCGGCGAGTGTTCCTCCCACTCTGGTTGGTGTTGGCTGCATTCATGATCGGCAAAGTTCGCTTCCAGTTCCCTGCCGGGGCGATGATGGCTTCGGTGTTTGTCTTCGAAGTGTTCGTTCCGCGCATCCGTAGCTGGTTGCGGACGACGAGTTACTCTCGCTCTGCACCGCTAATCGGCGTCATTGTCCTTGGGATACTCGTTTCAAGCGTCGGTGCCTCGTTCGCTGCAAGCGGTCTCACCTCCCATCAGCACAGCACTAGCCAACCGGCATTTATGGACTCCGATGATAAGGCTGCGATGGAGTGGGTAAAGGAAAACACCGCCTCAGACTCCGACTTTGTCGTCCTCGGCGACGCCGCCGAGTGGTTCCCACTCATGACGGATCGGGCCATCGTTGTCGGACCGTGGGGTGTTGAGTGGGAGGGGCACAAGCCGTATAACAATCATCTCGGCTTGTATAAACGGATGTCTCGCTGTCCGGGGAAGACCTGTCTGACCGAAAAGATGATCTCGAATGATGTCAATCCCGACTACATCTACATCCCGAAGGGCCATTACACGGTGCGTGGCGTCGACGAGTACCAGAAACCGTGGATGCGTGAACAGCTCGTAAACTCAGAACGCTACAAAATCATCTATGAAAACGAGGGAGCGATGATATTCCGCGTTCGGAAGCCAATGAAACCGACGAAGGTTCCAGACGACGGGCCGCAACCAGAGTAATATGTTAGTACAGTCTTATTCTTACTGCAAACTATCCCCGCAACAGTAAAGAGATTTCACTGGAAACGTGGTGTCCATGAGCGATACTAATTCAGACGAACTCTTTTCCCGAGAAGATAGAATATTCGAAAAAAAAGAACTTCTTGAAATAAATCATCTTCCGGATCACGGACGCATCGTCGGTCGAGACGATGAGATTTCTGCGCTCGCAAATGCTCTCAATCCTGCACTCTTCAATCAATCGCCGAGTAATGTCCTCCTCTACGGGAAAACAGGGACAGGAAAATCGCTCTGTGCCAAACACGTATCGCGCCGACTCGTCGATGAAGCGAACGAGGAGGGTGTCACCGTCGGTGTTGCCTACGTAGACTGCGCACAGGATAGTACCGAGACGCAAGCAGTACAAACTATTGCGTCTGCCACGAACTCAATGGAGACAGATATTTCTATCCCTGATAAGGGAATTTCTACTTCGACATACTATAAACGCCAGTGGCGAATCCTCGACAATCTTTACGATGTAGTCATCATCATTCTTGACGAAATCGATAAGCTGGAGAATGATGACATTCTGATGCAACTCTCACGGGCAGGTGAGGCAGGAAAACTCAAACGATGTAAGCTTGGTGTCATTGGTATCAGTAACAAGATCAAATATAAAGATCGAATGGATGAGCGCGTCAAATCAAGTCTCTGTGAACGTGAATTCGTTTTTCCACCGTACGACGCCAACCAACTTCGATCAATCATGGAGGCACGGAGTGACGCTTTTAAAGAAGGTGTCCTTGAACCAGGGGCGATCCCCCTTGCGGCTGCGCAGGCAGCACAGGAGCATGGAGATGCGCGAAAAGCCATCGATATCCTCCGCTATGCAGGCGAACTCGCACAGGCGGAGCACGCTAAGACTGTTCGCGAGGAATATGTTAAAAAAGCCCGCGAACGGGCCGAAAATGACCGTTTCCGTGAACTCATCCGTGGAGCAACGCCACACTCGAAATATGCATTACATGCGCTCGCCATTCTCTCCCTTGACAATCCAGATGTGAACGCCTTCCGGACTAGCCGAGTCTACGGGGTATACGAGCAGGTCTGTCGGCAAATGGACAGTGATCCGCTTTCGACTCGACGTGTTCGCGATCTGCTCCGAGAACAGGCGTTCCTCGACGTCATCGAGCAGACTCGGCAAAGCGGTGGAAGCGCTGAGGGGAGCTTCACTGAACACCAACTTCTTGAAGATCCAGACGTCGTAAAGAAGGTTCTTGTCTCCGAAGCGTGAACCAGTATCGCGGTTCCTCCTTGCGAATTTTCACTGGAAACGTGGTGTCTCCACAGGACGCGGTATCCCCAGAAGAGAACCGTTTTCAATAACTCGAATTTGATGTTGATAATCATGTCGAGACCGCACGATGTGTGCCTTAAATTTCAAACAAAGAATGAAAAGATCTTCTACGATAATGGTTTTATAAAAATCGCGCCACAAGGAACTTACCTAGTGATTTTCGGACTGTTCCAAAGGACGGCAATAGGTTTTCATCTCTTTCCTCTCCTTTTTAGTAGAAAACTATATAGCACTCCATCAAAGATGTTCCGTCATCATGGCGATTTTTGAACTTACAATCGGATTCTTTGTTCTCGCAGTCCTCGCTGGTGTCTTCGGAGCGAATGGTGTCGCTGGGATCTCAATGGAGATCGCCCGTTTACTAACTATGATTTTCCTTATATTGGCCGTTATCTCACTCTTACTTTGACGGATACCTCTCTTCTGGTGGAAAACTCTCGTTGGAAGATTTGAAACGCAATTTCTAGAATCTTCTGTTGACGTCGCTAGTTCACCTCTTGGCTTCACCAAGTCATTGCCCTCTGTGTTCCTGTCCCGTGACTAGTCCCCACTCGTCAATTTCAACGATAGATCATTCTGTGGTTAAAACGGTCGCTGATACTGTCTCTATCCGTTTTAACACTGAACATCTAAAACGATGCCAACCTTAAAATCTCCGACTTTAATATGAAAGCCCAAATATTAAAACGCTATAATCCTATGAGCACATGTCGGGAGCTAATCGAGACAAAGAACGTGCGTCTCTTCCCGACAAACAAGGGGGCGTAAATTACATTGCTGCTCAATGTTCGCCCTCTCGTTTTAGTATCAGATAATAGAAAACAAGAACAATACTCACCGTACCTTACATGGTATTATCAACTCTCACCCACTAATTGTAACCCTTGTTATCTAATTTCATAGCACTCATTTGTCATCTATCAGCATAAAATAGAGTTTAAATACTCAATTCTCTATAACTAGGTAAAAGTTGACATCCACCTTGCACAAAATCACGAAAACGCCTTCGCGGGGATTGTGCTGTTCCGTCCATCCCCGAAGGTAACTTTTTCCTGCGGTAGGCGTACCAGGATCGCGCGATCTTCGCCGGGCAATAAATCCGGCGTGATTTGTTTAAAATATCAGATTGTAACGCCCACATATCGATCTCACTATGCGACCGTTCGAACATGCCGATTCACGTCTCTCTTTTGAAGGATGTCACACAGGCTCTGCCGTCGACCGGAGTCTGCCACGGTTGCTCTGTTAGAGTACTACTGTGGATAATGCTCACTTCATACATCGTCATTTCTTGATTGCACGATCGTTTGTCGACTTGTTTCCGTGTTGGCTAGGAGTACTATGAGTATCGCGAACGAATCCAGACCAGGTACTCCTCTTAGTTATAGCCCAATGGTGGGCGTGGAACCATCCGTATTGACAAGGAGCGGCGAGTGTAATGCTATTTGCGCTGTCTGAACAATTCTCCAACTTGTAATTCAATAAGGCAAGAATATATGAATTTATTTTATTAATTACTGTAATAACATTTGCCGTAGGGCAAATGCCTGGTATTTATATTATACAAACTCAATGAGTTTGAAAATGACGGATGTATTCGCAGGAAACCTCATCGGAAAGTTAGTAATGAATATTGATGGAACAGCATTGGGAGAACTTTCTGACATTACTATAAATAGAAAATCGGGTGACCTTTTATGCCTCCTTATTGACCCCGATGAGGCACTCGATATCGAAGATTATATTATCGAAACTGATGAACAAGGATATCTCCAACTTTCTGCTGATCGAATACGCGCAGTAAAGGATTATATTGTTGTACAACGGGATCTCCACTAACATTAATTGAATTAATTTGATAAGTTGAAATAAACCATTGAAATCACTGCCATTCTATCATATTGTATTCGGTTACGTGATTGCAGGCGAGAAAGCTCGCCCTTAAGGGTGGGAGGATGTCAACTTCTACGCCTCTATTCAAGATCTCCTTCGAGACAAGCTTCTTGTCACGGCTGATATAATGGTATAAATGTATGTATGATGTAGAATCATTACACTCTGAACAACCTAACAAGTAAATTGCATGTAGAGCCTGAAATCGCTGTAGAATGGTTTTCTGTTTATCCGAATTAAAAAATCTCTATTTTATACAAGTGAGAGACGGGTAGCCTCGAACACAGAAGAGTGGGATTGTTCACGTACGCGAAGGCCGTATTTCTGCTCCATCGCGGACTTTATCTTTACAATACGGACAAACACGGGGGTTTTCAATACCGGTTGGAGCAAATACTCGCACGTATTGTTGTGTGACGAATGACGTACAGTTTTGGCATGTTGGCATATAAAAATCAGAGAATTACATTCTTATATTTCTTTCGGTGGGTGGATGATGTAATCATCTAACCAAACATCAATATGAAATACACTATCTATCATGATTCTATGGGGGAAATATTCAGCAGACGTCATTCTCTGTAGTTAAAATGAAAGGCTAAGCTCTCTTCCTCTACGAGCGACCGAAGGAGGCGAGTTGGTGGGGACATAGCGTCGCACAGTTCAACAACGACGGTCACGTGACGGACGAGTAATCGAGATATAGTCTATAACACTGGTGGATGGCCAATACCGAGCAGTTCACGATATCCGCAAAGATCATAGTAAAATACTTATCGAGGGAAAAATTCGCCACTGCAACCGTGAGACACGAATAAAACCGCAATTACGAACCTAGTCGCATAGCCTGCGACGGTCGCTATTGCAGTGCCCTGAATATCGAGCCCTCGGACGGCTCCCCAACCGACAATAAGGATTGAATCGAGCACTAGATTGACGATCAGTGTCACGATGCTGATGAAGAGCGCAGCATGTGAATCGCCACGGCCATGATTCTCAGAGCAATCGTTCCAAAGTACACGGTTGCCAACTGAGAGACTTGCGTCCCCACGTTATTCGGTTGTGCACTGAGGATGTTCACGAGCTCAACTTCTGCTCATTATATCTGAATATCATCGTCACGCGGAACGTAAGTCAATTCGTGCTATTCACTCGGCCAGAGTTTCGATAGCTGAGCTGTATCGTAGTCAATCGCCCATACGCCGCAAGGTATCCCCGGCGAGGACTACGACGAGCCCAGCAATGGAGAGTAGTACTAAACCGGGAATAAACGACCCCGTGACCTCGTGGAACGTACCGATGAGCACTGGGCCGAGAAATCCACCGATTTCGCCAACCGCAAAGATGAACCCCATAGCCGTCCCAGTGAGCTGAGCCCCGACTCCGTCCAGATCCGGAGGTATCGCTCGAATAAGCGGCGAAACCCCGCCTACTCCAACCCCAGTGACAACAACGCTAGCGATCATCAGGAAACGGATACCACCTAACACCATTCCAATAGACCCAAGAAATATTACACTTCCACAGGTTATCAAGGCCGCTCGCCGGGCGGAATATCGATCGGCGATTATAGGAACAATTAAAACGCCGACAGCAAAGGCTGCGACGAATATACTTGTGGTTTGACCCGCATGGTCTGGTGTGAGTCCACGTGATTCCAACACTGTCGGGAGCCAGCCCTGGACACCGTGATTGACGAGAAGATACATTGTTCCGATGATGACGATGAGTTGAAGCTCTCTATGAGAGAGGATGAGTTTGAGATCTTGGCTGATCGAGTCGACCGAAAACGACGAATCGTGCTCGGAGGCGCGGTCGTCGATTCCTACCTGCCACGAGACGGTGAACCAAACCACAGCATAGATAACTGCGATGACCCCGCTCCAAAAGAAGAGGGGGCGCCATCCACCAAGCATCGGGCCGAATACTGGCCGACCGACACCAAATACGCCAGCCGATCCCACAGAGGCTCCGATGAGATAGATCGAGGAGGGGGGACCAGTTTGCTCTGGCGGAAATAGAAACGAAACGAGCTTCGGAAGTCCAAATGTGATGGCGGTTGCGCCGACGCCAATCAGAAGTGTGAATGAAAGTAGCGACGGGAACCCCGGTGCGATACTTCGGCCGATCTGAGCGACACCGTAAATCAGAACACCAGTTGCAAGGCTTCGACCGGGACCCACACGGTCGATGGTGACCCCCGAAAAAAGTGCAAGCGGAATATAGGTCAACGGGACTGCGCCTACGAGCACTCCAGCTTGCGTACCTGTGAGACCGAACTCCTCAATGATCGGCGAGAGATAGGCCGGCAGTGAGAACCAGATAAACATTAGGCATGTATACCCAAACGACGCGATGACAACGAGTCCGTACGCACGGCGGGTCTCATCTACCAAGCTCCCCATCAAAGAAGCAGTTTAAAAGAATCGAATATAAGCCTGTTTACTCTACGAAGAGTAGTAGGAATCTAGTGTGATGAACACAACCTCTATTCAGCACTGACGGAGTTGGCAGAGAAAAAGGGATTATCTACCGATAATGAATCTGACGTAAAGCATCGGTAATCGCTATCCCTGAGATTCGAAGTATTTGTGAGCCTTGGCGAGATCGCTACAGCCCCTTAATGCTTGGAGGGGGACTGGTGTCACACCTTTGTACGCATGGTAGTATAGCGCTGTTGCTTACAGACAGTATGCAGAGATTCGACCCTTTTCTTCTGCATCGTTGAACTCGGCGATATCGGTTTGCATGGTCTCGGTTGTGTCCTTGAGACTACTCTGCCTGCCTACCTGGAGAACAGAAATAGTGAGGGTCGAGAATTTCATATACAAATGCTGGGGCTCGATCGGAATGATTTCGAATTTGGTCCGTCATCAGAGTCATCGCGAATGAGACCGTAACAAACAGACGTAGTAATTCTTCTATTAGTGTTGCTGAAGGTTGACGCTTGCAAAGGTATCTCGCAAACTCTTCAGAGGAGTGCATATCCCTAATTCGGATCAACTGCCAATGCACCTTAATAGATGGAGAGCCTATAGCAAACCATGGCACTCCTCGAATTAGCGATCGGGTTCGTCGTGCTCGCGATCATCGCCGGTGTCCTCGGTCAACAAGGTGTCGCGGGGATGTCGATGCGCGCTGCGAAATGGTTAATCGTCGTGTTCCTCGTGTTGGCAATCCTCTCAATGGTGCTGTGAGAAAATAGTGTGAGGAACACTACATTTCTACCAGGCGCTCGAGTGACGTATGAGTAATGAGCTCGTCGACTCCGAGAGCAAGGTCTCGGATTTAGAATCGACAAAGATTCTTTGCTAGTGTGTACTCTAAAAGTCTGCAAGAGAGCTTCAGTGGTGACGGACAACCCTGTCGTCCGGAACGGCGTATATGTACTGTTCTTCATATAGTTTCTTGTTTTGCACGTATTCGTGCGGCTAGTCAGTGTGAGCGCTGGCACTCGTCAGCGAAGGACGATAGTCACTTGACTTCTTTACTGCAGTCATACCTGACGCAGCGACGTTCGGGAATCACGCCTATGATAGTAGTTTGTTGTGCATACCCGCGTCTTGAGGCGCGGGTCGAACGGGAGGCCCGGCCGACTCCCCGCCGTCGGTTGCGGGGCCGGATATCCCACGGCGGTACGTTTAAGCGCCTGTCCTACGTGTTTGGACGTGCTACTCCGATGGAGAGAGTCATACTAGAGAACACACGTATGCCGATGACTCGGTCGGAGATGGGGCCTGTGTGACCGGGCCATAGCCCTAGCACGGGAGTCAAACCGAGAGGTTCCCCCGGTGTCTCACGAGAGCAGAGCTCTCGCGGACTCGTCGGAAGACTGTGTCTTCCGAGATGTCGCCGGTTCCTGTGAGAGTACGGGTTAGAACCTCAAAGGCCGCTAGCCGATATCCCATGGTGGGTTGCCACGCCGTTCACGGCGTGGAGGAGGTCACTTTTAATTGCTGTCTCTATCGTGGCTGTGAAACCAGTTGATTTAAGAATTTTGCGTAAGAAATACCAATGATGCCTACCCCCGCAGATTTTCATGATCAGATTCTCGATGAAGTTGGGACGATACTCCTTGGCAACGAAGAGATCGTCGAAGGACTCACTATTTCTCTTCTCACGAAGGGTCACGTTTTGTTAGAGGGCGTCCCCGGCGTCGCAAAAACCACAATTGCAAATGCCTTTGCGCAAGCAACAGGGGTCAATGCAACACGCGTTCAGATGACACCCGATCTTCTTCCAGCCGACATTACCGGTACTCACATTTATCGAGAGCCAATCGGGGAATTCGAACTCCAGAAAGGGCCAATTTTCTCGAATCTGGTGATTGCTGACGAAATCAACCGAGCGACGCCAAAGACTCAAAGTGCACTGTTAGAGGCGATGGAAGAGCGAACAGTAACAATTGAGGGAGACAGCCTCCCTCTACCGTCGCCGTTTATGGTTGTCGCAACGCAGAACCCCATCGAGATGGAGGGGACATACCAACTTCCAGAAGCGCAACGAGATCGATTCCAGCTCAAGCTAACCGTTGAAATTCCGGATGAAGAGATAGAACTTGCATTAATCGATCAGTTTAATGACCAACCAGATATTGATGTATCTCATATTTCACCAGCGATCACTGCGGAAGAGTTGGCATCTGCACAAACAGCAGTTGCCAACATTTACGTTGCGGAGGCATCGAAACGCTATCTTCGAGAATTAGTCGCAGCTACACGAACACACACCGCTATCGAACACGGAGGATCTCCCCGAGCTACCTTAGCATTGTTGAAGTCAGCGAAAGCACGAGCCGCTCTCCAGGGACGGACATACGTCATTCCAGACGATATCAAACATCTTGCGTTACCCGTTTTGCGACATCGGCTCATACTCAATTCCGAAGCAGAGTTGAGTGATCAGACAATCGATTCCGTTCTTGATGATGTATTTAGTCAGGTCACAGCACCAAGCGGTACAACAGAGTCACAAATCAAACCTCCTCAAGCGGCGAGTGATGGTGGTGCTGAAAATCCGCTGTAAAACAACTGTCGAACAACCGAAGATGGAGTGTGCCGTATTCAATAGCTCTTTGGGTGCGTTCTGGATGTAAAGAGAGGCAATACTCAAGAACTACTCGCTCTGAAACAAAAATCGCTACTCATAATATGCCGAAAGCAAATCAAAATAGTAATCTCGAAGAGAACGAATCGGTATTTAGAGAATATCTACTGGGTGTTCGCATTGTCGAGTCACTTGATCCAGCTGAAGAGATACTGAAGTATCGGTTTGAAGCACCAGGTCACCAAGAAATGGTTTTTGAGAATGCTGATCTTGCAGAATTATATGCTGACGTCTACTTTGACGTTAACGGCTTTGAGGAAGCTGGGACTGGTGAACGTGGTGTCCCACCTGAAATAATTCAGGCTGGACGAGATACTCTGGCCGCCTACTTCCTCACACAACCCTATACAGACATTAATTGGGTTGCGTCGTTTTATGGCAAGAAACCTTCGAAGATTAAACGGTACATCGCTGCGGTTCAAAACCGTGCCCAAGAAATTCGTGATGGCGCGGAGGAACTCGGCATGAAGTGACTGCTCCTCGCCCTAACGGGCGGGGCTTCCTGTTTCGATGACGGCGCTGTATCCCCGCCGTAAACGGCGAGGTTTTAGCGCCTGCAATTCAGATAATACTTTTTCGCTGCTTCTGGAAGAATTCTCTTGCTGGTCAACAATAGAGATCTGAGTTGATACCCTCATCCGAGAAAGGTCACTTACCTTTGTACAGGCGAGCAGTATGTCACGCTAGTTTTCACAGTGGGCCAGCTGAGATTAGTAATTTAATCAACTGAAGATTCTTACTCAACTGATTGCCGACCAGCAGAACATGGAGCTGATTACGATCAGTGATGGAGTCTTGTAAGTCTTTTACGGACGGTCTCACCAACGAGAAACATATTGTCTGAAAAAGGATCCAAGGTTTGTAACTGCGTAGGATTCGGCTCCTCAGTAGACGAGTTGACATTCATGTTGACTTCAGATGCCTTGGAAGAGGGTAGACCTTCGCTCTACGAAGCATTCTCAATGTTAGTAATGAAGTATCTTCGCCAAATGCCTTTGTTGATTGAGCTTTCCGACGGAGCATCTTCACTCTCTTTGAATTAGTATCACCAACAGTATGTGCCAATCGTATGGATTATTTCAATATCGATTATATGTACAGATACACGTAAGTTTATAATTATACTATCACAATGTTCACTTGCATGGTTGAATTTACTCGACGGAAACTAATGGCAACATCGGTAGCTGCTGCCCTCGGAGCGAGTGTCTCTGGGGTCGCAAGTAGCTCACCTCCTGAAGACAAAAATACACCGCGAGCGCCCTATGTAAGGGGAGAACTCAAACGGTTTTCCTCAACCGCATTTGGGGCAGAGGTCACGGGTCCATTCGTCTTTAATGATGGAACACCGCTGTATAGCCTCCAGCATCCAAGCCGAGATAATCCAGCACCATTCAATAATTCCGGAATTGGATATTTTAAAGATTTTCAGTTCTCAATGGATGGGAAGAGTGACGACTTTTCCGAGCTATCGACGCCCCAAACGAATGAAGAAAAAGGAAAAGTACGAGGTGCAAATGGCGACTATGAGTTTATTGCCCACGGAGGCGATTCAATCAATGGAGGAGCTGAGCTTCTCGGCGTAACACAGACACCTGACGGAACAAACATTACACAGGATACCTTCACAGGCACTCAATACGGAGACACCGCATACAATCCTGACTGCAATCAATTCGTCGCTACAAATGAGGAGGGAACTGAGGGCTATCTGTTTACAAATTGGGAGAACAGTCCGGGCAATATCTCTCGTATTCCACTGAGTCAGGAGAAAGGAGGTAAGTGGAGTGCCGATTTAGAGAACGCGATCAACCTTGCCAACACGGAACCATTCCGAGATCTCGGCGGGACGCGTATCAACTGCTACGGCGACCTCACCCCGTGGACTACGATGATCTCTGGCGAGGAAAATTACGCCCATACACGCGTCGCCCTGACTGCGAAGGTGAGCGACATCGTAGAGCAGGGAACTGGAAAAGGACTGATTGGCGCAAGCCAGTTCTGGAATCGACCCAATCCAAACGGGATTCAGGAAGCAGTCAATGCGTACTATGGCGATGATTCCTGGGATGTTCAGGGATGGTGGGCGCTGACAGGTGTCGAATTCCTTGCCTACTATCTTGGTGCGACCCCACCTGATCAACCTAGTGACGAAGACAATACCAGGAAGCCAATTGGCGACAGCAGCTATCCGAACCCATACCGCTACGGCTACTTTGTTGATGTCCGAGAGCCGACGGCAGAAATACCCCAGCCAGTCAAGTACTATATCATGGGTCGAGCAGCATGGGAAGCTCCCGATATTCAGAACGACTTGCGAACTGTCTATGGCTGCTCGGACGGTGACAGCAAGGGTATTTATAAGTTCGTTGCCGACGAAGAAATCCCGACCTATGAAGATCCGATGGATGTTACAGGGACTCTCTATGCCCCGAAAGTGACCAACGAGGAGGCTGCAAAAAAGAATCCACCTGCCGACGTCAATCTCGAGTTTGAATGGATAGAACTAGGTCACGCCACTAACGCGGAGATTGAATCTTGGATCGCCGAGTACGACGGTATCACTCAAGTAGATTACCTCGAAACCCACGCCGACACTGACTGGGAAGAAGACCTCACCGCGGCACTCGAAGAAGCCGACAAGGAGGTCGTCGAGAACGGCAATCAGGATTACATTACAAGCCAGGAGATCGTAGAGTGGGCCGAACAGTACGAGAGTACGGGACCAGATGGCGTCGACGAAGAACTTCGAAAGATACCGTTCCTCGAAACACGGGCGGCCGCAAAAGAAATCGGTGCGACTATCGAGTTTAACAAGGCTGAGGGTGTCGACAGCATCGACAACGCTGGTCCTGGCGACTATATCTACTTCGCAATCTCAGAGCTTAACGATGATATGGCTACCGACCGAGGTGATGTCCAGATGGAACGGGTCGACGGTGGGGTTGTCTACCGTGCCAAATTAGAAGACGATTACAATGTCTCGACGCTCGAACCCGTGATCGTCGGTCCAGATGCAAGTGACCCAGCCGCTATTGCGGATGACGCACTCATCAATGTCGACAATATCTATGTGATGGATGATGGGCGAGTTCTCTGCTGTGAGGATGCAGATCAATTTGGTCGGTCGTACGCCAACGATTGTATGTACGTTTACGATCCCAGTGAAGACGCCGACCACGGCCATGGGAACACCGAGGACGGTGACGACTCAGACAATCTCGGTTACAAGAAGTAATCAAGAACGGAAAAGTTTGATCACTGGTGAACGGTAACGCCACCAGTTTTGATCGTAACCTTTGAGAGATCGCCGTCCGTCGGAAGCACGATCGTCGTCGGTTGAATCGTTACGATTAAGCCGTCTGTACCGGGCGTGGGAATACGCACCGCGCCCGCCCCGGCAATCGTCACCGTCGTATCGCCCTCAATGATCGTCACATCTCCATCAATTCCTGCACTTGACGGGGTGACTGGCACAACCGGCGCCTCGGTAGGCTGATCGGTGACTAGTGACCCTAGCCAAATCCCACCTAGAAGGATAGCAAATACGAGAGCGGCCGCTATGAGCATGATAAAGACTGCACCAATGATTAGGCCGATGAGCCCAAGTACTGACCGACCCGGGTGCCGGCGTCTACGCGATTTAGTTTCTCGCCCACCCTCAAAGCTCGTAGCAGATCCGCGATTATATTCAGCCTGTTCATCTGCCGATGCCTGGTTTGCGTAGTTTTTATCAACCATTTTATCTCCGTTTGATGGACGCTTCGTTCGTGGAGACGACTCTCGATGAGCTGTATTGTGTCAGTCGAACTCCGACCTCACTGCATGATTCTCGAATACTACCGGTCGATGGCTATTCAGAATACAATACGACTGCTGAGAGGAAATACCTGTCTGTCTATGAATCCGTACGTCACTCTATGAGTGATGTACGTCCAGCAGGGGGACTCACTTTGATCATGTGATTATCTTTTCACTATTACCGGTGTATCGTTCAGAAGCGTTTCGTGTTTTCTCTCACCCTACGGCCATGATGACGAGCACGATTACTAACATCCAATATTTTACCATGATATACAACACAATTATGGCTAGATATATAAACTAGTTTAGCGGCGAGTTGGGAGGCTGCGATCCGCCGCCACTGCAACATTCGTACAAAATCAGCGCCATCAGATAGTTCTACTGTGTTATACTTGGCATGTTGGCGTGGTCGTGTATTTGATGAGTACATCATGAAGCTTGAACTACAGGTAGTAATGGCAACAAACCTCTGGAATCTAAAAGATTGGTTCTGTTAGCGAAATGATACCTATATGGAACCTTCAAAAACAGCGTAACCAATTGCTTCGGCGTTCTGATGTTGTGTTTCATTATCTACGCTTTGTTCTTCTTCGATTTTGACCTCAACGCCGGTGCTCGATAGATTTCGATAACGTAGATTTGATGTATCAACACCATTGAAAGTTTGTATATCGGCAATAAATCGAGGAGATTCGTACTCTTGTTGGAATTTTACGTAAGACCATTGATTTGTGATATTTTCTTCGGTACGTTGCACCTCGAACGGAACACGATTAAACTGCCCCATGGCTTGCTGAAGCGCGACGTAGCCCAGTGTCTCTCTTGTATGCCATGGATCAGAACCCTCTTCTTGAAGCCCTACCGCAAAGGAATCATTAGAGATATCTCTTATCCGCGTGATAATTGGATGAGGTCCATTGAATGTTTGGGTTTGCGCTAGGATAACTGGTCTCTCATTACCGAAGAAGTTACCTAGTGAGATAGAAGTGAAACTATCAGAAACAGACTCAGTTCCTGCTTTTACTCGATAGGGAGAACCATCATCTAACTGTAATTCTTGCTCAGTTGGTTCCACAGCAAGTATGTGGAATGTTTCACTCAGGTGCCAGCCGTCAAGATAATCCCATTCTTCGATTTTGTACTCGAAATTACCGTCAGCAACATTCCGGAGGCGGACGTGACATGGTTCATCACCATTATGTGAGAGAGGCTTTCCAATTACGACGCGTGTTGATTGTGCACCTGAATTAACTTGATTCCATGAATCTCTATTCTGTTGGGGGCTGGAAATCGTATTAGTCAAGAGAGTGGGTTCCCCGAAAACTGCATATCCAACTACTTCTTGAGTATGGTCTGTTTCGCTGTCGTAACTTTGTGCCTCTTCAACTTTTACCTCAACACTAGTACTTGTTAGATTTCGATATCGAAGGCTTGCCGGATCAAGGCCATTAGTTGTTTGCAAACCAGCGATAAACTGTGGTTTTCTATGTTCTTGTTCAAACTCAATGTGAGTCCACTGATCAGTCACCGTCTCTGCAGTCCGCTGTACTTCAAATGGTCTATCATCAATATATCCTGTTTCCGGTTGGAGTGCGATATAACCGACCGTCTCTATCCGATGATCACCCTCGTCTTCCTCTTCTTGGATTTTTCCATCAAATGAATCACTCGAGACATTGGAAACTCGTGAGACAACTGGGTCTAACCCGTTGAATGATTGCGTTTGAGTTAGAACAATCGGCTTTACTGTACCGAAGAAATCTTCGAAGGATCTAGTTGTGAAGGTTTCATCAGTAGAGATAGTTCCAGCTTTCATTCGGTATGGGAAACCAGAGTCCAACTCTAATTTGTATTCAGCTGGGGGTACAGCGAGTGTACTGAATGTTTCGTGTCTATGAGAACCATCAAGATATCCCCATTCTTCAAGTTTATACTCGAAATCACCGTCTATAGTATTTTGTAGACGAACATGGGTCGGGTCGCTACCATTATACGAGAGTGGTTTCGCAACGACGACTCCTGTCGGTTGTTTATCCGATTCAATTTGGTGCCATTCATCACGAGTCGATTGGTTAGTGGACAGTGTGTTTGTTGAGAGTAGCTTGCCTGGTGAAAATGCAGTCCCGTCTACACTCCATGTTGCAGGGCCGCTTCCTTTAGCCGAAACGATTCCACCGGTTACATAGAAAGCATACACCTCTCCAGCTGGAACTGACCCAGTAGCCTGCTGTGAATTAGGCGGGCGGACTGGAGAGTCATTCGCTCCCCAGTCCATAGCTACGGTCGCACCATCATCGCCTGCTGGGAGAACGGACGTACCGGCGGTAATCTGGTAAGAAGAAGCGGATTCATTACCGGTGTTATCAATACGGATAAGTTGTGCCGATTGTAGTGGAATCTCTCCAAGAGACGGTGGATTTGACAATGGTGGTTGTGTATCCGGTGGAATCGGATCGCCGTTAGTGGTCACTCGATCTCTCACATATGATGAGTCTGTCTGTGGCCCATCTCCACCCAGAATACCAGATACCTCCCCCCATTCCTCAGGTGTTTGCTCTATTGAGACAGCGTATTGATAATCATGATCATTTCGGACATGGATATTCTGGAGCTGAAGATATCGGAGGTTTGCCCTCGTACCGTCATTCATATATCCATTTAGAGTATAAATCGCATCATGATATTTTTCTGAATTATAGCTGATTCGAACGTTCTGAACATTGAGTCGTTCACATGGTGTTGCAGCTGTAATCGGCCCACCACAGCTCGAATCTAAATAGCGATGATAGAAGTCACTATCAGCGATCGTGAGCGTTCCATCATAGCTGTTGATACCGTTAGCTGGATCCGCTGGATCCACTGCCTCTACACTCACACCACGCTGGAGTGATCCACCCGACCATGCTTGGATCGGGTGCTGATCGTCTTTGATTGAAACACAGTTTCGCACCTCGGAATTACCGCCGAGACGGATACCAACCTGTGTGTTACGGAAGAAGCTATTATAGATCCGGAGCGGACCCTCTGGTTTTTTGGCGTAAATCGTATTTTCTGCCCAGAGCTCAAACCAACAGCGATTAAACACAAGTTCACCCTTTCCAGATTCCACTAAAATAGCACGGCGGTTGCTTGCTTCGGTGGGTTCACACGCACCTTCGTGGAAATAACAGTCCTGAAGTAGTCCACGAGTACCCTCGGCTGCCGATAGCCGGAAATAGGTTCGTGCATCGCTTGAGTTATTAGATCCAACGTTCGAGTCCGTAGCTGCTCGAACTTTTCCACGAGTAATTAACCTCTTGAGTTCCCAATCTCCGGAACTGTAGTTCATTCGTACGAAAGGCGGGATCTCCGTATTCCGCATATCAAGTTCAAATCCGTCCAGCACGAACCCATTCGAGTAGACGTCGAACCATCGAACATTGTCCCCTGATTGACCGGGAATAAGACGTGCACCGTCTGGTGCGGTAAGTTGGAGATTATTGAGACCAGACGGAACAACGAGTTCATTGAGTTTGTATGTCCCTGGCGGGAACACTATTGTAGTATTATCGCCAATGATTCGATCAAGAACAGAGTCGATAGCTTTATTCCCTGTATTATCCGCACCTTCGTCTACTATGTTATACGTAGGCATCTAAATACACCCTTGCAGGAACTTTGTTTGATCAACCGAGGATGACGGATTTCCTTGGTTAAGAATTAGCTTATGGAGAATTTTGAGAGATGGATGATTAAGCCTATTGTAAATGTATCGTTCGACGTTAGATGAAACATAATTTTTCATATTACTCGGGGTAATCATAGTCTCCTTTGCGCTTTGTTCTTCTTTACAATCATATTCTTTACTATCTATAATCATTAGTACCGTCTTCATTCTTACTAGTATAGTAAAAATGTTTCCACCACATATGTTTTACCATACGTATCAAAAATCAAATCGATAGATTAATGTAATAGCATTATTTCTTATATTATGATATATGAGCGATCACTCTTCGGGGAAAAATCGGGGAAATAGCCGGCGAACGTTTCTAAAGGCTGTTGGGGTTTCAATAGGTACGATGAGTGTGGAGGTTACGAATACTGCTGCTCAAGAAAGAACTGCAAAAGATACTACTGACACCAGCAGTTGGACAACAGCCAGATCGAATTCGAAGCGAACAGGCGCGATCAATGAGAATGGACCGAATCCATTCGCAACGACGAGCTGGAAAATGGATTTGGACGGCAGTATGTTCTCCAAGGAACCAGTAGTAGCCAATGGATTCGTTTATCTTCCAGTGACGACAGATGACACTTCAAGTGAAAGTGAAGGGTACATTGGTGCTTACGATATAGAGACTGGCGATCAAGTATGGAAAGAATCCGATCTCCCTTCACCGAAAACTCCGGCGATCAGCGACGAAATGCTATATTTTGCTACAAGTATATCAGAGGCTGATGAAGAGAACAGGGGAGGGCTCTACGCACTAGATATCGAAAACGGTGAAACCAGATGGAGTCGAACGGATTTTCTAAAGTGGACTTCTCCAATCGTCATTGTAGACCGAATATACACGTCGAATAGAGAGGGCGCATACGCACTCAATAGTATGACTGGTGAGACGATTTGGAAAACCGACGGCGTCGGTATGTTATCAGACGGTAGCGATGGAGCATTGAGCTATCACGATGGAACACTATTTTTCAGTGACGGAACAGCTTTGAACGCGGATGATGGATCAGTAAAATGGAAGATAACTGACCAGGAAACTGCCTTCAACAATCACGTTATCGATAATGGGCGAGTGTATTATCTTAGAACAGAATATATTGAAGGTGATGATGATATTGTAACTGTTGAAGCGCGAGCAGCAGATAGTGGAAGGGTAGAATGGTCGTATTCCCCAGAAACTGGACGGGTGTTAGACAGACGATTTGCAGTCGCGAATGGTCATGTCCTCCTCTACGATTCGAACGAAGGTAACGTACTAACAGCACTTGACGCTGAGACAGGTGCAAGGATTTGGAGAAAAGAACTCGACGGAGAGTTCTTTAGCAATCTCACAGTAGCTAACGATACTATCTATGTCGGTGGTCGATATATGCTACCATCGAAACCCGGAATAGGACGAGCAGCTGTCTATGCACTCGATCTCACGACCGGTAATCGTGAATGGACATATTTGTTGGATCCATCTAATCTCATTATGAACCCTGAAGGCCCACCCGCAGCTGGAACGCCCGTCGTAGCAGCCGGGAAGATTTATACTTCCACCTATCCGGCTGGTTCATTACTTGATCATCAATACATTCAGTATGCCAACTTCTTTGTTCTTGAGTCCTCCACGACACGACCGAGCTCAGATATGAGGATCTAAGAACCATCTACCCCACTGCTTTGCTTGTTCACTGAAGAAGAGGCCTTAGCTCTTGCAATTAAGTAAGATCATGATCGACTAATTTATTGTCAATAACTAGTATTAATTCGAATCCAGGCGTAAGAAAGAATATGTTATGAAATTTCAAAATGGGCGATCGAATCAGTACCACAAAGCGGGCAGGACTCTGCGGTTTTATCGAGAGTTGTCCCACACCGCCGACATTCAACGACTACGTCTTGTTGATCGCTAGACGGGAAGAATCGATGGATGTCTGGCAGTAGGTTCATAATATTTCCACTAAATCCCGGCTAATAGGCTTTGTGAATTCCGACTACTAACAAGAGAATCAATGATCGAAATAGAACATTTTCTCCCAGTATCCCACTCGGTGTTGGCTTCTAATTTCAAATTTTATATCAACATTTACAACAAGCAGGGAAGGAAGTCCATTTCATATTATTTATTAGAGAGGTCTATCCGTTCGAGTTTTCCCCCGCATTCAGGGCAGACAATATGTTTTGTCAGAGCCTTGGCTGTTGCATTACATGATTTGCATTGATAGAGTGGGTCTTCCTTTTTCGTAGATCGGTACCGCATGATAATTGTTTCTAGAATCGACATTTTCACTAGTCTACAACTAGTACTTCGAGACCAAAAACATATGTGTTCTTATGTCTGTCTTTTGTTTCTTTACCTCGTGAAAGGTCAGATATTAACATAGGCTAGGCGTGACATCCTCCTCGCCGTTTACGGCGAGGCTTCCCCAACATGAGGAATACCAGTTAGTCGTCGCTGGCAGAGGGTTTCGACTTTCGAAATGCCGTGAGCGTCATCTGCGCTGGTACGCACTTCTCACGGTGGGTCGTGGCGGTGTCACAACCGCTCCTATCCCATGGCGAGTCATCGCGTTCCGCCTTGTCAAGCGGAACGCTCTCTCCCCACGGGTCAACCCGTCGTGCGATATTCGCGGAAGCGTTGATATCAGCCTGAAACGTCGAAACGTGGCAGTCGTCGTTCGGACACCAGAAATCAGCCTGCGAGTCCCGCTGACCGATTACGGTGGCACGCGTGGCACGTCTGCGAGGTGTACGCCGGATTCACGTACTCGACCAGGATGCCCGCTTCCGTCGTCTTGTCCTCGATACGCCCTTGCAGTCGGGCGAACGCCCACGAGTGAAGGCGACGGTTCATGTACTTCCCGTAGTCGAGACGTTCCCGAATGTACGTCAAGTCCTCTATCACCAACACCGGATTCTCGAACTGTGTGGCGTACTCGACGGCCTGCCGAGACGCCTTCTCCACGATGTCGGTGAGCGCGTTCTGGTAGTGCGAGAAACGGTCTTCAATCCGCCACTCGGACGCTTCGCGCTCTTGGAGGCGTTTCAGGGTCGTGTGCATCTCTTTGCAGAGGTGCTTTGCTCTGCTTCCGTCATACACGAACGGGTCAGCCAGAGAACCGTCCTTGAGGGCACAGCCCGTTATCAGGGCGGTTTCTCCGATGTCTAAGCCGATATGCGTGGCGTCAGCGTCCGGCGCTGGTTCTTCGACCGGGTACTCGACGGTGACGTGTAGTACCCAGTTCTTCCGGTGCTTCTGAAGTCGTATCTCGCCCGCCTTCGCGTCCTCTGCTACGAGGTCGTGCCAGAGATCTTCCTGCTCGGGGTTGATACGAAGTGGAATCCAGAAATTCGTTCCCCGACCGGGGCGCGGAACCCACCACGTGAACTCGTAGTCGCGTTCATCGGAGTGGTCGAACTTCGCGGCTTGGTTCGTGAGCCGTATCGGGTGGTCATCGTCCAACTCCTTCGCGTTGTATGTCTTCCGCAGTTTCGGGACGTAGTTGCACAGAGCAGCCTTCGCCTAATACGGCAGGTCGTAGAGCGTCACGATGTCGCTCACCGCCGACATCGTACTCGCCCTGGCATTGAACGCCTCTTGTAGACCGTCACGGTACGTTTCGAGCAGGTCGTTGAGTTTCGACTGCTTGTGCGCGGTGGGTGGCGCAAACGTCGCCTACAACGTCTTCGTGACGGTCGTGGACATCGCTACTGCTCCTCGACGTACTCATGAAGTACGTCGATGCTCACTTGACCGGTGGTGGCGAGAAAGTACCCCGGTTGCCACAACGCTTTGTCGAGCGCCTGCCGAACCTCGGGATTCTTGTCGCGGATTTTGCGGGACGTAACGCCCTTGAGCGAGTTGATGAACTTGGTAAGGTCGGTCGTGGGCTTCGCCGTGAAGAGAATGTGAACGTGGTCGCTTCCGCCGTTGACGTTCTGGATGTTCACGTCGATGTCCTCGGAGATGTCGCTGGCAATCTCACCGATGCGTTCTGCGATTTCATCGGTGAGTAGGTCTACGCGGTACTTCGTGACGGTCACAAAGTGATATTGGAGCACGTAAACGCCGTTGTCGGTTAGTCTTTTTATTTTCCAAGAATTAATTCCTTCACTTTTTATTCAATTCCGTATAGTATATTGACCGAAACGGTATTTTACACATTATATTTTAGAGAATAGTATCTCATCCGACTAAATCAGAATTCTTTTATATGGGTTTTACCTGGTTAGGTATATGCCAGCGGTTACCTATGAGGTGAAATAGAATGGCAAACAACGAAAGAACTCCAGATAAGATCAAACGACGGCGTCTTCTCCAGGGATTCGGCGCAATAGGAATTGCTTCACTTGCCGGCTGCAGCGGTAGTGAGAATAAGAATAAGAACAAGAAGAATAACAAGAACAATTCGAATCAAGGAGGCCAACAATCACAGAGCAGCAAACTAACGCTTGCACAAGTGAAAAGCCCACTTGAATTTGACCCTATCGTCCTCAACGATGTCCCATCCTCACAGGTGGCGGATCGCGTGTTCGAGGGCCTCTACACCTATGATGACGGAATCAACGTGGTTCCGCAGATGGCGACCGACAAGCCACAGGTCAAAAACAACGGCAAGACGTACATCGTAAAGCTGAAACAGGGACCAAAGTTCCAGAACGGCGACCCTGTCACCCCCGAGGACGTGAAGTACTCCTTCGAAGCGCCGGTCAAAGAGGAGACGGAGAACGCGGCGGAGCTGAACATGATCGATTCGATCACTGCAGTCGACGATCGGACGGTCAAGTTCGACCTCAAGTATCCGTACGGTCCGTTCATGAACTCGCTGACCTGGTCGATCGTGCCGAAAAAGGTTCGGGAGCAGAACAAAAAGAAGTTCAACAAGCAGAACCCCGTCGGCTCCGGCCCGTTCAAGTTCGATAGCTGGCAGGAAGGGAAATTCGCGAAGATTAAACGATGGGATGGTTATTGGGGCGATCCGAAGCCGAACCTCGCAGAAGTCGAGTACAAACCCATTGAAGAGCCGACGACACGGTTGACGAGCTTACAGACCGGCGAGAGCGACGTCATCGAGGAGATTCCGCCCAAGCTCTGGCAACAGGTAAAGAGCATGGGCGACGCCAACATCGAGTCGGTCATCGGAATGGGGTACTTCTACCTCGCATTCAACTGCAAGGCCGGGCCAACAGCCGACCCGAAGGTTCGAGAGGCCATCGACTACTGCTTCGACATGGATCAGGCGGTCTCCAACTTCGTCGAACCGAGCGGCGTGCGCCAGTACAGCCCGCTGCCGAAACAAATCGCTGAGAAGTGGGGGATGCCCCTGAAGAAGTGGAAGGGGATTCCGCACAACAAGAATATCGACAAGGCGAAGACGATCCTCGACGATTCAGACTCGGTTCCAGACAACTGGAACGCGAACATTATCGTCCCGCCAGACGACAAGCGTGAACAGCTCGGCGTCACCGTCGCCAACGGGCTGAAGGAGGCGGGCTACAACGGGAACGTTCAGCGACTCGATTGGGGTGCGTTCCTCAATAAGTACGTTTCGGGGAAGCCGAGCGACTACAACATGTATACGTTGGGATGGTCGGGCACGCCCGACCCGGACGCGTTCACCTACTACTTCTTCACGAAGGAGGCGCAAGGAACGACGGACGGTACCTTCTACACTGATGTGAGCAAGCAGATCGTGAACGCACGACAGTCGGCTGATCGAGCCGAGCGAAAGAAGCTGTACACGAACGCCATCACGCAGTTGTTGGAAGACCGGGCACATATCCCGGCGTACAACCTCAAGAACAGCTACGGTATGAAGAAGAAGGTGAAGGGGTTCAAGGCGCATCCCGTCTCGAGCTTCGTCCTCTCGACGGACTACACGAACGCGTCGATCGGATCGAAGTAAGCCCTCCCCCATCTCTCTTCGATAAAATACATATGGCACTCTTCCGCTATACAATTCGACGATTACTACAGGCCATTCCCGTCCTCCTCGGAATCGTCACGATAACGTTCCTGTTGACGAACGCGATTCCAGGCGATCCCGTCCAGATAATGCTCGGGCCGTCGCCGAGTGCGGAGATGGTCGAGAAGATTCGTGCTCAGTATGGGTTAGACAAGCCACTCCCGGTGCGATACGTGAACTACCTCGTTTCGGTCGCACAAGGGAACTTCGGCCAGAGTATCTACTACGGAACGCCCGTGCTGACGAAGATCATGGAGCGACTGCCAGTGACGCTCCTCCTCATGCTCTCCAGTTTCGCGTTCGCACTCGTGGGCGCCATCCCACTCGGCATCGTCTCAGCGAAACGGCGCAACCAGCCGACTGATCACGTCTCGCGCGTCGTCGCGCTCGTCGGCGTCAGCACGCCGTCGTTCTGGATCGGACTGATGTTGATCATCATCTTCGCGTACCATCTAAAATGGTTCCCGGCAACGGGGCTCGTCCTTCCGTGGACGGCTCCAAGCTCGGTTCCGGGGGCGTCATCGCGGCTCGACGTATTACAGTCGACGGTGATGCACCTCCTCCTGCCGACGCTCTCGCTCGGCACGCTCCAGATGGCCGCCATCATGCGCATCGAGCGGTCGTCGATGCTCGAAGTGCTCCAACAGGAATACGTGAAATTGGCGCGGGCGTACGGCGTTTCGGAACAAAAGATTGTCCGAAAGCACGCGTTTCAAAATGCACAGCTTCCTGTCATCACGGTCGTCGGGCTGCAACTCACGTCGGCGCTCGGCGGTGCGGTATTGACCGAGACAGTGTTCAACATCAACGGGATGGGGCGGCTCATTATCACGGCGATCAACAATCAGGACTATCCGCTGGTCATGGGGACGACCATCTTCTTCGGCGTGACGTTCGTCATCGGGGTCATCCTCACCGACCTGTCGTACGCGTACATCGACCCCCGCGTGACCTACGATGAGGTGGATTGACGATGGGAACGACTGAAACTCAAACAGACGAACTTCGTGAACCGCAGACGAACGACCAATACGAGGGCGGCGACCGAGTCGAGGCCAACGTCGGCTGGCGATACACCGTCGAACAGATCCGCCGGGATACGACGGCCCGAATTGGGCTCTACATTATTGGTTTTATCACGGCGATGGCGGTATTCGCCTACATCGACGCCAAGATATTCGACTACGCCATCGCGTCCCGATTCTGGTACAACCCGGTAAACGACCCGGCGAACGCCAGAATCCTGTTACCGCCGGTCGGGATGGAGAATACATTCGGCAGCGGAATATGGAAGTATCCTCTGGGAACCGACCACCGCGGGCGGGACATCCTCGTCCGCCTCGTGTACGGGTCGCGGATAGCGATGCAAGTCGGTATCGTCTCGACTGGGTTCGGACTGGTGTGCGGAACGCTCGCTGGAGCAGTCGCGGGCTACTACGGTGGATGGATCGACGATACGCTGATGCGCGTGGTTGAGACGCTGTACGCGATTCCGTTCCTCGTGTTGGTCATCGCGTTCATGGCCGCATTCGGGCGCGATCTCACCTTCGCAATGATCGGCGTCGGCATCACGACGATTCCGGTGTTCGCCCGGCTGATCCGATCGCGCGTGGTCAGCGTCCGTGAAGAAGAGTACATCGAGGCGGCCCGCGCCGCCGGCGTCAGGGATCGGAACATCATCCTCCGACACGTCATCCCGAACAGTTTCGCACCCGTCCTCGTCCAGGCGACGTTGCAGGTCGGCATCAGCATCCTCATCGTGGCCGGCCTCTCGTTCCTGGGATTCGGTGCGCAACCACCGACGCCGTCGTGGGGACAGATGCTAAGTCAGTCACGAGGCTACATGCTGCCAGACCCGTGGTTCAGCTTGTGGCCGGGAATCGCCATCCTCGTCACGGTGATGGGGTTCAACCTGCTCGGTGACGGTCTGCGAGACGCGCTCGATCCACGAATCAAGAATTAATATGACAGACACACTACTCCAAATAGAAGATCTGAAGACGCAGTTTTTCACCGAAGAGGGTGTCGTCCGAGCAGTTGACGGCATCTCTTTTGACGTAAACAAAGGGGAAATCGTTGGGCTTGTCGGCGAATCGGGCGCTGGAAAGAGCGTCGCGGCCCAAAGCATCCTTCGACTGATTGATTCGCCTGGTGAAATCGTCGACGGGGAGGTGCGATTTAAAGATGAGATACTATTCGGTCTTGAAGAAAATCCAAACGGTGACCTCCACCCCCGAGACGAGATGCTCTCGAACGAGGAGATGCGCCGACGGATTCGCGGAAAAGAAATTGCTATCATCTTCCAAGACCCGATGGAGAGTCTGAACCCGGTGTTCACGGTCGGAGGTCAACTTCGGGAGTTCATCGAACTCAATCGCGGACTCTCGAAACAGGAGGCAAAAGAGGAGGCGATTCACATGCTCCGCGAGGTCGGCATTCCGGAACCAGAAAAACGGTACGACAACTACCCCCACCAGTTCTCGGGCGGGATGCGCCAGCGCGTGCTCATCGCCATGGCACTCGCGTGCGAACCGAGCCTCATCATCGCGGACGAACCGACGACCGCGCTCGACGTAACCGTCGAAGGGCAAATCCTTTCACTCGTCGACGAGCTACAGGAGAAGTACGATACGAGTTTCATCTGGGTTACTCACGATATGGGTGTCGTCGCCGAGCTCTGCGACCGCGTCAACGTGATGTATCTCGGTGAGATCGTCGAGCAAGCAACAGTCGACGATCTCTTCTACGACACGAAACATCCCTACACGGAGGCGCTGTTGGACTCGATGCCTCGCCCTGACCAGACTATTGATGAACTGAACCCTGTTCATGGCGTAATGCCGGAGGCTATCGACCCGCCGCGGGGCTGTCGATTCCACACGCGTTGTCCGGACGCCCGGGAGGTTTGCACGGAGGTTCATCCCGATTGTCGCGAGGTAGCAGATCCGGACGAACAGTCACATCGAGCGGCATGCGTGAAGCACGATGAGTTCGATGTCGGCTACTGGGTCAGCGATCCTATCGACATTCGCGCGAATACTGGGATCTCCGGTGATATTGTGAGTAACACTTCCGAGAGAGGTGACTGATATGAGTGACTCGCTTACTGCCGATCGAATCGCGGAGGACGAGACGAGGGCTGGAGAACCGCTTCTCGAAGTCAAGGGGCTCACGAAACATTTCTCCAGTGGTGGCGGATTTCTATCAGGGCTATTCGGTGAAGAGCAACGGGTTCGGGCTGTTGAAGACGTCTCTTTTCAGATTCAGAAAGGAGAGACGCTTGGACTCGTTGGCGAGTCCGGGTGTGGAAAGAGCACGCTGGCCCGGACACTTCTGCAACTCATTGAGCCGACCGAGGGCACTGTCTACTTCAAGGGGCAAAACCTGACTGAGTTAGACAGCGAGGGACTACGGGCGCAGCGCAGAGATATGCAGATGATCTTCCAGGATCCGCAATCGTCGCTCGATCCACGGATGAAAATTGGCCCAATCGTTGAGGAGCCGATGAAAGCCCATGGACTGTATGACGCGGACGAACGAGAGGCTCAAGCCCGTGAGTTGCTTGAAAAAGTCGGTCTCGATCCGCAGCACTACAACCGCTACCCGCACGCCTTCTCGGGCGGGCAACGGCAGCGCGTGAATCTCGCGCGTGCACTGAGCGTAAATCCGGACTTCATCGTCTGTGACGAACCTGTTACGGCACTCGACGTCTCGATTCAAGCCCAGGTTCTGAATACGATGAACAATCTCCAAGAAGAGTTCGGGCTGACGTACCTGTTTATTGCCCATGACTTGAGCGTCATTCGCCATATCAGCGACCGCGTAGCAGTAATGTATCTCGGACAGTTGGTTGAACTCGCGGACAAGGAAGAGTTATTCGAGAACCCACAGCACCCCTACACGGAGGCACTCCTCGAATCAATTCCAGTTCCTGATCCGCGGGTGACCGGGACTCGTGGTGTGCTTGAGGGCGATGTTCCGAGTCCTATTAATCCACCGAGTGGCTGTCGGTTCCGCACGCGATGTCCGAAGCTCATTGCACCCTCCGAGTATGATTTCTCACCTGATGAATGGAAGAATACACGTCGATTCCTTCGTGAAGTCCAGCGGCGGTCGTTCGAACGAACCGATAAAGCTACCATTGAGTCTCGGTTCTTCGACGACGCAAAACCAGACGGCGAGGCAGGCCGTATCGTCGATGATGCAATCGATCAACTCACGAATGAAGAGTGGGAGCGCGCGTCGGAACTCCTGACGGCGTCGTTCGCAGAACAGAGTATCTGTGCCCGGCAGCTACCCGAATACGAGGTGCCGACGGAGTATGGAACGTCGCCCCATATTGCGGCATGTCACCGCCACCGCGACGACGTCATCGAGGGCCGTCAACAGTAAGCTACCACGCCCTCAAGGGTGTGGCATTCCCCACGATGAGGTTTCAGACACACCTTTGGCGACGACGTGGCGGGCTACACGCCCAGCGTTCGGACGGACGGGATTGTTCTGTGCCGTCAGTCATACTCTCTGCCGGGGGTTTGTGTCCGGCAAGGCACTGGCCCATGGAGAGGCACTGTCGCGTCCCACCGAGGGACGCGACAGGCTGGCTCACACCGCTTTAATTCTCGGTGGACTCCCCCCGCTTCATCGTCGCTTCTGCAACGAGAGCGGCGCGGCGTCATCCGTCCCCGAGTTTGGGGCCTGCCTACGGAGGCCCGTACAAAGAGTCCATTTTGGACTCAATGCTCTACCATGGTAAATTGTACCAACGCTACTAAGGCTTGCGATTTACCGGCGAAACCGTCGCACGCAATCGACGGTAGTTGTATAGTCAGCGAACGCATTCCTCCCGCGCCTGAAGTCGCGGGTTTCCTGCTGTCTCCATTATGATTGAGTCGTTAATTTGAATTGTCCATCTCATGTCATACGGTTCGTTTTCATTCTTGGCTGAACAAAGAACACGTTCAAACGGTTACAGACAGAGTATATTTCGCTATTCACTTTTTCGTGAGGGTGTCACAGTGGTCGTTTCCACTTTGCTTATTGTAAATTGGCGTAAAACCTTATTCACAGGAGTGATCCAAGGTCAACTCGGCTACTACAATCACGGCTCGACTTTTCGCTCAACGATATCACCGTCTGCTAAGAACATAGTATCCTGATAGAGTGGGCTCAACTGCACGTCATGGCTAATTGTAACAAGTGCTGTGTCGGTACTCTCTTGGACTTCAAACAGAAGTTCAAGCACTTTATCGGTCGTGTCTGGATCAAGTTGCCCTGTTGGCTCATCAGCAAGGATAATTGCCGGCCGATTCGCAAGCGCACGAGCGATTGCAACGCGTTGTTTTTCACCACCACTGAGCGTTGCAGGATACTGATCGGTCAAATCTGCGATGTCCAGTTGTGTGAAGAGAGTTTTGAGCCAAGATTCATCACGTTCACCGGTATGATCCTGGGGTACCGCCGCGTTCTCCCACGCAGTGAGATCAGAGATCAACTGAAAATCCTGGAAAATAAATCCAATCGTATCACGACGCAAGCGGGCTCGTTCTCGTTCCGGTAGCGTACTTGCATCAGAACCCATGACCATCAGTTTGCCACTAGAAGGCGTGTCTAACAACCCGAGAATATTGAAGAGGGTCGTTTTACCTGCCCCACTTGGCCCCTGAATAAGCAACCGTGCGTCAGCAGGAATTCTTAAGGAAACATTCGACAAGATTTCAGAGGAACCACGGGTAACGCTAATATCGGTCGCTTTGAGGACGGTCTCTTGCATTTAACAAGTTGTATGACTGCACCAAACAAAAAGTGTGGTGCTGAATCTATGTCGAATTCAATTTAATTTGTCCTTCGTTACGCTATTGAAAACCGATTTGACGGTAAATCTTCAGTCAGAAGTAGAGGACGTATTCTGCTGCAAGTCCGTGCTTTCTTCGACTTTCTCGTCATTGCCTTGTTCCACCTTTGAATACTGCCCTTCAATGCCATTTTCTGAAGTGCTGTGCGTCGGCGCTTTCACATCGCTTTCTGCTTGTAACTTGGTGGGCTCTGTCGTGAGGAATGGGAGGGCAGCCAGCATTGCACTCAGACAAGAAAGGAAGAGTGCACCAAGTCCAGTGCTTAAAATAACGAACAACGACGTGGTGACTGATAGTTGGATTCCGAAAATTGTGAGCATTCCTGTCATCGCCATCCCAGACACAATGGCAAATGCACAGAGCAAGGCAGCAATCGTCGCAGGAATTGATAATCGACACACATCGCTAAGGAGTAATCGGAGTATCTGCCAACGAGAAGCGCCTGTTGCACGATGTATGCCAACCGCTCGTCGACGGGCATGCACCACTTGTGCAAACGTTGCAGTCGTACTTCCGATGGTTGTGACACTAGCAAGGATGATCATGCCTGCTAAGAGCAATTTGAAGTTCCCAAATATCCGCATAACTGCTTGGCCAATCCCACTACCGGCAGAATACTGCGTATCTTGGGCAAGCGTCGAGCCAATACGATCGTCACCCAATATGACATAAGAATCTGTGGCCAGCGTTTGACCCTCGGATACAACCCGAACAGAATAGTCCCCTGGAGCAAGACGATCCGTTGAATCCGTCTTTCCTAATGTGACGGGCATTGTACTCATATTATACGGTGGGAGTGTCACAGTTCGAGTCGTCGTTCGAGCAGGTGTTACGAGTGACAAGTTCCGTGTGAGCTTCGTCCCCCACGGGTTGATAACGGTGACCGTCGCTTTTGGCTGAGTATAGACGCTTGCCTTCTGTGGTGTCACCTTCACATCAGCAAAGAGTTGTCGTGAAGTATTCGGTGTAATCTGAATCTGTGTTGTATTACTTCGGCTACCTTTACGCGTTGTCAGATTATAGGTACCTGGTGTCTCTGGAAGCGTTACAAGTGCAATCCCCCGATCGTTTGTCTGCGTCACTGTGTCCCCTACCTGGAGTGTTGCACCAGAAACATTTGCTCCAGTCACCGTTTGAACGGGAATAGCCACTGTTGACCCTGGTGGTGCGTGCTGTGGTACAAGCGGAAGTACGAGTGGTGATTGTTGATACACGTGGATTGGCTGTGAATATGACCCAGCATGCAACGTGTACTTGCCAGCAGTGTTGACACTGAGATTCATCCGAATTGTAGTTTCCTCACCTGGTTGGAGTGTCACAGAGCGCTGCTGTGTTGCACTGCCAAGCGTGGCCGTCACTTGGCGAGTCTGCGTTTGAGAGCCGATATTCTGCAGTGTGATTGAGATCGGAGTCGGTTCACCAACGACTGTTTCGTTTGGTGCAGAGACACCACTTGTAATCACTTGTTGCGTCCCTGCTCCGGTTGCCTGTCCCTTTTGAAGATCAGGGTCTCCACCCGACGTACGAATGAAATGGACAACGCCAGGCCTTGTCGAGAGATCATGGGCGGTTGCAAGGGGGAAAATCAGCTGATCATCCAAAACCCCTGGCGCACGATAGACACCCACAACTGTAACTCGGGTGACTGCGGGTGAGGTACTTCCCCCAAGGGTGATAGATTCACCAACCTCAATACCAAGTGTTTGAGCAAGATCACGCCCAATAACTGCCTCAGTCTTTGAGCGCGGTGGATGCCCTTTGATCAAGTTTGCGTCCGAAACGGCAGCAAATGCCGTATAATTCGCCCCACGAGCGAGGTACGGTTTTCCATTAGCGACTTGTGCAACGATAACTTCTGGACTCGCATTGAGTCCTTGGTCTCTGAGTTCCGTTGCATATTGGCTTTCAATTCGACTCGCCATTGGATATGATGCTCCGGGTTCCGTCACTGTCCCTGTGGAAGCTGTTGTGAGTGGAGCAAGTACACCGATAAGTGATCCAGAGAGAAGCACAATCACTGCAAAGACAGTCAACGTAGTCGTAGCAGGGATTATGGCTCGCCAGTCAAGTAACTGTGGCCGAAGTCGGGATTCAAGTGATCCTAACCATGAATCGCGGATTTGTTTTGCTCCCGTTGACTGTGCTAATTGAGACGGTGGAGTCGTTATCGTCGGCCACGCTGCTAAAATCCCTGCAAGAACACCAACAGCGACTAGACTGAGCAGCATCGGCAACAATATCCGTGCAACTGACGGTGTAACCGCTGGCTCCAGTGAAATCGATAAGCCGAGAAAAATCGCGATATTCACTGTCGCTCGTGTGACGATCACACCAAGTGCGTAACCAAGCAGCGAACCGACAAGGGCTAAGGTACCAGCTCGAACAGCAAAAATACCAATAATTCGTCGTGAAGTGCCGCCAGTTGATCGGATCACTTCAATTGTCTTGAGACGACTTCGGACACTCATCTTCGTCACATTATATAATACGACGAGAATGAGCACAGCAGCACCAGCAGTTGCTGCGAAAAGCACGCGCAGGACTTCTTGCATCCCCCCGAGAAAGTAGGCGAAAAGCGAGGGACTCACTGTTCCTTGTTGTGGGAGTAGCTTCCATCCATTGCTGTTCGACACATTCGTTCGAATTATCAGCGCATCTGTGTCACCAAGCGATTGGACCGTAGTAGGGTTTGCGACGTACCATGAATGGGGAAAAATTGAATCAGTCGAGTTGTAAGGCACGACCTGCACCGAGAGTGTTCGACCATCATTCGTTTGGAGTTGTTGTTGCGTCGGTGTAGAAACTGTTCCCCGTAATCCATTCGCTGGTGGTCGGGGGATCGATGCTTTTCGCCATGAAACAGAAAGCTGTGTGAGTTCGGTCGGGGCGTCAGCTGGAACACCGACGATATATTGTTTCTCACCATTTCGTATCACCGTCGTTGTTGGGAATACAAGATCGCTATTGGCCGCAGTCCGCTGGGCTTTGGTATATGAATCAGAGTGTTCAACGACCATCGAGTTATTATAATTCCCTGCCAGTGCTGCTGACTGTGCACCCGCAGCGGACAGCAACAATGTCGTGCCAACGAGAAACGCTGCTGTGACGGAAATAATAAGTACTGTTAACCAATCGCGGCGTGACCACTGTGTCAAGAGTACCCTTTTGTAACCCATTTCTCTCTCCTTCTTCTAACTTCTGAGTACTACCGAGAAAGTTACTAACTGCCTGAAACATAGTAATCACAACCTGAGAATGGTCAATTTCAATATCCCCCTACAATTTATTTCTACAACTGGCGAGGACCGGTAGGTGAGATACTTTTATTTTCGCCTGGTTATTTCCATTTTCAGAGAGGGGAAAATTAGCGAGTGATTTTAGCAACTTTCTTTCAGACAGAGAGAGGGAGTCCCCGTTTAAGCCGGGTGAGGATATCACCCTATCCAGCTAGACGTTTGACCATGTACATGTGATCAGGTAGTCGAATCGATCATCTTCTACTTCGATTGTTTCGACGCTAACTGGCGTTTGCATGCTAGCTGCAAAGCCAGTCGCAAGAAAGGAAGGGATTGGGTGATCAAACCGAGTCACTGACCCATAGGAGCTCTCTGCAATACTAATGGTAACTTGATCTTCTCCTTCCGAATATTCTGCATTTGCTGCACCAACTAGCTCAAATCCTTGGGCGAGTGACTCTGTGAGCTGGTCTGCAAGATTACCTGGCTCTGACGGCATTTCATCAGTCATGTGATGGAACTCTTGTAGTAGCGCAGCTCCCGTTGGGTAAAGTAAAAGACCATGTTTCAATTCATTCTCTGTCACCACAAGAGTAGACGTAAGCTCGTCGTCCGTTGGAAGTTGGTACTCAGTATGCTGTGGTCGGAACAAACGCACGTCGGCAAATGATGCCGCTGACGATGTCGAAGATGGAATATAGATGGCTTCGTCTTGAAGTCCTAATTCGGTACTCAGTGAGGAGTTGCTCAGTGCAAAGGCTGAATAAATTCGCTCGCTAACAGACGCTGGGATCACACGTTCAGGCGTCAAAAAATACGTGAGGACTGCACCAAAGAGTCCACACCCTGCTAGTGCAAACAGTACTCGCTGAGAATCTGGAAAGATAATTGCTCCCACAGTACAAAGTAGGCCAATCCCTACAAGGCCAAAGGCGGTATATCGATATTCTTTTTGTTTTGAATGAGAATATGCTCTGCGAAGTCGATCATTCTCTTCGGTGAGAACATCTACTTGTGCGCGAAGCTCTTCACGATTTAGATCAGCAGAATCCGTGTCTGGGTGATCTTCC
This sequence comes from Haladaptatus halobius, assembly GCF_020618475.1. Taxonomy (GTDB): domain Archaea; phylum Halobacteriota; class Halobacteria; order Halobacteriales; family Haladaptataceae; genus Haladaptatus; species Haladaptatus halobius. The sequence continues at coordinate 531,866 of NZ_CP085338.1, read as the reverse complement.
CGATGATCGTCTGCTGCAAGTTGTTGCTTACTCATGAGACTCCTCAATTGCTCCCACAGCGACCCGTTCGTACCGATGCATACCGTATGTAACTATTCCAAGAACACTAATTAAAATAATACCGGTTTGACTATGATTGACGTCCAACGATATGCCAGCGAGTACACCACCAACGAGCAAAACAACGCTGCCTAACGTAGTTAGCGTCCGTGCAAGTGGTTGATCTAGACGAAGACCTGGCGTTAAAAGTACTATTAGTAGCCCAATTTCGGCAATTACAATTTGAACCGTCGTCCCGGCGGGAATCAGTAGAGCGCCGAGTGCGATTTGTCCGTACCCGACTGTATACAGGGATGGGCAGGTATACCAAAAGAGAACAAGCAATCCTCCGGCAACGATGCCAGGAAACCCCTGTGCAATTGCTAGAATAAGTACTGTAATACCAACGCCACTTGCTTCGATCCACGCTGAAATCCGGTTTACATTCATTGTTCTGGGGAAGTTGGTGATCGCTGCTGGTGAGACGTAGCGGACGTAGTACGGAGGTGGTTTGCGGTATCTGTCGATCCAACTTCGAATGCAATTACCCCATCTAATTGAGTAAGTGATTGCCGAAACTGGTCAAAGTCGAGATAGCGTTGGTATGCATCCTCGGCTTCTACAATACCTTTCTGCTCGAACAGGATATTCGGAATGAGGAAAACGGAAACAGAATCACTAAGCTGCCGTGCTAATTTGACTGCCTCATAAACTTCGATTCGATCGACATCATCAGTGATCAGTACCGCTCTCGTAATGCCGGAGGTGGATTTTAATTGGGATTGAACGGTTCGATAAAGTGGATCATCATTAACTTGATGGATACGCGCACCCTGAGTAGATAACAGAGGATGTAATTTCTGTGCGAATTGTGACGGCTGTGATTGAAGGCGAGTCGCTTTTTGATCCGTCGTTGTAAACTGCTCTATTGGTTGTTCGAACGGTTCAGAATGAAGCACTGTAGTTTTCGGCAGCGTCCGGTCGTAGAGGTGTGTTCGTAGTCGAGAGTAGTGATCCTGCGTTGCGGCGGGAGGGAAATCGATTATTTGCTCCTCTTGTATTAAACTGAGGCCAAGCGGTTCACTCGTTGAGTGGGAATCTGTAAGATACGCTAGGGCGATTTGCCGCGCGTAATCGAATTTTGTTGCGGTCTCTGATCCAGTATACATGGATTTGCGCTGGTCTAAGAAAATATACGTTTGTAAATCAGTTTCTGCTTCGAACTCGCGGACGTGAGGTTCTCGTAGCCGTGCTGTTACTTTCCAATCGATTTTTTGAATTGTGTCCCCTGGAATATACTGTCGAACCTCCGCTGGGTCGAGCCCTGTTCCATGTTCTCCATGTTGGTATTCACCAAGACTAGTTATTTGATTCTTCTCACCAGCATCTACGTATATCTCACCGAGTGGATCAGGTGTGACGGTGACAGTCGCTGGTTCTCCATGCGTGAACGACGAACGGAAAAACCCGGCTCGATCAGTGAAGGTCACTGTCGGTGGACGAAACTGGAGACGCTCCGCAACTGGGCAATGTGCAGTAACAGTCGTTGTTGCTTCCCGTTCGCCGACTAAGAGTTCAATTGTGTTGTCAGCAGTAACTCCTGTTGCTGTTCGTGGTGGTTGCATTGCAATCTGAATATCCACCGGTGTCGGTGCTGAAAGGGTACCCTGTATCGTGATTTGGATATCAGAATTTACAGCGACTTGTGTCTGAGTCGGTGTTTGAGAAACGTCTAATTCGTCGGTCATTCGAATGATTGTCCAAAGAAAAAGCAATTGAGACGAGAGAAGTGCGCTACCAATTCCGGCAGCACCAATAAGAAGCAAGCTATTGTTGAGTAGCCATGCGCCTCCAGCGAGCAAACAAACAAGTCCACACCCAGCCCAATAGCGGCGCGTCACATCCATATTTGAATCAAATGTAGTGACTACCTATAACGTTAATCCGTTGTCTTCGGCAAACAACATCTCCTATTTTGGTTGCATTTAATATCATTAATTTGGTGAAGTAATGGCAAGAGAGAATGGATAGGTCAGTAGGGAGATTTTAATGTAAATGGTAGAAATTGAATATTATGGGATAAAGGAGAGAAAGATTTTTTCGTAGGACAGACATAGTCTGGAAGTATGGTTCAAATTTCCGCGAATTCAAAGATAGCCCTCCTGGTTCTCCTTCTGACTGTAAGTGGATTCTCAGCGCCAGTTATTGCTACTGCCTCTTCAACAAATGCTCAGTCTCCAAATCACGGCCATCTCAATCTTGGGCTTGAGGGAAATCTCCAGGAGAAGACAACATCCAACAATTCGACTCAGATTCGCCATAAGGATCCATCAAAAGTGCAGTCACAGGAAGAACTAGCTAATCTTGAACAATGGTTGGCTGGTCAACTCGGATCGCGTCTAAAAAGTAGTACGGTGAAATTAAACCAAGGCGAGTACCAAGCCGCCAATTCAGTAGTGGGAGATCGATACAATAAGTTACTGGGAAAGTACGTCGATGTGGCTGGTCGTACCAAGGGAACAAAAGATGACCAACGCATAAAAAAATTCAAGTCAGCCAAAAATAACCAATCAAAATATTCTTCGAAAGTGGGAAAATATCGTCGAACCTACAAAAAATACCAACGAGCAAAGAAAAACGGGAATGATCAAAAAGCTCGTAGTTTGGCTCGAAGGCTCAATAATCTCTCAACATCGATAAACCGCACCAGCGGAAACCTGACAAATAATTACCAAACCATCTCCAATTCGACGGGTGCGGATCTCTCGCCACAACAAGAAACAGTACAGAAGATAACGTCTAATGTCACCCACCAAACAGCAGAGGTTCGTTCCGCTGAATTCGTAAAAACGGAGATTTCAGCCGAAATCGAATCGAGTGAGGTTTCATTTCAAGAACCAATTACGGTGACTGGGGAACTCGTCGATGAAAACGGAACTGAGCTCTCTAATGAAACAATTCGATTACAGCTTGGTGGAAATCGAGCTACGACGGCGACAACGGATGAAGATGGTGATTTCACGATTACCGGCCGGCCAGCAGTACTCCCACTTGGTCAACAAACGCTAACGGTCGAACATGTACCAAATGCATCATCAATATATCTCGGCTCAAATACAACGGTCGAGGCAGATATTCAACAGGCACAGCCGACGATTACTCTTTCACAGAGTCCCAAACACGGTCGGTTTAACAAAACAATCACCGTCTCTGGGCGAGTTCATGTCGATGGTGTTGGTGACAAAGGAATACCAGTTATCGTAAAGAGTGGGAAGACTGTAATTGGAAATACAACAACACAAGAAGATGGTAGCTTCACACTTTCCGAAAATCTCTCTACGGCAGTTCCGACTGGGAAACGTCAAATCCAGGTCAGTGTTCCCCTACAGAATCGAGCACTTGCGTTCACCAGTACGAGGGCACCGATTACAATTCATCCCACAAACACTTCGCTAAACATTACGAGTCAATCCCTAAATCAGGATAATCTCTCGGTCAGTGGAAATTTGACTACCGCCAATGGAGTGCCACTTTCAAATCAGACAGTGATACTTCGTGCGAATGGATCACAAGTCGGTACTGTAACTACTGATAGTAACGGTACTTATACTTCACAAGTCCAGCTTCCCCCTTCACTTGCAGCAACGAACAAGACACATGTCCGTCTGTCTGCGGTGTATTCAGGGAACGGGACAAATCTCGATGCCACCCAAGCGAGTTCGCTCATTCGCCTGCAACCAGCTACGTCTAGCAATTCGTTCCTATTGTGGGCTGGAGTTGCTGGTGTCGGTGTATTACTCACAATAGGTGGCTTTGCAATCCAGCGTTCTGGTTGGTTTACCGATTCAGAAGAGCCGGCAGAGCCAGCAATACAAGAGAATCAATTAGCCCCAGACACCGACATAGAAGAGGCAAAAGAGACGAAAGAAGTAACGATTCGGGAATGGGCTGACCAAGCAGCAACTGCATTAGCAGAAAACGACCTGCAGACTGCTATCGAGACATCCTATGCGACCGGTCGCCAATATTATTTGACTGTAGATGAGACAATTTCGGAAGCGGGACGCACTCACTGGGAGTTTTATCGACTTTGCCAAGATCGTGATTTCACTGACCGGGAGATAGAGCGACTGAAGCAGCTTACAACGCTCTACGAACAAGCAACTTTCACGACAGCTACTCCAACGCGAGAAGATGCAGAAACAGCCGTCAATCTCGCAAATCAATACGCTTCTGAAATGGTTGAAACTGCTTCGGATACAAGTAACTGACCTAGCCTATCGCACATTTCTTTGAGGTCTTCAAAGATGATGTACGGCTTCACGAACTGTTGGCTCCACTCCACGTTGAGGGTTGTATTCGTGGATTTTCACTGACGAACCTCAACGGTTGTGTCTGCCATCAACCACTGATGATCGCTGTCCTCTGGATTCCGTATCTCAACCCAGCCCGTTTTACTAAATAGCATCTCAAACGTTCCCTCGTCAGGCATTATGTACCTCCCCTAGTGAGAATCGTGTGGCGAGTAAGTCCAGTAACTTTGGCAGCGATTTTTGTGCTGGTCATCGGGATTCCTCGAGACAGACTATCGACTGAATCCCTCTTTGTTATGGACTGACTAGTGAACGACCCTACTTCTCATGGCTGACGCTATTTGCTCCTTGAAATAGGGCATCCTGTTTTGACGACGTGCTGTGTAGACACGATCGTGTCCGTAGGGAGCGCAATTTCCACAAGCGATTCTTTGGGGTATCCTACTCCTATATTTTTGAGAATGCAAGACAGAATGTCCCACGCTGTAGTCGTGTTCCTGTCCGCCTCTAACCCACACGACGAACAGTGAGCGTACGCAGATCCTGAGTGGTTTCTCCGTCTCCAGAAGTCCAAAATGCAGCCCTGTTTTCCTATTCAGCTCGATAAAGAAAACATTTAGGTGGAGGTCTTCAGCAGTACAGTCATGGATTACATTGCTGTTTTTGGTATTGGAAGTACTCACTTTCGGTATACCGTGGGAACGTCTGAAGGGCAGTTTCTGACGAGTATCAAAATTGAACCGACGCAAGCAATAGCCCTAGAGAAACAGATTGTCGATGCGATTCGTAGAATAAATCGAACTATTTCAACGACCATTTCTGCAGTCTCCATCTCTTGTACAGGCCTCGTTGATCATCATACCGGGATTATTGAAGAACTGGACACGAAATCAGGGACGGCAGTTCACGATATCGATCTCAGGAGCACAATTCGTTCTGAGTTTGACCTACCCCTCTATTTAGAAAACGATTGCACCGCATCTGCTCTCGGAGAGTGGCATTTCGGCGCTGGCGATCCATATGAGTGTATTGCTCACGTTACCTTTGGAACAGGTATCGGCGCTGGTGTCGTCGAACAGGGGCGACTCGTGCGTGGAGAATCCGGACAGGCCGCAGAAGTTGGGCTTTTTCCAGTGGCACCAACGTGCGATCTCGATAGTTTTGGAGTCCCTGGGGCGTGGGAGGCCATCTGTTCCGGTCGTGGAATACCGAACTATGTTGCCCATCAACTAGAAACGGAGAACCGAGAAACGATACTCCATGATTTCACCAACATTGAGGCACGAGATCTGTTCAAATCTGCTGAGGCTGGCGATACCGTCGCACAAGAATATCTTGATCGGATTGCCCGCTATAACGCAGCTGGAATTGGTACGCTTTGCAATGCATTTAACCCCGGTCTTATTACCCTTGGTGGAGGTGTCGCACTCAATAATCAGCAAACCATTTTGGAAGGCATTCAAACATACATAGACGACTATCTCTACGTCGACAAACCAGCTATCCAAATCACTGAACAAGGTGATGAAATTGGCCTCTATGGAGCACTCGCCCGCTGCCTCATCGACAGGACGTGACATCTCCCCGTGGTAATTGACATCCTCTACCTGCCTAAAGGCAGGAGAATCCCCACACAGAGGGAATCCGGCACTGCTACCGGAGAGGTTTCAGCCCCACTCCGCGAGCGTCGTCTGTGCGGGTTTCGCACTCGGCGCGCGGTGGGCTGTGGCACTGCCAAAGGTGCTCCCATCCTGTAGCGTGTCATCGTCCGTCGGTTTCAGCGACAGACTCTCACCCCACGGGTCGAGGCGACCAGCGATATTGGCCGCCGCGTTGATATCGCCTTGATACTCCGTCACCCAACACTCGTCGTTCGTACACCGAAACACCGCTTGGACGTTTCGGCTTCCAAGGTGTCCGCACGCGTGGCATGTTTGTGACGTGTACGCCGGATTCACGAACCGTACCGGAATCCCAGTATCACGTGCTTTATCTTCGATACGCCCGGCAAGTCGGGCGAACGCCCATGCGTGCAACCGGCGGTTCATCCACGTTCCGTAATCCAGATGCTCACGGATATACGAGAGGTCTTCGAGGACGATAACCGGATTCTCGAACTGTCGGGCGTACTCGACGGCCTGCCGAGACGCTTTCTCGACAATATCCGTCAGCGCGTTCTGGTAGTGGTCGAATCGCTCGTCAATCCGCCAATCGGCGTCGCGTTCTTGGAGACGGCGAAGCGTGGTGAACATCTCTTTGCGAAGGTGTCGTGCTCGCCCGCCGTCGTACAGCATCGGTTGGGTCGGAGTATCGTCCTGACAGGCACAGCCTGCCAAGAGCTTGGATTCACCGATGTCGAATCCAATCGGCGTTGGGTCGTCCGGTTCGTCTGGCTCCGCGACTGCGTACTCGACGGTGACGTGCAACACCCAGTTCTTCCGGTGTTCTTGCAACCGGAACTCGCCGACCGTCACATCGTCGGTGAACAATTCCGCCCACAACTCGCGTTGGGCGGGGTTGATGCAGAGTGGAATCCAGAAGGCATTGCCACGTCCGGCCTGCGGAACGCGCCAACAGAACTCGTGCGTTCGTTCCTCGGAGTGGTCGAGTTTCCATCCACGGTTCGTGAACCGAACGGGGTGGTCGTCGTCGAGTTCCGAAGCGTTGTACGTCCGGCGGAGTTGCGGGACGTAGTTCTTGAGCGCGTCTTTGGCGTAGGACGTTAGGTCGTAGCCGATGACGACATCGTTGACCGCCGTTTGCGTATCCGCGCCACTTTCGAAGGAATCTTTGAGCGCACGCCGGTACGTCGCTACGGTACGCTGAAGCCGGTGCTCTTTGTGCGCTGTGGGTGGCGCGAGCGTGGCCTGAAGTGTTTTCGTGGCGGTAGCGGTCACAACAACAGATACGATATGGTAAAGCATAAATGCAACGAAAGAGTTACGGATATGTGTGAGGTACGTAAAAATAGAATTCGAAGACGAAGAACAGTACGAACAATTGAGCGAACTTAAAGAGAAGCACGGTATGACATGGAAAGGTCTTGTGCTTCGCGGAGCGAAGGGGTTGGATTCCGGCGGGCCATTGCCTAACGAGTGACTAGCCGAGTGACGCGCTTCCTCCCGCGTCTCAAGTCGCGAGTATCCGTGCTGTGGTATCTATGAGTTCCACGCCTACTACTCCTCTTCGTAGAGGGAGTCAGTGTTACCCTACAAACTATTCGGCCTGCACTAACTGCGTAGATAACGAAACAGATCAACGGTTGTGTCCTCTCACCCAGATACCAGCACAACTAGTAGAGTTGTTATTAGAGTCTTCCAGTCAGTTGTTTTCTACTCCGGGAAGTTTTTATCCGAGAACCTCCCAGAAAGAAGCGAATGGCTCGTGATGTTAATCCCTGGCTTCTCCTTCCCCGCCCAATTCGCCAGCTCCCAGCCGATCTGACCGCAATCGGCGTACTTGTTATTCTTACAATAGCAGTGGTCTTGATCCCTGGTCTTAACTCGACACCTCTTCGAGCACTTGTTGGATTAGTATTCGTTCTCTTTCCACCTGGCTATGCGTTTATCGCAGCGTTGTTCCCGGAAGGAGCATCAACAGGGAACTCTGCAGATGAGGCAGATCCATCGACTAGAGGTAGTATCCCTCGCCCTGGATCGGGAATCGATGACCTTGAGCGTGTCGCACTCTCCTTTGGGACGAGCATTGCAATTGTACCTCTGATTGGTCTCATCCTCAATTTCACTCCATGGGGGATTCGATTGGTACCTGTGTTGTTGAGTCTAAGTGGATTCACCCTCTGTATGACGGCACTTGCTGCAATTCGTCGGTGGAACCTTCCCGAGGATGAGCGCTTTCGTGTACCATACAAACACTGGGTGGCGGCGACCAAAGCGGAACTTCTAGAACCAGAAACGCAGACTGATGCAGCACTCAATGTAGTGCTCGTGATTGCGTTACTCCTTGCAGTCGGAAGTGTTGGGTATGTAGTCAGTGTCCCAAATCAAGGGGAATCATTCTCCGAATTTTACTTGTTGACAAAGAATGACAGTGGTCAGTTTGTAGCCGACGATTATCCAACCAATTTCACGCAAGGAGAAAGCAAACCGCTCTATGTTGGTATTAGTAACCATGAACACCAGCGTGAGTCATACACCGTCGTTGTTCTGTTACAGCGAATTGAAGTTGCCAATAATACAACGCGAATTCAGAACACCCAGGAGCTAAAGCGATTTCATACGACTCTTGATAAGAATTCAACGTGGCGGAAACAGCATACTATCTCTCCCACTATGACGGGCGACCGTCTGCGACTCCAATACTTGCTGTATAAAGATCGCGTACCTCCAAATCCATCACAAAAATCTGCCTATCGAGAGCTTCATTTGTGGATCAACGTTTCCGGAGGTTCTAATTCCACCTCAATACGCACACCATAGCGGAAATAAGAGATGAAGGTGGAGTGGGAGTACAGGAGAATACCGAATCGGCTACGTATCATATTATATAATTTCTGATAGAAGGGAGATACAGTGAGGGAAAATTAATGAAGTCAAAACAGAAAGTATTTATCAAGAACTGCTCTTGGTTATTCCAATTGGATGTAAAAAGCATCCAGGTTACAAAAATGAACACCCTGTTTATGTCCCCTGATCAGATCGCCGTCAAACTTGTCACATTCACGTTAACCCCCGTTGCCATCTTCGTCATAGGAATAGCGCTTCTCTTAGAAGGGCGTGTATCTGAGTCTGTTTCATGGGTTTTCGGGGATTGGAAAGAACCACTTTAAGAGAAACGCAATGACATTTCTATTCATATTGTAATTACTAATCATATCTATGTCTTCTACCGAAGGTGGTCACGCACCTTGAACGAGCGTTACTCCTCGTCAGCCGGTTCGCATGGACCCCGCGATACCTCGATATCTTCGCAATTTCTGTCGAGCGCCCTGCGCCCCTTGGGGGCCGAAAAAATTCCTGATGGAATTCTCAATCACGAATTCCAGTGGCTCTCAGAAGGTACTTCTTCTGACTCTGTCGCACCAATTTTTGACTGTAAGAACTGATTATTGGCTATTCTGCACGTCTCATCGACCGAACAATTGCTGGACATGGTTCTCGGTGCTGCCCGATGAATGCATCAATCCTATACTAAATTGAAAAGAGGCCAAATTTTTTATTGCGTTTGGTCAGAGAGATCAGATAGTATGGCGCTTCCTGCCATCGTGCGGCGGTGGTTCTCGGCAAATGAGAGTGTTATTTATGAATGCAGGCATTGTGGAACGACACTCGAAACGACCGAACAGCGGTGTTTTTCCTGTGGATCGACCGAAATCGTAGTATTCGACATTTCGTGATTTTTTTTGATGTAATTGGGGTTAGCTTGACCTTCACCACTGGTTACTCTTAGATACGTAGTAGTCATGATCGTGAGGGAGCGTTGAAACGGCGTCAGTGCGACATCTTCAACACCAGCGATGGGACGTGAGAGTAGTGGTTATTCGTAATCACCCCATCGACTGTTCAGGCTAATCCTTCTGGATTGGTATCTGGGTGACTTTGATCGAAGAAGAGGAGAAGGCCACCATGATCTTCTTGATGATGCAGTGGCTCAAAGTATTTCGCGGTATTTGTCATGAGGAGAGATTCATTCTCGCCACACCACTGCAATAACTCGGCATCAAAAGTGCGTTCACCGAATCTATCCTTTGCTTGGCACACCTGATAGCCCTATTCTTTGAGCGAGTACTCAAGATACGGCTTACATGCTCATCCGATAGGATCTTCGCTGCGGCAGCCACTGAACTGGTTCCTTTAGGTTGAGCGATTGGAGGTGGACGCACTCAAATGCAGCATCGTTTTCCCGTCTCAGGTCACGTGTTTCGTCAATATACGAGTAGTAGTGTGAAAGTACTTCATACACCTCCGCAAGGTCGAGATCAAACTGATCAGCGACATATGCAGTTTATTCTGAAACAGTATCTCCTTCCTTGTGAGAATTAAAGTCCGTTACCGACCAAGTGAAGTGCTCCCTTTTGTCGGCTACGTTAATCAATATCAGTCTCGGCCTACAACCAGGTGCTAAGCGTTAACATGGACGAACACTCTAGATCAGTCATGACTCAGATCGTCGACTATGAACTGTTCAAAGTCCCCCCGCGATGGCTCTTCTTGAAAATCGAGACCAGCGATGGAATCACTGGCTGGGGAGAACCGATTCTCGAAGGCCGTACTGATACCGTCAAAACGGCAGTCGTGGAGTTAATGGACGGGTACCTATTAGGCGAAGAGTCGAATCATATCGAAAATCACTGGCAACGAATGTATCGCGGAGGGTTCTACCGTGGCGGACCAGTTCTGATGAGTGCAATCGCGGGCATCGATCAGGCCCTTTGGGATATTAAGGGAAAGTACTGCGAGAAACCGGTTTATGACCTGCTAGGCGGACGCACCCGAGAATACGTTTCGCTCTACGAGAAAATCGTTACTGATGACGTCGACAAAGCCGCGGATCTGGCGGCGGATGCGGTTGCTGAAGGGTACACGACGCTCAAACTCCTAACTACCTACCAAACGTCACCAATTGAGTCTGCTGCCGATATAGACGCAATCTGTAAGTATCTTGAAGCAGTCCGTGACGCGGTCGGTCGAGAAATCAATATCGGGATTGACCTTCACGGACACATCTCCGTGAGCATGACCCCACGCTTGTTGTCGCGCCTCAAAGAATACGATCCAATGTTCGTCGAAGAACCGGTTCGTCCCGAACACCTCCAGATGATAGAACGTTCGTCGTACTACAACATTCCAATCGCGTTCGGTGAACGGCTATACTCGCGATGGGAGTTCCAGCCACATCTAGAACAACGTCGGCTCGATATCGTACAACCAGATATATCCCATGCCGGTGGGATTACCGAGATTAAGAATATCGCCTCCCTAGCTGAGACATATGGAGCCAAGCTAATGATGAGTTGCTCCGTAGGTCCCATCGCCTACGCCGCCAGTACACAGCTTAGTTACCACGTTCCGAACGCGGTTCAGCAACCTGCGCTGGGGGAACGATACATCAACGCATACATTGACAACGTAGACGACCTCCAAAGCGAGAATGGCCGCATTTCTCTCTCAGACAAGCCTGGACTGGGAATCGACGTGAACGAGGCGGGAATCCGAGAACATGCTGGGAAGGGAAGCGATTGGCGAACGCCGATTCGTCGGCACAACGACGGAAGTTTCGTCGAGTGGTGACTCGAAACCCGGGCGTTGCTGCACGCCAGGCAGCCGGCAGCCCTTCCGTACACTAACAGTATACTTATCAGAGTAAGACATATATTACCAGTATGCCACAGAATCAGATCACAGCGACGAAAACGGCTTTTGAAATTTTAGACGTGATCCACGAATCCCAAGGTGCCTCCGCGGCAGAGCTGATGGAAGCGACTAATCTCTCCCGAGGAGGGGTCTACAAGCACCTGCGAACGCTCATAGAGGTTAGTGCCCTCGTGAATCGTGATGGAATCTACGTGTTGGGCCCGAAGTTCACCGAGTACGGGCTGGAGACGATGGACTCTTATTTCATGCTCGAACAGACGGACAAGATCGACAAACTGGCGCAGTCGCTCAACGCGCCAACGAACCTGTGGACCCACAACGACTATAGTTGTCACTGCGTTTACACCGCGCTTGCGACGGATCAAGACGGCTACCCAAGGAGTCGCGGTGACAGTGAACTGCTCGTCGAGAGTCCACCTGGAAAAGTGATCTTGGCACACCTTCCGACGGAGCGACAGCCAGACCTGACTGAGAGACAGAACCAGGAACTCTCAGTACAACTTGAAGAACTAAGGGAACGTCAACTGCTGGAGGAAACACTATCATTCGCGCCTAAGTGGGTTTCTATCTCGACGCCAGTCCTTGATCCCTCGGATCAACCAGTAGCGGCGATCGAGATCATCATACCGTCTGAGCGAGCAACCGGGATCGACGTGGAACACAACATCAGTGGATTGCTTACGGAAACGGCAAACAGAATTCGTGTCGAAATGCTATGACGGGTGGTCACTTTTGCTTCCAACCTGACTATAAATTTAGTATATAGAAAAAATCTCATTCTTACGATTAAGTACTTTATCAGTCAGTTTGAAGCCGTCAGATTTCCGGTCGATAATCACTAGAACGGATAGCAGAAATCGTGAAGAACAATTCTGCGCCACGGCGAGCCGATAGAACGGACAATAAGTCGATTCTAGTGGTTAATTTCATAAGTATATTTGAGATTTCTAGTACCGGGGGCGGATGCTATTTGATGCAATCCCAGGATTCACCTCACGCTATTAGACAGCCCTGGCTGATGAGATCTATATCGATCGATAATATAAATTATGAGTGATAGTTAGACAGTAAGGAATGAGTACCTGTAAAATTATTATTATACCAATTATATTAATAATAACTAGAAATTATAATTAATTCGACTAATCTGTAGTCGGTGGGGGTGGCGTATGTCGAGGTGACCACTAGGCGAGTCGATGAGAGAGAATCGGGCGGAAACAGCACACTGGGGTCAACAGAAGTTGTTGGGTATCAAATAAGAAGGTTGACCAGAGATATTGTGGTCACAGGGAGCACCAGTAGCGTAAGTTGGGAAGCAATATGAACGTTTGACGATATTGACGCGCAGTTCGACCTGCTGGTGTCGACATGTCGCTCAAGTATTTCAGTCGCGCTCCCGAAGAGACCTATCCAGATCAGAAGACTAAGTACAATTGGCTGATGCCCTAGTATCATCGACAAATAGGTTATCAATTATCTGTTTCGGTCGGACGACAGGAACAATATTGATGTCCGCTAGATGAGCGTGGTCGGCTACGACGATAGTTTCATTATCGCCGGGGCTCGGCTACTAAATGTCCTGCCCAGATCAGACGAGAACTGTTACTAAAGTATTCAGTCTATCGAATCTTGGCGTAGTAAACAGAACGACACTATTCACTGACGTTACCCTGGTTGATGCCGGTGGTATACCGATCAAACTGCTTACCGAACACCGAATCCGCCCCGAGCCAGCCTTGTTCAACAATGTTCTTCGGTCGTACGACGTCACTACCGCTGATCTCGCCGTCCACAACCGTTGGTCGCTATCCTGTAATCACAACCAGAACGCTAACGGATGAGATAACAGTCCACTCGGTTTCTCGCCAAAATATACCAATAGTATACAAAACGCAGAGAGGCTTTACAGCACTAAGTTTGTAATCAGTGTTTTTTAGTACACCATTAGTATACAGGCGAACAAAATGATAATACGGATTATCGTAAGTGTTTGAGTATCAACATTCGCGAACACAATCTTTCAGATTATACGTAGAGAGCTGCCCGGTTGTGATTATTCTTATGGGGGGTACCGATCTACAGCATGGAAAAGATAAATCTATAGGCTGAAATGAGCGTCCTTGCGACGACTCGTGAACAACCATCGTTGCCGCTTCACGAACTCTTATTTGATGACAGGGAAACCGACCGGGGTATGACCTATACGGTCGCAATTATCGGTACAGGAGCAGAGCCTGAAAACCCAAGCCGCGACGGCTACGCGATGGCCTATCACCACGCGGCGGGCTATGAAAAACTTAATGACTGTACGCTTGTCGGCTGTGCGGACATTGTCCGGAAGAACGCCGAGGCATTCGCCGACGAGTTTGGACTCGACGATGATGCTGTCTTCGAGAAGCATGATGCTCTGTTAGAAGCACTCGAACCGGATATAGTCTCAATCTGTGTGCCGCCTGCGGTCCACACCGAGATCGCGGTGGACTGCATCCACAGCGGCGTCGTCAAGGCAATCCACTGCGAGAAACCGATGGCAGATACATACGGCGGCGCGAAGTTAATGACACAGGAAGCAAATCGTCACGGTGTTCAGCTCACATTCAACCACCAGCGGCGGTTTAGCGACGCTGTCCGGACCGCGAAGGAATTACTCGACGCTGGTGAGATCGGAGATCTTCAACGCATTGAATTCTCCTCGCCAGTCGGTCTCTTTGACTATGGCAGCCACTCGTTCGACCTTTGTAACTACTTCAACGACGAGACGCCGGGCAAGTGGGTGCTTGGCCAGATCGACTACACCGAGGAGAACGTCGTCTTTGGCTCACACAACGAGAACCAGGCTATCGTCCATTGGGAGTACACAAACGGCGTCCACGGCATTGCAGCCTCGGATAGTACTGGCACGGGCGGACCGGTCAGCGCCTTCCACTCTCACAACCGCCTGATTGGGACGGACGGTGTCATCGTGGTCGGTCCTGAGAGCGAGGATGAGGAGAAGGAACCGCCGGCACTACGTATCCGTCGGGACGGCAAAGGCTGGGAGGCTGTCAATACTGAGGATGGCCTCCACGGTTGGGAATTTATTGACCGTGCAATTGCCGATAACGTGCGATGTTTGCGGGAGAATGAACCTCCTGAACTACGAGCAGAAAACGCGCTCAACGCGACGGAACTTATCTTCGCGACGTGGGAGTCGTCCCGGCGACATGGCCGGGTTGACCTCCCACTCACGATTGAGGACAACCCGCTGCAGTCAATGCTCAACTCAGGCGATCTCACGCCGGCACCAGTGGGTGAGAACTAATGGTCAATCTCTCAGTCTGTATCGAGATGGTGTACGACGACGATCCATTCCATGAGCGGATCCACCGCACTGCTGCGGCCGGCATCAACGCTGTCGAGTTCTGGGATTGGCGCGAAAAAGATTTAGACGCCATTACAACGGCCGCCACTGAGTCGGGCATCGAGATCGTCAGCTGTGTCGCTGGCGGCGTGTTAACTGATCCTAAGATGGCCGACAACGCCGTCGAGAAGATCAGTGAATCGATTCAAATCGCCGCAGAATTGGGGATTCCGACACTAATTGCGACCACCGGCCCTGATCAGGAGGGGTTAACTGGCGAGACACAACATGAGAACATCGTCGACGTACTCTCACGGGTTGCGGCCGACGCTGAGGCTGCCGGTGTGACAATTGCATTGGAGCCCTTGAACACTAAAGTCAATCACCCAGGTTATTTTCTAACGTCCAGTGACGAAGGATTTGCGATCGTTGATGCGGTCGATTCGCCGAACATCACGCTGCTGTACGATGTGTATCACCAGCAGATCACAGAGGGGAATATCATCCAGACGCTCACAGAAAACATCGATCGCATTGGACACGTTCACATCGCCGACGTTCCAGGCCGCCACGAACCCGGAACAGGTGAACTGAACTATTCGAACATTATCGAAGCAATCGACGATGCCGGCTACGACGGCTACATCGGGTGCGAGTTCTCGCCAACGAGTAATCCCGACGATGCAATCGCCGCAGTACTAGATCGGACTTAACTATATTTACGACGACAGCCACACCCAAACACCAAACAATCATTATTATTACCAATACTTTAATATACTCCTCTTCTCAATTGGGGTATTGTACTCCAATGACAGAGTCTTCAGACCCTAATGCTCGACGTAGGCAGCTATTGAACTCGCTCGGTGTTCTAGGTATTACAGGCCTCGCTGGGTGTATTAGCATAGGCGGTGACAATAATAATGGTAGCAGCGGTGGCGATGGTGCAGGAGCATCATCCAAAATGGCCAAATCCGCAACTGGTTGGGCCTGGAATATCGCGGCCAGATCACTACAGGGTGCAGCCAAGAGTTACAATAAGGAAAATAATGCGGATGTGTCGGTTGAAGAACTCGGTGGCGATGCCTGGGAGCAGCGGTTTCAGACCGCCATCACGAGCGGCAGTGGCGCACCGGCCTTCTCTGCTGTCCAGAACTACGATGTGACCAACTACGCCAGTATTGGCGGCCTAAAGGATCTCACATCTCGGATTAAGGAAGCTGACATTGAGAAAGACATCGTCAAAGGCAAATGGGAAACAGTCAGTCATAAGGATAGCTACTACGCGATTCCGTGGGACATTGGCCCGACTGGCATCTTCTATAAACGCGATATCTATGAGAACGCTGGCATCAACGTCGACGACATCAAAACCTGGGATGACTTCATCAAGGCTGGCAAGCAGCTTCCGAAAGGTGTCTCGATGGTCAACTTACCACCGCAGGAGATGGCCCAACTCTGGCGAATGCTCCTCCGCCAGCGTGGTGGCCAGGCATTCACCGAAGACGGTGCCATTGCTGTCGGCAGCGAGGATAGCGTCGCTGTCGCACAACTTATTAAGGACATGAAAGATGCAGGCATCACGACGCGCATTGAATTGTGGTCCGGTGGTTGGTTCACATCCTTCTCCGAGGGGTCACTTGCTTCCCTCCCCAGTGCAGCGTGGATGGACGGCACGCTTCGGGCAGAATTGCCGGACACGTCCGGTAACTGGGGCGTCTATAAGCTCCCGGCATTCGAAAAGGGAGGTAACCGTGCGTCGAACCGCGGTGGTTCGAACATGGCAATCCCGTCTCAGATCAAAGATCAAGGAACTGTCAACCGTGCTATTGACTTCTGTCTGTACGCGATGACTACTCCCAAGGTTCAAAATCAAATGCTCAAGGAATTCGGACTATTCCCGTCGCTGACAACAGCTTATGACGCCGACATCTATACGAAGAAACTCGACTTCTACGGCGGTCAGCCAGTCTTCAGTCTATTCGCCGAAGTGGCCCAGAAAATCGAGCCGTATCGGTACACGACGGACACACCGGTGGTCCAGGACGCTATCGAGACTGAACTCGGGAACATGCTCGACGGCAAAAAGTCGCCTAAAAAAGCAGTTGAGGCCGCTGCACAGACCGTTGCAGACCGAACTAACCGAAAACTGGCTTGATTAATACTCAAGTACATATTAATACCAGAATCCATGCAAACTGAAACATCGAGGTTGGGAAACAAGGTGACTCTACTGGCATCACATTTCCATCGCGACCGAAATGACTTCAGTCGACTACTCTCCACAGAAGCGAATGGTTTACAGATAAACTTAGAGTTCGGAACGACACCAACGGCCGCAACATTAGGGAGCCACGGTTGCCCCCATACCCAGGAATCAAATCAAGGAGGACTTTGACCCGATGGTCCTCACCGCAATCCAATCACGGGTCCGCTCGTCGGGGGCATACCGACAGCTTTCGGATCAATTCCGGTACATCCGCCAAGACATCTCCAACACCTTTCCGACGATTCCAGGGCTGCCATACGCCTATATTTCCCCGTTTTTCATCCTCTTTGGGATCTTCCTGCTATTCCCGACAGTCTACACACTCTATCTCTCGTTTTTCAGTTACTCTGGCGTCTCAAACGACATCTTGTTAACGGCCACGATGGGACCGGTGCAAGTCTCGATTCCGGAGATCGCGAACCTGGAATATGTCGGCCTCTCTCACTACCAACGGCTTCTCTTCAGGGATTCGCTATTCCACACGTCCTTGTTTAACACGTCGTTCATCTTCTTTGTCCAGGTCCCGCTGATGGTGATTCTGGGACTGGCGACTGCGCTCGTGCTGGACTCAAAGTTCATCCGGGCAAAAGGCATCTTCCGGACACTGATTGCCTTGCCCGTCGCAACCGGTCTGGTCGCGTACTCGACGATCTTCCTGTTGTTGTTCAATGATCAGGTCGGTCTGGTTAACTACGTCCTCACACAGATTGGTCTATCGCCCGTTAAGTGGCTGGGTAGTTCCTGGGGAGCCCGGATGACGCTCGTTATCGCCGTTACCTGGCGCTGGCTTGGGTACAACATGATTATTCTGTTAGCTGGCCTCCAGACCGTTCCCCAGCAATTGTATGAGGCTGCCGAGATCGATGGGGCGACGCGCTGGCAAAAGTTTCGCTTTGTAACGCTACCTCAAATCCGACCAGTGTTATTATTTGTCATCGTCTCCTCGACCATCGGAACTTTCCAAATCTTCTCCGAGCCATACGTCATCACCGGTGGTGGGCCGTCGAACGCGACGATCACGATCGTACAATTCATCTACAATCAGGCGTTCCTTCAACTGAACCTGGGATACGCCAGTGCGGTGTCGGTCATCCTCGTTCTTATCGTGAGCGCGATGTCCATCGTTCAAATCAAGTACGGAGGTGAGAAGTAATGCGCTCTGAAGAACGCAAAGAAGCGCTCTGGAAGTTTGGAGGCTACATTTTCCTGTTGACAATTACGGTCTTGGTGATGATCCCGTTGTACTGGATGATCGTCGCGGCGACGATCCCTCAGTCCGAGTTCTTCTCGTGGCCCCCACGCCTGATCCCGGGAACCCAATGGTTCCAGAACTTTAAAGCACTCCAGGAGAGCGTAAACTTTGTCAGGAGTATGAGGAACAGCATCATCATCTCGGTCTCATACACAATTCTATCGCTGATCCTCTGTTCGATGGCCGGCTTCGCGTTTGCGAAGTATGAGTTCAAGTTCAAGGAGCCGCTATTCTACTTCATCCTTGCAACGCTGGTCCTGCCAATTCAGTTGTTGATCATTCCGTTGTTCCTGCTGATGGTCCAGATCGGCTGGACGAATTCGTACCTAGCGGTGATCCTACCCTGGGCGGCAAATCCACTGGGGATTTTCCTGATGCGCCAAAACATGAAGGCAATCCCCAACTCGCTGCTGGAATCAGCGCGCATGGACGGCGCGACTGAGTTCCAGTTGTATTACAAGATCGCGCTACCCACGATGCTTCCGTCGCTGGCGGCACTGTCGATCATCTTGTTCCTCAACCAATGGCAAGCCTTCCTCTATCCGCTAGTCATCCTGCAAGATCCCCAGATGTATACGATTCCGCTTGCATTGGCAAAACTCGTCGGGCAACAGCGGGTGTACTTCGACCAGATCATGGTTGCGACGTCACTTGCCGTGACCCCGATCTTCGTCGTCTTCCTCACGATGCAACAATACTTCATCAAGGGTATTCTTTCCGGATCTGTTAAACAATAAGGTGATTAAAATGGCAACTATCAACATCACGAACCTACGCAAGGAATTCGGTAGTGACGGTGAACAGATCGTTGCGGTCAATGACTTTAACCTGACAATCGAGGATGGGGAGTTCCTCGTCTTTGTCGGTCCGTCTGGTTGCGGGAAGACCACGACATTGCGATGTATTGCAGGACTCGAGGACGTGACGGAAGGCTCCATCGAGTTCGATGGCGAGGAGGTAACCCACCAGCGCGCACGCGAACGGGATGTCGCCATGGTGTTCCAGAACTACGCACTTTACCCGCATATGACCGTCCGGAAGAACATCGGCTTCCCGCTCCGGCTCTCGACCAAACAGTCGACCGCTGATATCGACGACCAGGTCGAACAGGTCGCCGAGTTACTGGGGATTGAGCCGCTGCTTGAGCAAAAGCCCAAGGAGCTCTCTGGCGGTCAGCAACAACGAGTTGCACTCGGGCGTGCGATAATCCGCGACCCTGAACTTTTCCTGATGGACGAGCCGTTATCGAATCTCGACGCGAAACTTCGGTCGACGATGCGAACCGAACTACAGGAACTCCAGCAGGAACTGGGTGTGACGACGGCCTACGTCACTCACGACCAAACTGAGGCGATGGCGATGGGTGACCGTATCGCTGTCCTCAACGGAGGTGAACTCCAACAAGTTGGAACAGCGAGCGACGTATACCGATCACCCACTAACGAGTTCGTCGCCAGCTTCATTGGAAGCCCAAGCATCAACCTCTTTTCAGTCGACGTGAAAGGGGATACGCTCTCCGGCCCCGGCGGATTTGAGTATGTACTGGAGGATCTCTCGCTGGTTGAAGGAATGGATCAGGTCCGTGTCGGCATTCGACCGGAGGATCTGTACCTCACCTCGGACGGGAGCATTCCTGGGGAAGTCACTGTCGTCGAAGAGATGGGCAATGAGAACTTCCTCTACGCCAATATGGGAGAGGTCGACTTGACAGCACGGATCGAAAGTGAGATTCATCCTGTTGAGGGAATGACCGTCATGTTTGGCTTTGACGAAGAGGATCTTTACATCTTCAACCCCGCCACCAAGGAGGCACTCAAAACAAAGACGAGCGACACCGGCGTTGACTACGATCAGTACCTGCAGGCTGGTCAGTAAACTACCCCACCCTACTCCCTCGGCGCTTCGCGCCTCGGTCCTTGTGGGTGGGGCTTTGATGTGGACTCCCGGCAATCAGTCGCCAGCGATAGGCCGGTGACTCTCGCCGTTCAACGTCCCACCATTCACACACACGTCTACTTGTGCGTCTCCACCCCCCGACTTGGGCGAGGAACGGAGTCTGTGTGTTCGCTTTCGGGCGTAGCGTAGCCCGATATTCTTCGCTGCGTTGAAGTCTGCGTTGACCTCGTATCCGCACTTCTGGCAACAAAAGCGTTCTCCGTGACGGTTATCCTCGTGCGTGAACCCACAGTCCATCCGAGAACAGCGTTGAGACGTGTGGTTCGGCGCGACTTGCTCCACGGAGACTCCTTTCTCAGGTGCCTTGTACTTCACGTACTCGTAGAGGCGTCGGAACGCCCAGACGTGGTGCCACTTCGCGTGTGGAAGCCGCTCTCGAACGTCGGTCAGGTCCTCAAACACGATAACGTCACAATCATGTTCGATGGCTTCCGAAACAAGTTCGTTCGCAACGACGTGGATGTACTGTTTCCGCCATGCTTCTTCGCGCTTCCCGAGTCGGAGTATGGCGTTGTGCGCGGCTTGCGTTCCGCGCTGTTGCATCTTTCCACGTCGCTTCTCAAACTCGCGGCACCAGTGGTCGTAGTCACCACCCTGCCAAAACGTGCCGGTAGAGGAGACGGCGAGGCTGTTGACGCCGAGGTCGATACCGAGGACCGTTTGGTCAGGGTGCCCAGTATCGACCGAACCCGCGGCGTCGTCGCTATCCAATTCGTATTTCCGCGTCGAGATATTGAAGTAGAACTCGTCGGTTGCCGAGTCGTACCGAAGTGTACTCTTGCGGAACTCGTAGTCCTCGGGGAGAACGAACCGCTCGTAGGGCGTCGGACTGTCTGCCGGGAGAACGAACGGAAGTTCGACCCGCCCGTCCACTGTCGCCAGCGACGCTTTATTTCGATAGAAGGTCGCGCTCCGCGTGTCGTAGTCCATCGTTTCAGCGGTGAATGTCGGGCGCGAGACGCGCTGTCCTTTCTTCCACCGCTCGACAACGCCTTTGACGGCTTCGACGGCGCGGCGTATCGCGGCTTGGACGAGTTGTGCCTGCAGATCCGTTTCCTCACGGAGGTCGGAGTAGAGTGCGTCTCGGACCTGCCGTTTGTTGGTCTTGCACTCGGTGAACGACGTGTCCGACCAACAGAACTCGGCGGTTCGGTTCGCACAGTACAAGTATTGCTCGGCGGTTCGGTGGAGTGCGTCGCGTTGCTCGTCGGAAACGGTGAGTTTCACAACGGCAGTTCGGCGCACCTCCATACTTCAGAGAGAATCCGACGGTATTTGAACGTTGGGAAGTCGGTCGGGTGGAGTGTGCCGGTTGCGTCAGACTCTGTCGGTTTCCTCTCCGGCCTACTCGCTCCCTTCAGTCGCTCCTTGAGGCCGGAGGCTCCACCTTGAATTATGCTGAAACGGGACGAAACACTCTTCTTTAATCCCATCACAAGACTATTCGTAACATGAGCATTGGCGTCTGCTACTTCCCGGAGCACTGGCCGTCGGAGCGAATAGAGGACGACATCGAACAGATGGCAGCGGTGGGCATCGAGTACATCCGGATGGGCGAATTTGCTTGGTCGCGGCTCGAACCCGAACCCGATGAGTTCGACTTCGAATGGCTGGAGCGAGCAATCTCACTCGTCGACAGTCACGGCATGCGGGCGGTTCTCTGTACTCCGACCGCGACCCCACCGAAGTGGCTCGTCGACGAGCATCCCGAAATCTTGCAGGAGGAAGCTGATGGGATAATTCGACACTATGGCGGTCGCCGCCACTACTGCTTCAACTCGGAGGTCTATCGGCGCGAGAGTCGCCGGATCATCCGCAAACTGTCCGGATGGTTCGCAGACGTCCCCGTCGTCGCGGGCTGGCAGACGGATAACGAATTCGGCTGTCATGGCACAATTCGGTGCTACTGTAGCGACTGCGCGAGCGCGTTTCGGCAGTGGCTACGCGAGAAGTATGGCGATATCGACCGTCTCAACGAGGCGTGGGGGACGGCGTTCTGGAGTCAAGATCTGAATTCCTTCGCTCAGATAGATCCTCCCCGACACACAACCGCCGCCCACCATCCGGCGCGGCTACTAGACTACTATCGCTTTTCGAGCGACAGCGTCGTCAAGTACAATCGGCTTCAGACGGAACTCCTGCGCGAAGCCAACAGCGACTGGTTCGTCACGCACAACTTCATGTCTCATTTCGAGGCGCTGGACGCCTATGATCTCTGTGCGAACCTTGATTTCGCGTCGTGGGACTCCTATCCGACGGGCCACGTCCAGGTTCAGCGCAAACAGGTCTCCCGCGCGGAACTCCGTACTGGCGACCCGGATCAGATCGGCCTTGATCACGACATCTATCGCAGTGCTGCCAATGCACCGTTCTGGGTGATGGAACAGCAACCGGGCGACATCAATTGGCCACCCTACTCCCCCCAGCCTGCCGACGGCGCGATGCGACTGTGGGCACACTACGCAACTGCTCACGGTGCCGACGTGGTTTCGTATTTCCGCTGGCGACAGTGCCAGATGGGTCAGGAGCAGTACCACAGTGGTCTCCTTGCACAGGACGGCTCGCCTGATGCCGGTCTCCAGGACGCAATGCAGGCCGCGGCGGATCTCACCAAGCTCGGTGAGAGCAACGACGGCAGTTCTGGAGACGATGGAAGTCTTACGCTCCCCGTCACCGAGGTCGCGGTTCTCCACAGCTACGACAACGCTTGGGCAATCGGGATCGAGTGTAACACGCCGGATTTCGACTACTGGCAACACCTAAACACCTATTATCGTGCTCTGCGTGAACGGTCGGTGTCGGTCGATGTTATTCCGCCGACCGCTGACCTTGCAGGCTACGACGCAGTTATCGCGCCGACGCTGTATCTTGCCTCCACCGACCTCGCGACCCACCTCAACGCCTATGTCGACGAGGGCGGAGAACTCCTCATGACCATGCGATCAGGGGTCAAAGACCCGTACAACAAGCTCCACAACGCACCTCAGCCTGGTCCACTCCGTGACTTGGTTGGTGCCGATATCGACCAGCACGAGAGTATCCCCGCCAAACTGGAAAGCGAGGTCGCCTACGATGGGCAGCAATTCAACTGCAGCGTCTGGAACGAGTGGCTCTCTCCGGCCGCCGAGAGCTGCGACGTACTGGGTCGTTATGAGGGCGAACGCGCCGACGGCAAGGCGGCGATCGTCCACAACACCGTAGGTGACGGCAATGCGGTCTACATCGGGACGTGGCCTGACTCCGACCTCGCGAGTAGGCTTGTCGGTGATCTGCTCGACCGGGCGGGTGTCGAGACCACGAAGCCGCTCCCGAAGCAGATCCGGTTTATGCGACGCAACGGACTGACGTGGATCGCCAACTTCCGCGACGAACCTCTGACGGTCGCGGCACCGGCGGACGCGACGTGGTTCCTCGGTGACGCTGAGGTCGGTGCGTGCGATGTCGCAGTGACTGACGCAACACCGCCGACCCTCTCTGTGAATGGTGGTTGTGACGGAGCCGATGACGATTGAAGCAGCGGCCGAGCGCGTAGTGAGCTACCTTCGATCGATGAAACTGGACGGTAAGTCGGAGTCTCTGATGTCTTGCTCAGTACTCTCCTCGTGGAGGGCAGCGACGCGTCCTTCTACCGGCCCAAGTCGCTTTCTTCCGACCGAGTTTGCGATCGAGGGCCAGGGCTTTTCGTTGAGGAGTCGCTTGAAGAAAGACGTGATCTCCTCGCCCTCGACCAGTTCTTCCAAGTTCGAATAGTACGTCGACCAACTATTAGAACTACGTCACCACATCTCTGATATGGCGGAGAACAACACGCCACGCGTGGAAGGATTATCTTTACTCTAAGTTCAGATGATCCTTGGGTCACTGGCGGTCGAGTTTCCCATTCAGCGTACGCTTGATTTCGTCTATTTGGTTTGTCGAACGTTGCTGACCCAACGGAACAATCACTGGAGATCTCCATATTGATCCAATATTATTTACACGAATTCTTGCCGTCCTTCGTGAGAATCCTCTTAGAAACTGTTTGAATTGCTGACTGAAAACACCTCGATAATGTTGATGACGGCCACGCAACGAAGCGGCTCATAGTCGCAATCGCCTGCAAACAGGGTGTCTCGCAGACGGATGTGGCCGAGTGGTACGGCCTCTCACGCAAGACCGTGTACAACTGGCTCCAATGATTTGAAGAAGACTCTGTCCGCTACGCAACCAGCGATAAGATCCGTCCCGGTCGCCCGCCGAAACTCAATCGCGAAGAACAATTTGAAGTCTCCCAACTACTACATGATTCACCTACATACGCCGGCTACGACGTTGAGGAATGGAGTGTGTCACTTGTACAACAGCTGTTAGACGAGAATTTCGATGTCACCTATTCGCGCACAAGCGTACATCGACCCTTTTGAACATTGTGTAATTTATTTCGAAACCCATTCTTTCTATCCCACTCAGTGAGATCTACTTAAAATCATAAGCGGAAGTGGAATCGGCCGGGGTAGTGCTTTCTACGAAGCACAAAACCCCCGCCGACTACGAATTTAGTAAATTCCGGGCGAAAACAGATAGTAGCTAGTTGCCGCTGAACGACTGCACTACAATCCTCCAGACCATGCTCTTAATTACTCTATCTGCAACTCTCATATATTTATAATCATCTTCAGACAGGACGAGCGACCTCACTGTAAGCGCCTCCCATGTTGACGATGTATTCGATCATCGCTGCTCCGCTTCCTACCGACTCCCTGCTCTGGAAACCAAGACACCCCCTATATCTGTTATAGATAGTTGTCTACATTATCTGTAACAGACTACCGTAGCAGTTATCCTAAACAGGAATAAACCACAGCTAACTGCTACAAGAATTTGTTACAGATATCAGATACAGACGTCCGTTACAGATAGTCGTTACAGTCGTGCAGTACGTATGTCTATTACATATTACCGCCATGGTAGTATGTTACAGACGTCTGACGTAGATTTATGTAATAGAAAGGTAGAACAGACAATCAAGATGATAACCACAGTCGTCTATTCGGAATCCGGTGGGACATACAAAACGACGCTTACCGCCAATCTGGCCGTGCCGCTAGTTCGAATGGGACTCGATGTACTGGTCATCGACCTCGATCCACAAGAAGGGAACCTGACGAGCCTGTTTGACGCTGGCGAGAATCGTAGCGATCCCGAGGCAGACAACCTGGTCAAACACATTCTTGAGATGCCGGACGGTCCGTTCGAAGATCTCATCGAGACAAGCGACGAGGGTGTCGACCTGATTCCAAGCCACGACATGCTCGGAGATTTTACGTCAAATCTCGAGCAGAAGATCTCCTACGAAAGCGGGATGAAGAACATCAATGCGGATGAATACCCTCGCTACGAGCTACTGTACCGACTACTATGGGAAAAAGAAAGCTTACACGAAGAGTATGATGCGATTCTCATCGACCCGAACGCCCGAGCCGAGGACTTACTCTACAATGCGATATATGCGATGCGGACACTCATCGCACCCGTCAAGCCAGCTGGGAAGGGCAGTCTAAGCCTCGATGGGTTAGAGGAACTCGTCGTGAATATGCAGACCAACCTCGACATCGAAATCGGTCTTTCGTGCGTCGTTCCGTCGGGCGTGCGCCGAACAAACGCCCATAAACAATACCTTCGCTACTTTGAGAATAGCGACGCCTTCGATACCCCAGTCGTCATCGGAGACCGCGAAAGCATGATGGACGACATGTGGGAGGCACGCGGGTCAACGTTTAAAGTTATTGAGGAACGCTGGAAGACCATCGACGACGATAGTGAGAGCGGTGGCAGCAAACCCGGTGTTCGGAAGATTCGAGACCGCGAGGTCGAGACGCTGGTAGATCTCTATCAACTCGCGGCGTTCGTTGCAACCGATACCTTCGAGATGGACATTGATCCAGTGCTCGAAATCGATTTTGACGGACAGGGAACACGAACGATCGACCTCCGTGACCAGAAGAAAATAGAGGTGGCCGAAG
The DNA here is from genome assembly GCF_020618475.1 of Haladaptatus halobius. Lineage (GTDB taxonomy): Archaea > Halobacteriota > Halobacteria > Halobacteriales > Haladaptataceae > Haladaptatus > Haladaptatus halobius. The sequence continues at coordinate 505,361 of NZ_CP085338.1, read as the reverse complement.
CATGACAAAATCATTTAAATCAGGTTCCGGAAATCTGGATTTCGAGAGCAACGATAACGAGACCAGCGAGGCAGAAGAGCAGAACGGCGTTGAGGAGCGAGCAGAGGAAGAATCAGTATCGGACAAAGAAGGGTCACTAAAAGAAACGTCGGGAGATACAACTGAACAATCGATGGAACAAGCCACCACTGGAGGAAACAACCAATCAGACTTGAAGCAGGTCACGGATACAGCATCGGAGGAGTATCCATACTATATTCGCCGTAGTAAGATCGGGGATGAAAGAGACAAGCGAATTGAGCTACACGTCCGAGACACAGTAGCTAACGACAAGCCGACGTTCCGAAACAAACTTTCCGACGAGCTCGATGTCGGCGAGGTCGCAAAGACTGATGCTCGAGAGGCAGCGTTGTTGTTTGCGTTTCAAAATCCCGAGAGAGTTGCCGAATTAATGCGTGAAGAGGGATACGGTGTATTTGGATAGAGTCCTACCAAACATCACCTATAGCTCTTTTCCTCATTGTAAGTGTTTCTGCATTCAGTTTTCTTCCGCTTTGGTTGACTGACTTCTTAATTCATTACCTTCGAAGAGGGAGCTGGTATCGCCATAACCTACTGCACGGTGTGGATTCTGTGCTCTTACCCCATCCCTCTACGCCGTGGGTTCTCCTTGCATCAAACCAAAACGGAACGTGGCGTCAATTCATCCTTCACAAACACGCTCTCCGCGTTCAGTAAGGGTATAAACACCACCACTACACATCCTAGCGAGTTTTTGTTTCTGAAGATCGTTACACATTCGGTCGATTGAGACAGGATGCTCATCGATTTCCGCAGCGATATCCATTACATGGAGGCGCCCACGTGCGTTCAGCGTTTCAAGAATTGTTATTCCGAGATCGCTCATCCCGTCAGAAACCGATTTTTTATTTTCTGTCATATATTTCCTAATCAATTGTTGGTTTGAACATCAAGGAGTTCTTGATACCGATCCCGGATGGTGACTTTGCTTACCTGTGCGACCTCACTAACGCATTGTTGGGTCACTGATTCATTTGTCAGGTGGGACGCAGCATAGATAGCAGATGCCGCAAGCCCCACTGGACTCTTTCCACTGTGTACGCCCTGTGCTATCGCCGTTTCGAGAAGATCTCGCGCGACGCGTGCGGTTTCTTCGCTCAGATCGAGTTTTGAGGTGAACCGCCCAACGTACTCTTTCGGATTCGTCGGGGCAATCTCAAGTTCGAGTTCTTGTACGATATACCGGTACGCGCGTTGGATACAACGCTTCTCCACCCGGCTTACGTCACTCATCTCACTCAGACTTCGGGGGATACCGGCTTGTCGAGCGGCCCCATAAAGGCATGCTGATGCCATCCCTTCGATCGACCGGCCTAGCAGGAGTTCCTCTTCCAGAGCGCGTCGATACAGGATACCTGCAGTTTCTCGGACGTGTTCAGGCAACTCAAGGGTGCTCCCCATGCGGTCGATCTCGCCAAGTGCTTGTTTGAGATTGCGTTCCTGATTGGTCTTTGTTCGGAAGCGCTCATCCCAAGTACGGAGCCGCTGCATCTGCTTGCGCTTTCGTGTGCCGAGTGACTTTCCGGACGCATCCTTATTCCGCCAGTCGATGATCGTGCTCAATCCCTTATCGTGGAGGCGGTGTGTAGTCGGCGTCCCAACGCGACTGCGAGAGTCTTTTTCTTCAGGGGTGAATGCACGCCACTCTGGCCCATGATCAATTGCATCGGAGCTAACGACAAGTCCACAGGATTCGCAGTGCTGTTCGGCGCGTTCGGCATCATTGACGACGCTAGATTGACATTCTGGACAGGCTAGTTCGTCACTCTCTTCTGCTGCTGTATCAACCCGTTCAGTGGCGTTTTTCCGTTTGTGACTGCGGCTTTTATTCATACTTCCGGTGACTCACTCGCTGATATGGTGGCGGATTTGGTCAGGAAATGACGGTCGTTTATCTGGTACTGGGAACCTGTGTGAGCATGTCTAGCAAGATGTTTAGACTGCGAGTACAAGTAACAGACATCCAATTCTCAGATCGTGAGAATCGGGTTTATCAACCAAGAAAAGTACAGAAATTAAAAGGAAGAGATGTTTCTGAAGGTGTGGTACACATTATCTCTCCTCTGGATCGTTTCTTTTGGACTTCTACTATTGACAATGGGTAAACACTATCGCGTGAACTGTCTTTGACTCAAATTCTGTCGACCACTCTTTCGAATCTTGTAGAATTCAACTGGCAACCGCCAATACAGACATCCGCGACTTTGGACAAGAGAGCGTATCCTGTGGTGAACGCTCTCCTACTTTTATACAGATGAACCGCAATCGATAGTCCATGGTTGAGATACCCAAGAACATGCACTGCCTCTACAGTGGGACGGTGACACAAGTCGACGACAAGTACGTGATCGAAGTTCCGGCCACCGAAATCGACACCGGAACGGTTTCACCAAACGACACGGTTCGCGTCGCGATTCTTCGGCAAAGAGAATCACCTACTACGACCTCTCCTCAACCCTCCCAGTCTGCACCACCCGTGTCAGAGGGTGAGCAACGAGAGGTCACCATCGAGGATGTTGGTTCCGAAGGTGATGGTATCGCCTATCTTGACCGAGGGTATATCCTCTTTATCCCAGAGACGGAACCTGAGGAGATAGTGTCTGTTGAAGTTGTGCGTGTCATGCAACGATTTGCTGTCGCCGCCGTACTCGATCATGAAGAGTGATGGACAGCAACGCTGAAAACTAGGGATGTTAGATCTGGTCGAGCTATTGCTCTCGGCCTCTCGTTCTTAAGTGACTGACGTACTTCAAACAAGCAGTAGTTATTTAGTACTTACTATTATTTTAGTATACGATTCTGTGCCTTTTTTCGGTGCAAGCGTATCAGTGCTAACCGACAGGGTAATATGCTGCGAGTCGCAAACTCTCCCAATTACGAATGAGCGAAACCAATATTGAAAGCGAGAAAACTGACCGATTACGGAAGATTTTCATGGATGTCGCTGACGATCCTACAGTCACCGAAGCACAAGAAGAAACGCGCGGCGTACACCATGATACGTCCGCTGTCGATGAGACCCTCGGTGATATCATCCGAGAAATGGAGACGGAATACTCGTTCCAAACGTCACTTTCGACTTCTGAGTTGGTGCAACTCGTCCAACTCTTTTTTGATGGGTACTCAGATACAGCGATCGCCCGTGAGTTGGGGAATGCCAGTCGAGATAAAGCCGTTAATCGTGCTCGGATTCACCTGCAGTTGTTCCGCGAAACGGATTTCAACAGCCCCTTTGATCTCGATCGACTCCGTGACCTGCTCCGTGAAGACGTTCCAACAGCAGATATTGCGAAATCACTTAGTGTGAGCAAGAGTACGGTACGGAAATATCGGAATGTTATCGAAGCTGAGCGCGCTGCTACTGCAGTTGATCATCGCTACCGTCGTCGATTCGAAGCAACGCTTGCTGCGTCAGAGCAGGACGAATTTCTTCGTATCTCACTTGACGATGGACTCGATGATGCGATTGATGCATCACTTGGTGATAACTGACTATCGGTGCGTAAGATTCTCAGACCACCCGTCAATTAATGTATTTTTCTTTTGATTGGATGTCTGAGTACAAGACCACTATGTTAAGAAACAGTGAACAGGCACTGAAAGTGCTTGGATTGACGGTGTTACTCCGTGATGCGCAAGTCATCGTCGACTTCATAGAGATAGCCCCGGAGCAACAATGTTTCAAGCAGATCGTCGGCGAGGAGGTGTCCCATATCGTGTGTTCGCAACACGTGTTTCGCTTGCTCGTAGGTAAATGACTCATCTGGCTCAAAGCGGCCACGAAGATGGGTGAGTGCTTCTTCTGCCATCGGTGATAATGGCGTGGTTTCAGAATCTCGAGGAAACATTATGGATAGTAGGCAGTTCGATTTCCATCAAGTTAAGAATTCGGCTCAGCGAGGAACGGTTCATCTTTGCGGTAGCGAGGAAACCTCGTCGCCAAAGAACTTGATGTCCATGCGCCACTCGACCAAGCCCAACTCTCCAAAGAAACCCTATTGCCAAATCGAACGACTCGGTATGCGTTAAAGCAATTAAAGGACGCCGACCTCATGACGTCGCAGGTAAACCTGCGGGACGCTCGCAAGCACGTCTATGAACTCCGGTATCCTGAGTAAACTACCCCGCCCTACTCGCTCCCTCGCGCCTTACGGCGGTCGGTCACTCCTTGAGGGAGGGGCTTTACCGCAACGACAGTGTGCCCCGCGACCCCATGCATGGACGCGGCCCGGCTTTCTCTTTCCGTCCTGCCACCGGCATGGGTGTGTTTTTGACACGTCCCATTCCGACCGGCGACGAGGATTGTCCCGCCGATTTAATTCCCGGTGTTCTCTCGCTCTACCCCAAAATGGGGACGGAGAGGCCAAAGGCGTCACGTTCGCGGTCGTCGTTCCCGAATATAGGGTGCGGTACTCCCGCACCACAGGTGCCAGTTTACTCATGGCACCTACTGTCTTGGGCTTGTGCCAAGGCAGCAGTAGATTATCATACGGTTTCGGGTGTATTAAGCCTTCTCGAACGGGTTTCCTCTCCTCCCGACTCACTTCGTTCGGTGAGGAAGGAGGCTCCACCCTACCGAATGCTGAAAGCTGTACGCGGTATTGCTGCTTGCCTTGTTGTGCCAGTACGATCGATACACCACTAGATCTTGCCTGCCCAGTGGTGAACTTCGATCCGATCAAGTAGCTGGCGCGCTGTTGCGAGGGCCGCCAGCCCTGGATACTCAGTGTCGAGGTCTACATAGACAATCGACGAGAACAGGCCCTCATCCGATGGTTTGCGCTGGCGGAGATACACTTGCTGGTCGTATGTCAGCTCCTCAAGCTCCTCTTGTATCGTCGTAAGTCGATCGCTTCGCTCGGCAAAAAAGTACTCACCTCGTTCGATCGCCGCTAATTCATCCCCGATTTCGGCAAGTGATTCGCAAAGATCCTCAAGTTGTTGCCGTTCTACTGTGAGTATCGGGAGTGTTTGTTGACGGGTTTCGATGGCCACTTCACTTGCACTCTGGAGTTCGTTCCATAAGAGCCGTGACCAAGTTGCTGACCCGCCGGTCAGTCCGGCTGCCACATCGGCGCCGAATTCATTGGTAATACTCTCGAGGACTGTTTCCTCACCATATGCATCATCCCAATGTTCAACTGCTAGAACCGTCTCACAGTATGCGGTTTCGACGGCCCCTTGGAATGTGTGTGAGGGTGGCGATTGCGAGTACACCGTGTCGTGGAGTGGTCCTCCGTCAGTTTGATACGGATGTGGCGGAATCTCGGCGAGTCGGTTGAGAAAGTCCTCGAATGCATCGATTTCTGCTTGGAGGTAGGCTTTTTCTTCGGTGAGACATCTCTGTGCATCTGGGAGCGACGTCTGCTCGACTAATCGGTTCCTGCTCTGTGCCATTGGTACTCAATATCATACTACTGAGTGAGGGCTACTATACTTATTGGCGATGAAAAACAGTGAATTTTACATTGGGATACTCAGGAAAAATGTTGTGATTGTGTCACTAACGCACGACGAGCGTTAGGCAGTAGAAGCACCCACCACCTATCTCTATCACCCTATGCTTCACAGCAATGAGTAACCCAGTGCACGGCGTGGATTCTGTGCCCCTACCCATCCTACCACGCCGTGTGTTCCCCTTACATCATCACAACCACCACAGAGACGAACGTGCGTTTTGTCCCGAGGATTTACGTTATCAGTGCTCATCTTTGATTATATCTATGATCTCGAATCGGCGACCGCCACTCACACCACTTGCGCAAGAATCGCTTGATGCACTCGCGAGCGAACTCCCAAGTGAGGGAGAGCTCACGTACGAGCACGCGTACGCGATCCTCAAGGACCGTGAGGAGCTTGAGCAACCCGCGGCCGAAGATATCATCGAATGGCTCTACATGCGAGGCCACATCTATGAGGTTGAGGGGAAGCTTCGGCTGACGGATTATCGACCTGAATAGCGAGAATGGGCGCGGTGGTGAACTACCCCCACCTACCGCGCTCGGGGGTACTCACCCCCTTGCTTCTTGAGGTGGGGGCTTCCTCGTTCACCGATAAGACTTGCAGATTCACCGGGAATCCATAGCGGTCTCAATCTCCAAAGGCGTGGATTCGGCCCGTCCCATGCCTACTTGTCCGCACTGCGCAGTGCGTGCGAGGATTTGAGTTTTCAACTCTTCTACTATCACGCTTCGTTCGTTGAGGAAGGGATCTTACCCGCCTGCAATCCAGATAAAGCCTCATTCGGCGCTCGAATCCGACGGTTCCAAACTCACTCCCTTCTCTGTTCGACTTCCTCGATAATCTTCGCTGCCGTCCTACGGATTCGTCCAAGTCGATCGTGAATCGCATCCGAATCGTCGTCCTGCCACGCTGCGAGGTAGAACGCTGAGCCACTCGTATCCAACCCGACGTATCGACCGACGATGTACGCGACGGCTTCCGCCTCAACTTCGCGTTTTGACCGCTCACAATCGTCGTCAACATCGAAGTGGAGCAATGTGTGGGCGTATTCGTGGATGAGGGTCACAGCGAGATCCGCGTGATTTGCCCGAGCTTTCACCTCCACAACTGGCTGGAGGTCGTATAGACTCCGATGTTTGCAGACACCCTTCGCTTCTCCGTGTTCCCAGTCGTCAGCGTCAACGATGCGAACCGTCATACCGAGATCACCGGCTGCGTCTTGGAGGACGGGCACGAGATCCTCAGCGTTTCCTGTTGCCGCGGTCTCCAACTCGGGAAGCGGTTCACCCTCCGTCTGGGAGATATCGAAGACGGCAGTGGGTCTGAATCCGACCAGTCCTTTCGACCACGCTTCAGGTGGCAATTCGTCGTATGTGCAATCGCTGTGCTCGTGGTAGCTCGGTGAATTCTCACACTCGGGACACTGCTGCGTGATGATCGGAGCCCAGATCCAAATTCCGTTCTCGCCTTCCTGGACGTGCCGGTCGAACTCGGTTCGCCACGTATTGTACCCAGCAACCTTCGTCGCGTTCGGGCACTGAAGGGTAATCAAGAGCGTGTTTCGATGGGAATAATCGTGGAACTTCGATTGGACATCCAACCAGTCCTGGAACTGTTGACTCGCTCTCGCCTCGTCAGTCAAGGCGGTGAGGTCATCGATCCATCGTTCGATCGTCCTGTGCATCTCGTCACGTCGGGTGTCGGAGTCGTCAAACGACACCGCAGGGTTGGTACTCGAAGTCATTGGTTTTCGAAACGGACGCTTCTATCGAGCGCCCTGCACCCCTTCGGGGCCGAAAAATTCCCAATTTACTGGCGGGGCGATTATCGAACGTTATCTGAATTGCAGGCGGGTAAGACCCCTTCCTCAAGGAACGACCGAAGGGAGCAAGTAGGGGGGATACACCCGCCGTCTTTGGTCACTTCCACTGTCCGCCATAGCCTTACTACCGTCGCTGGCGCCCGGGGTAGTAAGACGCTCACTGCAATACGTCCGGTGTTTGAATGCAAGAACACGCATGCACTAGTCGCGCCAGTCGAGTGTCCAGCCGGTAGGAGTGGGACACTCCAAACCGCCTGTCAAGGGAAATCGCCTGCGGAGTCTGGAACCGTCCTCAGAACCGACGGTTCTGATGGGCCGCACAAGAGCTTCGCTCTTGTGAACGCTGTGGAAACGCTTTCTGCACGTTCCGACATAGAAACAGGAAGCTCCGTCCGCACCAAGTGAGGGGCGGGTAGCCCCGAACGCGGTAGGGCGGAGTAGTTCACTGGCCGTATACTAACTGTGGAGTAGATTTCGAGAAGTGCTTTTGCACCATCACATGCGCCGCATTGCGAGGAAAGCGATGGCGCCGACCGCACTTACACTCGCTACAAACGGAAATGCCGCGCCCATACCGAATCGCTCGGCGACGATGCCAAATAGCAGTGGTCCCACCGCTCCGCCGAGCGATCCCGCTGTTAGCATCACACCGAAGAGGCTCCCACTAAATGACCGTTCAGAATATTCTGACGTGATCGCGTTCATCGTCGGTAGAGCTGCCCACATCACAATACCAAGCAAAAAGAACCATATGAACAGTGCAATCGGGATCGGTGGAACAAGTACAGTTGCACCCAAGATAACCGTCGAAATCGCCATCGCTACGAAGCCAAGCATTCGTCGATCTACGGCATCTGCGAGGGTACCTGCACCGAGCGATGAGATACCCGCCCCAACGAGCATTATGAAGAAAATTCCGTTGGCGATAGTGGCGGTCAGTCCTATGTGTTCGACGAGGTAGGAAGTGATGAACGTACGAACTGCACCAAGTTCGGTTGCAATGGCGAGATTAGCGAGAAACAGCACCGCGACCCAGCGCTCAAGTGGTACTGAGATGAGCGCAGTAGGATTTGACCATCGACTCGGTGAGTCGCCTGTAGTCTTCTCAGAGATCCCGTTTGGGTCAGTTCCCCCGTCGGATTCGATCACAGGCGTACTCTCTGTGGAATCGATGTCGTGGAACAAAGTGAGGAAGATAAGCGCGTAGACGATGCCAACGGCTGCGCTGACAGTGAGGGCAAGTCGCCAGTCAACAAGCGCCGCAAGGCCGCCGACAAGTGCTGGGGCGAGAGCGGTTCCGACGACACCGCCGAGACCGTGGATTCCCATTGCCTTTCCTTCAGTATCGCCACTCTCTAGGTCACTGATCAATGACATCCCCGCTGGGTGATAGGTGCTACCGCCGACGCCAGCGATGATTTCGGCGATAACAAGGGTCCCATAGTTCTGCGCTCCAGCAGCAACGAGAACGCCTGTGGCTAACACGATCATCCCGGCGGCAAGGAGCCATCGCTGGCCAATTCGATCTGCGAGAACGCCCGCAGGTAATTGGAAGATCGAGTACGTGGCGAAAAAGACCGTGAGTAGTGCTCCTGCCTCTCCGTATGAAATAGCGAAGTCGTTTACCAATAACGGCAGAATTGGTGGAAGTGCGACGCTATAGAACTCATTGACGGCGTGGGCAACCGTGATGAGCCATACCTCACGGGGATTTGAAACGGAGAACATTCTCTGGCGGATTGAGCGCGACACATATTCATTTCTCTCTGTTACTCAATGAGAATTGTGTTTGCGGCAGTGTCGGTATTCTCCTCATTGAGGTGACTACTTGACTCTCAGTCTGCACCCCGGAATCGACACGAACAGATCTAGAACAGCGATGAGGAAAGAACCTGCAATAGGTGTGCGTTGCAGTGTTTTTATGCACGTGACCATGCTAGTCGTTGTATAATGGCTGATGATAAAGTAGCAGTGGTGACAGCAGCAGGAAGCGGTATCGGAGAGGCCTGTGCACGACGACTGACTGAGGATGGATACACACCGGTTCTGTTGTCACGGTCGGGGAGCGCCGTGGAGGTTGCGAACGAACTCGGCGGAGATGGGTTTGAAGGATCAGTGACAAATACTGATGACTTGGCGGCACTCGTTGAGACGACGTACGAGCGCTACGGTCGTCTCGACGCGGTGGTGAACAACACAGGCCATCCGGCGTCTGGCGACCTCCTCGAAATCTCTGATGAGGAGTGGCACGCGGGGTTAGACCTCGTTCTGTTGAATACTATCCGTATGGCGCGACTCGTCACACCCATCATGGAAAAACAAGGCCACGGGTCGATTCTGAACATCTCTACATTCTCGGCATTCGAGCCGTCGAGTGAGTTCCCCGTATCATCGGTGCTTCGGGCTGGACTCGGGAGTTTTACCAAACTCTACGCCGACCAATACGCAGCAGACAGAATTCGGATGAACACGGTTCAGCCCGGGTTCGTCGATAGTTACGACGTAGATGAGGAAACGAGAAAGCGAATCCCGATGGGACGACCAGCACAAACCGCAGAGGTTGCAGACGCAGTCGCATACCTTCTCTCGCCTGCTTCAAGTTATATCACCGGACAGAACATCCGTGTCGATGGTGGCCTTACAGCGTCCGTATAGACGCCGCAGGCTCTCCTAGTGTCTCGCTCCTTATCAATCCTATATTAGTAGTGGACGTCCGCCGGGATGATCCACACCTGCTCATCGGCATCGAGCACGTGATCAAGGTGTTCACGATTGCGAATTGCGTCGCCGAATTCGGTGTATAGGTAGAGCGGCGGCCCACGATATGCGCCGAGATTGTAGCAGGCGTGGCGGGCGAGATCTTTGTCGTGCATGAGTTCGTCTGTACTGAACTCGTTGACCGCCGTTCTCACCCGTTCGAGATTGCGTTTGAACTCCTGACTGATTGCCTCCCAGCCACGGTCGAGGAGTTCCGTTCCTTCGTCGGAGTCGACCGGTGCGACGACCGGGAGTTCGCCGCATCGAGCCTTCCCTGCAACGGATGACCGCTCGTCGTCAAACGTGACGTAGTAGTCAAAGATGGCAGCATTATCGGGGCCTGCTCCGATAAGTCGGTCGAACACCGCTTTTCCGCATGCAAGTGCAGTATCTTCAGTCGATGCTTCCACGAGTGCGTAAATTACCTGGTGCATGTAACTCACCTCGCCGACGCATTGGTTCGGCACAGCTCCATCATCCAACACCTCATTTGTGCACCGGCACCCATCGCCGGCGCAGATAAAATCAGTTTGGGAGTAGAGCAGACTCACACGTGATTCGCGCTCGCTACAAGGCTTGCCATTGTCTTTAACTTGTGCGGTGCAAGACGCTAAGCCTCCTTCCTCAACGAGCGAGCGAGGAGGGAGGGGATACAGTGTCCGTCTTCGTTTACTTTCACTGTACGACAGACTCTTCAGAGTAATGGAAAAGGGGGACAAAGTCGACCATCAGATGAGGGAGAGCAACGTTCTACAGACTGCTATGCGATTTGGGAAGGATGGCGCGACTGTCTTCGTCCATACGATGGTAGATGAACACAAGATAATAAATCCATTACGAACATTTATTATAGTACAATCGAATAATTCTCCTGGTTATGCAAACGGCTCGAAGAAAGATATTGAGCTCAATGGCAGCAGTAGCGGCGATTGGGGTCGGCACAACACAGGTATTCGGACAATCAAATCTCAACATCGGGATTCAAGAGGTCAATTACGAAGGAGAATACGTTGTTTTCGTGAACAGTGGAAGTGAGGATGCTGATATCTCTGGGTATATTGTCGCGTTCGAATACGGAAATGACGGCACTAACCAGAGGAGACCACTCGGGAATGATGTTGTAATCCCAGCGGGAGAAACGCTGACAGTTGCAACAGGCGCGGAAGAAATGGCAGATGCCGATGTGACGTTTGACTATGAGGGAAGTGTCCTTCGAAATGACGAGACAGATATTGTCGCACTCCTGACAGCTGATGGAGAAATGGTCGTAATGAGTGAAGAAACTCCCGTGATGACCACTACCACGACCACCACCGAAGAGAACGGAAACGACGACTCGACGACGACTGATGAATCCGACGATGGTGATTCGAACAGTGGATCTTCGGATGAAAGTAATGAGCCTGATGACGGCAATACCCAGAGTAGCGAAGAAACGAAGTCCTCGGGATCGACAGAATCATCGTCTGAAGGCGATTCCGAAGACGACTGCTAGTCAAACCATCACTCTACAGGATTACAGCGAGCGTGCCTCGGCCCTTGACCCGAGGCGGTTCACCGCATGCGTGATGCCGGTCGAACGTGGACGCACCTTGACGCTGACCTCGAGCATACCTACTTCCGAGAAGCATTCGCTGTCGGAGGGCGGTTGTATGCGGCAGCGGCCCGTTCGCCTCCTCCCTCATGAGGTGGCGAGCGTGGGCCAGATGCGGCGCTGTTCGAATCGACTGATGGCGGAGATTCCTTTGAATCCGTCTCGTATCCAGGAAAACCGCAAGAATTCTTCTTGTCTGGACGGCCCTTGATGACAGTGACGTAGTCGCAGGAACTCGGGGCGGTTACATCCTTCGTCGGACCACTACTGGATGGACAAGCGTTGGGAGGGTTCCAGCAGGTATTCGTTCACTCACTATCGCGTAGTTATCTAATTGCAGGCGCTAAAACCTCGCCGTTTACGGTGGGAGGATGTCACTGGACGTGAGTGAAAGGAAGAGATTATAGCCGTAACGGCAAAGCTGCTCCATTACGAGGCGGAAGTCATGTCTAACGGATTCGGTTTGGAGGGACGAGATGAGCCATCTCGTGGAGAAGATGACCATTCAGAACTGCTCTCCGAACTTGACTCACATGACTTGGCAGTGGCGACCAATCCCATGGACGCGGGCGGCGGGGCTGAATTCGAATTCGACTCCCAGGCCGATCCGACTGGAACGTTCCCACAGTCAGTGGCGAGCGGCGGACCGACCTCAACAGGTGTGATCCTCTGGACACGCATCGCCCCCGATGTGTTCACTGCAGGGGAACCGCTCGCCGTGCAGGTGGCGCACGACGAGGGGATGGAGGAAATCGTCTATAACGGACTAATCACGGATACAGTGGAGATTCGAGCCCACGATTACACGGTGAAGGTGGATCTCGACGGGAACCTTGATCCAGATCGGGAGTACCATTACCGATTCATCTACCGCGACGTCGCCTCTCGAATCGGCCGGTGTCGAACGCTGCCACACCCAGAAGACTCGCCGGAGTCGATACGGTTTGCGGTGCTCGCCTGTCAGAATTTCCTCAACGGCTACTTCCCCGCATACCACCACGCCGCCTCAGAGGATGTGGACTTCCTCATTCACGTCGGCGACTTCATCTACGAGTCCGATGCGGGCCATTTCAAAGGTCTCGGCTCCTACGACTATCCCAATCGAGAGAAGTCGCTACCGAGTGGCAACCACCGTGTCTGGGATCTCAAGGACTATCGATACCTCTATCGAACGTATCGCAGCGATCAGTTCCTGCAGGAGGCGTTGGAGTCACACACGCTTATCGCCGGTTGGGACGACCATGAGATGATCAACGATCTCTACTGGGACAAGGAGACTGACGCACCTGCCGGCGACCACCCACGTGGTGACGATCCGGAGTTCATGACCAAACTCATCGCCGACGCGATGCACGCATGGTGGGAGTTCATGCCTGCCCGCGTTGACTACGACCCGAACGGCGAGAAACTCCAAGAACGGTTTCAGCTCTGGCGGTCATTCAAGTTTGGTGATCTCGTGACGCTGATCTTGACTGACGAGCGGCTCTTCCGGGATCCACCACGCGAAGCCATCCCCACAGTCGACAATGTCGGCCCGCATCGCGAACCCCCTGGAAGAACCATGCTCGGCACCGAGCAGCGTGAGTGGCTCATCGACACGATTACCGGATCTGAGACAACGTGGACGGTGTGGGCTGACGAGGTGCTGACCGTCCCATTTCGGTTAGGGTCTGGACCGCTCTCAATTTACCCGGTTCAAGGAGGGTGGGACGGATATACCCGCGAACGTATGCGTATCATTGAGACGGTTGCCGCTGCGGACGTGGACAACTTCGTCACGCTCACCGGCGATCTCCATTGTTATGTCGCCGCATATCAGCAAACTTCCTATCCTGGTCGCATCACGGGCGGCGAGGGTGTCGCCCAAGGCGAGCGCTGCGGCGTCGAGTTCATGACTCCCGCCGTCACCTCGCTCAACGTCGCCGAAGCGCTTCACTTGACCCGCGGGTGGCGAAACAAGATCAGCGAACCGTTGTTTTCGTGGCTTGTTCCGGCAATGAATCCACATATCGAGTTCTTCGATAGCCACAACTGGGGCTACTCCATCGTCGAATTCACCCGCGATGACTGCACGTACGTCGGCTACGCTGTTGACAAGACCGTGAACTCGCCTGACGCCGATCGAACCGTCGTCGCGGCCTACCGCGTTCCGGAAGGAGAAGTGCACCTCGAAGACGTAACCGATGAATACAGATGAACAATATGTTAATAACTTGGTGCATATGACTTACCTTGCCGACACACTGGTTCGACACAGCTCTATCATCCAACTGTACCGATTCGTGGGCCTGCGGGGTAGCAGTCTCACGTGCACGCAAGACGATGACGGCGCTGTATCCCCACCGTAAACGGCGAAGTTTTAGCGTCTGCAATCCAGATAAAAACGGCAACCTATGGCTTTTTGTCATCGTGGTTCGTTATATCTTGCATGCTTCACGCGAAAGGATCCCTCCTCACCATCGACGTGAGCGATCGGTCCACATCGACGACCGACATCGGAGACATCCTCTCACAGTTCATCGGCGGTCGAGGAGTTGCAACAAAACTCGCACACAATCGCATCCCATTTAACGCTGATCCACTTGGTCCAAAGAATCGCGCATATATCTCGGCCGGTCCGCTCCAGCAGTCCCAGATGAGTTTCACCGGTCGGATGAATATGACTGGGTTGTCACCACTGACCGATGGCCTGCTGTCTACCAACGCGGGCGGCTACCTCTCGCGGAACTTTGTCGCATCTGGGCACAGCGTCGTCGAGATCATCGGCGCGAGCGACGAGCTGCTTGCGATTCATATTACTGACGAGGGCGTTGAGTTCGAGGAAGTATCCGAACTTGCGCAAGCAACCGTGCCTGAAGTCACCGACGCGATGAACGAGCGCCACGAACTCGAGAGTGAAAATCTCGTCACTATTGGTCCTGCTGGAGAGAATCTCGTCCGATTCGCCTGTCCGATAACCTATGACAGCCGAGCGTTCGGCCGCGGCGGTCTCGGTGCCGTCCTCGGTTCTAAAAACGTTAAGACAGTATCCTTCCGTGGCGATTCAGAACCGCCTGTTGAGATCGATGAGGACATCCAATCAGAGCTTCATAGGGAGGCAGCAACCACCGATGATATGATGAAGCGACAGGGAACCACCTCGGGGACGGAGTTCATCAACGACAACTTCTCACTGCCGACGCGGTACTTCTCCGAACAGTCCTTTGAACACGTCGAGGACATCGGCGGGGACGCCGTCGAGGAGAAAAAATACAAGAAGGAAGCCTGCTCAGTTTGCGCATTCGCCTGTAAGCTTCCAACCAAGGACGAGGATCGCGGCCTCGTGACTGAGGGCCCGGAGTTTGAAACGGTGTTTTCGTTCGGGTCGAACTGCGGTATCGGCGACGTCGTCGACGTGATGCAGTCCAACGAGCTATGCGACATCTATGGGATGGACACCATCTCGTGTGGCAACAGCGTCGCCGCGTACCTCGCGGCCCACGATGAATTCGGCAACGCCGAACGTGTGCACGAGCTGGTCGAAAAGATTGCCTACCGGAAAGATGAGGGAGATCTACTCGCAGAAGGTGTCAATCGGGCCCACGATGACCTTGATGTGGAGAACTTCACGGTGAAAGGCATGGAGTTTGCAGCCCACGACGGTCGTGCTATTCACGGACAGGGTCTTTCGTACGCTGTCGCGAACCGCGGCGCCGACCATATGTACTCGACGATGCTCGGTCTCGAGTACGATGGTGAGATTAACCCTGAAGGGACTGCAGGCAAGGCGGAAGTCCTCATCGAACAAGAGAACCATCACGCAATCCGTGATAGCGGAATTTTCTGCGCGTTCTCGGGCGACTACTTCACCGAAGAACAAAAGGAGACGATCTTTGAGGCCGATTATGATGAATTGCTCACGGTGGGCTCGCAGGTGATTGAACTCGAGCGACACTTCAACAATCAACGCGGAATAGACACAGAAGAGGACCGTCTTCCCTATGATCTGCCAGATCTGCAGGAATCGATCCTGGAGTACTACGAGCTGCGGGGCTGGAATGATGATGGAACCGTCCCCGAGAGCAACGTTGACGGCTTCGCGACCGCGGACGACTAATCACCCACCTTGAATCGATGGGGTGACACGGATGTCGTCATCTGCTTCTAGTTCAGTGTCGAGCCCATCTTGGTAGATCACATGCTTGCCGTTCCGAGTGACCGTCATCGATGCACGTAGCTCCTCGTTCTCGAACAGCAATTCTTCGAGCCCAGGATGGTCGTCGGCGATCGTCGCGAGGAGACTATCAACTGTCGTCTCCGGGGCAACCTCGCGTTTGACGGTCTTCTTGCCGACCACCTCCCGGAGCGGCCCGAAGAAGTGACATCGTACATGCATTGAACGAAGGTTGGTCTCGCGAGCACTTGTATACTGCCAATAAGCTCCCCGAACAAACATGAGTCCTCTACTCGTAGTCTGGTCATGCAGATCGAAGTCCGAACATACGGGACGGTGCGATTCGAACTCGATGATAAACAACTCACCATGAGTATCAGCGACGGTGCAACCATTGCAGACGTGTTATCAGACTTGACTGAGGACTATGACATCGACCCGAGCGACCTCGTTGTCATGAAGAACGGTATTCACGCCCAACAGCTTGACTGTGAGACGACACAGCTTGAGGATGGTGATCAACTCATCCTGGCTGATACGATCGATGAGTGACGATCTCCGCTCCTTGTCGAAGGTATCCTAGCTTTTCCATGCGGTGGATCACCTTCTTACCCTCGCCGCCCGCACGATTCCGACGAGAACCACTTGCTATACCGCGTACAACTCAAATCCAATTCTATGTAACTTAGAATGATGCGAACTCACACTCGAAACCCGTTATTCCTCCGAGAGATCGCGACGCCCGGATCGCACACAGGGCCAACAAGGAAAGCCACCAAACCCATCACAGTCACAGACCTTTGACTGGGCACTGTGGCTGTCGTCTGCATGGGTTTCACGTTCGTTCTCGATTTGAATCCCACCGTCTGCGACAAGGGAGTGGTCTGTGGCCGCTTGCAAGAGTGGTGTTCGAATTGCAACTCCGACGCGGTGTTTGCACGCCCCCTTGTAGCAGTCATCTGCAGGGCATTCGCAAGCGATGGGTATCCTGTTGTGAACAGTGACGAGATATTCGTTGTCGACTGGATTCGCGTGACTGGTATTGCGAACGCAAACACCCTCTGCACCGACTGAAAATTCGAGGACTTCGTACTGAGCGCGCTTTGCAACTCGGGTGGTGAACGTCAGGTGGAACAGGACGTTTTTACTAAACATACTCGCTCCGCGAGGCACGCAGTGTGCCCCACACCCCTCGGGGCACAAAAAACAGGTGTACTGGTCGTCCAATACGTGCAATCAGTGATCTCCGCTTTGCCAAATTCATTTACATAGTGGTCGAGACATGCGTCTATTAGTCGATGATACAACCGTTCATGAGCAGTCGAAAAAGAGCGCTTGGAGATTCGGACTTGTCGCGAAAATTATCTAGTTAGTTTCCCTTTGACCCATGTTCACGCTGACAAAGGATTTGGAAACAAGCAATCAGTACATTTCTGGATCAATATTGAAGATTAAATCGCCATTCTTGAATCCACGAACGCGACTATCGCTTTCACTGAGAACGATTGTGACAGCATCGGTCTCGTTCGTGATCGCCGCTGCCGCATGATGCCGTGTTCCAAGTCCTTTTGGGATATTGAGATCCTCAATTATTGGTTCGAGATACTGATAGGCACTGACGATTTTGCCGGCATCCGAGATAACGAATGCACCGTCAAGTCGTGAGAATTCCTTGAGCATCACCTTCATTATTGAATCGCCAACGCGAACATGAGACTGATCAAATGGATTATACGATAGTGAACGGGAGGAACTCATCACAGTGCCTGCATCACCGATAGAAAAAAGAGCACCAACTGGTTCACCTTTCTGCCCTTGCTTCCCAAGACTGATAGCTAATTTGAGCGTTTCTCCGATGACAGATGCCTCAGCACGTGAAAAAGCAAAGAAATCATAGAACTCACTCTCATTATTCCCATCAACGGAAACACGAGTGATTGAATCAGCATCACTATTGAAAAGATTTGTAACGCAAATCGCAGCAGTGTTTTCCTCAACAAACCCCTGGTCTAGTGCACCTGTAATCCCAAATCGAACGAGTTCGGTTGTGTCCTGAAAGTCGATAGGCAATTCGATAAACTGTTCCTTATCGAATTCGTTCTCTTTAGCAATTGTCACAGTATTAGTTATATCTTTATATAGATTATAACTATCTTTATTAGGTTCAAATAATAGAATAGAATCAACATTCACTACGATTTCGTTGATTAGATCTTGTATCTGCATCATTCTTAGCTGCTGTATGGAGAACCAGTACGGGTTCTCTCAATTTGAGTCCGTTGCTTGGCGGACAGTTATATTCTAATTCTTGAAACCATCACTGGGACTCTTTAAGCGGGCATCGACGCTGATACTACGCTAGCAACAAGACATATTCCAGTTATTGCGATTTCATATTCTGTGGGAATTAACGATTGATGAACCAAAAGATTGATATGAGCGGTTCGCTCTACCAATCATATGGATCGCTCGCTCGTTCAGAGAGTCCTCTTTGGGTTTCTTCTTACTGTTCCTGTATTCGCCCTCTTATTCTGGTTTGTTGATATCGAACCTGTTCTCACTGCATTACAACAGGCACAGCGGACGATTATTGGGCTTGTACTCGTGACGATAATCGGCTGGTTATTCGCCTGGAGCCAATCACTGAGAACGGTTCTTCAGACATTGGACGTATCAGTGTCCATTCCGCGGTCGTTTTTCCTGTTTTCAGGCGCTACCTTCTCAAACAATGTAACACCATTCGGCCAAGCCGGTGGTGAACCGATTACAGCCTATTTGATCTCACGAACATCAGAAACGAAGTACGAAACGGGGTTAGCGGCAATCGCAAGCGTTGACACGCTCAATTTTGTTCCGTCGTTCTTGTTTGCCATGATTGGAATTGGCTACTATGCAATCGTGTTGACGCTCACATCGCACATGAAGTTCGCAGCCGTTCTTCTCAGCGGACTAGGTGTGATTATCTTTGGCGGTGGCTACTACTTATGGACATCTCGTGTTGTTGTTGAACAGTATCTTTCATCTGGCCTCGCTGGATTACTCCGCCAAATTGCAGGCGTGATTCCACGCTTTTCTGCGCCTAGCCAGGAGGCAATTAGAGGTCGAATTAAACACTTTATTCAGACAATCGAGAAAGTTGCTAGAAATCCAATACAACTCATAACTGCACTTGGGTTTTCTAGTGCTGGTTGGCTGTTTCAAGCAGGTGCATTATGGCTAGCGTTCTACGCAATTGGAACAACAGTTCCTTTTTCGGTTGTGTTATTCGCAATCCCAATTAGCGCTATTGCTGGCGTAACACCACTTCCCGGTGGGGCAGGTGGAATTGAAACAGTTCTTGTTGCACTCCTTGCCTCAACAACAAGTATAGAATCTGCGGTCATTGTGGCTGCGGTCATCATCTTCCGTGGACTCATTTACTGGGTTCCAACGGTAATAGGGGGAGGGGTACTTGCGGTAGTAACGGCCAATCGCGTCAGCTAACTATATTCAATGGATTCCAATGATACAACGGTAGGAAAATCAATTTTGTCTTTTCCAGTAGTTGTCGCCCACAATGCCGGCAGTATTCGTCTTGTTCTTTCATAGTTCCACCGCACCCTGGGCACTCAAATTCTATATTTGAGAAAATCAGCGAATTTTTCCGAAATGACGTATAGCAAGCGGAAGCCTGGCCCTTTAGGATAGGGTCTAAGCGATAGGCACAGACACACTACCGCAAGATTTAGGCCGCTCGGTGTCGTATGTATTTCCAACTCAACCGGGAAAATTGGGGCTGGCTTGGGCTTCCCCGTCACCAACTACAGCACCCCTGCCCGTGTGGGTCTCACCGACGTGGCTTCAACGGTGAGTACGGCTGATGGCCCCGCTCGTATGCCACAAGCGAGGGAGTTCATATGAACTGGTGTCGCCACGCGCTCACCGCCTCGACGTGGAGCATACAAACCCGCAAGTTACCGCCGGGAGTGTCGGACCGCCCGACACCCCACGGGGGAATCCTCGCCGTTTACGGCGGGGAGGAGGTCAAGGTGATCTACCCTTTCGGTCGCAATGCGGGAATATCCGACGAATCTATGGGAAGTCTTCGAGTTAATCTTCAGGCGATTCACGGTGTTTGTCGTCTCTCTGTGAATATGCTATGGAGAGAAGGGTGTCACAGAATACTTGACGCGGTTACTGTTACAACCAACATATATAGCGTCACGTTAGGTGATTAGCAGTTTGTAGTACATACCCGCGTCTTGAGGCGCGGGGCGAACGGGAGGCCCGGCCGACTACCCACCGTCGGTTGCGGGGGCGGATATCCCACGGCGGTACGGTTAAGCGTCTGTACTATGTGTTTGGACATGCTACTCCGGCGGAGAGAGTCATGCCAGAGAATACACGTATGCCGATGACTCGGTCGGAGATGGGGCCTGTGTGACCGGGCCATAGCCCTAGCACGGGAGTCACACCGAGAGGTTCCCCCGGTGTCTTACGAGAGCAGAGCTCTCGCGGACTCGTCGGAAGATTGTGTCTTCCGAGATGTCGCCGGTTCCTGTGAGAGTGCGGGTTAGAACCTCAAAGGCTAGTGGCCGATATCCCATGGTGGGATGCCACGTCGTTCACGGCGTGGAGGAGGTCACTAGCAGTTCTCCTCTTCACTTAAAGAGGCCTATTTCATGGATTTCGACCGCTAGACAGTGTCGGGGTGTGAACCCTTCTGTGACGGCCTCATCAGCGCATCTCGCCTATTTCCAAAGTCATTTGCTGGGGTACGCCCGCCGTACCATCTAATTTCTTATTAATATTTTGCGATAGAGTCGATGCATCATTGTGGATTGGCCGTTCACGAGCGTTCACAAGCTGGTAAGATGTTCTTGTCTCTCTTTGACTCGGAGTATAACAAAGTGGTTTTGAAACAGCGTTTAAGGCGGTATGAAGAATTGTATGTCCGAAAAACGATTCAGCGCCTGTATTAGTTGGTTGTACCAGCAGTTCGTTTTCTCGGGAACAACAATTGGCTTCCCTATCTCAACCCAAGTGACAACCACGATCACCGGTGAACTACTACCGGTTCCGATGAACATGCTTTCCGACTTTGGATATGGAATTGAGAGCGGATTTGCTGACGATGGATGGACCGAACTCCGAATGGAAAATTTCGGCCACCTCTAATCCATGGGCACGGAACGCGAACTTCAGAGCCTCCTTTCGAGTGCGAGCCTCGTATTCGTCGGTGCCGTGTTCTATTCAGTGGGGAATCTTCTTGAACGCATCGTTATCGGACGTGGCCTCTCGACTGCGGCGTACGGCGAAGTAAGCATTGCACTTACGATCATGTCGCTGGCGGGTACGTTAGCGCTCCTTGGTTTCAGCCAGGGAGTTCCGCGCTACGTGGCTCGGTTCGACGACAAGCGAGATATTCGGGGAACATGGCTGACTGGCATCCTCTTTACTGGGGCGGTAGCCGTGGTGTTGGTTGGTTTGATAATTTTTAACGCTAACTTCATTACTTCGCAACTGTTTGATAGCTCCGCTTCGAGCCAACTGATTCTGATATTCGCGCTCACCATCCCACTCTACGTCTGGTATCAGGTTGGTGTCGGTGGAATCCGCGGGTTAGAAAACACCATTTATAAGATATTTGTCGGTGATTTATTGTACCCACTCGGTAGAGTTCTCCTCCTCGGCGTGCTGCTTTCCTTAGGCTTCGGGGCAATGGCGGCCGGATACGCGTATTTCGTCAGTGCCGCTGTGGTGTTCCTTGTCTCTCATTACCTTCTGAATCGCCTGTTCCCGCTCGTCGGGTCGTTTCGCCTCCACATACGCGAGATAGCGGTATTCTCTGCGCCGCTCGTGGTCTCGTCGGTTCTCGCGGACCTCCTGACCCGAACCGATACGGTGATGCTTGGATACTTCACCACTTCCCACGAGGTTGGACTGTATTCCTCCGCGTACCCTCTCGCAAACGGCCTCCTGCTTGCTCTCTCGTCCTTCGGATTCCTCTATCTCCCGCTTGCTTCACGGCTCGATGCGAATGGGAAACGAGATGAAATAGCTACAATTTATCAGCTCACGACGAAATGGATCTTTATCGTCACGTTCCCCGCGTTCCTCCTCTTCGTGGTCTCTCCTGACGACGTTCTGACCGTGTTCTTCGGTTCGCGCTACGCCCACGGCGCGTTAGCACTTGCCATCCTCTCAATTGGGTTTTTCACAGAGGCAGCCGGTGGCCGAAACCGTGAAACGTTGTCAGCACTCGGGCACACAAAGCTAATTCTCGTGGGCAACGCGATCGCATACGTCCTCAACCTACTCATGAATCTTGTGTTGATCCCGACTTACGGGTTCATCGGGGCTTCCGTCGCATCCGCGATCGCGAACATCACTCTCAACGTCTTCATGGTAGCCGTTCTTTGGTCGAAGTTTGGAATAACACCTTTCTCGCGCTGGACAGTTCGAACGATAACACGCGTGCCGCTACTATTGATTCCGCCGACCGTATTGCTCATGCAAACGATTACGCTCAGCATATTTACGCTCCCTCTTGCGTTGGTTGGAGCTGCTGTAGCAACTCTCACCATCATCTCCACACAGGGCTGTCTCCAACCTGAAGACAAAGTCGTCATAGACTTCGTCGAAGGGGTCATAAACACGAAGCTCCCTTTCCTGCACGGGTACGTCCCTGAGACGACCGAGTAATAGGGATTCGCGAAAGTGTTGATGCTCTCTAAGGACGTAGTAGCTTCATGACTGCGGAAGGTGAGAATTAGTCGGTGTTGATCCGGAGCAGTTGCTGGCGCAACTGCCACGGAAACGGATGCAAAAGCGACCAAACAGCGTACTGTTGCGCTCCTCTACCCGATAATGTCATATGGTGGTGTAGTTGTAACTTTGAGTAAAGATCTCTCTGCTTCACCGTTGAGGTTGAACACATGTGCGCAGTAAGCTACCACGCCCTAAAGGACGTGGCATTCCCCCGAAGGTTTCAGGCACGTCCTCGATATCGGCGTGGCGGGTTGCACGCCGCCGGTTCTTCCGGTCGGAATTGTTCTATCCCGTCCGGCGTACTCTCGCGGGGGTTGTATCCGCGAGGACCGCTGACGTCTCACACCGCTTTAATTCAGCGTGTTCTCGGGTGTTTCGCGCCACGGCACGCGTGGTCGGAGTGACACCGTCACCGTCCCGCTGTTTGGGGCCTGCCTACGGAGGCCCCTCCCCGGCGTCCGTTTTGGCCGTCGAGGAGTATCGGAAATACGCCCCCTCAGAGCGTAAATCTTCCGGCTTCGGCGTTTGCGACCATAGACGGGTGATTCCTCCCGCGCCTAAAGACGCGGATATCCTCGCCCTGCAATTCTATGAAGCTGTACATCGTTTACAAATTTTTGACATACGAAACACACATTGAGAAAAATTCATGATCTTCTTCCTCAATGCCAGCAGCCAACAGAAGAGCGCCGAAGGCACAAAACCCTACTCCTCCGCCGACAACGAGAAGTGGATACCCAGAGAGCACAGACCGTAATCCGTACATGATAAGCCCAGTGCCGAGACCTGCAACGATGGGTTTTACGAATCGACGGGAGTAGGGGAACAGATGTTCAGTGTACCAAACTTCGACGACCCGAACGAGATTTATTAGAGCGAGGACACTCGCTGTTGCGAGTGCTGCCCCAATAACTCCAAATTCCTGGATGAACACATAATTACAAATCACGTTTAGAATGCCGAGTCCCCACCGATTAACGAGTGAAATATACTGGTGATCTGTCATCATCAGCAAAAAACCGCTAGGGCCGACTGCAGCGTTCGCTAACTGGCCGAGAGTAAAGAGAATGAGGATGGAGCTACCATCTGTGTATCCCTCACCGAAGATGAACAAAATTTCCTTCGAGTAGACAATTGCACCGAGCGCGAGAAAAAGTGCGACAGTAAAGATCCAGCGCGTGATTTGCTGATAAAGTGATTGCAACTCAGCCATTTTCCCGTTTGTGTAGAGACGAGAGGCGACGGGAGGGAAGATTTGGTTGAACGCGCTCAGCGGCAGGACGAGCATTCCTGCAACGACCAGTGCTGCTTTATAAATTCCAACAGTGCTTCCCTGCGAGATAAAGATGCCGACCATCAGTAAGTCGATTCGATTCGCAAGGATCGCCCCCGCTTGTGTGAGCGTTAACGGTAGCGAGTAGTTGTAAAATTCGACGATATCGCTACGTGAGCCCCGTAACGTTGGTCGAAGCGTCATCCGAGAGGCAAAAAGTGAAACTGTTGCAATAAAAACGACAACGCCAGCCGCGACGCTCGCCGCAACGACGCCGAGAAGCTTGTATCCGAGGAGAATTGGAATAGCAATAAAGAGTAGTTGAACGCTCGGTGTCACGATGTTCATCAGAAGAACTTGATATTCAGGGAGTTCAAGCGCCTTGAAGACGGTTTGCAGGATATTGCTCAATGTTGTAAACGGGATGACGAGTGCTAAAATCCGCAAAACATTGGTCAGTAGTGGATTTTTTAGCGTTAACTCCGTAATAATCGGGGCCCCAAGAAAGATGAACCCACTAATGAGTATACCCCCGGCAAGTGATGTGAAAAGCGCTAAACCTAGCATTTGATTCTGTTTCGGTTTCTGTCCGCTATACTGCGGCAGGAATTTGAGTATCGACGTATCCGTCCCGAGGTTAGTCACTGTGCGAACGATGGATAGAATAACGTATCCGTAACTGTAAACGCCGAAAAGCGCTTCACCAAGCCCTCGCGTTAAAATAATATTGATACCCAATCGAAGCACGTTATCCGCCCCCTTTCCGACCAAAAAGAGCCCTGCACCGCGAGATACGGAAGCAAGTGATGAACTTCGTTCGCGTCTCTCGGATTGATCCGACTCAGTCGCAGTCTTTTGGTCATCGAATTCCATATCTGATCCTCGGATTATTTTCAATCGCTCATTGTGTCGTTATATCGATGCTATCCGCGGCCTTTGTTCTGCAACTGCGTTCGATTTTAAAGAAACGCGGTGATCGTCGACGGTTCGTGAATTCGGTGAACGATTTAGGAGGGAACTAAATGGCGCTACCGCGATTATAAGACCTTTTCTGCGGAAATCGGTGTCGACGTGGTCGGACAGAATCCGCTTCAAGGTGCATTCCTGAGTGTCGGAATCCGACGAAGGAGACTTCGAACATCGCCTAGATAAACATGTTCGAGTAAACAGTCCATCCACGACGCAATCGAGGACACGTTCGGCTACGACATCTCCGTGATGATCAGAACGCGAACGGAACTCCAGGACGTCGTGATCGAGCAGCCCTTCGACGTTCCAGCGGAGGATGGCATCAAACACTACGTCACGTTCCTCCACGAGGAGCCGACGGACGAGCAAGTCGAGGCACTTCTGGATGGACAACACGAGGCGGAGACGTTCGAGGTGAGCGGCCGCGAAGTCTACAGCGAACTCGACAAGGAGGCGCTCGGCGACGGCCGATTCACGGACGCCGGGAAGGTTCTCGGAATGGAGGCCATCCGACGGAACTGGGATGTGGTTACGGCGGTGCAGGAATTGAGTGAGTGAACGTATGAGCAACACGTGCACTGCGACAACATCGACGACGATCGGGGACCCACTCCGATCACCCAAACCTGGGGGGACTGAAAGGGGCCGGGCGCTCGGCGAGTGAGCCGACGCACGCACCGCAACCCGGTGAGGAGCGCAGCGAGGCGCAGCCGTCGGGCGTACGGGGCTTTCGAGGGGGATTGACACCCCAAAACCTACTCCCTACTGTCGTCATGCTGTAAATCATGATCTCCCCACTGTCTTGTACACTGACTACTATCAATCACAGTCGATGGGCTACATCAGAGTGAGGACGAATTGAAAATCGGTTCCATGACTACTGAAGGGATAGCAATCAACAATTATCTCATTCAAGAATAGACACACGAACTTCAGTGTGCGTTACGGTTACTGCACAGCCATTGAACTCGAATGAGAGTTCCGTTCGTCCACCGGTATTAGTTCTCTTCGTAAATATTCCATCAATATGATCTGGGTCAATCACATTGTATAATGGATCGAGATTCTGAATCGCCGTGTCAGTGAGTGCTGCAACGGCTCTCACGACCGCCTCACTCGGGCGCTCCTCAGTGTCAATATCGTATGTCCAGTGGGGCGATTGATTTGACTGATTACGGTCTCTGCCACCGTCGGTGAGTAATTTGGTCGTCATGTCTCGAACGGAAGCCCTTCCAAGAAGTCTTCACTTTGGTAATCCAGATGATCCAGTCGTGACCCCAAAAGCTCTCGAACAAGAACCACGAGGGGATTATCTGAGCCTTCACCGATCATCGCAATCTCTGTTTGGGTTCCATCAGCATGTGATTCGATCCAGAGACCGACGATGACTTTCTCGCGATCTGCGAAAATGAGTCGGCTTATTGTTGGATAGCTCG
Organism: Haladaptatus halobius; assembly: GCF_020618475.1. Taxonomy (GTDB): domain Archaea; phylum Halobacteriota; class Halobacteria; order Halobacteriales; family Haladaptataceae; genus Haladaptatus; species Haladaptatus halobius. The sequence continues at coordinate 479,063 of NZ_CP085338.1, read as the reverse complement.
ACTGCTTGTTTAACCAGTCTAATTGGGGTTCCCAGACTGTCGCTTCTGGAAGGTATTCTTGAAAGAATTGACGAGTATCCTGACTCTTTGCACCGGCATAGAACTCGACTCCCCGTTCGATTGCGTTCTTAGCATTAGGGAGACATTCCTCATCGAGTAAATCAACGGAGGTGTAGATGAGAAACAGTTCGTTTTCGGCCTTATCGGCCAGCTTTCGACCGTATTCATACGCTTTTTCTTTTCCCTCAAGTACTCCAATGGCACTCTCACTGGTTCTCCTTCCAGTTCTTGATTGTGACAGTAATTCGTCGATGACCTCTATCTCCCCCCACTCTACATCATTCGCCATATCGCCACTAATGGTGGCAATGTTTGTATTGCGGTCATACGTGATGAGTCCCGCTTCGTCAAGTTGGGGAAGGTGTTTATGGTGCAGTGAGATAACCGTCTGCTCAAGTTTATTTTCGTAGTCAGACGGACGAAGTGCGATAGCATCTTGTGAAACGAGTTGTTCAGCGATTTCAGTTACTTCGAGTTTGTGACTAGCACCACTGAGGGTCGTCAAAATCGCTCGATTCGTGGAGTCTGTAATTAGCCGAATGATTTGTTCGTCATCTGATTCCATTGCTTGGCTCTCGTCATTACGGTTATTAAAAATATTGGTGTATATTTATTGAATATTATCGGAAAATTCTATGGAGGGATAACACAAAAGAGGATAGAATGTCAAACAATTATCCAAACTGGAGATCGCTATTAACTGGATGTCAGAGATCACCAATACACGTCGATCGGTCAGCCGTTTCCATTACGTATGATTAGAAATTAACGCGCCTGTCGGATTGTTGTTCCTAATTGACTCCTCGGGCTGGTCGGTCGCGAGTGATGCGGAGGGCGGCACACGGCGATCGGGGCGGGCCATAGAAAACCACCGCTCCTCCTCGGTTTCGCGCGTAGTGGATCAGTTACTTTCCCTTGTGGATCGAAAGGGCGAGGCCGCCTCGGTCGTCCCCCGACCCCGCTAGCACCACAGGAACCAGGAGCGCAGCGGGATCCTCGTAAGCGCAGCGAACGAGGGCCAGCGAGACTGCGTCTCGCGTGGTCGCGGGATGCCGAGCGGCCGAGGGCTTTCAGAGAAGTCGCTCCCAATCTATTTCTGCATTCAGTTCCCTCAGAAACATAATACACAAGTGAACACAACCAGCTATCGTCCCGATTCGAGCACCGTCGATCGAGCGCATCTATAGGTCAGCAGCGACAGTCCGAAACGAGACTCCGTCGACGAGAACGAGGTGGACGACCTCCCGAACGGCTGCCTCATCATATCGATTCCCAATGGCAGCTATCGTGTCGTCGAAATCCGGATCCCGATGCTCGGCTCGCGGAGCCGCTGCTCGAGATAGAAGAAGATCACAGATGTCGTCGACCGACGCGTGATCGGGGGGTTCCAGTGCGTTCGCGAACGTCGTACAGAGCATCGGTATCAGGCGCGGACAGTCACTTATGAAGGTGCTTGCTCGGGGAAACAGTCTGGACACAGTCGGAGATCCGTCTCGCTTGGGGCGACGTCTTTCTTTTCTGCGGCCTGAATGGTGCCCTCGCTCAGACCACAGTCGGGGTCGGGTGCGTGCGCTGTCTCTGCGAGTGCGAGAATCGCCATGAGCGAGGGATAGTACTGCGATTAGAAAGGTGTTCGGGGCGTCAACCGTCGCCATGATTCACCGACCAGTTGGGTAAATTACCCTACTTCGCTCACCCCATACGGGGTTCGCTCGTTGAGGGTAGGGCTTTGATGTGGACTCCCGGCAATCAGTCCCCGGCAATAGGCCGATGACTCTTGCCGTTCAACGTCCCACCATTCACACGCACGTCTACTCGTGCGTCTCCGCTCCCCGACGTGGGCGAGGACCGGAGTCTGTGCTTCCGCTTTCGGGCGTAGCGTAGCCCGATGTTTTTCGCCGCATTGTAGTCCGCATTGACCTCGTAGCCGCATTTCTGGCAGTGAAAGTGTCCACCGTCGCGGTTGTCGCGGTGCGTGAACCCACAATCCATTCGAGAACAGCGTTGGGACGTGTGGTTTGGCGCAACCTGCTTCGCCGTGACGCCGCGTTCCGGTGCCTTGTACTCGACGTACTCGAACAGGCGGCGGAACGCCCAGATGTGGTGCCACTTCGCCTGTGGAAGCCGCTCGCGGATGTCCGTTAGGTCCTCGAACACGATTACGTCACAATCGTACTCGACGGCTTCCGAGACGATTTCGTTGGCGACGGTATGGATGTACTGCTTTCGCCACGCTTCTTCGCGCTTGCCGAGGCGGAGGAGCGCGTTGTGCGCGGCTTGCGTCCCACGCTGTTGCATCTCACCACGTCGCTTCTCGAATTCACGACACCAGTGGTCGTATTCGTCGCCCTGCCAGAACGTTCCCGTCGAAGCGACCGCGAGGCTGTTGACGCCGAGGTCGATACCGAGGACTGTTTGGTGCTCGGTATCTGCCGAAACCTCGGACTCGTCGCTATCGTACTTCCGGGTTGTGATGTGGAAGTAGAACTCGTCGGTCGCCTTGTCGTATTGCAGTGTACTCGCGCGGAACTCGTAGTCCTCCGAGAGGACATACCGCTCGTAGGGCGTCGGACTATCTGCCGGGAGTTCAAAGTCACACTCGACGCGCCCGTTGACGGTCGAGAGAGAAACATGGTCGCGGTAGAAGGTTGCGCTTCGTTTATCGTAAACCATGCTCCATGACGTGAACTCCGGCTGGCTCACGCGCTTGCCCTGCTTCCACCGCTCGACGCATCCCTTCGTCGCTTGCACGGCGCGTCGGATGGCTTCTTGAACGAGGTTTGCGGTGAGGCCTGTTTCCTCTCGTAGTTCAGCATAGAGCGCGTCCCGTGCCGTCGTGTTTGCCGTGACGCAATTTGTGTAAGAGTCGTCGTCCCAACAGAACTCGGCGGCACGGTTCGCACAGTAGAGGAACTGCCGGGCGGATTCGTGGAGGTCGTCGCGGCGCTCATCGGGAACGATGAGTTTGACCGGCGCGGTTCGACGCACCTCCATATTTCAGATTACCACCCGATGGTACGTATACCTCCGGGAGTCAGGTAGCTACTGTCGTGCGGTTGTGTCGTCCTTCGTCGGTTTCCTCTCCGACCTACTCGCTCCCTTCGGTCGCTCCTTGAGGTCGGAGGCTCCACCTTGAAGTGCGCTGAACCTGCGATGGAAAATCACGCTCTGGGCTTATGCTCTCATGCACGCCCGTATCGTCCAGTGCCACGCGTGCCGTACTTCATTACTCGTCCGATGACGACGGTTCCACCACCTATTCATCCCACAGAGTCGTAAACCGCTGTTCGATCTCGTCGAGAACAAGTGTTAAGACATCGCGATAATCGGCTGGCCATGCGGCATTCTCGCCAAGCGTCGGGGCGGTGGGTGGTGGATGAAAATGATCTCGCGTATTGTGTGGGTTCGGATGCCGATCCCATTGACACTCCCAGACGCTATCAGCGTGAACTTCTCGATAGTGGATTTTGAAGTCGTCATTCGTGTACCACCGGACAGCAAGGGTCGCCTCATCCACCGACGCTGGATAATACGGCTGAGCGAATGTAATGCGAAGCTTAAGATGGCCGTTCGAATCGGTGATAACTGCCTCTTCGACCTGATTTGTGGCGATGAATCTCGTCTGTAAAAACTCAAGGATTGGTCGATCAATCGGCACAGGACTGCCTCCATCGCCAGTTGGCGGCACCATCGCTATCCAGAAGCCTGTTCCTGGTCGGTAGCACCAGCACGTTGCTGGCGTGCTCGTTCGTAGCGCGCTCGCTCTTGGCGAGCAGTCATCCAGTCGCTGAGGTCACCGTACACATCGTCGATTGACGTGTCGACGCTCGTCTCGACAACGGCCAGCGCATCAACGTCTGCCGGGGTCACAGCGTCATACTCGTCTTCATAGCGTGCGACCTTCGCTGTCAACGTACGGACGCGCTGCTGGAGCTCCTCAAGCGAGTGGTGTGCCGCGAGCTGATTGATGTGTCGCCATTCGAAATATGCGGCATTGCGCTCGTAGGTAGCTGGATGCCCATCGTGAAGAGTGACGATCCCGAGATCCGCAAACCAGTTGAGGTATTTCCGGGCAGTTTTCGGGTCACAGTCGATCCGATCTGCGATTGCACTCGCCGTCACTGGCTCGCGCGTCTGGAGAATGGTTCCATAGATTTGCTGCTCGACGTCGTCACCGTTGAATATGTCCTCGAAGGGAGGCGGCCCGTCGGTGGAATGTGAATCGGCCATAGTAGGTATTCGAGTTGGCAAGACATAATTCTTACTTAGCGGAACTATTTCCCTCCCGGGCGAGAAAACAATCCTTCATGGTGACGCCATAGAGGTACTTTCAAACGTATCTCCCGATGGTGATAGACCGATCACCCGTAACCCATAGGGCGAGCAGGAACCGGAGACGATCCAGGAAAACAAGTGGAACGGTACCAATCGACCGCCCTATCGGAGTTCGCCCCAAGTACCGACGAGTTCGCCGTTTACGTACCGGCGCTGCTCGAAGCCGAGCGCGTTGCACATGAGCGTGTGCCCCATGAACGACAGGGTGTAGTCGGCCATGCCAAAGGGATGGAGTTCCCGCTGGTTTGCCGGCGGCAAGACGGAACCGATCACGTTGATCTCTGCATCCCCGGCTGACAGCAAACCGGCGCCGACGTCACCGTCTTCGCCGAGAATGCCGGCGATAGTTCCGCCGGCGTCCGTGAAGGCGTCAGTGTCCACGGTCCACACCGGCGAGTCGTCGCCAGTCGTGTAGCCGAGCTGGGATATTTTCCAGATCTCCTGCTGGATTGGTCTGACGTCCGTCAGCAGCGGGTGGTCGAGATCTCGGTCCATGAGATTCGGGAAGTCCGTCGTCCCGAACTCGATATCGTCAGCCTCGATGGCCGCGGCCTGGCCGACGTCGAGGCGCCCGAGGAGGTTCAACCCCGCGTCAGTGAGTACGAGGTCACCGCCGGTTTCGACGAATTCCTCGATAGCAGAGACGTACCGCTGATCGTCGACGCCGTCGTCGTGAGAGATGACGAGGTTGTCGTACCGGCGCTTGCCGGAGTTGCCCCGCATCAGCCGACCGATGCGCACGTCGTGGACGCGCAGGCCGTCGATCGTCCCTTCTTCGAGGAACGGCTCGAGATCCTCGAAGAACTGCATTGGGTTAACAACGTATTCGCGCTGGGAGTAGCCGAGAACCTCCTCGGGGTTTGGGTATTCGCCCTCGGTCTCGAGGAGGACCATCTCGACGTCGATGTCGGTGTCGCCGTCGTACTCGATCGACCAGTCGCCGTCGTCCGGATCGGGGACGTAGAAGTGACCCTGGTCATCGGACAGCGGGTCGGCAAGGTCAATCTCACGGACGGTTTGGCCGCCGGGATTGACGAGCCTGACGACGCCCTCGTCGATGCCGTGGGCATCGAACTGTACGGCCAGCGAGTGCGTTATGCGGCCCGACGATGCGCTCGCGCTACCGCCGGGTCCCGGCTGGACGGTCTCGTGGCGGCGCTGAACCCGTGTAGCGCGATCCTGGCCTTTGCCATCGCCCTTGCCTGGGCTCTCGTCGGTGTACGGGAGATCCGCCGATCGGCGCGTCAGGACATCAGAGCCGACGTAGGCGGTGTCCTGTCCGTCGGTGGCCACGGTCGCGTTGGTCTTCGCAGCAGTCATCTCGGTGTACTCGCGCATCGAGATGCGGTAGGCCATCTCCAGGCGGCGCTCGATGAACGGCTTCCAATCGTAGCCGTCCCGAAGCACCAACTCAGGAGCGACCGTCACGGCGCCGAGGCCGCCGAACTCCTCGGGTTGGCCTGCCCAGCCGAGCAACCCGCCGGTGATCTGGTAGCTTAGCGAGTCGTAGATCGTCCCGTAGTCCAGCAACCGTTCTGGGACGTAGCCCTCAATACCGTAGATAGCCTCGCTGGCGCGAGACGTGTCGTCAGAGATCGTCTCTGGGCTACCCCAGTGATCTTGCATCCCGTCGCCGATACGGATGTTGACTTCGTCTAAGTTGTGCGTCCCATCGTGATTGTATGGTGCGTTAGACTCGAGATTCAACACCATGGATTCCGACAGATCCATCATGTGGTAGTCACAGAGGTACTCGACGTTGTCGTACCCACGCAGGTGCTCGACGACCGCCAGCGCGTCTGGAACCATATCTTCGTATCCCCGGCCCTCCGGGTCGTCGGGACGCACCTCAGGTGTATCCTCGGGTTCAGCGGGCCAGTACCCGGGGTAGACCCACCCCATCGTCGGGTACTGTCGATTGGTATCCCCGACGGCCGCGTTCCCGCGGTGGTATCGGAACCGCTCCGTGCCGCCCCACCACGTCTCGAATTCGTACTGCGGCTTCCGGACGACCCAACCGTCCGGGTTGATAAAGACGAACACGATGACGATGTCGTCGAGGACGTCCTCGAAGTCGTCGGCCGTGCCCTTCGCAGCCTCCTCGATAATACGAGTGCCGGCCACGCGGCCTGCAGGCTCGTCGCCGTGGATGCTAAGCGAGAAGACAACCTTGTCTTTCTCGGCGAATGACTCCTCATCTTGGATATTCTTCATGATTTCCGCAACGTAGACATCCTTCGGGTCGGGATCTTCACCCGTGCGCAGATTCTCCCAGCCTGGACTCTGGCCGATAGCGTGCACGCGGAGGCGATCCGAGTACTCGTCCGCCAGATATTGGAATCCCTGGTCTAGCTCGTTGTGGGAAACGAAGTCGCGTGCGTCCTCGACCTCGGGAAAGACGTGGTCGTCGTAGGCATCACCTAGCTTCCAGAACGGGTTTGCACCCGGCGAGAAGTCGACGAAATCGATGCCGCCGAGATCGAGAGCCTCAGTGAGCTCGTCGGCGGTGAGATAGGCGTGGGCCGCGGGTGTTGGCTTCTCGCGGGTCACGGCTTTCGGAGGTAAATCGTCTTCCTCGATGTCCCAGTCCGGTTCACCGTACTCGTCGTAGAACGCATGGAGGGCAACCGTGTCCTCGAATTCGATGACTAGCGTTACTTGGTGGTCATTGGGTGCGGCGTTGACGGCAAACTCTGCAAGATCGGTCATCGCGTCGTCAGTGACCTCAGCAGATACCGTACGCGGCAAAGCGAGCGCGGCGCCGGTCGCAGCCGCTACGCTCAGGAACGTGCGGCGGCCGATCGAACTGCCGTCGAACGCGCCCTTCTCGAGTTCCGCTGCATCTTCGGCGGCGTATCGATCTGTTTCGTCGTGCGATTCAGTCAGTTTGTGCTGTCGTTCGTTTCTCATAGTCAATGGTTGTTTGCGTGTGAATTTCTTCCTCACACGGAGTTGATTATGGAATTTACATTTGCTTAATACCGAACAAACCCATGCAAGTTAACCGAGAAACGAATATTTATATCTATTACACATTAATATGAATAGTCGGCGAGGGAGATAGATGTCAAGCGAACTGAGAAAATAGTGGCATTTGATAGCCTTGCCTATATCGTCGCGGTCGCCGAAGTTGCCTCGATGATACGGAGCTGGAGTTCGCCCGATGAGTGTCGGTGTTACAACGTCGAATACTCCCGTGAGTCCGTCAACCAACCACCGGAACCGACGACGCAACCGAAAGTGCGCTTGGTGCTGGCGGCGAGACCAGACGCCCGGAACGGCCGCAGGCCGCAGGCCCGGACTGGTCGGTCGCGAGCGACGCGGCGAGCGGGGCGAGCCGTACGAATCTCTCATTCAGCCGATCCGACGTTCAGCCCATCAGTCATCATCCTGGCGGACTTGGAAAGGGGGAGGCCGCCTCGGCCGTCCCCCGATCCCGCTAGCATCGAGGGAAGCGAGGCGCGCAGTGTGAGTCGCGGGATATTGAGAGGCTGAGGGCTTTCGAGATCGAAGCCTGTCGCTGTATCGTCTAAACCAGCAGAATATCAGCACTACAATGAGACAGATGAATCAATAGAGACCCGCTTGAAGCTACCATTGTTGGTGAATAGGGCAGCGCTTCCGGCTGTGTCGAACCCTCCACCGTTTCCGAAGCTATCATAAAATAGAGTAACACTATGGCCTGGCGGCGTTGTTGAAACCCTCTTGCGGTGATAGGTTTCAGCGCGTGTGCAAGATACAGGGCGCGAGTTTGTCAGGGGAATCTTATTGTACTACCCGTTAAAACGTGATTTATGAGCAACACGAGGCAACTGTATCGTCGTCTTGATGACTGGATGCGAAGCTTGTCCCGTGTCCAATATGCTGTTCTCGTCGGCTTCACAGCCGCTGTGACTGTACTTCTTATTGGCACAATGCTTGGTGACTCGGTGACTTTCCAAGCGGTTCTCATGGGACTCTCGATGACTATAGTCTACTACGTGCTCAATCCCAATCACACGGGTTGAACGACGGATTTGATACTGATTACATTCTCTGTAGTCAGCAGGACGTTTGTGACAGAAGCTCGGCAACTCACTGAGCCGCTGCAAGATACAAGGCGCATAGTCAGCACAGCAGATTACCAGTCTATACAGGGAATCTTTTTGCCGACAACGCATCTCTAATTGAATAATGCCCTCTACTACTCGTTCCCCCCGTGAATTTGGCCCAATTCAGATAATTAGTATGACCCTCAGCTGGCAACTACTCGGGTACGTACTCGCAGTTATTGGGATTTCAATCATTAGCTGGGCTGTTGATGAGAATACCGTGCCCTCCTCAACGATAATCTACACGGCGTTAGGCGCGTTTGTAATCTTAAACGGATTATACCTTGGTGGGGTGCGTCTCCGATAGATATGCACGCATACTTGTACTGACGAGAAGTATCGACTACTATGGTGGGCGATACTGATCCGGTGCAGCAGTGTACAGTAGCCGAACCGGTAGATCTCCGCGCTGCACTTGAGAGAGCCGCGATCGAACATCTCGACGTTGACGATCACCGGACAATCATAATCTATCAGCAGGCGATTCTCATGGCCATCGCCACAGAGGAGCAGGCTACGGCCACGCGTGAGTTCAATGTCGAATTTTGGAAGAAACCGCCGGACAATCCTACTCGCGACCCTGATGACCTCCTCACAGCATTTATTGATGAACTGCTAGCGACTACCGACACAACCCGCGTCGAATCGTCCTAAGGGGCGAGACTTCCGCTTACTACCCGTTATCAGGGCGGATCGCTTGCTCGATGGGGCTATCGCCGCCGAAGAGCCTGATCGTTTCGCCGATCATCTCCTCGTTCGCGAGACAGGCGACGACCGTTTGGGCGACGAACGCCGTCTCAGCGAAACGAGTGCTCGGTGTGAAGGCGAAAAATGCGTGAACTGCCTCGGGGTCACGCCCCGAGGTACTCGACCTGTTTAGCCTGTAGAAGACTGCTAGTCCGAGCATTTAATCACCTTCCATCGACAGCGATAGGTATGGGTTACCATCTCATCGACCCTACCGACCTTGACCAGTGGGACGACCGTCCGACCGATGTCCGGTCGCTCAGTGTTGCAGCAGGATACGACTATCAGAACTCGAAGCTCGGTCTTCGAGTCTACGAACTCTCTCCCGGTGAGCAGTCCGGGCTGAGCTACCACTCCCACGACGAGCAAGTCGAGGCATTCTACGTTCTCGACGGGACGCTTCACGTCGAAACCCCTGACGAGACGTATGTCGTTGAGTCCGACCAAGTCCTCTTCGTCGATCCTGGGAGCCCACAGAGGGCGTTCAATCCCGAAACCGCCGAAACGGCCACACGTATCCTCGCCATCGGGGCGCCGTCAGTCGACGACGCACACCCGTACGATCCAACTGACGACGCGTGATCCGTCTCTCCACTGTACTTTTGTCGACGATGAGGACAAGGTCGTACTAGTCGAGCGTTCTGGCGAACTGCTCGACACGCCTTCCCTCCATCTCGTTGGCCCAGTCGAAATCGACGAAGTATACGTCACTGCTGGGTTGAAAGGCCGCGAGCGTGACTGCGAGTCGCGCTCGCGTGGACTCTCGACTCGCGGACGAGGAACCTATGCAGAGGACAAACCACTGGTATCCACACTCGTTGACGTGGCACCGACCAGCGGTACGTCATCCCTGCGAAATCCGCCGATGAGTGCAACAGTTCAAAAGTACCGTTGTTACACATCGTAGAGCTCTTGTACTCGCTCACCAATCCAGTCGAGGACGGCAAACAGAACATCTAGGTGGTGATCGGCATCAAGTGGTGAAGGTTCAACGGTGTCTTCTGCAGTCGGTGGTGGATGGAAGTGTCCAGTCGGTGTGTTTGGTTTGGGGTGGCGATCCCATCGGCATTGCCACGTCTCGTCTGCGGATATCTCGAGGTAGTGGACGGAGTAGTCACCACCTTCGAACCATCGAATATCGACGCGAACGTCGTGAATTGCTGTTGGATACTGCTCCGAGTCCACTTGGAGTTCGAGAACGCGCGGCGTGATCGAATCCGGCCGGAACTGCCAGTTACTGACGAGTGGATGCGTGGCTGCCCGCTGTGCAAGCACTGTGAGTGTTGGAATATCGAGTGGCCCGCTCGAGCCTTCGGGTCGCTCCGTCACGGGTCAGGCCTGTGCTCGATCATCAGTCGTGGACTCGGCTCGCTGAACCGCCCGTTTGAGGACGGTGATATCGCGACGAATCGTTCGCCACTTGGTGAGGTCATCCCAGCGTTCGTCCAACGACTCATGATCCTCACCCGCATCGTCGGAAGTGACGACAGCGTCCGGGTCGGGAACGCCGTACTCTACTTGGAAAGCCTGATCTTCCTCGATGAGGTCGTCGATTCGTGCGCGAAGATCGCTCGGACTGTGCTCATGAGCCAACTGTTCGACACGTTTCCAGCGGAAGTATGAGGGATTGCGCTGGTAGGTCGCCGGTCGGCTGTCAGTTCGCTTGGCGATCCCCATCTCCGTCAGTTGCTCGAGTGCTTGCCGCGCACCGTTCTCAGAGCAGTCGGCCCACTCGGCAAATTGCTGTGCAGACGCTGGATCGTACGTCCCGACGAGGATATCATAGACTCGCTGGAACGTCGTTCGATCAGCGTGCCACTGTTCACGTGCGGTAGACGCAGGTGGTCCATCCTCGGTCATAACTGTCTATTCGGTGCTAAAGCTCATATATCTTGCCGCAAGTACTCATATGTGCGCTAAATACATCAAGTCACCAACAGTGAACCCGAGCATGAGTGCCCAAAACAGAGCGGCCACGTCGAGTTTTCGCCGACGCTCAACGAGTCCCGTTTTGCGAGCTAATGCGCGTAACCGCCCTTCGGGAAAAGCCCTCGTGACCCGGCTTTCGATCACCGACGTTGGTGGGTGTTGACATCCTCCCCGCCCTGAAGGGCGAGGATTCCCACAACGTCGGTCGCTGGTTCGGTGGGAGTTTACGGTTTACACACCGACGAGGTGCTGGCCATGCCAAGTAGCCGTTACTCCTCTCCCGTGAGGGATTCGGAGGTACTTGGTTGTTTAGCGTCGGTACCCAACCGATCCCGAAGGGGTACTTCGAGCCTCGGTCGGGAAGTCCGAATTTGTCCGATTGTCCCGGTATGGGCGCGGATGTACCGCGTCGGATACCCAGAAAAACGCACGGAGAGCACCGAAGACTGTACCGTACAGTGAAAGTGAACAAAGACGGCGATTCATCCCCGCCCGCAAGGGCGAGGCTTTCTCGCCTGCAATCACGTAAACCAACGTTTTCTAAATGACTTGTAGCTGCGTACGTTCGCAGTCGCTCCCCTCATGAGTCGACTAGCTAATCGGAGACTTCCGAGACAATAGGGGAGCGATGCCTGAGTCACGACCTCACGACCCGATTTCTGCGCCATATCACCAATTCAGACAGTAGCATCCGGTTCCTCACCGGTTCGATACTCTTCCTCGATGGTCTCGAAGACTTGTGTATAGACGAGCACGAGCCCACACATGCCAAGGATTGCGCTAACCGCGAATGGGACGACAACACCGTACCCGACGAGAAAGCCGGCCGCGAGCGGTCCGAGTGCGGTGCCCAGCCCAAACGCCATTGTCACCACTGCCAGCCGGGTGCTCGACCCGCCCTCCTGCGCGAGGTCACCCGCGAACGCGAGCCCGGGCGCAAACACCAGCGCGATTCCGATACCCTGGATGAAGCGGGCGAGAATCATCATCAGTGGACTGAAGACAAATCCCTGTACGAGTATCGAGGGCACAAAGATGGCGCACCCGGCTATCAAGAAGGGCCGTCGGCCGTACCGGTCACTCGCCCGTCCGATCGGCACTTGGAAGACGATATTAGCGATGGCGGCGGCAGCAAACTCAACCGCGAACAGTGTCCCGCCTTGGCCCAAACGCTCGTTGATGATGGGTTGAAGCGTCGCAAATAGCGTGAGTCCGAGTGCCATGAACAGCGTCGCAACGCCGACCACGAACACCGGATCAAGCAATTGGCCACTATCGGAACCGCGAACGGCAATGGAGAGGTCCTGACTTGCGCTCGCGCGGGTCTCCGCGGGGTCGGAGACGAACAGCGTCACGAGCAGGAAACTCACGAGCGCACTGGCGGCGGCGACAAAGAAGGCGGCATCGAAGCCGCTCATCTCGACGACTCGCCCGGCGAGCGCGAACGAGTACTCTGCGATCCGGCCAGAACCCGCCCCGATGATGACTCCCGCAACGATGGGGCCAAAGCCGACGCCGATCAGTCGGAAAGTATTGTACACCCCGAAATTCCCGCCGCGGTCCTCGTCTGACGAGAGTTCGCTGACCAACGCAGCGGTACACGGGATTGTGAATGCGGCCCCGATCCCTTGGAGCATCCGGAGACCGATCAGGAGACGGTAGTCGGTAACGAACGCGAACGCGGCGTTGGCGACAGTGAGCAATGCTAGTCCGAGGAGGATGTACGCCCGCCGTCTGTCGGTTTGATCGGAGAGCAGCCCGACGAAGGGCTGGCCGAAGCTACTCAGAAATCCGAACAGTGAGAGCAGCACGCCGATGAGCAACGCCTCGGTCAGCGAGATGCCGACGACCGGCACCTGTACCCCGAGCAGTGGCTGGACGTCGACCGGCCCTATTGCAATGTAGAGAGGAATGACGATGAGAAGAAACATATTCCCGAAGGAGTCGGCCGCGCGTGCGAGCGCGAGCGTGACCACCCGGCAGTCGCTCCCCACAAAGGTCGCGGCTAGCGCCTGCCGTATGCGTTCGAGGCCCATCTCTCGGCCGCCTCCGCTATGATTCTCCCGGTGGTTCGAAGAGTTCGACCACGTTGCCGGCCGGATCTTCGAGCAGAATCTGCTTGCCGCCCTTCCCAGCCACGAACTCGTTGCGGAAGCTGGCTCCTTGGTTCTTCAGCTGTTCGACGGTGGCGGTCAAATCCTCAACCTCGATCTGGAAGCGGTTCCACCCCCCAGGCTCGGGGAGGGTTCCGTCAGGCATGGCCTGCCCACCTCCACCGGCTCCCGGCTTATTCAGCTGCAGGCGAAGATTACCGCGTTTCAGTCCTGCAAATCCCGGTGCCGGGTGCATCTGGACCTCAAACCCTAACTGATTGGTATAGAAGTCGATCGCCGTATCGACGTCGTCGACGATGTAGCGCACTGCGACTGTACTCGTGTTTGTCTGTTCCATACTCGTTGTTCGCCAGAGAACCGAATCAGGCTGTCTCTCCGTTTGGAGCGTCTTTATATGGGTAGTCCGAACTGCCGCTTGAAGCGTGCTGGATGTGTAGCGATCAGTCCATAGTCTGAGCGGCCAACGACGCCAGCATCTGCGGACGCACTCACTCGATGTTATCAGGTTGTGTGAAACTAGCGTCCTTCGGAGTGAGACGTTCGTTGGTGATTGCGGTTGCAATGATTTCTCGCTCCGCCCTGCGAAGACGGTCGGAGAGTGATCGCCGGGAAATACCGAGGCGGTCGCTCAGGTCGGTGAGGTCCGTCCCCCGCGGGAGATCGTAATATCCTTCTTCGTATGCGAGTAGTAGTGCCTCCCGCTGTTTTGGCGTCAACCCAGCGAGAGACAGTCCCTCGCCCTCGGAGTCTGTCGTCGGTTGATAGAGCCCTTCGAGAGTGAACGACATTCCCCGTTGATGGCAGGCGTCGCGGTACTCCGTGAGGGTGGTTCGATCAGGGAAGCGGGCCCGCATGAGCCAGCCATCCTCCGTAATCGTTGCATGGATTGGCGTCGTGCCACGCTTGATGAATTCCTCGGGAATCGCGACCTGCACCTCGGTCGACTCGGCCATGCGAAGCCGATACAGCCGTCGCTCCGTCGCACCTTCAAGCAGTGTCCACGCCGCAATCGACGCCTCAGCGTCAAGTGCCGCCTCAACAGTGTCGTAGGACTCTGCTTCGACCCAGCAGAGGAGTACCGAGTGATCTACTCCAACGACCTCATCGAGTTTGATGCGGGCATTTGGGATAGACGCAGCAAGGCCGATCAGTGCGAGAGACGATGAAGAGAGGCGAAATTCGGCGCTCAAATCCGGATTCATACTCCTCCGTATGCGCGTTCGCATAAAGACGTTCATGCTAAACCGCACGCAGCCAATTCCTCAACAGTCACTATTCGAGAGGTTGCTGGAGAGTAAATAGAGTGGACAAATATATAAAATAAGAACGATATCATTTCGGATGAGTCACAGGAGCACTCTCCTAGGACTTAAGCTAGAACCTATGCCGACCATCCGAACGACGAATTCTGCATTCTGAGTAACCACCTGACAGAGGACGGGTTGGCCGTCATTCTCGAAGCCTCAATGAGCGACCCCAACGCGGTGTTTGCACGCCCCGTCGTAGCGATCATCCGCAGGGCACTCACAGGCGATAGGTATCCCATTGTGAACAGTGACGAGATATTCGTGGTCGGCTGGATTTGCGTGACTGGTATTGCGAACACAAACACCCCTTGTTTTGACTGAAAATTCGAGGACTTCGTACTGGGCGCGCTTCGCGACTCGTGTACTGTACGTCAGGCGGGACAGGATGTGGGTCTTACTAGACATGATCTTTCCACGAGGCACAGTTGCTGTGCCCCGCACCCTTCGGGGGCACACAAAATCATTCGCGACGCTCCACGCAAAGGGCACCTTATGTCGAGGATTGAACAGAGACGAGCGTTCTCAGTCGAATCGGTAGATTGCGATCCCGTCGTGGCCGAAGCGAGGACAGTCGCTCGCTTCGACACTGACTGCTGTGCCGCAGTGGCGGCACTCGACGATAACGGTGCTTTGCGACCGTCCAGCAAGTCGCGTTAGGAGGTTTCTCATTCAATTTGCTCCCTCGTCGCTGCAATCTCGTTTCAAATTTGATTCCGCTGGGCGCGAACCTGTCTCGTTTGAACCACCTGCCGCGATCATCAGTCTGATCTGCATGATTGCGATGGTGCAAACACGCTGTTCGGTATGTACTGAGATGTTAAGGTAGACTGACAGGCAAGGACGAGGCCAGAAACCTCACATATCGTTTTCTGCGTATTGGTCGTCACTCGCCCGGCGCATTCGGGACACAGAGTGGTCGTCTCACTCGGTACGTCTTCGTCGAAGGCACTCGCATAGCGGTCTGTGAACTACCCCGCCCTACTCGCTCGCTTTCGCTCGCTCCTTGAGGGCGGGGCTTCCTGCTTCGACGACGCGCTTTGCAGGAACCGAATCGGTTCCCGTAGAGAGCGCAGTCTCCACAGGCGTTCCTTCGGATTGAACCACTCCTAGCTCGGAAAGGCCGCGAGAAAGAACGTTCCATGCCGCATTTGCATCCCTGTCTGCCTCGAAGCCGCAGGCGGGACACGAGTGTTCGCGCACCCACAACGGCTTCTCAGTCTCGACACCGCACTTAGCGCACTCTTTGGTCGTCCCGTCGGATTCGACCGCCACGAAGTACGTCCCCTCATGCTTGCACTTGTATTCGAGCATCCGTCGGAAGGTGTGCCACGCCGCTGACGCCGTGTTACGGCTGTTTCTCGGAGATTCGAGCATCCCCCTCACGTCGAGGTCTTCGACGGCCACGAGGTCGTACTCCCGAGCGTAGTACGCCGAGAGCCGATGGAGAAAGTCACGGCGTTTCCGCTTGATGCGCTGGTGGCACTCGGCTACGCACTGACGTTGGTTCTCCCAGTTGTTCGAGCCGTGTTCCTTCCGCGAGAGTGTGCGTTGCTCGCGTTCCAGTCGTTCTCGCTTATCTGAGAGGTCGAGCGACCCAACGGCAAACCCATCCGTATCGTGAGCGTATTTCAGAATCCCCACGTCGATACCGACACACTTCTTGGGATTCGCTGGTTTCGCGGGCGGCTCGGAATCGTGCTCGATTCCGAAAATGGCGAACCACTCGCCGGTCGGCTCTTTCTTGAGCGTGACTTCTTTGATGGTGGCGCCGTCAGGCACTGGTCGGTGCAGTGTGATGGGAATATCCGCGAGTTTCGACAGTGACAACACAGTCTGACCACCCTTCTTGTCGAGTTCGAAGCCAGACTGGTTGTAGGTGAAACTGTGGAACTCGCGTGGCGACTTCCATCGTAGCTTACCGACGGTATAGCCTTGTTCTTTGAGCTTCCCAAGTGCTTTGACGTTGTGCGCAATTCGCATGACGGTGGGCTGTAACACCTTCGAGTACACGTCGGTCAGTGCCTCCCACCAGTCTTTCAGGTCGGGAAGCTCGTCGCGGATTTTACGGACGCGCTGTTTGACGGTTCCTTCGTCTTGGGGAATCTGGTTGAAACGGTACAGGGCGTGGTTGTAGAGTTGCCTACAGGTATCGCGGTGATAGTCCAGCGTCTCGCGCTGGCTCTTCGACGGTTTGAGCTGATACCTGTAGTTGTAGTTCATATTGGTTACTCGTCGGGTTCAGACGTTCGGACGATTTTCACGTCTGCGCCACGCCACCGTTTTGGAACGAGAACATGTGCGCCGTTGCCGGTCGCTTTCACCTCGCTCTCGATGACTTCGTGCCCTTCTATTTCGTGCCTATCCATCATCTGTGTTTATACTTTGTTTCAACATAAACGTATCGGTGCATAGGCCTGTGAACCAGCAATAAGCAGGTGTCTGTAAGACGATGACGGCGCTGTATCCCCTCCCTACTGCGCTACTCGGTCGCTTCGCTCCCTGCGTTGCTCCTTGAGGAAGGGGGATTACCCCCTGTAATTAGCGAAATCACCAATCATCGAGGCGCTCATGATAGAACGCCCCGCACCCGTCAGGGGCAGAAAAACAATGACGATGAGATTATTGCCTTGGAAGGTGAGTGTCTGGCGCTTAGCTAACAATTCGATCATAAATTGTTCATTGTTGGACAATAATGAGTCAGATTGTTCGGTTGGTTTGTCATTTTGGTCTCAGAGTTCACGGAATTTCGACTCGACACTGTTTTAGGCGGGCCTAAAAATTCAAGTGCTAGCGAATATATCCTAAGATAATGAGCCTTCAGATCGACGGATTCAAGCAGTCAGATCACAACTCCCAGTTCCCGATTTTGGATGTTACTGTCATAATGGACACGTGCAACGAGGAAGGGGTTATCGAGATTGTATGCACCGATATATGGGAGGCTACAGACGAGAATGCCGATTTCGCGAAGTCCCTCACGGTATGTCTCGAAAAGCGTCTGGACGTTCATGGTGACAGACTCATGGAAACCTCAAAACAGTGTAATGTCTCCCCCGAAATCGGGATCGCTCGCAGGTGAACCGTATGGTCGGTACAACACTCATCGAAATCCGCGAACACATCGAGGCGCTTGCTAGCGATGACGGTGAGTACTACCTCATTTGCGGCCGTACAGGCGACCATCCGGTTCCAGCGGCCGGAAAACGCTTCGACGGACGTACGACCGCCCAGAGCGCCGCCCGGGCGACCGAACAGTACCGTGCAGTACTCCGTCGGTACGACCCACAGCTCCCGCACTACGACGTGATTGTCTGCCAAGACACCGGCCCACTCACATCGAATAGTCGGCCGATGAACCACTCTCGAGACGATAACGACTGGACGCTTACGGAGCCCGTCCTCGACACCACAGTTCGCGATTCAGCACAGCAAGACCTCGTCGAATTCTGTCATCGTGTCACTGCAGCTGTCTTCGAGACACTCTCAGATGCCGGCTACGACGCCGTCGAAACAGCAGTCATGGGTGCGTACTTTGATTTAGCGGAAACCATTGCTAACCCTGATCTCCTCTGTCTATGTCTCCTCGAAAACATGTCGACAGAACTTGACACGAGGTTAACACCCACCGAACAAGCCGACATCCTCGCCCATGCCTCGACTCGATTGACCGCTCCCGAGGCCACCGAGAACCCGCTCACGGCGACCCTCACGCTGCTGCAGGAACGCGGGTTGGTCGGGGGCTACACACGGTCACCGTGGTCGATCGATCTCGACGCCGGTACCCGATCAGTTGTCGTTAAGATATCAGAGTACGCGCTCTCCCCACAGCAGGGACGGCTTCCTGTTCTCCCAGTTGTGCTCGATCTCTATCGTCGGCAGCCCGACTGGCCTCCATCCTCGCTGCAGGTCGTCGACAACGGAGGAGACTGGAAAGTCACCCTTGTTCTCGCAAGGGAAGCTGAACCAAACGGACTCGCTAGTGCCCCCATCCACTCGGAGGTGTAGGATGCCAGTCGAAACCTACATCGATCACGCTCGAACGCGTGCACAGGCCGAACAAGAAGCCGTCGATGCGAAGCTCGAGGCGTTCGGGATGTTCATCGACCGAGTATCGGATTTCCCGACAGATCCAACACCGTCGTCCACATCCGGGATCACAGCTGCTGCTGGTACACGAACCCATACCGAGACATCGACCGACGATCGCTCTCGTGCGGTTCGTACCGCTTTCGCCGAAACAATCCGCCCGCATAGCGTCGCAGATATAGATGCGTCTGAATCCTTGTTAACAACCATCCAAAACGAACTCACGGACTCGATTGCACTTGCACTGGCGCCGACGTCCGAGACATCGTTCTCCACTGCGCTAAAGCAAGCGATCATCACGGAGGCCACCGCTCGACAAACCGAAACAGAGGTGTTACGTGAAGCACTCGCGCGAGAAAAGACGCATCTCAAAGCCGTCAGTGAAACCGTCGACGATATCATCGCGTGGATAGCCAACGCAAATGAGACACCGCTGACCGCACTCGACTTCGAGTCGCTGCAACAGCGACACGAGACGCTTGCGAACCATCGTACCCGCTGTGAGGAACTCGCCCAGCAGCGCCAGGAGTTCCTTCAGTCGACCACGAGCCAGAATGTCGAAGCTGGCATTCGGCACCAAAGTCTCCTCCCGTACCTCTATGAGGATTTTCCAGTCGATCACCCAGTTCTAGTGACGGTCGCCCGTCTTAATGCAACGTGCAAGCGATGTCAACGAGCAGTTCGGAATCATCTAGTCCGGAGGGCGTGATTAGACGATGAAACGAGGACTCCGTCGCACACGCGCTCGATTGTGGGGCCAACTTTACCTCGCGTTCTTTGGTGAAAACGAGGAAGATGATGAAGTTGAGGATGGGGACGCCACTGACGAACCAGAATCCGACTTACGGGCAGCATCGAATAGAGCTGACCACCGCGTTGACTGTGGGTCACAGGAGGAGTAGCGGATGGGAGCCGTCTCTCTTCGACGCTGCTGGTCACTGACCAAAGAAATTCCCCGATTCGCCCAACAGCAAACACTCAAAACTCCGTCCAATCAGAATTCACTCAACTCCTGTTTCGTTGACCGATGACTGGGGCCGCTCAATACCTCCTCGCCCTCTGCGTCGCCGAACGGGGAAATCCAGCACCGATTGCACCGGGTGAAATTGCCGAAACGGTAGATCGATCCGCCGCCGCCACGACTGAGATGCTCCAGCGCCTCGAAGATAGAGGTCTCGTCACTTACGAACCGTACAAAGGCGCAACGCTCACAACCGACGGCCGTGAAACCGCCGAAGAGCTATACGAAACCTATATCTTACTCTTACAATTCTTCCGCGATGTCCTCGAGCTCGACGACTACGAGGACGAAGCGAGAAAGTTAGCAGAGAACATCAGTCCTGTTGTCGCCAAACGTCTCGCCGCAACCCTTCCCTTGAATGGCGATATCGCGTCCGCGAACGATTCGTGATCTGGATTTCGAACGCTTACCCACGTCTTGCGGCGCGGGTCGAGTGATAGTATGATTCTGTAACTTGCCATTTTCGATAACGAGACCGACGCCAGGGATATCGATGCTGAGAATGGGACTCCCACGAGCAGACAATGCCCGTGACTCGGCTAACGCGTGACCAGTTTTGTTAACGCTGTCCAAAACCTTTTTAATTTAGGTCTACCTAATTCCGGTGATGCCTACCAGTTCCCGATCGGAACGCGACACGACATCGGATCAACCACCTGCTCTCCAGACCGAGGTTACCGCCCTTGAAAGCCGTCCCGGTCGAGTCGTCTTTCTCGAAGACGGAAACACCGATGGGTGGATTGCGGCTGACAACGCCGTCGACTCGTGGCCCTAATCTTCTGTCGGCAGACTCAGTTGTCGATTTCTACAGGTGATAGCGAACATCGCCCAAAAATCTCTCATGCCGTTTTCTCAAGCTGTGGGAAGGCAGTAAGTGTGTGGTTGGCGATGAGATCAACGCGAACCGGTGTGTTGATTTCATGCCGTTCAGTGTGATTGTGCAAACAATGAACTACATTGCCGTTCGTAAGTCGTATTCGGTAAATGAACGAGCTGCCACTGTACTGCCGGTGGATGACATACCCGTTAGAATCATCTTGGGTGGTCGGTACCGCCCGGAGGTCATCAGGACGAACAAGTATATCGATCTCCTCGTTTCGATATCCGTCAATGCAGTTGGTCTCGAGTACTCCAATTCCAGTTTCAATATGCGTGTCGTAAATGCGTCCTGACAGGAAGTTAGCTTGGCCGAGGAATTCGGCTATAAATCGCGATTGAGGGTGCTGAAACACCACTTCAGGCCGATCGACTTGTTCGACATGGCCGTCGTTCATCACGGCGACGCGGTCACCGATGGAGAGCGCTTCTTCTTGGTCGTGCGTGACTGAAATAGCGGTGACGCCGGCTGTTTTCAAGATGCGACGAATCTCTTCGCGCATCTCGATACGAAGGCGAACATCCAAATTCGAGAATGGTTCGTCGAGCAACAGAATTGACGGCTTAGGTGCAAGTGCCCGTGCAAGGGCAACGCGCTGTTGTTGGCCGCCCGAAAGTTGATCTGGCATTCGGTCGCGGAATCCAGGTAAGTCAATGAGATCGAGTAATTCGTTGACGCGTCGTTCCTTCTCATCGGTGACCAAATTACTTAGTCCGAAGGCGATGTTCTCAG
The DNA here is from genome assembly GCF_020618475.1 of Haladaptatus halobius. GTDB lineage: Archaea > Halobacteriota > Halobacteria > Halobacteriales > Haladaptataceae > Haladaptatus > Haladaptatus halobius. The sequence continues at coordinate 457,764 of NZ_CP085338.1, read as the reverse complement.
CGATAGTCAGATGGGGAAAGAGAGCAAAATCTTGAAAGACGAGACCAATATCGCGCTTTTCGGCCGAGACGAACGTCTCATCGCTAGCGATGCATGTCTCGCCAAGATCGATAGTACCGCTCGTCGGACGATCCAGACCGGCCAGGAGACGCAGCGTCGTCGTTTTTCCACACCCTGATGGCCCGAGCAGCGTGAGTACTTCCCCTTTGTAAACCGATAGTGAGAGATCCTTGACGGCCATCTCCTCACCGTACATTTTAGTTATTTCGTGGAGGCGAAGTATCGGTGACCGAGTTGGATCGTCTTCCGAGATGTGAGTGCTCGGCATATCAGCGCTTTCGCTATTCCTGTGGTCATTATTCGACATCGGTAGCCTCCTGCGTGAGGATAATGAGCATCGTGAGCCCAGAAACGCCGACAAGCACAAGCGCCGGAAGTGCGGCTTGGTCATAGTAGCCAGCGCTCTGAACGAGCCAGATATACGTCACGAGCGTGTCAAACCCTGTTGGGTGGAGAAGGAGCGTCGCTGGAAGTTCTTTCATCGTCGTGAGGAACACGAGTGCTGCGCCCGCGATGACGCCCGGCGCGATCAGTGGCAGTGTCACTCGCCGAAATGCACTCGTCGATGTATGTCCCAAAGTGCGGGCGGCTTCGACGAGCGTTGGGTCAACCTGTAACACGGATGAATGTGTTGTACCCACGGCTTGTGGGAGGAACCGGACAACATATGCAAAGATCAAGAGCGGCAGAGTTTGATAGAACGTCGGTGCATAGGTCACCCCAAAGTATACCAACGACAGGCCGAGGACGATTCCCGGTACGGCATAGCCAACGTAGGTTGCCCGATCGAACACTGTCGCAATGCGCGACTGCGAACGTGCTGATAGGTAGGCAACAGGTATCGCTAGAACGATGGCGACGACTGCAGCGAGGCCAGAAACGTAGACCGAGTTCCAGCCGTAGGCCCACTGAAATGCAAAACCACTACCAATACCGCCATTTCCAAAGGCAGTGCGGAGGAACCACACAAATAGAATGCCAAGTGGGATACCGATTGTCAACAAGGCAACAGTCGAACACAGCATGAGTGCTGGCGCTGTCCAACTTCCGAGGGATATCTCGCTCATTCCACGGACACCACGGCTGACGTAAGCTGTGCGATTCCTCGGTTGGATTCGTGACTCGATTGCGAGGATAAGTGCTGTTAGTGCCAGTAACTGTAGCGAGAGCAAGGCAGCCGCATCGCGAGCAAAGGTGTTGTACTCAACATAAATTACGCTTGTGAAGACATCTGCGTGCATGATCGCGGGTGTACCAAAATCCGAGAGGGTGTAGAGAGCGACTAAAAGTGCACCGGCGGCTATACCCGGTGTGATTTGGGGGACGGTAATTCGTCTGAAGGCGCCCCATGGTGTCTGGTTCAGCGTGCGAGCTGCGTCGAAAAGCGTCATGTCGAAGGATAGTAATGCTGCACGCGTAGTGAGAAACACGTACGGATAGACGTACAATGTGAGAACCAGAACCGCGCCGCCAAAACCGTATATTGCTGGGATTTCCTCGATACCGAGTGGGGAGAGAACGTCTGCGAGGTCACCTCGTGGGCCAAACGCCGAGACATAGGCGAAGGCGCCGATATAACTTGGGATGACGAGTGGGAGTGCAATGAGTACCGTCAAAATTCGTCGGAACGGAAGCGATGTCTGCACGGTCAACACAGCAAGAGGAACGCCAAGGAGAACTGAAGTGGTGGTGACCGCAATGACGAGTGCGATGCTGTTGAGGAGTACATGAATCGTTGATGGATGAACGAGCAGTTCGACAGCGCGCTCAATACCCATATTGAGCGCCCGAAGGAGGAGCCAGACAATTGGGGAGAGGACAGTCGCGGCGATGGCGCCGCTTAACAACGTCAACCCAAGCGGAGGTCGTCGGTCAATCTCTCCGCCTGTAATGCGTGTAGTAATCCATTTTAGATCATAACGTATCATCATGTCGAATTGGTATCAGAGTACGCCAACCTCCCGCATCAGCGCGAGTGTTGGCTGCAGGTCTGAAAGCTTCATGAGGTCGATGTTCGGTGGATTTAATTCGTTAATTCGGGGGAGACCACCGACGGGCGGGACGCCCGGAATCATCGGGTAGTCGAACGCCCGAGTGGTGAAGTATTCTTGCGCCTCGACCGAGAGGAGGTGGCGGATAAACGCCACCGCCAAGGCTTTCTTTCTCGTCCCTCGAATGACCTCTGCACCGGCAACGTTGATCAGTGCGCCAGCATCGTTTTTCGTAAATGCGAGCTCAATCGGAGCCTTCGGACGCGCGGCTTTGACGCGAAGGGCGTAGTAGTGGTTCGCGAATCCGGCATCAATTTCGCCATCAGCGACTGCATTCGAGACGAGGAACTCGTCGGGATACTCAGTTGGTTCTTGATCAAGCATCCCTCTGAGCCATTGCTTCGTTTTCTGCTCCCCATTTAGTACACGCATCGCCGTGACAAACGCTTGGAACGCCTCGTACGTTGGCGCCCAGCCCATAACACCCGTGAAGCGCTCCGCTCTGGGGAACGCGAAAATATCGGTCGGGATATCCGCTTCAGAGAATCGTTCCGTATTGTACGGAATGCTCCGTGCACGACCGGCGATACCGACCCACTGGTTGTTCGGATGAAATGTCTTTGGGACGGTGTTGACCACTTCTTTCGGAAGCGTACTGGTCGCGTCGGCATTGGCGACGACATCCAAGGAGCCTGCATCGACTGCCCAGAACACATCTGCTGGGCTAGCCCCACCTCTTGTCTCTTCGATGATGGTGTTTGCGAGTTGCGGTGACGGCGCAAGGCGAATACGAGCTGTAAACTCTGGATAAATATCTTCAAATAGATTCATCAAATTCATATATATTCCGCCCTCGCCTCCACCAAGATAAATCGTGAGTTCTCCAGAGAGATCCGGTAGGGCTTCGATACAGGTTCCCCGAAGCGGTGGTCGATCTCTGATTTGTGCTCCGGAGCCCTGAAACGTTTCAGTACGAACTCTATCGAGATATTTACAATCATTTGCTGTCGGTTTAGTTTCCTGAACACTCCACGGGCGATGCATCCCAGAGACAAATCCACCGACAGCATACGATTGGAGGAACGTTCGACGGCTGGTACCCTGCTGATCACCAGTTTCGGCCCTCTTATGAGTCATTTATTTCTCCTCCACCTCTGTAGGCTACCCGAAACCATAATAGTTTAGGCTCACCTAATTCTCTTATTATCCTTCCATCATGTAATTCTATATACTCAATGAACAATACATGAACCTTGACTCTATCCCTCGCAGTCAATGAGATAAGGGAGTTTCACGGATTCAGTCGTGGAAGTAGTCATGATAATAATATGTAGTCGATCGAGATCGAATCCGTGCCATAGAGCATTTGCAAGATACGATTGCACTGACTCGTTCTCTCAAATTGTCGGGATAGTCACGCACATGCCTGTGCTCATCTTCTCATCAAGTGGTAACTCTTTAAGACAGCTGAAATACAGTTATGTTTAATGCAGGCGCTAAAACCTCGCCCGTTAGGGCGGAGATACAGCGCCGTCTTTGAGTTACTTTCACCGAACGCCAAAGCCTTCCTACTGCTGTATTTGAACGTCGTAGTAAGACGGTCGGCGCGTTGTTCTGCGTTCAAATCCAAGAACACGGATGCACAGTCCACCAGTCTCGCCAGCAGGACCGTCAAACCGGTAGGAAAGGGACGGTCCAAACCGAACGCCTGTGGAGACTGCGCTCCCTGTGCAACACACCGCCATAAAAAAGCGTGTCGTAGAAGCAGGAAGCCCCACCCTCAATGGCGGGGTAGTTCACAATTTCCTAATTCATCTATTCCAATTGATTACCAAAAGATGTATTTCCACCTTCGGATGTTGGCAACACAATTAGTGAGTTGCCGACTCAAGCACCAGGGTGTCGTCCTCAAGGTAGTGATCGATGACGTGCGCATGCTCCTCGAGATCTTCGAGCTGCTCGCGAAGCATTTCACCCGTGGCAAAGTCACCGAGCCCATCGACGAGTTCGATGTGCTCGCGGTAGCTCTCGATGATATCACCGTACATTTCGAGATCATGCTCAAATGAGGTGCGGATGTCATAGACATCCTCGTCTTCGGATTCGACCGTCGCGGCATCGGCAAGGGCAGTCATACTTGCGTGGGGAACCCCACCGAGAGCCTGCACGCGCTCGGCGATTTCATCAGCCGCCTCTTCGACATCCTCGTACGCTTCCTGGAGGAACACGTGAACATCAAGGTGCTCGGCACCTGCAACATTCCAGTGATGCTTGTGAAGTTGGTGGTATAGCACATAAGCATCGGCCAGATCCGTGTTCAGCGCGTCGATGACCTGCTCTGCCTTGTCCTTGTCAAGACGAACAGGGTTTTCTTCAACGGTACCGGCTTTCTGACGGACGATTTCTTGGGTACTCATCGTAGTCAGTAATAGGTGCGCTATCCTCTTATAACTTCTCACTACATCAACATTTTTCGGATTGCCTAAAAATTCCATCCGTAGCTGTCTGCAATATTATCATAAATATGCAAGTAAAAATAGTGGCGCATTGTTACCGATATTGGCCTGGTGAGAGCGGGGCACCAACTCTCCTCGGAAGGAATCTTTATCACCGGACGCTAACCAACAGAGGATATGAACGTGGGGAACCGTGTCACATCGGACCACCAATTGGTTCGCCTCCTCCAAATTGGAATCGTCTTGGAGGAGGTCGTCGAGGCACGGGCCAGCAACCACTACCAGTCACTCGCAACCGGTAATGAGTTTGAGCCGGATCCCGCTGTACAAGCGTTATTAACGGATGCGAACGAGGAATCAGCGGAACACCGAGAACGTCTTGAGGAACTTATTACCCAACTAGATGCAGAGACGATCCCATTCAATCGTATTCAGCAGCTTGTCACGCAGCGCTATAGCCAGTCGAAACCCGAAGATTTCGACGATATCCTCTACGATCAACTCCACGGTGAGGAGTCAGCGTACAAATTCTATGACGATTTGATTACAGCGATCGAGAACAGCGACACGGCATTCAGCATCGACCGTGACCGCCTCATCGCAACCTTGGCGGAGATTCGCGAGGAAGAAGCTGAAGGCGTCGAGGAAGTGACCGCAGTTATGAGTGAGGATCAATGAACACTGCGGATCAGTATCTGAAGGTAATTTACCTGCTCCAGCAGGTGGCCGACGAGCCAGCAGCGACCGGTGCAATCGCGGACGCACTTGACGTGAGTCCAGCAAGTGCCAACGAGATGGTTGGCAAGCTTGCGAACCAAGACCTTGCTACACACGAGAAGTACAAGGGAGTCACGCTCACTGACAGGGGGACTGAACGGGCGCGCACTGCCCTTGAGACGTACTGTATTATCGAACGATTTCTCGTCTCTGTCCTGGATGTCGAGGCATTTCGAACGGAAGCGAACCAACTCCAGTCCGTCATCGACGAGACAGTTGCCAATCGCCTCGATATGCTCGTCGATCGGCGGTCAGAGTGCCCCGACTGTTTCTTGCCGGAAGAGGACAAGTGTGTGTACCTCGACTGTTCTGGAAACGATTAGCTCAATGCAGGGCGTAGCACCTGCATCTACGAACGCTTTCGGAACACGCTATCGAAAACGAACAACTGGCCATCATCGCCGACGCCGCCGGGGACGCACGGGTCGCGATCGGCATCCTCAGAAATGCTGCACGTCGTGCCGACCAAGCGAATACTGACCAGATCACCACCGATATCGACCACGAAGCGGTTCCCGATGGTCGCCACGAAGTCCGCCAGAAAACCATCGACCAACTTAATGACCATCAGCGCGCCCTCTACGAGATTTTGGACGAAGAAGGCAAACTAAACCCTGGGAACCTTACGAGTTGTATCAGGAGCGCGTTGACGACCCAAAGACGAATCGCACTGTCAGAAACCACCTGCAGAAAATGGAGCACTATTGGCTGGTTATCGCCGAGGGAAAGAATCGCACTCGCACCTATCGACTCCGCTGATCGTTTCTTTCGGAAGGATTGGAAATCACCCTGTCTTGCCTATGTACCGTCCCAACGATATGTTGACTCGTGATGATGCGCCACGATCAACCGGAACTCCCAACGCTCGACAGTGGAATCACACTACTTGAGGCGGACGAGCGAGCGACCGGCGCGTTACAGTCGCTCGTCCTCGACCAACTGCTCCTCGCGGGTGGTTCGGCCGTCTGGGTGGACGCCCACGGCCACGGAACCACCGAACCACTGACGAGAATCGCACCGTCGATGCGTGTTCTTGACCGTATTCGGATCGCTCGGGCGTTCACGCCGTGGCAACACCAGAGTCTCTGCCAGGATCTCGCACCCGAACTCACGGACGATACAGCCGTTGTCGTTCTCCCCAAATTTGACTGGTTCTATCGATCAGAGGATCTGCCGCGTGGCGACGGTGAACGAATGCTTTCGGCGGGTGTCGATCTCATCGGCGAGATTGCGGATACGTACGACATTCCCGTGCTCGTGACCCAGCACACGGCCGATTCGCTGACTGCTCCGATTCGAGAGTGCGCAGATGACATCATTCGGTGCGAACAGACGCCGTACGGGCCACGCTTCACAGGCGACGAATACGAGACGTTGGTGTACCCACTCGAGAATGGGATGGCGCAGACGACGCTCGCGTTCTGGAAGCGCGTGCTCACGACCCATCACCCAGGGGTTGCTGGTGTGGACTCTCCAACGGAGGTGAGTGCGCATGGGTCGTACTAATCCAACCTATCGGGACGCACTCAGCGCCATGGAATCTCGATGGGCAGACTATCGCCGTGCGCTTCGACACGGCGACCAGGAGGTATTCGACCGCCTCTTTGAGGATGCCCGAGCACACGCTGACGCCAGCGGGTTGCAGAACCATCAATTCGTCGAGATTCCGGCACTCGTCTCGATGCTCCTTGAGCAACAGAAGTACATCGACGACCTCGAAGACCGCCTTGATCATCTGGAGGACGACCTGAACGCCGAGAGATGAGGCAATGGCGTATAAATTCGATTATCTCGATGGCGAGATACTGAGATGGTCGCTGACCGAGACAGGGGCTGGATACACAGTAGACGAGTCGTACACACCGACCATCTACGTCTCTGTACATGGTGCTGGCTCACTGTCCGTATGGAAGACAGTTCTTCGACGAAGACAAAGCCAACAGAGCGAGAAAATACCATCAACATCTCAAACCACATCACGAAATGTCGGTGGACTCTAGTGAAGAATCTCTAACTCGTGATCGTGAACAGGGGATTTACTGGAGGACACATAAACGAAAGTACGAATTCGAAAAGTGGCATCGGCGTAGACGGCAAAAGCGGTTAACCGTCTCTGTCTGTGCGGTTATCCTACTCCTCGCTATCACTACTGCTACGTTTCTCATTTGATGTCTCATCTAGGTAGTACGGTCGTGGCTGCGCGCGCAGCGACGCGAGCACGGAGCGGAGGGTGGGGCGGCGGGGTCTGGGTCGGCTCGGCACTCAACAAAAAGAAGGTCTGTATCAGCTGGCTACGTTTCCCACCACCGACTGCGCCCAGGGACGTGAATCTCGCTCCAGCCAGTCACCGCCACCGAGACGCGCCCCTCGTACCAATTTTTCGCGACTGATCGCAACACCACGGTCTCTCCCTCACGCACCATCGTTTTCTGTGACGCTCGCCACACGGTGAACTTGATCGTCCCCGTCTCGTCCTCAAGTAATCCCACTTGTTGGATGGCTGGACTCGATGGCTTCCACAGCGTTTTCACGACGCCCTGAATGCTCACTTCCTTCCGATTGACGTCCTGTACGTCTGCGATCGGAATCACCTGCCCGGGCGCCGTCTGCAATTCTTCGGACACCCCGACGACTGCACTCATCACACCTGCCCCATCCACGACGCGTTCAGCCAGCCGCCGACTGATCGCTGCCCGCGACCACCCATCGAGTTTCTTCGCTAACCGCATTGCCTGCTTGTTCACCGCCGCCAACTGCTCTTGAGCCAACTCCTCACGAGGATCTGCTCGCTCTGGGTCACACCACGGATCCACACTCGCCGCCCGCTCCTGGAACGCACAACGCCGCTCTCGACTCACCGCTTCCGCCACACGCCGACATTGCGCTTCCCGCTCCGAATCCTGTGACCGATCCCACCGCTCACGCGTTCGTGTGATTTCCATTTCTCGTGCCACAAACCGCTCTTTTGCCGCCAACGTCAGTCCACGTCCAACGCCATCTGGGTGATTCGTATCCACTTTTCCTTGGATTGTCTGCTCAACCGACGGCCGCAGTTCGGGTGTTTTCTCAACCCCCTCGAATTGTTCCTCTTCGTCAGATTTGATTGCCTGTTCATCGACCGAAACTTTTTCACCAATAGTATGTTTACTACTCATTGGAACTCTACCTGTTCCGAAGGCGCGTCTCCTACCGTGTCTTTTCCGTGACTCACTTCTATACGAGTCACAACTCATCCATCTCCTCCGCGCGCTCGCTTTGCGCCTTCGCGAGCGTCCCTTGGGCGCGAAGCGAGCGCGCTCTGTTGAAGGACAGTACCAGCACCGCGCGGCGATCCGCCCGACGCGAGCGGCCAGCACACAAGCCGGTTTCGTGTCCGTCGACCAGCGGGAGACGCAACCGGACGCGCGCTTGGTGCTGGCGGCGAGACCAGACGCCCGGAACGGCCGCAGGCCGCAGGCCCGGACTGGTCGGTCGCGAGCGACGCGGAGGGCGGCAGCGGCGAGCGGGGCGGGCCGTTGACGAACACCAGTCATTGAGTGAAGAATCGACCCCGGACCAGCCACACTGGGTGAGACTTTCGCCTCGCTACTCTGCAATTCCGCTATTCAATTCATGTCGTAAGCCACTCGTCCACCGTCTCGACCGACAGTTCGCCGAGGATAACCCCGCGAACAAACAACTCATCCCGGACAAATTGGGTACTGTCCCAGTTCAAGTACCGCTTACCTGCGAGAACCAGTGGCTCTCGCGGTGGACTATCCGGTTTGCGGTTCGAAGATGTTGGCGATACGGGCGACGATTGAGTTTCGTGTGGTTGGATCAGAGATGATTTCGTATTCACGTTGGAGCGTATCGTCTTTCGTCAACTGAAGGATCGTCATCTGATCATTGGTAATGAGCTGGTCGATATCTTCTCCGACGACCGTTCCAGACGTCGTGACCACTATTGCTTGCGCGTCTACGTCTAACGCGATCGCTAGAAGGTTTGTAATGTCACCCTCGTCCGGTCGTTCGTATACCGCAGCGACGACGTGGTTATTTAGCAGTTCGTCCTGCCCAAAGACGTGAACTGGAACTTCCTCGCCCGACCCATTAGTCACCGTCGTATCTATCTCCGTCCGCAGCGTTCTATTTTGCAGTGTTTCGGCGACCAACTGTCGCGCGGTTAATTGCTCTTCGATCCACTTTGCTCCCTGGTCTGTGAGATGGTATTGGTAGAGGATGTGTTCGGTTGCACGTGTCGGTTGACTGATAAGACGACAGTCTCGGCACAGGAGTCGGTGTTCCGCCGTTTCGAATACAGTATCACAGTTTTGGCAGAAATTTGCGGCCTCTGATTTCAGATAATCGTGCGATTCGAGGACTGTTTCACACTCTGGACAAACGACGCCGTCATCGTCGACGAACTGGTTGTGTATCCCTTCGAAACCACACTCCGCATGACGATATCGCTCCGTCCGAATTGTCTCTGGAGAGCTACAAGACGGACAGGCGGACGTATACTGCATCCCCTTCGTCTCGCAGTGAGGACAGATATACTGTTTCTCCTGAAACTCTCGGTGCAGCCGGTCCTGTTCTGCGAGCGTTTCCAACACTTCGAAGGCAGAGCCGTCGCGTTCGTCGAGACGAGCTTTCGCTTCAGGATATGTGACCTCGCCTGTTTCGATGTCGACGCTCGGATAAATCCCATCCAACGAGTCCTCCCAGAGGTCGGTCATTAATCGGACTGTCCCCGGTGAAGCCATGCAGTACAACAACAGTAACCAAATATTTAATTATCATCCAACTACTAACAGTGCTATTAACTTAGGTACAGGTTCCCCATCCAGGCGAATTGCCGTAGCCAGTTGGTGATGGTTGCAACGTCGTGGCCAGAAAACGAAGCGTAGAAAATGTCGATCCAACGTTTGAGTCCCTGATCCAGCGTTCGATAGTGTTTCTAAGACTGTGCTACGAATGATTCACGTAATTCCTAACCGGGTTCAAAATGGATTTTCGAGGTCAGTATCCGTGAGTCGGGCTGCCCCCTCGTGGACGGCCTGTTCGACGGCGACCTGATCAGTCATCAGAAAGCAATTATAGTCGTCGACACTCCGCTGGATGACTGACGCTTTGAAGATGTTGTCCGGATGGGCTGTATACTTTGTGACGACCACGACGAATGCATTGAGCGCATCGACCACGACCAGCCCATATCCATAGGTATCGAGAAATGCTCGGATTCCGTCGAAATCCTCAGGCGGAACTTCAAAGCGGTACTGGTGGTTGTTGTAGTATGGTTTGAGCTGAGCGAATACTTCGTCACCCTCGAAGTAGTGCTTGAACAGGTAGAGACCGTCGACGTCGAAGACGTTGACCTGTTCATTACCTGCTCGACGAAACGCGGCCATGTCCTCTGTATTCTCATAAACAGTCTTGAATATTCGCTCACTATCTCGACGGTCGCCACGGGATGGATCTGAAAGGTACAAGGCGTTAAAGAGGTGAGTTCCCAACCGGTATCTGTCGAGGAGCCATGACGACCCAGCAATCCTCACATCTATGGGTGGCAACCAGTGATGACGGAGTCGTGAGCGCATGGACGTCCAGCACAGGTGATCTCCATTTCCACACGTATGAATTCGACGACTACAACATAGAAATCATCACCTTCGATGCTGCGTACGAGCACAGAGCCGACATCAAGGCACTTGACTGGGATACAACCCACCGGCAGTGGACTGGCAACGCATGGCAGATCGATTTCGCTGCACTCGACACTGTTGTCCAGCACTTCCTCAATCGGGGCTACAGTGTTACGATCGCCGCAGCCGAACTCAACATCTATTTGAGTGACTATGACGCGTCCTTTCTTAAGACACAGCTACCCGATGAGCCGCCACCGGATGTCGAAAGCGACGCAAAGAGTGGTGAACAGACTGATTTCGATGCCTTCTCTATAGAGTAGGCAACCGTATATCGATCTGGAATCTGTTGTTCATTCATCGACGATATGGAACTCATGGTCACACGTCCGGTCGGTAGCTTGCTTTCCGGAAACCACTTAGATCAATCGCAACGAGTCACCGGGATCATCGCCGATGATGTCCGCCACTCCATATACGGAAATCGCATCCGTATAGCCTTGGGTGGCAACAGCCTGTTCAACACCCTTCCTGGCTGGCTTGTCGTCGGTAAGCACGATGACGCCTGCCGTCGAACGGTCTCTACAGAATTGGATGGCTAGTCCTGCAAGTATCGTATCCGTCTTTTCGACCTCATGTTCGGGTCGGCCAGTTTCGTTTGCAATCGTTCGTCTGGCGATATCGCTCGCTGCGACGGCATCCCCGTCCGTTGGTGCTGGAGCGTCGATGACCTCGGCCCATCCTTCCTCAAGGGCGATCTGGACACGATCTGTCTCTGGACCACCGATCTCACCGATAACCCGGTTAGGCAGCTTGAGTACGACATCGGCGGTTTGCACTGCTCGCCGGAATCGTTTGTACCGCGGGTTCGTCGGATGGCCGATCGCGATGAAGACGTTCGCATCGACGAGGACGTCCGTCTCTGGGGACAGTGGCGTGTCTCGATCCATCTGTCGTGCTCACTCGTCGCTCAACGGCGGTTCGACCGGCGTCTCCAACTCTTCGAGATCAGGGAGATCCATCTCGTCATAGACATCTGGGAACAGATATTCGAAGTAGGGATCGTGTTCACGGCCGACAGCAAGGGCTGGCACGAGAGCGTACACGATAAGCATCGCTTCCGTATCCCGCACGTCGATGTCGTCTGCAATCATTCGCTGCGTTGTATTGCCTGCAAAGTGCAGCCCCGCCCCGCGCAGTGCCGCGATGAGCTTGCCAATTCCATACCGATCGACGAAATACTCGATATCCTCGTCGACTTCCTGTAGCGCGAAGGCATGCAGCACGGTCGGCGTAATGATGATCGGGAGGCGTTGCTCGATGAGGATAATGGGATCGGCGGTTAACTGCTGTGGGCGGGTTGATTCGTCACGTTTGACGAGACCAAGTGCGGCGAGTCGGTCGACGTATTCGTATGTGGTCGATTTGGACAGCTCGAGCCCATCCATCACCTCTGGTGGCGACACAGGCCCCCAGTAGCAGATGTACACATAGACACGAGTGAGCGCTGAGTGATTGAGAAGCTCGACGACGGTTTCTAACCCAGGTGCGTTCTGTGCGAGTGCTTCCGGGGTGAGCATCGCTTCGTTCAACGCGTCGGTTGGTGGGTCGAGTGTGTCAATGCCACCATCAGGGAGGATCCGACCGGAATCGGGTGTCTGAGTCATGACCGTTTGTTCAAAGTCCATGTACTTCAGACTACCGCTGGTTCCAAGAGGATATCCTTGGTTTACCACAATCCAGACAGTGGAAAGCCAACCCTCTCACCCTAAACGGGATGGGATTGAAAGGGGCCGGGCGCTCGACGAGCAAGCCGACGTAAGCACCGCAACGCAGTGAGGAGCGCAGCGAGACGCGGACATCGAGCGCATGGGGGCTTTCGGAGTGATCCATCACTCCCGCCTAGAACTCACTGACAGATCGGCACCACTGGCAGCTGCTGTAGTAGCGGTTCGCATAGAATACCGGCCGTGTCCCTGACAGCTAGCAGTCAGACAAGAATCACTGGATTACTGTTCCACAAGGGAACATAGCGATCGCGATCAGTCCCGACAAACGAGATAGGCCACATTAGTTCCTGTCTTGTTGTGCCTGGTGACATCCTCGCCCGCCGTAAACGGCGAGATTCTCTCGCTGATGAAAAATAGCGAAAACGAAAAACGATTACGGACGTCCGCTGAGAGCAACTATTTACACATCGACGTCGTTTGGCCAGAGAATGCATGGACGACCACGTGCCTAGAGTTTCAGCTATCACGAATAGAGAGGAGATTCCGGAAGGCCACCGTCACAATTTCGACCTCATTGAAGAGAGTCGAGGGCAGGTAAGCGGGCCATTTACCGTACTTCTGAATAGTCCGGAAGTCGGTGGGAGGGTCGGTCATCTTGGGACGTACATTCGCTTCGAGAGCCAACTGTCCGGCCAGGAGCGAGAGCTGGCGATCCTTACGACCGCGAGAGAGTTCGACTGCGCCTACGAGTGGGCAGTCCACGAGCCGCTCGCTCGTGAAGCGGGTGTTCGAGACGAGGCTCTCAAGGTTGTGACTGACCGACGAAGCGTCGATGCCCTGACTGAAACGGAGGCTATAATCGTCCGATACGGACGGGCACTGCTTCGAGATCACGAGGTCCCAGAGGCCCTCTTCCGCACTGCGAAAGACTACTTCGGCGTCCAGGGAATAACCGACTTGACCGCAACGATTGGATATTACAGCCTGCTCGCCTGCGTACTCAACGCGTTTGATGTAACCCCCGATGAAGGAACGTAGCGTTGCCACGAATTGACCCTAGTTCGGAGGTGAAAGGCCCAACGTGAAATCCCTGCTGACGTTCGAACGTGTTTCGGACACTGGTTGGGACGGAACATGGTCGATGCGGCATGGGAGCCAGCAGGCATTCGCTCGCTTGCAATCTATTGAACTGATAAACGTTCGGGTATCTAGGTTTCGAATCAGTCTAGGCCCGACCGTTCGTCGGATGCATGCTCCATTTAAGTAGGATACGTCACGACACCGTACACCCATTATCCTTGGTAGCCTATTCCCACCTACAAAGGGAATACATGGTCGACCATGAAGATTCGTTTAGTGGTTGCACCGTCTTCAAAAAACGATTGGTTTTGGCCTTGGATCCTACAGCCACTCCTCAGACCAGGCTTCGATTTCTTCGAAGATAGGACAGAGTGACTGGCCTTTCTCCGTTAGTGAGTAATACGTGGCGACGGGCGCATCTTCTTCGAGTCGGCGTGTAACAAAGTCGGTTTCCTGTAGATCGTCAAGGACCCGAGAGAGAGTTCGAGAACTTGCTCCGGTCGAGCGCTTGAGCTCGTTGAAGCGTTTTTCACCGTCCTGGAGGTCATGGAGAACGATGAGTCGCCACTGGGAGCCGATCTGGTTCAGTGAATCAATAACCGAGCACGCTCCCTCGTCGTACTGTTCTTCAGCTTCGGACAGTCTATTTGCTTGAGCCATTGGTCTGCTCCTTGGCCATCCGTATGTGCCGGATTCACTAATAGGTTCGCTTCCGAACCTGGTATCGATATGAAACCTGAAGTAACACCGCCGTAACCGGCTAACACTGACTCCACCTAATATCACTGATGTCAGATAAGGTATAAATAGGTTCTAGAACGAACTAACTAACGTCGTGATACCAGCTACGATAACACAACTGCTTGCACCGCACACTGACCAGTCCCAGACGCAGGAGGTGAGCCGATAATGGCAATCGATGCTGGTCTCGGCGCGATCGGATTCCTCGTCGCACGGATACTCTTCGGCGGCCTGCTCGCGTTCCAGGGGCTCAACCACTTCCAGAATGCTGACGCGATGAGCGGGTACGCCCAATCGAAGGGCGTCCCCGCAGCCCGAGCGAGCGTCCTGTTGTCCGGCGGCATACTCATCTTCGGTGGGCTTGGCATCGTACTTGGAGTGTTCCCTGCGATTGCCGCCGGGGCGGTCGCGGTCTTCCTCCTCGTTACGACGCCGATGATGCACGACTTCTGGGCCGTGCCCGACGGCCAGCAGCAGGCCGAGATGACGAACTTCATTAAGAACGTCGAACTCCTCGGCGCGTCGCTGGTCTTCCTCGTCCTCAGCAGTGAATCTTGGGCCTACGCGCTGGGCGTCGGTCTCGGGCTCTAATTGCCCAAGAAACGTCCGACCTTCGAGATTAGATTTCGAACCCAAACACAAACAATACATGATTACCGAAACATCCGGACTCCACCACGTAACGTCCATCTCGAGTAATCCACAGCGGAACGTGGACTTCTATACGGAAGTCCTCGGGCTGCGCCTCGTCAAGCGAACCGTCAACTTCGACGACAAATACACGTATCACCTCTACTACGGTGATGATGTCGGCACCCCAGGCACCGTGCTGACGTTCTTCCCGTTCGAGGGTGCTCGACAGGGCCGCGTTGGACGTGGGCAGACGAGCGCGACCGCGTTCGTTATTCCCGAGGGCTCTGTCGACTACTGGATCGACCGGCTCGAATCGAAGGACGTCGATGTCGATACGCCACACACCCGGTTCGACGAAACAGTCGTCCCGTTCCGCGATCACGACGGACAGCCGTTGGAACTCGTGACCGGCACGAGTGATATCGAACCGTGGACCGATGGGCCGGTCCCTGCAGACAAGGCTATCCGTGGGTTCCACAGTGTGACGCTGGATTCCCTCAACCCCGAGCAGACGAGCACAGTGCTCGAGACGTTAGGATACGAATCAATTGCACAGGATGGAGATCGGACGCGATACAAGACAGCCGGTACTCGCGCCTCGGTCATCGACGTTCTCGATCGGCCGGGTGCTCAGCGAGGCCAACGGGGTGTCGGAACCGTTCACCACGTCGCGTTTCGGACTCCCGATACGCAGACCCAAGAGGAGTGGCTCGCGCCACTCTCGGAAATCGGGCTCCGGGTGACGCCGCAGAAGGATCGACAGTACTTCAAGTCGATCTACTTCCGAGAGCCTGGTGGAATTCTGTTCGAGATCGCGACCGAGGGACCGGGCTTCACTCGCGACGAGTCCGCCTCGGATCTGGGGACGGAGCTAAAGTTGCCGCCGTGGTTAGAGAGTGATAGGACGATGCTCGAAGAACGTCTTCCCGAGATTGAAACCGCCATTACGACGGGAGCGGACTAAGATGACTGGACCACACCAAGACCAACCCCTCGTGACGGCTGGGGCACCCCTCGATGTCGCTGAGGCTGCGCTCGTCCTCGTGCACGGACGCGGTGCGACCGCACAGAGCATCGTTCAGATGGCCGATGAGTTCCACCAGCACGGGGTCGCGTATCTCGCGCCACAGGCCGCTCGAAACACCTGGTATCCGAACGCGTTCACTGCCCCCGTCGAGTCGAATGAACCCGGGCGGACCTCTGGCTTACAGGCCGTGGGGGATGCCGTGGGGAAGGCTAACGAGGCGGGAATCCCGACGGATCGTATCA
The DNA here is from genome assembly GCF_020618475.1 of Haladaptatus halobius. Lineage (GTDB taxonomy): Archaea > Halobacteriota > Halobacteria > Halobacteriales > Haladaptataceae > Haladaptatus > Haladaptatus halobius. The sequence continues at coordinate 441,403 of NZ_CP085338.1, read as the reverse complement.
TGGTACTCGGGTTCTCCCAAGGCGCGTGTCTCGCCAGCGAGTTCGTCGCGCGTAATCCAACACGCTACGGAGGACTCGCCGTGTTGAGCGGTGGACTCATCGGCGAAACCGTCGATCCTGACGACTACGACGGTGACCTCGAAGAGACCCCGGTGTTCCTCGGCTGCAGCGACGTCGATCCGCACATTTCCGAACAACGGGTTCACGAATCGGCGATGATTTTCGAGCAGCTAAACAGTGACGTGACCAAGCGCCTTTACGAGGGGATGGGACACGGCATCAACCAAGACGAGGTCGACCACGTCTCCACGATGGTTGCGGAACTCGTCGAATAGGACAACCGCTTTCTTCGTAACGGTTTGTCAGGTTCCGAGTCTTCTGCCACTCGTCCAGTAGGTTCCTCGCATTCACCGCGCCAGACAGATGGCTACGTTTCGTCCTTTTTCGTGGCTCGCATCAGTACGCGGCCTCAATCTCCTCCGTCGTCGGATCCAATTCACGTGGGACGTTCGCCATGAAAGAATCGGTACGGATCGTTTCTGCCACCTCAGAGAATTCAGCTGGGTCGGGACCGTCGACATCCCTGAGCTGTGCGGGGAGGCCGAGTGTGTCACGAACCTGCTCTACAGACTCGACAGTCGCAGTTGCTGTGTCAGGACGGTCACCGACACCGAACGCCTCTGCGAGTAACTCGCGCCGGCCATCGACGTTCTCGAAGAGGTATCTGAGCACGTACGGGGCGACAATACCGTGTGCGGCCCCCTGCTGGACCTCGTCAGTGCGTGTCAGCCCGTGTCCGAACGCGTGAATGATCGAGAGCGTCGTTTTCCCGCGTCTCGATATTCCGTACTGAACCAAGAGGGCCCCTTCCACGACCGGTTCGAGGACTTCTTCGGTCACGGCCTGGTCACCGAGTTGGCGGAGGCCCTCTTCGAGCAGTCGGAGCCCCCGAGTGGCCGTTGCGTCCGTTATCGGCGTCGAGTTCCGAGCGTAAACTGTCTCGAGCCCCTTGTCGAATCCGTTCATCGCGGACGCCGCGAGAATCCGTTTGGGCGTTGTAGCGAACAGTCCCGTCTGTCCGAACGCTGGGCGTATAGCCCGCCACGTCGTCGCCAAGGGTGTGGCTGAAACCTCATTGTGGGGGAATGCCACGCCCTTCAGGGCGTGGTAGCTTACTCCATGTTTTTCGGACGACGGGGGTGTCGCTACCTCCAGGAGAGACCCCGAGAAGTCGGCGGTGGTGCAAGCGGACTGGTCGGGAGATCGCTACTCGGGTTCGGATCGTTGTACGCCTGCGGAGCCACGTCGTTCGGAGCGTCCGGATAGAACAGCGATGCGATCGCGTGGATGTGTTCGCGACCGACGTCGAGTTCGAACTGCCCACCACCGAACATATGGATGTCGTGTTTCCGACAGTAATCAATGGTATCGAACAACGATTGAACCGAACCAAACCGGGATGGTTTGATGTTGAGCCACTCCGGTTCCCACGGCAGTTCTCCGACCGTCTCGACACTGCGGATCGGGTAGTCCCACGTCACGCGACCTTCGTGTCCCTCGAATAAGGGTCGTGTCTCGTCGTTTAACGCCGGATCTTCGATGAGCGCATCCGGGAACCCCTCGATGACTCGTTCGTAGAGGACAGGATCGGCAGGCTGGTCGACAGTCGTTCCGTGATACTGGCCTTTCAGATCGAGCGTCCGAACGGCGTCAGTTGCGGCCAACCGATCGACGACGTCGTCCGTCCAGTCAGAGGTAGGATCGAGTTTGAACTCCAGATCGGGATTTCGGTCGAGCCAGTCGATGATGCGGTCGCCGGTTGGTGGATCATCGAGACGCGTACTGACGACGAATCGCACTGGGTCGTACTCCTGGTCGAGTTGGTCGGCGAGATTTGTATCGGCTTGTTTCAGTGCAAGATCTAGCGCTGCGCTCTCGAACGCCCACTGCCGATAGTTTCTGAAAATGGATTGCCCTGGCTCGTCCCCGAGGAAGAAATCGATCTCGGAGAGTTGTGCCGAGAACTCGTCGAGCGTGTATTCTCCCGTGAGGGGGAATTCCACCGACGACTCCTGAAGTGTGGTATGATCTTCGTTGTCGTACGTGACGTCTTCGCCCTGTCCAGTTTCGCCGTTGCCATGCAACGAGACGATAGTCGTAGCTCGGGTGAAGCCGCTAGATGTGTCCCGTTCGTGTGGTTCGAGATCAGACCCGTCGATGTGGAGTTCGAGATTGCCGACCTGCTCGTATAGCATCGTCAGATTACACTACTATGTCACGTCATTAAAAGGTGTGACTAACAGTCACCGAATCTGGTAACGGACGTACCACCTGCTTGTGTATGGGTCTCCAGTACATCAAAGAACCTCGGCGCTCAAGCGGTATTTATGCCCACACGTGTTCTCGTCGTCGGTGCAACTGGTAACTAGGGCGGAGCAGTCGTCGATGGATTACTCGCAGCGAATGACAACCAATTCTCCGTGTATGGGCTCACTCGTGATGCAACAAGCGAGAAGGCCCAAGCACTCGCGGATCGCGGTGTCACAGTCGTTGAGGGCGATCTCAACGATATAGAGAGCCTCCGGGATGCGGTCGATGATGTTGATGCAGTGTTTGCCGTCACGAACTACTCAGCATTACGCTGGGGATCGCCAGCGATCGCGGTCACGTGTTGAAGGCCTGCAGTGGTCGGTGACATTGTGATATCCCTATTGTGGTGAAGTCGCTTATATCTCAGCTACCATCCGAAATAGTAGGTGACACCGACGTCTCTACCCGTCGAGGAGCAACGTGCACCGATCATGATGGACAAAAGCGGGACGTCCAATCACGAGCTATTCCAAATCGAAATCACTGGGTGGCTCGACTCCGAACGACCGACAACCCACGCCCATGCTCACAGACACACCAGGAATCCATCATATCACGGGTATCGTTCGCGATGCTCAGCAGAACGTCGATTTCTACACGAGCGTTCTGGGGCTTCGCCTCGTCAAGCAGACGGTGAACTTCAATGAAAAGTTTACTCGTCACCTCTTCTACGGCGACGAAACTGGCTCCCCCGGCACAGTGCTGACCTTCTTTCCGTATCCTGCCGAAGACGACGGCCGAATCGGGAAACCACAGATTAGTACTGCCGCACTCGTCATTCCACCCGAATCCATCGAGTACTGGCTAGATCGACTCACCGCACATGGTGTGGACGTCGACGGGCCGATTGAGCGGTTCGAACAGACTGTCTTCCGGTTTTCCGATCCGGACGGCACGCACCTCGAACTCGTAACCGGCGAGTCATCGGTCGAGCCATGGGACGACGGGCCCATTCCGGCTCAGCATGCGATTCGCGGAATTCACAGCGTGACGCTACTTTCGGCGAACGTCTTCGTCACCGCGAGCGTCCTCGACACGCTCGGTTTCGAGCTAATCGGACAGGAGGGTGACCGAGTTCGATATCGGTCACCAGGCGATCGGGCAACCGTTATCGATCTTCTTGACCGCGACAGTGACTTCGGCCGGGAGGGTGCCGGATCGATCCACCATGTCGCAGTGCGGGTGTCAGACAAGGATCAGCTCTACGAATGGCACGACCTCTTTCGAGAGCGTGGCTACGATGTCTCACGGGTGAAAGACCGACACTTCTTCCACTCGCTGTATGTCCGTGAACCCGGTGGCATCCTGTTCGAACTTGCAACAGAACAGCCAGGACTCACAGTCGAAGCCGACCTCGATATGCTCGGGCAGTCGTTGTTTCTTCCCCCATGGCTCGAAGAGGACCGCGAGATGATCGAAGGACAGCTCCAACCGCTTGACGTGCCCTCTCCGTCCGAGTTGAATAGATAAGTGGTCCATCCACGTCGAGAGACGATTCCCACCGGGGGCAGCCACTCGAAACTGCGGGAGTGTCGTTGGATGCGGTAAACGCTCAGATATCTCCATACACGGGGACAGCAGCGCTGCTCGTTACGTTCGCGGCATCGCTACAGAGGAACAGGATCACGCGTGCGATCTCGTCGGGCGTCGGCCAGTCGTCGTGGTCGGAGTCAGGCAGCATCTTCCGGTTTTCTGACGTATCGATGATGCTCGGCATGACCGCGTTCGCGCGGACATTTCCGAGGTTTTTCTCAGCAATTGTTTCGGTCAGGAGTCGGACGCCGGCTTTCGCTGCCCGGTACGGGCCGTCCCCTTCGTCATCCTCTAACGAGGCACGGGCACTGATACTCACGAGATTCCCGTCGGATTCGCGTAGATGGGGAATGGCATGCTTTGCGGCCAGGAACATCGTCTTGAGATTGACGTCCATGAGAAACTCGAACTCGTCGACGCCAGTCTGATCGAGATTGGTTCCGCCTCGCCACGCGCCGATCAGCGTACAGAGTGCATCGAGGCGACCGTGATCGTCGATAATCGAATACCTGGCTGACGGCGGCTTCGTCCGTGAAGTCACCACTATAGAAGTGAACGCGGTCAGCATCAAGGAGTGCGGTATCATCGTCGTCTTCTGGAAGATGGCGAGCGCTCATACAGATGGTCGCATCGGCATCGTGGAATGCTTTGACTGTCGCCGTACCCAACGAGCCACTCGCTCCTGTTACGAGAATAACCTGGTCAGTAAAATCGAATTGTGTCGATATCAGTCCTGGCTACAGGACTAGGCCGGATAAAGTGAGACGGTCTCTGGCGACACACTGATTTTCCGAGATCCAGTAGTCTGTGTATGCCAGTTGAGGATAATGACGACCTTCGGCGGATTCTTGGATACGATCGTGTTGCAGTCGTCGGCGCATCAACGTCATACGAGAAAGCAGCACACATCGTGCCGGCATACCTCCAGCGCCACGGGTACGAAATCATCCCCGTCAATCCAAGTGCGGACGAGATTTTTGGTGAGCAAGCATACGACTCACTCGCCGATGTTACGGAGACCATTGATATCGTCGAGATCTTTCGGCCAAGCGAGGAAGTCCCGGAGATTGTAGAGCAGACACTAGCTCGGGATGACGTGAAGGTAATCTGGATGCAGTCCGGGATTCGGAATGACGACGCCGCACGAACTGCGGAAGCGGCCGGTGTGGACGTTGTTCAAGACCATTGTATGAAGGTCGAACATGGCCAGCTTATTCGCCATCCCATGGACTGATCTCGGACCAGTAACTGACGGCACATGAGAGAGTATAGTATCAAGGCGGAGGGGTCTAAAATCGGAACAGGCGTTTACTAGTTACACTCCGAGCAAGATTTAGTGAGGCCAATTACGGAGCAACGTTCGCCCGCTGGATCGATAACCTCGACACCTCATAACAATGCGAGCGATTCACTGCGCCAACGTGACGGCTCGTTTGCGAGGGGTGCGATGGTCGCATTGCCCGCTATCGCCGTTCGAAGACAGTGCGCAACCCCAAGCAGTACAAATGTCGCAAGTGCGGTGGACTACTCCATGTCCAAGAGAGCACCGGCCACTGATCGAATTTCGTTTAAGTAGTTCTCGCGATAACGAGAAGATTTCTCGCGTACCGCCACGTCATGAGTAAGTCTGCACGAATTCATATCGTCTCTCGAGAGTGCTGCCAGACCTCACGTGCCTCGAATACGATCTCTTGAAAATCCCGATGCCAAGTCGGCACATCCTCAATATGCCAATACTGCAGTGCTGAACTCTCTTCTGACCCATGGAGTGTCCCACCCATACGCTCACACAAGTAGACGAGTGCAACGGTCTCATTGACGTGGTGTTCAGTTGCTGGTTGATAATGTGTCCCGACTAACTCCGTAATGCGAACGTCAAGATTCGTCTCCTCTTTCGTTTCACGGATCGCGGCCTGCTCAGGGCCTTCCTCTGGTTCGACAAACCCTCCCGGAATTGACCAGTCACCACTATCAGCCCGTTTCATCAACAGTATATTCCCGTCGTCATCGAAAATCACCGCTCCTGCCGCAATCTTCGGCGTGATATGCCCCACCTCTTCAGCAAACCGCTCACGCACGTCCTCGGGATTCAGTGTGAGCGTTTCACCGTAGTGTTCTGCGACCAGTTCGAGAATACGATTATAGCGGCGTTCGTCGTGGTGATTGTCAGCGTATCGGAGCCCGTTCTGACCGATAATTCGCAGTTCATCAAGGAGCGCGAGGATATTTGGTTTCATGCCACTGTATCTCTTTTCGACGATCTTAATTCACAGTCATCTTCGTGAGAGCATATTTTGTGATATCGGCTATCCACTCCTCACACGGTGCTACGAACGTATAATTTCCGAATGTCTGACCGCTATTCCGTCTGAATCTAGATTACAGGAAACGCCTCGAACTCCTTCATATGCATCTCTTCCTTTCTCGGAACAACTCTCTAACGGCTGTTTCTACATTTTCAATGTGGATCAGAAATAACAAAACTGGCAGTTTCTGACAAACTTCTATCACGCTTGGAATGTATATGAATCTCCCCCCTGGAGAACGCCGATGTTTTCTCTGGCGGTAGTCTAGACAGAGGTAGAGAATCAAGTAGCCACTGATAAGCCGGGGAAGGGACTTACTAGTCGACGGTGTTACTATCTGGTTGATTTCGTGGTCGTGGCTGCGCGCGCAGCAACGCGAGCACGGAGCGGAGGGTGGGGCGGCGGGGCTTGGGTCGGTCCGGCACACACCAAAAAAGAAGACCGCGTTGGCTGACTACGCTTCCCACCACCGGCCGCGATCGGGGAAATGGACAGTGGTCCAGCCGGTCAGCGCCACCGAGACGCGGACTGTTCCAGTTGCTCAAGCACTTCGATGAGTGCCTCGCTTCGTGCTTCTTGACTCATGCTTAGGCCGCCCTCTCGCGGTAGTCTGCCTCAGTGTCCACATCATTGTACATTTGGTCGAGCATATCGAGCGCCGACTCGAAGGTTGCGTAATGTGCACGTGCAAATGCCACAGTCTCTGCGAGCGGGATGACTGGCCGGCCGTCGACCAGTTCCGCGTCGACCTCGGCACGCGGGTCGAGAACGATTTGTAGTGGTCCAGCAACGTCGTCTGCTGGCTGGCGCTCTTGGGCTGTTGGAATACCGAACCGCTCGAAGAACCGTTCCCATTCTTCGAGGTCTTCTTCACGGATGGCAATAAACAAAGGATAGTCCGTTTCGTCGCGAGCAACTTGATAGCCGCCTCGTGTCCACACATAGACGGCGTCAATCGCGGTATATGCAAAGTCCAGCCCCGCAAAATGTGGCAGCATGTATGTCTCTGAGATGGATGGCGGCGAGATAGCTGCTGACGCTGCGAGAAAGGCGAGTCCTGTCTCTCGAACGGTGTCGTCGACGACAGACAATCCCTTCTTATACTGAATGTATCCGGCATTTTCCAGGCGGTTCACGGTACGGCGAATTGTCTCCCGGTTCTCGTCGATCTTTCGTGCGACTCCCGAAATGGAGTCGCCCGGATCGATCGCGAGGAGTATCTTGAGTTCCTTCTCGCCACACTGTTCAAACATTCTATAGTTGCCCATTTGTGTGCAGTAGTAAAGGGTATTACTATTGTTCGAATTGATACTCAGTCGCCGAACGATGCGCGGTCGCTTGTCGACCGCGGGCTAGCCGAACGGCAGCGCCGTGAGGCAGTGAGGGCAGTTCCGAGCACCGAGGGCGCGCAGGAACCGACCGACTAACCCGCTGGCGTGCCGGGAGGGCACGAGCGACGTGGCGGGCGGCAGCGGCGAGCGGGGCGTGCCGTAATCACCACCCCAACCCTTATCAGAGGTGATCTTGTCAGGTGATTTTCTGGTGGATTGAAAAGGGCGAGGCCGTCTCGGTCGTCCCCCGGCCCGCTAGCACCGAGTGAAACGAGGCGCGCAGTGTGGGTCGCGGGATGCCGAGCGGCCAAGGGCTTTCAGGAGGGGCGTTTCAACTGTCTTGCTCTGCGTTCAACTCTCGAAGGAACCAGCCGGCCGTCGTCCCGATCCGCACGCCATCGATGTTGCACATTTCGAGGTCAACCGTGGCTGTGCGAAACGGATAGTGTTCAACGAGAACACGGTGGATGACGACGGGACAGCCTTCGCACCATATCGACCGACAACAGTAGCCATGACCTCGTCGAAATACGCGTCTTGATGGTCATCACGCGGTTTTTGTACTCGCTCAAGTACGAGTGTAGTCACGTCATCGACCGACGCGTGCTCGGGATCGCCAGTGCACTCTCGAACATCGTACAGGGCGTCGGGATTGGGCATGACAGTCATAGATACCACAGCAGGATACCCGCGTCTTCAGGCGCGGGAGGCATGCGTTCGACATCTGTACAACTGCCGTCGGTTGCATGCGACGGTTTCGCCACATAATCGCAAGCCTTAGTAGCGTTGATAACTATTGTCATGGTAGTGCATTGAGTCCAAAACGGACTCTTTGTACGGGTCGCCGTAGGCCGACCCCAAACAGCGGGACGGTGACGGTGTCCCTCCGACCACGCGTGACGTGGCGCGAAACACCCGAGAACACGCTGAATTAAAGCGGTGTGAGCCAGCCCATCCCGTCCGACCGGCGGACGAGACAGTGCCTCTCCATGGGCCAGTGCCTTGCCGGACACAATCCCCGGCGAGAGTACGACGAACGGAATAGAACAATCCCGTCCGTCCGAACGCTGGGCGTGTAGCCCGCCACGTCGGTGCCGAGGGTGTGTCTGAAACCTCATTATAGGGGAATGCCACGCCCTTGAGGGCGTGGTAGCTTACTCGTTCTGGATGCCTCTGGCAGTCCGACAGGAGGATTGGTTCCTCTGAAGTGGCAGTCACCTAGATTTCTGACAACAGACACACTCATGTGTTAGCGACGTGAAATCCAGAATATACTGGTGGACTGCTTCGGCAAGCGACAGCATCGCGTCGGCTTGTTCAGCACTGGCGACCGTCTCACGGTAATACACCTCGGCTCGGTTCTGCTTCCAGAGCTGCATGAGGCGATCAGCAAACGTCTCGCTGAATAGATTCACTTCTCCGGCTTGTTGGTACACTGCCGTGTGTTCGTAGCGCAAGTCTTCACTGGATGCATGTCCTCGCTGGAGGAGATAGAACTGAATACTGCGCTCAACAGCCACAAACGACGCCTCGATCACCACTGTATAATACCCGTTCTGTTCACGGAGTGTTCGCGCTGCTTCGAGGAGCCGACAGGCCTTCCGCAGTTGGACGAGGGCGGCCTCAGACACGTTTAAATCTGATTCGCCTGTTTGCCCGCGTGTTTCCTGGAACGCTGCCTCGGCGTCGATGAGTGCATCGTCGACGTAGCTATCGTCCATTCGTCAGCACCTCCTCTTTGAGCTGCGTGAGTGTATCAGACGCTTTGAGCGTCAAGCCAGTGGCGAAGATCTCGCGCAGTCGATCTCCGTACCGGCGTGCGCTCTCGACGGATTCGGCGAGAACGTGGAATTTGTAGCGGTCACCATCGAAGGCTTCCTCGTTCAACTCTGCCGTAATCTCGTCGGCGGTTTGCTGGGCTGTTGCCTGCTTTCCCTCAACGAGAACAAAACAATCGATATCGCTTCGCCGATCAGCATCGCCACGGGCAACGCTTCCAAAGAGAAGGATTCCACGGATATTGTCGACGCTGTCGGTTAGCCTCGCAATAAGTTCTCTAATTGGGGCGTGAAACTCCTCCTGTGGGATCTGAATGATTGGATCCTCAGGCTTAGTGAGTCGGCTCCGATTGATGCGAACGAGTTTTTTCCGCCCGACGTGCTCGATTTCGACGAATCCAATCGCCTCAAGATCATCGATTGCCGACGAAATGCTTCGGTGGGGGTGGTTCGTTGCTCGACTTAGATCCCGAATCCCGAACGCCGTATAGGGATTGTCGACAAGCAGTGCAAGAATCTCATCAGTCGATTTGTGGCTGAAGAGATCAGTGGAAGGGACAGGAACTGGCAGCGCAAGTGATGCGCCTTTCTGGATAGTTTTACTGCCCATGGATAGAAATACTCACCAATACTTAAATAGACTACGGAAACTGCCTCTGACAGACGATTTCGATGACTGACGAAAACTAGTTACCGGAGGATATTCGAGTTGATTGCCTACTCGACCACTGAGTACCTTACCGGGGCTTAGTGCATTACCGACGAGTTCAGCGATCAGTAACCCATGTTTTTACCCGTTCCCACGGACGATTGCGGTGACTGCTGTGTTGCTCTTCATCCTGCTCGCGTTGTATCAGCTCGTCACGCAGCTCGGCCACCTCGGATTCGAGAGCGGCAATCCGGTCATGCTGTTCTGCAATCGTGGCCTCGCGCTCTTCGATCATCGCTTCTTGTTCGGCCACTCGTTCACGCAGGAGTCGTGCTTCAAGCGCACGCTCCACGTCCCCAGTCGCTGCCATGGACGCATTAGCCACTGCTGACGAGTCTGTGTCGGAGTCTTCAGCGACGTCTGCCGCCTGATACGTCGGAATGGATGCACCACGATCCCGCAGTGCGTCGACCGCCTCCCAAAAGGCGTCGCCACTCGGATAAGAGCGCTCGTCAGTGATGATCCCCTCTTCGAGTGCGACTACTTGGAGTGCATCGAGTCCGATCATACCCTCGCGATAAATCCATCCGGACTCTAATTGCGCGAGCCGGGTTCCACTCTCGGACGTCGTCCACACCGGATCGAGCGATTTACTCCCATCGCCGCGTTCTTCGGTCACCGATGAGCGGAGCCGAATGTCGTTCGGCCTCGTTTGTTTGATCGTGTCGAAGATATCGTCGATCTCGGGCGTCGAATCGATCGTCGCGAGCTCTTCTTTTGATTTTGCGGGCTCGTCAAGCAATGCGTCTGGCGTCCCCTCGACGACTGTTGCGTATTCGTCGACGAGCTGGTCGAGGAACGCCTGACTGAATCGTATCTCAGTTGGCGTCGCGACCAGATGGGTGCCGCTCATGGCGACGTATCGTGCCGAGTCATACACTTCGATCGTGGCGTCAGGAAATGCATCATCGTGTGGCAGTGTGTCTGTGAGTGTCTTCACGCCGTCAGGGAGGTTACCACGACACAGAATGTGCACGCCTGTGCCAGAGGGCGAGACATCAGCGTAGCTACCTGCCAGAGTGAGGTGCTCGCGAACTGTTGAGTGCAATTCCTCGGTGTCCAGATCGCGTACGTCATCGTAGTCGATTAAGACGAACTCTTCCCCGGGATACTCGTCGCGATCACGAATGGTGAATGCGAGCTGGTGCCCCTGGAGTTTCTGCGCCCACGTTTGTGCCGTCTCGAAATCGGTCCAGACGTCTGCATTTTGAGCATTGACGTACTGATCTGATTGCCCCGGATTCTTGTAGGGTGCCCGTGGCACCTTCCGATCGTCGTCGGTGCGCTTCCACGTGAGCCACCGTTCGACGGCTGGCTCACAGCAGTCTGCTGGATACGTTTCGTCCTCGACGACCGGTGCTTTTTGGATAGCAGCCCCCTGCTCGTCGGCCATTGCACTTCACGTACGGATCGATAGACAGGCCAACCACTAAATCATGCCGCTGCTAATCTTGAATATAATCTCTCGTGGCAACGTTGCCGCTCTAAGTAGCCTCCATGCGCACTGATGCTGTCTTCCTTCGTCTCATCTAGTGAATTGTCAGGTATCGATTGATGAGTTCGACTGTCTGTTCGCCTCGCTTCATCTAAAACGAAAGAACTGTTATCCGTCAGAAATGGCGTGATGGGCCTTGTTGAAATCCTCGTGCGATGATAGGTTTTAGGAGTCGTGCTGAATACACGGCGCGTATCTTGCACGTGGTACGGCGCTGCCACTACTGAAATCGGTCGTATCGTGCGTTCGAATCCGTTTGTGCAAGACTGTATCAAAGGATTATCTTCCCTGCCACACATACGTCTGCTATCAATGAAGACAGCTGACGCGGAGCAGATCGGAATCCTCTGTGCTGATGATCAGCCGGTGTTCACTGCCGTCGCCAGCCAACTTCGGGACGCAGGACATACAGTTCGATTCTTCAATCCGCGCTTCGAACTCTCTCCGAATCACATCGACGATCTCGCTCTGCTCGTCAACAAGCAGGTGTTCCCACTCAATCTCCCCGCTCTCAGGTATGCACGGCGAACGGGGATACCCCTGTGGAACAACCTCGTCGCGACGATTGCGTTGAGTTCACGGCTAATCGGGCTACGAGCACTAGAGACGGTCGGGTTTCGTACTCCTCAAATAACCTTCGAGAAACCCGTGTTTGAGTACATCGCAAAGCCCAACTACATCTGGCACGGCGACCCCGAACTGAACGGTGAGGGAGGATTCTATCAAGAGCGGATCCGCACGGAGCCCATCGATTACAAGTACTACGCCGTCAACGATGGAACGCGAGTCCAGACGGCGGCCAAGTGCGTTACCTCGAAGCTCCACGGCCCCAAACGATTCCTGAATCAGGTACGTCCCAAACCGACAATTACGCGACGTCTTCGCCGCCTCGTCAACCGACTCGATCTTCGTGGCGTCGGGATCGACCTTGTCCAAGATGACAAGGACCGGTTCTGGGCCGTAGACGTCAATCTCGCCGCAGGGTACCGGAACAGCAGGTTAGAACCGGCCCTCTATGAGTCGATTCGTGTAAATCTGCCCGACCAGTAATCTGAGAGCTACTTCTTCGACATAGTACCGAGAAGAGGGTTTCTGCTGAATACAAGCTCTGTATTCAGCACGTTGTTTGTATCAGCCATTGAGGGTTTCAACAGAGCCGCATGATGATGACAAAGCACGTATCTCACGATTGCCTTCAGCCGTAGTGGTGCCCTCCGTACGCAGCATACTCGTCGTGAAAAGTCACGGTGGAGAGAACGAGCACAGAGCGAGGGGTCGAAGGAACATGCATAATGTTTGAATCCGTTGGCTATAGTATGGGCTTTGATGACAAGACAACCGTGGAAGACGTGATGTCAACGCCATTAGAGACGATTGCAAAGGATGCGACGGTAATGGAAGCCGCGCAGCGGATGCGAGAGAAGGACATCAGTGCGTTGGTCGTTCCAAACACGCCCCGGGCGATCATTAGCAGTACGGACGTGATCGACGCCGTCGCCGACGGACGCGAGACCTCGGAATTACAGGTGGCCGACATAATGACGACCGGCGTTGAGACCGCCACACCAGATCTCTATATGGAGGAGGTCGCCGCCATGATGACTACCTACGGTATCAAACACCTCCCGGTCGTCGACGACGACTACGTCGGGATGGTCTCTTCGACCGACATCACTGCGCATCTCTCGTAACCAGAACCACGAGAAAACAGGCCGTCCGGTACTTCCCTCCTCTCTAATTTGCACGCGAGAAGAGAACTATCAGTATTATATATGTTCAGACCGTGTGATCCGGAACCCACAGTCCATAGTTGAAAGAGTACTAGCTCGCTCTCTAATATCGACGGTTTCGACGATCACGATCACGTGCGACTTTGTCTCTTTCATTTCGCCCATACCCATACTCTCATCCAACAGTTGGATCTCGTATCATTGCTCGTCGGGTGGAGCCCAAATGGGCGAATTATTCCTCTCTATTTTCTCCCATCAGGCTATCATAACTCTCGTCGGCACGTTCGAATCTGTTTCATCATCGAACTCGGGGTAACCCCCCACTCTTATACAGTGAGTTCGATTGGCTCGACACACCGGATCGTAAGTGAATAATCACATGACTGCGGTACGTCGATCCACTCTCACGACTGGCTCGACAGAACGCCCAGACCTAGGCGATTGGTGAATTGGCTCGACACGGCGCTGACTGGCGATTTCCGTTCCCTGACGGACGCGGCAATTGCGGATGTTGGACCATTGGCTCGACATGGTGCCGTCGGGCGATTTGGTGGGATATCGGCGAAAATTAATTACTCTTCTGAAGATGTCGTGATTTCGAGGATTTCGACGAGTTCTCCGATCCGCTCATCGTCGGTTTCGTCGATGATCTTCTCTGCGATCGTCTCGACAGTCGCGGTTCTCCACACAACTCCGACCCACCATGTATACCGCTTTCCAGATGCGGTTGGGTCACGCACTTCCTTTGATCTGAAGCCCAGATATTTCCTGAGTTCTCTCGACAGATCTGATCGCCGCTCATAGATGGGCGTGGCTTTCTGCGCCTCCACTTTCTGGTAGACATCGAGGACGTGGTCACTTCGCAACTGATCGTCCCGGTCACTTCTATCACTAGCACGCTCGTCAGGAGCAGGCTCATCCAGCAGTTTGGCAAAGTCTGCAACACCTGCTTGCTTTGGGGAGAGGTTGTCCTGATCGGTTGTTCTCGTTTTGGTTCCAACCGACCTAGTGTTCTGTTCACCGTTCATATTGGGGATACCGTGGTCCTCTGCATCGTCATCTGCTGGATCAGATACTGATGCCGTTGCTGGGTGCAATTGGCCAGTTTGGAGTGCGTCAGTGAGTCGCTCGAGTGGCTGTAGTTCCCCATCCAAATAGAGAGCAACATCGGTCTCGGTCGCTGTTCCATCCGCACCGTGAGTAGCCGGTCGATTGGCGTCGCGCACTACCAGAATTGCGTATGTGGTTGGCCCATAGTTGGGGACTGGTAGTTCACGTTCAGGGATGAACGGGTGTTTGACCGCTACCCACTCCTCGTCCACGTCAGCTTTCTTCTCGTATCGATGATGCTGGCCGTGTTCGTGAACCGTGTATTGGTTTGTTCGCAGATCGTACGTGTAGTACGCCGGGAATTGATCAAGTTGTCCTTCGTCAACGACGGCATCGAAGTCGTCAATCGTGGCCACCTCCTCTCCGTCCGGCGCTACCAGCACAGCCGTTCCATCGCGATGCATCCAGGTTGACCGTCCCGAATCGGTTTCATCGGTGATTCGTCGGACGACTGTTTCCCCACCCTCGTGAGCTCCACCATGAAACGTGAGTTTCTGATCAGCGGAGACGTAATATCGGGGCTCGTCTCGTTGCCGGTTGAGTGGATCGACGAGGATATCAGCGAGTCGTTCCGCATGGGCTGTCTTAGCCTGTCCCTCGTCTGGATTCCCAGCAGGCACGGCAAACAGTGCAACAGCATCACGTTCCTGTGCCTTCTTTAGATTCTGAAGCGGTTTTGTCGGATGTCTGAATGTCGACCGTTCGGCTTCGACTGTCAGTTTGACCGTCTCGGTGTCGCCATTCACGGTTCGTTGGAGGCCGCCCACGGCGTCAGGTTGGGCGCTTCCATCCTGTGTGACGAGCTGGATTTCACCCACGCGTTGGAGCGCCTGCTGTACCTGTTTCAGGAGGGCTGTATGCTCGACACTTCCGGCAGTGGCACCCTCTCCCGGATCGTCGAGATCGACAGCGACTTGCTGTCCCTTGGGCGTCAGGCGAACGACAACCCCAGACGTCGCTCCTTCGTCTTGCCCAGTGCCAGCCGTCGTCGATGTCGCCATGTCGGCAGCCAATGCAGTCTCGAAGTATGCTGACTCGTCCATACACGTCGCGATGTCGTCGTTATCAGGGAGCGTCTCGGTTGCTGCGGTCGCCTCGTCAGCATCGACGTCAGTGAGCGCGACATCGATCTGCGTCATGAAGCGGGAGTAGACCTCACTGACAGGCACCCACGGTGGTGTTTCGTCAGTATCGGTGGGCGATGACGGTGTGGCTGACGCATTGGGATCACCCGTTCCATTGCTCTCCTCGACAGGACGGTTCCTTACAGCGTTTGTATTGGCCGCAGGTCTCGCGTCGGCTGCGGCTGCACTATCGACAGCCGCGGCCTGTTGGGCGTGGTGCGTCATGAGCGCAAGAAACGCAGCCAAATTATCTCGAGCCAGCCCGATCGCGTCTGCCACTTCCGGAACGCCCAATTCACGCTGCTCGCGAATCTCCTGTTCGGACTCGCCTGCCGGCAGTCCGTACTCAGCTTGCGTTCGTTCCGTGATGTCGTCTTTTGCCGCTGCAAACTGCTGTCTAAATGCTGGATCCGTGAACGGCCCCTCAGTTGCAGCTGGGTGCCATTCCGGAAGTGGCCCTCGATGAAGTTCGAACACCTGTGGGCGCGTCTTCTCGCCCTGCGGCGGTAAGAGGACTAACCGGTGCGATTCCGGGAGGTCACGCACATGGGCTTGGAACTCGTCGACTTTCCAGCCAGCAGGACAGAGCCGCTTGGCCTGTTCGTCCGAGAGCTCGCTCGGGCCGAGGATCGTCGTCTGGATGTTCGACAGCACGCTCGTGTACGTCCGCTCGCCTCCCCGCTCGCGCATTTGTTCGGGATACTGTACTGCGAAGTTGAGTCCAACATTGTAGTTACGAATCACGTCGAGGAACTCCCCAAGCTGGGGTGTATCAACGAGTTGTGCGGCTTCATCGATGTGGAGATTGACGAGGAAGTCGTCCGATACTTCGCGCTCCAAGAAGTGTTGTTTTGGGCGGAGTTGAAGGTCAAGCAGTGACAACAGTGTGATCGCATACGCCCGCTGGCTGACTGGTGTGAGAGCACTCAAATCGAAGATGAATAGATCATCGGAATCACTTCCCGCAAGGATCGTGTGAAAGCCGAATTGTTCGACCGTATTGTCAAAGAGGGCCGCCAGTCGGAGGTTGTTCGAGAGAGCACGCAACCGTGTCTGCACGCCGCCCATGATATTGGCAGTTGTCCGTTGCTCGAAGGAGAATGGCGTGCTCAGGTTCCGGGCCAATCGTGAATGACTGACGTCGGGGAGACTCGCTTCAGCATCAAAGAAGTCAGTTTCACTCATCACCCTGGTCAGATCCGCTAAATCGCCAGCTTGGGCTTCAAGCTGCCAGAAGCGATAGACCCAGGGCGATTCCTGTTCTCGATGCGGCATCAGGAGTGAGTCATCATCAGGCTGCGACGGATAACAGGTTGGATCAAAGCCGGCCGCAATGAGCGCTCTGAGCGTATCTGCGGCTAAGGGGGCGCGTTCGAACGCTTCAGCCCCCATGAGCGCTTTGACCACTTCCACATACTTGTCTGCCACATCGCTCGCGGCGTCGGCCCAATTGGTCACATCCGCCGCTGAACGTAATTCCCGAATATCGAAGAATGCGAGTCCGGGCTGGACGGTTGGCACACGAAACCAATGGACGTGCTCGCGGAGATGCTCGATGCCCTCCTCGACAGCGACCGCTCGCATGATGTGATCGGCGAGATCCCCACCTGGGCCAGTGATGACAATCGTCGGCCCATCAGTTGCCCGATGATCCTCAACCACATCGTGTGCCATATCAGTGGTCTTGCCACAGTTCGGTAGCCCTTGGCGTAGTCCGTGTGTTTCCAACGTGCTAACCGGAAGTCGGAACGGTTGTTCGAGATCCGGGTCGCCATCAGCCGTCAGCAGGTAGCCGGCGGTACGGCCGATCTTGTCCTGACCGACATATTGGTTCCGGACACTGGTCGGCGGGCGGCGGAGAGGACGGGCGTGGGCTGGCTCGTGCTCGATGGCATCGACGTGTTCTGACGGGAGTGACGCCGTGCTGGGGATGGCCATCCAGGCTGCGAGTTCGTCTGCACTACACACGAGATCTGGCCAGCGCTTCCGGAAATTCACCCGCGTGTGACCGAAAAGCGGCGTCACGACCTGACGGTTACACAACCGCCGAAGTCGCTGTCTGTGGCGTGCTCCACGGACGTACAGCGCGCCAGCGATGCGCTCTTTGAGTGGCGAAGGGGGAGATGTGAGACGATAGTAGTCCTGCTCGAGATGGTCGAACCCGCTCCATATGTTATGAAGGCTGTTCGCGACAGCCGCTCGTGACTGCTTCTCGGTGGGGATAGCGGCGAATCGGATCGTTGCGACAAACGTTGCGGGCGAGTGTTTTTGGTCAAGTTGTTGCAGCCGTTTACGAGCACCTCGTGGGAGATCGGTACGTCGCGGGCGAGATTGCTGGTGATGGGTGCGGTGGTGCCGATTCTCTGTCTCATCAGATTCCGGTCGTGTGAGCAGCTCCTCGAAAATGAAGGTGCTTAGCTGCTGGCCGAGTGTATCCGTGCCCTCTTCGATTCGGCACTGTCGGGCGTCTGCTTGGACGTCCCACGTTCGAAATGACCGAGCCGTCACCTGATAGAGAGCTGGGCTAGCCATCGTATCAAGGTGGTCGATGAGTGGGCCGAGTGGATGCGAACCAGAGTGTCCCGTTGGCGAGGCAGATGTATCGGTGGATCCACCAAGGAGATCAGTCAGTCCGCGGAGACCCATCATCCAGTCCTTCCGGCGTGATGCCTGTGTTTCCAGTCGATACACGATCGGTTCACGTCCGCTGGCGGTTAGCTGTGAGACGAGTGCCTCTGTCGGATCATCACTCTTTCCAGTTTCAGGCGGCGAGTCACCATTGTCAACGTTGGAGATATTCATCTGCCCTGCGCCATCGGTGGCGGGTTGCGGCGACGACGAGTCGATCGGCAGCTCAGGCGGCGACCCAGACGGTGATCCACCCTTCGCTGTCGAACTCTCCACTACAGCCTCGGGCTGTTCCGGGTTGAGTATCTGTGCGGGATGTGTCGAAACACGATCGATATCGAACCCGCACTGCTGATAGGGCAGTGCAGCCGCAAGCCGATCAAGTGAAACCGTTCCGCCAACATAGAATTCGACGCCAGCATTAGCACCGTGGGTCGCCACGAGCAGTTCGAGCACTTCGTCGTTTTCACTGGATCTGTTCAGGCCAGACTCGGTCTTTTGGTGGTGGGTATGCAGTCGTTCAAGAGCGTGAACGAGTGTATTGGGATCGTATTTTGCCGAAGTTGGGCGAATCCGGAGATACTCGCGAGAGTAAGTCTCGTCCAGCTTACCATCATCGGCTGTTCGCCGGCGTCGGACAGCATCGACGAGGAGATCTCGTCCTGTTGTACCCAACCAAATTCCGAGGTGCAAGAAAGTACGACCGAGCCACCGGACGAGGTAAAACCCGAGGAAGAGACCGAGGAGCAGTGTTCCAACTCCGACAGCGATGAGGATCGTTGTATTATCAGACGATTGCAGCCCCCAGCGGACGAGTTGGTCAACCAGTGTTTGGAGTGTCGTTCGAACAGACGCAAGACTACCCATGAGACGGCCACCCTCTGTGATGGATGGATTCAGTCGGAGCAGTGTGTTGCATACCCCAACCACTGCACCCCAGTCTGCACACAGTCATTCTGGCCTTGATCTGAGCGGAAAGAAGAGGTTCGGTCATAGTTACGACCTCGCCTCCTCAAGTAACGTTGCTGGGACGTCGTAGTCGTCGATCCGCCCTTGTTCATCGAGATACTGCACATCGCGCGTGTCGAGCACATTCTGTTCGATGAGGTACTCCCAAGGGTCAAGGTCTTCATCAAGGACATGGACGGCAAATTCGTCGACATGCAATTGGATGCGCTTCTTCCAGTCGTTGACGAGCAACAAGCTCTCCGAGTGAGTACCATCTTCACCCGTCTGCGCGGAGGCGATGAACCGCTGTTCGCTATGGGTGAGATCGTGGGCGGCGATCATCTCCTTGCTCACGGACTCGTGCCGGAAAATCTGCTTGATATTGCAGAGATTGTAGATCTCGCGAGCTTTCTCGAGTGCGTCCGTAGACTGCTCAGTGGACTCAACGAGGAACTCAT
The DNA here is from genome assembly GCF_020618475.1 of Haladaptatus halobius. Taxonomy (GTDB): domain Archaea; phylum Halobacteriota; class Halobacteria; order Halobacteriales; family Haladaptataceae; genus Haladaptatus; species Haladaptatus halobius. The sequence continues at coordinate 421,883 of NZ_CP085338.1, read as the reverse complement.
CCACCGTTTGGGAGATGAGCGTCAGTCCCGTGTTGAAGTGGCGACTATGCCGGATGAACAGATCGATTAGATTCGTTGTCGCGCCCCGGCGCAAGAGGTAGTGGGCTTCATCGATTGTCACCTGCGTCCGGCGATCGCTGCTTTGAGCACGCTGGTAGATCCAGTCGAACATCACGTGCATAAACAGCGGCGCTTGCCCTGTGTCCGAGAACATCGACATATCGATGGTCACGAGCCGATTGTCGAGTTCGACGTTCGTCCGCCCGTTCAGATTCGCGTTCTCACCGCCCTCTCGGAAGGCTTCGAGTCCAAGCAGTAATTGATAGGCGAGCCGTTCATCCGTCTCTCGAAACCGATCGGCGATATCCTCGACTTTTGGAGCAACTCGTCGTTTGTCGACGCCCTCGTGATAGTCGATGAACTCGGATGGGTTGCCGCCATCAGCGATGCGCTCAAGGATGTTGATGATATCCTGGATAATCGGGCACGTATTCTCGTGAGTCGCTGGATCCTCGGTGATGCCGTACTGATAGTACGCAAGCAGGATGGCACGCCGGAGAATTCCTTCTTGCTCATTCGTGAGTGACTGCCTATCTCCGGCAGCAAAGTGGAGGCGGAACAACTCCATCACTGACCGATACTTCTTGAGGAAGGGATCTTCGACGACGTCGTCGATCCCACGACGAATTTCGAGTGGGTTGATCGTGTTCTCGCCACCGAAGCGGATCACTTGCCCACCGAGATCTTCGGTGAAATCCACGAAATCAGCGAGTGGATCCAGGACGAGCAGCTCGATTTCTGGATCCATCATCATCCGATGAAACATCTCGTACTTCTCGGCGAACGTCTTCCCAGATCCCATTTCACCAGCAATCACCTTCGAATACGAGGAGAATCGGTAGCGATCCAGAAGGACTGGGGTATGCGTCCCGTCGAATCCGTAGTAGACGCCATCGTCATCGGCCAGTGCTGGCTCAATGAACGGGAACATGGTTGCGACAGCCGTCTCCTGCATGAGTTGGGTGGCTTTGATCGGATCGCTTCCCAGCGGTGCGAGAGCGTCCTGTGACTCGACCTGCCGTTTTTCGAGTGGGACAGCTTCTGTATTGGCCTTCGCAATGATCTCTAAGGCACGGTCAGTCGCCTCGTTCAATTCTTGTTTCGAATCGGCGATGATCTCGAAGTAGATGGCAAAACTGAACAACTTCGTTTCTCCTTGGATGATATCCCAGATGAGATCGGAGACGGCCTCGTGATCGGATTCAAGTTCGTGCGTATCGCTCTGGTTTTTCTCGTCTTTCCGATAGAGACGGGCGCGGAGTTGTGTGAGCCGCTTCCGGAGTTTCCGCAAAATCGCATGGGAATCACGTGGTCGGATGTGCTGTGTCACCCGAATATTGTCGTGAGTCGTATAGAGGTCATCAAGCCATCCAAGCGGAACGCGTTCTGGATAGCCGTGGATCGTCATGGTGCGCACATACTGGCCACCACGCACCATGTATCCCGACTCTAAGAGTTCCGAATGCTCGGTGATTTCATGCGGGGCGATGATATCCCGATCAGCCAGTGACCGTTCCGTCTCGTCTTGGAGAACGCCGAGGCGGATTTCACCGTCTTCAGCATCTTCGAGTTCGAGGAGATGTTGTGCCTGTTCGTGGATGTTTTCCTTGGCGAGCTCGTCGCCATTCGCTTCGAGGATGGCAGTCGCCCGGTCAAAGACCTCATCGTTAATCTCATCGAGTCCGGGATCACTCTCGAGGCCGGGAATGAGTGATCGGAGGCGAGAGCCCATCCTTAGATCACTCCTTCGGAAAATGTCGCATGATCAAAGCGGTCGAACTCTGGTTTCACGTGGTTGTAGTAGTGATACAGGAGTTCCATCGTCTCCTGGCGAGTGCTGACCAGCTCCGTCGTCACGTCTGTCCGCCCGAGCTTATCGATGACGCGCCGCTGGCGATTGTGCACTTCCCGGATACACAGCTCGGTCTCTGCCTTCTCGTGGTTCTTGACCCACGGGAGGCGTTCGAGGACGGCTGCTCCAGCACGTCCAACTATTGGAAGGGTACTCAGCTGATTGAGGACACTCCCGGTATCAAGGTTTGTCGTGACTTGTGCAGCAGTGACACGGATGACGATGTAGTAGTCCCGGGCTTTGATTCCAGAGCCGTCGATATTGTCCTGTGCCCATTGAATGTAATAGCGCCGTCCATACTGCAGGATCGGGGATTGTCCCCGTGCAGCGACGCTCGTCCCGCCACGAATGAACTTGTTATAGTGTTCACCGAGATCGAACTCCCGGGGATAACACGGGATAGCGATCGTCCAGTCAAGCGCCATGAGGAATGAAATGTAGTCACTCATGACCTGCCGACGCTGGTCATAGTTGAGCGTCAACCAGTTCCGTGGCTTGACTTTCACGAGGCCGATATAGTCCTCACCGTCAACCGCGATGCCATCATCACGAACGTAGTCAAAGCCAAGTTGCGCCTGTGTTGTCGTTTTCTTGTTTAGCTTGTCTTCGAGTTGGAATTGGTCACGAGCTCGCGCTTCTTCCCGAGCCGTCGGAAGATCCGAGTCAATGTCCCCAAGGGCGCCATCAACTGCCCGGAGGACATCAAGATCTGATTCTGGCTGTTCCTCCTCAGCATCAAATGCTTGATCAGCCATCCCCAGCGCTGTGCTCACGCTGGGGTTCTCAGCGTCCGTTGACTGCGGGGCGGATGACTGACTTTTCGTGGCTGTGGTGGCTGGTGCGTCTTTTTCTGACGTGGGTTCGGCTGCCTCAGTCTCATCTTCTGCGTTGTCTTGAGTGACTGACTGTGCAGGAGTAGCTGTGGGGGAATCGGTAGCAGGCGGTGGTGAATCCATGGTTCATTCCTGGGTGAAGTCGTGGTCGTCTTCTGCTTCGATCGTTTCGATGTCAAGGCCGGCGTGGCGAACACCGACCTCGTCTTGGATGCGCGTGGTTTCCGTGGCGGGGCGTGTTCGCCGATTTCGGTAGGTCGTGGTGCCAAAGTAGTAGTGAGCACAGGCTCGCGCGTAGCTCAGCGGCCGTTGTGCGGCAGGCGTGATGAGGAGAATCACAACGCCGAGACCGAGCGCAATGCCAGTAGCGATGAGAAAGAGATCGCCACTCGCACCGAGACTCTGGGCGATCCCAAGTCCAAGAAATGGAAGGACGAGTGCTTCGCCAATGTCGCGGGCAGTCAGACCGAAGATGAGCTTCGTATTGATGATCTGGCCGGCGATTGGGAACGTTTCCATTTATGGTTATCTTTTGCCTATAACTAGTTAATAATTACTCCTCGTGTCGGTTTTTGTTTTAGTTTTCACCAACACTAAGGTATTATTCTACCCACGGCATGGTTCCAGGAGTCAAGGCATACTAATGATATGAATCCGACGTGACTGACTTACTCACGAGTATTCGTCGACCTCGTTCGGCAGCAGTCTAGATCAGTATATTCTTCTATGGGTCAAATATATACTCTTCGGGCACGAAGGATCACTTATGTCCAATCCCGGTCATCCAGATGATACAGATGCCGTTGAGAAGGAGCGGCAGCGATGGGATCATGGTTCCTCGACGCGTGATCGTGTCTACGACACAGCCATCCAATTGTACGAACCAGCAACCGTTGACGACGTTGCGAGCCGTGCTCACTGTTCGGAGGGAGCTGCACGAGAACACCTTGAATGGTTGAGCGCCCGCGGGATTGTCGAACCAATTGATGGGCGGCCGAAGCGATACCAAAGAAACCATGCCTACTTCGAGTGGATTCGTGCAAACGAGCTTCGCCGTGAGCACACCGACGCTGAACTCGAAACCAAGCTTTCCACCCTCGTTGCAGAAGAGCAAGCGTATCGTGAGCAGTACGGTGTTGCTGACCCAGGACAGGTTGACGCACTTGCGGAAGCAGACTATGATTCGCTTGAGACGGTTTGGGAAGACATCGGTGACTGGAAAACGATCCGCCGTGAGCTTCGGATCATCGAACGTGCGCGGAAAGATCGCGACACACTCAGTGGTGCCGGAATCGTCGGATAACACGAATGGACGAAACTGACACAGGTCCGCTTGATGAGGACGTTTTGCGGGCGATTCGGGGCCGATTACTGCAGGACGATCGCTTCGAACACGTCAGGTTTGAACCGCCTTCAAGTCGAGTTCGGAACCTTGGTGCAGAATATGATCGATCACTCTTTCCCGATCGTATTCAGGGTGCTCGACTCGACATCCGGTGGTATATTGGCGGTGATTTTTCCATCCATTATTGTGAAGAGTGGCGAAACGGAACACAATGGGAGTGCCGATGGGACTGGCATCCAAAACCTGTCAGACTAACGCACTTTCACCCACCACCGAATGCAGGACAGGCGACAGCAGTAGACTTTCCGAGGGACTATCGCGATGCCCTCTCAATTGTGCTTGTATATGTCGCTGAACGGATCGAAACCCTCTGGAATTTGCACTAACAACGTACCATGAGCAGAAAACTCATGTCTCCATTGTCTAAGTGGGCCAGAGACTGGTACGCGAAGTGTTATTGACGGCAACTTCGAAGCTATCATGTATGGTCGTGTTTCCGGTTCGTGAGTATACGAGCTACGATGAGTTTGTTCGTGAATGGTGTGCTGAGGCTCTTGCCGACGAAGAGTGTTCATTGACGGAGGCGCGTGACCGCGGATTGATTGATGAACAAGCGACGCAGTTGCGGTGGCAATTGCTCGGCGAACTCAACCCGGATGAACTGCTCCTCACGATCCCGAAATGGCTTGCAGAAGAGAAAGTTGGGTTCACCGAGGGTGGAACCCCAACGGAGTTTGTCGGTCGAATCGGAGATGAAACAGAGAAAGCGATTTTGTTTATCGATTCTGCACCAGCCAAGCCGCTCATGAAACGCGCCCATCGCATCCACACGCTCGAAACAAATCTCAATGAGCAGAACACGGATACGCCTGATGTCGAGCAACGGGCGTGGTTGCAAGATCGACTCACCGAGTAACGCAACCAGTATGCCACAGACCGAGAAACGACAGGGCTTGTTGATGAGTGGCTCCCTATCTCACAAATCATCCAAGCAGTTCGCCGTTCAGATCCCTGATTCGAGTTCTTCGGGTTTCTCTTATTCCCGGCGCTAAACCGTCATCAGGCACTGTGTGACTCAAGACTCTCGAACACCTTCTTTCCCTTTCGTGTTGCGAGCTCCGATAGTGGTGCAACGCGATACGCGAGTTCGGTTCGTTGCTGCTCATCGGACGGTGAGTTGTCACGAAGAATCGCGACCAACATTCCATCTTGTGAGCGCAACAGAATTCCATCCTCTGTGACTGACGACCGCAAGCCCTTCAATGTTTGCTGGACGAGTTCTTGCGCTTCCTCTGGCCCAATTGTGAGTTGCACTGTGTCAAATTCTGGCCGATCTTGCGTCGCTGCTGTCATGCTTCGTGTCCACCAGGATAGGCGTCTGTAAACCCATCTCGCACATAAACTTGTGGCCGCGCGTTCTCCCCTGTCCAAGTCCTTTCAGTGCTCGCTCAAAGATGCAGCTTACATCTCATCCAGCCGGATCTTCGCTGCGGCAGTCACCGAACTGATTTCTTCGGATTGAGTGAGTTTGGACGCGCTCAAACGCGATATTGTTTTCTCGTCTCAGATCACGTATCTCATCGACGTGTGAGTAGTATCACAGTGCTTCAAACACCTCCGCAAGTGCGAGATCAAGCTGATCAGCGACATACACAGGAGACTGGCTAGTGTCAATCACTCTGGCTACGATGGGACGAACGCCAATGCGAGTTCCCTCGATTCGGGGTTCGCCGCCGAGTACGTCATCGTCGCGAGTGATCGCCATGGTTCTAACTACGTAGTAAAGTTGTTTATACCTTGGCAGCTTCACTTGCTTGCATTAAATAGCAAATCCAATATAGCGCTGTTTAGTTATGGTAATCCTGTTGAATTGAGGAGTGTAAACGGTGATCGAGGGGTGAATCAACAGCAAACTCCCGTAGCTCATTTTCGCACTCCTCTATGTTTCTCGATCTACTTTGCAATTGACGGCTGTTCATCCAAAAGAGAGCCTCTTAGGGTTCTATTTTCTCATTCCGGCGCGTATCTAGACAGTTTCAGTCTGAGCGAAACACCATGACCAATGACGTAGATTATTTTATCTGCGGAAAGATTATTACTCGTGAGTTCAAAGAAGTGAGTATGACCGAACCACCGTCTGACGGAGAAAACAGCCAAGAGCCGGCGTCTGTCGAGCGGTGGAAGGAGCACACGACTGGCTTCGATCGAGTGCGGTCGGTTGCGTTTGCACTGCAGGAACCGCGGACAGCAGGCTGGATCGCAGACGAAGCATACGTCTCTGAGCCTACCACACGCGACCATCTTGCCCGCCTCGTCGATCTCGGAATTCTCGTCACCAACGATACGAGTGGCGGGCGAACGTACTACCCCGATCCGATTTATTCGCGGCTGACGGCACTCCGAGAGCTCGTGGATGCGAATACAGCGGCCGAACTCGCTGAACAAGCTGCTGAGATACAGCGCGACATCGAGGCGTGGAAAGACGAGTACGGAGTGAGTGATTCGTCTAGCCTCCGAGCAACAGTTGCTGGTGAGGATCTCTCAGCTGACGAGGCCCGCACTCGCCTTCGCCGAGCAGATGATTGGGCATCCGCGAAGTATCACCTTTCCCTGCTTCGAGATGCGATCGACCACTACGACACCTACACTGCTCGTCCCTCTGCCTCTGCATGACTGAGTCTGAGTCGTTTGAATGGCCGGTTCTGTCGACGTCCCGTAGATCCGGATGCAACACGGAAGCGAGGGAATCGCCACTGGAGCCTCGTCCGGATGGTGGGTCACGTACTGAAAACGAGTCGGCCGAGAAGCGCCATCGCATCCTGCGAGTGCTGCGAGAACAACTCGCCCGCCACCCAGCAACCACGAACGCACACGGTATTCCAGACGGGTTTTATGCCGAAGTTCAGGCCGAGGTTGATCCCGAGTACTTCGAACGCGACGCTGACCAAGCGACGTTGCGGGTGACATGGCAGCCGAATCCGGCATTTCCACCTGGGACTGGGTTGGAAGACCGCAAACGGACGTCGCTGACCGCCAACTTTGCCTTCCATTACAGTGAATCTTCGGGGTTTGACTGGGGGTGGCATCTCGAACCGAACCCGCACGTCAGTGGCCATCTCCACGCTCAAGAACGAGAGACGCCAGATGAAAACTACGCATATTATGAGTTCACGCTTAACGCGACCTCGGCAGTCGGCGTGCTCTGGGAAGTGCTCGACGCGCTCGAAGCTCGTCTGCGAGAGAAGGAGAGATCGTAGAAGAGACCTTCTTGATTAGCAGTGAACGCAGATATCTGAACTTCTGATAAAATTATTGCACTCAACGATCAAGAGAGGAGTATGACTGACGCACTGAGAACCGACGTGTGGAGAGAAAATCGAGTGCGTTCGACCGTGTCTGCTCGCTCGCCGTGACGCTCTCGCAACCACGAACCGCCGACTGGATCGCCGATCAAGCCCTGGTCGCTGGAAATACTGCTCGCGACCATCTTCAGCGACTCGTCGAGATGAATGTTCTCCAGACCGTTTGGGGTGAGCAGGCAACGCTCTATCAGCCTGACCCACTCTACACGCGGATGCGAGCACTCCGTGACTTAGCTAGACGACCGCGACCGCGATGACCTCATTGAGTTGCGTGCTGACCTTCAAGAGCAGATTGAATCATGGCAAAATGAATACGCTGTTGAGTCGTCGGACGAGCTCCGTGAGATGGCTGCACAGGTAGAGACAGCTGCGGAGACATGTGAGTTGCGGCGGGTAGCGAATGACTGGGATATTGTTCAGTACCGACTGCGCCTTATCGAGGATGCGATCGAACACTACTCGGATTACTCTGGCACGGCGTCGGCACCTGCCTGACGTGATCTCCAATGTTTGTTACTGACGGTGGATACCAAAAGCGTGAGGCGCCTGCTGAGGAGTATACGTACGAGACAGTATCAGTTGCGAGTGAGCATCCTGTGCGGGTGCTGTGGGAGATTCTTGACCGGTTAGAGACGATACTCCAGCGTCGGTAAGTTCGGCCATCTCCAGTTTGTTAGCCCATACTGGCAATCTGTCGCCTGCTTTCGGTCGTCATTTTCATCTCTTGTCTTGTTCTGCCCAAATGATTCCAAGGCGAGTCTCCACCCATGGCAGGACAACCGTCTGAAGAAGAGCAGTCACATCAACTGGGAAGTCTCGATCTTCAGCGTCAGTCGTGCTCGCGGTCGGAAACGGGTGGAAATGATCACGTGCATTGTGGTCTTGGTCATGTCGATCCCACCGGCAGTGCCGGATCTCCCCCGCGTAGATTTCGATATACGAGACATGGAACTCGCCGTTTGTATAGACGCGCAGTTCGAATCGGACATCGTCGATGGCGTCAGGATAATACTCGTCATTGAGATGAATGAGCAGCGTCTCCTGCTTATTCACGGGGAACAGCGGTGTGCTGCGTACCTCGTCCAGCCCAGCAAGTACTTGAGCAAGATAGCGGAGTATCTCCTCGTCAATCGTCCGTGTTACAACACCCTCATCGGCCACGGTTAGGCGGCCTCCGACTCTGAATCGGCCGCCCGTTGTCGCCGCACATCGTCAAGGCGTCTGATTCGACGACGTACGGTTTCCCACTCGCTGAGTTCCATCCATACCTCTTCAACCTGGTCGTAGTCAGCGTGGTCGAGTGCATCGACATCACCTGGTCGCTCAGCGTCGTACCGCTCTCTGAGTGTCTGTTCACGACTTGTCAACTCCTCGAGCCTGTCTTGGAGCTGACTCGGCGAGAGCTGTTCAAGGCGGCTTCGCTTCCGCCACTCGAAGTAGGACTCGTTCCGCCGGTACGTTGCGGGATTTTCAGCGACGCGTTCGAGGACGCCAATATCAATGAGCCGTTCGAGGTGGCGTCGAGCGGTATCAGGCGCACAGTCAGCCCGCTCTGCGATTGTAGCCACTCGCGCCGGCTCATAGAGTTGGAGGGCGATTCGGTAGACGCGCTCGTCGGCCGGCTCTGAGGCCAAATTCGTCTCGAACTCGCTAGTGATCTCGAACTCAGTTGGCGGGCCGTCGTCCGGCGTGGGCATAGCTAGCTGTTGGAACTATTGACTAATATATTTTCCTCCCACCGATCTATTTCGCTAGCCAAATCGCTGGAGTGGAACACCTTGATCAACCAGTATTATTTAAGTGACATCCTCCCCGCCGTCAACGACGGGGCTTCCTACGCCCGATTGCGCTGGTTTGGGAACTTACGTTTACGACCCGACGCGCCGATGGGAGTGCCACGCCCCCGGTACTCCTATCCTGTACAGGACTCGGAGTTACGTGGTTGTTTCATGTCGGTTGGGTGTCCGAAGGCTTACTTATTTGGTAAGGCAAACACCAAGTCAACTGCCAATTTACGGACTGTCAAATCCGATGGGGTACCATCGAATCGACACCGAGAGATACGCAGTGTGGGCACTCAAATCTTCCGATTTCAGTGTTTGAACCCAAAGACGGCGTTGACGAGACGCGAAGCGTCTCGTTCGCACACCAGAACTCGGAGAGTTCTGGGGACGCTGTATCCCCGCCCTGAAGGGCGAGGTTTAAGCGCCTGCAATCTCCATAAACTGAACCAGCTTCTATCGAGACAATATCGAAATTTAACCAATACAGGAAACATTATTCGGGTCAGGCAGCTCGTGGAATTTTCCTACATATACTTAGATTATTTATTTTCCAGTCCACACTGGCGATTTGTTTCCCAACCAGAAGATGAGGTTCAAGCGCCTGCAATAGACATAACTGCTACTTTCGCTGGGCGCTGTTCCAACGGTAGTGAGTGGAAAACATGATTACTGTTCAATTGAGTTGAATCTCAATCATAATTATTATCATGGTTGATGACCGATGGATCAAGCTATGGGACAACAAACCATGTTCGACCGGCGTGACTTTCTGAAGACGACTGGTACAGCGGGAGCAGCTACCGTGCTGCCGCTCAGCGGAATGGCGGTTGCTACTGGCACGAACGAGACTATCGACGATTCGTTCAACTTGAGCGTGAGCGGGCTGAAGGAGGCGCTGGTCGTGTTCACCTCGAATGAGCAGGTCGATCGGCTTCGTCACCTCGACCTTGAAAGCGGCTACCACAAATTCGAGGTGCTCCCCATCGGCTACACGGAACTGACGAGCGACCAGATTCGCACCATCGCAGACTGGCCAGAGGTACGGTACGTTCAGAAGAACGTCGAACTGGAGTACTACAACGACGACGCTCGGGAGGCAACGCAGGCCGGATCGGTGCAGTCGAACCTCGGCTATACCGGTTCCAGCGTCCACTCAGTTGTTATCGACAGCGGCGTCGATGGTGACCACCCTGACCTCGAAGACGACCTCGTCGCCAACTGGCGGTACGTCAACCCACTTTCTAGCAGAGAGGACACCACCTGGAAGGAGGTCGGCAGCCTCGACAGCGACGACAATGGCCACGGTACCCACTGCTCGGGATCAATCACCGGCTCCGGAAAGAAGAGCGACGGGCAGTATCGAGGTATGGCTCCGGACGCCGACCTCACGGTTTATTCGGCGGGGCTGACCCTGCTCATCGTCAAACCCGTCGCCGCCTACGATCATCTGCTCGCGCGCCAGCAGGCGGGCGAGACTGACGTGTCGGTCGTCAGCAATTCCTGGGGCGGCGGCGATGGGACGGACTTCAACCCGGACGACGCTGTCAACGTCGCTACGTGGACGGCCTACAACCAGGGCATCCTCCCCGTGTTCGCGGCAAGCAACAGCGGCCCCGACACAAATACGCTCAACCAGTACGCGACCGCACCCCACGTTCTGGGCGTCGCCGCGACGAAGGACGCTAAGTCAGTCACGGACTTCTCCTCGCGTGGTCGAACGCCGAGCTACGACGGTCCGAACAACTACGACCGCAAGAAGGCGTTGCGGAACTTAGAGGAGTACTATGCGGCGAACAGGACCGAAACCGAGGTCGATTCCGGTTCGTACTCCGGCACAGTGACGGCCGCCGCCAGCGAGTATCACCGGTGGGACGCGCCAAAGAAAGCGGGCTACGTCGCGGCGACACTGTCGTGGACGCCGAGCGCGGAGGACATCGACTTCTACCTTCACGAAGGGAGCGAGGACGGGAGAGTGGTCGCCAGCGGCGCGACGCTGAACGAACCCGAAACCATCGCGGCCGCTATCGACGGTGGGACGACCTACTACTTCGAGGTTCGACCGTTCGCCGACGCGGCGGCGGACTATACCGTCGATTTCACGGCCTACGAAGGTATCAAGCGCAACGTGACACCGACAGGAATCTACCGCCCGGGCGTCGCTGCGCCGGGTAACTACGTGATGAGTACGCTCGCACCAGAAGACCCGCTACAGGCCTACGCCGCCGGCACCGAGCACCAAGACACCGAGGAGTACTACGGCACGATCAGCGGTACGTCGATGTCCTGTCCGGTCACGGCGGGCGTCGCCACCCTCGTCGTTGACGCATATCAGCAGAATTTCGGTGAATCCCCCGACCCTATCGACGTGCTGAACACCATCGAAACGGAGGCTAAGGTCGTCCACGACAGCTACACGGCGTGGAACGTCGGCGCAGGCTTCGTCGACGCCTACGACGCCGTGAAGCGGGCCGAGTCAGATGACTGGGCCACTTTCGGCACCGTGAAACTAGCCGATTATTGAGCTCAGTAAAGGCCACCTCGAATCGGACTACAAACATGCGACACCACATTACGAACTCATGACCAACGACCACACCACACTGACGGACACAACGAGACGCACAGTGCTCAAGACGATCGGCGGTTACGGGGCACTCGCGGCCGTGCCGACCGCGAGCGCCCACGAGTTCAATGGCGACTCCTCCGGCGACGGTACCTCGTCGGATCATGACCACACAGACGCCAACCTTCACGGATCGTCGAGCAACGTCGAACTGCTGGACTACCACAGCCTCGGCCAGCGAGGGCCATCGAGTACTAACTCGGCTGACAATCCACACTACGGCGGCATCTCCGAGATGCGCGTCATCGGGGATTACGCGTATGTCTGTTTCTTCTCCTCGAAGGATCCAACCAACAACCGAGGCATCGGTGTCATCGATATCTCGGAGTTCAACGCCCCAGACAACACCAACGACCTTCGGAACGCCGAGATGGACTTCGTCGCGTTCGTCCGCAACGACAACGACGCAGCAGCAGTGATGGATCTCAAAACGAGCGCCGACGGCGACTACGTGTTCTATACGAAACAGCCCATCTCAGCGCTGTTCGACGACCCTGACCCGACACCAAGTACAGAGGAAGACTCCACCGGGACACTGGCGGGGGCGATTACGGCCGTCAACGTGACCGATCCAGAGAACCCGACGATCGCCGGTACCTTTGCCCACGACACCGGATTCCACAACTGCTGGCACCACAAAATCGGCGGCACCGACTACGTCTTTGCCATCAAGGATATTGAATTGGATGGCACCTCCGGGGTGTATGTTTTTGAGTTCGACCGACCGACAGGTGTCCTCGAACTGGTCAACACGTGGAACCAGCAAGGAAACTTCGCGGACGGCAACGTCACTGGCGGCGACACGTACATCCACGACATTGCCGTCCAGGACGACCCCCGTCTGGAGAGTCCCGTGGGCTATCTCTCGTACTGGAACGCCGGCGTGTACGCGCTCGACCTCTCGAACCCGACGGACATCTCCGTGCTCGGGCACTTCACGATGTCGAACGCCCACTATGCAGAGCCTGCACCGACGTACTTCGACGGCAAGCGGGTTCTCGTTGCCGGTCACGAGTACCCAAGCGATAAGAACGGTCACACGGGGCACGTGAAGCTCCTCGACGCCGATGGCCTTGACGACGGGTACACGAAGGGTGAGGACAACATCGTCGAACTTGACTACTGGGAGTGGCGCGACGATGTATCCTACGACGGCACCTACACGTTCAGCCCGCACAACTTCACCGTCACCGAGGGGAAGTGGATCCACGTCGGTCACTATCACGGCGGGACTCGCTTCCTGCGCATCGACACCGAGAACTGGTCGCTCACCGAGAGGGGCTACTTCCAGGCTGCTAAGGACGTCCCGGAGGAGTCGAAGGTAGTTGGCTTGAACCACGCCGCGCCGTTCACCTGGACGGCCGTGACCCAGAACGGCGTCACCTACGCCGCCGACATCAACACCGGCATCTACGCTCTCCGGTACAAACCCGACAGCAACGTCACGAATGCGAGCGTCGGTGTGGCGGGTGTCGTCGGTTCTATCGGATTCATGACGCTGGCACGGCGGTACGGCGACGACCTGTGGGCGGCGCTTGACGCCCTACTCAGCACATAGGTGGTCGCTGTCCAGATTCTCTCATTTATCGATTGACCGATTTAACGTGGCAAAGCCGATCGAATTGTCGGTTTCCGGACTGAGAACCTCTAGTTCCGTCTCGATTGTACCTGCACCGATTATGGATGCATCAGTGGAGAGCGACAATTTGCTCGCCGTAATGATCTGTGTGTCCAAGTTACAATTCGCTTCCGCTACCGATGGGATCAGTTCACGTTGCGCTTCGATTTCTAATCGAATTTTTAGGTCGCCATTTGCATCGACACTAGAGTGTGGCGTTCCGACCTCACTCCGTCCAAGATATCGGATTGAGGTAGGTCGATATTGACGCCGTACTCGACGGCTGACGATGTGTCGGGGTCGCTCGGCGTCGCGGTCTGGGTCGACGTTTCGGTAGTCACTTCGGCCGAGACTGTTGTAGTGAATTATCTGAGAATCAAGCGTTAGATTTGTTCAACGACAATCGAGGGGATCTGCTCTCATGATTGCCTTGGCGTCGCGTTCGGCAGCACGCATTGCAGCATCGTCAACGAGTCCGACGATGTCCGTTACGCTGCGATCCGCTATTTGTTCATATCGCTAGAGAGGAGTTCTGTTACTGGAGTTCATCAACGAGAGCAGCCACCGATTCGTTGATGAGATCACTCTCGAGACGGCCTTGCCAGAAGTCGATGTCCTCTTGGTCAATTGATTGGACGCCCCACGGAACTATTCGGCTCTTGTCCGGTGTTCCACCACAAATCCAGCTCTCCTCGGAAATATTGATAAGGCCGTCCAGCCACGATTTTGATGTTAATGTCAGCTCGATATACTGCTCGCCATGGAACGGGCGACCTTCATGATTTGAGAGGATCACCCAGGGGCGAGACTCTTCTTCGCCCTTGAATGGATCGTCACCATCTTTAAACAGAGAGGGAAACCCGGCCTTTAGGCCGGGCGGGAATCGCATAAGCTCCACTACACAATTTTCTCAATCATCTGGCTAAATCATATACTTTTATGATAGTAAATGCTGTATATGGGATCGTGATTCGACGTACCGTCGTCGTGAAATTAGCCGTTCCTAACGAGCGGCGCGACGACCTCTGCGAAACTACTGCGCAGTTCCAGCAAGCCGCCCAGATGGTCGCGGACCGCGCTTTCGAGCGCGACGACGACGGTTACGTTATCACGTCGAAAACGAAGCTTCACAAACTCACATATGAACAGGTCCGCGAAGCCACCAACGAGTTGAACGCCGACCTTGTGTGTGCAGCACGAAATTACGCGGCAGATTCTGTGAAAGGCGTCACTTCAGCATGGCAGAACGGAAAGTACGCCACGCACCCGAGGTTCACCGCCAATACTGTTGTCTACAACAAGAATGCGGTGACATACCGGGATAACCACTGTACGCTTGCAGCAATCAACGGGCGCGTCAAAGCCGAGTACATTCTACCGCCGGAAGGCGAAAATCCACAGACTGAGTACCTGCGAGACAACGAGTGGGAGCTTCGAGAATCAACGCTTCACTATCGAAATGGCGACTACTACCTTCATGTCGGCGTAGCCAAAGACGACGAACCACAGGAAGCCGAGGGCGGGACGGTCCTCGGCGTTGACCTTGGCGTGAAGACGATAGCCACCACTTCGACGGGGAGAATGTGGTCCGCTGGCTACCTCAATCATCGACGCCGCGAATACGAGACAATCCGCGGGTCGCTCCAACAGACCGGGACGGAATCAGCCCACCGGACAATCGACGGAATCGGCGAACGAGAAAGCCGGTGGGCGGAAGACTACCTCCACCGAATATCGAAAGCACTTGTTCAAGAGGCGGTGACACACGACTGTTCTACAATCGCCTTTGAGGATTTAACCGATATTCGGGACCGAATGCCGGCCGCAAAAGCGTTTCACGTGTGGGCGTTCCGGCGGCTCTACGAGTACGTTGAGTACAAAGCCGCCGAGTTCGGGATAGGAACGAAACAAGTTGACCCGGCGTACACATCCCAACGCTGTTCGAAATGTGGTCACACCGAGCGTGGGAACCGGCCAAAGCAGGAACGGTTCTATTGTCGAAAGTGTGGTTACGAGGTCCACGCGGACTACAACGCGGCGAAGAACATCGGCATTAAGCATGTCCACGCAGGGCAAAAGTCTCCGCGTGGACGGGCCAACCGTCAACTGGCCCTGAAGTCGGGAACGTTGAACGTGAGCGACGAGTTTACGTCCGCCGAAGTTTCGGCTTGAACGGGAGTTCACCGACAAGCCCCGGCGTTAACGCTGGGGTAGTTGACAGATGACGTCGCCTCGTTCGAAGATTGGGATGTCGTCTTGACCGTTCACTGTTCATCCTCAACGCTCAGATGTGGTTCATCGGGTGCGTGCTCACGCCACGCTCTCTTGTTCTCTTCGCCGAATTGCTTATTGAAGAGCGCGGTCGCCCGCTCGTAGCCGCCGTACCCTTCGAGTCGGTCTCGATCGTCAGTCACCGCCCAGTACGTCGCCTTGTGCTCGACGAGAGCACGATCCTTCAATCGCGAGAGGGCTGTACTGACTGCCCCTTCGTCGAGACCAATCTGAGAGGCGATTTCGCGCGCCTTGAACGCGCGGTCATCGTGAGCCGCGAGGAATCCGAGTACCTGATCTGGAACCGAAAGTTCCTCAAGTTCGTCCTCGCTCGCGTTCTCGAACGTTTTTCGGTCGATGGACATTGGTATGTGTAGGTAATGAGTCCACCGTTAAGAGTGTTAGTGGTGAAAGCCCTGTGATTACCGTGAATACGGGGATAGAAGGAATAACGAGACTTCTCACTCCTTGAGGTGATTCGAGATCGTATCTATCTTTCTTCGAGGAGAGAATCCTGCCGTAAACGGCAGGCGTGAATCGCGCACATTCAGCTACACTACCGCCGTAAATCAGCCGGCAGGAACCCCGGGGAGGCCAACCTCGTACTGCTGATCAAAGCGACCACGCCGAGTCGCCACTTCATCAAGCAAGTCCGCACGATTCGTTGCTGCGGTGAGCAGAAAACTGGATCTTCATCGTCTAAGTGGGCGAGAAACTCGTTGACAACCTGGGCATGCTCACGGTGCAGATCGTTCCCACGACCTGCGAGGAGCGCGTCTATCTCATCGATGAGATGGTCGTGGCAACACGTACAGCCACGGACTGCTTCGAATTGGTCGATCACCTTGTCGCGGCTGGCGAGTGCCTCATCGTCACAAAATGTGATGCGGACGTCTTCTCCGATAACTACGGGGACGATCTACACAAGTGATAGCTCTTCTCGAGTGCAGCGAAGAAGTGTTGATCGCGAGAACAGATTACCGCTCTCGTTCTTTGATACGATTATAACCAAGCAGTGTAACGCAGGCCACTATACTTCCCGCTAGTAGCGCTTCAATTGGAGCAGTGTCGAACCAGAACCCGGTGACTACTACGGTCTCACCGAACAAGACTGCAATGAGAACAGGTAGATGTCGTGCAAGATGTTCGCGAAGTCGGACACCGGTCCGTAATTTAGGTTCGATATCAGTGAAGGGGCGGCTTATCATAGAACTCTCTTATCTATGGATTCCATTAAGTAATCGGGCATTATATTGAGAAAAAGTGAACTTCAGACAATTATTTATCAGATTGAACCACATGATCCACTAGGAATGTATGTTCACACGACTCGTACCATGCCGTTTCTGAGCCTGCCAGAGCCTCAACAGGGCCGAGAGCCCTTCTTTCGTGTCTGTGATTACCTATTTGGTCGACATAGAATCAGGAAACGACTTGACGAGATCATCATACGTGATTGCTTGTGCATCTCGTTCGGCGGCCTGCATTGCAGCATCATCTACAATTCCGACGATGTCCGCTGCGCTGTGATCCGCTGTTTGTTCAGCGAGCGTCTCATAATCAGTTTCATCGAGATCCGATGGGAGTTCGCGGAGTCGCACGCGGAATATCCGCTTCCGTGCCTCCATATCGGGGAGACCGACCTCATACTGCTGATCGAAGCGACCACGTCGAGTGGCAGCCTCATCGAGAAGGTCGGCACGATTCGTCGCCGCGATCAACAGAAAATTCGGATCTTCATCGTCTAAGTGCGCCAAAAACTCGTTGACGACTTGAGCGTGCTCCCGATGAAGGTCGTTCCCCCGACCAGCAAGGAGGGCGTCAATTTCGTCCACGAAGATCACACAGCGCTCGAACTGCTCAGCCTCGCTAAACAACTGGTTGACTTTTTCAGTAGATTCGTTCACCCACCGACTTTTGATATCGCCAGCGCTCAGCTCGAGGTACGGATGGCCGAGTTCACCAGCAATCGCTCGAGCGAAGTGAGTTTTCCCGGTACCAGGTGGGCCATATAGGAGGATGCCATTCGGTGGAGAGACGTTAAACCGCTCATAGGCCGCATCAGTGTGGGACAGGGGACGAAGAACCGATCGGAGGATATCACGTTTGAGGTCGTCCATTCCACCGACAGCGCCGAATGTCGTAGTGGGAGCTGGCTCCCAGCCAAATGTGAGTGTCGATAGAGATGGACTGCTAGTCTCTTTAGCCTCTTCATCGGTATTGCTAGTAGAAGGCCGATTCTTTTGAGAGTTGATTCTAGCGTGTTGGTCATATCTCTTCTGTACTGACAGTTTTTGTTGACTGGTTGCTGTATCCGTTGGACTATTTCCTTGTTCGAGGTGTGCCAATCCCATGATCTGGGCTGGAATACATGTTAACCAACTCAGAATCATTAGCCACGAATTATCAAGCATCGATTCAACTCGGAACGGTTGTAAGATTGCTGCAAATTCCGGAGAAACGTGACTCCAAAGAGGAAGAAACCAAATTCCGGTAAGTGGAAGTACTCCGATAATCGCTCCTAAAAACCACCCCGGATACATATTTTCTTTTTCTACCTGAGCTAACTGCCTCAGAACTTCAAAAAAGACAGATGTGACGAGAGGAGGTAGGAACCACATGGCTAATAAGCTTAGAATTGCCGAAATGAGTCCACCAAGGAGAATGGACAGTTCCCTACCGGCTAAGAATATCCCTATCGGTACGAAAAGATAGCACAGTGATGCTACGATCGTTGTGACTGCGACTATGATCAAATTCTTCAAGACGTAATCAGAATTATCTTGAGGTATTGTGGACGTAGTGTTTTCTTGATCGTCCATAGTCACATTATAATTCTCCTTAATTACCCAAATATATTCTGCCAGCAGACATCATTTCGACCGATAGTCACTGGTCGATGAGTCGGCCCATTCCCTCAATGTCTGCTGTTTCGAGCCAACTCCATCCTGAGGGTCGTTAATAACTGGGTTTTCACGATAGTGCTCCAGACCTGCCTCTGCCCAATCAAGCGGTGAGCGGTCAAGATTCCGAAGTGCAAAATTCGTTCCGGAGCGAGCGTCTTTGGCTGCACGTTTACCACCTTTCTTCGTATATTGTGTTCCTCTTTTGCCGGCTTTAGTTGCGTCTTCTGCAATTGTTCCTTCAACTTTTGACCCAAAACTATCTTTGATACCGCTACTAGTTGAAGTGGCTTTGTTTACGCTACTGTTGAGTTTCTCACCTACTTTTCCACCAGTAGTCCGCTGATCAAGAGAGCCAATCTTGGAACTCGCGTAACTACCGGCTTGTTTCCCACCAAAGCGCGCCTGCTTCATGATACTCGCACGGCTTGACTCCCCAGACCGGCCTGATGATGCAGCCGAGCGGCTTCCAGAACTCCGTTTCCGCCGGCTACGTACCCGCCCAGGAATGAATCCCGAGGACATCGCTGTCTTCAACCCATAGAGCGCAGGCGCAACGAGTCCAATCAGCCAGAACAGGAATGACTCGAGAACATCATTGAACGAGCCGGGATTCGACCCTGCATTTGCGGCTGCATTCGCTGCCCCATGCCCGCCGCCACCGACCGCGACCGTCCCAACAAACATGAGCGCCGCCATGAAGATGCCCGCTAGGAAGAGCGAGAGCGTCGCGTTGATGAACATCTTCGCGGCTTTTGCCGAGTCCTCGAATGGCCCGAAGTCAAGATAGAGCATGACTGCGAGGATGGGCAGCGTGACAAACATCGCCACGAAGAGGAACTCACGGACGATCAGCATCGCAAACAACAAGAGAATCCCAATGATCGAGGTCACACTGAGAATGACCATGCCAACGGCCACGACACCCGCCGAGGCAGCCGCTCCCTCCATCCCTGATTTGAGAATCTCCGTACTGAACGCCCCATAGCTCTGGGGGTAGATGTAGGTGACCACAGCATTGACGAGCAACAGACCAAAATGCATGAGTTGGCGCCCCACTGCAACGAAGATGATCGCTTTGAGTGCCTTCCAAACCAAGATCACGCTATCCACGTCGGCTTTCTTTGAAAATGGCTGTGACGCAAACCCAGCCATCACGACGACTGCGAGCAACTGTGGGAAGATGCCCAACAGATGATCGAATGCCTGGAGGTATTGTGGATCAGTATACGGGCTATCGAAGACGAGAAATGTGTACACTCCCCCGGACATGAGCACCCCGACAAAACCCATGAGCTTTGTCATAAGCCAGATAAACAGATCCCCGATCCACCCGGTGAACCCAGCGGCAACAACATATGACGTTGTCTCCTGTGCGACGAGTGTCGCGCCAGCTGAGAAACGGTGAAACACATGCGGGACGATGCTCGCAACGGAGGACGACGACGTTCGGATGAGGGTGCCAATCATGAGCGTCAGCAGGTCGCGGGTTACTTGGTGTTCACTTGTATATCATAGTAGTACCGTAAAAAATATTTTCTTGCGGATCATGAATTATCTCCGACGAAGATAGTGGAATGGAAGATAAAATAGCACGAACGCGATGACCGAGACGAACCCCTTGCTGATGTGCAAGAGTGCGCTATAGATGTTGAACGGTGTCGGCGCAAACCGAATGCGTTCATGTGATGGGGCGTAGTAGACGCCTTTTGAGTTGGTGGTGTCACCGCGAAACGTCGCTTCGACGGCGCTATCATTACGCGTAACGACAGCGACCCCGTCGCTATTTGTCGTGACATGACCCTGGACGGCCCCATGGAGATAGATCGACTGGTTAGGAACCGGCTCCCCCGTCTGCGCGTCGGTGAGTTCGATCCGAACGTGTCGCTTATCCTGTTTTGTCAAGGTGAGCGAGACCGGGTGTTCCGAGGCAGTCTTCGTGGCCAACGGAATTTCGTTGCCGTGAATATCGTAGAGATTCGTTAGTGGTTGATCGACGTTCGTGATGACAATACGAGTAGAGGCTCGTGGTGGCACCGATGACAGATTGACAGTCGATTTCAGTGGTGCGGACTTTGCGGTGAGCGGGACGGTGTAAACACGATCAACAGTTGCAGTCGTCGCTGTCTGTGGGCCAGTATGAGCGATGGCTGGCTTACTCCGAACGGCGATCAGCTGTTTTTCGAGTACATTCGGTGGTGGGAGTGTCTCCTGTGAGATCGTGATGGATGCCAAGGAGCGATTGATCTGCCCATCAGACAGAGCAGATGGCCGTGCTGAGATATTGAGTGTCTGCGTCGTATTCGGTCGTTGGGTGCCTTTCGTCGCATTCGAGTACCGATGCTGGGAGTAGATGCCCCACACGTTCTGCAGACGCATTTGGCTCGATTTGAACGTCGCGTAACTCCAGTGACGCCGGTCGGAGAGTGTCTTAGGCCCGTCGAGGGTAATGACGATACGTTTGATATCGCCATTCGAAGTGACGAGTGTTTGCGTCGCATTGAGTCGCTGGTTTGGTGTGATCACGACGGGTACTGTATCACGAACCGTATGCGAGAGGAGCGTCGTGTTCGAAGTCGTGTTTGTGCGCTCCCACCCCGATTTGGTCCGAATAGCGGTCGTTGTATGGCGGGTGAGTTGTGTCTTGATCGTCGCTCGAACGACCATTGTTGTTTGGCCAGTCGCCTGTGCATTCGTGTAGGCAAGCGGCCGGGATGCACCCTCCTGAGAGGTCTCATTGGCCGTCCATGATTGGGAGCCAATGCGAAGCGATCGATTGACGGATTGCGTCGAGATAGTGTAGTTGATACAGGTCTTCGTGCCATTCGTGATCATACACGTGCGATTGGGAATCGCCGTCGAATAATCGAGGTGCGTGAGAATGGTTCCGTTTCGCGGAAGGAGGAATCGGCTTTGTGACGATGTATTCGTCTGCCCTAGACGTGTTTGCGTCCCGTTCTGCGTTCCGAGGATAGTCACATGGGCATTTTTAACCACTGTCCCGTTCGAGCGATTCGAGTCGAGAAACCATACGCTCGTCGAGCGATTATGTGGGAGTTTGCGGAGATTGTCAGATCGATACTCCGCGAGCGTCTGATTACGAGGGCCGACTTCGTATGATGGCTGGGACGTCGGATAGGAGAAATCGCGCACTCGACTGGCCTGTACTGCCGAGATATTGTCGGATTGCAGGATGGTACGTAAGTCCGGTTGGATGAACGGTGGAAGGTCTCCAATGTCGGGATCAGGATCGTCAGAGATGAAGACATCCGTTCCAGTGGCGAGCTTCTGTGTACTAACACCAGTTGTGAACGAACTCGTCAGGAGAAGTAGAACAATCGTTCCGAGAGCCAGTTGACGACCAAGGGTACCAGGGAGCGAGGGCATTCGTAATGCGAAGACTGTTAGGGAGTATCTGCGAGCGATAAGACGGTGGAGCTGTCGAACCGCCGTGGCTTAGATGAACGGTGGGACGATCATCCCCGGAGCAAGGTTTTCGAAAAGCGTGACGAACACGTTATAACTGACCGAGAGGACGATCATCCCAGCACCGCCCCAGAGCGCACGCCAGCCCCACTGTGAGCGATTTGCACTCCGGCCGGAGACAAACCACAGTGCTGCGCCAACGAGGAAGACAATGACACCAATCTGGCCCAGGGTGGTTGCGACGAACTGTTCGATCTGACTTAACGAGTTGGTGATCTCGCTTTGTTGAGCGGCGGCGATTCCAGTACTGACACTGATCGTGAACAGGGCAGTGACCACATACGGAACTCGATGTCGGAATGGGAGGTGCATACACGTTTTCGTTCTTTATCCAATGGCAAAAATCTTATCCTTTATGAATAATATACTGAATTTTAGCGATATCATGGAGCAACCTCTACTCATTTCGAAGATGTTTTCGGACGACCAAGGCAGATAATACGCTTCTTTGCCCAGCAAAGGTGAGTGCTGATCTCGAATTTTCCTGCTTGATTAGCACTAATTATTTGCTATAGATTATAGCAGGATTTAAGTAGCAAAGATTAGTCACTCCGGTATGACTAATTCAGGATCTAACCAGGACGACTCTGCTGACATACACGAGAACGAACCCGCTCTTGATTTTGCTTCCTATAATCTCCCGACCGATCTCACCGCCTTTCAGGCACACCTTTTGTGTCTCATCTACCGTTTAGGACCAGCTGAGGGCGTTGATCTGCAGGAGGCGTTGGAAGACCTCTATCCAGAGCCGATCAACCACGGTCGATTATATCCAGGCCTTGACCAACTCGTCGAGAAAGGATTGATCTCGAAGCAGACGAAAACGAGCGATAAGCGACGGAATGCGTATGCAACGGTCGGGCGGGGAGAGTGGGCTGTCGAAGAATATTACCGATTTATGCACGATATCGTGACGCCAGAGTAGCCATCAGACGCTTCTAGCTGCTGAAAGTCTTCGCTCTCTCGGTCGGCCTTCTCACAGTCTACTATGGGACTCGATCTGGGTCTGATTCTCTTATGGAAACGCTCCTGCGAGCGGAGAGAGTGCGAAGATGACAGTACCCATCGCGAGCAGGCCAAGCAGCAAAAAGACGGTGTTCGCGAGTGTGCTAGCAGCACGAAGATTTGTCAGCGAGATTCGCTGTCGAGAGAACGGAAGGTAGGGCTGGATACCGCTGACCGTGATGATGTCCCCGGCAAGATGCACACAGATCCCGAGAAACCCAACAATGAATCCGAGTCCGACGAGCGTTCCAGGAGTGAGTGTAGCGAGCTGCTCGGTCATGATCGCGATAGCCGAGACTTTGGTGACTGGAAGGATGGTCGCCTGCAACCAGTGTGCAAATGGGACGGTGAGATACCGACCAAGAAGCCAGCCAAAGCCCGCGCATAAGAGTCCAACAATGCCTGCGGCTAACAGTGAGTGGCTCACGCCACGGTGCGAGAGACCGGGTATCCAGTGATCATTGTCAGGAAGTGGTTCGATGATGAGTATACCAAGCGTGAGTAACCCAGCAAGAGCAATCTGATTGCGCAGGATGAGGGCGTAGGAAATCGGCGCGAGAAAAAGGAGTGCAATGCCGATATGACCGTGTCGGTACATACTGAGTCACCTCTAGGTATAATTCTGGCTCGTTCTTCTACTAGCATAAGCTCTTTGTATCGATTTAGTCAATTCTATTTGAACACGGAGCCGTTTAATAGCACAATTGAGTATCGATTGTTAGTATAGTATACTAATGAGTGTCTACCGCTATTATGCTATTTTCGTAAGAACCCTCCGCGTGACCATTATAAAAAGCGGACGTAAAATGGCCAATGGAATACCCACGAACGGTACACCAGTGGCGCTTATCACCTCTCGTATGCTCGCTTACTGACCAACGAAACAGAATATCACACCAAGAAGGCGTGAAAGGGGTTACTTCCCTATTGTCTGCGCCTGGCGAGGAGTGCTGCTCCGAGGAGAGCAACGACAGCAGTAGCAACGCCAAATCCAGGTTGACCATTGCTTTCAGTTGTCGTTTCGTCTCCACCCGACCCATCGTCTGACGAATCGGTAGTGGTCGTGCTCGTATCCTCTTCAGTGGTCGTAGTTGTGGTCGTCGTCGTTGTTTCGCCGGGAGTATCTCCCTCGCCCGAATCTCCGAAGACGAGTTTCACGTTACGGATTTCGATGTTTTGGATGATGACACGGTAGGTCTTGTCTTTCTTGACACCCTTTTTCGCCATCTTTTCTTTTACTTGATCCCGAACAGATTTCACCGCAGCCATCGACTGCTTATCTTCCATTGAGGAAGAATCAACGGAAAAGGTGCGGTCTTTGAGGGTCACATCTCCAAGCGTGATTGTCTCGTCTGGAGTCTCATCGGGGCCAACAACAAACGACCATTTCTCGATACTCAATCGCTCAACAGTTATGTGATATGAAGGTAGTTGTTTGTCCCCCGACGTCAGCGACTGCCATTCTGATGAAGACACCAATTTCTTTTTAGACATATCATTTGGCATCTTTTCTGGCAATTTTACAATGACTTTGACGTTCTGAATCCGTATGTTTCTGAAGCAGATACGGACAGTTTCACCCTTTTTCCGTTTGACCTCTTTTTTCGCTTTCGCCATCGCTTTCTTCTTCGCAGGGACTGCTGCAACCTCGGACGCACTGTCCGCCTTCATCAGCTTATTCGCATTCAGGTGGAAGGTCTTGTCCTTGATTGAGTGAGGACCAACGAATACGGTCCGGTCTGGTGTCTCATCAGGCCCCACAACAAACGACCAGTTATGGATCGTCATCTGCTCGACCTTGAAAACGACCTTTTGTGGGTGCTTTTTCTCTTTATCTTTGTCTTTATCTTTATCTTTTGCTCCGTCTGCCTGTACAACCCCGACTGAGGATATGAGGAGTATCCCTATGAGGAAGATACTCACGATCTTGTTCTTATTCATTCTCTTTATTTGGAATTTTAAATTCCTTTGTGACCTCAAACCATCTTAATTTAGGCAGGTATTTAATACTTATCCAAATCTACTGTTAGATTCTTGCTCAGTACATCTCGATTAGATGATGCGCTTCCCCACAAAGGATGGATAAGGACGCCACACAGAGTGAGTGGATTCCTCAACCACCACGGAACTAACGTTCCTGAGGTGCCGAAGTGTTACTTGAATTTGATTGTAGTGTCGTGGGTTCTGCCATGAGGAATGGCAAAACTGCAAGTGAGACACTGAGACAAGATAGGAGGAATGCGCCAACGCCGGTAGCAACGAGTATAAACGGATCAGTCGTCACCGACAACTGGATACCAAAGATCGTCAACATCTCTGTGAATGACATGACATAGACGATTCCAAGCGCACAGAGGATAGCCAGAATCGATGCAGGAATTGATAACCGAATGACATCACCGAGTAGGATTTTGAGAAGTTGCCATTGAGAGGCGCCAGTAGCACGATGAATGCCAATCGCTCGTCGACGGGCGTGGACCACCTGTGCAAAGGTTGCCGTTGTACTCCCGATCGTTGTAAGTCCGGCAAGTGCCACCATTCCTACTAAGAGTAACCTGAAATTCCCAAAGATGAGTTCCACAGCTTGTCCGAGTCCACTACCGCTCGAAAACTGTGTGTTTTGAGCAAGTGTTGAGCGGACCCGCTCATCACCTACGACAGTATACGTGTCGCTAGCTATCGTTGTCCCATTAGAAACAACCTTAATAGTATATTCTCCGGGTGCGATCTGGCTATTCGAATCGGATGCACCGAGTGTAATCGGCATGGTACTCATATTATACGCCGGGAATGTTACTGACCGATTCCGTGTCTGTAATGGTGTGACAAGTGATATATCTCGCGTGAGCGGTTGTCCCCACGGATTTGCAATTCGAATATCGGCTTCTGGTTTCGTATAGACACTTCCCGTATTCGGTGAGACATCAATATCGGCAAACAATCGTCGTGATGCATCTGGTGAAATTCGTATCTGGGTCGTTTTTGTCCGGCCATCTTTGCGTGCCGTCAGTTCATATGTGCCAGGTGTTTGTGGAAGTTGTACAAGTGCTAGCCCTTGTTCGTTGGTAACTGCGGTTGCACTCCCAATTGTCACCGTTGCACCTGAGACATTTTTTTCGGTAATTGTTTGAACTGAGACGGCGATCTGCGATCCTGGTGGTGCTTGCTGTGGAGTAATCGGCAGAACGATCGGAGGGCGCTGATAGACCTGCACTGGTTGTGAGTGGCGTCCCACGTTCAGCGTATAATTCCCTGCTTGTGAGACGCTCAAATTCGTACGAATCGTTGTTTCTTCTCCTGGTTGGAGAGTTACTGACTGGTGATGTCTGGCATCGCCAAGTGATGCAGTCACGTTGTGAGTGCGCTTTGACGAGCCGATATTCTGAACGGTAAAAGAGACGTTTGTTGGCTGGTCAACAACCGTTACGTTTGGTGCAGTAACGCTACTTACAACTACCTTTCTGGACTGAGACCCAGCGGTCTGGGTATCAACGAATTTGTTTGGTGAGCCACCCGATGTTCGGATGAAATGAACCACTCCCGGTTTCGTTGAGAGTGTATGTGCGGTCGTAAGGGGGATAATGAGTTGATCATCAAGCATGCCAGGAGCACGATAGACACCAACGATTGTTACTTCTGTCACGGCTGGCGATGTACTGCCGCCAACAAGTATTGAGTCACCAGTTGTGATGTTTAATGTTTGTGCGAGATCTTGCCCAATAACCGCCTGTGCCGAGGACTGTGGTGGATGTCCTTCAACCAGCTTTGCATCTGAGACTGAAGCAAACGCAGTATAGTTTGCACCCCTTGCTAAATATGGATTCCCATCAGAGACTTGTGCAACAATGATCTCTGGGCTTGCGTTAATTCCTTTATCTCGAAGTGCCGTTGCATACTGACTCTCGATTCGGCTTTCCATTGGGTATGACGCGCCCGGTTCTGTGACGGTTCCCGTCGAAGTTGTAGCAAGTGGAGCGAGCACACCTGCAAGAGATCCTGACAGAATAACGAGAAGAGCAAAGACAGTCAAGGTGGTTGTGGTCGGAATTACGGCTCGCCATGAGAGTAGTCGGGGATGGATGCGAACCCCAAGCAATGGTACCTGTCCCTTTTCAGCTGGAGAGGTTCCTCTGTGTTTTTGGGTTAACTGCGAGGGAGGCGTCATCACCGTCG
The DNA here is from genome assembly GCF_020618475.1 of Haladaptatus halobius. Lineage (GTDB taxonomy): Archaea > Halobacteriota > Halobacteria > Halobacteriales > Haladaptataceae > Haladaptatus > Haladaptatus halobius. The sequence goes on along the minus strand of NZ_CP085338.1, from coordinate 394,568 downwards.
ACCAAGTCGCGAGCACACCTGCAAGTACACCAATGCCAACCACACAGGACAACATTGGGAGTAGAATGCGCGCAACTGATGGTGTGACAGTTGGATCCAATGAGATAGCCATCCCGGCGGCAATTGCGATATTTACGACTGCTCGTATTGCGATCACACCGATCGCATACCCTAGCACAGACCCAACTAACGCTAGTAAACCAGCTCGAAGCGCAAAAACGCCGATAAGACGGCGTGCCGTTCCGCCAGTAGATCGGATGACGATGATCGATCTGAGCCGATCGCGGACACTCATCCTCGTGATATTGTAAAGAACGACAAGAATGAGGATACTAGCAGCAACCGTTGCTGCGAAAAGGACACGAAGTACGCCTTGCATTCCGCTCAAAAAGTACGCAAATAGTGAGGGACTAATAGTTCCATGTTGGGACAGTTTCCCACCTTCGTTTGCCTTGTTAATCTGAATGAGGAGTGCGTTTGTCTCTCCTAACGAACGCACGGTGTCTGGCGTTCCAACGTACCACGAGTGAGGGAAAATCGAATCATCCGTTTTGTATGGGGCGACACGAACAGATACCTGCTTTCCTGTACTGGTTTGAAATTGCTGTTCGGTGGCTGTCGAGACGGTGCCACGGAAACCAGTTGATGGCGGTGCTGGGATTGTTGCATTCCGCCATGAAACAGAAAGACGAGTCAATTCAGACGGTGCATCTGGTGGTACACCAACAATTTTGTGATTTGTACCGTTCTGTTTGATAGTAGTGATTGGAAAGACGAGATCTGATTTTGCTGCGTTCTGGCGAGCAGTCTCATATGAGTCGTAGTGTTGGACGACCATTGAACTCCGCTCAGTCCCCGCGATTGCTGCTGACTGCGTACTTGCTGCAGCCAACAACAGTGTTGTGCCCACGAGAAAGGCGACTGTAATTGCGATAATAAGGACTGTCAGTCGGTCCCGTCGTGACCACTGCGTGAGGAGTGCTTTAGTATAATTCATTTAGTTCCCATTTTCTCCATATTTGTTGGCGATATTGCGAAAGGGAATCAGTGTTAGCTATATGCTTATCATAACTCAACGGTATTCAATATCAATGAAAGAGATAAATCATTAATTGAGTATCAAGACACTAATTAAGGAGATATATTTTAAGTATTCTCCTGGATTCATCGGGGACTTTTTATTATGGTAGCGCTCATACGGAATTGAATGATCCGCGACGTTGAGTCAAAGCCTCTCCTTTTCCATTCGGTCTGCCACTGTCCTGCAGGTTTGGAGACTCCAAATACTATCTACTCACAATCAACACAAGGTATGAGGTAGACCGTGGGATACCGTCGTTCGATTCTTGTACGGTGGTCACATCGCGACAAGCTTGCCGTCCTTGTTATTACGGTTACCGTTGCATTTCTGACTGGAACAACACTTGTCCTCACCGCCGCTGGCACACAGACGACGACCATCGCAGAAGAGTACGACACAGATGGAACTGCCACATACTATGATTCAGTCGAGACAGCCACTGCACATGCGTCTGCAAACACGCTTGTCCTCCCAGTAGCGACGGTTAGCCAGCCTAATGGCTCACATCAATATATTATCGGGATTCCCCCTGACAAAGCACAGGCGCTCAGTACACAAACGGGAATCACCATTCCATCCCCACCAGCAGCAGGTGTCAGTACGAGCCGCAGTTCAGGACTCTCTAGTGATACACTACGCCTCGTCGGGACGAATCAGTCACTAACAGTCCCTGTTACAGTAGACACAGACACACACTCTCAATCAAGTCTACCACCATCCTGGTATCGTGCAACGCCAGCAACAGTCAACCGACTTGGATCAACTGGTGCGTTTGTCGTTCAGCCCTCCTCTCAAAATTCGACGCCTGTTCCGGCAACCGGTGTCCCACTGCGTGCTGCCCTTGCGTTTTTCGTTGCTGGAACTCAGCAATTGCTCTCCGTCGTAGCACTGCTCGCCCTCGGTGGCGCAGTGCTCGTTGGCGTTGTGGTCTATAGCGTCACACGGATGAGCGTCCGCGAGCGCATCCAAGCAATTCAGCTTATCCGTGCCACCGGTAGTACACCCAGTATCGTGTGGCGGTTGTTCGGAGTACGGGCTGGATTGCTCACTGGCATGGGAATCGGAATTGGATACGCGGTCGGCGTAATTATGACGCGTGCCGCGGTCAATATCGCAGTTGCGACCGGGCTCCCAACATCACTTTCCGTTCGAGTAACCCCGCAGGTAGCTCAACTCTTACTACTAGGCTATGGCGGACTTGCTCTCACCGGAATCATTGCTGGTGTTAGCGCAGCTTGGTCAGTAAGCCAAAGACCACCTGCAACACTCCGTCAAGAGACTACTATTACCCCATCGACACCGGCACAGACATCGAGCTGGGTTCCGGACTTTATCTCTTTGACACTGCTCGACTGGCGGGCACTCATTCCAAGTACTGCAACACTTGCTGTGTTCGCAACAGTCGTTCTCGTAGGTGCATCTGTGGCCGGTGTTCTTGCACCACTCATGGGCACAAGTGGGACGACGATTACAGAGCCTGGTGCAGTCCATCCCGTTGCCAGTAAAGTTCCGAGCAACTATGCAAGCGTGTTACAGAACCAAGGAACGACTGCAAGTCCCGAACTGCTCGTATTTACTGCTCACGATGGGAAATCACTCGTTGTTCGAGGAGTTGAATTTGACTCGTTTGCTGCTGTTTCAGGAGCAACGCTTACACATGGACGAGCACCGCGTGCACAGAACGAGGCAGTGATTGGAGCAGATCTCGCTAATACTCGGAATATCGAGGTTGGTGAGTCGATTACCCTCGGCGGGAGTACAACGGCTTCATTTACACGCGTCAAAGTTGTGGGGATGTATACTGCCTCTGGCATCTATGACGATCAGCTGCTCGTGTCACTTCGGACTGGTCAGCATCTCTCACGCGCTAAACCAGGAACAGTACACTTCATTCGAACAACGGAACAACTCAATTCGACACCAAAGACACAATCAAGAGTTGCAATTCTCGATGTCACCGTTCCGGAGACAATCACGGCCACTGAGTCGCTTCCTGTACAAATTCGCGCCCAGAATTTCGGTACAAAAGCAGTTTCTCGAACGATCCGTGTCCACGTTGGACAGCAGGTTCGGGAACGGACCGTCCAGCTTGAACCACATGCACAGCGAACAATCACGGTCAATGTATCACTTACGGACGTTGGTACTCGGAAAATTACCGTCGGCAATAAAACTGCGACAGTGAGAGTTGTCCAACCGAATGCGCTCAAAGTCCATGGACTCCCCGCGTCGGCACCTCCTTCGAGCAAACCTCAGGTACAAGTGACGACGGTTACAGGAAACCCGGTGGCCAATGCAACACTTCACATTCAGAATCGGACAGTCACGACGGGGCAAAATGGAACGGCTCGTCTGCCACTTGGAGCATCTGGAACATACACGCTGACGGTAACCCATCAAAATCAGTCCGTAACAAGAACGATCAACGTCTCGAAAGCCGCAACACGAACGCCTACTGCGCAAGTACAGATCCGTCCTAACCAACCTTCACTCCTAGTACGACCTACCGCTCAGATCTCCGTGTACAATCCCTGGCAGACAGAGATCTCAGAGCAGATTGATCTGACAGCAGCCGAAAAACAGTATACCCAACGCGTTACACTCGCCCCAGGTGAGACCATGACAAAGCAGATCCAACTGACGCGTGCGGCACCAGGGTCATATACGGCTCGTCTGACTGCTACTGGGCAAACGCTCGACACGGCCACCTACACTGTAACTGGTGATGAACGGATCGTGACAGCCTATGCGGGCCGAGGTGGATATGCTGGCAGTAGTGGAATCGGCCGAATTCTTGAAACGGCATTCGGAAATCTGACGTTCCTCGTTGGGATTCTCGGTGTGTTAGCTGGCAGTATGACCATTGGTAGTACCACCGCCATGTTTGCACAAGCGATTCACGCCCGTCGGCAAGCCATCGGAGTTCATCGAGCCACTGGTGCACTCCCGAGGCAGATCACTCTCCTCATCCTCACCGATGCGCTCAAGATCGGTGTTGTCGCAACTGGACTTGCCCTTGGTGGTGCACTTCTCACGACGACTGTGCTTGCAAAGAGTGGTTTCTTAATGGTATTCGGAATTCAAATTACGCCAATGGTAACGTTAACAGTGATTGGTGTTGTAATCTGCGGTGAACTCATGATTATCCTCCTTAGTGCTCTCCTCGTCGCTCTTGGGCTGCTGCGACAGCAACCAGTCGCGCTAGTCAGAGCACCCGAGCAGACGAACAACTCGACGACTAGTTCTCGAGGTATTTGGAATGAATAACCGTCGGTCGTACGTGCTCATTGGTGTGACAGTTTTCATGGTGGGAGTTGCGATGAGAACGATCCCGCTCTATTGGAGTTATCTTCCGTTTAATCTTGATGGGCTCCAATTTGCTGCTCCCGCTCGATACACCCTGTCTCATGGCCACCTACCGTTTTCGCATAGTTATTTTCACCCAGACAAGTACGTATTCTCTGCACTGCTTACGATTTGTAGCCAGCTAACAGGGGTTTCCCCACTCCGGATCGCCCAGCCAATGATTGCAGTTATTGGCAGTATTCCATGTGTGATCGCGGTTTGGCTCACCCGTCGTCTCGGTCGGCAGTTACGATGGCGGCCAGGTATTGTCCGTGTTGCAGCTGCTCTTGCTGGTCTGGTGCTTGCAACAGAGGGGATTTATTTAGGGCGGTCAGCGGCAGTGACGAGTGAGGGTGCTGGTCTTGTCTTCGTCGCTGTGTTGGCTATCGTCTTCTATCGAATGGTACAGACGGGTCGACTTTCGTGGGTGGTTTTGACGATACTTATCATTAGTTTGTTTCCACTCACGCATAACCTTAGTACGATGATTGGAGCACTTGTAATCACTGCTTTGCTTGCTCTAGCTCTGCGTCAAACAACGAAGCAGGTAGTACTTGCTGGTGGCTTCGCTGTTGCTGGATTTTGGCTTTATCTTAGTGGATACTACTCAATAATGGGGATGAGTGAGTTTTCGCGAGTCGCATCCTTGCCGGGTCTCTTTCTTGCCTGGCTTCTTGTGTTGATCGTGGTAGCGATCTGGCTCCCGTCGACGAGTACTCGTGCACAACGTGGGGTGCCAACATTCGCGCTTCTCGGTGGCGTGGGTATATTAGTTACCAATTTCTTTGTTCCTGTCTTCCCAGGAACAGCGGCGCTCCAACCATCAGCACTACTGTTTACTCTTCCAATTGTCGTTGGCGGCTTCCTCGCGACTCGTGGACTTCCATATATTACGACGACAAAAGACGGTGCAATTGTTCTCGCAATGCTCTTAGGGCCCCTTGCATTGATCGGCTTTGCGTTAACTGGGGATCTGACCTTTGAGTACCAAGGTATCGCTGTACGTAGCCAGATTTTTATCCATCTGGCAGCAGCCGTGCTGGCCGCACTTACGGTAGTAGATGTCGGCCTTCGTGGTCGTTCACATAGAAAGCATTGGAATATCGTTCGGACGAGTTTCGTTCCTTTACTACTCATATTTGCACTTGTAAGTGCACCTGTTGCATTTGCTGGCCTTCGAGCGACTTCAGCACAGGCAGTAATTGCCCCAAATGAATTCGAGGCGACCACATTTGCTGTGACTCATGTCCCTAATACCTGGGTGAGTGATGGGCATCTCACACGACTCGCATCATATTACTATCCACTCCAGACGAACTCGACTGATACTATACTGTATCAATGGCTCCGTGGCGGTGATCCGCCAGCATGTCCAGTTATTTCTCAGCATTCATGGACGACAGTTGGCGCACAACTATTCCCAGCGTCACCAGAGCAAGTTGGGTCGACTCAATATCAGACAATGGTTACAAAGCGGAACGTTATTTACTCAGCAAGTGGGGATGACTCACTCCTGATTTCGAGTCCTGTGACTAGCCAACAGAACCATTGTTGATACTTCAGGCGTATTTGCCTGCTTGCATTGGATTCAGTTCATTAAGTCAGGAAGACACTAGTTGGACGGCTACATCTTCTGGTATCAGAACCGTCATTTTCGGCTAATAATGTAATGGGCTATAGAACACGTTTAACTAGTATACTACATTCAGCCATTTATTGAACCGAAAAGTATATACGTTAACTCAATAGTAGTTGATATTGCAGAATCTCAAACATAAGCTTGAAGTACTACAATCAATAGAGTTTACTATAGAAATAATTCAAAGTGTATAAATTATGATAAGGTTCCCAAAATCAGTTCGAGCAGCATCGATCAAATGCATCTCATGTAATGCGCCGGTCATACGAACGGTTGAAGATGCGTATGCCTGTGTCAAGTGCGGAAGAGCGCCTATTGAGACACGATCCTCACCGGATCGAACAAAACTAGTAACAAAGAAAGGGTCTACCTCCGACTAGCTAAATTCATATAATCAATGTCACAAGAAAAAGCCACTGGGAGAACGGCTCGTCAATCCTCCACGCAGGATGGTGTGCAGGTTCCAAAATCTGCAGACGACCTCCTACTCACTTCGGATAGCGTTGTCACTCCAACATTGAGTGTGATTATGCCCACGCTCAATGAAGAAGAGGGAATTGCTGAATGTATCGAGATGATCAAACGGGGTATTGATAGAATCGGAGTTACGACCGAGATCATCATTAGCGATAGTTCGACGGATCGAACCCCTGAGATCGCACGGGAAATGGGGGCAATCGTCGTCAAGCCAGACGAACCCGGATATGGGTATGCATATAGATACGCGTTTGAGCGAGCTCGAGGCGAGTACATCGTTATCGGTGACGCTGATACGACGTATGATTTCGAGGATATCCCCCGACTTCTCGATGAAGTCATTAACAACGATGCGGACATGGTGATGGGAAGTCGTCTTGGAGGTGAAATCAAATCAGGGGCAATGCCCCCACTACACCAATATATTGGAAACCCATTACTGACAAAGTTTCTGAACACCTTTTATGGAGCCGGTGTCTCCGACGCACATAGTGGCTTCCGAATTATCAAGCGAGAAGCGCTTGATAATTTGGAGTTGAAAACGGATGGTATGGAGTTTGCAAGTGAGATGATAATGGAGGCCGGTGCTCGGGACATGACGATCAGGGAAGTCCCAATTACGTACCACGAGCGAGAGGGTGATGCGACACTTGATAGCTTTGAGGATGGCTGGCGCCACGTGAAGTTCATGCTCGTGAACGCGCCTGGCTATCTGTTCTCGATTCCAGCAATGATTTTGACTGGGATTGGAGTGCTAATTATGTCACTCGCATATTTCAGCATTTCAATTGGTGGAGTAAATGTGGGCATTCACTCGATGATAGCTGGCAGTCTGCTAGCTATTAGTGGATATCAAATTGGCAGTCTCGGGGTATTTGCGACGGTTGCTGGGAATCCAATCAAGAAATCTCGACAGCCCGTAATGGGGTGGTTGTTGAAGCGACTGCAGCTTGAACACACGGCGACTCTAGGTCTGTTGATGTTCACCACCGGTACGGTATATGCTGGATTCCTACTCATTCAATGGATTACAAGTGATTTCACTCAATTGCCGCTTCTGATGGACGATATCGTCGCATTTACTGCGATCGTCCTCGGGGTCCAGACGGTATTCTCGTCATTCTTTATGAGCACGATTGCGGAATAACTGTTATAAATATTTTCCATCCTTATTTTAGTATTTTTATCTTACGCAAAAATAGTAGGAAAAGGGTGGGGGAAAATTCATTCTACTTGTAATCAAGTGCTCGAAGCTGATCTTCGTCCATTTTACTAGTTGTACTATTAGTGTCCGGTTCGTCCCAGTCCTCCATAAGTCGCGAAATCAGATCGCCAGTATCGAATTCACTATCAAAATATTCATCACCATCTCTAACAATTGCTGAAAGTGTTATGCCATCTTGTTTTGATGAGAGAATTTTTCCTGCTTGAGTAGACTACCATATCATTTAGACCATTATCAAGTAATTCAGCCATTTTTGAAACAAAATCAATGAATGCAGATAAAGCCGTAGACGATTCTTTCGATAAATTTGATAGTTCTCGTCGGTTGCATCCTAGCTATCAGTATATCTGGTGAATGATTTGAACTAGCTGATAGAATTTTCCACATCTATTTGGCTAATGTATTCTTTAGGGATTTCGATAGGAGCATGAACGTCGCCGAGATGAAGGTAGCCAAATGCTCGATCACGACCAGATCTCTACGATTCATAAGTATTTGTTACGCGTTTTGCATCGGCATCGGTGTAAACTCGGTGTGACTGGAACCAACCGCGAGTAGTCATGAATGGCATCGGGAAGCCGTATCCAACGAAGGTATCATATTCATATTGTTCGAAAATTTCTGGGAGCGGTGTGCTTTGGTCAGGTTTGTGCAGGCATTGCGAACGAGTCGTTTTCCGGATCTGTGTGCGCTACGGCTCCATGTTCATGTGGTATAATCCAGTGAGGTAGCTTGATACTGACGGAAAAGTCCATGAGCTTGGAGCGATAGCGTCTGAAAGCGAAAATCCAGGATATTCGGGGCACTAGTGGCACGGGGGCATCGACGCAAACCAACAGTATGTGTTGCGGTGCATTCGTTGGGGTCGAAACCGTCTCGATCCGCTCGTGAGAGTAGTTTGCCTGCTTCGAGAGTTTCCAAAAGTATGCTGGCCGAACCAACTTTTTCGGATGATTCTTGAATATCATGCTATGATAAGGATCGTATTGGGGGTGAAAAATACTCGGAAAAACGACCGAATTTAGCGGTAGCCAAGATCTGACAGTCGTTGCTTTGTTGCCGCGTCAACCTGGCCATCGAGTGTGGGAAGGTTATCTGGGTTGACAACTAGTTCTGCGGCCGTTTCAATAAGGGTATCTGGCACATCAGAAACTGGAACTCGTTCTCCAGGATCCGCAGAAATATAGTACGCGTTAGTAGTGTTCTCTCGAATATCTTCTGCATTTGTCGAACAGGATGTTATCAATTTCCACTCATCCGTACGGACGGCGAGAGTGTGACCCTCATTTGTTACAGCATCAGCAATGACCGCTTCTGAAGATTCTTTCCGTGATTGAGGGAACGTTGGGGCCTCCACATCTAGATAGTCCGTGATAAGATCACCAAGCCAGCAGAGCGAGAACGGTTTTTCTATTCGTCCAACTGAAGCCTCCGATCCATGAATCAATAGTGGGACTTTAATCACATCATCATACATATAGTGGTGACGGATTTCACCTGTATCAACATGCGCGAATTGACCTTCTCCCTCGCCGTGGCCATAAACACCGCGATCATATAGTGACTCTCCATGATCGCCTGTCACGATCAAAAGCGTTTCGTCCCAGAGATCTTTGACTTTCAAATTTTGTATAAGCCTTCCGATTTGTGCGTCAACATATTTAAGAGCACTATCGTACATTCGTTCGTAGTTCGATTCATAACTCCCGCGTACACGCTTCGAATCCCACCAAAATTGTGTGAGTGACGATGCAGACAGAAGCCCACCAGCGTTAATACGGCCTGGATGAAGTGGTGCATGCAGATCCATTAGGTGGGTCCAGCCAAAGAAGGGTTCAGTCGTAGCTTCTAGGTCCGCTAGAAACTCATCGACGACAGTTTCAGCAGGAACTGTGGGCCATTCAGTGCGGCGTTGAATTTCACGATAGGCAACATACGCTGGAACAAAGGGGTTTACTGGTGCGGAGTCGATATTATTGAGGCATCGCCTGAAATTATCAAGAAGACCGGACAAAGGTGGACCACTGGATTCTTCATTCTGAGGCTGATTTTGTGCGATTTGACTACTTGCATTAGATTCCAAATTTCGGAACTGGTCGAATCCAATATCGAAGTTCCGTATCGTACTTAATTGTGGGTTTGTTATCGTTGCAACAGTATTGTATCCTTGTTTCGAGAGACAAGAGGCAATTGTAGAGGAGTCTGGAGAGAGGCTCTTCAAATGGATTTCTTCGAGATAGGAACTGTCCCGAGACAACTGTCCAGCTAAAATGCCAGGAAATGACTCCGCAGTCCGCATACCTGGAGCAATTGCAGTTTCATATACTTGAGATCCTATAGCTAGTTCGTCAAGAACAGGTGTTGTTTGGAGGTGATGGCCATTAAAACTACAACGGTCATAACGGAAGCAATCGACCGTTAGAAGAATAACGTTCATTACGCTTTGTTAACTCCCTATTGACTTATTCTTTAAGATTTAACGCTGCAGATCTCCTTATCCTACTTGGAATTAGACGTATCCAAGTGCCCGCAGACGCTCATCACGCGATAGTTTATCTTCGCCGTCTGTTTCCGATTTGAATTCTGGCTCGTAGTTTTTATTATCTATAGCTTCCGTTTCAATAAAGGGCACCTGTCGTAGACAGCTTAAGGGTGAATTTGGTGGGTGTCCATAAATTCCCCATTCGCCAACTGCATTACCATGATCACTCGTGATAATTACTTTCTGAGCATCAATATTATCAAGAAGGATTTTCACATCCTTTAGAACGTGTTTCAAGTTCTTCTGGTAACCATCCCAGAGTGTTTCTTCATCGATATCACCATCACGGAATTTTTCCCATACATCACGATTATCTTGTTCGCCCCATTTATCGACCTCTTTTTGCATCATGAGTTCAGGGGCTGGTATAAATGGGCAATGAGGTTGCATATAATGTGTGATGATTTTATCATGATTTTCTTCACGAGCGATTTTAATCGTTTGGTCAGTTATAGCGCGTGGAGGGACAGTTCCCGGTGTTTGCCATTCCGATTTCCAAACTTCGATAAGCTTTCCGAAAGAATTAGCATCCAACTGCTCTGCAGAGAATGGATTCCCACAAACGTAAGCCGTCTTCGAGATCTTACTACAATATTTCGAATTAAAGGTCTTTTTCATCCAAAAAGCAGTTGTGCTGTCAACTGAACGAATAGAGTCAACTGTGTTGATATAATCAAAATTAATTGATATTTGTTGCATCAAGTCAAGCCGACAAGCATCCACGATAATGAGTAAGTCCCATTCTTCCTCGTAAATATTCTTCCCTGGGTCAAGTGCTAAATTCCCCAATGTTAGAAGCTTATGATATATGGGACGTAATGAGCTTCTAACTCCGTCAATTCCATCTTCTTGAACTCTCTTGGATGACTTCAGTATCCACTTTTGAATGTCCATACATAGTAGAGCAGCTCTATCTAATTCAATTTTCCGATCGATATAATTGATCTGATAGAATATATTCCATTATTAATCCCACGATTTTAACTCTGTACTGATATAATGTCCGTGGAAGTTTATTTATTTGACCAAATTCGAGATTTTATAGCCTGTTTTGCTCTCAAATCTGGTGATTAATATTTGGTCTGCATCACTAAGACTCCGTGTCAGAAACACAGAGGCGAACGAAACAATTCCTAAGACGATTCCTGTAGGTAAGAGAATCAGAAAACCATTTGTCTGTATGAAGACTGAAAGAACAAAAGCAGCAACGACAGTTGGTACCATTGGTTTAAACAAGTTCCAAGAAAACGGTGTCTGTCCAGTAATCCGATAGATTGCGACTAGCTCTACAGTGTTGTAAATTACGAAGCCAACAACTGTCCCTAATGCCGCTCCTGCTATTCCAATTATAGGTATCAACAATAAGTTAAGAATAAAGTTGACAATGACGCCCATTACTCCTGCAAATAATTCTATTTTAGGCACATTAATTGCTTTTACCATATCTCCATCAAGTCCCGAAAGGGCTCGGAGAAAATAACCTGCTGATAGAATACTTAATGGTAGTGCGGCCGGTCGATACGCTTCCCCAAAAAGGAACAAAACAATATTGTCAGAAAAGAACATTAGTATTAGAACCATAGGGAGGGCAACAATAACGGTCCATTTTGTAGTTGTAGTAAATAATTTACCAAGATCATCAACCTTCCCTTTTTCAAAATACCGCGTAGCAAGTGGGAGAAAAAGGAAGCTGAATGATGCAAGGACGAACGTACTTGCTTGTCGGAGTGGTTGGATTGAACGATAGTAGCCAACTTCTTTTGCAGAAAGAAAGTAACCAATCATTAGAATGTCAAGTTTAGAAAGAAAAAGAAAAATAACTGAGCCGATAGCAAGTGGCCATGAAAATGACCATAGCTTTGAAACAACATTAGCATCGGGACGTTTGGTTAAAATTTCATTGTAAGAAATTAAAGGATTAATGAAATAAGTAGAAATTGATATAATGGTAAAAGGAATGATAAGCCAATATATTACGGCTGCTTCGGCGTCAAAACCAAAGTGCAATAGTATTCCTAGGCTAAATATCCCTATTATACGCGACGCAATAGCTCTTGATAAAATAGCGTGTTTGGTTTGTCCCCAAGATCGAAGAATGCTTATAGAAACCTGAGAAAGAGGATATAATAGGAGATATGGGGAAAGCAATACGAGAAATAATGCCAAGCCTGGTTGAGACATAGTTTGAGCGATTGCTTTTGAAAAAATGATAACTATTAGAACTCCTATGATACCAGATATCGCTACAGAGAGGTAACCTGCTTGTGTGACGTGATTCATCTTTTTCTTGTCCGTTGTTGCCGAGAGTAGACGCGTAACTCCCTCATGAATCCCAAAAAGAAGAACGCTTCCGACGGCACCTACGATTGAGAATGCAAGAGCAACCTGGCCGTAAGTAGTGGGCATGAGTGAGCGAGCAATGAAAGCTTCAGCGATCAAAGCAATTACCCGGCCAAAAGCTGACCCGATAAATACAATTGTTGCACTTCGAACCAGTGCTGACAATGAATCAGTAACCGAGGACACAAACAACGATTAGAGAAGGGGTCATATCTTTGTTTCGCAACAACATAGTATTTATTTGATCACTGGTTTATATGCTATTCCCTCAAGATTATCAACATGATCTTCGATTGTATGTTTTTGAGCCCATGACAAACAATTTTCGCGAAGTTTCTCATTCGAAAGGTCATCAAGTAATCGGCGGACTGCGTGAACGAGTGCGGTCGAATTTCCTGGTTCGAATAATACCCCTCGTTTACCATCTTCAATTAACTCCGGAATTCCTCCGATATTACTTCCTACTACGGGAAGACCTTGAGCAAAACTCTCGTAAATTGTCAAAGGTGAGTTCTCCATCCAGATAGAAGGTATTACAGCTGCAGCAGCCTTTTCTCGTAGCTTGGCTAATTGGTCAGTCTTGACAAAACCGTGATAGTGAAGATTATCTATTTCTTTGGCAGCTGTTGCAGTTTTATCACTAAATGGTCCACTTCCGCATACGTGAACCGTTACATCAGGCAATTTGCGACTAGCGTTAAACAGTGTTTCTAGTCCTTTTGCCTTTAGTTGTTTACCAACATACAAAAGTGAAGTATTCTCTCTATTAGGCGGTACCTTGTTACGGACAGATTCCACCCCTAGTTGTATACGTTGAGTTGGAGAATCAAGGAAAAACCCACTTTTTTTGTGAACAGAAATCACATGGTTACTAGGTCCAGTGACGAAATCTGGTTTTCCCATTCTATTCTTTTTTTGATTCGCATAAATTCTGCAAGGGAGAGGTGGATTTTCGCAGACTTCGCGATCACCTTTTGCGGTAATATCTCGAAGTCGATTGCTCTTTGGGCAAGTAAGACTATAATCATGTAGCGTATGTACGTGATGGACATTGTCGGGAGCGACTGCACCAATTTGAGGTGAAATACCCATTAAGTTATTTGTGTGGACTATGTCGGGTGAAAATTCATTAAAAACCTGCTTTGAAATATAAGATGCATGTGGATTGTTTATGTCGACTTGATGCCAAATGGCTTTTCCAACCAGACCATATGGATTCCCCCCACTTCTATGGGAAATGTTTGCTGGAAAAAATCGTTTCACACGTACACCTTCGACTCTTGTTTCGGTAGTAGTCATAGAATGTAAGTCATCGTATGGTTCAGTCGTTAAAACTAATATTTCATGATCTCGATTCTGTAATGCCTTTGCAGTACGGAGAACGTAATTTTCCGCTCCGCCATACTGGTGAGGTGGGAACTGTGAGTTGATAAGACAAATACGGGCCATCTTTGAAAGGAACCTTATTCTAATATTGGAAAATCACCATATTAATCTACCGCTTTATCTAGTGAATTGACTGGCAAAAAGACATGGATAATTTTATTTGGTAGGTACTCTTTCTATAAGCAAGGGAATGCAGAACCTTTTGTTAATTTCAATTGATAGCCTCAGAGCAGACACCTGTGGATTTCTTAATGATTCCGGTGTTACTCCGTATCTCTCGGAGTTAGCTAAAGAAGGAACCGTTTTTGAGAATGCGATTGCACCAGGTCCACGCACCCCATCATCTCTCCCGCCAATGTTTACGGGTGAGTTCTATCGTCATGAGTATGACTCTGTTATAGGACGGCGAACTGCAATCGATTTCCATCTTTCAACGCATCAGACTATTCCAGAACAACTTAGTGATATAGGTTATACTACAGTTGGATTCACTGCAAACCCGTGGACCGCAAAAGATACTGGGTTTAATAAAGGATTTGATGAATTCTACGAGCTTAATCCCAATTCAAACAATAATATAGAAACACTCGTAGATTCTCCAGTTATTAGAGGAACTAATACTCTTCTTGAAGCATTTGGTAGAGAAAATATGTTTGGCTGGCAAGGAAAAAGGGAATGGTTTACACACTGGACCGTATTTCTAGATCAAATAAAAGACAAAATCAGTGAATTGGCAGAGCCATATTTTGTATGGATTTTTTTAATGGATAGTCACCAACCATATATTGTTCCATCGACACTTCAAAATGAGACAAATTGGTTTAAAATGTACTACTCACTGCTTCGTTTCTGGCGAGATCGTGACACAGAGTTACCACCACATGCTATTAAGTGGATGCGGCAGAGTTACCGTGATGCGGCACGTTCAGCAGATGAGTTTGTCCGTCGATTGTATGATTCAATTCGAGGATCGAATATTAATCTCGTAGTTCATTCAGACCATGGAGAGTCTCACGGTGAACATGGGACGTATGGTCATGAATATCGACTCTATGAAGAAAATATTCGTATTCCGTTGTTAATACATGGTGACACATATACTGAACGAATAGTCGACCCAGTTTCCCTCACTTCCCTGCCTTCTATTATAGAATCTACCTGTTCTAATGAACTGACAACGCCTGAATCATTCGCCAAATCTTTCGTTTATTCGGGTGCTGAGAGCCGGTCAATATCTACACTGCGCGGAAATATGCTCGATTATTCTCCTCATGACTTTGCTGTTCGAGGGAAACGGTATAAGTATATTTCAGCAAAAGATGATGAAGAGTTGTATGATCTTAAAGTAGATCCTGACGAAACGACTGATATCTCTGGCAAATATACTGAAATTACGAAGAATCTCCGCCAATTGGCCGCAGCTAGAATGATGAAACCAATCGAAAAGAAAAAAATTGTCAGTTCAATTAATAAATCTAATTTATGATATTATTCATCAAGATATCCAAGTGATTTAAGCCGGTTTTGTACAGCTTCTTGGTTAGCTTCGACAGTTTCAGTATGGTCAATTGGATCAAGTTCAGCAAGGACAGCTCGTAGGATATACTCTGTGTACGCCTCGAGAGAATCAAAGTCTGTGGCATCTGCTCGTTGTTCAAGTTTTTCAATAATGTCATCAGGCAATCTTATCGTACTATACTTATCAGACATTTCATTAGGTTTCTCACTCATGCTGATTTCTTCGCAAGTAACCGAACTAACTCTTTTGATTTTAGTTAGATTATCGACTTCTTCGCACTTCTCGAAATACATCAAGTAAGCTGCTCAATGCATTTTCCCAGGTGAACTTAGCTACACGTGCTTTTCCCCGTTGGACAAGCTCTGTTCCGTACTCGGGATTTTCAAGTATTCGTAGCATTGATTTACAAATCTCATTCGTTGCATATGGATCAGGCAATTCTGCAGCGTCACAAAGTACCTCGGGAAGAGCGGATGACGACGACGCTACGACGGGTGTTCCGCAAGCTAGTGCCTCAAGAGGTGGGAGTCCAAATCCTTCGTATAAGGATGGATATAAAAAGAGATCCGCTGCGGTATATGCAAACTTCAATTCCCCCTTAGACACGAAGCCTGGGATGATAATATCATCCGTTTCCTCCACAGAGAGATTTTTAAATATTGATTTATTCTTTGGCCCAATAATGACCATCTTATGTTCGAGATTTCCACGGTTTTTTGCGGCTTTGAATGCTTTAATAGCTCTTTCAATATTTTTTCTAGGATTTAGTGCACCGACAAAAAGAATGAATTTATCTGGAAGTGATAATGCTTGCGTATTGCCTTCAGCTCGGAAAAATGGATCTATACCATTGTAAACAACCTTGATTTTTGACTTAGGTATACCAAGAATCTCGTGGATTTCTTGTTTGGAGAATTCAGATACAGTGGTAATGATATCCGCGCTGTTTGCACCAAATGGGACAGCTGTCCGCCTATACAGCTGGTGGATTCCACTTGACATCCCTTTTTGAGCATTCACGTCATGAATACACATCACAGTTGGAAAAGGTGTCCGATGAAGTGGTCCATTTCCGTTTGGTGCGTATAGTATGTCTATGTTTTGCTGTTGTGCTTTAAGAGGTAAAATAGTTCGCTCCCAGAGGACACCGTACATCTGTGAAGATGAAGGATAAAAAGTTGATTCAACATCCATATTGGGATAATGATTAGTCAAATTATCACTTCCGAAAAGAACAGTTTCATCCACCCGTTCATGGAGCATTTGTGTTAATCGTATGCTTGATTGGATCGCACCACTTGGCTCTGTAACATCGAATGTACGAGCATTAATACCTATTTTCATTGTAAGTTAACTTCTCACTGTGTACTTCATCAGATTAACTGTTCTCACAGGTCAAGAATTTAGCGATTAATGAAGCACTTTTATTGCTCTCAATTCTATCTCATGACGGAAGATAATAATTTTTTAAGTTTTATACTAAATATAAGACCAATATGTTTACATTTTAGATATTTCAGATCGCCACCATTAATGGCAAAAAGTTTATTCAGAAAATTAATATGGTAGGGTAGTATACTTATTAGCTGATGCGGATTGCATTCATTTCAAATGTTGTTTATCCCTTCGTGACTGGGGGTGCTGAAAAACGTATTTATGAAATCGGTCGTCGACTTGCCGACTCTGGACATGATATTACAATATATGGTCGTCATTTTTGGGATGGACCTCCTGAAATCACTTATGAAGGGATGAGACTACGAGCCGTTAGCCCAGAGCGAGAACTCTATGCGGAAGAGCGTCGATCTATTACAGAAGCGATAGAATTTGCAAAAGACCTTGTACTTCCACTCTACCGCCATCGAGATGAACACGACGTTGTAGTTGTATCTGTTTTTCCTTACTTCCCGGTTCTCGCGTCAAAGATTTCCACAATTGCTTCCGAACTCCCTGTAGTAACCACGTGGCATGAAGTCTGGCAAGATTATTGGAATGAATATTTGGGAAATCTTGCCCCATTCGGCAAGGCTATAGAATATCTTACTGCAAGCGTTCCACAATATCCTCTCGCTGTCTCTGGGATAACGGCTGATCGGCTTGAAGAGCTTAGTCCTACTCATGATGATGTCCCAATCGTGCCAAACGGAATTGATTATGATAAGATCTGTTCAGTTGATCCCGCAAAAAACGGCTTTGATGTCCTTTTTGCGGGTCGACTAATTAAGGATAAACGCGTTGATCGTCTCTTAGAAGCGTTTGATAGAGTTGCGCCTCACAACAAAACACTTGGGATCATTGGAGAAGGTCCGGAACTAAGGACGCTACAAGCAAAAGCAGAGAACTTAGAATCAACTGACCAAATTACATTCCTTGGGTTTTTAGAGGACTACAATGATGTTCTTGGGCATATGCGTGTAGCAGATATTTTCGTATCACCATCTACGCGTGAGGGATTCGGCATTACATATGCAGAAGCAATGGCTGCAGGTTGTACGGTTATTGGGGTAGATCATCCTGATTCAGCTGCTAGTGAAGTGATTGGAGATGCTGGATTCGTGGTAAAACCAACAATCAACGACCTAGCTGTTTCTCTTGATGCTGCAATTGCTGGCTATTGTCCTTCTTGTTCACCTTGTGAACAAGCTCGACAGTATGACTGGGATCACGTTGCTGAACGAGCAAAGTTAGTTTATTCTAATGCTCTGGGTCATTAAATCTCACCCTTCAATGTAATATTCACCCGAAATCTGGCCGACGAAATACGGCAGTATCTTGAGGGAGATTAGAATAGGTCGGAGGAGACGTTTAAACAATTTATTCGAAATACAGAAATGAACTTATTTGGGTTAGTTCTCCTTTTAGAAACTATATCCTAATTTGATGTGGAAATATAAAAGGAAACTAAGGTTAGTAGATGATCCAGAGACTAAGACTCTACATTCTATCTAGTGCTATATTTTAGTAGTTACCGGGCAGGTTAGTAATCGGCGGCGTATACGTCGTACCGTATGAGGTAAATTTATTACCAATCATCGAGTCCTATAATGCATGGCTCTAAGGCAGATTCAAAACTCCATATCATATTACGACGATAATCCTTACAAACACGGTCTTACCGCAGAAACAGCAAGTGTCGCGTTTACCTGTTTTTTCTAAACTTCCAGCCGATGAACATCGCACTAATCGTTCTAGATACAGTTCGAGGAGACGTCGCAAATGCACTTATTGAAGATGGTGAGCTACCCACTCTGGCGTCTTTAGCAAAATATGGGAGATGGTATACAGATGCGCGTTCAAACGCACCATGGACGGTTCCATCCCATGGGAGCTTATTTACAGGAAAATATCCCAGCGATTCAAATATTACTGGGACAAGTCCATCCTATGAGTCAGTACCACTGATTGAACGGGTGAATTCAGCAGGGTATGATACTGCCGGTTTTTCTAGCAATCCGTGGCTAAGTGCTAATTTTGATTTCGATAGGTCCTTTGACAAATTTTACACTTCATACGATTTCTATTCTGATGGTGGTTCAATGAATCCTATATTAACGAATAATGGATCGCTCCCGACACGATTCAAAGAATTTTTGTCTGAATTAGGTACCGGATCATTCTCAAAATCATTAGTCAACACAGCGTTTTGGTGCTACCAACGTACCTTCCGAGATGATGCAGGAGGTCACCACCTTACATCTCGAGCAGCAGATTGGCTTTCTGAAAAGACCTCTTCGCGATTTGCATTTGTCAACCTTACTGAATCTCATCTCCCCTATAAACTACCGGAGGATTGGCTCCCTGATGGGATCAACATGACAAAACTTCAGGAAATAGAACAAGATGCATCACAATATCAGGCTAATGCTTCAGACATAACAAGTCAAGAATATGAAATTCTTAAACTCGTATATCAAGCAACAATTAAGTACTCAGATCATCTCCTCGGTGAACTTGTGGATAATGCAAGCGATGACACAGTGTTTATTATTCTTGGAGATCATGGAGAACACTTTGGGGAATATGAGAGATTTGGACACCAATATTCTCTCTACAATGAGCTCTTGCATGTCCCACTCATTATTAGTGGCCCGCACGTCAATGCACAAAAAATCAATAAAACAGTTAGTCTCCGTTCACTTTACCAGTTCGTTCTCAAACTTGCAGACGGCGAAGTGACAGAGTTACCGAAACAACCTTATCATATCGCCGAACTCATATCCCCACAGCCATCGGTAAAAACTTTAGAAGAGAAAGGGCCTAACAATCCCCATCAATTCGTTTACCGATATGGAAATGGGGCACGGTGTATAGAAAATAGAGAAATGAAGGTTGTTGAGTTTCCTGATGGGGAAGTGAGTTCTATCGAAAAAAGCTCAGACATCCAAGGTGATGTTCAAGAACGATTGTATTCGATTCTTCGTGATGAACGAGGCAAGATCGAAGGGAACGACTCAGATGAACTTATAGTATCTGAGACAGTGAAATCTCAACTTGAAGATTTGGGATATGCGTAATTGATGAGTTATGCTTAATTAAGCTAACCGGGTAGGATTTTCACCCATCTTTCATTAGCTTACTAACCATTATAGGGAATTATCCCATCAGGAGGAATTGGATAAAGCAAATTTAGATCCCTACCTCTTATTCATTAAATATTTCAGATATATAAGTATTTGTTATAAATTATATTGCCAAGATTATTTTAATAAAGTATCACCTAATATCTCACCCTATTGTTTCCAATATTACATCGTCCACTTATAATGGGTATAATATTAGAATGTGTGAAACCAATGGCAGTGAGACGGAGAAAGGCGTCCGCATTAGCGACGAAATGGTCAATATGTTATGATCGTTGTGATTGATAGGGATCTCGGCGGTAGCAAAGATATCCATGTTTAGATCATAAACAACCAAACGCATCGCTCTGGGTGCGACCTAAAAACGACAATAGCTGCACTGGATACTGAATGGATAAGATGACGAATTTCATCCATAATGACCTGAGCGTGAGTTTCCTATTGCCCCCATAAACCGAGTCCATGGTTCACTGTGATTGGCACGTCGCCAAATGGTTAGTGGTCTAATGTAATATTATCCAATTCCGCCGTCATGGACTAGTTAATCCACTCAACTTAATATCCTCCAATTACATTGCTCAACCAATGAAACGGTGGAGTAAATTTGCAGTTAGTCTTTCCACACTGGCATTCACTTTCGGCATTCTCCATTCCTATACGTCTGGAACTCTCTCACCGGGGCTTCCCATTGGTACTGCGGTTGCCGTTGTCGGCCTCTTTTCACTCTTGTGGAGTGAGTCACGATGGCTGCCTCTTACAGCATTTGTCAGCTTGGGTGCGCTCTATCGCGTCGTCGCATTCGTTATCCCATCGACGTTCTTGAATTTTGACCCGGATGCTCATGCCGTCCGTAGCCAAATTGTAATGCAAACCGGAGGTACGCAGCATCTTGTCGGCGCTTTCTATGGGTCAGCTGCCGCGTTCGATGTCCACGGGGCGATTGTTGCGCTACTTGCTGGACTTCCTATTGAGGATGCTTACGTATTTTTCCCACTTGCGATTGGGATTGTCATTCCTCTTATAGCAGTTCTCACTGTTCGTACTCTTCTAAGAAAAATCGAAATCTCACCGCACTACAAAACGATTGCCATTGGTTGTGCGGCGGCACTCGGGGCGGTTGAAGCCTCGACAATCCAATACGGCGCGGCACCCATACCCGTGACGTACTCCGCACTCTTCCTTGGCTGTGCGATTCTTGTTACAATCTCATATGAATCCACCCAGCGACTGGAATTCTTTGCTCTCCTCGTACCACTCTCGTTGGCTATGCTTATGAGTGCAAAAGTGCCATTATTGTTGTTCACAGTTATACTCTTAGTGTGGATAATAATTGACCAGGTTATGATCGCTCGATATGCAGCCCCGAAACGGAGACTGTCTAAGTTTCCATTACTTTTCTCGGTACTCCTTCTGCTTCAATGGATGTTTGTAACAGAGTATTTCTCGTTTGGTGTTGGCGTATTTGCAGTCCTATCGGACCTCGTTGCCATCGGCGACACTGGCATACCACCCCTTCCAGCAGCAACTCGCTATAATCCAAGCCTCTTGTCAAAAATACTTGGGCTCTCAAACATCCTATCACTCCTAGTGGCGAGTGGTATTGCGTGGCTTTACTTCTCGATCACGCGTTCCCCGAATAGAAATGCCCATCCAATTCTTGCGGCTTGTGCCGTGACAGTTGCGTTCATCGTCCCAGATCTTGCGTTCGGAACCGGACCTGGGTTCCAGCGCGTCTTCGTGTATGCTGCTCCATTCATTTGCGCGATTATTCCGGCTGCTGTAGTCCTTATTATCGATCGCCAACCGACCCCATCTAACCAATTTCTTCGTCGAGGAGTGATGACTTGTGGCATTATCTTCATTCTCGTATTGGCAAATGTTGGTTCAATGAGCGCAACACCAGATCGTGTGGGTGGAACCCGCTATTATTTGACCCAGCCTGAAATCTCGGGTAAACACTTCTCGCATGCCTATATCTCTGAGGACGTCTATATGGACGTTTATTACGGGGATGAGGTTGTCAATTTCTCCCGTGCGGCTCGCGGTCCGATATACCACCAATATACGGTACCTAACCCATGGAACCGACCACTCTTGAGTCACGAATTATTGACGAGAAGTCTACTTGCACAACATTATCAGTATGTGGCCCATCGGACAACAGTCGATGTATATCGCCTTTCAGATGGGCGATATCGCCTTACTTGGAATCCTGGACGAGTATTGGACAAACATTACAACCGCGTCTATAGTAGCGGTGCCGTGAATTTATACCGTATACCACGGTAATTGACTGTAGCTTATTCACTCAAAAGAAAGCACGGAATCTGAACAATCTTGGAGATGTACTATTCACTCTCTGAGCTTAATTAAGAGACACACCGTGATCGAGTGGTTGTCAAATACTTCAATAAAGACGCTAAAATGTGTAAACCATTCCCACGCCACAGAAAACTCGCTTTGACCTGACGCAAACGGCTGCAAATACTGAACTTGTAAATAAGTAATTATTCGAGTTTGGGTATGCCGATGCAAACCGCAAATAGCTCGATAGAGGGTGTCTGAGCCAGCTACGCCACCCAGACGGTAAAATATACCTCGTTTGAAAGCAATCCCTCGAACCCTGCGACTCCTTCTTGACACTCCGCAATCCCCTTGTTGTAGGCTGACTCAGCGAGTTCGTGTTTCACATATGTGTCAGACAATTGCAGTGGGAGGGTGACCTCCGATGAGTTTTACACGGCCAGGGGCTACCGAGACACAGTCGGGATCCCCATCGAATACTGATTGAGATGCAGCACTGCCTTCGGCCATCCACTGATTATCTTCCGTGACTATGCGTCCTCATCCCCTTCTCGTTATTTCACCATATCTCGTTATAGCTCCCATCGAAGTTGACGGGTCACTACCGCTGGCGGTCTCGGTTGTCGCATGTCAGCCAATCTGGAGGCGGATTAAACGAAGAGCAGATCCGTGAAGTAGTCATACTGCCGACTCTGATGGGCACCGATGCTCAGCATCGGGAAAATCAGCTAGTCAACGACCACTATTTCACGTGCCGTTCTATCTCAATCCAACTACTCCTGTTCCGCAGCAGCATACCAATAAGAAGATGACAATAACGATCCGTTTAAAAATTTTCTCCATGTGAAACACCGGAAATATCAGGTTCAACATGTTAAAATCATTCTTTATTTTTAAATTAATCATGGAAAGCTTATTAATGCGTGATGCCCAATATTCGATATGAACAAAACAGATCGTCGAGAATTTCTTAAATCAGTTGGAATACTTGGCGCGACTCTTACAGTTGGGACACGATTAGCACCCTCAGTGAAAGGTACTAGCGTTCCAAGTAATTCGTGGACGACATCTCGCGGAAACGCCGGGCGAACGGGAGCAACCGCTGATAGTGGACCTCGTTCGGACGTGACAACAGAATGGTCGATTGACATGGACGGTGGAATGCATACCACCGAACCGGTGGTCGACAATGGAATGTTCTATCTGGCTGTGTCGACGGCACATACGCCCTCTGCCAGTAATGGTTATGTCGCCGCCTATGATGTGGCCGAACAAACTATGGTGTGGAAACGCGAGAATGTTTCGCGCCCAGGGACACCAACAATCGGCAATGGCACTATTTACTTCGCCACCTTTGGTTCTGAGGATGCCAGCGGGACTGGGTTCTTCGCTCTCGATAGCACCAACGGAGAAACAAAGTGGCACAAATCTGCATCGACTAGCATTTCAGATTCATTGTTTACAGATGGTCGGCTGTATGTCAATATGTCTGCGGGCGCTGCGCAACTCGATCCCAGTACTGGTGACGTCATTTGGTCGACCGAAGGGGTCAATAGCAGTGCGTGCTACGCCGATGGAAAACTCTTCTATGCGGAAGGCATTGCGTTGAGCGCCGACGATGGATCTGTCTTGTGGGATGTCTCTACGGATGAAGACCAACTCCAGACGGTGATGAACGGGCTTGTATACAGTGTGAAAACGGGTAACGCAGAACCCGCAGTTATGGCACGGTCAGCGGACGATGGCAGCGTCCAGTGGTCGCACTCACTGAATGTAGAAGATTCTTTTTGGAATGCTACGCTCGCAGTTGCCAATGGACACGTCTTCTTCCGGGCTGGAAATTCAGTGCGGGCACTTGACGCAAAAACAGGAACCGAAGCATGGGTACATGAGGTAGATGCAGAACTCACGAATGCTCCCGCGGTGGGCAATAATACGCTCTATATTGCTGGACGGACGACTCTCGACCAAGATGATGGGGATGGGGTTGTTGCTGCAATAGATACGGCATCCGGTGACCGCCAATGGGACTACTCATTCGGAAGTTGGGACTTCGACGAGTACGGCCCTGCCGCCAAAACGCCCGTCATCGCTGACGGACGGGTGTACACTACCACATACCCAATGGGGTCGACTCTTGATTGGATGTACACTGAATACGCTGACTTCCACATCCTTGGTTCCAGTAGCAAAACGACGACTACGGATGGAAGAACGACTGAAACGACTGAAACTACGACGAAAACAACAACTTCAGAAACAAGTACAGTAAAGGGAACTACTTCGAAATCAACCTCAACACAATCGACGACGCGAAAAACAACGGCGACCATAGAGCAGAGTAAAACAACCGCGAAGAGTGGAACAACCACAACGAAGTCAACAATCGGAACAACAGGGACTGCTACTACGACGGCCTCCGATGGCCAGCCAGGTTTCGGAGTACTTGCCACAATTGGCGGACTAACTGGTATTGGCGCGTATCTCCGGTCACAAGTCAAAAATAAGGAATAACCTGGTCTAAATAGGTTTTTCACATCAAAAGTGCTTACTCGGCGAACGTGATAGGCGATTCTAGCCAGTCAGGTATGGATTCGTGGCTTGAACCGACGATATTCGCGCAGAGGTCACTGACAATGACGACAAGGAACACGTCACCGGTTCGCACCGTGGCTACGACTACTACGACAACTTTGACCACTACTACTACGTTGACGATGAGCGGCGTGTCGGGCTTGTCGTTGGTGGCGGGATAGTAACCACACTCTCGGCTGACGAGTATTTTGAGATGGGTGGCGAGTCCCTGCTTCAGGCAGATAGCGGGACTGACGATGAAGAGCAGCATTGACCGAAGTCTGGTGAGCCGATTCCGTCGGTGATAATCAGAGGGCTGAGCACAGCGCGACGGCACCCGTGCGGACATGAGATTCTAGCGGATTAAGGGATACTTTCTGATGGAGGCGAATAGAACTCACATTCTACCACTATGAAATCCAATCGAGATCAGAAAGTATTTACATCTTAAACATTCAGATTAAATGAGTTATCGAAAGCCGTTAGAGTAATACCTCATGACAGTTAAAACCATCTGCGCGGGACTTGAACAGCAGTGGAATCGTTATTCACACCGCTTCCTAGAACTCGTTCTAATCATCCTTTGCTGGCCCATACCGATCTTGGATACCGAGTATATAGTTAATGAGCGCGCTGGTGGTTCCGAGGAGCAACCTGATATTGACGGAGAGCCAGTTCTTTTGGATCCACATCGGTGGCGAATGCACGCTATAATATTCAAGCGTGGGTCAATACAACTATCTCTCCAATGACTATTCTACGACGGCAAGCCATATTGGTTCTCGGCTATCTGACGTCAATTCTCTTCACCCTCGGAGTGACGATTGTCCCCGCCCATGGCTACCACCCAAACATCTACCGTGCTGTCCCGGTCTTTGTCTGGGTGTTGTTTATTGTTGGGTTGGTTGCTGGGTTCATATCGAGTTATAGTGCGATTCAAGCACAATCTCATAAGGAGTTCTCCCAATCTGTGCTTCTCATCGGTGTTTTGTACCTCGTATTCTGGTTCTATCCTCTAAATATAGGCCTCCGTTTTTGGACTGCACCACGCGGAGATTTGCTTATGCATTTTGGACGTGGGAGTGAAATCGTCCAAACAGGGGCGATACCTGCGATTGATATTTATCCCTTGGCTCACATTTTTCTTGCTGAACTCAATCTTGTCTCGGGAATTCGGATGGGGGTGTTTGGCCCGCTTACTTCCCTCCTTTACTATGGAACGCTAATCGCTGGCGTTGGGTTGGTTGCACGCCGCTACGCAAACACAACTGTTGCTCAATACGTCCTCCTCGCATCCTTGCCGCTGGTATTCAACAAATACACACATTCGTTTATGCCGTGGGTTCTCACATTCTCTCTTATTCCGCTTGTGTTTCTTTTTGCCAGTATTCGGCAGAACCGGGATACTCAACTGCAACGCGCGGGAGTAGTCCTTGGCGCACTTGTTGTCATCTGGTTTATTGTCATCGGACACCCAATGACCGGATTAGTCACGGTGGCTGTCATTGTCGGATACTATCTTATTCGTGGATTCGCCTCTAAGTGGGTTGGTGAGTCGGACATCCCGCACTCGCCGGTTACGTGGTATATGATTACACTCCTTGGCTTCCCGTTTTGGTATCTTTCTCGGGGCGGGTTTTCGACGAAAATAGCCACGATTGCTATTGCATTGACTGGGGCTTCCTCAGGGGAAGCCACCCAGAAAATCACACGGGCAGGAAGTTCTGGCTATGGCCTTAAAGGCCTTGTTGAGTATGCCATCGGACACTGGGGTACCCTCATACTCTATCTTGGGGTTGCGGGCGTCATTTGGACGTTCGCGGCGTATCGGGTAAGTAGACGCTATGCAAGTCCGGGAGAAACAATTGTCGCGGCAATGTTTGGGTTCGGGGCCAGTGTTGGGGCGTTTTTACTCGCGGGGAGTTTCATCACCGGAAATCCGTATCGAGTGAACCAAATTACAGTCGTCATCTCGTTTTTTGTCATTGGTGGGGCGTTTTACTGGCTATCTGAACGTGACGGGAAATTCAAATATCAAGCTACCAGTGTTGTGCTCTTGTTAGCAGTTGTTGGAGCTGGTATTTGAGGACCATTCACCATCTATAGTGAAGACGCCCATGTCGTCGAAACCGAATTTGAAGGCGCTGACCATCTCCTCCAATATCGTGATACATCCGACCAAGTCAAGTCGTCCAAGATGGCGAACGTGCTTGCGATATACCTCCAAGGCGGAAATGAGGTATCGTATGAGAACTGGGCATTCTCCTTGCACAAACCCAAATACCAACTCCCGAAACACCTCGGATATCCTGGCAATAAGACGTTTAGACGGGCAGTTGGGTCAGATGTCTATGCCATCACGAAGACGCGAGATTACTATTGGTGGCAAGGGTCTTCACAAGACCGGTTGGATTCGATCCAATATTATAACCGTGGAGACACACGACGACTTCGAAGCGACCAATCAACTATGCGGGTGTATTCGAACGGGAATTTTACCTTATGGGAGACGTAATGATTCAATTGGTATCTTTTGACTACTTTTATTAATATAGAAGTTGTCATCAACCGACCCCATTATCTTTATCTCGCGAATTTGGTGGTTAGTTTATTGCGTGATAACTTCCATTGAGAACACGATAGAACGACGGTGGGGTGGTCGATGCGTCAACAACGAAACACTCTCACGTTCTGCTCGGACTTCTTCCCCCATTTTACTCATCAGCTGCGACTGCCGAACTAGGAGCAGCAGATTGCATCACAACACCGTTAAGAGTAATCCTCATCCCGTTAATACCCTACGTCACCCATGATCCATTAGTAATGATGGCATCACGGTTGCTGACATACAAGTCCTTTATCCCCCATCTTGAGAACTTATTCCATTAAGAAGAATTGGGAAAACGCCGTTATCGCAAACGTAAATGATATATTTTGGTGCGCTCTCTGCATAGAGATTGGTTCCGACCATATCATCTGCGTTGGTTTCGATTTCCTTTTTGATAGGTGTCACTTTGCTTGTCTAAATCCCATCTCCTACATTCTTACAAATGATGTTGTCTCTCGGTGTGGCAGAAACCCAGTGGAAGACTAAGGATGATATATTATACCAATACCGGGGGCGATCCTTCCCGGAGTTCTCGCAGTTGTTCTATTCCGACATGATTTGGATGTTAAGGTGATTTTCGGGTTTCTTGGCGGTAACCAATGCGCAGGCGCGAATTACAACGCTATAATTAGCGCCATCCGGTTGCTATCTCCATGTTCGCTTCGTGGACTTGCATCCACCCTGCCAGATCAGGATGGTCAAACGTAATTTCGATGTGACGTCCGCCGACATCTATCGCGTCATCGACCAACAACTCGTAACCCCTTGTAGCTCACGCCCATCTTTTTCTTCCTCAATACACCCAACAGATACACTCTATGGCGTGTTTTCTGACCTTTATTCAAGAAAAAGAACGATCCATACGATTAATCATTTTCCGAACACCGAGCATAGGGTAGCAGCCCCCCATCGTCGTTAGACGGTCAATGGTCAGTCTCACGTTCACGATGAAGATGATTTTTTACTCGTTGTTGAATCTCCGTAACTCCCGGCATCCCGGTGATAATCCAGACGGCGACGGCCACGCCTAAGAGCACAAGTTGAGTTATCATATAGGGATCGAGCGTCAGCGCTATAAAATGCTCGTGAAAGGAGCTATCATGGGGGTATGGCGGTGACGGCAGCAGTGGCCAGAGAAGATACGTCGTCCACTTCAGCTGGCTCAAATCTCCAGTTAAGAAACCAAACACCACTCTTGGGCCGAGATCAAAAATGCTATGCGAGAGGTATCCAATGCCGAACGCAAGGGCTCCCTCTTCAGAATCTAACCGTTGGCCGATCCAGTAAACAATCCCAATGATCAGTGTAGCGGTAATGAGTGAGTGAGCGAATGATCGACCTGACGGAAGTATCGTCGTACTCCACGCAAGTGGCTTGTCAATCAGGTCGGGAAATTGAGTGCCGACGGCGACGGCGACCAGTGTGAAAAGCGTTTGTTCACCCTCGCTGCGTAATTTAATTGCGGCAACGTAACAGAGATAGCCGACAGCGAGATGTCCCCATGGCCACATCACCAGTGGCTTTTCGATAGGACATTGTGACTCTTTTCATCGAAATATTCGAAGGAGGTTAGGCTAGCAATCTACGATCGCCATACGAGACTACCAGAATCGTACAGGATCTCGATCACCGTTCTGGTTCACCGACTGAGTGCATTTCAGTTGTTCAGTCGTTGGTTCGTTTCCACTTGGACTGTCGTTTTAGTGTTCAGGGTATAGCGCGAACGTAGACCTATATTACAAGGAATAATGTACAAGCAGACCAACCACTCCAATAAGAAAAATACCTAATTCGTTACTGCCCACTAGTCCTGGTTTGACTCCAGTTCCTTTGCGTCAAGTTCACCGGCGAGATATGCGATACCTCGGTCAGTGATTTCGTAGTAGCCCTTTTCTTCGTCTGCCTTCTGGAGAAGGGCGTGGTCAGCGAGTGTTCGCATTCGATTGCGGACATGAGAATAGGAGAAGTCGATGTTATATGCAACAGCTGCAGGAGGAAGGGCGATGGCGTGATCCTCGAAAAACTCAAGGATAGCATCGTCAGCGTTCGTCATCCATGAGACCCGCGGACGCATATCCGCGACAATTCTGGTAGCACGTTTAGTCGCGTCGATAATAGAAAATACCACCCTATAAAAGCTACTATAGTAGCCTATATGAGCTACAGCTTTATTAGGATGGAGTCATTAAGATGTACCAAGAGCTCACTCGGAATTCACTGCTTCCGAAAGGATAGGAGTGGATTCGTGTTCACGGCACGAATCCGAGTTGGCTCTTTACCGAGAAGCCATGTACCTATTCGAGAACATGGGACAAAAGTGTCCCGTCCGAGAGCCGCAGCACCCGCCAACTACCCGCCACCGACACACCAAGCCACGTTTCTTGCACCCATGGAGAGGTGGGGCTCAATGACTAACCACTCACCACACAGAGAAGCCATCCTCCATCGCCCACAAACAGCAGACTCAGTGGAGGTGGCCGACCGATGACAAACGACCAGACCGCAACCGTCCTCGGGTTTGAATGCACTGACCCAATCCAGATTCGCACACAACTATACACCATCACGGGCGTCGTTTACCACTGTGATCACCGTGAGCCAGAATTGACTTTTCGTGGCCCAGAACCCGGCGAGTGCACGCTGTTCGTGGTCACAGACCGTAACGATCGCTACCGCCTGCAATACACCTACTACGACGAAATTGACTACACCAACGTCACTCTCGACCAGTACGGAGGCATTTCTGATGGTCAGTACAGTTGGTTTCGAACTAGCGTGTCTGTCGAGGCTATTACCGACCCGAAAGTAGGTGATCAATCGTGACGACCGCCCCCTCCGCCGTCCGCGAGGACGATGTCTCGGTCAGTGAGCTGGCTGCACACGTCCAAACACTCATCGGCCGCATCGACGAACTCGAACAGAACGTAGCCGAGAAAGACCAGCAAATCGCTGATCTCCGTGCGAACCTCACTCAGAAAGATACCCAAATCCAGGAGCTCGAGCAGCGCATCGAGAAACTAGAAACCACTGCAACTGAGGCGCAAGCCCATCGTGAGGCAATTGCCCGCAAGACGAAGGCATGCGATGATCGGGTCGACGAACTGCAAGCACGCGAACTCGAGAAAGGCGCGCATCTCCGTGCCGAGTATGTCGAACACGATCGAATCACCGTCGAGGAAAGCACACTCGAACGCATCACAAAAGACGATGGTAAGACCTACGTCCGACTTCCCGGCGAGAACGACGCCCTCGAGCGAGGCGGCGCAGTTGCGCATTCGACGGCGGATCTCTTACCGATTCAGCGGTTGGCCCGCTATGACGATGAGATGCTTGCATCAGTCACCAATCGCAAACCCGATGAATTGGCGGGCAAGGTATGGCGTGAACGCGATGAGGCCGGTCGCTATTCATTATGGTCGACGGGCAGTGGCGATATTCGTGTCTACGTAGATGCCTCCGACCTTGCTGAGTGGATTCGCCTCAAAAAGTCCGGTGTGAGCAAGAAATATAGTCAGGAGCTTGCACGCCGGACGATGGATGCGATGCTCGAGTTATCGAAAGGGCGTCTTGGGAAAATCAAACGCCAGCGATCCAAAGACGGTCTACGATATCACGAGAATCGTCTTGTGTTGAAGACGGATGTTGATCTCTCCGGAGAAGTCACCAAGAGCACGGACAATGACTCGGCCACAAATGCGGTGGACGGAGAGTAGCGTGGCCGGGACAGGTGTATGCCCGAGAGGGCGACTGCTCTAACATGAGCTCCCATCTGAACGCGGAATTGGACGCCCCGAATTAACACAGTTCGGGACTGACGGGGGACAACTACTCGTGAGTACGGCAGGTGTATCGGCACCTATCGGCGACAAACCAGCGGGTGGGGGAAACATGGAACTGACCACCGCGTTTGTGGTCGGAGAGAAGTCGAATACCAGCATACCGTTTAACGTTCTCTCTGCCGAGTGAACTACGTTGCAGGAGTTATAAACAGAAGAGAGTGTAGTCGCCGATTCAACGGTATTTTGCAATAAACTAATGATCTTTCTAGTTATAATGGTCAGAGCAGTCAGCCTATCTGGCTCACAGACAGAGACATATGACTGACGAGGATTCCTCACGTTGGGGTTCGGCTCATACCCTCAACATGAGGGCTACCGAACTACGGAGGCATCTTGCAGGTTTCTGCGCATTTTTTGGAACCGTCGTGAGGGTGCAGTTCCCTGACCAGTTGTGGTCGTCCCACTCAAATCGTACGGGCCGTGCCTTCGTTCACCCCCTGAGCGATTTCGGCGACCGATGCGTTCGCTAGTCTACAAACTAATCGATAACCGAAAATGGTATTCAGGCGGGATAATCTCGACGATCGTAATATGATGAAAACAGTTTGAACTTCATGGGATATGACATAGAAACGGCCGAATAACAATGACCCAAGCGTGAGTGGCCAGCATGATGAGAGGCGACTCAAATGCAACGCAGAGTACACGTCGAAAGTTTCTTCAGAGAAGTGCCGTTGGTCTTGTAACGGCAAGCGCCATCGGAAGTGCACAAGCCACTGAGACACCCAGACTCGATGAAGACATCCTCCGAACAGGAAACGCGTGGACAGACCCTACCGAGGTGGCAATCTGTGGAACACTAACGGACTTTCTGGACAAAGACTACGTTTGGGCCGGTATTCTTTATAAGAAGAAGGGCACGATGAGCGGAAGTTATGGTGAAGAAATTAAACTCTGGAATCCAAGAAAAAGGCCAACAAAGGCAGGGCAGACAGATCAACATGGGCCGACGTTTACGCTGACATTCGAATACGGAAAGGAGGGCGTCACGCGAGAAAGTGAGGAATGGCGGCTTCAACCCGGAAATACATACACGTACCACGCTACCGTTAGAATTCCAGAACAAATCGGATTCAAAGGGATTTCGGGGAGTGATCGAGAGTTCACTATTCCACAGCAGGAGCAATAATCCACTCTAGTGACATCTCCTCGTGCTAAAGCGCGAGGATTCCTTACGTCAGAAGTTCGGCGACCCAATGGAGGCAAGAACGATTATGAGTCGCTTAGTGTCCGCCCATACAAACTTAGATGCGCAGATATCGTCGGGATCATGAATGGTGCTGCATCGCGCCGCTAAACGCGATACAACGGTGATGACAGTCGAGAATCTCCACAAATCCTTCCTGAAGCATCGTCCGGGTGAAAGAGTATCTATTCTTGCTGGAGAAGTGTATAAATTCATGTAATCCTCTGGTGGAATTTTATACTAAAGTGTTAATCTTCGCGTTTTAAGACGAATACGATCCATGTATCACTTCACGGTATGAACGCACATCGGGCTGCAGACATTGAAGATTGGCAAGAGAAATGATTAATCAAGAGCGTCAAGGTTAGTTGAAATACGTCATTTTGTATTTGCCGAATAAGGGGCAAATTCCGTAAAACTCGCGGTATCTTTATCGCCACTGTGGAAGAAGGAGTTACTTGGGGGGAAATTAATGGCAGCATCGTCATTCGACGTCATAGAAGCGAAAATTGGTGAAATTCATCGAGCGTACAACGAAGGAGATCTCACGAGTCAAGAACTTGTTGGCAGATATCGTGAACGCATTGCAGCATATGATCAGAGTGGCCCAGAGATACGGTCAATCATTACGGTGAATTCTGATGCAGGAGATCGAGCTGCTGAACTCGATCAAGAGTTTCAAGAGACCGGTGATTTCGTTGGCCCACTGCACGGGATTCCAGTAGTTGTGAAGGACCAAATCGAAACGAAAGGCATTACCACGACATTTGGTTCCATCACCTTCAAAGACTACGTTCCTGAGCAAAACGCGACGCTTATCGAGAGACTCGAAGATGCGGGTGCAATCATCCTCGCAAAAACAAATCTTCCCGATTGGGCCACCTCATGGTTCGCGTTTTCGTCCGTTCTCGGGCGAACAAAGAATCCATACGCGTTGGATCGCGATCCAGGAGGATCGAGCAGTGGAACCGGTGCTGCAGTGGCAGCTAACCTCGCTACAGTCGGTATCGGAGAAGATACCGGTGGATCGATCCGGCTCCCGTCGTCTTTCACGAATCTCTTTGGGCTCCGTGTGACGCCAGGACTAATTAGCAGAACGGGAATGTCACCGCTGGTCATCTCGCAGGACACTCCTGGACCGATGACCAGAACGGTGGAAGATGCTGCGATCCTGTTAGACGTTGTCGTGGGATACGACTCGACCGACCCATACACCGTCACAAACGAATTGACACACGTTGATGGGTCGTATACTGATCAACTCTCAGAAGACGGGCTCGAAGATGCCCGAATTGGTATTCTTCGCGATGCGTTCGGCGACGATAGTGATCCAGAGGCTGCTCCGGTCAATCGCCTCGTTGAGGAAGTAATCGGCTTGATGGACGACGCTGGTGCTGAGATTGTCGACCCAGTGCAGGTCTCTGACGTCGATCAATACATCGAAGAGACGTCCCTCTATCTCGTCCAATCGAAGCGAGATATCAATGAATTCCTCGCTAGTCGGCCGGATACTCCCGCCGAATCGATCGAAAAGATATACGAAGAGGAGCAATACCACGAGGTTCTCGACCTCCTCGAAGGAATCGCTGAAGGGCCTGCAAACCCGGAAGATGATCCGGATTACTGGCACAAAATTGTGTTACAGGATACCTTTCAACGGATTCTGCTCAACAAGTTCGCTGAGCAGCAACTTGACGTACTCCTCTGTCCGAATGTGCAGGTCGTCCCACCGAAAGCGGACGAAGTACGATCTGGCGCACTGAATACGCTTACGTTCCCAACGAATACGGTCATTGCCTCACAGGCCGGATGTTGTGCAATGTCGGTACCTGCCGGTTTGACCGATGAAGGACTTCCCGTTGGTGTTGAACTTATCGGAAAACCATACGACGAAGCGACTCTCTTGAAACTGGCCTATGCGTATGAACAAGAAGCGGATCCCCGTTTTGTTCCAGAGACGACGCCAACGCTTTCATCGGAGAAATAACGCCCACTTATCGGGCGTTGTCGAATCCCTTTATCGGTGGTAGATTTTCTGAGAGATGAATATAAGTTTGTTTGCCCTGTGAACTACTCCGCTCTACCGCGTTCGGGCCTACCCGGCCCTCACTTGTTGCGGACGGAGCTTCCTGTTTCTGTTGTTGGACCGTGCAGGAACCTGTCCCACAGCGGTTTCAGACTCCGCAGGCGATTTCCCTTGACGGGGGGTTCGGAGTGTCCCACTCCTACTGGATGGACACTCAACCATGTAGCCCGTCAAGCATGGGTTTTGATAGCGTCGATAACGACATCCATTCCTGTCTCAGCCTGTTCCTCCGTGATAACAAGCGGTGGTATGATTCGGAGGACATTTCCGTTTCGACCAGCAGTCCAGACCAAGACTCCTCGTTCGTAGCAGTATTGCTGAATCGCTTTCACAAGAGGTTTGTTTGGCTGTCCATTTTCGTCAACGAACTCGGCGCCGATGAACAGCCCCTTTCCTCGAATATCGCCAATACGTGGCGTCTCATCAGCAACGTCCTGGAATCGACGTTGTATGTATGACCCCACGTCGCGGGCGTGAGCGAGCAAGTCGTGCTCTTGAATGTACTCGATCGCTCGAATGCCTGCACGCATCGCTGGGACGTTACCACGATAAGTTCCGACATGTCCACCGGCTTCCCATGTATCCAATTCTTCCCGGTACATAGTCGCAGATAATGGAAGTCCGATGCCACCGATCGCCTTCGCCATCGGCATGATATCCGGCGTCACGTCCTCCCATTCGGTCGCAAACCACTGGCCGGTTCGACCGAATCCTGTTTGGATTTCGTCGACGATGAGCGGAATCTCGTTTTCTGTCGTGATTTTCTTCAATCCGCGGAGGAATCCATCCGGTGGTGTGACAACACCTCCCTCTCCCTGAATTGGCTCGACCCACACACCAGCTGGATCAGCGATACCACTATACGGATCTTCGATTAGTTCATGAACATTAGCAAGCGCACGTTCACATGTCTCTTCGTCAGAAAGTCCCTGGCGGAATGGATAGGGATACGGAACATGATACACATTGGGAAGCAATGGTTCATACGCTTCCTTGTACTTTCGTCCGCCGCCAATGCTCAGTGCGCCAGACGTCGCACCATGGTACGCACCCCGGAATTCGATGAGTCCCGTGTTTCCTGTGTTGTACTTCGCGATGTTGTACTTCGCGATTTTGAGCGTGGCTTCGATTGCATCACTCCCAGTCGGCCCACCAAAGACAACTCGGTTGTTGTCTGGAAGGTCACCGGGTGCAATTTCGTTTAGTTTTTCAATGAGGTCAAGTCGTGCTTCGGTTGGGAAGTCGATTGTGTGAACGAGTTTTTTGGTCTGTTCCTGAACTGCATCGAGGACGTATGGATTTGAGTGGCCGACGTTCAGGACGCCGATACCGGCAAAGAAATCGAGAAACAGATTCCCATCGACATCCCGGATCGTTGCTCCTTTTGCTTCCTCAATGGCTATCGGGACGCTTTTTGGATAGGCGACAGCACGACTATCGATTTCTGTCTGCTTCTGCAGCAGTTTTTGCGAGCGAGGCCCGGGGACACGATCAACAGCAGGTGCATCAGTGAAATGGAGATCCTGTATCGGCGGTGTGGGGCTCATACGCATACTACGGAAACCAGGGGGAAATACGTTACTTGCCATATTATCACTTCTCAAGGCTTCAGCGCGTAGAATTAGTCTTGATCTCAATCGAATTTGAGCATGAGAAACGTTAGTATTGACTACTAACGAACCGGCCAACACCACCGGACGACCGAAGCTATTTCTCTTTCTCCACCTACGTATCCACCATGGTAACAATCGACATCAACTGTGATATGGGAGAAAGCTTTGGAAACTGGAAAATGGGGCGGGATGATGAAGTAATGCCATACATCACCTCGGCCAACATCGCAGGGGGGTACCACGCAGGAGATCCGCATGTAATGAACGACACCGTTGCCCTCGCTGTCGAACAGAATGTTGGCATCGGTATTCACCCAGGTCTTCCGGATAAAATGGGGTTTGGACGGCGAACGATGGATGCGAGTCCTGATGAGATTCAGGATTACGTCATCTATCAGTTAGGGGCGCTTCAAGCCTTTGCCGAGCAACACGGGACAACAGTGCAACACGTCAAACCGCATGGTGCAATGTACTCGATGCTCTCTGAGAGCGACGATCACGCTCGCGCGGTGATGGAAGGAATTCTTGATGTGAACGAGGATCTCATCTATCTCGCGACAGATATGAATATCTACGAGGTTGCACAGGAGTATGATGAGCTTCGCTCAGTCTTCGAGGGATACGTCGATCTAACCTATCGGCCAGATCGAAGTCTGATTGTCGAGCAGCAAATGGAACCGAAAGACCCAGATCGTATCGCCCAACGGTTCCTTGATATCGCACTCGATGGTGAAGTCGAAGCCGAAAACGGGGAAATGATCGATGTTCCTGCCCAGAGTATCTGTATTCATGGCGATGGCCCAAACGCCGTCGAACTCCTCGAAACGATTCATGAGCAGGTTAATGAACACGATATCCAACTCGTATCACTGACCGAAATCGCGTAGGAGCAGTTGGGATATAACTGTTTTCAGGCGCTAAGTCCACTTCCTCACGGAGCAAGCTGCGTCAGCGGTGAGCGAGTAGGGTGGGGTAGTCCACTCGCCATCGAATCCCCTTTGGCCGCTTTACCTGAGAAGTTCGGAGTGGGACGCTCCGAATCAACGCCTGTGAAGACTGCGCTCCTTACGGATATCGTTGTGTCTGCAACGTGCGTTGTCGAAACAGCAAGCTCCGTCCTCATCGAGGCCATCAGGCCGAGCAGGGCGGGGTAGTTCACTACTCATCTTCTGAGGGCATGCTGAACACCTCGTCGACGTACTTCGTCGAATATTCACCATCGTTGAAAGCATCGTCGTTGAGCATCGCCAAATGGAATGGGATAGTTGAGGGAATCCCCCTGATTTCCGCTTCTTGAAGCACTCGCTTTCCCCGTCGGAGAAGTTGTGTTCGATCTTCCCCGGAGACGATGAATTTGGCGATGAGGGAATCGTAATGCGGGCTAATGGTGTCTCCTTGGTCAATTCCGTCGTCAACACGAGTTCCGATTCCACGAGGCGGATGGTAACGCTCGACCGTTCCTGGCATCGGAGCGAACTCCTCGTGTGGGTCTTCTGCATTGATTCGGAATTCCATCGCGGTGCCGTGTGTTTGAAGCTCTTCTTGGTCAAACGATAGTGTCTCTCCTGCAGCGATTTTGAGTTGCCATTGGACGAGATCGAGTCCAGTGACGATCTCGGAGATGGGGTGCTCGACTTGGATTCGGGCATTCACCTCCAGGAAATAGAACTCTCCATCCTCATAGAGGAACTCTACCGTCCCAGCATTGACGTACCCTGCCTCGTCGGCACCGCGACGGGCAGCACGTCGAATCTGCTCTCGCTCTTCCTCAGTCAGTGCTGGACTTGGTGTCTCTTCGATGAGCTTCTGTTGTCGCCGTTGAATACTACAGTCGCGTTCCCCGAGATCCAGGACGTTCCCGTGTTTATCACATAGAATTTGGACTTCGATGTGGCGCGGCTGTTCTAGAAAGCGCTCGACATACACGTTTGAGTTGTCAAAATACGCGTCTCCTTCCCGTTGAGCACTCGTGAACTGTTCCTCAATATTTTGTTCTTCATGAACGACCTTGAGTCCACGACCGCCACCGCCACCGTCTGCTTTGATCGCAATCGGATACCCGTGTTCGTCGGCAAATCGTTGTATCTCTTCGACGTCGGAGACTGGTTCTGTGGTGCCAGGAACAATCGGGACATCGGCCTGTTGCATAATTGCCCGCGCTTTCGTTTTCTCGCCAAACCGCTCCATGACGTCGCTTGGAGGGCCAATCCAAACGAAATCACTGTCTTCGACCGCAGTTGCGAATGACGTGCTCTCAGCGAGAAATCCATATCCTGGATGAATCGCATCGACATTTGCATTGCGTGCAGCATCGAGCAGGGATTCCGGATTCAAATAGCTCTCACGAGCAACTGACGGCCCAATATGATACGCATTATCGGCGAGTCGTACGTGACGTGCATTCTCGTCGGCATCGCTATAGACTGCCACTGATTCAACGCCAAGTTCACGGCAGGCCTGTATAATGCGGACGGCGATTTCACCCCGATTAGCGATCAATACTCGATCAAACATCGTCCCTAGGTGAATCGAGAGCCTGGCATATAATACCGAAGTTCAACCTACCGACGTCTGCTATCTTTAAACGCGAGAGAATCTCGCCGTAAACAGCTGTCCATGACGGTCGTTGGTTCCAATCGTGAAATCGCCTACTCATCAGACTCGTAGGAGGTCGATTACGGAGATCGCAGGCGCAAAGCCTCGCCCTTCAGGGCGGGGAGTATGTCAATCAATACGATCACAACCGAAGAGCAATCGGCGATAAGTATACGTTTGCATACAGGGTGTGTTCTTCCATAGCATGCCAGAAAAACAGATTCAGCGAACGGAGTTGCCATCAGCGCGATACGAATATGGTGGCGATGACTACGTCTTCGTCGAACTCGACCAGGAGATGAGTTTCGACGCCAATTTTAAGGCGATGGCAATCACCCAACAGATTCAGGAATCGGATCTGCCGGGCTTGGTCGAAGTCTGCCCGGCGAATGCATCGTATCTAATTCACTTCAGTCCGGAAGAGATTGAGCCAGATACCCTCATTGCCGAGTTGAAGGAACTCGACCGAGAGATTCACATCTCTGAGTATGAGTGGGATACGCGTATTATCGATTTTCCCATCCTCTACGATGATCCATGGACACATGAAACGCTGATGCGCTTCCGAGAGAACCATCAAGACCCAGATGCGACGGATTTGGAGTATTCAGCGCGAATTAACGGGTTCGAGAGCGCCGAGGCATTCATCGACGCTCACGCTGGTGCACCGCATATGGTGACCATGATCGGCTTTGTGCCTGGACTTCCGTGGACGTTTCAGATGGTTCCGCGGGACGAGCAGATTGAAGTACCGAAATACGTCCAACCAAGAACCGA
Source organism: Haladaptatus halobius (assembly GCF_020618475.1). GTDB lineage: Archaea > Halobacteriota > Halobacteria > Halobacteriales > Haladaptataceae > Haladaptatus > Haladaptatus halobius. Next base: position 354,852 of record NZ_CP085338.1, on the reverse strand, counting down.
CACACCCAGTCGCGCCGTCGGCTATGGGGGAGCATTCACGGCGATTTATCCAGTTCAAGGGGCAGGAGGCTATCAACTATTCGGCCGGACGCCAGTTGAAGTACTTGATGTAGAGCAGAATCTCTCCGACTTTGCTGATTCGATGGTCTTCCCACAGCCTGGCGATATCATGAAATTCAGAAAGATTGACCGTGGTGAATACGATGACATTCGTGCAGAAATTGAGGATGGGACGTTCCAGTATCGGTATGAAGAGATAACGTTCTCGCCGGAGGCATTTTTCGAAGATCCAGAGGCATACAATGCGGAACTCATAGAGGTGCTATACGGATGATTGAAGTGTTAGAACCAGGAATTTCGACGACAGTCCAAGACCTTGGACGATATGGGCACTATCACATCGGAATGCCACCATCGGGAGCGATGGATCAGTTCTCTCATAAAGTCGCGAACTATCTCGTCGGCAATGATGAAAACAGCGCTACGTTAGAAATCACGTATCAGGGGCCGGACCTCAAATTCGAGGAGGACGCCGTCGTTGCGATTGCTGGCGCTGATATGGAGGCAACCATTAACGACGAATCGATTTCCAATTGGGAAACAAACCAGATCGACGCTGGGGATGTTCTCTCGTTCAATTTTGCGACAGAGGGGGCTCGAAGCTATCTCGCTGTCGCCGGAGGGATCGATGTTTCGCTCATGATGGACAGTCGATCAACCTACACCCTCATCGGAATCGGTGGCTACAACGGGAGACAACTCCAAGAAGGAGATACACTCTCAATCGGAGATACGAGGGGTAATTCGGCCAGTATTGGCACCCAAGTACCAGACGAACACCGCCCGACATACAGCGAAATGGATCCAATTCGTGTGGTAATGGGCTTATGCGACTACCGCCTCACCAATGAGAGCAAAGCAGAGTTCTTAGAGACGGAGTGGACCGTGACGCCAGAGGCTGACCGTGTCGGATACCGCCTCGACGGAATTGACCTTGAGTTCATCGAGCGGGAACAGCCCTTCGGTGCAGGGACTGATCCCTCGAACGTCGTCGATCTCGGATATCCTGTTGGGTCGATTCAAGTTCCAGAACAGCCGATCGTTCTCATGCGAGACGCAGTGACCGGCGGCGGCTATGCGACGATTGGAACCGTGATCAGTCCCGACCGAAATCGCCTTGCACAGCATCGAACGCATCAGTCATTCTCGTTCGAAGGAGTTACGATCGACGAAGCACTCTCCGCTCGAAACGATCTCACTGACCGCCTTGAGGCGATACGCTCCTCTGTTACGAAGGAGAATAACTCATAAAATTCGTTCACACCAGCCGAGTGGACGAAGCATATACAAGCGATTCCAGAGTATCGATACTGAAGATCCACAATAGAATACACCATGACTGAAACAACAACACTTCAATCCCCGATGCCCGGCGTCTTCTATCGTCGTCCCAATCCAGATGAAGACATATTCGCAGAAGTAGGAGATACTGTCGACGTTGGAGACGTCGTCGGCCTCGTCGGTGTGATGAAAAACTTTCACGAAATAAAGGCTGAGCAACCGGGTGAGATAACCGAATTCTTCGTTGAAAATGAAGTCGAAGTTGAGGCAGGGCAGGATCTCGTCGAGATCGAAGCGACATCCTCCTCGCCATAACCTAATTCAGGTTTGGTTATAGAATTGCAGGCGAGAATACCACGCCCTTGAGGGCGTGGATGAATCGCCGTCTTTGGTTACTTTCACTGTACGGTACAGCCTTAGGTGCTCTCCGTGCGTATCCCTCAGTGTCGATTCGATGGTACCCCATCGAATTCTGACAGTCCGAAAACTGGCAGTTGACTGGGCGTTTGCCTCATCAAACAAGTAAGCCCTCGGACGGCGAACCGACATAAAACAACCACGTACCTCCGAGTCCCGTCCGTTTCCCGGATACGATAGGAGTACCGGCTACGTGCCATCGCCAGCACCCCGTCGGGGTGCGAACCGTAAACATCCCAACTCAGCAAGACCGGCTTGTGGGAGGCCCGCGTCTTGAGGCGCGGGAGGATGTCACTTACGTAGAATCGAGGAGAAAGCCTCGCCCTTGAGGGCGGGGAAGAGTCACGAGATGTCGAACGTCACAATTTCAGTTGACTCACAAGTGGGACACTGGTGCTCAGTGGATTCAACTGTGGTCCCACAATGACGACACTCATAAATAATGGCACCATCGTCAGCTAACCACCGCCGCACGGCGACGGAGAATGGCATACCACTTGTCCTTTAGCAGCCAACGTAATAAGAATTCACTCTCCTACCGTCCATATATTAAGTGTATTCATCCGCTATCTTCGCTAAGCCGACAAAATCTAGCCGAATATCGAATAATTAGTGAAGCTAATTCGAAAGTAAGGAGTTTTGCTTCGCAGAAAAAGAAGCTATTAAACAGAGAAATGCATATATCATACTCTCAGGGATATGTATGCTAGCTTCAGTTCTGTAATTTTGAACGGTAGATTCGACCCACTTTCTTTCAAGGTAGGAAATATTATGGGGTGAATCTTCACCTGATTTCCAATGAAATTGTAGACAGATTCACCTTTCCTCTATCATGGTGAATACAGGCGAGGTGTTTACGTAAACTACCCCGCCCTACTCGCTTCCTCGCGCCTTGCGGCGGTCGGTCACTCCTTGAGGGCGGGGCTTTACCGCAACGACAGTGTGCCCCGCGACCCCATGCATGGACGCGGCCCGGCTTTCTCTTACCGTCCTTGCCTTCAGCGTGGGTGCATTGTTTGATGCTTCCCACTCCGACCGAAGGCCGGGATTGTCCCGCCGATTTAATTCCCGGTGTTCTCACGCTCAAACCCAAGATGGGTAGGGAATTGAACCCGTTCGCGGTCGTCGTTCCCGAGTATAGGGTGCGGTACTCCCGCACCACAGGTGCCAGTTTACTCATGGCACCTACTGTCTTGGGCTTGTGCCAAGGCAGCAGTAGATTATCATACGGTTTCGGGTGTATTAAGCCTTCTCGAACGGGTTTCCTCTCCTCCCGACTCACTTCGTTCGGTGAGGAAGGAGGCGCCACCCTACCGAATGCTGAATTGAGGCACTAAGGCCCCTTCCTCAACGAGCGACCGAAGGGAGCGAGTAGGGAGGGGAGATAGTGCCGTCATCGTCTATTAACTATGCGCGGTAGCAGGCCCGCAGGCCCACGCTATCGGCGGATTTAAGTCACAACTGCGTATATACGCAGTTAATGGATCGGCACGAAATCGAGGGCTACGAAGTTCTCGACCGAGACGTTCGCGCGGTCGGCAACGGCGCGCACGTCCTCGTCCCGAAACGGTGGATCGGAGCGGACGTGAAGGTCGTTCGAGTTTCCGAACCCGACGCCGATTCAGGCGAGTAGGCCATGCGCTATAACTACAGGTATCGGCTCAAACCGACCGACGAACTCCACGAGCGGTTAGCGTGGACCGTCGATACCTGCCGGCAGGTCTACAATCACTTCCTTCACCGACTCAACCGAGTAGACGGAACCTCCGCCTACTCCGAGCAGAAGCTTCTCCCGGACCTCAAACGCGAGTGGACCGATCTGAAGGACGTTCACTCGAAGGTCCTTCAGAAAGTCGTTCAGCGGTTATACGACAACCTCTCGACGCTGAAGGGACGGAAGGACAACGGCTACCGAGTCGGCGAACTTCGGTGGAAAGCCCCACAGGAGTATCGCTCGATCAAGTACAGTCAAACCGGCTTCAAGCTCAACAACACGAGCGGTCGACCTGTACTCTCTCTTTCCAAGATCGGCGATATTCCGATGATCTACCACCGCGAGGTTCCCGACGACGCGACGATCAAAGAGGTCGTCGTGAAGCAGGAACCCACGGGCGAGTGGTTCGCCGTCCTCGGACTCGAAACCGAGAACGACGCGCCACCAAAGCCCGAGAAGCCCAAGAAGTGCGTCGGGATCGACGTGGGGATTCTGATGTATGCCCACGACAGCGACGGAACCGCCGTCGAAGGTCCCGACCTTTCCGAGGAACGCGATCGGTTGGAACGCGCACAAAGGAATCTATCTCGGAAGGAGCACGGTTCGGCGAACTACCGCAAGCAACAACGGGTCGTCGCCCGCCGCCACGCCGACCTGAAGCGAAAACGCCGCGACTTTCTTCACAAGCTCTCAGCGTACTACGCTCGGGAGTACGACCTCGTAGCGGTCGAAGACCTCGACGCCAAGGGCCTGATGGAACTCCCGTCGAACAGCCGCAACCGGGCGGGAGCCGCGTGGGGGACGTTCCTTCAGATGCTCGAATACAAGTGCGAACGCGAAGGAACGCACTTCGTTGCCGTCGATCCACGCGGGACGACGAAGGAGTGTTCTTCGTGCGGCGTCGAAACCGAGAAACCATTGTGGGTGCGCGAGCACTCGTGTCCCTCATGCGAATTCGAGGTGAACCACGACCTCAACGCCGCCTACAACATCCTTGCTCGCGGACTTGATCAAGTAGGGGTGGTTCACCCCGATTCAATGCCTGCGGAGACTGCGCTCCCTACGGACACGGTTGTGTCTGCAAAGCGCGTCGTGGAAACAGGAAGCCCCGTCTGCAGCGAGGCCGTCAGGCCGAGCAGGGTGGGGTAGTTCACACAGAACCGTCAAAGACAACATATCCGATCGATTCCGCGGCATGAGCCGTTTCAGTGTCGGCACTTTGCTCTTCTTCGACCTTGACCTCAACGCCAGTTCCAGTGAGATTTCGGTAGCGCAGATTTGCCGTATCAGGGCCGATGAACGTTTGCAGATTGGCAATAAACTGGGGCGCATCATACTGTTGCTGGAAGGAGATCCGAGACCATTGATCGGTGACCGTTGTTCCGGTTCGTGCTACCTCAAATGGTCTGCCGTTGAGTTGCCCCGTCCCTTGCTGGAGCGCGATATAGCCGACTGTCTCACTAGTATGCGAAGTAGTGGCGTTCTGTTCTTCTTCTTGGACACGTACCCTGAACGAACTACTTGAGACATCCGTTAGTCGTGTAACGATTGGATCCGGACCGTTTAACGTTTGGGCCTGCGCCAGGACTACCGGTGTCGCTGTGCCGAAAAAGTCTGCCAGCGAGACAGTAGTGAAAGTGGTGGAAACAGACGCAGTTCCAGCTTTCATCCGATACCATGTCCCATCGCTCAGTTGGAACTCATGTTCAGTTGGTTCCACGGCAAGCATGTGGAACATTTCTCTTCCATGTCGTCCATCGAGATACGACCATTCTTCGAGTTTATACTCAAAACCACTCTCGGTAACGTTCCGTAGGCGAGTGTGAGCAGGATGACTCCCGTTGAACGAGAGGGGCTTTGCACAGATGACACGAGGCTGTTGGACACCAGTCTCAATATGATGCCAGAGATCACGAGTCGGCTGCTCGCCAGAAATGGTGCTCGTGGTGAAACCATTTGCAGCGTTCGGATCATAGATTGCCCCATCGATAATCCAGGTCGCTGGCCCGTCGGCCTCAGTGGCGACGATACCGCCAGTGACGTAGAATGCATACGTTTTCCCTGCCGGAACTGTTCCAGTGGCTTCTGTTGAATTCGGCGGCCGCTGTGGCCCTCCGTCTGGCCCCCAAGACGTTGGTATCGTTGCACCGTCGTTCCCCGCCGGAAGAACATCCTCGCCAGCTGTAATTTGGTAGGATGTCGGTGTTTCATTACCGGTGTTATCAATTCGAACGAGCTGTGCCGACTGCATCGGCACCTCCCCAAGTGGTGGCGGACTCCGGAGTGGCGGGGTTCGGTTTGGTGACTGTGGATTGCCGTTAACAGTCATTCGCTCACTAATGACGGAGGAGTTAGTTTGGGGACCGCTTCCGCCTAAGACGCCAGACACTGTCCCCCACGTGTCTGGTACCTGTCCGATGTAGATAGCGTATTCTGAGCTGTGATCATTACGGACGTGGACGTCCTCAAGTTGGAGATATTCAAGGTTCGCGAGCGTACCGTCTTCCATCCTCCCCTCATACGTGTAGATTGCATCGTGATTCTTTGTGGACTCATAGCTGATTCGGACGCGCTGGATATCGATGCGCTGGCATGTAACAGGTGCCGTAATCGCCCCGCCACAACTGCTGGCTAAATAGCGGTGGTAGAAGTCGCAATCGGCGATGGTTAGCGTTCCGTCATAGCTATTGATGCCTGCCGACGAATTCGCTGGATCGATGGCCTCCGCGTTAACGCCACGTTGGATGGCCCCATTCGACCACGCCGACCGTGGATGCTCGTTATTTTTAATTGAGACACAGTTACGAACCTCTGTGTTACCGCCAAGCCGTAGACCATTTTGCGAATTCCTGAAGAAAGAGTTTAGAATTTTGAGACTACCTTCTGGTTTCTTCGCATAAATCGTGTTCTCGCCCCAATGCTGGAACCAACAGCGGTTCAACGTGAGTGCACCTTTCGATGATTCGATCAGGATTGCCCGGCGATTACTTGCTTCAGTCGGCGCGCACGATCCCGCGTGGAAGTAACAATCTTGTAAGAGACCGCGTGTTCCCGCAGCTGCTGACAGGCGGAAGTACGTCCGTGCATCGCTCGAACTATTCGATCCAACGTTAGTGTCTGTAGCTGCCGGAACTTTCCCACGAGTAATGAGTCGCCTGAGTTCCCAATTACCAGCACTAGAGTTCATTCGCACGAAAGGTGGAACCAGTATATTTCGCATATCGAGTTCGAATCCATCAAGTACGAACCCACTCGAGTAGACATCTAGCCACCGCACGTTATCGCCTGACTGACCCGGAACGAGACGCGCGCCGTCTGGCGCGATGAGTTTAAGGTTATCAGTGCCGGACTGAACTATGAGTTCGTTAAGCAGGTAGGTGCCTGGCGGAAAGATGATGGTCGTATTGCTGCCGACAAGGTTGTTGAGAACGGGGTCAATTGCCGCGTTTCCGGAGTTGTTTGCGCCTTGCTCAACGATATCGTACGTCGGCATTCACATCACCTCCTTCAATGAATTTGTAGCGATAGTTTGGCTGCTTGAGTAGCAACTGGCGTCTTTGGACACCTGGGGTTTTTCGTCATCGAAATTTTTCACGGGGCGACTCTGATCAGTCGAACTGATTGCATCAATTTTATCGTCGGTAGTTTTACTCCAATCCATGGTACAATCATATGAAGAAAGGAAGATTGTTCTACGGACCCTACGCTAGATATTAGAGTTGAAAAAGAAAATTAATTTGGATAGACTGAACATTTAGCTTGAGAATAAGACTGGCTTCTGTTATTTTATTGCGGAACTCTATTCTACGTTGATTCGGGTTTTCATTCGTCATTTCCATTGATTATGTACGTTGATAACCGAAGATAACATCTACAGTTCATGTTTTTACTATTCAAGCAGCCCATAACAAAGTGAGATAGTCTTGTTTTAACTATTACCACATGAGTTGGAAACAACGGAGGCGGAGTGGTCGAAATAGCCGACGAACGTTCCTGAAAACGGTGGGTATCGCGATGGGCGGCATGGGCTACGAAGGAACTACTGCCGTTGCACGCAAAACAGTCGACGGACGAGAATCATCTGATAGCTGGACAACTGTTCGGGCAAATCAAGGGCGAACAGGTGCAATTCCCAAAGATGGCCTAACACCATTCCCAACGACCGATTGGAAAATGGACCTCAATGGTAGCATGTACAACATTGAGCCCATTGCTGTCAATGGAACCAATGAAATAGTTTATCTCGCCGTCATGACGGACAACGATCCTTCGAAAAGCCAGGGCTATATCGGTGCATATGATGTCGAGACTGGAGACCAGCAGTGGAAACGAACGGATCTGCCTGCGCCGCGGACGCCTGAGTTCGACAATGGAATGCTTTATTTTGCAACGAGAGTGCCGTCGACTCCTGACGCCGACGTAGGTGGTTTCTACGCGCTCAACGCCGAAACTGGCGAGACAGAGTGGAGCCGAACCGAGACCCGAGAGTGGGCCAACCCCATTGTGACGGAGGGTCATGTATACACAGCGAACGGCAACGCTGCATATGCACTTGACCAAACGACGGGTGGCACCGCCTGGAAAAAAAGTAATGTCGGAGGTCTCGTGGACGGCGTCGGCGCAGCATTAAGCTACAGCGATGAAACCATCTTTTTCGCAGACGGAACTGCATTAAACGCTTCAAATGGATCAGTAAAGTGGCGTGTAGCTGATGACCAAGTAACGCTTGGAAATCACGCAGTCAATGACGGGACGGTGTACTATATTCGAACCGAGTTTGTCGTCGGGGACGATGACAGGGTCAGCGTGACAGCGCGGTCAGCAGACGATGGGACGGTCGTTTGGACGTATGAATCCAACGGCAGTAATAGATGGGATGGACAACTCGCAGTCGCAGACGGATACGTGCTCCTTCTCAATTCAAACGACGACGAATCGATCGTGAAGGCACTGGATGCGGAGACAGGCGCACTACTATGGACGACAAATCTGGACGGATCATACTTCAGCAGTCCCGCCATTGCCGACGAAACAGTATACGTCGGTGGTCGCTATACGCCAGCTTCGAACCAATGGAATGGTCGAGCGGTGATCTATGCGCTCGATCTAGAGACAGGTGACCAAACATGGGCGTATCTACTTGATAGTAGTGATCTCGAAACGTCCCCTGAAAACCCACCGGCAGCCGGCACACCTGTTGTATCCGACGGAAACATCTATACAGCTACATACCCATCTGGCTCGACCCTTACGTATCGCTATGTCGCCTACTCCAACTTCTTCGTCCTTGGATCATGTGGTGAACGGCCGAACTCCGATCATCGGCCGCCGACAGACGGTGGAAACGATACTTCGACAGTGACATCCTCCCCGCCCTAAAGGGCGGGGCTTCCCGAGGTTCTAATGTTACTCCCGTCGATTCGGATGGTTGGGAATCTAGGGTTCATGACCGACGGCATTGGCAGTGCAACGCTACCATGCGTTAAAAAGTGTATCAGAATCAGTTTAACCCAACTCGATCGCTTCAGTGAGAAAATAGTACACGTTTTATATTTATTAGTATAAACATATCTATAACCTGCTGCACCATCTGAAATACAATTAGGGGAATAATTAAAACTAAAGGCGTCAATTTATTTCTATGGACCACTGGAAAATTGAACGAGAGTACGAAACCATTCTTGCTCATCGTTGGTCAAACCAAAATCCAAACTCAGTAGATCGATCACCCCAAGAGTCAGGTAGCTTTTGGCAGGGATTGGTCGTTTCAGGCTGGCTAGCATTTATCAGTTGGTCTATGCTACTCTTATTGCTAATCGTACTTTAGTTACCTAAAGCAAAAATTAAACTAAATCATCCTCTTATCTTCATATCCGGTATTTGGAAATGAATACCTTTGGATACTTTTCTCCGCCATCAAGGCCGGAGCTTCTTCTCTACCGGAAAGATGAACTCATCAGCAAAGTCTCAACGGTGTTGTGGAAAAGAGACCACAGAACAGAACCCTCTGCTATTATGACGTATTGTCAAACGAAGGTTCTATCTTTAAACAGCGAGAGAATCCCGTTATTGTCCTCGAAGACTTGTCGTTTATCCGCGAGCGGTTGGACTACAGCAAGTACATGAATCGGCGTCTTCACGCATGAGCCTTTGCACGGCTACAGGGTCGTATCGAGGACAAAGCAACCGAGGTGGGAATACCAGTCCGGTTCGTGAATCCGGCATACATGTCCCAGACGTGTCATGACTGCGGCCACATCGGACGGCGTGGTTCGCAAGCTGAGTTCCGATGTACGAACGACGACTGCCACGTATCGGAGTTCCAAGCAGATATTAACGCAGCGACGAATATCGCCGGACGCGTAGACCCGTGGGGTGAGAGCGTTCCTTGGAAACCGGAACGCGATGACACGCCACAGGATGGGAGCGGTAGTGACACCGCCACAGTCCACCGGGAGACGAGTTCGAGAACCGGACAGATGACGCTCTCGGCGTATTCGAACTGAAACCTACGGCATTGCCGGAATCCCACTGTTGTGGGAAGCCCCGTCGTTTACGACGGGGAGGATGTCACTTGGCGGTGCTCAATTGATTTTCTGGTAAGGCGTGAGCTGAAAAGCCTCGCTCTAAATTCTGATTTTTTTGGGTCGTGATTTGTTCTGCTTGGTCAGCCGATAACCCATGCAGGACAACATCTACACCCTCCCGATCTGAGGCAACCACGACTGCATAGGGTCTGTTGTCTGGGCGCACACTTGTCCCACTGCCCTTCCTTTGCTGAGTTGATGTCATAGACGTTCCCTAAATCCTCCTTGGTAGTCTCTCACACTACCTGATTGATCACTACAACGTAGGGGTTAAAAAAGATTATTACTATTAGTGTTTATTTATATATTATCTGTATTTTCATTGAGAAAGACTCGTTGATAAGCGAATACAGTAGCGGAAGTTTGCTTGTTTATTCACATCCTCAAAAGAAGATTGAAAATCGAATGGTTTCGTTGCGTAATTTATTACACTAAAGCGAGATATCCTATTGTTCGTATTTTGAGCGTATGATCGTATACACTGACAAATTCATGATCTAAGCTACTTTCTTGTGACCTATTTATTGGTGTCTCATCTGACAAACTCCACCTCCTACGTGTTTATGTCAACTCCATCAAAAAAGATGTAAGATGGTTAGCTACGATAGCGAATAATCGGTCAGGAATCGGTTATGTAGAATACAGGCGCTAAAACCTGACATGGGCCTTCAAGGCGGGGAGACAACGCCGTCTTTAGGTTACTTTCATTGTACGGGTTAGCCTTACTCCCCTCGCAGTCAAATCTGGTAGTAAGACGGTCGGTGAGTAGCACTGCGTTCAAATCCAAGAACACGGATGCACTGTCTCCTACGTTCGCCAGCGGAACCGTCAAACAGGTAGGAAGGAGACGGTCCGAACGTAATGCCTGTGGAGATTGCGCTCTCTATGCGACACATCGCCGGAAAAAAGCGTGTCGTGGAAGCAGGAAGCCCCGCCCTCAATGGCGGGGTAGTTCACTCAACTGTGACGCTCTTGGCGAGATTCCGTGGTTTGTCAATGGAACGGCCCTTCCGCTTTGCAATGTGATAGGCGAACAGCTGAAGATAGACGTTTGCGACAACAGGTTCCATCAACCCTACCTTTGGCACCGTAAGTGTTGTATCGAATACTGGATTCGGATCAGTTGCTGATGTGACGCCAATAGTAGGGGCACCTCGTGATTCGACCTCTTTCACGTTATGGAGCGTTTCGTCGGCATTCGTACCCTCAGTAAGGATCGCAACCACGGGTGTCTCATCGGTCACAAGTGCAAGTGGGCCGTGCTTGAGTTCTCCACTTGGGAAACCCTCAGCATGATCATAGGAGATTTCTTTGAGCTTCAATGCCCCTTCGAGCGCAACTGGATGGCCGAGACGCCGTCCGATAAAGAAAAATGCGTCACCGTCAGCAAACTCCTCTGCTATTCGGCGCACTGTGGATTCAGTATCGAGTACTTGTTGAATTGCACTTGGAACAGCCGTCAATTTTTCTAATATATTTGATGCTTCAGTCGAGGAAAGCGCGTTCCGCTGCCGACCCAGATAGATAGTCACCAATGTGAGCGTCGTTATTTGCGAGGCAAACGTCTTGGTCGCGGCAACACCGATCTCTGGACCAGACCGAATATAAACCGTATCGTCGACTTCACGGGCTATCGTTGACCCAACTGTATTCGTCACTGCGAGTGTTCGTGTGCCGGCGCCCGCAGCTTTGCGAAGTGCGCGTAGCGTATCAGCAGTTTCCCCACTCTGAGTCACTGCAACCACGAGTGTTCGCCATGGGTCACGGTCCCCGCGGAACTCATATTCACTTGCGATATGGACGGAGACACGCACATCTGCGTACTGTTCTAACAGTTCGGCGGCGTACAGACCTGCATAGTACGATGTTCCACAGGCAATGATTTGGATTTCGTCCAAGGAGTTACAATACTCCTGTGATAATGAGAGATCAAGATCGACTGTCCCAGCGAGTTCGTCAACCCGGCCAGAGAGGGCTTGGCGGACTGCCCGTGGCTGTTCGTGAATTTCCTTGCGCATATAGTGTTCATAGCCACCTTTCTCGGCAGCGTCTGCATCCCACTCGATGGTTTGGCGTTCACGGTCGACCAGCTTATCACCGTTTACAATCGTTACATCGCCCTCCAGAAGGTGCGCGATGTCACCATCTTCGAGGAAGGTGACCGTTCGAGTATGCTCAACGAACGCCGTGACGTCACTTCCGAGGAAGGTGGCATCTTCACTATGGCCGATTACAAGTGGGCTATCTTGGCGGGCGGCGACAATCCCGTCATGGCCGACGGCTGTGACCGCAAATGCAAAACTTCCCTTGAGCATCGAAACGACCTGTTCGACAGCTTCGCGGAGATCATTGGTGTCTGCAAGCGCATTCTCAATAAGGTGAGCGATTACCTCGGTGTCTGTCTCGCTCGTGAATTCATGATCGGCACATAACTCGTTTTTGAACATCTCATAGTTGTTGATGATACCGTTATGGACGACTGCCACTTGTCCCGTACAATCTGTATGTGGATGAGCATTTTCGTCCGTGGGAGCGCCGTGGGTACTCCAACGTGTATGCCCGATTCCACATGTGGCACTCGGCATTGAGGGAACGGTAAGATCATCGATTGTGCCACTCTGTTTATAGACTTCTAGGGATCCATTACGTAATGCAACGCCAGCGGAATCGTAGCCACGATACTCGAGGTTCTTTAAACTCTGTGCAACGATCGTCGAACAATCACCAGTTCCGATGTAGCCTGTTATTCCACACATAAATTATCCTCGTTGTACGAGTGCATTATCTTCGATTTGACCATTCACAACTGTCCCACTGTCCGCTGTCACGCTTTCTCCGATGATTGTGCCTGGTGTGACGACGACATTTCCCCCAAGGTAAGCATTATCACCGACAATCCCACCGAAATTTACATCATGGTGGATGTTATCATCGAGTATCAGATTGGTGCTTCCCCCCTCAATGGTAGTATTTGGGCCGATGGTGGCATTCGCCCCGACGATGCAATCGCGGACCACTGCACCAGCACCGATTGTCGCGTCTGGAAAGATCACAGCATCTTCAATCACGGCATTCACGCCAACAGTAGCGTTTTTGCCGATTGCTGTTCCGCGAAGCACGGCCGCACCGGGTTGTATTGTTGCACCCCTTTCGAGAACAACATCGTCATGAACGATGGCACTGACTGCGATGTTCGCCGACTGGTGACTCTCTGATTCGCAAGTTGATCGGTGCTGATCCAGTATGTAGCTATTGAGCCAAAGCAGATCCCAGGGATAGGAAACATCGCCCCAGAAGCCATCGTACCGAATCGCCCGCACTGGGTGAATCTCTGACCGGGTCTGTAACGTCGTAGTTAGTGCCTGTTCATCATGGCCGTCGGTTTGCCGAATCGCCGAGAAGATATCTGGGCCAAATGCGTAGACACCGGCGTTAATCTGTTCTGACATCATTGATCCGGGAGACGGCTTCTCGACAATATTCGTAACCGTCTGCCCATCGAGTTCGACAACACCAAACCGATTTGGCGTTTCAACACGTGTCACCGCGAGACATGACTTCCCTGTTTGGTGGCGTTCGTCAATTAAATCTTCGACAACTGTAGGCTCGAAATATCGATCACCATTTAACGCGATGAAATCCGAGTCAATGTGGGATTCAGCTTGCAAGAGCGCGTGTCCAGTGCCTAATTGTTTTTCTTGGACAGCGTACGAGATGTCAACATTCCAGCGATCACCATTGCCAAAGTGGTTCTGAATCCGTTCACGGTGATAGCCGACGATGAGAACAATTTCATCTACCCCAGCCCTAGCGACTGATTCAACGACAGATTCAAGCAGTGGCTTATTCCCAACTGGGAGCATTGGTTTTGGCCGACGATTGGTGAGAGGTCTCAGTCTCGACCCTTTACCGGCAGCAAGCACGACTGCTTTCATAGAAGGAATCACTGGTAGGGGGCAGGTTAATTCTTCTCATCGATCTTTCCTCATCTATGCCCCATATTCCTACATTATTGGCCGATATGTGTCGTAAATTTTGGATAAATAGTTTGCGTTTAATGATCAGTATCGGTCACCTTTCTCCAATCCCCTGCCAGAGTATTGCAATTTAACTCGCATGATTTTCCTATCAGTCACCAATCTTTTGTCTTAGGAAATGCTACCCTATGTTGAATTTTTTAATTGATTTATCTCTAGGCTTAGTCGCTTGTCTGCTGTGACTGCAAACTACGTTTGGTTGGCGAATACCGTTAAAATAAATCGATAATCGAAACAACCTAGAATCAGGATCTATCTGCTACAATGTTATCAATAACATCAGTGAGGACAACTAACTCCATTCTCGAGGGTAAAAACGGTCTAAAGAGCGATTAAAATCGGAATGTCACTAGTGGGAATATTTTGATAAAACCAGCTCAAAGTAAGTGATGTTTTTAGCCACGTTAATACAGGCCTTCTTCGTTATTAGTCTTCTATTTCAATGAATAGGGTACACAGAACAAAGGTACCAGTGCTCATCTAAACGTATATGTCTTCAAACGCTGCCGAGCTCGACCAGGAATTCAACAAAACAATTCAGTCAGTACTTGAGGATACTGAATCAATCCTTCTCATTAACCCAGCGCCAGAAATTTTCCGGGAATTCGTGCTTGCAGTATCGGACGTTGACGACGAGCTTCCCGATATTCGGGTGCTTGCATCTCCTGAGGTATTGAAAACTGCTGCTGATGATTTCATCCTTGCAAGTCAGATTGCGGATTTAATCGAGGAAGAAACGCTTGCGCTTCGCACAACCACTGATATCTCTCGGAATTCGTTGCTCATTAGCGATGATCAAGTTATAACGGTAGTACCATTAGATGATAGATTGGCTGGGCTTAGCTCAGAAGATGATGATTTTGTCGAAAATGTGCGGACGACATTCATCGACGAGTGGGAGACGAGCAGTAACTTCAATTTGCGAACGCCACCGCTTTCGCGTGTGAAAGAAACACTGAGAGAAGAATTCGGGGATGAAGTTGAAAATGACTTTATGGCGGTTCTTGAGTCGGTCGACACTGTCCCTGGCGAGGAAGATGAGCTTGATGAAGTAACGATTGCGTTGTTAGTTGGAGCAAAAAACAACGAGTTGCTCTACGATATTAGCAAGTGGGGAGAGGATACCGGGGTTGCAAGTAAAGCTACATTTTCACGAACCAAAACACGACTTGAGGATCGTGATATAATCAAGACAGAGAAGGTACCTATCCAGGTCGGTCGCCCTCGACTTCGACTGCTCTTAGCTGAAGATGATTTGCAAAATCCCGAGGATCTTATTGATCAAGTAAATACATAATTTAGCGAGCTACGGAACAGTGAATATATAACTCAATTGTATAGAGATACAGAAATCGAAAGGAACTTCTCCAAACTAAATCATTAATTTGCTGAATTTCGAAGTTACCTCTAGAGATGATACTATCTAGAAATCTTAACTATACGACATTAACATCATTGGAAAGAGAAGCGCTCGAGCATCTTTATTCAGACTTTGGTTCGGATGAGCCATTCATTTCTAGCCAGATCTATCATTGTATAAATGGATGAGATGGAGTAACTCCTTGCTGAAGATCTTCTTGAAACATTGTCACTCTGTGGGTATCTCTACAAAGTCAACGGTAAATTACGCGTTACAGGTTGGTCCTGTGAATTACCCTATCTACTCGCTCACTTCGGTCGCTCGTTGAAGAAGGGGGCTTAGCGGCTCGTTTTAGCTAAAATCGATCGAGTCAGGTACTCATTACCATCGCCTTGGTAATTACACGAGAACATGAATGGGTGAAGCCCTCCACGGAAACACCCATCCTAAACTCTTCTTTGTTTACTGTTGAGCCAAGCACGATGCCTGGCATATGGGTATATGACTTCCGGGTAAAAATATCTTTATAGAATAGCACGACTGGGAAACAAAAATCCTGTCTGCCAAATAAAATATCTATCACAGGTCATTCTGACGTGAACTCACCGAGCCCGGATTGTTCGTGCTCCAGCGGTTCAATGACTGTGGGATCGTTGTGACTTGGACTGTTGACTCGCGTCGAGATCTCGTACGCGGTCAAGTCATCCTTCGTATACGGTTGACATAGCGCTTCGCGCTCGTCTGGGCCAGCCGAGAGCCACCGTTCTTCGTCATCACGTGCGAGTACAACGGGCATGCGATCGTGGATTGGCTTCATCAGCTCACTGGGTTCAGTCGTCAGGATCGTCACACACGGAATCGCGTGCTCGTCACCTTTCCAAACATCCCAGAGGCCGGCCATCGCGAACGCTGGAGTGTCTTCGCGATATACACGATACGGCTGTTTTGGTCCGCCGTTCTGTTTCTGCCACTCGTAGAACCCTGAGGACAGGACGAGACACGGGCGGGATTCCCACGCATCTTGGAACACTCGTTTTTCGCTGGCCGTTTCCGAGCGAGCGTTGATGATTCCTTCTTCGGGCTCGTCTGCCCAAAAAGGGATGAGTCCCCAGTGGTACTGGTCGATCTCATCAACTGCTTCATTTGTGATGACTTCTAAGGGTTCTCCGGGAGCGATGTTGTATCGCGGTGTGTACCCGCCATCAGTGACGACCCGTGCGTCGAAGCGGTCTTCGAGTTCTTGCTGCTGGATAAAGAGCGCAGTTCGCCCACACATAGTTCAGATACGCGTTACAAACCCATCAACGTATGGACTGAGGGGTCAGAAGAACGTTCATGCCAACATAATATTCATGAAGTTGATCCCGGTATTCATTCGCATGGAGGTTCGTGAGGCTACAGCTGAGGATATCGAGTCGATCCAACGGATTGCTCGAACATCGTGGCATCAAGCGCATGATCACATCATCGGGGAAGAGGCGGTCGAATTGACATCCTCCACGCGCCTAAAAGCGCGGAATCCTCACGTTCGGGGTCTGGCAGTAGCGCCACCCCCGACGTGAGCGACTTTCTCCTATCCGTGGATACTCCGGTCTGTGAGCACTTCTTTGGGACGATGAGAGCGTGGTGACTCCAGCCAGTCGTGGCTGTCCCACTCGAATCGCACGGGCCGTGCCATCGGCCTTGGTACGTCTGTCTGCCGTCTCAGGAACGATTCTGACGCGACGAGGTCGGCGTGTCCCTCGAAGCCACACGAACACGTGAGCGTGTGTTGTTGCCGAATTGTGTCCGTAGTCGAACCGCAGTTCGGACACGTCTGACTCGTCCACGCTTCCGACCGAACTTCGACCGTGATACCGAACTCCTCGGCGGTACACGCCAGCCGGTCGATGAACGCGCGGAACGCCCAGAAGTTGTGCGTCTTCTCGTTCGCTCGAACCAACCAGTGCGTTTCCAGTACGTCGGTTAAGTCCCCAACGTACACCGTCGAAACACCGTCTCTGTATAGCCGTTCGAGGAGGTCGCGTACCAGCGTGTTCTGTGCGTGGTCGCGTCGCCGCGTTCGTTGCCGATACAGATGCCGAATCCGGTTCGAGGAGAACCTCCCCTCGCGGAGTTTCGACTGTAGGCGAGCGATTTCTCGCGTTGTTTCGCGGAACTGGTCGAACAGGTTGTGCCCTTCGTACAGGTACTGTTGGCCGGTTGTGGTCGTACAAGCGACGAGGTTGTTCGCCCCAATATCCAGAGCGGCTTCGTGAGAAGCCAGTGGTGTATCCAGTCGAGAATCGTTGACGGTGACTGGTTGAAAAGCCCTGAATTGGTTCGAGGACTCGTCGTAGTACAGTTCTAACCGACTCTGTTTCCCGTCCCACTTCAGAACGCCCGCTACTTCGAGACGGAGACGCTCGGTGTGTCCGAGACCGTACTTCGCTTTGAGTTCTTTCCCGACGGGGATTTCGAGGCGTGAGCGGTCGCCCAGTTCGAGTGTGTACTGGTCGTTGCGGATGTAGGTTCGTAACGTGCGACCGTCTTCCTCGTTGCCCCAGTAGCCGGGCGGAGAACAGCGTTCGCCCTTCTCTTTGAGTGAGAAGAACGACTTCCACACGCTCTTGCTCTTTCGGATGAGTTGTTGAGCGGTGGCACTGCCGAGAACGCCGACATACTGTTTGCGGTAGTCGGCGGTGTCCCAGATGCTGTTGCCGTCGAAGTACTGTTGGCGGCGTTCGAATGTGAGTTCGTTCCAGAGACTGGCAGAGGCGTCCAACAGTTCGTGTAGCAACTCCGTATCCTGTTCGGAGCGGGGTCGAACGACGAATGTGTTGGTTCGCCTCATCAACTACGGGTTGTACCAGAACGGCACATAAATGTGCCGTTCATGTGATATAGCATGGTCGCTATCCGAATCGAGTTTGACGACGATGAACAGTACGAGCGGTTGAAGTAACTGAAGAAGCATCGTGGTCTGACGTGGAAGGGATTACTCCTCGAAGGTGAGAAGCGTGTGCTGGAACAGACCCCAGACTGAGTGTCGTCAATGGATTGTGGAGTTCTGTGGTCGCTTGACCCCCGCCTGAAGGCGGGG
This sequence comes from Haladaptatus halobius, assembly GCF_020618475.1. Classification (GTDB taxonomy): domain Archaea; phylum Halobacteriota; class Halobacteria; order Halobacteriales; family Haladaptataceae; genus Haladaptatus; species Haladaptatus halobius. Next base: position 336,314 of record NZ_CP085338.1, on the reverse strand, counting down.
GCATGCGCTCGATTATATGTCATCCTCGACATGTGGTACGACCGTGAATCACTTGTGGAATCCCTTGGTCGGGACGACGGCTCGATGTTCCTTGCCGTCGATGATGAGCAGGCTGTTGGATTCGCACAAGGCGGATCGAGTGACGATGATCCTGCTGATGCGGTCGTCGGGAGAATTTACGTCCTTCCAGAGTATTGGGGGGAGGGAGTGGGGACTGGCCTCTTGAATCGGTTGTTCGACAGCTTACGGGCGACTGGCCACGAATCTGTCTGGCTTGCCGTGCTGGCTGATAATGATGTGGGGAGATCGTTCTATGACAAACACGGCTTCGACGTCCATGAAGAACGGATGGTTGAACTCGCCGGAGAAGAAGTCGACGACGTCGTGCTCGTCCGGGACTTGTAGACGGCATCCAATATTCATCTTTATTCGCGCCACTCTCCACGGAGAAGCCCGTATTGCACCATGTCACGATGCTCGCCATCGACGAACATGTACTTGCGGCGGCCCGCCTCGGCGAACCCGAGCGACTCCAGCAGGCCCCGGGAAGCGTCGTTGAACTTGAACGCTTGCGCACCCACAGCGGGAGTGTCGTACTCCCGGAACACCTAGTCGAGAACAAGCGAGACGGCTTCCTTCCCGTACCCGTCGCCATGGAACTCTGGCACGAGCCAGTAGCCAAGTTCTGGCCATTTCCAGTCGACGTCCATTACATTTACTACCCCAAGCTGGGTCACGTCATCCGCAGTGACCTGGGCTGGGCCCGCGGAGTCTTCATCACGACAGACAAGAAATCGGTCGCTATCCCCGTTTTCGTAGGATTCTTCGATCTCCCCTTGGTTTCTGAGTGGGGTACCAAGTGGATAGCGAATCTCTGGGTTCGCGCTTGCCCGTTGAAGGAACGAAATATCCTCTTGTTCAACGGTTCGGAGCGTGACTCGTTCGCCACCCGTAATGCGTGCCCCTGGCATACTGGTAGTGAAAATAGGCCCACAATATGTTTTTTGTATCCGAGAATCTGTTCACGGACTTCTCTCGTTGATTCACGCTCGTGCAGCCACCTGGATCCAGGTATCGGTTGCATCCGTCTCGAGTGACGTGATTGTAAATCCAGCTTCTTCAACGATCGTTTCGAGTTCGTCCGGGTGATAGAGGACAAAGTGACGAGTATCATCTTCATAGACCTCTCCATCAGCCGTCCCCTTACCGTACTTTACAGACAGGTGCAGGATTCCTTCCGAGTGCAATGCTCGATGGAACTCTGCAAGTGTTGGACCAGCCTCCTTCCGTGGTACGTGCAGAAGCGACGCACACGCCCAGACTCCATCGAACACGCCAGCGGCCACCCCAAGGGTACGCATATCCATTTGTGTGAATGACGCTTGCGGTGCTCGCTGGCGTGCCATGGGTAGAAATTCGTGAGTCAAGTCGATTCCAAGGACATCATGGCCATGTTCTCGAAAGGTTGCTATCTCCCATCCTGGGCCACAGCCGATATCCAATAGACGAGCTGGAGTCCCATTTGTTCTTTGTTCGACCGCACAGAGAAAGCGCTCAACAAGTCCTTCGATAGCTGATCGATCGGCATTGCGCTGTTCATACTGCTCAACGACGCTCTGATACGTTCCGATCGTCTCTGGGTCAGTCATGAATTCGTTTGTTCCATCTCTTGGTGTTGCCAGAGTTCTACAGCGTCACGTGCAATCTGCTCATGATTCTTATGCCACTCGGGCACCGCATCAAGAGTCCAATAGCGCAGATCTTTCCCTTCGTGAGAGACTTGGAGTTCACCGTCAATCACCCGACAGAGATACACGTGGATGACCAAGCAATGAGGGCCATACTCTCCCGGTTTGCGGGTATAGATTCCAGCAAGGTCACGTGGTTCAACGATCAGGCCACTCTCTTCGCGCGTCTCCCGCACAGCAGTCTCTTCAGGCGATTCATTTGGCTCAGTATAGCCACCTGGTAAGCACCACGTCGTATCATCAGCACGGAGTTGCAGCAGAATTTCCCCGGCATCATTAAAGATAGCTGCATCGGCGCTTAGTTTCGGCGTGACACGGCCCACCTCAGCAGCAAACCGATCTCGCACCTCGGCAGGTGGTAACTCGACTGATCGACCGTACCAGCTACTCACTAGATCAAGAATCCGTTCATAGCGCTGTTTATCGTAGGGATCGTCTGCGTACTCGAGTCCCACTTGCGCCATGATCCGAAGCTCATCAAGGAGTTCGAGCAAGTCTTCCTCGGAGGGCTCAGTCATGAAGACACCTCGATGGTGTTCAAGCTCAAATTCATAGTGAATCTACATCTCTTTCGGTGAGTCTCATGAATGATTATGGTTTGACGAGGAGCCATCTTCAACCTGAGGACGAGTATAAGTGAAAGTGTTGGATCGCTTCCGGTATTGTTTTTGTTGTTATGGCGGTTCTTGTTGTGCAACGTACTGGACGATGTCACTCTCGGATCTGATGGGTGCCTTATCCACGATAGTATACTCCAGTTGAGCGAGTTGGGCTTCAATTTCATCGTGTGGACAGCCCAGATGAGGGTGCGCTTCGACAGTGAGGAGTCGTGGTCTGAATTCAAGTCCACGGAGTATCTCTAACTCGGCTCCTTCACAGTCCACATCGAGGACGTCACATTCGGGGATTTCCTCCGGTGGATACAGATCACCATCGTCTTGCCCGAAAATCCGTTTGCTGGAGTCGGAGACCGACCCAATCGCAGCATGCTCAACCCTGACGAGTTCGTCAACGCGATTGGCTTTGACCGTGCGCCGGAGTATTTTGAGCAATTGTGAGCTCGGCTCGTATGTCGTCACGTCGCCCTCAAAGTGTGTCATCCGCGCCGCTACGACCGTACTCGTACCCCAGCCCCCACCGACGACAACAACCTTGTCTCCCCGGCGAACGCGCCGACGGAGTGCTGCCACGACTGTTTTCTCATGATCTGGATGGAGGTCACGCTCTTCCGCAAAATCAGTCCCAGGGACAGCCACACCATTCAGGACACGAGTTTGGGCAATCGGTTCTTCTGTCGCATCCAACATGACTACACTGACTCAACTACGTCATTTAACACTTCTTGAGCCCTGTTGACACACCATTTTCTGCTATCTCCAATATCTGGGCTTTAGACTATCGATACTCGTTCTGAGTAGCAATCACAGATTTCAGAGGAGTGGACAAGAAAAGAGGTCTAGGGTGCCAACCGATTCTTCCGCCCTTTCATGTGCTCCTCATAGTACGCAAAGGTGAGTGGACACCATTCGGCAGCCCTCTCAAGAACCTGCTCGGTCAGCTTTCGAATCTCCCATTGACTATCGGCCGCCGCTCGCATATCGGCAACGTGCATCAACATCCGCACATTCAGTTACAGAACGTGAGTTTATCGAGGAGCAAGTAACAGACGACGAATCAATCAGTCTTCTTGTTTGCGTTGGAGAAGACCAAACAGAACCGGCAGGAACTATCGGATTGGATCAAGCTACCCCCGTCGATGGGTCGACAGAAATCAGTATCGTACTCGCCCCTGAGTTCTGGGGAGAGGGATATGGAACCGAGGCGAGTCGGTTGCTCACAACGTACGCATTTGAAGAACGCCGAATTCATCGGGTGGAGGCAGTGGCTGTCGATGAGAACGTCGATTCGTGTCGCATTTGGGAGAAACTCGGTTATCGACAAGAAGGCCATTTGAAGGAGGCTGCGTACCATCAAGGAGAGTATATGGATCTGCGTCTATATGCGGTGCTCGAAGACGAGTGGGATGGGTGACTGCTCCCCGCCCTAAAGGGCAGGGCTTCCTGTTTCAACGACGCGCTTTGCAGACACAATGGTGTCCGTAGGGAGCGCAGTCTCCGCAGGCGTTGACTCGGGACAGCCCATCCCTATCTGGTCGAGACCACGAGCAAGGATGCTCCATGCCGCATTTGCATCTCGATCCGCTTCGAACCCACACGACGGACACGAGTGTTCGCGCACCCATAGCGGCTTATAACGAAACATCGAAATCTGTACTATTTTATATTAATTAGAGCCGACCTCATTGCTGGTTCGGCACTGTCTAGTTAAGCGATTCTAGCGTATATTGCCGTTACAGCGCTTCTTTTACCCGAGCTGCATTGAGGTGGTTTCTGCACTGTTGGTGAGATGTGTGACGAGATCGTCGAATTCACTTCGATCATGGCTCCCCAATCGCATCACCCCCTTGTCCTTGACCAGGGAACGCTCGTTGAGCAGGGAACCCATTAGGAATTACTGACTGAGGATGGACTATACGCGACCCTGTGGCGGATTCAAACCGACGAGATTGACTCAACCTCACATGAAGGCATTACAGAGACACTCTTTCGCTCTACCTCCCTCGATACTACTGAATAGAACTATCGAGATACTGATCCAAAGCTGAACTTAACGCGATTTTCTCAACTTTTCTCTTCTCTCTGTTTCAATCCTGCACTGGGAAGAGGTTCAATATAGGTGTCTATGCTTTATCTCTCATGTCTAGTCGATTCAGCTGATGCATTCACAGTTCTTCTTTCGTTTGTGGGCCCGATAGCTGTTCATTCGATAAGCGGAAGTGGAAATAGCCGGGACGCCGCCCTCGGTGAAGCTTCTCAGCGCTTATTCTTCAGCGTCGTCTAGATGAATTGATCAGCAGTAGTCTTTCACTCGCTATTCGTGCCCCCCACCGTTCGAGTCTCCAGAGCTACCGCCTGAATCACCGCTCTCACTAGATGAATATTCGCTGCTCCCATCCGAAGTTGTCTTTTCAGCGGTCGAGTTGTCGGCATAGCGGTTTGCGAAAAAGCAGGCTACGGGGTGCGATTGTTAGGCTGTCGGCGCTTCCTGCTCGAGATACTCTTGTTCCCAGTCTCGCCGAGCTTCGATTTCTCGCTGGCCACGCTGAGTCAGCGTGTAGATATTCGTCCGGCGGTCTTTTTCACTCTTCTCGATCAGCCCTTTGTCGACGAGTGCATCCAGATTTGGATAGAGTTGGCCGTGATGGACTTCCTTGTCATAGTAGCCTTCGAGGTCATCTTTGATGGCAAGTCCGTGTGGTTCGTCCAACCCCTTCACGACGTATAGCAGGTCACGTTGAAAGCCAGTCAGATCGTGCATTGTTCTCCTACTGGTCATTGTCACGCATTTAGAAAATCTTTACGGTATGTGAGAGTTCACAGGGTTGACCAGTTATATGCACATGATTTGATATGAATATATCTTATATTAAATCATGGATATAAATGTTATCAAAATCGATGTTACTACTGGCTAAAATGTGATGCGGAAGTGGGACCACCCCGGTACCGACGACCAAAACGATGCGTATCTGCTCGTCATGAGGTACCCTTTCGAAAAATTCGAACCGAGAGTTGTTCGTTTGTCTAGTAGGATTTGTAGAACGCTACCAACAAATCCTATGGAGACTGTGAGCTTTCGCTAACGACAACGTCATTATCCATTGACGTAGCACTTGTCGGAGTATACGGTTTGCCGTCAACAGTCCAGACCGCTGGACCACTCCCTGTTGCTGAGGTAATGCCACCGGTCACGTAGAAGGCGTGCACTTGCCCTGCTGGCACGGTTCCTGACGCTCGCATCGAATTCGGGGAGCGTCTCGCTGAAACCGATGTTGCCCATGTCATGGTCACCATTGCTCCGTTATCACCTGCTGGTCCGATATAGGCACCAGCCCTGATATCGTAGGTCGACGTTGAACTATTGCCTGTGTTATCGATGCGGACGAGTTGTGCTAGTTGCATCGGCACTTCCCCGAGCGGTGGGGGACTCGGCAATGGCGGCCTTGTAATCGGTGTCCTAGGATTGCCGTTGGTGGTCATTCAATCGCTGACAAACGAGGAGTTGGTCTGGAGATCAGTTCCACTGATCGTGCCCGAGACTGTACCCCAGTTGTCCGGCGTTTGACCGATATAGATGCCGTATACTGACTCATGGTCATTGCGAACCTGTACATTTTTGAGCTGCAAGTATGTGAGATTTGCAGGCGTCCCGTCATCCATTCTCCCTTCAAGCATATGAATCGCATGTTCATTTAATTTGGTCGACTCGTAACTGATCCGGGTATTCTGAACATTGATACGCTCACACGGTATCCGTCCACTAATCGGCGCACGACAGGTCGGATCTGAATAGCGATGATTAAAGTCGCTATCGGCGATCGTGAGCGTCCCGTCGTAGCTGTTGATGCCCGCCGATGGATTCGCCGAATCGGTACCTTCCACATTCACACCTTTCTGGAGCGAACCACCAGACCACGTCGATGTCGGGTGTTGGGCGTTTTTGATCGAGACACAGTTGCGCACCTCGGTATTCCCACCGAGACGCAAGCCGTTCTGCGTATTGCGGAAGAAGCTGTTGTAAATATTTAATTTCCCGTCCGGTTTCTTAGCGTAGATCGTGTTCTCGCCCCACAACTCGAACCAACACCGGTTGAACGTGAGTGCTCCTTTCGATATTTCGACTAAGATCGCTCGGCGGTTACTGGCTTCGGTTGGTGCACACGAGCCTAGGTGGAAGTAACAATCCTGCAGGAGCCCACGTTTCCCCGCAGCCGCCGAGAGTTGGAAGTACGTTCGCCCGCCGCTCTCGGGGAAGCATATTTCGTCTCCTCGATTTTGATTGAGTGTGTCGAGGAGCGCTAGCAACCGGACGCCCGTAGGCTAGTAGTTCATACTAACCTATGCGGCCCTCCGCTTTATCGGCTCTCAGTCGCTTCAAACCGGTGAGTAAATCGGACATGGCACGCCTGTCGGTCGGCGACCGCGTGGTCGACACAGAAGAGACCACTTTAGACCCAGATGACGATATAGTGGTAACTGACTACTATCCGAATTCTCACTGTTCGTCATACCCATTCCAACGCTCGACGCCGTTGGAAGCCGTCTCTGGCCGACAAGGATGATTCTGTTCCCCCACTCTGTCGAATAATATCAAAAGCTGTCACTAAGTCGGTTCGGGAAATGAGCCCGATGAGTTCGCCCCGCTCGTCGGTGACGAGTAATCGACCGATATTCTTGCGGTGAATTTCGGTGAATGCGTCCATAGCGTCGCCGTCTGGTGAGATCGTCAGGAGGTAAGTACTCGTTGCGTCTGCCACAGTATAGGCGTCACGCTCAGTCGGGGTAATCTCATTGACGTCAGTAAGCGTGACTATGCCGACGAGTCTGCCCGAATCGATTACTGGATATCCGGTGTGCCGCTGTTTGAACATTTGCTCAAGTAACTCCCTAATGGTCATGTCCGGGAAAGCAGTGACGATATTTGAGACCGGTGTCATGATGTCGCGAATCGTAATACCCTCAAGCGCTGTTTTTCTAATCGTCTACTGGGCCTCGCCGGCGGCACCAATATAGATGAAGAACGCGAGCCCGATATAGAAGATGTTGAAGAGAATCAGCCCGACGACCCCCAGTACTACAGCGAAACCCTTACCCACCTCAGCAGCGATCTGTGTCGCCTTGGTAAATAGGCGATTCCGAGTGAGGAGTGCTCGGAGCACTCGGCCGCCGTCCATTGGAAACCCTGGTAACATATTGAACGCCGCGAGCGCGGTGTTCATCACTGCAAGGTAGCCGAAGATGAATCGGGCAGCGTCAAACTGGATCGGCAGAATGATCATCACGACATAGGAGACAAGACCGAGCACGACGCTGACTGCTGGACCAGCGATCGCAATATTGAATTCCTGGCGCCAGTCCTGGGATTGGTCGGTCAGTTGTGCGATACCGCCGAATAGCCAGAGCGTAATCGAGTCAATCGGAAAGCCATAGCGGATTCCAACGAGCGAGTGACCAAGTTCGTGGAGCATGACACTCGCGAAGAGACCGATTGCAGCGATCGGTCCGAGTATCCACGGCCACCGCTCACTGGTGATAAATTGTGGAGTAATTGCTGCGCTCAGCGTGGTGTTGAGAAGTGTGGTAAGATCCCCGATTTGAGATCCAATAATCCACGCAAACGCTGGCAGGATAAGGATGAATGTGATTATCCAGCTTGATCGGGATATCAAAGAGAGATCCGATTCTGAAACTCTTAAACATGGAATGAGATTACAGCCGATAACGCATAAAAACGCGGCCCAAAGACATTCTTCCCAGTGTTGGTACTCCGGTATTTACGTTAACACATGTCTAGTGTGAACAAGACAAATACAACCACCTGATGCCAGTGCTGCGCTGAAACCAACCCAGACGGAGAACACACGTGTCATCTTCCGGCCAATATCATGATTAGACTGTCTCTCAGAGATAGGTGAACACACTATCACAGAATTGATTATAACCACTAAATTATTGAAGGTGCTAAGGAATTTCAAGTCATTGTGCTTCGTCACTTAGTCCCTGTTTCGATTTCCTCGTCATACTGGACGTCATCCGTATTGCCCCCACGCAGGCTGAAGAACACCTCATGAACCGAGAGTTCGCGGATTTCAGGAATACGGCGGTCTTCAATCTGGGCGTAGTTCACGAGCGTCACTAGAAAGACACCGCCGATGGTATTACCAAAAAGGACAGGGAGCCAGAACTCATAAAATACAGAGAACAACCCGGCTCCAGCGACGAACACGTAGTAAAATGCATCACATGCCGCCGTAACGACGTGGTAGAGCTCGACTGCAGAAATTGTATAGAAGGCGAGATAGATGAGGAAAAAGCGAGCAATGGTATCACGCGAGGCGTGGTCGAGCCACACGACGCCGCCGACGATCCAGCCCGCAAAGATTGCCTTCCAGAACACGGTCCACCATCCAAGTTCGATCCCGTGACTGGCGAACCTAACACCGGCGCGCGCCGCTTCTGTAGTGAGGACGTGGCTGTGGGCGAGGACGAACGCACCGAGGCAGGCTCCAATGAGATTGCCGAGCAACACGAGACTCCAAACGCGAAACAACAAGGGCAGGCTAGCAAGACGTGCCAATACCAGTGCCACTGGCGGAAGGGTATTCTCAGTGTAGAGTTGGTATCGCCCTAGAATGATGTAGATAAACCCAATCGGATAAAGCACGGCAGCAAACGCCTCATTTTGTGGGAAGTATTCAGTTATCGCCGCGTGTCCCACAAACGTGAGCGTGATTGCGAATCCGGCGGCGAGACCGCTGAACAGGAGTTCCACTGTCCCAGTAGCGATCTCCTCGTCAGCGCTCGCAAGGATGCGTTGGAAGATTTCATTCGCCGAGAATCGGTCGCCAACTGCCCATCCGGCAGCAGGCGCACCCGAGGCAGCTTGATTGACCGATTCATCTCTCGCCCTATTCGATGAATCATCGTCGCTCATCAGCCTTCGGTGATATCGACGGGCGAGCAGCGTGCAGTGTGACACGACAACGGTTCGGTGTTGTTAGACATATGGGCCGTGGAAAACGGCCAGCTCGTCGGATGTTTGTGCCAGAGGAGGACCATATTGTCTATGTAGTATGCATTATCAATAACCGTATTGGCCACAGATACGGTGATGAGCGGCGTTCTGCTGGTCGGCCGCCCCCTGGCGTAGATAGCGCTACGTCCGGCGTCTGGAGCGTCTGGGAAATCCACGTCCTTGAGGGTCAATCGCGTCTCCCCGGCAAGACGGGAGACCGAGACCCGAGAGAGCAAGAACGTGAAATACTCGATGAAATCGCGGAACTCACCACCGGGGGAGATATCGTGGTCGATACCCATCTCGTAGAGGGCCAGCCGCACGAGGCCATCACCGACCACGTGGACGAGAATAACATTGACCTCGTTGTGATGAGCCGCCACGGTCGGAGTGGAGTGAGAGAACGCCTACTCGGCACCGTCACTGCTTCACGGGTGCTAATCTCGAAGTTCGTCAGGATGGCAAGCGCAAAGAGGCTCTGGGCGGCAGTGATCCAGATCTCTGCGGCCTGCTTCTGATCGAATGAGAGTGTGCCGATGTGGCCGGCGGCGATGGAGTACACGACGGCGAGCGTGCCGATGAGCAGCGTCCACTGGTTGAGTTTCGAGGAGATCAAGGCGTTGAAGCCGGCAGTCGAGCGCGCCTTATTTACGAGATAGGCGACGACGATAAGTTCAGGGCTCTCGCTTGCGAGCGGGGCGAGCCACTGGATCATGAAAAATGGTGGAATGCCGAGGGCGGTTCCAAGCTATTCAAGGCCCAACGCGGACGGGTGAACTGCCTCGAAGATGATCAGCCCGGAGAACGCAAACAAGAAAAGCACAACTGCAATGCGCGGCCCCTTCGAATATCCTTGGAAGTACGCGGGGACGCCGACGTGCGTCTCGCCTTCCTCGACGTCACCACGGGTGATAATGCCGATATAAAGGACGTAGAGGCCGACGAGAACGATCGTATCGACGAGACCAATACCGCCGCCAAACGGGACGAAAAACGCGTACGCCGTCGCCGCGAGTAGAAACACAATCTCAGTGGAGATATCACGATCAATTTTGACGGCGTCCGTGAGGAATCCAGCGCGCTAGGTGACCGCCGAGTCGCCAGAGCGTTTTGCCCGGTAGATCGTAAAGAGTGCAATGCCGGACCAGCCGATGCCAATCAGGATTCGGTTCGCCCCGGTCATGTTCGCAATGGCGAGATTGGCCGCCTCCGTTCCGCGTGCGGTCGCTTTGAACGCCCCGGCGTTCCACGCTTAGAGTGCGTCGACGGCGTACTCGGGCGCAACGGCGAGTACAGCGAGTACGGCAATGGCGAACGCGGTTGGGACGTCCTTTTCGGCGGTCTCCGCGCCCCACGCGAGCAGGAACGCCTCCCCGAGGATGGCGAGCCCGCCGACGAGAACCGCCATAGCGGGGGTGATGTCCGTGCTTGGATCCTCCGGGGTTGGGGTCGGGTCGAGATGATAGCCGTGCGTAACAAACAGCACGACGAAGGGAAGCGTCAGGAGCAGCGCCGCAGCGACGGCAACGAGTGGATGGCGGAGACGATCAAGCATTGGCCCAGGAAACAGAAGGGATACACCTACCTCTTGCAGTATTCCTTGCTATGCAGAGGGCGGAAGCCCCGTCGGTGAGGTCGGGTATACACGCTCGAAATACTACTTGGCATCCAATATCGGTTCCACTCAGGCACGCTGAACGTACGGGTGCTGCTCGAAGAGAATAAGAAGTACACCGATACATACGACCTCTAAACTGGAACCATTAAGTACAATTCCGAGTAGCCGCTTTCGCATTTCGACAGACATAGTGATGGCGCATAGGGACGGTTTTGGATGGGGCCGACACATCCGTTGGTTCGATTGTGACCGACTGCCCCAAACGCTTTTCCACGATCCCCCTTTACAAACAATGATGGGTGGACACATGAGTGGGATTTTGTCAAAAGTGAGGAAAGAAACACAAGCGAAATCGATTACTGACGCCGACCCCGAATCATTCGTACGAATACTAAAAGTACCGATGGAGGAAAACGAGTCTGAAGGGGCGCAAAATGGCAAAATCGTCCGCGCGTTCCTGCTTGTTGATATCGGTCAAGCGATCAAATACCTCTTTGGAAGCGGTGGAACGACGTCCGAAGTCGCCGAGAGAACGGTTGAAAAGGTTCTCGACACGGAGACGGACGAGGCGACCACGAGTGCCCGAGTGAACCAGAAGAGCCAGGGGCGGGGCGTACTCTCGAAACTGCTGCTCGTTGGAGTCGTCGTCGGACTCGGCTACTTGCTGAAATCACGATCGGAGTCAACGGGCGAAGTCGTTAGCAAGACGACCGACCGGGCCCGCTCGCTCGCCGACGAGACCGCCAGACGCTCTGGCGAGGTTGCCCAGCGAACGGAGGCCGTCACCGGGCAAGTTGCCGAGAGGATTCAGGAGAAAGGTGAAACGGCCGCCGACCAGGTCGAAACAGGTACCAAAGAAGCCGCAGACCAAGTCGAAGAGGGCGGCGAGATGGCCGCCGATCAGGTTCAGGAAGGTAGCCAAAAGGCCGCCGACCAGATAGAGGAGGCCGCTGAGACGGCGGAGAGCACTCAGGAGCAATCAGAGGAAGCCGACGAGGAGATGTCCAACGAAGACGATCAGAGCGAAGAAAAAGAGTAAGAGCTGCTCCATCGTTGCGACAGCCTCGAATTTTCGATTCTCGTACAGACAGGTCACTTTGAACGATACGAATACGCAAGAAAGACTGTCAGTCGGAGAGTGATCCTTAGGTGGGCTTGCTGGACAGTCTTGCATGACGCTTGAAGAACAACAGTTGGAAAGGGTTTAGTCCATTGTAGCTGAGCCGTAAAGTGTACTCCTCACTATTGGCGGCACCACGAACGTCACAGAAGCGACAGTGCTGCCAATTCTCAATGCGCTCTCCGCTGTAAGTCGTTGAGCGGGAGTTCGGAAGGGACGTGGCAAAGCATGTGGCGACCGAGATGGAGTACGAGCCACACGGCGAGATATCTGAGAGGTAGGTCGGCTGCAGTGTTTCTATTCCCATTCTGTCTGTACCACTCCACGTGTTCGTCGTGAACCGCTGGTACGTGAGCTATTCTATGACACCCTCACGTAGTACTAATGAAGCAGAATCGGCAGTATATCGGTCGGTTCCTCTCAGCGATGACCGTTTTGCAGTCTTCTAGGTCTCATCGTATTCTTCTTCTTTATTCGGAAGTTCTTCTTCAGTTCCAAAGATAAGCGCAAGTGGGTGGAGTTGTTTTCCTTCGAATGCGTCGAGTGTTTCGTCATCAAGATCTTTAATACACGCAATGACGCTCAGCGCAATCGTGTTGGTCTGTTCATGCGTTCCAACGCCAACATCCATCAATCCTAATCATGTCCATCCTGCAACTCAATCGTCAATTTCATCTTTTTCATCTGCGGAGAACTGATGGCAGTGCCTAGTTTGAAAAACATCTCGCAGTGGATGTTGCTCGCTGGTCATGAGAGTGAGTGCTCTTCGCCTTAATTGGGTTAAAACCTATCGGAGTACTTGACCACAATAAGAGTAACGAGGAACAGCATTGCAGGGATGAGGTAGGTGCTCACCAGTTGTGAGATCTCCGGAAGCCAGTCGCCAAAGACCTGTAACGGTGCATACGTAGGGTACGTATCTATTGGTTGGAAAATGCGTCCAGCTATGGTATGGAAACCGCTTACAAGAGTTCTTTGGCAATCACTCATTCAACTCCAACTCAGATAGCGTCCCGACGGCGTATTAAAACATTAATTACTTTATATGAAACCAGAAAGTTCACAACGAGAGCTACCGAGGGTCATACGATCTTTATTACTTGGAAAGGATGGGATGATGGAACTCGACAGGAGCAATCCCTTTCAAAAGAGACTATCGGCAGTGGCTGCCCCGACGACGCTGAAGATCGCACCGATGCAGATCGCTTTAGATCTTATTGCGAATTATCATCGCCTACTTCCAGCAAAACATTGGTCACTTAGACTCTGTTGAAATCCTCAGAGAGTTACAGATTCGCCCCGTTGTTTGACTGAATGCAGGCCCTCCCGAAGTCGCGGTTACTCCGGTTCGTTGAACAAGCGATGCACTTGGCTCGGCGAGCTGTCACTCGCTACTCTTCGAAATTCTCGAAACGACAGTACACACTGCATCAGCACATTGTCTTGCTTTGCCTCAAAGTTCGGAAGAATACGACGTACCGAATGCTGCTTGACGAACTTATCGAGATGCCTCGGGTTCGAGACGCCCTCGACCTTGAGGAACTCCCTTCTCCTTCGACGTTGTGTAAGGCGTTCAACCGTCTTGACATGGCTGTTTGGCGGGTTCTTCTCAATCTCTCAATCACGCTTCTCCCGACCAACGGTGTCGTCGGAATCGATGCCTCCGGCTTTGACCGTAGTTACGCCTCGAAGCACTACACGAAGCGAACGAAGTTGACGATTCAGCAGTTGAAAGTTACACTTCTCGTGGACACGAGGGCGAACGCGATCCTCGACCTACACATTACGACTACCAGAAAACACGACTCTCAGATTGCGCCCTCGCTCATCAAGCGCAATGCCGACGAAGTGGCGGCTCTGCTCGGAGATAAGGGGTATGACGACCAGAAGATTCGCGCGTTAGCCCGTGAAGAAGATGTTCGTCCGCTCATCAAGCACCGAGAGTTTTCGTCGCTCCACAAAGCGTGGAACACTCGGCTGGACGCCGACCTCTATGGGCAACGGAGTCAGAACGAGACGGTGAACTCTCGCCTGAAACGGAAATATGGCGCATTCGTCCGCTCACGACACTGGTGGAAGCAGTTCCGTGAACTCGTTGTTGGCTGTCTCACTCACAACATCGACAAGGCACTCTGAACGTTAGATATAGAGAATTTACTGAGTACGGTAGGAGATTGCCAGTCCCTCACCGACAGGGAGAATGTATGTCTCAAATGCGGTGTCATTTTTTAGATGTTTGAAAAACTCCGCCACGGTTCGAGTGCGCTCATTCGGTGGCGTTTCACCGTTCAATGTGGCAAGGAGTTCTTCTGGAGTGAGGATTTCCTCGTAAATAGCCACGTTGTCGATGAGGATCGCTCCACCGGGGTCAACTAACCCGCGTGCAATATCGAAGCCAGGAATATAATCTGCGGTATCGTGATCAAGAACGACGAGGTCGAAGGAGTCAGTACAATTCTCGGCAATTTCGAGGGCGTCTCCATGTTTGAAGACTGCACGTTCGGAGAGGTTACCGCGCTCAAAATAGGTTCTGGCGTCGCCGAGTAGTTCGCTATCGCGTTCAGTGAGGACTATTGTTCCGTCATCGGGAAGTGTTCGAGCAATCCAGTAGGCGGAATAACCATACCCGGAACCAAGTTCGAGTACAGACCGAGCGCCCAACAGACGGGTGCAGAGAGCAAAAGTGCGACCAACCTCAGCCCCGACTGTCGGAAATTCCTCTTCTTCAGCTCGCATCTCCATATCATTGAGCACCTCGTCAGATTCCGTCCCCGCCCACTCAATAAGTTGACCCACAGCATCGGAGTGAAGTTCTGCCATACTCGTCAATTGCTGGGAGGTGACAAATCGCTTTCCCCTTAGTAAATTGGCAGTCCTACCTAACTACTTTTTCAGCAGGAAAAGTATCGAATCAATAGGGTTTCAACAGAGCCGTCACTTATTATTTTCGCAGTAGCTTTACCGAGTTTGCTCCCAGATGGTAACTAAGAGCTTGAGCGAGACAATATTCTTACGTGGAATTCATAGTACCGGCTCTCCTTTTTGATTTATGAGGAGGACGATCAACTCCGTAGCTGCGACCCTTCGTCAGATCGTCCGCCACGCGAACGGTAGCTACCTTCCGTTTCTGGCCGGAAGCCTTGCATATCACGCATTTCTATTATTGATCCCTCTTTTGTTGTTTTTGCTCATTGTAATCTCTGCAGTCGGCGGCGAGGCCAGTGTAGCGTACCTTGTTGAGTTTACCCAACCATATTTCACACCGCGTGCAAGGGCACTACTCGCCGAAACAATCATGGGTGCATCTACTCACGCGGGGGTAATTCTACTTGGCATCGGTGCATTGCTTTGGAGTCTGCTTCGGATATTCCGTGGGCTTGACATTGCCTTTGCAACAATTTACAACACGTCGACACATGAGTCAATCCAGGGGCAGTTCAGAAATGGCCTTATTGCCGCTCTTGCGATCAGCCTTGCGCTACTTACGGCGATCATTCTCGGAACACTTATTGCGATTTTCCCCTGGGAACCACTCGTCCGTATTCTCAATGCTGTCCTGTTCGTTGTTGTCCTCATAATTGTCTTCTTTCCACTCTACTATATCTTTCCGAGTATCGAGGTATCGGTCCGCGAAGTACTGCCTGGAACCGTCGCGGCTGCCATCGGGTGGTTGATTTTTCATATTCTCTTTCAGGTGTATGCTGCCTACGCACTCACCTTGGAAGCGTATGGAGTACTTGGCGTCGTCCTCTCGATGCTTATTTGGTTGTATTCGAGTATGTTTATTCTCCTGCTTGGAGCAGTCGTAAATGCCGTGTTGGCCGGTCGAGCATGATAAATATATATTGGGATACAACAGAAACGATACACTGACCGGGACGTTTTTTCAGTTCACAGCATGATCTGCAAACCGTTCGACTAGTTCAATATGTATGGGACGGGCGCTGCTACGGGTTTCAGCCCAGCAACATCCACAATTTGGGCATGCAGTGCTTGACAGCACTTCTTTGGTCGTGGCTACGCGTCGGCATACTCTCTCAACGGCTTGAATCGGTAGAAGCGCTCAAAGTAACTATAGTGAACTACCCCGCCCTACTCGCTCGCTGGTGCTCGCTCGGCAAGGGCGGGGCTTCCTGCTTCCACGACGCGCTGTGCAGGAACCACCGTGATCCCCGTAGGGAGCGTAGTCTCCACAGGCGTTTCTTCGGAGTGAACCACTCCTAGTTCAGAGAGACCACGAGAAAGGATGTTCCACGCCACGCTCGCATCCCGATCCGCTTCGAAGCCGCACGCGGGACAGGAATGTTCGCGCACCCACAGCGGTTTGGCCGTCTCGACGCCACACTTGACACATTCTTTGGTCGTCCCTTCGGGTTCAACCGCCACGAAGTGCGTGCCTTCGCGTTCACACGTGTATTTGAGCATCCGTCGGAAGGTGTGCCATGCCGCCGACGCTATGTTGCGACTGTTCTTCGGCGATTCGAGCATCCCCCTCACGTCAAGGTCTTCGACCGCGACGAGGTCGTACTCTCGGGCGTACTACGCCGAGAGCCGATGGAAAAAGTGAATTTGACCGAGATGTTTGCATCGTTTGATGAACAGTGGGCACCGTGCCTCGCAGGTGAACTTAACGGACAGGCCGTCAAACTCGCCAAGGTCGAGAGCGAATTCGTCTGGCATCACTTCGACGACGCCGACGAACTGTTCTTGGTGACCTCAGGTGAGCTCCGAATCGAGTTCCATGACGAGTCGGACGTGGTGCTGCGAGAGTGGGAGTTCGTCATCGTCCGGCGGGGCGTTGGAACACCACTTAGCCGCTGAGAGCGAAACGGAGATTCTACTGTTTGAACCAAGCGAGACGCGCAACACGGGATTGGAGGGCAATCACTCACGCACCGTCCAGCTGAGTGAAAGGATTTTTCTCCCATTTAGAATCCGATCGACAATTTCGTCAATGCTTGGTACACGCTCATCGTTCTCCGGTTCATTTGATGGGTCATACGGGGCAAGAGGCATATTTTGAACTTCCGTTCTAAGTGTGAAAATGGTTGCCAGAGGAATAACACTTTCCATGAGATATCCCGGGAGCAATTGCCGAAATTGATTAGAGGGCAGAATTATTTTATAATATTCATTTTTTAAATGAAAAATCGCTGTCAACGTGCTCACGAGCAACCGCGTCGTGACTGCCAAGCGCGATAGAGACTCGTTGCGCGTGTTCACTCCTTATTCCCCAAGAGAACCGGAACCAAAACGAATATCGCCATTTCTACGCCCATCCCGTCGCCCAGAGGAGCACGGCAATGAAGAAGAGCTGAATCAGCAACCGAAACCAAAGTGGCGTGGCTGGCTTCCCGTTGATTTCGATGTTCTCTCGTGCGGCAACGACGTTCGCTGGGAACATCACCATGAGAAGCACGACCAATCCCAGTCCAGCCGCTGGTGCGAACGCTGGCAGGAGCAGCCCGATTGCGCCGGCGATTTCTGCAAAGCCGGTGAGTGTCACCAGTAGTCCGGGAAACGGCAGTTCGTCCGGAACCATCTGGATGAGAGCGTTCCGAGTGCCAGCGAAATGAGAGAGGCTTGTAAAGACGAACATTACTGCCAGCGCGAGTCGAGTGGCATTCGGCCACGCGGCTACGGCTGTCACGCCGAGCACCCCAAGACCGCGGAGTACTAACAGTACGACGAGCAGCAGTAGAAAGGGTACGACGACGTACGGATTACCGCTCGCATTTCCAGTCGCAGCGGATTCGGATGACGGTTCTATCGTTGACTCAGTGCGCAGGAGTTTCATTTGGTATTCCTCTTTATGATACTCTGACACCGCAATGGAGCATGCTTAGCTGTAGTGGGGTCGAGTGCTGCTTGCAGTGCTTCGTGGGCGACTGTCGTCACGGAGAGAGGGCGAGCACCACCGAAACGCCGAGCAAGCCAGTCGTGATCGTCGATCGCTCTCAGCGCCGCATTCATTACACCCGGATAATGGCCGCTGCTGTCATCCTCACCGTAGACGGGGCCTAACCGGAGGACCGTCGTTCGAGGCTCAAGTTCGGCTATCGTTCGCTCTGCCCGACGTTTCGCGGCGAGGTGTTCCTCGCGTGCAAGTGATCCTGTAACTGATAATAAAACGAACGCTGGAATGTCTGCGCGGTCAGCTTCGAGCGCGGCGATGATTGCCGAGTCACCGTCCAGCCGTTCTCGGATCGCGCCTTTTTCGGGAGTGATGCTGATGATTCCGACCGTGTGGATAACAGCGTCACAGCCGTCAAGGGCGTCTCGCCAAGTGTTCGGATCGAAGATATCTGCTTCGCCCCACTCGACCGAATCAACCCATGGCCCATTGGCATCTGGTCGACCACCACGTGAGATGCTTCGTACCTCATGACCATCAGCGACTGCGAGTTGACAGGTTTTACGACCAATAAAACCACTTCCTCCGACGACGAGAATTCGACTCATGTCGGTTTATTTTTAATGCTTTTGGGCGTTTCAGCGTTATCCGCAGCCCGCGTCAGCACGCCGATGCTGACGACTGCTACAATCACGTGCATCACGGCTAAAGCCGCCAGCACGGACGTGGGCGCGGCCGCAAGCACCGATGGTGGCGCGACGAACGAACCGAACGAGAATAGCAGCACAACCGCAGCGATGATCGTGAACGTCCGATTCGGCCGCGTCGAGAAGCGGGTGATTCCTCCATAGACGATGGTCGCCCCACCCACCGTGAGTACAGTGCTTATGATCACCGCTCCCAACCCCAATGGCCAAAAGTCGGTAGGGACAGTACTGACGCTGAGGGTTATCATCTGGACGAGTGCGTTTGCGACGACGGCGACGAACATTGTCAGGAGACCGTATTTCACAAGACGATTCATGCTAACTCGTGTCGTCGATTCCGGTTCGACCGCAGTTGCCTGAAGAGACATAGTTGTACTGAGACGGGAGGTATCACGGCTTCGCGCCTGAACAGGTTCATGCATTTAAATAGTTAAAACGCTCATAATCGACTTTTGATGTGATGACTTCCCTACAACTGAAGACTAACACTATGGCGTCTGACAATTGCCTAGCCATCCTTTCGACCGAGTTTCTTGATGGCGAGACTTTGACGAGTTCTCGGAGGTATGCTCATGCGATTCTGTCGTAAGTCAGTTCACGATTTGCATTCAGTAATGACCCATCACGCCGTTCTTGCGAGCGCGGTCGGTACACCACCTGAACACGAGGTATCCGAGCAGCGAATAGACGATTGCGGATCCGACGAGTAACGACAGATCGATGGCCGAGAACTCCCACAGACGGACGCCGTTTTGCATCGCCTTTTGTAGCATCACGCTTCCCTGTACCAGTGGCAACAGTCGAAGCACCGGAATTCCCACCACTGGTGCCGAGATGAGCCCGATGAGTACGAACTGCATGAGTTGCGAGACGTTTTCGATGCGTTTGTACAGCAGTGCAAGCCCGGCGAAGACGAACCCGATACCGACCACCGACAGAAGAGTCAGTACGCTGATCACAACAATCGTTAGTAGATCCACTGAAAGTGTCCGCCCTGTCGTCACCAGCATCAAGAGAAGAATGGATGCACCCCACAACAGACTCTCCAGTACGTTCGCAACGACTTGTGCGCCCATCACCGATCCGAATCCGTAAGGAGACATGTACAGCTGTTCCAGCGTCCCCCATTGTGATTCGCGGGTGATGTTCATTGCGAGACTGAAATACGCTGTCAGCGACATCGTCCAGAGAAACCACCCGACGACCAACCCATCAAAAGTCCCAACCAGTGCCGTTCCATCGGTTGCAATCCATGAAGCCATCGCCTGACCTCCGAAGAAGATGACCGCAAAGAACAGATAGATGGTCACAATCTGTGAGGCGGTATTCACAGGATAGCGTATCAGCAACAAGAACCGTTTGGACAAGACGGCTCGCAATAGCGTCCACCGCCCCGCTAGATCGGGATTAGTAGCAGTGCTCCATGCTTCGTCTGTGGTCGGGTGACTCACGTGCCATCACCTTCGTGATCTCCATCAGTGATATGCAAGAACACGTCTTCGAGATCTGGCTCAACTGCCTCGATAGAGGTAACCGTGACACCAGCCTCACGGAGCGCGTCAGACAGAGCGTAGAATTCGTCACCAATTACCTGCGCGTGAAACCGTTCGCTCTCGTCACAACGTTCGAAATCGGCAGCACTGAACTCGGTCTGAAGGGAGTGGCGTATCGTTTCGGAGAGGAGCCCATTGAGTCGCACCTCATAGGTTTGGGTGCGAAAGAGATCGAGCAAGTTCTCGACTGTATCGTCAGCGACGATGCATCCCTCGTTCATGATAATTACTCGGTCGCAAATGTCCTCGATAACGTCCATATCGTGACTCGACAGCACGACCGTCATTCCATCGTCGTCGACGAGTCGGTGGAGTTCTGCGCGGAGTTCGAGCGAGCTTTCTACGTCGAGTCCGAGCGTCGGCTCGTCGAGGAAGACGACATCGGCATTCCGTGTCAGCGTACACGCGAGCGACACTTTCTGTTTCATCCCCTGAGACAATTCCTGGACAGGCGTATCTGCTTTCTCCGAGAGGCCGAACTGGTCGAGCAACTCGTCGTGACGGTCACGGACAGCCGAAGGGTGCTGACCGGCTATGGCTGCGAAGAACCGGAGGTTTTCACGCACAGTGAGCCGCCAGTAGACGTTACGAGCGCCTTCGAGCATCGCACCAACCCGGCGATACGCCGCCCGTTCATCCTCGTGTACATCCACGCCACCGACTCGCGCGCGGCCACTCGTAGGGACGACGAGACCCAACAACATCTTAATCGTGGTCGTCTTGCCAGCACCGTTCGGACCGAGTAGCCCGACGGCGGTTCCCTGCTCGACCGCGAAACTGATGTCATCGACCACACGGACAGCATCATCACTACCATACACCTTCTGTAACCCATCGACGGCGACGGCTGGATCACGGACGTTCGTGTCTTTCGCAGGATCGCGCTTCGCTGTAGACTCAGCGAGAGGATCCGATTCGACCGCAGTTGCTTGAAGAGGCATGGTTGTACTGAGCCAGAAGATGTCGTGGCTTCGTACCTGAACATGTTCAGGTATTTAAACGGTTAAGACGCTCGGAAACGACTCTCTGGTACGATGCCTACCGTACAACTGAAGATCAACGCTGCGGCGTCTGACGATTGCCTAGCCACTCTCTCGACCGAGTTTCCGGACGAGGAGTTCAAAATACTGGCAAGCCATACGACTGCCGACGGCCTGCTCGGGATCGTCGAAGTACGGATGTCAGACGGGGACACTCTCGTTCGACAGTTCGACGAGTCCCCGGAGGTGCGCTCGTCTGAGGTGATCCATGCCGATGAGCGAATGGTCTTGATTCAGTATGTGATTCCGATTCCCGATTCGTATCGCGTGGTTCGCACGTCGGGGGTTCTCGTGCGCTTTCCCGTTGTCATGCGAGATGGGTGGTTATTTGTTGAGCGAACCGCCTCACACGAGCGGTTAGCACAGTATATAGACGAGTTGAAAGCGGTTGACATGGTGTATCAAATCCTTTCATTGACCCAGTCATATGACCCGATAGAGCTGCTTACCGACCGCCAGCAGGAGTTCATGACCGAAGCGGTCGCGCGCGGATACTACGATACCCATCGACGGTGTACGCTGACCGAGTTGGCAGAGGCATTTGCGGTGACCAAATCGGCGGCAAGTAGGATTCTTCATCGTGCCGAAGAACGGATTATCAAGGACGCTCTTTCCGATTCTATGATGCTTTAGATCGCTTGAAGTAGCAGCCAAACGGTCGATGGAGAATTTGATTCGAAATCCTCGCGAAACAGTCCGCGACTCATGGAATGAGCTGTGACCGCTATCTAACATAATCAACACCTGTTCTGTCAAATGCTTTATTCACTGTGTGCGTTGTCTGCCCTCAATAGATCGGTGCAAATAGTCAGGTGGATTTAAATCAGAACTTCAATTTCAATTATCATCTTATGCTCACGAATAAAGACCTTCATTTCAGTTTGTACACGATACAGCTTTCTACAATCAGCTGTTGTATCGGCCCTAATTGGTTCCGGACAGTGTGAAAAGCAGACGTGGCACGGATGTCGGTCGACGGTGGTGTAATCGATACAGAAGGTGCTACTCCAGATGGGGAGCGTGATAATTCACTCCGGGATCATGGGACATAATCGTCACTCCGAAGGTCTGGTCATAAGTCTATTTCTATACAGATGGTATGGCAGCGTGCTAAATCTCCAAAATACGTGAACGACGATTGGAGAAAACGAATATTGATAACTAGCGGTCTTCGGTCGCCCGACCCGAAACCCAGGAGTGCACTTACCCATCGGCGCGTCGAACGAGTCATCATGGCCGTCCAGGTGTTAGAGGGTGAGGGTACCGACCGATTGGAAGCGATCAGCGACGGCGTGTTCGCTATCGTGCTCACGCTGCTGGTTCTCCAGTTCGAGATTCCCGACGTTCCGCCAGGACGGGCGGAGACGGATCTGCTTCCCCGCCTGCTCGCGCTCGAACCGCTGCTGTTCAGCTACCTGCTGAGTTTCTTCGCTGTTGGTCTGTACTGGGTCGTCCACCAGAACCTCTTCCAGACCGTCGAACGCCACGATCGCGTTCTGCTCTATCTGAACCTTCTCTTCCTGCTCACTGTCTCGTTCCTCCCGTTTCCGACCGAACTGATTGGCACGTACGTGACTCGGCTCACGTGGGCCCTCTACGCGACAAACTTCGCGCTCGTCGGCGTGACCATGACGGCGACGTGGTGGTACGCCGCCCGACGGGGGTTCACGACTGACGAGATCGACGCTCGTCACGCCCGACTGATCTCGATTCGAGGTCTCACAGTTCCCGCGGTCTTCCTCCTGTCGATCGGGGTGAGCTTGGTCAGCCTCCAGTGGGCGTACTGGACGCCGGTGCTGATCGGCCCGGTACAGGCCCTGTGGGTACGGGCGTATCGCATTATGAAGGCAGACTTGGAGCGAGAGACGTGAGATGACGAGTCCGGTAGCACTCTCGGCCATTCTCACTCCAATTCTGAGAATCCGACAAAATTCTGGGATAGTCGGGCAATATACGCTCTCTATTCAGCATGAAGCCGAGTTTCTGCTACATAGTCTCATAAGCGGAAGTGACGTTGGCTAGTATGCTATACTAATGAGAGATCTCTGCCCACCGGTTCTAATTGCTCGTCATCCACCGGCGTAGACCACGAGTAGAAGGGTAATGTCTATGTTCAGTAGAATCCAGAACTCCATAACTAATACACTTACTATGTTCATTGATAACATGGCAGCAAGCCAACGAACGTTGTACCTCCGTCTGGTGTTGATGATTCAGTTACTTTTTTGGGTCGGACTCCTCCTGCTCGTCTGGATGGCTGCAAGTAGTGTGTTCTAACCTAGCTCAATATCTTTTTCTTCACCACCCCAAGAGTGCCGCTGTAATCGATGCACGAACGCTCTCCATCGCTCATAACACCAGCGACGGGATCAGAGAGCGTCGCTGGCTACTCTGCTTCGTCGCCTACTACTACCGTGTTCTCAATAAAATTACGTACTCCTCGGCGAAGTCGCTCACTGAGCACTTGGTGGGAGATGTCAAGTCCAGCGGCAAGGTCGCCCCCATCGATCTTGCGTGGAATGGTATAGTACCCCCGTTCGTAGGCTTCGACGAACGTCTCGTGCTGGCTTTCAGTGAGGCCAAATTGGGCACGACGAGCAGTCTCGACATCGTACAGCCGGTCAACGTCGAGCGTGATCCGTGCTGTTCGGCAAATGCATGTATTGCCGAGACGCTGCTGTGCTCGGGGAACAACACGCGCAGTGTCCACCTATCGGCAGCGGCGGTCGCTCGTTGGACGGTGGCATCACACTCAATAACCATGTATCCGACAATTCGCGCCTCGTCAGCCCATTCAAGTCGGTAAAACCGCTCTTCATCGGTTTCGGTGAGCAACTCGACATTCTCGACACTCGGGTCAGCTTCAAGAACCGAGGCCAAGTCTGTCGGTCGAGCTTTCTGATCTGGTCGACCATATTATATGGAACATTTGTGATTTTTTGGTTCCAAAGAACTCAAAAGAAACGAAGTTGATCAGAAGAGGTTACTCACAAACCGGAGCACAGCATTCACTGCTGCGGTCAATCCGCTCAGTACTTCCTCAATAACCGACTGTCCCTGCTCCCGACCATCAGTAGATTGTGACGTACTTGAGGTGGATAGTGCCGACTCACCTTGGGCCGTGGTTGACTGATTAGGTTGTGTTGTCTCAGTCTGTGTCGTCGTCACCTCCGACTTGTGGGTTGATGTCGTGGTTGTTTGTGTCGTCGTTACGTTCTGACACCCGTCAGATCGGATTGTGACCGACTTGTTCATGTCCAATTGCGTCTGAACTGGGTTATTGAGATCACCTGAAAGTACGACCCAATTGCTGATCGTTCCGGTGTACGGTTTGCCGCCTGTGTTTGAGAGTCCTGCCTTTTCGTTGAATGCTGGATGGATGGTGACCTTGAAGTCATCTCCAAGACCGCGGTAGACACCGCCATCGGATCGATTCCGTGACCACGTCCAGCTCATGACGCTGCTCGCCACTTTCGTGCCATCTTGGGTACGGTACACCGAGTGATCGAATGTGTCAAGATTCGTCGATCGATTATAACTGTCATCTTTCATGACCCATGCTCCATCCGCCGGGAGGCCCGTAATACGGAATGTGACTGCCCCACCGTTGGTGTTGCTGTTCACCTTGTCGTGCACCATGACGAGGCTCAATCCCTTCGGGCCGTCATACAAGAAGAGAATACTCGTATTCGGCTGTTGGAGTTTTCGCGTGCCGAATGACGCATACTTGTATGATGGCGGTTTCGTATTTGGTGTGCGGTAGTCGTAGAACTTCTTGATTGGGACTCCTGTCGAAAGGGGTTTAATTGGGATGCACTTCCCGCTCTGTTCGATCGTGAACTGCTGCTTACCGTCCGACTGAACTGCATCGACTGATGCAACGCTCCCGAGCGTCACTGCCGATGTGGCTGTTGTCGAGAGAAATCGCCGCCGGGTAACCATAGCTGGCGAGTGGTATCTCATGACCGTGCTCTTGAGAGCGGGCTCCTACTCCTTTGTTTTACACCGCTTGATTCTTATCATTATTCTTAACACGAGTGTGTAGGGGAGCCCTTCTCTAAAGTTAACAAACAGTGGTGAGAAAATACGCTGCCAAGAAACGAACTCTATATTAGATGAATAGTCTATCTGGTCATAGTTTTTCCTCATCCTCACATCTGTCACGAATCGGCGTGCGCATCGCTCATCAGTGGTGGAATGTTCATCGATGGAAGAGAGGAAACGGGGAAGGTGAAGTCGGGGAACGCCGTAGAGATGACCATGCTGTTTCTGACGTTGCCCCAAGGGATTCACTCGACTGTTCCAACTTGAATTTTCCTAGGAGATCTCAATAGAGAACTGTACATCGCACAGATCTAGTTGTCCCATTTACGTCGATGGGAAAGTGAGTTGGAATAATATACTAACAGCGAGAGACGGTACTGTCGCGTGGTCGTCAGCACTTGTGCAAGACACCGACGGAATGCAGATATCAGAGCTACGTTTAATAAGAAAAGTGCGTTACTCGTATCGCTGCACGTAGAAGGGAGACGTATGTTCGGGAGATCACGCATCTCCCTTCTGACGAGAGAATCACGTTAAATCTCTCGAAGTTATTCGGCGTGGGTATCCAACCGTTCTACCTCGTCACAAATCGCTTCAAACTCTTCTTCCATCGACTCGGCAATGGATTCGAGGAGTTCGGTGGCTTCGTCACTGAGGTGGTGTGTCCGTCTGTGAGCGACCAGACTCACAAGATTACCCGTATCAAATGGTTTGAAATCCGAATTTCCGTCTTTCTCTGTCGCAGTCTTTTTTCGCATTGATATTTACTCTTGAATTGATTTTCTCGGGGATTATTTAGTTTTCGTTACTGCCGTTGTCGTATGTATCTGGATCTGGCCCATAGATGGTGGTACCTCTCTCGTCGCCACCAAAGAGAGCATCACAGTTGAGACAAACGTAGAACGTGATACCTTCGCCAGCACTGTCGACATGAAGATTCATTACTGTGGCACCTCGCGTTTGCTCGTGTTAACACTGTTCCAACAAGGAAACCCGCCTAGCGCTTCACAGTCACAGTGACTGTTCTTAACTACTTCGATGTGTTATAAATAAACACACCGTCATTCCACTGTAAGTCGCGTATAAACGTCTCTAATCCACGTGGTTCACGGGATAAGCGGATCGTCATCTATTCCAGTGCAGTATATAAATACCCATCACTGAAGGTATATCGGTTCAGCACCGTATGATTGATGTGTATCGTATGGGTGTGGCTGTCCGCATCGACTTGGTATTCGTTCGTTTGGACAGTAAGAAAACACATCTCACTGTCTAATCCGCCTGCGAATACACAAGTCTTTGTCGGGACAGCAGCCCCTGTTGGAACTTTCTTATACAGCGGCGACAGAGATATATTACCGACTAGCGTAATAATATATGCCGAACACAAGTCATAGTGACGCCATCAAATGGTGTTTGGCGAACGTGGAAAATGCTATTCACTCGGTGAACTGCTTTCTTCCATAGTCTCCACGTTCCAGACGGCAGTACCTATTTGGTTTTCTTATAAAGTGGGGACAAGGGTAGCTATAGAAAATGCTTTGTCGTTCGATATCGATTAGCACGATGTCGGGCATTATCACGAAGACATCGGTGTCCGACAGCGTGGGATGTTACAGTGGAGTCTAACACCTACCCCTGTCATCCACATCCCGTGCTTCACAGTGAAAACCCTGTGAAAACGAGTGTAGCGATATCCCCATTAGTATACCTTCAACGTCTGTTGTCGTGGTTACGTTTAAACAGGCGCAAAGCCTCGCCGATGGGCGGGGATACGCGCCGTACACGTTAAGCGTTCTTCCGCCGTATATTGCCCACCGGAGTTCCCTCGTTGGCGAACACGGTCTTCGAGCGTCCCGATGCTTCGCATCGACTCGCCGCGTGGTAACAAATCCGACGCCCAGTCCACCACGTCCGGGCCGACAGGTCGTCTGACGCTACTGGTGGTACCCAGCAGGCTGAATACCTTGTCGCGGAGGGACGGACGGTATTCCGTCCCGGTGAAACGCCGGTTGCATATCGGTGGGAAGGCCGCGTTGACACGGCTCGACGCGCTGGAACGCACACCCTCGGTCATAATTGGGTGGCAACCGACGAGGGAGGACGCGAAAGCGTCCTTCGCTCCCGAGGAAACGCGCAACCGTGAATATTTCATTTAATTCATTACTACCAAAACAACTATATTACCGTACACCATGCTAACTAGCGTCGGACACTCGTGAAGACTGTTGGATAAGCACGCCCGATAAAACGTGGGGAGCACTGCGACACGGAAACCACCGCTCACCCGCGTTTCAGTACGGCACTGGAGCTGTGGCACGTTTCTATACCTTGCTTCCACCCATAGATTTTTTGGTGGTAGGTTGCTTATTCAAGTGGGGAACACCCGCGAGGAGACCATTCGCGTGTCCCCCATCTCACCGCCCACAGCGAACCCAACCACTAAGTGACAAACTAGCATACTTCTACTGCCAGGTGGATCATAGTGAAGTCGTTGGTGAAACCCGCTGTCTTCCACTTGACAGATGTGGACTTCATGGTCGAATCTCATCTACCACTCCACATTCCAGACAGTGCCATTCTCGTTGTAAGGTGTAGTATTATTTGCACGCCTACGCAAGCAGAGTTATTAAGGTATTATCGTTCATGATAATACCTGTTGGGCGGTAGCGAAGAGAGAGAGGCGCGCTGACCATGGTTGAGTGGACAATCCCCTTGCACCCAAACCCATCTCGCGCACCATCGTTACGGCGGTTATGGTTGTGAATCCGACAACGGTCGATTCACTCTCAGTGGAATCCCTTACAGCGGTTCCACACGGTGGTTGATCGAGAAACGTGTGTCCAGGCACAGTGGAAGACACGTTTCTTGATCAACCACCACTCCCTGACGCTGTCGTCACAACCATTTCTCGTACTACCTCCGCTTAGGTTGCAGACCAAGTAACGAACAACCACCTCGAGGGTTCCGCTGGAATCGAAATACAGCGGTTCCGACACAACTACGAGTTAGAACAGTTTTACGAGCAGCGGATTAAAGACCTGAAAGCACGAATAGATGGCAATGAGTAATGAGCGTGCCACACTCGCTATTAAAAAGTTTGTCCTTGGGCTGGTGCTCGCCCTCATGCTCTTTGCCGTCTTCAAGTCGGTATTTCCACCGTTTGCGGTCGGTCTCACGTCTGCCTTCGTCGGTGGATTGATCGCGTACGTTTACTACAGGGACGTGTGAGGCGATGACCGTCAGTCCTAACCAACAAACCCAAAGGTTAACCCACCAATGTTGGTTAAGAGTGTCTTCTTGGAAACGACATTTGTCCCCGCCCACGGTATACACGCCTGTCGAGTATCGCATTGCTCGATGGCGGTAACAAGAAAGGTGCGACGTAATGGGTGAGCCGGACTTTGGAAGGTGACAGCTCACCCATTTTTCCGCCGCGCCTACGCACAGCTGACAGGGATGAGTACCCACCCAGCGGCATGGCCGTTGGCGAGTACCGCACTGCCAGCTGTGATGAGCGCCGCGGAGACACCGTGGGTGGTGTCTCACACCTCATTTGTTCGTCCGCCGTTTCCAGCAGACAGACGGGCGCTCTCACCGGGATAGTATAAAACAGCGGCAGACATTTGTTAGTATGAACTACTAACATCTGAGAACACGAAATTGCATCTTTTAGCTCATACAGTAAGACATCACGGGCCGATGATTACGGCGTCCGTTGGTCCTGAAACGAATCGGACGGAACATCGGAGACATTCTCGAAACCGAATTTGAAGCCCCCAATAGCTGGTGAGATGGCCACACACTGGGCATGCAACGGCACCATCACCCGTCGTAGCAGATGAAATCTGTACACGATAGGCTGCAGTGACCATATGCTTTAGTATTTTGTTTTGCTCTGAAAAGAAGTGATTGTGTGGAAAACACTTTACTGGGTGGAATGAGAGGGAGACTCCTATGGGACTGAAGTCGGGTACCGACGTAACCAACCCACCAGAAGAGTACTTACCGCCAACGAGTGGTCTAACGGTTGAGGAAATTACTAACGTTGCAAAAGAGGCGACAACACTTCTTGAAGTGTGCCAACAGACGCGCCTCTCACGGCAGACTGTTCGGAAAGTCCTCCGTGCCTGTGCACAGTATCATGAAGTGGAATTAGGGTTTGGGAATGATGCAGAGAGTGCAACGACTCAGATCGAACAGTTACGAGAGAAAATGGGGTAATGTCGCTTCTTTATGCATGAAAAAGTGCATTCATCCCGGAACCCCGTCTCAATCTGTGCGCAGTTCGTAATGCGCACTGACCGGCGAATGCGCTGTACTACCCGGAGATAGATGAGTCCGATACGACCAACAAAACGCTTTTGTAGCGGTCTCATTAGGTATCTCGGTGGACGAGCCCGTGATTGACCTTGATGAGGCACTTGAAATCGTCGAGTATGATCCATCGTGGCCCGACCACTATCTCCAAGCACGAATCACAGAAGCATTAGATAGCACGATCTACACCTATTTATACCGCAGCAAGTAATTCCTCGACGTGGCGCTATCCAAGGGCGATCGTGTCGTAGTCCTCAGTGCCAATTTCTAACGTCGCTGTACTTGACCACCCGGTACTCGCGAGCTCTGCGAATACGGATGCAAAGTGACCTCCTCCACGTCGTGAACGGCGTGGCATCCCACCATGGGATATCGGCCAGCGGCCTTCGAGGTTCAAACCCGCACTCTCACAGGAACCGGCGACATCTCGGAAGACACAGTCTTCCGACGAGTCCGCGAGAGCTCTGCTCTCGTGAGACACCGAGGGACCCTCTCGGGTTGACTCCCGTGCTAGGGCTATGGCCCGGTCACACAGGCCCCATCTCCGACCGAGTCATCGGCATACGTGTGTTCTCTAGTATGACTCTCTCCGTCGGAGTAGCACGTCCAAACACGTAGGACAGGCGCTTAAACGTACCGCCGTGGGATATCCGGCCCCGCAACCGACGGCGGGGAGTCGGCCGGGCCTCCCGTTCGACCCGCGCCTCAAGACGCGGGTATGCACAACAAACTACTATCACTCTTGACGATCACGATTTCGAAGCGCCGTCACAACTCGCTCTGTCCGTTCCTCTTCCCAATTCGGATGCTTTTGTTTAAGATAGGTGAGCATTGCATTGCGATCCATTAATTGTTTGCGAGGTTGCTCATTCATAGAGTTACTTGGTAAAAGGCGAGAGAATAACCCTGGATAAGATACCCAAATGGCAAGTTCGAATAGGAGACCTCCGCCAATAAGTACCTGTGCTATCGCAGAGTCACGAAGGATCAGTATTGCCGCCATCAACGGTGGGATCTGCGCTGAATGTGAGTAATCAAGCAGAACAAAGCTCTGTTCCCTAACAAGATTTTGGACAAATGCTTTATTTCCTGGGCGATCAAGCATTGCGTTGATCAACATACTCGGGTCACTAATGAGAATCACCCGGCCCTGACCAACAGTGTGAGTCGTTACGACAGAGTAGTTTGAAATCGTCTCATTTTCATCAAGCTTTGCATTCTGGTTGGTATCTATATACGCATATTCGGACGTCTCAGCGACAACAGAGCCGTTCTGTGCCTGGATAACGGTTCCATGATTTAACGTGAGTGCAGACACGTTTGTCGCAAGTGAATGGTTTGAGAGGTTTCGAGCAAGGGGCATCGCCGGAGAGCGATAGTTGTATCGTTCATCATACACAATACGCCCATCAAAACGTGCCCTAACACCAAGTGTTTGAAGAAGAGGGTTTGAGTGTCTCCCGAAATCTTCAGCGACAACAAGTGTTCCCCCATTCTGGACAAATTCCTGGATTTGCTCTTGGGATCTAGAGTTGTAAGAGCTATCAGGTGAGAGGATAAAAGCAACACTTTCGTTTGCCGGGACTTTCTTGTAATCCGCAGTGTCTTGCAGGATTTTCGGTGTTGCTCCGGTGGCCTCTGCCTCTGTCCGGAGCTTCGAGCCACCATCCCAACCGGAATTATAGGCACCGAATGATGCTGCAGATGTACTGGCAGCAATGATTAATGCTGTGATAGAAACGAAGGTCATGACTGCAAGCATTTGATGCGGTCTGCTCCAGTTTCGTGGAGATTGCATGTATTAGAATACTCCTGGTGGTAAAATCGCAAGCACTCGCTGAACAACGACGTACGCGAAAATCAATAGTCCAAGACCGATGAGCCATTTAAGACGTTGTCGCCATGCT
The DNA here is from genome assembly GCF_020618475.1 of Haladaptatus halobius. Taxonomy (GTDB): domain Archaea; phylum Halobacteriota; class Halobacteria; order Halobacteriales; family Haladaptataceae; genus Haladaptatus; species Haladaptatus halobius. The sequence goes on along the minus strand of NZ_CP085338.1, from coordinate 304,768 downwards.
GGTGTTATGTAGATTGGAGCAGTCAATTCAATCATGATGAGAAAACCAATAAGAGAAATCACAAAGAAGAGTTCTAATGTCGCTGCTTGTAGCAGCGTGAGAATAACGAGACCTCCTAGCATCCACGTAAGTTGATAGTGAATGAATTGACGACCCTGTTGTGTCGGCATTTAATTCGGATAACGAATGGCATGCTTACCAAAGTATCGGTTTTGTAATTTTCAATATCGATCCTACTCCGCTACAAAGATAGAATGGTATAGAATCTAATAAATGGGGAAACCGGTAGATATATCTTGCTGAATTTGAATATAACACATGCCTCGTGGAAATTGGAGGGCTGTCCACGGGTGCTCAATACCCTGACTCACGAACTAATGGGTAAAATTTGGCTCTCCTTCCATCCCCCTTAGTGTCGTTCCGACCTCATATACTCATACTATCGATAGCGTAGTCTTCCCCTCTAGCTTGTAGTTGAGAATTTCAACGTTTAGAAGTATGAATTATTGATCTATAACTTCAATCATGATATTAAGCATGACAGGAGTCAGATCGGTACTATTCACACCAGATCTGCCCGTGCTTCGTGAGTTGAAGCGATTATATAATACTGGCTATTTTATATAAATTTTCTGTTCGATATCATAAAAATAGCCGCTCTGTCCCCTCCCTCAACGGATTGACTGATACGGGCGAAGTAGTGGGAACGTTTATTAAGGCTTTTCATATTTTCTTTGAGCCAAATGCAAGGTTCCCGCTGAAAAGCTCCTCTACGAATTCTGTCCCATCTTAGGACTAACCTATCATTTAAATATCTGTGTAAACCACGCCATCTTTCCTTATCACATGGATCTAATGTTTGGTTAACATTCTATTGAAAGCCAGGCTAGTGTTATATTAAATTTTTGGTTGCAAATTGTTCGCAACAGTCGATAAACAGTGACCAACTCTCCAACCTTTTAAACGATAGAGGGGGGTTTTATCCGTCCTGTTTTTCTGGTAGGGTGATGGCGCGACAGACCTCAACTCGACGTACATTCATAAAAACAATCACGGCCTCAGCACTGGGGATCGGTTTGGCTGGGAAAGCAAGTGCAACTCGCTCTGTTAGTGAGGCACCTGTACCAGACCAAACAAGTAACCTAAAATATGCGACGATGGGGACGGATGCTGATAACCCAACCGCGACGTTGTACGGGAACTTCAAATGCCCATACACCCAAGATTTCGTGAACAACAATCTCAAGGATGTATTGGGCAAGTTCGTGGATTCCGGCCAGATGAATTTGGAATTCCGCGCTCTCGCGTATCAACCACCAGGCACTACTTCGCACGGCTCTTCAACGTACTATATCTCCAGTAGCGACCCACGCATTTCAGAGGTAGCGTTGGGTGCATGGGACGTCCAGCCAACCGACTATTGGGGATTCTTCGAGATGATGTTCGATAGTCTCGTTTCGGGGACGGTCACATATAGCGATATGGAAAATCATCTTCAGTCGGCCAACGTGAGCAACCGATCCACTATTATCAACCGAGCACAGGACGACCAATACGACGCTGCTGTGAAGGAGACCGCTGATGATGCGGGAAGTGCTGGTGTCTCGTATACCCCTACCCTCGAACTAAACGGTGATACAACTCCTCCGCATCATGAAACGGATACAATCCTCAATTGGATTGAGTCTCGGTTATCATCCTCATCGTCGAAGTCGACAATCACCATTGACGGAAGCAAAACTGAAACCTGGACGAATTATGATTTCGTTGTCTCAGGGACGGTTGAAAAAAGCAGGGCAAACAATGCTTCAATAAACCCGAATGATACTATTTCCGGATCAGAAGTAACAGGTAACGTAGGCCCGTGGAAAGATAGCTATACCTTCACTGGTGATCTAACCTCCTTTAATGTGACGGAGGGAGCTGACATCTATCTTGATGGTGAAAAAGTAGATCCTTCGAATCTTGGCTAGAGAGTGAACTACCCCGCCCTACGCGCTTCGCGCGGTGAGGACGGGGCTTCCTGTTTCGATGACGCGCTTTGCAGACACAACGATGTCCGTAGGGAGCGCAGTCTCCACAGGCGTTGATTCGGAGCGTCCCGCTCCTAACCGCTTTGTGATACCGCGAGAAAGAATGTTCCACGCCGCGTTCGCGTCTCTATCCGCTTCAAACCCGCACGATGGACATGAGTGTTCCCGCACCCACAGCGGTTTATCGGTCGAAACGCCGCAGGCTGCACACTCTTTGGTCGTCCCTCGTGGGTTCACCGCAACGTAGTGCGTTCCTTCGCGTTCGCATTTGTATTCGAGCATCCGGAGGAACGTCCCCCACGATGCTCCCGCTCGATTCCTACTGTTATCGGGAAGTTCCATCAACCCGTTTGCATCCAAGTCTTCGACGGCCACAAGGTCGTACGCTTTCGCGTAGTAGTTCGCCAACTTGTGCAAGAAGTTACGGCGTTTCTGTTTCAAATCGGCGTGACGGCGAGCGACGACCGTTCGCTGAGTCTCCCAATTCGAGGAACCGTGTTCCTTCCGAGAGAGGGAACGCTGTGCGCGTTCCAATCGCTCACGTTCCTCGGACAGGTCGAGCGATTCGACCGCTGTCCCATCGGTGTCGTGAGCGTACTTGAGAATCCCTACGTCGATGCCAACGCACTTCTCGGGAGTATCCGGTTTCTCGGGAGTATCATCGGGTGTCTCGACACCAAGGATAGCGTACCACTTTCCAGTGGGTTCCTGTTTAATCGAGACGGTCTTGATGTCCGCGTCGTCAGGCAAATCGCGGTGGAAGGTGATTGGAATGCCACCGAGTTTCGAGAGCCACAGTCGGGTCTGACCGCTCGTGTTCTTGAGCTTGAAGCCAGATTGACTGTAGGTGAAACTGCGGTATTCGTCGGGTGCCTTCCACTTGAGCGTCCCAACGCGGTAGCCGTTGTCTGTGCGACTACGGAGTGTTGAGAGGTTGTCGTACAACCGCTGAACGACTTTTTGAAGCACTTTCGAGTGAACGTCGTTCAGGTCGGTCCACCACTTCTTGAGACTCGGTAGGAGTTTCTGCTCGGAGTATGCAGACGTACCGTCGTTCCGGTTCAGACGGTGGAGAAAGTGGTTGTAGACCTGTCTACAGGTATCGACCGTCCATACCAACCGCTCTTCAATTTCAGCGGATGGATTGAGTCGATATCTGCAGTTGTAGTTCATCTACGAGCGGTCTTCGATGAGTTCGTCCAACTTATCCTGAACGAACCGCGAGAGGTTCAGATGGTTGTTCTGAATCCACTCCTCTTGGTCGTCTCGGATAGAGATGTTCTTGCGCGTTGCCACACCACAAGTTACACAATGTGTGTAGATATAGCTACCGATTACTTGGGCCTGTGGGCCTGCGACAGAACAGTGTATGAAAGACGATGACGGCGCTGTATCCCCTCCCTGCTCGCGCCATTCGGCGCTCCCTGAGGAAGGGGCCTTAGCGCCTGCAATTCAGGTAAGCCCGAACGCGGTAGGTGGGAGTAGTTCACGAATAATTGTCCTCCTCTCAACTATCTGTAGACCCGATTAATCCCATGTCGACGGAGGAGGTGACGGATAATATTGAGCGTCCATCGAACTCGCAAATCTAAAGTAGTTCCGTATCGCGTTACTTCAACGATAAATCCGACTTCGTGAAGATCTCCTGCAACCTTATGAGTAAGAAGAGATCGATCAGCGTCAATCAGATTACCACGTCGGAATCGATAGTGATCAGGCAATGATTGATCAAGATGATACTGATTCATATATTGAGCAGTCATTACAGCATCTTCTTTTGCTCCATGAGCAATCGTCGGATAAATAGCTTGTCCGACACCGTTAGGTCCGACATTTGATCGATAAATCCCTTTTGAACTGTGCAATGAAAGCACGATATCGGGATCAGAATCTCTAACCACCTTCCAGATTTCACGCGCAAGTGGAGTTGTAGGTTCTTCTCCTGGCGGGAATTTCCGATTCAGATTTCCGTTGTCATTTGAGTAGGTATCATTTTTGATTGCAACTTGGTTTGCTTCTGGGATAACCACCAAGTTCCCTTGATCGATCGACCACTCGGTAACATCATTTGCAGAAATATACCCTGCTTCTTCTATTCCGTGGAGACCACCCACAACAACGCCCGTTGGCCCGGGTTTACCTGAGTCAATCTCATAGACGGTAGTCTCATCAGGTGTCCCTTCACGGATTTTGTAGGCTGTTCGAGTTTCGGCTCGGCCTTTCCCTTGAGTCGCTACTGCTACTGGGACGGTGGCAAAGGCACCACCAGCTAGTCGAAGGAACGATCGTCGTGAACTTGAGTCGCTTCTATCGCTGGCATTATTGCCAGACTTTTTACTTGGCATGGCGATTAATCAATATCCAAGTTCCTATTTTGTTATGGGTACAGTGTTACAGATTCTGGGTGTGAATATAGAATATTCAATATAGAAAAGCAGCTATTTCCACGGTAGAATCTACTTACGCCGAAGTATATTCAACATACTAAAGGGAAACGAATTCCAATAACTTGCGTTGGTGGAATGATAGTCAAAGCAGTACCAATAATCAGGATAATATTTTGCTTTTCACCATTTCTCTTCCTTTTCTCGCCTGAACAAGGTTAGTGAACTACCCCGCCCTGCTCGGCCTGACGGCCTCGCTGAGGACGGGGCTTCCTGTTTCGATGACGCGCTTTGCAGACACAACGGTGTCCGTAGGGAGCGCAGTCTCCGCAGGCATTGAATCGGAGTGAACCACTCCTACTTTGGCGAGTCCGCGAGCAAGAATATTGTACGCGGCGTTGAGATCCCTGTCCGCCTCGAACCCGCATGAGGGACACGAGTGCTCGCGCATCCATAGTGGCTTCTCGGTCGAAACGCCACAGTTCGAACACTCCTTCGTCGTCCCTCGTGGGTTGACAACGACGAAGTGCGTTCCCTCGCGTTGGCACTTGTACTCTAACATTCGGAGGAACGTCCCCAAGCCGCTCCGGCGCGGTTTCGGCTGTTGTCCGGTAGTTCCATCAACCCCTTTGCGTCGAGATCTTCGACGGCTACGAGGTCGTACTCCCGAGCATAGTAGGCAGAGAGCTTGTGCAGGAAGTCTCGGCGTTTTCGCTTCAGGTCGGCGTGTCGCCAGGCAACCGTCCGCTGTTGGTCGCGGTAGTTCGCCGAACCGTGCTCTTTCCGTGAGAGCTTGCGTTGCTCACTGCTTGAGGAAGGGGCCTTAGCGCCTGTATTCAGGTAAATGAGTAATAGAACTTCTCTTGACTGGAGAGGAACCTTTCGAGAAGAGCGTTTTCATCTGTTAAACCTAGAGGGATATATTCGTGCCCTCTTATTGCAATTACACTTTGTATTTCATGGATCGGTACATGAATTTGTTGGGAGCAGTGAGATACTCTTCAAACGGCTATGGCTATGTTGTTTTTTCCTGTGGAAGCCCGTGGTGACCGCAGGGAATAAGAATGAATGTTGCTGGGCCAGTTAGAATCAGATTTGTTATTTGATTATGGCATTTTGGACAGTAAAAATCAGCGGCGTTTGTGGCTGCAGGGTTTGTAACTGTTTTCATTATCGAATAATGATCCCCCTTTCTTGTAAAACTATCTATTTTACCTATCGAAAAATTCCCCCAACAACCGAATTTGCTTTGTATCTCCTACGAGATTTCTCATTCCGGTATTAAACAGTAGTAATAAAACAACGATTTTCGTCAAAAAGATAATCAATTTTATGGCGTTATTGTCAATAAATCATGAAAGACCATTTACCATGGTACGTATTAACAATATATGGATGGCAATCCAAGAGTTCGATCGAGAGGAGTGGGAAGATACGCTCGTGCGCTCAAATGAAGTTCGTTTAATTGAATTTATAACCTCAGAACAGATTATAAAAACTGTGGCCTGGTTCGTAATTGGGGGCACATTCATATACTTAGCAATTTCCCAACTTCTCTCAGTACATAATGTACCTCTTGAATTACTTTTTTTGCTATTTCTTGGTCAAGGACTTTTCGCTTTCGGTGGTCGATATTTAAAAAAGATAAGTTGGCCAGCTAGGCGATATTATATTCCCGAGTTAAAGGAATAGAGTAATATTCCTATTGCTATTAAATTTTTAAAAGATCTGAGTTGACATAATTTTTATACCAAATAATATATTACGCGAGTAGTTTTATCATTGGTCACATATTGATATCACCGAAGAACATTGGCTAATAAGTTGCCCCGTCTTAATGACGGCTAAGAATCATTTAGGCAGAGTAGAAATCATGAACTTCGGCATCAAATTGCTAGGAGACTAGCAGACAATCGAGGATGGGGGCTAATTCATTAGAATCAGTTATATCCTCCCCGCCGTTTACGGCGGGGCTTCCCATAAGTCGGTCTTGCTGAATAACTCAGCATGACCTATATTTAAAAATGTTCAAATCAATAACTCAGTATGACCTCGTATTTACTATCGTTCAAACCTGCCGTTGGGCTATACGGTCAACACGATCCAAGTGCAGCATTGTTCGAAAATGGAGATCTTATCTACGCCATCGAAGAAGAACGTCTGTCGCGACAAAAGCACGCGGCTAATTCGTTTCCAGAGCAGGCTATTAAGGCCTGCCTCGACTATCGTGACCTTGGTCTGGGCGATATCGATCGTATCATCCTCCCGTACGAGCCTGGACTTAGTAACAAAATACTCACGCACTACCTCCACGACGCCCTTTCCGTCGAGGATGTTATTGACAAGGCTGCTACGCTTGGAGAAGTGTTTAAGACACAAGCGAAGGCGACCTTTCGTCCGACGAAAGAAGTAGAAGCACGGTTAGCCGAGATCGGTACACCGGTTCCAACTATCGAAACTCAATCTCATCACGCCTGTCACGCAGCAAGTGCCTTCCATCCTTCCGACTTTGAGGAAGCACTCGTTCTCACCGTCGATGCAAAAGGGGAGTTCGACTCCACGGTGGTCTGGGACGCTCAACCCGACAGCATGAAACGCGTTCGGACCTACAAACACCCAAATAGTCTTGGTCTCTTTTTTGCCATCATTACCAGTTATCTCGGCTATCAGATGTTTAACGGTGAAGGGAAAGTGATGGGTCTCGCGCCCTATGGGGAGCAAAACGACGATATCGAATCGATGCTCCACGAGGTAATCGATACCGGTGTTGACTATGATGTTACTGATCTCACTCAGCGATGGGGGACAGGGTACGGCGTAGCCACACTGGAGGATTTATTCGACCGCTCTCGCGTCGAAACGCCAGGGGAATTTACCCAATGGGAAAAAGATCTCGCGTATACTGCACAGAAATTACTTGAGGAGACGGTCACAGATATCGTAGAAACGTATGTTCCTCATGTCGGAGACGGCAACGTCGGCCTCGCAGGAGGCGTTGCCCTCAACTGTAAAATGAATACACGCGTGATGCAAGCGGACGATGTCGAGGATGTGTTTATCCAGCCGGTCGCTAACGATGCTGGCCTCCCGCTCGGCGCTGGCTGGTTAACCCAACACCCAAATTCCGTTCCACCAATGACGGATGTCTACCTCGGTTCTGCCTTTGACTCTGCTGAGATCCGACGCGTCCTTCAGACGAATAAAATTCCCTATGTTAAGCCGGACGACCTTGCAGCATACGTCGCTGAGCGCCTCACCGAGGGTGATCTTGTTGCATGGTTTCAAGGTCGTCTCGAACTCGGACCACGTGCGCTGGGCAATCGAAGTATCCTTGCCGACCCTCGATCAGTTGAGTCCCGCGATCGAGTCAACCGTTTCGTCAAGCATCGCGAGGAATGGCGTCCGTTTGCTCCTTCGATGCTTGAGTCGGCGGTAGACGACTACCTTGACCCGAGTCACGTTGCACCGTTCATGATAACGACTGCTTCGGTTCCAGAGAATCAACGTGATGATATTGCGGCCGTCCTCCATCCAAGCGACCAGACAACTCGCCCACAGACAGTACGGCGTGATCAGAATCCACGGTATCACCGTCTCATCTCCGAGTTCCGCGACCGAACTGGCGTTCCTGCGGTGCTTAATACCTCTTTCAACGACCACGGTGAACCGATTGTGGCGACGCCAACGGAAGCTATCAAGGACTTCTTCGGAATGGGGCTTGATATCCTTGCTATCGAGGACTTCGTAGTGACAAAGAGTGACTTGGACAATTCAGCCACCGATGTCCAAGCAATAGACGACTGAACAACTTTTCCTATAAATTACGTCAATAATACAAGTGTGATTTGAACCCGAGATCTCTGGATGAGCTTACAGTGGACAAGCCGAATTGAAAGACTCCATGCATAACGCTTCGTGGGAGCTGTTTCAGGGGTTGTAGCTTATTTCATCCAATAAGTATAAGAGGCAGTTGAAAAAATAACAATATGTCGCTGAAATGGCCAAGACACCGATGGCTAATGGTACAGTCCGGCTGGCGCCATCACTCCAGCCCCACTGCAAGCCCCCGCGACACATCGTCATCTGCGATCCACACAGGAGAAGCACAAAGGTGCTTCTCCGTGCCTCTGACGTACTGAACGATCTTGTTATTGAACTCCCAAGGCCAGAGTTTGATTGCTTGCAATTTATATATACTAACATTCCAACTAATATGACTGTACTAACTTGTTAACAGTGAATACCTAAACAGTAGCTCTAAATACGAAGAGAGAAATATTTACAACGATGAATCGACGAACCCTCCTTAAAGCAGCAGTCCCCGCAAGCCTCTTTGTAGCTGGTTGTACTTCACAGTCAGATGAATCAGATACCACAGGCTCCACTCACACGTCCACCACCCATACATCCACAACCCGGACAACAGAAACGACGGCAACTTCAACAACGGAAACAACAGCAGAGCAAGAGACGAGTAGTACCTCTCAGTCTACGACGGAGCAAACAACCACCACTACACAGGAAACGACCACGACTACTCAGTCGGCACCCGACCATCCGTCGACGAGCGGAATTTTTGATGAGCCAACGCGTGGACCAGCTCCGTTCAGTGCAGATGCAACCCTGATTACATTTGAGGATCCGTCCTGCCCTAACTGCGTGTATTTTGAGGAAAATACATATCCAAAACTCAAGCGCAACCATATCGATTCTGGGGAGCTCTCCTTCGTTTTACGAACAATACCTGTCGTCGAACAGTGGGGAGCTAGCGCGATCTATGCTCTTGAAGCGACCCATGTTCGAGATGAGCAAGCATTCTGGGATCTGAAATCGCATTATTTCAGCAATCAAGACCAATTCAATAATGAAAATGTACTCTCAAAAACGAAAATATTCATCGATCAAGAGACCCAGTTAGACGGACAGGAAATCATCCGTGACGCCCGATCGAAAGCACAAAAGAAACAAGTGCAAGAGGATCTTTCAGTTGCAAAGAGCGCAAATCTTAAGGGAACGCCAACGTCTATCGCCTTCCGATCTGGAGAGTACGTGACGAAAATCGTCGGAAGACAGAGTTACAGCATATTCAAAAATGTGCTCGGACTCTAGAAGGTAGGTTTTCAACTTACCTATCGACTTTCATCCCATTTTGCTTGAGGAGATGAGCCACAATCGCCTTCTCCCATTGCACCTGTGTCTCCAGTGTTGTGCCATATCGCGTGGCTTCAACAAGGAATCCGGGAATCTTGAGATCTGCTGCGACTTTGTGCGTGAGGCGCGGCCGGATGCCATAGAGAGTATTCCCGACTTTAAAATCGTAGATCGACCGATGCGAGTTAAAACGCTGATTCATATACTGGACGGTGTTATAGGCGTCGGCACGTGCCCCATCAATATATGTTGGATAAATTGCTTGTCCAACACCAGGGGGACCCTCAAGCTCATGAAGGATTCCTTGAGAACTATGGAGACTGAAGAAGACATCTGGATCAGCCGCTTCTATAGTCTGCCATAGCGCTCGTGCAAGTTTTGTCGTTGGTCGACTCCCCGGTGGGAAATGATCGTTCAAATCCCCATTCTCATTGATATATGTTTCTCTTCGAATAGCAACTGGATTTATTTCCGGAAGCACAATAAGTTTCCCAGAGTTGATGGCCCAGTTCTGAACAGAATGCGCTGTTCTCCAACCTGCTGGTTCAATGCCATGGGTACCACCAACCACCACTGCAGTTGGTCCTGGAATACGAGATTCGGTGGTATAGATCTTGACTTCTTCCTCTGTTCCCTCAAGAATCGTCTCCTCTGAGTGCGATTGTCTTATTGGACAGAACTCATCGTCGTCTCCCATCACCGTACCAATTTGCGAAACTCCTAGTGCGGATACAGCAGCCGTTGTACCGGTTTTCCGTAAAAAGGAGCGACGAGAGTGGTTCGAAATGGAAGTGTTTTGATCGTCTTGTTCTATACTTGCCTTCATCAGATTTGTTAATCTTCTACCTAACATGGTTTTTCGAAATTAACTAAATTTCTTTCGTGCGCTTCGGTAACAGCAATGAGGATCACCGTTATTAATATTTCGATTTAGAATATATGGAAATAAACTGTTAACAGGAGTGAACAATTCAGTGATGGTTTCACTAACTACTCAAGAAAATCAAAGATGAATCAGATATCGACCGGACAGCCATTAATTGTGCTGGTCCGCATTCCAGCCGATATCCAATATATCGAGAGTAGAAATACAACTAGTGCAATAGCTGAGAATGAAAGCCCATCAAACGGTAAGAGAGCAAGCACACTGGTTGCGCCGACAAAAGAAAGTAGCCCAGTAAGGACGACAGACCCACATGCAGCACACCCGGCACCAAGCGTTCCGAAAATCACACCCACTGCACTACCGGTTCCGCTTTGTACGTTGACTGCATGTTCACGAAAGTAATAAATGACCATCGAGAGATTGACACCAAATAATCCGGCACTCAGTAGAAGGAAGAGCTCTTTTATTGGTGAAAAAGCAGTTCCAATAATAGGATATAACTGAGAGAATACTGTAACTCGCTGCCCAATCGTCAAATAATTGCTAAGTAGAGTAGTTTGCACTAGTTCTAAATTTTGTGAGAGGACAAAGACCGAGAGTCCAAGGAAAGCCGAAACCACGAAGCAGAGTAAGTATTGAGGAATGGATAGAACAAGACGAACTGCTCGTGCGGCCATTTTCAAATCACTCACTTTTGTCGGGAAGCGCTTTTGAATCTGGTTAAATGACACGGTTATTCCTCCAGCGACTGGCGTTCAATGAGAGAGTCTTGATTGCCAGTCGTACGTATATTAAACCACTAAGCAGAGGGGTAAATAGTTTTCCAATATAGAAATCTGTTTTATATTTCTGCATAATATGAACCAGATAGATAGTTTCTATTTCCAATTGATACGCCTAGTATAAATGGAAGGAAAGCCAATCGCGAGCTCTCACAGCCAACCAGCCACGACAGTGTTCCATTGATGGCACCGGGGGAACGTTCTGGCGAGCTATGAGAGCACGTTACAAACAACGGTAGGAGGAGTAAAAATGCGTCCCGGTAACACAAAATCTGATTGTAGCTAATCACATACGTCGATCGACAGCAACAGCCAACTACCGATTATGTAGTGCGGTGCAAGGCGCTCAAACCTCGCCCTTCAGGGCGGGGATACAGCGCCCGTCTTTGGTTACTTTCACTGTACGGTACAGCCTTAGGTGCTCTCCCTGCGTATCTCTTGGTGTCGATTCGATGGTACCCCCATCGAATTCTGATAGTCCGAAAACTGGCAGTTGACTCGGTGTTTGCCTCATCAAATAAGTAAGCCCTCGGACACCCAACCGACACAAAACAACCAAGTAACTCCGAGTCCCGTCCGTTTCCCGGACGAGATAGGAGTAACGGCTACGTGGCATCGCCAGCACCTTGTCAGGGTGCGAACCCGAAGAGACCACCGAACCAAGGACCGGCCTTGTGGGAAGCCCCGTGCTTTAGCGCGGGGAGGATGTCACATACGGACGAATTCATGGTTAAAAGTCCGTGATCTGGTGCTTACGGTCGACTTCATAACGAAGCTCTTTCAGACAAAGCCGTTCGATGATATCTTCAGTAGCGGACTGCTCAAGACCTTCTTATTGATTAAATGAGTGCTGTACTTGCTTGGGAATGCAAGATAGAGCTGGTCTTTTACTTCACCCTCTATCGTCTTGGGTAGTAGCTATCAGTCGTTGGGCGATCACACTCAAAATACGCTCACAATCCATGCAAGCGAGACATTATTGTTGGTGATCATAGCAATCCCAGTTATGGGCACCCGCCTAACAAGCAATGGGCTTGAAAATGCCGCCATTTCGTCCATTGTTTACATTTTAGTCATTGCTATCATTGTAAACATTGTCGATATCTTTCTTTGGACTCATTCGTATATTTGACACGGTTAAAGGACTCCACTACAGTGGATGATGCGACTGAAGTACTGTTCTGTAGGTTCCCGTAGCTTTCAGAAACTATTCTCTTTAGACTGCAGCTGTAAAGAACTACACATAAAAATACTCACAGCGTCTTTCGACTGAAACCAGATATTCATATCCAAACACTGAAAAAAGTGCTATCTCCTCTCAATCGCAAACGCTAGCACCCGAATACCGAAGAAATATGTTAAATTCAACCATTAAGATCGTTGCTGACCACCCGGTGACGATTCCCCCGTTGCTGGTTACAGTCTGGGTCGTGTACCAACTGTTAAAACGGAACAGCACGAAAGTACTTAACATTGCAACAGGTATCGCGGTCATCCTAATCGTCCCAGTTTTCTTGCTCTCATTCCTCGCCGAATTTACTGAGCATCCATTCTTCCATGAGCTATCAGCACTTCTCATCAAGGTAGAGTCATGGTTTATCGAGCTCCTCTTTCGGTTTATCGACGCAGTGCTCGCAGCTGAGTTACAGGTAGTGCTCTTAGTCTTAGGTGGAACATGGGATATTCTTCAAAGAATGATCTCGTCGGCTGTACCGGTAATGGAAACCACCGAAATCTTCCTTACGATGTTCGGCTTCGAATTCTTTGCTGGTGCCATCCTAATCTATACACTATACATCTCCTCCCATGGATCAAATCTCGATTTCGCGTTGAAAGGGATTGGTGTGGTATTAATGATATCAGGCTTGTTCGCGACACTCATCCAACTGGATACATGGCAAGTGAGTAAGTCACTAGTGGTCTGGGCGTTCATGGCAGAAATGTTAGGTTTCACCCTCGGTGTTACTTCAATGATATTACTTGTCCGGCCAAATTTCGGTGGAAAATCAATGTTGCCGGGGTTCCAAGAGTCAAAGTTATGGAGTGATGAGGTGGATGAGAATCTACGCAAGAGCTGGGTTATGAAGACGATGTCGCGATTGAGTCAATTGGTTTCAAGACAGAGAAAGTGAGTAGTATTACAAGGTATCAAGACGATCCATCTACTGGGCACACATTGTTCTTTTATCTGCTCTTCAGTCCTGGAAGCATTGCCACTCGCCGTTGTCTTGTTGACGCCTATTGCTTCTTTATGAGCTTTCCGACCTCATCGTCACTATTTATCAATAGTGACATCGCTTTATTTTGAAGTATTTGCCTCTTTCACAACTTCTTTGTTATTTCTTGCCATGCTACTTTGTGTCGGGCACACGTGAAGGTTGTGGATTAGCATGCCCGATGGACGTGGAGCTTACGGTACCAACACCTACCTCTATCACTCCACGTTTCAGAGCGTGCCACGCTCGTTAGTGAGTACGGACTCGGTTGTGTCTGCACAGCACGTCGTCGAAATAGATAGCCCCAACATTGAGGGCTAAGAGGAATCACTTGTGGTACTGACCATGGAGAGCGTTCAAAAGACCAAGATGGCTTCGATCCCACTAGAGGTGGGGGATTAACGGTAATGAAGATCAACGCTCTCCACACGTTGTTGCTGCAGTCTGATTATCTTCGAAAATTGCGGTCTGCATGTGGCATCGATAGGTAACACCGTCTCCATCAGGGATACGAATTGGCTTCCCGACTCCAAGTGGGTCAACAACGAGTTGCATATGCACGGCAATAGTAGATCGTTCGCCGTTTTGGACGTGTGCCCGAAACCAATCATCAACCTTGTCGTTGTCCATCGTGACGGGAATAACAACTTCACGAGTTTGACCTGGAAGAAGAAGTGTTTGTTTAGTAGTGTTCGTTGAAAGGACACCACTCCCTGAACGAAACATCCTGATTCCGTTCACGTCAGTATACATCCTCAGCCCAGTTGGATCTACAATGATCGGGATCGTCTGACTTGGATTGTGAACCCGAAACCGAACTAACAAAGTCGTCTGGTTTTGATTTACTCGCCCCCACGTTGCTTGTGCCTTCTGCACCTCTGCTCCGATCGTGACATTCTGGCGAATAGGACCGATGTTAAGATGTTGAGTGCGTACATATCTTCCTTCAGTTCGCTGGGTGGCCTGTGTGAGAGAGTCAGAAATCGGTGTCTGATTTTCAAATTGAGTGTGAGTCATCGATGTATGGTGCTTCCAATCCTTAACTGGTGTGGTAATTCGAATATGGCCGCGCCCAGTCGCGTGGACTGTTTCATTTGCTCTGAGAAAATTCACCCACCAGAGCTTCATCTGGTCATTTTGAAGATACGTTGATTGGGTTTGCGTCGTATTTCCCTGGGGAAGATCGATTCTCTCCCGAGCCCCTTCAGCAACGGTGACTCCATTGAGGGTGAGTGAGTAGCGAAGGTGAAGTGTTTTTCCAGTCGTGAGATCGATAGGATAGGGATTATTAGTCCAAAACGTCGTAATGATCTCAGTTTGCTGGTCAGTGACGCTTCCCCAATCACCGAAATCCTGAACACCAGCAGAGGGTTTTGGAACTTGGCCGCTACTAATCGCCAAAAAGCTACTTCCGGCAATGATGAGTACCACCACAATGAAGCCAATGATGAAATTTTTATTCTTTATCATTTCAGAATCTAGTTGAATCAGCCGTAGGTAGAGATGATTTACTGCTAATAGAGGAGCGATGAACCTCAAAGAATATGATTCCATTGGCCTTTTTTAGATAATTGCTGATGGTATTCATGACCTTTGATGGGAAGTAATGGAAATGTACAGCTGCTGCGTCGGCCACTGTACGTTCGCGCTTGGTCAAGCAGAGTCCACTAAATCAATAATCACAACATTGTATTGGGAAAAGAGAAGTTAGCATAGAATATACTATCGATACACTCTTGTAGAGATAGTCCTTTCAAAAATTACTGTATGGCACGCACTAAGGAAAAACTACCACCATTGAACGGTAGTTATTATGATGGAAACCACGTTTGTTTCCTGATGCAAGAGGGAGATTTATGATTCTCGCATCTCTGCCTCAATGGTTCATCAAGATTTTTCAAGGTCCGGAGGGCCGGTTTCTGCTCTCACTTATCGTTACAATTGGGATTATTCTTGGTGAGTGGGTGCTTTGGCGACTCTCACGACTCGCTAAACGGAAGTATCCACATCGGCTTGTGAACATAGGATTACTCGTTATCAGTCTAATTCTATTAGTAACAGGCGGCAGCCTCTTCGTTGTTATCTGGGAACAAACTCAACAGGCAGTAACGGTTATCGAAGCTCTCAACGAAATCAGACAAGTCGTCATTCGGATAATGCTAACGCTTGGGGTCTGTGCGGCAGCGTACGTTAGCGCTGGAATGGCCAATCGAGTCATTGACCGACTATTGGAACAGACAGAGGATATCACCCGTCATCAAGGAAAAGTAGTCACGCGACTTTCTGATATTGCAGTCTATGCCGTTGGTGTTCTAGCAGTAATGAGTATTTGGAAAGTCAATCTACAAGGGCTATTTATCGGGGCCGGGCTTCTCGCAGCCGCTATTGGGTTAGCTGCTAATGAAACTCTTAGTGCGTTACTTGCTGGCTTTCAACTCATGTTCTCCCGACCGTTTGAAATCGGGGATTGGGTACAAATTGAAGAACAAGAGGGAATCGTGACTGATATCACGATTTTCACGACCCGAATAGAGACATTTTCTGGAAAGTATGTTATGCTTCCTAATGACGTTGTGAGCAGTAATACGATCATCAATATTGGGCGGAAGGGACGGCTCAGACTTGATGTCGAAGTGGGGGTAGATTATGCAGCCGATCCTGACAAAGCCATCGCTATTGCGGAGGATGTAATGAAGGATATCGATGAAATACTGGCTGTGCCCAATCCTAATGTGGTGGTGAAGCAATTTGGCGATTCTGCGGTGCTCCTTGAACTGCGGTTTTGGATTGAAAAGCCCAGTAGTCGGCGGAAATGGCGTGCAATTTCAGCTGTGGTTCGAGCGGTTAACCTTGCGTATGACCGTGAGGGCATTAAAATTCCATATCCGCAGCAAGAGGTATCGGCTCGAGAGGAGTCGGGCGGGTTTCGGGTAATTGATGGTAGCTCAGCCCTTACGATTTCAAATCAAAACCAGTCGGATTGATATCTTCCCGTGCTTAAAGACGCAGGAATCCACGACGTGTGTATTGCGATTGCGAGTTTCCTCGGTTCACAAATTTTCTCAGTGCACAAGGATGCTTTCGCGTGGAACGTCACCGGTAGCCACCGACTTGTGACCGACCATGTGCGTTATAGCGCATGAAGTCATATCAAAGCAGCCTTCCTCCCCATCAACTATCGGTGCCGAAGACCATTGGTTAGTCAACCAGCGAGGAAGCACGATTCGCATCAGCCGAACTGTTACGTCGTGGATGGTCTTCCCTCTCATTGTGGAATGGTCACCGCTACGTTCAAATCCGCGAGGCGCTTGTGACAACATGGCTAATATCTGACTGTTTAATGCCCTACACGTGTCCGCATCACGTCCATCGGAACGGATTTTGTAAGCATATGACCGCTGTCGAAACTGTGACCGACGACGGTACTCTCACCACATTCTCTTCGGACAACGATGAAAATGCTGTGGAAATGACTAGTTCAAAGTAAAGTACCACGGGTCGGGCGACCCGAGGCTTCACCATCTTGGAAGTCGTCCCAAAATGGAACCGACTGCCGCAGGCGAATTTAATTCCCCTCGCGCTCCCTTTCGGTCGCGTGGAAGCTAAAGTCTACTGGGCAACTATTATAATAGCCCAGGCTATCCCTTAGCCATGCGAATCCTATATATCGACGTCGACTCGCTACGTCCAGATCATCTCGGGTGTTACGGATACCATCGTAACACATCCCCGAATATTGATGCGCTCACTGAGAACGGTCGTCGGTTTACGAATTACTACGCCTCAGACGTGCCGTGTGGTCCCTCTCGGACTGCATTGTTTCTCAGCCGCTTCGGCATCCATACAGGTGTCGTTAATCACGGCGGTCTAAATGCCGACCCGCGACGGTACGGCCGAGAACGCGGGTTTAATTACCCCAAAAAGTTCCGCTCGTGGATGACAGTCCTCGTAGAGAACGACATTCACACCGCATCGGTGAGTCCATTTCCCTCCCGCCACGACACATGGCAGGTACTCGAGGGCATGGCCGAATTCCACGATCCTCTAAATAGCCATGCCCACGCCGCAGACATATACCCTTACGTTGAGGACTGGCTCCGAGAGAATGCCGCTGCCGATGACTGGTTCCTTCATGTGAATTTCTGGGACCCACACACGGAGTACAACACACCCTTGGAATACGGTAATCCGTTTGCGGACGACTCCCCACCTGAGTGGCCTGACCAAGAGACCATTGAGAAGCACTATGGCAGCTACGGTCCGCATAGCGCGTTCAACCCTGAAAGTGTCGGCGCTGATTGGAGCGGAAGTTGGGACTTAGAACGGATGCCCGAAGAGATCGCCGACCGCGAAGACTTCAAGCAGTGGGTCGACGGCTACGACACAGGCATCCGCTTCATGGATGATCATGTCGGGAAGATATGCGATCTATTGCGCAATAAGGGCGTATTCGAGGAGACGCTGATCATCGTCAGCGCCGATCACGGCGAGGCACTGGGTGAGTTCAACGTCTACGGCGACCACCAGTGTGCTGACCAGGCGACCTGCCGAGTGCCGCTCATCATCTCCGGCCCTGAGGTAAAGTTGGGCGTCGACGATGACCTTCACTACCAGATCGATCTTGCGCCAACCGTGAGTGAGCTCATCGGCGCAGAGCCAGCGGCGGGCTGGGATGGTCAGTCGTTCGCGGCATCGGTAACTGATGGCGAGAGCGTGGGTCACGAATATCTGGTCGTCAGCCAAGGAGCTTGGGCTTGTCAGCGTGCCGTACGCTGGGATGACTGGCTGCTCATCCGAAGCTACCACCATGGCGGCAAGCCCATTTTCGATGATATAATGTTGTTCGACATCGCGGCGGATCCCCATCAGACGACAGATCTGTCAGCGCAACGTCCCGAGGTAATCGCCGAGGGACTGTCGATTCTACAGCGCTGGCACGACGAGCGGATGCTGGAGGCCGCCCGTGGTGTGAACGGCGGCAATCCTGACGCGCCCGACGGAATCATCGATCCCATGTGGGACAACATCCGCGAAGGAGGACCACTGCATATCCAGGGTTCGCTTGATCCATATGCGAAGTATCTCCGCGACGAAGGCCGGGAAGAACAGGCTGCCGAAATTAAGGTGAACTATGATCTCGACGCCTGACAGGCGTTGGATGTCGTATACATCAGGCAATCAGATCAATATCGAATTGGTCTGGGACTAGTTGATTACGAGTGCATCGGTTCGATGCTGTGAACGATGCATTTGACCACAAGTTCGTCGAACTGCTCCATCAAACGTGAGCATAGAGCGGATGCACGGAACATTTACTTAATTAGGGCAGTCTAAAACATGCTAGATGTGACTGTTCTAGGCAACAAACACTAGGAAGAATACAATATAGCAAACATTTTTGTCATTTATAGCCGTTATAGGTCGGCCCAATGGTATTCATACTCTGGAATTGAATTCCGTTCTATGGAGTTATATGACCAGATCAAGGATTTAGAGTTCACCATCGAGAGCTACGATCTCCATTATAAGGAACAAAATAGCTCCGGCGATTTTGCCCGTACAAGTATCATACTTGATGTTCAGGACGAAAAGCCATCCTCTCCTGGTTTCACTCGTCCATGTACCCAAATTTCCCTTTCCGGAAACGGGTCAAGAGGATGGGGAGAAGACGTGATATATGATAAAGTGGATCATCATGCACTTATCGAGTCAACGACCCTGCTTCCTCTGACAGGGGAATATACAATAGAATCGTTTTCGGCTACGCTCAATGAATTAGATCTCTTTCCTGACCGACCACCCGAGCGAGAAGCCTCTCGATTCTATCGTCGGTGGGCATTCGAGAGCGCCGCCCTCGATCTTGCGCTCAAACAGGCTGAACTGAATCTCGCGACTATCATCAACCGTGATTATAACCCGGTTCGATTTGTCGTGAGCAACCGGTTAGGTGATCCACCAACGTTCGACCGGATTGCGACCTGGCTCGAACTGAATCCTGATTTAGAATTCAAACTCGACGCAACTTCTGATTGGTCAGATGATTTAATTGAAGATCTTGCAGCGACCAATGCAATCCAAATTCTGGACCTTAAAGGCCAGTATCAAGGCACAATGGTCGACCAACCGGCAGATCCATCACTCTATCGTCAGCTCATCAACCAGTTTCCAAATGCACTCATTGAAGATCCAGTGTTGACCAATGAGACACAGTCATTATTCGATGGTCAATCCCATCGAATCACCTGGGATGCGCCGATAACGGACATCCATAGCATTAAAGAGCTACCGTTTGAACCCGACTGGCTTAATATCAAGCCTTCGCGCTTTGGGACGCTCAAACGTCTTTTTGATACGATTGAATATTGTCTCGATCACGAGATCAAAATGTATGGGGGAGGACAGACTGAGCTCGGCGTTGGGCGTCAACATATCCATGCGCTTGCATCGCTGTTCTACCCCTCCACACCGAATGATATCGCACCACGAACATACAATCATCCAGAACCAACGCCTGGCCTCCCAACAAGCCCGCTCTCACCTCCGTCGAATCCTCGCGGTCTTGAATGGCGCTGAACAGTAGTATGACAATAAAATACAATAAATATCTAACTATGATGACTTCTCGACCCAACATCAACTGGAACTCGACAGGCTGAGTACTTCGGGGTGTGACCTCAAGAGTGACGTCGAGCCGTTCAATCGTAGTAGTATTCCAGGAGGACAGGATCAACCACTGGCAAATCATTCCATGAGTGCGAAAATGACAAAAATATAAACTATTCTAATCTCTTCAAGAGAAAACATTATTCGGGTCTCCCTCGAGTTTAGCGGTATGTCGGGTCTCTGGACATACCCATGGACGCTGAACCGTGACGGGCTGAACGACGCCTTCTACGATCTCGCGGCCCGCGAAATCGACACTGCAGCCTGTGCGACACACTATCATTCCGTCCGTTCCTTGCAGCCGCGCCACCCAGATACCATCTTTGAGACATTCTCCGGCGGCTGCTACTTCGATCCCGAATCTGAGCGTTTCTCAGGGATCCCAATCGATCCTATCCCAAACGAGATTGGCGACTTGGAGGACCCACTGGCCGATATTGTCGCCGCGGCCAACGACCACGGTGTGGACGTGGCCGCGTGGACAGTCTGCCTACACAACTCCCGTCTCGGGGAGCAGAATCCCGACTATCGGCAGGAGGACGTCTTCGGAACTCCCCATAATCACGCCTTCTGCCCAAGTAATCCCGAGGTGCAGCAGTACTTCCGGGCCGTGACGGAGGCAGCGACAGCCCGGGGTGTCGTTGAGGTACAACTGGAGTCAGTTGGGTTCCAGTCTGTCTTCCACGGCCATGATATGGCCTTCGGCCATGATAAACGCCAGATTCTCACGAGTTCGACAGAAGAATGGTTATTCTCCCAGTGTTTCTGTGACGCCTGCCGAGATCGCGCTCGTGACTACCACGTCGACATCAATCGTGCACAGACTCTGGTGAAAGATCTGATTGGCGATTCCTTCGACCACCCTCACTCGAACCCGCCGTCGCTCGACGCCCTAATCCAGGAACACCCAACTATGGCCGACTTGTTCGATTTCCGTGCCACAGTTGTCACCGATCTGATGGCTGCCATCGCAGACGGCGCCGGGAGCTCCGACGTGAACTACTACGTGATGGACGGATTCGGTTCAGAACCCGGCGATGGGTGGCCCGCTGGGATTCGACTCAATGAGCTGGAATCCTATCTGAACCGAATAACTGCACTCTGCTATGTGGCAAACCCCTCCGTCGCGGCCGAACGAGTTCGGCGACTCCAGCGAATCATTGATATACCGGTTGACGGTGGAGTCACCCTCAACCCGTCGCTGGTCGAATGCGAGCGTGACCTTCACGGCCAAGTGGATGCAATCCGCGAGCAGACCGACGGACGTGTGCAAGTGTATAATCATTCTCTTGCGACGATGACACAGATGGATTGGATAGAGCGGGCCCTCGCCACGGAGTGACACGGCCGCGAATCCATTGTACATCTACTCACCCATTTCCCGGTTGGCTGCGTTCAGAATTTCCTGGATGTATCCGATTGTGTACGCGTATTCCCGATGTTGCTTGTCTGTGTCGTCCTCCATCTTGAGGATGTGATCGGGCGTGAGTGCGGGTGTTGTGACAACCTTCTTGAATGTATTACATGTCAACGGCCCCTGCATGGGCTCCCGAACGCTTTTATTCCTTTTCTGAGATTATGGATCATGGCCTTCGAAAGTGAACCACTAAACGGACAGTCATGGGCAACTCAGACGTACACGGACATCGGTCGAGTCGGTGCAAAGGAGGGCTCGATCGCGATTATCCCTGTCGGCAGTATCGAGCAACATGGTCATCACCTGCCTGTCGCTACCGATACGTTACTCGTCGATGCCATCGCACGCCTCGGAACGGAGGCGGTCGCCAACGAGCTTCCGATACTCGTCACGCCACCAGTTTGGACTGGGCTTTCGCCCCATCATATGGCGTTCGGTGGAACGTTGACTCTTTCAGTAGAAACGATGTTGATGTTGTTAGAGGACATCGCCGAATCAGTGCTGGACAACGGGTTCGATGCGCTACTCTTTCTCAACGGCCACGGCGGGAACATGTCCCTTCTCGGTACCGCTATCACCAAGATTGGCCAATCACACCCCCAGGCAGAATTGCAGGGACTGACCTATTTCCAACTGGCTGAACCATTTGTGGATGAGATTCGGGAGAGCGAAATCGGTGGAATGGCCCATGGGGGGGAGTTCGAGACATCACTGATGCTTCATCTGTACCCTGATTTGGTTCACATAGACGATGCTGAAGGAACGTATCTAGATGATGTATATGAGCTTCGTAGTAAGGATATGTTCAAGGGCGGTCCACTATCAGTGTATCGACCATTCTCTACCTATAGCGATTCCGGAGCCATCGGCGACCCGAACCTCGCGAGCGCGGAAAAAGGTAGAAAGTTCTGTGACCGCTTAGAGACTGAATTGGCGAACTTGCTTCGGGCGATTCACGAAGAAAACCGGTGAGATAGGATGAATTAAAGGAGGGTAGCGACGACGCGATGTTTTTTCCGTCTCGGCTGAATATGATCCGCCGTTTTTCCGCCCTGCTACCTCGAACGCTCGGCGATAACTTCTATCTCGACGCCAATGTCGATGGGGAGGTCGGACACTTGAACTGCGCTCCTTGCGGGGAAGGGGTTGCTCATGTGTTTGGCATAAACCTTGTTAACTGCCTCGTAATTGTCCATGTCGGTGACGAAGACTGTTGCCTTTACGACATCGTCGAGCGAGCTGTCGGCCTCTGTGAGGATGGCCGAGATGTTCCGGAACACCTGTTCGGTTTGCTCACTAATGTCGTTGCTCACTACCTCACGGGTCTCAGGATCGGCTGCACCCTGTCCCGAGACGAAAATGAGGTCATTAGTGACGATCCCCTGTGAGTACGGGCCGATGCTAGAAGGCGCGTTCTCAGTACTTATCTCTTGCATACATTCCCTTGTTGAGGGAGGCTACAATAAATAGCTAGACACCGGCAAAATCCTTGAGCCTAGAACATATCGCAGCTGAAGCCCAGACATTTACACTAGTAGCTGACGGGAGCCGAGTGCTCTGATGGCGGCTGTTTCAGATGTCAGCACCGGTCATTCGGTCGTAGTATTCTTCTGCCCGGCACTTGTTCTCCTCAGAAAGCTCTACGATCGGCTCGCGGACTGGTCCTCCGTAGCGGCCGGCGAGTTCGATGCCGTACTTAATGGCGGGCACGTTGTTTGCGGCAAGGATATCATTATCCGGTCCAGATTCCTCTCGTAGATCTTCGTAGGGTCGGACGAGATCACGGATGCGCAGGGCTCGCTCCCAGTCCTGCTCGCGGAGTGCTTCCATAAGTGCGACTGCAATTTTCGGTACGAAGGAGCCGATACCCGTGGTGAACAACATACACAGTATCAGTCTGCCGATTACCGGGGTGCTCACTGTGAGAACGACATGGAGACTGGCAGTTATCTCCATCGACGGACGAAGGTCAGGATTGACTACGGAACTTCCCCTGGTATCGATCCTTTTGTCCATTCGCCAGTTTCTGATCCACAGGTCTTGCAGACCGAGAACGCCACTTGCTCATCAGATGCCTCAGGCGCGGTCCGTCGCTCAATGTCGTGGTTCGTGGCCGTGCCACAGGCCGGGCAGTCACGGAGTTTCACCGTTTCACCGTATTCAAGTGGCGCACCGAATGCGAGTGCCGTCACCCGTTCATTTCCGTGATTCCACCCGCGTTGGAATTCGCCTGGAGGGAACCGAATGATTTCACCAGTTTCGACATAGACCTCGCCGTCGTCTGTTTCGAAGGTGGCGGTGCCCGACTGTATGTAGAATATCTCTTCTTGAACCTCGTGGCAGTGGTAGGCGAAGGCGAAGCTGTCACCGGGTTCGAGTTCATAATAATTAATCGCGACGTCGGTCGTTCCCAGCGGCTTCGTTAATGGACGCATCACGGCTGCGGGTTGGAGCGCGTTCTCGACGTTGTCGATACCAAGTTTCTCCATACGTTACTTAGGTACCCCTGAAATTAAAAATAGTATTAATCAAAAATGATATGTTGTCGTTCTCTATCTATTGTCAAGAGCTGTGGAATAGGACACAGCTCTACATAATTGTACTTCTACGGTTATCGACAAAAAGGTAGTATTTGCTGACCTCTTCCGACTTCCACAAAGTCCTTGGACTGGTCGCTCCTTTCGCAGCTCGTTGTCGCTCCCAGAAATCGACTGAGTTCATCCCTACGAGCCGGTTCGTGAACGCATCGATCACGTTCGTGGCGTCTACGTTTTCTTCGACATCGAAGATTATTTCATTCTTAAAATACTAATAATATGCCTGATTTCAACTATCATGAAGCGCGCCTCATCAGTTCGTTGCAGCACGCCGGGGAGGATCTCTCCATCGATACAGACCAACGGGACCGGTTTTTCGACTGGCTTGTCGACCAGATAGGGAAGCTAATCTTCCCACGGATATCCGTTGCTTCCTAGTACTTGAGTGTCGGAATCGAACCCCCGGTTATGCCCGGTTCCAGTCTAGTTATCGGATTCCATTGACAGACTAGTGAACTACTCCGCCCTCCCGTGCTCGGCTCCTCGCTTGGTACGGACGGCGCTTCTTGGTTTTACGTGATTGCAGGCGAGAAAGCCTCGCCCTTGAGGGCGGGGATGAATCGCCGTCTTTGTTCACTTTCACTGTACGGTACAGTCTTCGGTGCTCTCCGTGCGTTTTTCTGGGAATCCGACGCGGTACATCCGCGCCCATACCGGGACAATCGGACAAATTCGGACTTCCCGGCCGAGGCTCGAAGTACCCCTTCGGGATCGGTTGGGTACCGACGCTAAACAACCAAGTACCTCCGAATCCCTCACGGGATAGGAGTAACGGCCACTTGGCATGGCCAGCACCTCGTCGGTGTGTAAACCGTAAACTCCCACCGAACCAGCGACCGACGTTGTGGGAATCCTCGCCCTTCAGGGCGGGGAGGATGTCAAGCCGGCACTTGCAGGAAATGGTCTTAGACTCTGCAAGCGAGGTCGCGTAAAAAGTGGGTCGGCGTGTCTCGCTCCTCCCAGTTCGATATTTGGACCGAACATTCGACGCATGCTTTGTGTCACGTTTGAACGATGGCAAGATGTGATGACCATCGCATCATTCGACCGCTGAAGAAGTAAGACCCCACCGTACAGTAAACATTATGAAAGATAACGTTCAAGAGACGCAAAAACATCTCGTTCGGACACCAGAAATC
Source organism: Haladaptatus halobius (assembly GCF_020618475.1). Lineage (GTDB taxonomy): Archaea > Halobacteriota > Halobacteria > Halobacteriales > Haladaptataceae > Haladaptatus > Haladaptatus halobius. The sequence goes on along the minus strand of NZ_CP085338.1, from coordinate 279,500 downwards.
AGACATCTCTGGAAGCCCTTTCTCTCCTCTCTCCTTACGCAACCCGCGCTCGCTGAGGAATAGGGCGTAACGTTTGCAATTCAGCTAATAGTGATTCAACCGGTACCCGACGATATCAGTATGACAGTGAGCAAATCCACCATACATGACGGTAACCTGATAACTGTAATCGTAGTCGACCGTTCCTCCTTTAGTTGTTAAACAAAAACGATATTACTGGATGAGTTGTTACGGTGACGACGTTAGCAGGACCAATTTTCTCGATGACAGGGTATTACCAACCCTACAACGAAGTGGTGATCTGGGTAAATTTCCAATCTGTATAGCCGCTTACCAAATATTGATAAAGATTCACTCACAGCAATAGACAGAGGTGGGTATATGGCTAAAAATACAGATAATCAAAAAGTCCGATTGGGATTCACAGGCGTCGGTGGTCGTGGGGCGCACCTTCTCGAACGGTGTCTCGACATGAACGACGTTGATGTGCTAACGGTCTGTGACATTCAAGAGCGACATTGTCAGCGAGCCTGGAAAGAAGTCGTTGAATCAGGCCGTCCTGAGCCAAAGATCTATGAGGACCATGGTCAGATGGTGAAACGAGACGACCTCGACGGCGTTGTTATCGCTACGCCCTGGGAGAGCCACATTTCGATGGCAATCACGGCTATGGAAGCAGATAAATTCGTCGGCCTCGAAGTTGGTCCGGCGAACTCAGTCGAGGAGTGCTGGGAACTCGTACGCACTGCTGAGGAGACCGGTAGCCACTGTATGCTGCTAGAAAACTGTTGTTACTACCGGGATTGTATGGCCGTGCTAAACATGGTTCGACAGGGAATCTTCGGCGAGCTGGTTCATTGTCGATGTGGCTACGGCCACGATCTCCGTGAACCGATCATTACCGGCAGCGAAACAGCACTCAATCAAAAGGATGGACGGAATTATCGAGGGCTCCACAATGAGAAGCGAAACGGGGATCTTTACCCAACTCATGGTATCGGGCCAATGGCGAAGTGTCTGAACGTCAATAGCGGCAATCGGTTTGTCAGCTTGACTTCGACAGCGTCGAAATCCCGCGGACTCGATGACTGGGCGGAGAATAACCTCGAGCCGAACCATCCAAGTTACAACGTCGACTGGTCAATCGGGGATATTGTCACCACGGTTTTGAAATGCGCGAACGGAGAGACCGTGATCGTCAATCACGACGTCAGCCTCCCTCGGCCGTATTCGAATATGTATCACGTACAGGGAACGAATGGGATCTGGAAACGGACATTCGAATCGATCGATCATTCAGAGGAAAATCCAGGACTAACGCTGGAATCATCGATATACCTAGAGAAAAAGAGCTCAGGACATGAATGGGAATCCTTCGATACATACCAAACTAATCATGATAACCCTGTCTGGGAGGAATATCTTGAAATGGGAAGAAAAGCGGGTCACGGTGGGATCGACCATCTAGTGCTGCGCGACTACGTTATGAGCGTTAAACGAGGGGAGCACCCCCCAATCGACGTGTATGATGCCGCGACGTGGATGGTGATTTCACCTCTCTCGGAACGCTCGATCGCTCTCGGCAACGAACCGGTTGCGTTCCCGGACTTCACGAACGGAGCGTGGATGAATAACGACCCCAAGTTTGGGCTACTTGGTGACGATCTTCCCGAGCACCTATAAAATGACACTAGGTATAGGACTGGCCGGCCTTGCATCGTTCTACACCCACTACTATGCCGATCGCGCCGCCGAGCAGACGGGTACGGAGGTCGCAGCCGCCGCGCGTCTCGACGCATCGGACCAGCAGCTCAGCCAGCTAGGCCAACTGCCGGTAGAGGAGTTCTCGGATACGTACGATTGTCCTGTTTACGAATCATACGACGAATTACTTGAGGACGACAACGTCGATGTGATCGTTCTGGGATCCCTGGTCGCACGGAGGGCAGACGACGCCGTTACCGCACTCGAGTCTGGGACTCCGATATTAACGGGAAAGCCTGCTGCTGCGTCTGCTGACGACGCATCCCGGATCGCGAATGCCGCACGCACCGCTGATCTGGTTGCGGCTACGACCACTCCCCATCGCCACGACAGCCGCATCCGAGAAGCGCAGAAGAGAGTAACTGAGGGAGGCGTCGGAGAAGTCCTTCGGGTCCGTACCTCGGTTTATCACAGGATGGCTAGTCCCGACGGGATCGAAGCCAAAGACGGACTGGCTCCCGGAGAACCGGGTCCCACCTATACGATGGGGTACTATACGACCGACGCGCTGTTGTGGTTCGTCGGAGACGCTACCCCGATGCGAATGACTGGTGAGTTGGAGAACAGCAACTCACCGTTCATGAATCATCCTGATGTAGGATCAGCGACAGTCCGTTTCGAAGACGGTACGATCGGCACGATGACCTTCTCGATGTGCAACAATTCCGGTCCAAGATACGGATGGGAAGTCGAGGTCTTCGGTACTGAGGGGACAATCAGGACTGGTCAGCATGGTCATGAAGGGACTCACTGGCGTAAGGACAACGGAGAAATCATCGAGGAATTTGGACGCTCGCTGGATCCTGTCCTCGATCGGCAGTTCGATCAGTTCGTCGACGCAGTGCGAGCTGGGAACGGCCACGATGCAGTTCCGCCGGGTCCAGCTGAATCGGCAAAGGGGATTGCATTGTGTGACGCGTGGGCCCGAACTGCCGAGGATGGTGATCCCGTGATGCTAGACTGATTGAAAGTATTGCGCGTCGCGTTCTATACTGGGCCGCTCCCGTTTTCGATCAAAATTAGTAAGTTCCGAGATCGAGTGTCTCCAAATCGAGACGAATTCTCCCGTTTGTACCTCCGATTGTCACTCGAATGAATCCCTCCAAGTCATCCCGAACTTCTCACACCTTTAGAGTTAGCTGATGGCTATATTTGTGGCAATCGGCGAACTTGTAAAATAGTTAGATGGCTAAGTATTCTTCAGTCGTAAGAGTTAGAGAATTCGTTTCCCGAACCAATGCAGCGATATAAGCGAACGACCAGACCGTGATACCTTACTAGCTGGATTTCCCCATCTACACCACGGCCACTCGATCCATTCGACGATGAGTCCGATTTCCTCTCGGATTTCACTGCCGGCGGTTTCGAAGGACAATTCGTCGGGATTCGCGTAGCCATCCGGTAACCCCTCTTCAGATCGTCCACCTGGTGCTAAAGGAGGATCTGTTCGTCGAAGACGTCGGTGTCGATCTCAACTTTCAGCGTGACATGACCAGCTTCTTCAGTGAATCTCACCCGAGACTTTTTCCGCGTAGATTGGATCTTAATTCATATCGTTCGGGATAACTCGAAATCGTTCCTTGCCGTAGGGATTGTCTTCGTATTTCTATCCGTTGGTCGCTAGGAACCGTAACTCTTCCTAAAGAGAGAATATCTCTATATCCTGTAGAGAATATCAAATGAGCAATCTTTAATTTGGAAAATTAAGTCGTCTGAAGTCGAGTACTGGTATTATTTGAGTGTTTTGTCGAACCAATCAAATGCCTCGACCTGCATTTCGCAATCGAACTTGTGTGTTCCTTTATAAAATGAGCATTTATATCGATCATTAGCCCCAGCGATCTCGTAGACCCGTTCGAGTATATCGTCGGCGCGACGCATCTCCTCGACGGTAAACAACGGATCTTCTCGATTGTTGAGAACCAGCGTTGGAGCCGGAACGCGGAGTCCGAGGATCTCGGAGTAGTCAAGGTCGTTTGCACATAGCGGCAAGTAACACATCCAGGTGTGGGATTGGCTCTTATGTAGTTGAAAATCACGCCAAGTAGTCATCATTCCTGCACAAACGGCGCTATCGATCCGGTTATCAAGCCCGGCGAGATAAACCGTTCGCAGACCGCCCCCGGAGAGACCCCCACAGCCAATAGCTGACGCGTCCACGTCAGTCCGCGCACAGAGCACGTCAAGTGCACACTGATCCTCGACGAGGGTGACCCCCGGCCACGTCGTTCCCGCCGAGAATAACGATTTCGCCATTGTCGATTCGTGAGCGGCTGCCCACTTGTCGTAGGCTTTGATGGTATCTGGGTCGTCATCACTCGGTTCAGTGGTTTTCTCGCGTATCGATGCTGGGACGTCCCGGAGGCGAACTCGTCGGCTCGCAAACGTGAACGCGTCGTGGACCAGGACCGCATAGCCGCGCTTTGCGAGAGCGTTCGCCCATGGTCGTCCTCCATAACTATCTCGACGGTGGTTAGTCATCAGAGGATTGTTAAGTCGAGGCGTCTCCACGATTTTTCGTCGACCGAAGTATTTCACGCCACCATGATCGTGGAGACCTAACACGCCGGGTAATGGACTCTCTGCCTTCGAGGGCTTTAGAAAGACAGCCTTTGTCGGAGGTCCGTAGGGAAGTTCCCAACTCAGTTCCTCGACGTATAGGCCATCGTGGTTGTATTGTGCTTCGACGGTCGGTTCTAGCCTGTCACTTATCTCTGGAGGCGACAGAAGAGCACCTACGCGCTCTCGCGCCTTCTTCCGCCACTCGTCGGTATTGTCGTATCGAGAGTTGAGAAGTGATAGCGTCCCAGGGTCGTCCGCTAGTGACGCGGCCCACTGACCGTATGCACCGATCATTGTTCGGTCCGACATACAAGAGATACTGACCAGTAATGATAAAGACATTGCGGTGATATAAACGAGCGAAACTAGACCAGCATCAACTATTTTTTCCTGCCCTGCAAAACTACACTCAAATGGCAGTGACCGAAATCATCGCTAAGGTGTTTACCGTTGTCTTACTAGGATTGATTACAGGAGGGTATATTGCGGTAGCGTGGTCGCCATTCCTGCTCCTCCGGCAGCTTCAACCGTTGTTCCGAGTTGGACAAACCAACAAGTGGTGGCTCAACTACCTGTTTGCCGCTGCCGTGATTGGGATCAGCCATGTGGTCGTGTATACTGTCGGGATGCTCTTAGTCGGCCGCACCGAAGCGGCAGTAGAGATGATTTTCTATAGCGGGGTCGGAGTCGCGCTGTTCGGAATGGTGGTAGCCGGGATAGGGCTTCCCGTACTCGGATACAATTGGAAACGGGGTGGATATATGACGGAGTTCGCGCTTCTGGGCGGCGCTGTCTGGTACGCCCTGATCACGATCGTTCCGCCATTTGTTCTTCAGAGCTTGTATCTTGCCCGCTCATGAGCGACTGAAATAGAACTGAGGGGATCGCCGACGGGATCCACTACACCGATTCGAGACAACCCGCGACATACCTGTAGGCCAATTTCGGTACTCACTCCGGTTTGACATTGTACTCGTCGTCGATCCGGTAAAACGGACCGTGTTTGATCGACTCTTGAGCGGCGATGGCGATCGCAGCAGCTTTCTTCGCGTCATTCGGCGAGGCCGGTCTGATCGCATTACCCTGGAGACAACGGAGGAATCGAATCATCTGACGGTAGTCGGCGCCGCCATGGTTAGCCTCGCCGGCGGCGGCGTTGGGCCGCGTCTGAATTCGACTCGCAGTGGTCCGGTTGAACAGATCGAGTGTACCCGCTTCCTCTGGCGTTCGAATGATGCCATCGTCTCCGCGAACAAAGTAGCTCCGGTGTCGCCCCTGTGTAAATGGCGAGAACAGCGAAAGTTCAAGGGTAGCCTTAACGCCGTTTTCGTACTCCACAATGGTGGTTGCATGATCGATCGTGTCGGTTTCCTTTGAGAGCACTCGCTGTCCACCAATCGCCGCGACTCGGACCGGATCCGCTCCGGTATACCAGTTGTAGAGATCGAAATCATGACAATTTTTTTCCAAGAGAGTTCCGCCGGAACGTCCATCTGAGTACCGGAATCCTGGGGGAAATGGGACACGGACGTTGTGACTGGTGATCATCCCGAGTTTACCGATTGTACCGTCGTCGATCAATTCAGAAATCTTCGTGTATACGGGGTGAGATCGGAGATTAAATCCAACAAAAAACAATCCATCGGATCGGTCGTCGGCCTCTATGAGTAGATCGTGCTCTGCCAGCGTGAGGCCGATTGGCTTCTCGCAGAACGTGTCGATCCCGCGTTCGAGGAGCGCGGTCGCCTGTTCGAGGTGGGCAAAGTTTGGCGAGGCGACAATGACAGCGTCGAAAGAGCCGTCATCGACCAGTGCTCGGAAGGAATCGTACAGCGTCGGATCGTCCCCCTTGTCGACGCAGAGCTGGCCGAGCCGCTTGCGAGCTGCTTTGTCTGGATCGAACACGGCTGTCACTTCCGGATCGAGATCGCTAATTCCCTGGGTCCACGACGGCGGGTCAGGCGCGTGTTTCTTGTAGGCTGCCTCTCCGACGATCGACCACTGGTCCTCCGCGGAGAACGGATACTCCCGGTCGCGGACCGTGTACACCTGGTGAACGTGATGGCGTGCGCGATCGCCACCGCCAACGACAGCAAGTCGAGTAGAAGCCATAGCCGACAATTGTGTGGATGTTATTTAAATTTTTGTCGTGCGTAGAATCTGCCAGTTGACATCCTCGCCCTTCCGGGCGGGGAGGATGTCAACGTACACCTGATTGCTATACAGTATAAATCCGAACCCATTTGTTCAAAGACGGCTCTCCTATTCTCAGTTTTGTTCACCAGTCTGGTTGGTTCAGTTTCGAGGAAGACGTAAACCAGTTGAATAGGCCCACTGGCACGACTCATCAGAGATATCCCGGAGAAGCGGTCTTCGTAGCATTGTGTCGTGATTCGGTCCGCTCAACGGTCTACTCTCGACCTCACCAATTGTCAATATACCTTTGATTGTCGCTTCCATCATATTTAGGTACTAATGTTCGAAAGAATAACGCATGGCTAAGTACGCTGTCGGAGTCATTGGTACCGGTGCACAGCCTGGGGGAAATGAAGAAACAGGCATGGCAATGGGCTATCGTCACGGTGATTCATATCAGGTGCTCGAAAGCTGTGAACTGGTGGGGTGTGCGGACGTTGTTCCTGAAAACGCGAAGAAGTTCGCGGATACATTCGGAATTGAGGTGGCAAACACGTATACGGACCACGTCGAGATGCTCCGCGACGTAGATCTCGATATCGTGAGCATCACGACCCCGATCCCAACCCATGCACCTATCGTTCTTGACTGTGCGAATGAGGGCGATCTGCGGGCGATCCACAGCGAGAAGCCCATAGCCGACAGGTGGGGCGATGCGAAACTGATAACTCAGGAATGCGCACGTCAGGGAATCCAGCTCACAATCGACCACCAGCTACGATTTTCCGAGCCGGTCGAGCGTGCAATGGCACTGATTGAAGATGGGGCCGTCGGTGAGGTTCGGCGTGTCGAGGCTTCCCGACGTGATCTATTCGAGGCCGGAATCCATCAACTGGATCTCTGTAGCTACTTCACCGGTGATGTCCCTGCGGCATGGGTGCTGGGCGCGATTGACTACCGCGAGGAGGAGCGAAGGAACGGCGTCCACATCGAAGGACAGGCACTCGCCCTCTGGCAGTACGAGAACGGGGTTTACGGACTCATCTCAACCGGTCACGGCATGGATTCGATCGGTGCCCTCAACCGCGTGGTCGGCACTAATGGCGAGATCGAGTTAGACTTCTGGAGCGACGAACCACTCCGTATTCGACGCACCGGCAAAGGATGGGAGACGATTGACTGCGATTACGGCAATCCTCTGGAGGAAGGAGTCGCGCACGTCGTTAACTGCCTAGACTCGGATAAGGAACCGCTCCTGTCAGCCCGTCGGGCGCTCATTGGAACAGAATTAGCCTTCGGAATCTACGAGTCCGTTCGACGGCGAGGACGAGTCGACCTGCCGCTCGACATCGATGATAATCCGCTGGTTACAATGATCGAGTCGGGGGACCTGGATTTGGCCTAACGCTTTTCAAGAATTGCATCTACAGCCTTTTCCAACGACGTGTTCGGTCGTCTGTGAGGCTGTGCTCGGAGACGACCCAATCGACATTGGCACAGGCGTCGATCCGGTTGCACTTCTTGACCAGTACGGTGACCGGATTAATGTCGTCTAGCTGACCGACAGTCGGCCGGGATCGATGAAGTCCTACCACATGTTTCTCGAGACCGGCGAGGTTGATCTTCGGGCTTTCGACGCCGGCATGATTGGTCAACTCGTTCTCGATTTGGAGGCTGAAGTCAAAGGCGGCCTGCGCAAAGACGTCGAACGCGGTTCCGTTGTTGAGCGGTGTGAAATCGAAGGTATGGTAAGGATAGTACAGCTGCACGTCGTTTTCTCGAGTCGTTCAGCCAACGACGTGAGGTCGTGTCCCCTCGCGAGCGGCCGCTTCAAACTTGAACGCATCACGATCGTAGGATTAGAAAACGAACCCATCGCACTGGATCGTGTCATACGTAGGGAGTGTTACCGTATAGACGTCCCTGAATTCATCAAGACAAATATGTGCGCCGGTCAAATGGAGATCGGTGGCGGTGATCACAGACACTATCTCCTCGGAAGTGGTTTCTTTAGGTCCGGAGAGTTGAAGGCCTCGAAGGTCGTTTCCGACCCGTTTCATCGTCTACGGCAGCGATTCGTCCAAATTCAGTAAGGTATATAATTAGATCCCGATCCGCATGACCATTGACACCTGACGGAGTTTACCAAACGTTACTCTACTAACTGGGTTCATTGCAGTCATCGTGGAAGTTGAATGGGGTCTTCCTGCGCGAACTACTAATGGATGACCTTCCATCCCCTTCTTCGCTAATTGCCTCAAGTCCGTTCATGATGACGTCCTCGTTTCTGGTCACTTCGAACGCTGCGTTTCGGCCGCTCTCTATAACTGGTGTCATCATGTCTACGGATAGCCTTCATCGATGTGCACCGTCCGAACATCGGACGGGTTGAGGGGTCGTAATCGAATCGCGAGGCTGCAAGATCGATTAGGAACATCCGCCACCCCGGGCAAAGCAGCATGTTTGGGTGGTTGACTGCTCCAACAAACCAAACAATGAGACCAATTTCCCCTACGCCCCTTGACCGAGTAAGACGCCGTTCATCACGATTTCTACGATAGTGAAAAATACGGTCCACCTTAGGGATATGTCGTTAACATTGGGACAGTGATCGGTCTCAACGATAACACACTCGCGGTAGATATTGTAAGTTCTGACCTGTAACTGGCAGATGAATACTTCAAATATTTGTTAGTTCCGATTACAGTTCTGACGATGTTGTAACCTGGCCTGTACGGGTATCCGCACTCGAACCACCTCGACTCGCGTGGATACTCGCCGTCAAGTATTCGAAGCTCAGCGTACGCTCCGTCTCCACAAGCATTTCCACGGTATCAGGTTTGTGATCACTCCATCCTGGATGGTTACCTGCTTTAGTTCCTCAAAAACGATCGTTTGGTTCACAACAAATTTCAAAATGCGACAAAATAATTGAAGATCACAAGGATCAAGCGACAATATTTCGATCGAGTAGTACAGACAAAGAAAATATCTTGCCCGTTAATGTAGAGCTGTTGTCTTCGCTATTTGGACTGGCGCCGACTATGCTTCTTCGATGTTGTAGTCGTCTGTGATCTGCACCTCGATTCCGTCGTCAATAGACTTCTCAGCTCCGAACGCGATCGCCGCAGACTTCTTTGCATCCATCAGCGTCGCGGGCGGTTCTTCCTCTCCCTGTACACATCGGAGGAATCGCTTCATTTGAATGTAATCCGCCCCCCCGTGCCCGGACGATTTCGGTGACCGTACAGAATACTCGTCCCGCTTCATCTTTCCGAAGAACCGTATGTTCTCTTGGTCTCCTTCCGGCGTCCGCAGCAGCCCTTCATCCCCGCGAAGTTCGTAGAGGCGAGTCCGTTCGCCGAACGGAGCGAACAGACACAACTCAAGTGTAGCGACGGTATTGTCGGCGTACTCAATCACAACGCTAGCGTGGTCCTTTACGTTGTTGTTCTCTTTCAGGGCGTGTTGGCCGCCGTAGGCGAACACGTGGACCGGATCGGACTCAACAAACCAGTTAAACACGTCGAAGTCGTGAGAATTCTTGTCGAGTAGTGCACCACCGCCCATTTCACGCGAGTAGGCATATCGCGCGAAGAACGGCCCGCGCGCCTCCTGACAAGAGATCATCCCGAGGTCGCCGACGATGTCATCTGACAATAGCTCCTTGATCCGCATGAAATACGGTGATGATCGGAGATTGAACCCCGAATAGAAGGTGCTGTCAGACCTCTCGTGGGCCTCGATTATCTCATCGTAATCAGCGAGTGTCGTGACGATGCCCTTCTCACACAGGATGTCAATATCTCCGTCCATGAGTGGAAGCAAAGCTTCTTTGTGAACGGCCGGAGGTGAGGCTACGATCGCAGCGTTGAACTCGGCGGTCGCCAGGAGTTCGTCGAGTGTCTGGAACAGTTCGGGCTCGTCTCCATGCCGCTCGCAGATCTCGCTAGTTTTTCTCCGCTCTTCCTCCGACGGATCCATTATCGCCGCTATTTCGGGCTGAAGATCCGACACGTCGTCTACCCATGATGGGACCCTGTTCGCGTACTGGTCGTAGAGCCGGTCTGGATATTCGTCCGATCTATCGCTGTATAGATAGTTCGCGTCTCTTACATCGTAACTCTCCTTCACGTGGGCTCGCCCACGTTGACCGCCACCAATTATCGCTAACTGAATGCCATCATTCATATGATCTAGATTAGCACAAGAGAACAAATAACTTTCTTTGCAACTACTTGGTTTCTGTACGTGACGTAATAAGCGTGAAGCGCGTTTGGATTGAATTCTCTAACCGGTTTCGTGGAAAATCACACTAGAACCCTGTAGTGATTGTTCCTTGTTACCCAATACCAAATTTTTGATATTAGTTCCACATTTACAGTAATAGGAGTGTAAGCCCCCCGAAAGGGGTATCGGTCTTATGATTTTTAACCTAGAGGTCACTATCACATTCGACGATTCATCTCTTCTTCACCGATGAATTCGGTATCCATGACCGTCTGAAGGCAGGTATCGAGACGGTCGCACTGTTCTGAGTTCAGATTGGGTAACGGCGGAAGGGTTCCACCGAGGTCCCGACCGACTTCCGCCGAGAGATACTTGAGTGCCGGCACTGTCGGCATCGAATGCATGCTCCCGATAATCGGAAAGAGAACTTTTGATTGTCGCTTCTGTGCACCGAGATAGTCTCCGGAATCGTGTGCATTGTAGATTTCACTCACTAGCTTAGGAAAAATGTTCGCCAATCCTGCAATGATGCCGTCCGCACCTCGATCGAGCGAGTTGATCGCGAATGTCGGGATACCTTGAAGTACGGTAAAAGACGAAGCGGTGGTATCGAGCAAATCCATGAAAAATGGGAAGTCACCCGACGAGTCTTTGATCCCAATGATGTTCGGATGCTCCACGAGCCGTTCTACTGTAGCTCGTTCGAGAGCAAAACCGGTAAGCTGGGGAATATTGTATAGGTAAATCGGAATCGAAGCCTCCAATGCCACTTGTTCGTAGAACCGCTGAACTCCCTCCTGGGTAGTTTGGAAATAATACGGGGTAACGACGACGGCCACATCTGCACCCGCATCCGTGATACTATCGAGTTGCTCGCTGACCGCTCGGACGGATGTTCCACCGCATCCGGCGAGAACTGGCAGTCCTCTTGATTCTTCCACAACGGCTTGAATGACCGTCTTCCGCTGTTGGTGTGTCAAGCTGGCGAACTCGCCAGTAGTCCCCATCGGAAACAGCGCATGGACTCCGCCCTCGACGAGAAAAGCGGTGAAGTCGCGAAGTGTGTTCGTATCGACGTCCATCTCACTGGTCGTAGGGGTAAGCATCGGTGGAATGGCTCCGCGGATTTGCATACTAATACATACAATCGATCAACACAAATAATACAGTTTCGGTGTTCATAACGGGCTTTGCGTTCGCTAAACCTCCAGATAACTCCCCATATAAGACTGTCGGTTGTAATGAAACTTGGGCCCGTTCATTCTGATGCATTCGGTGAGGGGCAGTGTGAGTCGGCGGTGGAAGCGGTTAGCAGTCGGGTAAAGTGGATCAGTCGAGGTCTATGGCGTACTCTGCGATTTTGCGTTCGTCGACCTCGATTCCGAGGCCAGGATTGTCGGGCACTGGGATGGCACCGTCTTCGACGGTGAGTGGCTCAACAAGAACGTCGTCCTCCCAGGCGTAATAGACAGAGTCTGGTGGAAGATTAAACCCGGGAACGCCGCTGACGGTGTGGACAATGGCTGCAGTTCGAACGCCGAGATCGAATGCACAATGGTGAGTCGCTGGGACACCCGCATCTTCGGCGATACTTGCTAGTTGCCGCACGGCCGATATGCCGCCAGCGGGCGTCATGTCAAGAACGGCAACATCGAGCGCGTCTTTCTGGATCATCTCTGTTAAGTTATGTGCGATGTAAGTATCCTCATTCGGACCAATGGGTTGGGCGGTCCGTTCGCGGAGCTTAGCCAACGTTCCGTGAGCGTCCACCCGGATCGGCTGTTCTAGGTATTGGAGGTAGATACCGGCGTCACCGAGGGACGCAGCGACACGGACTGCCTCGTCAAATCGCCATCCTTGGTTTGGGTCCAGCCTGAAATCAAGCCGCCCTTCGGTCTCATCATGCATTGCTTTGATGCGCTCGATGTCTTGCTGCCAGTCACGGCCGGCCTTCGTTTTTAATACTGAAAACCCCTCGTCAAGCGCCTTCGCGGCTTGTTGCCGGGATTCCTCCGCCGAGAGAATTCCGACACAATAGGCGACGCCGACCGGCTCAGTACCCATAGTAATGGGTTCCTTCGTCCGCTCGTTAAGGTTCGGAGCGGTCCACCCACCTAGCAGTTCATAGATTGGCTTCCCAAGTGATTTGCCGATAATATCCCAGCAAGCAATTTCGATTGGTGCAAAGAACATGTCGGCGTTGGTGTACTCGATAAATAATTGTCGCCGGATTCCCTCGACCTCAAAGGGAGAGCGGTTGATGACCCACGGAGCAATCCCATCTTCGAGAACGGATTTAGTCGCCATCGGCGAGAGGAACATCCGCATTTCTCCCCATCCAACGATGTCCTCGTCGGTTTCGACCCGAACAAGCATCCGGTTCACGTCTGTCACCTCTCCGTGGTTGGTTACATAAGGGGCGATGCCCCCCTCGTCTAGCGGAATGACTGGGATATTAACCGAATAAGCCTCTATGTCAGTTATTTCCATACGAAGGTGTTATTTTTTAGGTGAAATAAAACTACCGTCGAAGATCAGGAGAACGATGGAAACACCTCACTCTCAAATGCCTGAATCGTCTCCATGGGATTGCCAACATTGCTCCCGATTAGTACGCGGGTGACGCCGGCATCTTCCAACCGATGCAGTTCCTCGATGATGTCGTTTGGATCGTCAGTGATGGTGTTGTTTTCGGCGATTTCTTTGTCGGTCATCGTTGCAAGTTCATTGGTCGCCACGCGCTGGATTGATCGCGGATCCGGGTTGTACCGTTCGCGGTCAGCAGGAATGTATTCTCCGCGCTCACGAATCCGCGTAATCAATTCCTCGGAATTGCCAAAGTTGATCGCCAACTCTGTTGTGATATCCACGTCCGACATGGAACGGCCCGCTTTTTCGAGACCGCGCTCGTAATTAGGAATGATACGGTCTGCGATAGTATCGGCTGGCGCGGCAGTGATGAGGTGATCTGCATGTTTGGCGGCATAAGCACAAGACTTTGGTCCCCACCCGGCCCAGTGGATTGGAATGTGCTCCTTTGGAGGAGTGTAAAGTTTCAGATGCTCGTAGTCGAAGTATTTCCCTTTGTGACGTATGTACCGGTCCGAATTCCAAAGCCGGTCCATCAGCGCAAGCGCCTCAATCATCTTTTCCGCTCGCTCATCCCAGCCAGGATACGTATCGACGAAGTGGGCTTCGTTGAGAGCTTCCCCAACACCGACCCCAAGATTGAATCGACCTGGATACATATTATCGAGGGTTGCGATAGCCTGTGCGAGTAGCGGCGGGCGGTACCGAAGCATTGGACACGTGACCGAGGTCCCGACCGGAACGTCCGGAATCTCGTTCATTAGCGAGCCGAACCACGGGAGGACGTGATGGGAATACGGCCGCGAATCGATCCATGGGAGGAAGTGATCGCCAATCCAAATTCCCTCGAAGCCTGCATTTATCGCTTCCTTGGCTAGTTTAACATCAGAACGTGGATCGCGGAAGCAACCGTACACGTTGTAGTGTATCTCCAGTGCCATACCTCAAGATTTGAAGATCAATTATATAAACACACGGTTGAAACTTTTTTCACCCAGATTCGACTCTGGAATTCCGTCTACGGTTGCTTTTCTGGAGTTCTAATTGGTCTGGTTCGTGCGCAACACATCGGGAGATTCTTGGTGAACGAACCCCGCGGTCAAGCCGCGGGGCTTCCTGCTTCGACGACGTGCTTTGCATCCACCCGTCCCGAGTGACGAGCGAACGCAGGGAGCACAGTCTCCACAGGCGGTGATTCGGACCGTCCTGGCCCTACATGAAGAGATAGTTTGTTGAGTCCCCTGTCGAGGATGTTCTTTGCTGCGTTTAAGTCCCGGTTTTCGGTGTGGCCGCACGCCGGACACGAGTGTTCCCGTACCCACAGTGGTTTCGACGTTTCCACACTGCACTGGTTGCACTCTTTCGTGGTTCCTCGGGCGTCTACTTCAACGACATGGGTTCTGTGCAACTCCCCCTTGTATTCTAGCAAATCGAGGAACCGGGACCACGAAGCGTCCTGCCCTCGTGCTTCGATTGGAATATCTGAGCTCATAGAGTATCTAATTTACTGGTCCTTTATTTGTAATCCATAGACCGAGCTATTTTTCCATCATCAAGACTGATTTTCACCGTCTAAATATATAAATCTATTTATCTGTCAATATAATGAATGAGAACGATTATAATGTTAGGCGTTAATTGTAGTCGTGGTACCTATAACCATGGACCGAATTGAAGGGCTTTCTCGACGAAAGATTCTAAAGGCGAGTGGAACAGTCGCTATCGCAGGCTTGGCCGGTTGTTTAGGTGGAGATGGAGGCGGCGGTGGCAAGCCGGATTCGATAACTTACTGGGACTGGGGCGACCACTATAAGAAGCCCACTACGTGGTTCGAAAAGAAACACGGGGTCAAGATTGATTATCAACAGTTCCCCTTCGAGAATTACGTTTCGAAGGTCATTTCAGCGGGCTCAGCCGGAAACCTTCCAGATACAATGAACTCGTCGGTATTGTGGGTGCCACGGTTCGCCGATCAGAATATCGTAGTCCCGCTCGAGGAGCACGGGTTCAAGGCAGAAGACTACATTGACGCCGCCACCCAAAATGCGAGCTATGAGGGGAAGCTGTATGCCATACCGACATATGTCGACTGCAGATTGATGGCCCTCAACGAGAAAATGTTCAAACAAGCGGGGCTCGAAATCCCTGAACGTACCTACGTCCCCTCATGGGACGACTTCGAGAAGTGGGCAACGGAACTCAACAAGGAGTTTAAATACGGGGTGTCTCTTGATGGTGGAGAGGGATTCGATAACTTCGTGCTGGCCAATGGAGGTAACTGGGTCAACGACCCCAAAAATCCGACTAAGGCAATCATTAACAACAAAAATGGTGTCAAAACTGCTGAATATATCAAGAGTCTTATCGACAAAAATGTAGTAAGAATGCGATACGAAGGAGGAAGTCAAACGCCTGTCGATGATTTTACGAGTGAAACAGCCCCTATGGCCGCATACGTCGGTTCGTGGGAACTTGCCGATATTAATAATAAAGTAGATGCCAACTGGAGATATCTTCCAATGCCAAAGGGACCGAACAGCGACTCCAGTCACTCCTGGTCTGCTGGCAACTTCTTGCTGGCGACCGAACAGGGGAACACGGAGTGGGCGCTCAAGTGGCTCGAATTCGCGAATACGGAACGGGTTCAAAAGCACCTACTTGAGAACGTTGGTGGATTCCCCGGACTGAAAAGTATCTACAAATCGGATTTCTTCAAAAAGTTTATCAAGAAAACACCGAACGCACAAACGATCAAGCAGGAGATCAGTAACACCAAAGCCTTCCCCCGCCACCCCAAGGCAGGTGACATGTATACGCTAGTTCATACGGAAGTCGAAGCAATTTGGCAGGGGAAACAAAAACCACAGCCAGTACTTGACCGTATCGCAAACGAGATCAACAGCATGATAGAGTCCTAAACTCAGCAATGAAATTGGTCTGCAAAGCGCGCCGAGGTGAGTATGACAGTTAGAGAGATCAACGACGACGGGTTTAGCGACAAACTCATCAACAAGTTTAAATCATATTTTGATCAGCAGACAGGTGAGGAATCCAGCCCTGGGTGGTACTTAATTATCCTGCCGAAAGTAGTCATATCTGTGTCATTTCTGCTAATTCCGTTTATCGCCGCTATCGGAATTAGCTTTTTCGAATGGAGTCCACTCGCAACGATCCATCCGTTTGTCGGCCTTGACAATTACATAGAGTTATTAACCGATCCAGTTTTCATCAACTCAGTCATCAACACAACGGGATATTCAGCGTCACTGCTGTTAATTGACGTACCTATTGCGCTCGGGCTCGCGATACTATTGGACATGAACCTCCGAGGTACCAGGTTCTACTCGACGGCTATCTTCCTTCCGGTCGTCACTTCTTGGGTTGTGGTGTCGCTAATTTGGACATGGATCTACAATCCGAGTTCCGGCGTATTGAATCTATTTCTGGGATGGCTAGGGCTGCCTACGCTAAACTGGCTAAACAACTCAGACACCGCTTTGGCTGCCATCACCGCGATGAGTATCTGGAAGCATGTCGGATTCAACATGGTGATCTTTCTGTCTGGGTTAAAGGGTATCCCAAACACGTTCTACGAGGCTGCCACAATGGACGGCGCTAATCGATGGCAGAAATTCCGATATATCACGCTCCCACTGTTGAAGCCGACGTCATTCCTCGTCGTCATCCTTACCATGATTTTCTCGTTCCGGTTCTTCACACAGGTATTCGTTATGACAGGCGGCGGCCCTGTCCACTCGTCGTACTCAATTATGTTTTACTTTTATGAACTAGGCTTCAGCAAATTCAGAATGGGATTGGCCAGCGCCGTTGGTGTCATCCTTTTTATCTTTGTTTTCGCATTGAGTCTTGTTCAAAACCAATACTTCGAAGATGATGTGAACTATTAAACCATGGCTGAAATACAACCAACAGATGTGATTGATCACACGGACGGAGAATCGAAAGACGAACATGATTCAAAACAGGATCTACTGCCGCGGTTGATCGCGCATAGTATTCTCACGATCGCGAGTATCATTGCACTATTTCCGTTTGCCTTCGCGATAGTCACGTCATCGAAACGACCTGGAAACGTATTCACGGTTGTCTCGTCTTTTGCGGACCTCTTCCCAAAAGCCCCGACAATTCTGAACTACTACATGGTCTGGATGCAACAGCCACTCGACCGGTGGTTCTTCAATACTCTCATCGTCGCGGTCGGAGTCGTAGGACTCACCCTTCTCCTTGACTCGCTCATCGGCTTTGCGCTTGCAAAAGGGGAGTTCGTCGGCAAGCGGGTACTCTACCTATCTGTTATTGGTCTATTGATCATTCCGTTTCAGGTGACTATGGTGCCATTGTACGTCCAAATGTCCGCGATCGGTTGGGTAAACACATATTGGGGGATTATAGTGCCATTCCTCGCTAGCCCGTTCGGAGCGTTCTACATGCGTCAGTACTTCCTTACGATTCCCGATTCGCTGTTGGAATCGGCACGCATGGACGGGTGTAGCAATCTACAGATCTTTACCCGTATCATGCTCCCTATGTCGAAACCTGCACTCTCTTCACTCGCCGTCTTCCAATTCATATTCTCCTGGGGTGCATTCCTGTGGCCGCTAGTGATCACCGGTAAGGATTCGATGTTCGTACTACAAGTCGGTCTGGCGTTCCTGACGGGACGATACTCGCAGAACGCATATGGACAGGTGCTCGCAGCGACGATTCTAGCGGCACTCCCTGTGATCGTGGCGTATCTGCTCGCACAACGCACGTTCATCGAAGGTATCGCTCTCACGGGGGCGAAAGGGACATGATCGGACTCAATGCGTTCAGCACCATTGTGCTCCAAATCGGAACGTCCGAGATCAACGAACCGATCTATGGGGGCGCCATCATCTTTGGGGCTGCTGCGTTGGCGCTGTATTACCTTGGGTACGTCCGAACCGAGATGAATCCCGGAATTATACTCCGGATAGGACCGTTCGTCATGCTTCTGTTCACCCTACTCGCGCTGTTCTGGCCATGGCGTCCATGGCCCCACTGATCTCTTTGCGGTTCGCGTCCGGTAGTTCGTGTACTTGAAGCCGCGAAGGTCTGCGATAAATCGAAAGTAGGTCATAGTGTGAGAATGACGCCGGCAACGATGCAGAGCGTGCCAACCAATTTCCAAAGCAAATTTTTCTCAGAAAAGAAAAATCCACCTGCAAGAACATTTAGTAAAATAGAAATTTGCAGGACAATAGAAACACGTGAAGCAATAGCGAGCGAGAAGGCGACGTATGTGACGCTGGTCCGAAGGGCAGTCAACCCTCCCAATAGTATGAGGCGACCACGGAATAGTTCCGTGGTGAGTAGGTGCCGGTCACGGAAAATCTGGATACTGACAAAACCGATGGCCATAAACAGGTAAATGGAGAAGGCATAGAATAATGGTGGAATCCGGGTCGTGACGAACCGGTTGGCGAGGGAAGTCGAGGCAAACAAGAGGGCAGCGGTCAGCGCGAGCAAGATAGGTTTGTCTGTAATCCGTTTGATTGGCACAGTTAGGCCACCTGCGTCATTTAACAAAGTATATGCGCCAACTACCGCTACAGCGCTCCCGAGGACTATCCCGGTATCGTAGTGTGTAGCTAGTACAAGTGGTTCAGTTATGGCAACCACAATTGGTGTAGATTGCATCAACGGTGTCACGATTGAGAGATCTTCGAGCTTGAGTGCAGTAAGAAATGTCACGATCGCACAGATATTGGCCACTCCAGAGATGGTGATTGCCATTATCACCGGCGGGGTGAAGGACATATCGATATGAGAGAGGTACCAAACGCCGATAGGCGTCATGAATAGCATACCAAGTATCGAGGTGATGTAGCTCAGTTCGAGACCGTCATATTCGAGGGTAAGTCGTTTCTGTACTACTGAGTAGGCCGTCTTCAAAATGGCAGCTAAGAATGCGACGACAAACCACCATTCGACCATGATCAAGTTACCCGTTGCAATCCGCAATCAAAATAATACCGGTGTGGTGGAAATAAGCCATTTGGTGAAGATGGGTTGTGGGATGTCCGTCGCTACACCAAATCAGAATTCGCGTCATTCTCGATAGCTGCCTTCTCACCAATGGCCTTCTCTGCATCAAGGACGATCGCAGCAGCTTTTTTGGCGTCGACAATTGTCGCCGACGGTGTTTCCCCACCGCGCAAACACCGCAGAAAGTTACTCATCTTGAATATATCAGCGATCCATTGCCACGCTCACAATATACTTCTTCCACCGTCCTCTAATCGATGACTGACGGATCGAAGATCACGCTAACCTGACGTGTTGCGCTGCTGTCGTCACCGACAAGACTGAGCCTGATTGCGTCGCTCATTGCACTCGTATCCACAGTCAAATATATAATACAATAACCTACAGCAGTGTAATCATTGGTCGCCTTCGCGTTACTAACGGTACTCGCGACCGTTCGACGACTGGCGCTAGTGCATACCATGTAATGTTTTCCGAAGAAACACGATCGTCGGAGTTGGATCGGAACTTTCCTCAAGCCGGTTCGCCCGAGTAGGAATACTCGGAATCCGAAGTACTGTCCAGTTTGCGATTCTTGACGGCGTCACCGGTGGCACCATCGAAGAGATGAATGCAATCTTCGGGGAATACCACCTCGAGTTGGTCGCCTTCTTCGATGGCCAGGTCGCCCGAGACACTCGCAGTGCAGGGGGTATCGTCCAAGTCGAAATAGACGTAGGTGGTGTCACCCAGTGGCTCTACTACGTTCACCGACACTGTCACCGCATTTTGGTCCTCCGCATCGGCTGGCTGGATGTCCTCCGGGCGAATTCCCAGCGTGACGTGCTCGCTACTAGAG
Source organism: Haladaptatus halobius (assembly GCF_020618475.1). Classification (GTDB taxonomy): domain Archaea; phylum Halobacteriota; class Halobacteria; order Halobacteriales; family Haladaptataceae; genus Haladaptatus; species Haladaptatus halobius. Next base: position 259,351 of record NZ_CP085338.1, on the reverse strand, counting down.
GTGCGCAATTGCTCGGCGGTTTCAGCCGAAAGTTGGTAGTCGAAAGAGTCTTGTCTGAGCGTGTCGCCCGCTAAATGGCAGTCCAAGAAGTTCATCGAGGGGCTTCCAATGAACCCGGCGACGAACCGGTTATTCGGCTGGTGATAACATTCGAGAGGTGTGCCAATTTGCTGGAGCTCACCGCCGTTCAGCACGGCGATACGGTCGCCCATCGTCATTGCCTCTGTTTGATCGTGGGTGACATAGATGGTAGTGATTCCCAGACGTAGCTGGAGTTCTTGTAACTCTGTCCGCATAGCCGTACGTAGTTTGGCGTCGAGGTTCGACAACGGCTCGTCCATCAGGAACACTTCTGGCTCGCGAACGATAGCCCGCCCGAGTGCCACGCGCTGTTGCTGGCCCCCCGACAACTCGCCTGGACGATCTTCTAGGAGTTCGTTGATTCCCATCATCTCGGCGGTGTCTTCGACGAGCTCGTCGATTTTCGCCTTCGAGAGGTCGGTGCTCATCTTCAATCCGAACGACATATTCTCGCGCGCGGTCATATGGGGATAGAGTGCGTAGTTCTGAAACACCATCGCCATATCACGCTCCTTAGACTTTTGATTAGTAACTGACTGCCCGTCTAAGATGATCTCACCGGAGGTAACTGTCTCCAAACCCGCCACGCAACGAAGCGTCGTCGACTTTCCACAGCCTGACGGGCCAACCAGTACCAGAAATTCGCCATCTTCGATCGCGATGTTAAGGTCGTTGACTGCGATAACCTGGTCATCATCGACGCCGAACACTTTCGTAAGATTGTTTAATTCAAGTTTGCCCATTGTTAACGATGCATATGATATACATGCCCACCCAAATAAATTCTTCGAATGATACGGACAATTTCGAAGACGGTCGGAGCGAAGATGATCGCATTCTAATCTTGTTCGTAAGCCATTAGACCTGCTCTTTTGTGGACCAGACGCCTGCATGGATACATCGGCGAAAACTACATACGTTTCTACATCACGATAATACGTATAATGATGATACCGGTCGAGATGGGGTTGATCCGATACGACATACTTCGGCATTTCAGCGGTTTGCGATCCAGACAGATTCGCAGCGGTGAGGCAGCATGAGAGCGCTCATCGATCGAGTGGTCTATCCACGACTGGCCAGTTCAATCCTCATTGGAGTGGTGTTATTCGTTCTGAGTGCGGTCTTCATCGCGTTCGCCGCGACGATACATCAGGGTTTTTTTGTGGTCGCAGTCATATTAAAATACCTTGGTATCACGCTCTTTATCATCGGGGGGTTCTACTACCTGATGTACTGGATCGTTGATTACGGCCCTGATTATTTTCGGAAATGGCTCACCTGAGGAACCTGACTAGAGAATCACTACGTCTCCCACAGGGTTAGCTCGCGACTATAACTTCGGTTTGCGAGTACGTAAACAACGATAAGTTGCCATCAGTGTCGAACACATCAGCAAATTCATCAGTATTATTATAGATGATGTCTGTACACGCGGCGAGGTTACATAAGTCGAGTCCTTCATACGCTTGGTCATGCTTGTATCCTATCAAAAAACTTTCTCCAGCTGTCTACTTTATCAGATTCGATCCAGTACCGACAACTGCAACTGTATAACCCTAAACGGTTCCGGCTTCAAAGAGCGAGAGAATATATTGTTATTAATTATTGATTGGATAATGGTAATCGACATCAGGATGAGGCTAATTCAGAAATCCCCGTTGTGTTCGATCGGCACCAGATTGTTTGACTCCACCGACTCGTAAACTGCTTCGACAATTTGAACCTCTCGGACGCCCTCTTGGCCAGAAATCTCTGGTTGTTCACCAGCACTGACAGCAGTGACAAAGTCGCGTAGGAGTTCTTTATTCATATCTGTCCCCCAGTAAACAGAATCGATACCTGGATCTTGTCCTATATCCGTTGTCTGAGTCAGAGTCTGGTCAAAACAATCAATCTCGAGCACACCCTTCGTTCCAATTAATCGCATAGTCACGTCTCCCCAGAAGTCCCACGATTTGGGCTGTCGCCAGGATCCATCATGGGTCAACGGCGTACCGTCTTGCATCGCCATGGATAGGACAACTATATCTTCGACGGGAATATTGGTGAAACGGGTTCCGGATTCGGCGTAGACATTTGCCACCTCCTGGCCCGTAATCCATCGGGCAAGGTCGATTATGTGCACTGTGTGATCCATGATCGCCCCCCCGCCGCTTCGTTCAGGATCAGTCATCCAATCTCCACCATTTTTTTGCATGAGGATGTTAGTGCCAATAATAGCCTGTAACTCACCAATCTCGCCGTTTTCAACTGCCGTTTTGGCCTGTCGAGCGGGTTCGCTAAACCGAACCGGCATCGCGACGCCAAGGATGACACCTGAACTCTCGCAAACGCGAACCATTGCACGCGCGTTATCTTCAGTTGTTGCCAGAGGTTTCTCACAAAGTACGTGGACGCCGGCTTTTGCAGCCGCTTCCGTCCATTCGAGATGGTTTGCATTTGCGGCGGTCACGATCCCGGCGTCGATCTGTTCAAGAATTTCGGCTCTTGAGCCATACTCTATATCATGTTGCTCTGCAAACTTTCGGCCACGCTCTTCGTCTTCATCCGCGACAGCGACGAGGTCTGCAATCTCGAGTGCTTTGAGTGCCTCCGCGTATGCGTCACTATGGCTGTGAGCTGTTGAGAGGATGCCCAATTTGATTGTCATTCGCCCACCTCCGCCACAGCGACAGGTTTGCCGCGTTCTACGGATTCGATGGCCGCGAGAGAGATACGCATAGAAGCGATTCCTTCCTCGATTGATACAGAAGGTTCTTTTCCCCCCTGAATACATTCAAAGAAATGTTCAAGTTGGCGGTGATACCCGTCTCTTCGTAGGGGGAGATCGTCACTAACAGGATCTCGTGGCGACGATCTCCCTGTTTCGTCATAGTACTGGATCGGCCGGACATCATCGAGATCAAACTCAAGATGTCCATCACTGCCAGCGAGTTCAAATGCGGTGGTAAAGGGGACCCTCGGTCCCTCGACAGCCCATGCCTCGACGTGTCCCACTGCTCCATTTTCAAAACGAACGATAGATAGCGTGACGTCGCTTTTTCCTTCGTTTATCCAATCAACGCGACGTGTAAACACACGCTCGATATCACCGATTACCCACCGAAGGTAATCGAAGTCGTGTATTGCTAGATCAAGAAGTATGCCACCGCTTCGGTTCGAGTCATCGAACCATCCACGTGATCCCTCGAATCCGAACGCTCGTTTGGTTCGAGCGACACCGGGAGTTCCGATCACACCGTCATCTACACGTGCTTTAGCTGTCACGTACTCAGGAAAGAATCGGGTGACATGTGCGACCATGAAGGTAATGTCAGTGGATTCTACAATTTTTTGAATTCTCGCGGCTCCCTCCAACGTTCGTGCGATAGGTTTCTCACAAATGACATCGAGCTCATGTTCTGCAGCGATTTCAACCAGTTCTGGATGGGTATCGGTCGGCGATAAGACCGCTACAGCGTCGACATTCGTGTCCTTGCATAGTTCATTTGCATCCGAATACGCAGTCGCCGTGGGTACCCGCTTGGTGACGAACGATTCAGCGCTAGTTGGCGACGCAACTGCCGTAACTGTCGCCTCATTCAGGTCTGCAATTCGATCTGCATATATGCCAGCCATTCTGCCAGCTCCAAGCAAGCCAACTTGTATCATAGTGGTACTGGCTAGTCCAGCATGATATACCTTTCCTCAAACGAAGCAATGTTGCACCAAATCGCGATGGTTACAATTCTCTTTATTATACTCGATCGAATCCCCGCCACTTATATTAGTGATGTAATTCAGTCTCAAGGGAGTGATTTTCTCATAATAATCGGGGGAGTCTCAATCCAATAAGGCGCAGCTATAAGCTACGAGGGCATCTAATAGACGTTCAAGATCACTCGATTTTAATATTCACCGCGAAAAATTTTGCGTGAAAAAAGTGGACATGCGAGCGAAATCTTGAGTGTAACATTGTCTCTGTCAAAGTAGCTGCCAACCTCTGTTTGGACTGTTGCTTCATCGTATCGGATACGAATACGCTCTCTCTAATCTTGTATTCAAGAATAAATGGATATCCTTTCGTCGAACCATATGGATTGCAGTGCGACATGAGATGGTACTTCCTTTCGAGAATCTCTAAAATCGATTTTTCTCTCATTCTCAATTTCGGTCCTTATTTTGATAAAACTGCCGAGATGGTTGTCACCATGGTAGGAACATTTTAGTAAAGTACAACTAAAAAAATATATGCATTTAGCAATCCAACTGTACATACTCCGAGATGTTGAACCGAAGCGATACCACCTGCACCGATAAACCCAATCGGAAGAGTCAAGTATATTATCATTAAGCATGGAGAGATGATAAAAGTATCCGCTCCGGAACAGTGAAAGTGGCCGCTACGCTAATATATAAACAAGCACAGTGGACACGTTAGTGGTATGAAGCTTGCACTCAACCAAATGGGATTCCCAGCGGACAGTCTCCAAACGAATGCGAAACTCCTCGCAGATGCTGGGTACGACGGTATTGAACCGAACCTGACTGCCGACGGACCGCTATGGAACGATGAAGCTGTCGATGAATTCGCTGATCAAATTGCCGAATTAGAGCTTGATATTCCCGCCATCTCAACGACACTCCACTGGGAACGGCAATTGTCGAGCGGGGATAAGGAGACACGCAGAACCGGTATCGAAGCTGGCGAACGGATGATCGAAATCGCAGATTCGCTCAATGCTGGGGCCGTGCTCATCGTTCCAGCTATTGTCGACGAAGAGACGCCATATGACGAAGCGTATCGTCGCGCACTGGAATCGATCCAGAGCCTCGCCGCGACAGGGGCGGAGTATGATGTGACGGTCTGCATAGAGAACGTCTGGAATGACTTTTTACTCTCCCCGTTGGAATTCGCCGAATTCGTCGATCAAGCATCCAAGTTTGGGCCAGTTGGAGCGTACTTCGACGTAGGAAACGTCAGGCGGTTCGGTCATCCCGAGCAATGGATTCGAATCCTTGGTGAGCGAATCGAGCGCATCCACGTGAAGGATTACCGGAAAGACGTTGATACGATAGACGCCTTCACATACCCATTGGAAGGCGACGTCGACTGGCCCGCCGTAGTCGAGGAGTTGACGGCCATTGGCTATGACGGATGGGTGACTGCCGAAGTGCCACCATACCGAACAGCACCCGAACGAATGCCACCGCGTGTCTGTTCTGATCTCAAATACCTTTTCTCGTAGTGCAAACAGCTTGGTGTCACTCCTCAGCACTTGTCTATATGTGAATCATCACGGTACAGAATATACGCTGCAGAGATAAAAATGGCACAAACTTTATTATCGGTTTGTTTGATTTCCATGTGTATGCATCTTACAACAGTAGTTGCACATCCCGATGACGCAGATATCTTCTGTGGTGGGACGCTCGCCAAGCATGCCGATCGTGGCGATGACGTGACGATAGTTTATATGACTCGCGGCGAGTTTGGCGGCTTCGATACGACTGAAGCTGAAGTCGCCGCCACGCGCGAAGAAGAGGCTAAAAATGCCGCTGAAACCCTCGGCGCCACAGCAGAGTTTCTCGATTTCGAGGACGGTCGCATCACATACTCGTTGGAAAACCGACTTCAACTAGTCGACGTGCTCCGCGACCACAGACCAGATATTGTGCTAACACACTTCCGCGACGATATGCATCCCGACCACCGAACCACCTCTCAATTAGTGAGTGACGCGTACTACATGTGCTCGCTTCCACTGTTGGAGACAGAGTTAGACCCATGGGAACCAGAGAATGTCTATTATTTCGGCAAGCCAACTTCCTCGTTCGAGCCTGAGACGTACATTGATATCGGTGAATACCAGTCGACGAAGGAAGATGCGATTCTCGAACACGAGTCCCAAGTTGAATGGCTCGAAGAGCATGGCGGCATCGATGCAGAGTTTGACGGACTCATTGAGGGTGTACGCGCCGAGGCTCGAGTGCTCGGCCGGACTCGGGGAGTTGATTTCGCCGAGGGCTTCGTTCCGCTTCACAAGAATACGATCGAGTTCCTTAGCTGAATATAGTCGATTTATTTTCCTGTTGTTCGGGGATAGACTCTTCGTTGTCAATATATAATCAATTTATTTACCCATAATTGAATAATTATATTGGTAATTTTGATCAGTTGTTCCATTACAGAATTAGGGATGTAATGAAATACAGGTGAAACGAGGGGTGGGGGGTGGTTCTCTCCAACGATCAAAGTCTACGACTAAGCTACCCGATGATTTTATCATAGGTGTGCACATTCTGTTGGAATATGACACGGCGCGACGAATCGATCCAGAACGCAAGTATGCTAGGAGACGCATTTAGTGTGCAGGATCACGTTTTCTCAAAGAGACAACTCCTCGATGTCGGGTACGTTCCTGGATCCAATCATATCGTTGCTCGCAACGAGGAGATTCGTTGTTTAGCAAATGCCCTTAATCCGTCTATCACCGGAGGAGCACCGAGCAACGTGTTTCTGTACGGGAAAACGGGCACCGGAAAATCGCTTTGTGCTAAATATACGACGCGTCGTATCGTCGAGACGGCGGAGAACAATGCATCGGTCGGCCGCGTCGTCATCGACTGTTCACAAGAAAATACTGAAACTCGTGCGATTAGAGCAACAGTACAGGAATTGAACGACGCTGAAGTGACTGGGTTCGTCGTTCCAGAAACGGGGTTCGGACGCTCACGGTATTATAGTCTTCTCTGGGAAGTGCTCGATATACGTTTTGATGCCGTTCTCGTCGTCCTCGACGAAATTGATCGACTAGAGGGGACAGACTTTCTCATGCAGCTATCGCGAGCAACTGAAGCGAACAAACTTGAGCGCTGTTCGGTCGGCATCGTCGCGACTAGTAACAAGATCAAATACCGAAACCGACTAGAGGAGCGTATCAAAAGCAGCCTCCAAGAGCGTGAAATAATCTTTACACCATATGATCGCGACGCCCTTCGTGCGATAATTCGTAGTCGATTAGATGCATTCAACAACGGCGTACTTTCCGACGACGTGGTATCGGAGTGTGCTTCACTCGCCGCGGACGAACATGGCGATGCACGGAAGGCAATTAACTTACTTCGCCACGCCGGTGAACTCGCCGCGAGCGAAGGGGCAGATAGTATCACTATCAAGCACGTACACAGTGCCAATAACCTAGCCGAACGCGACCGAGTCAATGCACTTCTTGCCGGTTCGACGATACAACAGAAAGCGACACTACTTGCAATCGCCTCGTTGGCGCTCGTCGAGAAGACGCTGACATTCAAAACGCCAGAAGTGTATGCCGCCTATGAATATATTTGCGCTGAGTCGGGCTTGGAAACACTCTCTAAACGGCGTGTTTACGACCTCCTGCGGGAGTGGGAATTCCTCGAAGTGCTAGAAATTACTCGGACAGGTGGTGGACGCGCTCGCGGGAGCTACCTTCAGCATCGTCTCCTTGAAGATCCGTCGGTTATCTGCTCAGTGTTTGAAAAGGACAACCGTTTCGCCCGTAAGGGCATTACGTCCGGCACGGTCACAACTACTTGGTCGAATATATAAGCACGATTTGCCGCTGGGGAAAATTTAATACCAATAGTTCCGTACATTGAAGTTGATGCAACGAATTGGGTTAGTAGGTAGTGGCTTCATGGCCACGACCCATGCTACCAGTTACCAAGAAATAGATGATGCCGAGGTAGTCGCGGTCGCATCGCTTAGCAACGACAAAGAGGCCTTTGCGGCAGAAAATACACCAGACGCCGACGTTTACGACAATGCCGAGAAGATGATGGGCGAGGCCGACGTCACAGCTATCGATATTTGTACTCCGACGCCGACGCACCGACCATTCGTTGAAGCGGCCGTCGAACACGGATTTAATGTGTTCTGCGAGAAACCACTTGCTCGCACTGCAAAGGGCGCTGACGCGATCGTTGATACGGTAAACAACACTAATGTTACCTTTATGACCGGCCATGTGCTTCGATATTTCCCCGAGTACACAGAGGCAAAACGACGCATCGATGCTGGTGAAGTCGGTACATTAGGTACACTGCACACTGAACGCTTCTCGTCACCGCCACGATATGGCAGTAACTCGTGGTTCGGTGACAAAAAACAAAGCGGAGGCGTACTCCTCGACATGGCAATTCATGATTTCGACTATCTCCGCTGGGTCGTCGGCGAGGTTGACCACGTGTTCGCCCGCACGGCTGAATGGGACGACGGCCACTTAAATCAGCACTCATCGGTACTATTACGTTTTAAAGATGGAACAGTCGGTCATGTCGAAGCGTCGTGGGGCTACCCTGAAGGGTCGCCTTTTACTACGAGTTACGAAATCGCCGGCGATGAGGGTCTGCTTGAATTCGATACGCGAGACGAGAATGCCGTTCGTATCTCCGGTGGTGCGGAGGGAGCGAACGCTCCAACCAGCCCGCTGGCGAAGAGTCCATACACGAAGGAACTCGAACACTTCATCGACTGTGCCGAGAACGGATGTGACCCGGATATTTCACCAGATGATGCACGTCAAGCAGTTAGAATCGCTCTCGCAGCCATCGAGTCTAGTAAACACGGTGAGCCCATCTCACCCACGGAGGTAGGTGCATGACTGTACGAATTGGTATTTGTTCGACCAGGCATCTTCACGCTGACTCCTATGCAGCCTCGCTGAATGACTTATCGGACGCTGAGCTTGTCGGCGTTACTGATGTCGGTGACCAAGTCGATAATGCACGTGTAAAAGCTGATGAATACGGCACTGATTATCTGGAACCTAACGAGTTACTCACGAAGGCCGACGGGGTGGTCGTTTGTTCAACGAATGCCGATCACGTCGCATGGGTCAATCGCGCCGCCGACGCTGGCGTTGATGTCCTTTGCGAGAAACCCCTCGCACCAACCGTCGCCGAAGCACAGGAGATGGTCAATATCTGCCGGGAAGCAGGTATTAGCCTTGGCGTCGCGATGCCGCTCCGCTTCAGCCAGCCAGTCCGTAACGCAAAAACTGCAATGGAAAATGGCGTGCTCGGAGAGCTGAAATTTCTCAGTGGAACAAACCGCGGGCAAATGCCCGGGGGGTGGTTCGTCGACAGCGAAGCGTCCGGCGGTGGTGCAGTGATAGACCACTCAGTGCATATCCTCGACATTGTTCGCTGGATTACTGGTGAAGAGGTACAAGAAGTATATGCCGAAACAGACACTCGTTTCCACGACATCCCTGTCGAGGATGTGAATTTGTTGTCGATGACACTCACTGACGGGACGGAGTTCGTCCTTGATGGGTCGTGGAGCAAACCTGATGAGTGGGACTTTTGGGGCGACGCGACACTTCGGCTTGTCGGCACAGAAGGGGTCGTCTCCGTTGATTGTTTCGACCAGAAAATAAAACAGACACGTGATTCAGACGACCCGGGGATTCAGTCGGTGTACTGGGGATCGAACCCCGACGAGGGATTGGTCGCCGACTTCGTCAGCGCCGTTGCGGAGAATCGATCCCCATTGAAGACCGGTGCAGACGCCGTCAATGATATCGCCGTCGTTGAAGCAGCTTATGAGTCCGCGGAACAAACCAAAGCTATCATCGTCGAAACGACGGAAACTACCGTTCCGACTAACTGAACGAACAAGAATACGAAGGACGAAAATCACGAGCGTGAACTACCCCGCGTCGGGTGACGCGGGGCTTCCTGCTTCCACGACGTACTTTGCATCCATCGACGCCGAATGGCGACGAGTGGACGTAGGGAGCACAGTCTGCACAGGCGTTGATTCGGGCAGTCCCTGCCCTACATTGACCTGAAAAGAGTGTTTGGTTCGGACGAACGATACGCCTTTCTCGGCTAATGCCTTGTCGAGTACATTCTTCGCCGCGTTGAGGTCTCGGTCATCTTCGTGACCGCACGCCGGACACGAGTGTTCCCGAACCCAAAGCGGTTTATCCGTCTTCACGCCGCACTGGTTGCACGCCTTCGTCGTATCCTTCGGTTCGACCGGAACCACGTGAACGCCGTGGAGTTTCGCTTTGTACTGTAGGAGGCGAACGAACCGCGACCACGCCGCATCCTGCCTGTTCTTTGCGGACTGGCTCGTTTCGAGCATCGGCGTTACGTCCAAGTCCTCGACGCCGATGAACTCGTAACGTTTCACTAGCCACGTCGTGAGTTTGTGCTGGTAGTCGAGCACCCGCCGTTTGATCCGGCGCTTCGCTTTCGCCATACGAACACGCTGTTTCTCCCAGTTCGAGGAACCGTGTTCCTTCCGGGCTAACTTCCGTTGTGCTCTCGCATAGCGGTCGTAGCTGTCCGTGAGGTCGAGGCAGTCTACCGAACAGTCGTCGCTCATGTGGATGTACGAAAGTATTCCGAGGTCGATCCCTACGCAGTTGTCCGTCGTGAGGTCTGACAAGTCGGGTTTCTCCGGTTCGTCGGCTTCCACTACGAAACAGACGAACCACTCGCCGGTTCGTTCTTTCTTGAGAATGACGCGCTTCACGTTCTCGGTATCGGGAATGTCGCGGTGCACTCGGAACGGGATGTTCTCACCGATCTTCGAGAGGGTGAATGTACCGAATCGTTGGCCCGTCGTATGATTGACGTTGAAGCCTTCGGACTGGTACGCCACCGACCGAAATTCGCCCGCTCCCTGCCATTTCAGCCGTCCCGTCTTCCGGTCGTTCTCTCGGTGACTCTTGAGAACGGACAAATCGTTGTGGATTTGTCTGACGGTCTGTTGAGCGGCATGTGCTGATACTTCCTTCCAGAGCGGCCAGCGTTGCTTCCACCCCGGAAGTTTGTTGACCTGCTGATTCCTGCTCGGACGGTCGTTCCGTGACGAGCGGTGATAATCTCGAACCGCGTGATTCCGTATCTGCCGATGGATGTCGATGTGTCGCCACGCTTCGCTCGCGGTGTCCTCGTCTGGATACGCACGGAAGCGAAACGTAATATCCATCACTTAGCCGTTCTCTGCTTCGAGGCCAGCGCGTACGAGGTCGGCATAGGCACGGGGCATTCGAAGTCCGTGCTCGTCAGCATACTCTCTCACGCGCTGTTGTTCCTCGTCCGAGAGATCGATTCGTGGCCGTGGTAGTACCATCTGTTGTACGTCCTATGGCACATCTCACGGGACTATAAGCGTTCTGCTGGCCATTCGGCCGACGAAATAGCGTACGCGATTCACCCACGGGTCGGGTGACCCGTGGTACTCTCGCTGTATTTTCTATAGATAGATGGCCTAGTACATAACATTAACCGGTTCACCCCTATCGACTGATTCATACGCAGCAGCGATAACGGCGGCAGTCTGTACAGCGTCTTCGAGAGACGTCGCAGGCGTGGACTCGCCACGGATAGACGTGACGAAATTGCGCAATAGGGCATTATTTGGATCGGCACCCCAATAAATGGATTCGTTGTGTTTGCCGTGACCAGTATCTTTTACATGTGTGTACTGATAGCCAAAGCAGTCCGCCGAGAGCGTTGATTTTGTCCCCACCAGTTCGACGCTGGCATCCCCCCAAAACGTGTTCTTTTGCGGTGTGCTCCATGATCCATCGAGAACAAACGAAGCTCCGTTAGAAAGCGTCATCGACAACAAATTCACGTCTTCAACTGGGATATCATAGAATCGGGTGTCTGTTTCGGCATATACTTCTTGTACCTCTTCACCAGTAATCCAGCGAACAATGTCGACAATATGGTCAGTATGGTCCGCAACGGCCCCACCACCAGCCAGTTCAGGATCGACAAACCACCCACCCGGCATTCGACCGCGGTTAATTCCCGAGACGGCGATGAGTTCACCGATTGTTCCAGCTTCGTATTGTTCTTTAAGACGTTTCATTGGGAGACTATAACGAAGCGGCATCGCCATACCTGTGACGACGTCGCTTTCGTCGCACTTATCCTGTATTGACTTCGCTTTCGCAAGTGATGTCGCAAGCGGTTTCTCTACAAGGATGGCAACGTTTTGCTGGAGCGCGAGATCGATTAACTCGTCGTGAGCGGCGGTTGTCGAACAGATAACGATTCCTTCGGCTGCCTGCATTAGTTCGCGATGTGACATCGCTGACGTGCCGATAGCATTCGCTTGTTTACGGGCTCGGTCAGTCGTTTGCTCCGAAATTCCGATGAGGTCGACCTCCGGTAATTTCGACAGAAGCGCCGCGTATACCTCGGCGTTGGCGTGGGCGGTCGAACAGATACCAATAGAAACGGTCACAAAGACTCCTCCGCGATTGTGATCGGTAGTCCCTTGTCGACGGAACGGCGCACAGCGACTGTGACTCGCGAAGGATGATTCGGAGTGATATCCGATGGAGGCTTTTCAGTACCCTGTATACGGGCAGTGAACTCATGCAGCAACCGACCTCGACAGTCAACCTCTGGCGGATCGACGTTTAGCGGTTTCGACTCTTCTTGAAGTGCAGTCGACGCATCGCGGTCACTGAAAGTGAGACGCCCATGATTGCCGCTATACTCAACACTAACGCGTGGCGAAGGAGTAGACGCCTTGCTCCATGTCGTCTCGATGGTCGCTCGTCCACCGTTCTGAAATGTGAGTACAGCATGTGCGTGGTCGTATTGCTCGCCAGACCGTGCTCGAGCGAAGACACGCCCGATCGTTCCAAAAGTCCAATCGAGAACGTCGATATCGTGTGCAAATACGGAGCAAAGTGCGTCCACGTGGTCGACAGTGGCCGTGACGCCGACATACGAGGTATTCCATCCAGGATCGCCAAACGGTGCAGTTCGCTTGATTCTGGCGACGCCAATTGTTCCAATACCACCTGTTTCAACATCCGACCGGAGACGGTTGTACAGTCGTGAGAACCGGTGTGGAGAGTACGCCATTAACCACCCATTCGCGTTCGACGCCCCTGCGACGAGTCGGTCGAACTGCGCATCATCGAACGCGAATGGCGGGTCACAGCGAGTTGGGAGCCCCGCATCGAGAGCCGCGTTGAGCGCATCGTCATAGACTGCCCCCGGCCCGCAGATATCCACCCCATTTACGTCGCCATCGCGGAGAGCGTGAACCACTGAATCGTAGACAGGTACATCGATATTGTCAAATGGTTTATTAGAGGGTTCGACGGCGCCACTGACAGTCACCCCGTCGAACTGTTTGTAGCGTTCAGCGTGCGCTTGCACCGCCGCCCTTTCTCCTACTATGACGATGCGTGGCATACGGCTACGTCACTTAGCACTTAGCATAAGTATTGTGAACTCGTACCCGTGGCGGGTTCGGTCGTTCTCATGTTACTGTCAAGTGTTAGTTGAAATCATAGACAGCTCAGGCGGCGTCAAGAAGTTCCCGAATACGAGCAGTGCTCGACGTGAGCGTCGTCACTGGGTCAGTTGTCAGTCCGTTCTCGTAGATGAGCCATTTCGCGTCGGCGTCTATGGCAGTGCGAATGCACTCATCGAGTACGACCACACCTTCGCCCAGATCGACGTGAAGTGTACTGTCATCACCAGGGATCGTATCGGTCAGGTGAATTAACGAAATCCGGTCGGCGTACCGGTCGAGATACGCTATTGGATCAATGTTGCCATGGCGCGCGAGTCCTACGTCGAATTCAAGACTAAGTCGCTCGTCGGTCTGTGCGACAAGCGCATCATAGGCAGTGTCGAATTTGCCAGCGATCTCTGTGAACTCGTAGGTGTGGTTGTGATAGTGCACCTCGAAGCCGTCGTCGACGAGACGATCAGCGAGTGTTAGGAGTCGATTTGCAGCCTCCGAAACCACAGATTCAGAGGTAAAGCCGTCCTCGCCGTAGGAGGGAACAACGATACGCCTACACCCTAGTATCTGATACGTCTCGACCGTCTCCTCGTAGTCGGTCCAAAGTGAGTCGAGACTAACGTGGGCACCAACGGGTTCGAGACTGGTATCGTCAAGCGCGTCGGCGATAGATTCGGCTGATTCATCGCCAATCCCGGCAAATTCAACGCCTTCGTACCCTGTATCGGCGACGCGGTGGAGCGTTTCGATTAACGGTTCTTCAAGCTCACGAAGTGTATACAGCTGAATCGCCGGTCGAGCCATGTCTCCGAAGAGATGTGAGCCATTGACATAGCCGTTCCGCCATCTGAGCGTTCCGAAATACGTGTCACGTGTTGTCGTTCGTCGCACACTCGACATCGCCAACCATGAATGAGAGGTGACATCACCAGCCTATTCGTTTTATCTGTTCGTCAATCCGTATTTCTATCGCCATTCCACTGATGGTTCTGTGATGTATTCTAGAAACTATTCATTTCCCGTAATGATTTTCAGAGATCGGTATTTCACATTATATTGTAAAATAAGATAACTAAATTTGAAATTCCGATGGATAACTACTATAGCACTGTTCCTAGTCACGAAGGCGAGATTTGATTCACCAGCGCCAAACAAGGTAGCCAACTAGTTCCATTTGTCATCGATGATTTAACAATCATTAAGAACATATTAATCAAGTATGAACCCGTCCATTACGTCTCCATGCGAGAACGCAGAAGGGCGGTACTCCAGCTTCTCGGAGCGGGCCTTTCGGTCGGGGTTTCTGGCTGTTCGACCTTTTCAAAGTACGGTTTAGATGGTGCGAAGAACCCGACGACCGAATCGGTGACGGGAAAACGGAAAACGACGATCGACGACCGGGTGACCGAATCGACGATCTCCGAGCAGACTACGACTTCCGAATCGATTGACGCTCCTCCGAGCGTTTACCAATCAGTATCGATTCCGGACAAACCCAGTAAGTATCAATACCCAATGATGGGTGACGGAGATGCCCCTGTCACAGCGACAGTCTACGGGGCATGGAAATGTCCTTACACGCAAAATTTCGTTCTTGAAGATATGACATCGATTATCGAACAGTACGTCGAACCCGGCAACGTCGCCCTCGAATTCCGTGCTGTCGCCTACGAAGACGGAGAGGGGTTCCACGGGCCGGATGAACCGCGCGCAGCCCGAGCTGGATTGGCTGTCTGGCATTTCGATCCCACATCGTATTGGTCGTACTTCGGATACTTATTCCAGAATCAGCAAAGCTTCGACGGATGGGCAACGATCAAACGACTTCTGCGCTTTGCGAAGAAGGCGGGGGTGCGCCACCGCGACCGCATCGAATCAGAGATCGAGAGCGGGTCATATCAATCGCAGATAGAAGAAACGATGTCTCGGGTTCAAAAGATACCCATTCCTGCGGTCCCTCGAGTCGTCGTCGATGGGACAGTAACGGTCCCCACGGTGGCACCTGAGCGGACGAGAACGCAACTCGAACGGGCTCTTGAGCAGGCGTCCAATTCGAATGGCGGAACGACTACGAAAGGTTCCGGAATGACGACCACAACTTCGCACAGTTCGTCAGCATGACCGTCATCAATTCTCGTTCTGAACTCTCCGACTCTCTGGTTGCTTCGAAATACTGGTCAAATTCAGCTTGCAAGACGATATGGAGTTCGATGACTGAACCATACTCTAGCATCACGTCATAAGCAATATCACGGAAGTCGTCGGCAGTCGTGTCCTGATCGGTGAAGTCTGCAAGGACGACAAAGACGTCAACGTCACTCGCGGGGTCAAGTGTGTCTCCTCGGGCTTACAAGCAAAAGACGACGAGTCGACGATTTTATTGAGCTGGTGTAATCATGCGCAAGTTGCGAACATATCTGCGGCCGCGGCACGGACATCGTCCGAATCGTTCGTGGGATTTTGAGAAATCATATTGATACGTATGGATTTGGCGAACTCCTGTAGTTTCACTAATGTGCCGTGATCCACAGTCAGAATTACTTATAGATCTAACTCCTGGAACCCTGTTCACTTGTACCCCCAGCTTGCTCCCAAGCCGAGAAGATCGTTGGAAGGGCCTCTTGTTGGTAGTATCAGGATTTGTGCTTCCTTGAGGGCGTCGACTGGGTAGATTTCACTTCCTATTATGGATTTGTGGAGAAGTCGACCACGTGGGTTAGTATAAAGTACTAACCTATGAGAAGCCACTTGCTAACTACAGAGTGTGGATTCAACAGTGAGATGAGAACTACACACGTGGAGCCGCTGCTATCCTGACTTCGATACGCACGACTGCCACCGTGAGCGACTGTCGCGGGTGAGGAGAGAGCGTATATGGGCCAATTCGAGAAATTTTAGATTGTATGCTGGAGAAAGCTTATTAGTGTAGAAAAAAGTTAAGGATATATGGACGGAGATGATGAAATGTATATAGATGTCTCGGAGATAGATGGTGGAGGAGATGGAATGGGATATATGAACAGGAGGGATGGAAATCCTACGGATTCTGGGACTGAAGTCCTCAAGTCGATGTGATATATGGACAGAGATGCTGGCGGTGGAATGAACAGGAAGAACGGAGATTCTACGGGTTCTAGGACTCAAGTCCTTAAGTCGGTCATAACCAAAACAATGGTGGTACTCCTTGGTTTGCTCGTCGTGCTCTTCCTCTTGATGTTTTAGTTATCTACAGATAATAGAGCTACTTATGCCAAAACTCACTGCTCGTCGAATTGGTTTCTTGCTTGTCCCTCTTGGAATTTGGCTAGTGCCGGTGTCACTTGTTGGTGCGAGTACAATGCGAAAGTGTCAGAACGTCAACCCCGATTTTTTCGATATTGAATTCAGTCGAGCCAAGATTTCAGGTTTGATTTGCACGCGATGACAGTCACATGGTACGACGGATGTAACTGGCACACTGCCTCGTTGCTTCTAACTGTGATCGCGTTTTGTCTGATCGTTGGAGGACTAGTCCTGATTGGTGTTCCTATGGTCCGACAGAATGAGTGAGGTGATCGCTTTCGAGGTCGTTTCGGAGAATTCGTTGTGGCTGTAAGTCTGCGTCAGTAGGGATGAAGCAGTTGAACCATTCAAAGTGTGGTTGCTAAGACTGGGCCAGTTGTCTCGACTCACCGCTATATCGCTAACAGCTAACCAGAGTAAGCCCTCCGACTGCTCCTCACAGTAGGAAATCGGCAGGGAGAAGAGATCTAAGTTGACGGTGACGGATTTTGTACTTCTCCGAGGGCGGCATGGTGGTCAATTCCACTTCCGCTTACCGTTTTGTGGAGAAGTGTCAAAGGGGTATTTCACTGTTCACGAAGCTTATTGTCTAATAGATACATCTCTGTAATATGGAAACACGCACAACACACATCCTCTCCGGGCAGCATCGAACGATTTCCGTCCCTTGTCCGTCGCCTCGGCGTCCCATTCGATGGCCGTTTCCCGTTTTGCCTGTGGCACGTCATCTGAATCGACGACGGTGTAATCGTCCTCCGAAAGAAATGCGAACTCATCGTCGTCTAAGTGGACGACGCTATCTGTGCGATCAACCATGGCGGTCATGTCACTCACCACGCACGTCCCCCCCGTCGTCGACGCCAAGAACCAGAGATGAATCTCGACGAGTGACCATCACCTCGTCGCGGTCTTCGAAGATCGCCGCAATGGCGTAGCTGCCCTCAAGTTCTTCGACCGCGCGTCGAAACGCCAGCTTGGGAGACAAATTCTCTTTGAAATGGTGACTGATGAGGTGCGGGACAACTTCAGTGTCCGTCTCTCTCTCGAACTCGTGGTCGACGGAGCGAAGTTCGTCGCGAAGTGACTGATAGTTCTCGATGATTCCGTTGTGTACCACTGCCACTCTATCTTTACAGTCTGTGTGCGGGTGGGCATTGTCGTCAGACGGTTTCCCGTGCGTGCTCCACCGGGTGTGGCCGATTCCGGCCGTACCGGTGAGTTCGAAGGGCTCTTCGACCGCCCGCTTGAGTGCATCGAGATCGTCCTCTCGTTTTACGACGTGAATATTGGAATTGGCGACGGCTAACCCTGTCGAATCGTAACCCCGATACACCAACTTCGAAAGACCGGTCAACAACGTCTGAACGGGATCGACGTCGCCACCTGCGTATCCGATGATACCACACATAAAATAGTCACCCTCGAACGTCACTGGTCCATGTCTGTCGTCTGGTAGCTCGTGTCCGTCCGAATCCTATAGTTGGTAGTTGTGTACACGATTTGTACGTCGTGAAACGAAATAGCATCCATTCGGCGTTCGGTATCGAGTTCATATTGAACACCGACATACTATGCCCACCGGCGATTTTGTTATTTAGCGGATTACAGAACGCTAACGGAGATATCGAACAAAAGTCGTATTAAATAGTATTAAATATGACAGCTTCTTGCCGCGCTCTCTCTCGTCGTTTCTCTACTCCGTTAACCCCAGTCCACAGTTCCGGTCAGAAGTTTTCGCGAATTGGAAGCTGATAAGTGTGAGAGAATGTATGACAAATCTCGAAATTAGCCAAAAATACAATAATTTCTCTTATCGGTCCGTTTATATCGCATCTCTAGCTTGAAACGAGCAGTACAAATCAAATATTGTGATTATATTTGACATTAGATGGAGCTAGTCGGCGATTCTTTTTGTTTGCGCCGCTTTCTATGGAATTCACGTCGATCTATCATCGATATCCAGGAGGCGCAATATAATGTCTAGATGCCACAGATATACCGAAAGAGTATCGCAACCCAAGATTGGTTTTAAGAATTCATTTTATCTACCAGTTAGGAATAGAGATAATGGATCAAAAATAGAGTAATATTTCTATCACTGATACTATTGACGAATCAATCTGGTAAATATTTTTCTTCGATTTATATACTCGCTATTTCTTCAGTTTGCATCCCTGCTGCCGGGGTTTTAGGTGGATATGATTATTTCCCCTTTTTCTTCTCTCTTGCCTATATATTTATATTGGTTTTACGTCCCCTTGGATGATAAGCGTCCATCGAATTTCATTCTTTATTTATATACATTATTATATTTAAGTATCCGTGTCCTTCAGAACTGAACGCAGAAGAATATAATCACCCGTACCTTCTCCGTTGCTTCCACATGCTAACTATCTAGATATTTATCAAAAACGTCAATTACGTGAAACAGCTTTTACTCGGTTTTGGAGTTCATTCCACCACGGTCTTTACTGACTGAACTAATTCTGTTGAACATGTCCGATTAATCGTGCTCCGTCCCATCGTTCCCCCATTACACCTATGGGAATGTAATGAATTGGAACGAGTAATGTTTGCCGGGACGGCTAGCGTCCTCCTTGCGAACCTAATTTTCCATTAGGATAAACCAAGGAAGGAGAAATCCATCCACTTCAAATCGGTAATCGTTATATCACAAGCTAAACGAAGATTACCACGGGACTTAAAGGGTCGAAAAATAAACGACCTCATGGTAGTCCTCCATTACTGGGACGCAGTGCGGAACCGCAAAGGTATAGAATTGCCTAGAAAATGCTTGTGGTCCTAGTATCGCGAGAAGAAAGAGAAAATCGGCACAAGTGGCGATGTGCTACCCCCACGGCTTAAGTTCGCGAAGGACGTTTGAGAAGACGATGGTCACTCGACGCCGCCAACGATTTATATACGGACAAGTCTTGTGGATGGTCTCTACGCTCGTCACTCTGGTTGCATTAGGCGTCTTCTCCCTCCCCCTTTTTTTCGTCGCTTCCTTCGTCGGTTTCATCATCGTGGTTGAACTCACTACTCCAATTAACGTCGCGCCGCGGTGGCGGGCACGACTACGATGGATCACGATCCTTGGATTTTTGATTTTCATGATCTTCGTCATTCGAAAGATACTGAAAATCGTACCTTCGGGGGTGATTCCGTGAACAACCCACTCGATGCGGAGTACCCGAAACTGCTTCTCCTCGCGTTGGCCGTGATAATACTCGGAGCACTTTTTGTAGCCATTAGCACATCGACGGCGTCATTTAGCAGTTACAACTCCGCGTGGGACGGCGCGACGAAACTGCAGTCTGAGGCGAGCGCTGCCGGTGCAGATAGCAAGATAGTTCGAGAGACGGCGATATACGATGACGCGAATCCGAACGGGACGGTCGCAGTCGTTCTCTCTCCCGATACGCCGTACGATCCCGCCGAACGCGCCAACGTTAAGGAATTCGTTCAAAACGGGGGAACGCTCATCATCGCGGAGGATTTCGGCCCGCACTCGAATCCGCTGCTCCGATCGCTCGGAGCGAGAACGCGCATAGACGGTCAATTTGTTCGCGACGAACGGTACAACTATCAATCCCCGGCGATGCCGGTCGCGCGTAACATATCGAATCACTCTCTCACCCGGGGTGTCGAGAGGCTTACGCTCAACTACGGGACGGTCGTCCGTCCGCACAACGCGACCGTGCTCGCAAGTACGTCGGAATACGCTTACCTCGATACGAATCAGAACGAGAACCTCGACGCCGACGAAACGCTCGCAACTCATCCGGTCGCCGCTACTGAGCCCATCGGCGATGGACGAGTCATCATCGTCAGCGATCCGAGCCTGTTCATCAACGCGATGCTCGACCAATCCGGAAACGGGGAGTTCTTCCGTCGGATCTTCGAAGGCCACGCGACGGTACTACTGGATTACTCGCACGCGAGGGAGCTTCCGCCGCTGGCGATCGCCGTACTGACGCTCCGGACGTCCCCGGCACTTCAGATCGTCGTAGGAACCTGCGGAATCGGGGCACTCGCACTCTGGGTGCGACGACCGGAACTACGACGACGACTCGCCGAGTTCCGGCGCGACGACGTCACGGGTAGTACCCCGGAAGTCGGCGAACGCGAGATGGTCGCCTACGTCGAGAAACGACATCCCGAGTGGGACTCCGAGCGCGTAGAACGAGTCGTCGAGTCGCTTCGCGAAAAGCGGTAGAAGGCGACGAACTCCGTCACGGACACACCGCGCCAGATGAATTATCTTGCTGGAGGTCGAAGACGCTCCAATGGGTAATCCAGCCGAAATCTACACCAACGTCATCGACGAAGTTAGCAACGTTCTAATCGGAAACGAGACGATCGTCGAAAACCTCACAATCGCCCTGCTATCGCGGGGCCACGTGCTTTTGGAGGGGGTGCCGGGCGTGGCGAAGACGACGATCGCCAACTTGTTCGCACGCGCAATGGGATTGGACTACAACCGGATTCAGATGACGCCCGACCTCCTTCCCGCCGACATCACCGGAACGAACGTGTACCGGGAAGGAACCGGCGAGTTCGAGATCCAACGCGGACCGATCTTCGCGAACGTCGCCGTCGCCGACGAGATCAATCGCGCAACCCCGAAAACCCAGAGTGCACTGCTGGAGGCGATGCAGGAGCGGGCGGTGACGATTCAAGGAGACACGTTCCCGCTTGCATCTCCGTTTATCGTGATCGCGACCCAAAATCCGATCGAGATGGAGGGAACGTACGAACTGCCGGAAGCCCAGCGCGATCGCTTTCAACTCAAACTGACTGTGGATCTGCTCGAACGTGACGACGAACTCAAGTTACTGAACCGATTCGATGGTCACCCCGACCTTGGATCAGGGGACGTATCGCAGGTCGTGTCGGACGATGACATCATCTCTGCTCGGGAGGTCGTTTCGGACGTGTACATCGACGAAGCGGTGAAGGGGTACATTTTGGACATCATCGCGGCGACGCGCGAGAGTTCGAACGTGGAATATGGCGCATCACCGCGGTCGTCGCTGGCATTTCTCAACGCCACAAAAGCACGCGCTGCGATTCACGGACGGGAGTACGTAATCCCGGACGACGTGAAGGCCTTAGCGAAACCGATTCTGATTCACCGCCTCCAGATCAACACCGAAGCGGAGCTGAGTGGCGTGACAAGCGGCGATCTCGTCGAGGATATCCTCGAGTCGGTAGCTCCGCCGAGCGGCACTGTCGACGTCGAGAATGCAGACGCCTCGGATGCTGACGGAACGGTACCGGTAAGCCAGAGAGAGGGAGATTGAGACGTGGAGCGCGATCGTCCATTCGGTTTCGATTGGTTCGGTTCTGCGATCGACGAGGCGGAGTACTTGCCGCTTTCGAGTCACTTTGAGTCGGAGACTCAAATTCCCCTTCTCTAACTCGAATAATGCGAGCGACGTGAGGAACGTAGCTCGTCGAAATCGAATCGACGCTAAGGAGCATCGGGACGCGTTCGCTGGAACTAACGATACCGATTAACCGCCACGCCCTCACCAGTCGCCGTTCAAGCGCTATCGTCGATTTTCCGTCTGACGAGCTCACGGACGCTATCTTCGATTTCCTCGTCGGCCTTCCAGTCCAGTTCCGTCTGCGCCTTATTCGTGTCGACGGAAAACTCCTCGACCAGTGTTTCATTCCCTCGCGGGTTTTCGACGAGCTGGACGTCCACATCGATGTCCGCCTCTTCGGTGGCGATCCGCCGTACGAGATGGGCGATATCGATAACGCTCCTATCGTTGCCGCTCGCTATTTCGTACGCCGATGTTCCGGTTTCGCCTTCCTCTAACTCCTCGAGTAGACGTTCCGCGCTTCGCAGGTACGCGTCCGCCACGTCGACGACATGGACGTAGTCGCGCGATTGAGTTCCCGGCTCGTAGACGGTCAGCGACTCGTTCGAGAGGGCGCGGTTCACGAAAAAGTTGACGACCGTTCCTTTCGACAGCATTTGTCCGTCGATCGAGTGCTCTCCGTAAACGTTGGACTTCATGAAGAGATGCGCGGGAAACGCACCCTCCGCGAGCCCGGTAACTGCGTGTTCACCGAGGAGCTTCGTTCGGCCGTACCAATTCATCGGCGCTCGCGGGAAGTCGGTCGTGATGGGGAACGAAGTCGGGTCGCCGAGCACGGCCATACTGAACGGGAACGTGAGACCCGAACCGGTCTTTCGACACCACCACGCGACGTTGTTCGTTCCCTGCATGTTGACTTCTTGCGCGAGATCGGGATTCGCCTCGCAATCGTCTACGCCGCTGAGCGCGGCGAGGTGCAGAACCAAGTCGGATCCCGAGAGCGCTCGCTCAAGACGTTCACGGTTGCGAACATCGACGTACTCGATACTCGTGTCGGCCACGGATCGAATCTGGCCGTTGTAGTAATTGTCAAGGCCGCGGACATCCCACTCTGGGTGGACGGCGTTGAGTTGGTTCACGACGCGACTCCCGATGTACCCGGCGGCACCGGTTACAGTAACGCGTGGTGCATCGGAGTTGTCCTCAGCCACGGACCGACACCTCCGGCGCTGCCTCGAATCCGCGGAAACGTCGTATCAGTTCCACGATTCCCGCGCGGAGCGACCAACTCAGTTCGAATCCTGTTTCAGTGAGTTGATCGAAGTTAACGTGATAGGACGGCCCCGGATTCTTGTCTTTGAGATACGTAATCTCCGTCCCGGTTCTCGTCTCCTCGCGGACGAGTTTACCGATCTCCGAGATACGGTAGTTCTCCCCGTTTACGCCGACGTTGTACTCGGTCTTCGGCCACGAGGCAGGATTTCGGACGGCGTGGGCGTACGCCCGAGCAGCGTCGTGAACGTGGATAAACGGTCGCCAGTTAGTTCCGTCTCCGTACACCGTTAGCGGTCGGTCGGTCAGCGCCTGAAAGACGAATCGATTGGCGACGAGGTTGAACCGCATCCCCGGTGCGTACCCGTAGTTTGTACTCATTCGTAGCGCCGTGCCGGCGAACCCGTAATCGTCGACGTACTGTCGAAGTAGTTCCTCGGCTTCGACTTTCGTTTCCGCGTACGGAGTTAGGGGATCGGGCTCAACTCCCTCGTCGAGATTCATGCTACCCGCGCGTCCGTAGATGTTACACGAAGACGCGTACACGAAGTTCTCGACATCGAGTTTTCTCGCCGCATTCAGCGCGTTCCTCATCCCTTCTAAGTTCACGGAGCGAGTCTCGTCCGGTCGGCTGTGGGTGCTCTCGGCACCGGTTATCGCGGCCAAGTGAACGACGGCGTCGACGTTCCGCATGGCGTTTTCAACGTCGTCGTACTTGCAGACGTCACCCCGATAGAACGAGAATCCCTCCGCGACGTTCGCACCGAGTAGATTTCGCGGTGATCCGGTTTCTAAGGAGTCCAAGACGACGACCTCCTCTATTTCGATCGCTTCCTGTAATTCGGGGACGAGAACGCTCCCGATGTAACCGCATCCCCCGGTAACTAGCACCCGCATTAGTACCGGAGGAGAGCGTCGACTCGCCCGTTCTTCCGAATGAGTCGTAAGGGTGTTCGTCGATGATGCCTACCGTTGCTGATGTCGAATAGCACTGCCATGGACCTCTAAAAGGAGGACATCGGCTAGCGGTAAAAAGATTACACTCTTCCTGTTCGAATCTCGGTTATTAATCCATAGACGCCGGAGCGCGAATCGGGGTGACAGCGCTAACTGACGGTCGATAGGTGCTATAGTTGTCAAGTCAATTTATATCCATTACTACTATAGCGGGCAGTGGTGATGAGTGGTGGTAGAGCATGGGCGGTTCAGTCGCACGACCGATCAGTAGCAGCGGAAGCGATAGGAACCTCGCTAGAAGGAGCGACCAATGAGTTTTTCCCTCGATTTATTTCTCGTGGGGATAGCCGTCGCGGTTCTCGCTTGGGGGTTCAATCGGTACCGGACGCAGTTCGTCAAGGCCGATCTACTCACCGGCATCATCCTGGCGGTTGGAGTTCTTGGATTCGTGTTTGTCCCGCAGATCTACGACCTCGTCGGTCTAGTACTCGATATCCGAAAACGATTCGTCGTCGTCTCGCTACTGGGGAATCTCGCACTTCTCACGCTCGTTCTCTATCTCCACACGAACGTTCGGACTACTCGCAGGCGAGTGAATAAGCTGACCCGAAACCTCTCAATCGATCAACTCTCGGATTCTCCCGGCGAACAGGGGGATATTCAAGTCGTCATTCCGGCGTACAACGAGGAGAACACGATTCGTACCATCGTCGAATCGCTACCGAATTCGATCGCCGAGCGGAAAGTCACGCCGGTCGTCGTCTCGGACGGCTCTGCGGACGATACCGCGGAACGAGCACGCATCGACTCCTCGATCGTCGTCGAACATCCGCTCAACCAGGGGCAGGGGGGTGCATTGAAGACGGGATTCGAGATCGCGCGACGGACGGGCGCGTCGATCATAGTAACGATGGACGGTGACGGCCAACACCCGGTGGAGGAACTTGAGGCGCTCATCTTCCCCATCATCAACGACGAGGCGGATTTCGTAATGGGATCGAGATATAAAGGGACCGATCGCTCCGGGAACGGAACGATCCGTCGAGCCGGAATTTGGGTGTTTACCGCTCTAATAAACATCCTCCTGAAATCCGAGATAACTGATTGTACGAACGGATTTCGTGCGATCCGCGGCGATAGCATTACCGAGCTCACGTTGACGGAAGAACGGTTCAGCGCACCGGAGTTGATCATCGAAGCGCGAAAGAACGGCCTCCGAATCATGGAAATCCCGATAACCGTCAACGAGCGACAGGGCGGGGAGACGAAAAAGCCGCGCCTCGGATACGCGATCGGACTCGTTCGGACGATAATCGGTACGTGGATGCGGTAGCGTTCGTCCTCCGCGCCGGATATGCTCCTTTTCGCGTGGAATCACAGTGAACCCGCTTCGTCCGTACGGAGGCCGCTCGCATACCGACCGTTCGAGGAACGGTCAATTACGCGCTCTCTCGTACCACCTTCGAAAGCACCGAGCCCGCCTCCTCCCCGATGGTTTCCCACCGATGGTTGGTGGCGATAAATTCGACGCCCCGCTCGCCCATCTTTCTCCGTTTTTCATCGTCGGCGATGAGTCGTCGCATCGCATCGGCGATCTCGTTCGGATCGTTCGCGACCGCGATACCAGCATCGACGTTGTCGGTGACCGATTTGATCTCCGCGGTCTCGCTGGCGACGTACGGTGTTCCGACGGCCATCGTCTCGAGGAACTTGGTCGGGCGCGCGTAATCGAGATGGTGGTTCGTTTTAAGCGGTACCCAGCTGAGCGTCGACGAGGCGACCAAGTCCGCAACCTCTTCGCGGGGAATGACGTCGCGAAACGTAACGCTGGATCCGATGCCGAGGTCGTCACACACCGCTTCGAGTTCTTCTCGTCGTTCCCCGAACCCGACTATCAGGAGCTCGTGATCGTAATCGTCGGTCACTTTCGCGAACCCGCGGAGAAACGGCTCGAACGCCTGCCCGACACCCAGTTTGCCGGTATAGATGACTCGAGAGTCGGATCTCTCCGAGGTGCCGTCGAACAGATTCGTGGTCACGCCGAACGGGAGCGCCGTGAACTGATCCGATTCGACGTCGTATTTCTCTCGATACTGCCGAGCCATCGTCGGTGTGAGTACCATGACGTGGTCGGCATGCATGATCGCAATCCGTTCGAGGTAGCTAACCACGCAATAGCTGATCGAGTGCTGGGACACGTAACCGAAGTCGACCGCGTTGTCGATCCAAAGGTCGAATACGTCCACCACCCATCCACGACCGAGCGCTTTCGCTACGACGCCCGGAAGGAGGGTGCTGTGCGGTCCGACGAGCGTCACTACGCAGTCGTAACGCCACCACGTACAGAGCACGTACAGTGCGGCGTGAATCGCGAAGATGGCGTAGTTGAGTATTCGGGCGATGTTCGATCTGTCCTCGGTCGGTTGGTACGTCCACAGGCGCGTCACGGGGATGCCCTCGACCAGTTCGCGTTTCCACGGACGGTAAGTCCGGTCGAACTTCTCGCACGGAACCGACGGCGGTGGACAGACAACGTGTGGTTCGAACCGCTCCGGAAGGTGTCGGCTCATCTGCTGCCATCGATGCGCACCTCCGACGGATTCCGGGGGGAACATCTGCGAAACGATGAGCACGCGCACCGTCTCTGACTTTGCCGATTCACTCATCGTACTGTCGAGGATCGAGCGGATTTTCTCCTCCGAAACGCAGCAGCTGAACGCCCGCCTCAGCTAGCTCCGGTTCGAGCGCGCACAGTTCCGCGTCGGTCGTGTCATGCGAAACGAGCTGGAGAACGACGTCGGGTTCCACCCTGCGAATTAGCGAATCGAGGTCGTCGTACCCCATGCCGTCTACGTGGCGGTCGTAGTGTTCGACGCGGAAGTGCTCGTTGCGGAGGGACTCAACGATCTCTATGGCGGGACTGTTCCTGGAATCGTACGTCTCCGGCTTGTACGCAGCGCCGAGGGCGAGGATTAGCGGGGCCGTCTGACCGCCGACCGCTTGACGGATCTTTCGAGCGGCGACCTCGGGCATCTTATCGTTGATTCGCCGCGAACCCGTGATAAGATTCGTGTGTTCCGGGTCGACCTCGTTGAGGAACCAGGGATCGACGGGGAGACAGTGGCCGCCCACCCCGACTCCGGGTGTCAGTATATCGACACGCGGATGGTTGTTCGCCAGTTTGATGACCCGATTCATATTCAGGTCGAGTTGCTCGCCGATAAGCGCGAATTCGTTCGCCAGCGCGATGTTGACGTCGCGGAACGTGTTTTCGAGGAGTTTGCACAATTCCGCGGAGAGCAGATCCGTGAAATAGACGTCCCCCTCCAAGAACGGTTCGTATATCGCCGCCGCGCGGCGCCTGCTCGAATCGTCCACGCCGCCGATGATGCGGTCGTTGTGCCGAATCTCCTCGAAGACGTTGCCTGGTAGGATTCGTTCCGGCGAGTGAGCCAGTTGTACGTCTCGTCCGGGTTCGAACCCCTCCTGCCGGAGCGTCGGTACGATCGTCTTTTCGAAGGTGCGCGGTGGCAGTGTCGACTCGATGTTTACTAGATCACCCCCAGAGAGGTACGGGAGGATCGAATCGAGCGCGGTCTCGACGAACGAGATGTCGGGTGTTTTGCTCGGCTCCGCCAGGGGCGTCGGAACCGATATGACGAAAGCATCGCCCTCGGTGGGATCGGTTCGCGCTTCGAGGTGCTCGTTCACCCGGTCGCTGGCTAACAACGCCTCGAACTCGTCCTCGTCAAAGTTGAGGTTTCGGTCGTTGATCCCCTTCACCACCTTCTCGTCGATGTCGACGCCGACGACGTTCTTTTCGTGTTCCGCGAGCAGGAGCGCGAGCGGCAATCCGATGAACCCGGTACCGACAACGACGATTGTGTCGAGCGAGTCTCCGCCGGTTGCCCGTGCGACTCGGTCGTTACTCGACGTCATAGTACTCACGCATCCACTCGATCGTTTTCGGGATTCCCTCCTCCAACGGAACCCGCGCCTCGTGGTTCAGGTGACGTTTGGTCTTCTCGACGCTGGCCCGCTTGTTCAGCGTGTTGTGCGGCTCTCTGCCGCGATACTCGACGAGGTCGCCGTCCTGATCGAGGTAGTCGAGGACGAGATCCGAAAGTTCCGCGATATCGTGGTACTCCTCGCCGGCGATGTTGTACGCCTCGCCGGGGTTGAAGTACTCGACGATGTTCGCAAGCGTTCGAACCGTGTCATCGACGTACGTGAACGACCGGTGGTGGTTCTCGTAAACGTGGTACGGTAAATCGTGGAGCGAGCGGTAGCAGAACTTGCAGACGACGCTGCGATACTCGCTGTACTTCTCTCCGGGACCGTACGTGTTGAAGAACCGAACGCGCACGGTCTCGGTGTCGTAGCGGTCGGCGGCGTTCAGGATCTGCTGTTCGTTCACCCACTTCGAGATGGCGTAATCGTTCAGCTGACGAGGACCGTCTCGCAACGGCACGTCCTCGGTCATGACGCCGTCGTAGTCGCCGTACACCTCGCTACTCGAGGAGAATATCATGCGGAATCCGTGCTCCTTCTGGAGTCGGAGCATGTTTTTCGTCCCGACGGCGTTCGAATTCCACATCGTTTCGTAGAAATCCTCCCCGTTTCGCCTCCCGAATTCGGCGGCGAGGTGGTAGACGTAATCGAAATCCCGACTCTCGAACACCCGTTTGAGTTGCCGATACTCGCTCACGTCGCAGCGGTAGTATCGATCGCGTTCGTGCCACGGGAGATCTGCAACCCAGACGTCGTGGCCTCGGGATTCTAACTCCTCTGTGAGCGGTGCGCCAATCGCACCTAACCCTCCGGTAACTAAGATGTCCGTCATCGCAGCAAAGTAGACACCGGCCGGTGTTATTTAGTTTATGGACCCGTCCCGCCCGATCGTCCGTCGTTCGGATCGTCACCGTTCCGCAGCGCGTCGACGATGCGTTCGGCCGCCGTCCCGTTTCCGAAGGGATTCGGCCAATCGTGTGTCGCCGATAGCATCTGTTTCCCAGCGGTGCGAATTTGATCCGGGTCGGTGCCGACAAGGACGTTTGCATTCACTTCGAGCGTCTCCGGTCGTTCCGTTGTCGTTCGCATCGTTACGCACGGCGTGTTGAGGATACACGCCTCCTCCTGGACGCCACCCGAGTCGGTGAAGACGAGCGCGGAGGCGCTTTCGAGTCGGAGGAAATCGAGGAAATCCTGCGGTTCGATGATTCGTATCACGTCTGGAATCGGTAAGTCGTGCGCCGCGAGCATGGATTCGGCCCTCGGGTGGAGCGGGTACACAACGTCACTATCGGTCTCCTCGGCGAAGGAGGCGACGCCGTCGAGGATGCACGCGAAGCGACTAGGGTCGTCGACGTTGTTCGCACGGTGTGCGGTCATGAGACAGAACTCTCCGGGAGCGAGGTCGTGCTCGTCGAGGACGGTGCTTCGCTGCGCCGCCAACTTTCGGTGCTGCTCGACCGCGTCGACGATGGTGTTTCCCGTGACGAAGATTCGATCATCAGAAATTCCCTCTGCCCGCAGGTACTCCTCGGACTGCTCGGTCGGTGCGAACAGATAGTCCGCAGCGTGGTCGGTGAGCACCCGGTTGACCTCCTCGGGCATCCGGCGGTCAAAGCTCCGCAACCCCGCCTCGACGTGGGCAAGTTCGACGTCGAGTTTCGCCGACGCGAGTGCTCCGGCGAGAACAGAGTTGGTATCGCCCTGAACTAAGACGGTGTCGGGCTGTTCGTCCGCGAGCACGTCCTCGATACGAGCGAGCATCTCGGCCGTCTGTCGCCCGTGTGATCCCGAACCCACGTTAAGATTGTATTCGGGCGGTGGGAGTTCGAGCTGCTCGAAGAACACCGCGTCCAAATTCTCGGAGTAGTGCTGTCCGGTATGAATCACCGCGTTCGGGATATTATTGTCGGCAAGTTTTCGTATCACCGGTGATAGTTTTATGATCTCCGGACGCGTTCCTAGTATCGTTACGAATCTCATATCCCCCATTCCGGATTGAAACGCTACCCCCGGACTCAAGAAGGCTACTGTTTTTCACGATACCGTTGAAGGTGAAACGTCTTCCGCGGCCGGCTCTCCGTCGACAGCCGCGAGGTACGCGCGTTCATGTCGGTCGGCGCACCGCGCTAGCGAGAACACGCGCTCAGCTCGACGTCGCGCTCGTTTCCCCCTCCGTCGTCGTTCCTCGGATTGGCAGATCGCCTGACTCACGGCCGTTGCCAGCGAGCCAGATTCTTTCGGCGGGACGACCCATCCGTGGGTACCGTCGCGAATTTGTTCGCTAACGCCGCCGACGTCCGTGGCCACGATGGGGCGACGCATCGCCATCGCTTCGAGAACGGCCATCGGACACGCCTCCGCGACCGACGATAGCACGAAGATATCGAACAGGGCGAGCATCTCGGCGACGTCCGAACGGTGGCCGAGGAAGTGGACGATACCGTCGAGGTCGAGCTTCGAACGGAGCCGTTCAAGGCGACGGACGTACTCGGCGCGCGTCTCGAGTCGCTTGCCGACGATCAGTACGGTGACGGAACCGTGTCGGTCGACGACCCGTCTCGTAGCTCGCAGCAAGTACTCGTATCCTTTTATCGGATTGAGGTTACCGATGGCTCCGATGACCGTTCTCTCCGAATCTACGTTCACCGCTTCCGGTAGTCTATCGACGGATGGATCGATCCGATCGGGGTCGAACGCGTTTACGTCAACCGGCGCGTATATCGTTCGGTGGGAACTGTCCGCAGAGAAGTAGTGATCGTCGACGGCGTCGGCGGCGACGACGATCTCGTCCGCGAGTCGAGTCGCCACCGCTGCTGCAATCCGGGTCACCGGCCACGACATCGACGTATCGTTGAAGTGCCAAACGAGCGGAACGTCGTCAGCGGCTGCCGCGATCCCAGCTTGGACGTTCAGCGGGCCGTTCACGTGAGCGACGTCGGCGGATGCGGCGTCGAAGACGCGCGCGATTTGGCGGGTTGAGGAGGGGAGGTTTGCGAGATGCCGCGCATTCGCGCCGATCCGGTGCGGCGGACGGAGGCGGGGGAGATCGGGTCGGTATACGTCGAATCCGCGTTCAACCGTTCGCTGCTCGAACGCATCCGTTCCGTTCGGGAGGAGAAACGACGTCTCGATACCTCGCTCTCGGAGTTTCTCAGCGACGGATAGCGCTCGGAGTTGGGGACCGCCGACGCGAGGGTCGGGAAGACAGTTCAGCACTCGCATTCGTTCGAGTTGTTTCTCTCCCTGCGTATAACTCCTTGGTCGGAGGCCACGTTCATCCGGCGCTCCGGACACCGCCGCCCGGGGATAAGCATTTAACGAGCACCGAAGTATAGACATTCCATGGTAGACGATGCGTTTGAATCGGCACTCGACGGTATCGACGTCGATAACGTCTTCATGTATGTCGGCGACGCCGTCCGCTGGGACGCGCTCTCATCTCGGATCGCGGGGATCGGAACGACGGTGAAAACGGTCGCCGCCTCGGCGTACAGCCCCTCGTCGTTCGCTTCGCTCGTCACCGGCCGATACACTCCCAATCACGGCGTTCGGACGTTTTCCCACCGGATTCCGAACGATGTATTTGGTTTCTTCGACGCGGAGGACGTCGAAACGGCGTTCGTCAACTCGATTTTCGAGTACGCCGACAGGGAACACCGGCAGGACGTCGACCCGATCTTCTCGGTTCTCGGTGTCGAACCGCCTGACGACGTGAACCCGTTCGACATCGTCGAACCCCCTTTTATTTCGATGGAGCGCGGGCCGGGTGGACACTCGCCCTACGGTGATTTTTCGGGTACCGCTACCGAGTACTTCTTGAGCGAGGACGCGACCGACTGTGACGACCTTGTCTCGGACTACCGGAGAAGCGTCGAACTCGACGCGGACCAGTTCTTCCGTCGAATCGAAGAGCTCGAACGGCGTGAGCTCACGGACGACACTCTAGTAGTGTACACCTCCGACCACGGTGAGTTACTCGGGGAGGACGGGATGGTAGGCCACAGCTCGCCGATGCGTCCCGAACTCGTGTATGTGCCGACTGTTTTCATCCATCCTGATTTGCCGGAAGGAGGCGTTCGTAACGTAGTGATGCACCACGTAGATCTCCTCCCGACCGTGCTCGACGTGCTCGACCTAGAGACGCCTGCGAACGCCTGCGACGGGACAGCGGCGACGGAAGGACTATCGAACGACGCAAGGCCCTCCGCCTGTTTCAGTGAGTTTCTTCCCGACGCCGTACCGATGCTATCCGGCGACCTCACCTACGGAGGGGCGTGGGACGCAAACGGCGGATATGCGTTCGCCAGGGGTTCCCGGATCGATCGGCTAGCCGTGCTCGGGGCGAAGCTGTTTCAGAGCTCGAAGCGCCGGCACATGCGCCGACGGCTAGGATCGCTAGCGGTCGCGTACGCCCGCTCGGGAACGCGCTACGGCACGCCGAGATTCAATCGTGACGAAGCCCGTCGCGTTCTTTTCGAGTCGATGCGGGCGCCCGGAGCCATTCGGGAAACTGATCTCTCGGTCGACGTACAGCAACAGTTACGAAACCTCGGGTACGGCGAAACTCGCTAACACCGTACGATGACTGCGTATCATCTTCCCAGCGGACGCGTCGTAGTTCGAACCGAGGGGTATCGTGAGCGATAGCTCGCTCCGAACGCTACTGGGCGGAAGTGTCGTCCTGTTCGGGGGAATGGTCTGTCAGTTGGTGCTCGGATTCATCGCCAGAATAGTGACTGCGCGATACCTTTCGCCGGCGGAGTACGGGGCGATCGGTCTCGGCATCAGCTTGGTCACGTTCTTCGGGACGCTCTCAGTTCTCGGCGTCGATATGGGCGTCGCTCGGTTCCTGCCTCGGTACGATGACTCCCGTTCGACGCGGGGCGTTCTCGTCTCCGCGTTCCGGATGAGTATTCCGGTCGCCGTGCTCGTCAGCGCGGTGACCGTGCTGTTTCCCGCTCGCATCGCGTCCGTGCTTGGCGGGAGCGGTGCAGCGGGCGTCATCCGAGTCTTTGGGTTGATGATCCCGATAGCTGCGCTGCTTCGCCTGACCGTGGGAAGTATCCGCGGCCTCCAACTGGCTACCCCCCGGGTCTACGCCAAGGATATCGCGCTTCCACTCACCCGACTCGTGCTCATTTTCGCCGTCATCGCAGTAGGGGGAACCGTGTTCGATATCGCCTTGGCGTACCTCGCCGCTTACGTGATTGCCACCGCCATAGCGTTCGTCTACCTGGGGCGTCACACCGCCGTCTTCGACGTGAACGTACCGTCGGCAACCATGTATCGCGATCTGTTGTTGTTTTCGGCGCCGCTCCTCGTATCGTCGATGACGTATCAAATGTTCACCAACGTCGACGTATTTCTCTTGGGATACTTCACGGGTTCAACAGCGTCGATCGGCGTCTACCAGGTCGTCTATCCGCTTTCGCAGCTACTCACAGTCTTCCTCGGTCCCGTTGGGTTCATGATCCTCCCGATCATCTCGGAGTTGGACAGCGAGAGGAACGAGGATGAGATTCGACGGGTGTACCGAGTCGCCGTGAAATGGGTGTTCCTCTTCATGCTCCCGGTGTGCCTCACGTTCGTTCTCTTCCCCGAGACGATAATCAGCTATACGTTCGGCGAAAAGTATGCGGTTGCGGGGCCGACGCTCGCCGTGCTTTCGCTCGCCTTTTTCACGCACTCGATGGCCGGACCGAACGCAGAGGCGTTGACCTCGATCGGCGAAAGTCGACTCATCATGTACGATAACATCATCGTCGCGCTTGCCAACGTCGGCCTGAACGTCGTCCTTATCCCTCACTACTCGTACTTCGGCGCGGCCGTCGCGACCGCGCTCTCGTTCTGTCTGTTGAACGTGATAGTGACCGTTCAACTGTACCGCCGGGTCGGCATTCGACCGGTATCGTTGGCGGTGCTCCGAATCGGTGCCATCGGAGCCCTGGTATTCGTTGCCACGTGGGTAGTAACGCGGCAGTTCGATCTACGGCAGGTAGTGACCATGCTCATCACCACGGCGGTATTCGTGCCCGCCTACGCCGTCATCGTCATTCGGTTTGGAATTACGCGGGAAGAACTCGCGCTGTTCGAAACCGTCGAAAACAGGTTCAATGGTAAGCTACAGAGAATCAGGCGGCAACTCCGCCACGTAAGTCGGCGAACCGACTCCGAGGAGTGAGATACATGTTGAAACGACCGTTCAACCGGCCGGACGATTTAACTCACCATCCGCGGTTCTTTCACTGGGTGGATTCAGCAAGATGAAACGCATCTTCTCCCTCTCGTTCGCCGTCTTCGGCGGGAGCGTTATCTATGCGAACGTCTCGGGGAATGTTTACCCGACGTTACCCGGTGGCTTCCTGCTGGCAGTCGGTCTACCGTTGGTCTCGCTGCTCTTTCGGGACTCGATAGACGCACGCACCGCGTTCGCGTACGTAGGCGGCATCGTCTGCCTTTCGGTTCTCTACCGCTGTCACGTATTCCTGTTCCCCGCGAGCGTCGTCGGACACGACCCGGGGCTCTACGCCCAGCAGGTTAGCCAGTTGATGGAAACGGGACGGCTCGGCAGCATTCAGGAGAGCGAGATCTCCTTTTACACGGAAGCTCCGTTGTTCCTCGTGTTGATCGGCGCATTCGGGACGCTCGTACGGCTTCCGCCAACGGAGGCGATGATCATCTATCCGATCGTCGTCGGCGCGCTCTACCCGCTCGTCGCGTTCGCGTTGGTTCGGTGCGTTGGCTCCGAAGAGGGGTGGCGCCTCCCGTGTATCGCCGCGACGATCGCCGCAACCGCAACCCTTTCGCTTCGGTATGGGTTCTGGCCGGTCGCACAGACGCTCGCGGTGGTGTTGTGGCTGGTCTTTGTCGTCGTCGTCGTGCGCTACTATACCGATCGCGATTCTCGCTTCTTCGTATTGCTCACCCTACTGCTGTTCGCGCTGATCTTCACGCACAAGATTCCGGGCTTCGTTGTGGCGGGAACCTTCGTGACTCTGATGGCGCTCAACCGTTTCGTCCGTGACGGGGCGACAAAATCGATGGCGGAAAAGCTCCGTTCCCGATCCGTAGGAACCCTCGCGGCGCTCGCAGCGGTCGCGGTTCTCGTTCAATGGGTGTTTGTCACCGATTACGTGTACCGAATGGTGTTGCGCGTGGCGCTCCTCGCGACACCGCAGGCGCTCGCCGCCTTCGCAGAGCGGTTCACCGATCTGTTTCTCGGGGGCGCGTCCGGGGGCTCAATGCAGTACGAGTGGGCGAATCCTCTCAATCCGTTGTTGGTATTCTTCCTGATGAACACGTACGCTATCGCTCTCATCCCGCTAGCGGGACTCGGCTGGCTCGTCTTGTTCCTGCGCCGACGACGAGAACCGAGTACTCGAGTGCTCCTCGCGGCTACCGCTTTTATCACCGCGATGATCGCGTTGGGCTATTTACGGCGGGCGGTCGCGAATCCGCGGCGGTTTACCTTCATCGGCGAGATTCTCCTCATCGTTCTCGCTTCGGTCGCCGTCTATCGGTTAGTGCCGTCGGGAACGCGACTTCCCACCCGCCCGCTTCGCCTGCTCATCGTCGGGATGTTACTAACGGCGAATCTATTCGCGATTCCGGCCTTCCCGGCCCATCCCGAGGCACCGCGGAATTACTTCGTGACGACCGAAATGGCGGGGAAGCGGTTCGTCGACGAACGCGTCGACGGAACGGTACACACGGACTACGTGTTTGCCAACACGCCCCCTGCGAACCCGGCTATCGTCGGCCCAGAGGACAAGTATAGTTCCCTCAGTGAAGAACTCCTGAACCGATCGAGTGCCCTGTACCGCCACCGACACGTGTTGTTCCGGGAGACGGTCAACGTTTACAGGACGCCGGGCGAGTCGTGGCGGCCGACGTGGCATCCCGAACGGGGATTCGACCGCGAGTACCACAGAACGTACGACAACGGCGACGTCGTTCTCTACTCTTCAACGCCGTCCAACGGCACGACGCGGACACGCGACCGCTAAACGCGATATCCCAAGTTCCGGAGCCGCTCGTCTATCACATCCTCATCAACCTCGCTTCGATCGTATCTCGGTTCCTCCGGGACGACGGTTTTTCGTCCTCCTGAATCGTAAACGTGCCACGGCACCTTCACCAACTTTCTCGTATACGTGCCAAGGGGATGGCCGTACTCCCGGTACGGGAACGGGAACGACCTCTCGGCTAACAGTTCGCCGTGATCGGCGGTGATGACCGTCTTACCACGAAGCGAGTCGAACAACGTTTCCATCTCGGCTATCACCTCGTCGAGATTCTCCCAATACGCCTTTCGAACGACCGCCGGCGGCACATCCGACTCCAGTATGGCCGTGAGCATGTTGGTTTTCGGCGAGATATGTTTCCGACCGACCGGCCCGATGTACGGGTAGTGAGGTTGGATGTAGTGGATCAGCATACGCTTATTGGGGTACTCCTTTTCGGTTCGTATCGCGGCATCCGTCACGGTTTCGGGCAGTTCGACGCCGAGTTGCTCGTCCTGGTACTCGCTCTGCTGGAGATTGATAAAGTCGTGAATTTCAGCGCCGATATCGTCTGCGAGGCGCGGAAACCAGGCGTTCGCAGAGACGTACACGGTATCGTGGAGTTTCGTCTCCCGAAAGTTCGCGGTGAGAAACTCGTTAGTCGAAGAACCCTTAGAGTACCGCCAGTCGAGCGTCCCTGGGAGGTCGTACCCCACGAAGTGGTCGTACCGGCACGAATCGAGAATGACAAGATTGTCCCAATCCTCTTCGAACACGTCGATACCGTCGAGGTTGTGTTCGCGTTTTCCGAATCGCGTGTGGTACGCTCGGTTGATTTTCCGTCCGAGGGCGTACTTGATCAACGCCGGCTCGTCGAGCGCTTTCGCTACTTTACCGAACATCATGGTCTATGTCGCTTATCACCGCTAAATAGCTGCTGGTGATTCGTCCGCGACGCCGCGGTGAGTACCGTGTCGGAGTAGCGATGGGTTGCTCGGGTACCCGACGGTCTGCCGATCGTGTCACGTGAGTCATCTCCCTTCGTCGAGTACAGTGTCTGCGATTCGAAGCGCCGCGTCTCCGTCGCCGAAGGGGTTCTCCCAATCTCCGATCCACCCACGTGCTACCTCGAGCCTGCGTATCACGGCATCGGGGTCGGTTCCGGCGATGGTGTTCGCGCCGACTTCGACCGTCTCTGGCCGTTCCGTGTTCTTCCGCAACGTAACACAAGGAACGCCGATGATGCACGACTCCTCCTGTATACCACCGCTGTCCGTGAGCGTTACGTCCGCGTTGACCAGCAGCTGCAGGAAATCGAGGTAGCCAACCGGATCGATAAGGTGCAAGTCCGAAATCCCGCGAATGCTCTCCATCAATCCAAACTGTTCGAGGCGCTTTTCGGTGCGGGGATGCAGCGGATAGACGATCGGAATTCCCTCCTCGGACGTCACCTGGTCGAGAATTTCGATCAAGTCGGAAAGAACGGCCCGATCGTCGACGTTCTCCTCCCGGTGTGCGGTAAAAACGGCGTACTCGCTTCCCTCCAACGAGAGGCGCTCCAGAATATCGCTCTGCGCCCGGGCGATTTCCATGTTCCGTTCGACCGCATCGACGATCGTGTTCCCGGTGACGACGATCTCACCCTTGACGTTATCCTCGACGGCATTCTCTCGCGTCTGTTCGGTCGGAGCGAACAGATAATCGGAGATGTGGTCTATCATCACCCGGTTGTGCTCCTCCGGCATTCGCCAGTCACCGCTTCGAAGTCCAGCTTCGACGTGTCCGAGTTCGAGTCGAAGTTTCCGAGCCGCCAGCGCTCCGGCGAGGTTGAAGTTGGCGTCGCCGCAGACGAGAACCGTCTCCGGCCGTTCCTCGAGTAGCACGGCTTCGATGCCTCCGAGCATCGCCGCAGTCTGCTCGCCGTGGTACTCCGTCTCCTCGACGCCCTCGATTCTGTATTTCGGTTCGTCGAGTTGCAGATCCTCGAACATGCGGCCGTCGAGTTCGTAAGAGTAGTGCTGCCCGGTATGAATCGTGAACGACTCGATGTCTCTGTCGTTCAGCTCCGCGATTATCGGACTCATCTTGATGATTCCCGGACGGGTTCCGACGATCACGCACGTTTTATCTGGAATGGGTTCCGTCACTATCTTGGAATTATCCATAAACGGTGTTCGTGTGAAAGGGACATAATTTTTCCCCCACCGAGGTTGCCGCGTCGACGAAACCCGATCAGCGGTGGGGGAGCGCCACGACGGAATCACTCGGTTTCGAAATCATCCTGCGACGCGAAACATCGGTCGATAGCGGCGATGAATCGGTCATTGATACCATTCCAGTCGTACCGCTCGACCGCCCGTGCCGCGTTCCCACCAATCTCGGCCCGTAAGTCCTCATCCTCGGAAAGACGACATAGCGCCTCGGAAAACGCCTCGGCGTCGCCGGGTTCGACCAGGAGTCCCGTCACGTCGTGTTCCAGCAGCTCGGTCGCACCCTCGAGCCTCGACGCGACGATGGGCTTGCCGAGCGCCATGTACTCGAATAGCTTGATCGGATAGATGTACCGTAGCACCCGCTGGCGGGGAAACGGGTACAGACAAGCGTCCGAGTTCGCTATCCTCCTTACGGTCTCCTCGTGACTGAGTCGTCCGGCGAAATCGACGTTCTCGGCGATATTCTTCCGCCGAGCGAACCGTCGTAGCTGCCGTTCGTCTCCGTCGGTCGCCGGTCCGATTATGGTGGCGGTCCACTGATCGTTCGTGGAGTCGAAATCGGAAAGCGCCTCGATTACGGTGTCGATCCCTCTGCTCGGCTGTACGAACCCGACATACACGATGTTGAATCCATCGTCAGTCTCCGTCTGCACATCGTCGTACAGCGCCAGGTCGGTTCCGTTTGGCACGTTCACGACCTTTTTTCCGGGAAGTCCGTTGGTTTCGGCGAACTGCGAGTGAAGGGAGAGAACGATAAGATCAGCGTGAGACATCGCAAGAAGCGCGACGACGTACACCGCCCGATAGAACATCAGGGCCATTTTCCAAACGATCCCTTCGCTTTTCTGTAAGAACTCTATCTTCAAACGAGGATGATCCCAGATATCGAGAATCCATATTTTCCCCCCGAGAGAACAGATGAACCCCGCGAGGATGCAAAACAGGTGGTAGCTCGTGTGAACGGCGTCAACGCTAGCGTCGTCTTTAACGAGAATCCGGTATACGACCCAAAACGGAAACAGGAGGTGCGAGACGAGCGATTTGCCTGGACAGACGTGGATCGCTGACTCCGGTATCGATATCTCCTCGGGCATACCGCCGTCCGCCCGCGTGTAGAAAGCGCAGTCGTAGTTTTCGGTTAAACTGTGCGCCCGCTGAAAACGAGTCGAGTTTCGATTCGCCGGAACGTAAGTTTCCCAGATAAGCGCGAGTCTAGCCATATTCCAGTTACCGAATCAATGCAGGCGATTATATACTTACTGTCCGCGACACCGGTAATCTGTTCGCTTACTCCTTCGAGGATCGAATCGGCGGTCGTTCGCGGTGGATGCGGTTTACGACAGCAGAAAAGGCGAACGAAGCCAAAGATGCTTCTCGGCATGGAACGGTTGACGAACTCTCAGTCGGTGTGCTGAGCCACAGGGCGACCCTCGGAGCGCTCGAGAACGTCCGGAAGGAACCTGTCTTCGTGTTCGGTGATCGTTTTCTCGTGGCGTGCGAGCGTCGTGAGAATGTCCCTGACACCGTCCTCGAACGACTGCCGCTGATCTCCGATGAGCGATGCGTAGCGTTTGTTTTCGATCTCCATTTTATGTTTCTCGTCCTCGTCGCGCGGATTTTCGAAGTGCTCGACCGACACGTTGAGGTCGAACTCCTCGCCGACGTCCGCGATGGTTTCGGCGATTTCGACGATGCTGATGGCGCGCGTCACCTGATTGTACACGACGTACTCGTCCGAGGATTCGTCGGAATCGGTCAGTGCGAGCCGCGCCAACCCCTCGACGGCGTCTTCGAGGCTGACGAACGGCTTGCGCTGTTTCCCTTTGCCGTACACCGTCACTGGGTAGCCCG
Source organism: Haladaptatus halobius (assembly GCF_020618475.1). Lineage (GTDB taxonomy): Archaea > Halobacteriota > Halobacteria > Halobacteriales > Haladaptataceae > Haladaptatus > Haladaptatus halobius. The sequence goes on along the minus strand of NZ_CP085338.1, from coordinate 219,081 downwards.
CGGCCGCTTGGGCGCAAAAGCGGTGGGCGACCGTCCCGAAGTAGTAATCGAAGTCGAATCGCGTCTTCAGTTCGTCCGCGTTCCTGGTCTCCTCGGTCTCGGTGCCGTACACGATAGCCGTCCGGACGTCGCTAACCGAAAGTCTGAACTGATCGTGCGCGAGGCGCATGTTAGCCGCATCGTGAGCTTTCGTGAGGTGATACCAGCTACCGGCCATCGCGGGAAACGGTACTTCGTCTTGGTGGCCGTCGTTTTCCATCGTCGCGCCACCCTCGGGGATCGGAAATTCGGGCGCGCCGTACACTCCCGTCGTCGTGGTCTCCACGAAGTGCGTCCCGGTGAGACCGTTCTCCTCTAGCCCCCATAGAAGATTGCGCGTCGTCTGCAAGTTGTTGTGCTGGGTGTAGTTCGCGCGCTCGCCGTTTATCTGCGAGTATGGGGCCGATGGTTGCGCCGCTGTGTGAATGACGACGCGGGGTTCGTGAACGGCGAGGAGTTCGTCGACGAATGAGCGGTTCACGAGGTCGCCGTCGACGAACGAGAGATTCGATGCGTCTAGCTCGGATTTCGCCGCTTCAACTCGGTCGATGGGATCCGCAATCGGAACGGCGCTCATGCTTCCAACCTCCTCGACCCATCGCCGACGGCTTCCGTTGTCGACGATGATCACGCGCTCGTCCGTCCGCGTGGCGATGCGAAGGGAAGTGGGCCACCCTAGATATCCATCGCCGCCCGTGACGAGGATAGTCATAACTCCTCCTTCAACTTCTCGTTTTCCTTCTCGCACTCTCTATTGTCGCTCAAATGTTCCCAAATTTCGGTGCAGCCGCATCCGTCGGGCACTCCCTGTAAGTGTTGGACGTACTCTTGGCTACTCTCACCAATTTCGTTTGACATTCTTCATCTCCACGCTGGTGGACCATCCTGTTCAACTTTAAGATTGTGTCCGTTCCGCTACAAAACGAGCACGGACGCGAACGACTTCTGGATCCGAATCGAGTTCTCCGTCGCGATGAACGTGGAATCCCTCCAAGCCCTCAGTTCGTCCCCGGCGGTTACGACCACCCGTCGTACCGCCGCTGAGACAGATATTTAAGGGATTGGCTGGAGTACGCAAACGGGCATGGACGACGCTAGTAGGGCGGTAGAGGCTCTAATCCGTGAAGACCCGGAGCGAACGGCCGCGCTGCGAGAGATATTGGCGATCGACGAACGACGGGAACGGTGGTCGCCCGAGGACGTGTCCGTCGACGCTGCGCTCTTCCAAGAGCTCGTCTCGGAGGGAGTCGTCGTTCGAAACGGCGACGGTGCGCGGGTGACCGACAGTGCGGCGATCCGCAGGGTACTAGATAGTAACTACGCACCGAACGAGACGTCCGCGAATCGCTGGATGCGGATAAGCGGTCGCGTCCTCGCTCTGTTCGCAATCTCCGGTGCGCTAGCGCTGGTTATCGGCGTCCGCGTCGCGTTCATTCACCACATGGTGTTCAGGAATGGTGACGTGGTGTTGGCCGGAAACGATCCGTACTACTATCGGTACTGGGTCGAGCAGTTGACCGCCAGCCACCCGACGTTCAACGTCCGAGCTTTGGCTCATCTCCCTTCGTCTCTCAAAAACCACGACGTACTGACCGTCGTCACGATGTGGGCGGCCGTGAGCGCAGTCGGCGGGAGCCCGCAGTCCGTTGGAGAAGTGTTAGCCTGGTTCCCGGTAGTCGCGGCTCTGGTTAGCGCGATTCTCGTGTACGCATTAACGGTTGAGGTGACCGACGCCCGGTGGGCGGGTATCGCGGCGGTGACGCTGCTCGCGATTACGCCGGTTCACGCGTTCCGAACCGCGTTGGGGTTCGCCGACCACCACGCGTTTGACTACGCGTGGCTCGCGCTTACCGTACTCTCGGTCGTCCTCCTCGCGACCGAGAGTACGAACGAGGAGACGGACGTCCCTCGGCTGACGAGGTGGCGTCACAGGGCGGCGACCGTCGCGTTGGGGATCGGCATCGCCGCACAGACGCTCTTTTGGCGCGGCGGACCGCTCCTTCTCCTACCGATTGCACTCTACGCACCCTTCAAGGCAGCCGTCGACGCTAGAGCAGGGCGGTCTCCGCTCATCGAGAACGGGCGGCTGTTCGTGGGTCTCGGCCTTGGCTCGGCAGGGGCGTGCATCGTGCACGTCGTCTTCGGCTGGCTTCCCGCGTTCCGCGCGTTCGCTCCGACGCTGTTATTTGGTGCCGTCTTCGTTCTGTTCGCCGTTGCTGAGAGTTCCACCAGACAGGTGGTTCCCCGGCGAGTGCTAGCGGGCGTCGTCGGCGTCACGGTTCTCTCCAGTATCACCGTCACGGTGCTGTTTTCTGACCCGATCACCGCGTTGTTCGGCCATATTCGTCAAACTCGCGGCGGCGGCGTCATGGAGGCAGCGCCGCTGGTTGGAGGTGGATACGCGTTCGTCCTCAGACCGCTGTACGTATTCGGGTTGCTCCTGTTCGTGGCGCTACCCTACATGGCGTGGGGAAGCTACGTCGCGATCCGCGAACGTCGACCGGCGTTGTTCGCGGTCTCCGTCTACGCGTGGTACTTTCTCCTCCTTGCACTCGTTCAGGTTCGGTTCGCCGGAGAACTCTCGCTTTTCGTCGCTCTGTTCGCCGGAGCCGGCGTCGTTCACCTATCGACGAACGAGAATCCGTTCCGTCGACGGATCGGAACCGACCGCGACTTCCGAGGACGAGCACCCCTTCGGTCGTCTCTTCCGACCAAACGGACGGTGTTCGTGCTCCTGTCGGTGGTTCTACTCGTCGGGGGAACTGGGCTCTTCCTCTCGTTCGTGCAGACGACACAAATCGGCGTCCAAAGCAACACCCACGAGACGGCGACTCGCGTAGACGCGTACGCCGACCGGCACGACTTGGCGTATCCCGACAACTACGTCTTCAGCGCTTGGTGGCAAAACCGCGCTTACAACTACTTCGTAAACGGCGAGTCTAGATCGTACGGATTCGCAAGGTCGTACTTTTACGAATTCGTCACCTCTACGGATCCGGACAGGTGGATCCGTACGTTCGAACGAACGAATCGAACCGGGTTCGTGGTGACTCACGACCGTTCTACCTCGCTTCCCGACGAGTCGATGCATTCGCGGTTGCACGAGCGTTTCGGAAGTCGCGGAAACGGAGTGGGCGGATTAGGACACTACCGAGCCGTGTACGCGAGCGACGATGGGTCGCAGAAGGCGTTCGAGATCGTCCGCGGAGCGACCGTCGTCGGCACCGCACGGCCGGGCGAAACGGTGTCGATGTCAACGACGGTTCGCCTCGAGGGCGAGCAATTCGTCTACAAGCGTATGGTTCGAGCGAACCCGTACGGCATCTACACCCTGACGGTTCCGTACGCAGACAACTACTCCGTCAACGGGAAGGTGAAAACGGTTCCGAAGGGAGCCGCGACCGCCGGTCGACGCGTGATGTGGCACGACCGGGACGGCCTCGTTCACTGGCCCTTCGATCGCGTGGACGGGGCCAACGTCTACGACCGAGTCGGCGGCCATCGCGGTAACATCGACGGTGCCGCATCGATACGGAACGGCGTCTGTGGTCAGGCCTTGGCCTTCGGCGGCCAGAAATCGTACGTGAAGTCGAAGGTGGACGCGCCGCGTCGATTCACCCTCGATATGTGGATCGACCCGGACGAATCACGGACAGGTGATGGGCATCAGCACCTCGTCAGCAGCGAGGCGGGTCGCCTGCTCACGTTGACGGGGAACGGTCGAGTCGGCTTCCGCGTGCCCGGCGTCGAAACGGATCCCCTCGTCGCCGGAAGCGTCCCTTCCGACCGCTGGACGCGCGTCACGACCGTCTACGACGGAACGCACCGGACGATATACATCAACGGGCGACGCGTCGGCAGGGACAAAGTGGGCGCGGGAACGGCAGAGTGGGGTGGTCAGCTCCGCATCGCGGGCGGGTACGCCGACGGCAACCGAAGAACCTTCGAGGGTGCTATCGACGAAGTCCGCGTTTCCGACGGAGCAGTTCGTCCGGGAGCGATGGGACGATGCCCTCGTCCGACGGACGGATAGTCCTCGTAGTGTGCGGTCGCGATACGGAACAATCTCGTTCCGATTCAGCTCTTCGTTCGCGGCGGTGCAAGCACCGCGTCACTGACTGCTCGGTCAACGAACACGGGCGGCCCGAAGATCGCCAAAACGGCAGGCGAGGAGTGGAGGCGAGTTCCGACTACCGCATCCACGATATCGCTCGACGGCTTACCGGGGCGATGTAACGAGACGAGGAGTTCGCTCCTAACCGGGTGGTGTAACCGCCGAGATTACGGTGAGGACAGTGACCGGGATTGGACGGCAGAGCAGCTTTGAAAGCCGGCGGTCATCGGCCTTGAAGCGCCGTTACGCTCGACATCTTTTTATTACGGCTGGATGAACGGATCATTTCGAGAACATTCCGATTCGACTGGAATCCGGTCGTTTGATAGCGAGGGGGGCCTACCGGCTTCGAATTGGTGCACGGACGTTACTTTGAGCCCTATGATCGGAATAGATTCGAATCTTCCACCGAAATTGAACCTATCTCCAATCCCAAGGACCAGTATTTCCATAAACAGTGGATTACTCTACCAGATATCCATTACACCAGTAGCAATGTAACACCTCTTATCGACATACCAGAACCCCAGTTAGGATGAGTACTCGTCGGAAAAACAGGCGACCACATGAGAGGTAACAGGAGGGTCGAAAGTGTTCCAAAACGGAAAATCTCGAGTCGGCGTTCGAATACCGGAGGGTATCCGGATAAGTTATGCAGAAATCCGCCGCATCGGCGATAACTCGTCGTGAGCGTCGACGCATCGCCGGTTGCGGTCGCTTCGATCTGAACGAGGCTGTCCGTAAGCGAGACAGGAGCGGACGATGGCGGTCACCGCCGCCGCAGTTCGTCCATTACGACCACAGCCGACCTCAGTTTTCGACTTGCCGTTTCGGCTGTTCTCCGACTCCAACGCTCGTCGTCGGACGGATCACCGGCAGGAGCATCACAAAGACGGAATGCAACGATTTGCTCGAAGTTTTTCAAGGTGATGGCGGTGTTTGGTCCACTCTTCGCACTCGTCGAGTTTCTTCTCCGGATCTCCAGAACTGTGCCGCTCATCCCGATAGGATATCAAACTCTGGGGAGAGCAAACCGCCGTCGACTTCCAGGCTTTCTATACCAATAGTCGTGCGATAGCCGAAGATTCTATATATGAACAAGTTGAGAATCGTGACTGAGGTGTTGCCATGAAAAAGAGAATACTAACCATAATGCTGGTGATTAGCGTGGTTCTCGCCCTATCGGCGGTGGGAACTGCTAGCGCACAAGGCAACGCGCCCGGGAACGCGGCTTGTCCCGGCCTACAGAATGCCTTGACCCAGCTCAGTAACAATCCGTATGTCCCGAATAGCGCGATTCAGGCGATAACCGGCCTCATGAACAGTCCCACCTTCGGATGTTGAGGTTGAACTGAGCACGGACATTCACCTCGCGTCGACGGAGGAATCGCCTCGCCGGAGCGAACCACCGGCGGGTTCGAAGCAGATTTTTTGAATATGACGTGACGAACGCGTTACGTCGACCGTCGTGGTCGGTCTACGACTCTCGATCGGTCGCATCCGTCCAGTTGCAGGAGACGAGATAATCGAAACGGTCATCGTCGGCCGGTAGCTGTTCGACCGTCACAGGCGCGTCGAGGCCCTTCGCCATCCCGGTCGCGAGGAACGACGCGACCGGATGGTCGAAGCGAGTTACGGATCCGTACGCACTTCCGCGAATTCCGACCGTGACGGTCGTACCGTCTCGGTCTACGTCGGCGCTCGCGCTATCGGCCAGTTCGAACCCCTCGACCACCGCATCGGTTAACTGTCCGACGAGCGCCTCCGGTTCATCCGGAACCGCATCCGTCATAGTCGACTCAAACTCCCGAACGAGTCCGGCTCCGGTCGGGATAAAGGATGCTCCTCGCCTGCGTTCCTCGTTCGCCACGACGAACGGCGAAACCAGCTCCTCGCCGTCGGGGACGACGTAATCAGCGTGTTGAGGGAGGAACAGTCGAACGTTGGCGAACGTTTCGTTCCCGTCGGGTTCAGTCGGCACGTACACGCGCTCGTCTTGCAATCCGAGGTCGGCGACAATACTGGTGCCCGTCGCCGCTGCGGACGCATAGACCCGTTCGCCGACCTCGGCCGAGACGAACTGCTGCGGCGTGAGATAGTACGTCAGGACGGCCACGAAAAAGCCGGTTCCGGCCAACGCCAGTAAGAGAGAGCGCGAGTCCGGAAGGAGAACGGCTCCGACGGCGGCCAGTCCACCGAGCGCGGCCATTCCGAGCGCGGTCCTTCGATGCCGAGCCTGTCGGGCGCGTACGTACTCGGCGCGCAGACGCTGATTCTCCTCGGCCAAGAGTTCCACCTGTACCGCGAGTTCGTCGGTCGAGTTTTGTGTAATCGGTTCGTCGTCCGCCAGTTCGGCCGGTTGATCGTGATCGCTACTCATCGCTCATCCTCCCTTCGAATCCGAGCACGACGCTGTCGTATCGGTGAATGCCGTACGCGAATAGCGCAACGGTTCCGACGAGTACGAGGGCCGCGTGCCACGTGACCCCGCTCCATCGATGGGTTGCCCACACGAGCGCACCGAGCAGTAGGAAACAGCCGCCGACGAGCCCCGTGAGCAAACGTCGGCGATCGAACCGAATTGCTGGTTCGATCAGTACGCCGAGGAGCCCTAACTCGACGATCGCGAACTGGACGGCTCCGATTCCGTCCGGAAACAGCGCACCCAGCACGACGTGTCCGAAGGCGAACGCGTACATCGGCGCTAACACGTACCACGCAGCTAGAAGCGCCGCACCCGCCGCCAGTCCCGGCGAACCATGAAACGCCGCGAGCGCCAGGGCTGCGGCAAACGCACCGCCACCGCCGATGGTCGTCCGATGCCTGTCACGTATAATTCGTCTTTTCATGGTTTTACGTGGTCGTCGTCTGGTTGCGGTGCGATGCTGCCTCCAGCAGACGTTCGAGCTCGTCTCTCGGGCCCACTTCGAACGCTTGAACGCCGTTGAGCCCAGCGAGCTCTCGTCGGAACGATTCAAAGTTCACGTATCGATCGTAGGTGTTTTCGACGTCGGTCAATCCAGTTTCCTCGAAGAAAACCGACGGTGTCAGGAATACGAGCACCGCGTCGTTACGTCGCCTTGCCAACTTCACGGTCTCGATCACTTCGTTTCTATTCGTGTCATCCGTTAGCAACACGGTGACGACCGTTCCGCGCAATCGCACGAGTTCGGTTCGAGTGACGTCGTACAGTGAACCCGTCTCGACTCGGCGACGGTACGACCCCGACTCGCCGAAAAAGGGCCGGAGTCTCGTGCCGAACGGGGAATCGTCCGCGTTGAGGCGACCCACCGTGCGTTGAGCTCGGCCTGGCGACCGTCTCACCGGCGATGAGGGTGACGCTGGCGTCGACGCGACGGACGGATCGAGGCCGTACAGCCACCTCCGAACCGTCACGTAGTGACTTCTGTTGGCGCTTGGGGAGTGCTTGGCAGTGAGACCGCTTTCATCGACCGCGTACAAACCGAGCGGCTCCCTCTTCGAAAAGGCGTAGCTGACGAGCGATATCGCAACTTGGCGGGCGTAGTCCAGCTTTGTTCTGCCTTCCGTGCCGGTGGTCATCGATGCGCCGTGGTCGATAAGGATGGCCGTTCGCAGGTCGATTTGCGGCTCGAACTCGCGAACGTGAGGGTGAGCCAGTCGAGCCGTCGCCTTCCAGTCGATCCGTCTGAGCGAATCGCCGGGGATGTACTCTCGAATCTCCTCCGGGTCGATCCCGATCCCTCTCCCACTCGTCTTGTGGTCCCCGTACTCGCCCGCCACACGCTCACCGCCGATGCCGACGTGGAGGTCTTCAGGCGCTCGTGCGTCGACCGTGATTGTCCGCGCCTCGCCGGCCGTGACCGCCGTCCGAAACAGGTTCGCGCGGTCAGTCACTGTCACGGTCGGGGCAACGAACTCGAAGGTTCCCGCTATGGGCATCGTGACGGAGTACGTTGTCGTGACAGCTCGATCGCCGGTCAAAATCGTCGCGCCGTGCTCCGTCGAATCTGACCCCGTCGCGGCAACGGGCGGATTCACCTCCACGTCCAGTCGTACCGCCGCTGCATCCGGTAATTCGGCGGCGAGGACAACATCGACCTCCTCGCCGCGAGACACCGTTTCGCGCTCGAGCGACTGAGCCACCGAAAGGTTCTCCGCGGTTTCTCGCGCGATTCGGACGAACAAGTACTGTCGAGCCAACAGCCATGCGAAAATACCCACTGCGCCGCCTAGTAGTAGCGGCTTGGCGAGAACGACCGCTCCGCCCGTGAGGAAGACTCCGAGGCCGACACCCGCCAAATAGTGACGCGTGAACTCCATTACCCCAGAAAAGATACCGCGGTAGTTCAAGGTACTGGTCGATTCGTTCGCGTAGGCCCTCCTTTCTCGGGTCGCGACCAAAAAGAGGTATTACCTAGTAACTTGTACCGTCCTTCGGGATCCAAGGTTATGCGACACGGTGAAGTCGTACTCGTGCTCCTGTTGCTACTCTCGGGAGCGGGGACAGCGGCGGAAGATCCGACGGCGTCGGATACCGAGCGGGGGATCATCTCGGAAGTCAACGGGGGTGAACTCTTCGTCGGAACCGGTGTCGGAATGAGCGCCGCGAACAATTCGTCGGTTCTACGGCATAAAAACCCGGACAACGCGGCTGAGAAGGGGTCGTCCGAGGACGTGAAGCGGTGGCTCGCTAACCGGTTGTCCGGGCGTCTCAACGAGAGCGTGGTTCAGATGAGTCAAGGGGATTACCAGCGCGCGAAACGTCTCGTCGGCAACGACTCCGAGTACTCCGAGATGCTCGGAAAGTACGTCAACGTCTCTGGGGGGGCGACGAGAGGGGAGTCTGGAAAGCGGTTCGAGCGATCCCAACGGAATCAACAGCAGTTTGTCGAGAACGTGAGATCGTATCGGAAGACGCTAAAAAAGTACCAGAAGGCCAAGCGAAACGGAAACAAGCAGCGGGCGAACGAGCTTGCGCGCAAACTGAACCAGTATTCCGGTAGGGTAAAACGAAACGGCGATAGCCTCAAACGGAATCTGAAGAACATTTCGTCCAACGAGACGCGATTCTCGAACACCACGCGAACTATCGACGAAATATCGCAGAATATCACTCAGCACCAAGATTCCATCGCTCAGCGGGAGTTCACGAGGACGAGCCTGTCGAGCCTGATCGTCCAAACGCCCGCTTCCTTCCGCAACCCGCTCACAGTATCCGGAAAACTGACCGCGGCGAATGGATCCGCGCTGAGTAGTCGACCGATCACACTCAGAATAGGCAACCAATCTATCCGGACGAAGACGGACGGCGACGGGTGGTTCAACGCGAGTTATCGTCCGACTTCACTTAAAGTGGGTTCCGCACCGCGTACGATCGAGTACGTTCCTCAGCGCAATTCGGCCTATCTCGGAACGAACGCGACGGTGAATGTTACCATCAGACAGACCGAGCCGACGGTCGAGATCGAGGAAGCACCGAATGGCGGGCGTTACGAAGATAACCTCACCGTCACCGGGAACGTAACGGCGGCGAACGTGGGCGCATCGCGGGTGCCGGTGGTCGTAACCGTCGGCGGCGCGCCGATCGGAACCGCGCAAACGTCGTCGGATGGTTCGTTCACCGTCGAAGGTACGCTACCGGCCAACGTATCCGCCGGCGAACGGCGCGTCCGGGCGCATATCGCGCAGACGGGGCGGGCGATAGCGAGCGCGAAAACGTCGAAACCGATCACCGTTCGGCCGACCGCCACCGATATCTCAATAAATGCGACTCGGAACGGGAGTCTAATACACGCTACGGGGACGCTTACCACTTCAACCGGCGCTCTGGCGGCCAACCAGACGATTCAACTCCGCGTGAGGGGGCGAACCGTCACGACCGTTCGAACGAACGAGACGGGTCACTATTCGGCGGTCACCCCCCTCCCGAACGACACGGTCTCGGGCCAAGAGAGCGTTGAGGTCGCTGCCGTCTACGCCGAACCGACGACGAACCTCGAATCTTCAACCGCACGAGTTCGCATTCAACTCCCCGGGGAATCGACCGAGCTAGCCGACTGGCGACTCTGGCTCGCTGGCGTCGGCCTGCTCGGCCTTATCATTGGCAGCGCATACGCAATTCGGTCGCGGGAGCTGCTAGAACGCGATTCGGATTCGGACGCATCCATCGTCCCGGAGGACGGTACCGACGAACCGGATTCGACCGAGGAGTCCGCCAACGGGGAGGTCTCTCGTGAATTACTTCGGATGGCACGCGAGCAGCTAGCTGCCGGACAATCCAACGTCGCCGTTCAAACGGCGTACGCGGCCGTCCGCCAGCACCTCGCGGTCGAGGAGGCGGACGACCGAAGTACCGGAATGACACACTGGGAGATGTACCGCGCTTTCCAACTCGGCGACGGTGACGACGACAGCCGAAACGCGTTGCACGAGTTGACGCGAGCGTACGAAGTCGCAGCATTCGCGGCGACGTCCCTCTCACTCGATGACGCACGAACTGCCGTCGATGCGGCGGCCGCTCTCGTTTCGGAGTCGACCACCGACTGAGTACCGAACTGGCTCAATACTTTTTACTACCACTATCGAAGTGTGAGCTGATGGCCTTCGAAAGCGATCTGTGGTTGTTGATTCCTCGCTCGGTTCGTCGGTTCCCTGCCGATCTCGGCGCCGTCGTTTGCATCGTCGCGCTAACGTGCGGCTCCGTACTACTCCCGAGTCCCTATGGAACGCCTCTTCGGATCGTTTTCGGTCTGCTTTTCGTGTCGTTCGTTCCCGGGTATGCGTGCATCGCGGCCTTGTTTCCGGAAGCAAAGGACGGTGGGGATGCCTCCGAGTCCCGAACGGACGATGTCGTGGAGCGGAACACCGCTCTCCCGCGGCCCGGTCGCGGCATCTACGGAACGGAACGCATCCTCCTTTCCATCGGGACGAGTATTACCGTCGTTTCGATGATCGCTCTCCTGTTGAACTTCACTCCTTGGAAGATTCGCCTCGTTCCGATGCTCCTCGCGACCAGCGGTTTTACCCTGTTTGCCACCGGACTCGCTACGCACCGGCGGTGGAAGTTACCCGCGAACGAACGCTTTGCCGTTCCGTACGAGTACTGGGCCAGCCTCGGGCGCGAAAAGTTACTCGAACCTGATTCCCGCACGGAATTGGCGCTGAACATCGCTCTCGTTATGAGTCTGCTTCTCGCCGTAGGGAGCGTGACGTATCCCGCTGCCGTTCAGGATGGGAGCGACTCGTTCACGGGATTCTACCTCCTTTCCGAGAACGAAACTGGAAGGCTCGTTGCGGACGACTACCCCTCGGAGTTCACGCGCGGCAAGAGCAAACCCCTGTACGTCGGCATCCGAAATCGCGAACACCGAATGACGAACTACACCGTCGTCGTCCTGCTACAGCGCGTTGAAACCGCGAACGGCACAGTGCGGGTGACCGAGTCTCAGGAGCTCCACCGGTTTCATCCGTCGGTTAGGGCGAATGAGACGTGGCGGGTCAAACACAAGGTCACACCGCGAATGTCAGGTGAGCAGTTGCGGCTGCAGTATCTCCTCTATAAAGGCGATGCGCCGCCCCGGCCTGCGGCTGGGAATGCATACCGCGAACTTCATCTCTGGGTGAACGTTTCGGCCTCTAACCGCTGAGATGGCTTCGAGCAGCCGTTTCCGTCGAACGGACGCGCAGGCGCGGTTCACCTCTCCCCCTGACGTCGGTCTTCTTCGGCCGGTGCGAATACGGACGGCGGATGTGTCCACCAATCGGAGCGCGAGCAACGCGCTACGGTACCTCGATTCGGATGCAGAACGGAACAAGATTGCGATTCTTCCGCTTCGATTAGTTCGGGACTTCTCGCGGAGAAAAGAGTGAACGTTCACCGGAAGTCGATGTTCTTTATTTCCTTATAAGGAATATAACCTTGTCCACTGTTTTCTATATTTTCAAAATCTCTCTTAGGAGTTGTTGTTTTTCATGTCATTCAGTATTATTCGTTGTTTTAGTCAGGAATATAATCACCGTTCGAAAATTACTTTCCTAGTAAGGAAACACTTAACTCGACGGGTCTCGACGTCCTCCTCGATGCCAGACTCGAATTCGAAGGAGAAGATCACCGACGCAGAAATCATCTCCGTATTCCGCGAGACGGCCGATCCCGTCCTCGCGACGGGTGAAGTCGCCGACCGCGTGCCGCTCGGACGACGGGGCACGCTCAATCGACTCGATGCACTGGCCGAGGAGGGAAAACTGCGACGAAAGAAACTCTCGAAGCGCTCGCTCGTCTGGTGGGATCCGCGATGGACGACAGTCGGCGGTCGATGCGTTCTCTGTGACGACACCGCCGAGTACGAACTCACGACGAAGGCCATCGGCACCAACCCCATCGTGCGACTGATTCGAAAGCACGACCGTTTCACCGTCTGCGGGAAGTGCTCGACCGCGCTCGTCGGCCTTCGCGAAGCTTTTCCCGCCGAACGAGTGTTCGTCGACTGCCTCGACGGGGATAACCAACCGATTCCGACGAGCGAGTTCGTACGCCAACGGTTCCACGGGGCGGATGGGACGAGCGAACCGGTGGCCGAGAGAGGGAGGGAAGACCGCTAGCGCGGTGAAGAGCGCCGTCGTCCGAGTCGGATTTCTCGTAATCGCGTCCACCGCGCCGGTGAGCGCGACGAGCGTGTCCATCACGATTACCGGGGAGAGCAGATTCTCCTTCGAGGCTCCGCGAGGGGTTCTCACCGCATCGGAAGGCGGTACTCAAACGGAGCTCTCGAAGACGGCGTATCCGACCGCTTCCCGGGTGTGTGCAGTCTCGGCGTCGGCGCTCTGTTCCTCTTCGACCTTTACCTCGACGTCGGTTCCCGACAGATTCCGATAGCGTAGACTCGCCGTATTTGGGCCGTTGAGCGTTTGAAGGTCGGCGATGAACTGCGGTGTTTCGTACTGCTGCTGGAAGTCAATACGGGACCATCCGTCGGTGATCGTCGCTTCGGTTCGCCGTACCTCGAACGGTTTAGTGTTGAGGCGCCCCGCCACTTGCTGGAGCGTGATGTAGCCGACCGTCTCGCTCCGGTGCCAGCCTCCGGCTTCCTCCTCTTGGAGCTGCACCGCGAACGAACCGCTCGAGACGTCCGCTAATCGCGTGACGATCGGCTCGGGACCGTCGAACGTCTGTGCCTGCGCCAAGACAACCGGATTTGTGGTGCCGAAGAAATTCCCGAGCGAAACGGTGTCAGAGGCGGTGGAAACGGACGTCGTTCCGGCTTTGATCCGATAGGGGGAGCCGTCGCCCAGCCGTAGCTCGTGCTCGCTCGGTTCGACTGCAAGTGTGTGAAACCTCTCGAGGGCGTGCACTCTGGTGAGGTACGCCCACTCTTCGAGCTTGTATTCGAAGCCGTCATCCGCGACGTTCTGCAGGCGGACGTGGCACGGTTGGCTACCGCTAAATGACAGCGGCTTTCCGACGACGACGCCGGTCGATTGGTCGCCCGAATTGAACCGGTGCCACTGCTCTCCGCTCGTCTGTCGGGCGGAGAGAGTTGTCGTCGAGAGGGGTACCGCCGGGTTGTACGGCTCTCCGTCCACGGTCCACGTAGCCGACCCGCTCTCCTCCGCGGAGACGATACCGCCGACCACGTAGAAGGCGTAGACCTCCCCCGGCGGAACCGTCCCGGTCGCTTGCTCGGAATTCGGCGGGCGTTGCGAGATGGACGTCGGTCCCCACGTCATGGTGATAGTCGCCCCGTCGTTACCCGCTGGAAGGACGTACTCCCCGGCTTCGATTTCGTACGTCGCTGCCGATTGATTTCCGGTGTTGTCGATGCGGACGAGTTGCGCTGACTGCATCGGCACCCGCCCTAACGACGGCGGATTCGGTAGCGGCGGCGTCGTGTCCGGCGCCGTGGGATTGCCGCTGATCGTCATGTGCGACCGGATATAGTCCGAGTTAGTTTGGGGGCCGCTCCCGCCGAGAACGCCGGAGACCGTCCCCCAGGAATCGGGCGTCTGCCCGATCCAGATAGCGTACTCGGAGTTGTGGTCGTTCCGAACGTGGACGTTTTGAAGCTGAAGGTACTTGAGATCAGCGGGAGTATCGTCGCTCATCGTTCCCTCGTAGGTGTATATCGCATCGTGGTTCTTCGTCGAGAGATAGCTAATGCGAACGTTGCGAATGTAGAGACGCCGACACGGCGCCGGCGCCGTAATCGCTCCGCCACAACTCGAAGCCGAAAAGCGGTGGTAGAAGTCGCTATCCACGATAGCGAGCGTTCCGTCATAGCTGTTGATGCCAGCCGCGGAGTTCGTCGGCTCGTTGGCCTCCACGTTGACGCCACGTTGAAGCGAACCGTTTGACCACGCTTGTATCGGGTGCTGGGCGTTCTTTATCGAGACGCAGTTGCGCACCTCGGTGTTACCGCCGAGGTGCATGCCGTTCTGCGTGTTCCGGAAGAAGCAATTATAGATCTTTAACATCCCCTCCGGTTTCTTTGCATAGATGGTGTTTTCGGCCCACAGTTCGAACCAACAGCGATTGAATACTAACTCGCCCTTCGCTGATTCGACCAGGATCGCCCGTCGGTTGCTAGCTTCGGTCGACGCACACGACCCTTCGTGGAAGTAGCAATCTTGAAGGAGTCCGCGAGTGCCTTCTTCGGCCGACAACCGAAAGTACGTTCGGGCGTCGCTCGAGTTGTTGCTTCCGACGTTGGTGTCGGTGGCCACACGAACCTTTCCCCGCGTAACCAATCGTCTCAGCTCCCAGTTGCCAGCGGCGGAGTTCATTCTCACGAACGGCGGCACCGCGACGTCCCGCATGTCGAGTTCGAATCCGTCTAACACGAACCCGTATGAGTACACGTCGATCCACCGCACGTTATCACCCAACCGTCCGGGGATGAGACGCACGCCGTCCGGAGCGATGAGTTCGAGGTTATCAGTGCCTGACTGGATCACGAGCTCGTTGAATTTGTAGGTGCCCGGCGGGAACACAACGGTTGTATTGCTGCCAACAATGTTGTTGAGAACGGAATCGATGGCCGTATCTCCGGAGTTATCTGCGCCCTGCTCAACGATATTGTACGTCGGCATTCACTCACCCTCCTTTGATGAGTACCCGAAGTCGGCTTGGCCGCCCGAGTGTCGACGGATGTCTATGGCCAGCTCTGAATTCTCGTCATTGAGTCTTCGGCAGTTTCCACTCCGATCGTTTACACTGATCTCAGTCATTTCTCGGTCTATGGTTTTACCCTGGACCATAATTCGTTTAATTTTGGGAGTAAAATTGTCATGAGGAGCCTGAATACAAACATTATAATTTATAATTCTAGTCAAAGCGGTGGGAATAGGTGTTTAACACCAAAATATGTAGAATTTAAGATATTCTATCGTGCCGCTCTGCTCCACGTTGTTTGAGTGGTCACTCCTCCCGCCTGACCTCTTCGTCCCCGATTCGTGAGGAAAGCGGCCGAGCGACGACCGTCGGCTCCCGATAGACGATGCGCCGGACGACGGCGACGAGTGTCTACGGCCGAAGGCTCGCATCGACGCGATGCCGACTCTTGATTCGCGCGACCTCGATAGCGACGACTCGTCAGCTCGATGCATTCGGCTCGGAGGGCTGCGAACTCAGGTACGAATGGGACATCGACAATGACGGTCTGTACGACTGTTCGGCAGTTGGGTTTTCGTTTCCATGCCAGACGGTAGATCCGTGACGGTGACGCTCCGAATTAAGGATTTAAATGATGAAATCGATAGAACGACCGCTGCCATACCCGAGAACTGACTCATCTCCTACGTCAGTGTTTGAACGAAACGCTCGGCTTCGACGATTCATCAAGGAATACCGAGACTGACGGCGTTCCGAGTATTGACATCCTCCCGCGCCTGAAGACGCGGGAATCCCGACCGCAGTTGGGATATTAGGGTTCGCGGTTACCAACCTGTTCTCGTGGGGCGAAACAGCCCTCACGACGGTCGAACAAGTGAACCGCTGGCTGTGCCAACCAGCCGGTACTCCTATCTCCTCCATCACAGACGAGACTCGGAGTTACTTTTTGTCGAATATTCTCAGCACCGTTCACATCGGCATTCATCGCCATCTCGCATTCGTCGCAGACGTACAACCCGCGTTCAACCCGCTGGTCGCCATCGACCGTTCCACAAACCGAACACGACTTCGACGTGTTGCGTTCCGAAATTAACTCAACCTCGATGCCATCAGCTTCGGCCTTGTAGTCGAGTAACGTGGTGAACCGGTCAAACGCCCATCCATGCAAGTCAAGATTGCCGTGCGTTCCCCAATTTCGAGAGTCACCGTTTTTGTCGTCACGGATTCCGCCGAGATCTCCCACGACGATAGTTCCGACGTGTCTCTCAACGCATTCGGAAACGATGTGTTTCGTGAGTGAGTGGAGGAAGTGCGACCGTCGGTCGGTGCGTTTGCAATCGATTCGCATTCGCTTTCGCGAACGGGAATCATCACACTTGGCTTTCTCTTTCCCAAAGTAGTATTCATCCTCTTTTAGGACGTTTCCGGGGAATAGAATTGACTCACCGCCAAACAAAAGAGCGACGAAATTACAGATTCCGAGATCTATCCCAGCTATTTCGTCGCCCGGCGGTTCGGGGTCTATCGTCGTTCGGCAGACGAATTGAAGCCGCCACTCGTCACGCTCGTAGACGGCACGAACCTGTTGGATGTCCCACTCGGTTAGATCAATATCCGGGCGAGTCTGATACTCACACAGAATGAAGTCCGAGCGGTGTTCTTTGAGGTTGCGGCCTTTCGAGAGGCGAACGCGTTGATACTGTGTATCATGCTTAAAGCCAGCCGCTTTGAACGACACCGTCGAACGTGGGTGTGAATCCCCGTGTTTGCGGAAACCGGGCGGTCGGCAACGATTGTCGCCGTTCCGGCGCTTTGTGACCCAGCCGGTGAACGCTTCAGCAAGTTCTTCGAGAACGCGCTGACTGGATTGGGAATGAAGATCCGTATAGCGTTCGTGGCCTTTGAGTTCGGCTTTGAGTTCCCCGTCATCGGGAATCTCGCCCGTCGTGTCCCATCGTTCGTCTGCGTAGTAGCGACCGACGTTCCAGAGTTTGGACGCGGCCCATCCGAGTTGGTCGAGGTCGTCACTTACCTGTTTTGGGTTTGTGAGTGTAGCCTCGAATGTTCGGACGGTTCGCATTGGATTTTGCCTTCATAACCAGTTATGAAGGCCGAAAACATAATATTTCTGATTCAGCGTGGAATATCCGGCCCGGCCATTGGCGACGGGTGTGTCAGCAAGTGTACGGCGCGTATCCACGGCCTAAAGACCGTGGTATTGCGCCTGTTCAAACTATAACCTCACTGACGTCAACACGAAACTCGTCACCGACAGCCTTGATTTGGTCGGTTCGGCGTATCTCCGTACATTTATTTATGCCCTCAAATGAGAGGAACTATCGTTACTGCGGCTTCCGCGTTTAGACTGACATTAAAAACATTCAAACCGGAATTGATTTTTATTCGGACTTGTTCTGCAGGACGCTTAACATCTCTTCGTCGCTCAGTTCGTCCAGATTATACTTGTCAAGGTATTTGTAGTGTTGCCGGAGTTCGGTGGTCGACGGATTGATAGGTTTCCAACTCGACGGCTTCTCTGCGGTAACTACTTGTGTGTCTCGGAAATTAGGATCGAGGTTCGTCACTCGTTTATATAATCCCGCCGCGTATGGGAGGAATCGGCTATCACTTCTTGCCACCGTCTTATCGACTCCCTGATTAATCAACGTGGTCTCGATGTGTCGCATATCATGGTATTCCAGCATCCGACGCAACTCACGGGGCGTGTATTCCTTGATGTGGCTGCGAAACTCCCCCACGTTCCAGTAGAGGTAGTCCGCACTGACTTGGTGCGACCGACCGAATGCTACTTTAATACGGTTTATGAGGTGAACTCCGTTTGGCGTTAACAAGATGAGCCTTCCACCCGTCTTCAAATGGGAAACTGCTGCGTTTAAGAACTCACGCGGCGTCGAGATGTGCTCAATTACGTCGAGCGCGAGGACGACGTCCCAATGACTTTTAGGAAGATCGGTGGATCCTGCGGCCGCAGCTTTGAAATCAACTCCGACTCGATCGGCGAATTCTTTGATTCGCTCTCGATTGTTCCCAAGCTGATGCCACTGATCATTGAGATCGTCGATCGCCGTAATTGAGTATCCGAGACGAGAGAGCACGGCTTCGAAGTCGCATGGTCCGCTACCTATCGACAGCACATTCGATCCGGGAGGGTATTCGCCGGCGATCAGCGATATGATGGTCTTTGTCCTACCCAATTTACCGTTCAGATACTCCGAACCAAACGGAAATTCGCGCTGAACTTCCGCGAAGACACGTTCAATCCTCGCTTCGTCAATCGGTGCATCCGTTAACGGATGTTTGACTGAGAACATGACCTAGCACCACCGTCGGCTCGCTAAATAGTAATTTGGGTCTTAATACGCTGGAACAGTTATTAGGGAGCTTCATCTCGATGATCCATTACCTATGAATGCCGTGACCTCGCCGATGAATAATTCGGAAGTAAGAGATAGAAATGCACATATCTCTATGAAACTGATATTTTGAGATCCGCCCACGAAGTATCATCACATGGAACAATTCTAATGACTGTTGGTCAGTGAGTCTACAAAATCGGTATCGAATTCTTAGCTCACTGCGCGCAGTTCAGCTTCGAGCTTACTCTTCTCATTCATCAACCACTGAATCACAGGAGACCGGGCATGGATAACTTATGCAGATTCAGAGGCGATTACGTGCTTCTTCGAGGGCGGTGACCTGGTTGAATCCACTTCCTATTACTGCAATATGCGGAAGTGAATAGATAAACCAATATTTCGCCGAATCTCAGAGGTAGAGTATCTAACGCCGCAGATCACCACTTTTTAAACCTCATGTGGCTATATCAAATACAGTAATTTGGGAAGATGAGACCACGTCAGGTACAGAGGGGCTGTATGCATGCTCCCAATTGAACAGAGGAAGGTGAAGGGCCTCGACCTCGCCTTCAGTCGGCATTTCTTTCAAAAATTCTACTTATGGTCAAAGTGAATAATTAGCTCAGTAGCGTCACCACTCATCATCAAAGCTGCCACTCGAAGAAGACGGCCTTCTATCCAACTCTAGTTTGCTTCTTCAGCAACGTGAGAACCCCAATTCGCTATTACAATCGGTGATCGTTCGTACCTATCTATTAGCTCGGCCTGTACCAGCAAGACCACCGCTCGCCAGAATGACCGTGATCCCAAAACGGTTTGCGCAGCCAAATTCCAAGATTTTCCGTCCATTTCTCCTAATTGAGATGGAGTTCACTTGTCCCTGCAAATTCGTCCGCCCTGTCCTCCGATTCCCGTGAGAAGATTCCATAGACAGCATCCTCAGCGTCGTCCCACCTCTGCTCGAAGGTGTCGAAATGTGCCACGTCTCTTTGAGTATTTGGTGTGGATCTCAGGACGGGTATTTCGTCTCTTCCGCAATCGTCTCACTCTTCGCATAATACTCATAGATGTATAGGGGTTCGACCCCCTCTGTGAGTTGGTGGAGACGGAGCCAATCGATTTCGATCACTGTGGGAAAGATGCCGAGATGTGTGAAGGCCAACTGATAAAGTGTTTCGCAAGGAGAAACCATTCGAAGATTCCCCCTAAGTCTGAAAAAACGGATTTTGCAGGCTATTTGCTCGTGCATTGAGAATGGCAGTCTCAACTTCCGCATATGGCGAACAATCACAGACCTTCGGAGAATGTATACTGACGCGTCATCGTTTCTAGAAAATTAGCTCCCTGTGTGGAGAATACAGAATTGGATTCATGATGATTCGGAAGAGAGCTGCCTCAGAAGATCGAATATGCAAAATCCGTCTAGATCGTAGTAGCGTTACCACTCGTAAAACACGAATCAAGAGTCAGAGAATTCCTCAATTAGACGGAACTAACGCAGAGACAATCAAGTCGATCGCTTCCCAGCTTCCAACACCGGAGAATACGTCATCTCCCGTTCCACACCGCTTCAGGAGGAAGTCTGTGAGCCGCCAAATATAGAACCTTACTATAAATTACTTTAAACACTCTCGCAACACCTCACGCATCGTTACAGCCTGGCACTGTGCCGCCTGTGGATCAACGTTCTCTAACGAGTCAATGTACTCAACAGTGACAACGCCATCGTATTCAGCGCCACGCAGATCGTCGATAAATGCTTCAATATCGATGCTCCCATCCTGGACGGGCTGTTGAATCTCTTCCCAGCCGATTCCCGCTTGTCTAATGTGCACGTGCTCAATATCTGCTAACAGATCACGGTACGGTGGTTGAATATCGTGATTCCCGATAAAATAATGTCCGGGATCAAGCGTATATGCTAGTCCAGGTACGGCTGCCGCGTATTCGGCAGCGACGGCGGGCTCTTCGGTATGAGTCCCCCAATGTGTTTCGACGGTTAGAATAACGTCTCGATCTGCAACGGCGTCGACGAGCGCACTGAATCGATCGAGATCGGCAGCCAGTAATGTGTCTGTCTGCGCAGCGGGTAGCGTTACCACGTCGATATCGAGTGCGTCGGCGACATCGGCAACGGCCTTGACCCGCTCGATTTCGGTATCGAGATCGACCTCACCGGCGCTAACGTTGATCGCGACGGGATCAATATTCGCTTCTGTACACGCGGTCTCGATCCGGAGCGCTGCAGCGTCAACTGCACCGACAGCCTCGCTGGGAGCCACGTGAGCCCAACCCTCCTGCATTCCAACGTCGATCGCATCAAATCCCAAGTCGGACAGGCGCCGACACGTCTCGTTGAGCGAAAGACGACTGTAGAGCAATGTCGATCCAGCAACTTTCATAGGCTGATCCACTCCTCGGATTCGGCCGACTCGACCACAGCGCGTTCGAGTTCCAGCCGACGAAGCCCGTCGGCACCCGTGGTCGGCGGACGTTCGCTGGCCTGAATCGCATCGACGAACGCCTCGACTGAGGATTCGAACGACTCTTCAAGAGTATTCGATTCAATATTTCGCAAATCGTCGGTAAGCGGGCCTGGTGCGACTGTTCCGGTGCTATCGCTCGGTGTCATCCCCGTGAGCCGAACACGTCCGCCATCAGCGTACACGGCAAGATCGATGAGATGATCGTCCAACGAGGTGTGAATTGACGCTGAGACCGACGCGAATGTCCCCTCGTCGAAATCCAATGTTACTGAAGCAGCGTGAGAGGGAACGTACAGGATATCATCGAGGCGGAACTGCTCTTCGACCACTGTCGGATCATGGTTCAGCGTAGCGCGAACCGACTTGGGTTCTCCGAGGAGGAACACGAGTAGATCCAGAACGTGATGCCATCCGTAGGCATGGACGTCGACACTCACGAGGTGGACATCACCCAGTTCGCCCTTGTCAATCGCATCTGCTATACGCCTGAACGAAGGCATGTGCCGGTAATTGTAGTCAACAGCGAGCGTTCGTCCTGTTTCTTCAGCGACCTCAACCATTCGTTGCCCGTCCACTACGGACTCGGCCATAATCTTCTCACAGAGGACGTCCGCACCGCCTTGGAGCGCAGTGATCGTCGGCTCAACGTGGTGTTTCTCCGGAGTTGCGACCGAGACAACGTCGGGTTCGAGATCCGCCATCAGGGCAGACAGATCATCGAATGAGGGGACGTCGTGTTCGCCCTCCAGTTCGGCTGCTCGCTCTGCGTCGAGGTCGCAGACCCCGATCAGTTCGGCGTTTGACGACCGTCGATACCCCACTGCGTGATTCCGTCCTGCGCCGCCGCAGCCGACGACGGCTGCTCGTACTGGGTCATTCGGTGGCATTGCTTCGAACGTCTGCCGGAAGAGAAATAAAACTGTGTCCCGCGGATGTCGCCAGAGCGCGTAGCAAGCGCAGTCGTCGGTCGGAGGCAGATGTTCATTTACTGACTGTGAGAAGTGGTATCGATGAGCGATTCAGAGGTAGTCGACGCTGTCGCCAGTGAATTCGTCGACCCGGCACCTGAATACGATCCCGTTCCGCGATGGTGGGACGGCGAGGAACTCGACCACGAGCGAATAACTGAGCAGCTGGAGGCGCTCGCTGACAACGGCGTCTCTGGTGTCTGCTTCATTTCGAAGATTCTGAACGGCCCGTCGGGGAACACCTCTAAGGACTTCACCGAGGACTGGATTCATACTCTGGGCGTGCGATCTACCTGCAAACGATAGACGTGCCGACGGTCGACGACGCTCATATGATACTTGATCTGGGCAACGTAGCTGTATCTGCGACTATTTCGGTTGACGGCAAGGTCGTCGGCTCAGTCTTCGCACCACCCTTTACCGTCGACATGACGGCCCATGTTTCGGCTGGAGAACATATGGTCGAGATCGACGTAGCGAATTCCCTCGCGAACCACTTCGCCACCGAGACGCCCAACGACTATCGCGAACTGCTACTCAGCATGTTCCTCCGTGAGGATGGCGATCTTCTCGATAAGTACGACTCAGAACGGCAGTACGCGGGTGGCTTGCTCGAACCGGTTCGGCTCCGAGTCGAACCGCGCGTGACGCTTCCATTGTCGTGAAAACAGACGTTTAGTCCGAAACAGGGACGATACCAAGACGGTCTCGCCAGTCCTCAATTTCCGATTCCAGCGCGTCCAACGTCGCGAGGTGATCCTCCGAAACCGAGTCCGACGTGCTGCGGCAGTGAACCGTCTCGATTACACCCTTCCGAGCAAGGTATCGCTTGGCGCCGCCGGGGTACTCCGCGCGGACGAGATAATCCGCGATCGAGAGGAATCTCCCAAGCGCCGCGGCGACGTTCGGGTCGGTCGAGTAATTCTCGCACAGCCATGAAAGTAAGCCGGGATAAAAGTTCGCTGCGATACCGCAATAGCCGTCCGCGCCGTTCCGAAGAGATTCGAGCAACAATGGTGCGTTCGCGTTGTATAGTCCGATTGACGTCGCGGCAACTGCGTTAACTCGTTCGGCTAGCAGTTCACTGTCACAGCACGTGTCCTTCACGAAGACGAATCGGTCTGTCGCGGCCACGTCACGAAGCGTCTTGGTCGAGACCAACCGATGGTATGGGATCGGACACTCGTAAAGTCCCAGCGGAATCCCATCGGTCAGCGCCAGCAGCTGTTCGATCCGCGCAGCCCACTGCTCGTCTGTCTCCGCCGCCGCAGCCATTTCGGCAGCGTTCACAACGATGGCGTCCGCCCCAGTGTCGGAGAGACGGCGAACGAACGCTGCCTCGTCGCTGATCTGGCGACCGAAGGTTCCCGTGGCGATCACTGGGACGCGGCCGTCGGCGACATCCACAACACGTTCGACGATAGAAACCCGCTCAGCATCGGTGAGTTCGTACATTTCACTCGAAAGCGATACCGGAAACAGGCCGTCGGCACCGGTGTTTAGGTACCACTCGACGAGTCGGTCAAGTGACTGCCAGTCCACGTCCCTGGAGTCGGTGAACGGCGTCACCATCGCCGGCCAGACGCCTGATGGAAGAGATGCTGTCATCGTTACCAACCTCAAAAGCAAGTAGCGGAAACTTAGTTCTTGTTGAGCAATAAAAAGGGGTGGGAAGGATTGAATTATTCGATCGAGAACTCGTAGGCACCCGCGCCAACCTCGACGAGGATATCAGCCCCATCAGCCTCGACTGAGAGCACACCGTCCGGCGCACCCTCGGCCAGTGAGAGATCCGACTCCGTCACTGCTGCTTCGGCCGCGTTCGGGAGGCGAACCGTCGCCTGTCCATTCCAGGGCACTGTCACCGCAAGATTGTAGGTGTCGCCGTCACACTTCCAATCGACGGTCAACTTTCCTGCCCGCGTCTCCATACTTGCCGACACCCAGTCAAGGGCGGTGACGATCGAGGGTGCGATCGTCAGGTGGTCGGTCACCGGTTCGTCGCCGAGTTTGATTCCAGCAAGTACCTCGTAGAAGTACTCGGAAACGTGCGTGAAAGGCGAGTGATTTAGGGAGTTCATGCCGGAGCCAACGCTCTCATCGGAGTTCCAACGCTCCCACATCGTTGTTGCACCGTTCCGGGCCATGTAGACCCACCCAGGCTGCTCAGGCTGACTGACGACTTCGTAGGCCAGTTCGTCGAAGCCGTGCTCGGCGAGCGTGTGGATCAGCGGCCGTGTGCCGAGGAATCCTGTCTGGAGTTTCCCTCCGTCTGAACGGACCTTCTCTGCGAGATTCTCGGCGACCAATTCAACTTGTTCTTCGGGCACCATTCCGAGGAAAAGCGGAACGGAGTACGATGACTGCGTGCCGGGACCGTAAACACCCGCTTCGGGATCGAAAAACATTTCATTGAACCTGTCAACGAGGTAGTCCGCATGCTGACGGTAGTTTTCCGCGTCGGACTCATTGCTGAGGGTGTCTGCGATCTTCGCGAAAGTATCGGTCACTTGGTAGACAAAGGCAGTGTTGAACAGGTCGTGCGGGAGACCGCGCCGACCATCAATATTCTCGAAAGCAAGCCAGTCACCAAACTTGCCGTATTTGTCCGGGACAATACCTTCTTCAGCGATATCGTTCCAGTAGTCAACGTAATCGCGCATTCCCTCGTACTGTTCGCGGAGGATGTGATCATCGCCGTCGTGCTGGTAGAGATACCACGGGATCATTACGCGCGTGATCGACCACGTCGGGTCGGCAGGATCCTCATGGGCTTTGTTCGGGATGACGTCAGTGACATAACCCATCTCCGAGGCGACATCATCGTGGTCTCGTGCCCACTTTTCGTCAAAGCGGACGCTATCGAAGTTGAACAGCAGCGATCGCGTCGAGATGTGCGCATCGCCAGTCCACCCAAAGCGCTCGTCGCGTTGTGGACAGTCTTCGGGAATGGAGTGAGTGTTGCTCCGGAGGCCCCAGACCGCATTGTGCTGGAGCTGATTGAGATCCTCGTTTGAACAGGCGAAGTCGCCGCGCCGATCCATCGCCGTTGTCACGGCTTTTGCGGTCACGTTGTCGGGATCCAGTTTGCCCGGATAGCCAGAGATCTGCGCATAGCGGAAGCCATGGTAGGTGAACCGCGGCTCGTACGTTTCTAAGGCGTCGCCGCGAGCGATATAGGTGTCGGTCGCATCAGCGGTTCGAAGGTCAGTCGTTGAGAGATCGCCTTCCTCCGTCAGCGCCTCGGCGTGCCTGAGCGTGATCTCGTCGCTTTCGTCTGGATCATCGAACTCAATTTCTATCCATCCAGTTAGGTTCTGTCCGAAGTCGAGTATCGGTCCTTCCGGGTGATCGTGGATCTCTTCGTAATCGAACGTCTCGACAACTCCCATCGGCTGAATACGCTCGGGACGAAGCGTTCCGCCGGGTGCGGAGACGACAGTTGCGGGATCCCAGTCGGCGTCGTCAAAGCAAGACGCACACCAGTCATCCTGCTCACGGCGAGCGTCGTAACGCTCGCCGTCATAAATGTCGTTCTCCAGTAACGGGCTCTCGCTTGCTCGCCAGTTTCCGTTCGTCGTGACCGTGCGGGTTGTGCCATCCTCGAACTCGATCGTGAGCATGACACGAGCTCGCGGCGAGCCGCCGGAGACCCAGTATGCGCCCCGTTTGGAGAACCAGCCGCGACCGAGCCACAGGCCGAGCGCGTTCTCGCCCTCCGTCAATCGTTCGGTGACGTCGTAAGTTGAATAGAGGATCCGCGTCTCGTAATCTGTCCAAGCTGGATCAAGTTTCCGGTCGCCGATCAGTTCGCCGTTGACGTAGAGTTCGCCGTAGCCGACGGTAGCGGCGTGGATTCTTGCGGATGTTACTGATTCATCGAGTTCGAACTCTGTACGCAACAGGGGCGAAGACGACGCCATCTCGGACTCTGTGTTACCGTTAACCAGGTGTTCACGTCCCCAAGTGTCGGTTTCGACGGATGAGGACGCCTCGACGGTTGCGTCGCGGGCGAGGTTCTCTCCGTCGTTCCTGACAGTAAGTCCAGCAAGCGCGAAGCACTGCCATGAACTGGTCCGCTTTGTCTTTCGGTTGATGCTACGAACGTGGGAAACAGACTCGTTTGATGGGGCGATCTCATCAAGATCGGTCGCGGTGACGCGTACGTACCGGCCGTGGACGTCGAGATCGTCGTGCATCTGAACCGATGTCGTACCATTTTTTGGCGTACCGTTGGACACCTTGTCTTCTTGCTCAAATGTGGCATCAGTGACGACTGTGGCATCCTCGAACGCGGGATTGTCGGCCACCTCGATGTGATAGGAGTCTGGGAAACCGAAGCCATCGAGCGGATTCTCTGCCCACGACATCGTGACTGCTGTGTCATCGGGCGTGTGTATGATCGTAACCGGATTGGTTGGGTGGAGACCGATCTCCGAGATTGATTGAGGCTCGCCCAAATCGACTTGTACCCACTCCTTGCCGCCCTCGTCGGGGTCACGCCATCGACTCCGCCAGCCGTTCGTGTCGCCCTCGCCTGGCTGGTGAGCGATCCAGTCTCCGCGCCAGTCTTCCGGTTCGAGGGCCGTCGAGAACGACGATGGATCCGCCCATTTGGTCTCCCCGGCGTCGGTCCAGACTTTCACCGACCAATAGTACGTTTCATCGGAGCCTAAGTCTGGACCATCGTAGCTGACGCTCGTTGCGTCGCCCGATTCGATGTGCCCGGAGTCCCAGAGATCACCGTGTCCACTCGCGGCCGCGTTGCGCTCGTGACTGACGACGAGTCGATACGCGATCTGGCGTGCTCCCCGACGTTCCGTCGCTAAGCGCCACGAGAACCGTGGTGTCCTCGTTGGATCGACGTTGTCCGGTGAATCCTCGTATTCGACGCATAGCTTCGTAGGGAGGAGCGTCTGCTCTCCTCCAGATGGTGAACCCATGTACCACGCCACTCATCCAGCCGAGTTAAACCTTCGTACGACCCCTCTCATAGAGTCGTAAGATACGGTTCGCAGTATCGATATGGCTCGGTTGTGCAATAGAAAAAACTTAATGTCTATGGTATGCATACTCATATATCCATGGGCGAGCTTAAGATAGAGAATCTCACGAAGGATTTCGGAACCGACGAAAACCACATCATCGCGGTCGATAACCTCGACATCCACATCGAAGACGGAGAGTTCCTCATCCTCGTTGGTCCGTCCGGTTGCGGAAAGTCGACAACACTGCGGTGTGTTGCTGGACTAGAACAACCGACCAGCGGTGATATCGTCCTTAACGGAAATCCGGTAACACAACGAAAGCCGAAAGACCGTAACATGGCCATGGTCTTTCAGAACTACGCGTTGTATCCGCACATGACTGCTCGGGAAAACATGGCGTTCGGGCTCAGAATGACGACTGAGTTGTCGAGCGAGGAGATAGACGAACTCGTTCGTGATGCATCGACACTCATGGGAATCGATGGCCTCCTCGAGAAGAAACCCGGTGAACTTTCGGGTGGACAACAGCAACGAGTCGCATTAGGACGGGCAATCGTACGTGATCCAGAAGTGTTCCTCATGGACGAACCCCTCTCGAACCTGGACGCGAAGCTCCGAACACAGATGCGAACGGAACTCCAAGATCTTCAGCAAGATTTGGATGTCACGACGATGTACGTCACCCACGATCAAACGGAAGCGATGACGATGGGTGATCGCATTGCTATTCTCGACGGAGGTGAGCTACAGCAGATCGGTACGCCGGAGGAGTGTTATCAGGAGCCATCCAACCAGTTCGTCGCCGGGTTCATCGGGTCACCAAACATGAACTTCTTCGACGTGACGCTGAGCGACGGAAAACTCCTGACCGACGACTTCGAAATTCCCCTCTCCGGGTCGGTTTCGGACCAACTTGCTGGTCGAGAACCAGAGTTCGTGATGGGTATTCGGCCCGAGGAAATCCTCAGCAAAGAGGAAGCGGTTTCGAGCGATAATACGTTCACTATCAACGTCAACGTCGTCGAACCATTGGGTGACGTTACGTACCTCTACACCGAAGTCAACGGCTCCGAAATGACGATCAGCGTCGATAGAAACTCCGATATCGATCCGAACGACCAGATACCGATAGCTATACCGGAGAAGGAACTTCACATCTTTGACAAGGAGACGGGAGAGGCACTGGTCAACAGAGGAGTACCGGTTTCCAGCGATCACGTGATGGGTAGTAGCGCCCAATCGGACGCGTCCAAAGCGTAAGGCTATCGTTTCTACAATTCTATCGGAGATGTTTGAGCCTCCTATCGTGTTGGTTTCGATTTTAGTGTCGCGATGCTGCCAGCGATAGCAAAATTTGATACGATCGTCCGCAAAATTCCGTTATTCAGCACAGTTCGACGCGGTTTCCCATGTCTATCGATCTCCCGTCCGTTCGCGGATACGCCGCAGCGGGCAGCGGTTCGAACTTGTGAGGGCAACGAGTATTACCGCTTCCGCTTCGGACACGTCTGCGTACTCTCTATGTAACACTTCGCCGCGAAACGAAGAGTTGGCCAAAACTTCCGTTCCCAGGTAGCCCTGCCTAAACTCTCACAACGTCTGTAGATTATGGTGATACGTCTCGTCATGAACCTACAGTCCCCTGCCAAGACGGGCGCATTCGTCGGCGAGGTGAATCATGATCTCCACCAGTCTTTCGTTAAGTACTGTGGAGTGTTGCCGTTCGGCCCATTCGGAAGTTTCAAAATGGAACAGAAGCCACAAATTTCGTTCGCCAAGTCGTCCTCCTAATGATCGTCATTCGTCCTGGTTCAAGTCATCGTCGTCCCACGCCCAAAACAGATCAGGCAATATTTAGGTGCCGGGTCGACAAAACTATCAGATGAATTATTAATAAGTTGCCACGGTGTCATAATATTACGGCGTTAAGTAATCTCCGACTGTGATAGTTGTCCTGATTGTGGGTTTATATCATATCCGGGCAAGTTAGGAAAGGAAGATTCTGATTATCCCTTAATACCGCCGAGGGTGAACCCACGGACGTAGTATTGCTGCATTGAGACGAACAGGATGACCATTGGGATCAGCGTCATTGCCGCGGCGGCCATCAACGGGGCCCAGAGCGTACTCACCTGGCCCTGGAAATACCCCAGGGCGACTGGAAGATTGTAAAGCGCTGCGTCGCGAGCAAGAACCAGCGGCCAGAGGAAGGAGTTCCAGGTCGTAATGAACGTGATGATGCCCAGCGTCACGAGTGCAGGTTTCATCAGCGGGACGACGATACGCCAGTAGATACCGAAACGTGAACAACCGTCCATTAGCGCCGCGTCTTCGAGTGACGAGGGCAGAGTCTTGATGAATTGGCGCATCAGAAACACGCCGAACCCGCTGATCGTGTGCGGGAGGATGATCCCGAGGCGGGTATTCACCAGCCCGAATTGATTGAACATCAGATAGACTGGGATGAATAGGATCATTGGTGAGATCATGATCGTCGCAAGTACGGCCGCGAATGTCACGTCTCTGCCCGTGAATTTCAGTCGAGCGAACGCATAGCCAGCAAGCGAATCAACGACGAGAACGACTAGCGTTGCCCCCGCTGCGTAGATGAAGGAGTTGACAAAGAATCCAAAGAATCCCCGGTCGAGGAGTGGAGTCTGTCCGAGCCAGACATTGACGTAGTTCACGAAACTCCAGACCTCGGGGATGAGTTTTGGCGGTACGACGGGCTTCCAGCCGTTACCCATCATTGATACCGAGATCATGATCAGGTACGGCCCTGCCGTTAGCGTTGCTATTAAAAGCAAGTAGACGTGTGCGCCCAGTCGTTCGATTCGCCCTTTTGTCGTCGTTGGATCGTCAAAGATCGTTTCGTGTTCCGAGCTCATCGTTCCATCATCTCGCTGTGTCGAGGATCCGTCCCATCATTGGTAGTACTCTGCGTTGCTCTGTAGCGGTTTGTAGGTCAAGAGTGCGATCAGTGACGTGACGAGGAATATCAGGATAGCGGCCGCTGCCGATTGACCGAAGCTGTTATACTGGAAGGCCAGTTCGTAGATCAGGTATGAGGGAACCATCGTGGAGTTGACCGGTCCTCCCTGCGTCATGACGAAGACTGCGCCGAATCCCATACGCATCACCAGCACAAGTTGGATGATGACGAGAAAGAACGTCGTCGGTTTCATCAAGGGCCAGATGATGTATCGTACTTTCTGGTACTTGTTCGCCCCGTCCATGGCGGCAGACTCCATCACAGATGCTGGGAGACCAGCCAGTGCCGCCATGTAGATCAGCATCGAGAGACCAAAGCCCCACATTTGTGAGATAATCACAGATGGGAGCGCAGTGGCAGTGTCAGAGAGGAATGGAATATACGACTGGATGACGCCCAGTGAGAGCAGGACGGCGTTGACGATTCCGCCTTGGTTGGGGAATAGAACCAGTTTCCAAACGATCGCCCAGATGATCGGCGGTCCAGCGACGGGGATCAGGAACGCGATTCGGTAGAGGGTACTCCCGCGCAGTTTCTCTCGAAGCAACAATGCCGTCGTGAACGAGAAGATAATATTCGTTGGAATAACCACTGCAGCGAGCAGGAAGACGTTCTTCAGCGATGTCCACCAGACTGGCTGGTTGAGGATCCATCGATAGTTCTGGAGACCGATGAACTCGCCGGGGAGGTTCACCAAATTCGAATTGGTGAAGCTTAGGTAAAAGGCGAAGACCATCGGAAACCCGATCACAAACAGGATGAGTGCGAGCTTCCCCAGGACGAACGCCCACCCCTCGATGAATTCCTGCTGTTTCAGCGAAAGGTTATCGACACTGTACCAAGATGTCGTCTGGGTTCCGCTCTGCGAGTCTACTTCTATCGATCCCTCGGTCGATTCAGAAGCCATCGCCGTACCACTCCATCGTTCGTGCCACTTGTCTGAATATCGGTTTCCACGGAGTCATCATTATCACATTAAGGGTACAGGCTGTGGTACCGGCTGGCTCATTGGATCCACTGATGCGCGCCCTGTCAGCATGGTCTGAGCCTTCCGACCTCTTCCGGAGGTACCAATGTTTTCCTGCAGGTATGGTCGGCTCCGGTATGTCTGAGAAGCGCCATTGTCACTATCTGCCATACACTCCGTAACTTGGAATATAAGGCAATAAATGTTTCTATAATTAATCAAGAGACTGAGACAGTACCCGACGATTTTCGAATTAGATTATCACATCAGGTGATATTCGTATAGTTGCTTACTTGAGCGTTCCTGCCTGCGGTTTGGGTTTATTGTAGCCGGAACTTGACTTGGCGAGTTTGAGATCAGGGGCGTTGGCGATGAGAGACGCCCATTCCTCTTCAGCCTTAGTGATAGCTTCCTTGGGATTTGCGTTGTTGTTCTGGTGTAGTCGCTGGAGTGCCCCGCCCACCGCGTCGTGGACGCGCCCACTCCCGATGGATGTCGGAACGGTTGTAATGGGAGTGCCAGCCTCCGTTAGCTTGATGTCTGGGTATCGGCTCTTGATGGCCTTCTGCTGGTTGATGTACTGCTTGAATGCTTCGTCAACCCGATCCATCACTTCAAGTCCACGACTCTGCTTGACAAAATCGGAGACACCCTTTTTCTGCATTAGCTTGTAGGCCTCTTTATTCGGAACTGACTGTGACGATGTGTTAAACCACTTGTACTGGTTCTGGGCGTTATTTCGGAACTTAATGAACTCCATAGCTGCTTTTGGATTCCCGCCGACCTCTTTACGGAATGCGTTGAACGTGACGTTCATACCGCTTGCTGCGTAGACGCCGTAGTTCTTCTCGCCATTTTTCGTCGGGAACGGGATAATGTCGAAGTTAACATCCTCTTGCGAGAACTCGACCCGCGAGAATGTAGCGTGCGGGAGGAGACCAATCTGCCCGGCAGAGAACGGATCCTGAATTCCATCGCGTGTGTAGGCGCCGGGATTGTTGGTCCAGCCATTCTTCATCGGCGTTCCGATGTATGCGTTCCAGCCGTTTACTTCAGGATCGGACGCGAGTGTCATCACGTACTCGTCATCCTTGTTTTGGTATCCCTCACCAATCAGACTTCCCGACGTTCGCGAAAACTGAGTAAGAAATGTGTCCCACTGTGCGGCCGAGGCAGCGTCCGAAAGGCCAACGCCGACGCCGTTAACCGTCGAGCCGTTGATCTTGACTCCGTTGATTTTCTTGGCGGCAGCTAGGTACTCCTCATAACTCCAACTTTCCTTAGGCAGATCGCCCAGTCCGGCTGCTTTCCAGGCATCAACGTTGACGTACATCAGGCCAGGGTCAAAGCCCGCAATGAAGGGTACACCGATGAGCCCTTTAAACCGTTGTTCCTGCCAGTGCCAAACCGGTTCATAGAACTGATTTCGGAAGTCGTCACTGATGTAGTCCTCGATGAAAGCAAACGGAGCGTTCTTCTCGATCTGTGAACGAGACTTGCCCGAATAGTCATATAGTTGATCCGGAAACGACCATGCGATTGCCGGAGCGTCATTGCCGCCAATAGCCGTTCGAAGCGCTTGATTGTGGTCGCCGAAGGGATTCTTTACCTGTTTGACGCGAATGTTCTTCTCTGCACCCGGCCCCTTGTTGAACGCTTTTACGATTTGATCCTCGCCCTTGTTCGATGGTTCGGTTGAGTGAGGCCATCGCCAGTACTCAATAGTTGTGCCCTTCCCAGAGCCACCGTTACCACCGCTACCATTGCCACCGCCCATACAGCCAGCCAGCGCGGCCACACCACCTGTACTGGCGATCCGAAGCCAGTTCCGGCGTGAAACACTGCCTGTGCTACTGCTATGACTATTCGCAGGAGTACCCCTGTCATTTCTTGGCATACGTACGGACAAATGAAATAGAAGTTAATAAAAGTTCCCCAGAATCTATGATAGACGATAGGGACGGAATTAAATAATTAACGCGATTCGTATTGGAGAGCGCTCTTTTGGATATGTCTGCTTCAGACAAGACCGTCGATTTAAAGTCACTGGTTGCAGAACCGGAGACTGATGAAACAGTCCCTAACGGAACAACGAACCGGAACACTGACGGAAAATGAGTGAGGTCACACCGGTTCTCGAATCATGGATTATAAACAGCCAATCAAAGCGACGATAAGTGTCGGCTATCAGAATCTATCCGAGCTGATCATCGTCAGTCTTGGAATCACGCTTACCCTGGTTCCACTCGTAGTCACGGGGCTTGTCGGAACATCACTGACAGTGCTTGGGGGCCTCTGGGCAACTTGTCTCCTACTCGGCATTAGTGTCGTCGCAGCGTTTCGGTACACTACAACCATCACTGAACGTGGTGTGAGTATCGATCTTTGGCCAACGATCGCTCCTGTATTGAAGGATCCAATGCTTGGGCTAAAAGTAGGTACGATTACGTTCAGTGTACTCGTTGTGACTATCTTAGGTCTGCTTCTTGCGCCAGAGGTGTATCGGTCAATCGTCGTCGGCATTGCTACCTTTCTACTCGTGCTATGGTACCTCGTCGTGGCGTTCGCGACACCAGAGCTAGGTACCGGTCAGGGATTGATATCTGCACTGCGGTCTAGCAGTGTTCGACTCGGTGAATCGCCGGAAAGCGCTATCGTATTTCTCGTTCTTACAGTCACATGTACCTTCATCACAGGCGTGACAGTCATTACAATAGGGCTTTTTCTCCCAGGACTGCTCGCCCTACTGGCAGCCCAGATGACGGCCGCAGTGAACGGCAGAGTTAATCAGTAGCAGCTCAGTTTTCGGACAATCCCTCGATTGAGTGCGATGGACTCTCCAGTGCGGCTGTGCGAACGATGGATATGCTGATCATTAGAATGAAACCAGGTAGCACGAGCATCGGTGCAATAATTAGAGGAATCGACAATAGCGTCCATCCAATTGCCTGAACGAGCAGCCAGCCGGCACTCGTCGGCTCTACGAGAATCAGTGTGCCTCCCTTGAGGAACGGTGCACGGATGTTGTCATGATCTCGAGACGGGGCCCAGAACGTAAGTGCGAACGTCACGAGCGTGAACCAGACGAGGAGGAGATAGAACCCAACAAGCATGAGACTTAGGCCTAAAATGCCATTAATCGAATTTACAACAGTCATAAGCACAACGAGCGCGACGAGAAAGGTTCCGAATCCGATCGCGAGCCCCATCCGACGACCCTGACGGATACCCTCCCAAAAATGATCAGTTCCTAGGGAAACCTCGCGTTCGAGCGTGATTGTCATTAACCGAGCTCCACCTACCGAGAGGAATCCTAACAGGAACGACGTCGTCCAGAGGCCAACAAGACCACCGGCAGGACCGGCCAGCAGGAAACCAGTCACAAACGGTAGGATCGACACCGACGTGAAAACACTCACTAACAAAACCCCGAATGGATTGCGAATCATCAGTCGAAGACTCCGACCCACCGGGCTGGCGTATTCCATACATCCCTTAGAATTGTCCTTCCTGAATATTCCTCCGATAGCGACGTTCCATACCTATTTTCCGTCCAGTTGCGCGTTGTTCTGGATCCAAAGTTTCAGCATTATCGTTCATCTCTTTTCCTGATATATAGGAAATCAATGGATCAGTACTGGAACTTCGCCACGATAGCGGCGAACTAGCACTTTGAATCCCCTGTCGAAAGGAAAATAACAGACGGCATATTGATTCTTATTGACTTAATATGATATTGTAATAAAATTTATACTTCATGAATGAGGTATAGATCAAATTCATCCACTGAACATCTATTCGGTATTACCGTCCCCTTATTCGAACTCAAAACCGGATACAACAGGCTAAAGATGGAAAATGTCGAGAGTAATCCCATTTGAAGGGAGTTGGGTAATACCGAACAATTAATACTGATAGCCTGAATGTGTTCAATTGACATGGTGCGACAAAATTTGCGCGTGAAGTCAGCTGGAACAATGATCCAGGTAATCGACGCTATCAAGACGCTTGACAATCCAACCCTTTCTGAGATCGCCAAACACGTAGCTATTCCAAAAAGCACAGCCCACGACCATCTGACGACGCTCACTAAGCTGGAGCTCATCGTCAGTACACAAAGTGGATACCGCATCGGCGCTCGATTCTTGGAATACGGTGGATACGCACGTAAGAACATGAGGGTGTATCGAGTCGCGCGTCCAATTGTTGAGAATTTAGCAGCTGAGACAGGTGAACACTCCAATTTGGGAATCGAAGAGCACGGGCGTGCAGTCTTTTTGTATAAGGCGGAAGGTGAAGATGCAGTCACGATCGATACCCACCCTGGAATGAGAGTTCCTCTTCATACTACTGCCATGGGAAAAGCGATTATGGCACACCGACCTAGAACGGAGGTAGAAGAGATAATCAATAAACATGGCCTCACCAAGGTGAATGAAAATACGATCACTGACCGTGAAACTCTGTTCGAGGAATTCGAAACGATACGGGAACAGGGATACGCCATCGATAATGGTGAACGAGTAGAACGGATGCGGTGCGTGGCTGTACCGATCATTGGAGAGGAGGAGAACGTTATTGCCGCAGTCAGTGTTTCGGGACCGATGAACCGAATGAACAACGAACGGATGAAAAACGATTTGCCACAACGAGTGAAAAGCGCAGCAAATGTCATTGAAGTGAATCTTAAGTATTCAGAGTGATCTTTTGCTTGGTTTTGGTGTTGTCACAAATTTGCCCAAACCATATACAGGAAAATCAACTACTGATACAGTCATTAACAGCCTAATCAATTAGAGAAGGAAAATACAGGTTTGCACGTTTTCGATTCAAGGAAGGCCTCAAAAGCGCTTGAAGGATCAGACACCGAATAGGAAGTATCCATGATGGTCGATGCATCTATCGCCCCTTTCTCAATAAGACGGAGTGCTTGCTCGAAATTGCGCCATGTCGATCCATAGGAAGTATTGATGTCGACTTCACCACGAACCGAGTCGGTGAATGCAAAGTCACTCGCTTCATTTGGTATTCCGACCATTACAATTTGTCCACCTTTTCGAACGTACTCAACACCCATTTCGATACCAGAATGATGGCCTGTTGCATCGAAGATCACATCGAACCCGTCACCAACCGTCAGTTCCTCCACGAACGAATCTAAGTTAGTTTCATGAATGTTGATCGTGTCAATTCCAAGTTTCTCTACGAGGGGAAGGCGGTATTTGGTATCTTTCTCGAGACCGGAGACGATGACGTTCGCACCAAGTGAATCAGCAACGGCTGCAGTTAAGATGCCAATAGGTCCTGGTCCCTGGACGAGCGCTGATTCTCCTGGTTGAAGCTTTGACTGTGTAAGGACTGCTCGCGTCGCGATACTCGTTGGCTCAGTGAGTGCCGCCTCTGCGAGCGGAACATTTTCTGGGACACGGTGGAGGTGTTCGGGACTTACGGTCACGTAGTCCGTATATGCACCGTCGCGATGCATTCCAGTGATTGAGAAGTCTTGACAGACATTTGACTGCCCATTCTTACATTGAAAGCACTTCCCACAGTGGTGGATTGGCTCCTCTACGATCTTCTCTCCCGGTGAGAATGAAGTAACGTTTTCTCCAACTGCTTCGATAGTGCCAGAGTACTCATGACCCATAATCCGTGGTATAGGGATCCACTCGTATCCTCCATCGTATTTATAGGCGTGAGCATCACTTCCACAAATACCAGCAGTGTGAACCCTAACAAGCGCCTCATCTGGATTTGGACTTGGTTTTTCACGTTCTTGTACTTCTACAGTCTCTGCTCCTGTTTGAACAATTGCTTGCATTCTAGCTCCATTGCCGGCTAACCGTTGCCGACAGGGTTGCCAATTACTAATTCCGCTTAATACTTATAGCTCTGGGTGAAGACAATTGACATCGAGATACCAAATACATTTAAGATAAAGTTGTACAACTCTAGAGATGGTATGGTACAGAAAGCGGTCGCGCAGACGGAGGCATAACCATGGAAATCACAAATATCCGAACAACTAACGTTAGTACAGATTCGTGGGGCGAATTCGTTGAGTTTCCGCTTGTCACCGTGATGAGCAAATTTGACGAGTACAATAACGCCGACGGTGATAATCCACAAGCTCGCCGGAAGTGGATGGGACCAGTTGGCGACGTGGTTGTCGAAGTCGAAACGAATGCTGGGATCATTGGCGTCGGGCATGGAAACTGGGCAACAGGTGCCATTAGTACCATCATTGAGGAGACGCTTTCAAAACTGATCGTTGGTGAAAATCCCCTTGAACGAGAACGACTTTGGGATATGATGTACCGGGCAACCATCCCATTTGGCCGCAAGGGCGCAGCCATTGAGGCTATTAGCGCCGCTGATCTCGCACTGTGGGACATTGCCGGAAAAGAGGCCAATAAGCCGGTCTACGAACTCCTCGGCGGTCCAACCATGGACGAGATTCCAGCGTATGCGAGTAACCTTCACCCGGTTGACCACGAGAAGCTAGCAGAAGAAGCCCACCAGTATGCTGAGGAGGGTTTCGAAACTATGAAGCTCCGCTTCCGCTATGGACCTGAGGCTGGCCGTAAAGGAATGGAAGCGAATGAGGCCATCATTGAGACAGTTCGTAATGCTGTGGGCAACGATATTGCAATCGCTGGAGACGCATACATGGGTTGGAACGTACGATATGCGAAGAAGATGCTCCAACGTCTCGAACGCTACGACCTAGAATGGGTCGAGGAGCCTGTCATCCCCGACGACATCGATGGCTATGCTGAAGTCCGTGAAGCCGCACCGATGCCGATCTCCGGAGGTGAGCACGAATTTACTCGCTGGGGTCACAAGGAACTCCTCGAACGTGAAGCAGTCGACATCCTCCAACCAGATGTCCACCGGTGTGGCGGAATGACAGAATTATTAAAAATCGATAACATCGCCAGTGCTCACGATGTACCGGTTATCCCGCACTCAGGAACGAATCCACATCTGCATTTTATCGCGGCATCAACAAACTCCCCAATGGCGGAGTATTTCCCGATACCTAATTGGTATAAAGAACGGCAACAGGCGGCTGAAGATCGCGAATCAACGTATGCTGATGCGATTTATGCAGATCCGCCGAATGCAGAGAATGGAACAATTTCCCTTCCGAAAGGGCCGGGTATCAGTGCGGAGTTGAATAGAGAAGCGTTGGAACATTACAGTATTGATTGACCATGTCTGGTGTATCCTTCGAATATAACGTCCCGGTCTTCGCGGGTGCTCCCCAAGAAGGAAACGAGCCTGTCCACCGCGATACACCGATGTACGAGGAACTCAGCTGGGAAACGACAAAGAAGGGGATTTTAAGGGCTGAGGAACTCGGCTTCGATGCTGTCTGGGCACCTGATCATCTCATGCTTGGACGTGATCACGCGGAGTATGAGTGTTGGACTCTCTTGAGTACCATTGCTGGTATGACAGAAGAAATCCGCATTGGATCTCTCGTTCTCTGTAACGACTACCGAAATCCAGCGCTCGTCGCGAAAATGGCAGCTACCCTCGATGTTGTTTCGGATGGTCGTCTTGAACTTGGACTAGGTGCTGGTTGGCACAAACCAGAGTACGAAGCATATGGCTGGGAATACCGTGATGGATTTGAACGATTGATGCGGCTCGACGAGAGCATCCGACTGATAAAGCGCCTCTGGGATGACGATGGGACAGGGGTGAGCTTTCATGGTGATCGCTACACTGTCGAAGATGCTCCGTGTGTTCCAGGACCAATCCAGGATCCCCATCCACCGATTCTCGTCGGAGGCCAAGGCGAAGAGGTAACGTTGAAACTAGTTGCGAAACATGCCGACATCTGGAACACTGACGTCTTCAATGGCAGTGTTGAGACGCTCCGGCACAAAATTAGCGTCATTGAAGATCACTGTGAGACAGTCGGTCGGAACCCAGATGAGCTCACATACTCTTGGGATGGGCACGTTATCTGTTCGCGAGATGATGAGAAGCTGGACCGTATACTTGATCGGATGCTCCCCATTCAATTTGAGGAAGAATATCAGGATCAGCCGAATATCGAGACAAAGGAGCACGCACGGGAGTACTTCGTACTTGGTACGCCCGAGGAATGTGTTGAGTGTATCGAGCAGCGTATCGAGGCAGGCGTGACAAAATTCCAATGCTGGTTTATCGATTTCCCTGATCTAGAGGGTATGGAGCTATTCGCTGACGAGGTAATGCCTCAGTTTCGCTGATCAACGTTAGTCGATAACTTAGAGTCCCATTTCCCAATACGCATATTTTAATAGGAGGAAAAGTAGAGATAGACCCATGATAGACACGCATACCCACGCATGGGGGTATCCGAGTACGGAGCATCCCTGGTCAAATGGAGCAATTATTGACCGTGTCGATTCCTTCGATGTCCACACTGCCTATACGTCAAATCGGCTTCTTGCCGATATGGATGCGGTAGGGGTAGACGAAGCCGTTGTGGTTGGGTACCCCATTTGTGATTGGACAGACAACGCATACACACTCGACTGTGTTGCTGAGTCAGATCGTCTCTATGGGGTGGTTATGCTCGACCCATTTGCGGATGATGCAGCTGATACACTCCGAAAAGCGATGGGTGTTGACGGAGTCATCGGGTTCCGTCTAGGGGCGGCATGT
Source organism: Haladaptatus halobius (assembly GCF_020618475.1). Classification (GTDB taxonomy): domain Archaea; phylum Halobacteriota; class Halobacteria; order Halobacteriales; family Haladaptataceae; genus Haladaptatus; species Haladaptatus halobius. Next base: position 179,397 of record NZ_CP085338.1, on the reverse strand, counting down.
CCATACAGCTCCATGTGGGAATCTTTCGATCCGTCGGTTACTTGGCTCCGTGACACCATCGAAGAGACTGAATTCTGGAAAGCGGTTCACGAGACGAATGCCTTCGTCCAAATCTTGGCGGATGAGACACAACTTGACCAAGCAACCGAGCTCGTAAAGTCGTACCCGGAGTTGACGTATGTTTTTGACCACTTTGCACACACGGATCCATCGACCCCTCCGTCAGAGTCTGCGTTTATACGCTTCTCTGAGCTTGCCGAATACGAAACTGTCGCCGTGAAAGTCTCCGAAATAGTTCATCGCTCGGAGGAGAGGTTCCCATACACCGATGTGCACAATCATGTTCGCTGGATGCTCGATGAATTTGGCCGTGAGCGTGTCATCTGGGGGTCAGACTATCCAAACGTGAGCGACGAGGCCACATATAGTGAGGCCATTTCCTGGCTCAAACATGTTGAAGGCCTCTCACACGTTGACCAAGCATGGTTGACTGATCGAGCCTTCCGCCGACACGTCGATGTGTAATCTCTTTACTGGTTCTGCACCGTCGCCATGATCATTAATCACGATTGAACCATAATCGCCAATACATGGGCTAGCAGTTGTGACAATAGTCTTTGCTCTAGTGGGGGTCTCTTGAGGATGGGTTTTGTGTCACCTTCTCAGGGAGTGATGACATTATCAAAAGTAAGTTCTATTCCAACCGTTGGTGGCTCGATTAGTGCGGAAAGTTTGTCCAGTGCATTGGCCGACATGACCTTCGTTGATGATACGGACAGGTCAGTCAGCGATTCCTCAAATGATTCTATTATGGTCACAGTCACAAATGACGCTATAGGTCGGGAGTAGTCAGTTCTTCCTCCGATACTGAATTTGGGTAGATTATTCAGCGATAACGTGGTTTCGGAGAGTACCGATTGATTCGATTTCGACTTCTACTTCATCACCCGGTTCAAGGAGTTCAGGTGGATCACGGAACACACCAACTCCTCCAGGCGTTCCTGTAGAAATAACATCTCCGGGGTGAAGCGTCATTACGCGCGAAAGATATGCAACAATCTCGTACGTATCGAAAATGAATTCATCAGTGTTAGACGATTGCTTGGTTTCTCCGTTCACACGCGTTTCAACATCAAGCGCATTTGGGTCAATGGTATCATCGGTTACTAGCTCAGGCCCCATCGGCGCAAAGGTGTCGTATGACTTTCCACGGAAGAACTGACCGTCCTCGAATTGGGCGTCTCGGGCGCTTACATCATTTACCACCGTATAGCCCGCAATATAATTCATGGCGTCAGTAGCAGGCACATTCTTAGAAGTTCGTCCCATGACGATTCCTAGTTCAACCTCGTAGTCTACTTGTTCTATGTCATCTGGATGAATTATAGCCGCATTTGGATTTGTGACTGATGTGGACGACTTTGCAAACAATATTGGCTTATCAGGTATTTCTTCGTCCTGTTCTTCGGCGTGGTCATGATAATTCAACCCAACACAAATGATTTTTCCTGGATTAGGAACTGGAGCGAGTTCCTGTACTTCCGTTCTGGGGACACCAGTTAGTGTATCAGAATCTACTGCTTGCTGAACTTTCGATCGATAACCAGGTGTTGCAATATCCTTGTAAGTTGGTTCACCAAATGGAGCCTCCGCAAGCGAATAGACGGTATCGTCGACTACAGTGCCCCAGTGCTGCGTGTTACCTCCAGCATAGCGAATGAATCGCATCGGTTCAGCCTTTGCAGAGCTAGCAAAAAATAGTTTTCTATCCCCGAAACTTGATAATCCGTTTGCTCATACCGAACTTGATCCAGATCCGTACTGTACCTCCTACGACGTGAATCCAGACGATTATTTGCCTTTCTTGTGAACTACCCTACCGCTCGCCTGACGGCTCGCGCTTAAGGGTAGGGCTTCCTGCTTCAACGACGCGCTTTGCAGATACTGACGTATCCACAGGGAGCGCAGTCTCCACAGGCGTTGATTCGGAGTGTCCCACTCCTACCTGCTTGATGCCCCGAGAAAGAATGTTCCATGCAGCATTCGCGTCCCTATCCGCCGTGAAACCACAGGCGGGACAGGAGTGTTCGCGGACCCACAACGGTTTATCGGTCGAAACGCCGCACCCCGCGCATTCCTTCGTCGTTCCCGCCGGTTCGACGGCGACAAAGTGCGTCCCGTTCCGCTCACACTTGTATTCGAGTAGTGAGAGGAACGTTCGCCACGCGGCGGACGCCGTGGTCCGACTGTTCGACGGGGATTCGAGCATCCCCTTCACGTTCAAGTTCTCAACCGCTACGAGGTCGTACTCCCGAGCGTAGTAGGTCGAGAGCTTGTGAAGGAAATCCCGGCGCTTTCGCTTCAGGTCGGCGTGGCAGTTCGCCACTCGACGACGTTGACGCTCGTAGTTGTTCGACCCGTATACCTTCCGCGAGAGCTTCCGTTGCTCGCGTTCAAGGCGCTCTCGTTCGTCCGAGAGGTCGAGCGACCCGACGGCGTGACCGTTGGTATCGTGAGCGTACTTGAGAATCCCTACGTCGATACCGACGCACTTCTCGGGATTCTCGGGCTTCGTCGGCGGTTCACGGTCGAGATCTATGCCGAAGGTAGCGAACCACTCGCCGGTCGGTTCCTTCTTGAGCGTGACCTGCTTGAGCTTCGCGTCGTCGGGTATCTCGCGGTGAAGCCGTATCGGTATGTCGCCGAGTTTTGAGAGGCACAGTAGTGTCCGACCGCCCTTCTTGTCGAGCTTGAAGCCGGATTGACTGTACGTGAAACTGCGGAACTCCCGTGGCGGTTTCCACTTGAGCATCCCGACGCCGTACCCCTTTCGCTTGAGAGCGGAGAGGCCTTTGAGATTGTCGAACAATCGTTCTACGACAGTCTGAAGGACCTTCGAGTACACGTCCCTAAGGTCGTTCCACCACTTCTTGAGGTCGGGTAGCTCCGACCGAAGCGAGGTCATAGACGGTAGTTCGCCGTTCTCCTCACGGTACTCGCCGAGTCGGTAGCGGAAGTGGTTGTAGGTCTGTCTACAAATATCGCGGTGGCGGTCCAACTCCTCGCGGTGGGTGTCGGACGGCTTGAGGCGATACTTGTAGGAGTAGTACATCAGGACTCTCGTTGTTCTTCGACGTATTGTTTCAGAACGTCGAGCGACACTTGCCCCGTCGAGAGGAGGCAGTAGGAACTGTTCCAAAACGAGTCCCCCCACAGTTCGTTCTTCAGTTCATCCTCGTACTCGTTGCGGATGCGACGGGCAGTCGCTCCCTTCACGGTATTGATGAACTTCACGAGGTCTGTGGTCGGCTTCGCTCGGAACAGGACGTGTATGTGGTCGTCTTCGCCGTCGAGATTGACGATTTCGACGCCATAGTTGTCCGCGAACCCTTCGATGATATCTCGAATGAAGTTGGTTCGTTCTTCGGTTAGCACTCCTCGCCGATACTTCGTTGTGAGTATCAGGTGATAGTGGAGCGAGTAGACCGAATGCGAACCTGAATCGAGGTCATACTGCATTGGGTTCGGTAGTTAGTATGACATCCTAACGCAAAAAGCTACCGATTGCGTGGGTCTGTGGTCCTGCTACCGAACACGTTTGAGAACTGTGCGGCGCTGTCTCCCCCTCCCTACTCCCGCCTTCGGCGCTCGTTGAGGAAGGGGGCTTAGCGCCTCGGTTAAGCTAACACCACTGAGTTCGGTAATACCCAACGATTAGTTTTCCGAATTACTGTTCACTACATCGTGGGTGTCATACGCAACGTTACATTGGCCAGGAATTTCTTCATTCTCACCTCATTCAGAGTCCATAAATACCTCAAAACCACTATTTAGACTTCCGCTCTGGAGGTCACAGAGTACTTGAGTAAAACCGCAGTTAGATTCGCACCAGATATTGGACGGGAGAACGAGAAGTGTTGTACGTATACTGTCCGGCATCACCCAACGCAGTCAGCAAGGGTACTAGCTCATTCATGAGAAAGCATTACGGCTCTACTACTGTAACGGGTAGTGTCAATTTTAGACGCAAATTACGAATTAGATCGCTATACAATGAGACACAACACTACTCGGAGTACGTGATACCTGGTTAGATTATTTCCACATCATAGTCACTCTCAAAATGTAAGATCAACACTGGGGCGTGCCTCTGGCAACAACTTCCCGGTCGCGGACGCCAACGGGACTCAACTGGTACAAATGATTGGGTATTACCGGATAATCAGTGTAGCAGTGAGCGGAGTAGATTGAGCGTCCTTGTAGCGAGAGCATGCCCGAAGATCACGGTGACGTGAAACCATCGAACAAGGCATCGATGTTGACATTACTGAGCAAGTCCGTATTGCGTCAACAATACTAAATATTTGTTCTTTTCGATCGGCAGTTGCTGAAACAGAAGATTAGCAGAGATCAGTCTCCTTCTTGAACGAACATAAAATATAAGATGGTTGCTTGGAATTGTGTGCCTGTACCATGCAAGTCGGAGGTTCGCCAAATCTCGTTGTGACAGAGTGGTTAGCATTATCAGTGTTCGTAGGATCCCTTATCGTCTTCGGAGCGTACATGCGACAAAGTACGGTCGATACAGCGAGTACGTTCCTAGCGGATCGTTCTTTACCCCCCTGGGTACAAGCCTTCTCCACCGTAGCGACGAACCTAAATGCCAATGACTTCCTTGGATTGGCTGGGTTTGCTTACACCTTTGGCATCATCGCGCTCATGGTTCCGATCTCGACGGCGCTCGGGATTGTTGTAGCCACGATCGCGATAATCCCCTTCATCCGCGAAATCGAGGCGTTCTCACTTGGTGAATGGCTTAACACTCGATTCACGAGTCCAGTCGGTGAAGCGTACGACTTCATCTGGACGTTTGTTTGGATGTTCATCAATATGGGATTGTATATTTATGCAGGGTCGCTCGTGTTGAACACGTTACTTGGATGGGATCTGTGGGTGTCCATCGGCGTCGTGGTGGTTGTTGGCGCTACCTACACGCTTCTCGGCGGGTTCGGTGCGGTTGCCGGCTCTGACACGATTCAATTCGTTCTCATGTTCATTCCCCTCGCCCTCCTCCTTCCAATCTCGTTAGATATGGTCGGAGGTATCTCAGGCCTTGTCGAAGGTATTCAATCGAATCAAGCGACGATGACTCCCTCTGAACATCCTTTGCTGGCAGACTTCCCGTTTAGCGGACCCATTGCCATCATTCTTCTGTACCTTGGATTCATCACACAATCGATTTCCTATTGGGGTACCGAATCACAGATTCTCCAACGCCCACTGTCATCTGAGAGTTCAGAGTCCGCACAATTAGGATTCCTTTATACTGGAATTTGGTACGCAGTTCTCGTGCCGTTGTTCATCCTACTCCCGGGAGTTATCGCAGCCGTACTCTACCCGAATCTCGAAGTGGCTGATGAGGCGATGCCGATGCTAATCCGTGATGTCATGCCGCCTGGACTCTACGGTGTCGTCATCGTCGGGTTGCTTGCTGGGGTTCTATCTAGTGTCGATTCGCAGCTCAATAATTTCCAGACGTTGCTCACCGAGCGTGTGTATCGTCGATTCGTTGCCCCGGATCGGTCGCAGAGCCATTACATCAGGGTAAGTCAAATAGCAGGGATTATTTTCGTCATCCTTTCCGTGGGGATGGCCTATTACTTCTCGCTTCAGGACTCCATGTACTTAGTCGCTCAATCACTCTTGGTAACGATTATGCCCACGTTTGCCGCTGTCGCAATCGTTGGGGGGTTATGGGACAGGGCCACAGCGACTGGTGCTAAAGTTGCAGTGGTCATGGGCTTCCTCTTTAGCATTTACCTTGGATTCGCCTTAGGTCACGAAGCGACCTATGTTAGATCACTCTATTCTTTGCTTTCGACCATGGCCGTGGCAGTAGTCGTAAGCGTGTTCACAACTCCGAAAGACAGCGAAACACCAACAGGATTCGTTTCGTCTCTTCGAGATTCTACCCGAACAGCCATCTCACCGAAGATAAAACGTGCCGCTCTCTTGACGGTAGGTTTAGCCCTGATGACGTTCGTTGGCGCAATCATCCTTTTCGAGGTGATCTAACATGGAGAGTAAAATCGACACAATGACCGGTGACGGAACTTCCAGCGAACAGCAAGCAACCGAAACGACGACTAGCGATAGCTATGACCTTCCAGTTTCACTTTTCGCTGGAATAGTGATTCTTATAATGGGGATTCTCGTCATAATAACGCCGCTCTTCGCTGCGATGCCAACTAATTCAGCCTGGGATCCAGTTCTCATGAACCTAATCAGCGGATCACTCTATGTCATTGTGGGAGCATACTTTATCTGGCGAGGTAAAAGCGCTAAGCAATAGAATTTGAGAAAATTGCATAATTCATTCATTTTTGATGTCATGATGTAGTCAATATACAGAATCCAACCATGTGTTTATGCCAATATCATTTTATGTTATGCGTCAAAAGTGAATAAAGATATCTGATGCGGAAAATCAGGATGTAGTGTCTGGCTACCGTCGACCTCGTTCCGGGAAGACCGCTCAGCTCCGAAGCGAAGACGAGGCAATCCAATTTTGAGTATTTCCCCCGTTCCCTTATCGAGAATAGAGGTATCTCTATCCGAATGGCCGCACCCCTACCAACAGACTAGGAGATAGTCTAGAGCCGACTTCTCTCGGTCGGTTCACCAGCGGCGCCTCCGCAGTATTGCGGTTCGTGACGCGAAAAACGAACCAAACTTCCCTGAATTCTCTGTCCTTCAAGCTGGCGGTGAAACGGTTCCCGATTCTTCAATAGGTGTATCGTCGAGTCTCAGAGCCGCTTCGAGAACCGTCACTTGGCACGAACTACGATGTGCTGTCCAAGCCTTCATGATTACGACCACTGCGTTTATAACGAACAGCTTGCCGACGCGCCATTATTTTCATAAACTTTCCCTGGATATATTATTTAATCGTGCACCTACACTGATTCCTGGTAAAAAGAGATATTAAGATAATAGCTTGGAATTAAGCGTAGAAAAATATGACGCAGTTGGGTCTCAATCAAAATTTTACTGTTCAACACCTTCATCGATTCTTTGACTGTTACGGAGTAAGTGAAAAGTGCTATCAGATTTTCGGCCATAACAGAAGGTGGCAATTTGAGTAGAAGGTCAACGACGATTCCCTTAAACCCAAACGATAAACAAGAAGAAACGCGCATTGACCTGATTTTTGGGAGAGAAATATCCTTTCAATTGCTATGGTGCTGACTCCAACTAATTTCTCGTTCAGTCGCAAACGACCCATTTCCTTCAAGATGGTACGGGATGTTCCATCGATCACCTGCAGATCATTACGGCAGTAGTTATGTAATCTCGGCGTTCCCCTTTAGGGAACATTCTGGAAGACTGGAGACGCTGATCATTTATGTGGCATAGTTGATAAAGAACTCATCGTCCGTCCCGTCGACGAGACCCTCATCGTTGATGACAGCCGTAATCTACTGGCGTCCTGATTCGGCGTGACCGGTGATAATCGTCGTCTCTCCCTTGTTGTAGACACCCATAACTGCGGTCAACGAGGTGTTGATACCGCCAGGTAGTTATCTCAGCCGTATATGACCCTCTATTGATTTATGGCTTACATCTCAACGGTGTAGTTATCTTTAGACTGATGATCCTTATCGCAACCATCTTCAGACTTCTCCTTACTCTTTAAGATTGTTCCCAATAAGGGAACCATCTGCTGGCATAGCGTTACCTTATCGAAGCAATCGATATCAGTTACGCGAATTGGCCTAAAGTTGCCATACCCGACAAATAATCATGAATAATGGTGAATTTTTGGCCAGTACTGGTGTTCCCCAAAGGCAAACGATTCACCCATTCAAGCAATCAGCAATAAGCGGTCAAATGACACCAAATTCGATTTTAGCCACGAACGTATTCTCTTGAAAGGCAGGTGGTTCGGTTTCAAGAGGATATGGGTTATCGTCTGCAATCATCACTGCCAAAAAATCGTCCGAGAAACCAGAGTATATCAACGAAGTTAATCTTAAATCAAAGTAGGTGGTCGATACGGAGCCACTGCTACTAGTTCATTCAAGAGACGGGAACGAAGGATAAAAAGCGAAAGGCGATCGGAAGACGAGAATAAACGATGTGACAGTACTGAATGTACGAAGGATAGGTCGTCCAAATGTGAGCATGATCCCACCTGGTTCGATAGTGGCCGTGACCGCTGGATAGATGTCGTACTCCTTTAGAATTTCGAGGTCGTATTTGAATATGCCCTTCGTCAGGGATTATATTGAATTGATTACATATTCGGTATTTCGAAGTGCTTTCTCTCAGTCCTCGGTGGCGGTGTAGATCCAATCACCGACGGCGTTGTTGCTCCTGAATTTCATTGCCGAAGCACTCGTTGCGCTTTGCGCTGTCGATGTTGATATCGTACAGGAGCAACTCCGGACCGAGTCCGGGCGCCTGTGCGAGATCCGTGGATGAGTTCAAGTACCAACAACCGGCTCCCACCACCGATGTGTCCGGTTTTGGTGTTCTGCGGATCGATCGCCTTGTGGTCGGTATCTAGTTCGATTTGTTGCTTGCTTTCTAGCGCTTTTCGCTTTTCTATTGCCATCGCTAAGTAAGACCGTGTATTCACTTTCATTAGTAGGTGGTTGTCATTATAAGAATTGCCAGAATACTGTTTTTGATCACAGCACAAGAAATATTACCTTACGGGAGAACGGTTTCTCTATCATGTTCGCCAAACCTGAGAGTAAGTTCGTCCTCAGTGGGTTCGCCGATGAGATTGACGACGACCTCGATACACAACTAAGCGTCCTCCAGGAACTGGGCATCCAACACATCGATCTACGGAGCGTCGATGGAATTAATATCCTCGATTTGAACGATGCGCAGTTGGCCGATGTGCGCGACAACCTTGACCGCAATGGTGTTGAGATCGCCGCCATCGGTTCACCAATCGGGAAGATCGATATCACCGATGAGTTCGAACCTCACTATAAGAGGTTCAAACACGCCCTTGAGGTCGCGGAGTACTTCGATACCGAGTACGTCCGGCTGTTTTCCTACTGGATTCCCGAGGACGAGAATCCCGCTGACTACCGGGAGGAGGTGATGCGCCGGATGCAGACGAAGATTGATCTTGCTGAGGAGGCGGACATTACGTTGCTACACGAAAATGAAAAAGACATCTACGGAGATACGCCCACACGTTGTCGCGACCTCGTGACTACTCTGGACTCGCCGAATTTCCGACTCATCTTCGATCCGGCAAACTTCCTCGAAATCGGCGTTCGAGCCTACCCCGATGCACTCCTCCAGTTAGTTGAGTACGTCGAGTACCTCCATATCAAAGACGCCGAGTTCGGCGAACGGGGGGCTATCCATCCCGCTGGGGAGGGCGACGGCCACCTCCCCGAGGTACTTGAGATCCTCCAGCAGCGCGGGTTCAGCGGATTCGCGGCGCTTGAACCCCACCTGTCGCACGCTGGCAAGAAGGGCGGTTACAGCGGTCCAGAAGCTTTCACCGTCGCCGCCGCTGCCCTCACAAATATCCTCGACAACATCGACGCAGAGTACGAATGACTGGTTGTCGCCGGGAGGGCCGCTATCGCTTAACCATCTGTGTTGCTCGAATTCAGGCGGTTTGCTGCCCATTGACCATGAATGGCCCGGCTGAGAGCGATCTATTAGGACCGTCGGAGACGTCCTAGGCGAGGTACTCATAGCGCGGCGCCATTCTCTCACGAACCAATCGGTGATGCGTCGACCAATGCAGTAGGGTTCGTGGTTGTCTTCTCGGTGCTCCGGTTCATGAACACTCAGTATCACGTTTTCGCCGGTCGTCTAAATTCTCCAGACGGTTACACTTCATTGACGTAGGGCAGGATCGGCGAAAAAGCTATTATACTAGTGTGTGAACGAATTTCTATGCACGAGTTAGCAGTTAGCTCAGAGGAGTCCGATGTACCGATTGAACGAATAAAAATCGGGTATATCGGCGGCGGTAGTCGATCGTGGGCGACGACTCTGATGAACGACTTGGCACAGTGTACCGACATTGCCGGTGAGGTCACCCTTTACGATGTCGATTACGATAGCGCACAACAGAACGCCGAACTCGGCGAGTGGATCCAGAGCCACGATAGGGCTGTCGGTGATTGGGAGTACGAGGCAGTTCGCACCATGGAGGAGGCCCTTGACAAAGCGGACTTCGTCATCGTTTCGACGCAGGATCCGCCCGCGGAGACGATGGCAAAGGATCTCGAACTCCCCCAGGAGTACGGCATATACCAAACCGTTGGCGACACCGTTGGACCCGGCGGGACGCTCCGCGCAATGCGAGCAATCCCGCAGTACCGACAAATCGCCGCGGCGGTACGCGACCACTGTCCCAACGCCTGGGTCATCAACTACACCAACCCGATGACGGTGTGCACACGGGCCCTTTATGAGGAGTACCCAGACATCAACGCCGTCGGCCTCTGCCACGAGGTATTCAAGATTCAAGCACTGTTCGCCGAACTCATTGAAAAATATCTTGGCGCCGAGGACGTTCCCCGCGAGGAGATCGGTGTAAACGTGAAGGGTATCAACCACTTCACGTGGGTCGACGAAGCATACTGGCGGGGCGAGGATATCTTCGACCTCATCACCAAGTGGATCGACGAACGTGAGCCTGTTCCCCGCTTCGAGCCCGGAGACCTCAAAGACGAATCCTACTTTGTCGATCACGACGACGTGACTATCAACCTCTACCAGCAGTTCGACGTTCTCCCGGCAGCAGGCGACCGCCACCTCGTCGAGTTCGTTCCGTGGTACCTCTCCGTCGACGAGGCCGAGGAAGTACAGCGATGGGGTATCCGGCTCACACCCAGCGAGTACCGCGTCAACCACTGGCCGGAGGGGGAAAAAGAGCGCCAGAAGCGTTTCGAGAGCGATGACGCCTTCGAATTCTATGAGTCAGGCGAGGAGGCTGTCGAATGGATGCGCGCTCTACTGGGCATTGAATCATTGAAGACCCATGCGAACACCCCTAACGTGGGCCAGTGTCCTGACCTCCCCAAAGGCGCGGTTGTGGAGACGAACGTGCTCGTGACCAGTGACAGCGTCAAGCCGCTCTCCGCCGGTGCGCTCCCTGCAGAGGTGCGGAATATGGTTCTCACCCATGTGAACAACCAAGAGACTCTCATAGAGGCCGGGTTCGAAGGAAACGTCGACCTCGCCTACCAAGCATTCCTCAACGACGCGCTCGTGACAATCGACGCGACCGACGCGCGCGAACTGTTTACCCGACTTGTCGAGGCAGAGCGTGAGTACCTCACCCATTGGAACCTGGAAGGATCGGAGATTCTCCGAACCGAGTCAAAGTCAACATCCAGGGCGAACATCTAGCGCGTCTCGAGCGACTCTTCTCCGCGAGTAGCGGACCCGCGGTCATCCCCTCTATTTTCGACGGACGATTCGTGTTTCAATCCTACGACCGAGAGAAGCGAGTCCAGGTACGAGTACGAGTAGGCCGGTGTCAGTCAGTTATCGGCGCTCTGAGCCTACAATCACCCACCGTCGGAATCGCTAAGAGAGATTCCGTACTCAACGATCGATGGGCTGTTGTGTTGTTCGTGGTCGTCATCGTAGATCTGGAAACAGCCGGGCTCCAAGTCTGAATAGGTAATGTCTTACTTCACGCAGCTTCTCCAAAGTATTCGCCATGAGTTGGCATGGAAATTATATTTACAAACATATTTTATATTTCGTGGTCGTAGATTAAGACGGTACCGTCCAAATCGAGATTCGGGTTCTCTACGTGAATCTCGACGAAATCACACAGGATTATACTGGAAACGAAGCCAGCGATCGAAGTCACCAGCAACTACTTTATGATTTATGTACGCTTGACAATTACTACATTGAGGTGCTCGTCAACCTAACGAAGTCACGGTGGATCGCCGAAATCATGCAGAAAACGAACCACGTTGATGCAACAAAACTCGCCCAGCTCTTGCATGTCGATATGGTCGCGGGAAAGCTACGTTTCTTTCTCAATCTTTTTCCCTCGACACGCGCTGGCGTAGACGCGATCATAGTTAGGGATATTTGATAAATGGGTACATTGAAGTCACGAGCATCCATAGCATAAACCCAACACTGTGTATTGTCAAACTATGACGCAAAACGAGATCATCCGAACGTTAACAGCCGTATCGTTTATTTCCACTCGTCCACCTAAGGCGGGATCCGAACCATGGGCCGAGATTGCAAATACGCAGATCTGGCGAGCCAGAGGTGACATATAGATGGCTCGCAGTCAGGATACGAGTTGGGTGGACTTTGATCAGACTGATGAAGATACAATCCTAGAGATACGCGACACCAGCGTCTCGTTCGACATGGAACGGGGTGACTCGCGTGTACTCGATCAGGTTAACATCAACGTCCGCCGGGGTGAGATTCTCGGCGTCGTCGGCGAGAGCGGATCTGGCAAGTCGATGTTCGCATCCGCACTGTTAGACGCTGTCGTGGAGCCCGGCGTTCTCTCGGGTGAAATTACCTACTATCCAGATGATGGACAGGAGGTCGATTTGCTCAACCTCTCCAACGAGGAACGACGACAGTTGCGATGGGATGAGATCTCGATGGTATTCCAAGGTGCATTGAGTTCGTGGAATCCGACGATGACGATCGAGGATCACTTCCACGAAACGCTCTCTGTTCACGACCAGGACAAGACCGCGGGCATGGAACGCGCCCATCAACTCCTTGCAGAGCTGTACCTCGAACCGGAACGGGTTCTCGAATCGTATCCCCACGAGCTGTCGGGAGGAATGAAACAGCGCGCACTCATCGCGCTTGCGCTCGTACTTGAACCCGAAGTGCTCGTGATGGACGAGCCAACGGCCGCACTCGACCTCCTCATGCAACGGTCGATCATCTCGCTGCTCGCGAATCTTCAGGAGGAGTACGACCTGACGATGGTGTTCATCACCCATGATCTCGAACTCGTGGCGGATATAGCCGACAGGCTCGCTGTGATGTACGCCTTTGAATTCGTCGAGGCGGGTCCCGCAGATGAGCTTCTCCTCAATTCGAGACATCCCTATACCCGGTCGCTGGTCAATTCAACACCGAACCTCGAAACGCCTGTCGGAAAAATGCAACCGATCCCTGGGGAGAGTCCTGATCCCGTGAATGTACCTGCGGGTTGTTCGTATCACCCGCGCTGTCCGCTCGCAGACGAGCAGTGCGTCTCTGACGACCCGCCCCTGACGGACGTCGGTAACGACCAGCTCGCAGCATGTCATTACTGGGATCGAGTAGACGATGAGATCCCGCTCAGCATCAACGAGGTGCGTATCGACGAAGCTGATGGGACCCAGTCCCAGTCCATTAATCGAGGTAGCCAAGAGAGCGCAGTCTTACCGAGTGCTGACCACGAAACTGTAGTCTCGCTGGAAGATCTGGAAGTCTACTTCGAACAAAGCTCCGGCCTATTGGATTTCTTTTCCGACCCGGATATCGTCAAAGCGGTCGACGGAGTCGATCTGGAGATCGGAGAACAGGAGGTAATCGCACTCGTTGGTGAATCGGGCTGCGGGAAAACGACACTAGGAAAGACGGCTATCGGCCTGCAACGTCCAACCGGTGGTAGCATAAAGTACCGTGGGCAGGACATCTGGGATGCGAAAGACGGCAGGGGTGATATCGACATCCCCTTCAAGGAGGTACGGCGTGCACTCCAGATCATTCACCAGGACCCTGGCAGCGCGATCAATCCAAATCGGACGGTACAAGCCAATCTTGCGATCCCATTGAAGACGTGGCAGCCGGGCATGAGTGTGGAGGATCGGCAGGCACGGGTCTATGGAATGCTCGAACGCGTCGGGATGTCCCCCCCTTCGGACTACGCGAATCGCTATCCTCACCAGCTAAGCGGCGGTGAGCAGCAGCGTGTGGCGCTGATCCGAGCGCTGCTCATGAATCCAGATCTCATTTTGGCCGATGAGGCAGTGAGCGCGCTCGATGTGAGCCTGCGCGTCGACATGATGGATCTACTACTTGAACTACAGGAACAGTTCGGCACGTCGTTCTTGTTCATCTCACATAACCTCTCAAACGCCCGTTACTTGACCGAGAAGACAGATGGTCGTATCGGAATCATGTATCTCGGTCGCCTTATCGAGATCGGCTCAGCCGACGAGGTTCTGAAAAATCCTCAGCATCCCTACACGAAGGTGCTCATGTGGGCAACACCGGATCTCGATCCAAAGGCTGAGGAATTGACTCAGCCACCGGTACGGGAGATCGACATTCCGGACCCGACCAACCCGCCAAGCGGGTGCCGGTTCCACACTCGCTGCCCTGAAGCTCGGAAAGTCTGCCGCCAGCAGTCCCCCGACCTTGATGGGAGCGATCTCGAGGGCGGTCAACAAACCGCCTGTTTCCGCGCTTACGGCGACGACCACGAATACTGGGACAGTCCAACGATCGTCGACGACAACGACCGCCTCCATGCAGCGGAAACTGAGGACGGAAACTTACAAGAGAAGGGAGGTGACGACTAACGATGATTGCCCGAATGAACTGCCAACACCCGGGTAGTTAGATTGGATCGCGATTCCCGTCCGTTCTGATCCGATTTGCTTTGCCAGTATCTCAATTGTCAGAGCCCCTTCCTCACACTAATCGCTCCAAAAATATCCGAAGTGATCGATGGGTGACGGCGCGCTCACTTACTCATACTTCGGAGACTCAGAGAGTACCTCGGAGTCTGCGAGCTTCCAGTCGTCGAGGTAAGACTCCTGGGCAGCGATCAATTCGGCGAACATGTCCCGAGAGTCTTCCGGTCGGAGCGTTCGGATCTGCGGATCGATGAGTAGTCCCTTGAATGCCTCGTCGACATCGCCAGTACGCGAGGCCTCGATGATTGTCTCGATCGTATCTATGTGTGTGCTGATCATCGACTTAACCGGGCGTGAAAATCTACCGGTCGAGACTGGCCTAATCTCGTTCTCGCGGACCAGTGCGTTCGTCTCGACGACCGAGTCTTCCTCGATTCCGATGATCTGTCCGGTGTTGGGCATGTTGACGTTAGTGGTGAACTGGCCGCCCCCCGCGAGCGCCTCAAGTATGTCGGCGAACACCTCGTGAGTTGGTTCGAGTTCGAACTCCTCTTCACCCTCAAGCCAGGCCGTTACGTCGGTCGTCTGGTCGGACTCAACGGGGGTCCAATGTTTTGCACGATAATCGCTCCCGGTGCGTTTTATGCCCCAGCGGTTGAGCGCTTCCTCCCCGCCGTGAATGAACCAATTGGCATACTCGACGAGATGGCGATCGCCGGCAGCGGGGAACATATCAAAGCGCCGGAATAGTTCCCAGGTGACCTGCTGGTTGTCGACGAATGGCGTAACACCGTCGAGATCTTCGGGCGTGAATTGCTGGTTGGCCTGCTCGCTATCGGCAAGTTTTACGAGGAGTGGCCAAAGATCGACCCCCTGACAGCGGGCCTCGTCGACCCAGGTGAAGTGGTTGATGCCCTTCACGTTGAGCGTGATATCCTCACGGGTTGCCTCCAGGTCAAGGTATTCCTCAGCGAGATCTGCAAGATAGGCGTGTGTACCCATTACCTCGTGACAGAGGCCGACGGCGTTGATGTCGGGATACTCATCATACAGCGCCCGGGTAACGAAATGCACTGGATTGGTGAAGTTGAATATCCATGCGTCTGGACAGTGCTCGCGGATTGCGTCCGCAAACTTTCGATAGAGCGGGATCGTCCGCATCGCTCGCATGATGCCGCCGGGACCGATAGTCGCCGAGACGGCGCCATGAATGCCATACTTCTGGGAGATATCGAGGTCGTGGACGAAGGTCTCTGCTGGATCGAATTGTGTTGAGGTGATGACGGCGTCGGCGTCCTCCAGAGCCTCGTCGAGATTTTCGACGGCCTCATAGAACCACTTTCCGGTCGTCTCGTACTCCTTTTCGACCCAGTTTCCGAACCGGGCATTGACCTGTGCGCTTTCGTAGTTGACATCGTAGAGGCGGGCCTCGCCGTTGAGATTTGAAAGCGCCATGTCCTGGACAAACTTTGGCGCCCACTCACGACTGCCGCCGCCAATGTACGTGATCGTCATCTCGTTACCGTTGATTGCGGATTCCATTAGTTCGCGCTGAGCTAAGATGCTCATACTCGATAGTATGGCTAAATTATGATAAGCTTTACTCGAAAATCAGGAGACGAGCTATTGCTGGTTACTGAGAGGTGGACGTCGCTGAAACCCGATTTGAATGATTAAATCGTCGAGAGGACAGTGCCCGGCGAATCCGCTCAACGGAGAGAAAGACGATCAATGCAAGGATCGAGTCGTACCTTATTTGGCATTTCGCGATTGCATTTTACCGCGCCACTTGCCATCCCAATGGCCACGTCGGACGTTTTTGGTTTCTTGTTCGAAGCCGTAGACTGCCGGGTATTGATCCCATCCTTTCGTAGGACGGGGCGGCACGACGTTGTAGTGAGCCTTAGGGTGTAGCGGTGGTCGCTTCGGCCACTTGAATGTATTCGTGTTCTGCTGCATTCCGGATCCGTCGCGCAGTATTGGAATACATGGCTGTGCATAGTTCGTGACCCAAATAAGTTCCTTGAGTGCCTCCTTTGTCTCACTCAGAGGAACATTATTCATCCCCGATATTATATCGGCGGTTTTGTAGGTCTTAAGAGGCGACTCCCAGTTACCTATCTCCTCGGGTGCCTTGAACTCATGCTTGACCCAGTAATACGGATCCTGTTCGGTGACAGCCGATGGATCAAGGATCGCTTGATAGGCGAAGTATTTCGCCGGACGGCCGTAACCCCATTCCGACAGGGTCATTTGGAAGTTTGCGCTCGCGATACGTGTGCCGACCTGCACGTTGCTCGGAAGGGCCGAGGAGGCCTGAAAACCGAACTGGCTTAGGAAGTTCACGATTGCCTGATTTGCACCAGTCCACTCAGCGTCGGGGATCGACATGAGTTGAATTTTTATGATTTTACCGTTGCTGTCAACCCACTTTCCATCGCTGTTGCGCGAGGCGCCGGCGGCCTTCATCAATTGCTCGGCCTTCTTGACGTTCTGATCGGTTCGCTTGTACGTCTGCAGGTTCTTATAAAGATCCGGGAATTCCTGCTTAATTTGCGGATCGAGTAAGCCGGCGGGCGTCTTGACCGGCGACTGTGCGATCTGCATGGCGGATTGCGCCACGCCTGGCCGGTCGATGACATACGCTATTGCCTGGCGAACCCGGTGGTCGTTCTTGATGAGTGGATGTAACGAATCGTTCGGGGCACTGCCGGAGCCACCACCGGGCGACCATCCGTAGTTGAACGCCAGTGCAATTCCTCCCATTTCCCAATTGACGACGTTCTTGTGGTGTTCGGCCATCCTCACGGACGGCGGAATTACTTGATGGTGCATGTCGATCTCGTTGTTCTCGAACAGTGCTGCCATCCTGTCGGGATCCTCGCGGCCTGGATAGAGTACGTGTGCCTCAGTCCAGTTTATTTTGTTATGCTTGGCGATGGGATGTTCGGAGTCAGTCTTGAACTTCGCCACGTTCCGGTTCGCACTTACCGGGTTGTACGGGCCGGCCATCTGGACGCTGTCGATTTTGTTAGAGTTCTTGGCGTCCGGGAGGAAGAACGAAAGCTGGGTGACTTCCTCTCGAATACTATCGCGCTCACTCTTCGTTGTCGCGTCCTTAAGCTCTTGACGTTTCTTATCGAACCAGCTATCGACTCGCATGTTGGGACCGAGGTGGTACCCTACGCCGGTGAGCAGCGCCTCGAACTCAACCGCGCGTTGATTGTAACCGGCCTTGCCATTCAGTTCGAAGACGAGCGTCGTTGGTCCGTCAGCGCGCCACCCGGTGACGACGCTCTTTGGATTCCTGGAATCCTTCGGAAGCATCAATTGTTCGAGCTCGGCTTGGACGACCATGTCCTCGGCGGTCACCTGCTTGCCGTCGGACCAGGTCATCTTGTCAAAGATGTCGACCCGGTACTCGTCGTTCTTCTTATCAAAGGTTCCAGGTGCGGAACCAACTTCGTCCGGATGATCGTGTTTGGCCTCGAGTGGAACCCATCCGAGGTATGTCGCCGAGTATTGAGCAAGTCGAATGGAACTTAACTCGGACAACTCCTCGTTGAATCCCGCGGAGAAGTAATTCAAATTCTGTTCTGTAGGTGGCGTCCCTTCGGTGACCCGGAGAATCGGTTTTCCTTTCCCTGAGGAGTTTCCTGATCCCTTACCGTCCTCCTTCCCACCGCTACATCCGGCGAGCATCCCTAAGCCGCCCGCTGTGACGCTCTGTAACCACCGTCGCCTAGATACTAATGATTCGGAATTGGTACTCTGTACCATACCTGAGTATATATCCGATACGGGCTATATAAATCTTTCCTATGTACTGAATAATATGTCTATCGTTTGAATATTGAGTAGTTCTCCATCCGCCTGGATGCAGAACCGAGGCTGATCAGCGGGTTACTGGTATTTCAACGAGATGTTTATTTTATGGAACGTAGGAACCAATGCTATGGTTCGTAGTTGGAGGTCTTCGATCGCAGACGATACCTCCACCTGGAACCACTGCCTATCGAGTTAGGAAAAATTGGTTCACCGCCACACTTTATACTGTCGTCCCATACATCTGAATGGATCAATGCCACAAACGGATGACGAACTTGAATTACTCTGTGTTCGGGCGGTAAATCGACCGGAAACCCTCTCTGAGACGGAACGGAAGCGTATTCTAGAAGCAGTTGGAACCGGAACAGAGTTAGACATTGTACACACGCTCACCTCACTCGCTGAGCACGATCCATCCGTGATCGACGAAATAGTCATTCATTTGAAATCGCTATTACGGGTAGACGACGATTTGAAGCGGGGGGAAGCCACGCTCGTGTTTGCCACCTTAGCAAGACGACATCCCGAGCGGATCACAGCGGTGGCAACCGAGGCAGTAGAACTCCTAACTGATGAGTCCGCAGCCGTTCGAAATCAGGCTGTACAACTGCTTGCCCGCTTAGTGGGCGTCAATCCTGACCTTGCGGTACCCGCGGCCTCCTACGTGGCGCGGTTCGTCGGCTCGAACGCCCCAATCCTCCGCCTCTCAGGGTTAGAGATCGTTCACGCAATTGCCCGAACCGAACCGGAGCAAGCGACGGCACTAGTGACCGATCTCGTCGATATCGTAGATGAGTCGACCGAGCAGAGCGACGATGAGCAAATAAACAACGCGATTAAAGAACCGTTCCGGGGACGGGGGGCGCGAACAAAACGACGCCAAGACAATGTTGAATGGCAGCGTGAGCAAGCACGCGCTCGCGCCGCACAGACGCTCGCAGTCTTGGCGCAAGAGCGTCCTGAGGCGCTCATGACAACTACCTCGCAACTCGCAGCCGTTCTAGAGAGCGACGACCACCCAATCGTCCTCGGAGAACTAGCCGACGCGATCGTAGCAGTGGCGCGCGAACACAACATGGCCGGGCGTGAAGTTATCGATCCGTTGGGTATGGCACTTGGTCGACTGAAAGACAAGGAGACAAACGCCAGGATCGCGGTGGCGTTGAGCGTCCTCGCCGATCGTCACGGAGCAGCAGTCACCGAGTCGGTTCGTCCCTCTCTCCCGACTGTGTTCGAATTGCTCCGTGCAGATCGGCCGGCCATTCGTGGAGCAACGATGAGTCTGTTGGTTGTCGTTTCCAACTACCAGCCGGACGCGGTAAAATCCGTGCTCGAAACAATTCGCGGGTTGTTCGCCGACCAAAATCCAGTGGTTCGTGGCGGTGCCGCATGGGTGTTAAGCGCCGCGGGAACCCCCGACGATCGCGATCTTCTCATATCACTCCGCGAGAACGATTCGAATGCCGACGTTCGAGAGGCAGCAGATCAGGCGCTCGCGGAGATCAACGATCGGATCGACGAGAACGCAACGGATAGTCCGTGAGTCCGAAAATAGAAGCGGTGTGAGTGTCGTTGGAGTTAGTGTGTCTCTTCGTCGGCAATCGTTTTCGCGTGCCGCGCACGAACGCGTGGGTTAAAGAGGCGGTCCATCCCCTGTGCGAGCATAATCAACCCATACGTCAGAATAACGATCATAATCATGGGGAATAACAACCAATGGATAACTTGTTCACTGCGGAGCGCACCAGAGGTTCGGGCGAGGTTCATCATCACTCCCCAGTTTTGCGTAGTGAACGGTAACAGTCCGAGGAAGTACAGAGCAACGGATGTGAACACAACGTACCGCGCCGTCTGCATGAAGTTGACTGCGATGAATGGCATCAGATTTGGCAGGATATCACCCCGGATAATCCGCCACGTGGGGACGCCCATCGCTCGTGCCGCCTCGACGTACGAGTTTTCTCTAATGGAGAGAACCTGCGAGCGGAGTGTTCGTGCAAGTCCAGCCCATGCGTTGACGGTCAGGAGCAGCCCAACGACGAAGGGATTCTTGGGGTCTATAGCTATGGAGAGGACGATTATAAGTGGAAGTCCTGGGATCGTCAGCATGACATCGGTGAACGTCATGAGTACTTGATCAACCCAGCCCCCCTTGAAGCCCGCAACCGTGCCGACTAATGTTGCGGCTACGACAGTGAAGACAGCACCGGAGGTAATCATCTGAAGCATAGCCGGCGTTGCGTGGATAAGGCCCTTCAGGAGATCTTGTCCGAACCTATCCGTGCCGAGTGGGTGCGCCCAATTTTGGAAGGCGGGCAGGAGAATCGGACCCTGCATGGACTCCGGCGATGGGACGATGTAGATGCCGACGGTACCCATTAACACATAGGTCGCCGTGATGAGGAATCCGATTTTTGTCCGGCGGTCGGTCCACATGATCCGAAGCGGGGCCAACACCCAGACGTCGAACATTTGCTGCCACCGCTCGGACTGCGAGAGTTCGGTCTCTGAGGTTATATCGAAGACGGAGTCAGATGCCTCCTCGGTAGACGACATTAGGCCTCACCCCCTGAGTTGGTGCGGATCCGTGGATCAATCAACCCATATGTCATATCAGCGATCATTACCCCGATCACGACGGTCAGTGTGATTATGAGGAAACAGCCCATCACGAGCGGATAGTCGCGAGCATTGATCGCGCGAATCATGAAGAAACCGACGCCGGGGTACGCGAACACCTGTTCGAGGATGACGGAGCCTCCGAAGAGAAAGCCGATGGCGATCATCAGATTCGTATACATGGGTAGAATGGAATTTCGACCGACGTAGCGTATTGCGATACGGTTCGACGGAACTCCCCGTAATCTGGCGACACGGAGGTAGTCTTCGCCGAGAGTCTGTATACTATTACCGCGCATTGCCAGTGCCCACCCGCCAAATTCAGTGATGACAACCGAAATTATCGGGAGTGCAGCGTGATACAGCGCACTCATGAAAAACCTTGGACTCCCCGGTGAGACGGAACTACCGACACGTCCGCCAATTGGGAACAACCCCATGTCATATCCCAAAACAAATAGCATGATCAACGCGGCTACGTAATAGGGGATACCGTTGAGCCAGACGATGATCGAACTGGTGGCCATGTCGAATCGACTTCCCTCATTATACGCGAGGAGGGCGCCGAGTGTGATTCCGATTATAAACGTCAAGAAGAGCGAAATGGACATGAGGAATATCGTCCATGGTAGTGCATCTGCCAGTATCGTTGTTACGTTCCGGCTAAAAAGGAGTGATTTTCCGAGATCGCCCTGAAGGACGTTGAGAATATAATCGATGTACTGAACGTAGATCGGTTGATCGGGTCGAATGTTCGTGTACACCTCAACGAGTGTATTCACCCGATCCATCGCTCCCGACGAGACGCCTTGTCCGCCTCCGGAGCGGGCCATAATCTTTGCGCGGACGTAATCAAGTGGCCCACCTGGTAAGAATCGAACAATTCCAAACGATATCGTTATAACGGATACGAACGTAATAATTGCTTGACCCACTCTTCTTACTATCCATCTCATGTGTGATATTGACTTGCGAATAACAACATATAAATCAATCGGTTGTTATAACTACATATTTAAAATTTTAACTATATACGTTTCGATGGTGAGAGAGCAGCGAAGCAAAATGGAGAGATGAAATCAATTGATTGCCTCGTTGATCATGTCGAGATCGACAGGGTTGAATAGGATTATACGTACTATCCAGGTGTAACGTGTCTCTCCTGATCGTATCGAACCTCTCTATCATATATTTCTGTTATTATTGGTTAACAATTCACTCTGTAAAACCGCATCACTCGATAATGTTGAAGACGTTATCCGAAACTATCGCCGACGTTCCGAGTTCGAGGTGGCAGATGTTGAGACAGTAGCCGGGTACTGCTCTAGCTGGCGCAACCAATGTAATTACTTATCGCATAGTGTCCGCACCGTCGATAGGCACGACAAACTGGCCACCGCACTCTGGACATGTATGGAAGTCACGATCGAAGCCTTCGCTGCATCTAATGCAGCGATAGTCCTCGTCAATCTCCTCCGTTTTCGAAGGAGCCAACAGTCGTTTCGCGGTATTGAGAACATCCATGAGCGCATTACCGTTGGGGAGATTAAAAAGCTAACTGAGACTCCTGTTGAGCGGTCTCCGCCGATCTTTTCGTCAATATGTGTCTGCCGCCTTATGTATGGTCACGTACTTTAGACAGTTCGTCCAGTCTGACTTCTCATCTGAAGTCGGTGGAGATAATGAGAGAGATCATATCGAGTCTTCCGGGCCTCACATGCTAGCACCATTGATTCACGTCTTTTGGAAAACTCTTGATGAAGTTTTGGAGAATGTGCGCGCAATGGATCCCATTCTATAGGGCTCACCAATTTGCGGGGGGATTTAATACGAAATCTTGGTTTCGAGTGCTTCGCCACTACGCAGAACTGCTACAATCTAAGCAACTACAAGCAAGAACGCGAGATACTGCCTTATTGTCAGAAAGAGAAAATTGGTATCAACCCTTTGTCACCGTTCGGCGCAGCCTTCTTGACAACCCTATGAGAATTGAACGAGTACAATTTGCGGCGGAAACGAAGAAGACTACGGTGTCCCATACTAGAGGGCGGCGAGGAAATCAATGAGCACTTGGAGGAACTTGCCGAGGACCACGGAGTGACAATAGCTCAGATATCCTTTATGTAGAACCTCTACAAGGATTATGTGGATGTACCATTATAAGCACATTGAACATTGATCATCTGGAAGAGGCAGACGAAGCACCCAACGTTGACCACTCTGATAATGAGACAAACTGCCTTGAAAATCCATATCAATCGCTCTCAGTGTTTGGTCATGGGTGGTTATGAGTGAAATTATATCGTTGGCGAAATTAGCATCGTCTCTGTAGACGATGCTATAGGAATTTGTTCTTCTCTAGCGAACAAAGCTCCTAGCCAATTCGGCAACACTACGGTGAAACAACAACGCTGGGCCGCGTCATTATCCAGATTCCACCCGTCAGAACAACCATAGCTTTGTTCTCGTGGTAAGAACAACCATTCACCCACAGAATATTACATAGTGGGATTGTAGCACCTATATCGAAAGTGAGGTAATCTCTAAGGTTCAGAAGGGACTTCGCGAGAATAGTATTATTTTCCATTACTTGCCGTATGCCATCAAGCTACCGAGCTTTTACAGTTCTTACCACTTCTCACAGGTCGTCATAACAAACATTGCAAAACGCCCCATTCAGGTCGCATTGTGCGGAGTCGTTTGCCTCAAGGGAGGAGTTACAGTCAAATCGAAATGTTATTGCACCTCGTGAAGCAACCTGCTCACCCTTACAAGTATAGTCATGTAACGCCCTGTTCGATTATATCAGATCTTTAAATCGAATTTGGGAAGAAATAATCCGTTCGCCATTCGAGAACGGAGAGCAGGATTAATCTAACTACTAATTGGGCTCATAGGCAGCAACGAACGGGTTTATACTTACTCGCGTGCTAAACAAAGAAACAGTAGCCATCCGAAAAATATTCGTGAGATGAGAACAAAACTTATGTGGCATGGGATGAGTTGTCTTCACATGGGAAGTAATAGCGCACGTACGGTAAACGCGGTTCGAACTGCATGCAATGTACTTGATACACTACAACGTTTAAACGGGGCAGGCGTCACCGAGCTGGCAAAGGAACTCAACATAGCGAAGAGTGCGGTCCACGCCCATCTTGCAACGCTTGAAGAATGCGAGTATGTAGTAAAGGAGGGAACGACATACAGACTCAGCCTGCGCTACCTTGATTTAGGCGAATACGCGAAAAATCAGGTTGGCCGATACGAAGTGATTAAAGAGGAGGTTGACGTACTCGCCCAAATGACGGGCGAGGTCGTCCACTTTGGGACCGAAGAGCACGGCCGCGTCGTGTATATCACAAAATCACAAGGAGAGAATGCTGTCGAAACTGCCTCACGGGTAGGAAAACGGACTCACCTTCACTCAACTGCACTCGGAAAGGCAATGCTCGCCGAGATGTCTGACGAAAGAATTGATAAGATTATCGACACCCACGGCATGCCGGCACAAACTCAGACAACAATCACCGACCGGAAAGGGTTGGAAAATCAAATCGAAGAGACGCGCCGGAAAGGGTATGCAATTGATGACGGGGAGAACATCAAGGGGGTGCGATGCGTTGCGATGCCTGTGATGGGCGCCGACAACGAAGTGCTGGGTGCGCTCAGTACCTCTGGTCCCTCCCGACGGATGAAGCAGGATCGTATCGAATCTGAACTGGTGGAGATGATCGCCCAGTCCGTGAACGTGATAGAGGTGAATTCAAAATTCTCGTAACAAGTATATAAATTTATTATCTAGAATTTAGAAAAGAATCTAGAGGTCTGCGTGTTGTTTTTCAGGGTTAAAATGTAATTTTGACTATTAATAATCATTCATTGAGTAGTTCCTCTGTATAAACACAGGTGTGATTGTAATTCTGCCTCATTTTGGACACAACTGATCGATTATGGATCTATTTTAATTCGCTTATTTATTTCCTCAGACCTGTTCATATATCTATATAGACTCATAAACTGCCGATACCAACAGCTATATTTTGCCGACACCTGATTGGATTTTCCATGTTCGACACGAGTATTCGGTACGGCATTATTGGGTGTGTCGGTATTGGGACTACACATGGCAAAGCAGTACAAGATGCCGAAGGTGTCGATTTAGTGGCTGCCGCTGATACCATCGAGGCGAACGCACGGGAATTCGCCGATAATTACGATTGTGAGTGGTACACCGACCATGTCGAGATGATCGAGGATGCTAATCTCGACGCTGTAAGTATTTGTACACCGAGCGGAACCCATTCTGACATTGCAGTCAGCGCCGCCAAAGCCGGGGCAAATATCCTTTGTGAGAAGCCCCTCGATGTGTATCTTGACAGAATCAACTCGATGATCGAGACCGCCGAGGAGGTTGGGGTTACACTTGCGGGCGTCTACCAGAGGAGGACGTACTCAGAACACCAGCGGGCCAAAAAGGCTGTCGAGAACGGTAAACTTGGACAAATGGTCCTCGGAGATGCTATGGTGAAGTGGCACCGGACCCAAGGCTACTATGACTCTGGCAATTGGCGTGGCACCCGCAAGATGGACGGCGGATGCTTGATGAATCAGGCGATTCACCTAATTGACCTCCTCCAGTGGTTGATGGGCGACGTCGAGAGCGTCTACGCGATGATGGACACGACAGTCCACGAGATGGACATGGAGGACGTCGCCACAGTCGCACTTCAGTTCGAAAATGGCGCATATGGGGCGATTGAGGCGACCACGTCCGTTCGTGGTGGCAAGGATAGTCTTGAACTCAACGGTACAGCTGGATCATACAATTCCGGCGAGTTCGACCTACACGAGGGCGAAATCGACTTTGAACCCGAGGAGCGTGAATGGGGCGTCGGCCATACCCGAATCGTCCAGGACTTCGTTGACTCACTCAGAGAGGGGAGCGAACCGATGATTCCTGCTCGGGAAGCTCGGAAGGCCATCGAGGTGATTCTCGCGGCCTATGCATCCGCGAACCTCAATCGGGAGGTCCGGATCAACGAACTCTACGAGATCCATCGCGAGACTCGAATCGACGAACTCGACGCGACGGTCAACCACTCTGAATTCAAGCAATAAACGCCCGATTCGCCGTGTGATGGATTACCATCCAAGTATGGACGCCAGCAATTTCATTATAACCATCATCACTACGCCTGAAGTTCACTTTCCAACCTTATGTAGACATGAGATATTGTTGTCTGCCATTGGCGGCGGTGGCTGAGTACTCTGTCGACCGTGTCACTACACCCAAGGGTGAGATTTTAACTCTTAAATGACCGTAATCCATCGTAGATTGGGACGGATCATAAGGCAATCCATACTTGTATGTGACTTTTTGATTGCCGACACAAACATCGTTGATTCGCTAAATTTCTCATAGCGTGTTCAGGTACTTCACTCCGTTCGTAATCGACGCCAGGGGGTCATTGGGATCGTCATGTTCGTAGATGAGCCACTCGGCACCCGCTTCTCGCGCGGCCTTGGCGCATCCACGCATGTCCACGTCTCCCTTTCCGATCTCGCGGAAGCACTTGTCGCGCGGAGCACTGGTATCAACGTCTTTCATGTGGATAAGTTCCATCCGGTCACCGTACTCCTCAATGAGTTCAATCGGATCGTGACCAGCGTAGAGTGCCCATCCGACGTCTAGTTCAATACCGATATTTGTTTTATCAATAAGTGCTTCGAAGCCAGTTAATCCGTTTCCGAGATCGACGAACTCATGTTCATGGTTGTGATAGTGGAGTCCCCAACCAGTCTTGTTGAGTTCGTCCGATAGATCTGCCAGGTATGTCGCCGTTTCTTCAACAGCCGCCACTGACTCAAAGTTAGTTGCAGGCAAGTATGGGACGGCCACGTCCTCTACGCCGACCATCTCGTACGTTGAGAGCATTTTCTTACGATGATCTTGCAGATCGTTCATATTGACGTGAGCTGGCGTCACGTCAAGACCAGTCTCTTTGAGCACCGCGGCGATCTTCTCTGGGTCGCCCTCAAGCGGCGTGTGACGTCCAGAAAACTGGACACCGTCATAACCTGCCTCAGCCACCCGATTGAGTACCTTGGGGACGGATTCTTCGAGTTCGCGAACACTATAGACATTGATGGCTGTTCGTGCCATAAATCAGCATATAGCACGATGAAATATCGTTCTTGCGATTGTCGATCCAGATTCGGGTTCCATTGCTACTTTCCGTCTTTGGGGCGGGGTTGGAGTTCGCCTGCATTGACCATCGCATCCAACGGATTATCCTTGATGTCAAGCGGTAACTCGACTCTACCGCGCGCTCGAACGGATTCGTATGCTCCGAAAATAATCTCCATTGTTGAGAGTGCATTCGCTGCTCCCAGCTCGGGTTCCTCGTTCATGTCGAGGCACTTTACGATGTGTTCAATGCCGAGATCAATGGGAGTCATCTCTGGCTCGTCGAGTGCGACTGCCTCCCAACCATATCCGTCGAACCGATTAATTCGGAGGCTATCGTCGGCAGAAGGGTTGACTTCGATAATCCCCTCGTCTCCGATGAGACGATTCTGACAACCGACCACTGTTTGACCAACCTGCCCAGTTGATGCAAACCCTTGAACACCGTTACTGTACTCCCATACTGCGATTGACTGATTTTCGTTGTGACTTCCGTAGCGAATATTTTCCTCCCGGTATTCGACCGCTGCAAGAACCCATTCCGCGGATTGTTCGTCATTATAGAGGTTACATAGGTCTATTAGGTGCGTTCCAAAATCGAACAAGTTCTTCCCCCCGACTTCAAGGCGTTGAAGTGCACCAATTTCGTTGTTGTCGAGCAACTTCTTTGCCTCACGCCACCGTGGATCGAATCGTCGTTGATGATTGAACGTCAATTGTATATTATGGTCGTCACAAGCGATGGCCATACGTTGACTATCACCCCATGTTTCCGCCATTGGCTTCTCACAGTGAATAGCAGCAGGAATCTCTGACTTCGCTATATCAACGACGATATCGGCGTGTGTAGGCACCGGCGTCGCGATACTCACGATATCAGGTTCGATATCGTACAACATCTGTTCGTAATCCTCGTAGATGTTGTCGCGGTTGATGTCAAACTCGTCGGCAAACGCTTCGGCATTCTCGTAGATGAGATCCGCACAAGCAACAAGATTACACTGTTCAAGTTGCTGGTATCCCCAGCCATGTCGGTACGCCATTGCCGCACTCTCCCCCCACACTTGATTGTGTGGTTCCGGTCCAGTCCCGATGATAGCTATGGTATAACTCATATATCCATGAAGTGGATCATACCACGCAATAAAGGCTTCTATAATCTGATTTCCAACCTTAGAGATGGTAAAATAATTGATGGTACACTGATCGCTGGCAGGACACCGCTGTTATAGGGTGCCTATTCTATCCAAACAATAGCATCGCTACTCTAATTATACGGAATCACCTACCGAACGAGTTTCAAGATATTGAGAATTCTATTAACGATCGCAATTGGATTGCGAGAATACCCTACAGATCAATAGTATCGAGGATAGAGTGTTCAGTAAGCATCTTTAATATATTTATTATTACTGATGTAGAAATTAGTAATGTGTTAAACGTATTTGTTATAATAATATATTCTTTCAAATTTAATTGACTTACGTTTTAAAGATCGATTCGGCGGTAACAGCCGTACAAAATTATCGACAAGCCTGTCAGAGTAACGCCCAAAACCGCTATGTCCGCGATCAAGATAGCGTGGCTTCCCGATCCGGGTTTCACAAATGGAAACAAAAGCAGCGACAAAATAAATAGCGTAAACGTTAGTGCAAGGGCACCCCACAGGACACTATAGAAATCACACAATGTGTCCCAGAATCGACCCTGCCAACCTCCACTACCGTGCACCATTGTAGCTTTAGTTATAATGCCAACCTTAACAACCTACCGATTCGGAAAGTTGTAGGCATCTCAACTCCGTGCTAATCGATTACATTCAATATTCACCCGAACGAAGCTAGACAACCTACAGCCAACGTTCGTGTACTCTCAGATGCCGTCAATCGCGACCCATTTCGGCGGAGCCATAGTGAACTGACCCGAAATTGCTGTTGGAACTTGAAATCACACCTACGGACAGTAAGTTATAGATATCGTTCGGACAATTCTCAGACCATAACGGAGACTCAGATTCGTCTCACTCTCCGTATACTGGCAAACAGTATGACGAACGCGCCAAGTGCGCTGACTAGACGAAACTCAATTCCTTGATTCAGTGTTCTGATTGGACCGTTTCAACGACGCCTCGGAGATAACCGACGGTGAATCCGCGGGCACGGTGTCGCCAGTCGTCATCGCCAACCATTTTCGGGACATGATCAGGGATGATGACACCATTAAATCCAATGTCATGCATCACCCTGAGAGCTTTAATAGTGCTAAAATTGCCCTCGTCCACGAACGTCTCATTGAATCTGGGAACCTCACCTTCTACGTCGCGGAAGTGAACAAAGACAATTTTATCACGTCTACCGAAGCGGTGGAGCACTTGATATACATCTTCGCCCATCTGCGAGAAACAACCCAGACAAAGTTTCAACCCATGATTATCACTCGGGACTATCTCCATCGCGCGCTCGAAATTCTCGACGTTTCGGAACAGTCGCGGGATGCCCCCAAGTGACTCCAACACCGGTGGATCGACTGGATGCAGAGCAAGTTTGACGCCGGCCTCTTCGGCAACTGGAAGAACCGTTTCTAAAAACGTCCGATAGTTTTCCCAGAACTCTGTCTCGGTATACTCTCGGTCAAGTTCAGGGGGAAGTTGGTGAGGGTCGTCGAGTTCGTTGAGGTTGAAGGCGGTGCCGACTGCCCCCCCACGGAGTTCGGTCGGCGTAGTTCGCATCGGGACAACGCCTCGTGGATTCCACTGATAGCCGAGAATAGGAATTTCCGCTGCGCCAAGGTTACTCACGAGTGTCGTGATTTGA
Organism: Haladaptatus halobius; assembly: GCF_020618475.1. Classification (GTDB taxonomy): domain Archaea; phylum Halobacteriota; class Halobacteria; order Halobacteriales; family Haladaptataceae; genus Haladaptatus; species Haladaptatus halobius. The sequence continues at coordinate 149,326 of NZ_CP085338.1, read as the reverse complement.
TCCAACGCCTCGTCAGCTCCATCACGTCCGAACATGATGTCACCATACAGTGAGAACGGGAGCGACTGGATTCCCGTAAGCGTGAGTCCCGCGTCTTCGACGCGCTCACGGGCGGCTCTAAGTTCAGTAACGGTGGGTATTGCATCCCGACCGACAACAAGCGTATCAGTGCCATCTCGATCGTTGAATTCGTCGGGCTCTTCCTGCGTGTCGGCGTGGTCAACGAATAGGTCGGTCGCACCGAGTTGTTTGATATACCTGAGACGCGCCATCGATAGCGCTCGCGTCCGAACACCGACTCGAATGTTCGCGCCGTCGCATGTGCCACTGTTCTTGTCTTTGTTTTCCATAGTTGGTCATGAATTCTCAAGGACAAAATACTGTTGTATTATTTTTCTAATAAATTAGAGGAGGGAAAAACAAAAGAGGGTGGCATTCAGTTGTACAATATCTACATACCGGTTGTCTATGAGTTGTTAGAACTCGAACCAATTGAAGTGAGCCTCTCCTACAGCGAGTGGAATGCTCGTTTGCTGCCTTCGTCTAGTAGTATAACTATCAGCAGCCGAATCAGGCACTCAACGATCGTACGTCCGTCGGTGAGGTTCTCATCCGTTGACGAGACAGTGCCTGAGAGGGAATCTCGTTTCGGATATTACCTAGACGGGTATCTGGACAGTACCGCAATTGAGACTATTGTAATGCATCTGTCATCAGCCTTCAGAGATTGCGTGTCTGGCAATGACGGCTTCGATAGGTTTTTTGTCTCCAATTCAGAACCATGTGACTGAATATCAATGGTAGACGAACACCGAATCGCCATTTCCGGCATCGGCGCGGTCGCCAAGATGCACGCTCTGTCCATAGCGGATCTCGACAATGCGACGCTAGTCGCGGGGTCATGCAAAACTGAACAAAAGGGCCGGGAGTTTGCCCAGGAGTACGACTGTACGTGGTACGCCGATACTGATGAGATGCTCGATGACGAGGAACCTGACGTGCTGTCAATCTGCACGCCGAGCGGCGCGCATCTTGAACCGGCGGTCGCTGCCGCCGAGCGGGGCATCCATGTTCTTTGTGAGAAGCCACTAGAGATAACGACCGAGCGAATCGACCGGATGCGCCGTACTACCGAAGAAAACAGCGTCAGTCTCGGTGGTATCTTTCCCCAACGATACAATCCGGTGGTGAGACAACTCTACGAGGCAACTGCAGAGGGGCGCTTTGGTGAACTTTCGGTGATGAACACCTACGTGCCGTGGTGGCGCGACGATGAATACTACGGGCAGGATCGCTGGCAGGGCACGCAGGAACTTGACGGAGGTGGTGCTCTAATGAATCAATCGATCCACGGCGTCGACGCTATTCAGTGGCTCGCCGGCGCAACTACTTCCAATCTCGAGGCTGAGACCAATCCCATAGAGGAGGTTTTTGCTTATACTGCCACGCGCGCCCATGACTCTGCCCGTCTTGAGGTCGAGGACACCGCCGTCGCCGTCCTCCGATATCGTAACGGTGCAGTTGGGCAGATTCTTGGTGCCACTTCCATATACCCTGGATCACTCAAACGCATTCAGGTGGCTGGACGCGATGGCACCGCCGAACTGCTCGAAGATGAACTCACTACTTGGCAGTTCCGCAAAAACCGTCCCGATGATCAGCGGATACGCGAGGATTTCAGGGAAGAAACCGAAACCGGTGGTGGCACCGCCGATCCAATGTCAATCGATTATACTCTCCATCGCCACAACATTGCCGACTTTCTCGATTCGCTCTCCTCAGCCGGTGAGTACATGCTTGACGGGGGTGAAGCTCGCAAAGCCGTTGAGATCATCGAGGCAATCTACCAGTCTGCCGATATTGGTCGGCCGGTCAGCATCTCAGAGTGATTCCTTCCTTGTAGCTTCACAGGAAGAGAGTCCTGCTGCGCGAGAGATACGATCGTCACACCCTTAACTGGGAAGAATGAACAGGGTTGCCTTTGGCCAAACAGTATTATTCGAATTAAGCGGTTGGTTCGATTACCATGACCGAAACCACACCAGAAAGTGATCTCACACCTTCAAAATGGTAACCGACTGCTTTCATTCGTCGTGGATGGACAGTCGGCAGATCGTCCCGCAATGACTTACGCTGTTTATACATTACTATAATTTTTAACGACCGAATCAAGCACTTGGTAAATGAACACCAGTCGAGGAAGTAAACTAGACAGTACCGGCACTACGTGATTACCTATTTCAACGATGAAGTTGGGATGGCCAAGACCAATGTCCGCGCGCACCTTGTTACTTGAAGATATGAATGAGATGAACTCACCACCTCAATTGGGCTGTCGCGTCCGAAAGATATTATATCTCTTCAGGCGATGAGAGATTATGTTCAGACTGACGGCATACCTTAATCTTCTATTCAATGAGGATCCGATGCCAGAACATGTGGATCGTGTCGCAGAAGCAGGGTTCGACGGCATCGAACTGTATGGTTTTGACCATGATGTGGTGACGATTGGAGAGCGATGCAAAGAACACGGACTGGCGTTCGTCTATATGTCCGGTTCGCGCCCGCCACTCAATCGCCCGGATCGATCTGTGGATGCAATCAACAATATCAAACGCTCGATCGACCTCGCAGAGCGGGTGGATTGTAAAAATATCAATGTTAAAGCCGGACAGGTCCAGGATGGTCTAGATAAGGAGACAGAGCGCAATTCTGTCGTGAACGTTCTACGTGAGGTGGCACCCGCTGCCGAGTCAGCGGGCGTTACTCTCGTACTCGAACCCCTCAACACGTGCATTGATCACCCTGATCACTCAGTGGCTACCGCTGCCGAGGGTGCGGAGATCATCGAGACGGTCGACAGTTCGAGCGTGCGTCTCCTATTCGACTTCTACCACGAGCAGATCATGAGTGGTGACGTCATTCGGAGTTTCCGCGAGCACCTTAATGTCATCAGCCACATCCATATCGCCGACAATCCTGGACGTCACGAACCAGGTACCGGTGAGCTGAACTACTCGAATATCTTCGACGCAATTGCTGAAACCGGCTATGACGGCTTCGTCGGCTGCGAGTTCTCCCCTACCGGTGATCCCGACAAGATCATGCGCGACGTGAAGTCGCTACTATAAACGCGGGGATTATCTGTCGGAACACGAACACGGGTGATTGGACAAAATGCTCTTTGACTGTCGACGGGATCAGTCTATATGAATACCTGTCGCCGGGAGCAGCGTCTGTGAAGATCAATTCGCGTTTCAGATGGTAAGCACAGAATAGGAGTTCGAGGAGTGAAAGAAGTATGGAGAAAACTAATACGAACCGAGTTTCCGATCAATTGTGTCAGTTCCTGAGGCGTGCAATTAGCGTGCGCTGTTCTGCCTGATGTTGACTCTCAACGAGCATGCGCGCAACGACGAATGCGCCGACGAACGCGAGGCCACTCGCACCTAGGAACGCGACCTGGTAGCTCCAGATAGTAGCCGCTGCCCCGACCGCGAGCGGGCCGAGCACACCACCGACACCACGAGCAGTCGTACGGAGACCCATTAACTCCGACTCGCGGTCTTGCGGTGCGACATCACCGATGAACGCGACCGAGCCAGTAGTTAGCGCTGAGAACGTAATGGCGTGGATCGTAAATCCCAGCCCCAAGAGGCCGATGCGCGCGACCAGCACGCTAGGAATCAAAACGACAGTCAGAACGAGCGCCTGTACGCCGGCGCCCGTGAGGCCGGCGACGATGAGCGGTTTCCGCCCAATTGTATCGGTTGCCCGGCCAAGCAGATACATAAACAAAGTGCGCAGAGTCGGACTGACGGCGAGGAGTGCGCCCATGATGAATTCGGTTACACCGACCTCAGCGAGGAGAAAAATTGGAAGTACGCTGCCGATCCCTTTTTGGGTCATATTCCGTAATATGAGACCGAGATACAGCCAACTTAGGCCGTTAGGGCTCAGGTGGTCGCGCTGTCCGACTGACGGGAGAAGCCGACGGCGCATTTCTGCAACAAGTTCGGAGGTGTTTAGGTCGCCCGTCTGGTTAGGAGTTGGATCGCTGACGAACGCCGCCGCGAACGCGGATGCTGCGGTCAGGACGGCGATGAGCAGATACATGGTCGAGGGAACGAACAACCCTAAGAGGACGCCGACGAGCAGTCGGCCGCCAATACCTCCGATCGCGGTCACACTGTTGTAGAACCCGATGGACTGCCCCCGTCGATCTGCTCCACCACGTTCGCTTACGATTGTCAGCATCATCGACCCGAAGCCAGCCGCGAAGGCGGCGTACAACCAACGGAGACCGATCTGCATCCATACGCCGTGAGAAAACGCGAGCGGCATGATCGTTACGCTCGCGAATGCTGTAGTCGCGACCAGGACGAGACGCCGTCGGCCGGTGATATCGGCGACGGCGCCCCACACAGGTGCGAACAGGAGCATCCCGAGGTGATATGCTGTCAGCGCCAAACTCACCGCAAACGGCGAAGCATCCCGGCCAATGTACACAGCCATTGATGTCCCAAGCAATACGGTGCTGAGTAAGCGCAGAATCGCCGCTATCGCGATAATAGCCTGTTGTCTCCTATTTCCCAGTGAGGGCACCATTCATCATCAGAACTGGCGAGCGCAAAAAAGTTCGTGTCCCTCCGGATTTTGCTGGCTTCGGTGTCGGCCTTGGCACCACTGTCAAAGTATTGCCGGACCGAGACAGTCAACTGAGAGTCCATGGCAGGCCCTCGCGAGAGCCTTAGATAGCTATTGCAATAGTCGGTCCACATTCGACGGATGAACCCCCTCCGTGACGCGACGGCACAGCGATAGCACACTTTTATTACTCACATCGTCCAACAGACAATTTGGATGACCGCTGGGGATCAACCGACGGAACTTAGAACGGAGTACGCATCGAATCCGATCGGAATCGACGAGTCCAGTCCGTGTCTGCGGTGGCGAGTCGAGACAGACCGACGGGGCGCTCGCCAATCGGCATTCCGCGTTCTCGTCGCGTCAACTCAGACAAAACTCGACGACGACAAGGGCGACGTCTGGGATTCCGGTAAACGGAAGACAGCTCGTCCGGCCGTCCAGTATGACGGCGCACCGCTGATGTCGGGCAAACGGTATCATTGGAAGGTCCGCGTTTGGGACGAATCCGAGATGAAGGGCGTTTGGAGCGACCCCGCGACGTGGGAGATGGGACTGCTCGAAGCCGATGACTGGGAGGCGTCGTGGATCCGGCGGCCCGAGAATGGTGAGTTCGAGCAAGGACAGTTTTCGTACTTCCGGAAGCCGATTACGCTCGACGACGAGGTCAACCATGCTCGCGCCTACGTTTCAGCCAGCCACAAGTATGCGCTCACAGTCAACGGTAGCATCGTCGACCGTGGACAGTCGTTTTCGTACCCTGACTACCAGTATTACAAGACAGTCGACGTGACTAACGCCCTCAACCCGGGCAAGAATGTTATCGGTGCGTTGAACAATTGGAACGGCGAGGGGCAGGGTCGTCCAGAGAGCGAACCTGGATTCATCCTTTGCCTCGTTGTCGAATTCACAGACGGCAGCGAACGCACTGTGGTGACAGACGGGTCGTGGCGGACAGACACGGGTCCGTGGATCGCCACCCCGCTTCGGAACAGCGAGATAGCCGAACCAGTCGAAGTCATTGACGGACGTCGGATTCCCTTTGGCTGGGATGAACCGGGGTTCGACGACACCGAGTGGGATGACGTGGAAGTTGTCGGCTCACATCCGACCAAGCCGTGGAAACGGCTGATGGCACAGAACCGAGAAATTGAGCGCAGGATTGTCGAACCCGAGTCAGTCGAACAACCCGACTCAGGATCGCTTGTGTTCGACTTCGGGCGCGTCTACGCAGGCGTGCCGGTCGTCCGCTTCGAGTCAGGCGTTGCGGGACGGCGGGTGGAGATGTGCGCCGGATACCATCGCAACGACGACGGGATGGTCTCCGAGACCGAGGGAACCCAGTGGACCAACATGCGATACGCGTACGTCCAGCGCGACGGTGAGCAGACCTTTCGCCCATTCAATTATCTCGGCTTCCGCTACCTCCAGGTTGATGACCCTGGCGAGGTGCTCTCGCTCGACCATGTATCGATGATCACCTGCCATAACGAGGTTCCGGATCCAACAGCGGGCATGTTCGAGTCGTCGAACAGGACCGTCGACGAGGTCGTCGAGCTGGCCCGTCACTCTGCGCTGTACGGCAGTCAAGAGCAGTTCATCGACACGCCGACGCGAGAGAAGGGGCAATTCCTGATGGACGCGTTCAACATCTCGCAGGTGACAACCCGAGCCTTCGGCGAGCGGCGGTTGAGCAGGCAAGCCGTCGACGAGTTTATCCAGTCGCACTACCGGTACTGGGCCGAAGAAGGTCGACTGAACGCCGTCTACCCGAACGGCGACGGCAAGCGCGACATCCCTGACTTCACTGTGTCGTTCCCAGAGTGGGTTTGGCGGTACTACCTCGTCTCCGACGACCGACGCGTCCTCGAAACGGCCTACCCAGTCGTCCGCGCCGTCGCTGACTACGTCGTTCGCCACATTGACACCGAGACGGGTCTCGTGACGAATCTTAGCGGCGGCGACGGCGGCCCGTACGAGGAGGGTATCGTCGACTGGCCCCGAGAGATGCGCTACGGGTACGACCGCGACTGGGCCGCGCGCACGACAGTTAACATACTCTGCACGAACGCGTTGAAGCGGGCCGAAAACATCGGTGCGAAACTCAATCGTCCGGAGGTTGAACTAGCCTACTTCCGAGACCGACGGCAGGACTTAGAGACGGCCATCGTCGACCGCCTCTGTGATGGCGATCTTTTCGTCGACGGCTGTGACGCCGACGAATCAAGTGAACACGTCTCTCAACATGCCAACGCGTTCGCGCTGGCGTTCGGTCTCGTCCCAGAGTCGTCCGTCGAGACGGTGGCGGACCACGTCGTTGAGGCGGGCATGCAGATGGGACCGATGATGGTCTCGTGGCTGCTCGAAGCACTTGAAGTGACCGACCGACCGGCGGCGATGGTCGACCTCATTACAAATCCGACTAACGACGGATGGGCGAACGTTCTAGAGCAGGGCGGGACATTTACATGGGAGACATGGCACTGCCGCAACAGATCCCTCCCCGACCAGGAGCGCCAAAACCGGAGCGAATCTCACGCTATGGGTGCGACTGTGTTCATATACGTCCAGCGGACGCTCCTCGGCATACGATTCGACGACGATCGCCACTTCCGAATCAGACCGCCCGCCAACGGCCTCGAATCGGCCACCGGTCGAGTGCCGACCGAGTACGGTGCACTGGAAAGTACTTGGGAACGAGATGGCGAAGTATTCGAGCTTACCGCGACGGTGCCGTGGAACGCGACCGCGACCGTCTTGCTGCCCAACCCGGCCGACGCCACCATTATCGTCGACGACGAGATCGTCCTAAAGCCCAGCGAGGAAAGCAGAACGAGCCCCCCCGGCGTACAGGAGATTCGTGAGTCCTCCGACCGAGTCGAATTCGATGTCGAAGCTGGGACGTTCCGGTTCACGGTCAAGTGACAACTGGCTCTAAGCCCACCCCGGCGATTCATACATTATTTCGTTCATCTAAGTAACCGTTATAGGATGGTCGCTACTCCCGGCTAGAGACGTATGAAGAAGATCTCGAGACACCACTACTTCCAGTGGGAAACCCATATGAAGATCTGCAACTGTCAAATATGACCATTTTAAGAATCATAAATTATGTATTACTAAACCAAATTAGCGTCGATGGGGTTAAGACTAGAGGGTTTAGTGGATCTGTGACGCGTGATTTTGAACAACTTAGTGAGCAGGAACTGTTTCAAATTGACCTGCAAATGGTCTTTCTTATCTCGCTAACGACTACTTTGAGAGTTCCCCGAGATTACTATCAGTATTTCTACTCAACAAAGCAGCGTTCGACCAGAGTGAACCGAGTATTGGGAGGGTTTATTGTTCGACTTCCTTAGTGTGAGTAACTAACCACTCACCGAAGTCATCCTCTGGCACATCCAGCTCTCGAATTATCGTTCTAAAGGTTGGATAACCACCGACTTCATCTTGGCCGTCAATGATTCTACCCTCTCTCGCTCTGATCTGATGTACGATCGATTCGTCGTAGCGAACCCGTCGAGTTGGACGAGCACTCGCCGTCTTCAGAATCCTGTCAAAGGTTCCATATGCAGGGTCGAATCCGTCAGACCATACGGGCGGATCGTCGACGACAACCAACCGCGGGTCTGGGTCATTGGGGAGCATGGAGATCTGGTCTTGCGTCACGTTGTTTTCGAGGAATACCTTTACCTTCAGAACGTCCTCTTCCTCATTGATCGCAACAACCGGGTCGTCGAGCGGCGTATTGTCGCCAGAGCGGTAGACATTCCGCACGATGCTCGCCTGTGTCGGATACTCATCGGTAGCATTGGACTCAGCATCGTCGCCGAGTCGAACGGCTGTGTCGTAGTTGTACACGACGTTGTTCGCAATCAGGGTTCGCGTCCCACCTTTCAGACGCGGTTGTCGGTCGTTGTTGTGAGCGTAGAGGTTCCCGAGGATGGCCATACCCTCCGTGTCGTGACCGATGAGTGTCCCATTCGAGTGCTCTTCTCCATCCGGGTGGAGTCCCGGTGCAGCGAGGCCATGTGCTATGAGGTTGTTGCTGAAGGTGACATTTGATGCGGTGTCGCCGCAGGAAAGGTTCTCGTCGGTTCCCCAAGAGGCGGTGCAGTGATCGACGATAATGTTCTGTGACTCGTCGGCGACTGTGATCGAGTCCGCTGCGTCCCCTTCCCCGCTCGCGCCCGGCGCGGTCTCGGTTCCTGCACGGGATCGAATGTGCTGGACGACGATATTCTCCCCGTCTATCTCGAACGATCCTTTGATCAACGTAATTCCGGGTCCGGGTGCGGTCTGACCGGCGATGAACATGTTACTCGTTTTGGGATCGAGTTCCCCGTTTACCTCCGACAGATCTATCACACCTCCGACCTCGAACACAACCACCCGACCGTCACCTTCGATTTCGCGAGTCATCGCATCCAGTAGCGATCCCTCACCCGAACCATTGAGGTTCGTCACCTTCACCACGGAGAGTTCGGTTCCCGCGGTCCAATCCGTGTCAGCGAATCCATCCGTCGGCTCGATTGGCGACCCCGGCGACCATGTCCCGAGGGGTTCGTCCGGTGTTATCAATGTTGGCTTCGACCCGGCGGTTGCCGTTCCGACCATCGACGCTCCGACGAGTACGCCGCCGGTCAAGGCTAGAACGCCTCGTCGCCCGTACATCTTTGCTGAGCTATCGCTCCGCGTGCCGTGCACAGTGCTATCTCTCGACATGCGATTTGGACATAAGCCCGCAACAGCATATAAATAACGATGATAGAGAATAAAATCTGATCTTCGAATACCCTACATTAAGGGATGTAGAATAATGTGGGTAGACAGAAATGGGATGTGAAGCGTTCCGATCAGAACTCCTTCGAATGTCATAACGATTGGAACAACATTACGACCGTAAACGACGGTGGGTGGTACTGCTACTCACGAGATTTGAAAGCCTCGACATCTTCCGCAGTGACAATCGCATCCGAGATGGAGCCGTAATTCCCGCCCAGCGACACCTTCCGAGAATCTTCGCCACTCACCCGAAGGAACGGTTCGCCATCCTCTGGTGCAGTACAACCGCGAATACGAAGGTGCTCGACGTCGTCGGTGTCCACGACTGGAGATGTCCGCGAGTCAGTCTCGAACCGATCGAGCGTGACTGTCGTGCTTTCTTCGACGGTGAGCGGCGTACCGTCAGCCACTGTCAGTCGGAAGTCGGTAAAGGAGACATTGTCGAGGGACTTGCAGAAGACCCCATGTTGTTGGTCGTATCCCTTTGTCATGGCCGGTGAGAGACCAGACGCGTCGAATGATCTGGTCGCCTCGATTTCGATGTCAGTAAACGTAATATCACCAAATCGTCGTTCGGGGAGTCCGGTCAAGAACGCGGCGGACTCCACCTCCTTCGCCGTGATGTGGTGGAAGTGGACATCGCGGACGAGGGGTGTGCTCTCGTCAACCGGCCTTGGATCGCTGTCGATGCCGGTCTGGTAGTAGCCATTGATGACGAACGGACACGCGATTCCGCGCATGACAATGGTATCAAACCGAAGATCCTCGACGACGCCGCCCCGGCCGCGCTTGGACTTGATGCGGATGCCACGGTCGGTATTTGTGAACGTGCTGTTCGTCACAGTGACATGGCGGACGTCGCCCGCGGTCTCGCTTCCAATGACGACGCCGCCGTGGCCGGCTTCTACCGTACAGTTGGCAACGACGATGTTCTCAGTCGGTCGACCAACCTGCCGCCCTTCCTCATCTTTCCCCGCCTTGAGGCAGATGGCATCGTCTCCTGCGTTAATGTAGGTATCGCTGATGCGGACGAACCGCGATGAATCGACGTCGATGCCGTCGCCGTTTGGCGCGTCTGCGGGGTTCTGAATCGAGACATCGTGAATCGTTACGTCACTTGAATAGACGACGTGCGTGTTCCAGAATGGGGAGTTGCGAAGTGTTATTCCGGAGACGGTGACGTTCTCGCACTCGTATATCTGGAGTAACGGCGGCCGAACCGTGAACGTGCTCACATCGTCCACCTGGTTCTCGCTGGTTATCGCGTCGAGTCGTTCCTGCAGATCGGACGGATAGTCGGCCATTGGCGTCTCGACGAAGTCCCACCAGTACGATCCGCCGCCGTCGACGACGCCCTGCCCAGTAATGGTAACGTCCGACGCGTCGGCCACGTAGAGACATGGATGGAAGCCGTTCTGGTCCCATCCCTCCCACCGACTCTCTACCGCCGGGAACTCGCGGAAGTCTTGGACGAACCGCAGTTCAGCCCCGTTCGATAGGCGAAGGGTAGTGCCGTCTCCAACACACAAGGGTGCTGTGTGATACGTCCCCGGTGGGATGGACACCTCGCCTCCGTCCTCGGCACAGTCGTCGAGTGCCGACTGGATAGCTTCCGTATCGAGCGAATCATCGTCTCCCGCTCCGTAGTCACGTATGTTTCGCTGACTATAATTCACGCTCGAACCATCCTAGAGAGCGAGCATAAACGTTACGCTGAGGGACGGTGGCCCTGCCACCTAATCCATTGGAGACGAACCGACGAACCGATTATCGTCGCCGTCGATATTAATATTATTTTTATAAAATAAAAATTAATAAATAGCTCCTGCATACTCGACGAGATGGTGGTCGCCAGCGGCGCCGACACGCCGAAGCGGTCGTAGAGGTCGAACGCGACCTGCTGATTATTTACCCAGTAGGACTCCCCTTCTAGATCGCCCGGTTCGTATCCGGGAATAGGCTTCCGCCGTTCGAGTTCCTCGTCAAGAAACCGGAAGAGATTGTAGTCGCGCCACGTCGCTTCGTCGACCCACGTAAAGTGGTTGACGCCTTTGACCGTTACCTGTATCTCGCTGCGGTCGACATCCTCGGCTTCGTCGACATACTGCTCTGCCATCTCGGCGAACACTTCCTGCGTCTTGAACACCTCGTGGCAGAGACCGATGGCGTTGATGTCTGGGTACTCCTCATAAAGGGCCCGTGTGCACACCGTCATCGGGTTGGTGTAGTTGATAACCCACGCGTCCGGGCAGCGTTCGCGAACCGTTGCCGCGATGTCGCGGTACTGCGGAATCGTCTGGAGCGCCCGTATAGTCCCGTCGGGACCGACAGTGTCCGCGACCGTCTGATAGATGCCGTACTCCTGTGGAACATTGATATCGTGGACGAACGTCTCCGCGGGTGGATCCTGTATCGAACAGATCACGAAGTCTGCGTCGTCTAACGCCTCGCCCATGTCGCGGTGCGCCTCGAAAATCCAATCCCCGACGGCCTTCTCGCGTTCCATGACCTGGGTGGCAAGATCCGCGTTCCTCGCCGCAGCTTCGCAATTCACGTCGTACAGTGCGACCTCGCCCGCGAGGTCCATACACTTTGCAAGGTCGTTGATGAGCGTGTGTGCCCATCCCCGACTCCTGCCGTCGACGTACTCGATCTTCAGGTCTCGCACCGATCCGGAGGATGCACGCTGGCCGCACTCCGACAGCTGTTACATGTGATAACGGTTGACGCAGATGGTGGACAAATACCTGTTGATCTCGAAGACGTTCGCCACCTTTCCGCGCTACCGAATCGACGATCGTCCGACTCACCGAAGCGATGGTGCGTTCGAACCGCGAGAGGTGCCGTCGGGACGGCGGCACCGGGTAAAGTCAGGCCGGTGGTTCGTTCCACTCCTCGCCGTCGTCTCGGGGGTGATAGCCGAGTCGGGTCCGGGCGTGTTCGAGGTCGAACCAGCGACGACGGTTGTCGCTGACGCCGTAGAACACGTCGTATACCACGTCGTCGTCCTGGAGACAACGATCCACCATGTGCGCGAAATCCCGGCGGGACTGCCACATCGCCTTCATTCGTGCGACCGTCTCCGCGTACTCCTCGCTCCCACGGTCATACTCACCATCGTCGACCGCCTGCTCCGCATCACCGTACGGGTGGTCATACTCAGACATATTGACCGTGCAGATGCGGAGCGCATAGAACCGCTTCGGATACTCGTAGGTCTCGACGTAGTAGCGTCCCAGATCCTCGCCGAAACTCTTCGACGCCCCGTAGTAGGAGTCCGGTCGAACCGGGTCGTCGTGGTGCAGGACCAGATCGCTGTCGAGGGAATACAGTTCCGGTGCATATTCTTCCTCGTAGAGTCCCATCACGTGATTCGTCGAACCGAAGACGAATGTCTCTACTTCCCGTTCCCGGGCGGCTTCGAGTGCGTTGTACATCCCGACGATGTTCGGTTCGAAGACGTCCGTCCACGACCCCTCCGTGTACGGGTACGCCGCGAGGTGGACGAGAGCGTCCTGTCCCGTCGCCGTCGTCGCGAGTTTCTCGGCGTCGGTGATGTCACCAACGACAGTCTCATAGCCGCCGTAGGGGTGGTCATCCGGGCGGTCCGAGCGGTTGTAATACGTGAAGTCGTACTCTGCGCGATCGTGCAGGTGGTCGATGATGGCAGTACCACAGCGTCCGTAGACACCGGTCAACAGGACGTCCATACGAACTACGTAGAGACCAGCGGTAAAACGATTCCGTTCGTGGCGATCCTCGTGATCCCCCTCCGAGGTTCTCGGGAACCCTCCCTGACCGTTACTCGGTCAGGATGGTGACAGGGCCATCGAAGTTCAAGATGACGCGCTGAGCGGTGTCACCGAATACCGCCTTTCCAGTTGGAGACCGCTGCCGACCGACGATGTAGACGTGATCACACCCTCGCTCCTGTGCCACTCGGAGCACCTCGTCCGCGAGGTTTTTATCCTCCGAGACCACGCTGACGACGTCGTACTCCACCGTCCCATCCGCGTCGGCGAAGGCGTCGTCCGCGGCCTCCCGCGCGAACTGGGTCGCGACCGCCTGTGCCGTGTCGATGTCAAACGACATGTCGACGGTGTCGCTCATCGCCTGCAGCGTTTCGGTGTTCCGTTCTACCTCTTCCTCGGACATCCACGATAGCAACACCAACGGGGTATCGGTCGCGGCCGCGATTCGCCCCGCTTCGCGGAGGAGGCGTTCGTGTGCGTCGGTATCGTTGACGACGACTAACGATGGCTGCATATTGGGGAGAACGAAACTCACGCTGATAAAGGTATCCCAGATCGTCGACTGTAAGGATCGAAGTTTACGAGACTGTCATCCGTATGATCTGTATCGATCGACCGCGTCTTCGTCGACTTCGATGCCGAGACCTGGATCTTGCGGAACGTCCACGGACCCACCATTCGGATCGAATGACGATTTCAGAATCCGATCCCGAAGCGGATTTTCGCTGCGGTCGAACTCGACCATCATCGGATCCGGCACATGTCTCGTATGCGGGTAGTCGGAGACACTCGCCGCGAACTGCACCGCCGCCGCCAGTCCGACCGCGCTGTTCCAAACGTGAGGGCGCACTGCGACGTTCTCCGTCGTCGCCATGTCGGCGATGCGGCTCGCCTCCGAGAGACCGCCACAGCGCCCGAGGTTCGGCTGGACGATGTCCACGGTTCGTCCGTCGACGAGTCGTTTGAATGCGAACCGACCGTAATGCGCCTCGCCAGCAGCGATAGGAACGTCGATGCTGGCTTTGACCTCACGGTACCCGGTGAAGTTCTCCGGCGGCACGGGTTCCTCGATCCACATCACGTCGAATTCCGCGATGGCGTTCACAGTCCGAATAGCCTGCCGTGGCCGGTAGTTCCCGTTGATGTCAACCATTAGGCGCGCATCCTCGCCAAGTATCTCTCGGGCCGTCCGGACTCGTTCGACGTCTGCCTTGATCCCGCTCCCAATCTTGATTTTCACCGCGGTGAACCCCTCATCGACCGCAGCCTGAATCGGATCCGCGATCTCCCGGTCGTCCTCGGTGAAATACATCGTCGAGGCGTAAGCGGTGAGCGTGTCGCGGCGATTCCCTCCCAGCAGCCGGTGGACAGGTTTCCCGACCGCCTTGCCGACGAGATCCCAGAGCGCGACGTCGATGCCACTCAGCGCGCTCTGGACGAATATGCTCCCACCGAAATGGTATGGATCCGTGTACGAATCTTCGGCGAGGCATCGCACGTCGAACGGATCCATGCCAACGACGTCCTCGCGGAAGAACTCGTCGACGACGGGCGCGACAACGCTACCTGGCGCGAACGCCTCGCCCCAGCCGACTTCCCCGGTATCGGTCTCGACGCGAACGAGGGTCGTCACTCGGTCACGACCGAATCCACGCGCGTCTCCGAGCCCCCGTCCCTCAGGGAGTGTGTGTGAGAGCGGTATCGTCTCGATGTCAGTCACTCGCATGCGAAGCTCTCAGTACAGGGACGCAATATAGCTTGTGACCTGACGTTCAAGAGGGACGCGGTGTGTCACCCGTCGTCGTAGTGGAACTCGGTCCACGGACCGTCCCGGAACGGGTAGTCGTCGAGGACATCGAAGTCGACGTCGACGCCGAGTCCTGGGTCGTCCGATACTGTCAAAGCGCCGTCCTCAACGGCAGGTTCACCTTCGATTATGTCGAACGCGAGATTGAACGGATACATGCCAGGATCGGTATCGGCGTCGAGGACGGGATCGTCCTCGAAAACGGGGTACTCGAGCAGCGAGACATCAGGAGCAGCCGCGACGAGGTGAGCGTTGGCAAGGAGGCCGACCCACGTCCCGAAGTTGTGAGGGACGAACTCCGTCTCCCGATTGTTACAGAACTCGACGGCGGGGCGACAGCCGGTGTAGCCGCAGTGGTGGCGGACATCGCCCTGGAGGAAATTGACGGCGTCAGTCTCGCCGAGGTCAACCAGTCGATCGGGCGTTGGTTCACTTTCCCCGCCCGCAAGCGGCGCTCCCGTCTCCGCGAGTTCAACGTAGCCTGCGTGGTCGTCGGGCGACACCGGCTCTTCGACCCAGAAGCAGTCGCGATCGTGGGCGAACTTCACCAGCTCCTGAACCGTCTCACGGTCGTATCCGTCGCGTATCTTCCACCAGGTGTGGACGTCGAGCATTACCGCCATTTCGCCGGCTGCCTCTGTGACCAGTTCAATGGTTCGACGGTCGCTCTCCGGCCCGATGCCCGGCCGGTACTTGTAGCCGAAGAAGCCGAGATCGCAAAGTGTCGCCGCCTGCTCGGCGTACCCCTCTGGTTCCATGTACATCCCGGCGCTCGCATAGAGCGACATCTCGCGCGTCGGCTCAGTTCCGTACTCCGTCGTGAGGAGTTCGTAGATGGGTGCGCCGACCTCCTTCCCCCGGAGATCGTAGAGTGCGACGTCAACTGCGGAGATTGCTTCGTGGAGGAGTCGATCCGGCAGGTTGGTCTCTCGGAGGTGGGCGTGGGCGTCGGCAACGGTGTCGACCGATTCCCCTTCGAGTGCGTCGGCCACTGTGCCGTCGACGATATCCGCGAACGTCCCCTGCGAATCTCCCGCGAAGTATTCCCGCATGGCAGAACTGCTCGCACCGGCCGTGGCGACGCCGTGCGCTCCGTCGCTCGACTCCACGACGACGAGGACGACGTCGCGCTTGAGCAGTCGTCGAACCCCGCCGTGGAAGCGTCGGTCCTGTGGTGGGTCGATGAGTGATGAGAGTGCGTAGCCGTTGACATCCGTGATTCGCATACCCACTTCTGGCTCGCGCACCACGATAAAACTCCGGGTGAACACCGCCGGCGCCGATTACTCGAACCGAATCGATTTTCTTGAGAAGAACTGAACGGTCCACGGAAGCCCTCCTCAACATATGTGGCTCGTTGTACCGTTCTATCGCTCTTTGCGATCGGTCAAGTGTTTACGTAGCTATACTTCGCCTAGCCTGTGGCCCCTTCCGGAGTCCCAGCCGAGGCCGGTCGGTCGTCGCTACCCCCTCTACGGCGGATCGCTCATCCGAACGATATAACCCCCTCGTCTACCGGTGGTCGAATACTCTACTGAAAGACATCGTCGACGAACGGATAAAGGTCGGCGAGTGCGACGCGCTCGTTTTGGCGGCCGGACTCGTAGGCGGCCATCGTGACGATGACCGCTTTGAGACCGTCGCGGACCGTAGCGGGCGGGTCCTCGCCGGTCTCGACCGCGTCAAGGAACGCAGTTCCCTTGCTTAGTCGGCGGTCGTACCCCTGATATGGACGGTGTTCGGTCCCGTCGCTGTCGATGACGAAGCCAGTTCGGTCGTCCCACTCATGACCTTCGAGATAGACCGCTCCCTCCTCGTCCCAGACGTGGACGTGTTCACGGGTTCGGGCGACGACGCCGGTATCGGAGACGTTCGCCACTGCGCCCTCCTCGAACTCGACGATGGTCGACGACTGGCGGTCGAACAGCTCGTCATCGTCGTGGAAGTCGACGTACGCGTTGACGTGCGTTGGCGTGAGACCCGTCGACCAGAGGATGGCGTCGACGACGTGTGTGCCGACGTTCAGGAGGTGGCCGCCGCCGCTCAAATCGGCGTCCATTCGCCAGTCCGTCATTTCATCGTAGTAGGAGCGCCAATCATGCGTTATCTCGCCCGTGATGAATCGCGGCTCCCGGTCACCGAGCGCCCACCGCTCCCGAGCGAGTTTGTACGCCGGATTCAAATGCCGCTGGTAGCCTACCATCACTGTGCAGTCGCTCGTCTCCACTCGCTGCGTGACCTCGTATGCATCTTCGACGCTCGTCGCGAGCGGCTTTTCACAGAGCACGTGTACATCTCGATCCAGCGCGGCCATCGTCTGGTCGTAGTGGAGCCCGTTTGGTGTCGCTATCGCCACTGCGTCCAGCGGTTCCTTGTCGAGCATCTCCTCGTACGACTCGTACCGGGACGACACCGGCACGTCAAGTTCGAGCCCCGCGGCCGCGAGACCGTCGCCGTCGACATCCGAGAGCGCGACCAATTCGGAGCGAGGGAGTTCGACGAATTGACGACCGAGTCTGCGCCCGAGGCTGCCGACCCCGACGAGGCCAACGGCGACGGAAGGGAATTTGGTCTGGGTTTCCATTGTGACGACTACTCATACAGAAATCCACCAAATAACTTTTTTGTCGCATCGTGCCTTCCACTTGGCTTTCAAGTAGATTCGATCGAAATCCTTCGGGGGCTCGATCACACACCGTTGCCGGCCGAACGGCTCCCCACCTGCTTCAGTTGGTGGCCACGAACGGACCGCCACTCGATATTAACTTCCCTGTCTCGTTTTTCGGCGCGGAATCACCACTGTCGTTGTATCGAAGTTCTTGACTTTCGGCCGTTCGCCTGCGTCTCATTCTTCGAAGGCTTTATACAGGAGTACATGCAGTCTCAGTTATGCCACTTTCCAAGAACGGTGTATCCCAGCACCTCCGTGGCGTCGCTGCCGGACTCCTCACCCCGTTCGACGACGACCTCGTTATAGAGCACTCCAAACTAGAGGAGAATGCAAATAACCTATACAGCGCCGGAATTCGAACATTTCTCGCATCGGCGAACATCAGCGAGTACCATTCACTCTCCCAAAACGAACGGGTCGAGGTGACGAAGACGGCCGTAGACACACTGTCCACCGACGCCTGCGTCCTCGCGGGCGTCGGAGGAAGCACACCAGAGGCACAGGAACTTATCCGGGCGTACGACCGCGTCGGCGTTGATGCGATGATGGTGATGCCACCCGACCACTCTTACGTCCACGAACAGGGACTCATCCGATACTACGAGAAACTCGACGCCACCACGGAGACGCCGCTCGTGCCGTACGTCAAGGGGTTCGACCCCTCCATTGGCTACCTCCGCGACCTCGCGAATGTCGACGGTGTCGTCGGCGTTAAATACGCTATCAAGGACGCGGTGAAACTCGGCGCGGCTACCACCATTGCCCCCGACGACGTCGTCTGGATCGACGGTCTCGCCGAACCGTTCGCCGTTTCCTTCTGGAGCGAGGGCATCGAAGGATTCTCCGCCGGCGTTAGCAACTTCCGGCCCGAGGTTGGACTCGAACTGTTCGACGCTCTCACGGTCGGTGATTGGGAGCGCGCGCGCCGCATCCGCAATATCTGTCTTCCTTACCAGAACTTCCGTGATGAATCCGGGGAGAACAATAGTATCGAGGGTTCGATAAGCATCTCAGCGGTGAAGAAAGGGCTTGAACTCGCCGGTCTCCATGGCGGTGAGGTCCGCGAACCTATCGAACCGCTCTCGCCCACTGACGAACGCCGTGCCGAAGAACTCTACGACCAACTCGACGACGACATCGAACGCATCGTCGATTGACGCGAAGCGAGCGTCGAAAGCCGAACCGAGCGCCAAACGTCGGAGTACGCACCTCGTTGAAGTTAACCCACGTGGCACTACCAAGGAGTGTAGCAACTGCGGCGTAGAAACCGACAAGCCCCTGTGGGTGCGCGAGCACTCATGTCCGTCGTGCGGATACGAGGACGATAGGGACGCGAACGCTGCGAAGAACATCCTTCAACGCGCTTTTTCTGAATTAGGCATGGGACAGGCCGAATCCACGCCCCCGGAGACCGCGACCGATACGGATACCCGTGTGGTGTCTGCAAGTCATGTCATAGAACGGGGAAGCCCCGTCCTCAGCGAGGCCGTTAGGCCGAGCAGGGCGGGGTAGTTCACCGTCGAATCCCCTGCGTGAGTATGCTTGAACTAGAGGCGACTATCAGCGTATCGCGGCCGCCGGCGTGGGCGCTCCGACAGCGGGAGTTATTCGACCAGATGGCGAACGCAGTCGATCGATTCGTCGCAGATTACACTGGCCCGAAGGACGAACCGTTCTGGCCGCCGGCAAACCACGTCGGCGTCGACGGCTTCGATGATGTGGTCGAGGGATTCTACAACTGGCCGTTGATGTACTCGTTCGTCGCCGCCCATCGGTTCCTTGACCGCGCGCGTCGCGTGTATGAAGCGGCGCTGGAACGCGCGTCCAACACGGAGACCCCGTTCGGCCATCAAATGATCGTTGACGAATTCGAGCAATGCCGGGACTGGTTTCACATGGGAGAGGGAAACCTCTACACGTATAATATGGGGCTCGCCGCACCCGACGACGAAACGGCCGTCGACCGTGCGGAGCGGTTCGCAGGACTGTACTTCGATGACGCCGACGCAGATAACTACGACGGCGACCGGCGTCTCGTGCGCGGTCCGATGAACGGCAGCATGGGCCCAGACTTCTGTGACTTCTCCGCCTACGAACATCACCCGTACGGGGCGGACTACCGCTGGGCGCGACATGGGCTTCCGTGGCGCGACTTGGGGTTCGACGAGACGACCGACCTCCTCGACCCCGACAATGAGGAACGCCTATTCGAGGCGCTGAACGAACGGTGTTCGAAGGGGGATATCCCGCTCAACCTCAACATCACGAGTCTGATGACGAACGCGTATCTCCACACCGGTGATGACAGGTACCGGGAGTGGGTCACCGACTATCTCGCAGCATGGCGGGAGCGAACCGAGGAGAACGGAGGAATCATCCCCGACAACGTCGGCCGATCGGGGGAAATAGGAGAGTACACGGACGGTAAGTGGTACGGCGGCTACTACGGCTGGTCGTGGGGGGGATGGCACTACGTCGGGATCGGTCCAACCATTGCCGCGGAGAACGCGGTTCTGCTCGAAGGCGATCGGGAGTATCTCGAATTTCCCCGTTCGCAACTGAATACGCTCATCTCGAACGGTATCGAAGTGAGCGAAGACGACGTTCATAGCACGCTCCATATCCCGCATAAGTATGGCGAAGCGGGAGACTATCACTACGACGCATCGGGCGTACTTACGGAGGACGATGGGGAGGTACTCTGGCGTGACGGCTGGTACGAGTTTCAGCCGCACACGGACGACCCGTACGCCGTCCACCTCTGGTATATGTCCATGAACGACGAGGATCGAGAGAGGCTCCGCCGTCTTCGCGACTGGGGAACGCGCGACTGGAAGCGAGTTGACCCTCGAGCCGCCACGAAGCACGGTGACGGTCACGAGTACGCGTGGTTGGCGTATCTCGACGGTGAGTTTCCCGATTATCCTGACCGAATTTTAGAGGCGACACGCGAACATGTACAGGAGCGACTGAATCTCTTGAAAGCGGAAGGCAATAAGCCGACGACGGTCGACGAGGATTACCTCCGGAACCGGAATCCCGTATTCCACAAAGCGCTGCTCCAACTCACCATGGGCGCGCCTCAGCCCGTCTATTATGGTGGGCTCGTCATGGCGCAGGTTCGGCACTTCGACGCGCGCCGAGAACGACCTGGGCTTCCCGAGGGTGTCGCGGCGCTCGTGGGGGACGTGTCGCGGGAGGGAATCGAACTGACGCTCGTCAACGTCGGCTGCGAGAACGAGGAGCTGATTCTACAGGCGGGGGCGTATGGCGAGCACCGATTCGAGTCGGTGGCAACCGACGAGGACGATATCGAGGTCGGAGAAGGGGATGGTGATGCGAGTACGGATGACAACCGCCGGTTTGACGGGTCGAACGCGATACGAGTGCACCTCCCAAGCGGAAGCCGACTCTCGGTAACAGCGGCCCTCGATCGCTTCGTAAACGATCCGAGCTACGCCCTCCCCTGGAATTGACTCCCCTCAGGGAGCACTGTACCTGTTGGTTGAAGGGAGTGGCGACGGCAGTACTGAGCAGTCGAGGGGGAGATCAGGGTAAGAGTAGGTGCAGACAAATGAAACTGAGCGATAACGTCAGGAGAATTTCGTATTGAGTTCGATGACGTTCGCAGCACGACAGACGTAGTCAGCGAGTTCATCGTGGAGCCGGTCTTCGGTGAATCGACTCGTAGGGCCGGAGACGCTAACGGCGCCCAACACCGTGTTCTCGTTTTTCACCGGCGCGGCGACACACCGGAGTCCTTGGATATTCTCTTCGTTGTCGATGCCGTAACCGCGTTCGACGATGGTCTGAAATTCCTCGTAGAGTTCCTCGGGAGCGGTAATCGTTTGCTGAGTCTTCTGTTCGAAATTGCATTTGGCAACGATTTGCTCCTGTTTCTCCGAAGGGAGGTGTGCGAGAATCGTCTTCCCCAGGGACGTGGAGTACATCGGTTGTTGCGTCCCGACTCTCGACGCCGTTTCAACTGCCCGCGACCCCATCGCTTTACAGAAGTAGGAAACCTGTCCGTACTCCTCAATTCCGAAGTGGGCGATTTCTCCAGTTTCAGTCGCCAGTTCGTCGACTTCCTTTTCTATTACGTCGTAATTGCCGACTTGGTCTCGGACGTGTTTCGCCATATCCAGTATACGAAGGCTCAGTCGGTAGCCGTCCTCTTCCGGGACGAGAACCTCCTGGTCCACGAGGGTCTTGAGATGGCTGTGGATCGTGCTCTTTGAGTGGCCGAGATCGTCCGCAATTTCGGTCAGCGTCTGCTTGTTCTCGGTCTGCAGGAGGTCAATGATGGAAAACGCAATCTGTACGCCTCGAATTCGCCGCCCCGTTTCGTCCATTGGTGTGGCCATGATAAAACTATTCAACTACAGAAACTTAATTCTGTTCCCGTGGTGGGAACGGTTGCTCGACTTTCTCTGCGCGACTGGTCACACGTAAGATTGATTCCACCTTGATCAGCTCTTACTGGTCCACGAAGCCTTTGTAGCGCGATTACAGAAGTCAAACATAGTTTCAGGATCGTTGGTGTTCCCGATACGGGAATTTTTCGTCGATTGTATCGTCATACGCATCATTGAAGCACCACTAATCAGAATTTCCCGCCATTCCATGACAGCCATAGGAGCGTAAAGCCTCTCGATTTTTTTGCGAGTCGCTTTCTGCAGATTGAGTGGCGAAAGGAAGAAGGCGGGATAACGGCCGAATTGAGCGTCGAACGGGCAAATGCGAATACGTTCCCTATGCGGGAATTCCCCGGTAAATCGGGAGGGATTACCCGGACTGTCGGTACATACTGGTCAGTCCAACTCGACCGGCGGAACCGAGCGATCGCCGGTCGACCAGCGGTCATCCACGTACCGCCTCGACTTCCGGCGTAGAATCAACGACAGGCTTTATAGACTCCTACTGACTGGATTATCGTATGACGATTCGAGTCACCGTCTGGAACGAGAACGTCCATGAGCAAGAGGAACCCGCCGTCGCTGAGCGCTACCCGAACGGTATTCACGGTACCATCGCCGACCACCTCGAAGCCGCCGGGTACGACGTTTACACGGCGACGCTCGACGACCCCGATCACGGCCTCGACGACGAGACACTAGCCGACACGGACGTCCTCGTGTGGTGGTCACACTGTGCAAATGACTCTGTTCGCGACATCGTCGCGAACAGAGTCGTCGACAGGGTTCACGAGGGAATGGGGTTCATCCCGCTCCACTCCGGGAAGAACTCGAAGCCGTTCAAACGCCTCATGGGGACGACGTGCAACATCAAGTACCGGCACGGCGGCGAGCGAGAGCGAGTGTGGGTCGTCGATCCCGGCCATCCTATCGCTGACGGACTCGACGAGCAGTTTGTGATCCCGGCGACCGAGACGTACGGCGAACCGTACGACGTGCCCGAGCCGGACCGTACCGTGTTCGTCTCCTGGTTCGAGGGTGGCGAAGTGTTCCGATCGGGGCTCTGTTACCGTCGCGGACGTGGACGTATCTTTGCGTTCCGTCCAGGCCACGAGGAGTATCCTATCTTCCATCAGGCGGCGGTTCAACGAGTAATCGAAAACGCGGTCGAGTGGGCGTCACCGACTGAAGGAGCGTCGATCGGATGGGGAGAGACGGACCCACTTGAGTCGACCGGCGAGTGAACGGCGGTTGCTGGACACCGGGCGATACGGAGGCTTCGTTATCGTCTCGTCTGCAACGACCGACGTACTGAAACGGGCCCGCGAGGGTGCTCACTCGCCGACGACAGGATTCGAGAGCGTCCCTATCCCCTCAATTTCGGCCTCACAGATCTGCCCCGGCTCGAGCAGGTCGGGGGGATCGCGGAAGATTCCGACGCCGCCCGGCGTGCCGGTCGAAACGACGTTGCCGGGACGGAGCGTCATGTTCCGACTGATGTACGATATCAGTTCCTGCACGTCGAAGATGAACTGTTGTGTGTTCGATGCTTGCTTCGTGTCGCCGTCAACCCGCAACGTCACGTCGACGTCGTTCGGGTCGTATTCCTTGCTAGCGACTAGTGTCGGACCCATCGGCGAAAAGGTATCGTAGCTCTTCCCCCTGAAGAACTGACCGTCGGAGAACTGTGCATCCCTGCCACTCACGTCGTTGAGAACAGTGTAGCCGGCGATATAGTCGTCCACTTCGTCCTCCTCAAGGTTCTTCGCTGTACGCCCGATGATGACCGCGAGTTCGACCTCGTAGTCAACCTGCTCGTTCTCGGGGTGAACGATCGGACTGCCAGGATTCGTGACGGTCGTCGGCGCTTTCGAGAAGAGGAGTGGTTCGTCCGGAATCTCCTCATTCTGTTCCTCGGCGTGATCGCGATAGTTCAGCCCGGCACAGATTATCTTTCCCGGCTTAGGAATCGGAGCCAGCAGGTTCACTTCGGCCGCGTTGACCTGCGAGAGTGACCCGTTTTGGACCCGTGTCCGTAATTGTTCGAGATACCGTTGATTGGTGAGTTGCTGATACGAGGGTTCTCCCTCCGGTAGATCGGCGAGCACGTGAATTGTAGAGTCCATTTTGGCGCCCATCGCGGAACCAAAACCGTCGGTGTATCGAACGAATTGCATCGTACGAGTAGGGAGGGCACTGCATCTTAAGTGTTCAGGTAACGAGTTCTCGCGTCTCCCAAAGAGATGGTTGCCAGACATTGTTAGATTGTCTGATATCTTGGATGGTCGCCTATGCAGACGGGGTATATTTATCACGGGACTCACTCAACATTGGAGTATGGATTCGAAACGGTCTCGTCTTTCGCTCGCGGTTTCTGAACAGTCAATCCTCGAAGCGTGTGGCGAGACGCCACTTCCTGAAATGGGACTCATCGAACAGACGTGGGAGACAGATTCGATTCCCCCTGATGCCATCGCTGACCACGCATCGCAGGCGTTCAGCTCGCTTCCGCTGGAAGACGTGCCACCCGGCGGCGAAGTCGCACTCGGGGTCGGAAGCCGGGGTATCGGAAACCTCTCAAGTATCGTCGCTGGAGTGGTCGCCGAATCTAAGGATCGCGGCTATGAACCGTTTGTATTCCCGGCGATGGGGAGTCACGGAGGGGCGACCGCGGAAGGTCAGCGCGAGATGTTGGCGGAACTCGGCGTCACGGAGAACGAGATCGGCTGTGAAATTCGGTCTAACATGGAGGTCACCCAAGTCGGTCGTACCGCCGAGCGAGGTGTACCGGTCGTCGCCGACGCGAACGCAGTCGCGGCTGACGCCATCGTCCCGATAAACCGTATCAAACCTCACACGGATTTCGATGGTACGGTCGAGAGCGGCCTCTCGAAGATGCTCGTTATCGGAATGGGCAAACAGCGCGGGGCGAAAATCGCCCACGATTGGGCGGTCGACTGGTCGCTCCGCGACATGGTCCCAGAAATCACCGACCGACTACTCGCCGATCTGCCAGTCGTCGGTGGCATCGCGATTCTGGAGGATCAACGCGACGAGACGACACTCATCGAAGGTATTCCGCCCGAGGAATTCCTCGACCGTGAGGCGGAGCTCCTCGAAACAGCCTACGAGATTATGCCAAAGGTTCCGTTCAGAGAACTCGATGTGCTGGTGCTCGACCGCCAGGGAAAGGACATTAGCGGACAGGGTATGGACACGAACGTTATCGGTCGCCGACCGTTCGCGATACAGGAACCGGAGCCGGAGACGCCGAACATCAAACGCATCTACACTCGCCGGCTCACCGAAGTGACGCACGGGAATGCAATGGGCGCGGGCTCTGCCGACTTCATCCATCAGAATCTCCTCGCCGAGGTGGACATGCCGACGACACTCATCAACGCGTTAACGGCGAGTACCACGAGGGGTGTCCGCCTCCCGCCAGCGGTCGAAACAGACCGTGCAGGCCTCGTCGCGGCACTCTCGACTATCGGTATCGTCGATCCGTCGACCGTCCGCGTCCTCCGTGCAGCGGACACAATGCACTTACAGTACCTGTATGCCTCGCGGGCGCTGGTCGAGGAGGCACGGAACCGTGACGACCTCCGCGTCCTCGAGGAACCGTCCCCGATCCACTTCGATTCCGGCGACTTCGCGCAACCGTCTCCGCACGAAAATTCCGTCTTCAACGAGTCGCAACGGGATTAATCCCCCGTCAGTTCGCTCCTTTTTCTATCCTCACTACGCTTCATCGCTCACACGTCAAAAAGTTGTCACCAATCGATCGTCGGATTGGCCTATCAGATCTGAAGGTCGTCGACGGTGACGCGACGTTGTTCGTCCCAGGCTTGGTGGCTGGCTTCAGTGAGTTGGACTCCCTTCGCTCCGGCACGAAAGTCCCAGGGGAAAGGTTCGTCCGCGACGACGTGACGGATGAACTTCACCCACTGCTGTTTGAATGCGTTTTCGAACTCCTGGTTATCGGGCACCGTCTCCCAATCCTCGGTGAAGTCATGTTCGGTGGGCGTATCGGGGTTCCACACCGGTTTCGGCGTGTTGGCGTGATGCTGCGTTTTGCATTCCCGAAGTCCAGCAACGGCGCTCCCCTTCGTTCCATCGACCTGGACCTCGAGCAAGTCGTCACGATTGACGCGGACCGTCCACGACGAATTGAGTTGCGCGACAATGTCGCCTTCTAGTTCCATGATCGCGTAAGCAGCGTCATCGGCTGTCGCTTCGTACTCCTCGCCCTGTTCGTCTACGCGGCGGGGGATGTGGGTTTTCCCGAGGCAACTGACCGACTCGACCCGGCCAAATAGGTTCTCTAGAACGTAGCTCCAGTGAGAGAACATATCGTCGATGATCCCGCCGCCGTCCTCCGCCCGGTAGTTCCAGGACGGCCGCTGCGCCGGTTGTCCGTGACCGGTGAACACCCAGTACCCGAACTCGATACGGACCGAGAGTATCTCCCCGAAGAATCCCTGATCGATCAGCCGGCCAAGTTTCATCAGTCCAGGGAGCCAAAGTTTGTCCTGAACGATTCCGTGTTTGACGTCGCTCCGTTCTGCGACGCGCGCAACTTCTATGGCCGTATCGAGGTCAGAAGCAAGTGGTTTCTCGCAATACACATCTTTCCCGGCCTCGATCGCCTTCAGGACGGCGTCGGGTCGTCTCGGCGTCACTTGTGAGTCAAAGTATATCTCGTCATCCCCGTCCAGACACGATTCGAGGTTTGGGTCGGCGGTCCACCGGTCAACGCCATATTCATCGCTCAACGCTCGCAACTTGCGTTCGTTCCGCCCGACGAGCAATGGATTCGGCATTACTCGTTCTCCGGAGGGAAGTTCGACACCCCCTTCTTCCCGTAGTGCTAGAATCGAACGGATGAGGTGTTGGTTCGTTCCCATTCGGCCCGTTACGCCGTTCATGATGATGCCAATCTCTTGCATAGACGTATTGCGTCGGTATAGGGTGTACTTTCGAAATATAAGAGGGTTGTGGTCAGCGGATTGAACCATAACTGTTGTTCGGACTGGCAATGAACTTGGACAGAGTTCACATTACTGGTACCTCGGAGTCTTGTGTTCTCACCATCCAACGAGGTCCGCAACGGCGAGCGATCGGAGCTCGTTACGGGCTCATGGAAACCGTTCATTCCCGGCAAATTTATCTGAAACCACCATGCTCATATAGTTTGAATGATGGTTTTGATTATGGGTGTGAAAATTGGTTACGTCGGCGTCGATCACCACCATCGCGATCCGTATTTCGCCGTCGCAAGCGGACTCGACATCGATATCACTGCAGTCTGTGAGCCGGGTAAGCGGGTCGACCTTGGAAGTCTTGCAGCGATGGACGAACGACCGGACGAGATAACTACCGAAGGCCAGGAGGTCGCGGACCTCGTGGCGGGGGCAACGGTGTATGAAGACCCTCATCATCTGATCGCCGACGGGGACATCGACGTAGTTTGGATCACATACCGAAATGACAAGACGCCGTCGATCGTCGAGACTGCCGTCGACAACGGTGTTCATGTCATCAGCGAGAAGCCGATCGGACGGACCGCGGCTGATTTGGAGGCGGTAGCAACGCGAGCGAACGAAGTGGGTGTCACCGTCTCACCAACGACGTTCTACCGGAAAAACCCAGTCGCGATGGAACTCCGTGATAAAGTCCGTGCTGGCTTTTTCGGCGACATTTGGACCGTTCAGGGCCGCTTCAATGCCAGCCAGCTCTCCTATCGAAACACCGACCACTACATCTACGACCGGGCAACGAGCCGTGGCGGCTCCCTCCAATGGATTGGGCCACACTGGGTCGACATGATGCCGTGGATACTGGACGATTCGATAGCGAGGGTAAACGCTCGGTTCCATGACGCAGCTGAGACCGACGTTGAGGCTGGAGCTGTCCTCCAATTCGAGACCAAGAAAGGGACCCTCGGAACGTACCATACGGGCTATTACCTGAGTGAACGGGGCAAGGACACACATCTGGGTCTCTACGGGACCGAAGCGCAGGCCCGAACACCCATTCACCACGACTCCCTTCAACACGAACCGACAGTTCCGCTCGAACTCACTGCCAAGTACTCCGATTGGTCGGGCGCTCCACGGCGAACTATCGAGTACGAATTCACGTACGACCGGTTCCCGGCTTGGGGTGACTACGTGCAAGATTACTTCGAAGCCTACTTCGAAGGCTACGAGACCGGAGACGTCCCGGCGACCGTCGACGACGCAGTCCAATTGCTTCGGGTTCTCGATGCGGCGTACGAATCCGGCAACAGCAGAGAGTGGGTCGAAGTATCGGAGTGAGTTTAGCAGTTTCGTCTCCCTCGTTTGAATTCGCTGAAGCAAGTTGACTATCGACAACAAGTAGCGGAGCGATATTCGATCGACGGCGTACATGACGTGTATCGGTAACTACGGAATCTCCGGGGCCGTCAGACCACTAGTCACGTTTTGCG
This sequence comes from Haladaptatus halobius, assembly GCF_020618475.1. Taxonomy (GTDB): domain Archaea; phylum Halobacteriota; class Halobacteria; order Halobacteriales; family Haladaptataceae; genus Haladaptatus; species Haladaptatus halobius. The sequence goes on along the minus strand of NZ_CP085338.1, from coordinate 120,777 downwards.
ACGGCTCACCTTTCAGTCGCTGCATAATCTTCGTCGCTCTCCAGATTTCACACGTCGTTGGATCATAAGCGAAAGTGGAATCGGCCGAGGAGGCGCTGTCGATGAAGTAGATGTTGTCTACACTACGTTAGGCCGAGCAGGGCGGAGTAGTTCACAATCTCTACGGAATTGGGGACTTATGTCCTGAGATCAGCTTCGGAAGTGTATTTTGGTCTATAAGTTCAATAGAGTAGACAAGAGAATACGCGTCAGAAATTGGCAGCAGTGTTCGAGGATACGTTCCATCCAACAGTGACTTTTCAATCCGTCGGGAAACAACGAAGTTTCTCAGGCAGCGTCAAGGTCGTAGCCCCATTCCCGGAGTATCTCGGCAACGAGTTCAGGGTTGCGTTGAGCGACGACCATTGCGGCCTCACGGTAATCTGACTTATAGACATCTTCGCCCAGAATCTCTTCGAGCGTATCTTGTAGATCGTCTTCGGCCTCGGTGATCTCTTCTCGAATAAAATACGGAACTTGTTTTCGCCCTTCGTTCACCTTGTCGCGACGGAGTTTATACGGGATCGATTCCATCGTCGGCCGTTGAAAGTCCGTCTCAGACGTGGTGACGGGCTCCGGACTTGCGTCAGTTGTTTCGGCAGGAGATGATTCCATCGGCGCCTCATCGTCTCTCTGGGATTCTTCCATCTCCTGTTCGGCAGTTTGCTCACCATCGTCTTCTGATTCATCAAGCCCAGCGTCTCGTGAGCCAGATTTAAGTCCCATTATGCTGTCACCTCACGAGGCTCAAGCCCTGTTTCCTGCTCAAGGTGACGTGCGAGCTCATCGAATTGGTCAAGCGTTTCAAGTTCATAGTCTCGTTGTCGGTCGCGATATTTCTCAATATACGTATACGGACTACACTGCTTCCTCCAGCAGCCTTCCATCATTGAACCTCGTTCACCAATGATCACGGGCACTGGGAATCCACTCTCTCGAAGTTCACCGAGGATTTCTCGTTGGTCGCGTGTGTCCTTGTATCCGATTGGAACCACAGAGAGGACGCCGACATCAACGTTGATGCTCTGTTCAAGTCCCTCGACGAGATCATCTAGTCCTTCAATCGATTCCTGGCCTTTCGCGGTCGCCTCGAACGGGATAACAACATTCCTGACGGCAACAAGTGCGTTATAAAGTATTGGCCCAGCTTTTCCAGCAGTATCAACGATCACAACGTCGTATTCATCACGGACGTTCGCCTCACGGAGAACCCGATGGAGCTGATGATACATACTATAGGACTCACCGAAGTTCTCAGCCTGATTCTTCTCGTTAAGGAGGAACTCGTGGAGATCCTCTAGCATATTATGCGATGGGATGAGATCGATGCCGTGTTCAACCTCAAGCGTGAGGTCGTGGAAATCACCCGTCGGCCGACCGACGAGGTGGCGGACAAGATTATCAATGCCTGAATCGCCACGGTCGTACTCAGGGCCGAAGAGATACGTGAGGCTTCCATTCTGTGTGTCCATATCAATGGTGAGGACGTCATGACCTGCACGCGCATGACTGACCGCGAGTGTCGCTGCCGTCGTCGTTTTTCCGACCCCACCAGCCTCAGAAACCGGTGTATAGGTGAGCATTATGAGTAATAGCTGAGGGCCATGAATATAAAACTAAGTCAGACATTATAGCGACAGCATCCAGTTATGCAATATAGCTATATTCAACACCTATACCGATGGCTTATAATCTACAGCCATAGTCAAAAGCTATAACCCAACCACCCCTATAGCCCATAGTCACAACCCTATACTATAGCTATAGTATATAACTATATCTTATAGCTATAGCTAAAAGACAGTAGCAATCACTCCGATTCGCAACCACGTCAAGAGTAGCGATGATCACTCATCGTTGGCAACTCAACCAAAGTATCGGATCGCACCAATAGTGCTATCCTGGCAATCGAGATAAATCGAACCAATAGGCGTAGATTATAGCTATAGCATGTAGCTATAGCCATCAACTATAATCTATAACCATAATAGATATAGATGGAATGACTAACGGATACGTCTTGGGAGTTGTGCGAGCTAACCGTTTGGCCAGGTTTCCCACGAGAACCCTGATCAAGACCATCTACAGCCGAAACTGGCTGGTAACTCGAGGGAGATCCGCGAGGCGATTTACGGAGATTGTCCTCCTCCCACCCTTCAGGGGTGGGCTTCCACTAGCACCGCCTGTCAAATAGGATCGTTAGTATTATATGCTAACTAAAGCCGATAGAGAGTGAGTCTCCATGAACAAATACGCCGTCACCCGTGAACTTAGGAGCTTAAGATACGATCAATCGTTTTGAAGATCGGATACAATATTTTGCTTCGTTTTAGGCTCTTCAAACACGGTATCGAGAACCATATCAGAGTCGCGTAAGAGTGAGTGTTCTCGGTAGCTTCCTTCGCTCTTTCCACCGCCAGTATGGCGGTTTTCTGTAACGTCGCTAAACGCCCATTCCTTCAGCAGCTCCAGCACTCGTTGATGACTGAGCGGATCCACACCCTCACTCTTACAAACGTCCTCGTACACGCGATAGATCTCGCCTGTGCTAAATGCTTGCTTCAGGGACGACTTCTGTAGGTACGCGAGCGCAAACAGGACATATTTCGAGTGTGGAGTCGATCCCCGAATTAACTCCTGGAATCGCGACATCGCTGCATACTCCTGTGCCGCATCAACGTGTTCCTCCGTGACACTCGCATCTCCATTTCGAGCAGCCAGTTTTCCTGCACTTGAGAGGATTTCGATTGCTTTCCGCGCATCACCGTGTTCACGCGCGGCAAACGCTGCAACACGAGGGATAACACCATCTTCGAGAACACCCGGCTGGAATGCATCTTGCCGTTTATTCAGTATTTCCCGAATTTGTCTCGCATCATACGGATGGAATACGAGCTCGTCGTCTTGAAAGCTGGACTTCACTCGCTCGTCGAGATTCTCATAGTACTCGATTTTGTTGCTGATTGCTATGACACCAATATAGCAATCGGTTTTACCACTTTCTTCGGCTCTGGAGAGTTTGAACAAGATTTCATCATCACCGAGTTTGTCAATCTCGTCGATGATGGCGATGAGGACATCTGCGTCCTCGAGGAGCGTATAGAGATAGTCCATGTACTCGCTGGCCCCAATCCCTTTATCTGGAATATCTAGCGAGTGAGGAGACTGATATTCAGCTTGTTGGGAAAGAGATCGAGAAACGCGAGTGATTGTGTTTGCCTGATCGCAGTCAATATAAGCGGAGATAAGAGAGACATCGTTAGTTTGTGCGATTGCTCGGACACGGCCAGTGACGTGCCGAGAGACGAGTGATTTACCCGAGCCTGTTTTCCCGTAGACAATCGCATTTCCAGGTGGACCACCGAAAACGCCCGGTTGGAGCAATTCTTCTATATCCTTGATTTCCGCGTCACGACCAACGATGCGGTCGCTGTCGGGGACATGTCCAATTCGGAGCAGCTTGCGACGCGCAAAGATAGCGTCATTTCGCTGGGTAAGTGGATCGTCAGCGAGATCGTCGGGATCCGGCGTGGGTATAGGATCGTTTGGCACGTTAATATAAGCCTTCTTGAAGGAGCACCTTAGTTCTACCGCCCCCCGTTTTCAGTGAAAAGCATAGAACAAGCATGGAGAGCATTTAATTACGGCTATCCTTGGTTTAGCGGTGACGGGAGACACCCCTCGCTTTCAATGAAAGCGTATGAATGAAGCCCTGCTCCAACCATGGTCGAGAGATTCATTATAAAGGAGCTTGTATAGCGTAATCGTCAGACACGACGTTTTCAGTGAAAAACACACATACTGTGGCCGAATTTCTCTCCTAATATTACTCGCTAAAATTGCCCTTACCCATAACTATTTATTTGTATTTCTAGCCTAGTTAGTGTAGTAGTCAAAGTAAAGTGGTTGTTCTGTTTTCACTGAAAACGAGGGGTGTGGCTAGTCGAACATTTCTATTATCACCAAAGTAGGAATTGATACCCGTTTTCACTGAAAACGAGGGGTGTGTGCGTATGTTGAATGGGTCCCACAGGCACCGTGAAAGCGATGACGATATCGTCTGGAATGGCTTCGATTGCCGCCCAACACTTGGGAACGACGATGAACTCAGTATCGGGGAAGCTCGCTTCGAGGTCTCGAATCGTGCGAACGTACGACCGTACTTCCGCAGCATCGTGAGCGTCGCCGATGACGCCAACCGCGGGTTCGTACTCGCAGACACGGTCGACATATCGGTCGAGATCTGGATCCCGGAAATCGTTGTCGAGGATACCGACAGGGATTTCGAGATTGATGAATTGCGATTGTTGGTACGAACAGTCTTCGCGAAATTCGGGGGGAAAAGCCGAGGGTCAACGCATCAAGAGCGAACGGCACGCGATGGAGGAACGCCACGTACACCGCTTGGCGAGCGTCGGCGTACATTTTTGTAGTCCTGTCGCTGGTCGCCGCTGAGAGTCGTGAATCGACACAGGAGGTCACCTGCGAGACGCAATCGTCTCGCAGCTCTTCTGGGGGCGATAAAACCTAGGCCAGTGCGTCGGAACCAATACCAGCCATGCTCCGTGACAGACTGTCGGTGGATACAACCGTTCTTGGAGAAAAGCCGTGTGATAGTCTTCAGGGCTGTGACCGTTTTGTCCCGTGTGTCGAGGGTTGCTCCTGTGTCGACACCGAGCGGCCGAGGGATTTCTCTCATGAATCGGGAACTGTGTGCTACGCTTTTGTTCATACAAACAATAATTGCAGAAGATTTATGCAAAATTGCGTCTATTTTTCGGATAGATTGAACTAGATATAGGATATTCCATGCAGTCGAGATACTGTAGTGGGTCGGAGCCGGGTTTTGGCTAACAGACAAGCAGTTTTATTGTCTTTGCCAACTGATTTATTCGTATATGTCTGACGAATACCGTATCGTCCAGGTGGATGCTATTAATCCGGAACCCTCTTCAGGGTCAGGAACCTTACATGTAAACCTGGTAGAAGAACTTGACTGTACGAAAATGCGTCCGAAGGTGTGGTATCTCTCACCGGGAGATGCGATGAGCTTTCACCGCCAGACCAAACAGGAGGAGTTTTATTATGTCCTTGATGGACCTGGCCGCATCAAGATTGGCACTGAGGAAGAGATTCACGATGTCACGACGGGCACGGCCATCTGTATACCTCCTGAGACACCCCGACAGATTCTCAACGATACCGATACCGACCATGTCTGGCTGGTTGTCGGAGCACCACCAACTGTAGATGATGGTCGCCCCGCATTCGACGACTTGGAGGAGTAGCTAATCATTGTCATGTAAGATATATAGTGATAGTTAGCCAATAGGTATCTTCGCAAATAATGTCGTTGCGTCGAGGGAGTTCTAATAGCTATAACCGATATTTCATTATGCTAAGTGGTTATCCAATATAGTAGTGAGACGGCTTCCGAAACATTCCGAGCAAATATCTACAGAAAATCAAGGCGAGTGCCTCGGGACGTGACCCCGAGACGGTTCAAATGGAGCCAGCGGGTCTCATCTCTTGACCTACTAGCATAACTCACCAACTGCGTCGGCAGCTTCGTCTAGTGCACGGCGTTCGAACGTCGAAAGTTCCCACTCGATGATGTCCTCAACGCCGTCGGTCGAGAGGCGGACAGGGACAGAGAGTGACAGATTCTGATAGCCGTACTCGCCATCGAGGAGAACTGAACAACAGACAGGGTCTGATGGACCGTCTTCAAGGATGGACGCGACTAGCGAGGCGACACCGCGGCTAGTCACCCAGCGAGATGTTTCTTTGGGGCCTCGGAGGTGGATGACATCGTAGGGGACGTCTTTCACAGCTTCGGTGATCTGCTTACGTTCGTCGACAGAGAGCGAAATTTGTTCCCCGTCTACAGTCGCCCGGGAGAAGACTGGAACAAGGTGTTCGCCATGTTCGCCCATCGTCGGACAGGAAATCACGGCGGGTGGGACGTCGAGACACCGTGCGAGCTGGTCGGCAAGTCGCGCTGTTTCCGACAGCGAGTAACCGATGCAGTAGCGCCGATCCCAGTCTAACGCGCGAGCAAGCCGGTAGTTGATTGGGTCAAGTGGGTTCGTTACCGTCACGACCGGACGAGGTTCGACCTGTCCCAGCCACGAGGCAATCTGCTCTATCAGTTCACTGTTGCGCTTGAGGAAAGTACGTCGACCGCCACGTTTTGCACTATCGTCGGGGCGCGGGACACTTGCTGCCATGACGATGCAGCCGGCGTCTTCGAGGGCCCCAGCGCCTGGTTCGATAGTCCGCACTTGACCGCCGCCGCTTGGAAAGTCCTTCCCGGCGGGGTGTGCAGCATGTCCGAGTGCTGTGCGCATATCGATAGTGTGGCCCGCCGCAACGTCGCCGGCAACATCAACGAGTGTCACATCAACGTTTGGTTTGAGGAGCGAGAGCGTGTAGGCTGTCGTAGCACCGACGGTTCCAGCACCGCCAATGATGGCTACGTTCATGTGGCATGCTATCTCGCATCGATAGTAATATTGTCGACTAACCCCTGAATCATCGATAGTAATATTGTCGACTAACCCCTGAATCCGCCGGTGCATCAGATTTTATAATAAGCAAATTCGCCGATGACATCCTCCGTGCCCTGAAGGGCGAGGGTTTCTCCTCGAATCTCCGTAAATGTGGCCGTTCTCACTGTCGACATTGGCCGCTCGAATGCCGCCACCGAAACTGCTGCGTTACTAACCTTCTTGTCCTCGGTCTGCATGAGATGTAATGTGTCACCAACTATCACTCGCATCGAGAGCACAGAGTTCAGCTATCCAGTTGAGAATGTCGGTTACAGCGACGGTGGATTCAGCCTCGTTTACGAACCTGAGGGAGAAATCGAGCGGAAACTGTTCGGACTGCGGATTCGCACCGACGAGGGGATTACCGGCGAATACGTCGGCGGCAACTCGCCGGCGTTCGCCCAAATACACATGTTCGCGAACCATCTAATCGGAAAGAATCCACTCCACCGCGAACGCCACTGGAGCGAAGTGAAACGAGCGCTCCGGAAGTACGACCGAATGGGGATGGGTCCAATCGACATCGCGCTCTGGGACTTCGCCGGGAAGTACTATGACGCGCCCATCCACGAACTCCTCGGCACCTACCGCGAGCGGCTACCGACGTACGCCTCGACCTATCAGGGCGATGATAACGGCGGACTCGACTCCCCCGAGGCATACGCCGACTTTGCCGAGGAGTGTCTGGAAATGGGGTATCCGGGATTCAAGATCCACGACTGGGGCGGCGAGTGGCTGGACACGGAGAAGACGGTCGCAACCGTCCACGCGGTGGGCGAGCGCGTGGGCGACGAGATGGATCTCATGATAGACCCCGCCTGCGAGCTCGAGACATGGGGTGATGCACTGAAGGTGGGCAAGGCATGCGACGAACAGGAGTTCTTCTGGTACGAGGATCCGTTCCGCGACGCGGGTATCAGCCAGCACGCCCACCGAAAACTCGCCGAGAAACTCCACACGCCCATTCTGCAGACCGAACACATCCGGGGGTTAGAGTCACACACTGACTTCGTCGCGAACGACGCGACGGACTTCGTGCGGGCGGATCCAGAGTACGATGCCGGTATCACTGGCGCGATGAAGATAGCTCGGATTGCCGAGGGCTTCGGCCTTGACGTGGAGTTCCATGCGCCCGGACCAGCCCAGCGTCACTGTATGGCCGCCACCCGTAACGCCAACTACTACGAGATGGCACTCGTCGGGCCGAAGTGCAAGAATACGCAGCCCCCCGTCTATCTCGGCGATTACGTCGATCAGCTTGATGCTATCGATTCGGAGGGGACGATCCCCGTGCCGGACGGACCGGGTCTTGGTGTCGAGTATGACTGGGAGTACATCGAGGCGAACCGCCTCGGCGGCCGCGTCTATGAGTAGCTGACAATGCAGTAGAAGCACGGTACCCGTCACGTCGGTAGCGTTGGCGGGCTTATCCGGTCGAATACATCGATGCTCCGAATCGAACTGCTCAACGGGGATGCGGATTGGCTATCTGTCGTGTGATCAGTCGATGGCAAGCGCGTGGTCGACGCTCATCTCGATCTCCTCCTTTGTCTGCTCGTCGAGTTCGACAAGCGGCGGCCGAACCGCTGCGGTCTCCAGCCAGCCGCGTGATTCGAGTGCGGCCTTCGTCGCCGGCGCGAACCCGTGGGTCACACACTGCTGAAAGAGCGGTGCGATCCGCTTGGCACCGACCGCCCGAGCTCGCTCGACATCGCCCATGGCCACCGCATCGCGGGCTGCGACGAACACTTCCGGAATCACGTTCGAAAGCGCGTTGATACCTCCCTCAGCACCCATAAGCATTCCCGGGACGACGTGACTGTCAAAGCCTTGGTAGAGTTGGAAGTCATCGGGTGCACGGGTCGCCACATCGAGGAAATAGTTGAAGTCACCGCTCGAGTCCTTTAATCCGCGGACGTTATCGTGGCGACCGACGCTCTCGACGGTGGCGGGTGGTATCTCCTGACCGGTGCAGGCTGGAATGTTATAGAGGTAAACTGGGAGTGCCGCATCGTCAGCAACTGCTGAGAGGAACGCCTCGTTTCCCGCTGGATCATTCGCGCTGTGAAAGTACGGGAGAACGACAAGTGCGGCGTCGGCACCTATGTCCGCCGCAGTCTCGATGCGGCCGAGCGTCCCAGGTACGGTGGTAGCAGCGGTACCGGCCATCACTGGCATGCCGTCGGCGGCGGCGACGGTCGTTTCTAGCACGACCCGGTACTCCTCGCTAGTTAGGCTGGCGAACTCACCGGTGGTTCCCGCTGGAACAAAGCCATTCATGTCGGCATCGACCAGTCGCTCAACCAACTCCGTAAGCGCAGTCTCGTCGACACTATCGCCTGCAAAGGGAGTGACGAGGGGACATAGAACTCCCTCGAAGGACACCGTATTGGATGTTGACATGGATAGGTAAAGCCATGCCAGAGAGTTAATTCTTGCCAGTGGTTCGATTCTTGCCAGCATTCAGTCGAATCGACGTTGAGCGGGTTTTCTCCGTCGTCGGGAGATACAAGATGGATGCCCGAGAAGTGGGAGTATGGAAGTCGAGGTGAATCTCTTTGGACCATATCGCGAGGCTGTCGGCGAGAAAACCGTTCGCCGGAAGCTCCCGGAGGGGGCGACGATTGCGGATCTTTTTCGCGATCTCGGGACGGATTATCCGGATCTTTCAGGGCAGGTAATCGATGATGACTCGATCTCCGGATCCGTGACGGTGACGAAGAACGGGAAGCACGTCGCTCTATTCGACGGCGCCAGGACGGAACTGGCCGACGGCGATTTGATACGTGCGGCACCACCGGTTCACGGCGGCTGATGCAACGCGTGACGGGATAGCATCGCTACACAGCAGTTCAATCCGTTTGTGCGTATTCGTCGACGGTCTCGTCCGGGACGGTGCCGTCGGCGTTCCAATCCCGTAGCTCGTAATACTCGTCCAGTGCGTCCTCAATACCGGGCAGGTCGTAGGGAAGCGTATCGTCCTCGCGATTCTTCCCGCGTTTATTGTTGAAGTGGCGTTCTAGTTCCACCACGCGGCTGCCGACTGCGAGTAGGTCATCGTAGTCACAACCGAACAGTATCTCGTGTTGATCCTCATTGATCAGACCGGTACCACCGGCGAACGCACAAACGATGCCGCTGTCGCGGAAGGCGGCGTGATCCTCACGTCGTCGAACGATCTCGGGCTTGCCTTCCAGTCCCTCGGAATCGATCTTGCCCGAGTACTCGACGCGCAGCGTCGTCGAATACATATGATCACCGCCACGGTTGGCGACCGCATAGGAGAGGCCCTGTCCGTGTAGGACGCGGCCGTCATGGGCGGCGAACTCCATGTTTTTGACCGTGTAGTCGCGGACGCCCAACTCCTCAGCGAAGCGGGCAATTCCCTCGGCTAGGATGTCGCCAATTCCCTCGCGGTGTGCGATCTTCTCGACCGTCTCGTGGACTAACTCTGCGTTGCCGAACTCGTCCTCGGCGGCAAGGTAGGCGGCAACGGCGTTGCCCGCGCTGATGGTGTCGAGGCCGTAACGGTCACACAACTCGTTTGATTTCATCACGTCCACCACGTCGTCGATTAACATGTTCGAGCCGAACGAGAACACCGTCTCAAACTCCGGTCCCTCGGTCTCGATGCCGCGCTCTTCGTCGCGGGTTGGGAGTTTACACGCGAACGCACAGACCGAACAGGCTGCCTTTTTGTACTTCTTCTCCTCGACGGCGTCACCGCCAATTTGGTCGGCGTGTTCGAAGTGGTACTCTTCGAAGTACTTAGTGGGCAGTGAGAAGTTGTCATTGATGAACTCGGTGCCTTGCGTCGTCCCCTGTCGGCGCATCATATCGTCGGAAGTGGCGGCGTTGCGGTGAACCGTCGACTGGACGTCCTCGTCCATCTCGATTTCGGGCGGCGAGTCGCCCGCGAACGTGATGCACTTGACGTTCTTGGAGCCGAGCACCGCGCCCAGACCACCGCGGCCGAACGCGCGGCTATTGTAGGTCATCACGCAGGCGTAGCGGACGAGATTCTCGCCCGCAGGACCGATGGCGATGATGTTCTCCGCCTCCAGGTCGTGATGTTCACTCATATAGTCGGTGACGGCGGGAACCTCTGCACCCTCGAGTTCGGCTACCTCCTCGAACTCGATACCGTCGTCAGTAACGTGTATGGCGAGTAATTCGTCGCTTACGCCGGTTAACTCGACGACGCTGTAACCAGTATCGCAGAAGTTCCGCGAGAGGTAGCCGCCGGCGTTCGTCGAGACGAGGCCGTCGGTCAACGGTGAGAGGCCGGTCATGCTCATCCGTCCGGTAAAGCTCATACTCGACATCTGGAGCGGACCGGTCGCCAGATAAGCGCGATTCTCCGAACCGAACGGATCGGCATCGAACGGGATGCGGTCGTGAGCAAGCTTCGTTGCTACTCCACGCCCACCAATGAACGCCGCCAGTTCATCGTCGATGTTCGTTTCGGTCGTCTCCCTAGCGCCCACGTCGATCGTAAGGAGTGGGCCTTCAGCGTGTAACATACGATAGTCAATGCCTATCAATAACAATAAAGATACGGATTGGGTGCCGGTTCTACTCAAATGGCATCGAACGCGTTTTGGAGTGCAGCCGCAGCCTCTGTACGGGCCTCTTCCGCCCGGTGAAGTTCGGGGAATGAGACGAACCCGTGGAAGACGTCATCGTATTCTGAGTAGGAAATGGGAACGCCAGCATCAGCTAATCGATCAGCGTAGATATGCCCGTCGTCACGTAGTGGGTCGACGCCCGCGGTGATCACCGTCGCTGGAGACACCCCTGAAAGATCGCGTGCTGCCAGTGGGGAGGCGTAAGGATGTTGACCGTCTAGCGCTCGGTCGAGGTACTGATTCCAGTACCATCGCATTGCGGCACGCGAAAGCACAGGATCTTCGGCGTGTTCCCGGTAGGAATTAGTATCGAACGCGTGGTTGGTGACCGGGTAGAACAGCACCTGCTGGATAGGTGCTGGCCCATCACGATCGCGAGCCATCAGCGCGGTTACTGTGGCCAAATTGCCTCCTGCGCTATCGCCAGCCACAGCGATTCGATCAGGATCCCCGCCGAGGCTTTCTACGTGTTCAACCGCCCACTCGAATGCGCCGTGGGCGTCGACAGCCGCCGCTGGAAAGGAGTGTTCTGGCGCCCGCCGATAGTCGACGGAGAGTGTTAGACAACCGACCCGCCGTGTCAGATCTCGACAGAGTTCGTCGTGGGTATCGAGGTCGCCCCGAACCCAACCGCCACCATGGAAGTACACTACCACGGGATACGATCCGCCGCCACCTGGCTCGTAGACGCGAATCGGAAGATGACTCTCTGGACCGGCTATCTCCATCTCACGGACTCCGCCGGCGAGTTCCGGCGTTTCGGAGCGAATAAATCGGTCACGGATCATCGCCCGAACAGCCGTCGGCGAAAGTGCATCGACCGGTGGAGTACGATCAGCGGTGAGATCCCTTCGCAATGATTCGGCCTGCGGGTGTAGTGTCGGGGTCATCGGTACGTACGAACAGTCGAGGTCATATGAACACTTGGGAATCACACACGTCGTCCGCGAAAGAACTTTCCTCTCACACAAAAAACACAGTGGGTAATGGTACCTACTTTCGCAGGATACCGGCGAGAGAACGGACGCATCGGCGTCCGAAACCACGTTGCGGTGATCCCAACCTCAGTAGCGGCGAGTAGTATCGCCAGTCACATCGCTGAGCGAGCAGGCGCGTGGGCGCGTGCAACACCACATCAGATGGGGACGTCTCAACAGGGGCCAACCCAACGACAAACAGAGCGTGTCCTCGTCGGCATTGGACGCAACCCGAACGTCGGTACCGCTCTCGTCGTCGAACTCGGCATTGAGGACATCGACGCGGCTGACCTCGCCGATCGGATTGCTAGCACCGGCAAGGCCGTCGAGAAACTCACCATCCGCGAGACCGGTGGAACACAGCCGGCCCTAGAGGAGGGTGTGTCTCTCGTCCGTACTCTGAACGAAGAAGCAAAGACCGCACGGCAGGAAGAGGCAGACGCAAGTGAGCTTATCTTCGCCGCAGAGTGTGGCGGCAGTGACGCTACATCCGGCATCGCCGCCAACCCTGCCGTCGGCAATGCCTGCGACCGCCTCATCAAGGATGGAGGAACGGCCTCGTTCAGTGAGACACCTGAGTTCATCGGCGCAGAACATATCCTCGCGGAGCGCTGCACCGACGGTGAGGTACGTGAACGCCTACTCGAACGAGTCGATCAGCGTGAAGCCCAAGCTGGGATCATGGGCGTTGACCTCCGCGGTGCACAGCCCACACCTGGAAACCAGGAAGGCGGTCTAACGACTATCGAAGAAAAAAGCCTTGGCGCCATCGCAAAGGGTGGGACGACGCCCGTGTGTGGGTTGGTTGAGTTCGCCGACGAACTGCCCGTTGGCGTTGGTCTTGTCCTGATGGACACACCAGGGTACGACGTTGAGTCCGTCGTGGCTAAGGTGGCTGGCGGAGCCCAAGTCGTCGCTTTCACCACCGGTCGTGGCAGTACAACGGGGAACCCAATTGCTCCGATCATCAAGGTCACTGGGAATCCACAGACGTGGAAGAAGATGTCTAACAATATGGACGTGAACGCAAGCACCGTCATTAATGGTGAGCCCATAGAGAACGTTGGAAAGCGTATCTACGATGAACTGTTCGCCGTCGCTGACGGCAAGCGAACGGAGGCCGAAACACGTGGCCTTGAGGAGTTCGCCATCAACGAAATTCAACCGCAGGAACTCGCGGAGGTGAGAAAATGAAGGGCATCGTCCTCGATGATATCGCTCTGCTCATGACTGGATCCGACAACGTCGCAACGGTTCTCGACGACGTTAAGGCCGGTCGCACTATCGAGTACGAGGGTGATACCGTCACCCTGAACGAACATGTCACGTTTGGGCATAAGATTGCACTCACGGATATTGCCGAGGGTGAGACGGTTCAAAAGTACGGCGAGGTGATCGGTCGGACAACCCAAGACGTCATCGCCGGTGAACGAGTTCACACGCATAACTGCGAGAGTACACGCGGCCGCGGCGACCGTATAGCCAAGGAGAGGACGATATGACGACTGACGCCATCGCCGAAGAGACTGAACCGTGTGAGGAGACGTTCACTGGATACCGACGCTCGGATGGGCGACTCGGGGTGCGAAACCAGGTTCTCGTCCTTCCGTCGGTCATCTGCTCACACCTAATCGCCGAGGAGATCGCAGCTCGCGCCGACCGTGCAGTGGCCGCGCCACACGATCACGGTTGTGCGCAACTCGGTGCCGATAACGACCAGACTAAGGAGACGTTCCTTGGCGTCGGGTCAAATCCAAATATCGCCGGAACAGTCGTCGTCGGACTCGGCTGCGAACATGTTCAAAGCGACGCTGTCGCCGCCGCACTCTCCGACCGTGATCTCCCCGTTCGTGAAGTCGCCATTCAAGACGCCGGGGGGACTGAACCCTGCATCAAACAGGGCATCGAGGCCGTCTCAGATCTCGGTGAGCACATCGAGACTGCTACACGGAAACGATCCTCGCTTGGCGATTTGACGGTCGGCATCGTAAGCAGCGACCTCGGTGATTCCACCATGCGGGAGGCCGACCCACTTGTCGGTGAATTCGCTCGCACTGTCATCGAGGCGGGTGGTCGTGTTATCGTCGCTGGCAACGAGCGGTTTACTGCCCATCCCAAAGAGACGCGTGCAGCCGCCGACAGGGACACGACACTGGATGTCGAGGCATTCCTCAAACGGCATCAGAACCTTCCGGCGCGAGCCATGCGAGTCCATTCGAAGGCGAGAGAACGCGGTTTCAAAGACAGTACCCGCTTCTGTGGCGACCTTCCCATCCGCGAGGTCGTCTCGTACGGTGAGGTAGCCACCCACGACCAAGGTCTTGCCATCGTCGACGCACCCTCACGCTTCGAAGAAGCAGCGACTGGCCTCGCGGCAGCCGGCGCACAGATCGTCCTCCACATCACCGGTGAGGGCATTCCGACGGGTCACCCGATCGTACCGGTTCTAAAGGTGTCCGCCAACGAGGACACGCTCGCAGCACTTCCGGACGATATCGACATTGATGCATCGGCCGTCACCACCACGGACTTGACAGAACGTGTCCTCACCATTGCAAACGGTGAAAAGACCTGTACAGAGCGTCACGGCATCACCGAGTTTGCCATCACGCGGGTCGGCCCTTCAATGTAACTACTAGCCTGCCACTGTCGATATCTCCTTGCTCATCGAAAGGTTGAAATTCCCCTCCGAGCAGAATAATGGAAAACCTTTTGGTTATAACCGCGAACTGCCTTATTATATGGGTATAATACGATTTCTTGACCCCGCCGGGAGTGTCCGGCGCGGTAACTGGATGGACGACGCCGTCACGTTCGCTGACCGTACCTACGACTTAGAGGAGATCACCGTTCTCCCGCCGACTGATCCTTCAAAAATCGTCTGTGTCGGTCTCAATTATGAAGACCATGCCGAGGAATCGGGCATGGAAGTTCCTGAGCGTCCACTTCTCTTCTTGAAGCCGCCGAACACGCTCGCCGCCCACGGCGACACTATCTCCTTGCTTCCCGGCAAAGACGAAATCGAGTACGAGGCCGAGCTAGCTGTCGTCATCGGGGAGCAGTGTCGGAACGTCGACGCCGAGGACGCCTACGATGTCGTTGAGGGCTTCACTTGTGCGAACGATGTCTCGAATCGTGACGACCAGATGGTCGAGCAAAATTGGGTCCGCGGTAAGGCCTTCGATAATGCCTGTCCTCTCGGTCCGGTCATCGTTCCTGCGGAGGACGTCCCTGAGGATGCATCCATCCAGCTTCGGCATAACGGCGATGTCGTTCAAGATTCGTCCCGCGCAGAGTTCATTTTCTCGATCCCTGAGCTTATCGCTGAGATCACGACCTATATGACCCTTGAAGTTGGTGATGTGATTCTCACGGGCACTCCCGCTGGCGTGGGGCCACTCGCCAACGGGGATACTACCGAAGTCGAAATCGAAGGTGTCGGTACCCTCGTCAACGAGTTCAGGGCCGATTGAGATTCCGGGCGAATCTATTTGTAGGCGGTGGCGTTTGTTCAATGTGATGCGCTCCCAAACACTCGTCATGGACGAGTCGGGTGATATCGATGTCCGGACTGTCGACGTCCCCGATATCGGTAATGACGAACTACTTGTCCACATTGAACTTACCGGTATCTGTGGCTCAGACATCCACATGCGAGAGGGTGGACTAGACCTTGACTTCCCAGTCGTCCCTGGCCATGAACTTGCTGGAGTCGTCGAGGCGGTGGGTGAAAACGTCACGACCGACTCAGCTGGCAACCGCATCGAGCCGGGAGACGGTGTCACTGTCGTCCCCGGTATTAATGTCGTTGACGACTGGTATACAAACCACGTCCCTGCCCATCCGCTTGCATGCACTGAGCGAAAAGTGTACGGCTTTCGTGATGTCGAAGATGAACCGCACGTCCACGGCGGTATGAGCCAGTATTTCCTCATCGAGAAGGACGCGCACTTCTTCCGCCTGCCCGACCATCTCGACGTGGAACTTGGCGCACTTGTCGAACCACTTGCTGTTGCAACCCATGCCCTTGATCTCTCCTATCAGCCAGGTGTGCCCTGGATTCGTGAGGGGTTTGGCATCGGTCAGTCCGTCGTCGTGCAGGGTGCCGGGCCGATTGGGATGCTCACCGCTGCTGCGGCAAATCACGCAGGCGCCGGCCAAGTCATCTCTGTCGACTTGGTTGACGAGCGCCTCGACCTCGCCGCGCAGTTCGGTGCGACTCACACCGTCAATGTCAGTGACTATGAGGATGATACCTTCATCGACGCCATCAACGAGATGACGCCCAGCGGTGAAGGACCGGACATTGTCATCGAGGCAGTTGGCCACCCGAATGCGTTCGAGCAGGCAATCGATATTTCGCGAAAGGCTGGCACCGTCGTCGAGGTAGGCCACTACGCCTACAACGGTGAGGCTGAGGTCGACCCCTCTCAGCTTATTCACAAAGAACTGTCCATCCGCGGGAGTCTTGCCTACCCGCCTACCCAGTTCGAGACGGCCATCTCACTGCTTGATCAGACATCTGAAAACCTCCCTTTCCGTAAACTGTTTAATCACCGTGTCGGCCTTGACGAAGCTGAATCCGCCTACGAGGCCCAGGCTGCCGGCGAAGCTTACCGTGCAACCGTCCATCCGAATCTCTGATTCTCCCCCCTGTCTTTATTAACTAACCGTGTGACCGTACGGATATGCCGCCGGAGATTACATCAATAGAGAGTACCGAGTTTAGCTACGAACTGGAGGACGTTGGAACTGACCAACACGGCTTCAATCTCGTCTACGACCCGGGCGAAACGACTGAGCGTAAACTGTTCGGCATCAAGATCCATACGGATACGGGAATTACTGGCGAGTACGTCGGTGGTAACTCGCCCGCAGCCGCACAGTATAACATTATCGCGAACTACCTGATTGGGAAGAACCCACTTGAGCGCGAGAAACATTGGAGCGAAGTGAAACGAGCGCTCCGGAAGTACGACCGGATGGGGATGGGTCCAATCGACATCGCGCTCTGGGACTTCGCCGGGAAGTACTATGACGCGCCCATTCACGAACTCCTCGGTACCTACCGTGAACGATTCCCTGCGTACGCGTCCACGTATCACGGCGACGAGAACGATGGTCTCGACTCGCCGCAAGCGTTCGCCGACTTTGCCGAGGAGTGCCTAGAGATGGGGTACAACGGCTTCAAAATTCATGGTTGGGGTGGTGGTGACGAGCAACGCGAACTCCAGCGGGAAATCGACGCCGTCCATGCCGTCGGCGAACAAGTGGGCAATGAGATGGATCTAATGCACGACCCGGCCTGCGAACTTGAGACATTCGCCGACGCACTCCAACTCGGCAAAGCGCTCGACGAACAGGAGTTCTTCTGGTACGAGGATCCGTTCCGTGACGGCGGAATCTCGATGCACGCTCACCGAAAGCTCTCACAGAGACTTGACACGCCTATCCTCCAGACAGAACACGTCCGAGGTCTTGAACTTAAAACAGACTTCGCGGCGAGCGAGTCTACTGACTTCGTGCGGGCAGATCCTGAGTACGACGCCGGCATTACGGGCGCGATGAAGGTTGCACATATCGCTGAAGGCTTCGGAATCGACGTGGAATTCCACGCGCCCGGGCCGGCCCAGCGCCATTGTATTGCCGCGACACGCAACACCAATTACTACGAACTCGCACTCGTCCATCCGGACTGCCAAAATACGCAGCCCCCGGTTTACCGAGGCGATTACTCCGATATGCTCGATACCATTGATAATGACGGAATGGTCAAGGTACCTGACGGTTCCGGCTTAGGCGTTGAATACAATTGGGAGTACATCGAGTCGAATACGACCGGGAGCGTCCACGTCTACGAGTAGTGATCCCGGAGAAGGGTTTCAGTCGCTGACTGCGCGATCATGTTTGCCTTTCGCAGGGGTGGGCATCTCGTCCGACTCGTGGGTGACAGTCCCGTGGACAAGAGCCTCACGAGTATTGGCATCAAAGAGGTGAATCGCCTCCTCATCGAAGGTGATCGTGACCACTTCACCCTCCTCTGGTTCAATGTAGGAAGGGCTGCGGACGCGGAACTCCTTTCCGTCTAGGTCGAGGTAGATGAAGTTGTCCGACCCAATGACTTCGACGACTTCTACGGTCGTCTTCACGGCTTTGGAGTCGGCGATGTTCTCATCAATTCGGATGTTCTCCGGGCGGACGCCGAAGGTAAACTGCGTGCTATCCGAGACGCTTTTGAGCGTATCGACGAACTCATCGGAGACTTGGAAGTCAAAGCTCCCATCGTTAATGAGGCGATTACCTCCATCTAGCTCGACATCGAGGAAGTTCATCGAGGGACTCCCGATGAAGTCTGCGACGAATAGGTTCGTCGGCTGGTAGTACACCTCTTTAGGTTCGCCGACCTGCTGGAGTGCGCCGCCATTGAGGATGACGATGCGATCGGACATCGTCATCGCCTCCTCCTGGTCGTGAGTGACGTAAATGGTCGTGATTCCGAGTTCTGAGTGGATACGAGAGAGCTCCGTTCGCATGTGCTTGCGGAGTTTCGCGTCGAGATTTGACAACGGCTCGTCGAAGAGGAATACTTCTGGTTCGCGGACAATAGCGCGCCCCGTCGCGACGCGCTGTTGTTGACCGCCTGAGAGAGAACCCGGCTTCTTATCAAGGAGGTCTTCGATACCCATCATTTCGGCCGCTTCCTCGACACGACTGTTAATCTCCTCATTGGTCAGGTCGGTACTCAGTCCAAGGCCGTAGCCCATGTTACCCCGAACAGTTTTGTGGGGATAGAGTGCATACGACTGAAACACCATTGCGATGTCTCGATCCTTCGGGGATACATTGTTGACGCGCTGCCCGTCGATACGGAGTTCGCCATCAGTGATGGACTCCAAGCCTGCAGCCATGCGGAGAGTGGTCGATTTCCCACAGCCAGATGGGCCGACGAAGACGATGAACTCACCGTCTTTGATCTCTAGGTCAAGTTCCTCAACTGCGACGATAGTGTTTGAACCGGTATCGAACACTTTAGTGACGTTATCGAATTCGACGTTAGCCATGATATATGCTCTCCTTTGACGTACTGTTTACACTGTAGTTGTTAGTTCTTCCCGTTTCAGTTGCGTGGGATAGAGGTACCTGCATTGGTATCACCCGGCAAGGCCCTCCCCGACGAAGCGCTGCGAGAGCGCGTAGAAGATGACCGGTGGCAGCACTAAGAGCACTGCCGCGGCCATCAGCAAGTTCCACTGGCGGAATGCATCACTGCCGAGGATGTAGTGGATAGCGACGGTTGCCGTCCGCACGCTCTTGTCGCTGGTCAGTACGAACACCCACAGGAAGTTGTTCCACGCGGTGAGAAACGAGAAGAGGGCGGCCGCACCGACAGCGGGCAGTGAGAGTGGCAAGACGATACGTACGAATGCACCAATCTCTGAATGGCCGTCGATGAGTGCGGCCTCTTCGATGTTCGGTGGGATGCCCTGCCGAAAGAATCCCTGGAGAAGCCAGATTGTCTGGGGCAGAACGAAGATAGACAGCGCAATGATGATGCCCACTAACGAGTTGATGAGTCCTAGGGTGTAGAAGATGTTGTACACTGGAATCGTGATAACGATCCAAGGGAACATTATTGTGAACACCGCAGTGTAGAACAAGAATTTGCGTCCTGGGAAATCGAGTCGGGCAAATGCGTACGCACCTGGGATGGAGAAGAACAGCGAGATGAGCGTCGCTGAAAGCGCGACGATGATGCTGTTTTTGAAATATGTCGTCATTGCAAACGAATTCCAAATTTGAAAGTATGGTTCGAGCGTGAGGTCCGAGATGGGTAAGTATCCCGTCGACGGGTCGATAGAAGCAAAGTTGTTTAGGACGGAGGTTCGGATGATCCAGTAATAGGGTAAGAGCGCCCAGACTGCCATGACGAACAGCCCAGCGTACAACAGGAACCGTGAGCGTTTATTTGCGTTGATCATGGCTATAGATAGAGATCCTCCTCTTCGTTTATAACGGTCACGTAGAAGATTGCGGCACCCATGGCCAGCACGATCATTACCATACCGATGGTGTAAGCACGTGCGAAGTTGAGTCTTACGTAGGCTACTTCATACGTGAGGATGCTCAAAAGCATCGTGCGAGTGCCTGGTCCTCCACCGGTCAGTTCGAACGGCTGGGCGAACTCGGCGATATTCCATGCAGTACGGAGTGCGAGGACGATAATCGTCGGAGTGACGAGATGAGGAAGGGTGACATCACGGAACCGGCGCAGACGCCCAGCACCCGCGAGTGCGGCAGCTTCATACTGTGCACTTGGAATATTGATGACGGCCGCTGAGTAAATGATACCTGCATAGCCGAAGTCGTGCCAGGCCTGTGCGATGATCATAGAGACGTAGGGCCAGAGCCCTTGGGAGAGGAACGTCGGTGGGTTCTGTATCCCGATATCGGATAGAAACATGTTCATGAATCCGAAATCCGGGCTCAAGAACCACATCCACACGACACCACCTGCAAGTGGCGCCGAGAAGTACGGAGACATAATGATTGCACTTAGCCACTCCCGAGGGCCTTCTTTAATTTCGCTCAAGAGGACAGCCACGAGCATGCCGAGCACAAGTTGGAGAAGCGTTGTCGCGAAGACGAAGACGATAGACCAGCCGAGCGCGAATACGAATAGGTCGTTGGTGATCATCCACATGTAGTTATCGAGCCCAATGAAATTCGAAGTGCCTGCACCGCCAAGCTGGGCGTTCGTGAACGTCAGCCACACCCCTTGTATCATTGGAATGTAAAATAGTAACGTGAACATCACGAACGTCGGGAGGATGAAGAGGTATCCCGTCCAGTTCCGCTTCAGACGATTCCAGAGCGACTCCTCAGTCAGCCCATACTTACGTCGGATCTCTTCGGCACTTCGTGCTGCTTGCGCCATGTTATCCATACCCTGGATTCGACCCATCAAAAAGATTGGGATTATCCGATTGAAACAAGCAGAGAGATATCAATACAAGCGTTTACTTGTTCTGCTCCTTTAGCGTTTTCTTGATATTCTGATTAATCTTCTTGGGTACTTCTTGGGGAGAGAGCTGTCCAGCAATGCTCGACGAGATGGTCTTGTTAATGTTGTTCCAGCGAATATCGCTGGTTCCCTTCACGTCCCAAGATGCCCCGGTCGTGGCGTACTGGGAACCGTACTTGTTTACATTGTCAATCGCATTCGTCGTCCATGATGGGAGCTTGTCACCATAGTTTTTGAGGAGCTTCTTCCCCATCGACGTAGTGCCGGGGATCGCCTCGTAGTACTTACCCCATGCAGGAAGGGCGAAGTCCTTATCCGTGAGCATGTAGACGTTGAGATCCCAAGCGGCTTGCTGTTTCTTCTTGCTGACGTCGAAGATGGATGTCTGCTGTTCGAGTGACCAAACATGACCGCCATGTTCGCCAGAAACACCCTCAAGTTCTGGGATTCCGACCTTTGCTCCGTATTCTGGGTCGAGTTTTGGGTTGGGAAGCAGCATGATGTCCCCGTTACCACCCCTCCAACCGAACTTGACATCCGACTTGACTTGTCGCCAGCGGTTGGCCGTCGGTGTCGCGTACATGAAGGACGCGACGCGGTTCGTGAGCATGAGTGAAGGAATCTCCTCGTCACCCCGTGAGGCGGACTTGTTGCTCGAGAATTTTCGTGCGAGTTTGATGCAGTTTTTGATCATACCGTCCGTCTTCGGTGCGTCCTTGTGGTCACTTCCGACGACGATAGTCGGATCCTTCGGATTGCCACGAAGCCATGGGTCGGTTCCGCCGGTGTAGGCAGTACGCGCCTCACCCCAGTAGGATTCAAGGTCATTATAGACACCCGTCTCCTCCCAAGCGGTGATGTCCTGGTTTTTGTCGATTTTCTCGATATAGTCGTAAAACTGACTCCACGTCGCCAAATCCTTCTGGGGGTTGGTGACGCCCGCTTTCTTGAACGCCTGAACGTTGATACCCAGGTTGCTGCTTGTATGGCGTTGGGCACCGCCGGACCAGTACTTCCCGCGGAACTTTGCAGAGTTCTTGTTCGCTGAGGTAAGGTCGTCTGGGAGGCTATCTGTCTTGTCGAAGAACGGCTTGTGATTCGGCACCTTCCCCTGGTTGTAGAACTTTAGGCCGAGCGCGCCACCCTCGGCGATCGCCGGCGGGTTACCGGCGTTAACGGTCGATGACAATTTCGTTTTGATATCCCCGTAGGAGACGGCCTGCAGGTTGACGTTGACCTTACCGTTCTTTTTCGCGAAGTCCTTCATGGACTTCTGATAATGGCTCCGAATGTCAGAGTTCTCTGCGGCCATCCCAGAAACGAAGTTGACGGTCATTGACGCCTGACTTCCTCCATTATTGTTTCCGGAGGTATCGCCGCCACCATTATTGCTAGAACAACCAGCGAGGCCACCAAGAGCGCCTGCAGCCGCCGTCGCCCCCGCTCCTTTCACGAAAGTTCGTCTTGTAGTTGACGCATTTTCATTGTCATCGTCCAGCGTGGCACTTTCTGGCATACCCTTGTACAGTTGGAAATGATATGTTATTAAGCTTTGCCCCAGCCCATATTTATTGAGCCTTAATTATTATTCCTAATATATGGAAGAATGATGTACAGGTTCTCAAGAACGGACTCTACAACAAACATAAGAGCAGTGCCACACTCTATCAACCATGACCAACGTAAAAGAAATCCCGATCACGCGTGACATTCAGACGGTGTGTGATCTCGTCCAGTCGTCGCTCGGTCCCTTCGGGGCGAATAAATTGATCGTCGAGCCCAACGGAACAGTCACAACAACATCGTCGGGTTCCGAGATAATCGAACGTTTGGACGTGTCAGGTCCCGCGGTCTCGCTCCTCACAACAGCTGTGTCCGACTTCTCTAAGGAACACGGGGACGGAGCAGCGACCGCTATTACCATCCTAGGGGGGCTCCTAAAGGAGGCAAATCGGCTTCTTGATCAGGGATGTCACCCAACCGTCATCGAGCGCGGCTACCGTGAGGCGATGAACGTCGCGAGTGAGTACTTGGATCAGTATGCCAGACCCCTTGAGGAGTTCGGCACGGCTGCTGTCGCCCGGACTGCTCTTACGGGCACGCGTGACTTGAGTCAGCACACAATGATTGCTCAGTATATTACAGAGGTTCTCGATGAGGTCGCCGAATCTGACCAAAAATCGGTCGATCGATCGGTCAAGGTCACCTCTCGCATAGGCGGAGCACAGGCCGAGACGCAACTCGTCGCTGGAGTCATTCTTAACCTCGACCCTGCTGGGGAAACAATGCCGCGATCGGTCAACCACGCAGGCGTGGCCGTCCTCACGACCACAATTGACGTCCCCAACGTCGGCGGAACCGGTTCCTCAAATAAGACTCAATTTCACGTAGACTCCTTTGAGACTCGGAACGCTCTTGGCGAGCACGAACGGGCGCAGTTCCGTGAGACGCTCACCGCAGCCGTTGAAGCAGGTTGTAAAGTTATTTTCACCTCGATGGCGGTCAACGAACGAGTCGTAAATTTGCTTGCGAACCAGGGCGTCCTTGCCGTGCCACAGGTTGATGATGATGACCTTGGCCGAATCGCTCGTGCAACCGGAGCGACGGTCGTTCCGTCGCTCCAGGACGTCTCTGCTGAGTCCCTTGGACAAGGGGATGTCAATGTGCGACGGCACGCAGGAACTGATATGGTTCACATCGAGGGTCGAACGAAATCAGTCTACACTCTCTTCTGTCGAGCTCCCGACCCACGTGCAACTGCCGAGTTCAAAGCGTCCGTGGAACGCGCGCTACACGCAGCAGCAAGCGCGCGTGATAGTAAAACCGTTGTACCCGGCGGCGGTGCAGCCGTAATTGGGGCCTCCCAAGCTGTCAAAAAGCATGCTCGATCGATCTCGGGACGGGAACAACTGGCTGTAGAGGCCTTCGCTACAGCCCTTTCCACCGTTCCGCGCGCGCTCGCCCGAAACGGTGGCATGGATGGTTGGGAGGCAATCATCCAACTTATCGTCGCACATACTGAAGGACGGAACACCTATGGCGTCGACTCTATCCTTGGTGAGACCCGGGACGTACTCGCCGACGATTCACTCATCGATCCGCCGGAACAAGTTCGCGCAACGTTTACCGTCGCTACGGATATCGCCGTTCAACTTATACGAATCGACGAGCAACTAGCAGCGTCCGACCTAGGGGGAAAGGGTGAAGCGACCGGCGTTGACGTACCTGATCCAGGATCTGGCGGTATGCATTAATCGTGCTCTATCTCGGGTGAAAACGACTCTAGGTCGACATTTGGATATAAGACTGTGTCGACGGTCAATAGCTGCTCGGTGGTCGAACAGGCGGTCTCGATCGCTTGCGAGAACACTCGCCGAGGCTCAACAACGCCAGCCTCCCAGGCATCCATGATTTCTCCGGATGTGAAGTTTATGCCGAGTGGGACGACTGAATCGTCGGCGTGCGCATTCCGGAGAGTCGTCATGACGTCGATCGGGTCGAGTCCCGCGTTATCGCTGAGCAACCCCAGGAAGTCCTCGAGGGCGTCGGCGAACGCCTCTATGGCCAGTTGTTCTCGCTCGGCAACCGTTCGAGAGTACTGGCGCAGATCACTTGCGATAGCGGCGGCCGGAGCACCTGCACCTGGAATTACCTGCTGATCTATTGCTGCCATCGCGGTGACCTCAAGAGCATTCGAGACGATACGCTCGCGCTCGGTCGCCGCAAACGCTGTGTCGGCCGACACAACGAGAGAAAAGACACTGCCTGCACATTCGTCGAAGATGGTCCACTTTTCGTCCGAGAGGATCAACTCACGTACGCGGCCGGCGGTTCCGAGCACGTCCGATGTAAAATCATCGATGTGCGAAACGACCGAGGCACCTGTCGCCCGTGCCAAACGGGTGATGTCAGATTTTGGATATTGAACGCGGTCGATGACCGTGATTCCTTCACGCTCAAGGGCACTTCGAACGTCATCTTCGACTATTTCTTGTGAGATAAATACGTCCACCTTAAGCGTGGCGAGACGGTCGGCAAATGCTGCCCGGCCATTGATGAGGGCCCTCTGTTGCTGTTCGAGGGCGTTCAGCGAGGAGAGTCGTGTCTCCTCAAGCGATGTCGCAGTCTTCCCGAAGGACACCTCACTATCCATAATCGCCACCGTCGCATCTTCGAGAGTATCCTTAACGACGGATGTCCAATCGAACGCAGCAAGTGAGTCTTCGTCCTCTTGGATAGGAGAAGGGTGGCGTTGGACAATAACACCACGGTAGAGATGTCCTTCGACACCGGTGTCAGCGATGACATCCACGTCATCAGTGTTCAGCCACTGGCCGTCCGTTGCCTCGGCGAGTCCGACGATGGCGTCAGCCACCTGTTCTGCATACTGGAACCGCGTTGCATCATCGAGGTCGACGGTCATTGCCGTGCTTGCGACTTGGCGGAGCAAGTCGTGGTCGTCAAGGGGGCACTCCCGAGCGAAGTCGTCGAGCACCTTGCCAGCTCGATTTGCGGCCATCGAATAGCCAACGATAACTGCACTTGGATGGATACCGTCTTTTATGAGATCGAATCCCCTCTTGATAAGTGCATCCGTGAGAACGAGCGCCGTTGCGGTTCCATCACCGAGTCCCCGCTGCATCGAGTCGACTGCATCGACGAACAGCGCAGCGACCGGTTCGTTGAAGCCGTCTCCGCGTTCGACTGCAGCAAGAATTTGGTCTGCGTCCGCCGCAAGGACGACTTCCGGTTGGTTCTGGTAGTCGTAAGTCTCGATAAGTTTCTCTAACCCGTAAGGACCAATCGTAGAGCGGACAAGCGAGGCGATTTCATCCGTGGACCGGCGGATGTGCTCACGTGCTTCCTCGTCTTGTATCGTCCACTCGTTCTTATCAACATCTTTTACATCGAGATCCGTGTTACCAACGTCCATTGTCGAGTCCTTGGCGATTAGGTGGTATAAAAGTGACCCAACGTCGCTGTCAACCCACGAGGAACGATCAAGGAGTGCGTGGCGTGTCGTCCGATAATCCACGCTGGGTACGCCAACACTCCTGTTCGTCGTATGGATTCACAGTGGCCAGGAACTGGAACGCGATGTATCACATCATGGTTCGTGGGTTGAAGAACACAGATCTCGGAGCGGAACGCTCCGAATCAACGCCTGTGGAGACTGTACTCCCCACTGGAACCGCTTCGGTTCATGCAATGCGCATCCTCGAAGCAGGAAGCCCCACCCTTAGCGTGTGAGGCACGTAGGGTGGGGCAGTTCACAGTGATGCATTGGAAATGGCCTCGTAGTACTCTTCTGCGCGCTTTTGGTCATCTTCTGAGAGTGCGACCAGGGGTTCGCGGACGGAACCGCCGTACTGATCCGCAAGTTCGAGACCGTACTTGACGGCCGGAACGTTGTTTGCTGAGCTAAAGCGGTTGTTCGAACCGGTTTCTTCGCGAAGATCCTCGTAGGGCCGGAGCAGGTCGCGGATTTTCTTCGCACGCCTCAGATCACCATCATCGAGTGCGTCCTGAAGGGCAAGAACCTTCTGAGGGATGAAGTTTCCAATACCCGTCGTAAAGCCCTCAGCACCTTCCACGTAGAACGAGGGGGCGAATCGTTCGGCAATGCCATTGATCCAGACAATATTTCCGGGAGTTGTTCGGACGCCCTCCGAGAACGCCGAGATATCATTAACTGCATATTTGACCGCAACCACGTTCTCACGTTCTGAGAGTACGCGAATATGTTCGTGGGTGAGTTCTGCTCCACGCTTATAGAGGACGACACCAAGATCCGTGTGGTCGACGAGCGATTGGTAGTAATCAAGAATGCCATCTTCGTGCACGTAGGTGTGAACCGGGTGCATTACCATGATGGCGTCAGCCCCCACATCTGCGTAGCGGTCGGCGAGCATCTTTGCGTTCTTCGTGCTCCCCCCGACGCCACCGACGACGGATCCGGCACCTTCGAAGGCCTCTGTCGTTGTCTCGACGATGGCAACTCGCTCGTCGTTCGAGAGGGAGTAGTACTCGCCGGTGTTGCCACAGGGAACGATTAGACGAGCGCCGGCATTCCGGACGTATTCGATGTTCGACGCCAGTTCGTCATGGAGAATCATCTCACCATCCTCGCCGAACGGCGTCGGATTCGTGAAGGCAACGTCTCGGAGGTCGTCCTTCAAAGACTCATAGGCCATTGCTATCAATGATCATACTTTTAGAACTCACTAAAAGACTTGCCTTTAGGCAAGACGAAACAGAAGATCGATTTCGAGGGGGAGGATTAATAATAGATACGACAACAGACACCATATGCGTGTTACTAACTTCGAAGTTATCCCGGTTGCCCATCGGGAACCTCGTCTCCGAAACTCGTGGGGTGGACATAGCGACATTGCGGCACGAACGCTGGTTCGACTCACGACGGCTGACAGCGAGGTTGGCCTCGGTGAAACATACGGGGATCAACGTGAAGCTATGAACAGGGTTCGTAATCTCGTCGAAGGGATGAACCCCTTCGAGCGCAAACCTTTAGACCGCCAAAAGTACGAAGAGTCCGACCCGCTAGCGTACTCCTCAGTCGAGTCAATGGCGACGGAGTACGCAGAAGCAATGGACGACATCGGTCGATCGAATTGGTTGCCGAACAAACCCAGGTGGTAACACAGTGAAGTTCGGTTCGGCAGGACAGACTAGCGGACAGAACATAGCTATTGCGGTGGCAGCTGCTGCCAATAAGGGTGCTACCATCCTGATGGGCACCGTCATGGCCATCTACGTCGGCCGCGTCGGTACGCCCCTCGCCGTCAGCCTCGTGACGGCGACGTTCTTCTTCGGCCTGATGGTGTTCTCCCCGGTTTGGGGCGCGATCGCGGACGTGACAGGCCGCCGCCGGGCAGTTCTTGTCCTCTCGGCGGCACTCGCAGCCGCCGCCGTCTTCCCGCTAACGTTCGTCGATGGTGTGTTGGGATCGCTCGGCTTCCGCACCCTCTTCGCTATCTTCGCGGCTGGATTCCTACCGGTGATGCTGACGGTCGTCAGTGAGCGGGGTGGCGACGCAGGGCGTGGTCGAGCCGTCGGATTGTTCTCGAGCGCCGCCGCGGTCGGCTTCATGCTCGGCCAATTCGCCTCCGGAGCGCTCATCGAGCTGTTCGCTCGCTCAACCGTCTACCTCCTACTTGTTGTATTCTCGACCATTGTTGCCGTCGCTTGTCTCGTTATCGAGGATCCGACACCCGACCATAATCGCAAGATCACCATAAACCATATCGCACAGTCCATTGTTCGCCGGCTTCTTCCGACCACAGGCATCGATCACCTGCGGACGAACGGTCTCCAGTGGCTGTACGTCGCCTCTTTCCTTCGGAGCTTGACTGTCCTCGGGATGACGAGCCTGCTCCCCGTCTACCTCGTTTCGAACGTCGGCGTCTCCCCATTTATGATGGGCATCCTTCTCGCAATAAATCCTGCCGTCCAGATCGGCGGAATGTATCTGATGGGACGGCTTGCCGACGACATCGGTCGGAAGCAGCTCATCGTCGTCGGCCTTGCGGGAAGCGGATTCTACTCATTCTTCCTCGGACTTGCGACGCTCCCGGACTTGCTTCTCTTTCGCGTGCTCATCGCCGGAGTAGGGTTGTTCGCTCTGGGCGCAGCGTTTTCTGCTCTCCAGACTGGTATCATTGCCTTCATCGGCGATGTCGCGCCGGTCGAACGTGAGTCCGAACTCATCGGCCTCCGGTCGACTGCCCGTGGGCTTGGTGGGATGGTTGGGCCGCCGCTGTTCGGCATCACTGCGATGTTTGTCGGCTTCGAGACGACGTTCATCGCCGCGAGCTCCCTCGCATGGACAGGCGCAGCCCTCGTAGGATTTCGCGTCGCTGAGAGCCACGGCCCACATGCCGTACCCGCAGACGATTAGAAGTCAAGTGGATCCTCATCCGCAGTCACGTCAAAGTCAAATTTTCGCTGAATACAGACGCTAATCCCCATCCTCAAGGAGCGAGCGAAGCGAGTAGGGAGGGGAGACAGCGCCATCATCGAATTGTTGTACAGAGCTCCAGTTGCCCCTACTGAGTCGGGGCGATCAGCTCGATCGGGTGAGTGATCTCCCGGCCGAACAACGACTCCATCTGTTCCGTGCACGAGGTTCCGCTCGCCACGAGTGTCTTGTCGGTCTTGTTGGTGAACTGCGCCTCGAGATCCGACCCGACTTCCATGCTCAACTCGTAGTACTCGCTCTTGTAGCCGAAACTCCCGGCCATGCCGCAGCACTCAATGTCGGAGGTCACGACATCGAACCCGAGATCAGAGAGAACGGCCTCGGTGTACACTTCGAGACCGAGGGTTCGTTGTTGGCAGTGACTGTGATATGCGATAGAACCATCGGGGTCGGCAAGCACATCCAGGTCGGCACCGTTGTGGAACAGGCCGTAGACGTACTCCATGATCTCGTAGCTGTTTTCGCTGATACTATCGTGGACGTCATCGTCGAGCAGTTTGTCGTATTCACGCTGGAACATGGCAATATCGCTCGGCTCGATGACGACGATGTCAAAACCCGCTTCGATATATGGATCAAGATCGTCGGCGATCTCGGTCGCACACTCGGTTGCCGTTGATATCATCCCCTGTGAAAGTGGGGCCCGTCCGCTCTCTGCGGGTGCCGCGAGTTCGACGTGTACGTCGAGCGCCTCAAGCGTCCGGACTGCGGCCTTCCCTCGGTCGACCATCACGTAGTTAGTGTAGGCGTCTGGGTAGAGGACGACCTTGCGATCGGCGATGGCGTTGGGCGCCCGCGGACGGCGGCTCTCGAACCAGTCTACAAGCGTTTCGCGCTCAAACGTCGGGAGGTCTCGACGTGGGTCGATACCCAGATACCTGTCCATCGCGATCCGCACTGGGCCAATGTCGGTAATCCAGTTTGAGAGGGGTGCAGTTGCGCTCCCTAGTTTCGCGAGTGTTTCGAAGTTCCCGAACACCCGCTTCTGGATGTCGAGACCGCTCGGCTCGGTATCTGGCGTTAGTCCTTCGACGAGGAAGTCAAACGTCTTAGAGTCATCTGCCCGGTTGAGCCGGTCACGGACGGCCGTGTTAATCCACGGGATATCTATCTTCACCGGGCAGGCATTGACACAGCGTGAACAGCCAGTACAGAGGTCGTTGAAGTCAGACGCGGCGTCCTGACCGTGGACGCCGCTCTCCCAGCCGGTAGCAATACCACCTGTGTAGGTCTCACCGCCGAACGCATGGCCGCCGACTTGCTGGAAGTTACCACAGGAGTTCGCACAGGCGCCACACCGGATGCAATATAGCGTCTCTCGGAGCTGGTCGTCCTCGCGCATCGCCAACCGACCGTTGTCGACGAGGACAAGGTGGAACTCCCGATTGCGCTTGCCGGATCCGATCGGCTCGTCGGGACGGTCGAAGTCAATGGTTGGTGAGTCGACAGGTGGTGTAAGCATAGTTACATACTGCGAGATATCCTGACCGGTTGCGGTCTTGGAGATCAGCTCTACGAACGGCTGAAGACATTCGGCGTCGGGAATGATTTTCTCAATACCTGCGACAGCGATGTGCGTGTCAGGAGTCACGGCGCACTTTCGGGCGTTACCTTCATTCGTGATGAGGGTGATGGTGCCCGACTCGGCGAGGACGAAGTTCGCTCCGGTCATTCCAAGATCGGCTGTACAGATCTTTTCCCCGAGATAATCCCGGGCAAACGCGGTGAGTTCCTCGGCCGTCTCAAAGGGTTCCTTCGGGGCAAAATACTCGTTAAACAGAGCAGCGACGTCGTCCTTGGACTTGTGAAGCGACGGGCCGACGAGGTGTGACGGTTCCTCGTCTGCAACCTGTAAGACGAACTCGCCGAGATCCGTCTCAAAGACGTCAATGCCCAGTTCTTCCAGGTGTTCATTGACTTCGAGTTCTTCGGTGGTCATCGACTTACTCTTCACGAGTGTCTCCGCGTCTTCAGACTTGGCGATCTCCTCGATGTAGCGGTTGGCATCTGCCGCATTGTCAGCGAGATAGAGATTGCCACCATTCGCCTCAACGCTTTCGCGAAGTTGATCGATGAGGGTAGGGAGATTTTCGATAGCCTCCTCCTTGATAGCGCGGGCTTCGGTTCGGAGATTCTCGAACTCGTCAAAACCCTCAATTGCGTCGTACCGATCCTCGTTGAACACCGACGTATTCTCGTGAATGGCGTCCCCCTCTGTTTTCAGAAGGTGGCGGATTTTCTCTGCTTTCCGACGACGTGCTCTACTTGCACTCATTGATCAGTAAGGAGGATGACGTGGACGGTCTTCGGTCCATGGACGCCCTCGACGAGGGCACCCATGTCACCTGTCGAACTAACACCGGTTGCGAAGACAGCGGACTTCCCGGCAGTGAATCGGTTTGAGAGGTAGGTAGTCGCCGACTCGACGTCCGGGATGATGTCGCTCTCCCTTACGACGCCGACGTGTGTTGGCGGATAGAGGCTAACCGGTTCATTGCCGGCGGTGTTCGACTCGACGACGAGCGACCCGTATTCAGCGATCGCTCGTTCGATGGGGGTGACCCCTACTGCAGCATTCCGTAGTTGACGCGGTGTGGGGTCGAGATCGACTCGTGTATTTTCGAGTGAGACGTCGTATCCCTCAAGCGGTGTGCCAACTGCAGGTTCTTCGATAACGTCGTGCAGTATGTCGACAAACCCGGGAGTATCTGTACGCCTATAGTCGATATCGAGTTCGGAGAGCGATGATTCAAATACCGGTATGGTATAGGTAGACATAGCCGTCTATTTATCGAGGAATCGGATAAGTGTTGTCCATATCGTCATTCCCACGCCTTGGCCGCCTTTTCTACGATAATAAGTTCCCTGGCGCGTACAAGAATGTGGCTGCTTTCGAAGCATCAGATACCTCCAGTCCACGTCCGCTCGGAGGACAGCCCATTCGTGAGACCAACCGAGACAGTCAATTCGCCCGATGCAATTAGACGGTATCGAGAGTTCCAATAGTATCATCGACGGTATCCTCATCTATTGACCGCTTTGGAATACCACCGGAAAACAGGTGAGGGACTCTCGAATCTACCGTACTATCGCTGTTCCTCTTATGAACGTCGCGCCAGACCTCACGCTGATCGTCCCCAATTGAGATCGATCTCATAGATATCACAGGAGGATACCCGCGTCTTCAGGCGCGGGAGGAATACGTTCGGCATCTGTACAACTGCCGTCGGTGGCGTGCGACGGTTTCGCCACATAATCGCAAGCCTCAGTAGTGTTGGTAACGTTTGTCATGGTAGTGCATTGAGTCCAAGCTGGACTCTTTGTACGGGCCTCCGTAGGCAGGCCCCGAACCACGGAACAATGACGGGAAGGATGGGGACACAAACCCCCACGCGATTCAACCCCGGAGGGTTGAATCGACAGACCCTGAGGACATGTGGAATTAAATCCGAGTGACCGCCGCCGATGGACCGGGATAAGCGGCCGACACAGAACAAGCTGACCCAGGTTAGGGGCGTAGCAGATCCTGCGTCCGTGTCGGAAGATTCTCGCCGGTGGTTCGCCCATCGTGGGCGACAGGAACGCGGAAGGACTGCGTTCCGAGGGCGTTGATCGGAGCCATGTCGTTGCCGAGGGTGTGTCTGAAACCTCATTGTGGGGGAATGCCACCCCCTTGAGGGCGTGGTAGCTTACTCGACAACTACTACCTACGGCGGGGAGCATGTCACTTTGGCGTTACGCGTAGGACGGAGAGTGAAAAATAGGTTGAGTTTTGCGGCTATCGATGCTTGGTGACGTTGTCACCTGTCCGCTCATCGAAAATATGAACCTTGTCCATGTCCACCGCCAGGGTGACGATGTCACCGACCGAGGCACCACTGTCGGGCGAGACACGTGCACTGATTTCGGATTCGTCCTCAAACGGTTCGACGGTGAGGAATTTATCCGAACCCATCGGCTCAACGACCTTAACGTTGGCCTCGAAGGTGTTCTCCTCGGTAACGGGTACCGTCTGAACCTCAGAGGCGTCATGGAGATCCTCGGGACGAACCCCGAAGGTCACGTCATCGAGTTCACTCGTGTATCCATCGAGTTCGCTATTGACGTCATCTGGGAGTCCAAGCTCCACGGTTTCACGTTGAATATGGTAAGCGTCGCTAGAACTGACGAGGTCGATATCCATGAAATTCATCGGCGGTTCGCCGATGAACCCAGCCACGAAGCGGTTCGTCGGTCGGTCATAGAGCTTCTGGGGCTTGCCGATCTGCTGGAGTTCACCATTATTCAGAACGGCGACGCGGTCACCGAGAGTCATCGCCTCGGCCTGGTCGTGGGTCACGTATATGGTTGTCTTCCCGACACGCTGGTGGATCTCGTTGAGCTCCGTCCGCATCTGCACTCGGAGCTTTGCGTCAAGATTCGATAGTGGCTCGTCCATCAGAAACACCGACGGTTCACGGACGATGGCGCGACCGAGAGCCACGCGCTGTTGCTGGCCGCCCGAGAGTTGCGAAGGTTTCCGATCAAGCAGGTCAGCTATTTCGAGTAGTTGTGCTGCCTCTTGGACTCGCTCGTCAATCTCGGTCTCCGGATAATTCCGAATTCGGAGTGGAAATGACATATTCTTGCGGACCGTCATATGCGGATAGAGCGCATAGTTTTGGAACACC
Source organism: Haladaptatus halobius (assembly GCF_020618475.1). GTDB lineage: Archaea > Halobacteriota > Halobacteria > Halobacteriales > Haladaptataceae > Haladaptatus > Haladaptatus halobius. The sequence goes on along the minus strand of NZ_CP085338.1, from coordinate 86,891 downwards.
ATCGCGATACCACGTTCCCGTGGATCGAGTCCCGTGACGTCCTCGTCTTCGATGATGATGCGCCCCTCCGTAGGGGTCTCCAGGCCGGCAACGGTTCGAAGCGTCGTCGTCTTTCCGCATCCTGACGGTCCGACGAAGACGAGGAACTCGCCCCGCCGGATGCCGATGTTCACGTCCTCGACTGCGACGACATCGTCGCCGTTCTGATTCTGAAAGACCTTTGTGAAGCCGTCGATCTGGACGTTAATGTCTTCGTCGTCTGTACGATCGGTCGAAGCCGAAATGTCGGTCGTTGTGGAATCTGATTCACTCATGGGTTCTCCTTGTCAATATTCATTCTTTCAGTGCGCCTGCAGTCAGTCCGCTCACGATGTACCGCTGGAAGAACATCACGATGATAATCGTCGGTACTATGGCGACCATGCTCGCGGCGGCCAGACCCGCCCACTGGACGGAGACGTCACCGACGAACTTGTACACAGCCACCGAGATGGGCATCGACGCTAGGTCGGTCGTGACGATGAGCGAGAAGAGGAACTCACGCCATGAGTACAGGAACGTCAGGATGGAGCACGCTGCTATACCTGGTGCTGCCAACGGTAACGCGATTTTTCGGAATGCTTGGAACTTTGTACAGCCGTCCACGCGGGCGGATTCGTCGAGATCTGATGGAATGGACATGAAGAAATTCCGCATGATGTAGATCATCAGCGGAAGCCAGAGATACACCTGTGCGATGATAATGCCCGGAAGGCTGTTAAGAAGTCCTAACCAGGCCATAATCTGGTAGTAGGGGACGATGAGCCCGATTGGCGGGAACAACCGTGAGAACAGCACGCCGATGAAGATGATATTGTCCCCGGGGAATCGGAATCGACTGAACGCATAGCCCGCCGGTGTTGCGAGTACCATCACGATTGCCGTGGTAGTGCTTGAGATGATGATGCTGTTCAGCAGTGCCTTCCAGTAATTCTGCTGGACGAGGACGTTGTAATAGGTCGAGAGTGTCGGATTTTGTGGTATATATGACATATTATAGACCGCATCATTCGTCTTCAGTGATGTCAAGAATTCCCAGAAGAGCGGCACGATGACGGTGAGAACCGCAAGTCCAAGTACAAGGTGGACAACGTACTTGCTCTCGATGATGTCCCAGAACCGCTGTCTGGTTTCGTAATTTATGCGTTCGTGGCCCTCATCAGTCAAACTCATTCTTCTTGCACACCTCCCATCACTTTCGTCACGTAAAAGGTGGCCACGGCCAGCGATATTAGGATAATGAACACCGCGATTGCGGAAGCGTGGCCGTAGTTGAAGTTGACCATGCCAGTTCGGTAGATATAGATGCTGAATATGGTTGTTTGCGTTCCGGGTCCGCCACGAGTCATCGGGAAGACAATGGCAAACGCACGGAAGGCGAACATCCAGTTAATCAGCGCAACGATTGCGATGTATGGCCGGAGGTACGGAAGGGTGATGGCACGGAACGTCTGGAATGTTGTCGCACCATCGACCTTCGCAGCGTCATACATATGCTGGGGAATCGACTGTAAGCCCGCTAACAACACGATCATCGCAAACGGCATCCGCGCCCACGCATCGGTCAGCGTCACTATCACCATCGCTAATTGCTGATTGGCAAGCCACGCATAGGGTTGGCTGATGAGACCGAGATCCATTAAGACCATGTTGATAAATCCAAGTTGATTGCCGGTGAAGAGCCACTTCCAGATGAGGGCGACGACAGCCAGCGGAATCGCCCACGAGAACATTAAGACTGTGGAGTAAGCGTTGCGCAGTCGCTGGTTTGTGATGTGGTTTATCGCAAGTGCGACGGCGAGACCACTACCCAAACTGACTAGGAGCGACCCGAACGAGTAAATCAGTGTCTGTTGGAAGTAAGTCCAGAACGCTTGTTCATTGAACATATTGGCAAAGTTCTCAAGTCCAATGAACCGGTTCGGGACACCTGGGATGGTCAGATAGAACGATTGTTTGACCAGCTGGATAACGGGATAGATGAAAATGGCTGTAATAACCAACAATGCTGGCCCTAGCAGCACGAGGAGGATATGATCGTTTACAATCCCTGAAACCTGAGAGCGAATTTCCTCATATCTCGTCTCGGGTTCCGTGAAGGAGGTCTCTGTTTGATGTGACATAGTGTATGAGGGAATAGTCACTGACCAGTGACCGTGTTGATGAAGTCTTGTGCACTGTCGAGCGCCTTCTTAGCAGAGATATTGCCTGCGATGGCTTTCTGACACTCTTGGCTGACTCGTTGTTTGATCGGACGCTCCTGTGGGAAGACTTCAGCTTTGTTAAGCTTCACTTGCTCCCCACGAACCTTTGCGAACTTGGCAGCATCTGTTTTTGCTGCTTCTTCGTAGACGCGCTTGCTGTAGGACTGATTTCCCTCTGTGACGAACTGCCACCACTGACTAGGCTGGCTGAGGCATGCATCGAGGTAGAGAAGCGATGCGAGCTTCGCACCCTTGCTTGCATTCGTGTTGACAGCGACGCTGGTGGGAGAGGCGACGCCTGCGCGAGTTGGGGTTGGCGCATCTTTTCCGCCCTTTGGGCAGAGAGTGGGTTGGTACTGCTCGCCTTTCTTGTACTTCTCTAGTGATTTCGGCACTAGGTCACCGAAGACTGGAACCATCGCGAATTGGCCGGACAGGAAGCCATCGGCGAGATCACCCTGGCCATAGTTGACGACCGAATCGGGCACCCATCCCTTCTCACGCCACTCAACCATCTTGCTCAGGGCGGTGTAGCCGGCTTTACTGTTTATCTTCACTGAACCATCGTCTTGGACGAACGAGCCACCAGCCTGGTAGAACATCTTCAAGAAGTCACGCATCGTATAGACACGTGAGGAACCGCGATATGCCCACGCGTATGAACCAGTACCCTCGAACGCCTTCATGGCGGTCTCAAGGTCGTCCCAGGTCCAGGTTCCGTTTAAGATGGCCTTCACCGAATCTTTGGGGACGCCCTGTTCTTTGAGAAGATCCGGACGTACGTGCACTAAGCTACCTTCAAGGTAAGTAGGGCCCGCGTAGGTATGCTTTTGGTACTTCATCGTCTGCTTAGTCACTGACTGGTATGGATCCCACATCTTACTCTTCGGCATCAATGGATCGAGATTTGTTAGATGCCCTCCTTGCACAAAGGAGGAAAGAGAGTCAGCATTAACGATATTGAACATTTGCGGTTTTGACTGGTTAGCCTTCAAGAATGATGTCTCTTTCTGAATTGCTTGGTCGACAACAATTTCGAGAGGTTCAAGTTTAATACCAGTACGATCCTCGAACATCGCGTTCGTTGCTACTGTCGCAGGATCGTATTTTAGATCGCCGAAATTCAGTATTTGGATGCTATCGACATCCGAGGCGGCTGTATCTTTCCAACCTTTTGGAGGCTTCCAGGGTGCCGACTTGACTGACTGTGAACCTTTCCAAGCTTTTTTATTCGTAAGCTTGTTCTTGCTCGGTACGGCCTTCCGGTTCTTTATCTTCCACTCGTCGAGCGTGGTCAGACGGCGTTTTTCCCAATTTTTCCCGAGGTCAAGTGAATTGGCGGCTTTGAGATAATCACTTTTACCGCCACCTCCAGAGCCACCATTACCGAGACAACCGGCAAGACCAGCCATTCCTGCTACTCCCGCAGCTTTTAATAGCTTCCTACGGACTACCGCTTTGCTATTATCTACCATACGAGCTAATTATCCAATTGCACGTATTTAAATGTAACTCCGTGTTTTAAATGAACATCTAGTATAAATGCGTTAACTTAGATACTTTACTTTCTATTTTCGCCATTATTACTATATGTTTACCACTTACTATTTACCCTGCGCTCGGTAGTCAGAATTGTGAAAAGGGATAGAAGCCAAGTTAAAGCAGGTGGTGAGTGAGAAATAACGGACCAGGCTGCAAGAGAGAAACCTATCCAGATTGAGGAGTGGGTTAATTCTGGGTTTAACGGTTCTGAACAGCCATAGCTGCTACATTGATCGCATCAACCATACTCCGAGGTGAGGCGATTCCTTCACCCGCGATGTCGAATGCCGTTCCGTGATCAACACTCGTCCGCACGATAGGCAGACCAACGGTCATGTTGACACCACTGACCTCACCTCCTTTGCCGAATCCAAGGAGCTTGATTGGGATGTGTCCTTCATCATGATACATCGAGACGACACAGTCGTAGTTTCCCCGAGCTGCCTGAACGTAGACAGTATCTGGAGACTTGGGACCTTCAACATCGATGCCCTCTTTTTGGGCACGCACGACGGCGGGCGCAATCTCCTCAAGATCTTCATCGCCAAGGAGTCCGCCATCACTCGCGTGGGGATTCAACCCGGCGACAGCGATAGTGGGATCTTCGAGTCCGAGATCGCAGAGACCGTCCTGCGTGACACGAATGGTGTCGAGGACATTCTCCGTGGTGACGAGATCGCAGGCCTCACGAAGAGGGACGTGAGTACTAACATGAGTGACCCGGAGGTTTTCCTCGATGAGCATCATCGAGTAGGTCATTACACCCGTGCGCGCAGCGAGTAATCCGGTGTGTCCAGCGTGGTCACTCCCGGCCATCTGTGTTGATTGCTTATTAATGGGCGCGGTGACGATGCCATCGATGTCACCGTCAGATGCGAGATCGATGGCACGTTCTATGTACTCAAGACTTGCCTTCCCATACTCCTCTCGAAGGTCACCCCAGTCATGATTTGTCGAATCGACGTTATCAACGTCAAGGACATCGAGTACGCCCGCCTCAAACTGTGCTTCAGAGACGGTGTCGATGGCGTTGACCGCGAAACCGACGTCACAGATCTGCATCGACCTGCGCATCACATCAGCATCCCCGACGACAATGATGTCGGCCACTTCGCGTGCATCTTCGTACGCCTTGACGGAAATCTCGCCACCGATCCCCGAAGGATCTCCCATCGTGATCCCGAGACGAGGGCGGTGATCGCTCACGTCTCTCCTCCCTCGACCCAGGGAGGGATCTCGCGAGGCGGTACAAACACTTCGATTCCATTTGCAACGTCGTCACTACGATTTTCGGCAGCGTGAGGTTCATCCGCTGGAATCACATAGGAGTCGTTGGGGCCGACGATTTGTTCCTCTCCGTCGATGGTGAAGACCAGTTCGCCTCTGTTCATGAAGCCGAGTTGCTCGTGTTCATGGCTATGCGTATCAACGATAGCACGTGGTTCGATACGGAAATGTTGGACACTTGCCCGGTCACCTGCAACGAGTTGGGCCAAGTGGATACCCTCGAGAACCTCGACGGCATCGCCTGCATCATAGGAATCAATGTCCATATCGCCATGTTTGCAGATAACCCCTTATCACTTGCTCCTCTCTGGGGTTCGTCGAAGATAGTTTATTGCGTCGATAATAGTGGAGTCATCTCCAAATGCGCCTGCCTTCGTCACGATGGGCGTACCGTTCGCTGGGCCACCGCGAACCTCGCCTGCGGGGACGCCTACGGAAATCCCCTCGCCGCGGAGGGCAATCCCGCCTGCATCGAGTCGACCGAGTACAGCTTTCGCTACCGAACCGCCGGTGAGAAACAGCCCATCTGGTTCGGATGCCTCCCAGACTTGTGCGGCGGCCGTTCCGAGTGCCGAGGTCACATGCTCACGGGCTTTTCGCTCTGGGATACTCGCCCGGTTTGCTGCATCGAGCGTTGCCTCTATGTCACTGTGGTCGCGCGCCGACGCGAGGACGACGGCCGATTCCGTATTAAACCGTTCGAGACATTTATCGGCGGCAGCCGCCGCAGCGGCAGCAGGGTCGTGCACTGCGACTGTAGTGTCAAGGTTGATGACTCGGTTCTGAGAGAGCACGTCCAACTGTGTCAATGTCTGGGGGTTCACGCTTCCTACAATGCCGAAGGCGGTGGCTGTCGGACTATCAGTGAGGGTGAGTCGTTCGGCCGTCGGTTCGCAGGGGAGACGGACGGCCTCTGCGAGGCCTGCACTGCCAACTAATAATACGTCACCGTCGTATTCATGGGCGGCCTCGGCGATGATATCGAGGTGCGAGTCGTGAACGACATCAAATACGACGATACGGCGCTCATCCCCCATACTTTCGTTCGAGCGATGAAGTTTCTTGGCCGCTGATCGGGAAGCGACGCATTCGACGTCTGCGTGGGCGATAGGGTCGTCAATCTGTGTACGCAGGAGATGTGGGATATGTGATGTTTCAATGGGACTGTCCGGGTCTTTGCCCGCCTCGGTGTTCGTGACGAGTTCACCGTCAACGAGGTGGTACCCGCCCGCGGTGAGACGGTCATTCGAGGGGAACGCTGGCGCGACGGTGGCTGCATCCGCGTCCATAGCATCGTAGACGGCGACGATCTCGGCACCTAGGTTTCCACGGAGCGTCGAGTCGACCTTCTTATAGACGACGGCTGCCTCAGTCGACGCAGCGACGTCTTGGACTCTCGTGACCGCCTCATCACGATCGACGTAGCGTGAATCAGTATCGACGACGAGAACCACTGCTTCGGGTGCGTCGAAATCGGGGTCGATGCGGACGACCGTCTCGTATCCTCGTGCGGCGAAAGAGTGACCAGTGTCGGTCGCGCCGGTTAAATCGTCGGCGACAACGAGGGCGTGATCAGTGGTCATCGAAATGGAATTCGAAGTCGCCCGTTTCGTCGAAGGACAGTTGTTCACGCTCGCTAACAGTGACATCCTCTCGCAACTCAAGTTCATCTGCGACAGGTTCGGAGACGTAGAGATCATCGGGCCTCAGAGTGTTTGCAATATAGCCGACGCGAAGGTTGGCCGGGTTACGGACGCCGGTCACGGAGGCAGCGAGGATGAGCAGAGTCCGGTCGCAGGGGGCGACGATCGGAATGCGTGCTCGGGCGGGCTCTCCGCTCGTGACAATGTTCATGTAGACATCCGCTAGGTTCAGATCGGCGACGAGATCCTCGTGGACGAACTCTGCAAGGCCCATGCCGATACCGTTGCCGTGAGAAGCTTCTGTGAGGCCGCGGACGGCAATGCGCTTAATATCCGGGTTCTCTGGTTCTGGCTCGTCATCGAACATGTACCGACCGACGACGTTCGTGTCCATGCCAGTGCCAGAGACATCTTTACCGATTTCGTCGATGATGAGGAGATCAAGATGGTCGACCGGAAGTCCTGGGAAAAGTTCGCGAGATCGATCGAGGAGTTCCGGCTCGCGCTCAGGAATGTCCTCAACTGGCACCCCTTTGATGATGGCTGCACGATCATTAGCGTTCTCGACGAGAGCGATACCACCCACGACGGGGGCATTCTCAAAGATGAGCGTTGCCCGTTCGGGGATAACCGTACTTAATCCGCGGTTCAGCGCCGCATTATGCATAACTTCGGCTCCACGTTGTTTCCCAAGGCCGACGACCGCCATCTTCGTGAGGCCGCTCTCGATATCACCGCAGAAGTCGGTGTGAAGTTTCACCCGGTTTGCAAGGAGAACTGCATCAGCGTTTAGTGCGACTGACGAGACCGGCACAGGCCACCCTTCGTCGTCTTCTGCAACTATCTCGGTGTCCATGGAAGTGCGAATCTCACAGCCGAGTCGCTCCTCGGTGATGTCGTAGGAGGCGAGCACCTCGCGCTGGCCTTGGGCGGTGGCGCCGCCGTGACTGCCCATCGCAGGAACCACAAACGGGACAAATCCCCGATCTTGCAGTTCTGTGACAGTAGCCTCTAACACTTCGGGCATGTCGTGAATTCCACGGCTCCCGGCGGTGATGGCGATTTCGGCACCCTCCTTGAGGTCGTCGAACGCCGGGATGTCGTCGATAACCGCCCGCGTTGTTGCTGATACGTTGGCGATCCGTGGTGGATCCCAATGGCGTTGGGCGCGGGCGAATCGCGGAAATTGCCCAATAGACAAGTCATTGACTCCTTCAAGTCGTTCCGGACTGGGGATGTCGAGTGATACCATGATTTTCCTCACTCCCCAGACGTCTTAGTTCTGTCTTCAGTGGACGTGGTCTGACCGGTGAATTAACAGAAAGACAGAGATCGGGCGGCCTCGTTTTCCACGCCAGAGATCACCTTCCAAGATACGTTGGTGCAGAAGAGCTTTATAATCCGTCAACAGTGGATTGTTACATGCGTTACTACCAGGTAAGCCGCGGTGCTGAGGAGCACCTCGTGGCGGAGACGAACGGACAGTACTACGACCTGAGTTCTGTGAAGGTAGAACTGTCCGGTTTCGACGATTTATTGCGAACTGCAGCCGTGGTTGAGAAAACGTCCGACGAGGTGGCCTCTAAGCTCGTCGATTCTGCACCGACAGTGGCTTCTGACGAGATCGCCAGAAACTGTGGTCTCCCACTAATCCCAGACGAGGTATGGGCTGCCGGCGTCACTTACGAGATTAGCGAGCAGGCGCGCAAAGAGGAGAGTGGGATGCCCGAGATGTACCTCGACGTCTATCAAGCCGAGCGCCCAGAGATTTTCTTCAAAGCAACGCCGTCACGGACGGTCGGTCCGGACGAGGCCATTGGGGTTCGCGAGGACTCCCAGTGGAACGTTCCCGAACCGGAATTAGGTATCGTGCTCTACCAGGGTGACATCGTCGGTTACACCATCGGAAATGACGTGAGCAGTCGTGAAATCGAGGGTGCAAATCCACTCTACCTCCCACAGGCGAAGGTCTACAACCGATGTGTAGCCGTCGGGCCATCAGTAGCGAGCCCGGACACGGTTGGCGACCCCCAGGATCTCTCGATGTCGATGACGATCGAACGCGACGGTGAGACGTGCTTCTCGGGAGAGACATCCACCGACGAAATGATCCGAACCTGCGAGGAACTCACCCGCTGTTACACGCAGCACAACGCAGTCCCTGAACTCTCTGTTCTTATGACTGGGACGTCTATCGTTCCGGCGGCCGACTTTAATTTGCAGGAGGGCGATACGGTCACAATAGATATCGAGTCGATCGGAACGCTGTCGAACCCCGTCATACAGGTGTAAAATGGTGAAATCAAGGGTGTACGTAGACCGCTTTCAGTAGTTGTCGTAAACGGTCTTTTCGATGGTGTAGAAATCTACACCGGCATCTCCCTGTTCGCGCCACGTCTCGCTGGAGGAATGTTTGAATCCGCCGAACGGAACGTGGAGCTCGAGCCCCGTCGTCTTCTGGTTGACCTTCACGACGCCCGCTTCAGCTTCTTCAATGAAGCGGTTGGCCTCCGAGTGGTTCTCGGTCACGATACTCGCAGAGAGTCCATATTTGACGTCATTACAGACTTCCACCGCCTCCTCGAAGTCAGAGACCGCTATGACAGCGAGTACTGGACCGAAGACCTCCTCTTGGGCAATGCGATAGTCGGATTCAACGTCGGTGAAGACCGTTGGCTCGACGAAGTAACCGTCACCGAATCGATCACCTTCAGGCGTCCCTCCCCCGGTCACGAGGGTTGCACCTTCCTTGTCAGCTATCTTAACATAATCGAGCGTGCTCTCGAACTCATCGGCGCTGACCTGCGGGCCCATTTCGTACTCATCTCCGGGACCGATATCGATAGACTCGGCCCGTTCGACGACGGCTTTGACAAAATCGTCGTGAACTTCCTCGTGGACGATGGCTCGGGAACACGCTGTACAGGCCTGACCGGTCACGCCGAAGGCTCCCGCGGCGACTATGTCAGCGGCTTCCTTGACGTTTGCGGACGCTGAAACCACGGTCGGATTCTTCCCTCCCATCTCGGTTTGGACGCGCTTCTGGCTGTCGGTGGCAGCGTCGTAGACGTAGTTGCCGACCTCGCCGCTCCCAGTGAAGGAAACGGCGTCGACCCCCTCGTGGGATGCGATCTCGTCGCCGACTTCTCCACCAGGACCAGTTACGAGATTCGCGACGCCGTCCGGGATGCCGGACTCGTCAAGCGCCTTGAAGATGCCAACTGCGACGCCGGGAGCCAGGGATGCAGGGTTGATGACCACCGTGTTGCCGGTCGCGAGTGCAGGAGCGAGTTTCCAGGCGGGAATTGCAATGGGGTAATTCCATGGAGTGATGAGTGCGGCCACGCCGACCGGCTCTGTGCGCGTATAGAGGGTAGTATGCTGCCCGCCGGCTGATTTAACCGTTCCACCCAAGTCGCTCGCCTTCCCAGCGAAGTAATAGAAGATGTCGATGGCGCGTTGAACCTCACCACCAGCCTCGCCGTGGGTTTTTCCCTCTTCTGTGGTGAGAAGATCCGTCAGTTCCTCCTTACGAGTTTCGAGGATTTTGGCCGTTTTACGGAGAATGGTACCGCGCTTGGGAGCTGGTGTATTTGCCCACTCGTCCTTGGCCGCGACAGCCGCCTCCACGGCCTCTGTAGCATCTTCGCGACTTGACCGCTGATATTCGTTGATGACGGTGTTCGGATCCGCGGGATTTACGACCTCGAATGTTTCTCCGGTTTCGGACTCAGTCCACTCGCCTGAGATGTAGTTCTGAATTTCATCCGGCATAGTGGGGTAATTCAAGGTCGTCGGTAACGAGGCTTTTGGTTCCGGTAATCAATTGACATCCTCCCCGCCCCGAAGGGCGAGACTTTGCGCCAGTCTCACGGTGATACGGTTTTAGCTCAGGTGATTAAGACGAACAGTTCGAGGTGTTCAGTAGGTGATTCCACTCAAGAGATGAAGGTGAATCCATTTGACAACGTTCCTGTTGCGGATTGATCGAAGTGCGACCACGACTAGTGGGAGGGAGTTATTCATCTTCACGATGAAGCCAAAAGTCGAACGAGCGCCCTGGCGCGAACACGTCGATTCCGACGGCGGGGTCGTGGCCGGTGTTCTCAACGCGGTGGGCCTCCCATGAGTCAAGCCACACTGAATCGTATTCATTGAGAGTGACTTTATCGTCTTCGGTGGAGATGGTGAGTTCACCTTGAAGTACAAGACATACTTGCTCGTTCTCATGGTCGTGCATCGGGGAACTATGTCCCGGAGGCTTTTCGAACCATTCGAAGCTAAATTTCTCGCTCCCAGCCATCGAGACGCGCCACCAATCTTTCTCTGGTTCGTAGGTCTCTGCTCTGTCGAAGAAGTTAGGCTCCATTGTCATTTGTCATTGCTCACCCAACGGTAAAAATCTATATGGAAAGGGTCGCAGAGGCGATGTAAGATTTATACTCGTTCAGTGGTCTATCACAGGACATGACTTACGGATCAAAGAAGGTAGCCGAACTGGTTGAGAAGAGCGGGTGGTCCTACCCCGTCTCCGTGTCGCGGCTTGAACGTGAATATGCGCTCACCAATATTTCGATCGATAAAAAGGGAGAATCAATGATGCTCGGTGAGCTCCTCGCACAAGGAGACATCGATCGATTCGAGGACGAAGACGATCTCTACGAGAAACTGGAGCCGTTGTTTGAACAGGAGCGACAACAGAGGAGTGTTGGTCTCATAGGTAAAATCAAACAGTTAGTCCTTGGTACCTATACTCGGTAGATCAATGAATAAACTGCGCATAACCGCTATCACAGGTGGTGTAATTCTGTTCGTCGCCGCGACATGGGGTGCCCTTGAGTACGGTAACAAGGATGGTCTCCAACAGTTCGTGTGGGTAGCCGCTCTCGGCGTCCTCGTGTCCGCCACACCAGACGCTATTGCCGTTGTGAAACATACCGTCCACCAACACCACCGTGAATTCAAGGCTGAAGATACACGTGCCGGAACGAAAGACCGGTTCTTTACGTCGACAGAGAAATTCAACAATCGTGAAGAGATCCTAGACACCATCTGTGACGTCGTCAAGGACACTGACGATTATGAGCGTGTCGTCCTCAACGACTTCCCCGAAGGAACGGGCCTCTCGATCAGACATGCGGGATTTCATAATTCCTTCGTGCGCGTGAGTGCTTCAGGTCGGCTTATCCTCGCAGGCGCATCAAAGCGGACAGCAGATCTCGCTGGAGACCTTACGGAAGCACTCGGAACTTCTTTTGATCAGTTATGGGCGAATCCAATGAGCCAGCGCAAGCCCATCAAAGGTGGGTTTCGGATTGTCCTCACCGTCGCTCTTGTGACAGCGACAGGCCTTGGCGTTGGCTCCGTCGCCACCGCCGGCTACCCCTCGAACGCGTATAACCCTCTTGAGAAGGTCGCTCTAGCATCCTATGACGTTTACGCCACGGTCGACCCCGATATGAGCGAGAACGATGCCGCTATTGCGAAAGCACGATTCCGGGTCACCATCCTCCGAGAATCAACGGTCGAAATCCGGTGGACTGACAACGAGTCCGCCCGTCTCGTGAGTACAGGACAGAATGCCCTCAGGATTGCCGACGATACCCGCTCAGCGCTCGTCGACCTCCGAGATCGAGACTTAACCGCCAGACAGAGGAGTCGTGTCAACCGGATCGCCACCGATCTGCGTGAGGCTGAAGACCGTGTCGCCACCAGCCTGCAGAAACGAGCTGACGACCAGGGGACCGGCACCGGTGCGGATGATATTCGCGAGATTACACGCACGTTGCGCAGTCACCGGTTAGGTAGTTAAGTACCGGTAAGCTCTCACTCTCCATCAACTTGCCGAAATCAGTACCGACGACGTGACTAACCGGCGGATTGGGACTAGTTCCACCTCGTCGCCGCACCGGGTGCATATCCGACGAAACCATCAACTGTTTCGACACGGATGAGAACGAAATCACGCTTATGCAGCCGACGAACGACATCGTGGAACTGACGTTCCTATCAAGCCTTAATAGGCGAAGAGAGTGTGTGTACAGTTACCCCAGAGAGTCGCATGCTTGTTCCACAGACAGAACTCAACTCTTGTCCCGTGTTCTTTTCTTAGTGAAGAAACTTTCCAGGATCGTCTTTTTAAGGAGTATCTCTTTGTAGAAGAATGCGCAATACACTCTCATGGCAGATAGAACCGGTGGTGAACTTGTCTATGAGGCATTGATCGATTCGGACGTGAAATTACTCGTCGGGCTACCCGGAACCCAGACACTCCCCTTAGACCGGATCGTGGTTCAGCGCGACGAGATGGAGTACCTAATGGCCCGCCACGAGACGGCCGTCCCTCATATAGCCTGGGGGTACTACGAGGCAACCGGTCGACCTGCGGCGACTCTCACTGTGCCCGGCCCTGGCGATACAAACGCGATGCACGGCCTAAAGAACGCCTACGAGGACTGCGTACCTATCCTCCATATATCCGCCGATACGGATCCTGCCGAGCGCGGAAAGAGTCCTATTCACGAAATTGAACCAGACACCTTTGACAATGCGGTCAAGCGAAACGTGACTGTCGAAGACGATCTCGATCTCCTCGGACAGATTGAGGGAGGAATCGAGACTGCACTCACCCCACCATACGGCCCAGTTCGACTGGGCATCCCCTCTGGAATTCTTGCAAGGGAGGTCGAGGCGCCGACCTCAAGCGTGGAACCTGAACGGGTTTCGTACGAGAACAACACTTATACCGAAGTCGCGGATCTTCTCGCCGCTTCTGAACGTCCGGTAATTTACGCGGGTGGAGGATCTCGGCGGTCATCAGAAGGTTCCCGCGTCGTCCAGGAACTCGCAACGGCCCTCGATGCACCCGTCATTACCTCCTATAAGGGAAAAGGCGTCTTTCCAGAAGACGATGACCGGTGGCTAGGCGTTACTGGAAGTCCTTCACCCGCCGGAATGCGTGAGACACTCGCAGCTGCCGACGTTGTTCTCGCGCTTGGCACTGACTTCGACGGCGTCACCACAGCTCACTGGGATATCCCCTTGGGGGAGACGCTCATCCACGTCAATATGGACTCTAGCGACGTGAACACAGGCTATGAGGCCGATATTGCAATTATCGATGACGTCACTCGTGCGGGTGACCGCCTCCTTGAGGAACTCGATGGGCGAGGAGGGGACGGCTGGAATAGTGCAGTTATCGCCCAACGGGTTTGGTCAGAGTACGAAGCGCATCTCCACGACCTCGGGCTCTTCAATGGCGATAATCCCGCCAATACGCCGGAGCTCCTTACAGCAGTCCGTGCTGTTACACCCCGTGAATCCCCAGTCACAACTGACGTTGGCGGGTTCCGGCTCTGGGCAATGCAACTTTTCGAGACGTACAATCCGAATCGGATAGTCACTGCCGGGTCATGGGCTGGGATGGGCGTTGGTCTCCCGGCAGCAATCGGTGTAGCTGCCGGTCGCAACGACGACCAACCTGTAATTTGCCTTACCGGTGACGGTGGATTGATGATGTGCATCCATGAACTCCATACCGCCGCCGAGTACGGCCTCAACGTCGTAGTTGTTGTTTCGGATAACGCAGACTACGGTATCATCTCGAAATCGCCGAAGATCATGCAATACACCGACCAGCACGAATTCACATGGAACCGCCCGAACCTCGCTGAAATCGCTAACGGGTTCGGAGTGAGAGCCACTAGTGTTGACACAGCAGCGGCCGCCGGTGATGCGGTTGAAGCTGCCATCGAGCGCCGATCTGGGCCAGAACTTATCGATGTGACGGTGCAAACGGAAGAGCCATCCGCAATAGAAGCTGCGGATTACGAAACCGACCTCTCGTTCAGGTGAATTTGTAGGCGTAGTACATCCGTTATTCGCGCTCCTCAATGAGTTCGTCTATTTTCTCGCGAATGAACGGCGAGAGGTTGTGGTGTTGCTCCTCTATCCACTCATCTTGGTCTTCACGGATAGTGATCGTCTTCCGCTTCACTGTATGCGCCGTGAACTATCCCGCCCTGAAGGGCAGAGCTTCCTGCTTCCACGACACGCTTTTGTACGACGGTGTGTCGCCCAGGGAGTGCAGTCTCCACAGGGGTTTGGTTTGGACCGTCCCTTTCCTACCTGGTTGACGGTCCCGCTGGCGAACGTAGCAGACTGCGCATCCGTGTTCTTGGATGTGAACGCAGAACCACGCGCCGACCGTCTTACTACCCCGTTCAAATACAGCAGTAGGAAGGCTTTGTCGCGCAGTGAAAGCACCTTAAAGACGGTGCTGTATCTCCGCCCTAACGGGAGAGGTTTTAGCGCCTGCATTAAACATTAACGTACCGTTTGCGTGAGCCTATGGGCCTGCCGTAGTACAGTGTATAAAAGACAATGACGACGCTGTATCCTCTCCCTACTGCGCTACTCGGCCTTCAGCCTGCGTTACTCCTTGAGGAAGGTGGCTGAGCGCCTGCATTCAGCTAAAGCCTGATTCGCCCTCGAGGAGGTGTTCCTCGACGATATCCTCGTCAAGGTCGATGCCGAGTCCCGGTTTTTCGGGGACTTCAATATATCCGTCCTCGATCAGTGAGTTACTCGTGTGGAGGTCGTCCCACCAGTCGACTTCAAGAGCATGGTACTCCAGCATGTCGAAGTTCGGGATGCAGGCACCAAGATGGACGCAAGCCATCGTCCCAATAGGGCTGCAGATGTTGTGTGGTGAGAAGGCGATGTAGTTCTCCTCGGCGCGGTTGGCGATAGCCTTTGACTCGGCGAGGCCGCCGCAGGTCGACGGGTCAGGCGTTATGACATCGACGCCGAAATTGTAGAGGAGATCTTTGAATTCGTGGACGCGGAATCGGTTCTCACCGGTGGCGAGTGGCACGTCTGTTGCCCGGGCCACTTCCCGTTGAGCATCCATGTTTTCTGGGGGGACGACGTCCTCAAGCCACATCAGATCGTAGGGCTCCATCTTCCGCGCAATCCGTTTGGCACTGTCCAGTGAGTAGTCCCAATGGACGTCAAACGCGAGATCGATATCGTAGCCGATGGTTTCGCGAACCGTCTCTACGATCTCGACCTTGCGTTGCACGGCACGGTTTGATACCCGCCCGTTGTACGGATCTGGGTGATTATCCATGTCCATGTCGAGATCGAATTTCAATGCGGTAAATCCCATATCGGCCACGCGCGCAGCTTCTTCTGCGTACGCCTCGGGCTGGTAGACATCCTCATCGTGGTGGGCGACGTACCCGGCCTCGGTTTCGAAGGCTTCGCCCGCGTGACAGTCACAGTAAATGCGAACCTCGTCGCGGTACTTCCCGCCGAGTAATTGATAGACAGGGACGTCGAGGATTTTCCCCATAATATCCCAACAGGCGATTTCGATGCCAGAAGCTGCGGTCACCACTTTGCCAGTAGTGCCACCGTGCCCCGACATATCTTGGACGATGCGGCGGAAGATGCGCTCCGGATCGAGTGGGTTCTCTCCGACGAGGAAGCGCTTTGTGTATTTCATGATGTCGGTGACGGTTCCGCCGCGGTACGACTCGCCGATGCCCGTGACTCCGGCGTTAGTATGAACTTTCACCAGATTCCACTCGAAGTTCCCTTCGACGACTGCAGTCTCTATGTCCGTGATCTCCACGTCCCGTTCTGGAGGACGATTGGTTGCGTGATTCGAGAAGTCCCGCATCAGATTACCCTCCTGTGGCCGTTCGTCTTACTATCTGCTACCGTAATATCTGGTTTCATAGACTGACGTTCGGAGGGCCGGGGCGAACCCTAATAACCATTGTCACTGATTAGCTAGTCGCACAATTGTTTAAGTGACTACCTATCCGAGGCAAGGTATGGAGTTTCCGGAAGCGCACGAGATTAACTCCGTCGTCACCGACGTGCCGCCACCCCGGTTCGCTCGGGTGCACTACGATCCGACTTCGCCAGAGCTCGACCATCCGGAAGCAGTCGCCTGTGACGAAATCCAAACCCTCCCTCTAGACCAGTTCAAAGAAGGAGCGTCCATTGCAGTCGGCGTTGGAAGCCGCGGCATCGACCGGATCGACAGCGTGGCCACTGCCGTCGTAACCGAACTGCAGGATCGGGGATTTACCCCGTTCGTGGTTCCTGCGATGGGCAGTCACGGTGGCGCCACCGCCCAGGGCCAGCGCGAGGTGCTCGCCTCCTACGACATCACCGAGGAGCGACTCGGCTGTCCCATCGACCCGCGTACAGGAACCACGGTACTCGATGAGGCGAATCACGGCTTCCCCGTCAACTGGTCAACGGCCGCCCTCGAAGCGGACGCGACAATAGTGATAAACCGAGTCAAGGCGCACACAAACTTTCAGGGCACCTTTGAGAGTGGCCTCACGAAGATGGCGGTCGTCGGCCTTGGGAAGCAGGAGGGTGCCCAGAAGGCTCACGAACACGCCGTCGTCAAGGGGTATGAGACCATCTTGCGCGATGCCTTCGACGTTATACGCTCCCAATCGAATCTCATCGGAGGTATCGCCCTCGTTGAGAACTTTCACGACAGACTCGCCGAGGTGGCGGGCATCCCGATCGGCGAACTGCCGGACGGTGAGGCACCACTCCTTGAGCGTGCCTACGAGTACATGCCGACGCTACCGTATGATGAACTTGACGTCCTTGTCGTCGACCGAATAGGAAAAGACGTCTCCGGAGCGGGCATGGATACGAACGTCATTGGCCGCTATAACGTGTTGAACACGGACGACCCCGAATTCCCCGACGTCAAGCGCATCTATGTCCGCGGCCTGACGGAAGCGACTCACGGGAACGGCGCCGGTATCGGCCTCGCGGACGTGACTCGCCGGTCACTGGTCGAAGAGCTCGACCTGAAGCAGGTCTACACGAACATCATTACGAGCAATTCCCTCTCGAAAGCGGCCATCCCGCTCGTTCTCCCCACAGACGAGCACGCACTGAACACCGCGCTTGCCTCGGTTGGTCCTTACGATCCCGAGCAAATCCGCGTCGTCTGGATCCGTGACACTGGTCATCTCTTCGAATTCCGCATTTCGGAGGCCCTCGTCGGTAAGGCCGGGGATGTCTCGGTGAATGCATGGGAACGCCTTACCTTCGAGGATGGGGAGGCCCTGTTTGAGGAAACGTAGTGAGAAACTTGTCAACGCCAAGTTTTTGTCGGTGAGGGTAAACTACGGCCACATGAAGCAGAGTACCCCTGCCGGCCCTCGGCCGGTCTCCGAAGAGACGATCATCGAGGCCTGTGGCGATCATCCACTCCCCGAACTTGGCGTCATCGAACAGGTGTGGGAAACCAATCCGATTTCGGCGGACGCACTCGCGGGCCATGCCGCGGTCGCCGTGGACGCATTTGACCTCGCAGACGTCCCCGAGGGTGGCGAGGTAGCCATCGGTGCGGGCAGTCGTGGCATCGCAAACATCCCCACCATTGTGCGTAGCGTCGGCTCGGAACTCCGTGAACGGGGGTACGAACCGTTCGTGTTTCCCGCGATGGGTAGTCACGGCGGCGCCACCGCCCAAGGCCAACGTGAAATGCTCGAATCGATCGGCATCACTGAGGACACCATTGGCTGTGAGATCCATGCGACGATGGAGACAACCGTCGTGGGTGTGACTCCCGGTCGCGGCGTCGAAGTCCACGCCGACACGAACGCCGCCGCCGCAGACGCCATCGTTCCCATCAACCGGGTGAAACCCCACACTGACTTCCAGGGGAACGTCGAGAGCGGTCTCTCGAAGATGCTCGTTATCGGCATGGGCAAACAATGGGGTGCAAAGACCGCTCACGAGTGGGCCATGGACTGGAGCTTCCGTAACATGCTCCCTGAAATCGCGTCCCTGCTCATCGAGGAACTTCCGGTCGTGGGCGGAGTGGCCATCGTTGAAGATGAGCACGACGATACTACCATCATCGAAGGTGTTCCACCTGAAGGCTTCCTCAACCGTGAAGCTGAACTCTTGGCGAAGGCTTACGATCATCTCCCGACAATCCCATTCGACGAGGTCGATATTCTCGTCATCGATCGTATGGGCAAGGACATTTCCGGTGCAGGAATGGACACGAACGTCATCGGCAGGCTCGTGTTCGGGCCCGAGCCAGCGCCTGAAAAACCCGATATCGGCCGTATTTTTGTCCGCGACCTCACCGAGGCTTCACATGGGAACGCCGTGGGGATCGGATCAGCCGATTTTATTCACGCTAACCTCTTCGAGGCGACGGATCTCTCCGATACGCTTGTAAACGCCCTCACCGCCTCTACGCCCCGCGGGGCCCGCATCCCACCAGCCGTCGAGACAGATCGGGCGGGTCTCCTCGCATGTCTCTCGACCATCGGTGTCAGCGCACGCAAGGCGGTACGCATCGTCCGCATCCGCGACACAATGCGGCTCGGGCGAGTGGCTGTCTCGCCCGCATTGATAGCGGAAGCACGCGAGCGCGACGACCTTCGGGTTGTTTCGGAGCCCAAACCCATCGACCTAGACGACGGCCAGTTCGTGGAGGATGTCCTCGCCACCGACGGGTAAGCCCAGAGCACGGGGTCGGTCGCCGAGGAAATGGCCGTGAATTAAGAGAAAACCTCAATACCACCCCGTCCACAGATATCTGACACTGCATGGAACCAGCACTCATCCTCCCACCGGTACGTGACGAACGATGGGATCTCGCGAAGCAGATGGGCGTCGATAAGGCGGTCGTCCACACACTCGAAATCGGCGATAACTCCCGTCCCTGGCGGTATGAAGAGCTCCTTGACTTGACACAGCGATTCAGCGACTACGGACTCGACGTCGAAGTTATCGAGGGCTGTGTCCCTATCTCTGACGACACCCGTCTCGGCCGCGCGGGTCGCGACGAGGAGATCGAGCGCTTCAAACGGTACCTCCTTCATCTTGGCAAACTCGACGTCCCAGTCGTCGCCTACGACTGGATGGCGGGCAAGCGCTGGGCGCGGACCTCGACCGCCATCCCTGCCCGTGGGGGGTCGCTCACGACGGGTTACGACCACGACTTGATGCGGGACGCCCCCGACCAAAACCTCGCGCCCGTTGAGGCCGATGAACTCTGGGCGGGTCTGGAGCACTTCCTGAACGAGGTTGTGCCCATCGCCGAGGAGGCGGGCGTGAAGCTTGCGCTCCATCCCGACGACCCCCCGCTCGGCAACATTCGGGGCGTCGACCGCATCGTCACGAGCATCGAGAACTACGAACGCATCATGAATCTCTACGACAGCGAGTACAACGGCATCACCTTCTGTCAGGGGAATTTCGCCGCCATGGGAGCGGACGTTCCACGGACCATCCGCCAGCTCGGCGACCACATTAACTTCGTTCACTTCCGCGACGTGGAGGGCGACGCGGAACGCTTCGTCGAGACGTGGCACGACAGCGGCCCGACGGACATGCTCGCCTGCATCGAGGCCTATCGCGATGTCGGTTTCGAGGGTCCCGCCCGCCCCGACCACGTTCCGACGATGACCGGTGAGGACAACGACAACCCGGGCTATATGACGCTTGGACGCCTCTACGCGACGGGTTACATGAAGGGGTTGCTCGAACAGACGGCGGAGTGAAGAAATCGCTCGACAAATTCTGGTCAGCGGTCGACGCTCTCGACGAGATCCTGGAAAGCGTGGGTCAAGATGGCGCCGTCGACGTGGACGGCGACGTACTGGGCGCCCGCGTCGACCCACTGGTTGGCCATTT
This sequence comes from Haladaptatus halobius, assembly GCF_020618475.1. Taxonomy (GTDB): domain Archaea; phylum Halobacteriota; class Halobacteria; order Halobacteriales; family Haladaptataceae; genus Haladaptatus; species Haladaptatus halobius. The sequence continues at coordinate 66,472 of NZ_CP085338.1, read as the reverse complement.
CGGGGTCGTCGGCGTACGTCCCGACGACCTTGTTCTCCTCGGTCGCGCGGTCACAGACCTCCTGCATGAGATCCTCGACGCACTGATCGCGCACTTGCCCCGAGATGCCGAGCGACTGGGACATATCGTACGGACCGAGGAACAGGACGTCAATACCCTCGACAGCGAGGATGTCGTCGAGGTTTTCGACGCCGCGTTCGCCTTCGATGTGGACGATGACGGTCGTCTCCGCGTTTTGACGTTCGGTGTAGTCGTCCACGCCGGTGGCTGGAATATAAAGGCGAACTGTACGGAACCCACGTCGTTCGAGTAGACGCCCGAGGAACCACGAAAGAGTGCAACCAGTGCGGTGTGGAAACGTCGAAACCGCTGTGGGTACGCGAACACTCGTGTCCGTCTTGTGGATACACCGAAGACCGGGACTTAAACGCGGCAAAGAACATCCTCGACAGAGGACTCAACTCTCTTCATGTAGGGCCGGGACGGTCCGAATCACCGCCTGTGGAGACTGTGCTCCCTGCGTTCGCTCGTCACTCGGGACGGGTGGATGCAAAGCACGTCGTCGAAGCAGGAAGCCCCGCGGCTTGACCGCGGGGTTCGTTCACCAGGAAGAGATCGTTACGTCGCGTAACGGTCGGTCAAGGGGTACGTTGACGTGCGCACCCGTATAGTGGGAGATGTAGAATGCGATGATGATTTCAAGTGACCAAGCGGCCTCATCGCCAGGTGAGTAATTCTGCTCAGCCTCACCCTCAAGTAAGTCGACGATGTGGCGGGCGGCGTTGGGGAAGGCATTGCGGTAATCTTCTTCCCAAGACCAGGCACCTTCGATACCGGGAAGTTCTTCCTCAATATGTTCACCTTCTTCAAAGCGCCAGTAGCGCCATTCACCATCATCATTGTTGAGGTAGAGTTTCCCTCCAGTACCAATGAACGTGAGCGCCATCGAGGAGATATCCCGAGCAACTGTGCAATCGACAGTGGCGAATGTGCCATCGTCCATAACTATGTGGCCGCCACCACCTGAGTCGTCGACAGATGTACCATCGAGCGCCTCTACGGCATCATTTTCACCATTGATATATCCACTCACTTGCTCAGCGCGTGCGTCGAGTAGATAAGCTAACATATCTAGTATATGTGTGGAGTTCCGCATGAGTTCACGACGGAACTGTGCGCTGACTGAACGGACATTCCCCAAGATGCCCTCCTTCTGGATGAGGTCGCGTAGCGTCTGAATCTTATCGGTGAAACGGAACGAGTGATTGACAATGAGTTCAGCGTCTTCCTCATCACAGACGTCAATCATCTCCTCAGTCTCGGCGACGCTCGCCGCAATGGGCTTTTCACACCAGATAACGCCCGGAGATGCTGCAGACTGTGCGGCGTCGATAACGGGTTTGTGGTGGAGGTACGAAGGCGTACAGACAGAAACTGCATCAAGATCCTCCTCTGAAAGCATAGCTTCATGTCCAATGTAGCGGCGCTCGCGAGGGATGTCCCACGCTTTGCCGAAGCGTTCGAGTTTCTCCTTGTCTACATCAGCAATGGCCACCAGTTCAATACCGTCTGCTTCGTGGTAGCCCCCAGCGTGGCTGGCTCGGAACTTTTCTTTGCCAATCTTCTCCTGGTCATGCATACCCAAGCTTCCCATACCGGCAATGCCACCAGTACCGATGATACCGGCTTTATACGTTACCATGTATTTCCAGTGATCTGACTTCTACTTGTAGTTTGTCACTGCTTAGTAGACATTTTTCAGTAACGAGGAGTCAACTCACCCCCTCTAACTACCGCAGACGTTCGACGTGAACTGGCATCCACTGCCAAAATTTTACTCAAAGTTAGAAGGATGAGCTAGTTCGCCTTATTGCGATCGTGACTATCGCTCGACCTCCACCTGAAGACGGAGGTAAGCGCTATCGATCTATACCAAGATCGCTAATAGGCCCGAAGCTCGCCAGAGAGACTGAAGCTTCATAGACGGTAAAACCCTTTTATCCTCTTCTAAGATATGACTCTAAAATTATTTTCCTCTCAGTACATACTACGATAGTGTCAACCTCGGTATTTTCAGCTATACAGAACACTTTATCGGTTGCCCATAAGGGAACGTAGTACTCTCCTACGCCCCCTCAATTAGTATATTTCATCTTATTTAGCCACCATTTTCTGTACTTTGCTAACGGTGATGTTCCACATATCAGAACAATAGTTAAGTAGTGGGGCAGAAAGAGGTATGCATGAACAAAACAACCGGTGGAAATCGAGTAAGAACCACAGAAAAGACGTTTCGAATCATTCATGCACTGAAGGAGCAAGATGGAGCTCGAATTACTGAGTTAGCGAACTCATTGGACATGGGAAAAAGCACAGTCCACAACCATCTTAGCACCCTTGTACATGAGGGATACGTGATAAAGCAAGACAAGGAATACCAGCTCAGCCTGCAGTTCCTCGAACTCGGAGGGTACGTCCGTAATCAACTAGATCTTTACAAGATTGCTAAACCGGAAATTAAACGATTGGCGGAAGAGACCAGCGAGTTGGCTAATCTTGCGGTCAGCGAACAAGGGGTGCTAATCTATATTGATCGCTCAAAAGGTGACCAAGCAGTCGATCTAGATACTTACACCGGCCTCCAAGCACCCCTTCACTGCACTGCACTCGGTAAGGCCATTCTAGCGTACTTGCCACAGGAACAAGTCGAGTCGGTGCTCGACAGACATGGGATGCCGAAGCTCACTTCGAATACAATCTCTAACCGTCAGAATCTTTATCAAGAATTGGAACAGATTCGAGAGGATGGATTTGCCCAAGATCAGGGGGAGCGCCTCGAAGGACTACGCTGTGTTGCAGCTCCCATCAAATCCTCTGAGGAGACAGTTAAGGGTGCTATAAGCGTTTCTGCACCCTCAAGCAGAATGAAATCTGACCGCTACAACCGAGAGATTCCCGAAAAGGTTCGCAGCGCAGCAAACGTTATCGAACTCAACCTCAAGTACTCGTAGCTGTTCCCCATGATTGAATCCCTCACTATCGGATCAATCACCGCCTTAACCTGCTATTTTCAGGCAATTAGGTAGCTATTTCTGGGTTGGGAGTTCTAATATGTGGAAAATTTACGAATAGATAGGGAAAGTGCTGTCTAACGCAAAAGTGGACTACAGGAATCGGATTCACCTACTATTACAGTATGGAACATATGCGGTTCTGTTTTTATGGCATTATATATCAATACAATAGATGCGTTATTTTAAATTAATACAGTAAATCTGAAATCGGCGCACATCCATTACAAATATAGTATTGTAATAGAAAGCGAGAGGAGATATGAGTGCAGAAATAACGTGGCGTTTAGCAGAGTAAAACACGAGGAGCTCAGCTATAAGAGAGGTTGATACCGATGACATCCGCGGCACGCATCACCATGTCAGAAACCTTCGATTCCAAGTAATCACCACGCATCCTGCTCGCAGGCCCCGCAACACTAACCGCACCGCGAACAGTACCGTCGTTCGTGATCACTGGTGCTGCGACACATTGGATTCCTTCGGCCCGTTCTTCCATATCAAGTGCGTACCCACGCTCACGAATTTGTTCCAAATCTTCGAAGAGGGACTCGCGAGTCGAATGGGTGTGTTTGGTGCTTGGTTTGAGACTGTGTTCGTCGATGATTTCATCAACGCGTTTTTCCGGAGTGTGTGCGAGGATAGCCTTTCCAAGCCCTGTCTGGTGGAGGTAGACCCGGGAACCGATGCCCGTATCGAGCGAGAGGGCGTTTTCTCCCTTGGCGCGATAGAGGTAGATGCCTCGTCCGTGCTCTTCGACAAGGATGTTGCCGAGTTCACCCGTTTTCTCGGCGAGTTTCTCTACTTCTGGCGTTCCCACTTCGCAAATTTTGTGCTTGTTTTTTATTTGTTCACCGAACTCGAAAAATCGGAGTCCTAAATGAAATTTGTCTCCGTCTTTCACGACCAATTCGTTCTCTTCCAGCGTCGTGAGATGGTTATGAACAGTTCCCTTCGTGACGTTGAGGTGGTTCGAGAGTTCGGTCACCCCCGCTCCATTGAGTTCCGCTAACTTTTTGATGATGGTGGCGGTGGTTCCCACGGCCTGTACCGGGTTTTTTGCGCGTCCCATATCCCTTGAGGGGTATCCAACTACAAAAAAGTTGTTTAGCTGCTCTAAAAATGTAAATACACATATAGTATTTTATTTCTGTCTATATAATAGTATATAAACGCTCGTGCGTCTCATCCGCGTGTTGTTGGCGGAATCTCTTTTTGAACGGGTCGAAACACCGTAAGCCCACCTCCTAAAATCTGTTTAGCAATACTAAACGGGATTTTGAATGTAGTTCGGCGAAAGCTTTTACATGCGGTGCCTCAGATACTCTCTTGTCGAATATGGACTATGAACTAGATGGAAATGTAGCTCTTGTCACAGCATCGAGCAGTGGTCTCGGAAAGGCGTCGGCAAAAGCACTCGCGAGTGAGGGTGCAAATGTCGTCATCAACGGTCGAAGCGAGGAGAACCTCGCGGAGGCTAAAGACGATATCCTGGCGGTCGCCGAGGGTGACGTTCTCGCCGTGCGTGGCGACTTGACGACCTCTGACGATATTGAGCGACTCGTTGACCGGACAGTCGAGGAGTTCGGCGGAATCGACCACCTCGTGACCAACGCAGGCGGCCCACCAAGCGGTTCATTCATGGAGATGGACGACGAGGACTGGTACAGTGCGTTCGACCTCCTCGTGATGAGCGTCGTCCGCCTCGTCCGCAACGCAGCCCCATACCTCCGCGAAGACGGCGGCGGAACCATCGTCACGATCACGTCTCGAAGCGTCAAGGAGGCAATTCCGTCGCTCGTCCTTTCGAACGCCGTTCGTATGAGCGTTATCGGTCTCGAAAAAACGCTTTCGAAGGAGCTAGCACCGGACGTGCGAGCAAACGCGGTTCTCCCAGCGCCGCACGAGACGGCCCGCCAGCGGGAACTCATCCAGGCCGCCGTCGATCGAGGAGAGTACGACAGTTACGAGGATGGCCTCGACGCAAAGGGCGACATTAATCCACTTGGTCGGATCGGCGACCCGATGGAACTCGGCGACGCCGTTGCCTACCTCTCCTCGGAGCGGTCGAGCTTCATCAACGGGGTTGCCATCCCGATTGACGGAGGACAAGGTGCATCCAACCTGTAGCCATGACACGACTTGCACGAACGACAGACGGTAAACCTATGCTCGGCGATGACAACGGATTCGTTCCGCTCTCATCCGCCGATCCATCACTTACGAAGATTCAAGACGCCCTTCCGCTTGCGGCTGCGGGCGACCTACCGACACCGGATGAGGCGTCTGCGCGCCGCATCCCCGAGGAAAAGCTTTCGTTCAGCGCACCGTTGGAACGCCCAGGAAAACTTTGGGGAATTGGATTGAACTATGCCGACCATGCGTCAGACTTGAACGAAGACAGCCCGCCTGAACCGGCGAGTTTCATGAAACCCGCCACGGCGGTCATCGGCCCTGAGGGTTCAATTCGACTCCCGCCGCGTGATATCACGAACCGCGTAACTGCGGAGGCCGAACTCGCTCTGATTATCGGTCGGACGTGCTCTGACGTGGACGAAGCCAGAGTCGATGATGTCATCGCAGGATATATGCCCATCATCGACATGACGGCGGAGGATATCCTAGAGCGGAATCCGCGCTTTTTAACTCGGTCAAAGAGCTTCAACACCTTCCTCATGTTCGGTTCTTCGTTGGTTACCACCGACCAAGTTGGATCGCTCGATGAACTGTCGGTGAGAACCATCGTCAACGAGGAGGTTGCCGCGGAAAACCAGGTTCGAAATATGATGACGTCGCCGCACGAACTCGTAACTTTCCACTCGAGGATCATGACGCTCGAACCGGGCGACGTCATCTCGACGGGGACGCCCGGGGCGAAACACATCATTCCCGGCGACAGCGTCAGAGCCGAGGTAGAGCGCGTCGGTACCGTCAGTTCGGACGTGGTCGGATGATGCTCAAGCGTCATTCCGGTGTTAGAAAGATTTTAGACATCCGATGCAACAGTAAAAGATACATATGAAAATCACAGAAGTCGAGAGCTTTGCCGTATCGATTCCATTGAAAGAACCCGTTGCCTTCGCGACTCGCGTCGTCGAGGAACGCGATCACGCAATCGTCTACGTCCGAACAGAGGACGGCACTGAGGGAGTTGGATACACCCTCGGCTACGGCGGTGCTGACGTTGTCGCGCAGGCCGTCGAAAGTGTCCTCGCGCCGATCGTCGAAGGTGAAGATCCCCGCGATACGTCGCGTCTATGGCGTGAGATGTTCGACGGTACGGTGCAGATCGGTCGGAAGGGTGTGATGGTCAGGGCCATCTCTTGTATCGACACTGCACTCTGGGACATCAAGGCAAAAGCAGCCGGAATGCCCCTCTACAAACTGCTCGGCGGACACGTCGATGAGGTACCGGCGTACGCCAGTGGCGGCTACTACCGCGAAGGGAAGGGTCTTGACGGTCTCCGTGAGGAGATGGAGACTTACGTCGACCGCGGCCACGATGTGGTCAAGATGAAGGTTGGTAGAAAGTCCTTGGAAGAGGAAGTCGAGCGAGTTCGCGTCGCCCGTGAGGCCATTGGCCCAAACCGAACGCTCCTCATGGATGCGAACGGAAAGTGGAAGAACAAGCAGGAGGCCGTCAGAGCCTGCCGCAAGTTTGCCGAGTATGACCCCTACTTCATTGAAGAACCGGTGATGCCCGACAGCCTCGACCTTTACCGGGAGATTAACGAATCACTCGACTACGCTGTCGCCGGCGGTGAACTGGAGTTCAGCCGCTATGGCTTCGCCGATCTGCTCCGTGAGAACGCCGTCGAAATCATTCAACCGGACGTGACGGTCGTTGGCGGTGTTACTGAGTGGATGCGCGTCGCCGACATGGCTGCATGCCACGACATTCCAGTCGCACCGCATTACAACTGGGATCTACACATTCAACTACTCGCGGCTATCGAAAACAGTCTCTGGATCGAATACTTCTACCGCGATTCAGACGTGAAGGCGTTCGATGACGTGCTAACGTACCCGATCGAGCCGGAGAACGGCATGATACAACTTCCCCAGCGTCCCGGTCACGGCGTCGAACTCGAACGGGATGCCCTCGAAGAATTCCGTATCTGACCGCTTGCAAAGGAGGGTCGAAGTATATGCGAAGGACGAACGGTCATTCAGATTTGGTTACAGCTTGAATTGTTCTCCTGTTGATAGTTCGACGACGGCCGGCGCATCTTCGCCCGCTCGGTTAGCTAGTTCAGCGGTAAATTCATCGACCTCGTCGCTTCCCGGGACATAATGGACTGGAATCACGGTTTTTACGTCTAGCCATCCGGCCACAATGGCGGCGTCGCGAGGCGGAAGAGGTGCGAAGTCGCCCGGTGCGCTCCCTACAGGTAACATCACAACATCTGGGTTGTTCAATTTGACGAATAGTTCAAGATCGCTAAACAACGATGTATCTCCGACATAGTAGAGGCTCACGTCGGAGAACTCAAACTGAAACCCGAGGGGCATCCCCGACAGTCGGTGACTGTCCGATTCGAAGTAAGAGATGTGACGAGTTTCGAGAACGCGTATTTCAACCCCAAACACTTCAAATGTGTTGCCCCAGATGACTCGCTTCACACTTGTTTCCGGTACACCCTTGGTCACGAGGTGATCGGCGACGGCTGGTTCGGTAAATACCGTCGCACCGGCCGCCTCTGCTATTTGGACGGTGTCCCCGAGATGATCGTAGGCTCCGTGTGTGACGAAGATTGCGTCAACATCCTCGAACTCCGATACCGTAACGTCAATCCACTCAGGTTCGATGACCCATGGATCGACGAGTATTCGCACATCTCCGTCGGTTAAATCAAACGACGATAGTCCGTAGTACCTGAGGCAGGGTGATTCAACTGACGACATAGCTTCCCTTCTTTTCCCTAATCATAATACTGTTCCGACGTAGTTTGACCTGAACACTTTTATGAGGTGCCGATAAACGGTCTGCTACAGCACATGACCAAGAACGTCCTACTGACGGGTGCGTTCGGCCGCGTCGGAACGGCCATCATCGACCATCTCGCGAACCGCGATAAATACGAGTTTACCTACCTCGATCGGTCGGAACACGAGGAGTACGACACGTTCATCGCGGATGTTTCGAACTACGAAGAGATGCGTCCGGCTTTCGACGATCAAGACGTGGTTATCCACCTCGCGGGCTACCCGGAAACCGACGGTACGTGGGAACAGATACTGCAAAATAACATCATCGGAATGTACAACACGCTCGAAGCTGCCAGAGATGCGGGCGTGCCGAAGTTCATTATCGGCTCCACTAATCACGTCGTGGGCATGTACGAAGTGGAATTTGCCCCTGAGCTGTACGACCCGGACTTCGAATTGCTAGTCGATCAAGATTCACCACGACGCCCCGACTCCTACTATGGGACATCGAAGTCATTCGACGAGGATCTGGGCCGGTACTACGTCGAGAACTATGACTACCCGGAGCAGTTTTACGCACTTCGTATCTGTATAGTTCGTCACGAGGAGTACGACCACCCTTATGGAGATGCCGAACACGGTGTCGACGAAGGGAAGTGGGAGCGCGATAGCCCGGAGTACGATCGGAATGTTGCCCGAATGAAGGCAATGTGGCAGTCTCGTCGTGACCTCGCTCATCAGGTAGAGTGTTGCCTGCGAGACGAGGACGTGGAGTTTGACGTGTTCTACGGCGTCAGCGATAACGACCGTCGCTGGTTCAGTATCGAGCACGGGCGGGACGTCATCGGATACAATCCACAGGACAACAGCGAGGAGTGGGACGCTCCGCCAGAGGTCCGTTAGATGGCCGAGAAACTGCTGCTTGACGTTGATCCTGGCATCGACGACGCCCTCGCCATTCTGATGGCGCTTGGAAACGACGACGTAGAAGTCGTCGGTCTCACGACGGTTATGGGAAACACGACTATCGAGAACACAACGAAAAACGCCCTCGCACTGTTGGAGTTCGTTTATAGAACCGACATTCCAGTCGCACGGGGTGCAGGCCGACCGTTCGCGGACGAACTCGTGATGGCCGAGTATGTCCACGGTCCCGGCGGGATGCCGGAGACTGTTCGCGAGGCACTTCCAGAGCCGTCCACCAAACCGATTGACCAGAACGCTGTTGATTTCATCCTCGAACAGGCGGACGAATACGGTGACGACCTGACTATCGCCGCGGTCGGTCCACAAACGAATATTGCGCTGGCGATGGCTCTCGACCCGACGCTCCCCGACAAAGTTTCGGACATTTACCAGATGGGTGGCGCACTGAAGACGACGGGGAACGTAACGCCCCAAGCGTCGTTCAACTTCTACGTCGACGCCGCCGCCGCGGCACGGGTCGTTCAGGATGGCTGGCCGACGACAGTCGGCCTTGACGTAACCGAACCGGCGTACCTCCCACCGGAAGCACGAGAACGCTTTCGCGGTCGAGGCACCTACGGCGACGTAGTCGCGGACATTCTCGAATACAAGGCGCAGGGACCGGATGGAACGGTTGCAGAGGGTGGCTCTATTACAAGCGACGCGGTGGTCTTAGCTGGCATCCTCGGCGACCCCCTAACCTACGAGGAGGCGTACGTCGAAATCGACACGACGGGCGGGCCGTCAAACGGCGCGACCGTCTACGACGAACACGGCGTTTACGAAAACCCGCCGAATTGTACCGTCGCGCTCAACGTCGACATTAAGCAGTGCCATGAAGTCGTCATGTCCAGCTTGGAAGGGCTGATGCCCGGTCAAAACTCATGAAGCGAATACTTGCCGTCATTAAGCCGACAGAAACGGATCTAGAATTGCTGGAGGAAGCAGGCACCATCGCAGCTGCCGTGGGCATCGAGGTAGTCGTACTCGCACTCGATTTCGACGGGAGCGAGAACGTGTCGGCGGACGCGATGCAACAGTGGGAGGGCTTCGCTGATGCCAACTCTGACGAGACGGCCGAGACCGTCCACCGATTTGCAGAGTACCTTGGGAATCGGGTTCTCGATCCTCTGGGGGTGGAGTATCTCCCTATTGGAGAGCGGATTGAAACTACCCGCCCGTCGAGCAAGATTATCGACGTCGCAAAGAATCACGGTTGTGATCACATCTACGTCACCAACCGAAGGCGGTCGCCGACGGGAAAGGCGCTGTTCGGTGAAACAGCCCAGTCGGTAATCTTGAATTTCGACGGGTTCGTCATGGTGAGAACCGTGTAAAGGATGAAGATGTTTCCACCTTCATTAGAACAACTGGTGCCGATCAGATTTGCCCAGAAAAAGTCAATAGTGCTCCAGATCGAGCGAATCCAAACGTTTAATATAGATCATCCCAGACTCAATCTTGGTACATAATGTCAAGCAGAGGTGCTACAGCTGGTACGAGTCGCATTGAACGACTCCGCAAGAACGTTTCGGAGGACTTTTCGACTACGACATGGGTGCTGATCCCCCTCGGTATCGGCATCAACGCAATCGGGGGGTTTATCGCGAGTACACTGAAGCTCCCGCTGTTCCTCGACAATATTGGGACGATGCTTATTGGTATCCTTGCCGGGCCTTGGGCGGCCGCACTGACCGGTGGTCTTGCTAACATCATCCAAGCGATGCTCGGTAACCCAGTGCAACTAGCGTTCATGCCAGTTCCGGTCGCAATCGGCCTCGTCACGGGGTTCTTAGCTCGCAGAGGGTGGTTCGATAGCGTGAAAAAGACAGTCGTTCCGGCCATCGTTCTCACAGTGGTCGCCACCATCATCGCGACACCCATCGTCGTCCTTGTGTTTGGCGGCGTCACGAGCTCAGGGACAAGTCTGATCACCGCCACGCTCGTTGCGACGGGTCGAGACCTCGTCGAAAGCGCCGCCACTGCACAGTTAGCCGTCGAATTCGTCGATAAAGGCGGATCTGCCTTCGTTGCGTACTTTATCGGGAAGTCAGTTCCGACTCGGTACCTGCCTCCTCAGGGGCAAGATATATATTCATAGTTGGTTCAAGAAAAGATATGAACTGGATTTGTGTGAGTTGTAGCCGTCTGTGTTTACGTGAGGCAGACTACGATGCCTGAATCAGATATCTCGATATACCAACCTGGCGAGAGCATCTTACACAGGATGAATCCGGTGACGGAAATCGTCCTCGCGACCTCTCTCTCGCTAGTGGTGTTCATCGTCGGAGACTATCGGATCCCACTCATATTGGCGCTCGTCCTGCTCGGGTTTGTGTTCGTCGCACGAGTGCATAAGCTCGTCCTCAAACTGTATGGAGCGGTTGCAGTGCCGTTCGCGTTCTTCTTACTGCTCATCCAAGGTATCCTACTCAAACCAGTAGATCCGACACCATTGTTTACGTTCGGTTCAGTAACCGTGTGGCAATCGGGATTCGAGCAGGCACGACTGATATTTCTTCGAATTAGCGTCCTGATACTGGCATTCCTATTATTCGCCACGACAGCACAGCCACAGCGGTTGCGCATCGCGCTTATGGAGAAGGGCGTACCGAGCAAACTAGCATACGTGTTCATCGCGTCGCTACAAATAATTCCGGAAATCCGAGCCCGAGCCGGTGCCATCTCGGAGGCACAGCAGGCCCGCGGTCTCGACACCACGGCGGACATTCGGACTCGGCTCTCGTCCATTGTTGCGCTGTTGGCACCCCTGCTCATTAGTACGCTCATCGTCGCGAATACGCGCGCACTAGCACTCAATGCCCGAGGATTTCAGGCGACCGGGCCGCGGACGTACTTGTACGAGGTTCCTGATCCGACGGGCGAACGAGTTTTGCGGTACCTTGGCGGTGTCGCCGTTATCGTAGCAATCGCGTGGAGGATTCTCGCATGAGTTTGATCGAATTAACCGATATAACGTTTCAGTATGGTACGCAGTTAGACGACGAATACGCCGTGAAGGACATTGACTTCAGCATCGAAGAAGGTCAGTTCGTCGGAATCACGGGGCAGAGTGAGGGGGGGAAAGCAACCCTCTGTCGGCTCATCTCCGGGCAAATTCCCCACTTCTATCACGGAGACCTCAATGGAACCATTACTGTTGAGGGAGTCTCGTCGGTGGAATCGACCGTTGGCGAGCTTTCGAAAAAGATCGGATTTGTCTTCGAGAACCCATACAACCAACTTACAGGAGCGACATCGACCGTTCTCGAGGAGGTTGCGTTCGGACTCGAAAGTAACGGACTCGCTCGTGATGAGATACGCAATCGGGCCAGAAAAAGCCTCGCCGCCATTGGAGTCGAAGATCTCGCCGACCGCAACCCAATGCAACTCTCCGGCGGGCAGTGCCAACGTGTAGCCATCGCATCGGTCATTGCGATGCAACCTAATGTGATGGTTCTCCAACAACCGACGGCGCAACTCGACCCCGAAGGTACTGAGGAGGTGATCGACGTGGTTGGATCGATGAACGACGAGGGTTACACCATCGTGATGGTCAGCCAAGAGTTGGAACGACTGATACCCCACCTTGACCGACTCGTTGTTATGGACGATGGCAGAATCCAGTTAGACGGACAGCCGGACGACGTCCTCGTCCAAGCCATCGATGAGGGGCTTCCAGTGCCTGTTCCCGACCTGGTCAAAATCAGTCATCGGCTTCGTGACGCCGGAGTCGTCGCGGCCGACGAACCCCTTCCGATGACCGAATCTGGCTGTCTGTCAGAACTTCGTCGCGTCGGAGACCACCAACTTATTGATAGCAAAACTGATGGCGGCCACAGTGCCTCACCGTCGAACGAACCCCTTAATCGGGACGCTGATATCGTCTTCGACGACCTGCACCACCAATACCCGAGCGGCGTCGAGGCGGTCCGCGGCGTCTCGTTCTCGCTCGAGGATGGTTGTGTCTGCCTTATCGGCCAGAACGGCGCAGGAAAATCTACGCTCGTGAAGCACTTGAATGCACTCCTCAAACCCACTGAGGGCGTAGTATACATTCGTGGTGAAGATACGCGCGAGCACATCACCGCAGAGCTCGCTCACCATGTCGGCTTAAGCTTCCAGAATCCGGATGATCAGCTCTTTCACAGCACCGTCGAAGAAGAAATACAATACGGGCCACGAAACCTCGGCTTCAGCGACGAGAAAGTAGCGGAGACGACCAACCAGGCGCTGGAGCTACTTGGATTAGATGAACGACGGGACGAGAACCCCTATAACTTCGGTGAACCGTGGCGCAAGCGCGTCGCGGTGGCTTCTATCGTCGCTATGGACACCCCAGTGGTCGTCCTCGACGAACCCACGAGTGGACAGGACGTTCTCGGACACAAACAACTTGGGAACCTCGTCGGCAGGCTCGTCGAACAAGGGAAACTCGTCGTCATCATCACGCACGACATGGATTTCGTGCGTCAACACGCCGACCGTACCGTTCTCCTCGCAGAAGGACAGGTTATTGCGGATGGCGACACACGTGATGTGTTGGGTGATGTAAAGACGCTCGCTCGCTCGAATGTCCATCCACCGACGGTCACGCGACTAAGTCTCGAACTTGGTGTCGGTTCGCTCCTCTCAATTGATGAGTTGCTCGCTGCCATCGGCGTTTCAACTGACGGTGTATCGCCATAGAACTACCTTGAAAATACACGATTACACGAAATACATGAGTACGAAACTACTATTGGACGTAGATCCAGGAAACGACGACGCAATCGCACTGTTCATTGCTCTGGCCGCAGACGACATCGACGTTGTCGGTGTAACAACGGTGGCAGGTAACACGACGGTAGACAACGCGACGCAAAACACGCTATCATTACTTGAACTGGTCGATAGAACGGACGTTCCTGTCGCTAAGGGTGCCCACCGACCGCTTGCGGACGAACTCGAGATAGCCGAACATGTCCACGGACCAGATGGGCTTCCTGAGGTGGTTCGAAAGGATCTTTCTGATCCGGTCACCGAACCAATAGACCAGCACGCCGTCGATTTCATCCTCGAACAGGCGGACGATCACGGTGATGATTTGACCATCGCGGCACTCGGGCCGCAGACCAACATCGCATTGGCACTCGCAAAAGATCCTACCCTCCCCAATATGGTCGAGGATATTTACCAGATGGGTGGCGCGTTGAAAACGACGGGGAACGTGACGCCACAAGCGTCATTTAATTTCTACGTCGATTCCGCCGCCGCTGCACGAGTTATTCAAGACGCTCATCCGAAGGTTGTCGGTCTCGATGTGACGGAGCACGTCTACGTGGATACAGCAGATATTGTGGCGCTCGCTGAGGAGACGGCCCCTCTTCCGACGATGGCCGCCATTCTCGAGTTCAGCATCGAAGAAGTACGCTCGAAGTTCGGGCACAATGGTGGATTGGCAAGTGATGCAGTTGTTCTCGCTGACATCGTCAACGATGCGCTGAGTTTCGAGGAGGCGTACGTCGAAATTGATACGACGGGCGGGCCGTCGAACGGCGCGACCGTCTACGACGAACACGGTGTATACGAAAAGCCGCCGAATTGTGAGGTGGCACTTGAGGTGGACGGAGATGCGTATCAACGTACGGTACTTGACAGTCTTCGGACGTTCGTCGAGTGAAGCGGCATTCCTTCACTCGAACCACGATGGGGGATACCGCACCTTTAGATGCAGGAAGAAGCGTGTTCAATCGACTATACTGCCGCCGTATGTGACATCCTCCCCGCTGTTTACGGCAGGGCTTCCCGTTCCGCGTTGGGATATTTACGGTTTGCAGATGCTCGTTTGGTCAACGAACGTCCCCTGTCCACTGCTTGGGCCGTGTTTTCCACGGCGGAACAGGTTGACTGCTGGGTGTGCCACACGCCCGCTACTCCTATCCAGTTCAGGATTCAGAGTTACCTTCTCTGCTTGGTCTAACCGACACCGAATGTTCTCTGCGCCATTCGAGTCAGCGTTCATCACGCGACCACACCCACGACAGACGTACAACCCACGCTCCACGCGGTTAGCGTCCCGCTTCTGCCCACAACACGAACACGTCTTCGAGGTATTCCGTTCGCTCACCACGACGGTAGCGATTCCTTCAGCTTTCGCCTTGTACGTGAGCAAGTTCGTGAAGCGGTCGAACGCCCATCCGTGAAGCCCTTCGTTCCCACGGTCACCCCAGTTACGAGCCTCGCCGGTTTCATCGTCTTCACGGATTCCTTCGAGGTTGCCGACAGCGATCGTTCCAACACCCCGTTCAACACACTCCGAGACGATGTGTCTCGTGACGGCGTGCAAGAAGTGTGACCGACGCTCGGAACGCTTCCGACGAAGGCGAAGAGCTTTGTTCGACCGAGAGGAGTTGCACTTCGCTATTTCCTTAGCGAAGTACCGCTCATCGGTCTTGAGAGCGTTCCCTGGATACAACTTGTGGTCGCCCGTGGAGTACGCGATGGCGGCGAAGTTCGAGATACCAAGGTCAATACCGGCGGTTTCGTTGCCGGGAGATTGAGTCTCGATCTCGAGTTTGCACACGATGTGAAGTTCCCACTCATCGCCATTCCAGACGGCTCGTACTTGGCAAACGTTCTCGACGGTCACATCTGGTCGGGTGTTGATTTCACAGAGGATGAAATCCGACCAGTGTTCTTTCAGGTTTCGCCCTTTGGAGAGGCGTATCCTGTTGTTGTGGGGGTCGTGTTTGAAGCCATCTTCTTTGAATGTGACCGTACTGCGGGGGTGTTTGTCGCCGTGTTTGCGGTACTTCGGTGGGTTTGCGCGGTCGTCCCCGTTTCGGCGCTTGGCGTACCAGCCGTGGAACGCTTCAGCGAGTTCTTCGATGACTCGCTGACTCGACTGAGAATTGAGGTCGGCGTAGCGTTCGTGGTTCTTCAGGTATGCCTTAAGTGGGCCACCCTCGGGGATTGTCCCTGTTTCGCTCCAGATGCGCTCTACCGTCCAGCGTGCGATGTTCCAGAGTTTCGAGGCGGCAAACCCGAGCGAGTCCAAGTCACTTTTGACCTGTTGCTGATTTTGTATGGAGGCAACGTAGGTGCGAGTGACCTGAATCGCCATAAATAGTCTATGTAATTAAACCTGCTTAATGGTGTGGATTCGCGTAGAATATCCAGCCAGCTATCGGCGGTTGGTGTGTCGGAGTTGTCGGATTCACTCCCGTCATGAACGGCGGGATTCTCTCCTTGAAGAAAGATAGTACTAGAATAGTTGGTTCTTTGACCGGGTTCTTATTGAACTCCCCAAAAGTGATGAATTACTTTGCTGAAAACTAATCTCGAACATTCGCCCTAACGAGGTGTATACTGATATAATCAAGTTCTAGCGGGTTCCAAAATTGTTTACTCGATTACTCCATTTTACCTGCTTATTTAATATTTTCAAATTGGCTTGATAACCGAACCCCCGCGCTTGATTGTAGGAGTAATATCCAAGTAATGAAGGCACTCTGCTCACAATTGCCTACAAGCAGGGCGTCACTCAAACGGACGTAGCTAAGTAGTACGGACTCTCCTGTAAAACATGTTCAACTGTCTCTAACATTCGAAGAGGACTCCGCCCAGATAGCAGTCCGTGATAAGTCCTGCCTGGGCCCCCGCCGAAACTCGATTGTGAAGACTAAGCCGAAGTTTCCCAATTACTCGGATAGTCGCCTGCAAACGGTGGATATGATGTTGAGGAATGGAGTGTGTCACTCGTTCAACGGCTTGCCGAGAAGCAGTTCGGTGTCACCTATTCGTGGACGAGTGCATATCGACTTCTTTCGGATATCGAGTAACTTGTTTTGGAACATATCCTTGGTTCTGGGAGACTGAATACGTTTATATTGTGCTTCAATTGGAGTGACTCTGTATGCCAAATATATCCGGTCAGGTAGACGATGAACGCCGTATGGAGTTAGATGAACTCGCGGGTGAACTACCCCGCCGTAAACGACGAGGTTTTAGCGCCTGTCTATTAGATAACGCCGGTTTATCCCGTGCGAAGTAAATCCGTGATGCGCTTGCAGTCCGCGAGGAGTACTATGAACTCTGAGTTGGGTTCGACGAACTCCATGAGAAACTCCAGGCTGAGTACGAAGTACTCCAAGATGAGCACGCCGACCTCCACAAGGAGTACGACGACCTTCAAGCGGAGTACGATGAAGTGACACAGGACCTCATCCGTGTCCGGCGTGGGAGACGCCAGTTTCTCGCCCAGCGCGAGGAGAACACGGAACCCGTCATGTACGTCGAATACGAACGCTCGCTCTCGCGTCGGAAAGTCGACTCGAGGCTGGTCACGCGGGTGAAGTGGGTGGCATGGGAAATGCTGTCAGACGACGGATTTAACCAACAAACTGAGTTGTAACTGTGCTTTGTTGGTTAAGCGGGAGTGCCGGGGGAGCAGCACAAGCGTTATTTGAACGTAAACGTAAACGTTCACACAATGAGCGACACTGCCGACAAACACATCCGGGTTTCGCCCGAGCACTACGAGCGCCTCGCCCAGCGACGGCGTAGGGGAGAAAGCTTCGATGACGTGATTGGCCGCCTGCTCGCGGACGAACGCGACCTGCTCGCCGGATTCGGGATCTGGGAGGGCACCGACCAGCGCGAGGTCGTCGAAGAGATTCACTCGGCCAGGAAGCAGGAGAGTCGCGAGCGTATTGACGAGATGGGTAAGCGCCACAGTACTGACCGTGAGGCGCGCGACTGACATATGAAGGTTCTCGATAGCAGTTTTCTGATGGATTACGAGAGCGGCCATCCTGCCACCAAAACATACCTCGAAGCGAACTCGTCCGACGAGTTCGTGATTCCATCCCCGATTTACATCGAATTCTTGTTGGGCGCGGTCTACGGAACGGGCGACCTCACCGTCACACGCGCCCAGCAGGCATTGGAGTGGGCGACAGTCGCCCCCATCACCAAACAGACAGCGCTCGCCGCCATCGATGTCGCGGAGGAGGCAGGGCCACAAGCACCGCAGCTGACCGGGATTGACGCGGTGATCGTCGGCCTCACGCGCGAACTCGGGGCGGCACTCGTGTCGAACGACCGCGACCACACCCATCCTGCGGTGCAGACCGTCCTCGATATCGACGAGTATCGCTGACAGAGTGACCGTTTCCCGTGTGAGTTAATATACTAACTTTTTCGAATGTCGATATCCCTTTTTCGGGAAAAACGAACGGGGGGTGGAATCGAACCACCGGGGCCACGAAGTGGCCGCCATCAACCATGTGAGAACCGCCACATGCGATGGTGCTTCTACCAACAAGCAACCCGTTCTCGCCCGGAACCCCTCTGGAAAGCAAAAGCGTGGGAAGCGGCGGACATCCCACGCGACCTATGGATTGACACCAGTCGTAACGCGACGTGCTGCGGCCGAGCGTCCACCGTCGGGCACCACGTTCAGTGCGACGCTCGCAATTGTCTCAAGGGCCGCCATAGGTATTGTTATGTGGTGCCTGAAAGTGAAAGGAAAGATAGAAACCCACATCCGTAGCGCCGAAATTCTCCGATGGTTCGTTGTCTTAACCACGGATCTCGGGGGTACTAACGTAGTTACTATTGGGCTGAAGAACATGAACGGTTAGTGATGTTTAACTGTGAACTGAGAGTCGGATAGTCGGAGGTAGTCATAAAAGCCATCAAACTATTTGTGGCAGTTGCCGACATCACCAGCATCGCCGTTGGTGGGGTTGCCGCGCAAGAACAAGAAGGACACCAAATGAGCTGTGTCAAAAGAGACGGCTTAGTAATCCGCGGTTGTCTTTGAGTTCCTGCATTTCCTTTTCCAACGAATTCAGTGTCTTCGTGATACTACGATTTATCTTATATACACATGACGACTGCCACGGCGGTTGCTTGCGATTTTTTACTCGACATCTGGTGTCTGACGCCACTGCCTCATTATCTAAGCGGAAGTGGACACTCCCCGGTACCCTCGGATCGATCTGTGTGCAATTCGTGGTGCTATCCCAACAGAAACATCACCCGAATAAGGAGGAAGAACACGACGAGAGAGCCAAGGAGTATCACTATTGTCTTGATTGGATTCGACTCGAGGATCGCACTCCCAGAATCCCTCGGACCTCTATCATCTCCGTCCATTATCATCCAATCTGCATCACGCATTTCACTATTTCCGTCCATATATCCCACCGACTTGAGGACTGAACGCCCAGGATTCATAGGATTTCCACCCTTACTGTCCCTTTCTACTCCACCATTTCTGTCCATATATCCTTTCACTTTCTCTATACTAATAAGCTTTCTCCAGCAATTAATCGAAGACTTCTCGAATTAGTTCAGATACGCTCTCTACTCAGTCGTACCCCTATTTTCTGCTCCATAACCTCATAACCGGAAGTAGATCACCCCCAGAACCCCCCGAACAAATCCATGTGCAACTCGTGGTGAAGATTGCTGTATTGTCCCTAATTGGAAACCCACCCCCCCCTACTCGCAGAGCCCACTTTCATCCCAAGGGCCAGAACAGCGGAGTGCTGGTTACCGCCAAGCGGAGCGGCCGGAGACAGGGGCTTTCCCCCGATCCGGAAGCTGGCCCGTACGGAGCGACGCCAGGAGCGAGAACGTGTTTGCGGTAGCGGTTAGAAGAAACCCCGAGAACGCTGATCGAATTCGTCTACCAAATATATAGGTATGTCAACGCTCAACGTCAACGTACGATGGGTGCTGCCGACGACCAAATCCGAGTCAGCGAAAGTGTAAAGCGTGAGATCGAGCGCCGGCGACGAGAGGGCGAGAGCTACAACGACGTCCTCGAGCGGCTGTTCTCAATCGACCGTGACCGCAACCTCCTCGCGGGGTTCGGCCGGTGGTCCGACGAGCGGGCCGACCGCGCTCGCGAGACCCGCGAAACCTACGAGGAGGAGTCGATAGAGCGAATGCGACGACAACGTGAGGAGGCATGAAGATCCTCGACGCGACGTTCCTGATCGACTACCTCGATGGCGTTGAGTCGACCCGCGAGTACCTCCTAGAGCACGACAGGGAGGTGTACGTCCTTCCGGTTCCGGCATACACAGAGGCTCTTCTCGGAGAAGGGAACGGTCCGGAGGGCAATATCGAGGGCGCTCGCGAGGATCTCTCGTGGGGCGAAGTGTACGCTGTCGACGAGCAGACCGCGGTCACCGCTGCAGAGATTGCCGACGAGATGGGACCACAGGACCCGTTCCTGTCCGAGATGGATGCGCTAATCGCGGCGATCGGGCGCGAGCTCGATGCGTCGGTGGTCTCCGCTGATCGGCACCTCACTCACGAGGAGACCAAGAAGGTCGTTGACGTCGAAGAATACTAACCATCCTCGCCGGACGTCCCAGCGAACGGCAAGCGTGCACGGTGAGCCGGGTCGTTTCACCATAAGTGTGCTACGTGTTCAATCGAGGGTCGATTACTCCAGTTCCGCGAGTACGGTGTCTAAGCAAGATAGGATACAAGAGACTTCTCAGTCAGTACGGGCCGTAAGTGGAATCTTTCTGTCTTCATCTAATTCAGCATCTGGTGAAGGTGTCTCGGATGCGGTACTGTGAGGATTCAGGGATCGAAGATGAGCCATCATGGTGTAAAATGTGTCAGCACCCCTGCCGATCGAGTGTAGCAATATAGCCGAACACCCCTGAATCCAGTGGTCGAAACCTATAACCCATATTTTTAGAACTCTGGCTAATGGAGATTCGAATGTTCACTGGATTGCCAAAGTAGCTTTTCTTGATTGTGACTAAATAGGGTTGGTGGTCAGGGCTACTACAGGAGTTTACGACTGACGCGATACAGGATAGTGAAGATAAATGCCTCGATTAGGAATCCAATTGCTACTATGGAGTAAAACACTGGCCATCTCCAATCCATTCGAAATGGATATTTCGAATGGCAGACGCAAATAGAACGGCAGCATACGATAGGACTGTCTCACCGGGAACAAGGTATGCGAGAATTAAGATGAAAAGCAAGATGACTACAAAATCTCTCAGGAACCTTCCGTTAAATTGGGGTCGTGAGGCTGTTATTGACATCTTGTCTTTAGATACGAGATCCAAGTATATAACAAATATAATCCAGTAATATGAAATTTGTACCACTAGAAAATTTACTTATTGTTATCCCGTAGTTATAGAAATAATGCTGGCCTTCGCATTCAGCGAAGTACTTATTGAACCCTTCAGAGCGGTTAACAAACTTATACATTCTATAACAAAACATTCATTTATTATTGGACAATAGTTAATCGTGTATCGGAACAAAATCGACGGCGGTTTCTCATTGGTACAGGTGCGGTGGTAGCGGGAACAGTCGGTCTGGGTAGTACTGGCGTCTTTGGGGCGAGTGAGAGGCCACAGCTCGTTTTCACTGAAATCAATGCCGAGGAAGAATACCTTGTCGTGAAGAATGTTTCCGGGGAGGAGATAGACCTCAGTGGGTACGTCGTTGACTTTGGGTTTATGGACGATGACGAGGGTGATGAACAGAAAGGAACGATAGCTCAGGGAACGACGATTAGTGCCGGTGACACACTGAAAGTCGTGGCAAATCCCGAGAAAGGAGAAACCAGTGTGGATGTCGGCCGTGAATACGTGATGCCCAACAACGAGGAGGAAGTGTACGCGATTCTCTCACCCGAGGGCGAGGTTGTCGCTCGGTCTGACCAAGAGAAGTAAGTTGGTGAGCCAGAGACCACCACAACCACGACCACCGCTAAAGAGGAGACAACAACGACGACTGAGACGGAAGAGACGACCACTGAGGAAACCACCACGACCGAAGACGAAGAAACAACGACGGACGAGAAGTCCAGCAGTGGTTCAAACCAGCAGACGACCACGGAGTCTGACGAGGGGACAACTACTACTTCGGACGGTGGCACTGACAAGGCATCTGAGAAAGAAGATTGCTAACGACTGAGTAGTGGGTAGTTGGGGCACCGACCGATAAACTCTATTGATTGTAACTATTTTATCACCAATTCTTATGGAAGAAAGGGATTTCCAAGCCAGCAAATCGCAAGGCTGCGCCAAGTTATCGGGAGTCAACTGCCGACTTCAAATCTAAGCGGAAGTGCAGCTACCCCCGGGGGTGCCGCTGTAATCTATGCGCATGAGCTAGGAAGGACGGGAAAATACCATGGCGTTTCGAGAGGAGGTTGAAAGGAGAATCGCTCTCCAGCTCCTCTGCGCTCGCCACCAGGAGAATCCATGAAACAAACACTCCTACTAACACTGACTATCGTCAGTGGGGACAGTTCTGTCCCACATCATGAGTGGGGTTGACACGGCCTTACAGATCCTGTCCATTATGGTATCTACTCGCCGATTTTGATCTATAACCAGAAGCAGTCCCGGCCGAAGAATTAACCAACAAACCCAGTGATTAACCCACTAGCGAGTTCTTCGACGCGTTGCTCGGCACTGGTTTGATGCATGGTGTTTTCGACAGCCTGCTCGCGGATGTGCTGGGCGAGCACATCGGCGATGTAGGTGGAGACCGTGACCTCATCTTGGTTGGCACGCTGTTGAATTTCGTCTGCGAGATCGTCTTCCACGTAGGTGGTGAACATCGTGTCGCGGGTGGTCATGGGTTGGGTGTTTGGAGGAGTGTGGAGGGTCAGTGTGTGGTTGAGTGAAGGGGTGCATTCAACTAGCAAGATAAAAACCCGCAGCAGCACCGCGAAGCCCCGCTGCCGTCTGGCGATTTGAGTGCAGCACACGCACCGCGTGTGCAGTAGATTGTGCAGCAGGTCGGTGCTGTCGCATGATTTTCAACCTTGCCGTCACGAAACCAATTCGTAGACGGAACCTATAAAACTCCGCGTTCATCCCAAGGGAGATGCGAACGAGGGGCCCCCTGCCATGGGGGCCGTGAGTGAGCACCGACCGCACCCCACGACCAGCGAGAGAGGGAACGTGTCTGCGGTAGCGGTGCTGATGCTGTCGGTATGCGGTACGGCTAGAGATCATGACCAACATCATTGCTGAGAGAGTCCTTCGCTGATCCCGTTGTACCTGGCGCACAACCGCGCTACCGCCCCGCCACACGTTCTCGCTCCTGGCGTCGCTCATGCGGGCCAGCCTACGGGTCGACCCGCAAGGGGTCGCTTCCGTCCACTCTGCTTGGCGGTGGCCGACGCTCCGCTGTTCTAGCCCTCGGGATGATTGTTTCGTCGGTTCACGTTGTGATACACTTGAGCGATATTGATTTCTTCAGAATCGGCGAGATCTTCAATCCCTCACCAAAGTTCGCCCTCGGAGAGGCTATCATACTCTCCTTCGACTAACCGAATCTACGCGCGAAAGTTTCGGCATGGCTCAGATCGTAGTTTACTAATGAGTGACGAGCCACTCACATATGGTTTCGATTGATGCATCATAAATTTGGTATTTATTAATGATGTGATTTGCAGAGTAACCACTTATTACTCCACTAGAGGAATATTCAAGCAACTCATAACAAAGTCCAAACCACATTTATAACCTACTTGTCTCATGCAAGAAAATGACAGAATTGATCGTAGAGGCTATTTAAAAGGAATCGCAGCGGCCGGTATCGGCACTGGTGTATCGGCTCTTGGAATCACTGGTACAGCAACAGCACAGGACGCAGTATTGTCCATTGGCGAAGTCGGAACCATCCGTACCGACCAGTCTGGTCCTGGCGAATGGCATACCGAGGCGTTGGACGGTGCCTATCTCACCGACCCAGTCGTCATTATGAAACCAGTTTCATCTCAGGGCTCTCAGCCATGTCACATTCGTCTTCGCAATGTGACAACTGACAGCTTCCAGTACCAAATTGAAGAGTGGAATTATTTGGATGGCGCTCACACGACAGAACGATTCTTCTACATTGCCGTCGAACCGGGCCAGTATACTCTCTCAGGTGTTGCAACAGGTATTGAAGCGGGACATGAACCAGTTGATATGAATCCACAGAGCGTTGAGTTCCTTGCAACCTATGATCAGAACCCGGTTGTTCTCACACAATCTCAGACCTACAATGGTCCTGACGCAATTGTCACTCGTACTGATGTGTCCTCGTCGAATACGTTCAGTGTCCAACTGCAGGAAGAGGAAGGCGGAGACAGTGGTGACCAAGTAAAGTATCATGAAACGGAATCAGTAGGATATATCGCGTTTGAACGACCAGCTTCGGGAATCCTTGATCCAGTTGCCACCGATTTCGAAGTCGGGCTAACACCAAACGCCGTTGATGATGAGTTCTTCGAGGCTAGTTTCCGCCAGACATACAGCCAGACACCTCGCTTTATCGCCGATCTGCAGACGCGGGACGGACCCGACACGAGCGAGTTACGTTATCAACATCTCGATAGAAATGGTGTCGATATCCGCGTCGAAGAGGAGCAAAGCCTCGATATCGAAACTAATCATACGACGGAACGAGTTGGGTACGTAGTATTCGGCCAAGACGGCTTAATTCCTGGAATTTCACTCGGTATCGGTTCCAACAGCTCGCTGAGATCGAGTAACGCGTTAAGTGAGTCGGGTTCGGATTCGTGTTCAGATTCCGAATGATCGTCGGACTCACCGTCTTCAGCACTGTCGTCGTCGCCGACCACCCACCATACGCTGAAGTCGCGAGGCCGGGAATAAGTAGGCGCGCGGATTGAATCCGGCGATCGGGATCGGCGTTTTGCTAATCGAGTTCATCAATCGGTCGTACGTCTACCATAGTACTGCCGTTTTCTGAGAGTCCAATGATGAACTACGTGTTCTCGTCGTTGTCGAGTATTGTGATTGCTAACGTATCCGCCTCGACATCCTCTCGTTGTTCCTCGAGAACGGCGACAAGCTCGCTCTGTACGATATTGAAAAAGTGCATCACACACACGGCAGGCACGATAAATTATATAGAATAAGTTTGAGACGAGTATCGATAATCACGCCGCTCGGGTGAATAGACCATATTAACCCGAGAGCGTTCTTTTCTCCGTCTTTTCCGACACATTTCCCCCCTCACGCGTACAGTTTGACCGACCAGTGGAGGCCCTGCGATTCAGGCGGGGCCAATTCGACTTGATTTTGCGACGGTGGCCCGTTCTGGCGGATCCCTGGTACAACATTCCAATCGTCTAAATCGACATATTTATTAGCTAGGAATATATTAAATGTAATACGATATGAAATCAAAAAATGATCAACTAGAAAAGCTTGGAATATTGGCCGCTCAATCAGAGACAGCAGACGCTCAAAGCACTTTTACGCCAGCTGTTGATTTCTACCGGGGGCCACTTTCAAATCGCCCGGAACCAGGAGATGCAAACCGCATCTGGATCGCTGAAGAGACAGGAGCCATATACTATGACGATGGCAACTCGTGGTCATTGGTAGATCGCGAATACAATTCGGTAAGTACGGAGCGTCTATTTGGCAGTTTCGACCACCTCATCGACGATGTCTCCGATATAGAGAATCTTGATTCGCTCGTTAGTGTTGGCGACACCGTCCGTGTAAAACAACCAGACACGCCCTATGTACTCACCAGCCAACCAACATTAGACACGTCTCATATCAGGTTGGAATTCGAATCTAGATTCGCAAGAGATGGCAACCCCATCCTCAAGATAGCGAATGAAACCAACATCCAGGGGCTCATCGTCGGGCAAACATCGCCAACAGAAGACATCACGATACTCAACTATGGATATGATGGCAATAAAGACAATCAAACACACACGGGACAAAATAAAGACGCGCTCCAATTCTACGATGTGACGGATTTCGAAGTGAGAAGCTTCTATGCGACGCACACTTACCCATTCCACGAGCACAATACCGGTGGGTCGGGGATAAGCGTCAATTCAGATAGTGCTTCCAATTTCCACTTTGAAAATTGCCGCGTCTACCAGATCGGCGACCGGGCGATGCAAATCTCCGGGACACATGGGACGTTCCGGAATATTCGCAACGATGATGGGTGGGACAGGACGATTGCCTTCCGCAATAACGCCGCTCATCACGTTGTCGATGGAATCCGGGCAACGAACTGCGACGACACCTCGATGATTGGGTTTGCGAATGACCCCGCCCAACCAACAACCGATGTGCTTGTCACAAATGCAAGCTGGTACAACCTTCCGCGTGGATTGGCAAACATCACGGGTGCGAAAGATGTGACATTTGATGGTGTCCGAGGGTATAATGACGAGTCCACGACGCCTGCCGGAATTCCCTACATGTATATTGTCAGATTCAATAAACAGGCTGAAAACGTCACCGTCTCGAATATGGATGTCTTTAGTACGGGGGACATTGAGCGCGCCATCCAATGCGATGCACCGGTTACAGGTGGCACAATCGATAACGTCACGCTCTCAAACGTCAACGTTCAGATTGATAGTGCATACCGGCCGGTTAACATCTTAGCCCCTGGCTACCGATTCAATAATGTCACCGTTGAAGTGACCAATTTGGGTGGCGCGGGCGCTGTTGTTCATGCAGAAGCGGCAACGACAATGCATGGCTTAGATGTCACATCGACTGTGCTTGACATTGAAATCGCGCCTGGAGCGACCGGAACGGTGATACAAAATGCGGACTACGAGACAATCGACGACCAAGGAACCAATACCGTCATCAACGGCGAAGCGGTCGAATCAGCGGCGGCAGAAACCCCGCAAGGCGATTACCCAGTCGGAACCTTCGTTGATTTCACCGATTCGACTGACGGGACCGGGAATGGATATTATCGGCAAAAGCGCGATGGCACATTTGTGAAACTTGCGTAAGATACGCGAGACACATTTATCTGCGATGGTTAGCCTTGTCACCACCATATCAGGATGCGACACAGCATGACGTCTACGTCTCTTCAACGCGTTCTGGGAAGCATTTCTTACAGGGATCAAACTCACTCGGTGAGTTCGAACTCGTACATTCCCCGTGGAATAGTTCACTGCCGGTCGAACAGCAGGGGCAGCCGTACACGTCACCGTCTTTGGGAACAAAGACGCGAACACAGCAACAGGTGACGTGTGCCTCGCAGTCGGGGTTTTGGCAGTGAGGCATCACAGTCGCCCTTTGTGTAATTCACCACTGTTGACGAACACCGCGACGACGATGCACCTCGCGTAGACGATAAGCAGTGCAACCGCCAACGCGGTCGTCGGTGCCACTCCGTGCCACATGGCATTCGCGAAGAAAACCACATGTGACAGTGCGAGCCTCCACTGTGTCATCGATAAATTAGTATGGTATACTAACCGAGAATCGCGACGTTCGTCTGCCAAAGGTCAGATCCACGGAATCCATTTTACAATGCCAAGATTGAAATGTAAATGAAATAAGGCATACTCTATGGGCGTGTGCAATAATCGGAAACTCGAGATACCAATCTTCAACCTGTTTTCGCGCAGCGGTCGATTTCCCTGTGTTCGTCTGGCCGAGATAACTCTGCGATGTCTCGGTATCCAGAATCGGTCGCGGTGGCGCGTCGGGCTTTTTCTTGCGCACATAATCGACATCCAGAGACACAGCTTTTCTTGACGACGGGGTGAGTAATCAACGTAGATCATCACCGAAGCCGACCTCAAACGGCTCGCGACCACTCGCCACGCCACCGCTGAGCAGTGGGAGTGAAACATTCATCAGGAGCCAGCGAACGACGGTTGTTCCGACAACTGCACCGACTACCACGATTCCGAGTACGAGCGTGACGAGATCGGCCCACCGACCGATTATCTCCAAAAGGAGGGGGTTCACCACGAACAATCCAGCAACGAACTTCCCGACGCGTGTTTTGAGAAACCATTTCAGCAACCGCCACGTCCAGCGGGCGAGTGTGTGCCAGAAACCGGCGTTGCGCGGCGGATCGCGTCGCCTGCGACGATCTCTCATGGCTCTTCGCCCCCGCTATCGCCATCACCGATCGACTCGGGGAGTCGGGCAGCGATCCCTTGGCGAACGCGATCGATATCGTCCGAATCCATGAAGCACTCGTGGCTTGTTCCGGCTTCTGCGACGTGGATATGGTTGGAATTGTCGGTGTCAGTGTAAACGCCGAAAATGAATGTCCCACCTAACTCCTCGCGCAGCGATTCAGCGACCTGATTTGCAAGCCACTCTGGCTCGTACTCATTCGCGAACGCGAACGTGTGATGGCGAGAGAAATCACTCTCAGTGATCAACACCTGAAAGCGCTTGAGGTCGGCGTCGGTTGCAGCTATTCCAGCCCCACGGCGAATGACTGCCGCCGATCCACTGACGTAGTTGACGATTCGTTGATGAGTGTCAGAAAGTACAACAATAGGGAGAAAACACGAACGGAGAAGGTTGAGAGAATACACAATAGCGGGAATTCTTCAGTGAACAACCTAGCTGGAAAGACGACAAGTCGGGATTGTGTTGCGTCGATGTTGACTGTGGAAATATCGGGAGAAGAATTATGTAATACAAACTCGTAACACACCATTGTATGTCAAGGACTGTTACCGCCCGTGTTCCGGACGAGTTGAAGGCCGACATGGACGAGTACGACATTAACGTCAGCGAAATCGTCCGTGATGCACTCGAAGCTGAAGTACGGCGTCGACGGCGAGAGGAACTCATCAAGCGTGGCGATGATCTTAGCCGGCGAATCGGGGATCAAATCGAGACCGAACGCGTCGTCGAAAACATCCGCGAAGATCGAGAGTCCCGATAGTGGCGCCCGACAAATCCCGGCTGTTCGACGCAAGTAGTCTCGTCGAACTTATCAAGCACGGCAATGGTGCCGCAGCTGCGGCATTCAGCCAGTATACACTCGATCACGCGTTCTACGAGGCAGGGAATAGTTTCTGGAATGATTCAGCAGCACAGCAACTCGTGAGCCGTGAGGATGCGACCGACACTATCGACTACCTTGATTCCGTCCGAGAGGAAATGATAGTACTGTCACTCTCGGACGTCGGGGCAACAGCAGTCTTCGATACGGCCTGGGACGAAGGAGTCACCTACTACGATGCCGCTTATATCACCGCCGCACAGGAGACGAACGCAATGCTCGTGACCGAAGATGGTGGGATGGCTGATCATGCTTCTGAGGCAGTATCTGTGGCAACCGCCGAAGAAATCCTCAAGGAGTGAAAAACTCTAGATGACACTCGGCAAACTCAACGCTGCACTTACGAAAGGACTTGACTGCACCGCCACCGCCTCATGTTCTCGCTCCTAGCGTCGCTCGTGCGGGCCAGCGTACGGGTCGACCCGCAAGGGGTCGCTTCCGTCCGCTCCGCTTGGCAGTGGCCGACGCTCCGCTGTTCTGGCCCTTGGGATGATTGTGACCCTCTACTACTGCTCATCGTCTGTCGTATCGTCCCCATCGGTGGAGTGTTGTCCTAGGAGTAATCCAGTGCTGGTCTTTTTGAGGCACTATCCGACACGTCCACGACTATGTTGTCTACTTCGTTAACAGTTTGTATATTTGCAAATATTCCTATATTCGCAAACCTTACGTATTTGCAAATGGTATCCAAATATGCAATGGCGGCCCAAATCCCGGGACGAATGGCTCGCACTCGTGCGCTCATGACAGAAACGGAGCGAAAGTACATCACGCGAGAAGAGGATGTAAGCGATTCAAAGCGGTACCAAGCAATCGCCCGGGTTCGTGACCGCCTCGAAGTACTCGAACAGGATGTCGATGCACTAGCAGAGCATCATCCGAAGCTCCTCGGTGAACTCCGAGACGTTGTTTGCAAAGAGAATGACTGAGGAGCGTCAGCCATGCGTCAGACGCGTCTCACTCAAACAGTAACAGGTTTTAAATAAAGGCCATCGAAATCCACAGCTATGTGACGAATCGTCGACTGCGGCAGAAGGGGTTGCCTGAACACCTTCTCCTTTTGTTGCGACCGTAATAATAGTTTGCCCTTGCTTAGTGGCAAAACTATCTCCCGGTCGTGACGACGTTTTCCTCCCGTTCGTCGCCGTCCTCCAACAGGATATCAATACAACCCACGAGAATGAGCGATACCAGCGACTACATTACGCTAGAACAGGTCGAAGAACTCCTCGAAGAACAGCGCGCGGAATTCGAAGCGCGCCTCGAAACGAAGGACGAACGGATTGCCGAGCTCGAGGAGCGGATCGACGATCTCGAATCCTCGCATGACCTCACACAAAGCACCGTGTGGGAGCTCGAGGACGTAGTGACTGGCGATTACGATTGTAGTCATCCGCACCTCCAAGGCGAGAGTGGATTGACCGCGTTGACGACCTGGAGGAGCGTCTCGAATCCTCCAACCTCCAGGGTGACGGTGGCGAGAACACCATGCACAACACGGTTGGAGAGGACTACACGCCAATCGAGCGTCTATCGATCCTCGGTGAGGACGCCCTCGACGAACATGTCGATCCGAGTGACCGACGCGCGGTGACGCTGTTCGAACACTGGAACGAGTGGAGCACGAAGATACCCAAGGCAACATTCTGAAGACGGCGGATAGCCTCAAGTCGCACCTCTCCACGGCCACGGACGAACACCTCGCATGGAAGCAAGTTTACAGGGTGTGCCGCCGCGTTGAGCAGCTCTCGAAGGGCGCGATCATGTTCTTCCAGCACGACAAACACGGCTGGATGCTCAAGCAACACTCAGCGTTTGCCTCGAAGCAAGCAACGACTGCGGGAGTGACGTCGTCGTCAGTGGCGTGAGTGAGACTGCGTCAGTGAACCCCGCCTAAGAAGGTTAGGGCTCTAACACGAAACTAAACTCCATAACAGAAATCATTGTAAGCAAAAGTCGGCTACTGTAAGGTCTCTCTTCTTCTTCGGTTCTATAGGGGACAGTAGTTTGTAGTTGGTCTCTGACGACGGCGTCAGTATATTGCGAAACGTGAGTGGTTTCGTGGGCTTATCGAGTTGTCTCACGTTCGTCGGATCTCATGACCGAACAGATGTAAGATCCGACGTGAAGGCGTGCGCTACTTATTTACTTAGCTGCGATGGCCACCGAGCAATGACTATGAGGCAGAAGACGTGGTGGTAGAGGCAGCAATGACCTGATTCTCTGCCGCCGCGATCTCCCACGCTGTCGGGTCGAACCTCTTGATAAGTTATCCCGACATCGATTAACATGTTTGAGGATACTAAGGTTGTTTGGAAAGCGGCAATCAAATTAAGAAACGTCCCCGACAGACGAACACGGATACCGAACATGGGAGCGATTCTGGCGAGAACACCTTCGGGACACCACCCGAGTCTATTTGACGAACCGTGTAAAGTTATGTGTGACCAATGGACAAATTAGAGTCTGCAGACAGCGAGGAATGTGGAGAAGCACTACAAGCGATTGCGGAGAGGCTCAACACCCTCTCGTATGAATCCGAGTGGGAATACCCACCAGACGACTCGGGAAGTGAACCCACTGAGGAGTTCGTCGAAGGCTACCGGCTTGGACAGTTCATTGCCGCCGAGAGTGCCCTGGATGTTCTCAGATATGACTACAAGCTGTTCGATAACGACGACTTCGTCGCGGTGTGGGTGGACACCAAATGAGCTGCGTCAAAAGAGACGGCTTAGTAATCCGCGGTTCTCTTTGAGTTCCTGCATTTCCTGTTCTAACGAGTCCAGTGTCTCCGCAATATCGTCATCTTGTTCTTCGACTCGTTTCACCAATTGGTTTGAGGCGTCTATCCGCGAGTTCGCAGAGATGAGTTGGTTGCGCAACTCCTCGATCTTGTTCTCTTTGTGCCTAAGTTCATCCTCGAGTTCTTTCAGGTGTGGATAGGCTTCGATGCACTTGCGTACTTTCTCGGCCTCTGTCTCGCCGGTGATCCCGTCTAAGATTTCGTCGTGTTCCTCGTAGGTGGTGACGTTGATCCGGCCCATAGCCGCGTCATCGGAGTCAGAACACAAGAAAACACAGCAGACAGACGTCAGACACAGATACCTACCTGTGTACACGGCGTGTCTCAATGTATACACGCTCAAACACTCGAATACACACAGGGACACGAGACAACACAGGCACGGAACACGGGGACACAACACGGACACGATTTGACATCCTCCTCCGCCTTCAGGCGGAGGAATCCCGACCGCATTGGGATATTAAGGTTTGCAGTCTACCACTTGTTCCTGCGGTTGGAATCCGCAGGACAAGTCGTGAAGGTAGACTGCTGGCTGTGCCAACCAGCCGGTACTCCTATCCCCACCCAAACTGGGTGCAGACTCGGAGTTACTTTGATTCACGTAGAGACGGATGTTCTCCGCCCCGTTCACGTCAGCATTGAACGCCGCGTTACACTCTTCACAGACGTACAGGCCGCGTTTAACACGCTGACTATCATCCTTCATACCGCACACACAACACGTCTTGCTCGTGTCGCGCTCTGAAACTTCTACGACTTCGATACCTTCGACTTTCGCCTTGTAGGTGAGAATCTTCGTGAACCGGTCGAACGCCCAGCCGTGCAGGTCGAGATTGCCGTGTTTACCCCAGTTCTTCGAGTCGCCGTTCTCGTCCTCACGGACGCCGCTCAACGAACCAACGTTGATGCGACCTACGCCACGCTCGATGCACTTCTCTACGATGTGCTTGGCGAGGCTGTGGAAGAAGTGGGTGCGGCGATCCGACCACTTGTGGTGGAGTTGAATTGCCCGCTCACCTCCCGAGTCATCGCATTTGGCGATTTCTTTTGGGAAGTAGTAGCCGTCCTGTTTGAGGCGGTTGCCGGGGTACAGGTCGGCCTCCTCGGTGCTGTACGCAACAGCTGCGAAGTTACAGATGCTGAGGTCGATACCCGCTGTTTCGTTGCCGGGTGCGTCGGGTGTCTCAATTTCGTCTTTGTAGACGAGATGGAGTTCCCACCGCTCCTTCGCGTTGTCGTAGACGGCGCGAACCTGTTGCAGATTCTCGACCGTAACGCCGGGCCGAGTCTCGTACTCGACAAGGATGTACTCCCACGCTTTCGGGTGTTCCTTGTGATTCGCACCCTTCGAGAGACGAACTCGGTTGTTCTTGGTGTCGTGGCGGATGCCGTTCTGCTTCCACGTCACGGTAGAACGCGGGTGTTCTTCGTGGACTCGGTGGCCTTCCGAGTCGTAGTAGTTTTTCTTGCGGTAGCCGGGCGGATTCGCTCGGTCATCGGATTTCCTCTTGCCGTACCATGAGTTGAAGGCTTCAGCGAGTTCCTCCAGAACGCGCTGACTGGACTGACTGTGCAGTCCCTTGTATTTGGTGTGACCTTTCAACTCGTCTTTGAGATCGCCGTGGTCGGGAATCTCCCCGGTTTCCTCCCAGATTTGGCGGGAGTGGTAGTTGGCGACATTCCAGAGTTTGCTGGCCGACCACCCATGCCGGTTGAGAGAGTCCTCGACCTGTCCGTGGTTGAGGATTTTTGCTCGGTGGGTGCGGTAGATGTCCAGCATTCTGAACGTCTGTATAATCACTTATACTCGCTTCTTTTGTAAAAATTCGGATTGGGAATAGCGGAATATCCGGTCCGGCAATCGACGGTGGTCTGTAGAATGGGTTGTCGAATTCATCCCCCGTCTAAAGGCGCGGGTATTCTCCTTGCATTCTATAATTCAGTCAGACGCACGTCAGCCATCGACACAAAGCCTATATCATTGTTCTGTGTCAGTCGGCAATGCTGGTCTGAGAGAACCAGCACGAGTTCGGAGTAGGGTCGCGTCCCAGCTTCCTTACTTCGGCGGTTAGCATATGGTACTAACGTGCAGACTGGTCGCTCACCACCCCTACCCACCTCTCCCCACTTGCGAAGATCGACAGTTAATACAGCGAGAGTGCCCCGAGGCTTGACCTCGGGGGCGAATCGCGTACGCTTTATCGTCCAACCGCCCGTTTCTTTATGTGTGATGGGCCACGCGGCCCGATTGAGCGTAAGTACGGGATTTGCACAAAATCTCGGCGTTCGAAACGGCGCGTACCGGTACGCCTATCGAGCACGATAGGCAGAGGATGGGCCGAATCGTCCCAGCGCGGGAGAACGTCTGTGAAGTCTGGAACCGCTCTGTCCTCCGGGATGGAAGTTCCGACGCCGAAGCAGGAAGCCTCGGGGCTTGACCCCGAGGTAGTTCACACAGCATCAGACGGTTTCTCTCCTATACCAGCGACGGTTGCCACGGCGCCTGCTTGCGGTTTTTCATTCGTCATCCGGTATGCGATGTCACTTCCTCATTAGCGTTAAGCGGAAGTGGACACCCCCCGGGACCCCCGAATCAATCCGTGCGCAGTTCGTGAAGCTAATGTATCGATTCGAGGCTCTTGCTGTGAGGGTTGCAAAGATTTCCGAAGGGCACCGCCATTACATTGGATTGGGTTGACAACACTACAAGAGGAGTTTCAGTCTATAGAAGATATTTACCGTCGAAGAGACTGCTTGTCGCTATGAATCGTCGATGGTCGCGTCGTACACTCCTCCACCTTACCGGAATCGCCGCTGTCCCACTCGCTGGATGTTCAGCGGTAGGGCGCAATAAGAATGGCCAACCACTCACCGAGCTGTATGATAATGATCTGAATGTTTTCGGCGATTCGATCACGTACGAACACGATCAGATACGGCTTTCAGGCCCAGATCAGCCAGTAACTCTCGGTGATTCCGTCGAATTTACCATCACAAACACGAGTACGACCGAAATCACGCTCGGATGTCATAATCCGTGGACGCTTCAACAGCGGGCAAACGGTCGTTGGCGCGAGGTGCTTTGGACAACAAGTGACGGAGTCCCCCTATGTGCGTTCACCCTTCCTCCTAGCAAATCCTATACTGAGAAGGTTACGCTGACACACTCTGCACTCGAAACGCTAAGTGAGACCGAGACGGTTCAATACGAACTGACCGCTGGGCTTTATCGGTTCGTGATCCTCGGAACCAACCCCTTCTTGGCAACCGACTTCCATGTACAATTGACTCGGTGAAAATACACGCTCTCTATTCAGCACGAAGCCGATTTTCTGCTCCATAACCTCATAAGTGGAAGTGAACCTACCACGGGGGTACCAACTCAATACATGTCCGATGGCTTCTGTATAATATTTTTTTGTGTTTCACTTTCACCCGATTCCACTCGCACTTTTTCCACAGGACAAGAACGAGATGTATGGTCACATATCCGTTCTCCCCACTTCGAATTGACACACCTCTCCAAACTCAGTCAGCGGTTGGATTGTGGATTACCGGAACCAACCTCGTCGTTAGTCTCGTGAACTACCCCGCCCTGAAGGGCGGGGCTTCCTGCTTCTACGACACGCTTTTGTACGACGGTGTGTCGCACAGGGAGCGCAGTCTCCACAGACGTTCGGTTCGGACCGTCCCCTTCCTACCTGTTCGACGGTCCCGTTGGCGTGACTTGGTGACTGCGCATCCGTGTTCTTGATTTGAACGCAGAACCACGCGCCGACTGTCTTACTACCCCGTTCAAATACAGCAGTAGGAAGGCTTTGGCGTTCGGTGAAAGTAACTCAAAGACGGTGCTGTATCTCCGCCCTAACGGGCGAGGTTTTAGCGCCTGCATTAAGTATAAAACCAACAGATGGGTGGAGTGCAAGGGAACAGAGACGCCTCATTAATCACGAACGGGGGTGGAATCGAACCACCGGGGCCACGTCGTCTACGGTGGCCGCCATCAACTATGCGAGACCCGACGCGTGTCGATGGTGCTTCTACCAACAAGCAACCCGTTCTCGCCCGGAACCCTCGGGAAAGTGGCAACGTGGGAAGCGGCGGAGTATCCCACGCGCCCTATGGATTGATCCAGTCGTAACGCGACGTGCTTTGCTGTGGTCGAGCGTCCACCGTCGGGCACCACGTTCAGTGCGACGCTCGCATTTACCCCAATGGCCGCCGTGGGCATTGTTATGCGGGGCCTGAAAGTGAAATAAAAGTAACGAGACGGCATCTCACTCCCAAAATCTTCCCTTGTGTTGTGGTCTCAACCACGGATTTCGGGGGCGCTATCGTGTTACTCTCAGTGTGAAGTACATGAACGGTTGGGACTGCTTAACAGTGAACTGAGAGTTGTATAGTCGGAGGTAGTCATAAAAGCCATCAAACTATTTGTGGCAGTTGCCGTCATCACCAGCATCGCCGTTGGTGGGGTTGCCGCGCAAGAGCAAGAAAATGAGTTCGAGCAGGATGCTGAGGCCGAGGTCGAGCAGTACCAAGACGTCGAACAGCCGCAACACCGCGTCTGCGGCATAGCAGACATTCCTCTCGTTGCTCGAATACAAGTGTGAACGCGAAGGAACGCACTTCGTCGCGGTTGACCCACGAAACACGACAAAGGAATGTGCGTCCTGCGGCGTTTCGACTGACAAGCCGTCATGGGTCCGTGAACATTCCTGTCCTGCCTGCGGATTTGAGGCTGACAGGGACGCGAACGCGGCGTGGAACATTCTTTCTCGCGGCCTCAACGATGTAGGAGTGGGATACTCCGAATCAGCGCCTGTGAAGACTGCGCTCCCTGTGGATACACCTGTATCTGCAAAGCGCGTCGTAGAAGCAGAAAGCCCTACACTCAAGGAGCGAACGGCTTCAGCCGTGAGCGAGTAGGGTAGGGTAGTTCACGAGATCGATATAGCAATATTCGATGGATAGATGCCTTATTCTTCAACCAATAGGAAGTAGAGATCTATCACGTGTCGTGAGCATCATGACGAGCAGTCTGGATAGAATCTGCAACCTCCTCAGCGTCGTGTTTCTCGAGGACTAATCTGAACATAGCTTCGTATGCTTCCAGTCGGCTCACCTCCGAGTAACCAGCGAGCTTGCTGTAGGCCCGTGCATCCTCAAGGAGATCAGTTACTTCTTGCCACGTCTCATCTAAGGCCGCGACTGTATGTTGGTTTGACCGATAGTCAGTGTCATACGCTGGCGTTCGTTCTGGGTCAAGGTCGTTATCTTTACTAGTGCTATTATCGCTAACATTGTCATCAGTGTCAGCATCGGATTCAGTATCGCTAGAGACATCATTAGATGGATCACCTAGATCGAACATATCGTCAGTCATTGCTGGAGCCCTCCGTTTTCGACGATTTGTGCGAGATCATCGAAGTACTGGAGTTGATCACAGTCAGGATCATATACTGAGATTGGACAGCGATCGCGATAGGCGCGTGTAAACGCAGCCCGATGGCGAAGTGGAATAGTAGGAGGTTTTCGTTCTCCGTTGTCAATTGCTTCCCAAACTTCCTCTTTGACCCGGGCAAACGACGGAATATGTGCGTCTAGTACCTCTTGAGTATTCATCCCCTCAGGCAGAGTGCCAGCGTCAATATCAGCACCATGACCAGCTTCAAGATACGCTGCAAACCGTTCGCTCGTGTTCATAGATTCGAGAAGTTCACGATCCGTCGTCTCTTGGTCGAGGCGTTGCTGAAGATCATTGGGGACAACTGCCAGAATCTCAACATTCATATACTCACGAAGCGGGCCGATAAGCTTCGACGTTGTCTGTCGAATACCATTGAGAGCTTCTGCGGCTGGTGCCAACGGAATAATAACATTTCTTGATGCAACAAGTGCATTGTTTGTAAGTTTGTTCCGACTTCCGGCAAGATCCATGATGATATAGTCGTACTCATCTTCGAGCAATGGATCGACAAACTGAGTCTTGAGCTGCTCATCACTTCGGATTACTTCATCTCTACTGAGATCCTTATTAACGGCCTCGAGGTTTTGTGCGGGCACAATATCGAATCCGTATCCAGTCTCTTCAATGAGCTCAGAAGGGTCGCTCTCACCAAGCAAAACATCGCGAAAATCGAGGCCATCAGTTGATCGGTTATAGAATCCTAGTCCGGTCGACAAATGGCCCTCTGGATCTAAGTCGAGGAGCAGTGTTCGATTATTTCGTCTTGCCAACGCATCACTGAGTGCATTTGCAATAGTCGATTTTCCGAAACCACCCTTTAAGACTTGGAGTGCGACAGCCCGAGATTCTCGAGTCATATACACTTGCTCATACTGAAACATGGTAAAATTGTCTACATTGGTTTCGGTGAGAGCAATCCTAACAATGAGAACAATGATAAAACTGGCAGCATTGAACCCGTCACTGTTTCAAATATAGTTAAAATCATCAATGGATTCCTCTGTTGTGAATGGTGATCAAATAGGAGATTGCTAGAAGGGATCTCTGCCTGGATGTAACTTCTAGTTTGTATAAAATGACAACGTCGCATTGACATCAATACTACGCATTGTTAGCAATGAAAACAGCGACACTATTGATGTAATTAGGAAATGACAACAGATTGATTATAGTGACTCGAAAGCGGTAAATAATCGCCTAAAAATTTTCCGATGTTTTTATAATATAATTATTGGAAATTTATTAAACAAGGTTTTTGTCGGTAGTATGGAATTGTGGACTTGAATCTCTCCACCGTCATTACTACTGGAACTCAGTGAGCACTATCCATCAATTACTAATTCTATTTGGAAAGGTTTTTCAGAAATATAAATGAGGCTTTAGTCAGCGTGTGAAGCGATAGCTTCGACATCCTCCTCCCTCATGATCGTCGCAAGACCGTCACTTAGTGCGAGTACTGCTAATTGGTGGTCACTTTTCGAGTGGTGAATAGAAGTGGGTCTTGTATTTTGGGATTCATAAGCAGGTATATCAACTGGGAAGTTAGTTTGTTGATTGAATTTATTACGTACTTCTGTAAGCAGTCCATGCAGGTGAATGAGTTCTTGTTTCTTCATCTTAAAAAGTTCTACAAACTCAAGCACCATAGTTTTTCCTTGAGTCACATTCTCAAACACGGCCGTTCGTTAGAGGGAATATCTTTTTTTTTAATTAAACTGTTGCTATGATCCTTAAGAAGAAACCGCATTTTTACAGAGGAAGTAATCCAATCAAGAATAAACAAGAGTGATGACTACTGCTTTCTGCTCGTCATCCAAGTAAGATTCAAGGAGTCTTATAGCACTGAAGTGAGGATGGGTGAGAGTATTAGCTTGAAGAGGGGAAAACATCACTATTAACAGCTCAAATCACCTCCTGACGACTAACGCCGCCGACAAATTACACGAAATAAAATGAAGAACTTAATTACGACTGTTTTTCGAGGAGCGTGCGAACTTGCTCTGCACGCTCGTTGTTTGTGAGGAATTTCTTGAACCGCCAATTGAACGAGTCAAGGAGGACATTGACTCCATCATCTGTGATCGCGTACTCATTTGTGCGTTTATCTAGTTCACTCTTTTCGACCAATCCTTGCTCGATGAGAGTGTCTAAGTTAGGATATAGCCGACCGTGGTTCACTTCCACATCGTAGTAATCTTCTAGCTCACGCTTTACTGCGAGGCCATACCGAGATTCCTCGGCGAGAACTAGTAGGACATTTTGCTGGAAGGCAGTTAGGTCACGAGCAGTTTCTGTTTCGGTGATGGTTTGTGCCTCTGACATGGGCGTCTAATGTGATATGGACTGACAGTGGATATAAAACTTCCTAATTGGAACAATATTTACGGCTTATGTTACAAATATTATCTAGCGACTATAATCGGGTTGCAGAAAATGGTATATCAAGGGGAGATTTTTGTGAGGAAAGTAAACAATCCCTCGTACGTACATTAAATTGAATATAGGGATTTTACGTCCGGACTAAGTGATTTAGAAGCAGAACGAAAATCTGCGATAAGTATAATTATTCGAATATTATAGCCCAAATAGAGGCAATACTATTGAAGACGGATGAGAAGGCCGAGTTGACATGGTTCCACACGCTGGCAACCACGTCTGTGGTCATAATGGGACGGGAACCAGTGAGAAAGGACGTGAAGGCATACCTAGCTCACGAGGAAACGTATAAATGTAATTTCATTAATTCAAACGTCTTCGTTGATTTCAGATGCTAAGCCCTCTCCCTCAAGGAATGAACCCC
Organism: Haladaptatus halobius; assembly: GCF_020618475.1. Lineage (GTDB taxonomy): Archaea > Halobacteriota > Halobacteria > Halobacteriales > Haladaptataceae > Haladaptatus > Haladaptatus halobius. The sequence continues at coordinate 26,606 of NZ_CP085338.1, read as the reverse complement.
ATGAGCGGGTAGAACAGTGTAGTTCACATGCTAAAGCATGTCAATTCGGAATACCGCAATACTGTATTCAACTTCGCATATGTTGACTTTATTCTATAAAAAGTATCATAATTTTCCCATTCGCTACCTTCTAGTCGCCCGCTTCGCTCTTTGAGAAGTATACTCCTGTATGAAATTGAAGATCAAGCAATATCTAGAGGATATTTAAATGATCAGTGGATTCCGAGTGCTTCGATTTGTTCTTGGTACCGGTTACGAATGGTGACCTCAGTCACTTGCGCGACATCGGCAACCTCACGTTGAGTCTTTTTCTCATTACAAAGAAGCGATGCAGCATAGATAGCGGCGGCGGCGTAACCTGTCGGAGATTTACCTGAGAGCAGACCTTGTTCTGCTGTTGTATCGATTATTTCATTCGCCTTTGACTGCACCTCCTCACTAACGCTAAGGTCAGAGCAGAATCGAGGTACATACTGTTTTGGATCAACAGGCTTCATCTCAAGGCCAAGTTCCTGCGAGATATATCGGTACGTTCGACCAATCTCTTTTTGGTTCACTCGAGATACCTCCGCTACTTCTTCGAGACTCCGCGGAATGCCTTCTTGTCGACAGGCAGCGTAGAGCGTGCTTGTTGCAACACCCTCAATAGAGCGCCCTCGAATTAGGTCTTCTGAGAGTGCTCGACGATAGATGACCGATGCGACTTCGCGAACGGATCGGGGAACACCGAGTGCAGAAGCCATCCGGTCAATTTCAGAGAGGGCAAACTGTAGGTTTCGCTCGCCCGCGTCTTTCGTTCGGATGCGCTCCTGCCATTTGCGCAGCCGGTGCATTTGACTCCGCTTTTCCGACGAGAGCGACCGACCGTATGCGTCTTGATTCTTCCAGTCAATGGTGGTCGTCAACCCCTTATCGTGCATCGTTTGCGTGGTAGGCGCACCCACGCGTGATTTGCTCTGTCGCTCACTGTGGTTAAATGCACGCCACTCTGGTCCGCGGTCTACATGGTCTTCTTCAACCACCAATCCGCAGTCGTCACAGACCAGCTCTGATTGGTCTGCACTGTTCACGAGGTTTTTCGACCCACACTCGGGACACCCCTGTACTGCCTCCTCCTCAGTTTCGGTTTGCTCCGCACGGCGCTCCCGTTGGCGAGTGGACCGTTTCATCAATGCTCTATACTCACAGGAAACATTTAAACCCCCGGATGGAAGGGCACGTTTCGAACTATAGTCAAAATCGAGAATAAAAAGTCCGGAAGTCAAAGCAGTCTTCGCATTTCTGATTTTGAGAGGTTTTATTAATACATAAGATGTATTTATAAAAGGAGAAAAGAACTGGCCAAGGCTGAAGTTCAATCTAGATCTTGCAACTGTCTATTTTACATCGCACTGTAGTTCAGTATCTTACAAGACTACCAATCACGTAAGGGTTTTCTAAAGTGAATCCCGATATATTATCGACTATTATTTCATGGAGTAATATTAGAATGAGCGAAAATTGCTCCTAAAGAGGGACTTCGAATTGCGTATTTCAAAGAAAGTCTACGTTCGTTAACTGGGACTTATGCCGATCAGTCAGTTACTTCAACAGGTTCTTTTTCGTCGACATACTGTGCCTCCCACTCGTGGCGTGCTTCAATTTCACGCTGTCCGCGTCGAGTGAGCGTGTAGTAGTTTGTCCGACGATCAACTTGACCCTTCTCGACTAGTCCTTTGTCGACTAGTGTGTCGAGATTAGGATAGAGACGACCGTGGTGGATGTCCTTCTCATAATAATCCTCCAGTTCTTCTTTAATGGCGAGGCCATGTGGTTCATCCAATCCGTTGATGACGTACAGCAGATCTCGTTGGAAGCCAGTCAAGTCGTACATATCCGTCTCTATGTTATGTCTACATGGTATTAGTTAAGTGTATTATAATGATATTAAACTGATAGGATGTCGGCCTATTATTCGCATTGGATCTATTATCCCATCATTTCTTCTAATAGTAGTTAATTTTTTCACGGCCATTCTCAGACGATGAAGAAAGAAATCGGCCCAAGATAATATACTCATTGAGCAAGTTAATTACCCTCATGAAAAAGCAAGAGCTGATCCACCTACACGGACTACTCGCAGAGATCAAAACACGCTATGAAACTCAGAACGACCGAACGTTGGATTGTGCCGATTATGAGGCAACTGGAGTTCGCCCTACGTCGATTCACCGCTCCAAAACTGATCACCAAGAGGCAGTATTTAAACTTTTGAACGAAATTACAGATTCGATGGAAGAAGATACACTCACTCCAACTCCTAACTGACGGTTAACACCAATGAGGTGGCTCATTGGATAATTGAAGGCTAATTTCACTCAAGCGAATTGCAAGGGTTCCTAGTAGAATAACTGTGTGAGTGTTACTAAAACGAATATAGCTACTATAAACCCACCTATGGCGGCAGCTGGAAGCGTTTCAAGCAGAGGAACACCAAGCTCTGAGCCCCCAAGGAGGATGGCACTAAGTAGCGATGCACTGAGGTAATATATTTCCCAACGTATGGCTGTATCGCCTTCATCATAAGAGTCGTTAGAGTCAGTATTTGAAACATCGAGGTAGCGGTCAAGTTGATTCGCAAGATACGTGCGCTCAACGGTACCACGATTCTGATCGTACTTAATGACACCTTCCTTGTCGAGCTTTGGGAGATGTGACTGATAAAGTGCAATGTACACGCGCTGGCGTTGATTCGAGGTTAGCGCCTGTAACGTTGTATTATTTTCCCACGCCGCTACCTGCTCGGCAAGACTTCGCATCTCTACAGATCCATCGTTCTCTTTTAAATACTGAAGGACATAACGTCGACGTGGCGTCTGGAGAAGGTGGAATATCTCATCCTTTGAAAGCTCGTAGTTGATACTCCCTCCTTCTTGATCTTCTGCTGTAGTAGCCTTCTCAGCATCGTTATAGTGATCCTCAACAGCACTCATGACTAATAGAATTATTCACCAATTAAGTATAAATCGATTGCGGTTTTTCTTTTTATTGTGGAGGAATGTACTGAAATGCGACCAATTATCATCCCTATAAGGATGATAACGCTCACCTTCCCTAAATTCCATTATATAACACATCTGTCGTTGTTGCGGAGAATAAGATAGAAAAGAATGGAAGAACATCACCTCTGCGCTATTTGCTCTTCCGAATAAAATAGAAAAGCTTTCCCATGATATCGTGAATAATCATTTTCGTTTTCCTATGAATTTCCTTCAGAGTATGAGATTCATCAAGGTTTTAGGATTTTAACCACAACATAGTAATTAAGAGGGGGACATATAGAGACGGTTGCCTAGCGCGGAGGCATGGTACAATATCCGGCCGTGAGGTTAGTAGCGCTCATGACTGACTTCCTCTCACGTTTTTCACCTTTCAGCAAACGACATTAGGTTTTATGCGCATTACTACTATCTATTACGCTAATTTTCACCAGCTTGTTTAAGATTCCGAAATCGAAGGGTGGAGATTTCTTTAGAGGAACGTAGAGTCATTATAAGGGAATGGGGGAGAAATTTTCATGCTTCAAACGGAGACTTATAGGCTTCTGGTTCAGACCCATTCAAGAATACGAGGTTTCCGCGACCAACTTGTACACGCGTGATCTCCTCATTCTCTTCCATCTTCGTGAGTTTCCTGCTGACGGTCGATTTTGACCATGATGTTTCCGCCGTGATGTCTGCCTGTTTCATCCGACCCCCGTACTGGATGAGAAGCGAGCGGATACGTTCTTCGTCGGTGAGCATCTCCTCGTCCGCGAGATTTCCGACCGGGGCCCGTTCGTCCGACTCCGGCTTGCCGTCCGTCTCCGGTTCGACCGTCATTTCGGTGTCGGATACCGACTCAGTTCCCGCTTCGGTTTCGCCCGTCGTCGAGCGGTCGAACAGTCCGGACAGTATTGTTCGTATCGACGATAGGGGTCCGTCCGACGGATACTCCATATCGTCTGAGACGTCCGATTCGTCGGATTCGTCGGATTCTGTCGTTCGTTCACTCGATGTGTACGCCGGTGTCATCGTCCACTCGGCACCTTCTTCGGAAATTTCGACGATGACATCGAACAGCGTTTTGAGGGTATTGATGGTCTCCGGATCGTGGATGTCGGGATCCATCTGGAAGTAGCCGACCGCCCCGGCGGCTTGTACTCGGTGTGTGAGAATGTGGAGATACCGGAATGCAGTGTCGAAATCGACGTATTCGAGGAGGACGGTCAGGGTCTGTACCGATACGATCGGTTGTGTCTCGCTAGCAGTCCACTCTTCCAGATGACTGCTCAGCGGCACGATTATCTCCATCGGATCCGTCGGGTCGACGACCGCCGTCGCTACGCTGTCGGGCGTCTGCTCCTCGTACGCATCGGGCTGAGCCATACCGCTCGCGTGGATGAACTGCGTCTCTTGGGGGGGCGTTCTAACGCTCGTTTGCCAATCTTCGATCCACTGGTCGGGTGGTTGCGTGTACGTGACGGCTGCGAGGCTCATATCTTCCGGCGGCGTCGAAGCGACGAGCTCCATATGTGTCCTATTGCCATCGGGCGTGAGAGGCGCGAGCACGAGGACGTTCGACGCACCTTGGAGTCCTTCTTTCAATTTCCGGACGTTCATTTGTATTCCACTCTAGATAAATTTCAATACGGTAACATCAGAGACGTTAGTTTGTTTATCCAGTACGATGTGACTAAACATTAATGTTATTCTCCTTGTCTCGTTTCCGATTCCCACTCCGGATACCCTCGACGGATTCGAACTTGCGCTTGTCTCGGGGCGTTCACTTGTCCCCGTTTCGGGTCGTTTGACTTCGCCGTTCCGATTTTTGTTGTCGGATTTCGTGACCGTTCCGAGCGATGTCTCTGATGCTGACACACGACTACCTCGCCGTTTTTCGTTCGAGGAGCTTGGTTCATACCTGCCCTGAGTTGTCCATAACTCGCGTTCGTAGTAAGCCATACGTCAGCTTACTGTAAAGGCAGTGAGTGAGCATTACCATCGTTTATTTTCTACTTAGTTGTGAAAAAACATTGCCTTGCTAACGCAAGCACCACCGGCCGGTCGAGGTATGTTGAAGATTCACATGCCCGCGCCGAAGTATCACGGCGTCACGCGGTCGTCGGCCACGATCCGTTCTATCTTTACTCTACTCTCCGAACGTCTCGTAACTCTGGAGCACCGCCCGACCATTTCCGTCGGCTTGGAAATATCTTCTACCGAAACGTTTTTAGTAAAAACGAGCACATTTAGCTATTAGTTGTAGCACAAGGCCGTTATCGTTCATGAAACATCCGTTCGTGAGACAGATTCGGAGGAACGACCGATGTACGAATCAGATCGATACATTTGATATGGCGAGGGTAATGAAACTTAACGTAGCCAATGTTTAACGAGTCCACCGTTCTCATCGTCGATGACGAACATGCGATTACCGACCTGCATGCCCGGTGGCTCGAGGACTCCTACGATATCCGGACAGCGTACAGCGGGACGGAGGCGCTCGAGGAGATAAATGACGCTGTCGATATCGTACTCCTCGACAGGCGTATGCCTGATCTATCCGGTCAAGAGGTACTAGACGAAATCCGCGAGCGAGAACTCAACTGCCGGGTTGCGATGGTGACCGCGGTCGAACCGGACTTCGATATCCTCGAACTCGGTTTCGATGCATACATCTGTAAGCCGGTTTCCGATCCGGAGGAACTCCGAGATGTCGTCGCGTCGCTCGAAACCCGTTCGTCATACGATTCGCAGGTACAGAAACTACTCGCGCTCTCCTCGAAGAAGGCGGCTCTGGAAGGCCGAAAAGATCCGGAGAAACTTGACGAGAACGAGGAGTACACTGCCCTCGAAACGGAGTTAGCGTCACTTCGAGAGGAGCTGTCCGCCGTGACGATGAACCTCAACGTCGACGACCTGCGCGCGGAGTTCCACGGCCGGAACACCGCCGCGTCGAAGTTGATACGGTCGTCGAAGGACGACGAACCGGAGACGTAACTCCTCGCCCCGATCCGATTCGTGTTTGGTTATCCGATAGAAATATGAGTTGCGGTCGTAAATTCGGTACGAGAAGGATTCAATCCCACGAACGATAGGTCGATATGTCGAGGAAGGGACGACGATGAGCGAGTATCGGAAGACGACCAGTCACGCGCAGGCTCCGAGCGGTAGCGTCCTCCTCCTCATCGACCACAGCGAGAATCGCCGGTTGTTGGGCGAGTGGCTCGCCCCGGAGTACGATGTCGTCTTTCCGACCGACGATATCGGTTCCTCGTTCGACCTCTGTATCGCGGACGAAGTGTCGTTCAGCCGGCATCAAGACGAACTACGTACTCGCAAAGACGCCATGTCGCCGACGTTCCTTCCCTACCTGCTCGTCACCTCGAGCAGTTCCCCCGCGCGAACGCCGGAGGTGTGGCAGGGCGTTGATGAAATCATCACAACCCCTATCGAGAAGGCGGTGTTGCAGGCGCGCATCGACGGCCTGCTCGAACGGCGTCGGCTCTCCGTCGAACTCGAACGCGAGAAAGAAGTGAGCGAAGAGCGATTCCGGACGCTGTTCCAGACCGCTCCCGATCCCGTGTTCGTCCTCGACCAAAATGGTCGGATTCAGGCGGTCAACGACGCCTTCTGTCGGATGTCCGGACTTGACCGCCCCGCCGTCCTCGGCGAGCGAATCGGCGCTATCAACGCGTTCCCCAACGACTCGCTCGAGAAGCTCACAGAGGACGTGCGCGGGCGGGAAGCGGACGATGAACAGTCGCCGTACTCGGTGACCTACACGACGCCCGACGGGGAGACGCGCTACGCGGAGATCAACACGGCGCGGATGCAGTTCGGCGCCGAACGTCCCGAGGTCATCGGCATCTTCCGGGACGTGACCGAACACAAGCGCAGAAAGCAGGAACTCAAAGACCAGAACGAACGCCTCGACGAGTTTGCAAGCATGCTCGCGCACGAACTCCGCAACCCGCTGGGTATCGCGCAGGGGTACCTCCAGGTCGCGGAAGCGGACAACGCCGACGACGCGTTCGACGAGGTTCGCGGCGCACTCAACCGGATGGAACGGATGATAAACGAGATGCTCGACCTCGCTCGTAGACCCGGCGTCATCGAGGAGACACAGGTGACGGCGTTTCAGGACATCGTGGAGGACACGTGGTCGCGTATCGCACCGGCGGAAGCGACGCTGGTGTTGGAGAACGCCGAGGGCGAGATATCGGCCGACGTGGACAGACTGAGTCAGGTGTTCGAGAACCTCTTTCGTAACGCCATCGAACACGCAGGCGACGACGTGTCGGTTCACATCGAACGCTCCTCGGACGGCGTGTATATCGAGGACGACGGTCCGGGTATCCCGCCCGATGAGCGCGAGACGGTGTTCGAGAGCGGGTTCACGACGGACGACGGCACCGGTCTCGGTCTCACCATCGTCCAGCAGATCGTCGACGCACACGGGTGGGACATCTCCATCACCGAGGGAAGCGACGGCGGCGCTCAGTTCGAAATCACGGGGATGGAGTTCACCGGACGGGCGGAGTGACCGCCCGTCCGAAGGGTGGAAACAAGATCTGGGGTACGCGCAGGGGATAGCAGTCGCGTAAACCCAACCTCCTGTGCGGGTCGTCGACCCGCGTCCGTATCGAGGACGGACACCGGAAAAGGATTTTCTCTTACCCGAACCGAAAGTGAAAGTAGTACTCCGGAGTTCGAACGGAGTCGCGTCGACGAAATAACTCGCGGCTCGCTCGTCGTCTCGGTCACCAACTGTCGCGCCGCACCCGATGCTCGAACGTCGGGTCGGCGGCCGCGCCGCGCTTTAGCGCCGCCCACGGCGTGCAGTCGGGACAGGCGAAGACGGTTCCGTCGTCGTCCCCGAAGGTACGCGCGAAGTCGGGGTCGACGTGTTCGTTTCCGCAGGTCGGATTCCGGCAGGTGACGTACCGCGACCACCCGCTCGGGTTCCAGGCGGGGCGTCGACGCCGAGCGACGTAGTGGTCTTCCGCTTCAACCATCGAGAACCACCACCTCGCGCCCGAGTCGCTCACCGGTCTTTCTGTCTCGAAGCTTCCAGAACTCCGCGTCCGCGTCGGGGAGACGACTACACTGATGGCACCAGAAGTGGCTGTTCGTCGGCTCCCAACTGGTGTGACCGTTGGGACACGTGTAGCGCCACTTCGCCGTCGGCGTGTCGATATCGTGGATGCTCATGCGGGTGGCTACGCTCATTCACCTCAAAACACCGAGTCTTACCCAGAGTGAAAGTAAAGGCTTCCATTTCGCCGAGTACGCACCCCTATCGGGCGATTTCCTTCAGTTCAAGCGAACAACTCCCGTGCGAAAGTAAAGGTGACGGGCTGATGGTTGTGGTGACGTCCTCGCCCGTCGTAAACGACGGGGCTTCCCCACACAGGAGGAATCCGGCATGACGCCAGTTCGGTTTCAGGACGCTGCGCGCCACGTTCGCCGGGACGGGTTTCATCCCTCCAGTGGCGTGTCCTGTGGCACCGTCACCAGTGCTCCTATCTCGAAGCGAGTCATTGCCGCGCGGTTTCTCAACGCGGCTCTCTCCCAACGAGTCACCCTTGTGGACGGCCGTTATACCGTTTTGACCCGGCTTTCTGGCGGCACCTGCCGAAACGGACTTATGAACACCCCGTCCGGACACCCGGACGGCAACCCTTTGCATGCAGACTTTTGTCTCTGCTCCCAGTCAGTTGGTTCGAGAACTACTAAACGTTTACGTTGGGGTTCCTGCCGGCTGATTTACGACGGTAGTATAGTTGAGCGTACGCGATTCACGCCCGCTGTAAACGGTGGGGTTCCCTCGCTGTTAAAAGACAGTTTTGACAGTTTGTAGGGATTTGTCGGATTTGCCGTCTCGCCACTTCCTCGTCGGTTCGTGGAAACTCAGTTCACACGGCATTCTATCGAAAACGCCTCGGTGGACGTTACAGAAGTTCGAAGGAAAGTCAGAGTTGGTCGAGGACGTACTCGACCACGTCGTCATTCGGCACTTGTTCTTCCTCGCCGGAGTCCATATCCTGTACCGTCACGACGCCCTCGTTCAGGTCACGCTCGCCGACGACGACGGTGTACTGGGCGTTGATGCGGTCGGCGTAGCCGAACTGCTCGCCGACGCTCCGACCCGTGAGGTCGGTTTCGACCGCCAGCCCTTCGCGGCGAAGCTCCATGGCGTACTCCAGCCCAATTTCGCGCACCGAGTCGGAGACGTTCAGGACATACGCGTCGGTCGAGACGGCCTCGTCGGGCCACTCACCCAGTTCCTGCATCAACTGCATCGTCGTCGAGTAACCGAACGCGAATCCGATAGCCGGAACGTCGCGGCTTCCGAACTGGCCGATGAGTTCGTCGTATCGCCCGCCCCCGAACAGGGCGCGGAGGTCACTCTCGGTGGCGAACGCCTCGAAGACGAGGCCAGTGTAGTAGTCCATCCCGCGGACGATGGAGAGGTCGAAGGTGCACATCGATTCGACGCCGTAGCCAGAGAGGGCGTCGTAGAGGTCGTGCATCCGGTTGATTGCCTCGTCCGCGCCGTCCGGCGCTTTGTCCGAGAGTTCGACCAGCGAACTCTCCATCTCGCCGCTGATGGCCGTGAGTTCGTCTATCTCTTCGGCGGTGTCGCGGTTGACACCCTCTTCTTGAAGTCGGCCGAGGAACTCCGCGCGGCTGAGCTTCTCTTTCTTGTCGATGACGCGCATTACATCTTTGCTCCCGTCGACGTCCATCGCTCGCAGGAGGGCGTCGAGTAGCTGGCGGTCATTCAGCTTGAACTCCACCGCGTCGGCGACGCCAAGTTTCTCGAAGATTGACGCGGCGCAGGCGATTATCTCCGCGTCCGCCTCGACCGATTCGACGCCAAAGATGTCGATGTCGGTCTGGAAGAACTCGCGGTCGCGGCCCTTCTGTACCGCCTCGTAGCGCCATCGTTTCGAGGTGTCGAACCACTTGATGGGCGTTCCGAGGTCTTTGCGCTGTTGCACCAGTCGCGCTCGGGTCGGCGTTTGCTCGGGGATGAGCGTCACCTCGCGCCCGCCCTTGTCCTCGAAGCTGTACGTCTGTTCGACGATCTCCTCGCCCGATTTCACCCGGAACAGGTCGGTGGGTTCGACGCTTGGCGCATTGATCTCGCGGAACCCGAACTCGCGGGCCGCCTCCTCGACAGCGTCCACGATTTCACGCCATGCTACCCACTTCTCTGGATAGCGGTCATAAAAGCCCTTCAGGCTCTCAAACTCGTCCATGGTTCGCGTATCGAAGGCGAGCGATTTACCTCTGGCTATCTCCGGTCTCGAACAGTGATGGGGAGGTTCGATAGCGGGGGTCGCCGCTATCGACCACCGTATACGGGAAAGCAGTATGAATTATCCCGTATAATCTACCACTAGTGGGAATCTATGACCGGATCCACGGTCGACGACCGCGGTCGACTGTATCTCCCCAAAGACGTTCGAGAAAAGTACGGCGATCAGTATCGAATCGTCCGCCTCGAAAGTGGCATCAAACTCGTCCGGGTCGCTGACGACCCGCTCGAAGCACTCCGGGAGGAGTTCAGCGATATCGAGAAGTCCGCCAGCGAACTTCTCGAGGATGCACGCGAAGACGCGCTCCACGAGGCTGGAAAGTAGATGTACGTCGATACCGACTTCCTCCTCGCCCTCATCAAGGACGACGATTGGCTCGGCGAGCAGGCAGAGGCGGTCTACCGTGAACACGCCGACGACCTGTGGACATCGCAGTTCACGCTCATCGAGTTGCTGATGGTCGCCTACCGAGAAGACCGAAACGTTGAGGCCGTCGTTGCGAATGCATCCGAACTGATCGAGATTCGTGGTGGTGCCGATACCGCGTTGACTGCCGCGAGTTACGTTTAAACAGGCGCAAAGCCTCGCCGATGGGCGGGGATACGCGCCGTACACGTTAAGCGTTCTTCCGCCGTATATTGCCTACCGGAGTTCCCTCGTTGGCGAACACGGTCTTCGACCGTCCCGATGCTTCGCATCGACTCGCCGCGTGGTAAGAAAGTCGACGCCCATTCCACCACGTCCGGGCTGATAGGTCGTCTGACGCTACTGGTGGTACCCAGCAGGCTGAATACCCTGTCGCGGAGGGACGGACGGTATTCCGTCCCGGTGAAACGCCGGTTGCATATCGGTGGGAAGGCCGCGTTGACACGGCTCCACGCACTGCAAACCACGTCCATGGTCATAATTGGACGGGAACCGACGAGGGAGGACGCGAAAGCGTACTTCGCTCCCGAGGAAACGTGCAACCGTGAACTCCGCTTCGCGGAATCCTCGCCCTGAAGGGCGAGGAGGATGTCAAGTCGCTCAACACGACTTCACACCTTTTGTCGCCGTGCATCTCGTCCGATCCGGCAGTGACCCCATCGTTTCGAGCAACTCGTCCTACCACGAGTTCTCCGAACGGGTTTCTCTCGAAGAGTAGGCGGTTCGGTGCTTTCGTTCCGCACTGCGACCCCAATCACTACCACTTGGCGGAACGACCGCACAGGTGTGAGTTCACGTATGCATGTTTTGCACGCGTGTGAGAACCACGACGACTGGCACAGTTCCGTCTGGCGACGCGACGGCGGATGCGTCGCGGAGTGGTACCAGTTCGGCGATTCGAAAACCATATGGCGCTTGTCAGGGAGTCGACGCGCGGCATCGGTGCGGGTATCGCGCGCCGTCTTGCCTATGAAGGCGCGCCGGTGGTCGTGACCGGACGCACGGAGGACGCCGGACTGTAGGTAATGTAGGACAACGTGCTCCCGTCGTATCGCAGTGAACGGGTATCCTGGACGATCGATGACGACACCTAAACGCGCCGCAAGCGATGTATAACAAAACGACTCTAGGACGCCGTCACATACAATGGCGTTTGGGGGTTGGGTTTCTAGGAGAACAGTATCGTTTTTGCTCGTACTTTCGCTTGTCGCCAGTAGCGTAAGCGTGCCGGTGGCGGCGCAGGCCACGGCTGAACCGCCGAGTGTCTCGATTTCAGTTGAGCGGAGCGTCGGCGACTCGTCGAAAGTTCAATATCGTCTCGAATTCGAGACGCCGCGGCGGACGTTTTGGCTTATCAACTACACTGGAAACGTGGTGTCTTCGAAGGGGTTTGTCACGGACCAGACGAAGAACAGCAACTACGCGCTTCGCTGGGACGGCAAAACGAGATCACCGTCGGTGACCGTCGTCGCCGACGCAAACGCCGGAAGCAGGCAGGAATACGCCGCCACCGACGAATGGGTACTTGCGCCGACGCCGAAACTCTCGGTTGCATGGTTACCGAGGGAAAACGGTGAGTGGTCCTACAGCCATCCCCTACAGGACGACTATTCTGATTCAAGCGTCGAGTTCATCGACTCAGGCGTGCTTGGGTCGGCGTTCACCTATGTCGGAAAATACGATGAACACACCCATCGAGCAGACGGCCAGCGGTTTCGGATGATAGTCGGCGGGGGGGCCACGCCTGCCAATTCGCCCCGAAAAGTACTCGAATCGCTCGGGACAGCGAGCGAGCACTTCCCCGGCGAGCCCCCTAACGAGGTGTTGCTCATTGTCCTGCCGGATCCCATCTGGCGCGGTGGGTACGCCTCACCCGAATACGATGAGATCTGGGTGCACAAGGCCGCTAGACTCTCCGATCCACAGAATCTCTGGATACATGAGTACGTCCACACGCGCCAGTCGTTCAAACTCAGCGATCGGATGCGATGGTTCCGCGAGGCCAGTGCCGCCTACTTCGCATCTGACCTGACGATTCGGCAGGGTCGAACCTCGCAGTCTACGGTCGCACGAACACTCTCGGCAAAGCAGTACGACGGCGCAGTGCTTTCGAAGCCGAATACATGGGTAAATCGCGAGGTGCCGTACTACCAGGGCGCACTCGTGCTATGGGCACTGGACGCGAAGATACAGACGGTGACCGACGGGAAGCGAAGCCTTATGGATGTATTCGATCGGATAAACCGCCACGATGGAGTGGTGACCTACGCCGATTTCGAAAAGATAGTCGCCGACGTAGCCGGACAGTCGATAGATTCATGGCTCGCCGAGCACGTCACGACGACTACGAACCCCGTAGTAGGGGAGTTAGAGGGCGGAATCGGCGAGGGAAAGACAGATGGTAGTAGAACCGTCGACGACTCGACCGGCGGAAAGGCATCCGCTGGGAAATCTGGCAATTCCGACGGTGAACGCCCCCCGGCGATGACCAGCGACTCCCCCTCGACGCTGATGCTGTGGGGCGGCCTTGGCCTTATTGGACTAATGTTCGGGTTGACCATCGCGCAGTACGTGTTAGGAATGGTGGGGCGATTGCAGAGCAAACGGGAGAAGTGAACTCCCTCACCCTACTCGCTCACGGTTTGCCGTTCGCTTCGTTGAGCGTGGGGCTTTCGCGTGAACTCCCGTTCTGGCCGCTGTCGGCGGTAGGCTTTTGACATTCTCCCCGCGCTAAAGCACGAGGATTCCCCGAAGGGGAGATTGAGGTTGCGCGTTCCCTCGGGTCGCAAGGACGCTTTCGCGTGGAACGTCAGCGGTAGCCACCCAATTATGACCGGGGATGTGCATTACAGCGCGTCGAGACGTGTCACAGCGGCCATCCTCCCTATCAACTATGGGCGTCAAAGACGACTGGCTGTTCAACCAGCGAGGGAGCACGGTTCGCCTCACCCGCAGTGTAAGGCCGCGCATGGTTCCCCCTCTCGTTTGCCGATGTTCGCCGCCGCGTTCAAATCAGCATGGGGTGAGTACCTACACATCAAGTACTTGAACACGTCCTGTCCGTTCGAGATTGATTGGTATTTCTCGTGGGTGAACCACACTTAGAAACCGTTGTGAAGTGTAGGCTGGATTCACCTGTTTGACCGAGTTACCCACTACCTCAGCTTTGTACTCAACGCACTCGGTCAGGCGACGGAACGCCCATGCATGGAACTTTTAGTGTTCGGCATCCGCTTCCGAATACCAATCAGGTTTTCGACCACAATTACGTCGCAGTTATTCTCGACGACTTCTGCGATGAATTCTCTTGAGAGGGTGTGTAGAAAGTGGTTGTAGCGTCCCGTCTCGGTACGTCCGACTGGATGGTTTCGTGGGCAGCTCGTGTTCCGCACTGTTGGAACAATCTACGTTGCTTCTCAAACTCACGGTGCCTGTGGTTCAACTTTGTTCCGTTCCAGAACTCGCCCGTGGAAGTGACGGCGACGTTTTCGATGCTGAGGTAGACGCTAAGCACAGAACAGTCCTTGGCGTCGCCTTTGGCGGCAGTCTCGAACTCCACGTCCGCCTTTGTTCGGACGTGAGGATAGAACTCTCTCTCCTCCAACCTATTCGCTTGCTACACTCGCTCCTTAAGGTCGGAGGCTTCACCTTGAATTACGCTGAAGATGATGGATGAAGTCCAAAGTCTTGACATCCTCCACGCGCCTAAAAGCGCGGGAATCCTCACGCTCGGGATCTGGCAGTAGCGCCATCCCCGACGCGAGCGACTTTCTCCTATCCGTGGATACTCCGGTCTGTGCGCGCTTCTTTGAGACTTTCGTGAGGGTGTGATCTCCCCGACCAGTCGTGGTCGTCCCACTCAAATCGCACGGGCCATCGACTTTGGTACGTTGGTTTGCCGTCTTAGGAACGATTCGCTAGCGACGAAATCGGCGTGTCCTTCGAAGCCGCAGCTGCAAGTGAGGGTGTCTTGATGACGGATCGTGTCCTCGGTTGAACTGCAGTTCGGACACGTTCGAGAGGTCCACGCTTCCGACCGAACTTCGACCGTGATGCCGTATTCCTCGGCGGTATCGGCGAGTCGGTCGATGAACGCGCGGAACGCCCAGAAGTTGTGCGTCTTCTCGTTCGCCTGCACCGACCAGTGTGTTTCCAGGACATCCGTAAGATCGCCAACATAGACCGTCGAAACACCCTCGTCGTACAGCCGTTCGATGAGGTCGCGTACCAGCGCGTTCTGTGCGTGGTCGCGTCGATGTGTCCGTTGGCAGTACAGCCGTCGAATCCGATTCGAGGAATACCGCTCCTCGCGGAGTTTCGACTGTAAGCGAGCAATTTCTCGCGTTGTTTCGCGGAACCGCTCGAACTGGTCGTGTCCGTGGTATAGGTACTGCTGGCCGGTTGTGGTTGTACAAGCGACGAGGTTGTTCGCACCAATATCCAGAGCGGCCTCTTCCGAAGCCAGTGGTGAATCCAGTCGAGAATTGTCGATGGTGACTGGTTGAAAGGCCCTGAATTGGTTCGAAGCCTCGTCGTAGTACAGTTCCAACCGACCCTGCTTGCCGTCCCACTTCGGAACGCCCGCCACTTCGAGACGAAGACGCTCGGTGTAGCCGAGGTCGTAGTTCTCTTTGAGTTCCTTCCCAACAGGGATTTCGAGACGCGAGCGGTCGCCGAGTTCCAGCGTGTACTGGTCGTTGCGGATGTATGTCCGTAGCGTGCGACCGTCGTCTTCGTTGCCCCAATACCCCGGTGGGGAACAGCGTTCGCCCTTCTCTTTGAGTGAGAAGAATGAGTTCCACGCGCTCTTGCTCTTTCGGATGAGTTGTTGAGCGGTGGCACTGCCGAGAACGCCGACATACTGTTTGCGGTAGTCGGCGGTATCCCAAACGCTTTCGCCGTCGAAGTACTGTTGGCGGCGTTCGAATGTGAGCTCGTTCCAGAGACTGGCGGAGGCATGCAACAACTCGTGGAGCAGCCGCTCGTCCCGTTCGGTGCGGGGGCGGACTACAAATGTGTTGGTTCGCCTCATTGCCATCTTCTGCTACGGTCGGTACATACATAGTTGTAGGGGTTTTGTAGGTATACATGGTAACGACCATCCACGCGAAAGTGCCTGATGAACAATACGATCGTCTCAAGAAAATCAAGGACGAAAATGGGCTGACGTGGCGCGGAATGTTACTCCACGCTGCCGATAACTTGGAGACCCCAGACGGGCAATAGTCGGCGGTTGTTCGGTAGTGCCTACCGCTTGACCCCCGCTTGAAGACGGGGGCATGCGCTCTATTCTATGTCAGTTGAACGGCGGTACCACCTTCGATATCGCCGCAAGTCCGGCAAGCAACGCCGCGACGATCTTCAACCACACTTTGATGGCGTCTCCCCACAACTTCAGAACCGCACCGAGCAGACGCCAGCGTTTTAGCGTTTCTGAGTGCGATACATCTTCTGGTGGGCGTTCACCTGTGCCCTCATTGCGGTGTTTCATAGTGATGGGCAGGGCAAGAAGGATCGTTACTCGGGTGAGGATCTCCTTCCTGCACTTTATTTTCTATCCTTGTCTATAAAAATAGTATCCTGAAGCTTAGTGAAAGTAAAGCGCGACGAGGCGGGATAGGCGAACTACCCGCCTTACCCGCTTCGCTCGTTGAGGAAAGAAGCTTAACACCCATATTCGGCTAAAATCCTTAGACTCACTTCGGCAAGAAAACTGCGCAACCAATTCCGGAAACCCTTTTCTTTGTAGACCTACAGCAAAACGTAAGGTGTTCGCTCTCATCGTTAAGAGACGATGTCAACAAATTTTGACCCGCCGTGGCTTCACCTCACGCCCGACGAGGAGATACTCTGGGTAGGTCACCGGAGCATCTATCATGTTCTGCCGGCCGTGACGGTCGGTATCCTTCTTATCTTGCTCGGAGCGGGGGTGACCGGGAGCGGTATCCTAGGCGGGCTGGGATGGCTCGCACTTCTTCTCGTTTTTGTTGGCTTCGCTATCGCGGTGCCGCCGTTTCTCCGCTGGCGAAGCGAGTGGTATGTCCTCACGACAGAGGAGGTGTACTACAAGACGGGCGTGTTTGGGCAGAATGTGGCACAAGTTCGGCTCGACAGAGTTCAGAACACGACCTACTCGCAGTCACTTATAGAACGCGTATTCGACTACGGCGACGTGGCTATTCATACGGCAGGCTCGGGAACCATCGACCTCGTATTTGAGAGTGTCGCCGACCCACAGCGAGTGAATAGTCTGTTGACAGAACAGTTAGACCGAGTATCATCGAATAGGCAGTTTTAGCTGAATGTAGGCACCAGGCGCTAAGTCCCCTTCTTCAACGAGTGAAGTGGGTAAGGAGAGATCGCTGAAAATTCAACATTTCTTTGGAGCGTTTGCTCGCAGCCGTGCGTTGCGGCGGCGCATTCAACCGTCCGTGGACGTCCTATTGTTCTGAAAGTGCGAATAAATGGTTGGAATAGCGAAGAATAGAAAGACAAAAATAAATTGTCCATCTCATCACAACTCACACCGCCGCCTAGTCTTACAATATTTCGATTTCTTGTAGCTGACCGAGCGGCTGACGTTCTTCCGCGATAGGCTTCAGTCGATCTACTTGAGGATCGAGCCATCCGCCAACCCACAGCGTCTCAACACGGAGGTAATCGCCTGCGAACGTTTCTAATAGGAGGGTAAACCGACGATCTCGCCGGTCGATATCGTGGACACGGCATTCGATAGTCACGTCTGCGACTGTGATGCGGAGAGTATCTTCGATTTCGAGGCCGACAAATAAGCCAATAAATTCAGGGATCTCGTGGCAACGTTCAGTCGCGTCCATGATGATTTGATGTTTTTCTCCTACCGCTAAAAAAGGGGAATACGGTTTCACATCGTTCTCTCCTCTAATCGATAACTAAAATCGCGTTTAAGTCTCACTATTCCGTCGAATAATGTAAAAACAATCATTAACCGCCTACACAATAGAAGTTAAAATGTAGAAACTAGTATTTTCTCTCACACTAGCGCCTAATTCATCATATAATTTGGAACCGCTAAGAAGAGATCGACGCGCATCTGCCTTGTTATACCTATTTTTGAGATCGCATAATAGCTGGCATGTGAATTCATGGTGTTCAATTGATTATAAAATCCAGAACGGTTAGGTGGGACTGCTATTTTGTGAGTAGTCAAACCTTTTCCACGATCTTCTCTCGAGCTCGTAAGACGCCATCAATAACTGTGACCCCACGGTTAGTCCGTGAATAATTATACTGCTTCTAGCGGTACATTGCGTTATGCAGGCAATCGTTCTGGCTGCGGGTGAGGGTACACGGATGCGACCGCTGTCTTCTTCGTGTCCCAAACCTATGTTGCCAGTAGCGGAGGAACCGCTGGTCGCACACACGGCGCGCGCCGCTGTTGAGGCTGGGGCGGATGAACTCGTCCTTGTCGTCGGCTATGAGGCCGAGAGGGTTCGCGAATACTTTGGCGCGGAGTACGCCGGAATTCCAGTCGAGTACGCAATACAGGAAGAACAACGCGGTACAGCGGATGCGGTTCGCGCGGCACAAGAGCACATAAATGGGCAGTTTGCGGTGTTGAACGGCGATAATCTCTACGACACGCCCGCGGTAAAACGCCTCTTCGAGAACGGGCCGAGTCTTGGAACGTACCGGGTAGACGACCCCTCGAACTACGGCGTCATCTCGACGGACGGCGGCCAGGTGACAGGAATCGTCGAAAAGCCTGCCGACCCGCCGACTGACCTCGCCAATACCGGGGCGTACGTCTTTCCCGAGGAAGCGCGCGACTGGCTCGACGTGGGCGAGAGCGAACGCGGTGAGTACGAGATCACGGACGTGGTGGAGCGTGTCATCACGGAGTACGACGTAACCGCGGTCGAACTTGAGCGGTGGCTCGACGTGGGTCGCCCCTGGGAGTTGCTCGAGGCTAACGAGTGGAAACTCGGCGAATTGGAGCGGGACGTGCAGGGCGATGTGAGCGAATTGGCGACGCTCGACGGTAGCGTCGTAGTAGAGGAGGGTGCATCGGTGAAACCGGGTGTCGTCATTGAAGGCCCCGCGCTCATTCGTTCGGGCGCGAGTGTTGGGCCAAACGCCTACGTCCGCGGGGCAACGCTCGTGAGTAAAGGGGCGAAGGTCGGCCACAGCGTCGAGGTGAAAAACAGCGTTCTCTCGCCCGGCGCGACGCTCGGCCACCTCTCCTACGTCGGCGATAGCGTCCTCGGACGCGACGTAAACTTCGGTGCAGGGACGAACGTGGCGAACCTCCGGCACGACGGCGAGGCGGTGAAACACACCGTGAAGGGAGAACGGGTCTCAACCGATCGACGGAAGTTTGGGGTGGTCGTCGGCGATGACGCAAAGACGGGCATCAACACTAGTCTCTATCCAGGCGTGACGCTCTCGACCGGAGCGACAACGCTCCCCAACGAGGAAGTCTCTCGAGATAAATAATATATTATCAACGAAAAATTGTCGGGATAACAGTTCTCCTCTGGGCAGTGAGTCCACTATCTATCTTGCTCGGAGTGAACTACCCCGCCCTACGCGCTTCGCGCGGTGAGGACGGGGCTTCCTGCTTCGATGACGCGCTTTGCAGGAACCGCTCCGGTTCCCGTAGGGAGCGCAGTCTCCACAGGCGCTGATTCGGAGCATCCCGCTCCTATATCTACTTTCTTCAACCCACGAACGAGGATATTGTAGGCCGCGTTCCAGTCCCTATCGGTGGTGAATCCGCACGACAGACAGGAATGTTCACGAACCCACACCGGCTTCTCGGATGATACACCACACGCCGCGCATTCTTTGGTGGTCCCTCGTGGGTTCACCGGAACGTAGTGCGTGCCTTCGCGTTCACACTTGTATTCGAGCATCTGAAGAAACGTCCGCCATGCAGCAGATGCTCGATTGCGTGAGTTCGAACCGAACTGCATCATTCCAGCGACGTTCAAGTCTTCAACGGCAACGAGGTCGTACTCTTTCGCGTAGTAGTTCGACAACTTGTGGAGAAAGTCCTGCCGCTTCTGTTTCAAATCGGCGTGACACTCTGCAACTCGCTGTCGTTGCTTCTCGTAGTTGTTCGACCAATGCTGTTTCCGCGAAAGTTTCCGTTGTTCACGTTCCAGCCGCTCGCGTTCGTCCGAGAGATCAAGCGACCCAACCGCCGTACTATCAGTGTCGTGGACATACTTGAGAATCCCCACGTCGATACCCACTACGTCAGTGGGTTCGGTGGGTTTCTTTGGTGGCACTCGGTCTACTTCGACGCCGAAGGTGGCGAACCACTTGCCGGTTGGCTCTTTCTTGAGCGTGACCTGTTTAAGTTTCGCGTCGTCAGGAATAGCGCGGTGAAGCCGTATCGGGATATCCGCCAGTTTCGAGAGCGACAGTACCGTCTGACCGCCCTTCTTGTCGAGCTTGAAGCCAGACTGACTGTAGGTGAACCTGCGGAACTCCCGTGGTGGCTTCCACTTGAGGTGACAGACGCCATAGCCGTTCTCCTTGAGTTTGGAGAGACCTTTGAGATTGTCGAATAGCCGCTCGACGACGACTTGAAGCGTCCGAGAGTACACATCAGAAAGCCCATCCCACCACTTCTTGAGGTCGGGGAGTTCCGACCGAAGTGATGACATCGACGTTGACATCCTCCCCGCCCTGAAGGGCGAGGATTCCCACAACGTCGGTCGCTGGTTCGGTGGGAGTTTACGGTTTATACACCGACGAGGTGCTGGCCATGCCAAGTGGCCGTTACTCCTATCCCGTCTGAAAGAGGGACGGGATTCGGAGGTACTTGGTTATTTAGCGTCGGTACCCAACCGATCCCGAAGGGGTACTTCGAGCCTCGGTCGGGAAGTCCGAATTTGTCCGATTGTCCCGATATGGGCGCGGATGTACCGCGTCGGATACCCAGAAAAACGCACGGAGAGCACCGAAGACTGTACCGTACAGTGAAAGTGAACAAAGACGGCGATTCATCCCCGCACTCAAGGACGAGGCTTTCTCGCCTGCAATTACGTAATTTCCCGTGGTTCTCGCGGTACTCATCAAATCGGTAGAGACAGTGGTTGTACAGTTGCCTACAAATATCGCGGTGCCGGTCCAACTCCTCACGGTGGTCGTCGGACGGCTTGAGACGATATTTGTAGGCGTAGTACATCCGCTATTCGCGCTCCTCAATCAGTTCGTCCAATTTCTCTCGGATGAACGATGAGAGGTTCAGGTGATTGTCCTGAATCCACTCATTTTGGTCTTCGCGGATGTTGATTGTCTTCCGTTTCACTGTATGCATGTATTGCATGTTATGCGTATAAACGTACTGGTTGCGTGGGCCTGTGAGCCTGCAACAGAACAGTCTACGAAAGATAATGACGGGCGTTGCCAGATTCAATCGGAATCTGGCTGCCAATCAGAATTCGAAGATTTCTGATGACGCTGTATCCCCTCCCTATTTCTCCCTTCGGTCGCTCCTTAAGGAAGGGGGCTTAACGCCTGCATACAGCTAATGGCTTCACTGATCATGGGGATCCACTTACTTCCTGGTGACCAAGACTGGCTTAAGCAGATTGGAATTGCTGAGAAAATGGATAATCAAAATAGACAAATCATTCTTACAAAGAAGAAGACACTATGACACCAATTAATTTCCGTCGGTGAGAGCTCCTCGACCATAAATATAAAAATAACCATTTTCAGAAACCATATTAATAGCAGTAAAATCGTATATTCGATATTAAAAAGCAGAGGGCAGTGAAGTAGGACAGTAAAGAAACCACAGATTACCGATATTGTTCCGTCTGTTTCGTTGATTTAGCAGCTGGATAGTTATGGTGGATCCTTTCAAAAAATAAGACGCCATGTCGATGGATATGAAAACGTCACAAAGTGTTGACGACAGCACAATGGCTGATACTCAGTGTCGAAACTGCGACTCATTTGTAACACCGCAGTTCGCCCGTGTTTTCGGAAATAACAGAAACGAAGTTTACGGTTGTTTGGAATGTATGACTGCCACAGAAGTAAAACGGGGCCGTGCCAACCATCCTGAAGAGGCACACCGCGCTCGTAAGGAAATGCGGTAGTGACAGAAATCTTCTTTTCACCCCATTTCGCGATCTATAAACGGGATGACTACGAAAGAGAGATTTGAGCGGCAGAAATACCTCTGGGTGGTATTCATCTATAAGATTTTAGTGAGATGGTTCACGGCTTGCTATAAGAGTAAGTCGTATGTGCGTTATCGTCAGTTTTCCTCGTACAGAAGGCTCGCATTAGGCGAGTTACAAACCAAACTTCATCGCAACTGTGTGCAGTTGCGCGAGGATGTTTCGGCTCTCAAGATGTCCACCGCGGACTTGACCGACGTACTCGAGACGCACTGATCCATTCGAGCGAACGAGAAGCTACACAACTTTTGGGCGTTCCGAGCGTTTGTAAATAGCCGCGGGGTCAAGCCCCGCGGCTTTCGCGTGGACTCCCGTTCTATGCCTCGGAAGAGGCAGGGGGGACGTACTCCCCACTCACATTCAGCGTCCCGCGATTCAAGCGCACATCTACGGGTGCGCCTCCGTCGTCTGCATTTTGCCTGCAACGGAGATACTGCAAACCGATATTCTTCGAGGCGTTGTAGTCGGCGTGGTTCTCGAACTCGTATCCACACTGCTGACACCCGATATTCTTCGGATTCTTGCTGGCGATTGTCGTCATGAGTAAACCCACACGTCGAGCAACGCTTCGACGTATTTCGAGGGTCTACCTGCACGACTTCGACACCGTGTTCCTCAGCCTTGTATTCGACGTACTCGTAGAGGCGTCGGAACGCCCAGACGTGGTGCCACGTCGCCTTGGAGAAGTTCTCCAAATGGGGGTCAAATTCTCGAACACGATATGCGAACAGTCATTCTCGACGGCTTCTTCGAGAAGTTCGTTCGCTACCGTGTGCAAGTGTATCTCGAATCGCCCGTCCTCTTTGCGACCGACGGACTCGATATTCTCGTGGACATGTCTCGAGCCACACTGATGGAGCGAGCCACGGCGCTTCTTGTACTCTCGACGCCAGTGATTAAACTCGTCTGCCGACCAGAATCGACCCGTGGAAGCGACTGCGAGGTTGTTGACGCCCAAATCCACTCCAAGGACTGTTCTGTGCTTGCCCCGGATTCGGGAGTCTCATCGGCTTCGACTTTTCGCATCGAAGCGTGGAGATACCAGTCGCCGTCGCAGTACTGGAGGTGCGCCATCCTGAACTCGAAGTCCTCGTCGGAGACGTACTTGGTTGGGGGAGCCTCCGAGTCGTCTGGGAGGATGTACTCACACTCCACGCGTCCATCGACGGTGGAGAGGGATACGTGGTCGCGGTGAAACGTTGCGGAGCGTTTGTCGTACACTGCGCTGTCTGCCGAGAAGTAGGGTTTCGATGTGTTTTCTCCGCGTTTGAGGCGTTCGACACCGCTTTTGATGGCTTCGACGGCTCTGCGAATCCCCCTTTTGGACGAGGTTCGCGGTAAGGTCGGTTTTGTCGCGGAGTTGGTCGTAGAGGGCGCGTTCGGCTTTGGCTTTCGAGGTGACGTGGTAGCCATCGTCGCCGTGCCAGCACCACTCGCTCGCGGTGTTGGCGCAGTGTTTGAACTGTTCGACTGTCTCTCGGAGAAGCGGGTCGGCTCTGTCGGGAGCGTCGAGTTTGATCACGGCGGTACGATGGTATTCCACTCTGTTTCAGATATTGGATTGTGATCACTTAAAAAGGGGAATCTTCCTTGCTATCGAGCCTGGTTCGTCAAGTGTAGTGTCGGCTTCCTCCCCCGACCGCAAGGGTCGGGGCATCCGCCTCGTCAGCCTGTGAAAAACTGCGAGGTCATACTTGAGTTATCGGAAGAAATGGGCAGTGGAAATAGTCGCATAGAGCATAACGATGGAGGCACCAAGAAGGTGGCTAGGAATAGTTGAGAAAAGAGGTATATTCATCCAGGCACCCATAAATGTTCCAGCGCTAGCTACGGTCGCCCAGCGGTAATAGTGGAACCAGTGGTCATTGCCCTCGACTTTGGTATCTGCCTTGAGATTGGGATCACCAGTTTCGAGTGTCTTGAGGTATGGATCAAATTGATCGGCTAGCGGGCCACGCTCAACAATTCCCCGACTCTGGTTGTATTTAATAATACCCTCATTGTCCAACTTCGGGAGGTGTGATTGGTAAAGCGCAATATAGACACGCTGGCGCTGATCCGAGGTAAGCGCCTGTAGCGTTGTATCATTCTCCCACGCTGCCACCTGCTCGGCAAGATCGCGCATTTCAACAGGCCCATCGTTCTCTTTCAAGTAACGAAGTGCATCCCGACGGCGTTGCGTCTGGAGGATATGGAAGATTTTGTCTTTTGAGAGTTCATTCGGTGATTCATCAGTCACCACTGCTGATTCGTCGGAGGGCGTCTTCGTCGTAGCGCTCATGATTCTTCGCTACAGCCGAGACATGGATGGTATATAAAGCACAGCGATTCTTTCGTTCTTTTGCACGCCGTTTTACTCCGTTCATGTCTTGCGATTGTACGATTTGAACGGAGTAAATGGATAGCCAAATATTACCATTTTCATCCATTTTTCAAGCGCAACGACACGTCATAAATCCGATTAATCCTCAAAAAGCGACTGAATTAATGTCAGTGCAGTAAATAGAACGATGACCACTATCGTCGACTGCTTAGGCGAAAACAACCCAAGGAAACCAAAGTCAAAAACAGCACAGCCGAATATGAGTATCGAGAGCCCCGACAGAGCGAGATAATACCAGGCATACCGCGTCGCCCGATCGTTCATAGTCATCAAACGTGTTCTCGGAGGCCCGAATACACATTCAACAATAATCCCGGGAGCTGTCGCAGTTCAGGTCGACGTGCATGCCGAAGGTACCGGAAGCCAGTACGAAGCTGTCCTTCGTTCAGATACTGTCGAGCGAGGATGTAGTGATGCGCGCCGGTTACATCGATTCCTTGTCGTTCAAGTCGCTCAATCTCCTCAGCAAACGTCCGCCGGAAATGTTCGTCCGCCTCGGCGACCGCGTCCGCGGGCGGCGATCCGGTCTCGTAGCGCAGGAGCAGGGGTTCGTTCACGCAAGCAAGTTTTCCATGTTTGAGAACACGAATAAGAAATTCGGGGTCTTGGAACCGGGTAAACGACTCGTCGAAGCCGTCTATTGCTCGCACCACGTCGCTTTTCACGAGCAGCGACGATCCTGCACTAGTATGGAGGTCGTCGCTCAGAATGGGCCCAATGAGCTCCTTCCCACCTTCCGCACCTTCGGTCTTGTTTCGCCGTGAAACAAGCTTCGTTACCCACTTCACCAGCGGATTCTGTCCGCCGGGATGGACAGTCTCTGCTTCGCAATAGGCGGCGACCCAGTCATCAGAGCGCAGTTCAAGAGTGAGCACCTGCTTTTCGAGCTTCGTGGGGAGCCAAACGTCGTCGGAGTCGAGAAACGCTATATACTCCCCGTCTGCGCGCTCGATTCCGGTGTTTCGCGCGGCACTTGCACCCATATTCGTGTTATGCTGGACAAACTGAATCCGATCATCATCGTAGGACGCGACAACATCCTCCGTGTCGTCCTCCGAGGCGTCATCAATGATGATGAGTTCCAAACTTTTGAGCGTCTGAGAGAGGACACTCTCAATAGTTCGGGGGAGGGCATCCGCACGGTTGTACGTCGGCACGATGACGCTCACAGTTGGAGCCATTTTTGCTCTCACATCCGTTCTCGCGGAGTATTATTATCGACCGCCTAATCGAAAAGTGCGATCGTAGACAAAATCACATTGACATCCCCCCTGCCGTAAACGGCGAGGATCCCCACAAGAGCGATCTTGCTGGGTTGGGATGTTTAAGGTTTACACACCGACGAGGTGCTAGCCATGCCACGTGGCCGTTACTCCTATCCCGTCCGGAAGACGGACGGGATTCGGAGGTACTTGGTTATTTAGCGTCGGTACCCAACCGATCCCGACGGGGGACCGTCAAGCCTCGGTTGAGAGGCCCGAATTTGTCCGATTGTCCCGGTGACGGCGCGGACATGCCGCGTCGGATAGACAGAGAAACGATGGGAGAGCACCTAAGACTGTACCTCACGGTAAAAGTGACCAAAGACGGCGATCATCCCCCCTTCAGGGAGAGGCTTTCTCACCTGCAATTATCGTAATGAGCAGTGATATCCTCTCCGGCGTTTACGACGGGGGTTCCTGTTCAAGCAGATTCCGGTCTGCTTCCGTCGGTTACTATCTGAATACGCGAAAATAATATCTTCGTGTTTTACACTCGTCTTTCGGTGGACTGTGTAGTCCAGCGTACGCAATTCATGCCTGCCTTTTAGGGTAGGTTTCTATCGCTATTGAAATATAACAAGAACGATCCAAGTGATACACCAGCGATAGAGACGTCAGAAAATCTTGGAGCCTCCACTGTGGCAAGTACGTTGAAGCCTGTATCGCCTATGTGGATGATTTCAGTCTCGTGAATCTGCGAAGAATGCTGAGTACTCACTAGCAATACCAAGTACTCTTAGCCTCTCATATGGTGACCGCGAACTTAGCCACCAGATAATAAACACCAGCGGTTACTTTCGCTTATGCATGTCGAGCGATACGCACGCACAGATCACCGAACCGCCAGACATTGGGGATGTGCCTCGAAACCGTGACCTCAACACGCTGGCAACGAAGAATCTACTCATCGTCTCTCATAGCTACAATCATTTCGTAAAAGGACAAGTGGACGTGCTTGCAGAGTACTTTAATGAGGTGTATGTACTCGTACGGTACAATCGCTT
>NZ_CP085337.1 GCF_020618475.1 Haladaptatus halobius | reverse complement strand
CGCGCGGGACGGTTCACGACCTCCGGCGCGGTATCGCCTCGTTCGAAGCCCCCGACCGAATTCGGAGTGTCGGCGAATCGTGGCCGGAACTGACCCTCGAACGCGTCGACGCGCTCGCCCCGCTCCGCTCGTTTCTGGCCGACCAGTTTCCCGGTCGGTGGCAGTACGAGGCGGAGAACGTCTGTCGCGTTCCGGGCGGCGAGTCCGACTACTGGCTCCTTCGCCACGAAAGGAGGACCGTCGGCTTCGCCCGAACCAACGCGCCGACCTCCGCGTACCGCGGCGCGAACGTCAACTGGGCCGATCGACTCGACGGTCGCGTCTGCGGTCTCGGCCCGCTCGGCGTCCACGAGTCGTACCGGGGTCGCGGCTGGGGTCTCTGGCTGATCGCCACGCTGGTTGAACGGTACCGCGACGCGGGTTACGACCGGATGGTCATCGATTGGACCGGCCTCCTCGATTACTACGCGAAACTCGGGTTCGAACCGTGGCTCGCGTACGAGACGTTCGAAAAGGAGGTGACGGCGTGAGCGACCGTGACGGCGGCCCGCGCGAACGCGTCGTCGTCGGTCTGATGTCGGGAACGTCGCTCGACGGCGTCGACGCGGCCTGCTGTCGGATTCGACGCGACGGAACCGGCCCGCGGGGATACGATGCGAGCGTCGAATCGTTCGTCACGCGCCCGTACGACCTGGCGCTCCGCGACCGAATCGCGGCGGTCTGTGGCGACGAAGGAACGGTCGCCGACGCGTGCAATCTGAATATCGCGCTCGGGGCTGTGTTCGCGGACGCGGCGACAGCAGCCGCCGCGTCCGCCGACGTTTCGCTCGCTGACGTGGACGCCATCGGTTCGCACGGCCAGACGATTCGGCACCATCCGGAGCCGCGGTCGCTGCCCGTCGGCGACGACCGACTGCGTTCGACGCTTCAGATCGGCGACGGGAGCGTCATCGCCGAGCGAACCGACGTTGAGACGATAGCGGACTTTCGCACCGCCGACGTCGCCGCCGGAGGGCACGGCGCACCGCTCGTCCCGTTCGCCGACCTCGCACTGCTCGCCGACGACGAGGCGTTCCGCGTGGCCCAGAACGTCGGCGGCATCGCCAATTGCACCGCGCTTCCCCCCGACCCGAGCCGTGAGGACGTAACTGCTTTCGACACGGGGCCGGGGAACATGGTCGTCGACGGCGTCGTCGAACGTCTGACGGACGGCGAACGAACCTACGACCGGGACGGTCGCCTCGGCCGCGCCGGAACTGTCTGCGACGCCGTTCTCGCCGAGTCGCTGAACGACGATTACTTCCGCACGGAACCCCCGAAATCCACCGGGCGCGAGCAGTTCGGACGGGAGTACGCGGCGGCGTTCGTTGCCGCGTGCCGCGACCGCAACCTCTCGGACGAGGACGTGGTCGCCACGGCGACCGCGCTGACGGCCCGTTCCATCGCGGACGCGTACCGCCGTTTCCTCCCCCGAGCGCCGGACGAGGTCGTCGTTTCCGGCGGCGGCGCGTTCAACCCGACGCTTGTCGGGATGCTCGACGCCGAAGTCGACGCACCTGTTCGCACCATCGACGAGTACGGGGTCGGTGCCGACGCGAAGGAGGCGGTCGCCTTCGCCTTGCTCGCCGCCGCGGCGCTCGACGGCGTTCCGAACAACGTCCCGAACGCGACCGGAGCGTCCCGCCCGGTCGTCATGGGAAAACGCTGCCCTCCGAGCTAAGTCCGTCCGAACACGTCGGTTCAGGAAACGCGACGTTCTTCTCCGAGAGAGCACCAATTCGTAGCTTTCTATTCGGTCGAAACGCTCCGTCGCACTTGGACGACCGTTGCGGTCACCTTGCCCGTCGAACGACTGTCGAATCCTTCGGCTGACCTCATTTCGGCTCGCTCGAAACGAGGGTCGATTCGTATCGTCACCGCGGACGGAATCGAATCGCCGCGCGAATACGCCGAAACGGCCGCCCGTGTTGTATTACAATGCTATGTCTGTAACGGTTTGTTCGACCGAGAAACGGTGAGATGACGGAGAATTCGCGGCGTGGAACGCATTTCGAGGCCGTTTCGGCTCCACGAAACTCCGATTCGGCTGCTGTGGCGGTCGTAAAAAGCTCCTGCCCGGAGAATCGGCGAGTACGGCCCTGAAGGCCCTGTTTCGACTGAGTCGAAACGGGTGAGGCGCGGTTTCGTCTCGCCGGTCGTCGGTGGGAGTGCGCCGAAGTCCGCAGTCGTCACTGACGGGGATAGCGAAACGAGGACGGTGCGAGATGGTGCGAAACGGTGCGGTCTATCCGGACGAACCGGCGGTGACGCCGGGAACGTCGGGAAGGTCGGCGAGCGTCGAAATCTCGTGCGTCGGCTCTTCGGGGAGCGCGTAGCCGTCGCGGTGCGAGCGGCGCACGAACGCCGAATCGAGTCCGGCGCGGCGGGCGGCGACAACGTCGCAGACGCTGTCGCCGACGTATAGGCCGTGCGCCACGTCGAGATCCGACATCGCGCGTTCGACGTAGTGTGCGTCCGGTTTTGTCCGTCTGAATCCGCCGACCGTCGGCTCTCGACCGTAGACGGCGTCGAACAGGTGGGCGAGGTTGAACCGTTTTAGCATATACTCGACGGTCGCGTGCTGATTGCTACTGACGACGCCCATGGCATTCGCGTCGGCGAGTTCGTCCAACACCGCGCAGTCGTCGAACAGAACGCGTTCGCCGCGGTCCATCATCCCGCGCTGGAGGCGCGATGCGTTCGCCTCCCGTTCGGCCCAGAAGGCGACGAAATCGAGGTCGTGGTCGGCGCACGCGCGTCGCATCTCATCTATCGTGGCTCCCGCGATGAAGGCGTCGAGGACATCGTTCGAGGGCGAAACGCCGAACCGGTCGAAGGTCTCTTCGATAGCCTGCCGGTAGACCGTCGGATGATCTCGGTGGTGACGCAGCAGAACGCCGTCGACGTCGAACAGGAGCGCGTCGTAGGTCATCTGCTCGTTGGTTCCGTCGGCAATCGTAAATACGTTCTTCCCGCCGACCGGTCGGACGGAGCAATTAAGAGCGTTCCCGCCCCCACTTCGGCAAGATGGCCGCAGATACGACAGCTACCGACGATGCGCTCGAAACGTTTCTCGCGCGCGGTTGCACCGAAGGCGTCTTTCCGGGCGCCGTGGCGGCGGTCGGAACCCGTACCGGCATCGACCGGGTCGCCGCAGTCGGCCAGCGCGACCCCGAGCGTAGCGAGCGAATGACTCGGACGACGACGTTCGACGCCGCCTCGCTGACGAAACCCGTCGTGACGACGACGACCGCGCTCTCCCTCATGGAGGCGGGCGCTATCGCGCTCTCGGACGAACTTCGGCGACACGTCCCCGACCTCGACGGTCGGCGGCGCGGCGAGATTCGGCTGGTCGAGCTCCTGACCCACAGGTCCGGACTTCAGCCGTACGCCTTCGACGAGTCGTGGGATTCCGTGGAGGACGTCATCGACGGTCTCCGCGACCGGTCTGTGCTCGAAGTCGCGCCCGGCAGTCGATACGAGTACAGCTGTCTCAACTTCGTGTATCTGGCCGAAGCGCTTCGGCGCGCGACCGGGCGCTCGCTGGCCGACCTCGCCCAGACCCACGTCTTCGACCCCGCCAGGATGGACTCGTCTCGCCTCGGCCCCGTGGACGACGCGTCGAACGTCGCCGCGACCTACGACCACGAGCACCGCGACCGGGTGCTCAGGGGCGATGTCCACGACCCGCTCGGTTGGGCGATGAACGGGCGGAGCGGGAACGCCGGACTGTTCACGACCGTCGACGACCTCGCGACGTTCTCGACCGCGTATCTCGGTGGGGACGGGACGCTCCTCTCCGGCGCAACGACCGACCGGCTTCGGGACGACTGGCTCCCCGACCTCGACGAGCGTCACAGTCTGGGGTGGCGTCTCGCCGATGGAACGTACCCCGCGCCGAGCTGGTCGCGCGACGGCCTCGGTCACACCGGCTACACCGGCACCTCGCTGTGGCTCGACCACGACCGCGACAGGTTCGCCCTGCTGCTCACGAATCAGGTTTTCGACGGGAAGGGGACGGGCCTCATCCGCTTCCGGGAGCGATTCCACGCGATGGTCGCCGCGGGGCGGTTCGACTGACGCGGCGAAGAAGCGCCCCGTTGAATCGGTATCTTGCCACGACCCGACAATATTTATTACGCACCGTGAATTTTGGTTGGTATGGTCGCAGTCTGGAGTTATCCGTGGCGGCTGCTCTCGCAGACCCCCGACGCGACGCGGCGAGAACTCGTCGAGTTGGGCGTGTCGAGCGTCACCGTCGCCGCGCATTACCACTCCATCCGGACGCTCGATCCGCGTTCGGACGACGGTTTGTTCGAATCGTACGAGGGCGGTTGCTACTTCGACCCCGACCCGGAAGGGTTCGCCGACACGCCCATCAACCCGCCGACGAACGATATCGGCGGCCGTGCCGACCCGTTCGGCGACGTCGTCGACCGACTGACCGCACATGGTATCGGCGTGAACGCGTGGCTCGTTTGTTTCCACAACTCGAAGCTCGGCGCGAGCTACCCGCAGTTTCGGATTCAGAGCGCCTTTGGGGACGCCCACGACCACGCGTTCTGCCCCTCCCACCCCGAGGTGCAGGCGTACTTCGAAGGCGTCGCGCGCTCGCTCGCCGACTACGACATCGAGGCGATCAATCTCGAATCGCTCGGCTTCCCGAGCGCCTTCCACGGGCACGGTGCGACGTTCGGTCACGCGAAAGATCACGTCGTCCGCGGGAAGCCCGAGGAGATCGTCCTCTCGCAGTGTTTCTGCTCGGCGTGTCGGGAGCGGGCCGCGAGCCACCCGGTCGACTTCGACCGCGCCCGCGACGTGATTCGAACCGTCGCGCGCGACGCGCTCGGACGACCGACGCCCCAGGTTCGCTCGCTCGAACGGTTGGCGGAAGATCGCCCGGTTCTGGCGGATCTCTTCGACTTTCGGGCCTCCGTCGTCGACGAGTTCCTCGAAGGGTTGTCGGCCGCCAGCGGCGACATCGCGCTCACCTACTCGGCGTCGGACGGACTCGGGCGCGACCCGAACGATGGCTGGCCGGCGGGAGTCGTCCTCGACCGAGTTCGACGCCACTTAGACCGGCTCATTGCCCTCTGCTACACGGACGACCGCGATGTCGCCCGTCGGCGCGTCCGGCGGTATCGGGACGCGGTCGATATCCCCGTGGACGCCGGCGTCACGCTCGACCCCGACGTGCTCGGAACGGAGGCTGAGTGGCGAGCGCTCGTCGCCGACCTCGCCGACCTCGCCGACGAACTTCACGTGTACAACCATGCCCTCATGAGCGACGCTCACGTCGATTGGTTCGACGCAGCGGTCGCCCGAGCCGAAGGCGACGCGGCCAGTAGTTTGTGACGACCACACGTGGTTTTTTAAGGGGAAACCGCATTGCAGATGGTATGGTTCAACTCGGCGTAGAACGGTTGTTGAACGAACGATCCGACGCGGTCGAAGGCGAGCGACTCGGCCTTATCACGAACTCGTCGGGAACCGACAGCGACCTGAACACCACTATCGACCTCCTTCACGACCGCGAGGCGTTCGACCTCCGGAAGCTGTTCGGGCCGGAACACGGCATTCGAGGCGACGTACAGGCGGGCGTGAAAGTCGACGACAGCACCGACGAACGAACTGGCCTGCCGGTCAAGAGCCTCTATGGCGAGCAGCGCAGGCTGCGACCGGAGATGATAGCCGACCTCGACACCATCGTCTACGACATGCAGGACGTCGGCTGCCGGTTCTACACGCTCATCTACACGCTCGCCTATGCGCTCATGGGCGTCGCCGAGGCCGATAAGCGCATGGTCGTCCTCGACCGGCCGAACCCCGTCGCCCCTCTCCCCGTCACGGGCAATCGGATCAGCGAGGAGTCCGCCTCGTTTGTCGGGGGGTACGAGCTGCCCATCGTCCACGGGCTGACGGTCGGCGAACTGGCGACGTACTTCAACGAGGAGTTCGACATCGGCGCGGACGTGTCGGTCGTCGAGATGCGCGGCTGGACGCGCTCGGACTGGTTCTCCGACACCGACCTGCCGTGGGTGTACCCCTCGCCGAACATGCCCACGCCGGGAACGGCGACGCTGTACCCCGGCATGTGCTTTTTCGAGGGGACGAACCTCTCGGAGGGGCGCGGGACGACGAAACCGTTCGAACTCATCGGCGCGCCGTGGATCGACGCTGACGACTGGGCAGCGGAGCTGTCTGCGCAGAACCTGGACGGGGTCGCGTTCCGACCGGCGTACTTCTCCCCGACGTTCTCGAAACACGAGCACGAGAATGTGACGGGCGTGCAGGTGCACGTGCTTGACCGCGACGCAGTCGACCCAGTGACGGTCGGTCTCACGGTGCTGGTCTCGGCATTCACCTCCTACGACCGGTGCGAGTGGATCGAGTACGACGACGGGTTCTTCGTCGACAAGCTCGCGGGCGGGAGCTACCTGCGCAAGGCGGTCGACGCTGCGGACGCCGCAAGCGAGCCGCGAGAAATCGTCGAGAACATCACGGACGGCTGGTCGGACGACCTCGCCGATTTCGCCGACGCGCGGGCGAACTACCTCCGGTACTGAGTCGATGACCGACCTATCCACCGATTCGGAGTCGGTCGTCTCGTCGCTGTCGCTCCCCGCGAAGGTCGGCCAGCTGTTCGTCGCGGGGTTCAACGGAACGACACCGACGGTCGAAATCGAGGAACTCGTCTCCGAGCGCGCCCTCGGCGGTATCATCTACTTCAGCCGGAACGTCGAGTCGCCGCAACAGCTCCGAACCCTCTCGCGAACGCTTCAGGGCTTCGTTCCCGACGACGGGCCGCCGCTGCTCGTGACCGTCGACCAAGAGGGCGGTCGGGTCGCGCGCCTCTCGTGGGGGACGGAACTGCCGAGCGCGATGGCGCTCGGCGCCACCGACGACCCGGCGCTCGCCGCGAGCGCGGGCGAGGCGGTCGGCCGCGAACTCCGGACGCTCGGCGTCGACGTCGACCTCGCGCCCGTGCTCGACGTGAACAACAACCCCGACAACCCCGTCATCGGCGCTCGCTCGTTCGGGGAACGCCCCGACCGCGTTTCGGAACTCGGGGCGGCGTTCGCCGCCGGACTGCAGTCCGGCGGGGTCGTCGCCTGCGGGAAACACTTCCCGGGCCACGGCGACACGGCCGTCGATTCCCACCTCGACCTGCCGGTCATCGACCACGACCGGGAGCGCCTCGACCGCGTCGAACTCCGCCCCTTCCGCCGGGCCGTCGGCGCCGGTATCGACGCCATCATGACGACGCACGTCGCGTTCCCCATCATCGCGGAGGACGCCGAGCGACCGGCGACGCTCTCGCGCCGGGTCGTCACCGGGCTGCTGCGCGAGGAACTCGGGTTCGACGGACTGGTTCTCACGGACTGCATGGAGATGGACGCCATCGCGGACGGCGTCGGAACCGTCGAGGGGTGCGTGCGAGCGGTCGAAGCGGGCTGTGACCTCGTCTGCGTCTCCCACACGCCTCGTGTCCAACGCGCGGCCGTCGACGCCGTCGTCGCCGCGGTCGAGTCCGGGCGAATCTCGGAGTCGCGCATCGACGAGTCGGTGCAACGCGTCCTCCGGGTTAAGCGAGCGTATGGGGCCGGGACGGACGGCGACTCCAGCAAATGGGACGCCGCCGCGACCGAGTGTCGCTCCGTCGCGCGAACCGTCGCTGAGCACGGCGTCACGCTCGTCCGTGACGCCGCCGATACGCTTCCCCTACCCGACGAAACCGTCTCCGTCTACGAGTTCGAGGGCGGCCGCGGTTCGCTTGCCGAGGAAGCCACCGACCGACGCGGTGCGTTCGCGTCGGCGCTCTCGGCGGCGGGCCCGACGGTGAACGCGTCGGTTCTTACCCCCGGCGACTCGCCGTCTTTGCCCGACGACGCGCCGACGGTCGTGCGTACGTTCGACGCCGCCGCAAATCCCGAGCAGGCGGACGCGGTCGACGCGCTCGTCGCGGCGGGTGCAGACCCCATCGTCGTCGCAACGCGGAACCCGTACGACCTCGCGGCGTTTCCGGAGGTCACTACCTACCTGACGACGTACGACGATACGCCGCCGTCGCTCGCCGTCGCGGCCGAGGTGCTCGTCGGCGACCGGAAGCCGACCGGTCGGCTTCCGGTCACGATTCCGACCGACGAGACGGAGTAGCGACGCGACCGCCATCTCGTGTCGTTCCTACCGTCGCGTCCGCTGATTCGAGCGACAGGGTTACTTCGCCTGCCGAAAGACGTTCCGAAGGACGTCGGCAAGTTCGTCGGCCAGTCGGTCGAAGAGTTCGGTTCCCTTCTCCGCGCTGGCGAGCGAGGGGTCGCCGATTGCCCCCGACGCCGAGTACTCCTTGAACGGTCGGTACGTCGAGAGCGCGCCGCCGACGAGGAGGTCTTTCGCCCCGCGGTCGTACGGTTCATCCAGATACTCGGCGTCTGCGTCTTCCATCTCGACCAGTTCCGGGTGGAGGTGCAACATGAGCGACGTCTCGAACTCGCCACCGTGGGCCATGCCGCCGACGTCGCTCTCGCGGATGTCGTCCGCGAACGACTCCGCGAGTTGGAAGTACGTCAGACCGGTCACCTCGACGTCGGGGTGAGATTTACCGACGGTGCTCACGGCGTTGTCGACGAGCGACGCGTTTCCGCCGTGACCGTTGACGAAACAGACGCCGTCGAAACCATTTTCGAGCGTGCTGTCGGCCACGTTCTCCAAGAGGGCGAGGAGGTTCTCCAGTTCGAGCGTCATCGTCCCGCCGAGGGACATGTGATGCGGCGAGAACCCCGACCACACGGGAGGCGTCACGAGGAGCGGAACGTCGTCGGCGACGCGCTCCGCGCCTGAATGGGCCACGGCGTCGGCCAACAGCGTGTCGGTGGCGACAGGGAGGTGGTGGCCGTGCTGTTCGATGCTCCCGACCGGAACGACGACGACCGACCCGTCTGTGCTGCCGGTTTCGCGGATTTCGGTTCGAGTCTTCGCCGCCCACGCGACGGGCGATAAGCGTACCGCTGCGGTCATGGCGTACAGTGCTCGTGTCGGGTGTAAAACTGTTGGGGTTCCATCGAAGGACGGCGTTCGGATTCGGCTTGATCGGTGCGACGAAACGCCATAATAATATAACAAATATCCATAAATTTTATACTATTCGAATGAGTTAGTATCGGGCGCATATGCTAGACGACGAAGAATCAGCGTCGAGTAGCGGAGGACGGAAACTGACCGCGGACGCATCAAGGCGGGCGTTCATCAAAGGAACCGGTGCGCTGACGGTTACGGGGACGCTCGGAGTTCGCGCGGCGGAAGCGCACGGCGACTACGGCAATCGCGTCGTCGGATATTATCCCGCCTGGGCGGGCGATTACACGCCCGCGGACGTGCCCTACGACGAACTCACGCACCTGAACTACGCTTTCCTCGAACCGCAGTCGGACGGAACGGTCGTTGTGGGCGATTCTTCGGAAGAGAGCCTGCTTAGCGAACTATCGACCTACGACGACACGAACACCGTGTTCGTCCTCTCCATCAGCGCCGGTTGGTACTCCGGAACGTTCTCCGACGCCGCGTCGACGGCCGCGCGACGCCAACGATTCGCCAAGACGGCCGTCGATATCATGGAGCGGTACAACTTCGACGGTCTCGATCTCGATTGGGAGTTCCCGGACGGAACGATTCGAGCCGACGACCCGCAAAACTTCACGCTCCTCCTGGAAGCGTGTCGCAACGAACTCGATTCGAGGTTCGGGTCGTGGACGCACCTGACGATGGCCGGCTCCCCAAATCCGAACATCGTCGACGACGCCTACGAGGTCGGGACGATCAGCAACTATCTCGACCACGTCAACGTGATGACCTACGATTACCACGGCGATTGGAGCAACGATACCAACTTCAACGCGCCGTTCGACTCTCCGCCGGGCGATCCGGACGGACAACAAAGCTGGAACACGACCGATCATATGGAAAACTGGGCCGGCGAGCCGATAGCGAAGGATAAACTCGTCATGGGTATGCCGTTCTACGGGCGTTCCTACTCGGGCGTCTCGTCCACGAACGACGGTTTGTTCAATTCGTTCAGTTCGTCCACGTCGGAGACGTACTACAACATTCGGGAGAACATCGAGCCTCAGTCCGACTACGAGTATCACTGGCATCCCGACGCGCAGGTGCCGTGGTTGTACTCCGCCGCGGAGAACACGTTCATCTCCTACGACGACGCCGCTTCGATCGGGAACAAGACGGACTACTCGAGAAACAACGGTTTCGGCGGCGCGATGTGTTGGGAACTCTCCCAAGACCCCAGCAACACCCTCATCGCCAAGATGCACAGTCGGTTGCACTCGTGAATCGTCCCGCACCGCATTGACACGGTTCCCGTCGGCTCTCCCGACGCGGCGGTCGAACTCCGGAGTAGCGACCGAGACATCCGACCGCCGCGTTCCCCTCCGAACGGTACCCCCGATAAACGTTCGTCTATGATACTCCTACGAGTGCGCGAGTTTCAGTTCGATGATGTTCTTCGCCCGCCGGAGGTCGTCCAAGAGGCGTTCCCGGAGGTCGCCGTCGATGCGGCTCGCCGGCCCGGAGACGCTGATGGCTCCGATGACCTGTCCGTTCTCGTTCTTGATAGCGACCGCGGTGCATTGGACGCCGCGGACGCGCTCCTCGTCGTCGAAGGCGTATCCCTGCTCCCGAACCGTCTCTAACTCGGCGAACAGTTCGTCGCGGTCGACTATCGTCTCCGGGGTGCGGGCCGGAAGCCCGCGCCGGTCGAGTATCTTCTCGACTCTAGATTCGGGGAGATACGCGAGGATGGCCTTGCCAAGGGCGGTCGCGTGGAGGGCGACGTGTTTTCCGGGATGCATATCCAGCGGGATGGCGTCGCCAGCCTGTGCGTTGTACACGTACACCCCACGCCCGTCCTCTTCCACGAGCAGGTTCGCCGACTCCTCGGTTTCGGCGGCCAGCTTGTCTATCTCCGGTCTGGCCACCTCGTAGATCTTGCGCCGAGACCGAGCGTACTCGCCGAATTCGAGGAATCGAAGGCTGACACGGTAGGTGTTCTCGTTTCTGACGACGTACCCCCGTTGGACGAGTGTCGTGAGGTGATTGTGGACGGTGCTGTCGGGGAGGTCGAGATACTCGGCCACTTCCGTGAGACGGGCACCGTCGAGGTCACGAAGGGTCTCGATGATATCGAACGAGCGGGCTGTCGTCCTGACGGGGGTTTTCGATTCGCGGGTCATGCCCTCTGTTTACTCTTCTTTCTTGTGGATACCGTTATAAAATTTCCTGCATACTGACGGGTGACGAGAGACCAACCCGACTTCGAGGTAGCCCCCTTGAGGCCGAGAATTCCGAACCGCCGACGAATCGTCGACACATCATTCAAGTATCTCTCGTAACAATATATGTTCTACACCAGACTTATATGATGGAACCGGGGACGCTGCGCTGCGGCTTATACCGCCTGGATTTGTGAATCATATGTCGCTATAAGGAAGAATCGAACCGACCCGACAAAGGTTCGGAGGGTGGATTCCTACAAATCATAATGGGTCTGCATGGGCTGGGGACGCCCCACCACTTCCGTCGTTAGCGTTGGCTGCAAGAGAGATCCGATACGTTGGGATATTTTGTGGCTAAGAGAATAGGGAAAAATCGGCTTTTTTAGCTGGTGAATTCGTCTGTAAGTTTTACGCCTCCACCTGACCGGCGAGTTTTTCGAGGGAGCCTTCCCAGGCCTCCGCGACCCCATATTTCTCAGCGACGTCCTTGGGGATACCCTCTAAGCGGAGGGTGATCTCGGTCCCGTCAGCGACCGTATCCAAAGTGACCGTTACCGTACTGTGGTTATCACCCTCTTCGGACTCCTCAGTCCAGACTACCTTCTCGCCGCGTTTCAGTTCCTGATAGGTGCCTTCGAACGTGTGGGAGTACTGTTCGGTCTCTTCGGTTTCGCCGATGTTCTCGATTCGAAAGGACCCGCCCTCTTCGGGCTCGACCTCCTGAACTTCAGCGCGGAATCCTTCCGGGGGCGACCACACCGCCATGTCGTCAGGATTGAGAAACGCCTCGTAAACCCGCTCGGGCGGCGCTTCAATCACGCGATTTACGGTTATACTCCGCTCCTCGCCCGCCGTGTTTTCTGTCGTTGATCCATCGCCTTCGTTGGGGTTGTCTTTCATTGGTCTTCAGTCTCCAGAAGCTTGGCCAGCGCCGCTAACCGGTCTTCCCAGAAGACGCGATACTGGGTTAGCCATCCGAACGCCGCGGATAGCGGTACGGCGTCGAGGTGGCAGCGACGGACCCGGCCATCTTTTTCGATCTCAACGAGACCAGCGTCCACCAGAACATGCAAGTGTTTTGAGACTGCTGCAAGTGACACATCATGAGGTTCAGCTAACTCACTCACAGACTTTGGACCGCTGGCCAACTGTTCGAGGATCGCTCGTCGGATTGGGTGAGCAAGTGCTCTGAAGACTTCGTCCAATTCGTCGTCTTCTGGCACTTGTTCAACCATCCTGTTGAATAACAGCCGGGAGAACGCTTAACCTTTTCGTTGAATAAATGGCGAGTTCCTCCACCTGTTCGTATTCAGTGACCACAGTTAGGAATATTTCTACGATAGTTGTATTGCCCATCTCGTGTTTTCTCTACAGAATCACGTCAGCATCAACCTTATCCAATTCTCATGTACAGGCTTGCCCGTGTACGGATATTTCCAGCACTAATAACAAAATATTTCAGAAAAAAGCTGGGCCGGAAATATTCAGCGATAGATAACTCCGAAGGTTACGAAGCCGACAATGAAGAATAAAACCATTCCGACGAAGGCGTTTACGGTGGAGGAGAGATTCATGCCCGCAAACGCGACGTAGTGGACACCGAGAGCCACGATTATGGAGATCACTACCGCAGCAGTAATCTTACCCCAATCTGAGTTCTGGTATGATGCGGTTTCAACCGGTGGTTCTGCTCTCGCAGTTGTTTCTTTTGCCATGGTTCTGTTGTCCTCAGATGGTCATTCAACCATCTAGTTGAATGACGGTCATGCACTCTCTTATATCTTTTGCTGGGCCGCTCAAGTCCCTACTGACGGTGGGTGAGACGATTGAACTGCTCGCCTGCATCCTCGTCCCCCACGGCTAGCTCGTCAATAGCATCCTCGAAGCTAGAAAATTCGATAGCAGTAGCTATCAACTACTTCTTCTCAGTGGGCCCTTAAAATCGTTTCAGAGAGGAGATCCCACTCTATAGCCGGGTCATCGCGTAAGAACTCTCGCCCGAATCACCCCGAGATTCCGCTCAGTCGTTTGTCGATCTTTCAAACTCCAAACCTCTGGACCCGACTATCGGCTCCAGTAGTCGATTCACGACTACCGCGTCACCATTATCAGTCCTCCTTCGTAACCACGAACATGGAGCTCTCGTTCGTCGACCTCGCGCCGATTCCGGAAGGAGGCACGGCGACGGAGGCGTTCGAAAACACGGTCGAACGCGCCCGTCAAGCCGAGCAACTCGGCTATTCACGGTTCTGGGTTGCCGAACACCACGACTTCGTCGACAGGCTCGCCAGCACGACCCCCGAAGTGCTGATGGCCTATCTCGCCGCGAAGACGGCCGACATTCGGATCGGCTCCGGAACGATTCTGCTCAATCACTACAGTCCGTACAAAGTGGCCGAAACGTTCGGCGTCCTCGACGCCCTCGCTCCCGGCCGCATCGATCTCGGTCTCGGCCGAGCGACGGGCAACCCCGTCTCCGACTACGCGTTGCAGGTAGACCGGAGCGAGCGTCGGCGGAGTAACGACCACGCCGACAAGATCGAGGAGGTCGCCGCGCACCTCTACGACGGATTCGACGACGACCACTCGTTCAGCGAGTTATCGGTGGCGCGGTCGCGCGATAGCGTCCCCGACGTCTGGGTTCTCGGCTCCAGCCCGTCGAGTGCCGAAATCGCCGGCGAGCTCGGCCTGCGGTACTGTTTCGCCGCGTTCATCCGACCCGAACCAGCAGTTCGAGCGTTCGAGGTTTACCGAGAGCGATTCCAGCCCTCCTCGTTCGGTGCCGGCCCCGAAGAGCCTCGCGGGATGCTCGCGGTGAACGTGACCTGTGCCGAAACGGACGAAGAGGCGGCCCGCCTCCGCGCAGTAACCGAAGCGTCCCGGCGGCGATTGCGACGCGGCATCACCGACCGACCGCCGATCAGATCGGTCGAGACGGCCGTCGACGAACTGGGTCACGTCCCAGAGCCGACGCAGAACCCCGTCGTCCCGGGCGAGTGGCCCCGCCAAATCTCCGGAAGCCCGGCCACCGTGCGCGATCTGTTGGAGCAGATGACGACCCAGACCGGCGTCGACGAAGTCGTCGTCCAGAACCAGGTCGCCGACCTCGATGACGAACTTCGTTCACACGAACTGCTCGCCGAGGCCGCCGATCTGACGTCGCGGTGAGATGCGCTCGTACGTTCGGATGTGCTGTCACGTTCGAGAGAACGTCCGTCAACCGTTCAATAGGAGGAATTCCTCCGGAGCGTCGAAGTCGTGGAACTTTTCGCCTTTCTCCTTGCTCAGGATATCGAGAGCGACCGCGCCGCCGTCTCCAGCCGAGAAGTTTGATTGTACGCCCCCGCGAAGTAACCGACCACTCGGTCGAGCCGACACCGTTCTATGATTGGCGCTCAAAATCCCGAGTCAGGAGGACAGTTCCATGTCTGAGTATCCGTTCCAAGACGAGCTCGTCACGACGGTTGCGAACGAACGTAGCGTCGATTCGGAGCAGCTACGCACCGCCCTCGAAGACGTGCAACGTCGATTCGAACGCGACGACGACGAGTACGAGTACTCGACGCGACACAACTACGGGTGGGAAGACGACTGGGCGTACTACTTCTACGGAAGCGAGGCGGTCTGGGAGACGGTACAGCAGAAACTTTCGCTAACCGACGAGTTGGCCCGCGCCGCTCGTAACGTCCACGAGCGAGCGATGCTCCGGTCAGCGTCGGACAGAGGGGAGGAGCAAACGGTGCGGGAGATGTTCGACGACGGGAACGAACCGCTCGTCGTCGTGAACCGTGGCAGCGGCCCGCCGCGCTTCGGTCAAGACGTGTAGGACGACTCCCCGCGGGTGCTATTTCAGTCGAATACGTCGGCGTACGGCGCTTCGAATAGCCAGCGAAATCGCGGATGTATCCAGATAAACGAGTCCTGGTCGAAATCGCTGATCGTCCGCCACAGCTGTTCGTCGGTTCTGAGCCGGTCGATGACTCGCGTATTCGCTCCGTCGAGACTGTCCGCGAGAATCGGCGTCCGCGTCACCGTCCACGTCGAACTATCGTAGTTGAGCACCGCATCCCCGCCGTCGAGCAGGCCGATCAGCTGCGTTCTCGTATCAGCTTCGAGAAGTACCGTCGCAATTCGAACGCTGTCGACGTCACGATACTGTTCGAGCTCGGTCACGAGTTCGGTGAATAGCGTGTCGAACAGCGGCGTCCCCTGCATCATCGTCGAAGACACGATGGGAAGATACCTAAACCTCTGCCAGCCGGAGTGAAACTGAATTCCGGTGCGTTCGGCCGTCTCCCGACGCAATCATCTCGTGTTTCTCCGACCGCGACGCGAGTAGACAGACACGTCTGTCAGACCGCATCCGTTAATCCGCTCCCGCGTATCGGATCTGGTGGTAAAGCATGACCGGTGACCGATTTATTCGGGGACTCCCCGAACACTACAACACCGTTTGATACGAACGAGGTACAGCTTCTCGACACGACGCTTCGGGACGGCGAGCAAGCGCCGGGCGTGTCGCTTTCCTCCGAAGAAAAAGCCGAGATAGCGACCGCACTCGATGCGGCGGCCGTACCGGTGATCGAAGCGGGGAGCGCGTGCACGAGCGCCGCTGAGCGCGAAGCGATCCGTCGCGTAACGGATCTCGATCTCGACGCTCGCGTCACGAGTTTCGCTCGCGGCGTGCGAGCGGACGTCGACCGCGCGCTCGAATGCGGCGTCGACGGCGTCAATCTCGTCGTTCCCGCGAGCGATCGACACATCGAGCGAAAGGTCGGGTCGACTCGGGACGAGGTCGTCGAAACGACGGTCGACCTCGTCGAGTACGCGAAAGCGCACGGACTGTGGGTCGAAGTCCTCGGCGAAGACGGGAGTCGGGCGGACGGCGACTTCCTCGAACGACTACTGGGTACCGCAATGGACGCTGGTGCGGATCGTATCTGTTACTGCGATACGGTCGGCCACGCGGAGCCGACCCGAACGTCGGCTATCGTGAACCGGCTATCGGCACTCGGACCGACGAGTACGCACACCCACGACGATCTGGGGTTGGCGCTCGCGAACGTCCTCGCAAGCGTCACCGCGGGTGCGGACTTGGTTCACGCGACGGT
The DNA here is from genome assembly GCF_020618475.1 of Haladaptatus halobius. Taxonomy (GTDB): domain Archaea; phylum Halobacteriota; class Halobacteria; order Halobacteriales; family Haladaptataceae; genus Haladaptatus; species Haladaptatus halobius. The sequence goes on along the minus strand of NZ_CP085337.1, from coordinate 799,679 downwards.
CGCCGGCATCGGCGAACGGGCCGGCAACGTCGCGCTGGAGGAGGTCGCCATCGCGCTCGACCACGCCTACGATATCGAGACCGTCGAGACGACCGCACTCTACTCGCTCGCACAGACCGTCGAACGCGCGACGAACGTCTCCCTCCCACCCAACAAAGCCGTCGTCGGAACGAACGCTTTCGCTCACGAGAGCGGGATCCACACCGACGGAACCCTCAAAGACGAGGCGATGTACGAGCCGTATCCGCCACAGAAAGTCGGCCGAGAGCGACGCCTCGTACTCGGCAAGCACTCAGGTCGAGCGAGCGTTCGAGCGGTGCTCGACGACCACGACGTCGACGTCGTCGACGGCGACCTCGCGTCGGTCGTCTCGCGGGTGCAAGAACGAGCCGAGCGCGATGCACCCGTTACTGACGCCGACGTCCTCGCCATCACTGCGGACGTCCGAACCGAGTAATCTCGGGCGACGAACCGTAAGGTAGATGACGTTATGGACGAACTCTCAAAAAGACGTCATATGGGGCCGCCGGCTCGACCGAAACGTCGCGGATGAAATCCCCTGAAAGGCAACTATATTTCCGGAACTGATGGCTATTTTTCGCACCGGGGGAACTTTATTTTTCACCCGAGAAATCAACGTGCGTCCGAAGAAAATCTCACCACGGTAGGGTGTGATCCCGATACTGACAGCAGCGTCGAACGCGACGCCCTGCGACCAACGCCGGCGAGCCGGTCCCCGACGACCGGACCTCTCGAAGCGCGGGACCGAACGGGCCGCTCCTGATGGACATCCATCACTACCCGGAGGAGACGGCTCAGTTCAACCGCGAACGCATCCCGGAGCGCGTCCGCGTGAATCGTCCACGCGAAGGGTGGCGGCGCGTACGGACGTTCACGGTGACGAACGTCGAAATAAGCGAGTACACGATGGCGGACATCCTCTCCGAAGGGAAGGAGACCGACCTCCTCATCCGGTTTTCGACCGTCGGGTCTTGCGGCTCCCCGGACACCGTCCGCGATCCCCGCGGCTTCGCGGTGACGTTCTCCACCGAGGAGGGTAATTGGGACGTGACCGGCCTCGTTAAAAACTTCAACTAGTGACGGGTCTGAGCGGTTGTGCTGAATACACGGCGCGAACCCCGTCGCTGACAAATATTCATAATTTGAATAGATTTCTTGAGCTGCAGCGAAGACTTCATTGCCGAATAGACAATCTTAATATGCAAAAGTGGTAAATGCCGATCATGCAGGATCTTGACCAAGACTGGTGGCCGGATCAGTTGAACTTGGAAATCCTCGATCAGAACGCTCGCCAAGTCGATCCGATGGGCGAGGAGTTCGACTACGCCGAGGAGTTCAAGAAACTCGACCTCGAAGCCGTGAAGGCGGACATCGAAGAGGTGATGACGACGTCGCAGGATTGGTGGCCGGCGGACTACGGCCACTACGGGCCGCTCTTCATTCGGATGGCGTGGCACAGCGCCGGCACGTACCGCACCAGCGACGGCCGCGGTGGCGCGTCCGGCGGTACCCAACGCTTTGCGCCAATCAACAGTTGGCCCGACAACGCGAACCTCGACAAGGCGCGCCGGCTGCTCTGGCCGGTCAAGCAGAAGTACGGCCGCAAACTCTCGTGGGCCGATCTGCTGATCCTGGCCGGAAACTGCGCCCTGGAGTCGATGGGATTCGAGACGTTCGGCTTCGCCGGCGGCCGCGAGGACGCCTTCGAGCCAGATGAGGCCGTCTACTGGGGGCCCGAGGAGGAGTGGGAAGCATCGGAACGCTTCGACGAGGAGGGGGAACTCGAGGAGCCGCTCGCCGCCACGGTGATGGGTCTCATCTACGTGAATCCGGAGGGACCGGACAGCGAGCCGGATCCTGAGGGGTCGGCGGAGAACATCCGAGAGTCGTTCGGTCGGATGGCGATGAACGACGAGGAAACGGCCGCGCTCATCGCCGGCGGACACACGTTCGGGAAAGTCCACGGTGCCGACTCGAGTTCCAACCTCGGTCCCGAGCCCGAAGCGGCCCCCATCGAGGAGCAGGGCCTCGGCTGGAGGAGCAGCCACGGCTCCGGCAAAGGTCCCGACACGATTACCAGCGGGATAGAGGGCCCGTGGACCTCCGCGCCGACACAGTGGGACATGGGCTACCTCAACAACCTGCTTGATTACGAGTGGGAGCCGGAGAAGGGTCCCGGCGGTGCGTGGCAGTGGACTCCGAAGGACGAGGATCTTCGGAACACCGTACCGGACGCTCACGACCCGTCGGAGAAGGAAGATCCCATGATGCTCACGACGGACATCGCCCTGAAGAAGGATCCGGACTATCGGGAGATCATCGAGCGCTTCCAGGAGAACCCGGACGAGTTCCAGAAAGCCTTCGCGAAAGCGTGGTACAAGCTGGTCCACCGCGACATGGGCCCGCCGTCTCGGTTCTTCGGTCCGGAGGTTCCCGACGAGGAGATGCTGTGGCAGGATCCCCTCCCCGAAGTCGATTACGAACTGATCGGGGACGAGGAGATCGCCGAGCTCAAGGAGGAGATTCTTGCTTCGGAACTGTCCACCTCCCAGCTGGTCAAGACCGCCTGGGCGTCGGCGTCGACGTACCGCGACAGCGACAAGCGCGGCGGAGCGAACGGGGCCCGCATTCGCCTCGAACCGCAGAAGAGCTGGGAGGTGAACGAACCGGAGCAGTTGGAGACGGTGCTGGGGACCCTCGAAGAGATTCAGGAGGAGTTCAACGGCTCGCAGTCCAACGGAACGAGAGTCTCGCTCGCCGACCTGATCATTCTGGGCGGCTGCGCGGCCGTCGAGAAGGCCGCAGCGGACGCCGGGTACGACGTGGACGTTCCGTTCGAACCGGGCCGTACCGACGCCTCGCAGGAACAGACCGACGTCGACTCCTTCGAGGTGCTCGAACCGGAAGCCGACGGGTTCCGTAACTACCTCGGTGACGGGCACGACCGCTCGGCGGAGGAGTTGCTGGTCGACAAGGCGGACCTCCTAGACCTGACGCCCGGCGAGATGACGGTTCTGGTCGGCGGCATGCGCGCCCTGAGTGCGAACTATCAGGGGTCCGACCTCGGCGTCTTCACCGACCGGCCGGAGACGTTGACCAACGACTTCTTCGCGAACCTGCTCGACATGGACTACGAGTGGGAAGCGATCTCGGACTCCCAAGACAAGGACATCACGGGGTGGGAAGCGCCCTCGGACGCCCACGACATCTACGAGTTGCGCGACCGTGAAACGGGCGAACTCGAGTGGACGGGTACCCGCGTGGACCTCGTCTTCGGGTCGAACGCCCGGCTTCGAGCCATCGCGGAAGTCTACGGAGCCGACGACGCAGAGGAGAAATTCGTGCGTGACTTCGTGGACGCGTGGCACAAAGTGAAGAGCCTCGACCGCTTCGACCTCGAGTAATCTCAGCCGAGAGCCTCCGGGTCGGTGGCCGTTTATCACGTTTCGATTGACGAGCGCCTCGTGCTCTCCCTTTCACCGACAAAATACATCCCGGTGCTTGCAGATTATTTCAAAATAAATTACCCGCTACCCGTGACTCAGGTGCGCGCTCGTGCGCGAACGGGTTGACGTCGAAATACTCTTCTAAAAGCCGTCGAACGAGCGGTACGCGCCATTCTTCGGCGTCGTATCCAGAGTTCTCGGGTGACTCATGCAGGTTCGGTCGATTTCGATTCGCTCTTCATGATCGATTTTCGACGGGCGACCGGGGCAAGCCGTATCGCCGGCCACTTTCGAATCGAGTTATCCTCGAATCACCGCAACCAGTTATAAACCATTTTCCGAGTGAATCTATACCACCCGGCTAGATCAGTCTGCGAGACACCCTGCTTGTAGGCAATCACGGCCACGATTCGCTTCGTCGCGCGGATTTCGTCCCGTCACCGGGTGCATCCCGCAGTTTGTCCGTCGAAACAGTTTCCAAGTAAGCCATCACGGAAGACGACGAGGAAATTGGGTAAATAATTTTGGAAAACGGTGGGTCTACGATTCGTAATTTTGCGTACGCGACCGAAAAACGCACCGACGAAATTGGTAATCACGAGCGCTTTCGGATGCGATGGATTCGTTGGAATCCGACTCCTTGGTCCCACCGTTCCGCAGTCTGGCTTTACGGAACTATTGTTGTAACGGATTGTCTCCGAGTCTGGAATCTTTACTTTGAAGTAGAAGACGATGATTTTACGTCGGATCATCGCGTTTGAATGTGGAAGTGGCCTGTGGCTCGCGGAACTTCAAACCCAGCAGTTTTACACCCCTATTTCTGTAACAGAAAACGGTCGACCAGTCGTTAACGGCACGACGGGCAGCAGAGTAACGATCGCCGGTCGACTTGGGGGGACGGTTCAGGAGTACTTTAGGTTCAATTCGAGTTCGTTCGCCGTCCCGAGTAGCAGATTCGGAATTTCCTGCTCGAACCACTCGCCCTTCATCCGGTGGCTCGGACCGGAGACGCTCAGCGCTCCGACCATTCTCCCGGAACTGTCCATGATGGGAACACCGACCGCTCGGAGGCCTTCCGTACTCTCTTCCTTGTTGACAGCGAATCCCTGTTTGCGGATGGTGTCCAATTCGTCGAACAGGGCGGCCCTGTCCGTAATCGTGTTCTCCGTTAGTGCGGGCAATCCCCACTGATCGAGAATCCGCTCGACCCGTTCTTGGGGAAGATTAGCGAGCACCGACTTTCCGGCGGCGGTCGCGTGAAGGAAAATTCGTTTTCCGAGGCCGGAGTCCGTCCAAACCGCTCGATTACCGGTCTCTCTGTGGAGGTAAACGCCGCGCCCGTGTTCGATGACGATAAACTGACACCGCTCCTCGGTTTCTTGGGCTAGCTCTTCGACCTTCGGTTCGATCATGTCGAACGCCTCTTTGCGCTCCTTCGCGGCCTCGCCCAACTTGAGAAAGCGTGACCCGAGCTGGTACTTGTCGCCCTCCTTCACCACGTAGCGCATCTCGTACAGCGTCGAGAGGTGGCTGTGTATCGTACTGGCGGCCAGTCCCAGGTGGCCGGCCAGTTCCGTCACTCGTGCCCCGTCCAACTCTTCAAGTCCTTCGATGATCGCGAACGTAGTTTCGGTCGCTTTGACCGTTCGGCCCCCTTTGCCATGTTGTGACATGCCTATCTCTTGGTTCTAACTCCAACCACTTATAATTCGCCCCTCGTGAATCGATCGAGCGCCGATGCGGGGGAAATCCACCGTCGTGTTCGGTATTTTTGCGATGAATCCGTCGAGAGAGCCTCGAAAAAGCGGATATTGACCGCTCGACCCTTCGATTCGGTGATGGTGAATCCTCGTCGGCGCATTTTCGACTTCTCGATGCGACACTGCTCCGGGAGACGGGCGGAGAAGCCGAACGAGGCGGTTTTTCCGCGACGGTTCTTGATCGCAATACCACCCATCCGATTCGGCATCGACGAATGAAGCTTCTCAGTCGATGTCTTCGGGTTGTGTCCCGATTCCTTCGACCCATCCGGGCGGCGTAGCTGCACTCGGTCGGGCGTGCTCGCGTTTCAGCACCATCGGCGTCCGTTCGAGCGACAGCACCAGATCGTTGTGTTGATTGTACGCCCGTAGTTCGGTTGTCACGATGCCAACGTGTTCTCTGGACTCGCTCTCCCGCTTGTCCACGACTTCGCTCTCCGCGAAGATGGTGTCGCCGTGAAACACCGGCGCGTGATGTCGAATATCATCGTAACCGAGGTTCGCGGTCGCGTTCTGGGAAACGTCGATGACGCTCATGCCTACAACCAGCGCGATGACGTAGGTTCCGTCGACGAGCCGCTCGCCAAACTCGGTTTCGGCGGCGTAGGCCTCGTTGAAGTGCATCGGATTGAGGTTCATGCTGACGTTCGTGAACCAGACGTTGTCGGTTTCGGTTACGGTTCGCCCGTAGGGGTGTTTGTAGATATCCCCGACTTCGAAGTCCTCGTAGTAGCGTCCTTGCCATCCCAGGACGAGCCGCCGGGAGTTCCCGCCGTCGTTCCGGGTCGATTCGTCCCCGTCGTCAGAGTCGTCGGTGTCCACCATCGTATCGGATACACAACTGACCGAGACGGTACTAAAACTTTCGTGGGGGAGTCAGTAAGAGCGCGGCATCCCGAGTACCTTCTCCCCGATGTAGTTGAGGGCGAGCTGTTGAGTTATCGGAACTAACCGCGTGAGTCGCGCCTCGCGGAAATATCGCTCGACGTCGTACTCGGTCGCGACCCCGAACCCGCCGTGCGTCTGAACCGCGGCGTCGGCGGCCTCGAAGCACGCCTCCGCGGCGAGGTATTTAGACATGTTTGCGCGCGCGCCGAGTTCGGCGCTTGACCCGTCGGTCGCATCGGCGGCGTCGTACGTCATCTGTTTGGCGGCCTGGACGCTGGCGTGGGCGTCCGCTATCGGATGCTGTACGGCCTGATTTTCCCCGATGGGACGGTCGAACACCTCGCGTTCGTTGGCGTACTCGACGGCGCGCTCGATGGCCAATTCCCCGAGTCCGATGCACTCGGCGGCGATGACGAGTCGTTCCTCGTTCAGTCCGTCCAGAACTTGGTAGAAACCCGAACCCTCCTCGCCGATCAGGTGTTCGTCCGGAATGCGGAGATTCTTGAACCATAGTTCGTAGGAGTGGACGAACTCGCTCACCGACTTGGGAATCTGCTCCATGTCCAGCGCACCCTGTGCCACCGCGTCATCGAGGTCGACCAGGAACATCGAGATTCCGCGCGTATCCTTCTCGACTTCGGACTTGGGGCTGGTGCGGGCGACGAGGACGAGATAATCGCTCTGGTCGACCCTTGAGGTCCAGATCTTCTGCCCGTTGATGACGTACTCGTCGCCGTCCTTCTCCGCACGGGTTCGAATCGACGTGGAATCCGAACCCGCGTTGGGCTCGGTTAACCCGAACGCCTGTATCGAGGCCCGCCCGTCGGCCACTCGCGGTAGCAGTTCCGATTTCAGCGTGGAACTCCCGTACTTGACGAGCGGAACCGTGTTGTAGATGCCGCCGTGGATCGCCTGTGCGGCGCTGAAACCACCGCCGTTGGCCGCTATCTCCTCCATCATAACGACGATCTCGCTCGTTTCCATGCCCGCGCCGCCGTATTCCTCCGGGATGAGCGCACCCATCCACCCGTTGTCGGCCAATTCGTCCACGAACTCGCGGGGGTACTCCCCCTCCTGCGCCCGGTCGCGCCAGTATGCGCGGTCGAAGTTCTCGCAGATCTCCCTGATACTTCGGCGCACCAGCCGTTGCTGTTCGGATAACGGGACGGTGTCCCTGAAACGGTGAACCATCGATTTTGAGTATACGTAGCGCCGAACTATAATTCCGAGGGTTACTTAGTCCTGAGCAAAGCGTCGACAACCGCGACCCCTTCCTCACGAACGAGAACCGGGTTGAGGTCGAGTTCGGCGAGCGACCGGAACTCGACCGACAGGTCGCCGACCCGGACGAGGAGGTCGGCCAGCGCGGCCGCGTCGACACCGGACACCCCGAAGAGCGCATCGAGGTGGGTGTCGGCGATCGCGTCCGTCGCTTCCTCCGCCGTGATGGGCGGAATCCGTAATGCGCGTTCGTGGAACTGCTCGACGAGCGTCCCGCCCGCCCCCACGGCCACGACCGGGCCGAACTCGGGGTCGGTGGAAACCCCCACGAGCGCTTCGACGCCGTCTTCGATCTGCGGTTGAACCAGTACGCCCTCGATTTCGGCGTCGGGGACTTCGTCTCGAACGTTCGCAAGTATCCGTTCATAGGCCTCGCGGGCGGCGGCCGCCGTGCGGACGTCGGTCTCCACCCCGCCGACCCGAGTGCGGTGGGGAACGTCTGCCGAATCGACCTTGAGCACGGTCGGGAATCCGAACTCCGACGCGACCGTCGCCGCCTCGTCCGGGCCGTCGACCAGCCGCGTCGGAACGGTTTCGACGCCGAACTCCGAAAGGAGGTCGTCCGCCTCGCGCCACGATAACGCCCGCCCCGACGGCGCCTCGATTCGTCGTCGGTCGCGCGCCGTTCGCCGGTCGCCCCGTGGCCGTCGGTTTGCAAGCCGGTTCCGGGTCGCGTCGAACTCCACCAGCGAGGCGAGGGCATCCATGCACCGACCGGGGTCGTAGAACAGCGGTACTTCCTCCCGAACTCGTTCGTAAGGTTGTGGGTCGTCGAGTTCGTCGGGCTCTTTGCGACCAGTCCAGAGGAAAAGCACCGGTTCGGTCGCGGCGTCGGCGACCGCGAGCAGGTCGTCGGCGATGTCGTCGGCGCGTTCGTCCACCGCCGAGAGACCGACTGCGAACACGTAGGCGTCGTACTCGTCATCGGCGAAAAGGACGTCGGCGATTTCGGGGAGGTGGTCCGCACCGTACCCCCTGATATCGACGGGGTTGTGGAGTTCGCCGAAGGTCAACAGCCCCTCCATGTCCAACAGCGCGCGCTCGGCGTCGCCCTCTAGCGGTGGCACCGCAAGCCCGCGTTTGCTCGCCATGTCCGCGAGGAGGCTCGCCAGGCCACCGCTCGTGGATGCGATGCATACCCGATTCGACGACGGCGGGTCGAACGCCGCGTGAGCACTCGCCCGCGCGAGCAGATCCGGGATATCCGGAACCCGTTGCACGCCGGCTTGGTCGAACGCGGCGGCCCCGGCTTGGTCGTTGCCGACCAGCGAACCTGTGTGCGACATGGCCGCGCTCTCGGCCGCCGTCGAACCGCCTATCTTGACCGCGAGCACCGGCGTTCCCTCCTGGACGGCGGCCTCGGCCACCTCCATGAATCGCCGGGGGTCGGCGAGTCCCTCCACGTACGCGCAGATGACGTCGACCGCCGGGTCAGCCGCCATGTACTCGACGTAGTCGGTCAGCGTTTGGTCGGCCTCGTTGCCGGTCGAGACGATGTGTGAGAACGCGAGGTTCTCGTCGGCGGCGCGCTCGAAGAAGGTGGTGAACGCCAGAGCTCCCGAGTGGCTGACTAGTCCGACGTTTCCCGGCGCGGGTTTCCGCGAACACGTGCTAGTCAGCACGGTTCCCTCGCGGGCGTTCGCCAGTCCGATGCAGTTGGGGCCGCAGACCCGGACGTCGTGTTCCGCGGCCGCGGCCGCCAGTTCATCCTGCAGTCTGGCACCCTCGTCGTCGGCCTCCGCGAACCCCGCCGTGATGACGAGCGCGGCCGGAACCCCTCGTCGCCCCGCCTCGGCGACTACTTCGACCGCGTGGTCGCGCGGCACGCTGACGACCACTAGGTCAACGACCTCCGGGACGTCCGCGATGGTGTCGTAACAGGTGCGTCCCCACGCCGTTTCGCGGCTCGGGTTGACGGGGTACACCATCCCGTCGTACCCGTAATCGAGCAGGTTATCCATCAACTGCGAGGAGTACCACGAATCGGGACTGGCCCCGACCACGGCCACCGAGTCGGGAACGAACAGCGGGTCGAGGTCGGGACGCTCCCGGTTCTCGTCACTCATCGTCCGAACTCCCTCCGAACGCGCCCCCCGCTCGCCACTCGTCCAGCCTGGTCTGCTCGTCGGCGATGTCCGCGAAGACCTCGTCGGTGTGCTCGCCCAGGCGCGGTGCCGGCCTTCGTATCTCGGTGTCGAAATCGGGGAAGTTGACGGGGTGGCCGGGCAATGTGACTTCCCCGCCGTCGGGGTCGTCGTGCGGCCGAACGAGCCCTCGCGCTCGGGCTTGGTCGTGGCCGACGACGTCCGCGACGTCGTTGAGCGGCCCGTTCGGGAATCCGTGTTCGGTCAACTCGGATAACCAGTGGTCGGTCGTGCGCTTCGAGAACTCCTCTTGAATCATCGAAACGACCGTCTCCTCGTTTTCGACGCGCTCGTCGTTGGTTTGGTACGCTCGGAGCTCCTCGCGGCCGACGACGTCCACGAAGTCGTCCCACCGGTCGTCGCTCGGGACGCCCGTGACGACGTGGCCGTCGGCCGTCTCGAACAGTTGGTACGGCACGAGTGACTGGTGCGAGGTTCCCTGCGGCCCGGGCACTTCCCCGGTCATCGAGTGGAACGTGAGGTACTCGTTCATGAGGCTGACGATGGTGTCGAACAGTCCGATGTCGAACTTGCCGACGAACTCCCCGTCGGCAGTTCCCCGAGTTCCGTCTCGCCGATCGCGCTCGTGCAACCGAGCCAGTATCGCAATCGTTGCGAACATCCCCGCGCCGAGGTCGCCGATGGCCTGTCCGACCTTGACCGGATGGCCGCCCTCGGGGCCGGTCACGCTCATGATTCCGCCCTCCGCTTGCAGGATGAGATCGAGCCCTTTCTTCTCCTTCGAGGGGCCGGTCTCCCCGTACCCCTTGATGCTGGCGTATATCACGCCCTCGTTCACCTCGCAAACGTCCTCGTACCCAATACCGAGCTTTTCGGTGACGCCATAGCCGAAGTTCTCGACGAAGACGTCCGCCTCGGCGAGCAGTTCGAGGGCGGCCTCTCGGCCGGCCTCCGTCTTCAGATCGAGCGTAACCGACTTCTTGTTCCGATTGTTGGCCATGAAGTAGCCCGACTTGCCCGCCGGCCCCGGCCCTTGGTCGCGCGCCGGGTCGCCGACCTCCGGGCGTTCGATTTTGACGATTTCGGCACCGAGGTCGGCTAGTAGCGCCCCGCAGAAGGGGCCGGCCCGATGGGCGGTCATCTCTACGACGGTTAGGTCTGACAGCGGTCCCTGTCCCGACATAACGTACCAACGCGCCTCCGAGCACAAAAAGATTTACCGGGGCTACTTCTCGTTGAACTCGTCCACCAACTCGCGGCGCTCGTCGGTGGCGAACTGTTCCCACCAGAGGTCGGCCTCGTACTCCCTCGCCGTCTCGATGTCGGGGGCGGCGGCGGCGTAGTTGATGGCCTTCTTGGAGTTCTTGACCGCCGTGCGGCCGGTACCTTGGATACCGTCGACGATCTCTGCGACTTTCTCGTCTAAGTCCTCGGGCGGAACCGCGTGGTTCACCAGTCCGATTCGGTGAGCCTCCTCGGCGTCGATGAACCCTGCCGTGAGGACGAGTTCCTTCGCCTTGGCCTCGCCGACGAGTTGAACCGCGCGGTACGTCGACCCGCCGGTCGGAATCTGACCGATGTTGCAGGTGGGGACGCCGAACTGCGAGCCCTCCGCGGCGACTCGCACATCGCAGTACATCGCGAGTATCAGACCGCCGCCCGCGCAGTACCCGTCAATCTTGGCGATGACGGGAGCGTGCAGGTCGAGCGGGGCGCGGTAGATGTCGTAGAACAGTTCTTGGCGATCCTTCTGGCGTGGGTCGTGCTCCTCGGCCGTCCCGGCGTACTGCTCGATGTCCGCGCCGGCCGAGAAGGCGTCGTCACCCTCCCCGGTGATGACGACCGCGTCCACGTCGCGGTCGAGTTGGAGTTCGTCAAACGCTCGCCGGAGGTCGAGCATCACCTCGGTGTTGAGAGCGTTGTACTTCTCGGGTCGGTGAAACTTGATGGTGGCGACGGCGTCGTCGACGTCGACCGTGATGCTCTCGTAGGCGCTGTAAGAGGCCATACACGAATCGGATACACAACCGATGAAGAAAGAGCTTTGGGTGACATTCACAGTCACCGACTCCGCAACCGTCATGAGTCGGCTTCGGCGCGTCGTCGGCACTCCCCGCCGCCAGTTTGGCATCCGAGGCCTTCCTCGAAGCCACCGTATTTATTTTAATCCCAAGAGATACCGTAGCTGTATGCGCAAATACACGCGAACCGGAGGACGACCGCCGAGCGGGGCGGAATCGACGTCGGTCGACTGGAGGGAGCGGTGATGACCGGGGCCGACCCCGCCGGGCGACCCTTGGACGGCGTCCGCGTGCTCGACTGCACCCAAATGCTCTCGGGACCGTTCGCCACCCAGTTGCTCGCCGACCTCGGTGCCGAAATCGTCAAAATCGAACGCCCCGAAGTCGGCGACATCACACGGGCGGTCGGCCCGACGGTGGGCGATTCGGACGTGTCGAGCTACTTCGCGTCGCTCAACCGCGGCAAGCGGAGCGTCGAACTCGACCTCTCGACGGCGTCCGGCGCCGCGGCGTTCGAGCGCCTCGCCGCGACCGCCGACGTGGTGGTCGAGAACTACCGGCCGGGCACGATGATGGAGTGGGGTTTGGAGTACGACGACCTGCGGACGGTCAACGAGGAGCTGATATACTGCTCGATTTCGGGTTTTCTGGAGGGTTCCAACCGCGATCTCGCGGCGTTCGACATGGTCGTCCAGGCGCTGAGCGGAAGCATGAGCGTGACGGGGGAGGCCGACGGCCCCCCGGCGCGTCCCGGGATTCCGATCGGCGATATCAGCGCAGGCATGTACGCCGCGCTCTGCGTCGTGACCGCGCTGTACGTCCACGACCGGCACGGCGGCCAGCGCATCGAGGTTCCGATGTTCGAGGGCCTCGTCTCGTGGCTGACCGAGCGGGCCGGTCGGACGCTCGCCACCGGCGACCCCTACCCGAGGATGGGAACCGCTCATCCCTCGCTCGCGCCGTACCGGGCGTTCGAAACCGACGACGGCTGGTTCGCGGTCGCGGTCGGGAGCGAGGGGACATGGGAGGCGTTCTGCGAGGCCATCGACCGGCCGGCGTTGGCCGACGACCCGCGTTACGAGACCAACACCGACCGGGTCGAACACCGCGAGGAGCTGACCGCGGCGTTGGAACCGTTGTTCGCCGAGCGTTCCGCCGACGAGTGGTTCGACCTGTTCCGCGACTGCGACGTCCCGGGTGCGCCGATTCGGGACACCGCCGAGGTGTTCGAGGACTCGCACCTCCGCGAGAGCGAGGTGACCAGCGACCTGTCGCTCGGCGGCGTCGACATGCCACTGGTTCAGTTCCCCGCTCGATTCTCCCACGTTGACACCGGAGCGACCCGCGAACCGCCGCGCCTGGGCGAGCACACCGACGACGTCCTCGACCGGGCGCTCGACGAGGACGCGCGTCGGTCGGTACGCGACGGCGGTTCCTGATTCACGACCGCGAGCGAACGCGTTCGCCCCCGGAATAGACGCCGACGAAGGAGTTTCGGTCGTCTCGGAGGAGGATCGCGTCGCCGTGCGGTTTGCTACCGTAGGGAAAGTTTCAGTATGGTCGACTCCGACGTGGCGTGCATGGAAGTCACCAGCGTCGACGCGATTCCGCTCCGCAGAGACCTCGAAGAACGATTCGCCAACGCCCAGAAGTGGATCGACAGCCGCGAATACTGTCTCGTTCGGCTCGAAGCCGACGACGGGCGGGTCGGATGGGGGGAGTGTTGGGGGCCGACTGCGGGCAACCGCGAACTCGTCGAGGAGTACGTCGCTCCGTTCCTCGCTGGCCGCGACCCCCGCGACGTCGAGCAAATACACGACGATTTGGTGTACGCACTGCGGTCGTCGTACCACTCCTACGTCCCCGCCAGCGTCGTCAGCGGCGTGGATATCGCGCTGTGGGATCTCTACGGGAAGACGGTCGGCGCTCCGGTATCGACGCTCATCGGCGGCCGGCGACGCGACCGAGTGCGGGCGTACGCGACGGGCCACTTCTGGGGCGACGTCGAGGACTTCGAGGAACTTCGCGCCGACGTGGTCGACGAGGCGGAGGGTCACGTCGCGGCCGGTTTCGACGCGCTGAAGAACAAGATCGGGCTCGCGCGCCACTTCGACTGGGACACCGAGAAGGACGTGGAACTCGTCCGAGCCATCCGGGAGGCGGTCGGCGACGACGTGCGGTTGATGACCGACGCCAACCACGCGTACGACGTCGCCGACGCCCGGCGGGTCGCCGAGGGCCTCGCGGATCTCGACGTCTACTTCTTCGAGGAACCGGTGCCGCCCCGGAACGTCGAAAATTACGCCGCGCTCAACGACGCGGTCGAGGTTCCGCTGGCGGGCGGTGAGTGCTGGGCGTTCCAGCACGAGTTCGACCGCGTTCTCGACGCCGGGGCGGTGGGATACGTCCAGCCCGACGTCACGAGCGCCGGCGGTATCACCTCGACGAGGCGGGTAGCGACGATGGCCGACGCGGCAAATGTCCAGTGTCTGCCCCACGTGTTCGGGAGCGCAGTCGCGCTCGCGGCCAGTCTCCAAGTACTCGCGACGATTCCTGGCGAGCCGATGCTGGAGTTCGACCGCACGCCGAACCCCATCCGCGAGGGTCTCGCCGTCGACCCCGTCACGAACGACGGCAACGAGGTACCGATTCCCGACGCCCCCGGTCTCGGTATCGAAATCGACCGGGACGTGCTGGCCGAGTTCCGGGTCGACGCGTAGCGGTGGCAACCGCCCGACCCCCCGCCCATTTCGACCGAGGTTTTTTTACGGCGTTTCTCCGATTGGTATCGTATGGCGTACGAGATAGCAACGATTCCCGGAGACGGTATCGGGCCGGAAGTCGTCGACGCGGCGCTTCCGCTGTTCGAAGACGCGGCCGACGCGGCGGGTTTCGAGTTCGAAACGATACGGTACGATTGGGGTAGCGAACGGTACGTGGAGGACGGTTCGATGATGCCCGACGACGGCCTCGATCGATTAGAAAAGTCCGACGCGATTCTGTTGGGAGCGGTCGGCCACCCCGAAGTACCCGACCACGTCACGCTTCACGGACTGCTGTTGCCCATCCGGAAAGGGTTCGACCAGGGTATCTGCAAGCGGCCCTCGGTTCTGTTCGACGGCATCGAGAGCCCGTTGCGCGGGTACGAAGGCGGCGACATCGACTTCGTCGTCTACCGCGAGAACACCGAGGGCGAGTACGCCGACGTCGGCGGACGCGAACACCTCGGGTTCGGCAACGACGTGGCGATTCAGAGCGGGGTGTTTACGCGCGAGGCGACCGAGCGAATCGTCCGCGCCGCGTTCGAGGCCGCGACCGAGCGCGAGGGAAAGCTAACCAGCATCACCAAGTCGAACGCGCAGGCCCACAGCATGGTGTTCTGGGACGACATCGTCGAGGAGGTCGGCGAGGAGTACGCCGACATCGAGGTCGAACGCCTGTTGGTCGACGCCGCGAGCATGGACTTCATCCGCCGCCCCGAGCAGTTCGATGTGGTGGTGGCGTCGAACCTGTTCGGCGACATCCTGACCGACATCGGCGCGATCGTCACCGGGAGCATGGGTCTCGCACCGTCGGCGAACGTTAACCCCGACGGGAACTATCCCTCGATGTTCGAACCGGTGCACGGGAGCGCGCCCGACATAGTCGGTCAAGGGGTTGCCAACCCCCTCGCCACCGTTCTCTCGGGTGCGATGCTCTTTGAACACCTCGGGGAACGGTCGACGGCCGACGACCTCTGGGACACGGTCGCCGCGCAGGTGGCCGACACGGACGCACCCCGGACGCCCGACCTCGGCGGGCAGGCGGCCACCGAGGACGTGATTGCCGACCTCCGCGACAGGCTGACCGGCTGAGCGGAAATCCGTTTAGTCCGTGGTCTGGTCGCTTTCGCCGTCAGCGTTGCTCCCCGGTTCGGCGGCGCTGGAGAGGCCGCCGTCGGTTCCGCTTTCGGCGTCCTCGGTCGAACCGACGGTCACCGAGGCGGGTGCGGTCGGCAGGAACAGGTAGAGCACCGAGGACATCGCGGTGACGCCCGCGAGCACCAGAAACGCCTCGTCGAACCAGCCTCGTTCGGCGAGGACGCCGACGAACAGCGACCCCGTCGCGCCGACCGCGAGATAGAACGTCCGAAACAACCCGTACCCCGCTCCTTGTATCTCGTCCGGCAACAGCGCCGCGACGTACCCATTGCCGACGGGGCCGATACCGAGTCGGGTTCCGAGCAGCGCGAGCAGCGCGGCGAGGGCCGCAGTTCCGCCGACGAACGGCAGCAGTCCGACCGTGACCACTCCGACGCCGGCGAGCGCAGCGAGGACGGTTCGCTCGCCGTACCGGTCGGCGGCGTTGCCGGCGAACCACTGGGAGACGGCCCCGCTCGTGTAGAACAGCCCGTAGAGCACCGAGGCGGTTCCCTGCGTCAGTCCCTTGGCGTCGATGAGGTAGGTCGGGAGGAAGGCGGTGATGCCTTGATAGGTGAACAGGATCAACGTCATCGCCACCCACGCCAGCACCACGCGACCGTCGGTCATGTCGCGGAGGAGCCGGACGGCGGTTCGTCGGGTGAACTGCTCGGCCGCACGGGATTTCCCGTCTGCCCGAGTCGGGACGTAGACCCACAGGCCGAACGCGACCAACACGAGCGGCGGAACGACGAACCCGAACCCCGCCCGCCAGTGGAACCACAGGGCCAGCGCCCCCGCGACGAGCGGCAGTCCCGCCGCGCCGAGGTTGCCGACGGCGAATGTGGCTCCGAGCGCCGTCCCGTCCCGGTCGGGGTAGATGCGCGACAGCACCGTCACCCGCGGCGGGGCGTAGAGGCCCGAGCCGAGACCGAACAGCACGCCGCCGAGGACGAACACCGGAAATGAGGGTGCGACGGTCAACGCGGCGGCCCCCGCGGCGGTGACGACCGTGCTCGCGGTCAGGGTCGTCCGCTCGCCGATTCGGTCGATCATCATTCCGGCGGGGAACTGGGTCACCGCGTACGCCCCCCAGAGTACCGAGACGAGCAATCCGGCGGTCGCGTTGTCGATGCCTAACGCCACTTTGACCTGCGGAAGAAGCGCCGGGAGGATGATGCGAGTGCCGAGCACCAACAGCCAGCCCGCGGCCACGACGACCAGGACGCGGCCTCGGCCATCTCCGCGGAGCGCATCCATCCCGCTCCGGATTCTCGCCGTGGTTCGGTTCACGATGCCTAGCGCCACCATGACTACCGTGGCCGCGACCGCTGCTCGCGGAGGGCGTCCGTCAGGTCGTCGACGGTGTGGTTCTCGAACTCGCGCGTGATTTCGACGAGCTCTCGCCGGGTGTCGCCACCGACGCCCGACGACCTCGCGAGCGTCTCAAACTTCTCGGCCACACCGTCCCACCCTAGCGGCTTCTCGGGTTCCCCGAGAGCGGTCTCGACGAACCGCTCGTGTGTTTCGTGCTCCGTCTCGACGACGATTCCCGCCGTCCACTGCTTCGGGAATCGAGACTGCACCGCGTCCGTCGACACCACCTCGGTCGCATCCATCAGTTCGCGGAGTTCGGGGTCGTCGAGGTGCGACTGGGCGTCGAGGAACGCCGCCAGTCCCGCGTCGCCGGTCGACAGCGCGAGGGCCGACCCGAAGGGCATGCTGAACTGGCAGTCCACGAAGTTCGACGGTCGCCGCTTGCGTTCGACGGGGTCGCCGGTCAGTCGCACGCCCGGTTCCGGGAGGTCGACGACCACCGACTCCACCGCGTTCGGGTCGACCTGCGCTCCGATCTCGGTGAGCGCGTCGAGCGCGGCGTGCATGTACCGGCAGCAGGGGTACGGTTTCAACGCAGTTTCCATCACGGCGTGGTCGCCGAGTCGGTCGAACGCCTCGGGGTTGGGGGTGGCCGTGTATCCGGTCAGGAAGCCGTATTCGCCCTCGATGGCCGCATCCGCGCCCCGAAACCCGGCCGCGGCGAGCGAGGCGGCGGTGACCCCGCGGCGCGCGGCCAGTCCCGGGTGGAGGCGCTTGTTCCACGCGCCATTCGACAGGAACTGGAGCGACCCGGCGGCCTGACTGCCGCCGATTCCGAACGCCGCTTCGAACTCGGCGACCGAGAGCCCCGCCACCACGCCCGCGGCGGCGATGGCGCCGAACGTCCCGCAGGTTGCCGTTCCGTGAAACCCTCGATCGTAGTGGGCGTCCGGGTCGACGGCCCGGCCGAGAACGCAGGCGACGTCGAACCCCGCCGACACGCCGGCGAGGACTCGCTCGGCGGTCGCCCCGTCGCGTTCGGCGACCGCGAGCGCAGCCGGAATCACCGGCGCGCCGGGGTGAAGCGACGACTCGCGGTGGGTGTCGTCGAAGTCGAGGCTGTGGGCGAGCGCCCCGTTGACCGCGGCGGCGCGATTCGGTGAACGGCGCTCGCCCGTCGCGATTATCGTCGCTTCGCCGCCTTCGCGGCCGCCGCCCAGTCCCTCGAGAATGGACGGCGTGGATGCGGCGTGTTCGTGCGCGCCGAGCGTAACCCCGAGGAAATCGAGCACGTGGCGCTTGAGTTTCTCCCGCGTGTCGACGGGTAAGTCGGCGAATCTCGTCTCCGCGCAGTGCGACGCTAACCGGGAGGTCGCGTCTGTGGTTGACATACCAGATGCGATGTGATTAGAACGAATAAGCGTGGGGGTTAGTTTTCCTCGCCACGGATGACGTTCGTCGGTGTCTCAAGCGTGAAGTGATACTTGCCGAGACCGATGCACGCGAGCGCAACCGCGGTGAACGGGAGCGCTATGAACGTCAGCGACCCCGCGATGGCCGCGAGCATGACCCACATCCATCGGACTCGTTGGCGGGCCCAGTGGACGCCGACCGCCTGAAACGCCGTCACCGCGGTGAACTGTACGCCCGCGAGGACGATTTCGTACGGCTCGTAGCCGTAGAACCGTCCCTGCGAGACCGAGTACCAGAGGAACGCCGACCCGGCGAGCGTGATGAGCGTCGCAGTCAGCAGCGCCCCCGCTCCAAGGGCGACGACCCACTCCGGAACTCGCGCGAGGAGGCGAGTGTCCTCCTCCGGTACGTGTTGGTCGGAGCGATCCTCGACCGCGTCGACATTGGTCTCGTCGTCCGCGCCCGTCCGGTACCGATCCGACGCGTTCTCGTCGCTCATGGTGTCGATCGCGTCATTCGTCGGGAATCGCGTCGGCGTTCTTCAGCGTCTCGATGTCCTCGTCGGTGTACCCCATCTCTCGGAGAATCGGCACCGTGTCCTCCCCCAGAAGCGGCGGGCCGTCCCGGAAGCCCGACTCCGCGTTCGCGAAGTTGAGTGGGTGTTCGATGACCGGAATCTCTCCCGCCGCCGGGTGGTTCGCCGTCGACAGCACGTTTCGAGCCTCCACTTGCTCGTTGTGGAGCGCCTCGTCCACGCTGTAGACCGGCCCAACAGGCAGTCCCCATTCGTCCGCGAGCAGTTCGACCCACTCGTCCGTTCGCCGCTTTCGGAAGACGTCCGACAACACTGCCTCTAGTTCGTCCATGTTCTCGACCCGGTGGGCGTTGGTCTCGAATCGCGGATCGTCCGCCAGTTCCGGCCGGTCGATGGCCTCGCACAACTCCGTCCAGAGCTTCTGGTTCGCCGCCGCGACGCTGAGGTGTCCGTCCGCCGTCGGGAACACCTGATACGGTGCGAGCACGGGGTCTTTCGTCCCCATCCGCGTCGGCTCCTCGCCCGCGAACGCTTTCCCCGCCTGCTTGGTCAACCACGGAAGCGCGGCGTCCAGCATGCCGAGTTCGACCCGTTCGCCCTTCCCAGTCGACTTCCGGCGATACAGCGCCCCCACGATGCCGAACGCGGCCCACATGGCGGTGATGAGGTCGGTCTGGGGCAGACCCACTTTGACCGGGTCGCCCTCCTCCGATCCGGTGACGCTCATGATGCCGCTGGTCCCCTGCACGAGCAGGTCGTAGCCCGGTCGGTCGCTCCACGGTCCCGACTCGCCGAACGCCGAGATGGAGCAGTAGATGAGTTCGCCGTTGCGTTCGCGGAGATCCTCATACCCGACGCCGAGTCGGTCGGCGGTTCCAGGGCGGTAGTTCTCGATGAATACGTCTGACTCGCCGACCAGGTCGTAGAGCACCTCCAGTCCCTCGTCGCTCTTCAGATTCAGCTCGACGCTCTTTTTGTCGTAGTTCACCGTCCAGAAGTAGGGCGATTCGCCGCGGTCGGACGCGGTCTTCCCCGGGCCGTCGTATCCGTCCACGTCGACGAACGGCGGCCCCGAGTGACGGTTGTCGTCGCCGACCCCTGGCCGTTCGACTTTGATGACTTCCGCGCCCTGATTCGCAAGCATGAGCGAGCAGAACCCGCCGGTGACGAACGTCGAGAGGTCGAGAACCCGCACTCCGTCGAGGATCCCCGACTGAGCGGGGTCTCTGTCATCAGTTGACCGTGACATGTATGACGAAAGACCGACCGATGGGATAAGATTTTGCATCGGATATCTGATGATATCATATAATCTACTGCTTGTCATGCAAGCGTTTATAACTTTGTGGTATGTGTTAGCTTGTATGGGGCAGACTAACCAGGCCCACGACTCGGGCGGCGGCTCCAAATGGGTGACGAACCACCCGTTGGGAGCAGCGATCATCGCGTACGCCTTCCTGAGCATTCCTGTCTACTTCTGGCTTGAAGGGCCAGTCGGAACGGCAGGAACGGTCGACGGTTCGATCGCCATCGCCGGGCTCGTTCTGGGTTCCATCATGTTCGTACCGATAATCAAAGCAGTGCTCACCAATCGATTCGGCGCCAGCCGAGTTCGAGCAGGCCCGGAGTCGGAGTGAGTACCGATGAGAGGACTTTCGACAACGCATAGCACGATACCGACCAACGCACGAAAACCGCTCAACCATGGTTGACGCAAATCTCGCAAACGTTCGCAAGACGTTCAACGACGGACAGGTAATCGCTGTCGACGATATCGACCTCCACATCGAAGAAGGAGAACTACTCGTCCTCGTCGGGCCGTCAGGCTGCGGCAAGTCGACGACGCTTCGATGCATCGCCGGGCTAGAGGTGCCCGACTCGGGTACCATCACGTTCGGCGGACACGAAGTGACCGAACTGCCGCCGAAGGATCGCGCCATCTCGATGGTATTTCAGAACTACGCTCTGTACCCGTCGATGACGGTGTACGAGAACATGGCGTTCGGGCTGAAGATGCGCGGCGCCGATAGGGGTTCCATCGACGAACAGGTTCGGTGGGCCGCCGACATCATGGAGATCGGTGACCTGCTCGATCGATACCCGAACCAGTTGTCCGGCGGACAGCAACAGCGCGTGGCGCTCGGACGCGCCATCGTCCGCGATCCCGCGCTGTTCCTCCTCGACGAACCGCTCAGCAACCTCGACGCCAAACTTCGAGCGGTGATGCGAACCGAGATTCAGGAATTGCAGCAAGAACTCGACGTGGCGACGGTGTTCGTCACGCACGACCAAGAGGAAGCAATGAGCATGGGCGACCGTATTGCGGTGATGAACGCCGGTCGGATCGAGCAGATCGCATCGCCCGAGGAGATCTACCACGACCCGAACAGCCTGTTCGTGGCCGACTTCATCGGGAGTCCGTCGATCAACTTCTTCGAGATGCGCTTCGACGGAAATTCGGTCGTCGGCGACGAGTTCGACATCCAGTTGCCGGAGGCGGTCGCCGAGGAACTCCGAAACGGGCTCCCCGGGGAGGACGTCATCCTCGGTATCCGGCCGAGCAACCTCAACATCACTGAACCCGGAACCGGCCTCATCGACATCGAAGTCGAAGTCGTCGAACCGATGGGCGACACCAAGATACTCTACTTCGACGTGGGCGACCGGCGGGTGAACGCGGTCGTCCAGTCGACCGAACAGGTGACGGACGGTGACACGGTCGGTCTCGAAGTCGAATGGCCGAACGTCCACTTCTTCAGCCCGGCCGGGCCGAAAGTCGTCAAATGGATGCACGCGACCGAGGGAACGGTTCCCGGCACGTCGAGTCCGACCGATGACGGGGTTCGAACCGACGGCTCCGCGACGAGCGTGCGCGAGGAGGAGGGGTGATCCATGTCGACGGTTTCGGACGAAATCGCCCAGCGTGATCGATCCTTTACCGACCGACTGCTCGAGGAGTACGGCGGACTGCAGGGCATTCTATTCCTGTTGCCGACGCTCGTGCTGTTGACCGTCATCGTCTTTTATCCGATGGTGGTCAACGGACTCCTGTTGAGCTTTAAACAGTTCACGCTCGACCCGAACACCGCCGATCCGTGGGTTGGTCTGGAGAACTACGAGTACTGGCTGTTCGGTGCGGGACAGAGTCTGTTCCTGTTTAGCATCAAGATGACGCTACTCTACGAACTCGTCGTGGTTCCGTTTGACCTCGTGGTCGCGCTCGCGGCCGCGCTCGTGATGAACGAGAGCCTCCCCGCCCGCCCGTTCTGGCGGGGACTGATGCTCGCGGGGTACGCCAGTCCGGCGATCGCTGCCGGCCTGACGTTCGCTATCATGGAGCAGGCTGCCACTTACGGGCTAGTTTACAACGCGCTCAACATATTCTTCGACGTCCCCGCGTCCGGCGGGATCACCTCGAACACACCGTGGGCGTTCTGGGGCGTCGTTCTCGCGAAGGTGTGGCGCGACTTCGGGTTCATGTACGTCGTGTTTCTTGCGGGCGTCCAATCGATACCAAAGGAGTTGTACGAAATCGCGAAAGTCGACGGGGCGGGCCCAATGCAGCGGTTCCGTTTCATCACACTCCCCCACCTCCGCACCATCATCGTCACGGTCGTGATGATTCGGACGGTGTTCACCATCGGGAAGGTGGCGATACCGTGGGCCGTCACGCAGGGCGGTCCGGTCAACTACACGACGTTCCTGGGTGTCGCCATCTTCAAATCGGCGTTCGTCGACTGGAGCATGGGCGAGGCCGCGGCGCTGGGGATGCTATTCGCGGTCGGCATCATCCCACTCATCCTCATCTGGGTGCGCACTGAAACGGGGGACTACTAATGAGCACTGATACCGACAAACGATTCGAATTCGAAACGGAGCGGTCGAGACTATCGTGGGAGACACACTACAAGCCAGTACTGAAGTACCTCTCGCTGGCGGTGCTGATGGTGTGGATGCTATTGCCGGTGTACTACACCTTCGCGAACTCACTGAAAACGCCCGAGATGATCTTCACGACCCCATTGGGTATTCCGTTCGTCACATTCGACCCGGTTTCCTGGAGCGGTCGAAACGCGTGGCGGACGATGTGGAGTGCGTTCCCGTTCGTGGAGTACACGCTAGCGACGTTCATCGTCAGCGTCGGAACCGCCGGACTGGCGACGGTCGCCGCGGTGTTCGCCGCGTACTCGTTCGCGCGGCTCGATTACCCGTTCAAGAACTCCCTGTTCGTGTTGAGCGTTGCCGGGTTCATGTTCCCGATCGTCCTGCTGGCGATTCCCATCTTCGTCCTGATGCAGCAAATGGGTCTGTTGAACACCTACATTGGGATGATACTGGCGTTCACGGCGTTCACGCTGCCGTACAACATCTGGCTCCTCAGAGGGTTCTTTGAGGAACTTCCGGACAACTTGGAGGAGTCTGCCCGGGTAGACGGTTGCACGCAGATCGGCGCGTTCTTCAGGGTCATCTTACCGCTGTCGCGGCCAGCGCTCGCGTCGGTGTTCCTGCTGGCGTTCCTGCTGGCGTGGCACAACTACTTGATGGCGTTCATCATCGGTCAGGATCCACTGCACACTACGCTCGCACCGGCGCTTCTCGAACTGAAGGGGACGTTCTTCGTCCGCAACTTCCACTTCATCATGGCCGGGACGTTCCTCTCAATGATTGTTCCCATCACCATGTACATGTACCTGCAGAAGTACCTAGTCGAAGGGCTCTCGTCAGGTGGCGGCGTCAAGGGGTAGACTCGATTCGCCGACCTGCGCTTTTTTCTGATCCGTCCATAGTTGTCGAGTTCAACTCGCGGCCGACGACGGGCCGTAGTGCACGGGTACGTCGGTGATTGTTCACGTAGTCACAATTAGTGGAGCGACGGAGCACCCCCGAAAAACGGATCGTTGGGCTGCCCGCGAGACGCTACTTCTTGGAGGAATCGCCTACATCGACCGTCCACTCCTGTGTTTGGTCGACTTTTTCGGTCTGCCACTCCTCGACTTTACTGCCTAGGACGGAGACCACGTACCCCAGTCCGAGTATGATGATCGATAGAATGAACAGCCCGCTGTTCGCGTTCGGTTCGTTGGCGAGCGCGAACTGGGGAATGATGATCTGACCGGTGTGTTGCCAATCGAAATATAACCCGACCAGAAACAGAATCCCGGCGACTCCGTACAGAATGTTGGCCGCTAAACCGAGGTAATCAGAAACGCCTTTTCTGCCGACATCTGACCGTACGGTCTGCCCTGACATACCATGACATACAGGTAAATCCCCTATAAACGTTGCGTCGTCGCACTCCGAGTGGTGGTCGTCGTCCTATCGAGATGGAGCGATAACCGGAAAATATTGCAAAAGTTTATGATAGATGCTCCCGACGATGATGTTGGTGGGGAGTTACCAAATGACACAGAAGCAAGACGCTGCCGATACGGCAGCGAACAGTAGTACAATCGATAGACGAAACTTCCTGAAAGCCGCCGGAGCCGGCGTAACGGCGACCGGACTCACCGGTTACGTGGGATTCCAGGGTAACCCGACGCTCGACGTCTGGTTGTCCTACTACACCGAGGGGAAGACGAAAAGACAGTACACGGATAATTTGATCAGGCAGTACCAGAACCAAACCGGCACGCAGATCAACGTCACTGGGGTCCCATATACTAGCGTGGTGACAGAATTCCAATCGGCGCGCGCCGCCGGAAACGTCCCCCACCTCGTCGAGGTGATGACGCGACCCGGCATCCTCGCGGGTGGCGCAGGGATGGTTGTCAACGACCTCTGGCAGAGTTCCACGCTGGCCGACAAAGCTTCTGACAAGGTCATGCAGGGCCATCGTGTCTGGGGTGCCCAATCGACCGGGAAGAAGGGTAATCTTGTGACGTTCCCGCTCGGCTTCCGGCCGTACTTCACTGCGTGGCGAACCGACTGGCTCAACCAAGCCAACATCGACCCGAGCGAGGTCAACCACGAGGCCGGTAGCCTTCACTGGCGCAACGACATGCCGGGGATATACGATAGACTCAAGCAGACCCAGATGGGTCAGCGGCAAGGCTCCTTCCCGGACACGACCGGGATGAAACAGAGTGACGAGGAGTACCTGTCGCTGTACATCCCCCAACACGGCGGGTCGCTGTCCGGCGTCGTCAACGTCGCTGCCACGGAGGCTACTATCGACTCACAGCCGGCCCGCGACGCCATTAAGATGCAGTTCGAGTACATCAACAGGGGCTACTTCCATCAGAACTCGATCAATCACGGCGACGAGGAGTCGACGACCCTACACTGGTCGGGGCAGACCGCTTGCAACCACATCCAGGATTCGACCGACCTCTGGGGCGACTATCTCGAAGAACAAGGTCAAGCGATGCGAAACGGCCAGTACACGTGGGGGCTGCCGATGAACGCCGGGACGAAGGCCGCGCTCGCTTGGCTGCCCGCGCTAGGTTTCATCGGAGATGCATTCACCAACCAGCAGCAGCAGGATGCGGCGGTCGACTTCATCGAATGGTGGGTCGGCGATACGACGCGTGCGGTTCAGAACGCGAAGAACCTTGGATTCGTGCCAGTATCGCCGAACCAGATTCAAAACGCGGATTTCTTCGCCCAGACCAATATGCATGAGCAGTTCTGGCGAGGTGCCTGCCTTAAGACGCTCCAGCAGTTCAAACCTGCAGTCATTCCAGCGGTGCCGGGGGCGGACGCTATCACCTACGATATTCCGCGCGGAATGCACCAGAGCATCGCTCAACAGCTCCAGCAGGGGACGGGGATGGATCAGGCCGTCAATCAGGCGACGTCGCAGGCGGCGACCGAGATCAACCGGCTCCTACAGCGGAACCAGTAGAACGTTCCGTCTTCATTTTATCGCGTGTCGGTCGATAGCCGCTGCATTATTGACCGCAGTCACCGCTTTCCCGTTTTCGATTCGAACGCAGGTGGTATCATTCGAAAACGTTCACTGGTTGTTAATTACTACGGAGACTAATTAGATATCTGTGGGGAAGATTTAAGATTTGCACGATTAAATGAGAGAGTGGGTTGTTAACTCGTGGCAAGAAGGAGTTATACCAACTTCGATTCGGGGCACCGCTCCGTCGATCGCCGCCGATTTTTAAAAATGGCGGGTGCAACAGCGACGGCGACCGGACTCGCCGGCTGTTCCGGCGGCGGAAATAATCAAGGAGGAACTGCTGGCGATACGGGCAAAACAACGCTCGACGTCTGGTTGTCCTACTACACCGAGGGTAAAACGAAAAAGCAGTACACCGACAAGATCGTCAAGCAGTACGAGAAGAAGAGCGGCATAACAATCAACATCACAGGTGTCCCATACACGGACGTCACTACGAAGTTCCAGGCGGCTCGTGCGAGCGGGGATGTTCCGCACTTAGTAGAAGTGATGACGAGGCCCGGTATCCTGGCTGGCGGTGCTGGGATGGTCGTCAACGACCTCTGGAAGAGTTCATCACTGGCCGACAAAACGGCTGACAATATAATGAGCGGCCACAAAGTCTGGGGTGCCCAATCGACAGGAAAGAAGGGCAACCTCGTGACGTTCCCGCTCGGCTTCCGTCCGTACTTCACCGCGTGGCGAACTGACTGGCTCGAACAAGCCGGTATCGATCCGAGCAAAGTCAACCACAAGGCAGGAAGTCTCCACTGGTACGACGATATACCGGGGATCTACGATAAGCTCAAGCAGACGAAGATGGGCAAAAAGAAGGAAGCGTTCCCGGACACGACGGGGATGAAACAGAGCGACGAGGAGTACATGTCGCTGTACATTCCCCAACACGGCGGATCGTTGTCTGGAGTGGTTGACCTCAAAGGTAAAAAAGCCACGATCGATAGCAAGGAGGCTCGCAAGGCCATCAAGATGCAGAAGGACTACATCGACAAGGGCTACTTCCACCAGAACTCGATCAATCACGGCGACGAGGAGTCGACGACCCTGCACTGGTCGGGACAAACCGCGGTCAACCATCTTCAGGACTCGACCGACTTGTGGGGTGACTACCTCGAAGAACAGAAAAAGCCCATGAAGAACGGCGACTATACATGGGGCCTACCGATGAATGCTGGCACGAAGGCCGCGCTCGCGTGGCTCCCGTCGCTGGGCTTCATCGGCGATGCGTTCTCTAACCAGAAGGAAAAGGACGCTGCGGTGAAGTTCATCGAGTGGTGGATCGGCGATAGCAACCGGGCGGTGCAAAACGCGAAGAACCTTGGGTTCGTACCGGTGTCACCGGATCAAATCCAGAAAGAGGACTTCTTCGGGCAGTCGGAGATGCACACGGAGTTCTGGCGCGGCGCGTGTCTCAAGACGCTCAAGGATTTCGAACCAGCGGTGATTCCGGCAGTACCCGGTGCCGACGCCATAACCTACGAGATTCCTCGGAAGATGCATCAGAGCATCCTACAGCAGGGTATGAGCGTGGAAAAGGCGACTTCAATGGCCGCCAAGGAGATCAATCGACTGCTCCAGAAGAACCAGTAAGGGTAGGAAGGAATTCACTGAATCGAGTGCGAACGCGAAACGACTCAGTCGACGACGTACTTCGCGGCTTTTTCTCCAGCAATTCGACCGAACACAGCCGCGTTCGTCAGCCCCGTCCCGCCCGGATAGTTATCGTAGAACAGCCCGCCGACGCTGTTGCCGGCGGCGTACAGTCCCGGAATCACTCGGTCTCGGGTGTCGAACACCTCCGCGTCCGCGTTGGTCGCTACCCCGCCGAAGGCGAACGTGATACCACCGGTGACCGCGAAGGCGTAGAACGGCGGGTCGTCGATCGGAAGCGCCCAGTTCGACTTCGGCGGCGTCACGTCGGTGGCCGCGTTGCCGTCGAGCACTTGGGGGTCGAACGCGCCGGGGTCGCAGACGGCGTTGTACTCCTCGATGGTGGCCGCGGCGGCGTTGGGGCGCTCACAGCCCGACCGTTCGAGGACGTCGCGGAGGTCGTCGCCGACCACGGGGTCGGACGGGCCGGTCGCGTCGACCTCGTCGATGGTCTTCGAATCGACCAGGATGAAGGCCTCGTGATTCGGCTGCTCGAATATCTTCTGTCCGAACTTCGCGTAGGTGTGTGCGCGCGCGTCCTCGCCCTCGTCGACGAACCGTTCGCCCTCGTGGTTCACCAGCAAACCGTACTGGTAGCCGTCGATTCGGTTGGTTCCGCCCTCCACGTCCGGAGCGGCCGCGTCGATGAGCGCCATGTGGGCCCCGCCCCACTGTCCCACCGCCTTGGCTCCTGCGTCCAGCGCCATGTCGATAGCTTCTCCGGTGTTGTACCGGCTTCCGCGGACGGTCATCGCGTCGTAGTCCGGTCCGTAGTAGCGCGTGCGTTTCTCCGGGTTCGATTCGTAACCGCCGGCGGCGATTATCGCCGCCTCGCAGTCGAGTCGGACGAATCCCTCGTCGGTAACCGCGTCGACGGCCGTTACCCGTCGGTCGGCCGACTGTCGGAGCGCTCTGGCCTCCGCGTCGTAGTAGACGTCCGCGCCTGCATCGGTCGCCGCCTCGACCAGCGTGTCGACCATCTCCTCCCCGTCGAACCACGTCCGGGCGACGGTGTAACCGGAGTTGAGCGGGGTCATGTCCCAATCGACGCCGAGTTCGGTCAGCCACTCTATCGTCCCACCCGCGTTCTCGACCAGCGTCTCGGCGAGTTCCTCGTCGGCCCGACCGTTCGTCTGAGCCATGATGTCGTCGTAGAACTCCGACACTGTATAATCGGGGATATCGAACTCGTAGCCGTACTCCGAGAGGTCGGCGTCCGCCGACGGAACTCGGAACGACTCGGTGAAGCGGGTGTGGCCACCGCGTCGCTCGGCAGGTGACTTTTCCAACAGCGCGACGCTTCGGCCGACCTCCGAGGCCCGGATGCCGGCCGCCAATCCGGCCATCCCGCATCCGACCACGACCACGTCGTACTCCTCGCGTCGCTCCGGGACGTTCCGCTCGCTGCCATCTTTCACTGACATCGCCCGTAACATGCGCGACAATCACAATCAAACTACCGCCGACGCTCCCACCACCGGGAGCGCGGGGTCGGCTACGACGAGGGGTCGTCGCCGTATCTGTCGGCCAGCAGTTCCCCGTAGCTCTGCACCTGATACACCGGACGCCGGCCCTCCGGGGGACTGCCGATAGCAACGATTTTACACGAGTCGTCGTACGGATTGTGCAGCATGTGGGGGACGGCCTCGTCGAAGCGAATGACGTCGTCCGTCTCGGCGTCGAAGGAGCCGTCCTCGACTTCGACGCGACACCGTCCGTCAACGATGTAGTAGAACTCCTCCTGCTCGTTGTGGTAGTGGTACGCGTTCTGCGAGAGCCGCTCGCCCGGTTCGAGGACGGCGACGTTGAAGTTGTAGTCGCCGATGCCGAGTTGCGGCGACACTTCCCACCGTCGGCCGGGCTTGTCCGAATTCACATCCAGTTCGCGGAGTGACCGGTGCTCGTAGCCGTCGCTCACGCGTCATCGCTCCCGGCGGTCGCGCTCTCCAACAGTCGGTCAAGGGCACCGTCGGTATCGAGGTCGGCGATGGCGGCCGCGACGGCGTCTGCCCGTTCAGGGCCGACGGTGGGTTCGGCGCACTCGAAGAACTTCGCGTCCAGGCGGTCGTCGGAGACGGGATTGTTGGGGCTCCCTGGCGCGTACTTCTCGACTGCGACGTACTGCTCGCCGTCGGTCGTCGTCAGGGTCACGCGAGCGCCGTACCCCGCGAACTCGCCACCGAAGAGGTTCGATTCGAACTCCCGCTCGACCTTTGCAACCACCTCCTGAGTTCGCGGGTCGGCGACGTACTCGTCGGAGAACTCCCGGACGCCGGCGTCCCGCTCGCGGAGTATTGCAGCGAGACAGAACTCGATGGAGAATTTGGCCTGAAGCGCGTCGTCGGGGTCGGCGTGGATGAGCATCTCGGAGGCCGCATCGTCGAGGGCGACACGTACCGACTCGACGTCATCCGGCCCGATGTCCTCGCGCTCGACCACCTCCCGCGCGGCGTCCATCGCCGCGTGCGTTATCACGCCCGAGGGGTACGGTTTGAAACCGATGTCGTCGACCGCCCAGGTCTCTCCGAGCCCCTCGGTTATGGCCGACGGGTCGTACTCGCCGCCGGGAGTCATCACGCGTCCGTACCCGATGTCCCCTTCGAACACCGCGTCGTCAGCCGTGAACCCCGCGTCCGCGAGCATCGCGGCGCGCACGCCCATCTGCGCGGCATGGCCGGCGTGGAGCGGTTTCGTCATCGACCCGAAGTTCTTCTTCAGCGACGACGAGCAGGACGCCGCGATTCCGTACGCGCGCTCGATCGCTTCGGGCGTCAGTCCGAGCGCCGACGCCGCGGCCGCCGACGCGCCGAACGTCCCGACCGTACCGGTGCTGTGCCAGCCGTTATCGTAGTGGCTCGGATAGGTGGCGTGGCCGGTTCGAAACGCGGCCTCGACGCCGACGATGTACGCCGTCAGGGCGTCGCGGCCGGAGCCCTCCGCCACCTGTACGCCGGCGAGGGCGGCCGGAAACACCGGCGACGTCGGGTGGATGACTATCGACTCGAAGGTATCGTCGTAGTCGATGGCGTGTCCGAAGGTACCGTTTGAGAGCGCTGCGCCGGGGGGACTTGCGGTGCCGCGACCGAGCACGGCTGCGTCGTCCCCCGGAAGGTATCCGTCGACGTACGACGAGATGCGGTCGCCGATGTCGTGCTGCGAACCGTACAGCGCAACCCCGACGTAGTCTCGAATCGCCCGCTTGGCTTCCTCGACTACGTCCGTCGGGATATCGTCGAACGATGTAGTAGCTGCGAACTCGGCTAACGTGTTAGTCTCTGCCATGCAAGAAAGTATCGTGACGCCGTGGTAAAAATCGTACCGACGGTTTCGTGCGCCGCGAGAGCGTTCGCGTCGACGGTGGGCGAACGACACATTCCCGGTCGTCCCGAATGCGGTCGTTCGACGGACGCCTTCTTCACCAAAATTTATACTACTCCGACTCATCGGTTCGCTCAATTCCCGCGGAGATTCCGAACGATGAAACGCAACGACCGGGCCATCGTCGGCTTCACGATGCTCGCCCACGCGATGTTCCACACGTACGAACTGGCAATCCCCATCTTCGTCACCGTGTGGCTCGACGCCTTCGCTACCACCGAGGCCACGCTCGGAATCGTCGTCGGTGCCGGCTACGCGCTCATCGGTCTGGGTGCGCTGCCGAGTGGCATTCTCGCGGACGCCTACGGATCAAAGCGGCTCGTCCTCGGCTCAGCGGTGGGGATGGGTGGCGGATTCCTGCTCGTGAGCCTTGCCCCGAACGTGGCGGTGCTCGGAGCGGCGCTGATTCTGTGGGGTGCTGGGGCGAGCCTCTACCACCCCGCGGGGCTCTCGTTGCTCAGTCGCGGCACCGAGAACCGCGGCACCGCCTTCGCCTATCACGGCGTCGCCGGCAACGTCGGAACCGTGGTCGGTCCGCTGGCCGCGGCGGTGCTCCTCAGCTACATCGACTGGCGACTCGTCGCCGCGCTGTTCGTCGCGCCCGCGCTGATAGCCGGAGCCATCGCGTTCAGAATCTCCTTCGACGAACGGGCGGCCACCGAAAGCGCCGAGGTCGCGGCCGACGGCGACCCCGGCCGGACGGTCGAAGCGGACGGAGGTCTCGGTTCGCTCCGGAAGCTCGTCGGCAACTCGCGCGCGCTGTTCACACGGGGGTTCACGGTCGTTTTCGTCGTCGTGATGCTGTACGGCCTCTACTACCGAGGAATCCTGACGTTCCTCCCAGAAATCCTCGGCGGTCTCCAGCTGTTCGAACCGATAACCGTCGCCGGTCGGTCGTTCCAACCCGGTCGATACGTCTACGCCGGTCTCCTGTTCGTCGGGATGTTCGGCCAGTACGCGGGCGGGAAAGCGAGCGATTTGGTCGAGACCGAACGCGCGCTCGTCGTCACCTTCGCGGTGCTGGTCGTCGCCGCGCTGCTCTTCGTCCCGGCGTCGTCGGCCGGCGTCGTGCCGCTGCTCGCGGTGTGCGTGTTGCTGGGATTCTTCGTCTACGTGGCCGCGCCGGTGTATCAAGCCACCATCGCGGACTACGTCACCGCCGACAGCCACGGCCTCTCGTACGGATTCACCTACTTGGCAATGTTTGGCGTCGGCGCGCTGGGCGCGGCGATGGCTGGCACCGTCCTCACCTACGCCGGGTCGGCTGCCCTGTTCGTCACGCTGGCCGCGCTCGCGTTACTCGCCGGACTCCTCAGCGTCTTCCTCCTCGTCCGCTGACTTACCGCAACGCTCGCGCTACCGGTTCCCGAATGTTCTCGTCGACCGTCCGCGGGTTCGTCTTGAGACGCCGCTCCTGAATCAGCGTGTTCCGCACTATGTCGTCCGCGTCGTCCGGCTCCAGCCCGAGGTCGGCGAACGACCCGGGGAGGCCGACGGCGTCCCGAATCCGACCGCACTCCCGGAGCAGCGCGCGGGCCGCGTCGTCGGTGTCGTCGTCGACCCCTGCCACGCCGAGTTCCCGCGCGACGTCGGCGTACTCCCGTCTCCGCACCGGGAGGTTGTAGCGCAGACCGGCGGTCAACGAGGCCGCGAGACACTCGCCGTGGGGTCGTCCGGTCATCCCGCCGACGCTGCTCGCGAGCGCGTGAACCGCACCTAAACCGGCGTTGGAAAACGCAGTTCCCGCGAGGTGGGCTCCGAGGCTCATCTCCCGTCTGGCCTCGCGGTCGTCGCCGTCGGCGACGACGCGCTCGAACGACCCGTGAACCAACCGGAGCGCCCTCCGTGAGAGCGGGCGCGAAATCGGATTCGCCCCCTGATAGCTGATGGGTCGCGGTTCGACCCGCCGGTAGTCGCGCGCGGTCAGCGATTCAAGCGCGTGAACGAACGCGTCGAACCCCGACCGCGCTGTCACATCGTTCGGGAGGTCATACGTGAGCGCAGGGTCGACGAGGGCGACCTCCGGGCGCAGCAGTTCGTCGCTCACCCCGC
The DNA here is from genome assembly GCF_020618475.1 of Haladaptatus halobius. GTDB lineage: Archaea > Halobacteriota > Halobacteria > Halobacteriales > Haladaptataceae > Haladaptatus > Haladaptatus halobius. The sequence goes on along the minus strand of NZ_CP085337.1, from coordinate 767,006 downwards.
GTTTCACCCCGTCGTAGGAGACGACCGCCGTTTGGGTCGCTTGGGAGCCGGTACCGCTCGTCGTCGGAATCGCCACCGAGGGGACGGTCGGGCCGGGCACGCGGTCGACGCCGAGATAGTCGCCGGCCGACCCGCCGTGGGCGAGCAGCGTCGCGGTGACCTTCGCCGTGTCGAGACACGAACCGCCCCCGACGGCGACCACGCCGTCGTACTCCCCGTCCGGTAGTTCGTCGAAATCGTCGACGTTCGGTTCGGTCGTCGCGCGGTGAACGGCGGGTGAGGTTTCGAGACCGGCGAGCGCGGCGTTGAGCACGCCCGCCGATTCGACGCCTGCGTCCGTCACGACGAGCGGAGCGTCGACGCCCAACTCGTCGAGCGTCTCGGGAAGGAGCGCGACGGTTCCCTCGCCGAATTCGGTGTCCGGCGTCGCAAACGAGATGCTGGCCGCGCCGTCGTCCTCGCGTTTCTCGTCCATGCAATACTCTATCACGCCTCCTCCATAAAGGCGTGTCCCGATTCGGACGCGTCGTCCGGCCGATTCACGACGCCTCGTCCGGTTCGACGGCGTACCGTCCCTCCAGTTCGGCTATCTCGTCCAGCCCGGTGATATCGTTACGACCCTCCCAGGACACCAGTTCGTCGAGAACGCCCTGCTGCGTACCCGTTTCGACGATTTCGACGTACACGTCCTGTAACGTCTTGAGTACGGCTTTGAACCCGGTCGCGGGGAACAGTGCGATGTCGTACCCTAATGATTCCAACTCGGCGGCCGTCTGCATCGGAGTTCGGCCGCCCTCGGTCATATTCGCGAGCAGCGGGGCGTCGATTCGTTCGGCCACTTCCTCGAGTTCGGCGACCGACTCTGGTGCCTCGAAGAAGATGACGTCCGCACCTGCATCCAGGTACGCCTCGGAGCGTTCGACGGCCGAATCGAACCCCTCGACCGCCCGCGCGTCGGTTCGGGCGATGAGCACGAAATCGTTGTCCGTCCGGGCGTCCACGGCAGCTCGGAGTTTGGCCACCATCTCGTCGGTAGCCACGACCGACTTGTCGTCGAAGTGACCGCACTTCTTCGGGAAATCCTGATCCTCGAGGTGGATGCCGGCAACTCCCGCGCGCTCGAACTCCTCGACCGTCCGGCGGACGTTGATCGGATTTCCGTAGCCGGTGTCCGCGTCCGCGAACACCGGTACGTCGACCACGCCGGCAACCTGACGAGCGCGGTCGACCATCTCCGTGAGCGTCGTCAGTCCGACGTCCGGATATCCGTGGACGGACGTCGAGACGCTCGACCCTGACACGTAGACGACCTCGGCACCTGCGCGTTCGACGAGCTTCGCGCTCGCGGCGTCGTACGCTCCGGGCGCGACGAGAATTCCTTCATTGTCGATCGATTTTTTGAATCTGCCAGACGAACTCGACATGTGCTGGAATCCGGCCGAAGAACCATAACACTAAGTGTGCTCGACTGAACCCTCAGACTGGAATCCGTCACGAGACGAATCGAAGGAGGTCGAAAGCCGTGCACGAACGAACTCGGTCGCTCGCGGTCGCCAGCATCGTCCTCCTGCTCTCGGTTCTCGTCTGGTTCAACTACTCGGCGCTTCTCCCGCAGATAGTCGACGCATGGTCGCTGTCGGGAATCCAGGCCGGTGCGCTGTTCGCGGCCTTCCAAGCGGGATACGTGGTCGCCATCATCCCCGCCGGGTTGGTCGCCGACAGCTCTTCGACGCGACGCGTGGTCGCCGTCGGCGCGACCGGCACTGGACTGGCGAGCATCGCGTTCGCGGCGCTCGCCGACGGCTTCTTAATCGGCGTTTTCTTCCGGTTCGTGGCGGGGGTGTTCATGGCCGGCGTGTACGTGCCCGGGATGCGGTTCCTCAGCGAGTGGTATCCCGAGTCGGCTCGCGGACGCGCGCTCGGCGTCTACACCGGCGCGTTCTCGCTGAGCACGGGACTGTCGTTCCTGCTCTCCTCGTCGGTCGCCGCCGCACTGGACTGGCGTGTCGCTATCGGGGCGACAAGCGTCGGCGCGGTGGTCGCCGGACCGCTGATGCTCGCGTTCGCTCGTGACCATCCCGATGCGGCCGTGAGCGACCGGCGATTCGACCGTCGCTTGCTCTCCAACCGGGCATATCTGTACGCCGTGGGCGTCTACGCCGGACACACGTGGGAGGTGTTCGGAGTTCGCAACTGGATGCCGGCGTTCCTCGTCGCCACGACGGCGGTCGCGGGGGCGTCCGACCCGACCGTTCTGGCCGGACTGCTGACCGGCGCGATGATGTCGCTGGGCGGCGTCGGAAACCTCCTGGGAGGCTGGGCCAGCGACTCCGTCGGTCGAATTCGAACCGTTCTCGCAGTTCTCACGGCGAGCGCGTGCATCAGCGCGGCTATCGGCTTCCTCGACTGGCTGTCGCTTCCCGTGTTGACCGCGCTCCTGTTGGTCTACGGCGCGCTGCTGACGGCCGACAGTTCGCCCACCTCGACGGCCGTCACCGAAGTGGTCGCGGACGAAAACGTCGGCGTCGCGCTGTCAGTACAGACGCTCGCGGGGTTCAGCGCGACGGTCGTCTCCCCCGTCGTCTTCGGCGCGGTGCTCGACACCTCCGGATACGCGTGGGCGTTCATCACCCTCGCCCTCGGGGCGGCCTTCGGCCTCGTCTCGCTCGGCCTGCTCTCACGACGCCTCCGTCGCTCGCCACGCGCTCCGGAGGAACGCGCGGCGATGGGAGAGTGACGCCGGCGAAGGTATATGTGACTCGAACCACCACCTTACGAAAGTTACCACATGACTCACGTCATCGCCTGTCTCGACGGCCTCGACCCTGCGTATCTCTCGGCGACAGAGACGCCCGGCTGGGAAGACGTCGCCGCTCGAGGAAACGCGGGCGTCTGCGACGGTATCGTACCGAGCCTCACGAACGTGAACAACGCGGGCATCGTCACGGCCGATTTCCCCGACCGGAACGGCGTGACGGGAAACACATACTACGACCCCGAACGCGACGAGCAGGCGTTCATGAACGACCCCTCGCACCTGCGGTGCCGGACGGAACTCCAGCGCCGCGCCGAGCGGGGCGAGACGGTCGCAGCCTTGGTGGCGAAGGATAAACTGGTAGGGATGGTCGGTCAGGGGTGCGACGTCGCGGCGAGCGCGGAGAATCCGCCCGAGTGGCTCGCGGCGGCCGTCGGCGAACCGCCGGGTATCTACTCCGGTAAGGCCAGCGCCTGGCTGCTCGAAGCCGCGGTGCACCTGTTGGACGAGCGCGACCTCGACGTGCTCTACGTGTCGACGACGGATGTGGTTCCGCACAAACACGGGCCGGACGAAGCGGCGGCCGAGCAGTGGGTCGGCGAACTCGATGCGGGTGTCGCCACGCTTCACGAACGAAGCGACGCGCTCGTCGCCACCGCCGACCACGGTATGAACCGGAAGTCGGTGTGCGTCGACCTCGAAGCGGTTCTCGACCGGGAGGGCCACGACGCCGAAGTCGTCCGACTCATCACGGACGAACACACCTACCACCACCAGAACCTCGGCGGCGCAGCGTACGTATATCTCCGCGACGACTCGGCGGACGCCCTCGAGTGGCTCGACGATGTCGACGGGGTCGACGAGGTGGTTTCCGCCGACGAGGCGGCTCGGCGATTCCGACTGCCGACCGACGACATCGGCGACGCGCTCGTGCTCGGAACCGAGTCGTCGGTGTTCGGCCCCGTCGAGAACGGCGTTCGCGGCTCGGTCGATCTGCGGTCTCACGGCTCTCATCACGAGCGCCGCGTTCCGTACGTCGCCAGCACGGGCGCGACGCTCGAGTACAACGTCGAAGCCTTCCCGAGTCTCGAAGGGTGAATCGGCGAAAACGAGGATCGATGGACGCGCCGACCTAGATGTCGAACACGTCGAGGCCGGTTCGGTCGTCGAGTCGGTGCGTCAGCGGCGTCTCGCCGAGCGTCACGAGGATTTCGAAGGTTCCCGAGACTCGGGCCCCGGAGCAGTGACCGCCGAGCGATTCGAAGGTGTCCGTCCCGAGTTGGATGTGCGTGTGTATCTTGTCCGGCCCGATGTTTCCGAGGAAACTCGTCACTTCGAACTGTCCGGTGAACTCCTCCTCGCTGTACTCTTGCGTTTCGACGTCGTAGTGCCCTAGCGTGGCCCGGTCGACGGCGCCGATTCCGGCGAGAAAGCCGTTCTCGATGTCGTACTCGTCGCGGAGCGTTTCGAGCGAGTCCATGACCTCGTCGCCCGGGTCGAGGCGAACGACGATTCGGTCGTCTTCGTGTACGTGTTCCATGCGTGCGTTTGCCACGACGGTCACGGCCCACTTCGTAGTATCGCTCCGGAGTCGATTCCCGTCGACAGTAGAAAGGGAGGAACGGTTCCCGGACTCAGTCGAGGTCGGGACGCGAGAGCTCCGTCTCCTTGCCTGTAATGAACTCCAACAGAACCGGCGTTCCCTCTTCGGTCTTCGACACGCCGCGTTCGATGGCGCCCGCTATCTCGTCGGGGTTCTCGATGCGCTCGCTGTACGCGCCGAGTGCGTCGGCTACTTGGTCGAAGTCGCCGCCGAACGGCGTCTCGTAGCCCGCCATCTCGAAGTTGTTCAGGAGGATGGAGAGGATGGGGATGTCGTAGCGCGCCGCGGTTTCGAGGTCGAGCCCCGTCATACCGATGGCGCCGTCGCCCCACACGTTGATACAGAGCTTGTCCGGGTGAGCCAGTTTGGCCCCCATCGCCAGACCGAGACCGTAGCCGAGCTGCGTCGTCTTCCCCCAGCCGATGTAACTGAGCGGCTCCGACGATTTCCAGAACGGCGCGAGAAAGTCGCGGGCGTTGCCGGCGTCGTGCGTGATGATCGCGTCTTCGGCGTCGACGACCTCGGTGAGTTCGTTGACGACCCGGTAGGGATTGATGGGCGTCTCGTCGGACTCCAACTTGGGCTGCCAGTCGGCGAGCCACTCCGATTCGACCTCCCGAATCTCCGCGACGACGTCATCTCGACGGCCCCGCGCGGTGTCGAGGCGGCCCTCGACCTCGTCGACGAGGGCTTCGAGCGTTAGTTCGGCGTCGCCGACGATGGCGTGGTCGCTCTCGACCTCCTTGTCGATGTCCGTCGGGTCGAGCGTCGCGTGGACGATCTCGTTGTCCTCGGGCACGGTGATGCCGTAGGCGGTGGTCGAGAAGCTGGTGCCGACGCCGAACAGGAGGTCGCACTCGTCGAGGAAGTGCGCGAGTTGGCCGGGTTCGCTCTTCGACCCCGCCCCGAGCGACAACGGGTGGTCTTCGGGGAAGGCGCTCTTCCCGTTGAGACTGGTGGCGACCGGGGCTTCGACGAGTTCGGCGAGTTCCCATAGCCGCTCCCAGCCCTTCGCGTAGTGGACGCCCTGTCCGGCATAGATGACCGGTCGCTCGGCGTCGAGCAACATGTCGACCGCCGGTGGGATGTCGTTCGGGTCGGGCCCCGTCTTCGAGGACTTCGTGGGCGTGTAGTCGATGTCGCCGACCTCCTCGGAGAAGACGTCTTTCGGAATCTCGACGAGAGCCGGGCGCGGACGGCCGTTTCGCGCGGCGCTGAACGCTCTGCGAACCGTCTCGACGACCGACTCGGGGTCTTTCAACTGCTCGCAGGATTTGGTGACGTGCTGGTAGTTGACAAGCGAGTTGAACTTGGGGTCGACGTCGGTTTTCGCCAGGTCGTACCCCGCCGGAAACGCGACGATGGGAACCGACTCCGCGTACGCCTGGGCGACGCCGCCGAAGGCGTTCTCCGTTCCAGGACCGTGCTGACAGGCGAACACGCCAAGTTCGTCGCCCGAGGTCACCCGGCTGACGGCGTCGGCCATGTGCACGCCCGTCCGTTCCTGCCGGACGACGATGGTTCGGATGCCGGCGTCTTCGACGGCTCCGGTGTCGAACAACGGATTCGACGGGAATCCGAACAGGTAGTCGACACCTTCCGCTACGAGGATCTCCGCGATCGCCTCTGTTACGTCCATGCGAATGACTGGCGTGGTGGAGTATTGTAAAGTTAATTATCACATTTAATCATTTCTATCGTTCGAGCGTAACGGGGCGGCGAAAACGTCACATTGCATCCGTGTGAGTACTACGTATGTCAGAATTGGAGCGACTCTGCGTTCACGAATCGGTGGAGAACGTCGTCCCGAAGGAAGCGTTCGTGGAGGCGTTCGCGGATCTCGACGTGCTCGCCGAACTCGTCGGCGACGACGGGCGCTACAACGAGACGGACGCCGTCGCCACGTACCGACCGCGTCCCGAGTTTCTCGACGCCGCATGGGTTCACTGCGTCCGGGCCGGTTACGACGAGTTCGACACCGACTCCTACCGAGCGTCGGGCGTATCCCTGACGAACAGTACCGGCATCCACGCCACGACCGCCGGCGAACTCGCCGTCTCCTACATGCTCTCGTTCGCCCGCATGCTTCACATCTACCGCGACCACCAGAACGCAACCCACTGGTACACGCCCGACTACGACCGACCGTTCACCGTCGAGGGGAAGCGCCTCTGCGTGGTGGGATTGGGAACCATCGGGCGGGGTATCGCCGAGCGCGCGGACGCCCTCGGGATGGAGGTCATCGGAGTCCGCCGCTCCGACGAACCCATTCGCGGCGTCTCGCGCGTCTACGCCCCCGAAGAACTCCACGAGGCTATCGCGGACGCTCGCTTCGTCGCGCTGGCGGTTCCGCACACGCCGGCGACCGAGGGGATGATGAGCACCGCCGAGTTCGAACGCATGCGTGACGACGCCTTCCTCGTCAACGTCGCCCGCGGCCCCGTCGTCGACGAGGACGCGCTCGTCGACGCCCTCGACGTCGGCGCTATCGCGGGTGCGGGTCTGGACGTCTTCGAGACCGAACCGCTTCCCGAGGATTCCCCGCTCTGGGACTTCGATGAGGTCATCATCTCCCCGCACAAGGCCTCGGCGACGAACCGCTACCATCTCGACATCGCCGAGCTCGTCGTCGAGAACGTCCGCCGATTCCGAACCGGTGAGGAACTCAAGAACCAGGTCGCGTAGCGTTGCTCGTACTCGCGGTCGCGGTAGCGACGAATCGACGTCCGCGGTGCCGTCGCGGCGAAGGGTTTACACTGACGGCCCGTTCATTGAGAGACGATAACGAGAGTCTATGGCTGAGCGCAAATTACCTTCGGAGCCGGGGCCTGCCGGCGACGACCGGGCGAACTACGATTACCGCGAGGGAGCTGTCGAACGCCCCGGTCTCGTGGACGACCTCGAACCGCTCGTCGACGGCGACGTCAGATTCGACACCTACACGCGTCAACTGTACGCCACGGACGCGAGCGCGTACGAAGTGACGCCCATCGGCGTCGTCTTCCCCGAATCGACCGACGATGTGGTCGCGGTCGTGACCTACTGCGCCGAGCGCGAGATACCGATTCTGCCGCGGGGTGGCGGCACGAGCCTCGCCGGACAGACGGTCAACGAAGCCATCGTGCTCGATTTCACCCGGTACATGACCGACGTGTTGGACGTCCATCCTGACGACCGCGAGGTGCGCGTCCAACCCGGGGCGATACTCGCGGAGGTGAACGAACGGTTGGCGTCTCACGACCTGAAGTTCGCACCCGACCCCTCGACGGCGAACCGGAGCGCCGTCGGCGGCGCGATCGGCAACAACACCACGGGCGCCCACTCGCTGAAGTACGGGAAGACGGACGCCTACGTCGAGGAACTGGAAGTCGTCCTCGCCGACGGCACCGTGACGACGCTCGGTGAAACGACGCTCGCGGAACTCCGGGCGGGTGCCGACGCCGACGGCGACCTCGAAGAGCGCCTCTACGCCGAGGCGCTACGAGTCGTCGAGGAGGAGGTCGAGACCGTCGAGGACGCCTACCCCAGTCTCAAAAGAAACGTCTCGGGCTACAATCTGAACGTCTTGGTCGAGGAAGCGGACGGTGCCGCGAGCGAGGCGGGAAGCGTCAACCTCGCGCGCCTGATGGTCGGCAGCGAGGGAACCCTCTGCGTGGTGACCGAGGCGACGCTCTCCCTGGAGCCGATTCCCAATACGACTGCCATCGGCTTGCTCACCTACGATAGTCTCATCGAGGCGATGGAGGACGTCGAATCCATCCTCGACCACGACCCCGCGGCGGTCGAGGTGCTGGACGGCGTACTCGTTGAACTCGCCCGCGGATTGGAGGACTTCAAGGACGTGGTGAGTATCCTCCCCGAGCGAACCGACACCTTCCTGCTCGTCGAGTTCTACGCCGACACCGATGAGGCGGCCCGGGCGAAGGTCGACGAACTACTCGACGACCGCGTCGGCGACGTCGCGTTCGACGGGTTGACGGCGTTCTCCGAGGAGAGCCAGCGGAAGTTCTGGAAGATGCGGAAAGCGTCGACGCCGATTCTGCTCTCGCGGACGACCGACGAGAAGCACATCGCCTTCATCGAGGACATCGCCGTTCCCCCCGAGAACCTCCCCGAGTACATCGCGGACTTCCAGGACGTCTTCGAGGAACACGACACATTCGGGAGCTTCTACGCCCACGCCGGTCCCGGCTGTATCCACGTCCGACCGCTCGTCAACACCAAGACCGAAGGGGGAATCGATAAGATGGCGTCGATAGCCGACGCGGCGACGGATCTCGCGGTCGAGTACGGCGGGAGCGTCTCAGGCGAGCACGGCGACGGGCGCGCGCGAACGCAATGGAACCGGAAACTCTACGGCGAGGACGTCTGGACGCTCTTCCGCGACCTCAAGACTGCGGTAGACCCGGATTGGCTCTTGAATCCGGGGAACGTCTGCGGCGACCACGACCTGACCGAAAACCTCCGGTTCGACCCCGGCTACGAGTTCGATTCGGGGTTCGACCCGGCGCTGAACTGGGAGAACGAGAACGACTTTCAGGGGATGGCCGAACTTTGTCACGGCTGCGGCGGCTGTCGCGGCAGGCAGGAGACCACCGGGGGCGTGATGTGCCCGACCTACCGCGCCTCGCGGGAGGAGATCCAATCCACCCGCGGACGGGCGAACCTCCTCCGGCAAGCTATGTCGGGCGACCTCGATGCGGCGACCGCCAGTTCGGAGGGGGCATCGCCCGGAGAGGGAGACGAAGCGCAGTTCGACGTCGAATTCATGCACGAGGTGATGGACGTATGTATCGGCTGCAAAGGCTGCTCCGTGGACTGCCCGAGCGAAGTCGACATGGCGAAGCTGAAGGTCGAAGTCGAACACGAGTACAAGAACCGCCACGGGGCGACCCTTCGAGACCGCATTTTCGCCAACATCGACGCGCTATCGAGATTCGGGAGCGCGCTGGCACCGCTCTCCAACTGGGGTCGGAAACTGCCCGGTGCTCGTCCGATGATGGAGAAGACGATAGGCGTCGCCCGCGAGCGTTCCCTGCCGGAATTCCGACGAACGACGCTACGCGACTGGTTCCGAGAGCGCGGCGGTGCGAAAGTCCCCGAAGCGGAGGCCGAACGGAAGGTCGTTCTTTTTCCCGACACGTACACCAACTACAACCACCCGGAACCGGGAAGAGCCGCCGTGAGGCTACTCGAAGCTGCCGGCGTCCGTGTCGCCGTACCGGACGTGACGGGGAGCGGACGCCCGCCGTACTCGAAGGGCTTCGTCGAGAAGGCTCGCGGTATCGCCGACCGGAACGTCGACGCCCTATCGCGGTACGTCGCCGACGGCTGGGAAGTTGTCACGGTCGAGCCCTCCGACGCGGTGATGTTCCAGTCGGACTACCTCGACCTTCTCAGCGGCGACCGCGTCGAGGCGGTCGCCCGGAACACCTTCGGCGTCTGCGAGTACCTCGACGTCTTCCGACTTGACGAAAACCTGCGGTGGGATGCACCTCCGATATCGCTCACCTACCACGGTCACTGCCACCAGAAATCGGTCAAGAAAGACCACCATGCCGTGGGTCTCCTCCGTCGCGCGGGCTACGAGGTCGACCCCCTCGACTCGGGCTGTTGCGGCATGGCCGGCACGTTCGGCTACGAGGCCGAGCACTACTCGATGTCGCAGGCGGTCGGTCGCATCCTCTTTGAGCAGGTCGACGACAGCGACGGTGACGTCGTGACCGCGCCCGGCGCCTCCTGTCGGACGCAACTCGGCGACGAGTACGACGAGGACGTTCCGCATCCCGTCGAGAAACTGGCGACCGCGCTCGAGTGAGAACCGAATCCGCCGCCACGATACCGCTCCGAGTCGGTGACGTTCGTTCACGGCGGGCCAACCACAGCGGGGCACGGTGCTCGGGATTCGAATCGGTTCCGACGGCGTCGCACCAGCCACCTTCATTGCGGAGTCGCTCCAATCGGCGAACGATGCTCCGTAACGTCGACGCGTTCGAGTACGAGTACCGTGGCTGCGACCTTATCTTCGGCCGTGGATGCGTTGGTCGGCTCGGCGACTACCTCGCGGAGTGCGACCTCGACCGCGCCGTGATCGTCTGCGGGTCGAACGTCGGGGCCAACGACGACCTGATGACCCCGATCAAAGACGGACTCGGCGACCGCCTCGTCGACGTTTTCGACCGGACGACGCCGGAGAAACAGGCCGAGACCGCCTTCGAGGTTATCGACGCGATGCGCGAGGTCGACGCGGACGTCCTCGTCGGAGTCGGAGGCGGCAGTAGCCTCGACGTCGCCCGACAGGCGAGCGTTCTCGCTCCGGACGACCGCTCGCTCTCTGATTTCCGCGACGAGGCGCGCGACGGGGAACTCCGCCAGCCCGATTCGAACGGCGAACGACCGCCGGTGGTCGTCGTCCCGACCACGTTCGCGGGAGCGGACGTGTCGAGCGGCGGGTCGATCGAGATCCTCTCGGCGGCTGAGTCGCCGACTGAACAGCCGATGAGCGTCAGTGGTTCGGTGATGCCGATCGCGGACTTCGCCGACCCGTCCCTGTTCGAGACGACGCCGGTGAACGCACTGGCCGGTTCGGCGATGAACGGTTTCGATAAGGGAATCGAGACGCCGTACGCCCGGGATGCGACCCCCGTCAGCGACGCGACGGCGGTTCACGGCATTCGGCTATTGAGCGACGCACTCCCGCGGGTCGCTGGCGACGCTGGTTCCGCCGACGCCGAGATGTTCGACCGGGCGGTGGTCGGCTCGCTGCTCGTCCAACTTGACCGGAAGATCTCGATCGTTCACGCGTTCGGTCACGGGTTCGCCCGTCGGTACGCCGTCCAACAGGGTGCGGTACACGCGGTCGTCGCGCCGCACGTTCTTCGATACCTCTTCGCGGAGGTGGACGCGAACCGCGCCGTGCTGGCGAACGGGTTCGGCATCGACACGGCCGAGCGCTCCGCCGCCGAGGTGGCCGACATGGTCGTCGACGCGGTTACTGAGGTACGGGATTCGCTCGACGTTCCGACGCGCCTCCGGGATCTTCCCGAAACACGGCGGGAGGATTTGCCGGCGATCGCCGAGTTCATCGTCGACGACTCCCCGATGGCTCGTGCGCCGACGGGACTGAGCCCGAGCGCCGAGGAAATCGAGTCGGTGCTCCGTGAGGCGTGGTGATAGAACCCCGTCTGAATCGAAAGCGAACGGGATTATCGAGGCCGGAAAGTATAACAGGAGCGTCGGAGTTAGGCTAACCCAATCTACCATCGAATGCCGTCCACTGAGTTGAGAGAACACGTCGAACGCACGGTCGCTTCACTGCGCGGTGACGGCCGCGGTTGGGCGCTCGTCGTCATCGCGCTCGGATGGTTGTTGATACTCGGAACGCGAATCACGATCCCCGTGTTGTTGCCCGGGATAAAGACGACGTTCGATATCGACAACGCGACCGCCGGATTCACCATCACCGTCATCTGGGCGGTGTACGGTCTGTCACAGTTCCCCGCCGGTCTCCTGAGCAATCGCATCGGCGACCGGAAGGTTCTCATCGCCAGTCTCGTCGTCATGACGGCGAGCGTCGGCGCACTTGCGGCCGCCCCCGTCTTCTTCGTCTTCCTCGGGATGGCGGCGCTCGTCGGCGTCGGGAACGGCCTCTACGGGCCGACGCGAGGAACGCTCCTCTCGTCTCTGTATCCCGAGAACGACAGTACCGCTATCGGATTCACGCTCGCGGTCGGGAGCCTCGGCGCTGCGGCGCTTCCTATCCTCGCCGGAACTATCGTTACTCGGTTCGGATGGCGCGTTCCGATCGCCGGTGCCGTCCCGATATTTTTACTCACGACCGTAATGGCGTGGCGAGTTATCCCGTCGACCGCCATACCCGACGCCACCGAGGCATCGTCCCGCCGTCGTCTTCGGAGTCTTCTGTCCGCCGTCGGCCGACGTCCGGTGCTGCTAAGCGTCGGAGGGAAGACGATTAGAGTGTTCGTCTTCCAGGGACTTTCCGCCTTCCTTCCGACGTACCTCATCACGGTCAAGGGTATCGACGAAGTGACCGCCAGCGTGCTCTTCGCGGCCCTTTTCGTGAGCGGAGCCGTCGCGCAGATCGGCGGCGGACGCGCGGTCGGCCGCTACGGGAATCGGTTCGTGCTGGTCGCTCTTGCCGGTGCTAGCGTGCTACCGCTTCTCTCACTTCCGTTCGTTTCCGGCGTCGTCCCCATCGCTATCGTCATCGTCCTCATCGGCGTCCAATTGGGCATCGCGCCGGTCACCAACACCTATATCATCAACGCCCTCCCGCCCGCAAACCGCAACGGAGCGTGGGGACTCCTGCGGACTGGCTACTTCCTCGTCGCGTCGACTGGGTCGGTCTTCGTCGGGGTTCTCGCCGACGCGGGATACTTCGACGGTGCGCTCATGACACTCGGCGGCTTGCTCGCCGTCGTCGCGGTCATCTTCACATTCCTCCCCGAACTCTCGGAGAGTCGGTGACGAAGGAGCCCGGAAACGCCACCTCGATGATGAACACTGTTCCCTCGCGGACGGCGAGCGGTCCGCCGGAGTGGTTCGATCTCTATCGTACCGTTCCGTCCATGCGGTCGAGCGCTGCGGTTCCGTTCCCCGCTGCGTACACCATCTTCTGATCCGCGACAAGTGACGTTACCCCAGCTCACTCCAAGCGGAGCGGCGGCCCACGCGACCGACGGGTTCGTCGGCGGGGTCGCGTCGAGATTGGTAGCGGTGTTCGCGGAATCGTACCGCCGGAGCGGTCACGTGTCGGGCCGCGGAGTCCACGACTCGACGGGGCCGAGTCGAAGTTGCGAGACGGCACCGATGCTGAGACTAGTGACGCCGCCGCCGGCGAGAATATCCCGTCTCGATGGCATTAGCGGAAAGATATTACTCAAGCGTAATAACTCTCATTATTACGATTCTGTTACCAATCGCTAGTTCGATCGAACGAATGAACTTCGAGGAAGCTACCTCGTGAGAGAAGACGCCGATAGCTCTCCCCGTAACAGAGTTGCGCTACGTATCTATCACCGGCGAATATCCCTGTCGGGTACGAAAATTTATCATTAATTGTAGTATATACATTAAAAATAGTTTAGAGAGTGACTACGGTTTTGGTTGCCTTCCTCGCCGTGTTATTTATTGCTCCAGTCATTTTGTGTATGCGAGTCTCATCGTGGCCATACGCGGTCTCTTAGGCCGTGACGAACACTCCTTGAGGACGAGTCCGGAATCAAGGAATATCAAATCCGCCGAATGGTGTGTTCGATTATATTGATCAGTATGACTGACTAGTATGTCTGACCGGTAATACCAACGACGTTCGTACGGCTACACTGGTCATCCTGGAAAGGAGTCGGTTCTGAACGCGAAATGACCTGAAATCCGCACGGAAGACGAACGAAATCGAGATGCTCTGCGTTTTCCTGGACACCAACCTTCCCGAGGTCCGCGATTGGCGCTCGACCCGTACCGGTAGTACCGCGAATAGGCGGAAACCCTCGACCGTTCGTCTCTGACGGACTGACGGCGCGCAGGTTGGTCGCCGACTCGGCGAACGCTGTGCGGGCTTCGACGAACGCGAAGTGGGAGAGAGGGACAAATCGACGAACCCCGCTGCTGCCCAAATCCCGCCGGAAGGATGCGATACCACGTTTTGAAACGAGTTTGCCACATCGTGCCGGTCGACTCTACGCTTTTCTGCTCACGCGTTCACCCTGCGCGTTCGTCATCTCGGCTTGAAGTCGACCATCCGTGCTCCTTGACTATCTTCGGCCCGCATTTTTCACAAAACGTGAATTCGCGGTCTTGTTCCGTTCCCCCGGGCCCGAATTGGAACACCGAGTGAGGTTTGACGGAGAGAAAGTCACCGCATTCGTCGCACATGTACCCTTCTGGCATGGTACCCATTACCAGTCTAAGTCATATATGTCTTCGCCACGGAATAGCAAGCCTATTGACCCTCGCGTGCCGTTGATGATACTCACGTTCGGAATCTCCAAGCAGAATCGACCCAATGATGCCATTCTCAAGAATACGCGGGCGACCGTCGATAGTTACCTCGAGACGCTACGCGGGACCTTCATTCAGCCTGCGGCCCGTGGTCCACCGCCGGATCTCGATCTGATACGCGACGCGGGAATCCCACAACATAGAAGACGGTTCCATCGGTATTGCTATCTGGTTCAGTCCAGAGCCCTAAAATGCAACTTGATTCGTTTACTACTACTTTCGACGACAATCATATGAGACGATGGGTGCTCGAGTATCTCTGGCTCACGCCTGCGCTGTTCATCGCCGGTCTCACGTACAGTAGCTATCTCGCCACGCACCAAAATCCGGCCTTCGGTGGCGGCCTGTTTCTCTCTATGGCTGAACAGATCGCCAATCAAGGCTATCGATTTCCTCGAGTCGTGCCGCAGTACACGGCGAACGGCGTCCCGTTCGCGTACCCCCCGTTGATGTTCTACTGTCTTGCCGTACTCTACGACGTGTTCAGCGTTGATTTGTTCGTATTGACTCGCTATCTCCCCGGACTAGTTACTATCGCTAGTTTGATTCCGTTCTACCTGCTCAGCAAAGAGCTGCTTCGATCCCCCCAACGAGCGGGGATGGCGAGTTTCGTCTTTGCGGTAACTCCTGCGTTCGTCCGATGGCACTTCTCTGCCGGCGGTATCGTTCGCGCGCCGGCGTTCTTGTTTTCACTTGCCGGAGTGTACACCGCTTTGCGGCTCTTCAAAACGATGTCGTGGCGATGGGTCGTTCCCACAGCCGTGTGGTTTACCCTGACAGCGCTCACCCATCCGGAATACACTGTCTTTCTCGGTCTGAGCATCGCCGTCTTCACCGTGACGTACGCTCGGACGGCTCGCGGGTTCGCGTACGCCGCCATCGTCGGCATCTGTGGAATCGTTCTAACCGTCCCTTGGTGGGGGAGGATCATATCGATCTACAGCTTCGAGAACCTCGTCTCAGCGTCGAGTACCCACGGGGGACTTGGAGGGGGACTCGGTGTCGTGGTGGAGCTCTTTCTCGGGAATCCACAGTCTACCGCGACGGTATCTCCATCTCCGCAACTCTACGGTGTGATTCTCCTTTCGCTCTGGTATGCGATTCCGATCGCTGGCGTTGCGTATCTACTCGCCGAGCGCCGAGGCTTCCTCCCGATTTGGCTTCTCCTCGTCGGTGCGATTACTGGAGAAACTCGGTTCATCTTCGTAATCGGGTCGCTGGTGACGACCATCTTCGTACTCGACGGTGCCGTCCCGTGGATTACGCGATTGATAGAGCCGGTTATGACGCGGCAGCATACACTCATCGCGGTTCTGTTGGCTCTCTCGGTTTTTGGAGCGAACATCTCGACCCTGTACGTTTCTGGAGCCATCAATGAATACGAGGGGAGTAACTCGATGCCCTCGTTTATCGACGAACACGATCATTCGGCGATGCAGTGGACCCAGCGCAACGTCGACCAGTCCGCAGAGTTCATCGTCATCGGTGATGCCGCCGAGTGGTTCCCGTATATAGCGAATCGTACGAACCTCGTCGGCCCGTGGGGCGTCGAATGGGAAAGCAGCCCGGTAACCTACGAGTGGCAATACACGGCATACCAACGGATTTCCACGACGACAACCGTCGAGGAGTTGAATAGAAACATCGCACTGACCGCGACCACTCCGGACTACATCTACGTCCCGAAAGGAAAGTACACCGTTTACGGGCGCAAGTACAACCAGCGACAGTCGTTCATTTCGGAACTCCAGCGATCCGGCGAGTATCGAGCCGTTTACCAAAATCGGGAAGTCATCATCTTCAAACGAACGACCAACACGTCCGTCCTGAACGGAGGGTGAAACGAACCCTACCAGCGTTCAATCGAATATTTCCGCTATCTTTCCGGCCGTTTGGTCGACGTCCCACGTCGACGTGAACTCTTTCATCGCATTCGTCAGTTTGGTTCGGGGTTCGGGGGCGATCGCTAGTCCGTGTGCGATGGATGGAAGGTGCGTCTCCCCCCGCCGAAATTGAGCTATTTGGCGACGGAAGAAGGGGGCGAATGCTGCTCGTGGTACATCTTTTCTCGCCGGGATAGCGCCCCGTTTCTGTGTGAATCGTTTCTGAGCATCGACCGACCCGACATACCGTAAAAATCGAGCGGTGACCTCGGGGGACGGGTTGTTTTTCGGAAACGGGAACAGATCCATACTGAGGAGATACTTGTTTTCCGTCCCCGGAAATTCAACGTAATCCCAGTCTGTTCCGAACGCGAACTCGTCGTCGTTTATGAACTCCGCCGCAGCCCAATCACCTTGGTGGAAGAATGCGATGTTCCCGTTTCGAAACCGGTTCGCCGCGTTGTGCCAGTTGATTGGGGCAAGCGCTTGTGGCGAGTAGTCGCGATACTGATTAACGAGTTCGAGCGCGTCCCTCACTGCCCGTTCCCGCGACCGTACGTTCCCGTTCACGATGGACTGGTGAGTGTCCACGCCGTGGGTGCCTACCAACATCGACTCCCACAACTCGATCGTCGGCCAGACGTGTTTCGTCGCGTGTACCAGTCCTTCTGCCTTACTATCCTCTTCGACCGTTTCCACCTCGTTCAAGAGTGTGTGGGGGCCGTCTATCGTTTCGGGGTCGACGCCTACATCCTCCAAAATATCGACGTTGTAAAAGAGATTGTTGAGGCGGTGAATGCTCAACGGGACGGCGACGAACGACCCATCGACTTTCGACAGCCGCTTCGAGATGGCAGAAAAAGAATCCCACCCCGCATCTCCCGCCCAGAAGCTATCGTCGAGGTTCGTAAGCGCCTTTGCTTCGACGTATGTTTGTAGATTCTTCCCAGCCCATGCCTGCCATGAACTGGGCGGATTATCTTCGATGATCCGCTTTTTGATCGTCGTTTGTAGGTCACCGCCGGCCCGACCAGCGACCGTTCGTTCGTTAATCGTAACATCTGGACGCGATTTCTGAAAGCCGTCGAAGAGCGCCTGACTGGCGTCTTCTTCGACAGTAGATGTCCAAGAATGTTGGATTTCGAGCGGAGTTTGTTCTTTTTTCTTTTTCCGCCTCGTTGTTGTCGTTCGGTCTTGTTTCTGCAAATTAGTACACCCTGCAAGACCACCAGTAACCCCGGTACTGGCTGCCACGACCGATTTGAGGTACAGACGACGCGAGGGCATAGAAGCTGTGTTTTCACTACCAGTTCACCCGTCTTATAATGTACCGTCATAACTTTGTTTAAGAAGGCGTTACCGATGCTACCGGGAGAGTTGTATTCCCGATCTTTACGTTCCCAGCGTTGCTCCCTGGCCTGCTCACCGCAGCAATCTTCTCATTCGTGGTGAGTTACTCAAACCTTCAGATCGCTGTCTTCCTGCAAGGTGCAGGGATGACGCCCATTCCTGTGCGGATCTTCGCCCAAATGCAGTTCGGCGCTAGTCCCGTCATTGCGGCCGTCGCGACGATCAACATCGCTATCGTGTTACTTGCGATCGTCATCTTCGAACTCCTATTCGGAGTCGTGGACGCACTTGGGTACACATACTCTTCATCTGCCTATCGCAAGCCGTTTCGTCGCTGTTGAATTGATAGAGATCGATAGCGCATACCTCCGTCTTCAGGCGGAGGTCGAGCGATAGGCATAGTCTGTCCATTTTCCGGTACCGTACACGGCTGGATTTCCAATCGATAATACTAAGTATATCTAATGTATATCCATTGTATGGTAAATCGCTTTGAGATCGAGGGTGAGGAAGTCCTCGATGGCGAAGTCAAACCCTTCGGGAATAGCGCCCACGTCACCGTTCCAAAGCGATGGCGTGGAGCGGATGTGAAAGTGGTACGCACTTCAGAACCAACAGAACAGGACGACTAATATGACCGAGCTCACAGAGACACTGGAACTCAAACTTGTGAACCCGAATACTCACAAGCATCGGAAACTCTGTGAGACGAAACAAGCCTACCAACAAGCACTCGAAGCCGCGTTCAACGCTGACTGTACCACACAGACGGCGGCGAACGACGTAGTGGTCAACTACGACCTGAGCGGTTACGCGAAGAACGCGCTCAAGCAGTATGTCCCACAACTCTGTGGTGGAAGCTACGACGCCAAGGAGTTGAAGGACGACCACCCTGTTCGGTTCACGAACGAAGGCCCGAAACTCGACCACAAGCCACAGAACGCTATCGAGTGGTACGTCAAAATCCCGCACCACGACGACTACTACCTCTGGATACCTGCCCAAATCAATCCCGAACAGCGGGATTGGCTTGAAGCATTGTATGTGGGCGACGCGAAGATGGGCGAGTGTCGGTTGTTCGACCGAGACGGCGAGTGGTACTTTCACATCGTCGCCACGCGAGACGTAGAAGAGCGAGAAACCAGTTCGGCGGAGACGCCGATTGGGGTAGATATCGGGGAAGCCTCTTTGTTAACGGTGTGTCACCGTGACGAGCGCGGTTCCCCGACTGCACCCAACCTCTGGAACGATGAAGGCAAGCGAGTACGGCAACTCCGTGAGACGTATTTTACGGCCACTCGCCGTCTTCAGCAACGTGGAAGTGGGCGAATCGCTGAGTCCTACGGCGACGAATTGTGGAGACACATCGACCACATCCTCCACACAGTTACGTCGGAGGTCGTCGCCTACGCCGACCAATTCGATAATCCCGTGTTGGTGCTGGAAGACCTGACACACATACGGGAAAATATGGACTACGGCGCGTTCATGAACCGCCGTCTCCACGGATGGGGATTCGCCAAGATGCATGCTCAGATTCGCTACAAGGCGGCTGAGAAATGGATCCGCGTAGAGACGGTGAATCCTGCGTACACCTCGAAGACGTGCCACTGTTGTGGAGAACAGGGCTACCGTCCGAAGCAGACGACGTTCAAGTGTTCCAATTCGGAGTGTTGGGTTTCGGAGTACCAAGCAGACGTTAACGCCGCGCTCAATATCGCAGACCGCTACCTCAGCGGAGAGAGTCACTCAAGAGAACACACGAGTGGCGATGACTCGGCTGAGGAAGGGGGACGTTTGACCGTCCCGCAAGACAGCCAAGCCGATGCTGACTCCCAGCAGGCGACGCTTGGAACGTATGCGTCTTGAAACCTTAGGGTCGTATCGGACGGCCTGAAATCCCATGGTGGGATTCCCGCGTCTTTAGGCGCGGGAGGAGGTCAATTGAGTGCCGTACGTCGATCAATATCATGCCCGTTTTGCTCCGTGCTGTCTGACATGAGGCAAGCGATCGATTAATTTACTAATATATTACTCTTTATAATACTGATCCGTTGATAATGAATCCTATATCGAGAGGATGTAACCAATACCGAGACTATAGAGATGCGGGTGTCGTGCTCGTAAAACCCAGTAGAGTCACCTGTAGAGATGACGAGATTTTCTTTACCGTCAACCTATACGGAGCGGAGGTCGATTCGGTCGAAGGTATCGGAATTGGGATCGAGGGTGTAATTATCGATGCCGCGATTCGAGAGAACGCCCTCGTTCTGCGTACAATTTCGACGGAGGATGCTCGGCGGCTAACCCCGTAACGATAGTACACAGATGTTTAGATTCGAACGACGATAAGGTTTTGAGGAACTGGTCAGAATTTCTTTTTACCGTCCGTTCATTGGCCGAATTGGGTCGAGGAAACTCGGCCACCACTCCTGTCGAATCGAGGTCAGAGGCACATGACGGACGTCGACAGGTTAGGAGTTCGAGGTAGACACACCATCAGCTCCCTGAACACCAGGCAGCTCCCGCGACACCTCTACTTCCGGCCCTCTCCGTGCTCCTGGGTGCGGTTCCAAGAACACTGGCGAGACCTCCAGGGTCGGAATTTTCAGGCAGCCTACGACGTATTCTTCTGCATCTCTAGGCGCATGCAAATTGCTTAACACGAATTCGTTCTGCACCGCATTAGCCAATCTCCTCGCCACGCTCACTAACGAGATCAATGTCGCACTCGTTCTCTTTGATGCGTCCAACCGGATCAGAGTGTGACCTCGAGCCACTCGGCCTGCTCCACCTGTAGAAATCGTCAGTCGGAGGAAAATGGAGTAGCTTCGCTAGTATCTAGTAACGGTTCACGCCCTTTCAACAACTGGGTTGTATTACATGGTTATATTAACACCGAGTACTTACGGCAGGACATGAGCTTCACGTACGACCTTGAACCGGTGGCCGAACCGATTTGGGAAGCTATTTTGGAGCATCCGATGGTCGAAGAGCTAGGGGCGGGTACCCTCGATGAGGAGCCATTCAAATACTGGGTCAGGCAGGACTACGTCTACTTGATCGACTACGCGCGGATGTTTGCCCACGGTGCAACGAAGGCCCCCAACCTCGAACGCATGGGAACGTTCGCGGAGCTGCTTGAGTCGACAATAAATACCGAAATGGATCTCCACCGCGAGTATGCGGCCAATTTCGGCATCTCGGAGACCGAACTTGAGACTACCGAACCATCACCCACCACGAGGGCATATACCGACTTCCTCGTGCGCACCGCGACCACGGGGACGTTCGGCGATCTCGTGGCTGCACTCTTGCCATGCATGTGGGGCTTCAACGAGACGGGAAAGCGACTTGCGGCGCGCGGACTGCCCGCTGATGACCGGTATGCTACGTGGGTTGAGATGTACGCAGGTGATGAGTTCACGGAACTCACGACGTGGTGCAAGGACTTGATGAATGACGTGGCCAGGGATAAAAGCGAGGCCGAACGTGAGCGGTTTCAGAATCTATTTCGAACGTCGGCCCGGTACGAGTACCGCTTCTGGGACGCCGCCTGGCGACGGGAGGAGTGGTCAGTATGACCCGCGGTGCCGACACCGAAAGACGACTTGACACATTCGAGGAGTACGCCGAGGCACACGAGACAGCCGGGTTCACCAACTGGCTTCGCGAACGTGCGCAACCGGAGTGGTCGAACGCAACGACCCATCGGTTCACGCGCGAACTCGGAACTGAAAACCTCGACGATAAGGTCTTCCGGCGGTATCTAGTACAGGACTACGCCTTCGTCGAGACGCTCGTCGGGATCTTCGGACATGCTGTTGGAGACGCACCAACTATGGAATCGAAGTCACGATTCGTCGACTTTCTCGGGACGCTCACCGCCGACGAGAACGACTACTTCGAGCGCTCCTTCGAGGCACTTGACATTCCGGAAGCCGAGCACGCAGATCCCGAGTTGACCCCCACGATGCGGACGTTCGAGGATCTCTTAGAGCGAGCCGCAAGGGAAGGCGGGTACGGCGAGACGCTCGCGGTTCTCCTCCCGGCGGAGTGGATTTACTTAGAGTGGGCCACCGCCGTCGAAGACAAGTCACCCTCGCGCTTTTATTTCGCAGAGTGGATTGACCTCCACGCCAACGAGGAGTTCGAGACCTTCGTGACGTGGCTCCGCGACGAACTCGATCGAGAAGGCGAGGCTGCCTCGCCCCGTCGTCAGCGACGAATCGAACGACTCTTCCGGAGAACGGTGTCGCTAGAGGTCGCCTTTTTCGACGCGGCATACGACCCCGAAAGTGCGATGGAAGTCGCAGGGGGGAGAAGTGATGGTTAGTTCCACCGTCGCGCTCGGACTGACGGTCGCGACGCTCGCAGTCTTTACCGGGGTCGGGATTTGGTTCTCGCGAGGTAGGGTCGAGTCCGTCGAGGATCTCATCACTGCACGCGATTCGACCGGCGAAGGGCAGACGTCGGCCACGCTCATCGCCTCAGTCATGGGTGTTTGGATCCTCCTCTCGGCCCCGGAAGCCGGCGCCCTCTACGGAATCGCGGCCGTGGCGGGCTACGGGGTCGGTGAGGCCATTCCGATGCTCGCGTACTCGAAACTCGGCCCGCGGATCCGCCAGGTGATTCCGGAAGGCCATTCGCTCACCGAGTACGCCTACGCGCGGTACGGCGGCGCGATGTACGCGTTCGTGATCGCTGTCAGCGTCCTCTATATGTTCGTATTCCTCGCTGCGGAGTTGACCGGGATCTCGCTGGCGCTCCACCACGTGGCGGGAGTTCCTCAATGGCAGACGGCGGTTCTCGTCGGCGGGTTCGTCCTGCTGTACACCGGGTACGGTGGCCTCCGGGCGAGCATCGTCACCGACACGATACAGATGCTGTTGATCCTCCCACTACTCGTCGTGAGTATCGTCACGGTCGTACTCGTACTCGGCGGACCCAGCGGCGTTTACGAGGGGATCGTGTCTGCGGACTCCACGCTCCTCGATCCCGGGTTCGTTCCGGGGATCAGGTTCGGCGTCGCGCTGGTTTTCGCGATTCTCGGCGCGGAACTCATCAATCAAACGTGGTGGCAGCGTATTTACGCCGCTGACGGATCCGACACGATCGAGCGAGGATTCCGTACCGCGACCGTCACCAACGGCCTAATTCTCCTCTTGGCCACGCTCCTCGGCGTCGTTGCAGTCGGCCACGCCGATGTCGTCACTCAGTTCGGCAGTGAGAATTACAACGCTGGAATCGCCTTTTTCGTTCTGCTCGAAGGCACCGTCGCAGAGTGGATCGTCCTCAGCGTCCTCTTGCTCGCGCTCGTGTTGGTGATGAGCACAGCCGACACGCTGTTCAATGCATTGTCGAGCCTCGTGACGGCCGATCTCCCGCGGTTGCTCGAAGATCCGGACGACCGAATCCTGCGATTCAGTGCGCGGGCGTTTACTGTGGTTATTGCGGTCGCCGCAATCGCGGTGAGCCTTCGCGCTCGGAGTGTCCTTCGCCTCTTTTTCGTTGCCGACCTTCTCGGTGCCGCCGTTGGCTTCCCGCTTGTCTACGGCCTGTTTAGTGGCCGTCTCTCGGGCACCGGAGCCCTCGTGAGCAGTCTCGCCGGACTCGCGGCTGGGAGCGCTTACTTCCCCTTCCCGTTCGGCCTCCACGAGATATTGGATACGTTGCTCGGAGATGCTCTCCCGGCGGCCGACACGACGTATCTGATTCCCTTCGCCGGCGCGTTTCTCATCTCGACTGGGCTAACGTTGATTATCGCACGATTTTCGAACGAAGAGTTCGACTTAGCCCGACTCTCCCGCGAGATTCGCCGATTCGATGAACCGGCAACCGACGGCGGTTCGCCGGTGGACATGGACACTGACGCGGAGGTGAGTAAGTAATGGCTGCCATGGGTCCGACGGCTTTCACGGTCGTTCTCTGGGGAAGTCTTCTCGGCGTTTTCCTCGTATTCTGCTACGAGATGGCCGTGATCACCAGGGATATCCGTCGGTTAGAGCGAGGGTGAACCGCATGGGATCACGCCTCGAGGCAGTCGGCCTGCTCCGCCCCGTAGTGCCGGCATGTATTTTATTCGTGGGTAATATCATTCGGGTATGAACAAGACATCATCTAGCACGACCGCCGCAGAGGGAGGTGCGGTTCGTGACTACCTCGGCGAGATGGGCCCGTCGTGGGTCGCCGGGGCGATCGCCGCAGGCCCGGCGACGATGGCGAGCCTGGTCACCGCGGGTGCACGCTTTAACTACGCCCTGCTGTGGGTCGTGATCCTCTCTGCGGTCGCGGGTGCACTAGCTCAGTACCTCGCGATGCGGTTGGGTCTCCTCACCGAGCACGGAATCGTGGGCGTCGTCGAGGAGTATATCGGAAAGTGGTGGGCCTGGATTCTCGTCGTTGACGTGGTGATTGCGGCTGGCGTCGCACAGCTCGTGATCATGAACACCGTCGCCTCGGTTTCGTCAACGATAACGGGAATCGATGCCAGAGTATGGGGTGGCATCTGGGCATTGCTTCTCGCGGTCGGTCTCGCCGGGCGAGGCTACCACTTCATCGAACTCGCGGCGAAGATCCTCGTTACGGCGGTCGTGCTCGCGTTTGTCGCATCGCTTTCCGTCGTCCCGATCGACCCTGGGAGTGCTGTTCTGGGACTCGTCCCCTCGCTCCCCTCAGGCAGTGCGGTCGTGGCCGCGGGCATCCTCGGCGGTGCAGTTCACATCACGCTGATCACGATGCACTCCTATACAATGCACGCTCGCGGGTGGACCGACCGCGAGTACAGCCTCGCAACCTTCGACATCGTCGCCTCGATGGTCGTCGCGTTCGGCGTCTACAGCGTTGCGATCTTCCTCGTCACTGCCAGCGTGCTCACCAACCCCAACTTGACGACCGTGAGCGCGGCGCAGGCCCTCGGCCCACTCGTCGGATCGAGCGCTAGGTGGCTTTTCCTGCTCGGGCTTGGCGGTGCGGCGATCTCGACGCTCGGTGGGAACACGATCGTCCCTCCCTTCCTCGTCGCGGATAAGCTCGGCTGGGGAACGACGGTTGAGGACTCCCGGTACCGGGCGCTACTCGCCGCATTCGCGCTGTTGTCCGCACCAGGTGCCTTCATCGGCGGGGAGGTCATCGGCCAGCTCGTGCTCGTCCTCGCGCTCGGCACGGTTGGGACGCCATTCGCCATTGCCGTAGTCCTGTACCTCCTGAACTCCCGCGCGGTTCCGAAGTCGAACTCGACGCTCGCCAACTGCGGGGGACTCACCCTGCTTCTCGTCTCGGGGGTGCTCGCAGCAAACTTCATCCGCGAACGGATTGCGGATGGCGTCGATACACTGTCGGGAGTCGTCCTAGTATTCGCCATCGTCATCGGAATCGCGACTATAGTCCTCCTGGGGAAATACGTCCGCGAGGAGGCGGTCGTCACATGACCGACCTCCGCTTCCAGCTCTCCGGCTCGACCCTTATCGTCGGCCCCTCACAGTCTGGAAAAACCCGACTCACCGCCTGCGCGCTCGATGCTTGGATCGAACGTGAGGGTACCGAAGGCGTGGTCATCTTGGAGTTCGCTCCAGAGGTCGAACGTGACGGACGCGTGCTCGGCGGCAGGCTCGACCGCTTCACGACGATTCCTGATGGAGTGTGGTACGGCGTCCTCGATGCGAACGCCCCGCGGTCGGAAGGCGAGACTGACGAGGAGACGGTCACTCTGGCCCAGGACAACGCCAAGCGAGCGGATCGAATTCTCGACCAAGTTCCCACTTCTCGCGCAGTGTTCGTCAACGATACGACGATACCGTTCCAGCACAAGTCGTTGGACCCCGAACGGCTAACGACCTACTGCGCATCCGCGGAATGCGCGGTGATGAATGCCTTCGAGAGCAACGAACTTGGGACGGACGATCCAGTCTCGCGTCGCGAACGCGAGGTCGTGGGATTTCTTCGGGCGTGGACCGACCGGACGATCTCATTGGAGTGAACTCCGTTCGGACGCGACTCCGACGCAGTTCACTAGAACATAGCGGTGTCGCTCGTCATTGCTGGACAGACGGATTGACGGAAAATTCGAGGCGAAGGCCTCGTCAATTAGGGCAGGAAGATATTATCCGCTGGAATTTTCTGGCCCTGCTGTCGGCTCGGGTTCTGCTGTCGGCTCAGGTTCCGCAGTTGGTTCTGGTTCTGCTGTCGGCTCGGGTTCTGCTGTCGGTTCTGGTTCTGCTGTCGGTTCTGGTTCTGCTGTCGGCTCGGGTTCCGCAGTTGGTTCTGGTTCTTGAGTTCCTTCACCGGGTTGTTGAGTACCGTTGACTTGACCGCCTTGCGCTTCTTGCTCCGCTGCTTGTTGGATTTCTTGGAGAGAGGCGCCCGTCGCTGCCGCTTGTACTCCCTCCTGCGCACCGTCTGCCGCCGTATTTTGGATGACGTTGATATTGACGTTCTGATTCACTGAGGCAAGTTCGACAGCACCCGTCGCTCCGCCCAGTGCTGCGGCTTGAACCTCTTGGGGAGATACGTTTTGAGTACCCGCCGCTGCATTGATCGCTCCCTGGGAAGCACCGAGTGCGGCGTTGAGGATGACGTTGATGTTCACATTCTGATTTACTGCACCAGATTGTACACATCCCTGAGCGGCCCCGAGTGCGGCATTGAGAATGACGTTGATATTGACGTTCTGGTTGATCGCACCTGCTCGCAGAGCACCTATTGCGGCACCTTGAGCGGCGTTGAGAATGACGTTGATGTTGACGTTCTGGTTCACAGCGCCCGCGATTGCACCCTGCGCTGCACCAGATGCAGCATTGAGAACGACGTTGATGTTGACGTTCTGGTTCACAGCGCCTTGGGCAGCACCGAGTGCGGCGTTGAGGATGACGTTGATGTTCACATTCTGATTTACTGCACCCGCTTGTGCTGCGCCTTGAGCTGCACCAGCTGCTGCGTTGAGAACGACGTTGATGTTGACGTTCTGGTTCACAGCACCCTGAATCGTACCCTGGGCTGCACCAAGTGCAGCATTTTGAATGACGTTAACATTGACGTTCTGATTTAGCTGCAACACGCCCTGCGCTGCGCCAGCCACTGCGTTCTGGAGAATGTTGATATTGACGTTCTGGTTCGCTGCAGCAGCCCGAACACCCCCTTGAGCCGCGCCGAGTGCGGCATTCTGAATAACGTTGATGTTGACGTTTTGATTGGTTGCAGCGCCCTGGACGGCGCCTTCAGCCGCACTCAACGCCGCATTTTGAATGACGTTTACGTTGACATTCTGGTTGACTGCCCTAGTTTGAAGACATCCCTTCGCTGCCCCGAGAGCGGCATTTTGTAGAACATTGACGTTAACATTCTGATTGATTGCTCCTGCTTGCGCACATCCCTTTGCGGCGCCGAATGCAGCGTTTTGGACGACGTTTACATTCGCATTCTGATTTATCGAGCTCCCCTCGACTGCACCCTGGGCACCGCCGGACGCAGCATTCTGGACGACATTGACGTTGGCGTTTTGGTTGATAGAACCTTGAGCTGCACCAAATGCGGCATTCTGGAGAACATTAACATTGACGTTTTGGTTGACCGTACCTTGGGCTGCTCCTTTTGCTGCGCCGAATGCAGCATTCTGCACGACATTGACGTTAACGTTCTGATTGATAGCACCTTGGACTGCGCCCTGCGTTGCACCCTCAACAATCGCTTGCTGTTCGTCTTCCGATAACGAATCCTCAACACTGTTTACGCCTTGCTGAGCGCCTTGCTCTGCGGCTTGGACTAACGACTGTTGGTTTCCACCCCCACCTTGGGTAGTTGTTGTTTGTTGTGCGCTGGCGAGACTCGATGCGCCTACCGTGGCTATTAACCCGGAGAGTACCGTTCTCCTTTTTAGCGCTCCTTGCCGATTCGTCTCTGACTTACTTCCGGACGCATTTTCTGATTGGCTAGCTTGTGTCATTGTGGTCCTTCTCACGACAGCTGACACGCGAGGATCAGCGCCGTTGTAGACGCATAACTATCCATCTCGTCATCAATCCCAAGAACAGTTTAGAACTATTTTTGCAAAGGCTGTGAATCAATCGTCAAAAAACCCTTCCATTTTACACTGTATTCTCCGTTACTCACTTCGGTAGGCAGTACGTAACTGGTATTGACATCCTCCTGCCCTAAAGGGCGAGGATTCCCCAAAGGGGAATTTACGGTTACGCGTCTCCTCGGGAACGACGTACGCTTACGCGTCCTCCCTCACCGGTTCCCATCCAATTATGACCACAGACGCAGATTTCAGCGCGTAGAGCCGTGTCAACGTGACCTTCCCACCGATGTGCAACCGGTGCTTCACCCGGGAATACCGCATTCCGGTCCACGACTGGATATTCAGTCTGCTGAGTACCATCAGTAGCGTCAGCCAACCAAGTGGCCTGGACGTGATGGAGTGGACGTCGACTTTCTTACCCGGGCGAGTGAGACGACGAAGCCGTTGAACGGTCGAAGACCGACCTCGGAACCGGGGAACGTCGGTAGCTATAGATACGACGGTAGGACGCTTAATTCTACCATTCGTGATATATCCAGCAATGCAGTGACGGACAGAAATCGAATCAAGCCTACTGCGCATATCCCCGCCCGTCGGCGAGGCTTTGCACTTATTCAACATAACGTAGCGGAATCTGACAGCTTTCTTCTTGGTATTCCTACTTCTATATAATATTGAAGTGTTCAGATATATCCGGTATTCAACCGGAGTTTTACGACGACAGATGCCATACGTCGCTTCAGCATATGGTTTCAAGCGCAGTCTCGAACAGTTCCGCTATCTGAAAGTGCGATAGCTCAAGCTCGACGGAGACGATCCGTTCATCCGTTACAGTGCCTTCCGGACGGCATCTAGGAGCGACGCCGGACCGTCCTCGTGGTAGACGTTCGCCGTCGGCAGGTCGAACCGCTCCCGCTCGGTCGTCGGATCGCCCCACGTCGAGAGGGCGGCGACCCGGGCGTCACACAGGCGTTCAACGAGTTCGCGCTCAACGTCGACGCCGCGAATAGGGAACCGGTCGAAGTGGGTGCGTTCGGTTCGGTCGGGATCATCGACGAGCACGACGGCATTGGGCCAGGCGCCGTGGAGCAGCGAAAGGGTCACGCCCGAGTAAGCGCGGTGGGTGAGCGCTCCCTGCCCCTCGACGAAAACGAGGTCGTGATTCTCGCCGACCGCACAGACGTTGTCCTCGACGACGCCGGCCGTGAAGTCTGCGGGCACGCGGTCGACGACGGTTCCTCTGTGAGCGCCGACCATGATTCCCGTCTGACCGGTCGCGACCCACCCAGCGTCGAGACCCGCCCGCTGAGCCGCCTGGTACAGTTCGAACGTCGTCGTGCGCTTGCCGATCGCGCAGTCGGTGCCGACCGTGAGGACGATGTCGGCATCGACGTCGTCGACCCGTCCGTCTGCGACCCTGAGGTCGTCACCCGTGGGGGGTTTTCGGACGTCGAAGAGGCGGACGCCGCATTCGTCAGCGAGGTCGACCCAATCGTCGCGTTCGCTCAGAAAAACGTGGAGGCCGGAGACGACGTCACACCCGGTACGCATCGCCGCCTGGATGTCGGTCACCCACTCCTCGGGGAGAGCGCCCCCGGCTGGCGCGACGCCGATGACGAGTGCTTCTGCCTCGGGAACCGCCTCCAGGGCAGCGGACATCGACGCGACGACCGGCACGTCGGCGATGTCCGAGCGGGCAAGTACGTCAGCGGCCGACCGACCGGCCTGCTCGGAGTCCACGACGGCCCCAACATCGAACAGTTCGCTGTGCATTACGACCCCGTTGGCGGTCTTACCGGCTGTTTTCCCGAACGCCCCCTCCGCGAGGATGACTGCCGGCGTCGGCGGGTCAAACGCACTTCGCAGATCCATGGCCTCATATTGGCGGTGAGCGGGTCAAAGAGCTACCACCTCTCATGAGAGGTGGTGATTATTATCTCTTCTACCGGTAGATGATACCATATGCCACGCCAGAGTGAATCAGCCGACGTCCGCGACCAGCGCACGATCAGCATCTTCGCCCGACTGTTGCAGGGTCGGTTCGGATCGATCGTCCTTCCGGCGATTATCCTCCAGTCGCTGCTCATCGGAGGCGGCTACGCCAGCGGCCGAGAGGTCGTTGCCTACGGTGCCAAGTTCGGTTCCGCCGGATTGCTCGCCATCGTGGCCATCTTCGTCGGATTTACCGTCATGTCGGTAGTCGTCTTCGACCTCTCCCGGACGTTCGGTACGTACGATTACAAGAGCTACATGCAGGCGATCATCTGGAAGGGCTGGCCGCTGTTCGACGTTCTGTTCGTGGTGATGGCGACCGTCGTTATTGCGGTGATGGCCTCAGCAGCGGGGTCGATCATGGAGCAGACGCTCGGCATTCCCTACATGCTCGGTATCGTCGCCATCATCGCCGTCGTCGGCGTGCTCACGTACTACGGGGCGAGCCTCATCGAGCGGTTCAAGACCGTCGGTACCGGCTTCCTCTACCTCGCATACGTCGTCTTTGGTGTCATCGTTCTCTCGGCTGTATGGGGCGACGTGACGAACGTGCTCGCAGCCGGAAACACGTCCTACGTCAACGATGCTAGCACGGGCGCGGTGCTCAAGTCGGGTGCGCTCTACGTCGGATACAACTTGGCGATCTACCCGGCGGTGTTCTTCGTGCTGCACCGACAGGAAACGCGAAAGGAGACGATCATCTCCGGCGTACTCGCCGGTGTTATGATGACACTGCCGTTCCTGATCACCTACCTCTGCTTGATGGGCTTCTACCCAAGCGAGTCGGTGATGGGCGCAGAGGTTCCGTGGCTCCCCATGTTGGGAAGCGTCGGCGGCCCCCTGCTGATCGGCTTTTACGGAATCGTCATCGGTTGGACGCTTATCGAGACGGCGGTCGGGGCGATCCACGCCATTATCCACCGCGTCGATACCGATTTCGCGGAGATCGACGCCGGGCGGTTCGCCGAGGTCGACGGCCTCACCCCGCTCCAGAGCGCCGCGATCGGCATCGGTATTCTCGTCACCGCGACCCTGCTCTCCCAGTTCGGGATCATCGCGCTCGTCGCGCAGGGGTACACCATCATGGCGTACTTCTTCATCGCCCTATTCGCGATCCCGACGCTCACGATCGGGCTCATCCGCCTGTTTGAACCGGACTGGAAGCGGGAATTCTGGAGCCGCGCGTAAGCGGCCAGCGACTTCAGTTTCGGACGAACCATTTTATCGGATCGGAACGTACTCGCACACCATGGCACAGCCGTCGACCGACATCGCGGAAGACGTGACATGTCTCCGGCTGGTTCTCGACATCTGGCACCCCGACTGCTGGACGCTCGAGGTGACCAAACGGACGGACGCCGGCCTGCTCGGCCACGGCGTCTACGAAGTCGACGGGCTCGCGATCGGTCGGTTCACGGCCTTCGGCGACACGACAGACGCGGTCGCCGACTTGATCACCGCCATCGACGCTTCCCCACTCACCGCCTCCGTGCAGGAGATCCCTGGTCGGCGTTCCTCTCCCTCAAAGAGGATCGGTGCCGATGTTGCCCCCGGCAACACCACTCGCGGTCTTCTGGTCACCTACGAGCCGGCTAACAGCATTGTGACGCCGCTGGTCTCCCGCGGGCTCATTCCGGATGCACCAGTACGCATCCGCAACGGCCGCGAGCGGTGGACGGTGCTGACGGACGACTGTCGCGACACGATTCGTAACTGGCTCGACGAAGTGCGGTCGGAGGCCAACGCCGAGGTCGACGTTGTCTGCATCACGACGCCCAACGCAGCCGCGACGCCGCTGTTCCCTGAGGACTCGCTTTCGGAGCGCCAACGGGAGGTCTTCGAGTACGCCCGCGAACGGGGCTACTACGAGCGCCCCCGAGGGATCTCCGCGGCCGATCTCGCAGCGGAGCTTGGCGTCGCGAAGGCGACGGTGCTCGAACACCTCCGGAAGGCGGAGTCGAAGTTGCTAGATCCTTAATACCCAAAATTAGGGAATTCTGATATCTAATACCATTAAGGTATTCGGCGTGCATCGGTAGGATAACTGAACACCATCTTTGTCTCGCGATTCTCGCCAGATGGGAACCACTCGCTACGTATATCATCTCACACGACTTTATAGATAGCTGATCATGCCGATAAATATCACAAGCATTCTCAAACAGGGCTACAGTCGAAGCATAAAGCGGAACGGATTGCTGCTCATGGGCATCGTCTTCGTTATCTCAGCGCTCAACGGAGTGTTGGGAATCAGTATCACCCGATGGATCGCTAGTCAGCGGTTTACTCCCGGTAGCGTCCAGGCGGAGCCAACATTGCTCATCCCGCCTCTCGTCGGCGGTCTCGTCTCGCTCGTGCTCGGCATTGCATTGCTCGTCGTAAGCATTGCAGCCATTCGCGTGTTCGTGAGCAGTGAAATCGAACGCCTCCCGCGAGAGTACTTCACCCGGAACATGGTCTGGGCCGCGATCAATCTCTTCGTCGGTGCCATCGTCTTCGGGCTCATCGTCGCCTTAGGCTTCGTTGCGTTGATCATCCCGGGAATCTTCCTGCTCGTGACGTTAGCGTTCTGGACGGTCTACGTGGCCGTCGAAGATCAGAACTTCATCACCGCGTTCCGCAGCAGTTGGGGACTGACGCGGGGCTACCGTCTCAACCTATTCGTGTTGGGCGTGGCAGTAGTGCTCCTCACGGTGCTTGTCAATCTCGTCTTCGGTCTCGGTGAGCTTGCGAGCGGAAGCCTCACTGGCAACATCATTGCACTGGTGTTCGTGCAAGCTGGCAGCGCCATCACGACGGTCTTCTCGACCGCTGTGCTCGCGACGGCCTACACCGAACTCAAATCCCAGGATGATGAGGAACGCGGTGAACTGACTAATGAAGACTCCCCCGCTGGCCGTCCCGCGGCCTAACACGGTTTCTTTTTCGAATAGTACTGTTTCTCATGACTTGTTGTGTTCTCGTTGGCTGAGAAGTGTTGAGTCATCGTCTTCGACACTCCTAGCACCGCCCTCTGCCGGTCTCATCTACGACATCTTCTCCAGCTACGCACCGGCGTTTGCAGGAGTGGGGTACTCAGCGTCTTCGGTGCAGTGACAGTCGGAGTTGCTAACCGTCTGACGTCCGAGTGACCTCATTTCCAGTCTAAGCTCAGTGCTAAGACACATTGAGTGGTTTAATCTACTTCTCAGGTGTCGAATAACATCCTGCATAGTTTCCTAGTTCTGCCCTCTCTCAGGCTGGGGGTTGAAACTTCTTGTCTTAGAGTACACACCACCGATGAGTATGCATCCAGCGACTAGTGGGATTACTGCACACGAAACATATACTGGCGTGAATCCGACTGTCTCAATGAGTGGGAGTGCCACCATTGGTCCGAGCCCTCCACCAATGTCGCCTAATACATTGTTTGTTCCCATTGCACGACCCATTCGTTTGTTCGGTGTAAGGTCGGCTAGTAGTGCCATTAGTGGCCCACTGGTTCCACCCTGACCAGCTCCAATGAAGATGCATGCGATGGCCAGTTCTAAGAGAGACCCAGCCATTGCTAAGAGTACGAAGCCAACGAATGAAAGAACGAGAAATATCAGCAATACAGGGACACGAGTACCGTACATATCACTGATTTTACCGCCACCAAGCATGAAGCCTGACGCAGCGAGTACCGTCACTGCCATTAACAGACCCGACATGCCCTGCGGCCCATAGCCCCAGATACCGAAATTATGGGCCTCTATGAACAAAACGAGCGTGGCGAAGAGAGCACCGAGATACGCGAAAAAGAGCCCGAAGTTCACAAGTCCAATCGTGACTGTTGGGATGCTCGTATCGACATCCAACGGGGAGACTGTACTGCGGTGTTCTGAGACGTGAGTCTCTGGAACCAGTAGATACGCGAGTACACCTGCAATA
Source organism: Haladaptatus halobius (assembly GCF_020618475.1). Lineage (GTDB taxonomy): Archaea > Halobacteriota > Halobacteria > Halobacteriales > Haladaptataceae > Haladaptatus > Haladaptatus halobius. The sequence goes on along the minus strand of NZ_CP085337.1, from coordinate 733,473 downwards.
AGAGCGAAGACTGCTGCAAGAGCAAACGCGGTTGCAACAGTGTACATATCGCTTACAATCCCTCCCATAACGAGGCCAGCAGGGAACCCAAGTGTAATCCCACCACGGACGATTCCCATATTTGTCCCTCGTGATTGACTGTCGCTCACGTCGGCAGCGATGGTATATGCCGTCGCGAACACGAGTGCACTTCCGAGACCCCAAAATACACGCGCTCCAAGGAACCAGATTTCTGGGACGTCAGAGTTGAGCGCAACCACATAGCCGAGCGTTGCAAAACCTTCAACGAAGAGACCGACTACGAACGGAAGTCGAGTGCCGAACTGGTCAACAAGTGATCCAGCGGGCGCGTTCGCTACGATTCGGGCAAATCGATTTGCACTCAGAATAAGTCCGACAAGAAACGGCGAGATGTTGAGAATGGCCCCTAAGTTTGGAAGAACGGGGAAAATTACGCCACCGCCGAATCCGACAAAGAATGTACTTATGATAACGGCAAATACGACTGTCTGTGGACGCCTCACTGGGCAGCCAGGCCTCCAAATAGTGAACGACCAGATACCATCGACACTATCCCGTATTCATTATACCACTGGAGTTAGTACTGTCGTTCGAGTTTCGAGGTATGCAGATAATCGGACAATATCTGAGCACCAGTGTATTATCCGTCGCCAGTAATCGACTCGACTATCGAATGGGACGCTAATCACCATTAATCATTGGGGTTACCTATCGGCACCTCCGACACTGTCCTAGAAGAGTGCCATCGCTATGTCGTCACCGCCTAGTGGAGCATCGTGGATGACGTGATGAACACCCTGGGGTCACCAGAACCATAGCGCTTTTGTCGATCTGTCAACGACTGCAGACGATGTCCACTACTCAGCCGTGACAACCAATTTTCCAACGCTCTCGCGCTCGCTCATCGCAGTGAACGCTGCGCCAGTTTCTTCGAGGGGGTAGGTTGCGTCGGTTTCGGGCGAGAGGTCACCACTGGCGACTAGGTCCACCAACTTTTCCAGTTCATGCTGAGTCCCCATTGTGCTCCCTTCGACGCGCTTGTGTCCGAGAAATAGGTTGGGGATATCGATTTCGGACATACTGCCGGCGGTGCGTCCGCAAATTACCATCCGCCCGCCGCGACGCATGACGTCCAAGCCGACTGCGGTGTACGGTCCGCCGAGGTGGTTAATCACTGAATCGATCGTGCCGATTTCCTGGACAGCCTCGCGGATCGCGTCGGGATCTGTCTCTTCGATGGGGTGATCAAGACCTATCTTTTCGACCTGATCGAGTTTCGCCGCCGAGGCGGACGTTCCCACCGTCTGAGCACCCATCATGTCGGCGAGCTGGATGCTCGCAACGCCGACTCCACCCGTCACACCGGGGACGAAGACAAGATCGCCCGGACCGACCTCCGCACGGCGGAGCATATGATACGCTGTCATGTATGCTGTAGGGAGGGCGGCTGCGGTCGTCGTCTCGACCGAGTCGGGAAGGACGATGAGGCGGTCGGCCGCGACACGCGCGGACTCGGCAAGCCCTCCGTGGTACAGTGAGAACTGCTCACAGAGGTTCTCGGGGCCGTCGCGGCAGAACTGACAGTGCCCACAGGTCTCGTTCGGACACAGGACGACTCGGTCGCCGAGCCTGATATCGACCGCAACGTCATCGCCTACGGCCCGAACTACTCCAGCCACGTCAAGACCGCTCACGAATGGGAGATCGTCGGCGTCGACCATCGCGGAGTCCCCTTCGAGGATCCAAAGGTCGTGGCGGTTGATCGCACAAGCGTCGACGTCGACGACCGCTTCTCCCGGGCCGGGTTTTGGGTCAGGGCGTTCGATTACGCTCACACCGTCGGGTCCGGTCAATTCAGTGAATGCAGCAGCGTGCATTGGTAGACGATTCGTTGATAGAAGCGATAGTATTTGTGGAAGTAGCAGTGATATTGCCGACTGACCGCACGGCGAACGGAAACTGTTGAGGATTATTTGCGACTGCCTCTGAGGGAAGTGTATGACTGCGTTTGAATCGCCTTTCGACGAGGGTCAAGATCTGGCAAGCTCTGGGTACCGAATTACCGTCAATGAAGGGCGCGATTCATTTTTGCAGTCAGCATCGAAGACTTGGGTTGTGAGACGGCATGAATCATGTCCGTACCGTCCGCTCACTGAAGGAGATACAGTAAGGCGTCTCGTCCACTGGAGACTCAAGTCAAATATATCACTTATCTGGTAGATGGGGCAAGGCGACGTGAATAATCGGTCAGATTCTCATAACCGGACTGCGTAACCATAATAAGGTCTTCAATACGAACTCCTCCCTTCTCGGGGTCATAAACGCCAGGTTCAATCGTGATCACATGACCCTCTTTGAGTACTTCGTCCCTCGACAACGATGGTGCTTCATGGAGAGAAAGACCGACACCATGACCGGTTCCATGATACATCCCGATAGAGACATCGCCTACAGCGAAGCCATGGTCGTAAAGCACCGCACTCACAGCCTCGTGGACTGTCTTTGCTTCGATGCCTGCACCAGATTCGAGGGCAGAAAACGCAGCATCTTGCGCTTCACGGACGGCGTCGTAAGCTGCTCGAGTCCATGTATCGATCTCTCCGACAACGAATGTTCGAGTTAAATCAGCATAGAAGCCGCTTTTGCCACGAGGTGAGATATCTAATAAGATCGTTTCGTCTGCATGGATTTCGTCATCACCAGTAAAATGAAGATCACTACAGGAGGTCCCAGCACCGATAACAGTATTTCCAGCATCCTGAATACCATGATTTGCAAGAACGGCATTTACTTCTCGTCGAAGACGTTCGGTGGTCAACAATTCTCCTTCCCAATGAACTGCCCCTTCGTGAATTGATGCATCCGCTAAGACAGCTTCAGCACGAGCCATTCCATGTTGCGCCACAGTCTGAACGGACTCGATCTGGTTGCGTTCCCACGTTGTCTTCTGTGCCCGTCCAAAGTCGGAACTAGTGGTAATTACTTCGAAGTCATCTTCTAATGAGGAAACGGAGTGATAGGACACATGAGCTGGGACTAAAATCCGATTTGTGGTGGTGAACTCGTTGATTGTTTCAACTGCTCGCGCTACTGGCGGTGAGCTAACTTGTTGTCGATGGGTTCGAACGAGGTCGCCGATAAACTCGCGTCTTGCTTGCTCTCCAAAGAGGCGGGGAGCACATAACACGCTTCGACCGTTGGCATACACAAATGCATAATCCCGATCTGGCCCGGAAAAGTGCGTCAAATACCGTAGTAAATCATCAAACCGATCGCCAATATGGACGAACACATCGGCATCGTGCTCGCGTAGTTCCTGCTCGATAGCGTTCTGCAACGAAGTGTGTCGATCTACCATGTTCATCATCGAATGATATTCTCCTCAAGACCGCGTGAATAATCGGTGATCTGTTCGGCACCATCCTCGATACTGAGAATAGCGTTAGAGTGTCGATACTCCGTCTTATTAGGAATATATGTTCCAGGTTCGATCGAATATGCGTGGTCGGGCTGCATTACTTCATCACTCCTACGGTTAATCACAAAGAGTACCGCAAAATACGTTCCGCTAAGTATCTCATCGGATACGTGCACGGACGGTTTGTGGAGAAAGTGAGCGGTGACGGGATTCTCAGAGTGATCCGTAAATCCGAGTTTCCGGCTATGACCGCTCTCCGGTTGTAGACTCGGATATCATGGAACGGCAGTTTGTTTATCCCGGCTTGAGGAACTATATAAACGATGAACTCTTATCCTTTTAGGCTACAGTATTTCAAGTTCCATTATGTCTCGTCAAACCGAACTTAGAGTTGTGCTTTTAATAAATAGAACCAGTATATTTGCATACGAATGAAACCCGATCCGGATGGTTCCCAAGACATTCAATTTACACTATCCCGTCGTTCTCTCCTGAAGGCGGCTGCTGGAGGGGCGATGGTGCTCAGCGGCGGAATACTGGTTAGCGGTGGTGGACACGTCACATTGGATCCCTGGCTGAATGGAGATTTCACTCCAGTTTCTGACTCACAAAGCGTTGGAGATACTCACTGGCTAGGGCCACATTTCTGGGGCAATCGACTACAAGACTGGCGTTTAAAGAACGGTCGAATCGAGTGTTTAAACGGTGATAAGAATGCTGAAGTTCGGACAGTTGCGCTTCTGACGCGAGAAATTGGTAAAGGAAATAAAGCGGGTCATCTGCAAGTAAAGACAGGTATCGCTCAAGAAGAGCAAGGTAGTGGATTTTGTGGGTTTCTAATCGGCATTGGTGGTGGTGAGTTAGATCATCGAGCTGCGGCACTTGCACAACGAGGTTCCGGTCAAGGTGGGGGGACTCTTTGTACCTTCGAGACGGATGGTCGTACTCGGTTTCGCGAGCATACGAATGAACGTGCCCCGCTTCAGTTCGCTGAACTCCCTGCTCAGACCGATCCAAGGGCGCCTGCTCCTACAGAGCCAACGACCGATGACGAGATTATTCTCTCGCTGGATATTCTCCCTCGAAAAACAGGACGATTCGATCTTGAACTCACTGCACATGATGCAGACAGCAAGGAACTCATTGCGGGAGCGATTCGGCGTAATGTACCCGAAGCTGAACTCAAAGGTGGAATTGCGCTCGTTTCGTCACCACCGTCTCAGACGGCAGGCACTCGATGGTGGTTCGAGGATCTTCACACAGGCGGTGAGAAGATCGAGGTTCATCCAGAACGTGCGCTCAAACCCATTTTGGGGACACTCTACTCGATCGATGACGACGTGCTGAAACTTACGGCGCAACTCATGCCAATAGGCACTGAGGCACCACAGACCGTTCGTTTTGAGTATCGACCCGCGAATAGCGATACCTCCTGGCGAATGGGACAAGAACAGACTCTCGATTCGGGATATACGGCTCTTTTCCGAGTTGAAAAGTGGGATACAACACAAGAGTGGGAATATCGGGTGGTCTATGACGATTACAATGGCCGCTCATGGACGTACTCTGGACGAGTTCCAAAAGAGCCGGACGAGACAAGTGAAGTAACGATTGGCTTGTTCAGTTGTGTACTTCCCAGTGCTCGCCGTCTTGAAGCTGGAACTCGCCTTCGCGGTCATCCCCGCTCGTCGGCACTTGGCAGATATACAACCGAGAATATCTATTTCCCCCACCAAGAACTCATACAAAATTCAGCGCAACATGATCCTGATCTCTTGGTGTTCGCTGGTGATCAAGTGTATGGGCAAAGCCCGACCCGAGTAGAAGACCGAACGGATCCCGAATTAGATTTTTTATATAAATGGTACCTTTGGCTCTGGGCATTCCGCGATCTCACTCGCAATATTCCGGCCGTGGTGCTGGTTGATGATCACGATATCTATCAATGGAATGTGTGGGGGAATGGCGGAGAGGACTCTCTCCTACGAGGCGTTGATGGCGGTGGCTATCTCGGAAGCACAGAATTCATTAATCGGATCCAACGCATCCAATGTGGACATAATCCCGATGCGTATGATCCAACTCCACTCTCAAACGGAATTCACGTGTATTACAGCGCCTTTCAATATGGTAACATAGATTTCGCTCTCATTGAAGATCGAAAATTCAAATCCCCGCCACCGTCGGTTCTTCCCGTCGGTGCCCAAGGAACAGAACTGCTTGGCGAACGTCAAGAAAAATTCTTGACTGAGTGGGCGCAGACGACAGACTCTCCGACTATTTGTCTAACACAGACCTGCTTTGCATGTGCGCAAACGAACCCTAACGGACAACCACTATGGGAATATGACACCAATGGCTATCCGAAGGTCGGTCGTGATCGAGCAATCGAATTATTGCGTAGAGCAGGTGCGCTTGTTCTCTCCGGTGACCAACACGTTGCGACACTTATTCGGCATGGGATCGACAGCTATACTGACGGAGTCGTCCAGTTTTCTGGACCGGCTGGTGGGACGACTTTCCAACGGTGGTTCGAACCGGATGATCCCCTCCCAAATGGAACTGGCTACCCACATACGGGGGATTTCACGGATGCCTTCGGAAACGACCTTCGGATGTTGGCCGTCGCGAACCCAAAAATATCGTTTCAAGCCTATCGAAACGGACAAGCTCAAGGGCAGTACATTGGTGATCGCCAATTAAAACGTGAAGGCTACGGAATCGTTCGCGTCGATCATGAGACAGAGGAGTATCTTTTGGAGTGTTGGCCATGGGATGTCGATCCAACACAACCAAACGCGATGCAATATCTTGGTTGGCCGTATCGACTTACGTTCGATGCAACAGGTAAAGAATGAACTACCAAGCCCTGCACGGCCTAACGGCCTCACTATTGACGACGGACCATCGGACGAACCCAGCCTCATCTACTCTATCGCTTCGGTGTTACAGGTGCGACATACTGTGATTTCACTTGCTCACCCTCCCGCCACTGGAAATAGTAGTATTGGTTATCGTTAATTGTCTTCGTCGTCAGTGTCGCCCGCGCGGGGACACCCTTCTCGACGATTTCGTCCCAATCGGCCACCTCCTCCGAGATCTCATTCTCCCTGACCTTGATGAGAAGTTCGTCGGCAATGTTGGCGACATCGGCGGAGTTGTCGGTTGTGTCGCCTGCCTTGGGTCGATCGAGGCCTGTCTGTGCCGCTTGATACAATCGGAGTTCTGTGGCGTACTCCTGAACGTCCTTCAGCGTCTCCGAATCCTGTTTTTGTAGGCCTTCAGCAAGGTACTTTGGGAGCGAAGCGGGTGGCGTGGGGATCGTCGGCATCACCGGTCACTCTCTTAACCAAAAGTATGCTAAGAGAGACGATAGCAATGTTGGTTACTATTCTGTATCAGTATCTCATTTATGTCGCAGAAAATGGCGTAACTGTGTTACTGTCGTCCCACTTCCCGGTGGGGTTGGCAGGCTACTCGGATTTTGTGGCGGGCCATCACCGTCGTCTACTCCGTTCCCTTGCTCGATGTCTTCGGCCGTATTCTCGATGATGACGATCCCCGTATAGGGCATTGAATCCGACATTGCGACCGTATATCGACTCTGGCAGCTCCCACCCACAGTACAAATTAGGGATCAGAGGGGTGAACCACGCCAGTATCTTCGATTGCAGACCGATGAGTAAAACGCAATGCGCTACCTATTCGATACAATAATCGGCAGCATTCACTCCCGCTTGTTTTACTAAGCGGAAGTGGAGAGCCTCCGATACCCTCTTTCCAATCTGTGTGCGAATACTACTCACCGTCGAGATCCTGGGAGTTCAGCCGTATTGTGGGCTGACGAAATCGGCGGACGAAGACTGGGTTCACTGCCTCACTTTTATCGTAGAGATACACTGTGCTGGCTCTTTTCAGGATACAATTGTCGAATGAAGCGCATGAATGATACGTGGTTCCGTCTGGGTGAAAGAGCGGTCGTGGTGGAGGCAGATTCTGTGGGGGGTAAAGCAACAATTCAGCTCGGATATCCATGGGTTATTTGAGTCTGATTCTAATAGAGTGGATCGTACGGAACAGTGGCTGAATCCATCATCGACCGGGTTTGGTCCTACTATTCGGAGAAGGAATCATAACATGCATTCAACTGACACCGATACGGGATCACCTACTAATGCGCCTCGTTCACTCAGTGAGAGAGTCATCACCGCGATTGTAGACGCAAAAGGACAGTCGCCAAATGACCTTGAGCCATTGTACAATGCGATTGATCCGGAGGCACTTGATGCACTATTTGCGCCCCAGGCAGATGGGACGACGCGAGCACGCGGCTCAGTTTCGTTTCAGTATGCGGGATACTGGATCACCGTCTCAAGTGAGAATGCCGTTGAGTTCAAGGCCGATGATCCGTAGGCACACTCCCAACCTGCATTAATTGGTCGCTCTTGCTGGAGTTCACACGCAGCGATAGCACTCCGGGAGGGGTTCGTGAGAGTTAGTGGGAATGTTACCCAGCGCCTTCGACGTGTGAATAGTAGTGTCTGCTTTCTAGCAGACGAAGTCTAGTTAACCTGCGGGCAAATATATACCATGTTTCCCCTGCTTTTCGTCCAATACCACCATTGCCAGTTTCGGTAATTCCATGCCTTTATAGTTGTCAGTCACTTCCTCGTTGCCAATTTTTCACGCTCTTTTTATATCTGATTTTTTCGTGAGAGCCGACCGTCACTGCGGAGTTTGCTTTGAATTGCTCGGATGTGCAAACTTAAGGTATGGGTTTGATCATTTGTCCAGCGTCCGTTACCTCAGCCATTTTCCGTTCAGGATCGTAGTCGATCATTCCGGCGTCATGCAGCAACGGCAGGTGGACATGGTGAAGCCTCACGGCCATTGACGTTCTAAGTTTGTCCGGTCGACTCTCGTCAACTGGACAAACCTCTCTCACGATATGGTCGATAAGCGCCTCGACTGAAACAGGGCCGTTTTCCCGGAGCAGACTCGTGAGGACAACCTGACGATGCTCGTTGGAGAGTACTGAAAATACCGTATCTATCGGGATACCGTTCGGCCTCTGGGGTTTCTCACTCATCGTGTCCACACGTACTGAGTCGATGAGCAAAGCCTGGATGCCTAAAGTATTTTCACTCATCGATTCGTCAGAGTGGACGAATTCTACAGATGTCGAATCGAGCGATTCAGATGGATGATCCTCGAAAATCGTCCGAATTGGGTCTTACTGTCCGACGTCACGAAAAGCAGTGAAATAACGTAGAGGAAAATTAATCGTGATTGTATCGACGCAAAACCTACATACATTGGATTCGGATCGCCAGGTATTGTCGTGGGTTTAGATGATTACTGTCGAGTGAGATCCTCAGAACGAACTCGGTTGAAAAGATCGGATAACGCGTTCTAGAGGTGCTTCTTCCGACGGTGAGCACGACGATACTACCTGAAACACTGGTGAGAATTGCCAGCGAACTAGATAGGTCGTTCGGTTTGAAGCCCATAGAATTTGGTCCGTCGAGTAACCACCTAGCTATCCGATCAGTGCTGGCCGCCCGACCCAAATTTGTTAGATACTGATCTGTGGTTCAACACTTTCAAGTGCTCGATGAGTGATGGTCGACTCTTACTTTGGAGTACGCAGGTGAGCTGTCGATGGCAAAAGGATGTGAACCAAAACAGAGGGATGCTTCGTAGTGGTTACGCGTTATCTGCATCATCGACAAGGATTTCGACAAGCTTCCGGACACCTGTGCGGGCGTGCTGGTGGAATGTGGCCGGTGCAATTCCGAGTGATTCTGCCATGTCCTCACCCGAACTGTCACGCGGCCATTCGAAGAACCCAGCATAGTATGCAGTCTCGAGAGTTGCACTCTGGCGTTCCGTGAGTGCCTCTTCGAGCGTCATCTGGAACTCTTGATTTGTTTGGACTGATAGCTCGCGCTCATGCTTACTGACAAGTTCAGAGTGAGTAAACATCGACTGAACCGCTTCGACGGCAACTCTGACATCGCCTCGTTGGGACATAGCCGCTCTGACTGTCCCCTTTCCATCGGCGAACATGGCTGAATGGACGGTTGCACCGTACTCGGCAAGGATTGTGGCTGGTGATGCCCCGGCGACAAGGAACTCGATCAGAGCCGTCTCCTCATGGTCAGTAACGAGCCGCGCACGCGTGATCGAGTCGTCAGCTTCGGCACGTTCGAGCACCGATCCTGGCGATGCATCGGTTACAGTGAAGTACTGGAGGTACGAACCATCGGATTGCGATACGATGCCCTCCATTTCGAACGCGGCGCCGGTCTCGGCCGACACGGTCACGAAGAACAAGTCCTGGTCTGAAATTTCGAATTCTAGTTCCATGACCGTGTCAGTGAGAAGTGCCTTCTTCCGCTCGACCGCGTTGATCGCCAACCCAATGGTTTTCCCCAGTTCGTGGAGGACGGCTTGTTCTCGAACACTGAACGCGTTTGCCCGTGAGGAATAGGCAACGAGTACGTCGTAGACTGTGTCTTTATACACGAGCGGGATCACCGCGGCGAATGGCTGACCACTCATGAACCTACTCTGATTAGAGGGATTATCGATGGCGATCTCTGCTGGAAGGTTATCGAAACTTCGGATAATCTGAACATCACCAGATTTGACCGTTATCGCGATCGGAGTTACTTCTCCGGTGGCAAACGACGTGTCGAGGATCTCACTACCGATTCCAGTTCCGGTCTTCGGTTCGACCTTGTGTATACCACTATCGACCTCGCCAATCCATGCGGCATGGTACAAGTTCGAATTGGTCAGCGTTTTACACACCTGGGTTGCGATCTCTCCACGGGTCGTCGCCTGTACTAAGCCCTGATTCACCTGACGAATGACCGTATTGATCTGGTTGAGCGTCTCGAGTTCGTCACGCTGCCGGCCGAGTTCCAGTTGCTGCTCTTTCACTTCCGTAATATCGTCGATGACGCCGACGAACCGATAGACGTCGCCATCGTCGTTTTGTAGCGGAAACGCGAAGCTGTGGACCCACCGAGTCGAGCCATCGGGGCGGATGATACGGTATTTCTCTTGAAATCGAAGTGCCCCAGTTTCGTTTCCTGACGCCTGCGGTGCCTTTTTCATTGCATCTCCGACTCGTTGCTGGTCTTGTGGATGGACGGCGTCGAGGTGGTTCAACAGACTATCGTATACTGAATCCCGTGACCGACCTGTAATGGCCTCGTACGCGGGATTGATGTACAGTATTTCGCTCATGCCGGCGTCGGCCATCCAGATGGCACTGTTGATGTTTTCGGCGATCTGGCGGAGTCGAGCTTCGCTTTCGCGCATTCGCCGCTCCCGTTCCTTGCGGTCGGAGATGTCCGTCGCGATGACAACTGCTTTTTCGACGGCTCCCGTCGGACTCTCGATTGGCGCGATACTGATGGCCACCCAGACGCGATCACCATCCGGACGTTCGAGAGTGAATTCGGAGTTGAGTACCTGCTCTCCATCGTCGAACACACGATGCAGTAAGTCTTCAGGCGGAATCCGTTGCCCTCCGGCACTGTAGAACTTCCGCTGGGAGACATCGAGTGTCTGGTTGGTGATTTCCTCAATGGTCAAACCCAGGAGATCCTCGGCCTGGTCGTTGACCCGCGAGATGTCCCCCTCAGGATTGATCACTCCAATACCAACGGGACTGGTCTCGAGGATGTGTTCGATGACGTCTCGTTCTTCCCGAAGAGTTTCCTCGCGCTCTTTGCGGTCGGTGACATCTTTTCCGATGATGACTGCTTTTTTAATATATCCAGCTTGGCTTTCGATGGGTGCGATGCTGATCGAAAGCCACACACGGTTGCCATCGGGCTGGCCGAGTTCGAACTCCGTGTCGAGGACGCGGTCACCGTCGTCGAACACCCGCTCTAGCAGGCCTTCGGGGGAGAGTTGTTGGCCCGCTGAATCGTATAATCTGCGCTGAGAGACGTCGAAGGTCTGGTTCGTCAATTCGTAGTCTGTGAGGCCGAATAATTCCTCCGCACGGTCGTTGACCCGCGAGATGTCCCCCTCAGGATTGATCACTCCAATACCAACGGGACTGGTCTCGAGGACGTGCTCGATGACATCCCGCTCTTCTCGGAGTGTCTCCTCACGTTCCTTGCGATCGGTAATGTCCGTCGCAATGATGACCGCTTTCTCGACCATTCCGTTGCCGTCCGTCATCGGTGCGATACTGATGGCGGCCCAGACGCGGTCACCATTAGGGCGCTCGAGGGTGAACTCGGAGTTGAGTACCTGCTCTCCATCGTCGAACACACGATGCAGTAAATCTTCGGGCGGAACCGGCTGGCCCTCTGAATTGTACAGTTTACGCTGAGAGACGTCGAACGTCTGATTGCTAATCTCCTCCATGGTGAGATCTAAGAGCTCTTCGGCGCGGTCGTTCACCCGGGAGATATCCCCCTCGGGGGAGATCACCCCGATCCCAACGGGACTAGTCTCGAGGACGTGCTCGATCAGCCCACGCTCTTGCCGAAGCTCTTCGACCCGTTCCTTTCGCTTAGAAACGTCACGAGCGATACTGACCATTCCTTGCGTTTTGCCATTAGATTCGAGACGAGCCATTTGAACTTCGCAGGGTATCGTCTCACCCTCGGCGGTATAGAATTCAAACTCACCTGTCTCGACCCATTTTTCCTCAGTCGTAAGCAATTCCGTGACTACGTTTGTGTCCTGGGCGACTATCTCCTCGTCGAGGAGCATCGATATGTGCTCGCCTAACAGCTCGTTGCGCGAGTACCCGGTTAGCTTGACAACGGAATCGCTGACCATCACGAAATTCCCATCGCAATCTAACTGATAGACTGCATCACCAGCTAGCTCAGCGATTATCTCGTAGTGGTCACTCGACCGTTCAGCCTCCTCATGGTGTGCCCGGTTATGAACGAATCCCGCAAGCAATCGGTGACCGTCCAGCGTGAGTTTGTGTACGTTGAGGACGATCTGAACCTCGTAGCCGTCTGCATGCTGCGCTCGTAGGTTGAGTCGGTCGGTGGTATCTTCGCTCGAACGGTCATCGGCAGACGGTATTCTCGGTTGGTGATCATCAATGATGATCGCCTTGAGTGGTTCTCCTACAAGTTCGTTCGGTGAATACCCGAGAATATTCGTGACTGCCGCGTTGGCAAACACGATAATCCCATCCTCATCGATGGCGATTGCACCGTCGGGTACGAGCCCAATGAATTGCTGAAAAAACGATGTGTTACTCAATTCCTTGGGGAGGGTCGTGTGAGTGTTGCTCTTCGATCTCTCCTCACCAGAGTGTCTGTCAGCTTGGTCTCGATTCTCCGTCATAGATTATCAGCCATATGCACCGGAACTCGATATAGCGAACGGCCGTATAATTACTCCACAACTCAAAATCTGATTGATCTAAAATAGCACTGATGGGATGGAAGCCTGCGAAGTCCCCAGAGTATGGAGTACGAATAGAATGGCAAAGGCAGACAAGTCGGCACAGCAAGTGCGTAGCACTGATTGGCCCATATGCCAAGGAAGCACCTTCATAAGGCCAAGCCCGACTGCCTTCTGGGCAGTCGGACGCCGACCTCGAATAGGTATGGTTCCCTCTATGCATTTCCATCTGAGAGGGAACCATGCACTACCTCGGAATAGATGTCCATAAACATGACTCGTACTTGTGTTTGAGAGCGAGACGACTGCTTCAAAACGGTTGATCGAACATGGCAGTGCTATCAAAACGGGAACCGCCATGAACGGAAGAGAAATGCCCACTGTCGAAGTCCCGATTGCAACCGAAATTCGCTCATTAGTTGAGGCTGTCCAAGCTGTGTATCCGAAGCGATACTCGCTGCCAAGCGAGAGCATGAGTGCGTAGTTGACTCGCCAACCAGTTTGCAACCGAATTTCGGTTGCAACAGAATGACACCTACAAGCGTCACAACACAGACACCCTCCTGAGACGGTCGGCGACTGCTCGCCAATCCTCAACGCCACACTGTCCTATCTCACTTGCAGACCGTAGACAGTACCACCATTCTGCTGGCCGAATTGGCTGCGGTTCTGCAGACTCGCGTGGCTGAGGTGGAGTCAGTGAAGCAGGCACAGATCACACTCAGGCATCAGCATCTCCCAAAACTCGCTGACCACGGCATCATCGAGTACGACCAATGGAGTGAGACCGTGCGCTAGCAGGGTGGCAGACGAGTTAAAGCGCTGCTTGAGGTTGCCGCCATCGACGAAGAGTCAGATGACGCCAGCTGTACCACGTCTAGGAGTGGATGTCTGACCGACTAGTGACGAGTTCGTGGTGTTACCCACTAGCTGCGCCGAGCGGGCTCACAGTCACGTCGCCTGTACTGTAAGCCACGACCTCGTACCCGGCATATACAAACTGAATCTGGCCGTCTGATCGTATGTTCCCCTCATAGGTCGGTGCGAAGAGACGATCCACCGCATCGGGATCAACGACTTCATAGAGGGGGGCGAGCTCATAACGCGAACATTCGGCTGCGTCGGCGACTGCCGCCACAATCCGCTCAGTGAGCGGCGTAGAGGGATACGTCAGTGGATGGTCTGAGGAGTCTTGGCTATCAGCTATTGCTCGTGAGGTGTTGTGTGTCGTCATGGTAGTTTTTGGTGTGTAGCCTGGAATGAGGGAGCCACATTGTGGATGCAAGTTGTGCTATCTTATAGCAGAGTGAGCAATCGTGATAACTACTTCGGACAATCATTCTATATATACGGCCATAAAATCAGATGAGAACGAAATATGTGGTGTTTTTAGAATCTGGTGAAAGCCACTAAGAGGACATCACCACGATAAATTTTTACCAGTGTGATCATCGGCATCACAGCACAACGTGATCATCGACCGGTAGTGGTCGCTGCGCGCTCCCCATGCCACACTGAAGGAGTCAGAGAATGCCAGACCAAAAGCATACGACGCACGATATCCCGGTCGACGCCTTGTTGAACGTACTCGCAGACCCCTATCGCCGCAGAGTGCTCTCATATCTCCGAACGAGGGACACGAATGCTGTCACACTTGATGAACTGGTCGAGCATGTTCAGAAGCACGTGGATGTCGTCACATCGTTCCACCACGCACGGATTGTACTAGTGCATCAGCATCTTCCGATGCTCGCCGACCACCGCCTCAACGAGTACGACCGGCAAAGTCAGACAGTTCGATACTGGGAGAGCACCATGAGCGATGCCGTATTCGAGTTAAACACCCTAGTTGGGTGAGACAGGTAGGAGTACGATCTCGTTGTCGTGGAACGCCTCCGAAAACCCGGCTCGGAGCGACTCAATGCGACAAGTCGCCACGAATTGATCCCTGTATGGTAGTATAACAAATTCAGTAATGTTGACCACAGTGAGACGTTCGCTCAGTGGACGGATCTGCTCGATACATCATAGTACTCTGAGTGAGTAGCTGCGTCGAAGTGATGGCCAGTGGGTAAGGGCTGGTAGCCGCGCTGCCTGGTCTCGCTGTTCGAAGACAGTGTTTAACCCTAAAGAATTTGGGTATGGCGGCTGGAGGTGAGTAATTCGCGTTGAGGAGAGCGATGGCAATGGCAAAGAATCGCTCTTCGTATTAAAAGTAAATCGTACTCGTCTGGTGGCAAGCTAATTTATTAGGGAAGACATCTATTTGGGTTGGGTGTCTGCTACACCTACCACGCCAAAATGGAGTCCACTTCGAACAGACGGTGAGCACGAGAGTGGTTGCCCAAAGGAAGACAAATAATGAGAAAGCAAACCTCTATCGGGTTGTGTGTGCTCTTTGCGTTTTGTATTCTGAGCGTCGGGCCACTTGCATTCCTGACAGCCACACCTGTCCATAGTATATCGCGCGATCGTCATCAGGTATACAACAGTGTTGCGACAGATGAGAGTTCCGATGATCCGGTTACGTCATCTGGCTATGACTGGTATCTCTTCAAAAAGATGATCCAGATTATCAAAGAAAGTGGCTATGATGAGATCGGGCTGGCATCTGTGAGTACCACGGTTATCGCCAGTTATAGTCGATATGATGAGTCTGACCCTCTTGAAAACCAAGTTCGAATTGAGATCCACGATGCGATCAAACAGTTGCCGGGGGCATCGATCTCAGAAATTAGCGACCACACTGGAATCCACCGGTCAACCGTCCGCTATCATGTTCGAATCCTCGAAGAAGAGCAATTGACGACGAGTAAATCCCATCGTGGAAAGCATCGACTCTATCCGGTCGATCTGCCTCACGACAAGTCTCACCACAATCTCTATGCAGCCCTCAATGAAGATGTACCAGCAACAATCTTGAACGCCGTTGTACAGCATGGATCGCTCACAGTAACTGGCTTGTCGGAGATGATTGACCGGACGCCAGGCACGGTTTCGTACCACCTTGACCGACTTGAAGACGATGAGCTCGTCGTCCGGAACCGCGATGGAAACAGTGTGAGAATCTCGACGCCAGATGAAATTCGAGAACTAGTAATAGAGCAATCGAGTATGACTGACGACGGAGAAATCTCCCCTTCAGTGGGTATTGCCAGTCTCGATTAAATCCAACTTTTGAAAGATTCCAGCAAACGCAAAAAACTAACCCCAACCGTGCTCACTGCTACCTAGCCCATAAGCGGGAGTAGACTACCCCCGTACCCCCAAATCGATCTGTGCGCAGTTCGTGGTGCATATGTAGCAATACCGTCGGGGGACACCGCTTCATCAACATCTCCCCTACACGGGCATCTTTGTCGTCCAAGGCTCTCACAGCCTCACTCACTTTCCAGAAACTGATAACCACGCAGACAGTTGTCAGTAGCTATATCCGACCCGCCTTCCTCTACTCCCTGAACGGAACGATGCGTTTACACTAAGTGTCCGAGTCGCGCCCCCATGATGAAGGGGCCGATGGAATCTGTGTCGTGAAAGAACATCACATGGGATCCCCATTCGCGTGGCCGCCATGCGGGTCACTTCACAGAAAACCATACGTTCCACACCACCAGCCACGCACTATGATATCTACACATCCGACTCGTACACCAGTCACGGTACTTGGCGTCCGAGCTATAACCAGTACTCTACGTCCATTCGTTGTTCCGACCAGCACGCAACTGGATCAAGTCGCAGGGAACGATGCCTCTCGGAGAGCCAACGAAAGCAGGCATGCCTGTTCGGCCGAGTCAGAGAGAGCTGACTGATGCCTGATGGAACAGTTGCGGAGCTGGCGATTCCGGCCGACGAGTTCGCGCTCAGACAGACATTGACCACGATCGATGGGCTGACCGTCGAAGACGAACGCATCGCCGCTCACAACGGCGATTCCATTATGCCATACGTATGGCTCCGAAACAAGAATCAGGACATGACCGAAGCGGCGCTCGCTGACGATCCCACCGTCGAGCAGGTCGAATTGCTCGCGGATCTCAAGTCTGAGTGGCTCTACAAGATGGAGTGGGTCGACCAGATCGAGACACTTATCCAGATTCTCGTTGAGGAAGACGGCACAATTTTGGCTGCGACAGGGAATGAAGACTGGTGGATGCTCCGCATCCTGTTTCCAGATCGCGAAGCGCTCTCACAAACCTACGAATATTGTCAAGAACAAGATCTTTCGCTCGACGTTCGACAGATCCACCAGTTGGAAGACGGTCGGCAAGACCGCTTTGGCCTCACTGACGAACAACAAGAAATACTCGTACTCGCTGCCGAACACGGCTACTATGAGGTGCCGCGCGAAGTGAGTGCTGAAGAGCTCGCCGATGACGTTGGAATTTCCCATCAGGCAGTGTCTGAACGCTTGCGGCGGGGACATGACAAACTCGTGACTAATGTGCTTCTGACCCACCTAAAGGCTGATCACCAATGAAAAGGCCAGCTTGTGGAGTGAAGTTGCGACGAGATTTCAACGGCGGTCAGGCGTATTTGTACTCACCGTCTTAATTGTATTAGTGGGAATCCGTTCCACATCCTACAGCCGACCGGTCACGCGCCACCCTATTAGCTACCTGTCGACCCAGCGTCGGAGTTGCCTGTGGATGCCCGTTGATTGCGCAAGCATTGACGGGTGACAGATGATTTTGGCGTCTATCGTGTACCAGTGTACGTCATACAGCGGTCACAGGGTTGGAGACCACGTTGTTCGGCATCGCTCCGGGATAAGATTTTATGCGTGTGCCCACTCTCGAGAGCATCCTCGTTGACGGTGCCGCAGACGCTCTCCGTCTCGTACTTGTTTAAGAGATGGTAATATCCCGTCGTCTCGCCGGACTGTTCGTCCACTGCCGTGATGACGTCCATTGTGACCCTCTCATCATGAATTTACCTTCCCATTCTCTAAGATGGTTCTGGCCCCTCTCCTATTACACAATTCATGCTCTCTATTCAGTAGAAAGCCGATTTTCTGCCACAGAAGCCTATAAGCGGAAGTGGAAGGGGGACGGGGTGCCATCGAGATCGATGCACGAACCGTGCGTGTTGTTCATCTGATTCACTCAATTTGTCACTCTGTGTTAAAATCGCGGTGATTATTAACACTCGGTTATTTCAGAGGACAATGGAATACGAGATTGGTGAAGACCAATCCGCCAGTGTCGCAGTCGTGAAGGCGGTAAGTGAGTTTGAAGACTGTTCACCCAACTCCTTGCCGCCCTTGCACGAGACAATAGACACGGACTGCTTGGATGGACTCTATTCCGCACGGCCGAATGGGACACACCGTAGCGGTGGATGTGTCTCATTCGTTTTCAGTGACTCCCAAGTCAGGGTTGACAACGGAGAATACATCACCGTTCATGATACTACAATAATCCAATGAGTGGCATACCTGCTCAATTCACCATCTTCTTCGAGAGTAGGTTAGTATATTATACCAACCTTAGTGTACCGAGGATTCATGCTATTGGAGCACACACCTCATACTGTGGGGAGTCTACAGTTCGGTCATTGAATGAGGACGGAACCCATCGCCACACTGTCCCATCCTCCCCACGCTTCGACTGCTATTGCTCACGAATAGTATCGTCACGAAACTGGACAGTCGCTGTTGCAGTACCTGTCACTAAACAGAATACCGCTGCCATCTGCCGTAGACACTAAGCAGATGAAAAGTGTATTATCTTGGACTGATGGCTACACTCGTTGAACTCTCTCTTCCCGCCAGCGATTTCGCACTTGGCCGCTTACTCACAGCGGGAACAGAGACGCATATCGAATTCGAACGAATCGTACCCGTTAGCACAAACGTCGTCCCTCTTTTCTGGGCGTGGAATAGTAGCGTAGATGCGTTCGAAGAGCGCATTCGCGCTACCGATCACGTCCAGGAACTTATCGAGATCGACCATGTCGAGGATCGCCACTTGTATCTTCTGAATTGGGAAAGTCCTGAGGGTGGCTTTTTTGAAGGATTCACGGAGTCGGAGGTGATTATTCGAAATGCACATGGCTATAACGATGAGTCCTGGGAGTTTGAACTCCTGTTTCCTTCACAAGAAGAACTTACGTCATTCCATAATTTCTGTCGGGAAAATGATATTCAGTATACAATCGGAGAAATGCACGTGCTCAGCGAAGCCGGGAGTGATCTCTTAGAGAGCGTGCTCACCGAGAAACAGCGCGATGCACTGCTGCTTGCGCTCCACCGAGGCTACTTTCAGACGCCTCGGCAAGTCACGCTCTCTCAGTTAGCCGAGGAAGTCGATATTAGCCAGCAGTCGCTCTCGGATTTGATTCGACGGGGCAATGAAGCGCTTCTTGAACATGCACTCCTCGGGTCATCAAGCGAGATCTCGCCTGACTAGCCCCGTTCCATCTCTTGGTATCTAAAAATACCCTGTCCGAACGGCCCCAAGTACTAATAATCGTGTTGTGATCAGTATCACAGGAACGCCTAGTAGAACTCCACTCCCACTCGTCTTGTGGAGAGACTTGGTGCCACGCACATCGACGACTCCCAACCATGAATCAACCATCGAACGGCGGTCATCCATCGACGCCAGATCTCACGCCCAGCACCGCCAGCAAAGTGCTCGCGACTGCCGAGTGCCGCACTGTCGTCCAGTATCTCATTGCCAAGGAGACGGATACCACCGATTTTGACGAATTAGTTGACTTCGTCCACGAGGAAATCGACACCATCACGACTTCTGAACAGGCACGAATCGGGCTCATCCACATCCACCTGCCGAAACTCGCCGACTACGATGTCATTGAGTATGACGGCCGTAGTGCGCCAATTTACTACCGAGACCACCTGCAGCTCGAAGCGATGCTCGACCTCACTAGGCAAATTGAGGGGGGTGATTAGGCCGATGGCTAAGACGGACGACGATACGGAATCCACCGGGATCCTCGCTGAGTGCGCGAATTGTGGTGAATCGATGCTCGAAATTTATCTCAAGGACGGTTCCTGCTCCAATTGTCGGTAGAATCCACTTGGTGATCACGGACAACAGGGGGGAACTGCCGGGTGCTACCGACACAGAGTAGATTTCAACGACTACCCGGCGTCAATCTTTGCGACATTCCTGACAGACACGATCCTCAAGTTAAGTCGCAAGTACCGATCTGCCACAGTTTGTACACTCTGCGATAATGTCGGTGCCCGTCTCGTCGGATTGACGGTTACCCATGGTACATCAGCTCTGGGCTCCGATTTCCTCGGCGAGGGCAAGATACTGTTCAAGATGCTGGGTTTCGTGATAGCGCACGGTCTCACTGCGTTCGTCATACTCAATGACATCGTAGTCGGCGAATTTCGGGAAGTGCTTGTGGACAAGCGCGATCCGTGCCTGTTCAGGGGCCGTGACGGCGTCAACTTCTTCGTGGACGTGTTCGACCAACTTCTCGAGTTTAGCCGTGTCCGTCTCCTTAGCTATGAGAAATAGCACAGCAGCACGCCGCATGGCATTCGCGAGAAATCTGTGAAGACTAGGGGATTGAGTTAGAGAACACCTATGAGTTTACTAACGAGTATCAGACCCGATTTGGCCTCACACAGTCACAGCAACGAGCACTGTAGCTCGCTGCTACTCAGGTGTGTTATTCGATCCCCCGCGATGCCACTGCGAATGACTTAGCTGAAGAACTTGGTGTCACACATCAGGCGCTCTCTGAACGACTGCGGCGCGTCCATGGCAATCTCATCGACCATGTGTTCCTGAATCGAGTCGGTACGTCGGGAGTAGCGGAAACAGGCTCCAACGAAGATGTGGCCTCTGAGTGAAACTTGCCGGTGTCTTAGCGACTCTCAACGTCAATCACCTTGAGCTCAACCGTCCGATCAGCGTGAACAGTGACCTGATAGCCACAGTACTCGAAAATCACTTTCCCGTGGTGAACGGTCTCTTGGTGGACTGGAGCGAACAGCTTATCCAGTGCATCCGGGTCAATAACATCGTATAATGGCGGGCACTCACTCGTATCGGGACCGTCATGGGCAGCGATCGCTGCATGAATCAACACCACTACTGATGGCTCTGTCACGCTCGTTTGCTTGTTACTCGGTGAATTGGTCGTTGTCTTTCCCATCTTTTATTCTCTCCCAGAGTGCTCATGACTATTCAGGGTATTTCCACTACGAGCACTCTATACAAAACTCTGGACTGTAGTTCTAAACATCCTCTGGCGAGAGATGAAGTAATTACTCTATTAGTAATACTCCACACACCGATGAAACGTCCACTCGTATCCGATCGAGTAATGTTAGATTATTTTACTCTTGCGCGTTGATCACAGACAGGCACCTTTCCAATCTGGGATGAGCCCAGTATCGGATGGTTTCGCTTTGAGTATCAAATTCAATTACCCCGGCATCGTCCAGTTTTGGGAGATGGTTATGATGCATTGCAACCCTCACGGCATCGTCCTGAGTACGTTGCACGCTCGTTTCGTCTTCTGATTCGTGATTCGAAACGAAAGCAACTAGATCAGCTACTGTTGCGAGATCATCCTCAGTCTGTGAAAGGTATGAGAGAACATAGCGACGGTGCGAATGAGACAGAATATCGAAGATTGTATCGAGGGAGAGATCCGGGGATGACGAGCTATCTTTACGCTGGGATGTGTTCGTCGGTTCGCGGTCGAGCTGTTCGGTGATCGTCTTGGAATCAGACATACCAGGTCGATCGCTGTCGTGTGGGGTCATGGGTACCTGCTTTATTGTGAGAGCTCACGGTTAGTGTGCCCCGCGTACCGACAACGCACATGACCCTGATCTGAGCGCATTGGAGAGGATCATCGGCCCCTTCATCCCAGAGGCATGGCTTGGACACACTTTCTGTATCGTAGTTCTACTATGCAATATAGGTGTCATTCTAATAAACGCGGTGGCTGCATTTGCAAGCACCCCCTTCCTACGTGTCTGTCTTCTACAAAAAGATGGGATATCTATATTGTCACCACTTCTGCTCCAGCAATGGGTTTTGAGGCCATCGAGGGCGCCATAAAGGCACTACGGAGTGAATATTCCCTGATTTAAAGCAGTTGATTCGCTGACACTCAATAGCAGTATCTGCCGGGTTTTATACGGCTTGCATCCTAAGCCAGTGCTTAAAGACGGTTCCTAATTGTTCTATTCTATTGTATCGAAGCATAACTGATCGGGATACAAGGCAATTCACAATACAGTAAATCATGGTCACCACAGCAACTGCTGACAGTCAACCCGGCGAATTGTGCGAGAACTGTGATGCGGTGACACCGCACCAAGTGTCGATTAAGCTTGTCACCGAGAGCGAGGAGGATGCACATGCAGCATTCTCTCGAGAGCCCTATCGGGTCATGAAGTGCCAGCAGTGTGGCGCCACAAGTAAACAGCGAGTAAACGACATGTAGAATGGTGATGATGCATGTCAAAAGCGACCACTCCGAGACAAACAGAGTCGCGGATCGCAGACACACGATGTCAAAACTGCGGGAGCTTCGTCACCCGTGATTTTGCACGCGTGTTCGGCGATAATCACAACACTGTTCACGGATGCTTAGACTGCATGAATGGCACAGATGTGAAAAATGGCCATGCTACCCAGTTATGACAAGATACTCGGGATTTGAGCGATCATGCCGATAGAGGTATGTTGAGCGGCACACCACCGCTCTCTTCGACTCGAAGCCGTCCAAGGTTGTATAGGCCAACTGCTTTCTTGTGTAAAATGACAAAGAACTCACTGCCGCTTATACTCTCAACCGGCAGTCAATCGCCTCAAATCAAGCAAATCACGAAAATCCCCTCACCGCCGCCTCGCGTTCTACTTCGGTTATAGAACCAATCACACATCTTGAAACGAGCCGAACTGTCACACTTCAGCCGAATACAGACGATTTTGTTTGAATAGCGTCTTAGAAGCGGAGGATACAAACTCATTGACCAGTCGATGAGTGATTGCTCAGAAAATCAGAGAACATCGCCTAAACCCGCGAGATCCTATTGAGAGCAATTCTTTTGCTATTTGAAAATGTAGTGAAATTATGGCTGCGACGACGTCCCCACTTCAACGCTTAATTGGTGGTCGCGACACGCTAGTCGCTTTTGTCTCACTTCTTGGTTTCTTGGTACTCACAATGGTGATCTCACCGCTCATTCTGAGTGTTCACACATCGCTCGGAAAAGGCGTCTATCTTCTTGGTGCTGTGCCTTTCGGTTTCCTTTCACTCCCATTGGCGGTCTTGCCGCTCGATGCAGTCCCGCCACGCTACCAAGCAGCCGTCTTTTATGGGGCATTCGTTGGCTGGTGCTTCGTACTTTCGAGCGTCAGTGTCCGTGTGTACCGACGTTTCCAGAGAATCCTCTAAGCCATTTGTCCCGTCATTTTCGAGCATCCGCGTCGCAAGCCGCTCCGCGTCGATCTCATCCTCCCGTGTCTCGGTCAAGAAGATCGAAAGCTCACTGTGGAGGCCTTGTTGAAATCCTCGATCAGAGATGGGTTTCAACAGTCGTGCTGAATAGAGTGCGAGTATCTTGCGCGCATCAGACAGCGGATTCGGCGGTATCTACACCCGCGTAGTTTACAGGTGTCAATCATTCCCATCAACACTGACACATGATTCTAACGCCGTGCTGACTACAGAGAATGGATGCAGCATAGGCGCCTGATTCGCGGGGCTCTGCCAGACATCAACGGTCGCCGCCACTGTGCCGTTGATCTGACTGGTGGTCTATCCCGCTGCCTGTTTAGGGGTCGGTTTGGTCATCGGAGGCTGTAGTCGACTAGGACGGAGCCGTCGTCGAAACGACGTGTCGTGTTGAGAGCGAGGTCGACCTGCGCTGCGTCGGGGAGGGCTCGAGTTCCCCCACCGACGATCGTCGGGACCAAGCGCAGCACATACCGGTCGACCAGACCTGCGCGGATGGCCTCGGAAGCGAGACCGGGGCCACCGATGGACAGGTCACGGTCGGCTTGGTCTTTCATGGCCTGTACCACTTCGGGGTCGAACGTCTGCTCCAGGCGGGTCCGCGGTTCCGGCACGGTGTCCAGGGTGGTTGAATAGACGACCTTGTCGGTATCCCCCCACGCCTCGGCGAACTCGCGTTCTACCTCGGAGAGGTCGTCGAGGAGAAAGGTGTCCCACACCCTCATCGTCTCATACATGCGACGGCCGGTAAGGGAGGTGTCGACCGATCGTTGGAAGTCGTTGAAGAAGGCATGCGCGTCCTCAGATGGCTCTGTCCAGTCGAAGTTGCCGTTCTCGTCGGCGATGTAGCCGTCGAGTGATGAGTTGATGAAGTAGATGAGGTTGGCCATGGAATCCTCTTGATCGTCGCGTCTATTCAATATAGCGACAGAAGGGCCGGAAACTGATCAGACGGTATGTATCTACGTTGCGCACCTTCTCGAAGGCAGCCACGACCCCGGATGGGACCGCCGCTATGTGAATCAGGTCTATTTCACCTATTGATACTGCTCTGCTATATGATCTTCTGTATTCAACAGCCCGTTTCTCTCAAAATTACGGACAATCGCCCTCTTCGTGTGAAATGGCGAGGCTCAGTTCCAGATTGTGAACGACGCACTTGATGACGAGTTCACGGAACTGCTTCCACCAAAGGCCCGTATAGCTATTCTCGGTGGACTGATCACTCATCTAGATGGTAGCAATGTCACCGCCATGCTAGTAGACCCTCTGAATCATCCTAGGAAACTCTCCCCCTCATATCGGACGCTACCGAGTATATTAGCAGTTAGAAAGGCGCTTGAACCTGATCTGATGAGCAAGATTACAGAAGCAAGTACGACGAAAGAGAGTGGCGTTGATGTGCGATTCCCGATCGGGGTCTATCTCATCATCGTCCAAAGTAACAAGACCATTCTCATTTACGAACTGCTCAAAGTCCGACGATAGCGAGACGGTCCCGATTTGTACCGCCGTGACGTGCTTCTGAGCTGAATGTCCAAATAAGAAATGTTCTAAGAGGGCGAGAAGGGTTAACTCACTGTGCTCCCTGGTTCCATGTATAATGATCGACAGCGTAGAGAAAGAAGTGGAGATGATTGATCGGCATCTAGACGTTCTCAAGATGGTCGTTAACAACGAACCTATCGGGATCGTTAAAATGTCAAATGAATCGGGATATGCTCATCATGAAATCAGGTACTCCCTCCGGCTCCTCGAGGAAAAAAATTTGATTGACCCAACGAAACAAGGTGCAGTGACAACTGATCAGACGGGCTCGTTCATAGATAACCTCGATGAGCAAATCGACGATATCAGAGCGAGACTCAATGCCGTAAGAGGTAGCGATTAATAGTCCGTGAGCCGGAGCTTTCCTTCGACTTCATAGAGATGGCCGTGCATGGAGAGGCGTTCAATGATATCCTTGGCAGTGGGTCGCTCAAGGTCTTCTTCCGCTACTAGAACTGCATATGCTTCTTCATGGGTGAATTCCCCCTCGCTCGGAACTGCCATCACAAGCGCGTCAAGTGCTTCCTCTGCAAGGGGAGTGAGTGGCGAATCTCCATTCGAGCCCATCAGTACTACAGACTTCGCGTTCTAAATAAGTAAACCCTTGGACGGCGTCTCTTAGTGAGACTGTTACTTTACTGTGACAAGAGGGAATAAGTAGACGGCGTGGGAGGGTGGGTTTGGGATGAGTACGAGAGCCCACGCCGTCTGCTGGGATACGCTAACTGCATTCAATGCTTCGGACGCGATGGATAAAGTCGTGAGCCAACCAGAGCGAAAGTGAAGCTAAACACGGATGCATTTCCTTACTCGTTTCCCTACTGCTGACTTAGACCAAGCACTGGAAAATATGTCAGCCACAGCGTTCCTCAATTCTCTTGAACACTTGGGTGCTGGATCGGTTCGCCGGGGTACGGTTCGGCAAAGAACCCTCGCATGACTTCGGATTCCTGTCGCTGTTATCGTGACCGAGCAGTCTGGTTCTCGTCTTTTCACTGGTGGAGTCTTCGGACCAGAGGCGGGACTCATCGGGGTCAGTGCGATTCTTATCTAATAGACAGACGCTAAAACCTCGTCGTTTACGGCGGGGTAGTTCACCGGAACAATTGCTATTGTACAATGGGTTAGGTTCTGTGGCAAGAGCATTTCTCTACGTTCGCGTGTTGGATGTCAGAATTCCGGCGACTTTGCCCACCCCGCGGATCGGCGCTTTGTCCCATCACGGAGGTAGTGAAACCGAACAAGAACAGGACGCCGAATGGGAGCGCGGCGATGAGCAAGCACGCGCCTAGTGGCGGCACCGTAGCAGCGTCGGTACGGAGCATCGCTGACCGAGTGCGACCGTACCGATTATTGCGACGAGCATCCCGAGCAGGAATGCGAGAAACGCTACTCTGGGGTCGTAGGTAGCCACGGAAGTGCGATGGTTGCTATAATTTACCCGACGCTCATCAGCCTAAAACCAATCACAGGTTCTCACGTGCCGATTGTGCGAGCGCAAGTGCATCATCCTCGTTCATCGGACCTTCATCTGCAAGGAGTTCGAGGAACTTCTCAACACGTTGTTCCGTCGGTTCGATGCCAGCGCGAGACAGCAGCGTCGAAGCACCAGCGGTACCGGTTCCTTTGCCGAATAGTAACTCTCGGCTACCACCGAATATGTGAGGGTCGAACGGTTCGAAAACACTCGGTTCGTGCAGCATCGCCGCGGTGTGAATACCTGACTCGTGTTCGGTCACTTCCGAGCCGAGTATGGCTTTCCGCGGGCCAGTAGCCTCCGTCTCGTCGAGGATATCGAGGACGGATCGACACGTCGGAATGAGTTTATCCTCAGCAATACCAAACGGCTCATCGTGTTCGACGACTCCACTGACGACGACTTCTTCGAGAGCTGAATTACCGGCTCGTTCGCCGAGAGAGGCGACACTGACGTCTACCTTCCCAACGCCGGCCTCGTACGCCGCTAACGCGTTTGCAGTTGCGACTCCCATATCATCGTGAAAGTGAACGCCGAGTTGTGAGAGGTTGACATCGTCGCTCAGTGTTACCAGCAGATCACTAACCGAAGATGGCGTTCGAGCGCCAACGGTGTCGGCAAGGGTCACGCATGCAACGTCGTCAAATCTCGTCGCTACCTCTTTGAGATGTCCTGGTTTCGTACGGAAAGCATCGATGAGCGTGAGGTGCGGAACCGCTCCGTGATCCGTAGCCAGATCGATCGCCTCTCGTGCCAATTCGAGAATGACGTTTCGTGGCTTTCCGATGCTGTATTCGAGCTGGAGATCCGATATCGGTATGATCACTTCGACGACGTCTGCATCGGCTTCGATGGCGGCTTCGATGTCGGCCCTGATGGCCCGTGCAAGCGCGACTATTTGTGCATTGGTGGTGGTCGCGAGCTCGCGAATCACCTTCCGATCCTTCTCGCCCGTAATCGGGAACCCAGGTTGGATGAGCGCGAGTCCGAGTTCGTCGAGTTTCTTCCCCGCGGCTACCTTCTGTTCAACCGAATAGTTTCGCCCAGGCATCTGGTCACCCTCTCTGAGCGTTACATCGTTAAGGATCATCTCAGATCACGCCCGCGTTTACGAGCTGTTTGTACGTTTCTTCCGTAAGGCCCAGTTCCTCACGGTACACTTCCCAGTTATCATTACCGTGGGCGGGGCCCAAATGGCGAACGTTACCAGAGGTTCGGGAAAATTTTGGAATTGGTGCGTGCGTTTTTATCGATCCGAAATCATCGTCGTCGACTTCGACGATATCGTTTCGAGCGTGATATTGATCGTCCTCGAAGATATCGCTAATGTCGTAGACAGGACCGACGATGGCGTCCGCGTCTTCCATTTCTTCTATCGCTCGAGCGGTCGTGCGGTGGCGAGTCCAATTCTCGATGATCCTATCGAGCGCTTCGGCGTGCGCTACGCGCTTCTCGTTGGTCACGAATTGAGGGTCGTCGATCAAATCCGATCGATCGATTGCATCCATCACGTTTTCGAAGATAGACTGCGACGACGCTGATAGCGTTATATACCCATCTTCTGTTTCGTAGATGTTTCGCGGAGCAGCATTGGGGTGCCGATTTCCTGTGCGCTCTCGGACTTTGTTTTTGATATCGTACGCTTCGACATCACCGATGAAAAGTCGGAAGAGTGGCTCATAGAGGCTTACGTCGATTACCTGCCCTTCACCGCTCCCTCCTTGACCGATATCCCGTTCGAAGAGTGCGAACATCGCAGACTGTACTGCAAACTGCGCCGCCGTAAGATCGGCCAGGCTAATGGGCGGTAGCAACGGTTCCTGGTCAGGGTACCCATTCGCGTACGCCCATCCGGAAATTCCCTCTGCGATAGTTCCGAATCCTGGTTTCGCCGATCGAGGACCTGTTTGACCATAACCGGAGAGGCGAACTACGATCAATTCAGAATTGATTTCTTGTAACGTGGCTGGATCGAGGTTCCACCGTTCGAGTGTTCCCGGTCGAAAGTTCTCGAAAAAGAGATCTGCGTCCTTGACGAGTTCGCATAGCATTTCGGCCCCTTCTGAAGTACTCAAATCGAGCGTAACACACCGCTTATTGCGGCCGATTGACTTCCACCAGAGCGAGATTCCATCCTCGAATGGGGGCCATTCGCGAAGCGGATCCGGATACTCCGGGTGTTCGACCATGACGACGTCAGCGCCGAAATCGGCCAACTGAAGAGTTGCGAATCCGCCACTGATCATTCCGGAGCAATCGATTACCCGCAATCCATCGAGTGGCCCGGTGGTGGTTTTTGTAGACATGGTATACGGTGTCGAACTATGTAATACCGGGCGGTGATACGGAAAGTATGTTACTCCATCGTGAGTTGGCTGTTTAAGTAGTGCGGTGCAAGGCGCTCAAACCTCGCCCTTCAGGGCGGGGATACAGCGCCCGTCTTTGATTACTTTCACTGTACGGTATAGTCTTAGGAGCTCTCCCTGCGTATCTCTTGGTGTCGATTCGATGGTACCCCCATCGGGTTCTGACAGTCCGAAAACTGGCAGTTGACTCGGTGTTTGCCTCATCAAACAAGTAAGCCCTCGGACGGCGAACCGACACAAAACAACCAGGTACCTCCGAGTCCCGTCCGTTTCCCCGGACACGATAGGAGTACCGGCTACGTGGCATCGCCAGCACCCTGTCGGAGTGCGAACCCGAAGAGACCAACGAACCAAGGACCGGCCTTGTGGGAAGCCCCGTGCTTTAGCGCGGGGAGGATGTCACATATCTTCGAAAATCCTTCCGCGGGGGTACATTGAGTAGCACTACGTCATTTGGAGATCGTCAAGGGAGTCAACTGCGTCGCGGAGAAGCTTCGCTTGTGCTTTGCGAAGATGTTCGAGACACGTTCCTCGTGTGATACCGAGTTCCGTCGCGAGTTCCTCGCTCGAAATTTCTCGGGGCCACTCGAAATATCCGGCTTCAAGCGCCGTCTCGACCACCTCTCGCTGACGAGGAGTGAGCGCCGGATCAGTGCCTGGAAACTCCGAAAGTGAGTCGACGGTTACCGTTCCGAACGACTGGAAGTCCTTGATGATATTCGTGATATCGTCGTGTTGGAATGCGAGGATGTGGTACACGCGACTACGTTTATCGATTCTGTTCTGCCGTCGGAGAACGCCATTGTTCCGATGAATCGCGGGATACGCCCCGCAAGACGATTTTGTAACAAGTACCGCTTCGTCCCCCAATAATTCGACGTGTTCGACCTGTTCCGCCTCCGAGAGAATCTCGTAACAATTTCTCGCGTATCCTTCCGCTTGAACGACAAATGTTACCAACTCGTCGTGAAGTTCTAACACCTCGATAACGATGGTATCGCCGGTCCTCGACGCTAGTTCCGAAAGCACACAATCTCCTTCTAGCTGAAGATGGAGCGTTGCTTCGTACATTATCATGAACTTTTGATTGAGACGATGATAAGCATTAGCGTGACCTCCTCCACGCCGTGAACGGCGTGGCATCCCACCATGGGATATCGGCCACTAGCCTTTGAGGTTCTAACCCGCACTCTCACAGGAACCGGCGACATCTCGGAAGACACAGTCTTCCGACGAGTCCACGAGAGCTCTGCTCTCGTGAGACACCGGGGGAACCTCTCGGTTTGATTCCCATGATAGGGCTATGGCCCGGTCACACAGGCCCCATCTCCGATCGAGTCATCGGCATGCGTGTATTCTCTGGCATGACTCTCTCCGCCGGAGTAGCATGTCCAAACACATAGTACAGACGCTTAAACGTACCTCCGTGGGATATCCGGCCCCGTAACCGACGGCGGGGAGTCGGCTGGGCCTCCCGTTCGCCCCGCGCCTCAAGACACGGGTATGCATTACAAACTACTATCATTCCGCACAAAGCTACAGGAGAAAATTGCAAAAAGAGGTTTCTGCCACCTAACTGCGATACATGCCGACCAAGTGGAATTAGAATCCACTCGAGTTCGTGGCAGTTCGCTCTTCCTTGTACTTAAACAGACAATCAGCGGTGGGATAACATTTTTTGGGAGGTGTTCTCAACCTACGCTAGAACTCATGGCAAAAACAACGGTTACAAACAAACGAAGAGATCGTCGAAATCCCCGGCGAGAACGGCTCAACGATTGGATGCATTGAAGGAGAAACAATGGGGATAGAACCAAAACAGTATCCTTGGGGTGGGAAATGGTGGTGCTGACCGCTTTAGGACTCGGAGCGATGACGTTGGTCGGCTGATACTCGTACAACAAACGAGTCGGCGTCGAAATTGATGATTTCTTCTCCGCAAGCAAATCGCTGGGGTTCGTAATTATCTGGATTTGCAGGCGCTCAAACCTCGCCCTTTAGGGCGGGGAGCAGTCACTGACCGATCGAAATCAATGCCCTTGAGGGGACCATCGTCAGAAGAGATGCTCCAGACGTTGGACTCCACCCTTCATGTGGGATAATCCTCAAAGAACTATGTCATTTCTGATTATTCCGTCTGAATCGGTAGTTCGATGTGCGTAGGGAACTCGGTTTCGTGATAAACGGTGTTCGTCGCGACGGCGTACTCGCGGTCGCCGTAGAGGTCACCCCCTGTATTATGATTAACGTCGTATCGAGGGTAGTTCGACGACGAGATGTCCAGACGAATTCGGTGGCCTGGCTTGAAGACATTCGCAGTCGGATAGAGTTCCATCTCGAATGTGTAGATTTCATCAGGTTCCACGAAGTCGGGGTCGGTTCGGTAGCCGCGATACCGTGCTCGACAGATAGAGTCGGTAAGGTTGAGCGCGAAGCCAGAGGGAAAATCCGCGGTTGTAGGATACTCGTCGATGAGCTTCGCAGTGAAGTCCGTGTCCGGTGCGTCGGTCGACCCATAGAGTCGAACACGTATTGGCCCCGCGAGTTTGACTGCTTCGGACAGCGGCGGCGTCCGGAACACGACGATGTCGTTGCGCTCTTCCAAGGGTCCGTACGGCGGCTCAGCTCCGAACGTCGTTGGCCGAGTTCGCTGGTCATAGCCCCCACGCCCGGTGATACTCACCGTCGGTCGGTTCTCTAGCGGGAACTCCTCAACCGACTCCTCCCGCGGTTCAAAGGTATAGTACGATGAACAGTTTCCGCCGAGAGTCGGAACAGGATTCCGAGGGTCGAACTCGTAGGTTGTGGACGAGTCTGTGTCGGTCGGACGCTCTGGTTTGAGACTGTTATCCCCATGTATGTAGTACTTGGTAAATGACGTATCTGGTAACGGCCAATCAGCTCCAGCTTTCCACTCTCCACCGTGGAAAAGCCGACCGCCCGTTGTTGAAGAGCCGTCGCCGGTTCCCATCTGGAAGTACTGCACCCGCGGCTCGTTCCACGTACCCTTTTCTTTGAGATAATGATCGAAGAATCGGAGCTTAGTTTCTAGGTAGTCCCGAGTCATCTCATCGCCGAAAGCCGTCTCTCCGGAGTACGGTTTCGTCCAAGTCGATTGGCCACCGTGAGTCCAAGCACCCATAAGCAAGAAGTGGTCACTCTCTTTACGTGACGCGAGCGCGGTGAAGTTATCGCACGTTGCCTTTGCGTAGGAATCGTACCAAGAGCCAGCGTACACCGTGGGGACATCGGCGCTCTCATCGTAATGGGCTTCGAAGTTGATGCTGGGGGACGTCCAGAACTCATCGTCGCCGGGTGTCTCCATGTAGTCGAAAAGGTATTCCTCGTAGTTTGGAAGGTGTCGAAGAGGGGACTGGCCCGGACTCACCGGTTCGTTGGCGAGGACGTCCCGGGTATCAACGTTCGCGAGTTGGCGCTGGATGTCCAAGTCTTCGAGTCCCTGTTTCGCAAATCCACCGCCGATGGTCAGCGCCCACGTAAGCCATCGAAGTTCGAACGTTCCATTGTGTCGGAGGGTTGCTTTCCACGCGTTCGCTGCCCCCTGGTTGACGAACATCGCCGCCAGCGGTGACGGATCTTGGGTCGCTAGCGCGTTCTGAACCCAAGCCATGTATGAGGTACCCATCGTCCCGATCTGTCCGTCACAATACGGTTGCTCCGCCAGCCATTCGACTGTATCGGCGCCGTCCTCGGCCTCGTTTATCAGAAGGTAGAATTCGCCGTCGCTCGCGTACCGGCCGCGAACATCCTGTATTGCGACGACGTATCCGCGCTTCGCGTACCAGTTCCCTTGATGCTCGACACGCTGCCGATTGCGTTTGTCGTACGGCGTGCGTACGAGAAGCGCCGGCTTCGGCTCGTTGATCGGCTTGTGCGTCTCCTGGTTGGAAGGACGATAGATATCGGTCGCGAGCTTTGTACCGTCACGGGTTTCCATTAGTACGTCGTGCTGCACCGTGACGCCATATTCGGGGTTCGTCACCATACACCATGATCTGCGAATTAGCCAATAAACGATGTGGTTAGACACTGTTCTAACAACCAAGGAACTATTAAATGGAATTCAATAACAAACCAGAATAGATGAGGATTATCGTACCAAATAATTATCTCCTTGTAAAATACGCTATTATGTATGGGACCATCGAGCGAATTAATTCGAGATGCCTACGACCACTCCATTGGGGGAGAGCGGATACCGTCGACGGACGGCGAGCGGTTTCCCATTGTCGACCCGGCGACCGAAGAACCGCTCACGGAGGTGGCGGCAGCGAAAACCGTCGATGTTGACCGCGCAGTGGAGGCGGCGCGCGAGGCATTCCCAATGTGGCGCGACACAGCCCCTGATGAACGTGGACGCATCGTCCATCGAGTCAGTCAACTCGTGCGTGAATACCAAGACGAACTAGCCGCGCTCGAGAGTTTGGATCAGGGCAAGCCCCTCTCTCAAGCGGAGAGCGACATGGAGGGGGCTGCCCGCTACTTCGAGTATTATGCGGGTGCGGCCGACAAACTCGAAGGGACGAGCGTGCCGGTCGGCCCTGACCAGGTGGACTTCACCGTGCGAGAACCCTATGGTGTTAGCGCACAGATAACCCCGTGGAACTTTCCCGGAAATCTCTTCGCTCGCGGCGTCGCACCGGCGCTCGTGGCTGGAAACACGACAGTCGTCAAACCCGCGGAAGAGACTCCCCTTTCGTCGCTCAGACTCGCGGAACTATGTGTGGAGGCGGGTGTTCCGGACGGCGTGGTCAACGTCGTTACGGGGTTCGGCGATCCCGCAGGTACAGCGCTTTCCTCACATCCCGATGTGGACACGATCACGTTCACTGGAAGTGTGTCGACCGGTCAGACCATCATGAAGCAGGCCGCGAATAACGTGACTCCAGTTACTCTCGAACTCGGCGGTAAGAACCCTGCTGTCGTGTTTCCCGACGCCGACCTGGTAGAGGCTGCAAACTGGATCACCAAAGCGATCTTCACGAACGCCGGGCAAGTGTGCTCGGCCGCCGACCGGGTTCTCGCCCACGAGGACATTCATGATGACCTAGTTGAGCGAATCGTCGAAAAGGCCGTGAGCTATGATATAGGTTC
This sequence comes from Haladaptatus halobius, assembly GCF_020618475.1. GTDB lineage: Archaea > Halobacteriota > Halobacteria > Halobacteriales > Haladaptataceae > Haladaptatus > Haladaptatus halobius. The sequence continues at coordinate 699,671 of NZ_CP085337.1, read as the reverse complement.
AGGTTCAGAAAACCTCGATATGGGTCCGCTCGCCTCCGAGAATCAACTTGAAAAGGTAGTGCGCTACATCGATCTCGGTCGCGAGGAGGGCGCAACGCTTGCAACGGGTGGGAACACGCCCGATCGTGAGGGCTACTTCGTTGAGCCCACCGTGTTCACCGATGTCGAGAACGACATGCGCATCGCTCAAGAGGAGATCTTCGGTCCTGTACTCACCGTCACCCCGTTCCCCAACGAAGCGGAGGCGTTAGCGTTAGCGAATGACGTAGAATACGGTTTAGTAGCCGGCGTGTTCACCAACGACGTCAAGTGCGCTCATCGGTTCGCTCGCCGGCTGGAGGCTGGCAACGTCTACGTTAACAAGTGGTTCGGCGATACAAACCAGACCCCGTTCGGAGGATACAAGATGAGCGGAATCGGACGGGAAAAAGGCCTAGAAGCACTCGACTCGTACCTTCAAACGAAAAATATCGCCGTGAACCTCGCCGATGGTAGCAGTAAGGATTTACCTGGTGCCTGAATCGTCGTATTTCGATTTTCCTTCAACTTCGAATGATGCCTGTTTTCCTGGAAATGCTTGTTAACCACTGAAAATCCGACTTTCGTCAGCTGCAAACTATAGCTCCAACGGATCCCATGAACTGCGTCGAGGGGGTCAATCCCTAAGGAAATCTTACTATCACTTTTATATAACATGAGTGATGGAAGACATTCGTACTAGAGGTTGAAAAAACGAACAATTTCCACTATAAATGAAATCATACAGAACAATATACATATACTTAGATACAGATGATTAGCCGATAAAACCAGTATCTATAATAATACGCTCTATGATGTGGAATGTGAACTCATGACAATACTCGGATTACCACTTGACATGTTCCTGGTGTTCGCGTTAACACTCATCGCAGGTAGCCTAGGCGCGCTCCACTTCGTCGTAGTGCACGTTCTTATGGGTAAGCCAGTAGACGAATCGGGGCTCGAAAAGACGGCAGATACGAGAGGTATTCGGTAGTATGGTGAACTACTTCTACCTCGGTGCGTTCGTCGTTTACCTCTTGGTCGTGCTCGCCATCGGGGCGTGGGGATATCAGAAGACGAGCAACGTTACCGATTTCTGGGTCTACGGTAAGGAACTCGGCCCTTGGCTCGCCACATGGTCGTACGTTGCCAACTTCGTCAGTGCTGTCAGTGTGATCGGGTTCATCGGCGCTGTCTACGGCGGCGGCTATTCCATTCTGACGGGCATCGTCCTCGGTCTAATGCTGGGCGTCAGCGGCTTGTACTTCGTTGTTCACAAGGTTCGTGAGCTCGATCAGATCACTTTCCCCGATCTCATCGCCCACGTCACTGGACGGGAGTGGGCTCGTCCGGTCGCAGCCGTGCCACTCCTCGCCAACGCGTGGGTATACCTCATCATGCAGCTGGTCGGAGCGAGCCTGCTCGTGACAACAATTACGGGCGTCCCGTACAAGTACATGATCTGGGTCATCGGATTCGTGTTCATCGCCTACACAGTGATGGGTGGACTCATCAGCGTCGCCTGGACCGATCTAATCCAAGGGACGCTGATGGTGGCGACGGTCTGCCTCGCACTCGTCTACATGATGTTCGACCTCGGTGGAATCGTTTCAATTAACACGCAGTTCGTGACCATGAACTCAGCGAACGCAGCTCCGCTCGGCGAGGGTGCATACACCCTCATTGGCGTTCTTGGCTCGCTCGTGGCCTTTTTCGGAACGATATTCACGTCGCAGGCTACGATTGTCCGTATCAACGCGACGAAGGATGTCCGGACGGCGAAGTTCCACCTCGCGGCAGCCGGCGTCATTCTCTCGGTTTTTTACGTCATGCTGGTGTGGCTGGGCGGAGCGACGACCGTGGCGCTCAACAACGCCGGTCTTTCCGTCGATAACGTCGACCGGGCGTTCCCGGTGCTGATCACCGAGTACGTCCCGACGTCCATCGGAATCATCATCATCCTCGCCGTGATGAGCGCGATCCTATCGACAACTGACACCCGCCTCCACTCCACCGGTATCACGACGGCGCGTGACCTGTACCAGTACTTTCGACCAGAGGCGTCCGACCAGAAGCTACTGAATGTGTCGCGGTACTCGACGATCTTCTGGGGGCTTACCGCGACTGCGATCGCGGTCAACCCTCCGGGGACGATCATATCGCTATACGAATTCCGCGCAATCCTCTTGACCAGTGCGTTCCTCATCCCCATCTACATCGCGTTATACTGGCGGAATGCGGCGGGCAATGCGATCATCGCTTCAATCATAACGGGAACCGTTCTCGGAGTTGGTTGGGAGCTCGGGGGTGGCTATTTCGGTGTCCCGCCCACGTTCGTCGGCGTGGGTACGGCACTGATTGCGCTCGTCCTCGGTAACTTTGTATGGAGAAACAAAACCACACCTACTGCGGCGACCACTCAGAGCGACTGACCTTCTGACCGATTTTCACAACTCACAGCCATGACGCAAGAACAAACGCAGATCAACGAGGACCTGACGACGGTAATCAGCGAACTTGTATCGCGCGAAACCGAGAATCCACCCGGTAACGAACGACGGGTCGCCGAGTTCATCTACGAGTGGCTGACTGAACGCGATATCAACGCAACACTCGTCCGCGAACCATACGGGAATCGCCCGCAGGTTGCCGCTCGCGTTGGGGACGGTGACCCGACCGTGGTTTTAAATGGTCATATCGATGTCGTCCCGGCAGGAAACCGCGACGAGTGGTCGCATCCGCCCTACGCCGCGGAGATCGACGATAAAAGTCTCTACGGGCGCGGCAGTGCAGACATGAAAACCGGAGTCGGCGTCGGGATGAAGGCGCTTGTTGACCTCAAGGAGTCCGTCGAATCCGACGACCTTGCAGGCTCGCTCGTTTTCCAGGCGGCGATTGGCGAGGAGACGGCGGAACCGGGCACAAAAACGCTCCTAAAACAGGGTTATGACGGCGATTACGGTGTGGTTCTCGAACCGACGGGGATGCGTACTGCGACCAGCGAAAAGGGGTTGGCTTGGTACGAAATCACGGTCACCGGGGAGCCATCGCACGCGAGTCGCCCTGATCAGGGCGACAACGCGATCACGAACGCCCGGCCAGTTCTCGACGCACTCGAGGACTACAACGACCGAATTGGCGACCGCGAGGATGACCTTGTGGGACAGGCCTACGCCACCGTCACCCGGATCGAAGCCGGTACCAAGGAGAACGTAGTGCCAGAAGACGCCGTCATCACCGTCGATCGGCGGTTTCTCCCCTCTGAGTCGGCCAAACAACTCGATGACGAGATCGATGAATTACTCGCGGAAGTCGAAGCAAACCACGGTATCGAGACGTCATGGCGGCGGACGCGCACCTACGAGTCGGCGGCGATCGACATCGACAGTCCCCTCGGGAAGGTCTTCCGCGAGAAGTCCGCTGAACACGCCGACGTCTCGATGGAGCCGTGGGGTGTAAAGGCCTCGACTGACGTGCGGAACTTCGTCAACGACGCAGACATCGAGGCGATTACGTGGGGACCGGGCGATCTCAGCCAAGCCCACACGTACGACGAACACGTGAATCTAGCCGATGCTACCACCGGTCTCCGCACCCTGAAAGCCGCGCTCAGGGAACTCCTCGACCAGTCATCAGACCGATGACAGGGTGCAACTCCAGGTTGGACTTCGTCACGCTATCTGGGGGTCCGCACGATCGAGGGATCACCCACGGCGAGCGGTTCGCGGCCGAGGTCAAGGCTAACGTCGACCGCTATTTTGCCAAGTTTGCCCATTACGGTATCCCTGCCGAGCGAGCACGGGAACTCGCTCGCGAGTTCATCCCGCTGATCGACGAAACTGCACCGGCGTACGCCGCAGAGATGCAGGGAATCGCGGACGGGAGTGGCGTGCCGCTGGTGGACGTGGCACTCCTCAACGCCCGCTACGAAATCACATACGGTGCCTACGCCGATGCAGCAGAAAAGACGCCGCCACGACGAACCGACGGCTGTACGAGCTTCGGTCTTCGAGCGACAGTCACGGACGCTGGGCGGCCGTACATCGGACAGAACTGGGATTGGATGCCCGATATCGACGTGTTTATGATGAGCGTCGAGCAGTCGGACGCCCCTAACCACGTCGCCCTCACTGAGGCCGGAATCGTCGGCGGAAAAATCGGGGTCAACGAACACGGAATTGGAATGACACTAAATGGACTGGTCAGCACCGCCGACGGCGAACAAACATTCCGGATTCCGTATCACGTGCGGTTCCGCGAGGTACTGGATGCTACGCGGTTGAGTGAGGCGATCGGGGCGCTCCTTGAGACTGACCGTGTCTGTTCTGCGAACGTACTCCTAGGCAGCGAGGACGGGGAACTCATCGATCTTGAGATCTTACCCGAGTCTGCAAACTACCTCTATCCGTCCGATGGCGTCCTCACGCACGCCAATCATATCGAAGGCCGCAGGGGAGAGAGTCAACTCGAGCGTATTCTACCAGATACCCTCTGTCGTGAACCGCGCCTTCGACATCTCCTAACTGACCGGCGCGACACCCTCTCAGTAGCGGACGTCAAGGACGCGCTACGCGACCATGTCGACCAGCCAACGAGCATCTGTCGCCATCGAAACTCAGCCGAGCCCGAACAAGAACAAAGTTCAACCCGCGTCAGCGCCATCGTCAACTTGACTGCAAAACGCGTATCCGCAACCGCAGGGCCGCCGTGTCAGACGACGTATCACGACTACGTCGTCTCAGAGAACTAGAGGTCATCCGTTCACAGTCCATCGTCGATTCAGGCAATCGTATCCCAACTGCGGTTGGGAATCCTCGCACCTTAGCGCGAGGAAGATGTCGAGTTAGCGAATCGCGCCTGAGCAATCAACTGAAATATGTTCACCGCAATTCAGCCAAACCAATTTGCATTCCAAATTTTCTACCTTCTGTTTTGATGACGTCCGGTAATTTGATACTGGGATGCGGTAATGAGAAACCATGCCTCTCAATGACTCGGTAGCAGTCATCACAGGCGCCGGATCTGGAATGGGACGGGCGACCGCCCGTCTGTTTGCGGAACGCGGTGCCGACGTGGCGGTCGTCGACCTTGACGGTGATGCGGTGACGGAGACAACCTCGATGATTGAAGACGTCGCGGACGACGGATCAGCGATTCCCGTAACCGCGGACGTATCCGATACTGACGATGTCGCGGCCTTCGTCGAGCGAACGGTCGAAGAGTTCGGACGAATCGACGTCCTCCACAACAACGCAGGCATCCCTCAGCAGTCAACCCCTGTCGAAGATGTGACCGAGGAGGCGTGGGATCGCATCCAGAACGTGAACCTGAAGAGCGCATTTCTCGGCGCAAAGTACGCGGTTCCACACATGCGAGAGCAGGGCGGCGGCGTCATCCTTAACACCGCTTCAACGGCGGGTATTCGTCCACGAACTGGCCTTTCGGCCTACTGTGCCTCTAAGGGTGGGATGATAACCCTGACGAAGCAGCTGGCACACGAACTGGCCGAAGATGGCATCCGCGTCAACGCTATCTGTCCCGTAGCAACTGATACGGATATGCTACCTGAATTCGCTGCGGGCGACTTGAGCGTAGAGTTGATGCGCGAGACGATTCCGCTCGGTCGTTTGGCGGAACCCCAGGATGTGGCCCACGCGGCGGCATTCCTCGCCAGCGATGAAGCCGCAATGGTGACAGGCACCGCACTCGAGGTTGACGGTGGGCGGGATATCTGACGATGTCATCCAAGGCCGAGATTCACGCCGCAGTCGACGAACGTCGGTCGGAAATCGTCGATTTCTTGCGCGAGTTCGTCTCCATCGAGACGGAGAACCCGATGGGGTACAAATACCGCGAGGGTGCGGAATTTCTCGCGGACGCGATGGTCGAACGAGGTTACGACGTTGAGACAGTCGAGGTACCTGAGGAACTCGTCGCAGAGCACTATCCAAACAGGACCGCACATGAACGAGTGAACGTCCTCGGACGGAAGACCGGAGACCTAGCAGGGCCGGACGTTCACTTCACGGGCCACTTCGACGTCGTACCCGCGGGCGAGGACTGGAGCTACGACCCCTATGATCCTATCGTCAAAGACGGGCGCGTCTACGGTCGAGGAACCAGCGACATGAAGTCGGGTATCGTGGCCAGCCTCTTCGCCATCGACGCGCTCGAAGAGACGGGCGTCGACCTCCGTGGATCGATCACCCAGAGCATGACCGTCGACGAAGAAACCGGCGGATTCACCGGTCTCGGCTATCTCGTCGACGAGGGGTATATTTCTCAGGCGAACACCGACTACTGCGTCTACACGGAGTGTTTCGGCTCCTCGCGCGTCTGTCTCGGCCACCGAGGTGTCATGAAGTTTCACGTCACCGCCCACGGTTCGAAGGCCCACGGCTGTATGGCACATGATGGGTCGAATGCCGTCATGGCGATGAACGACTTCCTTGCTCGCGTCGACGAGTACGAGGACGAACTCCACGCACGCACGACCGACCTCCCAGTTACACCCTCGGAATCTCGACGAGCGGATATTTCGGCGACAATGATCGACGCCGGCTACTCGGAGAACGTCATCCCGGATCGTTGTCGAGCGACGTTCTACCGGGTGCTCGTTCCGGACGAAACCGTCGAAGCCGCCCGCGAAGAGATCCGCGAGTTATTGGCCGATTCCGAAGTTGCAACTGGCCAGAAGTTCGAGTACGACGAAATCATGTTCGCCGAGCCCACGATCGTTTCCGAGAACGGCGTAGTGAGCGAGACGTACATGGAGAACATTCTCGACTTCTACGACGACACCGAACCGGTCGTCTCTCCGGGCTCCGACGACCAGCGGTTCGTCGTCAATGACGCAGGTATCGAGGAGTGCATCGTCTACGGTCCTGGCTTGCTGAAGCAAGCGCACGTAGTCGACGAGTTCGTTCCCGTCGATGAGGTCCTCACCGCAGCGAAGGTGATGGCTGCGTCAACGGCCGACATCATGGGTGTGACTGAGTAATCAATCGAGCACTCCCCGCTCGTGATCATACTTCACCTCACCGCCGACGATGGTGTATTCAACGTTGAGATCGCCGAGGATCTCGGGCGTGACGGATCGGGGATCCTCGGAGAGAACAGTCACATCGGCCAGTTTCCCGGATTCGAGCGTCCCCTTTTCATCCTCGTTGAATCCAAGATAGGCGGCGTCCGGGCCGTAGAGCCTAAGTGCATCCTCTATGGAAACGCGCTGATTCGACCCGACCGTCTCGCCCGTCACCGTTTGGCGGGTAACAGCGGTTCGGAGACCGACTCGCGGGTCGCCAGTCGCTACCGGCCAGTCGCCGTTGGCCGCGGTCGGTACGCCCCGCTCCTGAAGTTCCCTGATTGCGTACGTCCAGGGCATCCGCTTCTTGCCCCAGTAAACCCAATTCCGTGAGACGTCACTGCCGAGGAAACTTATGGACGACGAGACACAGACTCCAAGTTCCGCGATGCGATCGAGCTGCTCCGGTTTCGTGAGGCCACCATGCTCAATGCGGAAGCGGTGATTCTCGTCGGAATCGAGCACGTCTTGGTAGGCGTCGAGTATGTGATCCATGCCTCGATCACCTTGCCCGTGAACGCAGATACGAAGTCCTGCCTCGTATGCCGTCTTGACGCGATCAGCGAAATACTCGGGGCTAATGTGGAGTAACCCCTCGTACTGAGGCGAATCCTCGGGAACCTCCTCGCCCACATACGGCTCGTCCATTGCGGCGGTGCGCCCCGTAAATGCGCCATCCATGAAGTACTTGACGCCTACAATAAACAACTGGTCGCTTCCGAAGCCGGTTTCGATGCCGGTCTCTGTGAGACGAGACAGTACGTCAGTGCCGTCGGCCCCGAGATCTGATCCAGCGTCTCCCTGAACCATCATCCCGATTCGGACGTGGAGGTCGCTCTCGCGATGGAGTTCTTGATAGATCTTGAGATCCTCCGGGGTGGTTTTCGCGTCGTGAGCGGTCGTCACGCCCCATTTGAGAAGTTGGCGTATTGCGCGCTTCACGTGCTCTTTTCGATCTTCGCGGCTCTCATCAGGAATCGTCTCATGTAGCGAGAATTCTGCCTGCTCGCTCACGAGACCCGACGGTCGGCCATCCTCGTCGCGTTCGATAACTGCGGGCGGTTCGGGATCGGGCGTGTCTCGGTCGATACCCGCACGTTCGAGGGCAACGGAGTTGTAGATGCTACCAGTGTGGCCGCCGACGCTGTTTACTTGTACCGGATTGCTGGGTGCAGCCTCGTCGAGATCCCATCGATTAACATGGCGACCCTCGGCCTCCCACACGAGGCCGAGATTGTAGCCGCTTACAAATATCCACTCGCCGGTAGGCGTCTCTTCGGCGTGGGCGGCGAGTCGATCGAGTACGTCGGCGATTGATTCGTTCGGGGGTGAGCGGGCATTCACGTGCGCCATTCGCCGTCCGCCCATCGGAATGTGGAGATGAGTGTCGATGAAGCCGGGCAACGCCGCGCGTCCGTCGAGATCTATCACTTGTGTGTTGGATCCAATTGCCGTCTCGACCTCTTCGCTCGCCCCTACGGAGGCAATGCGGTCGTTTACAATGGCGAGTGCTTCTGCCTCAGGGTCATCATCCGCGAGCGTAACGATCGTCCCGTTTCTAAGCACGAGGTCTGCGTGCATATACTCTAACTAACATTGCATGCGTTAACGTTTTGCACTCTGGTGGTCACCAGTGAGGATACGTGCGTCAGCGGCATTTCCGTCGTACGAAGGAAAGACAAACTCGTGTCGAATATAGTTGGTGTATTGGGTTGACATCCCCACTCTAATGGGTGAAGTGTTGCGCCTATCCCTAAAAATTTGGCTCTGTTGAAATCCTATCGGTTCGACACGTTTCCTACTGAAACAGCCGTTAGGTAGGTGTGCGTAGTTTACAGGTAAAGGTGATCCGTTTCGTTGATCTGACTGGTGGTCTATCCCACTGCCTGTTTAGGGGTTGGTTTGGTCATCGGAGGCTGTAGTCGACCAGGACGGAGCCGTCGTCGAAACGACGTGTCGTGTCGAGAGTGAGGTCGACCCGGGCTGCGTCGGGGAGGGCTCGGGTTCCCCCACCGACGATCGTCGGGATCAAGCGCAGTACATACCGGTCGACCAGACCTGCCCGGATGGCTTCGGCAGCGAGGCCGGCACCACCGATTTGCAGGTCGCGATCGGCTTTGTCTTTCATGGTCTGTACCACTTCGGGGTCGAACGTCCGCTCCAGGCGGGTCCGCGGTTCCGACACGGTGTCCAGGGTGGTTGAGTAGACGACTTTGTCGGTATCCCGCCACGCCTCGGCGAACTCGCGTTCTACCTCGGAGAGGTCGTCGAGGACAAATGAGTCCCACACCCTCATCGTCTCATACATGCGACGGCCGCAAAGGAAGGTGCCCACCGATCGTTGGAGGTCATTGAAGAAGGCATGCGCGTCTTCAGATGGCTGTGCCCAGTCGAAGTTGCCGTTCTCGTCGGCGATGTAGCCGTCGAGTGATGAGTTGATGGCGTAGATGAGGTTGGCCATGGAATCCTCTTGATCGTCGTGCCTATTCAATATGGACGATAGAAGAGCCGGAAACTGATCAGACGGTATGTATCTACGTTGCGCACCTTCTCGAAGGCAGCCACGACCCCGGATGGGACCGCCGCTATGTGAACCAGGTCTATTTCACCTGTATCCACCGGTTAGAGTGATCGGTCGAGGTTGTGAGTGAGACAGTTAACAGCGAGTTCCCGAAACTGCTTCCACCAGTGGCGTGAGCGGACGAATGCGCCGTACTTGCGTTTGAGCCGGGAGTTTACCGTCTCGTTTTGACTGCGCTGACTGTAGAGATCGGCATCTAGTCGAGCGTTCCATGCCTTGTGGAGCTGCGAAAACTCTCGGTGCTTAATGAGCGGACGAACATCCTGCTCGTGGGCTAGCGTCCGAATCTTCTGGTCGTCGTACCCCTTATCTCCGAGGAGAATCACTACTTCGTCGGTATTTCGCTTGATGAGCGACGGTGCGATTTGCGAGTCGTGTTTCCGTGTCGTCGTCACATTTAAGTCGATAATCGCGTTCGATCTCGTGTCTACGAGAAGCGTGACTTTCAACTGCTGAATCGTCAACTTCGTTCGCTTCGTGTAGTGTTTTGAGGCATGACTGCGGTCGAACCCGGAGGCGTCGATCCCGCCGACACCGTTGGTCGGGAGAAGGGTGACTGAGAGATTAAGAAGAACACGCCAAACAGCCATATCGAGTTGGTTGAACGCTTTACACAGCGTCGAGGGGCAGGGGAGGTCCTCAAGATCGATCGCTCTCCGAATCCGAGGCATCTCGATGAATTCGTCGAGAAGCATCCGGTACGTCGTATTCTTCCGAACCTTGAGACAGAGTAAGACGATGTGCTGGTGAAGTGTGTACCGCCGTTTCGAGAACTTCGAGGAGTAACGTGTGACAGCTCGGCGGGCCAAGTGATATGCTTGTTCCACGAACCGGAGTAACCGCGACTTCGGGAGGGCCTGCATTCGGTCACACTACCGGTCGAACCTGCAACTCTCTGAGGATTTCAACAGAGCCAAAAATTTCAATGTGAACGCCCGATGCTTCTCGAATGTGAAGAAAACACAAGCTCTTACGTTGAAACAAGCACAAAGCCTCGCTAGGTAGAGAGGGAATACGCGTCCTTCGCTCTTTATTTCAAACCGCCGATCTTAAGCCCTCTGGCAAGATGCTCTTGGAGCGACACAGAGGAAGCAGTCGGTTTGATGACATAGCCCCTGCGGCTCGAATTGGTTGACCATCACTGGTCGGAGGCATCGTCCTCCTACCAACTTAAAGAACAACGCACAGGCCCGAGTATCGTCCGAACGGACGAGAATATTGCCGCCGGAGAATTGGCGTAGCCGAGACTTCCACGTGGGGAAACCCCACCGTTCACACCAGTGATGATGTCATTTAGCGGTGAGATCGAACGGAGGTTCGATATTCGGCGGGAGCGGTGATTGATACCTCTGGTCACCGGTCACCTCGTGGAACTCCTCGTTCGCTCGCTCCACGATACTTGGGTTTTCAAGGAGTGCATATGCGGTTCCACCGAGAACCTTCGCGGCATAGACGGCTCCTTTCTTCCCGAAATCGCCGTTAGCCGCAGTCGCCTGCCACGTGTGCGCCGGCGTTCCGACTGCCCACGTAGCTGCTCGGAACTGGCCGGTCGGCGTGATCCAACTCACGTCACCCACCTCGGTTGATCCGCCGCCGACTTCCCCTTCCGCGTGCGGCGGAACCGGTTCGTCGTAGAGACTAGCATTGCGTATCTCCTCCACGTACTCCTCGGGTACATCTTCGAGACTCGCCTCGATCTGATGGTCGGAAATCGTTTCCGTCAGGTCGGCCGCGAACGCGCGGTCATCAGCGGAGTAGCCGACGTCGCCGAGTTCCTGCATGGTCTCCCAAATGATGTCAGTCACCGTGTGGTTAGGAAGGTAGTCCCAGCATCCCGTGACGTAGCGATGGTTCACATCTGTCTGGGTCATCATCGAGGCGGCTTCGGCGATATCGGTCAACCAGTCGCTAATACGTTCGACTTCAGAGCGTGTGGGTGCGCGGACATAGTACCAAACGGTCGCCTCTGCGGGTACGACGTTGGGAGCATCGCCGCCATTCGTGATGACGTAGTGGACGCGGGCTTTCTCGGAGATGTGTTCCCGCATGTATTCGACTCCGGCGTTGAGGAGTTCGACAGCGTCAAGCGCACTTCGACCTGACTCAGGTGAAGCAGCTGCGTGAGCAGAAACGCCTTCGAAGGTGAACTGAATTGAGTCGAGTGCGAGCGATCGGTCGAGTGTGGGTGTATTCAGTGTACCTGGATGCCACGTTATGGCGGCGTCGAGATGATCGAATGCACCGTCACGTGCCATGAATACTTTCCCGACGAGGGTCTCCTCTGCTGGACAACCGTAAAACTCGATAGTTCCGTCGATATCGCCGCGTTCGATGGCGCGCTTCACTCCAATGGCTCCCCCGACGCCTGCAACCCCGAAAAGATTGTGGCCGCAGCCGTGTCCCGGTGTACCCTCCTCAACCGGGTCGTGCTCCGATTTCACCTTCTGGGAGAGATCAGGGAGCGCATCATATTCACCGAGAATTCCGACTACCGGATCACCGCTTCCGTAGGAGGCCACGAACGCCGTCGGCATCCCTCCGAGTTCTATCTCAACGTCGAACCCTTCCTCCTCTAACCGAGTTACGAGAATTTGCATGGATTCTTCTTCGTGAAGGCCCAGTTCAGGCGTTTCCCAGATTTGCTGGGCCATCGATTTCAGCCGTTCTCGTTCTGTCTCGACATCTTTAAATACGCGTGCTTTCGTCATGATTTTCCACTCGCCCGCTGCAACCATCAACGTTCGGCTCCCTACCGGCCTTCGCCGGTTTTTGCGCGACGGACACATGCCATCAAAGGATTTCTCCGACGTTAATCTCATTGAGTGAGTCTACAAGTTCCGGCGTTCACGCTAAGGTAGTTGACCCGTCATTGTTTCAGTCAACCACTACTATACTTCGTACTGCATCGCATGCTGCTACTATAGCAAGCTTTTCTTGACAGACCCTCCCTAACTGAATCACATGAACGACGCACTTCGAACGGCGCCAGATTTGGATAAGACCGATCTCGCTATTCTTGAGCGGGTGGAAGACGACTTCGATGTAAGCCTTGAAACACTGGCCGATGAACTCAATCTCTCGAAATCCGCGGTTCACTATCGCTTGAAGAAACTCAAGGGGAACGGCGTGATTCAGGGGATTACTGCCGATGTCGACCCACTCACGTTTGGGTTAGAGATGGTTGCCATCACCGATGTCACTGTCACTCACGAAAGCGGTTATTCAAAGGAAATTGGAGAGAAGTTGATGGATCTCAAAGGGATTGAACAAGTTTTCTACACTATGGGTGATGTGGATTTCGTTACCATCAGTCGTGTACAGTCACGAGATCAATTGAACGACCTTATCGACCGTATTGTCGCCATTGAAGGTGTTAATGAGACTTCATCACGGTTCGTGATGCGGGAATTTGGTACAAAGCGTACCATTACGGCAAATCTCACTGAGGAAGCGCGCGATGTCTTACTTAATTCCCAAAATTGATAACACCAGTATCGTAATATAACCAATCCAATTTTTGAACAACGATTAAAATATTATTGATAGTCACAAAATTCACTGCAGCCAACACTGCGGAAATATTCCTACATAATGCCCAGAGCGCCTTTTTATAATGTACTTAACAAGGAAAGATTATTTATGATTAGAAGAGAACTGAGTCCACTATGGGGACTGAACACCAAGAAGAGGAATTAACGCGGGTCTTATCGAAGCGCGACATTTTTGTTCTCGCATTTGGGGCGATGATCGGATGGGGATGGATTATTCAAACGGGATATTGGATTGACGAAGGAGGGACAACTGGAGCGATTCTCGCCTTCGTCATCGGGAGCGTCATGGTCGCAACTGTCGGATTGATCTATGGTGAGCTGGCATCAGCGATGCCATTTGTTGGTGGTGAGCACGTCTATAGCTTACGAGCGCTGGGATCTGTTGGGTCGTTCGTCTGCACATGGGCGATAATTCTCGGCTATGTTAGCGTAGTCATATTTGAAGCAGTTGCCTTGCCATCCGCGCTTGCTTACTTAGTTCCCGGCTTCAATGTCATTCCATTGTGGACGATTGCCGGTGAACCCGTCTATGCTACGTGGGTATTGACAGGGGGGATCGGGGCGATCGTGATGACGGCGCTCAATTACCGCGGTGTGCGTCCCGCAGCGCAGTTCCAGACGATTCTCACGCTCGTGATCGGGCTTGCCGGTATCACCCTCGTAATCGGTGCCCTTCTGAATGGACACTCCACTTCTACGCCGCCGTTCACTGAGGCTGGATGGTCGGGACTGTTCACGGTCATCGTCATGACTCCCTTCATGTTCGTCGGATTTGACGTGATTCCGCAAGCCGCCGGCGAAGCTGACGTCTCCTATCGTTCGATCGGGTTGTTGATTGTTCTCTCCGTTGTGATGGCCGCGGCGTTTTACATCTCCGTGATCTGGGCTTCTGGGCAATCACTCCCCAGCTCGAAACTCGTAGAGAGTCCACTGCCCGCTGCCGCCGCGCTAAGCTCATTATTTAACAGTACGGTGATTGGTCGAATAATGGCTCTCGCGGGTATCGCAGGGATACTCACAAGCTGGAACTCGTTCATTATCGGCGGCAGTCGAGCCATCTACGCGCTCGCAGAAGCGAAAATGCTACCAAGCCGGCTTGCGACTGTTCACCCACGATACGGGACGCCATCGACTGCCATCAGTCTTATCGGAAGTATCTCAGTATTTGCACCCGTGTTTGGCGAACAAATGCTTATTTGGATCGTAAATGCGGGAAGTCTTGGCATCGTTCTTGCATGGCTCTTCGTCGCAATCTCCTTCCTTGTATTGCGATACCGCGAACCGGAGTTGAATCGTCCCTTCAAACTTCCTGGAGGGTATACTTTTGGAGTTCTTGGACTGGTGCTGACTACTTTCTTCGTTGGTCTGTACCTCCCCGGAGCACCTTCTGCACTATCGTGGCCGTTCGAGTGGCTGATAATCTTCGCTTGGAGCGTGCTTGGGCTGCTCCTCTATCTGTTTTCGAGCGGGTCTTCGGAGGACACTACGATGGAAGATGCAAAAGACGCTCTTGAATCCATTGAGAATTGAAAGCACTGGACGCTACGACCGAAATCGATCACCGCACGTTGAATTGCCGATTCAATTCGGACACTAACTTATATGTTATTTGTCTGGTGCCCATTAGTTGATGGAAAATATGCGAATATTTCCCTGTTAATCGAATATTATTCAAGGAAGAGTTCATAACACCGGAGAAAGATCATAATATATGGCTCAGCAGGAGACCAATACGGCGAACCTAGCATCAATCCACCATTGGTACGATCCGGACAGTACTCCATTGAGTATAACAGACGGTGATGGTGTATCCGTCTGGGATGATAACGGAAATGAGTATCTCGATTTCTGTTCACAATTATACTGTACAAACCTCGGTCACAGCAACGAGGCTGTAATCGAAGCAATGGATGAGCAAGCGCGCAAAATTCCATATGTGTCATCTGCAAAGCGTACACCGGTTCGTGAAGAACTTGCCTCGAAACTCGCTCAAATCGCACCCGGTGGGCTCTCAAATACGTTCTTTTCGGTCTCTGGAAGTGAAGCAAATGAGATCGCAGTACAACTCGCTCGTGAGTATCAAGATGCCCCGACGGTTCTCACTCGCTGGCGTTCCTATCACGGTGGGACATACGGTGCTGGTGCCCTGACCGGAGATCCCGAAACACGAGCGACAGTCCAACGCCATGCAACCACCTCGGGTGCAGCAAAATTCCTCCCGCCAATTCCCAAAGCGTTCGACACAAACGATCCCGCCGAACTCGCACGACGAGCAGGTGAGCACCTTGAGTTTGTCATCCGAAACGAAGATCCAGATTCGATTGCTGCGATACTAACAGAACCGATTGCCGGGACGAGTGGTGCCTTCCCCGCTCCACCAGGCTATTTCGATCATGTCCGAGATCTCTGTGACGAGTACAATATTCTACTGATCTCCGATGAAGTTATTACGGGGTTCGGTCGTTGTGGAGATTGGTTCGGGATTCAAACTGAGAACGTGGAACCGGACATGATTACTTTCGCAAAAGGCGTCACAAGCGCATATGTACCGCTTGCTGGCGTCATTACAACTCCAGAGCTAGCCTCATTTGTCCAAACGAATGGCTTCGATATTGGACAAACCTTCGGTGGTCATCCTGTTGGCTGCGCAGCCGGCTGTGCCGCACTTGAGGTCTATGCGGACGGCATCATTGAACATGTGGCCGATCAAGAAGCGGTACTCCAAAGTAGATTACAAGAAATAGAAACCGAACACGGTGTAGTTAGCGATACCCGTGGACGCGGGTTCTTATGGGCGATAGAATTTGCAGATCCAGAAACGGACGAGCCGTTCCAGGATCCGCGTATTACCGACGAGGAGAACCCAGTCGCGAATGTACTTCAAGAATCTCAAAAACGAGGTGCTCTATTCGGAAGTGGTCGTCCAGGGTTCCAGATTATCATCTCACCACCGCTTATTGCAAATCAGAGTGACCTGCAGCAGGCATTGGATATCCTCGACGAATCGATCACTGCTGTCTTCGGGTGAACCCTCGCAAGATTACGGAATTTCAGGCGAGAAAGCCTCACCCTTGAGGGCGAGGAGGATGTCAATATCTGTTGGATAACTTCTACTGAGAACAAACGGTGTGGAGAGTTATAGTGTAGCACACCGCCTTCGAATGGTATCACAGACATTCGATCGACGCACGTTCTGTCCCTCGTGGGACACGGAAAAATTCTGCCGATAGTACGATAGATTTTCTGGTGTGACAGTCGTGACTGTCACTTTCGCATTGTTTAATGACAGAAATATAGTATTTGTCGTGACTTATACAAAAATTCGAGAAACATTGGTAAGACTGAATAGACAGATTATCCAATAATACTGTCTAGTAACATTACTATCAGCCGCCAGCATCGAGGAACCTGGGAAGGAATTAATCCGGAAACACAGGAACTCTATCACTCAAAATAGCCGTGGTCTTCCAAGTCGCGCAGGACATCGTAAATACGTGGTCCTAGAACACCGCTTGCGGTTACTACCTCGCTCGCCGACGCTGCGCCGATATTCTTAAATGAAATCACCGACTGACGATTTTGAGAGCGTGACATTCTCGCCCGCCGTAAACGGCGAGATTTTCTCGCTGATGAAGATAGGGTAACCTGGCAACGCTTCCAAAGCGTACTAACAATTATCTCCGCGGGCGTCACACGTCCACCATGCCTATCCGCGAGGTCGTCGAATCCACACCCCTCGTCGATAATCACGCACACGCCGTCGAACCGCTATCGCGTGAGACCGTCACCGAATCGTTCGCGAGCTACTTTACTGAGGGTGACCTCTCGCAGGAGAACGCCCGTCACACCCTGAACTATCGTGCGGTAGTCGACCTGCTCGCAGAGCGGTTCGGCGACGAGGACGAGGCGACCCTGCTCGAACGCCGGGCGGACGTCGACATCGAATCGTATTCGCGGGAGCTCCTCGCCCGGACGAACACTGAGCGTATCCTGGTGGACGACGGTTTTCCGGACGTAACTCCCGCGGAGTTCGCTGCGTACACGGACGTCGATATCCGACCCATCCACCGCGTCGAGAACGCCGCCGAAGAGCTGATTCCGAATCACGACTCGTTATCTTCGTTCGAAGATGCGTTCGTCGACCACCTTGACGACGTGCTCACCGCCGAGTTCGTCGCGTTGAAGACCGTCGTTGCCTACCGCACCGGTCTCGACGTGCGCCGCCACGACCGCGACGCGATACGAGGGGCATACGATGCCGTCCGCGCGGACTGGGATGGCCGCATCGAAGATTCGGTCGTCAACGACCACATCGTCCATCTCGCCGCGGATGTCGCCGCGTCTCACGGCGTGCCGCTCCAATTCCACACCGGATTCGGCGACGCGGACGCTCACCCACTGTTCGTCGATCCGACGTACCTGTACGAATTCCTCCGAGCGCACGCCGACACTCCGGTCGTACTGCTCCACGGCGGTTACCCATACACGCGGGCCGCCGGCTACGTCACCGCCACGCTCGACAACGTCTTTCTCGATCTCTCGCTCGCCACGCCGTTCGTCCAGCACGGCGTCGAACCTCTCATCTCGCAGGCGCTCGAACTCGCGCCCACGTCGAAATTGCTCTACGCCTCGGACGCGTTCTCCGTTCCGGAACTCTACGTGCTCGCAGCGCGGCGGTTCCGCGCCGACCTCACGAGCGTTCTGGAGCGACTCTACAGGGACGGATTCGTATCCGAGAGGTACGCCGAGGACGTGGCGCGTGGTATCCTCCGCGAGAACGCCGTCCGGCTCTACGACCTTTGACAGCGAAGGAGAGGTGTGAGTTCAGTCGTCGGCGCTCGGTCGTCTCTCGGTGTCGAGCACCGTGGGAATCTGGGCCTCGTCCATCCGGTGGCGACCGTAGAAGTAGTAGATCGCGGAGATAACGATTAGGAAGACGATGCCGAGTCCGAACGACGCGATGGCACCTTGGAACGTGCCGTAGAGGATGAACAGCACGCCCACCATTCCGAGGATCGGAAATAGCGGGAACAGTGGCTGTTTCCAACTCTGGTCGTCGACGTGTCCCCCGTGCTCGCGGCGGTACTTGATGGCGGCGACGATGGCGACGCCCCAGGTGACTTCCCACGCGAACACTAGCAGGAGCGAGAGCTGGCCGTAGTCGAGTAGTTCGTACTGGGCGACGAGCAAGAGGATGACGCTGCACGCCCAGACGAACACCGTCGAGAAGAGGGGAACCCGAGTTCCCTCGTAGACCTGCCCGAAGATATCGGGGAGAACCTTCATCTCGCCCATCTTGTAGAGCATCCGCGGTGCGGAGTACATGGTTCCCATGAATAGGCTCGTGAACGCCGCGATCCACGCGGCGAAATTGATGATGAGTGCGGCGTTCGACCCCCAGACCAACTGCGCGGTCGTGGTGAACGGCGACTCAAGCGAGGTGAACTGCTGGTACCCCATCAGCCCGATCATGCCGATCATCGCGAGCGTGTAGATGAAGAGGAAAGTGAGACAGGCGACGACCAGTGCACGCGGAATGTCGCTAACGTTCTTCGCCTCGTCACCGCCCGTCGTGAGGGTGAGCGGTCCCATGTAGGCGTACATGCCGAACGCCATCGCGGCCCAGACGCTTCCGACGCCGTTCGGGAAGAACGGCGTGAATCGTCCACCAGAGAAATCACCGCTGAGGATGGTGCTGACGCCGAAGATAAGCACGATACCGACGAGCACGAGCACGGTGCCGAGCTGAAGCCTACTCGAGAGGAACACGCCGCCAAGTTGGATGAGCGCGAAGACGGTTACGAAGAGGATGCCCCAGACCGCGGCCGGGACGCCGAGGTCGGGAACGAAGAACTGGGTAATTCGACCGAGTGCGAGCCCGACGCTGCCGCCGGCGATGATCCAGCCGACGGCGTACGAGAGACCGCTGATGAACCCGGCGTAGTCGCCGAGAAGCTCGCGCCCCCAGATCCACATGGCACCCGCGCTTGGCAGGCCGACCGCGAGGTCGCTCACGCCGAGCGCGATGAAGAGCATGAACAGTCCCGCCATCACGTACGCTAAGATGGCGGCCGGGCCGGCGGTGGCGATACCGTCGCCGAGCAGCAGGAAGATGCCGTCTCCGACGACGGATCCGACGCCGATGGCCCACAGGTGCCAGAACCCGAGTTGTTTTGCTAACCCTTTCGATTCGGCAATATCTGTTTTTGTTGACATCGTATCAATACCGTGCTTCACAATCACAAGCAGGGATACTTAAATATTTGTGCAATTCTGCCGAAGACGCGTGGAGATAACGAAAAATTTTTGTGGAAAATTCGTCATCGTCCGTTTCTTCCTTGACTCCGTCTTATGATTGTGCGCCGATAAAATGCGCCCGTAGTCGTATCAGAATAATTGTCCGAGGACGAAGATGTATCGTGTTCTCGGGCGTTGGGTCCGGCATGAGCCGCGAGTTTGATATCCTCGACCGCGACAGCGACGTGCTCTCGGAGGCGATGAAGATTCGCTTCTTCCCGTTCGTGCTCGACCGCCAAGCCGGCGCGACGCTCACGAGCGTCGACGGCGACGAACTGATCGACTTCACGTCCGCGTGGGCGGTGGCGAACACCGGCTACCGCCATCCGACCGTCGTCGACGCGCTCCGAAACCAGCTCGACCGCGCGCTCGCCAACTCGCCCATCTCCCTGCCGCATGGTTCGGTCGTCCAACTCGCCGAGCGCCTACGCGACCGGCTCGACGCCGGTTATCCTACGAAGGTGTGGTTCGGTCACTCCGGTTCGGAGGCGGGCGACCTGCTTTCGAAGGCCATTCCGACGACCGGCGACGGCGATGTCGTCGTGAACTTCGAGGGCTCCTACCACGGCATCACCGCCGGCGCGGCGGCTATCTCGGGGCACAGCGCGCAGGCGGGCGTCGAGTCCGAAGACGTCGTCACCCTACCGTTCCCCGACCAGTACCGTTCTTATCTCGACCCGGACGCGCTCGCCGATACTGCCTTGGAGGCGGTCGCAGAGGCGTTCGAAACGCACGATATCGCCGGCCTCATCACCGAGCCACTCCAGAGCGACGGCGGTATCCTCGTGCCGCCCGATGGATTCCTCGAGGGGCTCGCGGATCTCTGCACAGACAACGACGCCTACTTCGTCGTCGACGAGGTCAAGGCCGGGCTCGGACGCACCGGCGAGTTCTTCGCGTTCGAACACGCCGATGTCGAGCCCGACGCGATCATGCTCGGGAAACCGCTCGGCAGCGGCGTCCCGATCAGCGCGGTGGTCGGTCGCGCCGAATTGGTGGATTACGAGCCCGCGAGCCACATGATGACGACCGCCGGGGGACCCCTCTCGGCGGCGGCCGGTCTCGCCACCCTCGACGTGATCGAGGCGGAGAACCTTTCCAAGCGTGCCGCCCGCCTCGGCGACCATCTTTCGGACGTGCTCGCCGACCTCGCCGCCGACTCCCCTGTGGTCGGGGACGTGCGCGGCCGAGGGATGATGCAGGGCGTCGAACTCGTCGAAGCCGGCACCGACGACCCGTCTCACGACCTCGCGGCGCGGGTCTGCCTCTGGGCGCGCCGCCGCGGGCTCGCGGTCTTCTATGTCGGCTTGCACTCGAACGTGCTGGAGCTCACGCCGCCGCTTACTATCTCCAAGACCGACCTCGACACAGGCGTCGACCGGCTGGCCGGCGCGATAGAGGACGCCCAGACGAAGACCCTCGACCCGGCGCTCCTAGAGCGGTACGCCGGCTGGTAGGGAGAAGGAAGCTTGATTCTACGACCCGTGAGCCAGACCGACCTCGGCCACCGCGAGTTTCAGCATGGCCTTCGCACCCGCGATCACGTGATCGCGCTCGACGAATTCCGAGGATTCGTGGGAGAGCGCGCCGGCCGGGCCGTACTCCACGAGCGTCGGGATGTGTGTGCCGTGGTAGACGAACGCGGCGTCGGTCACGCCCGGTGCGACGTCGAGCCCGGGCTCGTAACCGACCGTGTTCTCGGCGGCCCACGCCGCCGTCCGGACGAGCGGGTGGTCGGCTGCGGCTTCGCGATTCGCGGCGAGCGCGACCGGCGGGAAGAACTCGTGTTCGCCGACCGTGGCCGCGAAGTTCACGTCGGGAGCCGCCTCGGTGGCTCGCCGCTCAACCGTCTCGAGAAGCCGGTCTTGGAGCGCATCGGCACCGTCGGGGAACCCCTCCCAGCGCGGGATGCGGACGTCGAACGTCGCCTCGCACCAGTCCGGGATGGTGTTCACGCCGCCGCGCTCGACCGCGCCGGTCTCGTGGTCGACGCGCTCGACGCCGCCGCCGACGATGGTGGTACCGGGCGCGACGGTGAGGTCTCCCAGCAGCGCGTCGTCGACGAAGGGTGCAGCGATTGCGTCGCGATACTCGTCGGAATCGGTCTCTGCAAGCGCTTTTGCCTCGCCGAGGACGGCGTTCCGGCCGAGTTTGGGCGTCGATGCGTGCGCGGATTCGCCCTCGGCGCGGAGCGTCACCCAAACCAAGCCGCGGTGGCCGACGACTGGCACGAACCCGTACGAGCCCTCGAGGACGGCCGCAGTCCAGTCGTCGTAGCTGTCGTAGCGGTCGCCGAGCCAGTCTTCCCCGTCGCCCCAGCCGACCATGTTCTTCGCGCCCACCTGGTAGTACTCCTCGTCGACGAGGTGGCCGTGGACGACATCGCCGGCGAGCGCCGTCCCGGTCTCGGAAAGCGCAATGTCGAGACCGAGTGCGCTTCCGACGAGGCAGACGATCGAGGCCTTGTTGTCGTAGACGCCGCGGCCGAAGAGGGCTGCCACCTTCTCGTCGCCGCGGAGCCGCCAGATACGATCCATCCGCTCGCGGATGGTGCGCTCCTCGACGCGGTCGCCGACGGCGATTTCGACCGTACAGTTGCCAGTTCGGCGGACGACGCCATCGCGCATCGTCCACGGTTCGCCCCCCGGCCAGTCGTCGTCCGGCCCCGGCGGTACCACGTCGGTATGACTAGTTGCGACGAAGCCGCCGTCGCCCTCTCCGGGTAGGACGGCGTAGACGTTCTCCCGCGTCTCCTCGCGGTAGTCTCCCTCGGGCGGAAGGGGCTGTGCGTCGAGGTCGAGTGCGTCGGCGTTGTCGTCGAGGAAGCTCCACAATCGGCCGACCGTGGTTCCCTCGTCGTCGTGAACGCCCTCATCACCGGGGAGGCTCGGTCGCGCCACGAGGTCGCCCAAGAGGTCGACGAGCGCGTCGGCGTTGTCGTCGATCCACGCGCAGCCTGCTTCTACGACTACACGTTGTCGGGTTGTCAGCTCAGTCATCCTCACCCTTAGCATACGCGCTGCCGTTATCCCAGAGCCCTGTTTCGAGGTCACGGTCGGCGAGCCAGCCGCGGACGTCGTCGGCAGCCGTCGCGGGCGTCACGAGCAGGATACCGCCATCTCGGTGATCGTCGGCTCGCACGAGGCCGCGCCGGACGTACGACTCGGGCTGGAGGTGATAACCGTCCCAGCCGAACGATTTGTAGGAGTCCCGTACCACGAGGTATCGCTCGTCGCTGTCGCCCCTCGCCACCCGCGCCGCGACGGTCGTGAAGTGCCCGACATCCCAGTCCATCGTCCGGAAGTACGACGGGTCATCCCACCGTGTGAGCAACGCCACGAGATTGTACTTGTGTCCGAGTAGGCCGGCCGGCGCGAGCGTGTGTCGGAGGTTGTAGTTGAGAATCGGCTGCGCGGGTAACTCGCCCGCAGCCATCGCGTCGAGGAGTGCGTCGAAGCGACCAGCGTCGAACTGAACCTCCGAATCGTGGATTGCCGGAACCGGAATCGCCTCGACTCGACCGCCGGAGATTGCCTCACATGCGTCGACCAACCCCTCGGCGCTCGTCCCGCCCTCGTCCTCGACGACGGCGAGGTCGGCGTCGAAGTAGTCGTGCATAAACCACATTGCGGCACGGTCGATCGGTACCTCGCCGGTTGCAACCAGTTCCTCGACGCTCTCCTGCCGCTCGGCGTTGTGGGGTTCGAGCGCGGTGCCGGCGACCTCGGCGACGCGGTCGACCGTGATGGGGCCGCCGCTGTCATCGGTGACGCCGTACCCCCAGAGCAAGTAGGTGAGCGTGTACGCGCCGCAGACCATGTCCTTCTGGTCACGGAGCAGCCGGTAGGCCTCGTGGACGTCCGGGAATCCCGGCAGCACTGCTACGTCGAGGTCGATGCCGTCGAACAGTGGCGGAAGCTCAGTCATCAGAACGCCCGGGTGAGCTTTTCGAGCTCCCAGTCGGTGACTTCACCCGTAAACTCGTCCCACTGACTGCGCTTGACCTCGATGTACGACCGGAAGAGCGTTTCGCCCAGTGCGTCGGCGAGTAAATCGTCCGCCTCGAGCTTGTCGAGCGCTTCGCCGAGTGTCTCGGGAAGGCGCTGGATGCCGCGTTCCTCGCGCTCCGCGGCCGACATGTCCGCGGGATCCTCGTTCAGGGGGTCGCCTGGGTCGAGTTCGCGTTCGACGCCGTCCATTCCGGCGGCGAGTATGCCGAGCTCCGCGAGGTAGGGGTTTGCGGTGTTGTCCGCGGGCTTGAACTCGAATCGCGTGGTCGCGCTCGGTTCGTCCCATTGGGAGGACGGCACGCGCGCGATCGCCTCGCGGTTGTCCTGTCCCCAACACGTGAACGCCGACGCCCACATGTGGGGGCGGAGCCGCCGATAGGACATGACGCTCGCGGCGGTGAGCGCGACGAGTGCCGGCGCGTGGTCAAGCACGCCACCGATGAAGTGGCGGGCGGTCTCGCTCAGGCCGTACTGACCCTCGCTGTCGGGGTCGTAGAACGCATTCTCGTCACCCTCCCACAGCGAGACGTGGATGTGACATCCAGAGCCGGCGGCCTCCGGGAACGGTTTCGGGACGAAGGTCGCGTCGATGTCGTGGTTCGACGCAACGCCCTTAACGGTCTGCTTGTACAGGATGTGATTGTCGGCGGCTCGCTTCCCGGGCGCGTGCTCGATGACGAGTTCCTGCTGACCGGGTCCGTACTCCGGGTAGTACACCACGACGTCCATCTCCTGTGCTTTGAGCGCGTCCGTCATATCGAGCACGACATCGTTCGCGCTTTGCATGCCGTCCGCTCCGAAGCAGACGCTATCGTCGAACGGCACCATCTCGCCGTCGTCGGTCGCTCTCGTGAGGTAGAACTCGCTCTCGAACGCGACACTAGCTTCGTACGGAAGATCCTCGAGGTACGACGTGAGCGCGCTCCGCGGGTCGGCGTCCCACGGCGTCCGGTCGAGGTCGTAGAGGTCGCAGAGCATGACGGCCGACCGGTCGGCGTACGGGAGTACGCGAAACGTCTCCGTATCGGGGAGTAGCCGAATCTCGCCTGCGGCGCCGAACATACCGCCGGGGGCAAGGTGGTCGAGCGAGTTGAACGATTGCATCGCGGACGAGAGGTTGATGCCGTCGGTGAGCACGGATTCGATGCGACCGGCATCCACGACGCGTCCACGGGGGACGCCGTCGTTTCCCACGTACAGCAATCGAACAAGATCAACTTCGTCCGATGAACAGATTTCGATGACCTCGTCAGACGTTGGCATGGCTACGCTATAGGGGGATGCTATAAAGAATGTTTCCCGGTTCTGTGACGGACGACGAACGCTTTGACAACCGTTCCACGCTCTTCGTCGGGACTTCCAACGATAGCAGTTTCGTAGACTTCATCCCGGTCTTGGAGCACCGACTCGACCTCCGTGCCTGGTATATTGTATCTACTAGAGAAAATGAGGTCGTCACGGCGTGACTTGTATTCGAACCGGTCGTCCTCAGTCCGAACGAAGACATCTCCAGGAAGACTCCATCCATCGTGTACGGCCAGCTCTTGTTTCTCTGGCCGCCCCCAGTAGATGACTCCCGTTGGACCGCGGACGGCGAGCAGGATGTCAATCTCGTCGACGAATGCGGCCGCTTCGTGCAGGATATAATTCAAAATCACTGATGGTACGCATTCTGCATCGAACGAATAGAGGTATTGACGCGGTTAATCAGCCGTCGGAAACGAATTAGACCCCGACTCAGTAACCACATACGCGTTCCCGTTCACGATAACCACATCATCATCCTCCTGACCTACTGCCCGTGACCCCACCACGGGCACTCTCATAAGACTCTCCAAAACCACGTGTCCTTTCAACACCACAAACCCACTCATGATGAGGATGAATCCGATCACGGTTGTGGGCGTGATGTGTTCGCCAAGGAACACCCATCCCGCACCTGCTGTGACGAGCGGTGTCGCATAATTCACTAAGCTGGTTTCGTTTGGCCCGACGGTTTCCACTAACGCGAAATAGAGGACGTATGCAAGCGCGCTCGCAAAGACGCCTAAGTATACTAACGGAACAATCACATCGACTGTCACCGCGCCTTGTGGACTCGATTCGCCAACAGGCCCGTAACTGATGCTGTGTAAAATGGCTGCGCTGACAGCCATGCTCCACGCCTGCAGCGGAATCATCGACATCGATCGTGAGTACTGGGCAGCGAGGACTGAGCCGAGCGCGAACACAATGGTTGATGCGGCGATGAGTCCGACGCCGAAAAGCTGCCCGGTTGTTGCAGTGTCTGGATTGGCAATCACGATAACGCCAGCGAGCCCGAGGAGTGTACTGAGAGCTCCGCGTGTACTCAACCGCTCGTCTGCGAGCAAGATAAACGCGAACAACGGAGTCAGTACCGGCGTGAGGCTAATAATGACCGCAGCGATGGCACTGGTCACATATTGCTGTCCAATGAACAGCAATATCGATGGGACGCTGATTATCAAAACGCTTCCAACGAAGATGAGCTGTAGATCGTCGATGGATTGGGGGCGGATATCTTTTCGAAGGATGAGTGCAGTGCTAATGAGGGCGAGACTGGCGATGTCGTATCTGAGTGCTGCGAACAAAATCGGTGGGAGCGATTCAAGGCCGAGATTCATTGCGACAAAGGATCCGCCCCAGAAGAGTGCAACGGCTATAAACAGGATGGCAGGGTGTCGAAGAGTATTCTGGAGGCGCATATTGTTTGGTAGGATTGCTACGTATGCTTTTTATCGTAATGAATCTGTTCGGAACACTGTTACCAGGGCACACCCCTACATGCCTCACCAAGTGCTTGCATCTCCTACTTCGCCGTTTGGCTCGGAGAGAGATCCTCTGTTGCACGAATATGCCGGGCAGGGTCAACTCCGGATGGTAATCTGCGCAGTTCCGGATGAAGTTCGTGAGGAGGTCTACGCGGCAGAGTGACTCCTCGAAGACGGTGAACAACTGCGAGCGCCCGTTATTAGCGTCTTTCAAAAATTCTATAGAAATTTTCGGAATATAGGGAAAACCACCGTGATATCTGATTCATGGAGTTTCTGCGTTGGCCCTTACGAACCGGTCAAACGCCGCGTTCCCACTGACAAACGTATAGTTGTCGATAACCACAATCACAATTTGAGTTTCCGGAACGCGTTTTACGTTCCCATTTCATAGTTGAGATGGGCTCTCACAACCACCCTTGCCTAGCACATGGCCACTGTCACACGCCATCAGCCGGGTAGTGTTGTCGTCACTGCCAGGTTGTGGGAGTACCCACCATTGGCCTTTCCTTTCGCACCTTGCTCGTGGCTTCCTCCCGACTCTACTCGCTTAGGGTGATAGTATCCTCCGTCAGGGGAAAATTCTCGACTCAATCACAAGTGGGCAGGTCTAGTGATGTCGCAATCTCTCGTGGTATCATCGGGCCGTTCTCCACACCAACGCCGTGAGGCGGATGGAAATCTTGAGTATGCTAATTTTCCGTATTGGCTGACATCGTATCGAACATTAACGCCTATAACGTAGCCTAGCTTGTCAATCAGTGACATGGGTGACACTGAAGAGATGAATGAACAGACGACGCGCGGCCACGGCGATCAGAGAGTTCCCACCCATAGGATTCATAAATCGATTCTTCACGACGTTTTGGCTGACTCAGACATTGGCGTGTTCATTCTCGACCAAGAATTTACTATCGTATGGGCCAACGAGACCGTCGGAGAATATTTTGGAATCGATACGACCGACATTCTCGGCATGGACAAACGATCGCTTATCCAAGATTCATTGCAATACGTCTTCGAAAATGAACGGGAATTTTCACAGCGAGTCCTTGCAACGTATGACGATAATACCTACGCTGAGCGATTCGAGTGCCACGTGGAAGGCAAGGACGGACATGACGACCGGTATCTCGAACATCGTAGCAAGCCGATTACGGACGGCTTATACGCTGGGGGTCGCGTCGAACTCTACTATGATATCACATCGCAAAAGGAGCGCGAAACAAAGCTTGAGACTCTAGATAGGGTCAATACCATTATTCGAGGAGTGAACAAGAAGCTTATGACGGCGACAACGACGGATGAAATCGCCCAGGCCATTTGTGACGAGTTTGTCTCTAACGATCTCTATCAGGCGGCGCTATTATTCGAACAGAGTGAGCCAGAGGTGGTACCCAATCTACGCGGAATCGCTGGCATCGAGGAAGAATTTGTACAGACGGTGTTGGAACCGAGTAAGTCGAGTCAGCATGAGACACGCCCGTGGCAGGTCTCCCGTGCGGACGAACTCACAGTATTCTCAAATGTGTCAGAAGAATCGGCGCTTCCCGACGTATTCAAAACAGTAGCGATTGAACGGAACTGTCGGTCCATCATCAAAACCCCCATTTCTGTTGGTTCCACCATATTTGGCGTGTTACTCGTCTACGCCAGACAACCAAATGCGTTTAGCAGCCAAGTACAAGCTGTCTTTGCAGAACTTGGTGAAACGATCGGTGCTGCAATCAATGCAGCCGAGCATAAGAAATTATTATACGCGGATTCGGTTCTCGAACTCGAATTTCAGACGACCGATGACCGTATCTTCGCTGGACATACATCTAACGAACTCGGTTGTACAATTCGTCTAGAGGGGATTGCCCCCACCGCAGATGATTTGATTATTGAGTATATCTCCGTTGAGGGAGTCCCAGCAGAAACGGTTCTAGAACGAGCCGCTGACGATCCATCATGTACCTCCGCCCGAGTTATCGAATCGGATGCCGATGAAGGATTGATCGAGGTCTGTTTATCCGAATCATCTCTTACCATGGCCTTACTTGAACAGGGTGTCCGGTTGCAGGCTGGGACTGCTATCAACGGCGTTGTCTATCTCACTGTCGAAGCCACGCCAGATACCAATGTTCGATTGCTCTTGGACCAGTTGCGACAAGAGTTTCCTGAACTCGAGTTGACGCGCAAGACGACTATCGACCGCCCAGTACAGCCAGTTCATGAGTTTCGACAGTTTATCGATGAACCGCTTACCGAACGACAATACATCGCGTTACGAACCGCATATTTTGCTGGCTACTACGATTGGCCCCGCCAAAGCACTGCTGAAGAAATCGCTTCTGTACTCGGGGTTACATCACCCACGTTTCATCAGCATCTGCGAAAAGCTCAGCGAAAAGTATTTTCACAAATTTTCGAACTTGGAATGTGAGCACATTCTCCGATGCATGGCTGCTTGACTTCAATTAAATAGTCCAGAGCATCGGATACCCAGAAAAACGCACGGAGAGCACCTAAGACTGTACCATACAGTGAAAGTGAACAAAGACGGCGATTCATCCCCGCCCTCAAGGGCGAGGCTTTCTCGCCTGCAATTACGTAACCTACCTTTATTGACTCGGAAATCACTTCATAAAAAGCATGCTGCTTACGTCGTGTGACTCGATTATGTCCGACGAGGAGTCGCCGGTTCCAGATTGGAGGATAATTGTGTCGGTCACAAATTCCAATCCTGTTTCTGGATTTTCGGTGCGCTACTCTGACTGGGATCGGGCTTCGTTCCCGCATACCGGGCAGCGTTTGGGATGATCCTGTAGGTATGTACTTATGAAGTCGATGAACGACTGTGTCAGCCACCCTCACCATCTCAGAGGCCGAGTCGTAGTCGTGAATCCCACTACCATAGACGAGTTGCGCTGACGAGAGTGCTTCTCGTGCCGCAGTCACAATGATTAATATTCTAAACCCAGCGGGCTATGAATTTCTATAGATCGCGTGGTTGGACTGTTTTGCGGTCGGATGTCAACCGCCAAGCCACCAGCCATAAAGCTGTGCCTGCTCGTCAGTGTCCGGATGCTTCTTCGACTGACCGTAGGTTTTCCCCTTGAGGAGTTGGCGTTCGACCGCATTCGCGGCGAGTCGAAGGGCGTGAGAGGCACCGTAGCCCTCCCCATCGGCCGTGAAGTAGCCCCGGTCGGTGACCAGTCGAATCCGTGCCAGCACCAGCGGCACACCCCGGCTTTGTTCCTTGTGCTCCTGCAGTTCGATGCTGGCCTTGATCACGCTCATCTCACCGTACTTCGAGGCCATGCTCTCGATCAGCGCGGAGACGTCGTCGTAGTCCATCCCCTCCAGCAGATCGAGCCCGAACACCTGCACGGCGTTTCGGTCGTCACGCTCCCAGGTGAGCGCTTCGATGACATCCGTTTTCGTGATGATACCGATCGGCTCGTCGGCTTTGTCGGCCGTGACGACGAGCGAGGAGATCTCCCGCTCGAACATTATCTCGACGACCTCGTCGAGCGGTGCGCTCCGCTCAACCGTTGCGACTGCGTCGGACATCAGATTCCGTACCGGCAGGTCGAGCATCCGGTCGGCATCGCCCTCGCGCGCGCCGAACCCACCACGGTTCTGCCCACCGCCACCGCGGTCACCGAAGCCGCTCGACGAACCGCCCTGGCTCTTACTGCCGCCCCGCGTCGTGAACTCGATAACGTCGTACAGACTCAGCATTCCGACGAGTTCGTCATCGTCGATAACCGGGAGGTGTGCGATACGTCCTTCTCGGAACGTGTTGAGAGCTTTTCCGACCGTGGTTTCAGGGGTTGTGCTGATCAACTCTGCCGTGTACGCGTCGTCGACAATTACAGCATCGAGAAATGGACGGACAGCCTCGAGGACGGCATTTGCAGTCACCACACCGGCAACACGGTCGTCATCCAGTACCGGAAGCGTTTTGGCGTCGCTGCCGATCATGAGCCGCGCGACCTCGCGGACATCCTCGGTACGGTCGACAGACGGGACGTGCTGAACCTGGGAGCCGACCTTCGCCGAGGGCTGGTTGGACGATGAGGCTATCTGCCGACGGCTGACGACGCCGCGGTACTCATCGCCGTCCGTCACGACGACGGCATCGAGTTCTTGATTTTCGAACGTCCCGGCGACCTTCGAAAGCGGCGTGCCGATATCGAATTCGGTGAACTTTGTCGAAAGAATCTCGGAGATATTCATGGTGTCACTTTCGAATAGAACGGTTCCTGGACGGTTATGCCTGTCCCCGTTAGCGACCACTCGTATCGCTAACACGCGAGAGAGTCGAACCCCGCCGACACTCCTTCGGGTCTGCTGCGAGCACTTGATGGGGTCGTCAGCGACATATTTGGAGGAGATGGTCGAATCGGCCACAAGCGAATCAAGCGCAAACGCCATGACTTTCTCCATCGGCTATCGGCGTACTACGCCCGTGAATACGACTTCGTAGCGGTCGAAGATCTCGACGTGAAGGGGATGCTTGAATCTCCGAAGAACAGTCGCAACACGGCGTCGTCGGCATGGCACACCTTCCGGCGGATGCTCGAATACAAGTGCGAACGCGAAGGGACGCACTTCGTGGCGGTTGAACCCGAAGGGACGACTAAAGAGTGCGTGTCCTGTGGCGTCAAGACAGACAAGCCACTATGCGTGCGTGAACTTTCCTGTTCTGCTTGTGGCTTCGAAGCGGAAAGGGATGCAAACGCTGCATGGAACTTCCTTTCTCGTGGTTTCTCTGAACTAGGGGTGGTTCACTCCGAAGGAATGCCTGTGGAGACTGCGCTCTCTACGGGAACCAATTCGGTTCCTGCAAAGCGCATCCTGGAAGCAGGAAGCCCCACCCTCACCGAGCGAGCAAAAGCGAGCGAGTAGGGCAGGGTAGTTCACTGGCTTAAAGCGGTAATTGGTTGCTCCACGCGACGAGCAGGTATTTCGTGAAACAATGCCCATAATTCGTCGTCGCCGTCAGCCCACTCGATGAGTCGTGGGCCGTCGTGCGTCTGCCCCTCATCAATGCAATTGCAGACAATGAGTGACATCTCTGGCATCTCAAGTTCCAATGCATGTACCGCCGTGCCGTATATCGGGTCGAATACAATATTCATTTGTAGGTATACTCAAAAACGTCGCCGCCGCACTGACACTGCGCCGACTCCATGAACAGTTCACACTCCAGCTTCTGTTCCAAGCTGCCGCCCGATGTCCGTGTCATCATTCTCAAACGGGTCATAAGGGGTCACACTGACTGCGACGATCTAATCGAGCCGAGGGTCATGATTTTGCTGCCATTTGCGTGCGAGAACCGCGAGAACAAGAGGTAATCGGTTTGAATATCTCATGCTGGTTCCTCGGATAGTATTACGTAGAATCGAGGAAAAAGCCCCGTCCGTGAGGGCGGGGATGAATCCGACACCATTTCGACAACCGGAATCCTGAGGCCATCCGGCGTCGTACTGTACGGTAAGCCAATCGCGTGAAGTATCAATTGGGAGACCCGGGGCCGCTCCCCGTCGATACGGACGGTTCCACGCCCACCGGCGGAAATAACAAACCCACCGGGGAGTACGTGGTTCGGATTCGTTCGCCGTCCTCATAGTACCCGTAACTCCGCTGGAATCAGGCGGTGACGCCTGTGTACGAGAGGGGGTGACGACTGAATCCAAACCATGCCCTGTTCGCGGTTGCACTCCGTCACGACCGCCGTGACGGAGTACGGTCGATAGCACGGCTCGTGTCACGTCCTTCGAAAGAGAGACGTGAATCGCCACGTTCGAACGGTCGCACGGTGCGACCGGACGTGACGAGCGCTACAAGCAGATATCCAAGCACACCACGCCGCCTTTGCGGCCCGACGTGGAGCGCATGAACCCGGTACTCCCACCGTGGGGAAACGTTGCCTTCAGGAAACTCGGTGCGGTTCCGACGCCCGACGAAGGAATCCTCGCGCTTTAGCGTGGGGAGGATGTAAAAATCGTCATCTCGAACTCATGGTGCCGATGGTTCATGTCGTTGACGTTCCCGATGAACACACCAGTCGACGTCACTGCAAACGAGCCATCCACGTTCAAATCACCGCCACGGACTATTCTGTACTATTCACAATCCCGGGAAGTGGATCAACTCGCCCGTGCGTTCCATCGCTCCGCTTGTGAAGCATGATGGGGAACCAGGAGAGGAGATCGAGTACAAGTCAACTAAAATGGATGAACGAGCAGAGGCTGCCCAACAGCAATTCGATCGGCTTGCACGCTGTCCGCCTAGTAAGGATCAAACCGCTGAACGCCCTATCCAGTCACCTGCTCGGCAAGACTGTCAACGTCCTCTAAATCACTAGGTACTAACATCAACCGAAGTCGAGGACGGCCGACCTCGATTGGCACTTTCTCCGTGTCGATTAGGCCCCGATCCTCGAGTTGTGTTTTCTTTCGCGAGAACGTCGCTTTGCTTGCGACCCCTGTGTCCTCACCCCATTTACTGATGTCATAGAGCAATTCATTGTTGTTAGCCGCAACTAATAACGCGATCGTTACTTCATCAAGTTCATCCTCGTCGCCAGGAACCCTGTCAACCGACTCCAACATCATCGTAAAGTCGTCTACAACGTCATTCCCGAACTCATCGCTGAGTGTTTCTCGGACACGGGATAGTGGTGGCGTTCGTAAGCTGAACTGATTGCTGGCCTCCCATCCGTCCGCGAATGCAGTCCGAACGGTCTCGACGAATGCATCATCTGTCGAGTGGAGCCCAGTCAACTCATCATCTAATGATACTATCGTGATGACCTGCTCGTCACTAATCAGGAGCGAACTTCGCGCAATTTCAGTGCTCGTACGGAGTGAGAGGACTTCTTGATCGATTAAATCTGCAACCTGACTCGCCAAGATGAAATCTTCTACGGCTGTTTTCAACAAATCGGGGGTGGCAAGTATCTGGAGGTCAGTAGGAGTATCGTCAAGTTCGGATGCCGTCAGGATTACTGTTCGAAAAACATCCAGCGTTGGATTCACCAGGAGGGGTGTGTCTGCCTCTTTGAGGAGTGATTGAAGCTTCTCGCTGAACTCCTGATCGAGTACCGTAGCTTCTGCGGACATACTCTGTTATATTGGAAGAGACCTCTTTGTTCTGACCGCGTTACTCATCGAAAGGGGAGGGCTAAAACTAATGAATGATCGGCTTAACTCGGGTAGCACTATCCATGAGAACACCTACTTATCATATTTTTCTAATCGATAAACTATCAAATACGATATTTCTAGACCAATTCAAGAAATAACGACCGTCTATATAAAATACTGATCGACTACGTTGTCCGGTTTTCTTCGCGAAAGAGCTACTAACTTTGTTCCAATGCAGCCCAGAAATCGTCCGATTTCTTTCGCCGAGGTAGCATCGGTAATTCGTGAAAAGTTACCCGATTATGTCAATTTCATAGCCTTTTCCGGTAGGCCATACGTTCAGAGTTACGTGCGAGTGTACCACGACAAGAGTATGGCCGGTAGTTCTTTCTCGTAAACTTCTACAGATATTAAGAATTTAAGGTTTAATCAAGGAGGTTACTATGAAGTTTGTTAATAATTTTTGATAATGGTTTAGTGGCTATCCTTGTAATGCATAGCAATGCAATCTCCAGATAGACGACTTCCAGTTATCCATGGAGTCATTCTTGCAGTTCTTTGTATACTCATTCTCACGGCTATTTTCGGAAGTGATGGTATCGCAGTGGCAGTGCTCAGTGGAGCGCTTCTTTATTACATCTTTATTAAGTTAGTCAGTATGCTTCGACACTAATGGGGACTACAAGGGTCGGTAGCATGAAAAAGGGATGTGAGAGATCTGTCTCGAGCGTTAGTCGGTGCAGGAGATTGTGAATTCCTGGTGCTCCCCGGAGATTGGGACTGACCCAATATCACGAGGGAGGCGAGCCTGTGCCTGATACGTATAAGTAGTACCCGGTCGGAGTCGCCATTCCTCGCTCTCTTCGCTTACTCCTTCGTTTCCGTATTCGAACGTCAGTGCAAAGTCCGGGCCTACTTGGTCATCGGCTGAGAGCTGGGCTGGCGTTGCGGTTGGATTCCAAAGTTTGATTTCTTCACCAATACTGCCTGACATCGTCCCTTTCTTTTTGTACGTGAAGCCCGCCCATACGTACTCATGACCGTCAAAGTCAGCCATCGTTCCAAACAGAGTAACTCGTTGGCTCCCTGGCTCAGCGTGCTTGGTGACGACCTCTGCTTGTTGATCGGGACCTGAGGTTGATGCAGCTACTTGCCTGCTCAAGAGACCAAGTCCACCAACACCTACTGCAGCAGAGCGAAGGATTGTTCGTCGTGTTGATCGGGGCGTGGAGTGTGGATTCGGCATCGCCACTTCAGAATCACAGGAACACGTGCCTTTGTTATGCGGTACTTTCCAATCTAATATCCAGTAAATTAGGATAATATAGAGAAATCTGCATCCATTTTCTAATCTGTAGAACAAACCGTGTCTACCGCTAAATTGCTATTTGAATTGGCAATTGACGCCGCTATTATCGAATGTCTTCCAAAAGAGGACAGCGGAGCAGTGATACTCTTCATAGGATCTATCCATCTGTGAAAACCAATACTCGCACCTAGTACCACAGTCACTCTTTCTTGAACTGAATACGAGATCTACCAGTCATGTATATAATGTTTAAGGCGTCTGAATCGATTGTCTCGTAAAGAGATGGACGCCCCTCGGATCCCAATCGTCCGCGTTACTCCGTCGTAGATGACTGGATCACTTACTGATTCGATGATTGCGGGCTACTTGCTTCCTGCCGAGGCAAGTCACTTTGTGATGGTTTTTTACTTGCCAGCGATTAGCAAGCCTATATACGAGAGTTCATTTTCATGAATGCGCTTCAAAACAAGAGGTCGCCCTCTTTGCCACAGATGGGGATCATTCACCGAAGAATCGATTGGCGGAGGGAATAACCAATCGTTACCTCCACATTCAGATTATGCGGAGTGCCAGACAGGCGCTCGTCTCGTCGTAGCAAGAGCTAGTGACTCCTCCTCGCCCTAACGGGCGGGGCTTCCTGTTTCGATGACGCGCTTTGCTCACAAGAGTGTCCACAGGAGTGTAATCTCTACAGGCATCGAGACAGATAAAAATCGATATTCACGGAAGGTCGTCGATGATCTCTCTGTACTCTTCTTCGGGGAATGCTTTGAGAGTTTCTGTCGACACATTACCTAAACTGCCGAGTCGAAGGAGCACTTGTGCCGCCGTTTGATCGTCTGGGAACTCGAGGACAGTCACCAGGTCGTGTCGTCCCATTGTGAGGTAATACCCTTTGATTTCGCCACCCTGTTCGTTGACGATCTCTTTAAACGAGTCGAGTCGCGCCGGACTCTCCTCGACATTCTGGATTCCTTGCTCTGTGTAATTGATCAGACAGACGTATGTTGGCATTGTTCCCCCCCCAGTTGACTGAGGCACACTACTAACAATCGCCAGTGGTTTAACTATTGCTTTTACGGCATCAACAGTCCTTCCTGAGTTGCCGTCGTCCGGTGATTTTTCACTCAAACTAAGAGAGTACGGAGAACGAGAGCCGCTATCACATTCGATTCCATAGATTCAGCGGTCTCGGTACCGTATTACGGATTGAGTACGCTGGAAGCGATGATATCGTGGCGGACGTCGCCTTCTACCACGGCTGGGTCGCTCCCGAGGGGTACTTTACTGGGCGTGACCGCGAGATTCCGCCGGGCTATGAGGTATTCAGTCAAGAAGAACGACAGCATCGCGAGCGTGAATCTCTCGATGTCATATAAGAGTTCTTCGCCGAGCCACAACCCAACGAATCGATCTAGCATCCCAGAGTCCAAGAGGATTGAGGAACGTCGCTGTCGCGGAAACGCACAACCGTACTATCCCGGTCGAGGAATCTTCACTGTTCCTGGCAGGAAGGATGCCAACACTGGCCGAACTTCAGCCAAAAGAAGTACGATACCGCGCTAGAAACTAGTCCGATTGAAGGGTTGCGATCCGGTGATTGAAATGGCTGGGAGAATCAAACGCATCGCACGAGGGATCGACGATATAACACAAGCGGTGTGGGATGACTCGGGGATACTCATGAAAATCGTCGTTTTAGTGGTCCTGATAGCGACAGCTGCTGCGATCCCTGTTATCCCGATTGCGATTATTGCCCGATATATCGCTAACCGGTAAAGGGGAAATCGCCTGCGGAGTCTATAACCGCTGTGGGAACGTTTCTTGCACGTTCCGACACAGAAACAGGACGCTCCGTCCGCAACAAGTGAGGGCCGGGTAGTCCCGAATGCGGCTGGGCGGAGTAGTTCACCTCAGTTCTCGGTCAGTCAGATGGGTTCTTCAAACGGACAATATGAATGGGAAAATATAGATGCTGTTATCAATTTTCAAATCGGGGCAAAAGAGTCTATGGTGGCGTAGTTAGGCACTTAGAGCACACGAGTTGAGACCAAATGAGTATGGGCGAACAACGGGAATCTTCGACGATATTCCCGAAAGACCGATTTCAGCGTACGCCGCTCCTTCTCTCACTCACGCAGCTCTTTCTGATTGTTATCGTCTTTGCCGATGTGCTCTTTCGAGCGACGAATAGTCCCGACTGGTTTGGGTCATTTCACCTCAATCTCTTGTACGTCTTCTTCGCCCCTCTCCTACTATTCATACAGACCTACTACCGGATTGATCGAAATCTCTGGCTCCACGTCGCCCAACTAGCGATCATGATACTGTTGACGTTCGCCCTCCTCCGTCAGGAGTACAAGTACATCCCGCCCGCGGACGAGGGGCGCACCATTCAAGTCACTCTCCTCTACTGCTATTTTCTGTTGTACCCGCTCCTCGGATACGATCTCATTGACTTCCTCAAAGAACGGGCACTCTATATCGTCGCGTACGCGACGGTGCTCGGTGTCTACTTCTTCCATCTCGATAAGATGGCCGCTGGGTCATCGCAGGCAGTCTACGTCGTCTTTGTCACGCTAATCTTCGGAATGAATCTCTTTTTCATCCCGCGACACGTCTCTCGCAACGTCTTCCTCTGGAGTGCGAGTCTTGCCTCCACGTTCGCCGTCGGACTTGGGCTCCCAGCCTATGTACTTGGAGAATACCAGGTCTCGTGGTTCCAAATCCAATTGTTTTCGTCGCAGTTCACGGTCCCGCTGCTCGGCACAAAGCTCCACTTTCTGCAATCGATCTTCGAGAACCCGAACACACTTGGCGGACTTGCGTTTGCAGGTGCGTTCGCAGCACTCGTGCTAGTCGGCGAGTCCGTTCGCCGTAAAGCGTTCCTGTTCATTCCGATTGCAGGTGTGATGGTCCTGATCAATGGTATCGGGTTGTATGCGAGTTACTCTCGGGCGAGTTGGCTCGCCTTTGCGCTCGCGGCGACGATATATGTCACGTACGTGGGACTGGGGAGACGCGCCGCAGCCTACTCCACGATTGCACTCATCGGACTGGTCGTCCTCTTTTTCATGAGCATGTTCCTCTCACTCGTTCCAATCGACTCCCACGGTCGATTCGCACTTTGGGAAGGCGGCCTGCGAGCTGTGCTGCATTCGCCAGGGCCGTTCGGCTACGGTATCGTCGCCGAGGATGAACTGATTGCACCGTTCGTGCCAGATCCGAACTTCCGTGGATACTCACCACACAACTCCTACGTGGTGATATTCATCCATACCGGCATCGTTGGTGGTCTCGCGTATCTGGTGTTGATGTTCGGAAGTATCACTGAAGGATTACTCCGATACGACCGTGTGGATTTCCCGATGCTCGGTTTTGCAGTTGGGATTGTCGTCCACCACTTATTCGAAGCATATACGATGGTCAATGTCGCTATTGCATCGATTATCGCCGCGTTGGTCTTTGGCTATCTTATCAACGGATATCGAAGCTGATTTCTCGCTGATCACACCTCCTCCCTCGTCTTTGATTGGGCAAAAATGATGACTTAAAAGGGATTTCATCTTCGGCAATCTAGCTGGAGAGCGCAAATACGGTGTGTTCGTCCTCTCCCGACGCTGGTGGAGGCAATTCCGTGAACTTATAGAGACTCACGGAAAGTCCACGACTTCAGTCGTTAGAGGATATCAATCTCGCCTGTCTCACTCACAATATGGACGAGAATTCCCACCCCGGGACAGTACATTGGAAGCGCTTTCACAGAATTGCGAGGCGGATGCCACGAGGCTTGACCCCGAGGCGGTTGACTCCATCAGTGCAGAGATGGCCGTCTGACGGCTCATTCAGTCTCCTGCGATGTCCAGTACCACCTTGCCGGTGAGCCCGCTTCCTTCGACCATCTCGTGGGCTGTCGCCACCTCCTCAAGTGGCAGCACCGAGTCGATGACGGGATCAAGCTGGCCACGCTCGACGAGGTGTCGCAATCCCTCGAGGGGTCGCCGGTCACGTTCGAGGAACAGCATGTGAACCGTCAGATTCTTCTGGTACGACGCTCCCCACTCGCCCTCTGGTTCGAGAATGGTGACCAGCCGACCATGCGGTTTCGTGACGCCGGTGCTTTCGACTAGTGTGTCACCCCCGACGGTGTCGAAGACCAGGTCAACTGACTCATCGAATTCTGACTCTATCACGTCGGTGAAATCCTCTGACTTGTAGTCAATTGCGCGAGTCGCACCGAGGTCTTCAGTCTGGTCTACTGTCACGGGGCTCGCCGTTGCAATGACCTGTGCTCCGGCGGCGACGGCGATTTGAACCGCATGGGCGCCAACGCCTCCGGTGCCGTGAATCAATGCCGTTTCTCCAGCTCCAGCATCGCCACGAGTAACGATCGCTTCCCAAGCAGTTCCACCAGCGAGCGGGAGTGCTGCCGCCTCGGTGTGGGAGAGATTTGTGGGTTTCCGGGCGACGATCGACTCGTCGGCAACGTGGTACTCGGCGTAGCTCCCCTGCTTGCCGAAAATCTCCGGTGTGTAGAACACTTCGTCACCAACGTCGAAGTCAGTGACCGCTTCGCCAGTGGCTTCGACGATGCCCGAGACGTCGTACCCAATCACCGTTGGGGGGGAGATACCGGCCCACGACCCAGCTTGTCGAATCTTACAATCGACGGGATTGACTGACGACGCGTACACCTGAACCAGGACTTCGGTCGGCCTAGGAGATGGCTTCTCGACATCGCGTCGTTCGAACACATCGGTGTCGCCGAAGTCCGTGATGACCATCGCGTCCATGCGAGACGGTACTCCCGCTACGGGAGTATAGATTATGCCCACATGAGTGGCGTCGGTAAGCGAGTGACCGCCTCGCGCACAGAGTTGAAAATTAGGGTTATTGTTGCTGCCACAGTACTGGCGTTCGGAGTCATACCGATTCTCATCGTCTTTATTTGTTAGTCAGAGGTCGGATTCGCATTCGGTGCAGTGGCTGCTGTCACAGTAGCGTTCTCTCGCTGTTTAAAGATAGATTTGACTTGTGATATAAAATGGTTGAACGCGGTGGCTTTCTTCAGTACTGCCTTTCGCTCTTGTTCAACACGCTCACGGGTCGGGTGAACGTGGGTTGTTAGCGTTATTCGCCATTATGAGCATGGACGCTCACCAGTCCTGTGGCTGACTCTACATTGTCAGTCGTCATCCTGAGTTGCCATGCTCGGTCGTCAATGCGATTCGCCCGCGAAATTGCGAGTGAATGATCTGTAAGCCGCCGAAGCATATCAACCGCAAGTGGGAGCGTCGGGAGGCGTTCCTGACGCGGCGACAGCGCATACTCATCGATCCTTACCGTCCACAAGCGCGTACATTCGTCACGGTCGACTGATATCGGGAAGACGGTGTAGCCGCCGATAAGCGATACCGCTTGGAGATGGGTGCATGTCGCCTC
Source organism: Haladaptatus halobius (assembly GCF_020618475.1). GTDB lineage: Archaea > Halobacteriota > Halobacteria > Halobacteriales > Haladaptataceae > Haladaptatus > Haladaptatus halobius. The sequence goes on along the minus strand of NZ_CP085337.1, from coordinate 659,439 downwards.
AATCGGATCCTCGGGGGACGACGGTGATGGAAGTCGGCTTGCAGCGTGGGTAAGGACTGAGGCTTGCTCGGAGGCTGATAGCTGTGTCTCGAGTTGAACAGCGATATGTTCCAAGAGGAGCAAACACAACTCATCGCGATTTGTGATTGTCTCGGCCGTATCGAGGTACTTCTCCATAATCGCTGTTTCGACCGTCGTGTACCCCTGGGCAGACAGCGACTCGAAGATGGCGACGACAACGTCGTGACAAAATTCGATTCGATCTGTTGCACTCAGTGTGGCAGGTTTCTCTGAGGTGTTACTGTTCGTCACAACGGGACACGTCAGCTGCGTCTCAGACGAGGGCTGTGCTGTCTCGCAAACGATGAGATCGTAATAGGGAACGCGATTATCGTACTGTCGAAGTGCAGCTCGATACTGGTATGCAAGCCGGACCGCTTTTTCGGCGGCTGTTCGGGTTGCGAATCGTGTTCCACCTACAGGAACCGGTCGATCACCGGTTCTAGCACATCGAATGAAGTATGAGGCACCGTCGACGGAGAGGTGTTCGATCTCCTGCCGAATATCTCGAAGCGTTCGTCCAACCATTTTAGGTTGGCCTAAAACTACGGGTGGTAAGTAGTTTTGGGAACGGATGGAATGGTGTCACTTTTCATGACACTCAACACGGTTCCAGTAGCGTATTTGTTACTGGACTGAAACTACTGATATCACCATCTCCCGTCTTCTCGACGGGGTGACCGCCACAACAGTCCCGGGATAACGATAGAAACGAACGAGAAGAGGACAATATCTCTTCAAAATCACCGCGAAACTTGGGAGACAAACCTAATCAATCGTTAATAATTTGGGAAATTTTAAATGACTATGTATTCCAGAAGTCCGTAGGAGAACTTAGGTAGTGACAGACCGGCTCGACCGTCGTGATGTACGCTGGCGGATTCGGGATGCTCTAGATTGTCTTCTACATGCTCACAGTTCCGTCGCTTCGAATCATGCCATCGGCGAATGAGGCGGAACCCTACGAGTGGCCTGCTCACCTTGCGGCAGAGTGAGGGTAGTGGAGACGTACTCGCTCTTATCATCGTAACGCTCGCCAGTTTATCCTGGTGATTTGCAATTAACTGACGAATTGACCATCAGCAACGAGGGATAGGATTAGTCTGGTTAGATGTTCGTTGACGTACCGACCACGGTGTTCGTATCAGTGCCGGCGACCTGCGCTTTCGTGTTTTCGAGCCCACTCGGGCTGAGCGCAGTAGCCGTTGCAGGGCCGAACGTATCCCGTCCCGTTTCCTCGACGTTCGAGGGAGCCTCGATGAAGTAGGTTCGCGTCACTTCTCCCTTCTCAACCTCGTCGGCTGAGACGGTTCCGAGTTCGACGGTGTTGCCGTCGACGCCCGTCACGTCACCGAAGCTCTTCTTGACCGTCCAGCCATCGGGTATCGCGTCAGTGATAGTCGCGTCGTGACTTAGCGAGGACACGGTGATATCGACTTTGTTCGTCTGCCCACCCGTGAATACTGACCCATCGTCGGCGCGGGTGCCACCGGCGGTAAACGTCTGACCGGGGGCTTCGGGGACGGTAGCGTTCACGGTGAAGGTTGGGCCGGCCCCGTAGGTGTCGCCCATGGGATTGTCGGCAGTTCGGCGAATCTGCTGGAAGCCGAAAGCCGAGGTGAGCACGAGATAGCCGAGGAACGTCGGCGTATAATCGAGCAGTCCGAAGGGGTGCAGGTTCTTCTGGGTAGCTGGTGGCACCAGCGAGGAGACGACGTGGACGCCGGTGCCATCGTCAGCCGTCCGAGTGAGCGACCCGGTTGCGACGAAGCCGTCTGCGCGGGCCGCAACCGAGGGAATGCCGTCGCCGAGGTCGTCGCCTGATTCGGCGCTCGCGCCGGTGAACGCCCCTTCGTCGAGCAGTCGCATCGGTGCTTCCCCAGTTACTGCGTAGCCGAGAGGCGCAACCTTCCAGAGTTGCTCCTGGATCGGTCGCACGTCAGTCAACAGCGGGTGGTCGCCGTTCTTCTCAGTGTACTGTGCCACGTCATATGTGTCGGTCGTGACGTTACCGAACGCAAACCGATCCGCGCCGACGAGGTCGTTGTCCATTAACGTGAGGAGGTTCACGCCCATATCGGTTAGGACGAGGTTGCCCCCGTCGTTCACGAACGTATCGAGCGCTGCGACGTACCCTGGCACGTCGTAGCCAGCGGCGGGGTGGTCGGCAGCGGTGTAGCCTGGAACCGACCCGCCGATGTAGTCAGCATCGGCGTTCGCTCCATAGTCGTGGCAGACTACGGCGTGGTCATAGTCAGCGAGTGCACCATTTGCCACGTCCTCGACGGTCACGGGTTCCATCACTCCATCGTCAGCGATGGAGTCTGCATAGTCCTCGAAGAACCGCAGCGGTGTCACGTTGTAGTCGTACTGCTCGTAGCCGACTGCGGGGACAGGATCGGGGTTCGTTCCAGAAGCGGCGAGGGTGCCAAAGCGCACCTCGTACCCCTGCGTATCCTGCTGAACATTCGAAATCTTGACTGTCCACTCGCCCGGTTCGGGATCCGAGACGACCCATACGGGATGGCCACAGCACTTCCCGCCGGCGCGCTCGTCGGTGACGGCGTCATGCGAGCGGACGACTTCTCCTGACGGTGAGACCAACTGGAGGTCGAATATACCCTGCTGTGAATGCGTGTGAACTTCCAAGCTATGGAGGCTCGACGCCGAGACGGTCTTCGAGACGGTTGCGGTGCTTAGTCCGGCGACCGCCCCTTCCGTGCTGCTCTGGGTGTGATTCGTGTCACCGAAGTCGAGCGCGCCGGAGTGCCGGCGGAGAGCGTCCTCGTCTGTGCCGACGGCACCAGTAGTGACGTATGCAACGCGTTGGGGATCCGCATCGGCGTCGAACCGGGTCTTCGTCGTCGCTGCAAATTGGTCGCTCGTAGTGGGCGTATCGGAGTTCTCGACGGCGAATCTCGTGATGGTTCGAATCGCCGTTCGGTAGCCCCGAACTTCCATGTCCAATAGTTCAGGATTATAGACGTTACCGCCGGTGAGATGTGAAAAGGCCATCTCGAAGTCGAGGGTTGTCATCCCAAGCCCGCCAAGGTCTTCCGGGTGACTCATCCAGTCGAGCATCGCACCCGAGACGGTGTAGTCGATCGTGTCGTAGATGGTCGCGTAATCGAACGCCTCTTCGGGGAGAACACCGAACAGAAGTCCCGTCTCGGTGTCGCCGAGCACTGCTTGCTTTGCATCGCCCGCCGTCGTCCAGACGTCGAGTTCTTCTTCGAGAACATCGTCGATGACCCGGCACATCTCGTAAACCTCGTGCATCTCGCGGGTGTCGTACTGATCCTGCGAGATGAGTCCCAGCACGAACTCGTTGAAAATCGGCCCGCCGTGGAGATCCGCGCCGTAGTTCAAGTTCTCATAGCCCCGGAAGTGCTCGACGATGGCCAGCGCGTCAGTCACGCGCTCCTTCGAACGGTCGGCGGGATTGCGGGGTTCGCCGGGGTAGTGAGCCGGCGTGATGTACCCCACGGTGGGATACTGACGGTTGGTGTCGTAGATCTCGGCGTTCCCGCGCTCGTACAACGGTGCAGCGGGGATACGTGGATGTGAGGCTCCGGGGCCGCCGGTCTGGTGACCTGAGTCGTATTGCGGGTTGCGCGCCACCCACCCATCAGGATTCGTGAAGCCGAAGACGAGGACGATGTCGTCCAATAGCGAGGGAATCTCGCCGGCCTTGTCGTCCCCGCGCAGGATGTTCTCGATGATGCGTGCGCCCGCTTCCGCACCCGCTCGTTCAAGTCCGTGGAGCGACAGCGAGTAGAATACTTTCTCCTTCTCGCGGAAGCTTTGTTCGTCGCCGACGTCGTTGGTCACCTCCGCGACGAACATCCCCTTTGGGTCGTCGCGGGCGGTAACGTTGTTGTAGTGACCCGGTGACTGGCCGATCTCCTTGACGTTCATCTTGCTTGGGTACTCGCGTTCGAGATGGCGGACCCCGTCTTTCATCTGCTCGTAGCTGATGAAGTCCACCGAGCGCATCGGTTCGGGAAACACGCCAAGCGGGTAGTAGCCAAGCCGCCAGAACGGGTTCGATCCGGGTGAGAAGGAGAGCGTCTCTGCAGTCGGCAGGTCGGCGACACTCTGGGCCTGTGTCGTCGTCAGCTGTGCGTACGCGGCGGGTTTCGGCGTGGTCGTCGTTTTTGCGTCGGGCGCGATCGACGAGATGGCATCGAGCCCTGCGGCGCTCGAAAATTCCACGAGTGTCGGCGCAGCGTAGTCCGCAGGCGTGTGATTGAGGACATACTCGTACTCAGTCTCCATCTTCTCAGACGAAACGCTCGCGCTTGCGTTCCCTGGAAAGGCGAGCGCTGCACCGGTCGCCGCCGACAATCGTAAGAAGGTGCGTCGATCGATGGAACTGTCTCCGAATCGATCGGTTTGGTCAGTACTGCGTTCATCGTGATGGTCAGTAGGAATATCTGTCATGACTGTGTTTGAAGTAGTGTTTTGTTTGTGATTCGTTATCGAAGACTGAGTCGCTCGCGTCCGCGAACGTCACCTTGTTACCAGTCTCGGCCCGCTTGGGATTCGCGACAGCGTCGCCGAATCCGGTTTCGATGTTGATAGTCGTGGACTGGTTGTGGTGGTCGTTCGTCGCAGTCGCCTCGACCGTGTTTGCCGTGGCTCGAGTACCAACCGCCTCTGTTCCTGCGATAACACCAGATTTCAACGGCGTACGACGAGAAACCCTTGCTCCGTCTTCGTTTTCTAAATGTTTGTCCATTATTGAATTGGCGCATAGGTGTATTTTGCGGCAGTGAAAAGAAGGTTCTGACAAAACCATCCAATCGTGAGAGAGGTGCCGGCATACCCTTCCGAGACCGGGTAGGCGGTCTACTTCCGCCACGTGGTCAACTGTCGGGTCGAGGTCCTCGTCATCTAAGTACAAACCGTGTTCGAATTTCCAGTTGTGTCCACCGTCGGCAGCGAGAAGGTGTTCTGCTGTTGTCTGCAGGAGTGCCGTTCACATTGCGACGCAAATCCGTGATTGCAGACGCCGTCGTACCATTCGGCCCCAGAACACTCACAGGCGACAGGTATCCTATCGCGAATTGTGACGAGGAATCATGCTCCGCAGGGGCGGCGTGACTTGCAGTGCGAACGTGAACACCCCTGATACCGACTGTAAACTCGGGGGTTTCGTACTGGGCGCGCTTTATCTGGATTGCAGGCGGGTAAGACCCCTTCCTCAACGAATGAAGTGAGTAGGGAGGGGATACACTCGCCGTCTTTGTTGTTCTTACACGTGCGATAGCTTGATATACTATCCCACGAATGTTGTATTGTGCGTGATAGTAGAGGAGTTGAAAACTCAAATCCTCGCACGCACTGCGCAGTGCGGACAAGTAGGCATGGGACGGGCCGAATCCACGCCTCCGGAGATTGAGACCGCTGTGGATTCCCGATGAATCTGCAAGTCTTATCGGTGAACGAGGAAGCCCCCACCTCAAGAAGCGAGGGGTGAGTAACCCCGAGCGCGGTATGTGGAGGTAGTTCACGACTCGCGTACTGTCCCTCAGTTGTACAGGATATGGTTTTCACTGGACATTGTCTCTCCGTGAGGTACATACGATACGCCTCGTACCCTTTAGGGGGATGAAAAACTAACCATGAGCGGCACTGACCTCGTAGTGACAGCCGGTGCGAGTCAGGGCGAGTTCGATTACCGATTTTCACAACGTCGGTAACCGAAATATAACACGATTGTTTAAGATATTTCCTGCTCAATCTCGTCATTGGCTACTATGGCACAGAAAGAAGTCCAACAAGAACTCTCGGTCGACCAGTACACGCTTGGCCTTGTCGGGCCAGACCAAGAGTGGGCAGGCACCGTCGCCGACGGAGGCATCATCAAAACGCATACACCGCCGGCGTGCTGGGGGCCGATGATCACTCCCGAATTCAAAGGCGGCCACGAAGTAACGCGGCCAATTCGCGTCGAGAACGCAGAAGTCGGTGACGCGATTGCGCTGAAGATCAAAGATATCGAGGTGACGAGTATCGCGACGAGTACCGGCAGTATGGTCGAACGTGATGGTGCGTTCGGCGACGATCCGTTCGTCGATCACAAGTGCCCAGAGTGTGGGACGGAGTGGCCGGAGAGTATCGTCGAGGGAACGGGTGAAGAGGCGATCAAATGCGCCGAATGCGGTGCAAATGCTTCCTCGTTCGGATTCGAATACGGCTATACGGTCGCCTTCGACGACGATCGGACAGTGGGACTGACCGTGGACGAGAGTGGTGCTGATGACTTGGCGAATCGGGCGGACGAGGCGATGGCCCTTCCCGAGAACTCTCGCCAGCACCCGATTTTACTCTACAAACCTTCGGAGATGCCAGGCACGCTTGGCCACCTCCGCCCATTTATCGGAAACATTGGGACGACCCCGCCGGTTGAGATTCCCGACTCACACAACGCTGGTGACTTCGGCCAGTTCCTCATCGGTGCAGAACACGACTGGGGACTCGCCGACGAGGACGAACTGGCGGAACGAACCGACGGCCACATGGACATCAATGCCGTTCGCGAGGGTGCAATCCTCATCTGTCCCGTCAAAATCGATGGCGGTGGTGTCTACGTCGGCGATATGCATGCCAATCAGGGCGACGGCGAACTCTCACTCCACACCACCGACGTGAGCGGCCACACCGAATTAGAAGTCCAAGTCATCAAAGGGCTTGACATCGATGGCCCACTTCTGCTCCCGAACGAGGATGACCTCCCGCATATCAGCAAGCCCTACACGGCTCAGGAACTCGAACGCGGCCAGCAGCTCGCCGCCGAGTACGACGTTGACGAAATCGATGAGATGGGGCCGCTGCAGGTGATCGGCAGCGGAGCGACGATCAACGACGCGACAGAGAACGCGTTCGAACGTGCGGGCACACTCCTCGACATGACCGAAGGTGAGGTACGGGCTCGGTGTACGTTTACCGGAGGAGTCGAAATCGGACGCCTTCCGGGCGTCGTCCAACTTACGATGCTTGCACCGATGGATCGTCTCGAAGGACGGGGACTTGCAGATCTCGTTCGCGCACAGTACTCCCTCTAAATTTCGCGCTCTGAGTATTCCTTCACGGATCTCTTCTGTTTACATCGATCTAAAAGCCGCTCCTTCACTCCTCCCTGTACGGCGGGAAACACCGTCAGTTCTGCGTCGGCCGGAAAATCATCGTCAAGGTCAACTCGTTCTCCATTTACGGAAATGCGGGCACTGCTTTGGAGTCGTCCGTCGGTGGTGTATAGTTGGGACTTCGCTCGGGGATAGTTCTCAACGAAGACGGTGAGTGCGTCTTCGACAGTGCCTCCGTCAAACGCCAGTGTTACCGTTTTCTCATTCGTCGCGCTTCGGAGTGGGCCGTACACGGTAATCTGCATACGCGATTCTACGAGCGTGCGCTCGAAAAGCTATGCGTACGACTAGTTGAACGGCTCAGCAAATCCATTTGCGTGACAGCGTCGCTGCCTCCGTCCGTAAACCACCGTAGAACTCGAATATAAACGCAGAGTCTCTGACCGCTATCCGATGCAAAATAATTCGATATCGCCGTTGCCGGCATGCATAGTGAGCAGTGTTTTTTGTTATTGGCTAAACCTATGCTTTTGACTGAATACGGAAATAGACCGTATATCTGATTACCTCACCACAGTCGAAACTCGCTGCGACTTGCGCAGGGATCATGGCGGCAGTCTTATTGCTCTCAAGTTCAGCAAAGTACTGCTTCGCTGTTGGATCAAGCTGGTCGTAGTCTCGAACTTGCCTGTCACAGGGAACTGTTTTGACCGGGTGTACTGTGAGCTGAGACGTCATTATAAAGTTGAGTTATGGCCAAAGCCCTCGCGTTTCGTGTGCTTCCGCGATTCGGGAGAGGGCAACAATATAGGCCGCATCGCGCCACGTTACGTCACGACTTTCGAACTCAGCTTGAACCGCGTTCCATGCGGCTCGCATCTCCGTTTCAAGTTCGTCGTTCACCCGTTTGAGTGACCACGATCGCCGATTGATGTCTTGGAGCCACTCGAAGTAACTCACGGTGACGCCACCGGCATTTGCGAGAATATCAGGAACCACCTCGATCTCCTGTTCCGCGAGAATCGCATCGGCGGTAGAGGTGGTTGGGCCGTTCGCTCCTTCAACGACGATTTCAGCGGCGATTGCATCCGCATTCTCTTTGGTGATGACGTTCCCTAAGGCTGCAGGGATGAGGACATCAACGTCGAGCGTGAGCAGTTCGTCGTTCGAAATCACGGTGTCTGCATATTCTGTGACGGCCTCCGGCTTCTCATCGTGCGACGGGACCGAGTGAGTGTCTATCCCTGTTGGATCGTACATCGCCCCATTCACATCGCTGATCGCAACGATTGTCGCCCCCCACTCGTCAAGCAACCGGGCCGCGTTCGAACCGACACTTCCGTACCCCTGTACTGCAACCGTCGTCTCCTCAAGCTGGCGGTCATAGTACTCACAGACGAGTCGCGTGATGATCGCAACACTCCGTCCAGGTGCTTCTTCACGCCCTTCACTCCCACCGACAACCGGCGGTTTCCCCGTCACGACGCCGGGCGTCGTTTCCCCTTCCTGCATCGAGTAGGCGTCCATCAGCCACGCCATCGTCTGTGGATCCGTTCCCATGTCGGGTGCGGGAATATCTTGTGTCGGCCCGATGACGTCGCGGAGTTCCTGTGCAAACCGACGCGTAAGTCGCTCCTTCTCGTTTGGGCTCAGTGCTTTCGGATTAACGGCAATCCCGCCCTTGGCACCCCCGAACGGGAGGTTCATGACCGCACACTTCCACGTCATCCACATCCCAAGGCCGACGCATTCGTCTCTGGTCACCTCCGGATGATAGCGGAGTCCTCCTTTAAACGGGCCTCGAACGCTGTCGTGTTGGGCTCGATACCCTGTGAAAACTTCTACCGTTCCATCGTCCCGCTCGATCGGAATCGTAACTTCGTGAATCTTTTTCGGATACTTAAGCCGCTCGACAATATTCGAGTCGATGTCGAGATGATTCGCAGCATGGTAGAGCTGTCGGCGTGCCGTTTCGAGTGCCGATTCTGATTCCGACGGGTGTGACACTTCACTGTCCGACTCCTCGTGATTGCTAGTCGGTTTGGATGCCATGGTCATTCAAGCGGTGTTTGACGGTTTCGCATTGGCCCGCTACAGTCTGGACAGGACACGGGATTGTCCTCAGTGACGATGACATTTCCACATTTGAAGCACTCGTAAGGACTTTCTTCATCCGAATTTTGGGTTACATCTCTCATGGTCGATCAACGAATGCCAGTGTTCGAACCGAGGGCACTCTACTCCGAGATAATAGGAGTATAAGGGAATATTCGACGGTTAACTATACAACCGCAAACCTGACCTCTACTTTGTTATTCAACCCCTGTCGGCAGTGTGCTCGCCGGCACACTTATCTCGTCGAACAAGGCTGAGAACAACTTCCGTTGAACAGTTCGCGCATGTTGATAGAATGCAGGTGGTGAGATACCGAGCGTTTCTGCGACATCTTCACCCGTGCTCTCGCGGGGTGATTCAAAGTAGCCACTGTAGTACGCAGTTTGTATCACCTCGAGTTGTCGGTCAGTGAGCTCATCGAGGAACTGTGAATATAGGTTGTGTTCCGACGCTTGGTCAAAGGTCTGCTTCGAGCGGAGCTCAACGTCGGTAAACGTCTCTTGGATGAGACGGGTGATGTGGCGGACATCGACGCTTTCGGGAATGTCGATATTGAGGATCGTGGTCGAAGGAGTAGCTGTCGCGCTTCGGAACACAGCGCCATGGTCGGCTAATTCCAGCGCGAGAAACGGGTGTGCAAGTTGCAGACGCAGGATACCTCCATTACTATCAGTGCTGATTCGCTGGACATCATCGATAGCAACTAAGTCCGATGTAGCTTGCTCAACCGTATCCACGGATGCGTCCTCGACGGTAACGAACACGTACGTTCCATCGGCTGTCTGCTGAACGCCACCCTGATACGAGAGCGTACACGCTGCAGTCTGCGCCAGCCGGGACAGTACGAACGTCGGGTCATCGATAGCGAATTCGACGCGCGTCATTGACGTAGTGAGAAGCGCGTTTTTCCGTTCGATGGCGCTAATAGCCGCCGCGGTCGTTTCACCGAGTTCTGCCAGCACCGCCTGGGCTGTTGCATCGAACGCGTTCTGTGTCTCCGCGTAGACGGTCAAGACGCCGTACGTGAGGTCATTGTACACGAGCGGAATGCTCAACACGGACAGATAATCGCGTGAGAGGGCGTTTTTGCGCCAGGCTTCCTCGCGAAGTCCGGCAGCGACGTTGGTAATCATCGTCACCTCCTGCGTTGCTGCGGTTCGTCCTGTCGGCTCTGTTCCGGATGTTGCGACTGAGAACGAGAGGCTGTCCAGATACCCCTGTTCGGCGCCTGCCCAGGCCCGTGGATCAACTCGCTCCGTTGCTGGGTCAGCAGTCCCAATCCAAGCGAAGCTGAACCTATCATCGGCGGTCAGCAGTTCACAGACTGTGTGGTCGATTTCCTCGCGCGTTTCTGCTTGGACGAGTGCCTGGTCGATCTCTCGAATCGTCTCGTTGATGCGGTTCAACGCTGTGAGTTGGTCGTTTTGCTGCTGAAGTTCTCGATCTTGTTCCCGTAATCGACTTTCCCGTGTCACGCGGTCGAGTGCAGCTTCGGCAGTGGCAGCGAGTAAATCAGCGAGTTCCCGTGCTACTTCGTCGAACTCGCCGACAGTGGCTGCACCTGCCAGAAAAACGCCGTGATTCCCCAGTGGGATGTACGCAACGCTCCGAATGTCGGTCGCCTGATTGGCAAGTCGCTCTGCGTCGTGCACATCGTCGAAAAAGAGCGATTCATCCTCGACGAAACTGTAGCTCGGCAACTGCTCGCCGTCGGCATGGATTGTCGGGAGCGGCCCGTTCAGTTCCTCCAGCGCGGATGAATAGGCGGTAGGCCGGAGGTTGTTTTCGCCTGCATCGAAGAGATAAACCGCACTGGCATCGAGATCAAGCACGCCCGGCGTATCGTTGACGATGTGCTGTGCAATCTCTTGGTGTGTTTCTGCGTACAGAAAATCACGCGCTGTTTCCTGTAAGGTCGCTAAAGCCTCCTCGCGCTGTTTCCGTTTCGTAATGTCTCGGCAACTGTATAGGAGGGTGCCATCCTGAATCGATACTTCCCGAACGTTAACCAGTAGTGTGTGCTCACGACCGGCCTTGTCCGTGGCCGTACATTCGATGTTTTTCAGAACTCCCGTCTCAGCGAGTTCCTCGCGGTCGAACAGATCCCCCCCGAGAAGTTCGTCTATCGTCCCCAGCTCGCGGATTTCATCGGCAGTATAGCCGAAAATGAAGTGCACATTCGGACAGACGTAGGTGTAGTCGCCCTCCTCGTTCGTGATGAGGACTGTATCAGTCATGTTGTTGAGTGTAACTCGGTGGAGTTCCTCGGATTGGCGAAGATCACGTTCAAGATCGACGCGTTCGGTGATGTCGACGCCTTCGACGACAATAGAGATGAGTTTCCCACGTTCGTTCTTGACGGGGCGAACGGAGAGATCAATGACTCGCGGATCCTCGACATCTGGTGATTGCCTGACGACTGCATTGCCGAACGTACTGTCGAGTGCCTTCTCAACGATTTTCCGCACATCGGTCTCTGTTCCGTTTGTTTGTGACCACCACGGAAGGCTCCAGAATGGCTTCCCAACGATGGTCCCAACGTCCTCGTCGATCATATCACGGGCTGTTTGATTCACGCGTACGAGTGAGCCAGCTGGGTCAAGCACCCACGTGGCCGTCCGCGTATCGTGGAAGATTGCGTCGAACTGTCTGGCTCGTTCTCGTTGGGTGGCCGTTCGCTGTGCTGACCGCAACGCACGGTCAACTCGTCCCAGCAGCTCCTCGGCCATCTCCTCAGCCGGGTCGCTCAGCGCGATATAGTCGGTCACACCAGCAGCGATTGCCTCGCTGGCAATTGCTTCGCTGCCGGATGCCGTACCGAGAATTACGGGAAGCGATGACGTTTCGTCTCGAATTGCTCTGAGTAGATCTACCCCAGTTGCCTCGATGAGCGTATATTCACTGATGATACAGTCAGGTGCCCGATTGTGAAAGACATCGAGCGCCTTCGCCGCCGTTTTAACCGTTTGGACTGACGCTTCAGTGCGCGTGTCAAGCGTCGCTGAGAATTTCTCAACCCAGTGGGTCGTTCCGACGAGAAGGATGTGGGACGCATGGAGCATGGGAGCTGGAGATGTCATTCTACGGAATCAGAAGTCCAACAGGAACTCTGTTTGAGGGTGTTTCCGTATTGGCGTTGTCGCTGGTGGCTGTGTAGTGGGTCAGAAACGGAGTGCATAGCTAGTTAATAACCAAACCACTCAATGACAAAGGTGTTTGCTATTCAACCCCTGAAGACATGATTTGCGCAAAATAACTGGGAGATACGACTCATCGGGAATCACCGATATCGGAACACCCATTCCTGAGTGTCGAGTACCAACTCTCAATCCCTCTTCAGCAATGACTACGCGACCGGACGACGACCAAGCGACAACTGCCAAGAAAGGCGAGACCGCACCAGCTTGGACTACGTGGGGGCTTGTCGGCGGGGCAAGCCTTATCTCTATCGGGCTTGCGGCCTACGAAATCGTGCCTGCGAGCGTGACACCGTTAATTCGTGACTCACTGAACATCGACTCGACAGCCGCCGGTCTACTTGTCGGGATTATGTTCGGAACAGCAGTCGTTGCAAGCCTTCCTGTCGGTGCAGTTCTCGATCGGACGAACTCAAGGCATGCAATGGGCCTTGCAGTTCTCACACTATTTGCCGTTGGTATCTGGGGCTGGATAGCGGGTCAGAGCGGTGACTACCGATCAGTCATTGTGTCCCGGGCCATCGGCGGTGTCGCATATGTTATCGTCTGGAACGCTGGAATCGATATTGTGAGCCGGGCTGTGACCGACGCTAACCGAGCAACAGTTGTCGGCGTGTTCACCGCGAGCGGCCCTATCGGGTTCGCACTTGGACAGGGAACGGGACCGCTCATCGCCGACCGGTTTGGATGGCCGGCCATCTTTCTCGCGTTCAATGGCTTCGCCCTCATCGGCCTGCTACTGTTTTGGCCAACGAGTCGTGGACTTGGACGGAGTGGTGGCGATGCACCAACACTTCATGAATTTGGAACCGTTCTCCGAAGCCGGAACGTCTGGCTCGTTGGAGTACTCGGGTTTCTCGGCTACTCGATATATTTGTTTGTAAACAGTTGGGGCTCCTCGTACCTCACCGAAGAAGTCGGTCTCTCGTTAGGGGTGAGTGGACTACTTGTTGCGGTGTTTCCTGCGGTTGGCGTCCTCGCTCGAATCAGTAGTGGCGTCCTTTCCGATCGATTGTTCGGCGGACAGCGGCAACCGGTTCTCCTTGGTTCCTTCTGTCTAGCAGCACCGCTTGTGCTAGGCTTTACACACTTTCAGTCGATTCCGATACTCGTTGCGATTCTGCTCGCCGCTGGGTTCGCCGTCCAGCTTACGCTTGGATTGTCGTTTACGTATGTCAGAGAAATAGTTAACCCGCGTGTCGCTGCCACCGCAGTGGCGTTCCAGACTAGCATCGGACTCGCTGGTGCGTTCCTTGCACCGATTGCTGGTGGTGTTGTCGTCGATATGGCCGGCTTCACTACTGCGTTCTTTTTCGCTGGTGCACTCGCTGTTTGTGGCGTTGCAGTAGCTTGGCGAGCACCAGAACCAGCGTATCAGTCGAGCATCAAAGACTGAAGGGTACGCGGATTGTCTGGAGAAAGAGGAGCGGGGCACTCCAACCAGAGTGACTGGTCGGCTGCGGCAGGAACTCGTTCAAGCAGTGAGTTTCTTCGACAATACCGCTGACGAACTTGACCCGGGGCGCTTCGCATAGGCATCTCCACGCTCAATTCTTGCTTGCACGAAACGACGAGCTGGCCGTCAACCAGTTCGTCCGGACGGTGACCGCACTCGAAAAGAGTGATATCACAATCTCCGGTGTTCTCGTCGTTCGGCTAGCTCCCCCAACAGTACTTGGTCGGGAGCGAAAACCACGCTGGAAGACGGGGATTTATCCACATCTCGGTAGAATTGCCGCGCAAACTAGCAGCCAGACAAAATTTAATCGTTTACATTTGGAGAAAATTTTAAATGGCTATGGAATCTAGAAGTCCGTAGGCTAGTTGTTGCAGTGACGGACGACTCGGGTCGTCCGGAACGGTGCAACTGCACCGTTCTTCATGTGAGGTTCTCATTCTACGTGTGTTCGTGTGGCTACCCGGTGTGAGCACCGTGTGCTGTCGAGGCCCCGTACGGTTTGTTGGAAACGAGCGGACGAGAACAAGAGTGGCGATTGTGATATCACTCGTCAATGGGGGTTCTCGCGCCAGCGAGAGGGCGTTTCACTGGACAGCTGGTGTTCGTGTCTGTCGTGTTTCGTGGAGTGATATCACTTTCATCGAACTGTCGTTATACCCAGTGGAATGTGTTCCAGGAGAACGGATGCACCGCATGTCTGTCCTTATATTTCGAGCCTACTCTCGAGAGACTGCGTTGCTTGAGAACTACTCGTAGTATGGTTTTCGTTCGACGACCTCAGCGAAGGCGACAGTTTCGGCGACATTCGTGATCTCGACGGTCACGCGGTCGTGTTTTTCCGTGTCGGGAACGATGATCACGTAGCCGTGTTCGACACGGGCGATGCCATCGCCATGCTTGCCGATTTCTTCGATTTCAACACTCCGACGGTCTCCCTCTGCGACAGGTGGCCCTGATTGATTCTGGGTTGGTTCTGGTTTTGGATTCGAATCGTCTGTTGTGTCTTTAGACCCGAGCAATGCCACGCGATACGCCACACCACGTTCCACATCTCCATCTACTATCTCTCGTTTCGGCACTGTGAGATGGTAGGTGTTGTCCTGTTCTTCAATTTGGGCACTGAATAAACACAGTAATTCGTCAGGAATCTCCATTCGTCAGTTCTTGTCTCTCATCAGGGGGGCCGTGTGCTTGTCTTTGCCGGTCATCCGCTAGCGGACGACCATTAGAGGTAGCACTGTTGAAATCCTTCGACGTTGTCTGAATCTCGGATGAGAAGGCCGTAGTGCAAACCTCGTAGGTCAGATGCCTCAGGTTCTACTCGTCACAAACCAAGCGATACAAATATTCAACCGAAGGGTTATCAGATAGTAGTCTGTTTGGAATATTGTGCACATTAATCAACATTCTTATAGTTCTTCGTCCTAATTAGCATACGGGAAATGACTGAGTGCACTGTAAATCACCGTATTGGTGGTAGTAGTGACCCGCAAGCAAGTATAGTCGTGCTTGAAACATTAGCACAATACAATAGTAATGATGTAGATGACCTTGATTTTCGACTCTACGATGTCATCGATCCTGATGCGCTGAACAAGTTGTTCAGCCATCAACCAGCCAGTGATCTCTCCGTCGAATTCGATATTCCCGATGGGACTGTCACCGTCTGGAACGCCGATGGCGAAATCCATGCCTGCGTCGACGACGAAGGCGAGTAGGCGCTCGTGATTAGAGTTCGCTGATTACCATCTTCCCTCGGATAGGACTCCTCTCAATACTTTTTCGCGGGAGAACACACCGAGCGTTCATCGGTGTCCTCCAGGGACATCTCCCTTATTTATGCAGGACATGCACTCTGGATGGCGAGTGCCATCGCTCCCTGTCCGAGGGCGATCATCGCGGGTGCATCCGAGCTTAACTGCTGGTGATGACGGCGAGGAGCGCGTCGTCGAGTGCCTCGATGACCTCGACTTTCACGTCCGCGGACAGCTCGTCAAATGCTGCTCGAGCGTCATGCAAGTTCGCGTGCAACGCGTTGAACGCAGTCGTCTCCGTGTCGCCGTTCACGTGTGTGCTGTCGTAGTCACCAGATCGGAGGTCAGCGGCGTGTCTACGTCCGACATGCTTCGCACGAGCGAGGTCTTCAACCCAGGACACGAGATCGCTATGCCACAGTCGTCGCACCTCGTCGTCAGTTGCGCCGTCTATATCGATGGTCACTTCTCGTGTGTCTGCGTCGGTGGTCATCTCCTGTGCCTCTTTCCAGGCGTCGAAGTCGGTGATGGTATCAGCACATTCGGCCACGGCCTGGGCGGTATCTACTTCCGCCTGGAGTCTTGTCTGGAGCTGTGTTTTGCTGCAGTAGTACGAATTGGCGGTCGGCGACGGATTTTCGTAGAGGTGGTCAGTGATGAGGGCCCTGTACGTCTCGCGGATGTGCTCTTTCCCACGTTCCTGTTCGTCGTTTGTGACGCGATTGGTGAGATGCAGACAGTAGGTTTCGACGAGGTCGTCGATCATCGCCTTTGGCAAGATGCCATTCTCGTAGGCATTCGAGTGAGCCAGTGCTGTGAGGATGCGAGCCGCTGGTCGGTGACTGGCTTTCAACGTCTCTTCGCCAACCCGACTGTCGTGGATCTCGAGCTCGTCGTTCCAGTAACCACCGTCTTCGGGATTCTTTACTGCATCGCGCAATGTCTCCCACTCTAATTCAGGGCCAGGTTCAGCGAGGTCGTCGGGTGTGACAGTCAGATAGTACGAGTCAGGCTCGTACTCTGCAACGGTTTCGGTCTCGGCGGTCTCGCACTCATCTATCTCGGACTCGAGGGCAAGATGGTCGACGGTCGTGTCATCCGTTGCGAGCGCGTGGAGTTCGTCGACAGAGACGTGACCTTGATCGATGAATTGAGGATCGAGATCGTCGAACTGCTCGGCGAATGCATCGTCGATGAGACTGCGAAGAAGCGCACCTTGCGAGCAATCGTTGACGGCGGCGAGTGCGCTGAGTTTCGTGTCGTTCGGCGTGTCCGTCCAGAAGGTCTTCTGGACGTTTTTCGGGTGGGGGTCGGAGTTGGGCTGGTGTATCTGAACGGTGTCGGTGGTGGCTGCCATCTATCGGGCACCTCCGGCTGTGATTCTGCAGGTAGCTGGCGGCTGGCTGGTGTCTTCGCAAATCAAAACTTCGGAAATGGTGGTGTCACTCATCGACCATCGCCTCCACCTTTGGGCGTTGCTGTGTCGGCTTCCGACGGTGTAGACAGGGCGGGAAGGCGAGCGATGGTGGTGAGCGTGCCGATACAACGGGTGGTCGTGTCGCTGGTCGTGTGCGTGTACTCGACGACGGGTATGGGCGCGGCATCAGACTGCGTCTGGGTGGTCGTGCAGTGGTAGTGGGCGTACTGAGTGGCTTGCTGGGCTGTAGTTGTGAGCGGCGGTGCAATGAGCACCAGCAGTGGCGATGAGTGGGCTGGTGGATTCGTCGCGGCGACAGTGCAGATCGTCCGTGGGCGGTCAGTCGTCGCGATGCGAACGCGGTCACCCGGTGAGAGGTGCTGGACGAGTCGGTCTGGGTCGCGGGGATTCAACGGTGTGGGGACGACTGTGGCGTGGTCGGTCGTCACGGCTGGTCACCTGCTGTTGGGTCGGTGATGGCCTCGACAGACGCCCCAGTGCGAAGCCAACTGTACTGGCCGCTGGGTGTGCGTTCGTAGTAATCGAGTTTGACTTCGGTGTGCTCAATCTCGTCGTAGTAGGTGTACTGGAGTCTGTAGAGGTCGTGACAGGGCGTGGCAACGTACAGAACGTACTCGCCGGGTTCCGGGCCTCGACAGGTGAGTGTTGGTTCACAGTGGTCACACTGATAGACAACGCCCGTGAGCGTGCGGTGCTGTGTCCGAATTTGGATGGAGTCTGCACACTCGAAGTTGCGGATGACGGTGGTGTCGGTCATCGGCCATCTTCCCCTGTGTCACGAATGCGTTGACAGCGCCGGCAGGGCACTAGTCGTTGCTCATGTGCTTGCTTGCGGGCGAGCGTGACGAACGACTGGTCGGCACTGGCCGGACAGAGTGGTGTGTCGTCGCTATCAGGTTCGTGGTAGGCGTACGTGTTTCGCGTTTGGTGTTCGCGGACGAGGACTGGATCGTCGTCCGGGAAGGGATTGGCCTCGATGCGGCGGTTGCATTCCTCTTCGTTCGGATTGGGCCGGTATTCGGCTGGGTCGCAGTAATGTGCGTTGGTATTCCGAACGATGTACCGTCCGCAGTGGGGGCACTGTTCGAACGCCTCTTCGATCTCGTCTTCCGTGATCTTGTCATCTGGTGACCACGAGTGGTCGGTGTTCTGTGCTGGCGTGCGCGGTGGCTCACGATCGTGGTCGGCCATTACGCTCGCCTCCACTTGTCCGGGTGTTCGTCAGGTGTAGTGAGACAAGCCGTGTGTTCGCTGGGGTCGCGGTGGTCGGTCTGGAGTCGTCGTCGTTTGCTGGGGTTCCGTGGTGTGAGTTTCATGGGCTGGAACCAGGTGTGGTGGGTTTGGGGTTGGCTGTCGCTCTTTGGGTACGGTACGTTGTGGCCGCGTCTGTGTCGATAAGGATACGCCCGCTGGCGTTTCAGGCTGTTTTGCCTTGGTTGCACATTTCCTAGTGAGAAGAAATAGTTTACGCACATAAGTGCTAATTCTGATAGGAAAGCGTTCTGGTTCACAGACGGGTTGTCGTGGTTCGGTCGTGTGCCGACAGCTAGCGCTCTCCGGGGAGGGCGTTCTGTGAGGGGCATCTACGCGCGCACCTCAGTTGGTGCGGTGTGGGTGTCAGCTTCGATGTCGTAGCACCGTTCGAGGATGCGCTGGTAGTGCCTGCGGGTTTCTGCTTGGGTTTCGCCCGGTGGTGTCGAGGGGAGGTTGGGATTGCCCGTTTTGGTGGCTGTGACCGAGCGGTAGGTGTCGGTGTCCTCGGGAATCTGGAAGCCCTCCTCGTCGTAGTTGATCGGAAGGCGACGTTCGAAGAATCGCTGGCAGTCCGCTATTGCGTAGATGCAATACAAGTAGGGCTCTTGGCTAGTGGTCTTCGTTCGGGTTTGGAAGCCAACCCGCAGTTCGACGAGGTACGCTCGGGTGATTGCCTCGTCAGTGTTTTCGGGAGTGGGTTGGTCTGGGTCGTGGGGGGCGGTTTCGGGTGTGGGTTCGAGGCGTTTGACTGGGTGGAAGACTTTTGCGCCGAATTGGGCCTCGAGTGAGAGCGCGCCGCCGTTGGGTTTCTCGTCGAAGAACGCCATTAGTCGTGTCCTCCGAAAACAGGTGGTTGGTAGCCGATGCGTTTTTCTACGGCAGGGGTATTGCTAGTCATGCTTCGTTGGTCTCCAGCGAAGCACGGGGAAGGTGTCACCAGCACCAACCTCATCTTCTGAGGTATCCCATGCTCCTATTGTCAAGTATGGCAACCCATGTACTTAATACTTCCCAATTGTGGGAAGGTTGCCTAATATGGGAGTTTTATGGGTCTTGGAACACTACCATATAATGCAATGGCTACTAAATCACTGAAATACGAGATGCCTCGACGTCGCGCGATACTCACTGATTCGGAACGAGAATTATTAGAAACAGAGGAGAAAACAGATCGGCATTATCAAGCAGTATCTCGAGTTAGGCGTAAAATCAACGAAGAACTGACAAGGGATGTCGAAATTTTGGAAGAGAACCATTCTGACCTACTAGAAGAACTTCGCGAAGTTGTTTGCGAAACTGACAATTCTTGAGGCTGAAACAAACCAAAAAAGATTATGCAAATTTATCACTTAATTGCGTATTAGGTATAGAAGCCTGTAGAGAGTCCGATATTGATAAAAAGCTCACCACACAGAATATCGAGTATCGATGCAGGACGTGCTTCAGCCAGCGAGCGACCCTTACTAACCGGGCGACGAAGTACAGGTCTACGTGGCCGAGACTGATCTCGATAGCGAATACCATGGGAAAGAAGGCACCATTACAGACATCCTGCAGGACAATCTCGGAGACGAGACTGGGCGTGAACTGGACTCCTACAGCTACCGCATCGAAACCGTTAGCGAGGACATAGATGTCTGGTTTCGACATCGCGACTTGGTACCGGTATCACAGTAACCAATTACCGATACTCCACTGCAATGGGCAATCACGAAAGCAAACCTACGTGGCCACAAATCCGAGATGCACTCGAAGTCAACGAGGATCGCCTTCTCAGTGTATGTCTCACGGGACGTTTTGTGAACCCGACCAAGGAAGTCACCCAATAGAGCGATGTCGATGTTGTCCTCGCATTCGAGAACTACGATGCCATGGACGAATTCGGTCTTGTTGAAACTCTCGGACGGTGATAGGTTTCAGGAGTCGTGCTGAATGCAAGACGTATCTTGACCAGAAACTCTGATTGGAACTCCCAACGCTCCCGTGACTTGCAGCAGGTCAGCGATGAATCTGAATCGTTTACCGACCCGACATTCACGTCTCGGTACCGCCCAACAAAGAAGTATTCCAGCTACGAATCCACCTGTACAATATGAGCGGTGACATTCGAGTCGTCGATCCGACGGATAGAGATCGGACCGAACCGGTGACTGGCCTCGTCGAGCAGACGTTGTTTCATGTTGGTGACTATCGGCTCGTTCTGTTTCGGATCGACGAGAACACGCCGTGGCATGTCCGGGGAGGAGCCATCTATGGATGGGTTCGCACTGGCCAGGGACGGATCGTACACAGCGAAGAACAATCGACAGACATTGAGGCGGGTGATTTCCTCCACGTGCCCACGACAACCGTTCACAGGTATGTCGCCGGGCGTGATCGGCTGGAGATTCTAGCAGTCGTTACTGGCGCCCCCGACAGTACGCGGATTGCTGCACCGACTGCTACTGACGAGGACGCCGAGCCGGCCATTGTGGGTCCCGACGACCTCGTGCCAACGGTCGAGAGTCCGAACCTGATTCGAGAGACACCGTTTCCCGAGGCGGCGGTCCTCATGATGCGCGTCCAAGCGGCTGGGGGGGCCGCCGCTGGCTGGCACCACCATGGAGATAATGTCTATTTTGGTTATGCTGTCGACGGACCGAGCGCAACCGAGTACGGTCCAGTGGGCGAGAACAGTGCACGGATCGAGATCGGCGAGTGTTTCCATGTTCCGTCGAGGCTGGTCCACCGCGATACGAATCCGACTGATACCGCCCACACTGGGATTATCTGGCTCTGCGGTGGCGAACCCTGGGTTGTGAACGTCGAGGGTCCAGAGTAACGCCGTCTTCGCTCGATTGTGAGGTGAGTTGGAGATGGTGCAGAATTCCCTCGCTGTATTCAGCATGCGCATCGAATCATCTGGTGAGGGTTTCAACAGAGCCGTGAATTCGAATACGACGGACTATCCGGAGACGATCGAGGTCGGTGGCATCACCCGAGAGTGAAATCTCATCATCGGTGGATCCGAGAGTGATTACGATTATGGTGAGAGCGAATTGCTCTATGCGCGTCCCAACGAGGAATCCGAATGACGTCACTCAATCGAGACCGTAAGCAGATCACGCCCTGAGTGACTTCTTTGATTGAGAGTGCTACTTCCACCAGATAGCGATCACCCATACCAACGAATGACTGCTATTCGGGTCGAATTCAGATCACCCGACGCGATTCTGGCTTCTTTTTGGGAGTATCCCCCTCTTCAGCAAGCCCGGTCAAAAACCTCGTACGTCGTCCGACGTGGCCATCCCAAGATCGTCCGCAATCTCGCTCGTCATACAAGGTTCGAGCGGTTCCATGATCTCGAGGACATCCGCTGGCTTGCGCTTTTGAATAAATTTGTCTCCTGCTCCTCTCGATCTCTTTTTATCTTTATCGGGCATGATCCGGCGAGATTCTGTTGATACTGCTCCCGCCACAAAGCCATCTCTTAGCGCCCTCCCACAATTAGTAAATCACTTATTCTGAACGGAGTAATCGACTGACAGGCGAGGGTTGCCAAGCCAGGCCAACGGCGGTGGGCTTAAGACCCGCTCGCGTAGGCGTCCATGGGTTCGAATCCCATCCCTCGCATTCCCATTCACACTCAACCTAGGTAGCAGCAGATAAGAATAGAACTACCTTGGTAGGTCAAACTTCCTCGGGTCGAACGTGCATTTCGAGTACGCCGTTGTTAAACTGGGCATGCGTCACCTTAGACGACTCCCATGGGAGTTCAACCCGCCCAACAACAACTTCCCCCCGCCCGATGACGAGTTTATTCGTACTTCGTTCGATACCAACCGAGAGATCGTCCTCGGTCACCCCTGGGAGATCAGCAACAATGAGTAACTCGTCGTCGGTGATGCGGGCGTCAATCCGGCATTGTTTGGCTGCCGAAGTACGTTCCGGATAGCTGTGTTTCCGCCGCCGATCCGCTTCAGTACGGTGCTGTTTTCTATTCTGCTCGTCACTCGTCGTTCGGTCAGTTGCGCTCTCCGGAGGCGGTAAATCGTGTACATTGATCTCAATCAAACTTCCAAGCAAATCCGATAGCGGTTGCAGGCCAAGTCCCAGCCTGAATCCACGCGAACGTTCGCCCTCCTCTGGTATCTCTACGTCCACCTCATCTTCTTCATTCCTATCTTCGTCACTCATGGATATTCACCATATTTGACATTACTCGGATGCTATGAGGTATGGTAACATCCGAAAGTAGATAATGCTGTTGGTCACTCTCACTGTTTGTAGTGAATCACCTCGGGGTCACGCCCCGTGGCATTCGACCTCAACTACCTGTGAAAGTAGTTATGTTATTCGAACTTGATCAGTCCTCAGCGTCTACGGTGACTTTGGGTTCGGTTGTTTGTGTCTCAAGACCATGGATGACTGCCTCACCGGACTCCTGGTCGAACAAGTGAACGTTCGTCTGGTCAAAGAAGACATTGACTGGCTCTTCCTCGGCAATTTGGGAGTCTGGGTCAACGCTCATTAGCAGCTGGTTGGATTGTCGTTGCTTTTCGTCCGCGGCGGCAGTCTCATGGTTCTTGTGGAGCAGGTAAACGATGACCTCGTCACCCATCGGTTCAAGAACATCGGTGACCGTGTCGATGAGCTTTGTGGGGTGGGTTACCTCGTCGATATCATCAGCAAGATAGACATTCTCGGGTCGAACACCAAGAACCACCGAGTCACCCAGTGATACATCGAGATCGGCCGGGTCAAACTCGATGGAGACAAACTCTGACTCGAAACCGTGGGCAGTTATCTCACCATTTATGAAGTTCATAGACGGTGAGCCGATAAATCCCGCGACGAAGAGGTTCGCTGGTTCGTTGTAACTCGTCAGCGGCGGAGCGATCTGCTGGAGTTCGCCGTCTTTGATGACGGCGATACGATCGCTCATCGTCATCGCCTCGGCTTGGTCGTGCGTTACGTAGATGGTCGTCGTCTTCAGCTCCTTGTGGAGCCGTTGCAGCTCTGTGCGCATGTGCACCCGGAGCTTCGCGTCGAGGTTGGCCAGCGGTTCGTCCATCAAGAACGCTTCGGGCTTCCGGACAATGGCGCGGCCGATGGCCACGCGCTGGCGCTGGCCGCCGGACAACTCTGAGGGCATGCGATTCAACAACCCTGAATCTGGAGGATGTCCGCCGCATGCTTGACCCGACGGTCGATCTCCTCCTTGTCATAGTTGCGGAGCCGCAACCCGAAGCTGATGTTGTCGTAGACGTCCATATGCGGGAACAGCGCGATGTTCTGGAACACCATCGCAATGCCCCTGTCTTTCGGCGGGAGGTTCGTCACGTTGGTTCCGTTTATGGATACGTCGCCCTCGGTGGGCATTGTGAGACCGGCGACCATCTCCATGGTTGTCGACTTGCCACAGCCCGACGGTCCGACGAGGCTAACGAACTCCCCATCTTGGATGCGCATATTCATGTCGCTAACAGCGGTTACGTCTTCGTACTGCTTCGTAATGTGTTCAAGTTCAACGTCTCCCATTGATGGTTACTCCTTGATTGCTCCGGCGGTGAGGCCACTTACGATCTTTTCCTGTGCGACGACCACGAGTATCGCTACTGGGAGGATTCCGATGATACTCGCAGCAGCCATGTAGTTATACAGACTGGTGTACTGCCCCTGGAAGGCCAGGATGCCCCACACGAGCGGGGCCCCGTTTTCGGGTTCACCCGTCGTCATCAGGAACGAGAAAAAGAACTCGTTGTAGATGGCGATGAACGTCAGAATCCCAGCGGTGGCTAATCCCGGTGCTGACAGGGGCATGATGACCCGGAACAGTGCTCCGAGTCGGGTCGTTCCCTCCACGCGTGCGGCGTCCTCGAGCCCGTCCGGAATCTGACTGTAGAATGTGGTAAGGATGAATACTGACAGCGGGAGGAACAGCCCGCTGAACGGGACGATAATCGCACCCATCGTGTTGAACAGATTCGGGCTTGGGATACCGAAGACAGTCATGTTCCCGGTAAACAGCTTGAACAGCGGGAGGATGAATGCTGCCGGCGGGAAAAAGGAGATGACCAGCATCAGCAATAACAGTCCTCCTTTTCCGCGAAACTTGAGTCGCCCGAACGCGTACCCACCCAGGCTCGAGATGAGTAGTACGAACGTTGTCGTCACCGCGGCAATGATGAAGCTATTAAGGATGAACAAGTGGAGAGGGACTGTACTCCACATATCGAAGAACACGGCGACGTTAAATCCCCGCGGGAATAGTCCCATATCCACGATGAGGTTGTTGGGTGTCAACGCGAGCACCAGAAGCCAATATATGGGGAACAGCGTCGTGAACATGAAGAAAATGATAGCGACGTAAAACATTGCTCTGTACACCTTCTGGGGATTGTCGATGGCGCTTCTGACCCAGCGGGTGAACGGGCCCGCTCCGTCCTTTGTATCGGTGTCCTGTACTGTCGACATGTTACAGGCTCCCTCCGATTCCCCGCAGGCTGTTTACGAACTTCACTAGATACACCATGATGAAGACACTGATCACCAGTGCAGTGAGGAACGCCAACGTCGCCGATGTTCCGTAGCGGTTCGACCGAAACGCTTGGATGACCATGCAGGTCATCGACGGAACTGTCCTGCAGTTTGATAGCACCACGATGACACCGTACACCTTCAGCGCCCCGAGCGTTCGGAACAGCATCCCAACCAACAATGCGGGCAACACCAATGGAAAGGTGACCAACTTGAACCGCTGCCAGGTGGTCGCACCGGCAACCCTGCTGACGTCGTAGAGGCTCCGGTCAACACTCTGTAATCCTGCAAGGATGATCAGCGCCATGAATGCCGAGGTCTTCCAGGCATCTGCGATGGTAATCAATATCAACGAATCCCGCATGTTTGCCAGTGGCGTTGGTGATAAGAGGCCCATCTTCTGGAGCGGTGCGACCAAGAATCCAACTGTCGGTTCGAATAGAAGATAGAACATCATTCCCTGGATGACCACTGGAACGGCCCATGGGAGAATGATCGCCATCCGAACCCAAGCGCGACCACGAAACTCTTGGTCGAGCAGCAATGCCTGTGCGAGCCCACAAAGTGTTTCGAGGGTAACACTCGCGACGACGAATACGATAGTAAGCCCGACAGAGAACCAGAAGCCGGCGGGTAGGATTGCGTCACGTTCACCGCTTAAGACTGCGACATAGTTTTTGACACCAACGAACTCGCCGACTGAGACCCCTGTTAGGGCATCCGCGTGTAGCGACATGCTGAATGTCTCAAACAGTGGCCATAATGCGACAACTCCCAGCATGATGAATGCTGGCACCACTAGGAGGTACGCGTACATCTCTTCCGACAGGGTTTCTATCTTGTTAGCAATGGCAGAATGGGGGCGCGGGATTCTGCCGTAGTAATTGTCTTTTATTGACATTAGACGTAATTAGGATGATTGCTTCTCGATTTCTTTGAGCTTGCTCGCGAGGTCATCCATCGCCTGCTGGGGAGACTTGTTACTGCCTTTCTGCAGGGCCTTGTTCACGGCGCTGGCGATTGCGCCGGACTGATCAGGCCATGCAACGGTGACTGGCCGTGGCATAGCGTTTTTGCCGGCAGTGTGCAAAGTATCCGCGTATCGGCCCACACCCTTGATGTTTCGTGAGTCATCGGAGTTGAAGACCTTCGGTTTTGCGGGAAGCAATCCAAGTTCCTTAAACTGCCATAGCATAAAGTCGTCAGACATCTTTGCTTTGAAGAACTTCACGACGGCATCTTTCTTCTGCGAGTTCGGGTTTACCACGGAGTTCCAGCCGCCCAGTGCTGACGCAGTGCCGCCCGTGCCCGGGAACTGGGCCTTGTTCTCCTTGACTCCGTAGGGAATTGGCATTACACCAAGGTTCTTGCCCATCTCCTCTTTCGCACCGTTGATGGCGATGGAATAGGGCCAGTTGCGGTGCATCACCGCGTTGCCGTTCGTGAACGGCTTCCGAGAAGTCTCTTCAGTCCAGCCCAGCGCCGCATTCGGAGCGATGTTTCCAGTGATGTCCATGCCGTACTTGTCGTCTTCGCCGTGGATGAACGTCCGAACCATCTTGATTGCGTCAACCGCGCCCCCTTTGTTGACTGTGACTGGACGGTCGCCAACTGGTCCAAATAGATTGTCGGTACCACCGAAGTATGCGCCACCCCAAGTCGTCATCCATTCGTTGAAGTCACAGCAAGACAATCCTTCGTAGGCGTCCGCCTGGAAGGTATAGCCGAACTTGACGCCGCTTTGCTTCTTGACATCGGCAGTGATCTCGGCGAACCGCTTCCAACTCATCGGCTTGGTCTGCCAACCTTCGGTGTCGTAACCTGCTTTTTCGATGAGATCCTTACGGTACTGCATCGTCGGAAAGTCCGGGAACTCTGGTATGCCGTAGAGGGTTCCGTCAGGTGAACTCGCCGATTTGACGCTCGCCTTGAAGAAGTCGTTCTTGATAGTGCTGACCGTGTTACTGTCCAGCAATTTCTCCAAGTTCTGGATTTGACCTCTTGCGATGAAAGGAGTGGTCCAGCCCGAGTCCATGCTGAACACGTCTGGCTTTTCCCGACCGGCTGACAACCAGGTTCGATACTGGTCAAGTGTCTTGTCGGTCGTCTCAGGGCCATCTACAATCTCAACGAAGATATCCTTAGAGAGGCCTGCGTTCCACAAGGCCTCGCGGACAGAGTCTTTGACCTTTGGCGGATCGCCGGAGCCTGCGCCACCATACCATTGGATGACCGTTTGATCCGAGTTCGCCTTTTTGGGTCTGTCTTCACTGTTCGGATAGAGACTACCGATACAACCGGCGGCTGATGCGCTCAAGCCACCTGCACCGACTGCTTGGACGAATCGGCGGCGTTTAATCGATCGAGTTGAATCATCCTTGTGATTGTCTCTCATGATTCGTCTTCAATTGAACTACATTACATATTAAAGATTTGGATGAAGACATTGTTTAAGATTATATCTATATCTATATGGTTGTCCCATCTCTTTAGTTGTGAATATGAGTGAACGTGGATCATTAAAGAGTCCTACCTTATAATTAGAAGCGAAATTCAGACTCTGGATCGGTGTGGAGCACGCAGGCTGTGGTACGGTCGGCTTCGCGGCGGGGTATTCGATCATCGATCACCCTCCTTGCGAGCACTTCGTACAATCACTCCGATGGCACGACTTCGTGGATTCGGAGTGAGTACTGGTCTGGGAGATCGTCAATTCTAACCCGTATTTTTAATACTCGCTCAGTCTTTGCTAGCTCCTCCATCACCGTAACCTGTGACCGCTCGAACGACGCGTTGCCGGTCTTGATCTCACAGTAGTACCTCGCCAGTACGCGCCCATCCCACCCGTCCATGGCCTGCACGACACAGTCGGGAGTCCACCGTCTTGCTCCGTCTGGAAGGTCAACCAAGATTGGCTTGCTCGTCTCGACCTCGAGGGCCAGTCCAGACTCAAGCTCACCGTCATCGATTTCCAAATCCTGCCGAACATAGTAGTAGAGTGCCCGAGGTTTCGGGGCGGCCATCAGAATCGCCTCTCCAAGTGTCCCATAGAGATTCGCGCCGACGTCGAACGTCCACGTCTTCCCGTCGATGTCAGCCGGTTCTGTAATCGACGGCGTGTGGTCGGCAAGAAGATAGGCATCGATATCATCGGGTTCGTTCTCCGGTGCAGCTTGAATCCGGAGTGAACCATCGAGTGCTGACAGCTGGCTCGCGTAGGCCTCGGCGTGTGATCTTGATCCGAAATCGAGCGTCCGACCGTGGGTTTCGATGACCTCAGGGAGTGTGTTGTTCACGTCGATGGCACCGGCTTTCACCTCAACAACGAATCCTGTCTGGTCACCCGGCTCAATTGGGTCAACCATGTGTTCGTCAGTCGGTGACTCACCCTCCGTTGATCGCTCGACGAGATTTCCATTCTCGAATTTTAATTGAACGGTGTCTGGGTCACGTTTAGCCATCGAATCTATGTCGTCCGCAAAAATCCGGATTGGGGTTCATAGACCTCTCCTTTCTGCTTGAGGTTCACGAGTTCTGTCTGGGCTGTAGACTGCGTCATCCCAATTGTCGTCGCCTCGATTACCACTACAGGCACGGGTGCGCCATCTTCACACTCATCTTCGAGTTTGGAGATGAGTGCTTTGATGTTTTTCAGTCGGTCTCGCTGTGACTTTGACCGCCCGGTCTCGACAAGAGTCGTATCAGCCTGCGTTGACTCCGTCTGTTGCTCACGAGTACTCTCGTCCACTGTTCTGACCCCTGTCTGATGGTCTTCGGTTCGATGCTCGTCTCGCCACTTCTCCGCTTCGGTTTGCGTCGCAAATTCCTGTGACGCCCTACAGCTGTCACAGTCGGCTATCCATGAGACCGCTTCCTCGATCTTATCAGCTGCCTCGTGGTCGGTGTATTCTGCATGTTCTGCTTGGTACGCTTCAGCGTCGGATCGTGAGTCGAACGACCACGAATCATCGCATGTCTTACACCGAAGGTGATAGTCGGTCGATTCCGATACCGAAATATCCGGCACTGCCGAGCCCTGAGTCCATCGGATATCATGCCCGGTGTGGTCGACGTGTTTCTGGGCAAAATCATGCAATGACGAATAATCGTCCGTATCCTCGGACATCTCACACTCGGTGCACTCCACCGAGTATGCTTCGAGATCTATTTCCATTACTGAGCAATGCAGACTCGGTTGCAATCAATGTTTCTCGGCTAAATGGCGGGTTCAAGGAGCTATTGTTCTTTGAGAAGAGATCCCACAGATTCACTCGGAACACGTCAAGCGCACAGCCGACGGCGATTACTACCGTCTTCGTGTCTCAGAAGGCAAGGATACGACTGGAAGCGGTGGGAAACCTCGCGACGCCTACCTGGCCACAGACGTCGAAAGCGATATTCATCGCTATCAAACCCACGAGGATATCGCATCTAGTAAACTACCCCGCCCTACTCGCTCCCTCGCGCCTTGCGGCGGTCGGTCACTCCTTGAGGGCGGGGCTTTACCGCAACGACAGTGTGCCCCGCGACCCCATGCATGGACGCGGCCCGGCTTTCTCTTTCCGTCCTGCCACCTGCATGGGTGTGTTTTTGACACGTCCCATTCCGACCGGCGACGAGGATTGTCCCGCTGATTTAATTCCCGGTGTTCTCTCGCTCTACCCCAAAATGGGGACGGAGAGGCCAAAGGCGTCACGTTCGCGGTCGTCGTTCCCGAGTATAGGGTGCGGTACTCCCGCACCACAGGTGCCAGTTTACTCATGGCACCTACTGTCTTGGGCTTGTGCCAAGGCAGCAGTAGATTATCATACGATTTCGGGTGTATTAAGCCTTCTTGAACGGGTTTCCTCTCCTCCCTACTCACTTCGTTCGTTGAGGAAGGAGGCTCCACCCTACCGAATGCTGATCCGCTCGTCGATCTCACTGAGCGCGGCGTTCGAGACATTGTCAAACGGACTGCCGAACGCGCCGCCGACGAGACCGGCGACGATGATTTCCGCTATGTGAGTACCCACGATCTCCGTCGCCGGTTTGCACAGCGCCTCCTCGTCGACCGCCAGATGAACCCCCGCGTCGTGATGGCTGTCGGCGGCTGGGACTCCTTCTAAGCGATCGAACCGTACCTGAATGCACCGACACCCGACGTTGTCAACGAGGCGTTCGAAGAGGCAGGCTTGATATGAGCCGCCTCTATGGCCTAATTGAAACCCTCCGAAACTGATAGGAGTTGCGTGCCGCATACAGAGGATCGATGCGGCGAACCGGCAAGTAGGACTGGATCACTACTGGCTCGGTTTTGGAGTGATCCGGGAGAGGGACTCCTGTACTGCCGTCAAGAAGAACACAGAGTTATCGATATTTGAAGCGTGCCCAGCATCTGGAATCACGTTGACATCCTCCCCGCCCTGAAGGGCGAGGATTCCCACAACGTCGGTCGTTGGTTCGTCGGGAGTTTACGGTTTACACACCGACGAGGTGCTGGCCATGCCAAGTAGCCGTTACTCCTCTCCCGTGAGGGATTCGGAGGTACTTGGTTGTTTAGCGTCGGTACCCAACCGATCCCGAAGGGGTACTTCGAGCCTCGGCCGGGAAGTCCGAATTTGTCCGATTGTCCCGGTATGGGCGCGGATGTACCGCGTCGGATACCCAGAAAAACGCACGGAGAGCACCGAAGACTGTACCGTACAGTAAAAGTGAACAAAGACGGCGATTCATCCCCGCCCTCAAGGGCGAGGCTTTCTCGCCTGCAATTACGTAAACTCTACGTGGCATTGGTGAGTTCCTCCGCGAGTCTTCTGTGCATGTCCTGAAGCACTGCTGGTAAATCCTCACCGTGCATAACCAACGTTGGGGCAGTGATATGTGAAGCGGCAAGTCGCTCTCCTCGGGAAGCGGGGGCTCCAACAACTTCTATCACGTATGGAGATGCAACTCACGAAGGGCCGCGAAACCCGTCTCGATACCATTGCTTTGCAAACCGGAGTAGCAGTGGGATATCGCTCGGTTTGAACAGCTTTACAAGGGCGAGCTTGTTCCCTTCGTTGGCGTTCTTCAGCGTGTTCATGTCGGCCTTCCTCAGGTCGCGCATAAACGCGTCATACCGATCGTTCGGTGCGAGATACAGGAGTTCGGCGATCAGCAGCCTGGCCTTACTCCGTGGCGCCACATTGGTATGCCAAAGGTCATCGTATGTAGACATGTTCTCGGCGGAGGTGTCGTTTTCAGTGAGGCACTTGTCAGCTGTGACTGCCGCCGCTCGTGCCGATCGCATGGCTTTGTGAATGCCCTCGCCCCAGATGGGATCGACCGTCGGGACGGTGTCGCCGATGGCCATGAAGCGATCAGTACTCAACTTCCCTGGAAGCTGGATGTGTGCGGAGCCGCGGTGTTGCTTGTCTTCTAGGCGGGTCGCATTCTCGAATCTCATGTCGGTTTCAAGCCAGTGATTCAGGTAGTCATCGATTCCCATGTCATCGGTAGCGTATCGATCGTGGCTGTCGTTCTGAATATAGCAAAGACCGACCTTCACCGTGTCCTCGCCGGTGTGGAAGATCCATGAGTACCCTCCCGGCGCGATGTCATGATCAAGCCGGAGCATCATTGCGTCGGTGAGATCGGTGTGCCCGTCGCCGTGAAGGTCGACTCCCTCAAGTTCGTACTCGACGCCGATTGCCTGGTTCTCGCGTTGCAAATCGCTAACGCCGAGCATCTTCGCGAGCGGAGCGCTTGGACCCGATGCGTCGACGATGATATCGCCATATGCGATCTCCGAGCCGTCGTACGTTACGCCGACAAGTTTGCCATCCTCGATAACTGGATTAGTGACGCGGGCGTCGAAGCGATACTCGGCACCCGAGTTCCGGCCATCCCCAACGAGGAAACGTTTGAAGTCTGCAAACTCTAGCACCGCGCCAGCCTGTTGATTGACGAAATGGTCGTTCGGTGACTCTAGAACGACCTTGTCGGTGAAGTGCATCACGACGTCATCGGGGATGCCGAAGGACGCCAGCATCGAGGGGAACGTCCCCCCAGTCGACTTGTTGCTCTGGCGCGGGAACTCCTCCTCGGACTCAGTTTCGAGGACAAGCACGTCGTAATCCCTCGCGGCGAGATCGCGCGCACATTGTGCCCCCGCCGGCCCAGCACCGGCGATAATCACGTCGTAACGCTTGTCCATGACTGAAAGTCGTGGTTCTTAGTCATCAACCTTTATATCTGTAATTAGATAGGATAGGATCTAGGTTGTCAGGACGTTCTGTAGAAGAATGTCGAGCGTGCGGGGGCTTTCGAGCTCGAATTCTGTCGATGCATCGTCCAAACCAGCAAAATATCAGCACGTACGGTGAGACGGATGATCCAATAGGGACTCGTTTGAAGCCACCGTTGTTGATAGTAGTTTGTAGTGCAGACCCGCGTCTTGAGGCGCGGGGCGAACGGGAGGCCCGGCCAACTACCTACCGTCGGTTGCGGGGGCGGATATCCCACGGCGGTACGGTTAAGCGTCTATACTACGTGTTTGGACGTGCTACTCCGATGGAGAGAGTCATACCAGAGAACACACGTATGCCGATGACTCGGTCGGAGATGGGGCCTGTGTGACCGGGCCATAGCCCTAGCACGGGAGTCAAACCGAGAGGTTCCCCCGGTGTCTCACGAGAGCAGAGCTCTCGCGGACTCGTCGGAAGACTGTGTCTTCCGAGATGTCGCCGGTTCCTGTGAGAGTGCGGGTTAGAACCTCAAAGGCTAGTGGCCGATATCCCATGGTGGGATGCCACGCCGTTCACGGCGTGGAGGAGGTCACTAACGGGGCAACTCTTCCGACTGTGTCGACCCCACCACCGTTTCCGAAGCTTGCACCAAATAGCGTATCACGATGGCCTAGCGGCGTTGTTGAAACCCTCTTGCGGTGTTAGGTTCAGTGGCCGTGCTGAATACAGGGCGCGGATCTGTCACGGGACTGTGGCGCCGTACGACGGAAATGGGAGCAGACCGGCACGTTTAGGATAACTCAGTTCGTTTCGAGTAAAATGACCAGGCTCCCGAGCGTCGAGTCAATCGCTGTCATCGGACCGGTGCTGGAGGCATTCGTCACCGTCCGACCGATACTGGCGACCGTTGGAGCGTTCTCGAGGATTGCGGGGCTTCTGGTCACGGGCGTGAGCACCCCAGAAACGGCGACGGAGGCGACGAGCCTGTCGCCGGGAACGAGCTGCCAGCGATGATCGAAACCAGAGAGATGCGGGCCGTCGTCATGCGTGGCTTTGGCTCGCCCGACGTCCTCGAACTCACGGCGGTCGAGAAGCCGACACCCGCGGACGACGAGGTGCTGATACGGACCCGTGCGACGACCGTGACCGCGGGCGACTGCGAGTTCCGACGGCTCGACCTCCCGCTCTCCTTTCGACTCCCAGTCTGGCTCTACGTGAAGCTCTGGAAGCGGAATCGGGTCGTCCCCGGGCAGGAGGTCGCCGGGGAGATCGAATCGGTCGGCGACGACGTGACGCGATTCGTGCCGGGCGACCAGGTGTTCGCCGCGACGTCGTTCCGGTTTGGCGGGGCTGCCGAGTACGTCAGTCTCCCCGAGTCGTATCCCATCGCGAGGATACCGGAACCCATGACCGTCGAGGAGGCCGCCACGCTGCCGACGGGCGGACTAAACGCGATGCACTTCCTGCGGAGCGCGAACGTGGAGGACGGCGACGCGGTCCTGATCAACGGGGCCGGTGGCAGCATCGGCACGTACGCCGTCCAGATCGCTACGACCTGGGGAGCCGACGTGACGTGTGTCGATAGCGGAGAGAAACTGGACGTGCTGCGCTCGCTCGGGGCGAACTACGTCGTCGATTACATGCGAGAGGAGTTCACCGACCGCGGCGAGCACTACGACGTCGTCGTCGACGTCGTGGGTACAAGTCCGTTTTCGCGCACACTTCGCTGTCTGTCGCCCGGTGGTCGCTACGTCCTAGGCAATCCAACGCTGCTCGGGCGAATCAGGGGTGGTTGGACGAACTTGACCAGCGAGAGAACCGTCATCTCGTCCCTCGCTGGGTACGCGCCCGAGGACGTGGAGGCCCTCGTCGAACTCGTCGAAGCGGGCGAAGTGAGAGCGGTCGTCGACAGGCGATATCCGCTCGACGAGATCGCCGACGCTCATCGATACGTCGAGAGCGGACGGAAAACGGGTAACGTGCTCATCGACGTGGCGTGATACGGTCCGATTGGGTGCCCGACGGGAAGTGTCGGTCGACCGACTCCTACTCCAGGGGACCGAACTCGTCGAGCGCCGCGGTGATCACTTTCCCTCCGCCTTCTGAAGGTGGTCGCTCGCCGTCTGTGGCGCACAGCCGAGCTCGGCGGCGATCTATTTCAGCGTGGCACCGCGGGGCTGTTCGTAGTATCCGAGGTCAGTGGCGATCTCGAGGGCTTCGCATTGGCGAGCGCTGAGACTCGCCCATGCAGTGTCGATGTTCCCGCGGAATTCGCCGATCTCCTCGATGGTGACCTCCATGTCCACCGGATCACGCTCGAACATCTCCTGGAGCTGGGCGGGGTCGCCGATAACGCGGGCACGCATCATTCCGTCGCGGTAGACGACGGCATCCGTGGGATCACGCCGTGAACGCCTGTTTCGCGGCGTTGGGCTTCGACCAGTGGCACCCATCGAGCGTGAGGAATGTTCCCACGACGAGCTTCCCGGTCGGTTCGTCCGTTTTCGCCTCGCTCATGTATCCTAGAAACGCGAGAACAGGCGATAGCTGTATCGTGTGCAAACAAGACGGCTGCTGCTTGAGGGTTCAGAAAACAGGTCTTTATAGAGTAGCGTAGGTTAGATATTTGCCGTAATACTCATCAGGTATTACCCTGTACTCAGTAATGAGGACGATGCCACGCGTCACCACCAAAGGCCAGGTCACCATTCCAAAGGAGATTCGCGACGCACTCGGGATCGAGCCGGGCGATGAACTCGCCTTTGAGGAGACCGATTCCGGCTACACGATCCGGAAGGAAGAACCAACCACTGCGGAGGGCGACGACCCCTTCGAGAAGTATCGAGGTAGCGCCGAGAGCGACGAGACGATGCCCGAGCGGATGCGCCGGCTCCGCGGCGAATACCCCAGGGACGTCGACGACGAGACGGACGAAGACGCTGACTCAGAGGTCGAAGCGTGACGACAGCGGTCGACACGAACGCCTTGCTCGCACTCCTCTACGAGGACGACTACGCCGACACCAGCGAAACAGAGCTCCGGCGTGCCTACCAAGAAGGACGAGTCGTCATCACGTCGGTCGTCTATGCGGAACTCGCGGCTGACGGCCATTTCGATACTGCGTCCGAACTCACTCAGTTCCTGACGGACTTCAGTATACAGCTCGTAGAGCCATCCGAAGAGGCACTATTTCGGGCTGGCGAACAGTTCCAGCAGTACACCGAGAACCGACCTGATGGCCTCCAATGCCCATCGTGTGGCACGAAACAGACCGTCACCTGCGAGGAGTGCGGCGAAGATCTCGTGCCACGCCAGCATATTGCCGCGGATTTCGTCATCGGTGGTCACGCTGTCGCTGACGCTGATGCACTCATTTCCTTCGACAACGCGTTCTACCAGACGTATTTTCCGTCACTGACTATTTCTCCCGAGTGAAGGCCATGTTCCCAGCGACGGTTCTCATCTTCATGGGCTCCGACCTCGTCATCGGTTTTTATAGAATTGCAGGCGAGAATACCACGCCCTTGAGGGCGGGGATGAATCGCCGTCTTTGGTTACTTTCACTGTACGGTACAGCCTTAGGTGCTCTCCGTGCGTATCCCTCAGTGTCGATTCGATGGTACCCCCATCGGGTTCTGACAGTCCGAAAACTGGCAGTTGACTCGGTGTTTGCCTCATCAAACAAGTAAGCCCTCGGACGGCGAACCGACACAAAACAACCAGGTACCTCCGAGTCCCGTCCGTTTCCCCGGACACGATAGGAGTACCGGCTACGTGCCATCGCCAGCACCTCGTCGGGGTGCGAACCGTAAACATCCCAACTCAGCAAGACCGGCTTGTGGGAGGCCCGCGTCTGTAGGCGCGGGAGGATGTCACTCACCTATCTTCAAACAGCGAGAGAATCCCACCGTTTACGGTGGGCGAGTATGTCACTGATCGAACGGCGCCTGCGTTTGGGGCATCGTTCCGAACTGCGGCCCGTCCATCTCTGGTTCACCTCCAAGGAAATCGATCTTCGCACACTCACGGCGGATAGCCTCGGGTGAGGGATTCGACCTCGAAATCGTCCGCGAGAGCGAGATAGAGGGGGGTCACCGGCGATTACACGCTCGTGTCGATCTGGGGGTCGATACGGCGCATCCTCGACGCCGACGACGGATTGCGGTTCCTGTGACCTCCCGGTCGACATTCTGTTCTTTTGGTCGTGTTTCGTCCTTTCGGTGTCTCGTCTCTATTCGGGCCGGTCGAGACGCGAGGGAGTGAGGAATAGTTGAGGATGAGTTGGGCGAACCTCAGTCCATAGGGGAGAAATCGTATAGACCGGTATCGCGTCGCGAGACGCTGGCACTCTTGGGTGGTGTGATGCTCGCCGGGGGTTCGCGGGTGGGATCGCGACTCAGGGGAACACCGCCACCGTCCAGCAGCGGACAGTCCGAGCGTACGTCGGGTCGTACCACTGGGGATTCTTCGTGCTAGACGAGAACGGCGACGAACTCGACCAGTTGACGCTCTCACCGGGTGACGAACTTCGCCTCACCGCCTTCAACGTCGAATCGGATGCCGCCGTCGAAGAGCTTCCACCGGCGGTCCGCGAGGGGATTCCGAGTTCGGAGACTCGCGAACGGCGAAACGAGGAGACAATTCCCGCTCCGCGAGGAACGGACCTCGAAGAACTCCACGAGGCCGCCGAAGCGGCGTATCCCGACCACAGCCTCAGTATCGTCCACGACGACCCTGTTGGTCCAGACGCCCGGCGGATGGCAAGGCCCGTTCGGCGGTCCTCACGGCCGGGTCATCACGGTCAGGGACCCCACGGTCCCGGCGGCCCTCACGGCTCGTGGTGGGCCGACGACGGGACGTGGATGCTTGCGCCACCGCTGAACATCTGGCACCACGCGAACGTCCCCACCGAACTCGGATTCGTTGTCGAGACGACCGGCTCCTTCGGCTTCGTGTGCACCGTCTACTGCGGATACGGACATCCTTACATGGCCGAACGCAGTCGGGTCGTCGTGGAGGAGTAACGCCAGGTCCGACATTTTTGTCCATGGCACTCGTACCTATTGGGGACCATGCGACCGAGCGAACTAACCACCATCGTCGACGGCCTGCTCCACGAGGAGACGCAAGTGACCGACCGCGGTCTCGACCTCACAGTGGACGAAATCTACGAGATCGAGGATCCCGGTCGCGTGGACTTCGGCGGCGGCGAACTCGAAGACGCGACGCTCACGGCGCACGACAAACAGTGGCGGAACGAGGACGACGACTACCAGTGGTGGCACTTAGACGGCGGGCAGTACCTCATAGAGTACAACGAGTCGTTCTCGACCGACCAGTCGCTGCTGGTTCAGACGCGGACCGCGGTCCGCGAGCGCGGGGCGTTCCACCCGACCCTGTGGGTCACCGAACTCGATCGCGTGCCGCTTTCGGTGAGTTCCGGCGGAATTCGGCTCAAAGAGAACGCCCGAATTTCGACGATACTGCCGCCGGAAAGCGACGCAGAGTGAGCCCCGAGTTACTTCTCGAACACACAACATAGAGATACTCGGAGACGCGAACTCGATTCATCGCAGTACTGTAGTCGAGAAAATTTTGAACGGACAGCCGACGCGTAAAATCGCCCTGTCAATCGGCAAACCGCCCTACCAAAGAAGATGCGCCTGAGCGTCTTCGCCTTTTGCCCGCGCGCGTCCAATTTCCGACCATGTACTCGAAAATCTCGCTAGCCGACCTCGAATCGCGTAACGTGGAGGGCGTCGAACGCCGTCCCAGCGAAACGAGTGTTCGGTGTGCAGGCGAAAAACGCCAGACACTGGTGGCAGCTACGCCAGTAGCTCGATAAGTTGTCGGTGTGCCGGTTCGATTTAGACGGGAAACAAAATGAGATGCTCTAGCCACATTATCTCGTTTGGTCAACCTGTAGATCATTGATCTGAGCAGGACTTCTACCTTCAGGATTATGTAGAAAGCGAGGTCGCTGAACCGCCGAGGCGACAGTCATAACGCTCAGAAGGGGACAACACGTATACATTCGTATGTCCGTCTCTGCGGAGGTATTGGCGGCGGCCATCGAAACCTACAATGAGTACCGGGGGTCGATGGCGACGGCCACACTCGTCGATCAGGATGGGGATAGATTTCGCGTGCGCTTCGAGGGACCGTTCTGTCGGATGTGCTGTGATTATGATTATTTCGAAGACTTGATCTATGAACTCGATGAGTACGGCGTGAACATCGACCCGCTGACCATCGCTTCTATTGATCACACGGGCGAGGAGACGTTCGTCGTCGAGTTTGCAGCCACCGGCGAGGAGAGGGTGCGGACATGACGCCATCTCGGTGGCTCACAAAGTCTTGAGGAGTCGCTCTGTGAGTTCTGCAGGAAGGTCGTCCCGTGTATCCTCCGTGATTTCGACTATCTTGGTGTCGTCGCGATCCTTAACCTCTCCAATGAACCCCTCCGTCGAGTGGTAGTGGATGGCGGCGATGAGCGGAAGGTCGGCATCAAGCGCGCAGCGAACCTGCTGGACGAATGCTTCGCTGTAGACTTCCATCGGAGCGATCTCGTCGACGATCAGAAAATTCGCGCCGTCGAACGCACGCGGGAACGCCGACGAGCAGACCGCATCCACGGCAGCAACGTCTACGCGGTATTTCCCGACCTGCGGACCCTCCTCCCGATCGACGTAGGCCATGATCCGCGCGTCGCCGGTCATGACGTCTACGATTTTAAAGCCGACCCGATCGCCATCCGAGCGCAGTTCCGGACAGTAGACTCCGCCCGCCTGGTAGCCCTGTGATTCGAGACGATCCTCAACGCGCTGGATGACCGTGGTTTTGCCGCTCCGGGGTGGCCCGGTGAGCAGGTAATTGATCGGCATGATTTCATCGTCGATGGAGTCGCTCAGGACTCCTCGGACGTGAGGTGATCAAGGGCCTCGTCCAGATCGATCTCGATCGTCACCGTCCCGTCTTGACCACCTGGAACCTCGTCAGCAAGCGGGTAGAAGTTGATCCCACCGCAGATCGGGCACTTTCGCGTCTCCGGCCCGTTGATAAGCGTGCCGCAATCGCTACATTGCCAGTCCTCGGCGTCGGTCATCCTGTGGCCGGTGGTAGTATCGCCGCGGAAGAAAGCATTTCCCCCGAACGGGAGATCGAAGCTCCACCGGAGAAAATTATTGGTAATTGATATGAATAGGAGCAGGCCACTATCGGACGAAGCAGAGGGTGGAATTGATCGGTGTGATACCCTCCTCTACCGTTTACGGCGCGGAGGATGTTACCCTCGATCGAGATGTCCACTTCGAGCGCGGCGGTGGCGATCACTTCGACGACGGTCTGGCGGTCAGTCCTGGGCGTCAACGTAAGTCTCGGCCCGCTCAATCATTTCTTCTTTGAGGCCGATGAACACGCCGCCGTCTTTGCCGCCGACGAAGCTGTTCTCGTTCGGTTCGATGATCTCGTCGAGCGCCGGGTGTTCGATATCGATGTGCGTGACGTTCGCCCCCGACGCCTTGTCTTTCACGTGGATGTACACGCGGGCGTTCTCCAGTTCGAATTTCGCTGGATGTGGACCGGTCATGCTCTGCAATTCGGTTGCTCACTATAACAACCTCCGGCCGGAGTCGAGGTGTTTCTGGAGAAGTGTTCGGCGATACCGCTCGTCGTCGGTTTTTTCGTAGCAGATAAGTGTAGTGGCATGACCCTTCCAAGCCGGGGACAGAGGCGATCTAGCGCCGTACCGTGCGTCGGTGTCGTCGTCGAGAGACGAGCGAAGCCCATTAACTTTTGAACCTAACCACGCTCTGCGCCTCGTGTCACGGTAAGGTTGAGTCGGGGATTGCGAGTTTGGAATAAGAGGCCAACCGTTCCGACAAACGTCCTTCTTTTTAGGATTCAGGACAGGAGTACTTAAATCCGCTACAGTTCGAGCCGGTACCGGCGATGGATACAGCGTTCATATGGGTGCGAATGCGGGATTCTCGGACAGTAGTCTCACGTCTCCGCTTCCGAAATCTCGCCGCATCGCTCTTCGGCAGACTCAGATTAGTAACACATTGTTTTTGGGATATACCTATCATCTACCAAAAATACCCTGCTGAATAGAGGATACATCTGTCAAGTCTCGTCCTGGAGTATGACCGAATCCAGCGTAATAATTTTCGTGAATGTGCTGCCAATCCGGTGAACAACCGATAGACATCATAACGAGTTCATTAAACTAAAGAGTTAAGTATATGCTAGTTGTTCATTCAACCGGATGGTTGAACAACTGCCGGACGACCTCGATCTCGATGCGGTCTTCCAGGCGCTGGCACACCCCATCCGTCGGGCCATCCTCGAACAGGTGGCTGACGGGCCGGAGAACGTCAGCGAACTGGCTGAACCGCACGACGTTTCCTTAGCCGCCGTCTCCAAGCACCTCCATGTGCTTGAGGACGCTGGTCTGATCGACAACAGGAAGGACGGTCGAGTTCGGCGCTGCCACCTAAACGCCGCACCACTAAGCGCCGCATTTGGATGGCTTACCCGATACCGTGTCTTCTGGGAAGACCGGTTCGACGCGCTGGCCATCCATCTGGAGGAAGATAAAGAATGAATAACAATACTAACACCGCATCGTCCCAGCGAAACCTGATCGTCTCGGAGTTCCTGACGCTCGACGGCGTCATGGAGGCGCCGGAGGAGTGGTCGTTCGCGTTCTTCAGCGAGGAACAGCAGGAGTACAAGCACGACGAACTATTCGCGTCGGGCGCGCTCCTGCTGGGCCGGACGACCTACGAATCATTCGCAGACGCCTGGCCCGACCGGACGGATGAGACGGGCTTCGCCGACCGAATGAACAACCTTCCGAAGTACGTCGTCTCGACGAGTCTCGAGGAGGCCGAGTGGAACAACTCCACGATCATTGACGGCGATGTCGCCGAGGCGGTCGCCGCGCTCAAGCAGGAGGGCGGAAAGGACATCCTCGTCAACGGGAGCGGCGAACTCGTGGATACGCTCATGAAGAACGACCTCGTCGACGAGTACCGCCTCATGGTCCACCCGGTCGTCCAGGGCAACGGCAAGCGCCTCTTCAAGGGCGCGAACGCGCCGACGACGATGAGTCTCGTCGACATGAAGACGTTCAGCTCGGGCGTGGTCGTGCTCACCTACGAGCCGTCCGAGGAGGAGGACAACGAATGAACGACTCGCTAAAAGAGATGGAGCCGGTCTGGAGTGAAAGCTTGGACTCGCTGACCACCCACCTCGGGAAGGAGGTCTGAACGATGCGGAAGCTAGTCGCAACCGAATCCGTGTCGCTCGACGGCGTTATGGAATCGCCTGAGGAGTGGTCTCCAGCCTACTCGACCCAGGAGCTAGAGGAAGCAAACGCGGCGGGGATGGCGTCGTCGGACGCGTTACTGTTGGGACGAGTCACCTACGAGGAACTCGCCGCCTTTTGGCCCACGCAACCCGACGACAATCCGATCGCGAAGTTCATCAACAACGTCCCCA
Source organism: Haladaptatus halobius (assembly GCF_020618475.1). GTDB lineage: Archaea > Halobacteriota > Halobacteria > Halobacteriales > Haladaptataceae > Haladaptatus > Haladaptatus halobius. The sequence goes on along the minus strand of NZ_CP085337.1, from coordinate 617,840 downwards.
AGTACGTCGTCTCGACGACACTCGAGGACGTCGAATGGAACAACTCGACGCTCATCGCCGGGAACGTCGAGGAAGAGATAGACGAGCTGAAGCAACAGGAAGGTGAAGGAATCGGAATCGTCGGCAGCGGCACGCTCGTCCGTTCGCTGTTTGACTATGGCCTCCTCGACGAACTCGTGCTCAATGTCCATCCCCTGGTACTCGGGGATGGGAAGCGTCTCTTCGATGAAGGCGGCGAACGGACTGCTCTGAATTTGGTCGATTCGACAACGTACGACTCGGGTGTCGTCTCGCTCACCTACGAGCCCGCGACGGAGGACGACGAATGAGCGGCGGACCGCCGAACGCGAATGCGGCGGACGAAGGACGGAGCATCACCGTGAGCCGCGTCATCGAAGCACCGCCCGAGCGGGTCTACGAGGCCTTCCTCGACCCGGATCAGCTCGCCCAGTGGCTCCCGCCGACCGGCTTCTCCGCCGAGGTTCACCATCTTAAACACAAGGTGGGCGGGACGTACCGCATGACGTTCACGGGGGAGACCGAGGAACTCGCCGAGTACGGCTCGACCTTCGGCGGCACCTACCTGGAGCTGGTGCCTGGTGAACGCATCGTCTACACCGACGAGTTCGAGACCGACGACCCCGAGATGGCCAGCGAGATGACGGTGACGGTCACCTTCGAGGCGATCCCCGAGGGGACTGAGGTCACCGCCCGCCAGGAGGAAATCCCCGAGGCCATTCCCCCGAGCGACGCCAACGAGGGGTGGAACGACTCCCTCGCGAACCTGGCAGCGCTGTTGGAGGACGACGAATGAGCGACGACAATCAGCTGACTGTCCGGCGAACGTTCGACGCACCCCGTGAGCGCGTGTGGCGGGCATTCATGGATCCCGATGAGCTGGAGCAGTGGTTCGTGCCGACTGGTATGGAGGCGGAGGTTCACGCGCTTGACCTCGTGCCTGGCGGCGAGATGTCGGTTCGCTGGACGGCTGAGGAGCACCAGATGACCAACGAAGGAACGTTCGAGGAGGTCGTCGAGAACGAGCGCATCGTAACCGTCGAGGAAACCCCGTAGGGCGTGAACCGCGTCACCTACGAGTTCTACGACGCGAACGACGGAACCGAGGTCGTCCTCACCCACGAACTCCCCGACGCCCAGATGGTCGATGGAGCCTCGGAGGGCTGGGGGAACATCCTCGACAACCTAGAGGCTGTGGTCGCCGAGGCCTGACTGACACCGAGACCACGGGATGGCTCATTCCGTCTCGCCAGCGTCGGTTCGCGTTTGTATCCGGGCATCGATATACCGAGCATCAGCACCAACACCGACGAGCGTGGCCGAAACGAGCGAACGCTGGTAGGGCAGGCCGAGGAAGTACAGTCCTGGTTCATCTTCCACAACTCCTCGGTCGTGAATTGGGGAGCCGTCATCATCACGGCTCAGGCCAGGAACCGCAATCCAGCTGAAGTCCGGGCGGAACCCCGTTGCCCAAATCACGGCGTCCACGTCGAGGAGTCGCCCGTCCTCGAGACGTGGCGTGCCGTTTACCACCTCCTTCACTCGGGGAACCCGCTTGACGCCTACCTGTTGGAGGTCTTCGGGTGTGAGACGAATCAACGGGTCGCCTCCTTCCTGACCACGCTTTTTCAGCTTTCGACCGATCCACGTATCAACAGTCAGCAAATCGCTGAACAGCCACTGGAAGATGCGCCCGTCAAACCAAAACAACCAGCGAGGGAGGTCATCGGCATCCCATTTCGGGAGGTGGCCAGTGTCCGGCCCGGAGAGCCACACACGTCGGTCAGCAGCGAGCTCGATGGCGATCTCGGCTCCCGAGTTGCCAGCACCGACGACGAGAACGTCCCCCGAGGGTAGCTGGTCGGGGTTCTGGTACTCGCTCGAATGGAGCTGGGTGATCGACGGGGCAAGTTGCGGGGCGAACGCAGGGACGTGCGGATGGTGATATGGCCCGGTCGCCACCACGACGTGACCCGCCGTGATGCGCTTCGTACCGGCATCGAGCACGTAGCGATCGCCGTTCTGGGTGAGCGACTCGACTCTCGTGTCGAGCTGTACTGGCAGGTCGAACCGGTCGACATACGACGCCAAGTAGTCGGCCATTTCGTCTTTGGTCGGAAAGTAGGCGTTCGCAGCGGGGAACTGCATTCCCGGCAGGTTGCTGAGGCCGGCCGGAATGAACAGCCGTAGCGAGTCCCAGCGGGTGCGCCAGGCGTCACCCACGCGGCTCCCAGCGTCGAGGATCACGAACGAGTGGTCGTGTTGTGCGAGGTAGTAGCCCATGGCCAACCCGGCCTGACCCCCACCGATCACGACCGTCTCGACGTGTTGTGTGGCTCTCGACGTCATCGGTGTCCCCCTACTCCCAGCGTGGTCTCGCTATCTGTCGCACGACGAAGCAGTACGACAGCGATTCCCCCAAGTACGAGATCGAACACGACGAGCACCACGACGGCTGGTCCGATCGTCGTCCACACCCACCCATCGAGCATAAGTACTCGGATTGCAGTCACTCCGTAGGTCACGGGGTTGAACGTGCTGATGGTCTGGATCCACGTTGGAAGGAGCGACCTCGGTACAAACGACGAGCTCAGAAACACCAACGGGAGCGTGATAAAGTTGCTTACGAGAGCGGTCGCGTCCGAGCGGTGCGTCACGAGTCCAACGATATTCGAGAACGCGACGAAGACGAAACTGAACAACTCAGCGATCAGGACGATCGCGACAATCCCGCCGAGTCCCGTGACGACGTGCGCTCCAAGCACCATTGCTAGTGCGAGCAGAAAGAGGACCTGCACCGCGAGACGGAGCGCCTCGGAACAGATCTTCCCCACGACCATCGCACTCCGGTTCATTGGTGAGACGAGTTGTTTGTTAAAGATTCCAGTGTCCATATCATCAACGAGGCCCATCCCGGACGTGGCGGCGGCGAACATCGCCATGACGATGATGACCGCTGGAGAGAAAAACGCCAGATAGCTTTCGGCAGGGAAGCCCGGAAGCAGCGTTAACGATTTGAACACCTGGGTGTAGCCCGCGAGCCAGATGATTGGCATGACTAACGAGATCGTTAGCGTGAACGGATTTCTGATCGCTTTCAGATTCCACCGTTCGAAATTCGTCCAGATATCCTGCAGGACAGCGCTCTTTGGTACGGGAAAGCGTTGAAAGTACTCACCTACGTCGGCAATCCTCATTCATCCACCTCGTCGTTGGCGTGTTCTGGACTCGATGCGGCTGGCTCCTGGTGGTGGGTATCGTCGAGCGTCCCACCAGTGAGCGTCAGGAAGACGTCGTCGAGGGTTGGTGACCGCACATCGAATCGTGTCACGGTGAAGTCACGTTCTTCGAGGGCCACGAGTAATTTCGTTCCGATCTGTCGTGTCCGCATCGACGAGATGACGAGGCCGTCCCGTGTAAGCCCGACGTGGGCATCTTCACTAAGATGGCCGGTTTCGAAGACTGCCTCCCGTGCCCGCTCGACATCGGTGGGAGTCGTGGTTTCGAGAGTAATCTCCAACGTATCGCCCCCAACCTGCTGTTTCAGTTCTGCGGGTGAGCCCTGCGCGATGAGCTCTCCGTCTGCGATCACCGCGAGCCGATTACAGAGATTGTCGGCTTCTTCGAGATACTGGGTCGTGAGAAAGACGGTGGTCCCCTGGGCGTTGATCTCCCGGAGGTGCTCCCACAGACGCAACCGGGCGTTCGGGTCGAGCCCCGTGGTGGGTTCATCGAGGAACACGAGCGGTGGGCGATGGACGAGACTCGTTGCGACGTCGAGCCGCTTTTGCATTCCTCCGGAGAATGTGTCCGTCTGTGCGTCGGCAGCGTCCTCCAGACCGACCAACTGGAGGAGGTCGGCTATTCGGTCGGCTCGCTCTGACTGCGGAACATGATACATCTTACAGGCATAGTGGAGGTTCTCTCTGGCGGTGAGTTCAGGATCGACGCTGGTGTTCTGCGCAGTATACCCGACAGTGTTGCGCACGGCGACTGGCTGCTCCACGGTGTCGAAGCCGTTGATAGTTACATGACCGGTCGTTGGCTTCAGTAGCGTGACGAGCAGCTTGATAAGTGTGGTTTTCCCCGCTCCGTTCGGGCCGAGGAGTCCGAAAAACTCGCCCTCACGAATATCGAGGGTCAGGTTCCGAACAGCTGTCGTCCCGTTATGATAGGTAAATCGAAGGTCAGTCGCCGAAATCGCCCGCCTAGAGTCGGTCGCTGCCGTATTATCAACGTTGTTTGTCGTTGTCAGCGGTTCAGGCATCTCGGCTATCGGTATGACGGCCGAGTGGAAGGTATCAGCACCCCTTATTCTGGGACTCTTTAACACCGTTATGTTCTCGTCCTGTCGGTGTCACTTGCTTTCAGGTCACTCCCCATCTCAGGATTGACCTGCTCCTGGGTGACCACGATTTCGGTTCCCTCGTCGACGTTCCGGAACTCGACGCTGATATGGCTCTCAACGCCATCATACGGTTCATCGACTCCTCGAAGGGTGTAGGTGAGACGTTCGTTTCCGACGACCTCCAGCAACTCGCCCTCGAAGTCGAAGCGATCGTCGCCAGAGAAATGACTCACTGAGAGCGAAACCCCGGATTCGGCGTCGATCGTGTGGATCTCGATAGGTAGATCTCCAATCGATTGCCACGCCTCAAGGTCGTCGGGGTCGACAAAGGCGCGGAACACGCGCTCGCGTGGCGCATCGAACGTTCGGCGGATGGTCAGACTAATCTCGCTGGTTTCGATCATCGTTTCAGGCCCCCACAGTGTCGGCGAGGTTCCCGAGCAAGTCGGTCAAGCTGGCCTCGGCGTCGTCGTCGGGGATCGTATCGGGGATGTTTGCCTGGTGGACGGTGACTTCGGTGCCGTCGGCGACCATCTGAAAGGTGATTGTGGCGGTCATCTCGCCGCTCGATGTCGTTCGTAGTTGTCAGCGATCCAGTCATCTCGACTGCCGGTACGACGGCCAAGTGAAAGGCATCAGCACCCCTTATCCTGGGACTGTATAATATAGACGTATTCATAGAATGCGCCGGCAGCGTCGGTCTCGAAACGTCTATGCACCTCCCGAACGGAGCAAGGGCAATGAAGCGTGAAGCCGTCGTCCGGATCCCCACGGCGGAGTTCTCACACCCAAGCCTTGAAGAGTTCGTCTCGCTATGCCGTGAAGCAGGCGTCAAGGAGTGGCGTCCAACAGTTTGTACTGGACCCGGTGGAATCGTGGCGATGCAGGTCGAGCGGCCGTTCGACGAAGAGCAGCTGTCTGCCCTTGAGTATGTTGCGTGGTGGGAACGCACGAATCAAGCCACGTCGGACATCGGATATCTCATAAAACTGGATATCCCCGACTTGACGAATGAGCTTCCCCCTCTTCACGAACTAAACGTGTCGAATGAGGAGATAACAGTAAACAGCCATGGGCTGGACATCTCGTTCGTCGGCACCCAGGAGGCACTATCCTACGTGGTGGGCCAGTACATTGATGCGGGTATCCCGATGGACTTGCGAGCCATGACCGACTATCACGGCCCTACTGGTGTACTAGACTCCTTGACCCATCGACAGCGCGAGGTCGTTCACACCGCCCACAAGATGGGCTATTACGAGATTCCACGGCGCGTTTCGACCGTAGATGTCGCTGCCGAACTTGATCTGGATCAATCGACGGTGTCGGAACACCTGCAACGGGCTGAGCGCAATCTGCTGAGGCGCGCACTGGATGCCGACTGAGGACGATAATGAAGGGGCAGGCCTCTCAACATTAATGCCGTTGTCACACACCGTAGCGTTCTTGCACTTGTTCACCAATCCAGTCAAGGACGGCAAAGAGGACGTCCAGATGATGACCGGCATCAAGTGGTGAAGATTCAACGGTGTCTTCTGCAGTCGGTGGTGGATGGAAGTGTCCAGTCGGTGCGTTTGGTTTGGGGTGGCGATCCCATCGGCATTGCCACGTCTCGTCTGCGGATATCTCGAGATAATGGACGGAGTAGTCCCCACCTTCGAACCATCGAATATCGACGCGAACGTCATCAACCGCCGCTGGATACTGCTCCGAGTCCACTTGGAGTTCGAGAACGCGCGGCGTGATCGAATCTGGCCGGAACTGCCAATCACTGACTAATGGATGTGTGGCTGCCCGCTGTGCAATCACAGTGAGTGTTGGAATATCGAGTGGCCCACTCAGGCCTTCGGGTCGCTCTGTCACGGGTCAGGCCTGTGCTCGATCATCAGTCGTGGACTCGGCTCGCTGAACCGCCCGTTTGAGGACGGTGATATCGCGACGAATCGTTCGCCACTCTGTGAGGTCGTCCCAGCGCTCGTGCATTGTCTCATGATCCTCGACCGCATCGTCGGGAGTGACGACAGCGTCCGGGTCGGGAACGCCATACTCTGCTTGGAAAGGCTGGTCGTCCTCGATGAGGTCGTCGATTCGTGCGCGAAGATCGATCGGACTGTGCTCACGAGCAAGCTGTTCGACACGTTTCCAGCGGAAGTATGAGGGATTACGCTGGTAGGTCGCTGGCCGCGTGTTGGTTCGCTCGGCAATCCCCATCTCCGACAACTGTTCGAGTGCTTGCCGCGCACCGTTTTCGGAGCAGTCAGCCCACTCGGCGAATTGCTGTGCCGACGCTGAATTGTACGTCCTGACGAGGACGTCATAGACCCGCTGGAACGTCGTCCGATCAACCTGCCACTGCTCACGTGCGGTAGACGCATGTCCAGAACGCAAGCAAACAGCACAGCGCCATATCGGCTTCCGACTGACTGTCGTAACTGGCTGTGTTCCCCTGCCAGAGGCGCTCGAACTTTGTGCCGTTCGACGCGTTCCGTGCTTTCTGCAGCAGTTCGTCGTTTTCAAGATTGACATCGACCGTCGGTTCAGACGCTTCGTCATCAGCAGCACCGCGACGGTCTGTCTCGGACGCTGTGTCGGGCTCTGTCTCCTGAACGTACTCGCGGTGAATTGCCTCGTGTGCATCCCGCCTGCGAGCAACGTGCGTGGGAGTGACGTCAACGTGGTCGCCGGTAACGGTGAAGAACCGGGCGGTGTCGTATAACTCGACGCTGCCCCGTCGGTTCCGCCCGTCAGGGAGGTCACCGTTGAGGAGCACATGGTAGCCCGTTCCAGACGGCGAAATCACGGTATAGGAGTCGAGACGCTCTATGATATCCCGCGCATTGTCGTCGACGTCGCCCGTCTCGGGGTCGCGACAGTCGTCGAGGTCGACGCCAACAACGGGATCATCGTCGGTGAACACGAAGCCGACGCCGTCGGCCTTGCCAGCCTCGACGTAGTCACGTGCCGTCTCGAACGTAGCCCAGGTGTCCGGATCCGTCGCTGACGCGAACGACCCCGCCCCGGGCGTCACTGGTATCTTCGTCTGTTTTCCATCCCGCTGCTCCTCGCGCCAGCACACCTACTGGTCGCGGTTCCGTAGCGCACTCGGAATCACTGCTGGCTCGATTGCGGACTCCGAATCCATCATCGAAACCACTCCAGATGACCGTCTGCATTCAGTGTCGTATCTATATCAATCACCTGAGGAAATGGTCGGTGACCGGCCCCCTGCTGTCGCTGCTGCCCTTCTGCCCTGTTCTGCGGATGCACCGTTACAAGAGACGTTCTTTGCTGACAGTAAGGATGTGTCATAGCCTACTTTATCGACGCAAACCCCGGCTGTTTCTCTCTTCTTTATGATAACATATGTATCATAACCAGAGCACTACTCTTCGTCGTCGCCGACCCGTTCGCGAAGTATCTCGGCATCGACCTCGACGACGGGACGAGTCGACTCCACAGGCCGGAGTAGCCACGGGTTCGTTCCTTGACTCTTCTCAGCCCGCTCTCGCTAGCTGTCCGAGTCGAGCGCCATCTGCACTCGCGGGAGCATCCGCTCGACCCGATTCTTTGCGAGCCGTGATAGCTCACCAGGGAGGTCGTCGCTGGTATCGGCGATGTGTCGGGCGGTCTGCAGTCGCTCTTGAACTGTCCGCAGATGCTTGTCCGCCTTCGAGCTCGCTCCCTCTCTGGCGGCGTCACGGGCCGAACCGGCGGCTTGCAACGCGGCGTCGAACGACGTGAGCAGTGCCGTGAACCCCTTCCCGGGATCGTCGTTGTCCCCGGCCGAGTCGGTGTCATTGGGTTCGTCCGTCTGCGATGACGAGGTGTTCAACGACGAGGACAGGGTTTTTGTCGGTATAGACAAGGCGTTTATCGGTGAAGACGAGGTGTTTGTCGGCGAGGACGAATTGTTCGTCGGCGAGGAAGAGGTGTTCGTCTGCGAGGACGAGGTGTTTGTCGGTATGGTCGGAATGCCCGTCGGTGGCGAGGGGGTATCTGTCGATACAGTTGGAGTGCCCGTCGGCGTCGAGTTCCCGGTGCCGTTCGACGGCGTCTCGCCCCGGCTCTCTTTGTCGGTTCCCGTCCCGTTTCCGGCGTTGCCCTCCCCCTTCTCGCCGCTGGCGTTCCCGACGTTGGCTTTCGCGCGCTCCGACGCACGGTTCACCACTTCGTCGCTGACGTCGGTACCCGTCGGCACGTCGTCGATGCCGTCACTGGAGCCGTCCTCGAAAGCGACAGTCTGTTCGCGGGTCTCCACGAGGAAGCGGATCAGGTAGTCAGCCAGCCCCGCCTTCCCGGTTTCGATAGCGTTGACGTCCACCGTCTCGTCGTCCTCGTCGGGGTTGATACGAACTGCCCCATGCCTCCCTTCGGTGTCACGGATGTCCGCGGTATAGGCGCCCGCGCGGTGAACGTAGACGCCGAACCGACCCTCCTCACCCGGCGGACGGCCGTCGTAGATACGCCCTGCGAAGTCGTCGTCGAGCGTCAGGCCGTCGAGAGAGGTGCCGTCGTTTGTCTTCCACTCGATTTTCACCGCGTCCTCGTTGGCGGCTGTCGTAATCTCGCCGTCGACTCCCAGGTAGACGTTGTTTTCCTGGTTACCGTTCTCGAAGGGCAGGGCCTCGTCGCCGTCCTCGACGGTCAGCGTCTCGCCATAGGGTGCCAACCCCGCGCCGTTGACGGTCAGGCGGTGGTCGCCCGCTGGCGGGTCCAGAATGGCGACGACGCCACCGAACGTCGGGACAGCCAATGACTCGCTCTCCAGGATTGCCACCGCCTCGGTCGAAGGGGAACTGAGTTCGACCCCGTTGGAGCCTGGCGCGTCCTCGGTTTCGATTGCCTGTCGAATCGCACCGAGAAGATGCATCACATCCCCGTCGGCTTTGATGGGCTCGTACCGGTCGGCGAGCGCCTGGCGATGCTGAGAGTCGGTGATGTCCTCCTCGGGGTTGGAAAAGCGGGTCTGGTCCCACGGCGCTCCGGGTGAGGTGATGTGCTTCCCGATGGCATCTTCTGCGAAGGTGGGGACAGAGAAACTGAAGCTCAGCTGCGGTCCTGTGAAGTCAGCGATGTTGGAGACGGCATCGATGTCGACGAGTTCGTACTCGACGTCGCCCTCGGCGTCAGCGTGGACCGAGGGGACGAACGTGGTGTCCGACTCGCGAGTCGGGATGTCTTCGGGGGGACGCGTCAGATTGGCGAATGACTCGACGGTGAGGTCGTCGGGGAGCATGTCCTCGGGACGGACGTTCGGCAGGCGGTCGTGCTCGTGGAGCGGTTCGCCGTCGAGTTCGGGAATCGAGTAGGCGAGGCCTGCCCCCTCGTCCCGGGGAAGTCCGTAGGCGAGGGGGAGCGAGGCCCCCTCCGAGCGAACCTTGACGGGGCTGTTGTTGATGTCGGGCGACAGGTCGTCGATGCTTGTACGCTGGAACGTCGACGACCGAGCGTTGAGGCCGAGGGTCGAAGAGTGAGAGCCGACTTCGCTGATGATCGACGCCCGTTCGACGTCGGGGTCGAGGTACTCGTTGTTCGGCATCCGCTGTGAGTGGGCCGATGCGACGAACAGAACCGGGCGACCGGTTCCGCCTGATTCGTCGCGGTCGACGAAGACGTGGAGCACCTCCCAGTCGTGCCAGTGGAAGTTGGTCGAGAACTGGTCGAACACCGAGTAGAACCAGAACTGCACACAGGACAACGAGGCCCCCGGGTACTCGATGGCGTGGTAGAACGCCGTCGGCCGCGGCGAGTCGCCACCCTTGCGGAAGTCGGCGGTGTAGCCATCGACGGCGTCGAACCCGTGAACAACGGTCTCGCCGTCGCGTTCGCTCGTGTACGGTCTTGGGTCGGTCGGGAACCACCGCTCGCGCTTCCCGAAGTAGATTGTCGGTGCATACGCCTCTGCAAGACGCTTCGCCTCGTCTGGATCGGCGACGCGCGTCTCGGGAAGGTTTGAATCGCCGAACAGGAAGGCGCCGCCGGCGACACTGCCGCCGACCGCCAGCGCTGTGAGTAGTTGACGACGACTCATGCCTAGAAGATTTGTATCCTGATCCATCTAACTCCTACCGCTGTTGGCGGTAGTAACTGAACACGAGGGTTATGTGTCTATTGGCCGCGGCGCACCCTCATCGAAGCTGTCTTGTCCCGGCCCCGAGTCCTCCAGCGTATGAGAGCGGCACTCGTCATAAGACGCTGCGTCTCCTCTGTCTGGGTGACAACCACGGCGACGTAACCTTATTAGAGCGGGTTGTAGATGAGACGGATGGCGAGGAATTCAATTTCGTAATTCACATTGGTGATATCACGAACACGTGGTTCGATGGCGTCGACGAAGGCCGCGAACAGCTCGGCGCAATCACGCCGCAGTGCGAAGCGCTCAACGAACGCGGAGAACTACTCTACATCTGGGGGAATCGTGACGGGGCGATCGGCTCTGAACAACCATTCCAGGACAACGATCTCCTAGAAACGTTCATCCCCGACTTCCGTATTCGTCGAGAACGGTCATCGATACAGGCATCGGTACTCAGAGGCTTTTGGCCATCATCAATTCGGCAACGAACTTGTCGTCGATCATGTAGTGTTCCTTGCGGATCGCTTCGGTCTCGAAGCCATGTTCCTCAAGGAACGTGCCTGCGTCCTGATTGGTGGCGGGGATGCTGTTGTAGACCTTCCGATAGCCCTGTGCGGCGGCCCACTCAAGACCGCGATGCAGCAGATGACTCCCGATACCATGGCGGCGGTACTCGCCGAGTACACCGACCGTGAGTTTAGCGGCGTGACTGAGTTTCTCGAGTTCGGGGGCCTCGAGGTGGGCCCAGCCAACTACATCGTCGTTGACGGTCGCCACGAAGAACATCCGGGTTTCCACGTCGTTGTGGCGGATGAGAACGCCCTCGTAATCGAGTTGCTCGGCGACGCTTTCGGCGACGAGATACATCTTCTCTTCGGTGATTCGCTGAATTACCCCAATGATTCCTGAGAGATCCTCTTGCCGGGCCGGGCGGATCACGTACTCGACGCCGTCGGTTCTGTACTCCTCTGCAGTGCCGGCTTCGAGCGCGACATATAGTGCCCCGTCGTGCTCTTTGAGATAGCCGTCGCGTTCGAGTATCGTCACTTCATGGTCAAACTGGTCCTGCTCCATTCCGACCGCCTCCATGACTCCCTGCCGCTCAACCAACCCATTTTGTTCGACATATTCGTAGATCTGCCGATGATCCGGCGACCCGAATTCAGGTTTTTGACGGGCTTGCATGGTTCCACTCTATCTCACTACCGACCCTACTTATTCCTTGTTGCACGGTATCACTGAACACGATGTCCTTGGAGTTGACCGACATTGCGTAATACAACGCTTGGATACCTCCGTCTATCATCCGTATTCGGTGAATAGCATAAATCGATAGATAGCGCCCACTTCGGTCAGGTTGTTCATGGTTCAATGAGGTAGGTGAGATGTAGCCGTCTCAAGGCATGAAACGGGATTCTCTGAACTCCATAGAACATCCGTATACGGGGGTACGAAACTGAACCGAACACGGGAGCGAAAACGACACAAGCCTCGTTACGAATAGGCGTCGTTGAACTCGCGTTCGCGGCGCATCAGCTCCTCGACGCCGTGCTCAAGGATGCCACGCCCCATTGCGGTTGGCCGGTAGTACGTGTAGAAGCCCTGGCTATCGGCAGTTCGTCGCTGGCGCTTGTCGACGAGTCCGACGTCGACCAGTTCGTCGAGATGGTAGTGGAAGTTGTGGGATTCAACATCGACCGCCGATTTAAGATCGGCGGCGCTCAGCTCGTCGTTGGCGACGAGGGTTCGCAGGATGCGAAACCGCGTTGGGTGACCGATCGCTTGTTGCATCGCGAGGTACTCCTCGAGCGTCAGCCCGCTCTCCTCGGGGAGCGGGGGCTCCGGCTGGCGAACCTCGTCCGTAGAGCGGCGGTCAGTTTCGGCCATTAGGGTTGCCTCGGGTTGAAGGTTGTAGCGTCACATACTTAGTCGTTCTCTACTAGATGATTCCTGAGAACACCAGGATTTATATACTCACTATCCGAATCGACGACCCGAATGCGGGACCGGATTATCGACAATCTCCCTCAGGCGATCTGTGACTCGGTTGCTCTTCCCCACGTTCGACGCGAGCAGTTTCTCGTCTATCTGATGGGCCCCTATCGAACGTTCGACGTCGAAGCCCTGCTACCAGAGGACGCCGATGTCGAGACCGACGCGCCTTCATTTGCGACGTGGAACGAGGCCAGCGGTGAGTACGCCGAGAACGAGGTTCTACGCCTCCTCCAGGAGACTCGTGATTGTCTCCGTGACCGCGGCTTCAACGCCTTCCTCGCAATCGATGTGGGAATCCCACTTGATGAGATGGATGCTGCAACACAGAGTATCGCCTTCGCGCACGCGAGCAATGCAACCATTTTCATCGCGCCACAGGTCGGCGATAATCTCGGCGTCGGCATCGAAATCGGGAGCGTCCTCGAGGATCTACTGCCGAGAGATCGCATGGACGGCCCAGCAGCCGACGTCACGCCACCTGAGCGCACGCGACGGATGATGGTGGTGACCGAACCGTCGGTGCGGAGTGCGATGCTCGGGGCAGTGCATGCACGCTGGGACGCGAGCGTACGGACGTTCACGGAGGCCGCCGACTGCTGTCGGTTGTGCGCGCAGTTCTGCACCCATATTCAGAACGAGGAACTCTACGGTTCGCTCGACCGCCTAGACTGAAGCGCGCCAAGGACAGATTCACCATGATCAGGACTCGATCATCGGAACTCTGGAGGATATCCTTGGGTTCCTTGAGATGGTTCTCTGCTTTTTGCACCTGCCCTACTTCGAAGTAGGCGAGTGACTTCGCGAGGTCTGCGGAAATTGCCGTAGCCTCGTCTTGGAACTTTTCGATTTGATCTTGTGTTGAGACCGTTCATACCGCCATCGTCAGCCGGTTCCTATCAATTTGTTCTCCATCCTCAACTCGAGCCGTAGTGACAGTCGTCGAATTCGATTGTTTCAGATACTCCGTCTGTAACTGGCCCATCAAGGAATATTCGCTCAACGCTCCACGGTTCACACACCTCCAAATCGATCACCCCGAGAGCGAGATAATAACTTTGGAGGAAGGGAAACCTAGTTGGAGACCCGCAGAGTCGAAGTCGGAGTTCCGATTCTGGGTGGAGCCGATCTATCGGCATACAATCACCCATTCCAACAAGCGGTGTAAGCTCACCTCCTTTAGGACCGAATGTAGCCGTCATTTCACCCTCCCTCGGAACATCGGCTGTCCATCGAAGATAGACGCGAATTCCAAGTTTCCCCTCGCGAAATTGATTCGAAAACCGGTGGTCGGCTGCTAGCCCGACCGCTTTTGCGGTCCACGTCCGTGTGTCCAAGTGCAGTGCTTCCTCGACGTAGTCAATAGCTACAGCATCAGCACCTCGCAAGTGGTTCGCGTAAGCCGCTAATACGCGAGATGCGACCGCGCCGTCGTCGCCTCCGCTTTCTTCCGTAGCTCGTTCGAAGTTTCTCGTCGCGCGCTCGAAATTATTCGCTCGAATCGCGCGTGCGCCATCATGAACGTACGAGGCGGACTTCGCTCCAAGTGTGAGGTTCTTCAGTTCACCCGGTTCATGCGCCACGATAAAATTGTATAGAGCGGTTTCGCGTTTTCGAAATGAAGCGGAAACAGTGTGATTGAGGTGTATGGATACGCTCTGATTAACGAGTTCTGCAAGTACTTCGTCAACGACCGTCATCAGTAATGTCGAGTTGACGGCCGAATCACCATTTGTATATCGTAGTTGTCGAGTAAAGAGTTCCTGACGTTCCGGCTCGATAGCTCGGTCGTAAGCCTCTCGTAAGAGAGATTCAGAGCGGTCATCAGTAATCACGCTGGGGCCGCGCCCCACGATGTCTTTCAGCGCGTTAAGGACGAACGTCCTGGTCGTCTGTTGGTGATCGTTCGTATTCATTTGTCTCCATCCAGGTCGGATTGCAGTTGTACACCTTGTTCTGGCGTACCTGGTTGCTGCGGGTCATATAGATGGCATAAGACCATCTGTCGGTCAGCAACTGACAGCTTCCGCGGAACATCCGTTTGACAGACGGATGTAAATTCAGCCGCGAGCAAATCGAGTGCTTGCTCGCGTTCACCGGATACAAGGCTGGCGATGGCCGAGCGAACGGTTTCCTCCACGTCGTCCGATAACGTCACTGTCTCTCGATCCGCGATTGCCGCCTGCGTAATGTGCTCTTCGTATATCTCCTCAACGACGTCCAAGTCGGTGACGTTCTCCTGTTTCAGTTCGAGTTGCTGACGAACGGCGTTTGGATTGACGCTCCCGTTTTCGACCGACTTCTTGAAATGAAAGACCCGACGCCACTCTTTTTGTGTCCCGGTCCAACCTTCGGGGGCGATGACGCGTGGACAGCGCGGGTGGAACCGGCATCCCGAGGGTGGGTCAATCGGCGTCGGCACGTCTCCTTCGAGGACGATTCGTTTACGTTCAACCGAGGGATCTGGAACTGGGATGCTCGACAGCAGCGACTCTGTGTACGGATGAGCAGGGTTGTGGAACACGGCGTGCGTCGCGCCGATCTCGACGATTTCCCCCAGATACATCACCGCGATACGGTCACAGATGCGTCGGACGGTGCTCAAGTCGTGAGAGATGAAAAGTATTGAGAGTCCCATTTCCTCGCGAATCTGTCCAAGTAGATTCAGAATTTGGGCCTGCACGCTCACGTCGAGTGCGCTCACTGGCTCGTCAGCGACGATAAGACTCGGCTCGACCGCCAGCGCTCTGGCGATGGCGATCCGCTGTCGTTGACCGCCGGAGAATTCGTGAGGGTGGCGGTCGAGATGCCTACTACTCAATCCGACCCGTTCAAGTAGTGTTGCGGCACGTTCGTCTCGGTCCCGTTTCGAGTCACCGATTCCGTGAACCGCCATTGGTTCAACTAGCGTCCGACGAACGGTGTACCGTGGGTTCAGCGAGGCAAACGGATCCTGATAGATCATCTGTGCCTTGCTTCTGAACTCACGCAATTCTTGGGCGTCGTACGCGGTCACTTCGTCGTCCCGATAATAAACAGCACCGTCGGTGGGTTCTACGAGGCGAAGCGCCACCCGCGCGAGCGTGCTTTTCCCGCACCCCGACTCGCCGACCAGCCCGAGCGTTTCACCTTCATTGACGGTCAGATCCACGCCGTCGACGGCGCGAACGTTCTCCGTCTCGTGATCGGGACGGAGCCGGGTCAGAAGGGAAGACGATACCGGAAAGTGCTTTTTCAAATTGACGATGCGAAGCAGAGGTTCGTCGGTCATCGCGGATCCTCCCAAATACATGCGCTGTGGTGGTCGTTGTCAACCTCACGTAGCCGTGGATCGATTCGCTCGCAATCTTCGACCGCGTACGGACACCGTGGGTGGAAATTACAGCCAGCTGGCGGATCCGTTAGGGATGGTACTTCGCCGTCGATCGGCGCGAGGGTCTGGCTGTCTTCCGTCGGATCGGGGATGCAGTCGAGTAGTCCTTTGGTGTACGGGTGTCTCGGACCCTCGAACAGCGTCCGCACGTCGGTGTACTCAACGATCCGCCCGGCGTACATCACCGCGACGCGATCACAGACTTCGGCGATCACACCGAGATCGTGCGTGATGAGCAGCACTGCCGTTCCCAATTCGTGGCTCAGTTCCTGAATGAGCTCGAGTATCTGGGCTTCGATTGTCACGTCGAGTGCCGTCGTGGGCTCATCCGCGATCAGCAGGTCAGGTTCGCAGGCGAGTGCCATCGCGATCATCGCGCGTTGTCGCATTCCCCCCGAAAACTGGTGCGGGAAATCATCTACCCGATCTTCCGGGCTTGGAATCCCGACTCGTCGCATTAGTTCGACCGCACGCTGTCGCGACGCCTTCTCTTTCAACTCCCGGTGGACGCGGAGCGGTTCGCCCACCTGCCAACCGATGTCGAACACCGGGTTAAGTGCGGTCGTCGGCTCCTGGAAAATCATCGATATGCGATCGCCCCGTAGCTCGCGCATCTCTGATTTTGACTTTTCTAAGAGATTTTCTCCGTCGAACCAGACCTCTCCATCGCGGATGTAGCCGGGCGGCTGAATCAGTCGCATCAGCGAAAGGCTCGTCACGCTCTTGCCCGACCCGCTCTCGCCGACCAACCCCAAAATCTCTCCGGGTTGGATCTCGAACGAAACGCCGTCCGCCGCTCGGACGACTCCCTCGTCCGTGTCGAACCACGTGTAGAGATCTCGCACCGAGAGTAGTGGTTCGCCGCGGTGAGTCAGCTCCCATTCGGATCCGTCGTACGGTTCGCTTCGAGCTCCGTGTTTGAGACGGTCGATTTCGTAACTCATGCTTCGGGCCCTCCTTTCGTTGCCGACCGGGGATCAAACTCATCGCGCAAGCCGTCCCCCAACAAATTCAACGACAGCACCGTGAGGAGGATCGCCAGCCCCGGGAATGTAGAGATCCACCACTGTGCGGGGAGGTAATCCCGTCCCGTCGCGATCATCTCCCCCCACGTTGGCGTTGGCGGCTGGACGCCCAACCCGAGGAACGATAATGACGCCTCGAAGATGATCGCCGTCGCTACGTGGAACGTCGCCTGCACCAGTACGGGTGCGAACGCATTTGGAATGACATGTTTGAACAGGATGGAGACATCTCCGAGGCCGGTGTTGCGCGCGGCCTCGACGTACTCCTCCTCTTTGACCGAGAGCACGCTCCCGCGAATGAGACGGGCGTACTGCGGTGAGTAGACGACTCCGATGACGATGATGACGTTCTGCAGGCTTGGTCCGAGTGCGCCGACCAACGCAAGCGCTAGCACCAGTGCCGGGAATGAGATCATTACATCGGTAAGTCGCATCAGTGCCTCATCGGTCCAACCACCGACGTAACCCGCAACACTTCCGAGAGGGACGCCGATGCTCATGGCTAACGCTACCGCGCCGATACCGACCAAGAGCGAAATACGAGCGCCGTACACCAGCCGGCTGAACACGTCTCGGCCCGTCAAGTCTGTACCGAGTATGAACCTCGCCGACGGCCCGTGGAGTGCGGCGTCGTAATGAGGAGCGATTGGATTATACGGCGCGACGATCGGCGCGGCGAATGCTGTTACCGTAATCGTTGAGACTACCCAGAACGACAGACGTGCACTGCGGTCGAGTCGGCGGTACAGGTCGGTCAACGCACGGATAACGTTCGTTGCCCGGGTCGTTAGGGTTGCTTGTTCGGCGGTCTGTCCTTCAATTGCCATTATATGTCACTCCGTCAGTCATATTTGATTCTCGGATCGAGGAACGCGTACAGCAGATCGACAGCCAGATTCGCGAATACAAACACGATCGCGATCAGGAGAACGATTCCCTGAATGAGTGGCATGTCCCGTTGCTCGACTGCGGTGTACAGTAATTGCCCGATGCCGGGCCACTGGAATACCTGTTCGATGACGACGGAACCGTTTATCAGAAACCCGAGCTGGAGACCGAGTACCGTCAACACAGGGATGAAAGCGTTTTTGAATCCATGTACCAGTACGACGGTCGATTCTTTCACGCCCTTCGACCGGGCGGTCCTGATGTAATCCTCGTTGAGCACCTCGAGCATGGCGGCTCGCGTGAGCCGGGTCGTGAGTGCCGCGAATCCCAACCCGAGAACAAGACCCGGCGCGACGATGTGGCGAAGCCACGGAACGAACCCCTCTGCCGGCGAGACGTACCCGCCAGCAGGGATAACCTGGAATCCGAACCACTCCTGCCAGAACAGCGCAAACACGAGGATCGCCATGATGCCGACCCAGAACGACGGCATGCTAATGCCAAGAAATGCTCCGATGCGACCGAAGTGGTCGATGGCTGTATCCTTGTACACGGCACTCAAGATGCCAACCGGTATCGCAACGAACAGCGCGACGAACAGCGCGACAGCGGCAAGCTCCAACGTCGGCCAGAGGTGGTCGACGATCATTTCTGTTACCGGCTGTCGGGTGGCGTACGACCGGCCGAGATCACCTTGCGCTGCGTTTGTCACCCACTTGACGTACTGAATGTACAGCGGTTGATCAAGACCGAGTCGGTTGCGGAGTGCAGCAATCTGCGACGGCGTCCGCGCGTTCGGCGGTAGCAGTACTGTAATTGGGCTTCCCGGCGTAAGTTGCACGAGCAAGAACACGACAGCCGTGATGCCGAGTAACACTGGAACGAGCAACAACAATCGTTTCACCGCGTAATTTCCTATCCCCATTGGTAACGATTAGTTCGGAGACGATGGCTCAGATTAGCCCTGTCTGAGCCACACTTTTTCGAGATTGAGCTCTCCCGTCGGGAACGTGCGGAAGTTCTGCACCTCGTTTCGATATCCCTGGTTGACGTTCCACCACACCTGGAATATCTGTGGGATGTCCTCCGTAATTTTCCCTTGAACCTTCGAGTAAATCCGTTTCTGCTCGTTTTGATCCAACGTCTTGCGGGCGTTCTCCATCCACGTGTCGACCTGCTCGTTCGAGTAGTACGAGACGTTCAGCCACGCATCCGTGTGGAAGGTGATGTACGAATACCCATCTGCATCGAATGCGTACGTGATGTCTTCGAGCAGAGCATGGAAATTCGAAGGTGGACCGACTTGATCTTTCGGAGGGAACTTTTTTGGATCCCAAGCCTCAATTACCGGCTCCCAGGCCGCGGACTTCTCCTTCGGAGTAATCTCCATATCGACGCCGATCTGTCTAAGATTCTGCTGCAGGATCGACGCAGTGTCGACGAATAGCGGCTGATTCGTCGGTTGACAAGTGAATTGAAGCCCGGTCTCCCCCGCTTGCTCTAACAATGATCTCGCCCGCTCGGGATCGTACTCATACTTGGTGACAGCTCCCTCGTCGTACGCCCAGTGCCACGGCGGGAAGATACTGTGGCCCGGAGAAGCGAGACCGTCAAACTTCGTTTGGATGATCGCCTGTTTGTTCGACGCGAGGGCGAGTGCCTGCCGAACCTCCTTTTTCGAAAGCGACGGGAAGGTAGTCTGGTTGACGTAAAGGTTGATCTGCGAGGCACCGGGACGACTGTTGACGCTCACGTCGCCAGACTGCTTGACCGAGGATACATCCCTCGCTTCCAGATATTCGGCGATGTGAATCCCGCCAGTTCTGATCTGCGTAGCGGTAACGGAAGATTCCGGAACGATTCGGTAGACGACTCGGTCGGGATAAGGGAGTTGCTGCCCATTCTCGTCCTTTTTGAAGTAGTTTGGATTTCGTTCGAACGTGTACTGGCTATTGGGGGACGCCTCGACGAACTGATACGGACCCGTCGCCCAGATACCCACGTCCGGCGTTCCTAGATCCTTGCCATATTTTTCGATCACTTCCGGCGGAACGATCGTTGTCCGAGGATCGCTCAACTTGTAGAGAAGCGGTGAGTATGGCTCGGCGAGGTTGAACGTCACCTCATATTCGCCGGTCGCCTGCACCGATTGCTTTGGGTCGATGCCCTCGCCGACGAGGATCCCTTCATAGTCGGCACGAGCGGGCGAACCGTATTTCTCGTCGAGGATTTTTTGGAAGTTCACCACCACGTCATCGGCTTTCATCTCCCCGTAATCACCGTGAAATCGGACACCCTTTCGGAGTGGGAATACATACTTTCTACCGCCGTTCTCAGGTTTTGGAACCTTCGTCGCGAGATCTGGAAGGAATCTCCCTTCGGGATCGACATCGACGAGCGTATTACCGTAGTTTTCGGCGAGCTGGGAGCTTGACGTGTCTTGAAACAGGTGCGGGTGGAGAGTCCACGGGTCAGATTGGAGTGCGACCCGCAGTGTCCCCCCGTTCTGTGGTTTGGCCGGTGTGTTTTCCTGTTGGTCGTCTACTTGCTCGCTCTCAACATTAGGTTCCGAACGGCCTGTACAGCCAGCGAGCATGCTTGTCGTACTAGCAACGCCGGCGGTACCCGTAACGCGAAGGAACGAACGTCGATCGAGTGAACGTCGGCCGAACCGTTTTTCTTCCTCTTGTTGTCCACCATTCCTCATGAACAATTGGGATGTTAGTATGGTACAAAAGTTATTATGACCATTCTATCAAAACAGGATTGGATAGTTACTATTCAGCGTTTAATTGCCAAGATAGGAGGGAGCAAGCAGGACGGGGAGGATATCAACCGAGCTGTGGGGGGTCGCCACATTGTTCTTGTCGTGCAAGATTACGAACGAACAACCAGTCGCGAAAGGCAACTGCTGTCTCAACGTTGAGCGTAAACGATGGGGGCGGTGACTTCTGTGACTCGTTCCATCCCTTCTGGGAACGACAAACCAGTGTTCGCTCTCTCCCTATCTCAACGGTCGAATGGCAGTAATGAAGACGCCATAGAACTTTTAACATAGTCGCTATTTTCACATGAAGTTAGCGCGAATTGGCCGAGGAGTGGAACCTGCGGACCTATCACTGGACAATATATTAGATACGAATGGTGTTGATGGAGGCGTGCTGAATACAGGGCGCGATTGTTGCAAGTGGTGACTGGCACGTTAGCACCACGACCGAGATGCGTCGCCACCATCGGGGCGGGCGGAAAGCAGACGGAGGACACGCCACTCGATCTTCCTGAGGCCCTCGAACGTAGAGTCGCCTGTCTCTCCCCACGGTAGAAACGCTAAGTTCCTCGCCCCCCTACACTGCATATGACTGTGGGAATCGATACCATCCAGTTTCTGGCCACGTCGGCCCATCGCGTCAGCGTCCTCGAGACGCTGGCCGACGGATCGACCGACCGTCGAGAGCTATGTGAGGCCACCGGCGCCTCCTCGCCGACCGTCGGACGGGTGCTCGCCGACTTCGAAGAGCGTAGATGGCTCGTAAGGGACGGCCCAACGTACAGGCTGACCCCTCTCGGCGAATACGTCGTCGACCGGTTCCTGGCTCTCCGGGACGCGATGGAGATCGAGGAGAAGCTCCGCGACGTCTGGCAGTGGCTGCCGGTCGAGATGCCAGGCTTCTCCGTCGACCTCTTCGCCGACGCGGTAGTCTCCTACCCTGGGCCAGGTTACCCCTACGAGCCCGTCGAGCGTCTCGGCCAGCTCATTGCGTCTACCTCGTCGTTGCGCGGGTTCGACAACATCGTCTACAAGTCCAGCAACCTCGAGACAGCCTGCGGCGCGGTCCTCGAGGGAATGACGTTCGAGTACGTGTTCACGCCCGAGGCCCTGAAGGGGATGTTCGCCTGGAACCCGGATCGAATCATGGAGCTCACCGCCTGCGAGAACGCGACCGTCCTCGTTCACGATCACCTCCCCGACGGCGACCGCTGCGGCCTCGGCATCGTGGACGACCGGGCCGGCATCTGCTGCCATGACGCCGAGACCGGGGCGCTCGTGGCGGTCATCGACACCGACGCCCCGGAGGCCCGCGAGTGGGCTATTTCGGTCTTCGAGCAGGTTCGCGCGGAGGCGACCCCGGTAGATCCCGCTGCCTTCGAATCCCGCGCGCCGTCGTAACGCCACTGGCGACGACGACGCCATTGGAGTGGTAAACCGATCAGCCGAGAGCCTCTGACGTAGCAGGCACCCGGCCTACCCGAGATTTCAAGGCGTGAAATCCTGCACGCGGCATCATTACTTCCCTCCGGCGCGTACGTTTACCAAGGAACGAAGACATGATCGAACAACACGACACCGTCATTATCGGTGGCGGCCAGGCCGGACTAGCGACTGGGTACTACCTGCAGCAGCACGACCAGGACTTCATCATCCTCGATGCGAGCGACCGCGTCGGCGACGCATGGCGGGCCCGCTGGGACTCCCTCCGGGTGTTCACGCCTGCTCGCTACTCAAGCCTGCCGGGGATGGACTTTCCGGGCTCACCGTACGCTTTCCCCACGAAGGATGAGGTGGCCGACTACCTGGAGACCTACGCCCAGCGGTTCGACCTACCCGTCGAACTCGGCGTCCGGGTGGACGGGCTGGAACGGAGCGGTGATGGCTTCCTCGTCACCGCGGGCGACCGGCTGATCGAGGCGGCCAACGTCGTGGTGGCGATGGCGAGCTACCAGGTCCCGAAGATCCCGGATTTCGCGGCGGAACTCTCCGACGACGTCGTCCAGTTGCACACGAGCGACTACCGCAACCCCGATCAGCTCCAGGACGGGGACGTGCTCGTCGTCGGGGCGGGCAATTCCGGTGCCGAGATCGCCCTCGACGTCGCCTCCGAGCATACAACGTGGCTCTCGGGCCGGGACGTCGGTCACGTGCCCTTCCACATCGACTCGTGGTTCGGCCGTCACCTGGGGGCCCCGTTCGTGATGCGCATGCTCTTTCACAGGATACTCACGACGGGGACGCCCATCGGGCGTCGGAAGCGCCCGAAGATGCTGTCCCAGGGCATCCAGCTGGTGCGCACAAAGCCGAGTGACTTGGCCGCGGCCGGCGTCGAGCGGGTGCCTCGAACAACCGGCGTTCGCGTCGGTCGCCCCATCGTCGGGGACGACGACGTCCTCGACATCGAGAACGTCATCTGGTGTACTGGCTTCCGCCCTGACTTTTCGTGGATAGACCTCCCAATCTTCGACGGGAAGGAACAGCCCAAGGAGCCCGTCCACGTGCGCGGCGTCGTCCCGGGCGAGCCGGGACTGTACTTCGTCGGCCTATTCTTCCTGTACGCGATGACGTCGGGGCTGTTTACCGGCGTCGGTAGGGATGCAGAATACGTCGTCGACCACCTGACGTCGACGGCGCGGCAGCAGTCGCCTCGTCCGAGGTACACCGGATCGGTGGACGGACTCCCACAGCAGTCGTAGTCGAGTTTTTCTGCGTAATACACCGCGCGTATCGGTCACGAGGTGACATCAAATCCGACACACCGACGGAAGGAATTTACTCCCACTGCCCTCAACGAGATCATTGACGAGACGCTGGATAGTCACGTTCGTGAGGTCTGCCGTCGAGTGAGCGGCCTCTCGGTCGTCAGCGAGCGGTTTGGCTTCGAGTTGCTCGCGGTCAGGAACCGCGCCAATGGTTCGTGAGACAAACTCGTCGCACACGCTGTTGCACTTAGTGGGAAGATGTCTGCAAGCAGCGCGAACGCGTCCTCGTGTTTGTCTCCCTCAGGAAGTTTGAGCGAGTTGAAGTCGGCGTAGGGAATGCGGAGTTTTTCGGCCTGTCCGCTCTTGTACGGGCCCATGGCGACGTAGCCGTACGCACCGCCGGCGAAGCCGGGGTTGACGTTCGTACAGAAGCCGGTATAGCCGTTCTCGCAATTCTCGCAGAACCCACACGCCACATTGAATGGGACGACGACGCGGTCGCCTTCTTCGAGGCTCGAAACCGCGTCACCTACCTCCGTAACAGTGCCCATGTTCTCATGACCGAAGATGATCCCCGGTTCCGCGGCCGTCCGTCCCTCGTACATGTGGAGGTCGGATCCGCAGATACACGTGGTCGTGATGTCAATGACGACATCGTTAGGATGTTCGATCTCTAGTTCATCGACCTCTTCGACCGCGACCTCGTGTGCACCTTTATATACGACTGCATCCATCGACATTGGTTATGTAGTGCGGTGCAGGGCGCTAAAACCTCGCCCTTCAGGGCGGGGAGACAGCGCCCGTCTTTGGTCACTTTCACTGTACGGTGAAGTCTTCGGTGCTCTCCGTGCGTCTCTCTTGGTGTCGATTCGATGGTACCTCATCGGATTCTGACAGTCCGAAAACTAGCAGTTGACTCGGTGTTTGCCTTATCAAACAAGTAAGCCCTCGGACACCCAACTGACACAAAACAACCACATAACTCCGAGTCCCGTCCGTTTCCCGGACACGATAGGAGTACCGGCTACGTGGCATAGCCAGCACCTTGTCGGGGTGCGAACCCGAAGAGACCACCGAACCAAGGACCGGCCTTGTGGGAAGCCCCGTGCTTTAGCGCGGGGAGGTTGTCACGCACCCCGTACCTCTGTCCATCGGTCGACACCAGCTTCGGCGACTTCCATATCCTGTTCGACTGCTCCACCGGACACACCGAATGCACCGACGACGTCCTCATCTTCGTCCAGCAATGGATATCCCCCTCCGAAAATGACCAGACGACCTTCGTCGGTCGTCTGGAGCCCGTACAGCGAGTTGCCGGGCTCAGAGAATTCGGCAAGTTCGTGGGTCGGCATATCTAGTGCAGCAGCCGTATAGGCCTTGTTCCGCGAAATCGAGACTGATGCTAACCACGCATCGTCCATCCGATGTTGTGCAATCAAGTTACCCTCGCTGTTCGCGACGGTGATCACCATCGGATTGTCGATTTCTTCCGCCCTCCGTTCAGCCGCATCGATCAACTCTTTCGCTATGTCAAGATTGACAGAGCGTACCATACCGGGAAATAATTACGGTTGCATCGACGTGAATATTTTGGCTCCCAATTGATTTGACTTGTTTTCGTGATCAGTGGTACTGTTAACGTACTCCCGCAGCTTCGACCGGCGGTTGTACATCACCTCTAAGACCGATTGCTTCAGCTAGTCCTGCAAATGAAGCCGCAAATCATGCTTGTCTTCAGATGATCTGTCATCTTGGAGTGGGAACCTCGAACACCGAAATGGTTTCTAGTCTTCCAGAATTGCCCCGAGTTTCTCAACTCCGTACTGGATGTCAGCTTCAGTGTTGTAAATATGGGACGAGATCCGAATCAACCCCGATCGGATGCTGAACTCGACCGGCCTGGACAGATTCTGGAGGCGCCGTTCAATTTCAGTACCCTCCATAGTTACAGGTACAACCGGTAGTGTGATCGGATGCAGGCTTTCCCAAAGTCACGGCTACTCCGGTTCGTTGAGCAAGCGATACACTTGGCCCGGCGAGCCGTCGCTCGCTACTCCTCGAAGTTCTCAAAACGGCGGTACACACTCCACTAACACATCGTCCTACTTTGCCTCAAAGCCCGGAAAAATACGTCGTACCGGATGCTTCTCGACGAACTTATCGATATGCCACGGATTCGGAACGCCATCGAACTTGAAGAACTCCCGACTCCCTCGACGTTGTGTAAGGTGTTCGACCGGCTCGGTATGGCTGTCTGGCGTGTGCTTCTCAATCTCTCGGTTACACTCCTCCCGACCAATGGCGTCGTCGGGATCGACGCCTCCGGTTTCGACCGCAGTCACGCCTCGAAACACTATACGAAGCGGGCGAAACTGACGATCCAGCAGTTGAAAGTCACGTTGTTGGTCGATACGAGAGCGAATGCGATCCTCGATCTGCACGTGACGACGACAAGAAAACACGACTCGCAGATCCCGCCGTCACTCATCAAACGGAATACCGACAAAGTGGCGACTCTCCTCGGAGATAAGGGATACGATGACCAGAAAATTCGCGCGTTAGCCCGCGAGGAGAATGTTCGTCCACTCATCAAATACCGCGAGTTCTCCTCGCTCCACAAAGCGTGGAATGCTCGACTGGACGCTGATCTCTATGGCCAGCGCAGTCAGAACGAGACTGTGAACTCCCGCCTCAAACGTAAGTATGGCTCATTTGTCCGCTCACGGCACTGGTGGAAACAGTTTCGAGAACTCACCATCACCTGCCTCACTCACAACCTCGACCGATCACTCTAATTGGTAGTACAGAGGCTGTATTCATCAAGCAGCTCAATCATGAAATCAGGAAATCGAACACCGTTCCTGCCTCTGCGGTTCAGTCTCATTTGACAACCTGGTACGTGAGGATCACGACACCTGTCCCGGTCGTTGTCGTGTCGAGGAGTTCCAAATCGGTTTGCCTGTTTCCCTCCCTGAAGAGTCGCTTACCGCTCCCCAGGATTAAGGGATGAATCATGAGGTGGTACTGGTCGACGAGATCGTGCTGCATCAGTGTCTGGACGAGTTCGCCGCTGCCCATGACCCGGAGGTCCCCACCGGTCTGTCGTTTCAGCTCGGCGACCGCCTCTGCCGCGTCCCCTTCGAGCAACGTCGAATTCTGCCACTCCACTTCGTCCAAGGTCCTTGAGGCGACGAACTTGTTGATGTTGTTCATCAAGTCGGCGAACTTGTCGCTGTTGTCCATCAAGTCGGCGAACTCCTCTTCTTCCGTCGCCGTCGGCCAGTACGCGGCGAAGACCTCGTAGGTCTTCCGGCCGAGCAGGAGGGCGTCTGACGAGGAAAGGCCGTCCGAGACCGCGTCCGCGTACACGTCGTCGAAGTACGGTAACTGCCAGCCGCTGTGTTTAAACCCTCCGTCACGGTCCTTGTCTGCCTGCATGGTGCCATCGAGCGACAGGAACTCGCTGACGACTACTCTTCTCGTTGTTTCGTCTGTATGATTTTCAGTCATTGTTGGTTTCAACCTCCACTTTAAGGTGCAGGTGAATAGAGGACCGAGCGAAGCATGTAGACGATGCCGAATCCTTTCGGCAGTTTTTAAGTAACGGGCCAACGTGCCCTTTTGTGGTGTGGTGGCATGGAAACGCGAGACAGCCGTCCCTGCGGGTGGATGGTCCTTCGAAAGGCCACTCTGCGAGTACGGACAGCTATACGTTTAAGGAGCTGGCCATGAGACGCCTGACTGTCGTCGCAGACCCAGGTGGTCGTAGACTCGTTTCTGTTTTCAACATGTTAGACTCAGAGCGTGTAAAACGCGAGTATCTGCACCATTACAATCTATTGACCGATGGGACAGTCGTCATGCTCTACCAGCTACGCGGTGACCTCGACCACGCGCGGGCGGTGTTCGACGAAAGTCCGGACGTTCTCCACTACGACATTCCCGAACAAGGAAATGGGCTCATATATCTTCATTGCGAGATGAATGAGTCCCTTGCGGGCATTCTCTCAGCACTGCAACAATCGGAGGTCATCATGACGATGCCGATAGAATTTCTGGACGACGACCGCCTGCGGGTGACCTTCATCGGAGAGCACGAGCCGCTTCAACGAATCCTCAACCAGTTGGCGGAATTCGTCGACATCGAAATCGAGCGAGTTAGCGAGTACGGGTCCGCAGACCGTCTCAGTTCGGTGCTCACCGAACGCCAGCGCGAAATTTTGACTGCGGCCGTCGAAATAGGTTATTACGAAGTCCCACGGCACGCGACGATACGGGACGTCGCCGACGCGCTGGAGTTGAGTCAGGCGACGGTCGGCGAGCACCTCCAGAAGATCGAAGCGAGAGTTCTCTCCGGAAGCGATCACTGACTTCTCGGCAATTTCCAGTCAAAAATCCGTCATCTTTTTCGACCGGAGTGCGGTTGTTGAGCGCTTGATTTGGCCGCTGATAGTTATAGTAGGAGTTGTAGGCAGCGAGCCAGCGCACAGCGGGATGACTTCACTGAACTCACGATGCTGACCACACGCTCGCACACACTGGGAGGGCAGTTTCCTCCGGTCTAAGGGGCCGCAAGGGGCGATTGATCGCGGGCCGTCGAAGGTCTGACGGTGTACAGAGAGGACTCTAGGCGTCAGGTCAATTCTCAACCAAGTCAGGGTTCCAGACGATCTCCCAGAGGTGCCCATCGAGATCCCGGAAGTATCCCGAGTACCCGCCCCAGACCCGATCACGCGGCGGTTCCGGGACTGCCGCACCGGCGTTGGCTGCCTGCTCGACGACCTCGTCAACCTCGTCCTTGGATTCAACGGTCTGGCCGATAGAGAAGGATGCACCGCCTCGTTCTGTGGGTTCAACGTTCGCATCATTGGCCAACCAGTCTTTGGGATAGAGGGCAAGGATCATGTCATCGTTGATGTCGAAGAACGCAACCGTGCTCTCGTCAGCATCATTCCCGAATATGCCCTGGAGTGGTAGCCCCAAGCCGTCCTCGTAGAACTGGGTCGAACGCTTCAGATCGGCAACTCCAAGGGTAATCACCCTAATGTGAGATTTCATCGGCACGACTCCTGGCTGAGACTACGTGCTGTTATTATTAAATCCTATTGAGTCCTTAACTGGTGCCTTCATAATCACGTCATCGGCATATCTGCGGGTCATTTGCCCCCACAATGGCATGAAGACTCCGCACGTGACAGACTACGCGTTCGCTCTGATTTTGTGGGATTCACGCTCCAATATCCGTTTCGGTGATTACTTCTGGAGAGTCGTTGGTGGGATTGTTGACTTGCTTTGCGACGTGGGTAAGCGTTCATCCGGTCGGCAGAATACGGATCGAGCAACGACTTGAGGTCCTCGCTATCACCCGTTAGCCAATGATTCTCTTCATCAGATTCGAGGACAACTGGCATTCGATTGTGGATTTCGCTAACCGTATCGTTGGGCTCCGTCGTGATGATTGTGAATGATTCTAGTATTTTCGAATCCTTCTCTTCTTCGCTTCGGCTGTCATTGGCGGCGAGGGCCTCTAAATCAGCCTGTGACGCATCTTCTGGTGGGATCCACTGCTCCCAGACTCCGACCATCGCGATCAATCCACTGTCCTCTGTCACCACCCGATACGGTTGCTTGCCGTTTCCGGTTTCCTTCCATTCGTAGAACCCGTCGGCCAGTACCAAACAGCGTCGTTTTTTGAACGACTCTCGAAAGCTGTTTTTCTCGTCGATTGTCTCGGCGCGAGCGTTGATGAGGCGATTACCAATATCTGGATCATCTGCCCAGAATGGGACGAGTCCCCAGCGTATTCATCAACCGTCTCGCGACGTTCGTTCGTGATGACTGGGAGATTTTGCCCCGGTGCAGCGTTGTATCGCGGGGGAAGGTGCGGTTGTTCGGCGACGGTACGATTCACGCAGCCCTCGAACTGAGGAACGTCGAGACGTAAAGTACAGGAGTCCATATACTCTGCTACAAGCGGTCCGGTGAGATTGAGTATTATTCGTTCGAGTTGGATGTGTTGGCGGAGTGAGTAGCGGTACTTTCACAGGTGAAGCTACCATCTGGTTCGCTACCGCACCCGTGCAAGATGCGCGCGCTGTATTTAACACGGCTGCTGAAACCTATCATCAATTGAGGGTTTCAACAAGGCCCGAATCCTCTATTTCATACCGATGGGCCTACATCGATTGTGGGGGCGGGTAGCGTTCGTCTCACTCGGAGCGAGTCTCTACCTCGGGACAGGAAGTTACGCAGCATTCGTGCTGTTCGCCGCACTGTTCGTCCTCTTGTTCCGAAAGGTCATCTGGGTACCTCTTCCGCCTATTTTCAACACTGACGCTCTCGACGATAGGTTCACTCCGGAATATCAGTTGCACGGCGTCGATAGAGAAGATCAATCCCGACCTCGATTACAGACTGGTGGTCAGAATAGCTTGTCTTATTGAAAATTATAGATTATCAATAGGTTTGTTGGGCGTGCGGAACAGATGGTGCATATCTTTCATCCTACACCCACTGGCTGGCTAGCTCGTGGTGCGCACCACCTAACGTCACATTTAGGGATGTCAAGCGCTAACACCCGTCTATGTCAGAAGACAAAACTCCGCCAAAAGACGACCCATATGAGGATGAACCGCCCCATACGTACGAATGTTTAAACTGTGGTAACCGAATCAAAGCCGATCGTCAGCCCGGCGAGTGCCCAGAGTGTGGTGGAGAGATGCGGAATATCAGCAAACCAAGTGAGAGATAGACGCTCTGTAATCAGCACGGCGCTCTTGATAGCAGTTCGGCAATGAGTTCAGTTGGTGCTAATGTTCAGACCATCACTTTGAAGATTAGAGATGAGCGGTGGTGCACACCCGAACATACCGCCTGAGTCACCAAGATGCAGACCCCACACCGTCTATCGGGAACTCATCTGTCGTCGTGTGGTCGCCCCGGATATTGACCGAATAATCCGAAAAATTACTCCACCTGCGTTCCGTCGTGGCCAATGATTCTAGGAACTTGCAATATCCACTAACTTGTTTACGGGGTGTATCTGCCCCCGAATTTCACCGTCCGGATTCTGTCGTGTATGGACATTAACGTACGCGTCACCCTGCGCCAGTTCACGTACGAGCACATCAAGCGAGTCTCCCGACAGCGGTCCGACGAGATCATCTGCAGTGAACGTTCCCTCTACCAAAACACCGTTGAACCGCCCTCGCTTCAACTCCGGTGATTGCTGTTCCGGGCTTGGATACAGCCAGACAACTACTTCGCCGTTCTCGTCAGGTGCTCCGAGGTGGATGTGCGCCATCAAAACGTTCCTGATATCGCTGACGGCAAGCGTGTAATTGATTTCGCTGCCGTTTTCGCTTAGGCCAAACAATGCGCCTCCTTGTGCAGGCGTTTCGACCGGAGGAACCTGTAAACCGCCCGCCAATGCGGCCACGTAGAAGGTCGCTCTGTCTTGCTGTGCCGTGACTGCCCCGGGAACGAACCCGGTACCGAGCGCCGCTCCAGCTCCTATTTTGAGGAGTTCGCGTCTGTCGATCATGTTTCTCCGGTCAACAATTCCGGTCAAATGTCCTTAGTTACTGACTCCGTATTACCCGGGCTTGCTAAACAATCTGTATTAAATACGAACAAGCTATCGTTACGACCGTCTCGGTCAGTAACAATGGTTCGACAGTACCGCTCATCCAGAACATTATGTGCGTCATCTGCCACAACCTATGTGTACACGTCGCAGGGATAGCCAAATCTGGCCAACGGCGGCGGACTTAAGATCCGTTCTCGAAGGAGTCCGCAGGTTCGAACCCTGCTCCCTGCACGGGGACTGTTGAGAATGGCCCTCTCAACGGAGAAACCCAGATCCCCGAGAACAATGGCCACCACGTGGTAGAGCCTGGTTTCTCGTAACCCCTCCTGTCGAGGGAATCACCAAACCATGGATCTCACACTGCAAGACCTAATCACGGTCGAGAAAAACGGAACCGAACTCGAAGTATACAACCACGTCACCGTCTCTGAACGGCACTACGTCCGCCCCACAAACAGGGAGTGAACAGGCACGGGTCGGCCTGGGAGAAAACCGGGAGGCAATTCGTAGTGTCCCGGCGGCTACGTCGGATTTAGTGTTCGTGACATCGAATCGAGGCGATGTATTCGCGTTCAGTGAGTGACCGGTGATAGGGCGGTGTGTTAGTCGATTAGTTCATCTTTCTGTTAGGGCTACCTCGGTGACCTCGGCAAGGACTTTCAAGACAATCTATCGATACATACATGCTCTATATCTTGCACACAGTTTCCGTCAGCTTCTGAGGATTTCAACAAGACTGCCCCGGCATACTTGTATTGACGAGAAGTATCGACTACTATGGTGGGCGATACTGATCCGGTGCAGCAGTGTACAGTAGCCGAACCGGTAGATCTCCGCGCTGCACTTGAGAGAGCCGCGATCGAACATCTCGACGTTGACGATCAGCGGACGATTGTAATCTATCAGCAAGCGATTCTCATGGTCATCGCAAGAGAGGGCGAGGCAACGACAGCATTGGAGTTCGATGTCGAATTCTGGAAGAAACCGCCGGACAATCCTACTCGCGACCCTGATGACCTCCTCACAGCATTTATTGATGAACTGCTAGCGACTACCGACACAACCCGCGTCGAATCGCCCTAAAGGACGAGACGTCCGCTTACTACCCGTCATCAGGGCGGATCGCTTGCTCGATGGGGCTATCGCCGCCGAAGAGCCTGATCGTTTCGCCGATCGTCTCCTCGTTCGCGAGACAGGCGACGACCGTTTGGGCGACGTCGGCACGAGGGATATCTGCTCCACCGTCGCCGCGGTATTCGAAGACTGCCGAAATGCGTCCTGTTCCCCCTTCGTCGGTGAGTGTTGTCGGCCGAAGGATCGTGGCATCGAGCGGGGACCACTCGAGATAGTCGTCAGCACATCGCTTGGCCACCCGATACGGACGGAGTGCTTCCGGCTCGGCCAGCGGCTCGCTCGCTTGGTACGCACTTATCATGACGAATCGGTCGATACCGTGCTCGACACACGCGTCGATACTCCGTCGCGCTCCCCAGAGGTCCACCGTGAGCGTCTTGTCCCAGCCGGTGTCCCCGCCGGAGCCGGCCGTGAACACGACGGCGTCGGATCCCTCGAATGCCGACGCGAACTCCCCTTCGAGGTCGCCCAAACGTGGTTCACCGCCGCGGTCGCGGACAGCATCGAACTGCGATTCGTCGCGTACGACCCCGATCGGGTCGTGCCCGGCATCCACGAGTCGGGGCAGTACCTCGCGGCCGATCCCGCCGTTCGCACCGATTACTGCGACCTGCATCGTGTATTGGAGTAACACAGTCTTGCATCAATAGGTGTTGTGGGCGTCGAACGCCATCCCAACGAAACGAGTATTCGGTCTGAAGGCGAAAAATGCGGAGACGCTGGTAGTAGCAAAGCCAATAGCTCGATGAATCGTAGGTGTGCCAGTTCGATTTGGATGGCAAAACAAAATGAGATGCACTAGACACATTACGTCATATGGTCAACCTGTGAACCGCCTCAGGGTCATGCCCCGAGGCACTCGGCCTGCTCCGCCTTTAGAGAACCCTCGAACGAAACGCACCGTCCAGACGTATCTCTCCAAGATGGTGCAGTACAACCTTCTCAAGGCAGCGAGGCACAGCCGGCGAGCGCACAGGGGCTTTCAAGAAGACGTCTCTGTTAAAATTATCACCACCTGACAAGAATGCCGTGCTGAATACAGAGAATGCTTTCAGTAATGTAGGCCCAACTCCACCCGATTTTTGGTTTCCAATACAACGAGTTCAGAAGATCACAGCTGATCCCACTCAAAACGGCTGTATGTCTCGTTTCAGCTCAAGTCCGCTCTCTCGGAGTGCCAGCATCTGGGCGAGGCTCTCGTCGGTTATCACCCCAACGATTTCATCCTCTCGTTCGACGAATACGAACGACGCACCCCGCTGGCCGAGCATAGTGACGGCATCGAACGCCGGAGTCATTGCCTCGATCGTGGGGAAGTCCCGCGATGTTATGTCGCCGATGGTGATCGATTCCCGGTCGCGCTGACGTGCGCTTGGGACGTCAGAAAGTGTAACGGCACCCACTACGAGTCCGCCCTCTGTCACGAGGTAGGAGGTCTTGCGATCCATGAGCATCCGATCAGCGAACTCCCCGATCGTGGTGTCGGCCTCAATCCGTGGGAGGTCGGTGACGGCTAGGTCGCTGGCGGTGAACCCCTCAAGCAAGTCGGCGAGCGTAGAGATTCGCGACTCGCCCTTGGCAGCCATGTAAATGAACAGCGCCAACAGGATCAGCATGAAGTTCGAGAACACGCCGACAATCGCGAACAGGACGGCGAACCAGACGCCAACCCGGGCCGCCGTGCGTGTCGCTTTGGCATGGGGTTGCGAGCGCGCGAGGAGCGCCCGGAGGACCCGACCACCGTCCATTGGGAACGCCGGGATGAGATTGAAAACCACAAGCGTCATGTTGACGACCGCCAGCCAGCCCAGGACGAACAGAACCACCGAGTTGGAGATGGGAACTACAGCCACTACCGCATATCCTCCCAATCCCACGAGGAGGCTTACGAATGGGCCGGCGATGGCGATCCAGAACTCGCGGTTCCATTCCTTGGGAAAGCTGGAGAGCGCAGCCAACCCCCCAAGAATCCACAACGTGATCGATTCGATCTCGATGTCGTAGTGCATTGCGACCCAAGCATGTCCGAGTTCGTGAAGGAGGACGCTCACGAACAGGCCGATCGCCGCTGCAAAGCCAACGATCCAGGGTGTAAGGCCCTGGTGGAGGGCAGGGACGTCCACCGGCTGTGAGGCGATGTTGTTGATAATACTCGCGTAGATATCGATCTGTGTCCCGCTCCCGATTAGGTATGCCA
Source organism: Haladaptatus halobius (assembly GCF_020618475.1). Classification (GTDB taxonomy): domain Archaea; phylum Halobacteriota; class Halobacteria; order Halobacteriales; family Haladaptataceae; genus Haladaptatus; species Haladaptatus halobius. Next base: position 583,729 of record NZ_CP085337.1, on the reverse strand, counting down.
GTAACGGGATGAAAACGAGTAATGAGATGTTGATACGAATCGGAATTCCCCAAATGGTCGCAACGCGGTAGTTCCACATGGTTCTATCACTATCTGGCCATTGGTTTAGATTTTTGGCTATGATGGAATTCTCGCCGAACAGGATGGCATCGACGAGGCCGAAGTTGAGGCATGGATCGATAATCACCACGAGCGGGGTGAGGCGAGCAAGTATTTCTTCAACTTCAACCGGTGCCTGTTCGTGGCCGAAAAGCCGTTGAAGGGACCTAATCAGGATCCACTTGGGGTCGTTAGATACTCCGCTCCACACCGTTGCCACGCTGAATATGCGCGCTACATTCAGCATGCTCGCTGAAACCTCTCCGACAGCCGTCAGAACAACCCCACCAATTGCTATCAGAAGATACGTGCTCTTAATTGGGCTCGGGTGCTCGCAGCGCTAAGAGGACACCGATGAAGGCGACCCCACCGGCGACGAGGAACGCCGAGCCGTAGCCTGCACGGTCGATAATGGTGCCGGCGGCGATGGGTGCAACAAACGCACCCAACAGGCCAACGCTCGTCAGCAACGAAACAGCTGTGGTCCGCACCGCCGGCGGGACGAGTTCGGCGATGTACGAAAAGAGCAGTCCGGTAACGAGCTGGATGGCGAAGCCGACGACGACCACCGCCCCGACGACGAGCCCAAGCTGCGAGACAAACGCGAAGGCGACGACGGCGGGTGTGGCGACTACGAACGACGATACTACAATGGGGCGACGTTTCCCGCCGAAAATTCGATCAGAGACGACACCGCTGCTTGACCGTCCAATCGCTCCAATTGCCGGGAACAGCGCGGTCAGTAGGCCGCTCGCCGCCAGCGAGATGCCGAACCCATTGACAAGGTAGCTCGGCAACCACGTGTTGATAAAGAGATACAGTGAGTAGGCGAGAAAGCAGAGCACACAAACGATCCAGACCGCCTGACTGGTGAACAATTCGTGCAGCGCTGTGCGATCCGGCGCAGACGCAGCAACACCGGGAACGTGGTGACGGGTCGCGAGCAAGAGAATAGTGACGCCGACGACGCCCATGGCAGCATACAGTGGGAGGATCGCAGGCCACCCGGCAACGTTTGCGATAAGGGGACTGCCGAACTGGCCGAGCGCGAATCCAACGGGTGCGCTTGCGGTAAACACGCCGACTACAGTTGCCCGATGTTGAGGAGCAACGGCGCTTCCGACGACGTTCGCACCCGCGTTCCAGAAGATAACGTACGCGATCCCGCCGAGCACGCGCGAGACGAGCAAAGAAAGATACGCGCCGGCGGTGGCCGCGTACCAGCCCCAGACACCCGCGACAACGAGTGCGACGGTGCCGAAGATAATCACCCGCCGCACCGAAAAGCGGTCGATGGCGATGCCAGCGGGGACGCTGGTGACGACCGCAGTCGCGTACATAATGCTGACGAGCCAACCTGCCGTGCTCGCCTTGAGCTCAAGTGATTCTTGAATCACCGGTAAGACGCTCGCCGGGGCGATCTCATAGGCTGCGGCCGCTGTCGAAATCAAGAAAAAACCGATGAGCAGACCTAGCGTCTCGCGTTGAGAACCTCCTGTGGATGGTCGGTCACTCACAGTCTGTGTATCCGGTTCTCGGAGCACTCTCAAACCCTTTCTGTTTCATCATGAAGACAAAAAATTTGAAGAGCCATGCGGCAAACCCCGCCTTGCCAACCTGTGTTGGGGGAGATTTGCGCTAGGGTTTACTGGAGTGACCGTTGTTCACCGTATTTCATCCCGACCCAGAACGCAACTGCCTCGAAGATCGCCATCGACGGGAGCACTATCAGAAGGATCGTCTGAAGGGTCATGACGCCGCTTTCAGCCAGGCCACCGACGCCAAGGATGATGATTGCGACCAGAACTAGTGACCTTCGACGGAGAACTTCTTGATCACGGTGGTACTGCGCCAGAAGAATTGATTGAGTAACGCACTTTCTGAGTGAAATGGGAGTCACTCACTCCGGTCGAATGACCGTCGGTCTGCAAGGGAGCCGAAATCACCCCAAAGTGTGATTAAGCTTTAAATATTATCATGGATATGGTTTTGACCGATATGGGTTCACTTACCACGGCACGGCGGTTGCAATTGGCAACGAAAACGCGTCGACAATCAGAGAGGGTATCGTAAAATGCTTCCCGTGTTGTGGCTCATGGGCTTTCCATCGCCCGTTATCGAATTCTTCATTCTCGGAGTCGCCATCTTCCTCGCGGGTGCACTGACGCTCGCCGCGAAAATCGAGGACGTCGAAGGAATCGAGGGAATGACCCTGTGCCAGCGCCGACGTGAACGCGAGCGTGAGGCTGACCCCACCGTGATGGAGGACTGACCTATGGAGTGGATCATCCTGCAATCATGGGGAGAGAACCTTGGCGTTCAGTACAGCTCGACCACCGCGATGATCTTTTTCGTCCTCTTCTCGCTGTTGATGCTCGGCATCGGCTTCGTCGCGAGTCGCTACATGGAAAGCGAGGAGGACTACTACGTGGCGGGACGGAGTGCCGGAATCCTCGTCATCGCCTTATCCATCTTTGCGTCGACACAGAGCGGCTGGGGGATCGTTGGCCTCTCCGGCACTGTCTACCTCATCGGCACCGAATTCATGATGTGGGCGACAACGGTCATCATCTTCTCGTTCGTCATCTCCTACTGGCTGGTCGGCCGGAAGATGCGCGTCCTCGGTGCTACGATCAACGCGATCACGGTGCCCGATGCAATGTACCACCGATTCGAAGATGAACGCGTTCGGTTACTCGGCACCATCGCCGTCTTCCTCGGGTCGATGGGGTATCTCGCAGCCCAATACGCAGCATTAGGAATCATCATGGCTGTCATCTTCCCGATCAACTTCATCACCGGACTGGTCATCGGCCTTCTCATCGTCGGTATCTACACGGTCGTCGGGGGTATCCTCGCGGCGATCTGGTCCGATGCGATTCAGGGTGCGATTATGGCGTTATCCGGTGTGTTGACGTTCTTCTTCATCGTCACCTCCAACCCAGGCGGCGTCGGAGCGATGATTAGCACCGTTCAGACCGACTACCCACAGTACTTTCAGTTCACGTTGCTTGGGCAGGACGGACTCGCACCCATCGGGTTGTTACTGTCCATCCTCATCATCAATCTCACACACGCCGGGCAACCCCACGCAATCACGAAGTTCTACATGATTCGGCGTGTCTCGCTTCTGAAGTGGGGCGCATTCATCTCCGGCGCGGCATATCTCATGACGACGCTGTTCTGGTGGGCTGGGCCGTACGTCCGGGCCGCCGTCGCGCGCGGCGACATCCAGAGCTTCGACAACCCGGATCTAGTACTACCGCTCGCACTCATCAACTTCGCACCAGACATGGTGACGGCGTTCGTCCTCACGGGCATCGTCGCCGCGATCATGTCCACGAGCAACGCATTCCTCAACGTCGGTGCGTCGGCCATTACGCACGATTTCATGAAGGAGCACAGGGAGACCCAGATGACGAACCAACAGGAGGTGCGCTACGGACGGATCGCAACCGCCGCGATTCTCATCATCGCGGGCGTGATTGCGGCGACGTTCCCTGGGCTCATCTTCGTGCTCGGTGCCGCTGGGTGGGCCATCTTCGCGACGGTCATCTTCCCAGGCGTCGCTCTCGCGTACAACTGGAAGGGAGCGACCACCGAGGGAATTCTCTGGGGCGGTGGTGTCGGTCTGGCGTTGACGCTCCTCTTGGCATATGGTGGCCAGTATCTCGACATCACCATTCCGATGGGCTTCCTCGGCGGTCAGGTCGCCCAGATCGTCGGTATTGTGGTGTTCGTCGTTGTCTCGCTGGTCACATCGACCGCGACCTACAGGGATCTGAAACCCGAAGTGAAGGCTGTCCTCGATACTGGACGGTTGAAAGGCGGTCGCCTTCCCCAGAGCGTCGCTGCCGACGGCGGTGAAGAACTGATCGACGAGTAATCCACTATCCCCAATCACCCATTCAATTCGATAATGAACGACACAACCGATTTCGCAATCCTACACGACGACGACCCGAACGACTACCAGTACGAGCACCTGTTCGAACCGACGAGCATCGGGAGCCTTGAGCTACGGAATCGCCTGATGATGACCGGGCATACCACGAACTATGCCCGGGGTACCGATATCACGGACACCTTCATCGACTACTACGTCGAACGTGGCGAGGGCGGAATTGGACTCATCGTCATGGCGTATCTCGCTAATCACCCCAACTCGGTGTCCGGCAGCGCCATCCACGGCTGGGACGACGACCTCGTCCCCCAGCTCCGGCGATTGACCGACGCCGTCCACGAGACGGGGGCGAAAATCATCTGTCAGAACCTCCACTACGGCCGCCAGATGACCAGCCTCGTCAGTGAGCGCCCCGTAGTGTCATCCTCAGACATTCCTGGGCCGGTGAACCGCGAAATGCCGCGACAGATGACCCACGAAGAGATTCGTGAGGTGGTCGAGGGGTACGCGACGACTGCTAGCGTCATCCAGCGTAGCGGGTTCGACGGCGTCGAGATTCACTCAGGGTACGGCGGCTACCTACTTTCCCAGTTTATCTCCCCGTATTCGAACGAGCGAACGGATGAGTATGGCGGGTCACTGGAGAACCGCCTCCGCATCGTCTATGAAACACTGGACGCCGTTCGCGACGAAGTCGGTGAGGAATTCATCGTCGGGCTGCAGGTCAACGCCACCGACGACGCTCCCCACGGCATGGGAGTCGAGGAATACGAAGAAGTCGCACGTCTGCTCGCGGCGACAGGACATGTGGATTACCTCGTCGTGAAGGCAGGAACATACGAGAAGCAGGATTACATCGTTCCGGATATGCAGCGCGAGCGTGCGCTGCTTGCCCCACTTGCCAAGCGCGTTCGTGCTGCCGTCAAAGCAGAGAATCCGGATGTGACCGTCGCCACGACTGGACGTATCACTGATCCACGTGAGGCGGATCAAATCCTCCAAGAGGGTGCTGCGGACCTCGTCTCGATGACGCGAGGGCACATTGCCGACCCCCATATCGCTCGGAAAGCACAGGAAGGGCGTCTCGACGAACTCATCGAGTGTATGGGATGCAATCAGGGCTGTATTCAGCGCATCTACGAGGGTGCTGCGTGCCGATGTGTACTGAATCCGGCGACAGGGTTCGAAGCCGATCTCGGTGTCGGAACACTCGCGGAAACCACTCATCCTAAGGACGTCCTCATCGTCGGTGGTGGCCCTGCCGGAATGAAGGCCGCTGAAGTGGCGGCCCGCGCTGGCCACCGGGTTACCCTCTGTGAACGAGACGAAACACTCGGTGGACAAGTGCGATTTGCCAAGGAAATACCGAAAAAAGCAGAGTTCGAGAAACCCGTGCTGTGGCTCCGCGAAGCGCTTGATCGTGAAGACATCGATGTCAGAACCGGCGTCAAAGTAACGACCGAGTACGTCGAACGTGAATCCCCGGACGTGGTGATCCTCGCCACTGGATCTTCGCAGCCGTCCTTTCCGCGTGGCTATCATGGCCTCGGCATTCGCGAGGAGGACGTGCCTGGCTGGGATGACGCCCGCGTATTGACGAGTACGCAGGTGCTGGCCGGATCGATCACGACTGAAACCGGATATGCAGATCCCGGTGACCACGTTCTTGTGATAGATGACGGCGAGCACCACTGGAAGGGTGTCGGCACCGCCAAGTTCCTTGCGGAAGAGGGCCGGACAGTGCAGTTCGCACAACCAGGTGGCGACCCCGGCGGCGACCTCACTGGGCCGACGAAGGCGAAACTCCACCGCGATGTCTTCTCCATGGATAACCCAATCGAGATGCACACCTTCGCGACCGTGGAGCGCATCGATTGGCCGACTGTCACGCTCCGCAAGCGCGGACAAGCCGTCGACCTCTCGAAGCTCGATAGTATCGTCCTTGCTGGCTTCCACCGTGCTGAGAATGGTCTTGAGACCGCGCTCTCAGACGTTGTTCCAGAGGTTCGCGTCGTTGGGGATGCGGTTGCTGCTCGAACCATCAAAGAAGCCATCCACGAGGGCGAACGTGCCGTTCGAGACCTCTAGCGATGGCATAGAAAGGAAATCGTGGCACTGTTTCTAGTCTGTATTCGAACGACTGCAGCCGTGGGCTAGTGATTGGCGTTTCCAGTCACCACTTCAAATGGAAGCATCATCTCATGATCTTCGTGCTCGAGGATACGGCAAATCCAGGGAAAAAGCCCAGTAAAGTCTCCGAAACGAGTGATAATTCCCACCATCTCGTTCGGATTCACTCGCATAACATCCTTCTCTCCTCGTTCATTCGGAGCGGGGGCGTCGGTACCATCTGGCCCCCGGCCAAGCCACATAATTTTGACTAATTGGAGATGGATCGGATGCGTGCGATGGGGTAAGGAGTTGGGAGAGAGACGCCCCAGTTTTACCCTGAGGAGGCTGTCATTCCCAGCGGCGAGTAATGGCTACCAAACCACCGATCACACAGAGCACCCCAAGCAGCGCTATCATCGGTGAATTGATATCTGGAAACGCTCCAGACCCAGGCAGGTCCGTTTTATCCGATGTTTGTGATGTCTCAGTTTTAGTATCGGTCGTCGTCATGTGAGTAGTTTTGGTCGACTGTTCTTCACTAGTTTCGGTCGGCTGCTCTTCACTGGTTTCGGTTGTCTTTGTGGGAGTACTTGACGTTCTCTCCCCACTGGAACCCGAATCAGTGTCGGTATTATTCGAGGTACCATCATTGGCGGTGGTGGTGGTATTCGTTTGTTTATCCGACGTTCCATCATCATCCGGATCACAATCGCCGGAATTCGTCGTTGTCGAGTTGACACAGCTATTTGTATCCGTGCCATTGTCCGTGGTGCAATTGTTTTCTGAATCCCTGTCAAGTGCGTACTTGGAATCACCACGATTCATACCGAGCTGCTTTTCTTCCTCGTTGATGCGGTCAGTATGAAGTGAAAATTCACTAACTGATTCCGTCGATTTTGTGTCTCCCGTATTCGCGATCGCTGCAACAGGAGCGACAAATGCTGCTGATAGAATTTGAAGAAGGATTACTAGGATTAAAACTTGCCGTAGATGTGGCCGGATTTGCCGGTCACGATTGAGAACTACTGTCCGAAGTATCGCTAAACAACTCATGATAACTCTACCGACCTCTTACGAATCCTCTAGTAGTCCACAAGGTTGCCCATGATGTGATAGGCCGACTGGCTGGCCCTTTACATACTTCGGTGATTTCGCTCGACAGAGAGGATTCAAGAGCCTGTCTATCCGTTACTACCTCCGATGGCTTGCGTTCTTGGAAGAGCTCGCCTCGCGTTCCTCGCTCTCTCTGTTCGTTTTCGTTGAGCATAGTCTCCTAGTTTTCTCTCACTCAGCTCTCTCTATTCAGTGTTTTGCCAATGGTAGAATTGGATATTCTATTTGACTAACGCCCAAATTTAGGTAGCGTTCTTTATTCCTCTTGCATCCGATATTCACTAGCCGATAAAATTTGAACCGACTCATCTTGGCCAAAGAGGCCACTCAGACAGGATTCCATCCCCCTGTTGATTGTGAACCTACCTTTTCCTTGGTAACCCACCAAGGCTGGGAATAGATGAATGGTTAAGACGATTCGGTAATCCACGTTTTGGTGGCATTTCAGGGGACGAGTACGGTTGAGGAGTTCCGGGACAGTGAGGACGTCACTGCCGAAACAGCCCTCGAAGACGATCGACTAGTCCACCTTCGACGGCAAAGACTGCATCCATCTCCTCGTCAGTGAGTTCGAAGTCGAAGACGTCGAGGTTCTCCTGCAAGTGCTCAGTATGTGAGGCTTTGGGGATCGCGATAACGTTCGGCTGCTGAAGCAACCATCGTATCGTGACCTGTGTGCCAGTCTTTCCGTACCGCTCGCCGATTGCGACGAGCGTCTCGTCATTCGCAACTCGGCCCTTAGCGAGCGGCGTATACGCAGTGAGACTTACGTCCTGCTCGATGCAGAACTCGAGCAATTCGTCTTGGCGATGATATGGATTGTACTTCACTTGGTTCGTGACGATTGGTGTCTCCGACGCCTCGATCGCGGCCTGCGTCTGCTCAACCGAGAAATTGCTGACACCGATATGCCGCACCTGATCACGCTCTTGCAATTCGTTCATCGCTTTGACGGTCTCTGCGATGGGAACGCGGTGACTCGGCGCATGAATCAACAACAAATCGACGTACGCCGTGTCAAGCCGATCGAGACTCGCGTCGACCGACGACCGCACGTTCTCGGAGGCCAAGTTACCACGATTGAGCTTTGTTGTCACGAAAATATCCGCACGGTCGACTTCAGCAGCGGCGATCCCCGCTCCGACGGCCTCTTCGTTGTCATACATCTGCGCGGTGTCCACGTGGCGGTAGCCTAACTCAAGTGCTTGCTCGACCGATGTACGGCATTCTCGACCCGTCATCGGGGCGGTTCCAAGGCCAAGTGCAGGGATGATGGCGTCGTCGACGGTCACAGATTCTGTTACAGGTGGCATAGCGCATGCACGACGTGCAAATACACGGGTGTTGGGGGCGTTCGAGTACCACCGTATGACGAACCTTCAGAGCCGACGAATCATCCCTCAACAGCGACTCCGACGTCGACGACCCCGAATAGCGGCAGGCTGCGATGACGAAATTCCTGAAGAAACCTTCACACTTTTCGGCGCCGAGCCCATACTATACCTCTAGTTGTACCGAATGGCCCTACGTGCCCAACATCGGCCTCTGAAATGTCTAAAATTATCATGTCGTCGAATCAGACCGTTCCGTCGTTGTGCTTCTCCAATGGACCTATGTGAGTTGTTACCGTACTCGACGTTATCCGACAGATGGGTCTCTTCGAGATTGAACTTTCACGCGACCTGTTTATCTCGCTCGGTGCCCCAGGACTGTTCTTCGTCGCCTTTCTCGAATTCTTTCTGCTCCCGATCCCGCCTGACCTCGTACTCATTCCGCTTGCGCTCGCGACCCCCGAGTTGGCATTTATGTATGCCGCTATCGCAACTGCGGGCTCTGTGACCGCTGGGCTGATCGGCTACTACATTGGTCAGAAAGGCGGCCGTCCTGTCCTTGAATCACGATTTACCGCTGACCGAATTGACCGTGCAGAAGCATACTTCGATAAGCATGGACTGGTCACCCTCGCCGTTGGTGCATTTGCCCCAATTCCTGAAGGCTACGAACTCCTTTCTGTGGCCTCGGGGGTGCTTGGACTCAGTCCACGGTCGTATCTCCTGGCGTCACTGCTCGGCCGTGGCGGAAAATACGCCCTTGAAGCTGTGTTGGTGCTTGCCCTGGGAGAGGCCATCCAGTCGTTAGGCGAGATAGAGCTGTACGCCATCACGGGCGCCATAACGATCCTCACGGCCGTCGCGTATTTATTCCGTCGGCGGTGGATACCTCTGACTAAGTGATCTCAACTTTGCATACCTCCAGTACCGGACACTCCTCACCGCCCAAGGACCCCGCCGTGATAATAGCACTTCCCGTGTTCCCCGACGGCCGGTTGGCGGCACCGCAGATTGTTTCAACCGCTTGGACGTACAGATACGACATTGGAATCGGGCCCATTCTTACTATTCGAAACGGCTGTTTTCCGTGGCGGTATTCGTCCACGTTCACCCAGGATCCGGGACTTTTCCGGTCTGACGGTGTATCCACGAATGCGACATCGATCTCATGCAGGTTGCACCGCCGTAACGGTTCGTTTGGCGGGGGTACGATGACCATAATTCAGAAACGGTCGAACCCATTTTTCACGGTTCATACCGATTGAGTCGGTCGAAGAGAGATGTCTGGAACCAACGACCTTGAGACCCCGTTCGCCCACGTCGCCCTCGAAGAGGTCGCGGCTGGGCCGATCGCCCCGACGGACTTCGCCGTCGCGTCCGATACGGGCCGCCGATACGTGACCGACCAGACCGGTGAAATCCGCGTGCTGACTGACGACGGGTTCGCACCGGAGCCGTTCTTAGACCTGCGTGATCGCGTGGTGGACCTTCTGGACGACGGCGATGAACGCGGGCTGGTCGGCCTGGCATTCCACCCATCGTTCGAGACCAATCGCACGTGCTATGTCAGATACAGCGCATCACCGCGACCGGGAACACCCGACGACTACGATCACACGTCAGTGCTCGCGGCGTTCGAGGTTTCTCCGGACGGCCTCACTGCGGATCTGGACTCAGAGCGCACGATCATGGAACTCCCTCAACCAGGGGTGACTCACAACGGCGGTCAGCTCGCGTTCGGCCCCGACGGTCATCTCTATCTCTCGATCGGTGACGGGGGCCACATGGGCGACACCGGCCTGGGACACGTGGAGGGCGGCAACGGCCAAGACATCGCCGACAACCTGCTGGGCAGCATCCTCCGCATTGACGTGGACGGGGGGACCGACGCCTACTCCATCCCCGAGGACAACCCGCTCGTCGAAAACGACGAGGGGTTCAAGGAGCAGTACGCCTGGGGGTTCCGGAACCCGTGGCGTATGTCGTTCGACTCGCGTGGACGGCTCTTCACTGGTGACGTCGGCCAGTCGTTGTTCGAGGAGGTAGACCTCGTTGAGAAGGGCGGGAACTACGGATGGAACATCAAGGAAGGGACCCACTGCTTCGACCCAGACGCCATGGAAGATCCACCGGAGGACTGCGCCGACGAGTCCCCACGAGGCGAACCACTCCTGGATCCCATCGTCGAGTACCCTCACGAACGGGACGGCGAGCCCATTGGCTGTGCAGTCATCGGCGGCTTCGTTTACGAGGGTAACGCTATTCAGGACCTCGTGGGGGCCTACGTCTTCGGCGACGTCTCACGGCGATACGACGAGCCGGCAGGGCGGCTGTTCGTCGCGATCCCACCCGACGGTGACGGCGGATGGACCCATCGATCGATCGGGATCGAGGGAACCGACGACAATCACCTCGATGGCTACCTCTACACCCTCGGCCGCGACAGCGACGGTGAACTCTACGCCCTCACCTGCTCGCACCTCGAGCCAGGGCGGTCGCGCCGCGGCCACGTCTATCAGATCATTCCATCGCGCCATGCCTAAGACAGACGGGGGCCCACGGATCCGAGTGGTCGTGAATCGTCGAACTGCGATTGACAGCCTCGCTCGGCGCCGTCCCGGGCGTGCCGCTGTGAGAAGCGATCGACAGTCCCTCGGTGTCAACGCAAGCCGAGCGGCCACCCCGGGTAACAACCTTGATCCCTGTCGAGAGGACAATTATTCTCTGTATTCGGCACCTGCTCACTAAGCTCCTAATTACGGTGATAGCAACTGGGCGTCAACTACGCGGCTGGAGATTTCGGAGGATTCGAGATTCAACGTCCTGCAAGATACGCGCCCTCTATTCAGAACACCCAGCGAAACCCATCACCACTTGAGAATTTCAACAAGGTCTACTTACAGCGAATCAGATCTGACTTCGGCTACCTTCCACACCTTTCTTCATAGCAGGAGTGTGAGACGTCCGATAACGAATGCCGTCGCTGAGAGATACATACTATATTTCAGAAGCGACTGGCCACCCGTCGGATCGGTATAGCTCAGATATCCAGCGTAGAGCGTTACTAGAATCGCTGGCGTGACTATCACGAGGTAAGCCACTCCAAATGTCCCAAGCAAGTATGGAGCCGGACTGGCGGCCACTGCTACGAATAACACGACTGTCGCGATGATTAGTGCTGGTTGCTTGCCAATCGCGATTGGCAGTGTATTCAAGCCCTCTTCGCGATCGCCTGCGAGATCTTCGACGTCCTTGGTGACTTCCCGAGCGAACGTCGAGAGTGCTGCTAGGAGGAACAGCACGATTACTGGCGCACTCAACTGGCCAACTGCGGCAGCGCCAAACAGGAATGTACTCCCGCCAAGATACGAGTCGAGGACGTTGCCGACTCCAGGCAGTCCCTTAAAGAGCTTCGTGTACGTCATAAGCGCGAGCAGGTTCACCACTGCAATGGCCGTCGCCAGCGTCGGGAGCAGGAATGCAAACACCCCAGCGATAGCGAACAGAATGAGACTGAAGACAAGTACCGTTCGGGGGGTGAGCGCTCCGCGTGGGATTGGCCGCTCGGGTGCGTTGATCCGGTCGATATATCGGTCGAAGTAGTCGTTAATCGCCATCCCCGCGCCTGTCGCGAGAATCGTTGTGACGGTCGCTATCGCAACGGTACTGCCATTAGTGAGAATACCACTGCCGTCGGCAACGAACGCGCCAGTGAACGTGAGCACGCCGGAGGCGATAGCATTGCCTGGCGGGTGAGTTCGACGAGTCCACGAACACGCTCGGCAGGCGACGCGCCTCCGACTCTCGATGGCCGGGCAATAAACCGCACGAAGTACGCGCTACAACAGCCGAACACAGCATAGTGAACCGCTCTCCGACAACTTCAAGACAGTTATATTGACAAATCAGAGAACCAGTGTACAGTGGCTTAATCTGACTGCTGCATGGTTGTGAGAGTATGCCCCGGAACCTCGGCATCTAACAGCTCCGTCAAGCCTGCTGGTGCTCGGCAGTGGACTCGATTTCGCCGGTTCTCGTTTCGAAGCTGCCGCCGGGACGGTACGACGTAGGGAAAGTAGAGTCGGACAATCGACTTAATAGCGGTAAGAACGGTAATAGAACCGGCCGAGAACGATGACCAACACGCACACCCGACGACGGTTTCTCCGTTCAACTGGTCTCGTCTCTCTTTCCCTTCTTGCTCGATGCTCTCGAACCGCTGGTTCACCGTCTCCCGAACAGGGTTCCGACTCCGATGGATTCTCAAAGGAAACTCGAAAACGAGCGGAAACTCTCGGAAAGAAAGTTCGACAGTCGGTCGTGAAGATACTCGATGAGGACATGGTCGGTACAGGATGGGTCGCTGACGACGGCTACCTCCTCACCAACTCACACATCGTCCAAGATGCGACAACGTTCGATATCGAGACATTCGACGAGCGAACCGGGATTGCGACCCGCGTCGGGTTTCACCGTGACCTGCTCCCGGATATCGCGCTCCTGAAGACTGGCATCGAAACCCCGCTCCCACTTTCGACGGAAGTGACGGCGACCCTCTCGAAGGGCGACCCGCTGCTTTCGGTAGGGCACCCGGGGAAGGTCGGGGACTGGGTAATTGGTCTCGGGCGGTACGATTCCATCAACCCTAGAACGAACTGGCTATTGGCGGATATCCCAACGGGAGATGGCAGTAGCGGTTCGCCCTTACTGACGCTCGATGGTGGCGTCGTCGGATGTATCCACGGAACGACGCCGACCAAGAGCGAGATACACCGACTTGACCGGCCTGATTCAGTGTTCACTGCATATCCAGAGAAGCAGTCGTTGGCAACTGCGACGCCTGCGAGAACGATTACAAAGTGGCTGGCGAAATGGCAGTGAATCATCGACTGACGCGGTCTCAAACCCCTTATCGCTGATTCGCAGTCGCATAATCTCGTGAAGCCCTATCTAAAGCAAAATCGAACACAAGACATTGAGAGAGTGCTGTACAGGTTTAACCAGGTAGTTCGACTCGATCTGTTGTGGAGGTCGATTACGACGGACTCGGCGTCTGGATGTGTGAGAGGTACGCTGCGAGATCCGTCGTCGAAATCATCCCGATGACCCCCTCGACGTCGTCCACGACCGGCACATGGTGGAACCCGTGTTCGATCATGACGTCCGCGGTGTCGCGAATGGAATCCTGTGCTGACGCGGTGATCACGTCTGTCGACATATAGGTCTTGACGGGCGTCTCATCCTTCGGTCGACGTTCGGCGACGACTCTGACGAAATCGGTAGTGGTCAGTATTCCCTGGAGACGGTTGTCGGAATCAACGACGATCACCGAGCCGATATCGTTGGCGAGCATCATCTGTGCCGCCTCTTCAACGACCGTGGTTGGCGAAACGGTGTAGAGAGTGGTGGACATGAGCTGTCCGACGAAGACATCGTCCATGCCAAAGGTTTGCTTGGGATAACTATAAAAATTGTCGCTGTTCGGAATTGCTGCCTATGATTCGCCGACAACACGCTGCACTGGCAAGCCAAAAGGACTTTCGTACAGTTTGGATAGTTTATACATGGTCGCCCTCGGACAAGTACTGATTCTCATCATCGCATGCGGTGCGAGTTTCATTATAGCGTGGACTATTGGCGCTGGTTCGTCGGGATCTACCCCATTTGCTCCAGCTGTCGGAGTCCGTGTGATTTCGGTAATGCGGGCTGGCTTTTTTGTTGGTATTCTCGGATTCGTCGGATGGTTGGAACGCTTGTATCAGTACAGAGTGAACTACCCCGCCCTACGCGCTTCGCGCGGTGAGGACGGGGCTTCCTGCTTCCAAGACGCGCTTTGCAGGAACTACAGCAGTTCCCGTAGGGAGCGCAGTCTCCACAGGCGGTGATTCGGAGCATCCCACTCCTACTTTCTTTAGACCTCGAACGAGGATGTTATACGCCGCGTTCCCATCCCTATCCGCCGTGAAGCCACACGACGGACACGAATGTTCACGCACCCACAACGGCTTATCGGACGACACACCGCACGCCGAACATTCTTTGGTCGTCCCTCGGGGATTCACTGGAACGTAGTGCGTTCCTTCTCGTTCACACTTGTATTCGAGCATCCGCAGAAAAGTACCCCATGCGGCGGATGCTCGATTGCGCGAATTTGAATCGAACTGCATCATTCCAGCGACGTTCAGGTCTTCAACGGCCACGAGGTCGTACTCTTTCGCGTAGTAGTTCGACAACTTGTGCAAGAAGTCACGGCGCTTCCGGCGGAGGTCGGAGTGGCATTCCGCGACTCGCCGCCGTTGCTTCTCGTAGTTGTTCGAACCGTGTTGCTTCCGCGAGAGTTTTCGTTGCTCGCGTTCCAACCGCTCGCGTTCGTCCGAGAGGTCAACCGATTCGACGGCGGTTCCGTCAGTGTCGTGAGTGTACTTGAGAATCCCAACGTCGATACCCACCACGTCGGTGATTTCATCGGGTTTCTCAGGTGGTTCGCGGTCTACTTCGACGCCAAAGGTAGCGAACCATTCACCCGTCGGCTCTTTCTTGAGGGTGACTTGCTTGAGTTTGGCGTCGTCAGGAATGGCGCGGTGAAGCCGTATCGGGATATCCGCGAGTTTCGAGAGTGACAGCACGGTCTGACCGCCCTTCTTGTCGAGCTTGAAGCCAGATTGACTGTAGGTGAAACTGCGAAACTCCCGTGGCGGCTTCCACTTGAGTTGTCCGACGCCGTAGCCTTTCTCCTTGAGCTTCCCGAGCGACTTGATGTTTTCCTCAATCCGCATGACAGCAGTTTGCAGAACTGTCGAGTACACGTCCGAGAGACCACTCCACCAGTCTTTGAGGGCGGGGAGTTCATCGCGGATAGACCGAACGCGTTGGTTGAGGGTACCTGCGACCTCGGGGATTTGATTGAAGCGGTAGAGCGCGTGGTTGTAGACTTGCCTACAGATATCGCGGTGGCGGTCCAACTCCTCGCGGTGAGTGTCGGATGGCTCAAGACGATATTTGTAGGCGTAGTACATACTACTCGTTCTCTTCGATATGGTCGTCCAATTTCTCGCGGATGAACGACGAGAGGTTCAGATGGTGCTTTTGCACCCATTCGAGTTGGTCCTCTCGGATTGTGATTGTAGTTCGCTTCACCGTATATATAATATGCATTTATTATAAATTAAATATACGGATTACGTGGGCCTGTGAGCCTGCAATAGAACAGTGTACAAACAGATGATGACGGCGCTGTATCCCCTCCCTGCTCGCGCCTTCGGCGCTCCCTGAGGAAGGGGGCTTAGCGCCTGTAATTCAGCTAAAGATTGAAAAGAGCCGATCATGCACTGTTAATTCAACGTCGGTGATACACTGCCGAATTCCCGATTTTGGCACAGTGAGGTGAGGTACAATTATACTGTTCCACACGTTAGCACGACGCAAGGTATGTCATCAGCACTCAATTCACAAGTCGAAGAGTACCTCCATGAACTGTCAGACAAAGGGGTGCCACCGCTCTACCGATTGCCGTTACAGGATGCTCGTGAGACGTACCGTGATCTCTGCGTACCCGAGGAGCCACCAGACACGGTCGGTACCGTGACGGAGCGCACCGTGCCCGGTTCAGACGGTGACATCCCAGTTCGAGTCTATACACCCAAAGGCAACGGTCCATTCCCACCTCTCGTGTTTTTCCACGGAGGAGGGTGGATGCTTGGGGGACTCGATACGCACGACGCTCTCTGTCGAGCGCTCGTGAATGCGACAGAATGTGTTGTTATGGCCGTCGATTATCGCCGCGCACCCGAACACCGATTCCCGGCAGCGCTCGAAGACTGTTATGCTGCAACGCGTTGGATCGCGACCAACGCTGAGACGATTGGTGCCGAGTCCGACGCATTGGCCATTTGCGGGGACAGTTCCGGGGCAACCCTCGCTCTGGGCGTCGGTCTCCTCGCCCGCGATAGGGGCGGGCCGGCGATTGATTACCAAGTACTTGCCTATCCGCCGACGAATTTCGCCTTCGATACGGAATCCTACGAGGAGAACGCACAGGGCTACTTCCTGACGCGAAAAGACTTAGAACGTTTCTGGAACGGATACCTCCGGAGTGAATTGGACGGAGCTCATCCGTACGCGTCACCGCTCTGTGCGGAGAACTTGAGCGGGTTACCGTCCTCACTTGTCTTGACGTGCGGGTTCGACCCGCTCCGTGACGACGGACAGGCACTTGTAGACCGACTGTCGGAGGCGAGAGTCCCGACCCACCACATTCACGATGACGATATGATTCATGGATTCCTGACGATGCTCGCTGACCCGGAACTGAACCGAGCCCGTGAAGCCATCAACGAGATTGGTAGTGAGGTACGTAACGAACTCACTTGAAATCAAAACTTGTCGAAATAGAGCGAGGAGCCATCGGTCGTTTGGGCTTGAATGTACCGTGCTCCACTTGAGAAAGGCAGGTGCCGATTCTGAGGTCATGACCATTCCATCTGTAACGGAGGAGTAGGCTGTGATGCTCTAGGTGGTAGGCCTAGCCGTTGCCCCGCTAAAAGATACATTTTAGTGGGGTTGCATGCATGACGTTAGCATGGGATATATTGTCAAGATGCCGAAGCTCGGTCTCGAGATGGAACAGGGGACAGTCTTGACGTGGTCGGTCGAAACTGGCGACGACGTGGCCGAAGGGGACATGATAGCCGAGGTCGAGTCTGAAAAGAGCATCGGAGAGGTCGAGGCACGTGAGGACGGAGTTCTTCGTCGCATCTACGTTGAGGTGGACGAATCCGTTCCACCAGGCAAGCCCATCGGCATCGTCGCTGCGGCCGATGCCGACATCTCCGGTCTCGAAACAGAGGCCGAGGCCGAACTCGATGGGGAGGTAACTGAGGAAGGGGAGACAAAAGCAGCGCCGACGGACGCAAACGCAGACGCGAGTACACCCGACAGTGAAGACTCTGCATCCGTATCCTCGTCGACGGCGACCGTGACCGAGGTGAAGGCGTCTCCGCGAGCGGAGAAACGTGCGGAGGAACTCGGCGTCGATCTGACGACTGTCGAGGGGACGGGTCCACAGGATGCGATCACCGCCGAGGATGTCGAGGCGGCCACTGAAAGTGCCGACGAATCCACGGATTCGGTAAAGGCGTCCCCGCGGGCGAAAAAGCGGGCAGAAGAACTCGGCGTCGACCTGACGACCGTCGATGGAACAGGGCCACAGGGAGCCATCACTGCTGACGACGTCAAAGCGGTCGCAGAGACACCACCAGCAGACACAGGTGAACCGGAGGGTATCCGTCGAATCACCCCCGAGCAGGAAGGCGCGTATCGATACCAGCAAACGACTGCTGTCGCCGACCCACCGGCCGCGAAGGCACTGCTCGAGACGACGGAAGCTGTTCGGACAGCATTTGAGGAACGTGTAACGATAAGTGACGTAATGCTGGTCGTCACTTCTGCGACGTTGACCGACTGTCCTACTTTGAACGCAACCTACTCGGAAGCGACCCACCAGTTGCAGAAGAAACAGGATGTTGCTATCGCCACCGACATCGATGACGACCCAATCGCAAGCGTGATTGCAGATGTTGAAAGCAAATCCGTGACGGACATCGTTAAGGCACGGCAAGAAGGCAGCAGTGACGATGCGAGTGGGCACCAGCCCACCTTCACGCTGGCAAACGCGGCTACTGGTGATGCAGATGGTCGCCTCGTCAATCCACCCGGAGTCGCGACCCTCGAGGTCGACCCGACAGGCCAGCGAGCAATCCCAGATGGCGAGGGCGTCGAGCTCCAACCTCTCGTGACGGCAAGTCTGACGTATGATACCAATGCGATTGGCTTCGATGACGCTGAGCAGTTCCTGGAACGGTTCTTCGAGCACGCCCAGCAGGCGTCCGAACTCGTACTGGGGACGTACCGCGGTAGAGAGTGAACTGCCTCGGGGCTTGACCCCGAGGCACTCGCCCTCCTCAGCCTGTAGAAGCGCAGTCGACTACCGTTCTTCCGTTGCCGACATATCCTGAATCAGAACACCAGTTTCACCGGCTGCCTCGAGCGCTGCCGTCACGTCGACGAGTCGCGGCCCGTTCGCCACCGGCGTGATTTCGACGGTTGCATCCACGAGTTCGAGCTCGCGCTCGCCGTCAGCACCGATGACGCCGTCTGTCACCTCGAACGTCGCCGGTTCGTTCCAGTCGAGCTGTTCGTGTTCGAGAACGCCGACCGATGTCGTCATTCCGGGCGCGATGATCGCCCGGACGGTTTGGGGTGCGGTATCGGGGGCTCCGAAACGGAGTGCAGCGCCGCCAGCTGCATCGGGTGCTACGGGTTCAATACACCCTGCGACGCAGCTGAGACCGATCTCGGAGGGGTGTGCCCGAGAGACGACCCCGCCGAGCAAATCCGATGGGTCGATGACGGCTCGCGTCCCGACGAACGGTCGGTCGGTGACCTCGACGGCTGCCAAACCGGTGAGACGCTTTTCACCACTGACGTCATCGGCTCGTGCGTCGATCATCCCGTGTCGATAGGTCACCCCGCCAGTGTCGACGATGCCAGTGGCCATGACTGCTGCAACTGAGCCAGCCACTGTTCCGTCGACAGGTGTCGGCACGACGTTATTCGTCCCCGTTGAGACGGAGACGAGTGGCACATCACCAAGTTCGAGCGCCACGTCACGAGTCGTCCCATCGCCGCCGAGGACGACGACGATATCAGCGCGGTCACGGAAATGCGCGGCTGCTCGCCGCGTATCTGCTGCCGACTCCTCAAGAGACATGGTTACCTGCTCGATGGCAATCTCGTCCGGTGCTTCCCCGATAGCGTAGTCGGCGATTCCAGTCCTGTCGGGCATGACTTCGACGCTTGGTGGGTCGTCGACGACAGTCAAGCCGTTGAGGACGCACTCTGCGACGCGACGCTTCGCATAGTTGTCGACAACGCTCGCACCGCCCGTGAGCCGGCGAATATCACGGCCAGCAGCGGGGTTGACGATGAGTCCAACGTGGGCCACGTGTGGGACTCAGACGATTCGCTCGATAGCGTCTTGAACCTCTTCGCCGTCGGGCAGAACCTCCTGTTCGAGCGGCGGACTGAACGGCATGTGGGTGTCGGGTGTCCCGACCCGCTGGATCGGCGCATCGAGGCTGTAAAATGCGTTCTCCATCGCGCGGGTTGCGACCTCAGCGTGGATACCGTATGAAAGTGGACTCTCGTCGGCGACCACCAGTCGCCCCGTCTTCTCGACGCTCTCGACGATGGTGTCGGTGTCCAGCGGATACAGCGAGCGCGGATCGATGATCTCAATGCTCACCTCTCCTTCCATCTCTTCAGCGACGGTCAGGGACTCACCGACGAGTCGCTGTGTTGCCACCACAGTTACGTCGGAACCTTCTCGCTCGATGTTGGCTTCACCGAGTGGAACCGTGAAGTCCTCGTCCGTCGGAACCTCCCCCTCCTGTTCGTAGATCATCTTGTTCTCGAAGACGAACACAGGATCGTTCGACCGAATCGCAGCCTTCGTCAGTCCCTTCGCACTCTCGGCTGTGCCAGGAGCAACGGCCTTGAGACCTGGAAAGTGTGCAATCCAGGTATGGACAGTCCCTGAGTGCTGGCTGGCCGCCCCCATGCCGCCGCCCTCGGTCGCACGGACGGTGACAGGCATCTCCGTCTTTCCGCCAAACATATAGCGCATCTTCGCCATCTGATTCATGATTTGCTCCATCGAGACGCCCATGAAATCGCTAAACATGAGCTCGACGACTGGACGCGATCCGGTCGCAGCTGCGCCCGTTGCAGCACCAATGAAGCCAGCTTCGGCGATGGGCGTGTCGCGAACGCGTTCCTCACCGAATTGCTCGAAGAGGTCACCTGTCACTTCGAGAACCCCACCGAACAGGCCGACGTCCTCACCCATGATGAAGACGTCTTCATCGCGTTCAAGTTCCTCTCTCAGTGCCTCCCGGATAGCCTCGCGAACTGTCATCGTCTCCGTCTGTTGTTGTTCGAGTTCTGCTTGTGCTGTCATTGTGAATCACCATCGGTTATGCCGCCATCAGCACGTGGTCTGTTTGCGAACTGTTCGATCTCGGGCACCGATTCGCCGAACATATCGTCGTACGCTTCCTCGGGAGCCGGCAGGTCGGCGTCTTGCGCGTACTCGACTGCGTCGGCAATGGTTTCCTCGACCTCGGTTCGCATCTCTTCGAGTTCGTCTTCAGTGAGTTCGTCGCGCTCGATGAGCCGATCTTTAAACGATTTGATAGCGTCTTGTTCCTTCCAGCGCTCGATCTCGTCTTCGTCGCGGTAGGGCTGTTCGTCACCTTCGTAGTGGCCTCGGTATCGGTATGTATTAGCCTCAATGAGTGTTGGGCCATCGCCGGCACGAGCACGTTTCCGTGCTTCAGTGACAGCCTCGTTAATCGCTATCACGTCCATTCCATCGACAGTCACACCTGGAATGTCGTATGCCTGTGCAGTATCACTAAGATTGCCGACGTTATGTTGTTTCCCGACCGGTGTCGCCTCCCCGTACTGATTGTTCTCAACGAGGTAAATCACCGGGAGATTCCACGTTGACGCCATGTTGATAGCCTCATGCGTTTGCCCCTGGGCGACCGCACCATCGCCAAGGAATCCAAGCGCGACTTGATTTCGGCTCTGATAATCGATCGTGAGCGCCGCGCCGGTCGCTAGCGGGGGCCCTGCCCCGACGATGCCATTCGCGCCAAGCATTCCGGAGTCTACGTCGGCGATGTGCATCGACCCTCCCTTCCCGTTACAATAGCCGTCCCGTTTTCCAAACAGTTCGGCCATCATTAACTTGGGATTCAGTCCCTTTGCGATGCAGTGACCGTGGCCTCGGTGCGTGCTGGCGATGTAATCGTCCGATTCGAGGGCAGCACATGCCCCAACAGCAACTGCCTCTTCGCCGATGTACAAGTGGACGAATCCCGGGATTTCACCGTCAGCAAAGTATTCGCCAGCTGTAGTGTCGAACTCTCGAATGGTAAGCATTCGACGGAGTGCTTCTCGACGCCCATCTTCTGTATTTAAGTCATACTCAGCCATGATACGTTGTATGCTATCATTCATCACGATATATGCTTAATTATCATTTCCGTAGATACAGAGAGTTGTATTTTGTTATATTAATTTAGGAATAATAACTGGTGTCTCATCTCTGTTTCTTCATCGTCGCATCTGTCATAAATACTATATCGGGGAAACCCGCGACTTTAGGCCCAGGAGGAAGCGTGTTCGCTTGGCTATACCACCCCAGCTACTTTTCTGTAGATACTGAGTCAGCGGGCACTTATGCGCCTGTGTGAGCACGTACTGAATATGGCCGAAACCGACCGTTCGTCCCCCGACGCAGATGATCTGGCAGGACTTCTGCCGGAGCACAGTCTCCTTTCTCGAACAATATCTGGACATGCAGTGAGCCATCGGTAACGAAACCCGCTTCCGGACTCTCCATTTCCTCACCGAAAAGGTAGACATTGCTGGTGTCACTCGGTACGTCAAGTTGCCGCGAGGCTTCGTCGTAATCGGGTTTATCAAGATCAGAGGCCGCACCGATACCATCGCCTTTACCGCCACCATCGCGATCTTGCTGCTCGGCGTTTGGTGTGAACTGAAAATTGTCCTCCTACGGTACGGATAGAGTATCCACGAGACGATGATGCGTTCAACGATTGAGCAGTAGTCCGCTTCCGTGACACCCATCTGTTTGACGATCACTTTCAATCGGAGCACATCGTTCCGCCGAGAAAGTGTCCATTCACCCCCCGAGTGAGGGGGATGTCATCCATCTTCCTCGGAGGAACCACAGCACGGCGATCAATGTTGAGATAACATACGATAACGCGATCGCATACCAGACACCGACGATGCCCGTCTCGAACCACTGTACAAATACGTAGCTCAGCGGGAGTCGGAACATCCACAGCTCCTGGACGGAAAGTGCCATCGCGAGTTTCGTATTCCCGCTCCCTCGGAAGGCCGCAAGTGTAACCTGGAACACGCCGAGGAAGATCATTGCAGGGCCGACAATCCACACATATGCGGCACTGTTCCGGACAATGGACTCGACAGAGCCATCGTTCGTCTCAGCGGTCAGAAAGACGCTGACGATAGTTTCCGCAAAGGGATATGCGGCCGCAACGGCGAATACGAACACAACTACGACCATTCCTGCGCTCAAGTACACTGCTTGTTTTGCGCGCGTCACCTGGTCAGCCCCGAGATTCTGGCCGACAGTGGTCTCCGTTCCTCTCGCGAGCCCGAGGGCCGGTAAGAACAGAAGTGCGGCGAGATATTCGGCGATTCCATAGGCTGCGACGGCGGCGTCGCCTTCTATCGCGATGATCGCGGTCAGAATTGCGACGCCACTCGCACGAACACCCATCTCGATTGCCGTCGGGACGCCGACCGTGACAATTTCGGAGAGCGTCGTTCGTCGCAATCTAAGCGTTTCAAGTGTGACGTTGAGTCCACTCCGGCCGGAAAAGAGAATATAGAGGCCGAGCAAGGCGGCAATCGACCTAGAGAACACCGTCGCGATTGCAGCCCCCTCAACGCCGTAGCCGGCGAACCCCGTTTGCGCCTGGAGCATCGTTTCGAGCGAGTCAAGTCCAGCCCATTCGAAGAGCGGATTGGCAGCAAAACCGTGGATAGCAATCGGATCGATGAGGACGTTAACGAACACACTGAGCTCCATCAATGCAAGCGGCGTTCTCGTATCGCCCCAGCCTCGAGCTATCGAATCGAAGATAAAAAACCAGAACATAGGCACTAATCCAAGAAACGTGATACGTGTGTATCGAACAGCAAGTGTGTGCGGTTCCGTTCCAGGTGCCGCGCCAACGAGGGCGAGCAACCACGGTGTGAGCGTGTAGCCGCCGATCGATAACACGATCGAAATAATCGTAATGAACGAAACGGTTCCGCCTGCAATTGTGTTCGCGTGGACTATGCGGCCAGAGCCTTTGTTTTGTGCGACAAGAACTGTCCCCGCCGTAGTCAACCCAAGCCCGATACTGATAACGAGAAAGATGACCGGCCACGAGTAACTCATCGCTGCGACCGCGTTGGCCCCGAGATGGCCGATCCAGTACAGATCGACCAAATAATAGACAATGTCGAGAGTCTGTGATAGAACGATCGGAGCAGAGAGGAGAAGCAGTGGTTTGAACAACTTCCCATCGGTTACGTTGACTGATCGATCGCTAATGATCGTGTTCGACGCATCTTGCTTCAGGGCCGTGATCTCCTCGCTGTTCGAATCATTGCTAGCCGGATAATTCTCATCGGTCATTCGATCCTCGCAAATCTCCCGATAGTTGCGAAATTAGACACCTGCTGGGCGTACCGCCTCGATCCGTCAATAGTGTTGAAAACCGTGTGGAGGTCATCGCTCAACTCAACAACTGTCTGTTTCCATTCATTGATCTCGGTCAGTGTCAGGATACCTACCGAATCCTCATCAGCAGGGAGCGGTCGCTTCCAGCCCCCGGTGTCAAGCCACGCGCTGGGAACGAATACGAACGTCGTCATTCCTTAGATCCACCCAGTTGCCCAAAGGAGTGAGGCGATGAAGACGAGTTGAACTAGCAACCGAAACCCGAGAGGTGTCGCTGGCTTCCTGTTGATTTCAATGCCTTCTCGTACGGCAACGACGTTCGCCGGGAATATCACCACGAGAAGCACGGCCAGTCCGAGACCAGCCCACGATGCGAACGCTGGCAGGAGTAGCCCAATTGCGCCGGCAATCTCTGCAAGGCCGGTGAGCGTCACTAACAATCCAGGAGTCGGCAACGCGTCGGGTACCATCTGGATGAGAGCATCTCGAGTTCCCGCGAAATGAGAGAGGCTTGTGAAGATGAACATCACAGCCAGCCCAAGTCGAGTGGCAGTCGCCCAGGAATCGAAGGTCGTCACGCCGAGCGTGCCAAGACTGCGGAGCACCACCAGTACGGCGAGGAGCAGTACAAGGGGGACGACGACGTACGGATTACTGCGCCTGTTATCAACGTTCTCGATTGCGATTTTTTCCATGGTACTCCGACGTCTCAACGGAGCATGAGGGTACTGCCGAACAGTTCTGGTGACCTCGATAAACCCAAAGCATGGGTCGCATCCGTCAGCGGTGGTAAATATAGTTGTGTCGCTGAATCCGCGAACCGAACTCAATACACTGCTTGAGTAAGAATCCTCGCTTCGATTTTCTGGAGGTGCTCGCCCACTGTCGCCACACTGAGTCCAATTTCGTCGGCGAGATCTCTGATACCCGCCCGCCGCGGGACATCGTAGTACCCCTGTTCAACGGCAGTGATCAGAATCTCACGCTGACGATCAGTTAGTAATGATCGGAGGCGATTACTCTCAGAATGATACTCACCTTTTCGTTCAAGTGTAGTGGCAACTAACTCTTTCGTCCCGTCGAGAAGCCGACGCAATCGATCGGTTTCTCCGATAAACGTAATTCGAAGACGACCGTCAGGTAGGAACTCTATTGGCATGTCGATTATCACTTCGACATTCTGAAGCCTCAATAGGAGTAATTTAAGCGGTTCATCCAGCTTGCAGTGTAGATACACAATCCCGTCACCGTGCTCATGGACATCATAGTGTAACACATCTTGGTTTTCGTCGAAGATTGTTCGCGCATGGGTGAGGTCACCGCGAAGCTGGTAGAGTAAAACGACCGTTCCATCAGTCAAAACGTTGAAGTGGTGCAGATATTCTCGAATCACTGTATCGGTATTCATCAAATCAAAGGCCGATATGAGGGCTCCATCGTCCGGATCAAGTAAGACCGTCATGTACTTCATGGTCATCTCATAGGAAGGGTGGCAAGAAAAACAGTTGCTTGAGTTACTTGGGATCGACGGAGGGATTGAAGTGTGCGACGAATTCGTCAAGTTTGGCTTCGAGAGCGATGACGCACCCAGTGAGTGTCTCAACTCTCACGACAATTGTGGCTGATGATGAGATGTCTGACTGCCTCATCCGTCATCCAACTCCAGTGGATTCACTGGTTGTGCTGGACGATGGAGGACGTCCCCCTTGCGACTACTTCGAATGACCACTTCCACATTGACCTCCCAATCGGGGAAGCAGTAGGTACACGGCGTGTAGAACGCGAGCAACCCATCGGAGAGGGGGGTGACGCGCCAAGATATCTTCGGGCTCTGAACTGGCGTGAAACAGGCAGGTCACAGTGCGGTCGTCTTCAAGCACGTCATTTTTATCGTCCGACCTGTCCATCCTGATATATTCTCCGTCTGACTCGCCCATCTCAGCAGCGTCCGCTACAACTATTCGAACTCACCAATTTCGAGATTCCAAGGCACTCATCGAATACTTCCACAAGTGAGCAACAAACAACATTAAAGTCCAAACTCCGTCCACAGTGGGTAGTGATCCGAAATACGGAACGATAGGGCGTGCATCGTCAGGTCGCGACGTGGGAGCGCAATCTCTCGAAAGTCGAACGACCCTGCCTCTCGATATTCGAGTGACAGTGCTGGCTGGCCGTGCTCACCGGTGAACCACGCGATCTGGTCATAGAACTTCGCAGTCGGGTGGTCGACGTCGGCGAAGATCGTGCGCGGCACCTCGTGGAGGTCCGCCGGAACGTGGAGCCCGGACGAGGTAAACGCCTCGTAGCGCTCATCGCCGATGCGGTCGATGTTGAAATCACCGAGGGCGATGAGATTGTGATCCCACGAATTGACGTTTCGCGCCCACTGGTCGAGCCAGTTGGCAATCGCCCGGAGCTCGGGTGTCCGTTCGTCAGCGGAATCCCCATAGAGAACGTGCAATGTGACGAGGATGAACGTCTGGTTTCCAGCTCGAAAACTCACCGCATACGGCGTCCGGGCGAACTGCCGCTGGAGTGCATCCGCGTCAATATCGTCAAGCTCCTCAGCGGGAACGACGAGTTCACCAGCGAGTCCACTGAGCTGGATACGACGCCGGTCGAAGAGGAAGGCGAGACGCTCGCCATCACCTGCATCGCCTCGAGTGATGTCGGTTAATGCGAGCCCCCAGTCGTCGCCGAGGAACTGCAGGGCGTGCCGGAGGGCTTTGAGCGCTCCCGTGACCTCCTGAATGGCGATGATGTCGAACCGACGGATGACTTCAGCAATAACACGAAGTGAGTGCAGATCACGTTTCGGACTATCGCCATCGCCCGCCAGCCATTTCTCGGTCAAGTCACCGAACTCACGGATGTTCCATGTTCCGATGAGGAGATTTTCGTCGACGATTCGAGGTGGAATTGCTTCATCAAGTGACGTAGTAAACGCATCGAGATCCGCTTGAACGTCGTCTGGAGGCGTGTCTGTCATGTGGGGCATATTCAAATCACTGATCTTCGTTTTAAGGAAGTAGGTGTATGTCATCATAAGTATTCGCGCGATAAGGGGGTTGTGCCGGGCCAAATAGTCGAGATCTTGCTAAATGGTTACCCCCGAGCGGTTTCAGCGCCGAAGTCCACAAGCTGGAGCCAGAAGAGGGTGGCCAGTTCCGCATCACATTCACAGCCGACACCGAGGAGTTAGAACCCTACTCGCACTCGTTCCACGGAACGTACCTGGAGCTGGTGCCGGGCGAGCGGATCGTCCATACCGACGAGTTCGAGACCGATGAGCCGGGAATGGCCAGCGAGATGACGACCACGATCACCTTCGAGCCGGTCGCCAATGAAACCGAGGTCTCCGTGCATCAGGAAGGTATTCCCACGGATATCCCCGTTGACGATGCCACGGCAGGGTGGACTGACTCGCTCGAAAACCTCGCTCGGCTATTGGAGGAAGCATGACCGAGAGCGAGACACCCAACAGCGGCCTGCCCATCCAACGAACGTTTGACGCTCTGGACGAGCACATGTATGGGGTGTGGAACAATTCCTGGCATGAGCGTGTGAACGCGCTCATCAGTATGAAAGCTACTGACAGAGAGAATACGAGGGAGGAGTCCAGATGACGACAAATATCGAACCACGGATTCAGAAAGATGTGGATGAGTCAAGACCCCGGAGACCGCTCATAAGCTATGCACTGTGGATTATTCAGGGGCTACTCGCACTCCTCTTTCTGTATACTGGCGGAACGAAGCTACTCTTACCGCTTGAAATGTTGACAGCGCAGACGCCAGTACCACTATCAGGTCGCTTCGTGCGATTCCTGGGCGTGACTGAAGTACTCGAGGCACTTGGTCTAATCCTCCTAGGACTGCTGCACGTTTGGGTGAGCCTGACACCGCTGGCCGCCGCAGGGTTGGTGATCATCATGAGCGGTGCAACGGTGCTCACGGTGGTGGGCGGTGGTGGCACATTGGCGCTAATTCCGCTGGTGATAGGGCTCCTTGCAGCGTTTGTCGCCTACGCCCGCTGGTCTCTCCGACCGCTCAGCGACTGAAACTGTATCAAGAACCTACAAGGCTCGTATTTTTCGACCCCATACGTTGACGAGCTTCGGTGAGTACTTTCTACACACCTCCACTCGACATACTCATCGTCGGTAATACGAAGAGAACCTAGTTTCTTATTGGCCGTCTGAAGTGCTATAAGATACCAATCAACAATGATGGGTGTATCAGTGAGAAGGGAGAAAGCCTCCATCGAAACCAAAATTCTATAATGTCGTGGAAGAATCAGATTGCGTCAAGGATGTTCAGATACCCCGACCCATAGTAGGCCTTATTGTACCCGTCAGGTACAGTAGCAGCCTGCTTCAGCGCCGATTCGAGTTGTGCAGGACTGTAGTTAGGATTGTTCGCCTTCACGAGAGCAGCAGCGCCTGAGACATTCGGTGCTGCCATCGATGTACCCGCAGCCCACCCGTAAGAGTACTCAACGTCACCTGTGATCTCGCCATCATCGTTCCGTTTGAACTCAGCGACGGTGCTCAAGACGAGATCAAGATACCAGAGGGGATTATCAGTCTCAAGATCTGCATCGCCACCGGGAGCGCCGAGATCGATGGCATTCGTTCCGTGACATCCTTCCCGCCGTGAACGGCGGGGCTTCCACACAGTGAGATTCCGGCAATGCCGTAGGTTTCAGTCCGAGTAAGCCGCGAGCGTCATCTGCGAGGGTTTCTCACTCGTCTCGCGGTGGACTGTGGCGCTGTCACGGGCGCTCCCGTCCTGTGGCGTGTCATCGCGTTCCGGTTTCCAAGGAACGCTCTCACCCCACGGGTCTACGCGACCGGCGATATTCGCCGCCGCGTTGATATCCGCTTGGAACTCTGAAACGTGGCAGTCGTTGTTCGTACACCGGAACTCAGCTTGCGAACCACGCCGTCCGATGCGACCGCACGCGTGGCACGTCTTGGACGTGTACCTGGGTTCACGTATCGAGCCGGGATGCCGGCTTCCGTCGCCTTATCTTCGATCCAGTCCTGTAGGCGCGCGAACGCCCAGGCGTGAAGACGGCGGTTCATAAACTTCCCGTAATCCAGATGATCACGGATGTACGACAGGTCTTCGAGAACAATTACAGGATTCTCGAACTGTCGGGCGTACTCGACGGCCCGCCGAGAGACTTTCTCGACAATATCCGTGAGCGCGTTCTGGTAATGGCCGAATCGTTCATCGGTACGCCACTCGGATGTGTTCCGTTCCTGAAGGCGTTTCAGGGTTGTATACATCTCTTTCCGGAGGTATCGGGCGCGACTACCACTCTCAAGCATCGGTTTCGTCGGCGTATTGCGCCTAAGGGCACAGCCCGTAATCAACGCGGATTCGCCGATATCGAACCCGATGTACGTTTCGCCACCGTCAGTTTCGGGGTCGTCTACCTCGTATTCGACGGCGATGTGGAACACCCAACTACTCCGGTTCTGTTTGAGTTGTATCTGGCCTGCTTTAGCGTCACCTTCGAGAAGGTCGTTCCAAAGCGATCGTTGTTCCGGGTTCAACCGAAGCGGTATCCAGAAGTTCGTTCTGTAGCCGGGAAGTGGGACGTTCCAACAGATTTCATAGTGCCGTGATTCGTCTCGGTCGAACTTCGCGGCTTGATTCGTGAATCGGAGCGGATGCTCGTCGTCCAACTCATGGGCGTTGTACGTCTTGTGAAGTTGCGGGACGTAACTACAGAGCGCCGCTTTTGCCTGATACGGTAAGTCGAACGGCGTCACAACGTCACTGACGCCACCCATCGTATCTGCCCCTAAATCGAACGCTTCGTCTAAGGCTTCGCGGTAGGTCGAGAGAAGGCGACAAAGACGAACCGCTTTGCCCTGTGTTGGCGGGGCAAGCGTGGCTTCGAGTGTCTTCGTCACCGTCCCTACTATGTGTACTTATACACAGACACCACACTTATACATTGCGGTGTTGTAGAGCGATGTGATGCAACGAAAGCAGATAACGATTCGAGAAGACCAAGAAGAGTGGATAAATGAAAACCACATCAACCTCTCAAGTCTTGTCCGAGGCTGTATTGACGAACGTATGGAATCCAGTTCTGCCGATTAACGGTGGACTGGTAGTAGAGATTACACGATTCACGCCCGGCCTAAAGGCCGGGATTCTCTCGCTGAATAAAGATAGAACGTCACTAGGACAGAGAATTCGCCTTCGAATTTTAATGAATCGTAACCTCGTAGTCGTCAACGCTTATGTCGATAAGACTCGTTGCCTCGTACTCAGTCTCGTCAAGCGCGGTCTCGCCCACCTTTCGGATGATGACCACAATGTCCACAATCTCCGTGCCGATATCGTCGAAAGCGTCGCAGATAGCCGCCAGCGTTCCGCCTGTCGAAACCAGGTCGTCGACAATGAGCACACGGTCGCCCTCGTCGATGTCATTAATGTACATCTCCGATTCTGAGTAGCCGGTCGTCTGATGGAGTGCCACTTCGTCTTCGAGGCCGTACGAGCGCTTGCGAATGACTACAAGTGGAATATCCGTTTGAAGCGAGAGGGCAGTCGCAATGTGGATGCCCATCGCTTCCGGGGCGACGATCTTGTCGACATCCAAGTCTGCCGCGCGCGCAACTCCAATTACGACCTCCCGCAGCAGTGTGGGTTCGAGCATTGGTACCCCGTTACTGATTGGATGGACGAGGTACTGATACCCATCTTTATCGATAATCGGTGCTTCGTGCAGTGACTCGCGAAGCCGTTCCATGAACTTCGATTAACTAATTAGAGGAAAAGCTATTCGTTCTCCGCCAGCGAGCCAGTGGATTAGCAGACATAGTACAGAAATGATTACTCATCCTCTGCGAGAAGTCGGTAAGCGCTTGTACGTGAATATGTGACATTGAACTGCTCATCTAATAGCCGTTGGACAAGAAATTCATTCCAATCTTCAGCGTCGTAACCGGCGTTGGCAGGTGGTTCTTACAGTAGTTGGGAGACTTCGATTCGCTTTTCAGAATCAAGTTTTGGCGGATAACCGGGATGATCTTTATCGCTGGTCAGGTTGTTAATTGAGTCTTCTTCGAATCGTTAGATCCAGTTCTACACGGTCTTGCGAGAAAGCCCGTACCACTCAGCTAGATCCGTCTATAAGATACTCTACTTATATGCAATCGTGACCATGAACCGTTTCGTCGCTTGAACGTCATCCACATCATAGAGCGTATTCCGGAGTTCATCGACCGAAACGTTCTCCAAATATCTCATCACAGCAGATAACGAACGGATTGTGCAATTTGTTTTGGGAAGTACGGTAGCTCCTCAGCATTTCTTTTATGTGAGATCTTCCGAATATGGTATAAATGGGCTATTTGCTATCAACCTAAATACCGGTCTCCGGCGAGCTGAGCAGACCGTCGAGTGCCGCCCGCGGGTCGTCACCGTGCTTTATAGTCAAAGAAGCTAACTGTGATGACTGCGTCACGAAACCTAATATGAACCATCCCTCAGGTAACTATGATTCTCTCCCCGCATTCCTTAGAGATACATTCAGCGGAAGGGATCTTGGGTTTCTCCTAGTGTTGTCCCTAGGGAGTTCGATATATTTTTATCAAGCGTACGGAATAGGGCTGATCGCGATTCCGATTGTGGCTGCAGTAGCAGTAACAGTAGAGCTGGCCATTTATACCACCTTACAGCCGCATTTTTCAAAAGAACATGAGCTTGAATTTGAAGAATCACATGAAAATACTCAACAAACCCAACCGGTTACTGAACAAATCCAGCAGAATTGGTTACTTCCAGTTTCTTTGATTGGTATTGTACTCGGATGGATATTATTACTCTGGCTCTTCGTTAGCGCTCCTACTAATCCAAACCCAGAAATTTCAATCAATCGAATTATATCGGAACTAAAACTAGCAAGTATGGGTTCGATTGCTCTTGGTCTTGTTTTACTCAGTGGAGAAGGGATGTTATCGTCACTTGATTTTGACTACGTCGAATAACACAGGTAGATTGAACGACTTCACTTCCAGTGGTCTCTGTCTCCACCAGTTCAAGAGGCGAAAATATGCCGAGAGCAATTTCATTCGTGATCAGGAGAGGAGGCGGGAGTAATATCTTGAGGAGTGCTCTCGTCGGCGGTATCTTGCTGAACGTGACTCGTATCCTTCGGGACGACATTATCAAGGATGAGCGAAATCAACGCAGTCATTACAACAGCTTCACCGAAGAATGTCTGTGCTTGCTTCGGGAGTTGCTGAAGGGCGTCTGGACGCGTGGCAACACCGAGGCCTACGCCGATAGATGCAGCGATAATCACCATATTCCGCTGATTGAGCGTGACATTGTCATTGAGGATTTTAAACCCATTTGATAGCACCATTCCGAACATGACGAGCGTTGCACCACCAAGAACTGGGTTCGGCATCGTCGCGAACAATGCACCCACCTTTGGAACGAAACCAAACAGCACCAAGATCGCACCCCCGATAGCAACAACGATCCGACTCATGATTCCAGTGAACGTAACGACACCAACGTTCTGTGCAAAGGATGTATTCGGGAAAGCTCCGAAGACACCCGCCAAGCCACTCATTACTCCATCTGCGATGAGACCGCCTTTGAGTTCTGACTCCTCTGGTTCGCGGTCTTCGACGGCTGTAATTGCAGATATATGACCGATCGTTTCCATTGAGGTTGTTATGTACAGCACCCCCAGAATTAGAATTGGAACTGGTTTGAACTCGATACCAAATTTAAGCGGGACAGGATAGGCGAACCACCCTGCGGAAGCAACGGGGGAGAAATCAACAAGGCCGAGTATTGCAGCAGTGACGTAGCCGACAGCGATGCCGATTAGCAGGCTGAGGATTCGAAGATAACCTGAGAACAACTGATTGAGCCCGATTGCGACAACGAACACCAGACCACCGATAGCGAGGTTAACTGGGGCACCGTAGTTTGAGGCCTCGACGCCGCCAGCAAGATAATCCATTCCAACTGGAATAAGATACAGGCCGATAATCACAACAATGAGTCCGTTCACCAGTGGTGTAAAATATGACTCAAACCATTCAAACTTCCAGCCGATGAAAATCTCGACAACGGCTGCAACGATACACGCACCGAAGGCTGCTGCGAGGCTATACTGTGTCGCAACGCCGATAATCCCGCCGACGAATGCGAAACTCGTTCCCATCACGATGGGGAGACGTGCGCCAACCGGGCCAATTGGGATCGCTTGTACAATCGTCGCGAGTCCGGCGAAAATAAGTGCCATCTGAATAAGAAATGTCGTTTGCCCTGTTGCAAGCCCTACTGCACCTGCGATGATAAGCGGTGGTGCAATGTTTGGGAGGATCATTGCGAGGATGTGTTGCAACCCTAACGGAATTGATTCGAGCAGCGGTGGCCTGTCATCAGCTCCGTAAATAATGTCGACATTAGATGTCTCACGCGACATAGTTACGAGATATTACCTACGTTATCATATAGCTAGGTATTTGTTGGCACGATAGCCATACAATTGTGTGGCCAAACAAAGCCACATATCTTGTGAAAGTTCGCAAACGATTTGCCACGAACGGTGAATCCACTTCATGCCGTCAGAAAATCTATAAAGCTGATGTTTAACTGAATATGGTTAACAAAAGAGTTTAGAGTAACCCTGTACAGTTATTCACCGAAATGGAGTCGGATAGCCCGACCGTGACCCGAAGAGCGGTACTTGCATGTACAGCTCCAGGGATTATAGCGGGGCTTGGGGGCTGTCAGGCTATCCGGCAGAAGTCTCGAGCTTCACCATCGGTTTCGATCCTCTCTGCAGGTAGTCTACAGCTCGCGCTCAGCGAAGGACTCACATCAGAAATTGACGTTCCTCTCGAAATCGAGAGCCACGGTTCTGTTACCGCCGCACGAATGGTTGACGAAGAGCAACGAAACCCTGACATCGTCGCACTCGCTGAGCCAGCCCTGTTTGATTCTATCCTTCAAGAAGCGTGGTACACAAAGTATGCCAGCAATGCTATCGTCGTTGCCTATAATTCGGATACCAAAGCGGGAAGACGAGTTGCCAGCGCAGATCATTGGTATGCACCACTGCGAGATAAAGAAGTGACCCTCGGTCGCACCGATCCGACACTCGATCCACTTGGCTATCGCACACTTTTCTTGCTCCGCCTCGCAAGCAAGTTCTACGAACGACCTGATCTCACCAACGACATACTGAGGGCACGGCAACTGTATCCCGAAACCGAACTTCTCAGTCATTTCGAGACGGGTGGCCTTGATGCGGCCGTCGTCTATCGTAATATGGCGGTTGAACGGGACTACGAGTATATTGACCTTCCTGACCAAATCGACTTGAGTAATCCCAAGTACGTTGACAACTGGTACTCGACCGTATCGCACTCGCTAACAGAAAACCGATCCGTGACTGGTGGGGTGATTAGCTACGCAGCAACGATTTGTGACGGTCACTACAACGAACGAACGCGCAGCGTCTTCGAAACACTCATTCAAGGGAATTACCTCGAAACATTCGGTTTCCGTATCCCCTCATCATACCCAACATACAAAGGACATGTTCCAGCGACGCTCACGCCGTAACACATTGACCAGTGACTGGCGAACAATAACAGTACTACTTGGATCTATCTTGCTCCTCTACTATCTCGTACCGCTCGTCTCGCTCATCAGTCAGACGCCAGGAACGCTCACTGTGAAGCTACTGCAGAGTGAAATCAGGAATGCAGCAGCCACCTCACTAGCGAGTGCGCTGACGAGTACAGCGATCGCCACCCTGTTAGGCGTTCCGCTGGCATATTGGCTCGCTCGCACGACATCTTGGAGACAAACCGTTGTAACTGCACTCGTTGTCCTGCCGCTCGTCTTGCCTCCGGTCGTCAGTGGAATGGTGCTTCTGTCAGTGTTCGGCCCGAATGAACCCATCGGGGCTGCAGCCGCCCAAGCAGGGATCCCACTTACGCGGTCGTTCGCTGGAGTCGTACTCGCACAGACATTCGTTGCGTCACCCTTTGTGGTGGTGACGGCAAAAGCCGCGTTCGAGGGTGTGGATCGACAACTCGAACACGTTTCACGAACGCTCGGCAAGGATAGCATGACAACATTCTGGGCGATCTCATTGCCGTTAGCAAAGCCGGGAATCATTGCTGGAATCACATTGGCGTTCGCTCGCGCGATGGGAGAATTCGGTGCGACGGTGATGATGGCTTACTACCCGCGGACAATGCCGATTCAGATTTGGTTCGCGTTTATGTCCCGTGGTCTTGAAGCCGCCTTTCCCGTGGCGATCATCCTACTCCTGATTTCGGTCGGAGCACTTGTAGTGCTCACTGTTCTCGGCAAAAGTCCATGGAGATAATAATGCTGGAACTCGATGACCTTGTCAAACAGTATTCTGACTTTAGGCTCGGTCCAGTCAACATGACGGTCAAGGATGAGGTGCTTGCCGTGCTCGGGCCATCTGGTTGCGGAAAGACAACGCTGTTATCAATGATTGCGGGTATCTGTTTGCCCGACGAAGGCACTATTCGACTCGATGGTCGCATCCTCGACGGCCTAGCGTCGGAAGACCGCAATGTTTCCTTGCTCTTTCAGGATGGAGCACTGTTTCCGCATATGACTGCCCGTGAGAATATTGCCTACGCAGCTACATCCCCGAATATTATCACGGAACTCGCTATGAGTCTAGAAATCACCGACATACTCCATAAGCTACCGAATGGGCTTTCTGGTGGTGAAAAACAGCGTGTCGCGTTGGCACGGGCTCTCGCTGCCGACCCAGCAGCACTGCTCCTCGACGAACCGTTGACAAACCTCGATGCCCCGATCAAAAATCGGCTGCGTGGGGAACTACGGTCGTTTCTCGCTGATCTCGACATCCCGGTGCTTTACGTGACCCATGATCAACAGGATGCGAGCGTCCTCGGTGATCGCATTGTAGTGATGCGGGACGGGACGGTTCGTCAGGCCGGAACGCCGAAGGAAGTCTTCGAACGCCCGGCGTCTTCGTTCGTTGCTACGTTCACTGGAAATCCGAACCAGTTTAGAGCGCTAGTACGCGAGTGTGAATCCGCAACTCAACTGGATTGGGAGAGCTATACTATTGAAATGGGAGCTGATTCGGCCGTTTCACCGGGTGATGATGTTGTATTCTGTGTTCGTCCTGAACAGATTCGTCTCTCTGGCGATGCCGAGAATGACCCTGAAGAGAACGTGATTCCGTGTAAACTAATACGGCAACATTTCGCCGGCAACTCATACTGGGTGACGGTGCGGCCCGACGGCACCGACCATGAGGTGATGGTTCATCTGTCTCCAATGGTCTACAAACAATACAATATTGACAACCGCGACCGTATTTGTATTTCACTTCCAAAGATGGCTATTCACCTCTGGAAGACTCAATGCTAAGACCCTGTTCTTCAGGATCGGTATGATATCAATTGGGATGTGATTTGCGAAAAAGAACTACGTCCACAGCCGAAGTTGAGTCACAGAAATTGCCAAATACGTCCGCTCTTCTCACGGCTTGTGGCAGAATGGAGTTGAAACCATGTGGCTACTCAGTATACTGTTGGAGATTGTCCCGGGAATCAATATCCTGTGTGACACCAGCGTCGTTCGTTTCGATCAGCACGGATTCGTCGTGTTCCTCGATTAGTCGCCGACCACCCCGATCACCAGCCACGTCTGAAAGTGCAGCGAAGTGCTTCGCGTCGAAGAGAACGGGGTTGCCGCGTTTTCCATTGTACGCTGCCGCAATGATGGTACCTGTACCACTCCGATACGCATTCACTAGAGCGTCCATCGTTTCGGAATCCACAAACGGCATATCTCCAAGTGCGAAGATGGCGGCATCCCAATTTCGATCTTGAGCAACCTCAACCCCGACGTGAACCGACGTACTCTGACCCTCGGCGTAATCCTCGTTGTACCGGAATGATACACCTAAATCAATTAGTTGATCGCGAACTGCTTCGGCGTCATGTCCGATGACTACGAAGGTTTCATCGAGACCAGCGTGCAAGAGTGACTGCACCGAGTGACGAATGAGGGGTTCATCATCGACTGATGCAAGAAGTTTGTTACCGCCTTCAAAACGCTCGCCTTTGCCGGCGGCGAGAAGAATGCCGCCGATGACCCGTCTATCATCGTCGAAAGTGAGTGGATCACTACCCTTGCTGTCTGAAATTTCATCGCCAGTCATTCTGTCGCTGTGTACGGGACGACGCTTACTGGTTCCTCTGTTTCAAATCCGGACTCTGTCAAGACGAATCCATCCGAACGGGTCGCCCGAGTACTTGAAGAGAGGACGCTCGGATCGAACATACCGTCGTACACGGAAAGTGATGAACTCTCGTGTCCGAGCGGTTCTGCAACACCGTCATTAAGAGTAACAGGAATGGCATACTCGAACCCCTCCGTCGGCACATCTATTCCGACACTAGCAGTGGCTGTCACTCGCGGAAGAGACTTTACGCCGGTAAAGAACGGCCGCAACACAAGCGTCGCAATAGTATGAGCGCCGACTGGTTTGCCAGGGACGGCAAATACGACAGCATCGAAATCTGGAATCGTCGCGGCTGCAATCGGTTTTCCGGGACGGACACGAACTCTGTGAAACCGGACATTACCCAACGACCGGAGTTCACGAATGACGTGATCTTTTTTGCCAACGCTCGTCCCACCTGTAGTAATAACCACGTCGCGTTCTGCTGCAATTGTTGCGATAGCGTCCTCAACGCGGTCGTACTCGTCAGGTACGGCTCCCTCGTATTCTACCTCGTGATTCCACGACCGAACCAGCGACGCCAGCATTGGTGAGTCCAGGTCGGCGGTTCGCCCCTCCTGAATTTCGGTTCCAGTTGCCAGCAGCCCAATATCGAACTGCTTTGCAACGGAGACGGAATCGTACCCGAGGTCTCGGAGCAGGATAGCATCCTTTGCTGAGAGACGTTCACCGGCCTCAAAGAGGGTCTCCCCTGCGGCGACGTTGCTACCTCGTTTGTATACGTACGTACCGGGATCGATGTCTGAACCGCGAAGGGTTTCGTCGCGAACGGTCGCTTCTTCGATTTTCAGTACAGCATTAGCCTCCTCAGGAATCGGCGCACCAGTGGCAACGCGCACGGCTTCGTTCGCTTCCAAGGATGGCGGGTCGTCCTCAGGAAACACCTCCCCGTCGATGACTTCAAACGGGTACGGTTCGGTCGCGTCAAACGCGAATCCATCCATTGTAGAGTGACTATGCGCAGGCACGTCAAATTCAGCAACGAGTGAGTCAACCAGCACGTATCCCTCGAATGCTTCAGTTATCGGGACACGCTCGGCCGACTGTGTCTCCAGTGCTTGAGACCGAAGCGAGAGCACCAACTCGACGGCTTCGGATCGACTGATTATATCACCGTGGTCATGGGTGGGATGACCGTGATCATCTGACATACTTGGAGGTCTCGGTGTTCGTCTATATCCTTTATGTCGCTAATCGATGATAACCCACTGATCTTGGTAGCGTTCAAGGACTTCACGAGAGTGCTCGTCGAGTGGATGATCCCGGTCAGGAATATCAATTTCGTGGTCTGGCTCGAAGAGTTTCGTCGTGAAGTAGCGATGACCGGTGTCTGTGACAATGGTCACGATTTCGTCGAATTCGGGGTGTTCACGAGCCATTCGGATAGCCCCTTCGACGTTGGCCCCACTGGAAATGCCGCAGAAGACGCCTTCCTCCTCGGCGAGCGAACGGGCGCGCTCGATAGCGGCATCGCTCTCGACAGTCACCACACCGTCGAGGAGTTCTGGATCGAGGTTCTTAGGTACGAACCCGTCACCGATACCCTCAATTTCGTGCGTTCCCCACTGGCGACAGGATAATAAGGGCGCTTCCTTCGGTTCGAGAGCATAGATAGACGTATTCGAATCTACTTCGCGGAGTCGCCGACCGACGCCAGTGACGGTTCCACCCGTACCCTGCCCCGCAACGAATGCATCCGGGGCGCCGCCGAGTTGCTCTACGATTTCCGGGCCAGTGGTCTTTTCGTGAGCGATTGGGTTGTCGGGATTGCTGAATTGGTTCGGAAACCAATACTTGCCTGGGGACTCATCGAGCATCTCCTCAACGCGGTTCACTGCGAGATCAACGTCGCTCTCACCACCGGGCGTTTCGATGAGTCGACCGCCGTAAGCTCGAATAACCTTCTTGCGTTCCTCGCTCATTCCTTCTGGCATGACGATCGTCACGTCGTAGCCGAGCTGGGTACCGACTAGCGTGCATGCGATCCCGGCATTACCCGTCGAGCACTCGATGATCTCCATGCCCGATTCGAGCTCACCGCGATCCTCAGCAGCGGTGATCATTTCGTGGTAAATACGGTCTTTGATGCTGCCCGACGGGTTGACGAATTCGAGTTTGGCGTAAATGGTCGCATCAACGTCGTCGCTAGCGTTCGGGAGTTCCACCAATGGCGTCTCGCCGATGTTTGCGAGTATATCAGTCGCGGCGGAATCTATATTATTGTCTGACGGGGTCATACGTCCATACATCTACTCCAAAGTAGAAATATCCACTGAAATTAAAGATTATTTACATAACTTACCTAATATGGAGAATTTGCTTGAACGTATCCTATCTAATGGACGAGTCTGAAAGGATTGTCTGAAAAGGTGATGGACGCTATTATGGCACTTCCCCTCGACTCCCTCGACAGAGCTACTCATCTTCTGGAAGAGGTACGATTCGTCCTTATCAGAGAACATGCTATTTTCCCATACATCGAGGTTACAATCTTCGATGGCCGATCGCTTCTTCGATACTGTGTTCCTGACCTTGCCCAGGACAGTTGGGCCCCATTCGTCAACAGTGGTGCGTACCTCTTCGGACTGCTAGATGCGCTCCAGTTGCGGGCACAAGCGATCTCGCTCCAACTCAGTGCGGGAACGCCACTGGCAGACATCGTCAACCCGGTTTTAGAGTTCCTTCTGCACCCGATAATCATGGCCACCTACCCATACATTGCGACCATCTTGGCCTTAGCTTTCACTGTTATTCAGATAGAAAACAGGGATCTTGGCGTCCCAGCCGCGTTACTGGAGCCT
The DNA here is from genome assembly GCF_020618475.1 of Haladaptatus halobius. Lineage (GTDB taxonomy): Archaea > Halobacteriota > Halobacteria > Halobacteriales > Haladaptataceae > Haladaptatus > Haladaptatus halobius. The sequence goes on along the minus strand of NZ_CP085337.1, from coordinate 543,688 downwards.
TAGTGCCGGGGAGCTGATTAACAGAAGGTGACTGACGGCGACCGCCTATTACTTATTTTCGGCAACTTCGAGCGTTTCTGTCTCGAAGGACGAGACAATGGCACGGTCAAATCGATCAGTTTGCTCAAAAACCGTCGATACAATATCGCGCGCTGTTTCCCTCTGGGCAGGTGTATCGGCCTTATTGACCAGCAGTATTGCGGTCGCCTCAGCAGGTACGTCCTTAAGCCCACCAGCTTCGTCCGCGAGTACTGTACCCACAGCTTCGGACGTGAGAGGAGATGCGATGTCGAGTCCAGTGATCGTAGATACCCGTTCTGGACGGTGAACTATCGGTGCTTCCAGTGGAGCCCCGACTGCGCGAACCGAAGCGACCACGATGACCGACGTACTCAGCTCCGGAATGACGGGTTCGTTCGATCCGGGAGCCTTGAATTCGCGACGGCGAGCGCCATCGGCCTTGACCAAAATCACGTCAAGTGTGCCGTGCCTAAACAATGAATTGATGACAGTTTGGTCATATCCACGAACCTTCTCGTCAGCACGTTTTGGATTTTCGACTCGATCGCTGGCGAATGCTACAGGAGTCTCGTAATCGACAAGTGCCGCTGGAAGTTCATCCGGGAAAGCCAACACGAGCGGGAACTCGTCCGGCGGTGGCATATGAGTCGTTGTGGTATACCCCGCCGTGAGATTACGGTTCGTCATCTCCATGGCAAGATAGCGCATTGCCGTCTTTTTGCCGCCTGCGCCGACGAACGACACGAGTTCCCGGTCATTCAATCCGAATGCTCCGGCGAGGTTCATACTTCACGGTCACATCCGACGGACAATAGTTTTGTCTTAGTGACCGACGGGAAGAGACGACAATGTTATTGATTCGCATGGAGAATGGACGAACATGAAACACGTTGACGTTACGGGTGAAGTTTGCCCGCGTCCAGCACTCATCGTTCGACGAGAACTCGCGGAGATGGAACCTGGCGATGAGCTGTTCGTTCGAGGAGACTATCCGCCGGCGGAGCAGAACCTGCGACGGACGTGTACGAAACACGGATTCAAGGTGACCGAGAGCAGTGATGAAGACGCAACTGAAGCGTTCGAACTCCGTATTACGATGACTGAAGAAGCAATCACATCGGAGCGGAACCGCAATGATTGATACCGATTCTAACCGTGATGACTCTCCTGCTCTCACCGAGTTCGCCGAATTACATGGGTGTTCCTGTAAGGTGGGACAGAACGATCTCGAATCGCTGTTAGCTGAGGTTGGCCTTGATGAACGGCAGGACGACCTCCTTCTCGGCGTCGGGGAGGACGCCGCCGCACAACGATTACACGACAACTTTGCATTGGTCTCTACAGTCGATTTCTTCACGCCGATTATCGACGATCCGTACGACTTTGGACGGGTCGCAGCCTGTAACGCGGCAAGCGACGCATTTGCCACTGGAGCTATCGACAACCTAAGCTGTCTGGTAGTCCTCGGGCTTCCGCGAGAGGTGACGGGACACGCGCCAGCCGTGCTCGCGGGTATCCTCGATGCGTTTGAAGAGATGGATGGGATAGTCGCCGGTGGCCACACGATCTTGAATCCTTGGCCGTTTGCAGGCGGTGCAGTTACGGCGACCGCAAAACCAAGTGACCTTCTCAGTACGCGCAATGCGACACCGGGTGAGCAACTCTACTTAACCAAGCCACTCGGAACCCAACCCGCGATGGGCGCTCTTCGCGTCAAAGACGGTGAATTCGGCGCGACGGTCAGGGACACAGTTGAGCGGTCAATCGATGAAATAGGGGGCGAAGCGCTATCGTGGATGACTACACCAAACCGCGAGGCCGCCGCGGCTGCCCGAGAACTTGCCACGGCGGCGACGGACGTCACCGGGTTTGGCCTGTTAGGACAGGCCAGAGTCCTCGCAAAGAACGCTGATGTCGGGGTCGAGATAACCTCTCTTCCCATCATCGAAGGGACGATCGAATTGTCACAACTATTCGGATATGGCCTCGAAGACGGTGAAAGCGCAGAGACGAGCGGCGGTCTCCTCCTATCAGTGCCGTCCAACCGGACTACAGAGCTAGAGACTGCACTCTCGGATATTGGCGTGTTCTACCGACAAATTGGCCACGTGACCAACACTATCGGCGTGCAACTCGTCGAACCTACGATCGAAGAGATTTCGCGCTAGCGGAGGCGCAGTACTGCTTCAAGGACGCCTCCACCGAGACAGAGTGCCTTGTCAGAAATCTTCGTATGGTCGACCGCTTCACCTCGTGGATCCACATCGCCAAGCTTCGCTCCTTCGGAGACCTCTATATTCTCATGGACTAGGCCTCGAACGAGCCCATCGATTTCCGCTTTCACCGGTTCGTCGTCTACGTGCCCAATGGTGTCACCGGCAGAAACAACGTTTCCGATGGCAGCCTTCGTCTCCCAGTAACCGTCCGTCGGAGCACGAAGCACGCGTTCGTGCGTATACCCGCGGCGCTCGCCGGGTTCGCCATCGTACGCGCTAGTCGTTCCCTCGTAGAAAACGCGCCCGAGTTCGTGGCCGCGATCTGTCTCAACGACGGCGTGGACGTCATCACCTGCTTCGAATCCTGGCCCAAGTCCGATAACGACATCGGCGTCTTCGCGGCGTGTTCCGGTATCGAATCGACCCTTCGCCATGATCGCATCGACAAGGACGCCAGGGTTGAGTTCGTTCGCGACTGTAGCTTCGTGATCCTCAAGGACTGGTATTCCGTCGTCAGTAAGAATTTCAAGCGCCTCGTCAACGGTAGCGGCGCGTCGACCACTGATCCCCTCGATGGAAACTTCGTCCTCGTACATCGCTTCGGCGAAGGCGACAGCACGCCTGACGACAGTCGGTTCAGCTACCTCGGTAACAATAACAGGATACCCCGCCTGATGAAGGCGATAAACGACGCCGCTCCCAAGGTCGCCACCGCCTCTGACGACTACGAGATCGTCAAGGTTCAATCGTGATGCTGGTCGCCCGGACGCGTCGTAGCGATCCTTGTTCATCTCCGCAAGGATGGACAAAGCGATGTCCTCTGGGCCACCGCCACCGAGTTTGAGCCCGATTGGGGCACGTACCCGTGCAAGGTCGCGACGACTGTACCCGTCCTCGACGAGCGATTCGATGACGTGCTCGGTTTTCGTCTCACTAGCAACGAGGCCAACATAACCGGCGCCCCCGTCGATGGCAGCGGCGACGGCCTGCTGGTCGAACGTCCCGCTGCGTGTTGCAACAGCGACTGCAGTCTCGGATGTCATCGGGAACCTCTGGAGTACGTCACCGTACTCGCCGTGAATTACGTCTGTACTACTGGGGAATTGCTCCGGATCGGCGAATTCCTCGCGGTCATCAACGACAGTGACGTCGTAGCCCAGCCGCTCTGCAAGCGCCGCCAGGTCGATACCAATGTGGCCACCACCAGCGATGTAAAGGCGCGCTCGTCCGCGGATGCGGTCAATGAAAACGTCCATCGAGCCACCACACACCATGCCTGTGTTTCCGCCAGGTTTGAGTTCATACGTCCTAACACCGGGGGATTCGTCGCCCCGTAATACGGATCGGGCAGCTTCGATGGCGAGTCCTTCAACTGTGCCACCGCCGATGGTGCCAAGTTCGTCGTCCTCGGTGACGAGCATCCGCGTACCGACGTTCCGTGGAGCACTGCCGTCCTTCCCAACCACGGTCAGCATCGCTGCCGGTTCGCCTCGATCGACAAGTTCGGTGATTTCTTCGAAGACGGTCATACGAAGTTCTTTGTCTCCTGTTCGAGTACGAGTTCTATTACCTTATCGTACGAGATACATTCGACGTCCGGCGGGAGGTCGACACCACGAATCGCAACATCCTTTTCGACTGCGTAAGTAGAGACATTAAGTTCTGGCTCTAGGAGGACGCCGTCCTGGATTAGGATGATGCGGGCGTCGTCGTCACCTTCGGCGGTTCTGAACGCGATCTCGGCCATTGGTTTGTCAACGAGATAAAGCATTATTAGAAATCAAGTGTGTGATCAGCGTCGCGGATCAGCTCGGCGACCGCTTCGCCAGAGCGCACCGTTACGTCATTCGCAATTTCGTCGGCGTCGATACCTCTCTCGTTCATCGCGTCGGCGTCCACGACCATCTTCCCATTTTCCGCATGGAGGTCAGTTATGTGACCGGGCATGTTCAACGCATCCCGGTCAACAGCCGCACGGGCGGCGTAGACGGCGTCGTCGGTGAAGATGACAGTCACATCGTGGCGGTCAAATCCCGCTGCGACACCGCGCGCAGCACGCAGCCCCTCAGGCACGTGTACGCGGCCATACGGGCCGCGTGTGAGTAAGACGGCGACAGTACACTTCATAATGAGATCACCCGGTCAGCCTCCCCAAGGATATCTGCAAGGTCTGGCAGTAAACCGAGTTCGACGCCCTCGGGATAATCCGTCTCAGCGTCGATGCCGCGTGCGTTCACACAAAGGCCACAACAGATTACTTCGGCACCGTCGGCGACGAGAGTTTGGAATTTTTCCGTCGGCATCTCGTCGTATAGTCCAGCGTCTGAACAGTCCGGTAACTCTTGGTCGGCGACGGGGACGAACGCACCGTCAAGGTAGTGGAAGTACGTTACTTCGTGACCAGCGTCAAGTGCCGCCCGTCCGAGTTCGTAGGCGGTTCGCCACCGTTCACTGTCAAACGGACCGCCTGTAACGAGAAATCCGAGATGGGCCATACCTGCAATGTAGCGTATTAGTCTTTAATAGCATTTGCCCCGATCCCACCGCCATCCCTCGCCAAAACTTCCAGCTTACAGTGGCTAATCCGAAGTAGTGGTAAAACGTAGTGGAACGACGGATGGTCAGTCGCGACTTTCTAACGCCTGCTTGATTTTCTCGGCCGTGATAGGGAGCGTGGTAACCCGGACATCGACCGCATCTCGGATGGCGTTACTGAGCGCCGGGGGAACTCCGTTCGTCGGCAGTTCCGCGATTGATTTCGCGCCGAACGGTCCAGTTGGCTCGTGCGTCTCGACCAGAATCGTTTCCATCGGTGGGTGATCGGTGGTTCGGGGCATGCCGTACTGCCGGAATCCGAGCGTCTGAGGTTGACCCTCCTCGTCGAATTCGAGACCACCGCTAGTGGCGAATTCGAGGCTCATGTGTTCGCCGCCTTCGATCTGTCCCTCGACTTGCGGCGGGTTGATGGCGACGCCACAATCTGCAGCGAAGACCATCTTGTTGATCTCAAACTCTCCGGTTTCCTCGTTGACGGTGACGTCGACGAACTGAGCCCCGAACGGTGGTGGGCTCTCATCCGTTGAATGATGGCCTTTGCCCATTATCTGTTCTCGTTCCTCGTCGCCGTAGGCGGCCTCGTACCCAATCTCCTCGAGCGAGACGCTGTCGTCGGTCTCGTCGCTGTAGACTTCGCCATTGCCGGTATCGAGATTCGCCACCGGTTCGTCGAGCAACTTCGACCCCCAGTAGAGAAGCCGTTCTCTCGCCTCTTCGGCGGCCTTCTTTACAGCCTGGCCGCTAATGTAAGTCGTCGAGGATGCGTACGCACCATAATCGAACGGGGTTAGATCCGTATCGGAGGATGTAACGACGACATCTTCTGGCTCGCAGCCGGTGACTTCCGCGGTGACTTGGCTGAACATCGTGTCTGTACCGGTACCCGTATCGACACCACCAACTTGGAGATGGAACGACCCATCCTCATTCATTGTGAGCTGGGCAGCACCCAGTTCCTTGCCAGCGACACCGCTCCCTTGTGCGATGATGGCCATACCGACACCACGGTGGAGATGGTTCTCGTCCGGCTGCTCGATGGCATCGTACCCGATTGACTTCTTTCCGCGTTCGATGCATTCGCGGAGGCCGCACGACCGAATGCGTCTGGTGAACCGGTCATCATCTTTGAGGATGGCCGAGTTCCTGTCGAGATCGCCTTCTCGGACGGCGTTTCGCATGCGGAATTCGACGGGATCGAGGTCGAGACTTCGGGCAACTTCGTCCATGTGTGACTCAACGGCAAAGTGACCCTGCGGCGCGCCGTAGCCGCGCATCGCCGCACCCATCGGAAGGTTCGTGTGAGCAACGTCACCCTTGAAACGGACGTTCGGAACACGCGGATACAGCGGAAGCGGCTTCGTCCCAACGTTGCAAGCGACGGTCATTCCGTGAGTGCCGTACGCACCGGAGTTAGACAGCGTGTAGAAATCCATCGCTTCGAGTTCGCCGTCCTCGGAGACGGCTGTTTTCATCCGCATCCGCATCGGGTGACGGAATCGAATCGCGTAGAACTCCTCACGGCGGGTCAACTCTACCTTGACCGGCATCTCCGCCTTCAAGTGCAGGGCGAAGGTAATCGGTTCGATAACCATCTCCTGTTTCGAGCCGAATCCCGCGCCAATTCGCGGCTTCTTCACCCGAATATCTCGAATCGGGATGTCGAATAAGTGCGAGAGCTGCCGCCGTGTGTGGAAGGGTACTTGCGTCGCCGTGATGAACGTGTACCGGTCGTCTTCGTCCGTATATGCTATCGTGGCATGGGGCTCAGGAACGCAGTGTGACTGATACGGTGTCTCCCACTCCGTTTCGAGCACTCGGTCGGCGTTGGTCTCCTCGAATACGCTGTCAACGTCGCCGATTTCACCCTCAAAATGGGATTCGAGATTGCGGTCGTAATTCGCACCGGATTGCTTGTTGTCGACATCGTTGGATTCGAATAGCTGCGGGGCCTCAGGACCTATCGCATCCTTGGGGTCGAACACGGCATCGAGTTCCTCATACTCGACCTTGATTTGACGGATAGCACGGTCGGCGGTGCCCTTGTCCTTTGCAGCAACAGCGGCAATGGGATCCCCGACGAATCGCACGTGTTTGCGGAGGATGCGCATATCCCACGGACTCGGCTCTGGATATGATTGACCAGAGCTGGAGTATAATTTGTCTGGAACGACATCGTCCCAGGGCGTGATGATAGCATAGACACCATCCATCTCTTCTGCTGCGCTCGTGTCGATGTCAGTTACGTAGCCGTGTGCGATGTCGCTGCGAAGTATCTTGCCTTCAGCGAGTTTGGGAAAGCGCTCGCGGTAGTCCGCGGTGTAGCGTGCATCACCCGTGACGATTTTCCGTGCGTCATACTTCTCAGTATCGTCGCTGATATGTTCTCGCTTAGTCGAGTTTTTCGGAGCGTCTTCGGATTCCGTGGATTCGAGCAGGGTATCTCCGAGCCCCTCGACACCCCCCTCTTCTGGTATAGTTTCATCAATATCGAGTCTGTTTTCCGTGGGTCGGCTCATTTGTCACAACCCCCCTGAAAGCCATCCCGACCGCAGCCACAGACTCCATCATCGTCGGTAGTATCGGATAGTCCACCGTCAGTAGCGACGGATTTGTTACTGTCCATTCTGTTGCTTGCGTCGAGAACCGCCTCGACGATTTTCTTATAGCCGGTGCACCGACAGAGATTATCCGATAGTGCCTCACGTACTTCCTGTTCGGTCGGGTCAGGATTTTCGTCCAAGAGAACCTTCGAGCGCACTATCATCCCGGGAATACAGAATCCACACTGGAGCGCGAAGTTGTCGACGAAGGCCTCCTGAACTGGATGGAGGTTGTCCTGACTTCCTAGTCCTTCGATGGTGTGAACCTCGGCACCATCAGCCTTCACGATTGGCATTATACACGATTTTTCAGGTTCGCCGTCAACCACGACCGTACAGAATCCACATGCACCTGTGTCACAGCCTCGCTTGGCACCTGTGTATCCGTTCTTCCGCAGGACGTCGAGGAGACTATCCGATCTTGATGCGTCTAACTGTCTTTCTTCCCCGTTGATTTCTAGTTCCACTTGCAAGTGAATCACCGACCAGTGGCTGGTTATACTGTTATACTGAGACAGTGGAGTATAAATAAACTGTTGAGGTTTCGACCGAGATTAGCTTGAAATGAGGTCTTTCATGTGAGTCGTAGTTCAGCTACCTCCGATTTCCCACGAGATTGGCAACAACTCGTTTAGCGTCATGCATCGTTAAGTCACAGCGCGATCAGTCGATAACATGAGGGTTCTCGTACCGTTTGATCCACGGGATCCAAAGTCGCGACTTGCTCCGATTCTCAGCGAGAACGAGCGACAGGAGTTCGCGAGAACGATGTTGAAAGATGTAATCGAGGCAATTCGTGAAACCGGCATCACTCCGGAAGTATTGACCCCGACACGGATCGAAGTACGTGGGGCATCGATTCTCGTCGACGACCGTCCATTGAGCGCCGCCGTAAATGCGACACTCGATGCAACAGCAGACCCGACTGCCGTGGTTATGTAGTGCAGGGCGCTCAAACCTCGCCCTTCAGGGCGGGGATACAGCGCCCGTCTTTGATTACTTTCACTGTACGGTATAGTCTTAGGAGCTCTCCCTGCGTATCTCTTGGTGTCGATTCGATGGTACCCCCATCGGGTTCTGACAGTCCGAAAACTGGCAGTTGACTCGGTGTTTGCCTTATCAAATAAGTAAGCCCTCGGACGGCGAACCGACACAAAACAACCACGTAACTCCGAGTCCCGCCCGTTTCCCGGTCGAGATAGGAGTACCGGCTACGTGGCATCGCCAGCACCTCGTCGGGGTGCGAACCCGAAGAGACCAACGAACCAAGGACCGGCCTTGTGGGAAGCCCCGTGCTTTAGCGCGGGGAGGATGTCACGGCCGATCTCCCGCTAATTACACCCTCTACCTGTTCTCGATTATTCGAAGCGCAAGGCGAAGTCGTTCTCGCGCGAGGGTTAGGTGGTGGAACGAATGCACTGGTGACTCGGCATCCGGATTTCGAGGTTGATTATCACGGAACGTCATATTACGATCATCTTCAAGCCACTGAGAACAGCAATATATCGGTGACTGAATTGGACTCGTTCAGATTCGCCGTGGACATCGACCAACCGGAGGATTTGGTCGAAATTCTTCTTCATGGAGACGGACAAGCACGTAAATGGCTTACGAGTAGGGGATTCCGGCTCTACACCGGTGATAGACGCGTGACGGCCAAACGGATGAAAAATCAGAACATTATGAATCGTTCAGGGTCTTCTTGTATCAATGACGTACCGTGAGGGCAAGATTCTCCGCTTCGACGACTTTGACCTCCTATCTTTGTCTGTTGAGATTCACGGCTGGTACGTGATTTCGCCCTTGCTGTGTCTTGCCTGAGGATTTGTGGTTGCTGTGTGACGACTTCTCGCACACTATCACACATTTTCACAAATTCGCTGATTACTGGAGAGATGCGATTTATACTACTCTCCCCTCCTAGTAAAAAATTAGCTATAAGAGGATGTGTGATATCCACATTCATGTTATCGTATGTCAGGGGGAGCCAGCACCGACGATGTCATAGCTAGTGAAGAAACCGAACACCGAGAGGGGGTGCCGGAGTCGGGATTTGCAAGCTATTTCGGCTTAGCAGAACACGGTACCGATGTACGAACCGAGATAATCGCTGGTATCACGACCTTCCTGACGATGTCGTACATTGTCGTGGTGAATCCAGCGATCATGGCGGGAATCCCTGGCTCAAAGCCAGGAATAATTATTGATGGCTACACACCAGGTGAAGTTCAGCAGATGCTGGCTGTCGTCACAGTTCTGGCGGCAGCAATCGCCATCTTCGTGATGGCATTTTATGCGAATCGACCATTCGCACAGGCACCCGGACTTGGTCTGAACGCATTCTTCGCGTTCACCGTCATCGGTGCGCTCGGCATCCCGTGGCAGACCGCACTCGCCGCAGTCGTGACCGAAGGTGTATTGTTTATCGGCCTGACCGCCGTCGGGGCACGCAAGTACATCATTCACTTATTCCCCGAACCTGTGAAGTTCGCGGTTGGGACGGGGATTGGACTGTTCCTCGCTATTATTGGCTTAGAAGAGATGCAAGTGGTGGTTGGTGACCCGGTAACACTCGTGACACTTGGTAGTATCGCGTCAAGTCCAGTCGCCCTGGTTTCGGTACTCGGGTTGTTTCTGACGTTAATGCTGTACGCACGGGGCATTAAGGGATCGATCATTTTGGGGATTATCGCAACGACGGTAGCGGGCTATGCGATTGAAGTCGCAGGGCTGGTCAAATCCGGAACGTTGACCCAAGAGATTCCAAGCGCACAGTACGACATAACTCCTCTCGTCGGTGCGTTCATCCAGGGTTTCCAAAACCTCGATGCCTTCGCATTCGCGCTCATCGTCTTTACCTTCTTTTTCGTCGACTTCTTCGACACGGCTGGGACACTCACGGGTGTTTCACAGGTTGCTGGCTTCCTTGACGATGACGGTAACCTTCCTGAGATCGAGAAACCGCTGATGGCCGACGCCATTGGAACGACTGCCGGTGGTATGCTTGGCACTTCAACAGTCACGACCTATATTGAGTCCGCAACTGGGGTCGAAGAAGGCGGTCGAACGGGGATGACGGCGCTCGTCGTCGGCCTGTTGTTCCTCGGAGCACTGGTAATTGTCCCCCTTGCTGCAGCGATTCCGTTATATGCATCGCATATCGCACTGGTCGTCGTGGCGCTGCTGATGATGCAGAACGTAACGGACATCAAGTGGGATGATCTCTCGCACGCTATCCCGGCAGGGATGACCATACTCATCATGCCGCTAACATTCTCTATCGCTTACGGCATCGCAGCGGGAATCATCACTTACCCGGCCATCAAGACTGCCCAGGGAGAATGGCGTGACGTACACGCTGGTCAATGGGCTCTCGCGGCAGCGTTCGTCCTCTACTTCGCTGTTAGGACGAGCGGCGTGATGCAAACAGTCGCTTAATCAACCCTCGAGATTTTCTATTTTAGATGTTCATTGGATAGTTCCGACCTAGTAACGGAATGGCATGGGCGTGAGTTGTCCGATACCTAACTCTGTGGAATTCACCTCGAGAGTTATGTAAAAGGAACAACTACAAAGTGCTACCTTAGTTGCTGACGACCACATCGACGTAGTCGAATGCTTCGACATCGACGAGGCCGTTGTTGGTGAGACGATACTCTGGGATGACCTCGAGGGCGAGAAATGAGAGTTCCATCAGACCCCCTTCATGGGAGAGACCAATCCCACGAGCGGCGTCTTCGACCGCTTCGAATTTCTCCTTGACCGTAGTAAGGGGCTCATCAGACATGAGCCCTGCAACAGACAACGAGAGTGACGTCATTTCGTCGGACACAGGATCGTATGCCGCGATGCCACCCTCTATCTCGCGGAGGTGGTTAGCCACCTGGGCCATGGCGTCGTAGCTCACCCCAGCCACAATACAGTTGTGAGCGTCATGAGCAACAGTAGAACCAATAGCACCACGTTCGAGGCCTAACCGGTGGACGAATCCACGACCGATGCTGCCGTCGCGGCCATAGCGCTCGATGACAGCCATTGGAAGAACATCTGCGTCCATATTGGCGGTGAGAACTCCATCCAATCCGGTTGGAGGGTTTACAGTCTCGACCGGTACCCTGGCCGCCATACGTGCTGTTTGGAGACCACCTTCAGCATCGACGACGCGAACTTCGACCGATCCAGATCCATCGTGTTCAGTGGCAAGATCAGCAGCAGTAACCGGATCGAACTGCACCGTGTCAGTCGCAACCTCTGAAGCTGGTGGTTCGTCCGCGCCCTCAGTCGGGTCAAGTACACCATCGATGAGGACGTGTTCGACGTCCCACAATTCAAGATCGTCGAGCAACACAATGTCCGCAGATGCACCGGGTTCAATTCGGCCAAACGGGAGATCATAACTTTCAGCGGTATTGATTGTCGCCATCTGGATTGCCTCCATCGGGTCAACGCCTAGTTGGATGGCCTTCTTGACGACAAAGTCGACACCGCCATGCTCAACGAGATCCGTTACGTCTCGGTCATCGGTACACAGCGAAAGGCGACGGGTATCAACTTCGTCTACGATTCCGATGAGGTCTTCGAGGTTCTTACTTACCGACCCCTCACGGAGGTAAACACGGAGGCCGGCAGCAGCCTTCTGTCGTGCTTCCTCGATAGCGATACTCTCGTGGTCGTTGTCGAGATAACGGGCGACCTCTTGGAGGTCGTGCCCAGTAACCTGAGGTGCGTGCCCATCGACTGTCAGTCCACGTTCGCGGGCGGCGATAATCTTCGAATGAACCTCCTCATCGCCAGCAAGCACTCCTGGAATGTTCATCACCTCGCCAAGTGCGACTACCTTGTCAGCGCCAAGTAAATCCGCCACGGCATCTGCATCCATGGTTGCGCCACCGTCTTGGAGATGAGACGCCGGTACTGATGACGGGACGGTGAATCGGGCTTTCAATGGGGTGTGTGCCGTGTCGTTGATGACGGCACGTACACCCTGTGTTCCAAGAACATTCGCAATTTCGTGAGGGTCATGAATTACACTGGTCACACCGCGTGGGACTACGGTGGCAGCGTATCGTGGAAGGGTGACCATCGACGATTCAACGTGCACATGCGCATCAATCAGACCTGGTGCGATGTAACCGGTTTTGAGTTCGCGCTTCGCTGGCCGTTCTTCGAGTGCGACCACTTCTCCATCGTTGACTGCCACCGGTCGATCTTCCAAATTACCGGTGTTGACGTTGACCAACGTTCCGCGAATCAATAGATCGACTCGGTCGCTCATCGCACTAACCTCTCGACCAAGCGCGTTAGATACCGGCTGCTATTCGTTTCTGGCGTTGCTTCCGTGACAGCAGCGAGCATATCCTGACCGTGACACGACCGAGTACAAATAGCTTGTTACGAGTTGACGTCTAACATACATCGTCGTTACCCAAAGCAAATTCGCCACGATATTCTGTCGTGGACCGAGCGACACAATTGTCCAGCAGGCGACTGACGATGGGAACAGAAAGGAAGAACAGAGGATCAACGGAATTGAAACAGTTTGCGTCAGTCGTCGCGTTCGTCAAGTTCCCGTTTGATTTTGGCGGCTGTGATCGGCATATTGTAGATGCGGACGCCGACAGCTTCACAGATGGCATTACTGAGCGCCGGTGGAACCGTGTTCGTGGGCACTTCGGCAACAGACTTCGCACCAAACGGCCCGGTCGGCTCGTGGGTCTCGACAAGGATGGACTCGATCGGTGGTGACTCCGCGGCCGTCGGGAATGCGTAATCGTCGAAGTCTCGAACCTCCACACGGCCCTCATCGTCGATCGTAATTCCATCGTTGACGGCCATCTCGTAGCTCATATGGTTGGCGCCTTCAACTTGTCCTTCGGCCATTCCGGGATTAATAGCGACGCCACAATCGACCGCCACCGCCATTTTATTGACCTCGAACTCGCCAGTTTCCTCGTTGACGGTGACGTCGACGAACTGAGCCGCGAACGGCGGTGGGCTTTCCTCAGTACAGTGGGTACCCTTGCCAAGAATTTGCTCTCGTTCCTCGTCGCCGTAGGCGGCCTCGTACCCAATCTCCTCGAGCGAGACGCTGTTCTTGGTCCCGTCGCTGTAGACCTCGCCATTGCCGGTGTCGAGGTTCGCCACCGGTTCGTCGAGCAACTTCGACCCCCAGTAAAGGATTCGCTCTTTTGCGTCTTCGGCAGCCTTCTTCACCGCCATTCCACTAATGTAGGTCGTTGAGGAGGCGTACGCGCCGTAGTCGAACGGCGTGATATCGGTGTCCGAAGATCTAATAACGATATCCGTTTCGTCAACGCCGAGAACTTCAGCGGCAATCTGGATGAACGCAGTATCTGCCCCGGTTCCAATGTCGACACCACCGACCTGGAGGTGGAACGAGCCGTCCTCGTTCATCATAAGCTGAGCAGCACCGAGTTCGTCGCCAGCGACGCCCGTTCCTTGCGCGGAGAGCGCCATGCCAATACCACGGTGGAGATGATCGGCATCGGGTTGCTCGACGTTGTCCCAGCCAATCGCCTCCTTGCCGCGCGCAATGCAGTCGTCAAGACCGCACGATCGGATACGGCGTTCTGCACCTTCGCCGCCCATCATACCTGCTATTTTGTCGAGGTCGCCGACCTCCATGTAGTGGCGCTGTCGAAATCCGACAGGGTCGAGATCAAGATCACGTGCGACCTCATCGAGATGCCCTTCGAGTGCGAGAGTTCCCTGTGGTGCACCGTATCCACGCATCGCTCCGGTCTGGGGAGTGTTCGTATGCACGATGTCCGCTTCGAAACGGACGTTCGGTACCTTCGAATACAGTGGCAATGGCTTGCTACCAACATTGCCGGCGACCGTCATGCCGTGGCTTCCGTACGCCCCGGTGTTCGAGAGCGCGTACAACTCGATAGCCTCGATTTGGCCGTCATCGGTCACTGCCGAGCGAGCCCGCACCGTCATCGGGTGACGCGAACGCATCGCATAGAACTCCTCTTCACGGGAAGCCTCGTACATAACGGGGCGTTCGGCCGCTAGCGACAGTGCCAGTGGAATTGGCTCAACGACCATCGCCTGTTTACCTCCGAAACCGCCACCCACTCGAGGTTTCTTGATTCGAATGTCGCGAATCGGAATGTCGAATAGGTGGGCTAGCTGCCGCCGGGTGTGGTTGGGCACCTGTGTGCTTGTGATGAGAACGTGCCGGTTGTCCTCGTCGGTATACGCAAGCGAAGTATGCTTTTCCACCTGCGCGTGGGACTGCCGGATAGTCTCCCACGCAGTTTCGTGGACGTGGACGTCCTCACGTTTGAGCGTCGCCTCAACATCGCCAATCTCACCCTCGATGTGAGACATCCGATTACGATCGTAGTCATGACCGACAATCTTGTTTTCGACTTCATTTTCATCGAAAAGCTGTGGCGCGTTCTCGCTGAACGCCTCCTCAGGGTCAAGGACGTAATCGTATTCCTCGTACTGAACCTCAATGGCTTTGGCGGCAGCCTCGGCAGTTTCGGCGTCCTCGGCGGCGATAGCTGCGATGGGATCTCCGATGTAGCGAACGTGCTCGTTGAGCACATTCATGTCCCACGGGCTTGGTTCAGGGTAAGACTGTCCGGCACTGGTGTACTTCGCGTTTGGCACCGCATCGGACCACGGTGTGAGGACGGTATAAACGCCGTCCATCGCTTCGGCTTCACTCGTCTTGATATCAGTCACACGTCCGTGTTGAATCTCACTTCGAACGACTGCAGCATGCGCGAGATCCGGGAACTGTTTCTCGTAGTCTGCCGTATACTTCGCCTCGCCCGTGACGAGCTTTCGGTCGTCGTCTTTTTCAGACGGCCGTGAGATGCTCGCCCGTTCGTCAGGAGCCTTTCTATTGTTCGCTGGTTCGTCCCATTCGAGTGGATGCTCTCCGAATTCTTCGATTTGCTCTCCAGGGGGGTGTGATGTCGCTCCACCGTCTGCCTTTGGATCGTTTGTCTTCTCATTCATTGAGATCACCTCTATCGCAGGAGTCGACCCTCGCACCGCCATCGGTTACGGCAGCTTGTTCACCACGCATTCGACCGGCCGCGTCGAGGATCGCCTCGACCGGTTTTTGGTAGCCTGTACACCGGCAGATGTTGTTGTCGATGGCTTCGCGGACTTCCGCCTCCGATGGATCCGGATTGGCGGCTATCAGTGATTTGGCCTCGATCACCATCCCCGGTATACAGAATCCACACTGTACCGCAAAATGGTCGACGAATGCTTGTTGGATCGGGTGCAAATCGTCCTGACTACCGAGCCCTTCGATAGTTTCGATCTCAAAACCGTCGGCGTCCTCGGCCGCCAAGCCACACGCCATTTCTGTTTCACCGTCGACGAGTACTTTAGAGGCGCCACAGGTTCCTCCGTCGCAACCACACTTAACGCCGGTATAGCCCTCCCATCGTAGTACTGTCGCCAGGTCGTCGTTCTCCCGGACTTCGACTGTTTTTCGTTCGCCGTTAATTGTCAGGTCAACCTTCACGGTGTTACCTCCGTTAAAGCGTATGTGCTAGGTGCACATGCATCGTATTATAGAATGGGTTACAACAACACATATATCTATGGTTGTGATTGACATGGTTTGGCGTACTGCGAACCACCGATACCAATCGTCGATTTGCAAACGAGCAGTCGACGATACGATGTCAATGTGGAGTATTTCGGTCAATGTGATTCTCACATCAATTCGTGGCAAACGATGTGGCAACTTCCGTCCCAACTCTTGGTCATAAAGTGGAGTTTCACAATTATACATACATTTTTCAATCAGTGAGAGGAACTCAACCATATGGAGATTGCACTCCTAGGCGGCACTGGAGATATCGGTGAAGGACTCGCACTGCGGTGGGCTCACGATACGGATCATACAGTCCTCATCGGATTCCGAAAGCCTGAGAAGGCAGTGAGTAAAGCCGATGCGTACCAAACACAACTAGCTGAGCGCGGAATTGGTCAGACGGTGACGGGGTACGGAAACGAGGAGGCCGCAAATCGCGCCGATGTAATCGTGGTGAGTGTCCCACCTCTGTACGTCGCTGATACTATCAAAACTGTTAGCCCGGCACTTGATGAGGACAATGTGCTCGTGAGTCCAGCAGTCCAAATGTCTCGTGATGCAGCTGGTTTCCATTATAATCCGCCTGAAGAAGGAACTGTAGCTGAGGTCATTGCGGCCGCCGCTCCAGAGGGAGTTCCCGTCGTCGGCGCGTTCCAAAACATCGCCGCTGGTGCACTCAGCAATCTTGATAACGAGCTAGCAGCCGATATCGTCGTTACCGGTGACGACGACGAAGCTAAGACACTGGTACAGTCTTTAGCTGAAGACATTGAGGGGCTTCGTGCCCTTGACGGAGGCCCGCTCGCCAATACCGGTATCGTCGAAAGCATCACGCCGCTACTCATCAACCTCGCAATGAACAACGAGGGGATGCACAACCTCGGCGTCCGGTTCCAGTAGGGGACATAGAAATCCGCTGTTTTTCAGTCGAATCGTATCATCAGGTACCAGCCTTAGCTGATGACTGATTCGTCAGTGGGCGACGCCGAATCAGGCGCCGAATCAGGTACGCAAATGCGTAGCGAAAACCTGGTCTCGGTGTCGCATTGGGGCACGTCTGATATCTTGTATCCATGTTTGTAGCATGTTCGCCTGATACTCCGCTCTGCCGGTGGATAATCACCGACGACAGTCAGTTCATCTCCAGAATCGAGTTCCTGAAGACACCGGCGAACGATGAGCACCGGTTGCGGGCAAACCAAGCCGCTCACATCAATTTGCACGGTCTGTTTGTTTGGTATCGACACTCATAATGATTCTGCCTACTGCTGCATTCACATGCCGACACACATGGGAGCATGGTCAAAATACACACTAGTGACGTTTCTGACCGCCGTTCACGGATAGTCTATTGAGCGTCTTCAAACAGCAAAAACGGGAGACCATACGTGGGATAGAGCTGTCTTGCTACGGTTTGACCTCTTGAGAAATTTCGCGAGCTTCTTCGAGGTCAAGCTCGATATTGTGAGCCTGGCGGCGTATTTCCTTGGCATCGGCGACTGTTACCTCACCATCCTCCATAAGAACGTTTCCGTCGACCATCGTGAAGGCGACGTCGTCGCCGTGAGCTCCGAATACGAGGTGGGAGAGCACATCGTGCAATGGCGTCGCGCGGGTGAGATCCGTCTGAACGCCGAGAATGTCGGCGCGCCAACCCTCGCGGATTTTCCCCACGCGGTCAAAGCCAGCCGCCTTCGCTCCGTTAATCGTGGCCATGTCGAAGATAACCTCCGCCGGTGTCACAGTCGGATTCAGTTTGTCGACTTTCTGGAGGAGGCTTGCTTGACGCATCTCCGTAAACGCATCTAGCGTATTATTACAGGGCGGACCATCATTGCCAAGTGCAACATTGATACCCCGGTTGTGATAGTCCCAGATAGGGGCGATGCCCGAAGCAAGTTTCATGTTTGATGATGGGCAGTGAGTCACATGGGTGCCCGTGTTGGCAAGGATCTCCCGCTCAGACTCATCGGTCCAGACACAATGCGCGAGCACAACGTCCTCACCGGTGAGTCCGACCTCGTCGAGCCACTGAATATTACGCATTCCTGTATCCTCTTCGACCGTCTCGATTTCGCTACGGTTCTCGCTGGCGTGCGTGTGTATTCTGACACCGTCGTGCTCGTCGGCGAGTTCGCGAGCACCTCGAAGACATTCCTCGGTGCAGGAGACTGCAAATCGCGGAGTGATGGCGTATCGGATTCTATCGTCGTATGACCTGTGGTATTTCTGTATGAGCCGTTTGGTTTCGTTCAGCGCCTGGTCGGTGTCCTCTAGAAGACCGTCAGGTGACCGACGGTCCATCAGGACTTTGCCAAAGATGCCTCGCAATCCCATCTCACCAGCGACCTCGAAGGCACGGTCAGCGTGTGCAACTGAAAGGTGATCGATAGCGGTTGTGGTTCCGGTTTCGATGAGTTCTAAGTATCCCAACTTCGCAGCAATCTCCATCGACTTCTCTGTCAAAGAGGCCTCCATGGGGAGGATGTAATCGAATAGCCAGTCTAGAAGTTCGGTATCATCGGCAATGCCTCGACCGAGCGATTGCACGGAGTGAATGTGGCCTCCCACCAAGCCCGGCATTATAATATCGTATTCTTTGTGTTCATGATTCGGATACGTATCGAAAATTTCCTCGCGTGTACCTACAGCCTCTATTTCTGAACCGACGATGACTACACCGCCATCGCTGATAACCGTCGATGAATCGGCAATCACAGTGCCCGAGAGTATCATCCCAACCAAGTACCACAAGCTACGGTAAAATAAATTTTGGCACCGATGCCCTGATTGTGGTTAACGAGTTAAATCCTTGGCAACAGGAACGTTTCATCGAATTATCGATAAACCAATCAGCACGGGAAAACTAAACTATTCGATCTGTGTTGGACTACGATTTGCTAGCTTGCTTTTGGACTGCTTCAAGGAGTACCTCCGTGCCGACTTGGATATCTTCCCACTCGGTGTATTCACTCTCACGGTGGCTGATACCGTCGACACTCGGAACGAAGATCATACTCGTCGGGCATATCTTGTTGAGGTAGTTTGCGTCGTGTCCAGCGCCACTGACAAGGCGGGTATAGTCGTATCCGAGTTCTTCGATGGATTCCACGACGGTGTCGATACAGCCCTGGTCGAACGGATCGGCGTCGATCCGCATGATTTCTTCGAATTCATACTTGAGACCCTCTCGTTCGGCAGCCCATTCAATCTCCTGTTGGATACGCTGGACGGCTGTCTCGACGACTTCATCGTCGTATGAGCGGAAATCGAGGGTGAATTCGACAGTCTCAGGAATCACGTTGATCGCATTCGGCCAAACGTCGACACTGCCAACGGTGCCGACGAGATCAGTGCCCTCAGTGGCAGTGATACGCCGCACTGCTTGCACAACATCACTGGTCGCCACCATCGCGTCGTGGCGCATGTCCATCGGTGTTGGGCCGGCGTGGTTTGCCTGTCCCTCAAAGGTGACATTCATCCAAGAGAACCCAAAAACCCCTTCAACGGCGGCTACAGGTAAATCCTCTTGCTCGAGAAACGGTCCCTGCTCGACGTGAAGTTCGAAATAGCAATGTAGGGGTCGTGGTTCACTCGGTGTATCACCTTTAAAGTCGATGCGCTCAAGTTCCTCGCCGAAGGTTTTCCCATTTTTGTCTTCACGACTATAAGCGTACTCGACATCAAAGATATCGCAGAATACACCGCTTCCGAGCATATCTGGTTGGAATCGAACTCCCTCCTCATTGCTCCAAGCAACGACTTCAAGAGGTCGTTCAGTCGTGATGTTGGCGTCGTTGAGGGCTTCGATTACCTCGAGGGAACCGAGGACTCCAATAACACCGTCGTAGCGCCCACCGTTGTATTGACTATCGATATGGGAACCAAACAGAACTGGATCAAGGTCGGCATCATTACCCTCTCGACGACCGAAAATATTGCCTACCTCATCGATCGTGACGCTAAGACCTGCATCCCGAAACCACTCAACAATAGTGTAACGGGCTTCTTTGTTCTCGTTCGATAGCGAAGGTCGGTTGACGCCTTCGCGGTCGGTAGCGCCGATTTCGCTAAATTTTTCGAACCGCTCACGGTACCGCTGATTGTCGATCGTTACATCTCCCATAATCACACTCACTCTCAGTACGAACTTTAACTTTTGCAAGATTCGAATCGCGGTAACTCCTTTCTCAAGGAGCAACGCAACGTGCGAGAGGGCCGTGGGTCACGAGCGAAGTAAGGTGAGTATCTGAAATTGAGATCGCTCTACCGTGCTAGTTGAACAGCACTCATCCAATGCACGTCGATGGTCGGGCACACATCTCATCAATGTGTGCCAACGACTCACAAAACCGAAAGAACCAAACCTTCGATGCACATTGCTCGGCTTATGTCGTCAACCAGCACCGAGTCTATCGAATTCCAGAATGCGCATGTTCTCGATGGAAGCGGGCGGAAGGCGTTCATGGCGCACGTCCTCGTCGCTGATGGGAAGGTACAACGCATCGCTGATGAACCAGCGGGAGCCGATAATGAAATTAATCTCCAAGGATCCTATCTTGCACCCGGCTTCATCGACATGCATGCACATTCAGAACTACGGTTGATTCACACGCCAAGTGCAGAGGAAAAGGTGACTCAGGGAATCACTACGGAGGTGCTCGGACAGGATGGTGTCAGCGTCTCACCTGTACCAAAGGAGTTGAAAGAGGAATGGGCTACGCGTATCAAATCGCTGGATGGCGAACTGGAAGAGGAATGGCCTTGGCTAACAGTCGACGAGTATTTCGACGAACTTGCTTCGGCTGAGACGGCCGTTAACGCTGCCTACTATGCACCACATGGGAACCTTCGGTCACTCGTTGTCGGCTTCGAAGATGCCGAACTCTCAGATGTTGACATCAACACCGTCCAGGAAGAACTTCGGAACGCAATTCACGAAGGCGCGTTTGGGATGTCAAAGGGGATGATTTACCCTCCAAGTTCTTACGGTCGAGATCCAGAACTCGAAGCGCTGGCGGCGGTTTTAGCTGAATTCGACTCGTTTATGATTTCCCACGTCTGGAACGAGACGGACTACGTCGTTGAGTCGATCGACCGGTACCTCGATATTTGTCAGCGTGCCGGCTGTCATGCCCATGTCTCGCATCTCAAGGTTGGTGGCCAACATAACTGGGGAAAATCCGAGGAAGTATTAGAGCTATTCGATGCAGCGGAAGCGACTGGGCACCGTGTGTCCTTCGACCAGTATCCATACACAGCAGGTTCGACCATGTTGACCGCCCTGCTACCACCATGGGCGCGACAAGGAGACTCTAAAGATATCTTGGAACGACTCAAAGAGAAGGACTCGATCAAGAAAATCACCGAAGATATCGAAAAACCAGGTGAATGGGAAAACCTTGCTAAGGCCGCCGGCACGTGGGACAATATCCTTATTACCCAAACTGCGAGCGGTAATCATCAGGGTGAAACAGTAGCTGATATCGCCAATACGAGGAACATCGGCCCTGTAAAGGCAATGTGTAAGTTACTCGTTGAAGAGGATCTTGATGTGACGATGGCGGATTTCATCATGTCTGAAGAGGATATCGAGCGGTTCCTCGCCGATGAAAGAGGTACTTTCTGCACCGATGGCATCTTCGGTGGCAAGCCGCATCCACGAGCTATTGGCACGTTCGGACGCATCCTTGAGCGATACGTCCGCGAACATGAGGTTCTTTCACTGCGGAAGATGGTTTACAAGGCCGCCGGTAGACCTGCTGACATTCTCGGCCTGCAGGATCGCGGTTACATCAAAGAGGGCTATGTTGCCGATCTCGTCGCCTTTGACCTTGATACAGTGACGGAAAATGCAACGTACGAGGATCCATATCAGTTAACGGATGGCATGAAATATGTTCTCGTCGGTGGTGAAATCACCGTTAAAGATGGTAAAATAACTGAGAAACGAAATGGCTCGGTTCTTCGGTCAACCGACGAGTGGGAGGGTGAGAAACGCCCGCCACTCAATCGCCAGGCGACAGGCGAAATTTCCTCCGAGTAAGCTTGGCTATGTAACCTATTCACCATAATCGAAGTAGACGGTGGCAACCGAACCAAATTAAATATTGACCAACAGGTTGGTGGCCCACAAACTGCTCACATATTCTGTGGCTGAATGAGGGTGTTAGACATACCCATAGTTTTTTATAAGGTGTTGGTATACTTTAAAGAGGACTCTATGAGTGCTAGCAATGAGGTAAGCGACCGAGGAGACCGTGTTGGCCTTTACCTACAAGACAAACATCCAGTTCGAGAGAACATGGAACTCGTCCAGTATGCGGAGGAGAAGGGATTCGACGAGGTTTGGCAGGCGGAGTCACGCTTAGCCCGCGATGCCATCACGCCGATGGCGGCGTACGCCGCCGTAACTGATGACATCAAAATCGGTTCGGGCGTGACCAACAACTGGACGCGCAACACCGCGCTCATCGCTCAAACGATGAGTACCTTGGAGGAACTTGCTGGCCCGAACCGCATCTTATGTGGCATTGGTGCCTGGTGGGATCCACTCGCCTCAAAGGTCGGTATTGATAGGTCGAATCCCCTTCGGGCAATGCGAGAGTGCGTTGAGGTGACAAAGCAGTTGCTGGACATGGAGAACGTCACATACGATGGTGATTTCGTCAATGTTCGCGATATCGAACTTGACGTCGTCCATGGCGACGCTGGGCCACGCACAGTACCCGTATATGTGGGCGCAACAGGGTTCACAATGCTTGAATTGACCGGCGAATTCGCCGATGGTGCTTTATTGAACTACCTTGTTAGTCCGGAGTACAACAAAAAGGCACTCAACCATCTTGAGAAAGGTGCTGAGCGTCGGGATCGGACACTCGCCGATATCGATCGCCCGCAACTAGTTGTCTGTTCCATGGATCACGATGCCGACAAAGCCTTGGATAACGCTCGAGAGCTCATTACACAGTACCTTGGACAGCAGCCACACATAATGAAGGCCAGCGGAGTTAGCCAGGATCTTATCGACGAAGTCGGCGAAGCCATCGGCGGGTGGCCTGCCGACAAAGATGATATCAAGAAGGGAATGGATTTTATTCCCGACGAAGTTGTCCACAAATTGACCGCTAGCGGGTCACCTGACCAGTGCCGGCAGAAGGTTCGAGAGTATGCAGAAACTGGTTGTCAGTGTCCCATCCTGTACCCGTTAGGCGATGACCCACGCCTCATGATCGACGAATTTGCCGACGGATATATGTAAGATACGCCTTCAGAAGTTCGGTACACGAAACGTAGTTGCAGTCCAGCACTAGCCAAACACTCTCGCATGTGGCAATCCCTCCTTCTACGGGGTGGATGAGAACCGAGGGAACTACATCGGAATGCTAGTTTTCATTCGGATGCACTAGTTTCTCCAACGGCCGGTTCATCCCACAGTTGGAACAAATGATTTTCCGCGATACCGTCTCGCTGTGTTCAGTCGTCAGTGGCCATTGCCTCGGCGTTGCCGTATAGCTTCTGCACCTCCGAGAGATCAGGATCGATATGTTGTACGTCGCTGGTGGCTTGCTTGGCACTCTCGGTGTCCTTCAGACCAAAACCAGTGGAAGTGACGACTACGGTCTCGTCAGATTCGATGATGCCCTCCTCGAGGCACTTTCGGACGCCCGCAACAGGTGTCGCGCCAGCGGGCTCAGAGTAGATCCCCTCGGAGCTTCCGAGTAACTTCTCGGCCTTGAGGATTTCTTCATCGGTAACTGTGACGGATGTGCCACCGCTCTCTTCCAGCGCTCGACATGCCTTAATGATGTTCCGCGGGCGGCCGACAGCGATACTATCAGCCAGTGTATTGGCGATCTCATCGACATCGTCGTGGTCATGGAATGTGTCGTGAATTGCTGAGGCACCCTCGGCCTGAACGCCGAGCATCTTTGGTGTATCTTCTACATAATCAAGATCGTAGAACTCACGGAACCCTTTCCATGCCCCGGCGATGGTACATCCATCACCCATCGAAAAGACGAACCAATCTGGAATTTCACCCCTAACTCTCGACTGCTCGGCTAGTTCGTGACCGACCGTGCGTTTACCTTCGACTTGGAATGGATTGATCGCCGCGTTGCGGTTGTACCAGCCATACTCATCGGTGACTGTAACACTCAAATCGTATGCTTCGTCGTAGGAACCGTTGACCGCGAGGACGTCAGCACCGTAGACGAGCGGTTGTGCAAGTTTACCGGCGGGGGCATCACCCGGGACGAAGATGCGGCAGTCGAGCCCGCCACGTGCAGCATAGCCAGATAGTGAAGCCGCCGCGTTCCCAGTTGATGCACAGGTGATGATGTCTCGGCCAGCGTGTTTCGCCTTCGTGACGGCGATTGAGCTAGCACGATCCTTGAAACATCCAGTTGGGTTACGGCCATCGTCCTTAACGAGTATGGTAACGCCAAGTTCGTCACTGAGATTCGGCGCATCAAAGAGATCCGTTCCGCCTTCGTTGAGTGTCACGGGCACAGCGTCATCGTGAACAGGAAGGAAGGATTCGTATTTCCACTGACTGCGGATATCACCATCCAAGTCGACGTTGAAATTGTCGTGGATGATGTCGTAGTCATATTTGACTTCAAGAATACCCTTGACATCTTCGTGTTCTGAACAGGTGTAGATTATTTGATCAGGATCGTATTCTTTCCCGCAAATGGTACACTCCAAGGCAGTCACGTGATTCATTGCCATAGGAAAGAAAAGAGAGTGATACTACATAAAAACCACGCCAGTGAGGGCACCGAGACAAGCAACGAGGGTCTGTGCCATAGGGGTATGTCTCTTTTGGAAGATACGTGAACGCATTGTATACAGGTTGATGACGCCGTCCGCTGACGAACCTTTTTGTCGAATTAGCATAGTGGTACTCGTATGGCGGACGCATTCAGAGCTGGGATTAGTGGCCCTAGCGGCCGTATTGAGTATAGACATCGCCCAGAAACAGATTAGCCGTTCGAAAACACTATTGATAAGGCAAAGGCAGGCGATCGACTCAATGTCGCAGACGGCGTTGAGTTGATTACGACCGGAACTGACCATCCCGCAAGTGGGGTTCTCTGCTACCGCAAAGAGTAGCCAGAATAAGCACACACATTTACTGTGCCATAATATGTTGCGATACTCATCTTCAAACATGGTCAGAGGGGGTCTGCGTCAAAAATGAGTGGCTAACCGTAGTTTTATAATGAACTTCGATGTTCACTGTGAGTGATGCTAGCGTGACTCACATACGTTCGGGTGAGTCGATCACCCGGTACACAGGTGAGCCGCTAGCACGGTGATAGCCATGTACGGACGACGTTTAGTCACGATAGAAGAGATCATTGCCCTTGTAAGCCCAGATAGTGACGAAGAACTCGCTCAACTGAAGGGATGGGCTAGCAATCATGAGATTCCCGTTCACCCAATCCAGGTCGGAGAAGATATCAACCCAGTGTTCTCCAAGGAGACGGAGTATCTCGGGGTCACGCTCGGCGGAGACGGAACGTACCTTGAGGGAGTTCGCCAGTTCAGTCCAAAAGAAATTCCGATTCTCGGGGTCAATTCTGGAACCCTCGCATTCCTCGCAAGCATATCGCCAACCGAGCTCACTGACGCTCTCGACGAGGTCATCCAAGGGAACGCCAAGGTCGATAAGCGCCAGCAACTCGAAGTCAGGGCAAATGATGTTCACTGCACAGGTATTAACGATGTGATGATAGAGCATATACCGCCCGAGAACCCCGTTGATCGGAAGATAACGCGACTTCAGGTGTTTGCCGATGAAGAGTTCGTCGGTGAATACGAAGGCAGCGGCCTCGCCATCGCAACACCCACAGGTTCGACTGGTGTCTCACTGTCGGCTTTCGGTCCAATCCACTACCCAAAGAACAATGGTTCTATTCAGGTTGTGCCACTCCATACTCATCGTATGGGGGTTCGGCCGCTCATCCTTGATGCTAGCACAACTGTGAATGTTGTATCCCATAAGGCGGCGAGTCTCCTCGTTGACGGTGGACGTGCCCATACTGAATTATCGCCGGATGATGTAGTTACCATTGAGGGGTCAGATACGCCTGCACTTGTCATTACTACGAGCTTCGACGATGACTTCTTCACATCAGTCTCGGAGAAACTCGGCTGGAGTGTGCGCGAAGATCGCCATGATACGGGCAAACAGCATTTAATCAAGAACAAAAACGACAACGCGGAGCGTGATTTTATCTCCCATTCACTTGAAATCGCGGCGGAAGCTGCCCGAACTGCTGGCCAACCGCTACGTGAACTCCATGGCCAGACTGAGTTGATCGAATTCAAGACGGATAAGTCGGACATAGTGACGGAGGCGGATTACAAAGCGGACAATATAATCACGACAGTGATAAACAATGAATTCCCTGACCATACCATTAGGTCGGAGGAGAGCGAGGAGATTACAGGTGAAAGCAAGTATACCTGGCTCATCGATCCACTTGACGGAACAGGAAACTTCGCACATGGAAATCCGAATTACTCAATTTCGATCGCCCTCTTGGAGGATGACCGCCCGATTATGGGCATTGTCTACGCTCCTGAGACCGATGAGCTATTTAGTGCCGTAGAGGGTGAACCTGCCCAAATGAACGGCAACAAGCTCTCTACGACCAATCGGCAATCCCTTGACGAATGTATGCTGCTGTCGGGGTACGACCCGGATGGCGAATTTCTATCACACTGTTACCGCGAAACCCGTGGTGTCCGTCGAGTCGGGTCGGCCGCTCTGAATCTCTGTTACCTCGCTAGTGGGAGCGCCGACGCTGTCTGGGAGTACGATACCTATCCGTGGGATGTCGCGGCTGGCGTTGTCATCGCAAAGGCAGCCGGTGCGACTATCACTAACGCAAGCGGGGGTGCGTACCAACTACTGTCGAAGGGAACGTCACGCAACGAACTGATCGGCACAAACGGAGTCATTCACGAGACGCTTCTCTCTCATCTCGAAGACGAACAAAACCTTCAGAAAAGCGAAAATAACGCGACCGATTAACCGATCCAATTACACCGTTTTTAGAAACAAGTTTTGGTCGTTACTAATACGGACCTGAGCTGTAGACTATACCTCTTCAATCTCCATGTAGTTGCGAAAGAACTCAGTCTCTACCGTGAATTGATACGAAGAAAGAATCAGGACATGGGTTCTCTACGAATGAATTCCCCGTCACCAGGAGACGATAGCACTTTATGATCCTGTGCGGCAACTTTGCCACCGACGATAACAGTATCAACACGAGCAGACCATTTACGACCTTCATAGGGTGTCCAGCCACCGTTAAATGTGAGATCATCGGCTGATACTTCGTAGTCGTCCTCGCGTAAGAGGACGATATCAGCGTCTGTCCCCTCACGGATTAAGCCCTTACGGGGATAGATACCTGCCTCGTGAGCAGGGCGGGCGCATACGAGTTCATGGAGGCGTGACCATGTAAGCCGTCCCTCGTGGACACCCTCACTGACGAGGAATTCGAGCATCGTTTCGATGCTCGGAAGACCAGCGTACGGCTCCCAGATATTCTCCCACCCCCGCTCGCGCTCTTCACGATAGGTAGGGAAATGTTCGCTGGCAATGAGATCGATCGTTCCGTCTTGCACGGCTCGCCATAACCGTTCCACCTCGGTAGCCGACTTCAGACTCGGATTGACCTTCAAAAATGGCCCAAGTTCAGCGACATCGTCCTTGGAGAACGCAAGGTAGTGGGGACACGTCTCTAACGTGACTGCTGTGTTCATACGGGATTGGAACCGTGCACCTTCACGTGCGCCACTTCCGCTTGAGACATGGACGACATGTACCGGACAGTCAGTATACTCTGCAAACCACCCAACCCGGTTGATAGCATCAAGTTCCGCCTCAAGGGGTCTTGAGTCCATATATACCTCAGGTTCATCGCTCTCGATTTCTCCCCGAGCGTGATCCAGAATCCCCTGCGTTTCACAGTGAACACGTACTTTCCCACCAGCGGTTCCGACTTTGGACATCAATTCAATAATCGTCTCGTCGTCAGCAAGGTAGGGTTCTGCAGTGAACGCTTTGAAGTCACGCGTCCCCTCGGTCATGATAGCCTCAATGTCGATTGAAGAATCATCGACGTTCCCTGCGACCAAGCCAAAATCAATATGCGAAAGTTTCTCACACGTTTCTCGTTTGTCCCGAAACGCCTGTGGAGTCGTGATGGGAGTCTGTGTTGGAAGTTCAACGACAGTGGTGACCCCACCGGCGACAGCACTTGCCGTCTGGGAAGTGAAGTCAATCCCTTCAGGGAACAACTTCACATCGTGCATGTGATTATGAACGTCTACAACTCCAGGGAGTGCGACCATCCCGTCAGCATCGATGTGTTCCTCGGGGGAAGGGAATTCGTTCTCAAGTGTGGAGCCAATCGCGATCACCACACCGTCATCGATTGCAATATCGCCGTCTCGAACACCTGCCCTCCCTACGATTCGAGTGTTTGAGATGAGGCAATCGGTCATGCCTCAATTCACTCTCGGTACAAGTAAAACAGTTGCCGAAAATGTAGTTTGATCAACTATATATCGACTTTGAGTTGCATTTGCCACACTCCTCGTCGATTTATGGCACGGTACCGAACTGATGCACAACTTCTTGTGGCGACAGTCTGGAAGCTTCTTCCCCAGTTTTGTCAGTTATAGTAAAAATAGATTTTTGTGCGTTACTAGCAATCCACATGATGTGATACTGAACGCTGGCACGCTCATCACGATGAATGATGAGCGCGAGATACGAGAAGAAGTGCACGTCGTCACCAAGGACGGCGAAATAACTGAGATTAACGATGGATTCGAGACAGGCCCCGAGGTCATAGATGCCCGTGAGGAGGTTGTTATTCCGGGTCTCGTCAACTGTCATACTCATATGTATGCGTTACCGATACGAGGCGCACCGCTAACGGCAGAGCCACAGAGCTTCTATGAGGCACTCGTTGATATTTGGTGGGAAGTTGACGAGACTTTCACACTGGAGGATGCACGGCTATCCTCACTTGGAGCGTGCACCGAGATGCTCCAAGGAGGTGTCACGGCTTTTTGTGATAACTACTCGGGGCCAAATACACTCCCGGGAGCACTCAACGCCGTTGCTAAAGGTGTTGCTCAGACACCAATTCGGGGGATGATAACCTTTGAAACAACAGCTCGCAACACGGAGGAAGAAGCGTTGGCCGGTATTGAGGAAAACAGCCGGTTCATCGGTGAAGGTGAGGATGATTATGACCGACTCAGTGGACATTATTGTTTGCACACTCTGTTTACAAACACCGAGGATGTCATTGAGGACTGTGTCGATCAGGCAGTGACTGATAATCGCCCGATCCAGATTCACCTTGAGGAGGGACTCGTCGATGTCCATCGTTCAATCGAGAACTACGGTAAACGGCCAGTTCCTGCCCTAGAGGAGATGGGCTTTTTCGACGCAGATATCATCGCTGCCCACTGTGTTCACTCGACAGAAAACGAAATAGAAATTTTGGCAGAGCATGATGTTAGTGTTGCCCATAATCCGTATTCTAACACTAACAATGCCGTTGGAATTGCCAACGTAGAGAAGATGGAAGAGGAAGGTCTTACTATCGGTATCGGTGACGATGGCTGGGATCCCGATATGTTTGAGACAATGCGGTCCGCAGTCGGCATCCACAAACTAAAGAAAAACAACCCCAGTGGGTTTGATATGGCAAAAGCCTTGGAGTGGTCAACTATCGGCTCTGCCAGCGTTATGGGTATGGATGATGAGATAGGGAGTATTGAACCAGGAAAACGCGGTGACTTCGTCACATTGGATCTCGGCCCGAATCCGGTTCTCCCTGGAAGTGCTCCATATTATGTCGTTAGCGCCGCAAACGCAGGGGATGTCACTCGGACAATTGTTGACGGGGATATCGCTTACGATCAGAAAAAGGGTGTACGTGGCGTGGACGATACAGATATGGATGCGGTTGGCAAAGCGAGCGCCAAACTTTGGGATCGGCTCTGATCTCGAGAGAAACTCTTCTCTTAGTTGGTCAATCATAGATTCGGTTGATTGTTTCACAGATCACCAAACTCGTCGTTATAGGGCTGTACACTGTTTGGAGAAATCTCTCCACTGCAGTACTCTCCTCCTCTGAGTTAACAGACTTAGCGTGTTAATCACTTCGCGAGAAAGAGAAGTCTCGTGGGGGCTATGATTAACAGACTAAGTCTGTTAACCAACGCTGTTTCACGAAACCTGATAAGAAAGAGGAGCGGCCAACGCGTGACAGAAGGGTGAGGTGTTTCCGATATACAATCCTGTTCTCAAGACGTATACGCTCCAACACAATTATTAAGACTAGGGCGAAAGAGCAGTGTAATGCCTACGGAAAATGGTTGCAAAGTCGACCACGTAATTGAGCGATATGGACTTGAGGAGGTGAATTCTCGCTATGCATCCATCGATGAACGGTTACTTGCACGGTGGATTGGAGACGAGAGACACACCGCCGAAGGGTACCGATCGCTAACAGAGTGGTTCAACAAACGTTTGCTTCGGGAAGTATTCAATGAACACGGTCGTGACGCCCTCGGTGCCCGTATTGAGCACGATTACGGACTGTTAATTGGAGACGATGACCTCCTCCGGGAAGAAGTCACGGAAAGTCTCGAAGCCGACGGTATTGATGCTGACCAAGTTCGCGAGGATATGGTGTCGTGGGGAACAATGCGGACACACCTGCTTAATTGTCTAAACGGAGAAAAAGAGCAGAAAACGAGCAGTAGCGATTGGGAGCGCGAAAGTGTGGAGATGGCGAAGTCATTTGCTCGTGAAAAAGTTGAGGATGCCCTTTCTTCGTTGGCATCAAAAGAAAAGATCGACGGTATCGAGACATCTTCAGTGTCAGTTCAAATCCAAGTTAGTTGTGACATTTGTCCCACTCGCGTTCCGCTTGAAGTGGCGCTTGAGCAAGGTTACGTTTGTGAGCAACATATAGTGACGAACACGGAGACTAACGCATGACTTGGAATATCGAAATCGAAAACATCGCTGGAATTCTCAATGGAAGTACAGAAATCGAGCCGGGGCTAAATGCAGTTCGTGCCTCGAATTGGCAAGGCAAATCAAGCTTTATCGAGTCTATTAAGACTGGTCTCGGAGTTTCAACATCTCTTACTGAAGGTAAAGAACACGGACAGGTACACCTTCAAACCCCTGGGAACGACGTTTTTGTCGAACTAATCCGCAAGAACGGAACTGTGCATCGGAACGGTCAGCCGTATCTCGAGGATGAGTACGACGTTATACGAACTCTGCTTTTCAGTTGCCTCGATGAACAAAATGAAATTCGACGAGCTGTTCGAGAGGGTGAGAACCTCGAAGAAGTGCTAATGCGTCCTCTTGACTTCCAGAATATTGATGAGCAGATAGCAGATTTAAAACGAGAACGTGAACAAATTAAGTCGGAATTTGCCCAAGCAAAGGAGGCGAAAAACAGACTGCCCTCGGTACAAGAGAAGGTCACACGAATCGAAACTGAACTGGAAGACCTACGAGAGGACTACGACGAACTAACTGGCTCAGACGATGAGGAACAAGCCTCATCTACAACATCCAATCAAAGCAAGTTAGCCCAAGCTCGATCTGAACGTGATCAAGCTGAAAATCAAATTGAACGCCTCGAACGCAGTATCCAACGACTTGGTTCCCGTTTAAAAGAAAAACAAACAAAACTCGAAGATATTGAAATCGTAGAAGACGAAAATGTGGAATCAGAACTCAAAGCAGCGCGGGAACAGTTGCAGGATATTAAACGAGACGCCGAAGTATTGCAAGCAATATACTCTGCTAATGAGATGGTTTTAAATGAGAACCGTCTCGACCTTCTCAGCGAAGTTCAGCGAGAACTAACAGGTGATAAGATCAGTTGTTGGATTTGTGGCAATGAAACACGTCGGTCCGAGGTCGAAGATCAGCTTGATGACCTCGGTGAGAAGATCGTTAATCTGCGCTCAAAACTCAAGTCCCAACGGGACGAGGTGGAACAGCTAGAAGCCCGCCGAGAAGATATCAAACAGAGCCGACGACGCAAGCGGGATCTGGAATCAGAAATCGGTACCCTCGAGGATAACTTGGCAGATCACGAACAGAGCCTCGAGGATGCAAAAGAGCGTCGTAAAAATGCCCAACAACGCGTCGAGGAACTATCCGAATCTGTCGATGAGACCGTAGAGAAAATTACAGATGTCGAAAGTGATATTAAGTATCGAGAGGCCGAGTTAAAGGACGCAGAAGATGAACTCGCGGCCCTCGAAAGCCGTGCGAACCAAGTCGAGATGCTGGAGAACGAACGCGACGAACTCAAAACAGAGATTGAGGATTTACGCAATCGGAAGGATCAGATCAAGTACGAAGCACGAGAGGCCTTCGACGAAGCGATGAATGAGATCATTACGCGATTCGATACCGGATTTGAAACGGCGCGACTAACATCAGATTTTGATTTGGTGGTCGCCCGAGGAGGTCGCGAGGCAAGCCTTGATGCCTTGAGCGAAGGTGAGCTTGAGCTTCTCGGATTCGTGACGGCACTTGCTGGTCACAAGTCGTTCGACGTTGCGGATGTCACCCCCATTATGCTCGTTGACGGTGTTGGCGGCCTGGATGACGAGAACCTCCATACGCTCATTGACTACCTTCAGGAGCGTGTAGACTACCTTGTCTTTACTATTTATCCAGAGTACACCTCCTTCGAAGGAGCAGAGATTGACCCCTCTGATTGGGAGGTGGCTACCGACCAACAGGCAACAGCGCACTAGGATTTAAGAATGAGACTACATTTGGCGAGTGATGTAGCCTGCAATACGATTCCGGAGATGGATGGAACGGAGATTAGTGAGATTTTTCACTGCATTTCGATTCCGGTTGAATTCCTTCGTGAAGGTGTTTGGATATTGCTCTATGAGGCGATCTCCAATACTCATAACGTCCTTTGGCTCCACAGTCATTTACTATACCTGCCTTTTACGTATTACAATATAAGGATTTTCATATATACAGTTGTGGGAGAGTTATAGTAAATTCCCTTTCCTACTCGCTCACAGTTTGCACGGATTTTACTTATAACGTTGTCACTGTTGGCACATCGCTTGGCAGTAGAGGCTCGGCAACATGGTTCAACGGAAGAAAATCTCATGACAAAATTTTCGTCTGAATTCGTTCATGAAAATGGTACTCTTTAGATGCCATCAAAGAGAGTTAGTTCCATCTTCTAAGTGATCACCAAGGTCGATTTGCTGACAGAACTCTGCGAGCGTCAGTTCATTTTGAGTGGCCGAGAGACGGCCAGTGACAAATTTGAGAAGGTCAAGTTCGGTGAGTAGGCGTCGGGTATCATCATAATCAGTTTCGAGCCTCTGCTTTACTTCAGATACGGTTCGAGACTGATTGATAACATCAACGAACTCTCTAAGGGTTAAATCCTTCAAAATACCTACTCCATCGGCCATAACAACTTCCGTTGTTTCGTCCCGATCCATCGATGCGAGTAGTTTTGCCACAGACTCACCACCATAGTTTGTTTCCTTGTTTTTGTCTGTGGCCTTGATTTCTTCAAGTTCGGAATTAATCGCATCATCCGTGTCACCACCGGTTGATTTTCTCTCGTTCTCATCCTCTGGATTGTGAATACCGTGTTTCACCATATATCGACGAACTGTTTCGGATGTGACGTCAACGTCGAGAGCCGCTGTCATTTGGGGAAAAGTCTCGTAGTTCTCGTAGACGGTTTGCAGCGCTTCAGGATCCTTGTATGCCGGAACACCTGGTACTGTAGATGTGATAGTCTCGATGTTTGGTGATACCTTCTCTTGTTGCGGGGTGGACGCAATGGTAGCCGATTCATTGAGAGACTCGGTCGGAATCGAAACGGACATCTCGACCTCTAGTCGCTCTTCAGTTAATTCTGTATCTCCTGCCTCGATAACGACGCTGTCACAAAATTCTATCCCATCCAGAACTGGAAAACCAGCACATACATCCATCTGTATCTCGTCTGCATCGTTCGTAGATTGTTCATTTATTGAGATGTTCCTCACCTCAATATCGTTATGCTCCAAACACCCCAGTATCTCGGCTAACTCCCCTAGTGCGGTGCTAACCACCATATTTACCATTCTCTATTAGATATACATTAATGTTCGCGGAAAGAATCGGTATTTCTTCTACCAAATTTAAATCATTCTTTCCAGGAATAACCTTGTCATCAGTTACCATACAGCAATCGTCAGTTTTATTCGTCTAATGAATCTACAAGTTCAAGAAATACTAAGGCATATTTCATAATACTCGGTATATTTTACGATATCATATTGAGCGAGTTCGTCGATTATCTCAGTCTCGCCCGAAATCTCCACACCATCCTGGACAAAGGAAGCGAAGTAGTCTTTTGCCAGTTCTGGTAATTCATCGAAGTGAGAGACATCAACATCCTCTGGAACTGATTCAATACGCTTGATTGTGATTTGCGAACCCATGAGATGCCAACTCGTACCACGATTCAGCGTCCTTCATCTTCAATATATCGCCGCTGATGAGAAGGATACTGTAACTGATTAGCAGTTACGTCATTTTAAGTACTGACGGCTGCTACAAATCGATAGCACCTACTTCCGTCTTCAGGCGGAGGTCGGATGGGAGGCTTGGCGAACCAGTCAATGGCCGTAGGGATAACTGAATTTCTTACCGCAAAAATTTATTTCATTCCACACCATGGGCAATTAATACGGGATCGGTGTAAGGCAGTCATCGAACAATACGGGTGTGACCACTACCACGGTGGTGGTCATACTACGATGACGTGGATTCCGATTGGGCGTTGTTGACCCCGTCATAGCCCTATACGCGAGAGAGAGAGAGAGTGATAGGGGACCTTCCCCAGTGTATCCTTGATTCCTGCTGAGTGCAGGTTGGAACTTCGGAGATCACGACTGGTCGAACTCCCCTGGTGGGATTCTCAGTCGTTCACGAGTGGAGGAGGTCAATATATTAGCTTTCCTCTACAGTTGGAGTAGATTGAATGCCCCGGGGTTGACCCCGAGGCGGTTCTCAAGTTCACCCATTGCTTGGTTCAAGAAGGTATGTTTTGGATGGTGTAAACGGTTTGTATACTCACCATACACTTTTTGTATACACCAATCTGCCATCTTATCAGTCTTTTCTCTCGGTCTTAGAGCAAATAGTCTTTATAATAAAAATCCCATCTTTATCTCACGGATTCTTATGGAATCACCTGATTTGAACTGTATTCGTTTTTGTTTCATTTGTGTGGCGATGTTGGAAGGGGCAAGAATTATTGTGGCACCGGGTCAATAGTTACCAAATGGCGGTCGACGCTCACGATATTATGAGTATTGGTGATGACTTGTTGAACGGGTATCCAGATACCTTTAGTGAAGATTTTGCAACGAACAAACGGAAAGTAGAGCAGCTTACTGAACTTCGATCTAAACGCGTTAGAAACCGAATTGCTGGTTACATTACCCGTAGATACAACCGTACCAAATCCCAGTAAAGCATGAATGTAGTGACTTCTTGTTATTGTAAAATAGCTTCAATGTGAATTACTAAGATGGCGTACACACACTGTATACACAATGGCAACGATTAGAGTTCGCGATTGGACCAAGGAACGAATAGAAGAGGTTCGAGAAAAAGAATCGCATTCATCTCACGATTCAGTTATCAAGGCACTCCTAAAGGATCGAGAGTTGGCAAAATTCGCTGGCACTTCGCTTGAAGGAGAAGAAAAAGAAACGAAAGGTACCCCTGACGAACCTACTGATAAAATCTTCAATAACTTAACAGTACTTGCGGAACTAGTCCACGCAGACAATGGCGTTCTATTTCTCTGGTGCCCAAATTGTGGAAACGAAATCGCACATCTCGGCGTTGAAAACCCGATTTCAATTCCTATATTTGAAATGGAGTGTCAGCGGTGTCTCTCTCGCCTAAATCAGCATGCTATCGTCGGTATCGAAATTGGGTATCCAATAGAGGAACGAATAATTGAAGAGACATTAGACGAGGATTTAAAAGCGTGTGTCATCGACTACTGGGACAGAACAATACAACGGATAGCTACTGAACCAAACCCTGAGGAAAATCTCGATGAGGAACAGTTGATACGGCAATTTGAGGAGTTTCGAGACGAATTTGGATGGGATTGGCCGACGGACATCCCGGTCATTGGTTTAAAACAAGGGAAAAAATATCATAATAAGCGTACAGATGACCGAATAGAAGTAATTGAACAAATGGCTGAGGATAGAAGTTCGGCAAATACCTATCGAGTAAAGAAGTTATCTAACAGTGAAGGTAAAGAAGAAGCCGAAACTGAATTATGGAAACCTACCACGGTCATGGATCTTATCCTCAGTCGTGATCTCTACGTAGAATAGTGAATTCATGATGAGGAGCAAAGAATACTAATCAATAAAAACTCGGATCTGAACTCTTAAGTATTATTAGTAATGAGAAGAAAAGTGTAACGGTGATGGGTATTAACTCCAAACATAATATTTTAGTGAATATCTTGTGGTTCGTCAATAGTAATACTGGCATTTTCTCGTAAGATTCCTGAATGAAGACACACAGCGGTAGTTTGGCTACGGCCCCTTCATCAACAAGCGACCGAAGGGAGCGAGTAGGGTAGTTCACTAACCTTGATATGATATTCCTTCTCTGTTCACTCCACAAAAAACGGTTGCTTCAATTTAATTCTCTTCACACCAAACTACTTGGACGCTCCATGAATTCCTCGGAGAGTTATAGGTTCAACCAGTAGTGTGATTGGATGCAGGCCCTCCTAAAGTCGCGGTTACTGCGGTTCGTCGAACAGGCATTCCACTTAGCTCGACGAGCTGTCGCACAGTATTCCTCGAAGTTCTCGAAACGACGCTATACGCTCCACCAGCATGCCGTAGCTCCGAATCATCGTTCGAGGCACATGCGTTGGTGAACGATTCTGCTTCTTGTTGAAGTGCGATAAAGAGGTGGTAGCAGAACTCCGACACCTGAGGTGAACTAACGGTTGCCCCCATGCTGCACTCGGACTTATTATTCGTCGCCATCAGCCTCCGGGCAATGGCAACCAATCCATTGTCAAATCCTCGCCCAAAGATGACTATTGAGAGAGAACACCTGTATCTCTCAATAGGGAGGGGACTGACTCCTTTTCTGAAGCTCTACAGATGAACGTATGATCTTAACCAACACTGAGCGGGTGGCTACCGGGTTTGTTGGTTAAAATCGCCATCAACGGCAAATTGCCGGAGTTGGCGAAAAACGCATGAACCTCTCATTTGGAGTTATAGATTGAACAGGCGCAATACCACGGTCTAAAGACCGTGGTTACGCGCCGTAAACTTGCTTACACACCCGCCGTCGATGGCTGGGCCGGATATTCCACGCTGAATCGATAATATTATGTTTTCATGATTCATAACTGGTTATGAAGACAAAATCCAATGCGCACCGTCCGAACATTCGAGGCTACAATCACAAACCAAAAACAGATGAGTGACGACCTCGACCAACTCGGATGGGCCGCGTCCAAACTCTGGAACGTCGGTCGCTACTACGCACAAGAACGATGGGATACGACGGGCGAGATTCCCGATGACGGGGAACTCAAATCCGAACTCAAAAGCCACGAACGCTATACGGACCTTCATTCTCAATCCAGTCAACGAGTTCTCGAAGAACTCGCTGAAGCGTTCACCGGTTGGTTCGGTAAGCGTCGGAACGGCGATAGTCGTTGCCGACCGCCCGGATTCCGCAAAAACGGAGACTCACACCCACGTTCAACCGTGTCGTTTAAAGCGGCTGGCTTCAAGCATGATGCACAGTATCAGCGCGTTCGCCTCTCGAAAGGTCGCAACCTCAAAGAACACCGGTCGGACTTCATTCTGTGTGAGTACCAGACTCGCCCGGATGTTGACCTGACCGAGTGGGATATCCAACAGGTTCGTGCCGTTTACAAGCGCGACGAGTGGCGGCTTCAATTCGTCTGTCGAACCACCATTGACCCGGAACCACCGGGCGACGAAACAGCCGGGATTGACCTCGGTATCTGCAATTTCGTCGCGCTTTCGTTCGGCGGCGAGTCGATTCTGTTTCCCGGAAACGTCCTGAAAGAGGACGAATACTACTTCGGGAAAGAGAAAGCAAAATGTGACGATTCCCGGTCTCGGAAACGGATACGGATTGACCGCAAACGCACAGACCGTCGCTCACATTTCCTCCACATACTCACGAAACACATCGTTTCAGAATGTGTTGAGAGACGCGTCGGAACTATCGTCGTGGGTGACCTCGGCGGAATCCGTGACGACAAAAACGGCGACTCTCGAAATTGGGGAACACACGGCAATCTCGACTTGCATGGATGGGCGTTCGACAGGTTCACCACGCTCCTTGACTACAAGGCCGAAGCCGAAGGTATCGAGGTTGAACTGGTGTCGGAACGCAACACGTCGAAGTCGTGTTCGGTTTGTGGAACGGTCGATGGCGACCAGCGGGTTGAACGCGGGTTGTACGTCTGCGACGAATGCGATATGGCGATGAATGCCGATGTGAACGGTGCTGAGAATATTCGACAAAAAGTAACTCCGAGTCTCGTCTGTGATGGAGGAGATAGGAGTACCGGCTGGTTGGCACAGCCAGCGGTTCACTTGTTCGACCGCAGTGAGGGTTGTTTCGCCCCACGGGAACAGGTTGGTAACCGTGAACCGTAATATCCCAACTCAGCGGTGCGATGCCGTGGGATTCTCGCGTCTTCAGGCGCGGGAGGATGTCAAACCTGTTGAGCACGAGTGCTCGGTGTTCGAAGACTATAGGAATGCGAGATAACCGGAGTGACTACTTGTTTGGAACCGAGGTCACCTACTCCAATCCCGTTTTGCCCCATGAATCGATAAGTGGAAGTGCAACGCCCCTAGGGGAAGGCTCTGAAAATATACGCAACTGCGACTCGACATCCCTTCTCATACTCGATAGGGAAACTTGTTAGTCGTGGTGCTCGCCGACCTCTTCAGGATCAGCAGACCTAGTGGTTGTCGCAGGATCGTCAGTC
Organism: Haladaptatus halobius; assembly: GCF_020618475.1. Taxonomy (GTDB): domain Archaea; phylum Halobacteriota; class Halobacteria; order Halobacteriales; family Haladaptataceae; genus Haladaptatus; species Haladaptatus halobius. The sequence goes on along the minus strand of NZ_CP085337.1, from coordinate 504,540 downwards.
GGTCGCAATCCGGTCGCCATCAGTCGCCGAGCAATTACGACAATGCCATTGTCGAAGCCCCTGCCGAACACGGCTTTCTCCGTGTCAATCCCGCCAGTCTCCGTTTCATGTATCGAGCTCACCAGGATCGTATTCTGATCTACGAGCAGCAATCGACTGATTGTGGTCTCGTCATCGAGATCGAGTGGCGAACTATGCAGCCACTCCAACTCGGAGACGAACACCTCTGCTTCGGGCAGTGTCTCTGTGATCTTTGTGTGGAGTTGCTTTGTCGCTGTGCCAACGAGAACATTGAGTCCACTATCCAGAGCGGCCTGCAAATGGGCAACCAGCTCATCAGTGATGACGTCTTCATGCCCGATGATAAGAACGATTTCCTTGTCAGCGGCATCAATGAGTTGTTGGGTGCGATTCGCAACCGATGTGACACCCGAGAGTGCCCAGACTTCGTGCGAGATTTCCTCGTCACTCGTTGTCTGTCCTTGTTCGAGATCTGCTATCGTCTCAACCAGCGTGTCCGTCCGCGACTCGTACTCTTGGCGTAGAGTTTCGGCGGCCTCTTCGATCGGGACGGCCCGGAACTGCTGGGGGTTCGAGTGTTGGATTTCGACGAGACCCTTGGTTTCGAGCACTCTGATCGCATCGTAGACGCGTGTGCGCGGAACCTCGGAGGTCTCGCTGATGTCTTTGGCGGTGCCTTTCGGAAGCCGTGCTAACGCGACAAAGCAGCGTGCTTCGTACTCTTTTAACCCGAGTTGTTGGAGCAGTTCGATCGACTGTTGTTGATTAGAAATCTCGTTCATGGGTCCCAACCATTGGTTCGATTGTACTGGTGCTGTTCAGACCATTCTGTTGTCGCTGATAAGTTGGTTGGTGTCCAACTCGTGGAACGGGTCTGACAGAACTATTCACCATCAATACATTTTATTTCTCCACACGTATCAAAGGCACTCATCACTGAACAGCTATTTTGCTGATTCACCAGCTAACGTACCATTTACTCAGATAATCACAGGTAGGTGATCATGAATACGCAATTTATGGTGTGCTAATTGCTGATTTAGCAGGTAGATGGCTCCTCTGCTGGAGTGCTTTCGACGGGATTAGGGTAGGAGACCCATGTTTCTGCGACCACTGTTCCGATATTAATTGGTGACCTAAATAATCACAGTAGGGTTATACAGGACTAGCTCAAACTCCGAAGTGGTACGGAATTCGATTGGGTCCCAACCATTTGCTACTCCGTACCAGAACTACCACAAATGTGGTAGTTTTCCAACGTCTGAATTAGTCGGGGGGCTCACCAGCGGGCTGTGTACTGTGATTTTTCGTGACTGCTGCGAGCAGCGGCTCGATTTCGTCGAATTGCGGTCCTTTTGTCACCTCTCCTGTTGCTTGGTTCCACGTGATGATGCCATGGTCTTCCAATTGCGGAAGATGCACATGGTGCAGTACAATTGCGTATTCTCGGTCGCCGCCGTCTGTCTCCACAGCGTTCGGGGAGACGGTGGGCGTGTTGGGCGCGGAGTCATCTATGAGTGTCCGAAGAAGTCGGCGTCTATGGCTATTCGAGAGCACTGAGAGTTTGTCATCAAGTATCATGGTTTCCACCCCAGTAACACTTCGTATAGAGTTAAACACCGCAGATTTTATAGATTGTTCATTGTTTGAGGAACCGAGTGAATACATGAACAAATAAGCTGTCTAAATGTCACTCACATTCTCACACAATATTTACGTCTCGCCATCTGCTTTGGAGCATGAGCCGAGGACTTGACAATGTGGATCGTGGTATCCTTTACCATCTCCAACGAGATGCTCGAAATACAACTACCCAAGAGATCGCTGAAACAGTGGGTACCTCTGCGAGTACGGTTCGCAACCGCATTGAAGCGCTCGAAAATGATGAAATCATCAAGGGCTATCATCCTGAGATCGATTATGAGGCAGCGAATCTCCCGCTTCGCGTGCAATTTGTGTGCACAGCGCCACCTGTCGAGCGCGCTGAGTACGTCGACCAAGTACTCGACGTGCAGGGGGTGATCGATGTTCGAGAGATGTTGGTTGGGCGGCAGAATATCTATATTGAGGCGGTTGGGACGAGTACCCAAGATATCACGCGCATCACGGATGTGTTGCATGAAATGGATCTCACAGTCGAATCAGCAGAAATGATGCGCAAGCGGTATAGACAACCATTTGACTATTTCTACTTCAGTGATGAAATCATAGAGGAAACACAGGAGCGTTAGGCTGGAAGCCGATAGATCAGCGATATTAGGCTATCACGCGGGTCTCCTAACTTTCCCACTCTAACCAATACTCTAATAGAACTAGAAGGGATGTGTTGTCCATCTCTCACGGACTCGGTTTCAGGTATTCGCGAGTTATGGCCAGTCGGCGGGTAACTCGTCTGCATGATTCACCATCAATGTGAGGAGTGGTGCAATTTCGTCGAAGTTGGGTCCGCGACGAATCGTCTCGGTATCTGGGTTCCACTCAATATAGCCCTTGTCTGCTAGCTTGGGAAGATGCGTGTGCTGGAGCTGTGTTTTCACCGAGCGAAGCTCGTCATCCAGATCTTCTGCTGCGACGTCATCTGGTGTGAATTCGTCTTCGTCACGGGGATTGTGGTCTGACACTGCGATCATGATGCGACGGCGGTGAGGGTTACTCAGCATGTCGAGCATGGCGTCAAGCGACGCCGAATTGGTGGTGTGTGGCATGGGTATCTACTCGGTAGTGTGGAACGGTCGGACTCTCTGAACGTTCCGCGTGACGACCCACGCGAAGCAAACAAGGAAAACCCTGCATGGCCGGTGAACCCGGTTCAAGCGGCCCCTCCATTGGTGGGGCTCAAACGCACAGTCTCTCGCTGTGATTCCGTGTTTTCTACGTGGTCATTGAGTCGGATAAGGGCGTTGTTCACCCAGATAATCAAACAATGTATACTTTTGGTTCTTCATCGTGAATTGAACGTCTGTGAGAATCGCCTTGCTCTTGGTCGGTGGCCCACAGATGGCCAGCGATTCAAATTATCTCAGAAGGTTTAGTGGAAAGAGGTAAATGAAGCTCTCCTCAGATTCGATTAACACATTGTTGATTTCATTGTTTTCCTCCGGAATAATCGACGACCTCATTAGCCTCAGATACTTGTTATTGATTGGTGTGTTAATGCTCCTCAAGTACGAAAATGGATCTTATTCTCTTTGTGCTATCCGCTGGTAACGAACTCCTCTTTTAAATCTAAACTAGAGCTGGTCATCTTGATGGTTGGCCGGGTCTTGCTGGTCGTCGACGGCTTGGGTAAATACATCGTCAACTAATTCCTCTTCGGATTCACCAGCCGCATTATGGGAGGACACACCGAGAGAGAGGAGTTCTTCGATTGCTTGTTCGCGATTCAAGAAATCATCCTGTTCAACGAGGCGGTCAATGTCACTATCTATTCGGTCGGGCAGCGTCACCTCAGACGTAACCATAGACAAAATTCATCCCTGAAGGAGATTAACCCTTGGGTTAGTAGTAGTTCTACATTGTGATGCTGTTTTATCTGAATTGCAGGCGCTAAAACCCCGTCGTTTACGGCGGGGATACAGCGCCGTCATCGTCTTGCTTGTACGTGAGACTGCCGTCTCGCAGGCTCACGAATCGGTACATTTACGTCCCCACAATGTCTACACAATGTGTATGGAACGGTTCGAAATCAACGGCCACGAAGTCGTGGACGGCGATGTGCGTCCAACCGGTAACGGCGCTCACGTCTATGTTCCACGCCGGTGGCTCGGCGCGGACGTGAAAATCGTCCGTGTTTCTGAACCAGATTCCGATTCCGACGAGTAGACCATGCGCTACAACTACCGATACAGGCTCAACCCGTCCGACGCCCACCGAGAGATGTTAGACCGTCACCGTGACCTGTATCGGCAAGTGTACAATCACTTCCTCCACCGTCTTAACCGGGAAGAAAGGACGACGAAGTACGGCGAAATCAATCAACTTCCATCGATTAAGAAGTGGTGGGATGATCTCACTGACCTGTATTCTCGCACACTTCAGAATGTTGTTGAGAGATTGTATACTAACCTCTCACGGCTGAAGGACGCGAAAGACACAGGTCGGAAGGGCGGCCTCCTCATGTGGAAAGCGCCAACCGACTATCGGTCGTTCACGTATCGACAGTCTGGCTTCGAACTCAAGAACACGAGTGGTCAGCCTGTTCTCCGACTCTCAAAAATCGGTGAGATACCCGTTCGAATGCACCGAGATATTCCGGATGGTGCGAATCTCAAACAAGTCACGGTGAAGAAAGAACCAACCGGTGAATGGTTCGCCGTCTTCGGTATCGAAACACCCGACGACCCGCCCGAGAAGCCCGATACACTCACTGATGTAGTGGGCATCGATGTTGGGATTCTCAAATACGCTCACGATACTGACGGAACAGCCGTTGAATCACTCGACCTATCGGACGAGCGTGACCGACTGGAACACGCACAACGTGACCTTTCGCGGAAACAACACGGGTCGTCGAACTACCACAAGCAACGGCGTGTTGTGGCGCGTCGTCACGCGGAGTTGAAACAGAAACGCCGTGACTTCTTGCACAAACTCTCGGCGTACTATGCCCGCGAGTACGACTTCGTTGCGGTTGAAGACCTGAATGTTGTCGGGATGATGCAGCTTGAGTCAAATTCACGCAACTGAGCATCTGCCGCATGGGGTACTTTTCTTCGGATACTTGAATACAAGTGTGAACGCGAAGGCACGTACTTCGTCGCGGTTGATCCACGAAACACGACGAAAGAATGCGCGTCGTGCGGCGTGAAGACGGATAAACTGCTGTGGGTGCGGGAACACTCGTGTCCGGCGTGTGGGTTCGAAGCGGATAGAGACGCAAATGCGGCATGGAACATCCTTGCTCGTGGTCTCGACCAGATAGGGACGGGCTGTCCCGAATCAACGCCTGCGGAGACTGCGCTCCCTACGGACACGGTTGTGTCTGCAAAGCGCGTCATCGAAACAGGAAGCCCCGCCCTTGCCGAGCGAGCACCAGCGAGCGAGTAGGGCGAGGAGCAGTCACCCATTGTATAGCTACGTATAGTCATCAAAGACAGTTCTACCAGGAGATCGGAGATGTACATCAAGTAAGGATGTGAAGACACGAACGGGGGTGGAATCGAACCACCGGAGCCACAAGGTGGCCGCCATCAACACTGCAATATTTGATATTCGTATCGATGGTGCTCTTACCAGCAAGCGACCCGTTCTCACTCCCGGAAATCCCCTAGCGGCGGAAACGCGAGGGGAGGGGTGGAGTGACCTCCCCCGCGCAACCAATGGCATGGCACCAGGCGTTGTGCGATGTGCTTCTCTGTGCTCAAGCGTCAACCGAAACGCTTCATTCAGTATGACGCCCGCAACTTTTCCAATGGCCGCATCGGGTATTGTTATGCGGTGCGTACCCCAAAACCAATTGGAAAAGAAAATAACATAAATCTCGTATCTATGACCTCCATCGAGTTTTCACAGAAGGTGGCGATTCAAACGATGATCGTGGCGACTGCTCGCTGTGCGATAGTATTTGACCGGGCGACCGGCGATCGTGAGTGGCAGGTCGAAATCGAAGGAATCGAGGTTTTCTCGGCGGTTCTGCAGGATGAGACGCTCTATCTTTAAACAGCGAGAGAATCCCGCCGTTTACGGCGGGCGTGAATCGCGTACGCTTCGTGACGCAACTGCCGTCAGTTGCATGGCTGAAACCTAAACGCTTAGTACACGCCGTGACGTGCGTAATATCAAGGGTTACGTCGGCTCCCGGCACTTGTACGGGAATACGAGACGCGCTGAAACCAACGTCCTGAATATTTCGGGGCGTCGGTTCCCACGGGCTGGTTCTGCAACCGGTTGCGGGGTTCGCGTCGTTCGTAAGCACGGTAAACCAACCCACTGGGCGGCTAAGTGTGACCGAACCGCCTTCGACCGTGAGGTTGACGCCTTGGGTGAGAGACAACGATTGAAAACCGTTGGCGATGACACGCTTGGCGATGGGAGTACCCGTGGCAGTGCCACAGGACGCTTTCGGAAGAGCGGTGGCGTGAAACCCGCGCCTTTGACGCCGGAAGAGACGGTCCTGAAACCTGCTCGGCACCGGGCCGGGTTTCCTCCTGTGTGGGGAAGCCCCGTCGTAAACGTCGGGGAGGATGTCACAGACCCTACTCAGTGATTTCGTTATAGATCTTTTCTTGGGGGACATTTTTGTTGCTGTACGAATAACTACCACTATGGCTGAATCCGCTGACAGACAGCAACTCCGGTGTCTTCGGTGTGGCTTTGAAGCGCCATCAGGTGATAGCTGGAACAAGGTTTCGCATCCACCAGTTGGAATGCTCACACAGTGTCCAAAGTGTGGAAGCACGAACATTTATACAGGAAGATAAATTCTGAAAGATGACGAGAATCGTTTCTGGGCTGTTGACGTTAATCTCGCGGCGGGATGCCGGAATACCAGATTAGAACCCGCCATCTTTAGATCTATTCGAGCGAGTCCTCCCGACCAGTGATCTAAACGCTGGCGCTCCCACCAGGGTACTCAGCAGGAACTCACTGTGACCAGCGAGATGAAGAATACATTCTCTCTGTTCAGCACGGCTCTCATGACACCAGCTCGGCAGTACGTTCACTTGTTGCTGAATACAGGACGCATATCTATCAGGGTAATACGGTATGCGTGGTCGCAGTACGTACTACAATTCTCTATCCAAACATCCATAGCTCTTTAGAGACCTACTCCGAGATATGAGTACAATCGCGGAGTTCAGTATCCCAGCGGAGGAGTTTGCATTATCCGAGACGTTGGAGCGCCTGCCCGAAATGGTGTTCACAATCGATCGGGTGGTGGCGCATGATACAGATTACGTAATGCCGTTCGTTTGGGCATCAAACGGTGGTTTTGAGACGTTGACAGCGACACTCGAAGACGACCCTAGTGTTGGAAAAGTTGAACTTCTCACTGAACTTGAGGACGAACGGCTCTATCGAATGGAATGGGTCACCAAGACCCAGATTATCGCGTACCTGCTGCTCGAACAGGGCGCGACCGTTCAGCGCGCAATTGCGCACGACGACCAATGGAGTCTTCGCGTACTGTTCCCCGAGCGGAACAAGATTTCGGAAACGAGCCAGTTTGCGCACGAACACGGGTTCTCCCTCGATGTTTCGCGCATCTACGATGTCGATAGCGCCCAGCGCGTTCGATTCGATCTCACCGACGACCAACAAGAAGCCCTTATCCTGGCCGTCGAACAGGGCTATTACGATGTCCCACGGGAGGTCGACCAGGCTGAACTGGCCGACAAACTTGGCGTGTCACATCAAGCGCTTTCTGAGCGGCTCCGCCGGGGAACCAAGGGAATCCTCAAGAAGGTCATTCCGAACACCTCTGATGAGGAGGACGCGAATCGTAATCTCTAACGGTGCACTGTTGAGACATCGACCTGCGCCGTAAGGTGCATCCTCTCCTCCTCGCGTGCTATCGATCACGTCACTGATCTCGCCCGCCTCGATATGCGAGTAGCTCTTGTTCGCTATCGCAATCGACGAGTGGCGCAGCGCGGCCTGTGCGTCGGTTGAATTGGTTCGATACAATTCATCGCCAAGCCCGCGTCGAGCGCCGTACGGTTTCAGATACTCACCCTCAATATCCAGATCCGCCTCGTCGCACAGCCGCTTCATCACCAACCGTGCCCCTTCCGTCGAAATCGCAGGCAGTACGACCTCATTTTCACAAATCACAAAACCGATATCTACACTTTCAACATCTACATCCGGTATCTGTGACCGAACCGCTCGACACTTCGAGGGCGCGTGGTCAGTCGGGAATACCGGAACTCCGGGTTACCGGATCGAGTTTATCCTGCCATCGCCGAAGCAGCTTATGGGCAACCTCGGGGAGCGGTGCGAACGCGTACTCCTAGTTCTTTCCGAGGACGCGAAGTGCCTGTTTTCCTAATCTATGCCGACCTGGTCGTACCGTTGCGTCGGGCGTCTATCAGATCTCTCTATCGACCGGCACCCGTTCAAACCCTAGCGTTCGAAAATCACTATCAATGGCAAACATATGCTTGATCTCGTGCTCCCGAGCAAGCACCGCACTCGTCTGATCGATAAACGAAATCGGCTGGTCGTCGTAGCGTTCAAACTCTTCACAGACCGTCTCGAACGTCTCCTTTCCTACCGGCAGGATATTGAACGTCTGTGACTGGCGCACAGTCGAGAGTGCGTCGACTGCCGCTGTGTGCCCGATCTGGTCAACATTAAACACTGGCCCGTACCCACCTGCTGCCATCCCATCGAATACCGCATCCGCCTTCTCGTGATTCACATCATCCTCGTCAAAGGCAGCGTACAACCCACCGGTATCGACGGGAAAGACTGAGTGACCGTTTTAACAACATCCCATAGACGAATAGCAGTGTTTATTAACTAAGAGAATAAAGTTAACAACCATCTGATGACGATACTCACTCGAAGACACGCTGTCAAGATCGGAACTGCGCTGTTCGCAAGCGGAGCCGTTGCTGGCTGCCTCAGTACCTCTTCTGGCGACGATGCGGGGAGTTCGAAGACGGTTCGAACGTCGTTTTTTGTTTTGACTGACTTCGCGCGAAACGTCACGGGAGACACCACGACCGTCGAAAGTTTGGTGCCGATCGGTCAGCACGGCCACGGGTGGGAACCATCTGCGCAGGTGCAACGAGACACACTCAAATGCGACGCCCTCGCCTACATGGATGAAGGATTCCAGCCGTGGGCCGACAAGATGGTCGAGAACGTGAAATCCGAACGGCCTGAAATTACCATCATCGAGGCCAGACACGGCATTGACCTCCTGTCACCGCCGAGCCACAATGAAGGACAAAGCGAACACTACGAAGAGGAAGGCGGACACGACGCAAACCACGGGAACGAAACCGACTACGGAACAGACGAAGGAGACCACGACCATGGAACGGGCGAAGAGAAACAAAATCACGGAACGAGTGATCCCCACTTTTGGCTCGATCCGCAACGGACGAAACAGGCAGTTACAACCATCGAAGACAGTCTTTCGAAAGTAGACGGCCTCTCCGACGACGTGCTCGCCGAAAACGCGACGAACTACCGAAACCGACTGAACGAACTCGATGCGAAATTCCAATTCGAACTCAAATCGAGGGAACGAGACGCGGTTCTCATCGCCGGACATAACGCCTTCCAGTATCTCGGGGAGCGATACGGGTTCGAGATCCACACGCTTACTGAACTCGCGCCGGATGCTTCACCGAGTCCTGCGGACGTTCGACGTGCGCAAGAACTCATTGAGGAACACGGTATCAAGCATGTCCTCGCGCCGGTGTTCGAGTCCGACAGGGCCGCGAAACAACTCGTTTCGGAGACCAACGCGAAAGACCACTTACCTATCACGCCGATACCCGGCGTCACCGAGGAATGGGACGAGAGAGGATGGGGTTACATCGAAATCATGGAACGGGTCAATCTTCCCTCTCTGAAAACGGCTCTCAGTGTGAAATGACGGCCGTCGAAGTCGATAATGTGACGTTCCGATACGGCGATCGCCCCGTGCTTTCGAGTGTTTCGGTGGTAGTCGAAGACGGCGAGTTTCTCGGACTCGTCGGGCCGAACGGATCGGGCAAGAGCACACTTTTGGAACTTGTTCTCGGTCTACACAAACCAGACCAGGGGAAGGTTCGTCTGTTCGGCCAGCCGCCTCAAGAGGGGCGAAAGGGTGGACGAATCGGTTACGTCGCGCAGGACGCGACGGCGGTTTCAGGGATACCGGTGACGGTCAGGGAGATTGTTTCCGCAGGTCGGAGTTCCCACCTCGGATTCGGATTCACCGGAAAAGAAGACCGAAGGGCCGTCGAACGCGCCTTGGAAACGGTCGGAATCGCCAACCTCGCGGATCGCCGAGTCAGCCGACTCTCCGGCGGCCAGCAACAGCGTACATTCATTGCTCGCGCACTGGCTGTCGAAGCGGAGATACTTGTGTTGGACGAGCCAACCGTCGGCGTCGATGCCGAATCCCGCGAGGAGTTCTACGACCTTCTGCACAATCTGAACGGGAACGGCTTGACCGTCATTCTCGTGGAGCACGACATTGGCGTCGTCACCGAACACGCGGACAGAATCGCCTGCCTGAACAAAACGCTTTACTTCCACGGGAACGCGGACGAGTTCGAGGCGAGCGGCGTGCTAACTGATGCGTACGGTGCAAATCAGCGCCGACTTCACCATGACCATGATTGATCTCGGGGAGATGCTGAGTTACCGGTTCATGCGTCTGGCGTTCGTCGCGGGACTCTGCGTGGGTCTCGTCGCACCGCTCGTTGGATCATTTCTCGTCCACAGGGGGATGGCCCTCATTGGTGACACGTTGGCTCACTCGGCCTTCGCGGGGGTTTCGGTTGGGGTGTTCCTCGGAAGCCTGAACGTCGTCGTGTCGCCGTATCTCACTGCGCTGGTGGTTTCGGTGCTCGCGGCACTGGCAATTCAAGCGCTCGCGGAGCACACTGACGCTTACGGTGACGTATCGATGGCAATTGTGCTGTCGGGTGGATTCGCCCTCGGAAGCGTCCTGATCAGTGTTTCGGACGGCGGTATTGCAGTGGGTATCGACCAGTATTTGTTTGGGAGTCTGGCGACGGTCACGTCCGAAAACGTCCGGGTGATGGTTGCGCTGTCGGCGTTGGTGGTCGGTGTCATTGGGGTAACACGGCGGCAACTGTTCGCCGTCACGTTCGACGAGACGGCGGCCCACGTGTCCGGAATTCCAGTGCAACGGTACAATCGTCTGCTCGTCGTGCTGACCTCATTGGTCGTCGTCGCGGCCATGCAGATCATGGGTGTCATCCTCGTTGCGGCGATGCTGGTCGTTCCCGTTGCTGTCGCGTCGCAGATCGCACGGAGTTTCCGCCAGTCGATCGTGCTCGGCGTAATCGTCGGTGAAATCGCCGTCGTCATCGGCATCATGCTATCGTATGCCTACGGACTGGCCGCTGGCGGAACGATCGTGCTGGTTGCAATCTTCGCGTTCGTGTTGATGGCTCTCGTCTTTTGGTGACTCCTTCTCATCTCCTGTTTTGGGAGCTCACATGCCGATTCGGGACGTCGCATAATTCGAGTGGTGGACGGACATCGTGACCCAGCGGAAGTTTGTGAGGAATTACGGTCATGGGTTGGTCGACTCAAGCACGGGTCAGTTGATCCGAGTAAGTTAGTGATCACAAAGCGGCTTTCGAAGAAACGAGAAGACTATACGCAGTCCACGCGTAGTGTGGTAGCACTAGAATGGACAGTTGATTTGGGTTAGCGCGGTCGCCTGGGCAGAGCGTCTCGTATGTGGTGGTCGACGATGCAAAATGCTCGCATGAGCGAGTGGCGTTGGCAAGTGAGGAGTTGACTAAGTATGATCTGAGTTTTATCGAGCGTTATTGGTTCGTGCCGCAGTGAGTATGGTGTCACCGCTTGGGTGGCGTAAATTGGACATCAAGCAGAAGCGGGTGCAATATATCGAGTCTAGCTTTTCGTCGTTCAGATAATGATATACGAAAGGCTTCTTCGATAAGTTATCTTACCATTATCTCGAGGAAACGAATGGTAGGTCATGAGAATGGTTATCTCGACCTAGTCGAATTCTACTGTAAATGCATATGGCCATAAAATTAAAATCTAGGCAATCACATTCATAAAGATGATGCATGACGGATATCGGTCTCTATTCCATCAACTTTCACAAACCAGACGTGATGCTACTGATGTCCGTCGTCTCCAAATCGGTGACCATACAATGACAACTGACTTGACTCAGACATCAGAGTCTACGTTTGACGCCCTTTTTGAGATCCTCGCCAACCAACAGCGTCGCTATACCCTTTACCATCTCTCAAAAATGAAGGGAGTGACAATTACACTCTCGGAGCTCATTGATGTGCTTGCGCAAGACGTCACTGCAACTCGCACACATCTTCGAATAGATTTACACCACTGCCACTTACCGAAGTTGGCTGATTACAACATCATCGAGTATGATCCGCGGAGTCAAACCATTCGCTATCACAGCAGCGACCGACTTGAAACACTGTTAGGGGTCTGCCAACACCACGAACGAGAGTAGTTGTCTGGACGAGACACAGTGGTCTGCTCTCCTGGCGATTAACGTTAGACACTGAAGTACAAGAACATACCATTAGTTTTTTATCGATAGCACCAGTTGACCGAGTCAGTAAGGACAGCACTTAAGAGTACCTTGCTAAGGCAAAGTAGCTGTTCTTAAAGGAGAAACATATGAAAATGGATTCACCCGATATGAGGGATAAAAGAGCAACTGATGGGACGCCAGGTATGCTCACCGAGAAAACCGTTGAAACAATCGCAGAAACGGAGGGAAAGTCAGTCTATGAACACAAACCATTATACAATGTAATCGATCCAGAAGCACTTGATGCCCTCTTCGCGCCTCGTGCAGATGGGACGTCGCGACCAGTCGGTGAAGTCTCGTTTCATTATGAAGGGTATTGGGTCACTGTATCGAGTGAGGGTGCCGTTGAGATTCAGCCCGACGACCGATAAGTAGGAAGCTGACGTGAGACCCTAATCTCCAGTGCCATGAAAAACGACAATTTTTATCATCAGTTCACTGATTCGTATTAAAACGCGACAGCCGCCGGTTTCATACGAGTTACTATGGCGGTTCAGAATGAATAAGAGACAGATTGATGGTAACGATCGTTGAGTTCTCATTACTTGTGACGAACTTCCCGCATGATCGCTTGCTCACTGCAGGGACGGAGACATAGACCAAATTCGAGCGAATTGCCCCGTTGGAACGGATGCCATTTCCTTGTTTTGGACCTGGAATGCTGATTTCAATGATTTGATCATTGTGTTCGTGCTCGTGAACAGGTGCAAAAACTTATCGAGGTTAATCAGGTTGATGATCGCCGTTTCTACCCCGCTTGAGTGAGGTGTTCTGTTCGTGGTTAGTTAAAACGCGTCATTTGAACAGCTCAAGTGCTTGTATAATTTGTTCTGGTATGGCCAACAATATAGCCCATCATGCTCGTCCCTCACTTTCACTGAGTAAATCTTGTCGGATATTATCTAGCTCGTATTGGCGCCCGCTTCTCTTCTATCTCCAAAGGAAGGGTGCTGACGTTGCAGACCTCGACGAGCTTGTTGTGCCATCCACGAAGAAAGTAATGAAGCCAGGGCGGCTGAACAGATACAGTTCTCACTTGCTCATACTCATATTCCGAAGCTTGTTGATTATGAGATCATCAAATATGATCGCCAAGACTAGGATGTTTGCATTTGGAATAAGACGAAACTAGAAATGCTTCTTGCGGCTGTGCCTACGAACGCTAAATCGGCGTAAGTTTTAGCTTGTAACTTTTCAAAAGGAAATATGGTTCACTTCACTCTGACCGCAAATGCAGTTCGTCCCATCGTTCTGAAATCCTACTTTCCATCCTTCCGGACTATCAAAATGATTCAAAGCAAGCAATAGATGCACGACATCAAACTAGTCGTAGTTGATAAGTTTTCCTCCAGTATCATTGGGATCAACTCTTCTACTCTAGACGAACTATGAGCGAAGCTCAAGTTTGTGAACCGATTGGTCGATGTCTATGTTATAACGGGGTCGATGAAAGAGCAGAATACTTATTATAGAGGCTAGCGAGAACAGAAAGGTTATGTCACTCTCTACTGCATTGCGGCAGTGGTTAGTTGATGAGGATGGTTTCATTTACGAATGTCGACGCTGTGGAACGACGCTGAACGCCGCCGAGCAGACGTGTTCAACCTGTGGGTCTACCGAGATTGCCGAATTTGATGTTTTATAATATATTTGCCATTTACTGGATCACTAATGGAAGTGACAGGCGCAAAACCTCGCCCTTTAGGGCGGGGATACGCGCCGTCCGCTTGTTTACACATCCGTCGTCGATAGTCGGGTCGGATATTCCACGTTGAATCGGTAGTATCATGTTTTCATGATTCATAACTGGTTATGAAGGCAAAATCCAATGCGAACCGTCCGAGCATTCGAGGTTACAATCACGAACCTAAAACAGGTAAGTGACGACCTCGACCAGCTCGGATGGACTGCTTCCAAACTTTGGGACGTCGGTCGCTACTACGCACAAGAACGATGGGACACGACAGGCGAGATCCCTGATGACGGGGAACTCAAAGCCGAACTCAAAGGTCATGAACGCTACATGGACCTTCATTCATAATCCAGTCAGCGCGTTCTCGAAGAACTCGCTGAAGCGTTTACCGGTTGGGTCGGCAAGCGTCGGAACGGAGATGACCGTGCCCGACCGCCTGGCTTCCGCAAACAGGGGGATTCACACCCACGTTCTACTGTGTCGTTCAAAGCGGCTGGCTTCAAACATGATGCACAGTATCAGCGCGTTCGCCTCTCGAAAGGCCGCAACCTCAAAGAACACCGATCGGACTTCGTCCCACAATGAAATAGGAGGTAAAGCGTTCTCTCCCGCCACTCAGAAGACAGCACGCCCGTATCACACACCAGTTAACCGACCGCCAGCAAGCGTCCTTGACGGCGGCATACAATGCCGGATTTTTCGAGTGGCCACGTGAGAGTACTGGCGAAGAGGTCGCAGATTCACTTGGGGTTTTGGCGCCCACGTTCCACCAGCATCTGAGAGCAAGCGAACGTAAACTCTTGGCAGTGTTCTTTGGAGAAGCGGAGACAATGGAATAGCAAATCGTTCCTAACTGTTTAGGGCTATTGCTCTTGAAGATTGAGCTACAATTAGGATCCATGAGTACGCGACAATCGATCAGTTCGGGATCTCTTTCCAAAGAGCAGGTACTTGGCCTGCTGGGGCATGAACACCGTCAAGCAATCATTACGTATTTCGATCAGGAGATGACCGATAGTGCCAGCTTTGATGACCTTATTGAATATATTATCTCTTTTGATCCAAAGAGAGGGGAACTTCCGGCAGAGCGCCGTAAACAGGTCACAATCGGTTTGCTTCACAACCACTTGCCGAGACTAGCAGATGCTGGTGTGCTCGAATACGACCAGCGAAGTGAAACGGTATGCTATTGGGGTGATTCTCAACTCGAAACCATCCTCAAGGCTGTTCCCAGCGATGAATACCCAATTTAATTCTTCCTCCACTTGTCTGAAAGCGGATTTAGGTGAGAGAAAATACGTTCTACAGTAGATCTGGAATTGCGCTCATGAGGCCTGTTTGTGGTTCGCACAGACGCTGTTCGGTCGTAGATTACATCCTCAATTCTTACCATCGGTTGTCGCCAAATTGTACCGCTGGTTACACCGTTGTAATAGAGGGGGTAGCGTTCGCGATCCCCTCCGTTTCGCAGAAAAAGACGCAGAAAATGGCGCACTCCACAGTATTCAATACACTACTACCACATGTATCACCGGCAGTGTGGTGTGAATCTCGGGTGGTGGCGTCGCCGAAGCGGGGGTTCGACGAACCCCCGTGATTATACCGTTGTAATTAGCGACCTCGGTTTTTGATCTCCGCGTTAGCTTCGTGGGCTCGCATCCACCCCTGGAGATCGGGATGGCCGAACGTGATTTTGATGTGATGACCACCGACATCCATTGCATCATCGACCGACAACATCTGCGACTCTTTGTAGCTCACCCCGGGCACACGCTCAGCCCTCTCCTCCATCACACGATACCTGTCGTTCTTGTACGTACAGCCGTAGTGCGCTGCGACTTCACGGTATCTCGACAACGCGACCATCACGTCCTTCGTTTTGGTGACGTTCTTCGCACGCTCGAGGACGTCGAGGTACTTGTCCTCAACCTGCTGGCTCTCTCTCGCTTTTCGTGTTGTCCCTGACCGGATGCGTATATTGGAAATCGTTCTAGTTGTGGGAACAGAGTTATACTTGCCCATTTCGTACTTAGTAATGGGTATGACTGAAATAGCTACTGACGAACGGGGCCGTATCACGATCCCGCAGAAAACACGCGAGCGATTTGGTGAGCGTTATCGACTCGTCGAACTGGAGAATGGGATTAAACTCATTCCGATCGATGACGACCCGCTTGAAGGACTTCGAGACGCTGTGGGGGATACTTTCGCTGATACAGACGCAACTGAGCTGAAAGAGGAGGCTCGCACGTCTGCGACCGAACAGATTAACGAGCGTCACCGTGATTGCAACGAGATGGGACACAAGCAGAGTGAGGAATAGCTTGTGTACGTTGAGACAGATTTTCTCACAGCATTAGTGAAAGACGACGACTGGCTCCAAGAATCGGCACTGGATGCCCTCGAAGAGTACGATGATATCCATACCTCCATTCTTTCTTACGCCGAGGTTCTAGTCCTCTTCTATGATCGCATTGAGGCAGAGTATGAGACCGATGCACCGCGAGCTATTACGAACTTGCTCGAACTCGTTCCCATCGTTCCAGAAATTCACGAAGATGCGATTCTTGCGGCTGCAACGTACATCGACGAGTATCACATGACGCCGTTCGATGCTCTCCACGCTGGTCTTGTCGCGACGAAAGGTGAGCAAGTACTTTCGACCGAACAAGATTACGACACCGTCGGTCTCAATCGGGTGTCGCTTGCTCCTTTAGAAGAAGATTGACTGATTCTACAGTTGTTTCTCGAAGAAAAATGGTTAGTATTGGCTACTAACATGGACGAGTTCATCTTTTATCAGTCGGTTCCTCGCGAGCATCTATTTCCGGTGCTACTAGCTAGTTAGCCGACAACACTTATCTGCAATGAAAGGAACGCTGGTTCATGGCCGAGAATCAACGAGCGACGTGACACGGTGCACTTTCTTCGATCTGTGTGAGCACAGTTGCGTTGTTACGACGATTTGTATATGCAGCTTCTCCTCAGAATTAGCTATTGTCAAACAATACGAATGGGTATAGGTAATATAATTATGAATTCTTGATAATAGATTGATATACGTGCCCTCAAAGATTACTCTATGGCAGACACAAACAGGCAGAAGCTACAGTTCGGGGGGAGTCGCACGAAGAGCGTAAATGAATCAGTGATCCGTGAGATGACAAGGGAAGCACTCGCAGTAGGTGCCATCAATCTCTCGCAGGGGATCCCAGACGAGGATGAGACTCCAAAAGCGGTAAAAGAAGCTGCACAGCAGGCGATCACATCGAACAGTCAGTATACAATTACGTGGGGACTTCCGGAGCTGCGCCAGCAAATCAGTAGGAAATATCATGACTGGAAGGGTGTCAAGTACGATCCGGAGACGGAAGTAACGATCACGTGTGGAACCAGCGAAGCAGTAATGTCTGCACTATTGGCTTTTTGCGGAGACGGAGACAAGGTACTCTATTTCGAACCGACGTACGAAAGTTACATTCCTGCGATCAATTTCGCGGGTGCGGAAGGTGTCCCGCTCGACATAACAGAGGACTTGATGCTCGATGCGGACGAATTACAGGATGCGGCGCGGGATGCGTCCCTCCTAATCTTAAACACCCCGCAAAATCCAACCGGGAAGGTGTTCAGCCGGTCCGAGCTGGAAATCA
This sequence comes from Haladaptatus halobius, assembly GCF_020618475.1. Classification (GTDB taxonomy): domain Archaea; phylum Halobacteriota; class Halobacteria; order Halobacteriales; family Haladaptataceae; genus Haladaptatus; species Haladaptatus halobius. The sequence goes on along the minus strand of NZ_CP085337.1, from coordinate 486,938 downwards.
TCGCCGACGTTGCGGCGGATGAGAATCTGATCGTCATCACCGACGAAATATACGAGCACATCGTCTTCGACGGTGATTACGTAAGTCCGGTCGAAGTCGGTGATCTCGCCGACCGAACGGTAGTCTGCACCGGGCTCTCGAAGACGTACAGCGTCACAGGTTGGCGAGTTGGTATCGCACTTGCACCGGAGCCGTTGTCCCGAGAACTCCGGAAAATTCACGACTATACTAGTATCTGTGCCCCCACGCCGTTTCAAGTCGCGGGCATCGAAGCGTACTCGCTCCCAGAGGAGTATTATTCCGAACTCAGCAACTCATATCGTGAGCGGCGAGAACTTCTCTACAACGGCCTCAATGATATCGGATTGAATCCGGTAAAACCCGACGGCGCGTATTATATGATGGTTCAATACAATACCGACGAGGACGATGTCGCATTCTCGAAGAAGCTCATCCAACGAGCGGGTGTGGCGACCGTCCCAGGAAGTAGTTTCTACACAGATGGATCAGCGGATTGGATTCGGTTTACTTTCTCCCGAAACGAGGAAACGTTAACGCAGGCGGTGAACCAGCTTGCGAATCACCGCTGGTGGTAACAAGGCAAATGAGTTAAATACAGCCAATATATTTGCTGCAAACCCCCTATGCAGTGGACGATTGATTAGAGTGCTTACCCTTACCGGACAGTATAAGTGAGTACTCTCTGACGATGTGTATATGCTAGATAATCCCAAGATTGGGAGGCGAACCTTCATAAAGGCGGCTGGTGTTGGATCTGCGGCAAGTTTATCGACACTTTCGGGGTGTCTCGGTGGCAACAACGGTAGCTCAGGAAAAGCACCAATGGATATCAACTCCTGGCCGCCACAGGATTTAGAGAACAAACTCGTCATGTGGAATTGGTACGACGACTGGGCAGCCTACGCAAAAAAGGCCTTTAGCAAGGAATTCGACGTCAACATCACGAACAGTGGTTTCTCTAAACCGAACCAATGGTACTCGAAATTACAAAGCGAAAATTCCGAAATAGATAATATTTCGGCGACAGCTAACTGGGTCGAACGCTCAATCGAAAACGACTTCCTCTATCCACTGCCGGTTGAGAAAATGCCGTCTTGGAAGAACATTACCAAACGTATGAAAGAGGTTGGAACATACCAAAAGGGGGGAAAGACGTACGGCGTTCCGGAAAGTATCGTCCTCTATCCACTGACCTACAACACGAATCACTTCAACAAGCCACCATCGTCGTGGGATGTCCTTTGGGATGACGCAAACAAGGGTAAAATTACGATGTGGGACAATAGTACCGTTTCTTGCCAAATTGCCGCGCTCTACACTGGCCAAGATCCGATCAACCCTAGCGATTTCAAGGAGATCGAGGAGGTACTCAAGCAGCAAAAGCCGCTCTTGAACACTTACTGGAGTGACTACCAGCAGGGAATGAGCATGTTCGTCAACGAAGAGGTCGTTGCCGGCCCACTGACTATGGGGCGTACATACTCCGCAAAATTCCGAGAGAACGCGCCGGTAAACTACACCGTCCCGAAAGAGGGTGCGTTGTTCACCAGCGACTTGTTTGTAATCCCCAAAGGGGCACCGCATACGATGGCAAGCCTCCAGTTCATCAACTGGGCATCCAAGAAAAAGCACGCAGCAAAGTTGTTCACTGAGATGGGTTACATGCCTGCCGTGAACATCGACAACCAACTATCTCAAAAGCAGCGCGAGTTCACGAACTGGCCCGATAGTTGGAAGCTCGTGTTCCAGAAGCAGCTGAGCAAGAAAGTTCGGGACAAGTATAGCGAAATTTTTACGGCAGTGAAATCAGCCTGATTACAATGTCACTACTCACTGTCGAAAACTTGACCAAAAAGTTCGACGACGTCACCGCGGTTCAGGACGTTTCATTCGATGTTTCAGACGGTGAATTCGTCTCGATCATCGGTCCGAGCGGCTCAGGGAAATCGACGATACTGCGAATGATTGCCGGATTCGAAACGCCGACCGATGGGTCAATTCGACTCAATACGAGTGAACTTATCGGCGTGCCACCGTTCGAACGGGACATCAACATGGTGTTTCAGAACCTTGCCCTCTTCCCTCATCTGACGGTCGCAGAAAACATTGGGTACGGTCTCAAGCAGACTGGAGTGAAGAAAGCCAAACGCGCAGAGCGAACCAAAAAAATGCTCCAGATGGTTCACTTGGACGGATACGGTTCCCGCTCCCCTAACGAACTGAGTGGTGGTGAACAACAACGCGTCGCTCTCGCACGTGCGCTCGTCAATGAACCAGAGTTGGTCCTGTTCGATGAACCTCTTTCGTCGCTCGATAGGAAACTTCGGCAGCACATGCAAGCGGAACTCCAGCGGATTCAGTCCGAGACGGGAACGACGTTCCTCTACGTGACGCACGACCAGGAGGTGGCTCTGTCCGTCTCGGATCGACTCGTCGTACTGAACGACGGCGAAATTGAACAGATAGGTTCGGCCGAAAGTCTATACGAAACGCCAGAATCGGCGTTCGTCGCGGATTTTATCGGCGATGTCAACCAGGTACCGGCCGTCGTAATCGAGACAACTGAAACCGAAATCACAGTCGAAGTTCAGTCAGAGCGCGTTTCATTCGCTCACAATGGGTCGTCACCCGTTTCGTCCGGTGACAAAGTACGTGTCTGCGTTCGTCCGCATAAAGTGACGGTATCGAACGCTGATACCGAGAACCACCACCTCGAAACGAAAGGAACGGTTCGGGAGCGAAGTTACCAAGGGAGTGATGTCGTCTACGTAATAGAAACTCCGTGGGGACGGCTGACCGCGAATGTCCGGGGTCAAAAATTCGCGGTCGATGACGACGTTATCGTCGGTTGGAATGCGGATGACATGCACATCTTCCCGGCCAAGGAAACACCACCACAGGAGGTTGTGTGATGGCAAATGCTACACGCTCGGACGAGCCATCGGAGGCGGAGAGTTCTATACAGAGTCTTCTACGATATCTTCGAGAGCGCCCTCGTCTCCACAAAGTGCTTATCGTCGCTCCGCCACTCACTGTCCTCACGCTGTTTTTCGCACTGCCTCTTCTGTCGATGCTTATCATTTCATTTCGACAGGGACAGATCGACGGTCCGTTCACCCTCCAGAACTATACTCAGTTCCTGACGTCGGACACCTACTTGACGGTCGTGTGGCGAAGCTTGGTCATTTCAACCGAAGTGACGGCTATTGTCACCGTCATTGGGTACACTCTCGCATACAGTATCGTCCGCTTCACTCGTTATACGACGTTCCTGCTCTTGCTCGTGATTCTCCCGTTCTGGACAAGTTACATCATTCGAATGTACGCATGGATTAACATTCTTCAAAGCGGTGGCGTGCTTGACTCCGTTCTTTTGCTGATGAACGTAGTCGATAAACCAGTCGGGTTACTGTACAGTCAGGAGGCCGTGCTGATCGGATTCGCATACGTTTGGCTTCCTCTCGCCGTCTTACCGTTTTACGCATCGTTGACGAACATGGATCCCGCACTCATCGATGCAGCGAAAGACCTCGGGGCTGGGCCGCTCAAGGCATTCTTCACAGTGACGCTTCCGACGACTGCGAACGGGGTTATTACTGGAATTCTCCTAGTCTTCATTCCCACTTTCGGCTCGTTCATCACGCCGCGATTGCTCGGCGGTACCAGTAACGTGATGATAGGGATGGTGATAGAAGAACAGTTCAAATCTGCATTCAACTGGCCGTTTGGTGCAGCAATTGGAATGATTGTCACGATTCTGGTCGTTACCTTGCTCATCGTCGGTGCACGTGCCGGCGGTAACCTTCTTGCACAGGGGGATGACACACGATGAATCAACTGAATCGGATCCTTCGGCCCGTCGAACGAATCATCCACCGATATGGCTCGCATTTGGGACGTCTTGCGATGATTCTCGTCTTTTTGTTCCTTTGGCTTCCAATTGGCGTTCTCGTGTTCATGTCCTTCGCAAAGGGAGGCGTCTTGGCTTTCCCGCCGAAGGAACTCACCTTCCAGTGGTACATTACATTCTTGAACAACCAGGCTGCGATCAGCGCCATCGTAACGACGCTGAAAATAAGCATCGTCGCATCGCTCATTAGTGTTGTTCTCGCAACGTTGATCGCGTATGCCGTCGACCGATTCGCCTTCCCCGGAAAAAATGTCCTCCAGTTGCTTGCGACGCTTCCTATCGTCGTTCCCCTCGTCGTCACCGGAATCGCGATGGTATTGTTCTTCGGTGCAATCAACTTCCAGGAAGGGTACTGGTCGATTGTCCTCGCGCACGTTATCCGAACGATTCCGTTCGCGACGCTCGTCATCCTACCGACGTTCCTGACCTTCGACCGACAGCTCGAGGAAGCGTCGAAGGACCTTGGAGCGAATGAGATCGAAACGTTTCGGCAGGTGACCCTCCCAAGTGTTCTCCCCGGCATTATCGCGGGTGGATTGCTGGCATTCACGCTCTCGTTCAACGAATTCGTTTACACCTACTTCGTCAAGGATTCGTCCACCACGACGCTACCCATTTATATCTGGAATCAAATCCGCTATAACGTGACACCAGAAGTAAATGTCATCAGCGTCGTCTTCCTCCTTCTCGCCGTCTCACTCGTTCTCATCGCCGTCTCACTAACGCGAGTGGAACTACTCACCCGGCGATGAATCCCCCATCTACAGTTTGATTCCGCTGCGACTACCGAACGCTGGCGGTCGTTCCCTTCACAAATGAACAACGTGAGCGAAGAGTGAAGACACAACGCCATGGTTTTACGGCCGAGCGACGAGACAGCTCACGCCTCAATCATACCTGTTGATAGAAATTCCACGGTAGCGTCTGCGAGCACCGCCGTCGCCGTCAGGACATCCAGCCATTCTATAGTTTCGTTCGGGAAGTGGGCTTGTTTGGTGACATCCTCGCCCGCCGTAAACAGCGGGATTCTCTCGCTGATGAAAGATAGTTGGAATTCCGGCGGCGATGTAGTGGCGCGAATCGGTCCCGTACGTTGCTCCGCGTGGCTCCGTGTCGTTCAGTCCTCGTGTTTCTCATTGCTGTTTGTAGTGCGGTAGCGATCGGTTCGTCCGAAGCAATTTCGGCGGATTCGAACTGTATTGCTCTGCGCTCGAATGTAGGCGGATGCTCCGAAAGCCAATCGCGTCATCGACCGCCAACGTCCGCGACATCTTGTAACTTACACCGGAAACGCGCTCGGTTATCTTCTCCATGACGCGATAGCTGTCGTTCTTGTACGCATAGCCGTAGTGGGTCGCGACTTCGCGATAGCCGAGTTGTGCAACCATCACGTCATTCGTCTTGGCGACGTCAGCTCGGTCGTCGTGATGCGAACCTGGTCACCTGATGAAGGTTTCTCACTAGTGGATTAGAAGCGGACAACCCAGTTCCGATATAGAATACACCTTGTGAACTACTCCCACCTACCGCGTTCGGGCTTACCCAGCCCTCAGTTGTTGAGGTGGGAGTTTCCTGTTTCTGTGTCAGAACGTGCAGAAACCGTTTCCACAGCGGTTCCAGACTCCGCAGGCGATTTCCCTTAACAGGGGGTTCGGAGTGTCCCACTCCTACCGGATGGACACTCGACTGCCGCGACCGATGCACGCTTTTTGTCGCGTTTGAACACCGGACGCATTGGAGTGAGTGTCTTACTACCCCGGACGACAGCGACGGTAGTAAGGCTTTGCCGTTCAGTGAAAATGACCAAAGACGGCGGGTGTATCCGTACTACTCACTCTCTTCGGTCGTTCGTTGAGGAAGAGGGCTTACCCACCTGCAATTCAGCTAAAAGGGGATATTATACTAAAATTTAAGAATTTGGATTAAGGTAGGGGCGCACATCTACAACAGATTTAGTCTTGTGGGCCTCGTACGCAGCTTCAGTCAATGCAACAACAATTTGTCCAAAGGATCCTGGAACCGTTGGTGGGTGTTCACCACGGACTGCTTCGATGAAATCCTGCAATTTCTTCGTCAATAGTGTTTGAAAGTCGGTTTTGCCATCGATAGGTATCTTCTCTGGTGACTCTCCTCGTTGAGTTACAGTCAAGACATCCTGTCCGTAAGTCAGGCGTCCCTTCGTTCCCCATATGTTAAGTCCCTCATAGGTATCCGGGTCTTGGACACCATCTGCAGTGACGGTGACGCTAGCTGTTACTGGTCGACCATTGCGCTTGAGTTCGACTGCTAACGAACTGTTTACATCAACACTATGTTCTTCATAGTCCATCACAGCGGAGACAGAAACGGGTGTCGTTCCTGTCGTCCAAAGGAGGGTATCGATGAGATGTGACCCGGAGTCATATAACTGACCACCTCCTGAGAGGGCAGGATCAGTTCGCCAGGCATCAGGGAATTTTCGAATCCAGTTCTGTCCCATATAACAGGAAACGGTGTGAACTTCTCCAAGTTTTCCACTATCGATTATCCCCTTGATCTTTGAATAGACCGGATGATAATGCCGCTGATACCCAACGACAAGCACTCTATCACGCCGTTGAGCAGCAATGACGAGATTTTGTGCGTCCTTGGCATCCGTCACTAATGGTTTTTCAAGAAAGACATGGAGATCATTCTCCAAACAGGCCATCGCCTGTTCGTAATGAAGTGTGTGAGGAGTGACAATGTTGACTGCATCGAGTTGGGATGCATGTTCTCGAAGCATCGTCTCATAGTCCTCATACACGGGAACATTGAACCGTTCTTTGAATTGGTCACGACCATTCGAAGCAATGTCAGCTCCAGTGACAATTTCGACGCCATCCATTTCATTGTAGGTATCTAATTCGTACCTGCAGAGCTGCCCAAGTCCGATCGCAGCAAGTTTGACAGTCATGCAGTTTCACCTCCCGTGTTCGTAATCGTCGGGAGTTGTGTACTATGACGCTTACAGTTGAGAAGCGCCTCTCCAGTATCCGTGGCAAATATATGAATGCTATCTTCAGGGAATTTGAGTGATACTCTCGCACCTTCCTTGGCCTCATATTCACCCGGAACTGCAGCCGTCACTTCTTGTCCTCCAACAGTGAGATGAAGGAAGTTTTGGTCACCCATTGGTTCAACCACCTGGATGGTACCGGCGAACGTGTTGAGATCTTCCGTTTCCACGATTTCAATGTCCTCTGGGCGAATCCCGAGCGTGACATGGCGATAACCTGCAATTGCTTCTCGAAGGCGATCTGAAAGGCGATAATTGACTTCGTTTCCGACCAGTTCGTCCCCATTCACCTCAAGAGGGAACAAGTTCATCGATGGTTCGCCAATAAAGTTTGCTACGAACAGATTTTCCGGCTCATAATAGCATTCGAGTGGCGTTCCGACTTGCTGTAGTTGACCACCGTCCAGAACAGCGATGCGATCACCCATCGTCATTGCTTCAGTTTGATCGTGGGTGACGTACACTGTCGTTATCCCGAGTTCCGACTGCAACTGTTGGATTTCTGTCCGCATAGTCGTTCGGAGTTTGGCGTCTAAATTCGAGAGCGGTTCGTCCATCAAGAACACTTCCGGCTCGCGGACGATTGCACGCCCGAGTGCTACTCGCTGCTGTTGCCCACCTGATAGTTCTTTAGGTTTGTCGTCCAACAGATCCTCTATGTCGAGCATTTTGGCAGTTTCTTGTACGCGCTTGGTTCGTTCCTCCTTCGAGAGATCTGTCGTCATTTTCAACCCAAATCCTATATTCTGTTCTGCCGTCATATTTGGATACAATGCATAGTTCTGGAACACCATTGCGATGTTGCGTTCTTCGGGAGTTTGATCGGTGACGTTTTCACCACCGAAACGAACTTGACCTTTTGTCACCGGTTCGAGACCCGCCATACAACGGAGTGTGGTTGATTTACCACACCCCGAAGGGCCAACTAAGACGAGAAATTCTCCATCGGCGAGTTTGATATTGAGATCATCCACTGCAACAATTCCATTATCACTGGTACTTTGATACTTCTTCGTCAGGTGGTCGATTTCTATTGTTGACATTATCTTTCGTCTACTTTGGCTTCTGATTTTTGTGATCGATTTGCGAATCGTTGCTACTCGTAGGAGTGAACGGTTCGGAATTCATCCTTTGATTGCTCCCTCTACAAGGCCCTTGACAAAGTACCGCTGTAACCCGATGAACATGATCAGTAGTGGTAACATCGCAATAACACTGGCTGCGGAGATCACTCTCCAGTCTGTCGAGTATTGACCTTGGAAGGAAAATAGGCCGATGGAGACTGTATAGAGCTCTGACTCTCCAAGAACGGTAAATGCCATTACGAACTCTGCCCACGAAAAGACGAAGTTGAAAATGGCCACCACTGCGATACCTGGACCCATTGATGGTAGGAGGATGTAGATCAGTGTTTGTAACCTATTGCAACCATCAACACGTGCTGCTTCATCGAGTCCGGATGGAATTGTATCGAAGTAGCTCTTTAAAAGCCATATCGAGAATGGTACTTGCAGACCGATGTACAACAGGATGAGTCCAAAGTGTTTATTGAGCAGGTTCAACTGCGCCATCATATTGTAGAGCGGAATTACGATGACAACCGGTGAGATCATCTGGAACAAGAGAATCGCAAAGAGGGCGTGTTTTCTCCCTCTGAAATCGAATCGGGAAAATGCGTACGCTGCAGGCACTGCGATAAGGATGATACCGATTACCTCCAACACGGCAATTTTCAGTGAGTTAAAGATCCAGGTCACCATCGACGAATCTTGTAGCACCTGTCGATACGGCTCGAACGTGATTTGCTGAGGAATTAGCTGCACTGGGTAGGTGAGCACTTCACCAGGAAGGCGAATGCTCATCGAGATTACCCAGAAAACTGGGAACAAGAAGAAAACCATCCCGACAGCGAACACAATATAGGTGATTGTAGTGTAAGTCGATAGTTCGTCGACAGCCGAGTGTATCCGAGTTTCTGTACTCATTTCAGAACTCCTCCTCGTCAATGAACAAGCGCATATAGATAATCGTCATCACGACGTTTACCAGCAACATCATAACTGCTACTGCAGCAGCTTGCCCCAGATTGAATCGATTGAACCCTTCAAAATACATGAAGAGGGCAAGCACCTCGGTTGCGTGTCCAGGACCACCTCCTGTGAGGCTCATTATCATATCGAAGGTATTGAGCGTATAGATAGTGATTAGGACGAGATTGATGAACACGACCGGCTTTATTTGTGGTAGGGTGACGTACCGGAAGCGCTGTAGCGCTCTTGCCCCGTCCACTCTCGCTGCGTCGTACAAATGTTGGGGCACTTGTTGAAGACCAGCATATAGCATAATCATCGAAAATGCTGTCCCTCGCCACGTATTGGCAGCAATCGTTGAGAGGAGTGCCATCTGTGGGTCGGACAGAAATGAGACGACATGAAATCCAGATTGTACGAGAAAGTAGTTCACGATTCCATAATTCGTCTCGATGAGCATGATCTTCCAGAGAATACCAATTACAATACCTGGAATGACCCATGCAGATAGCACTGCAACACGAGTCGATACACTTCCATATAGATGCTTTTTAACGCCATAGTTGATCGCGAGGGCGAGTATCATTCCCAAAATAATCTGGAGAATAACGCTAATAGCGACAAAAATGACCGTCACCTTTGCCATCGTCCAAAACGACGGTGACGAAATAACTTGCTGAAAGGCTTCTAATCCGACATATTGGTAGTTCTCAGGGTTCATGAGGCTCATATTCGTAAAGCTCATCCGAATCGCCTCGAGAAGCGGATAAAGTCGGAAGGTCAGCAGGAACAATATCGCTGGGAGAATCCACGTAATTGGCGTATTTAGAATCGGCTCTAAGCGTCCTGTAATGGCTGCTAGTACGTCATGAGCACGTTCCGGCAGCTGTTCTGTTTGTACTGACATGAATCAGACCACTCTCCTTGGAGCATTTGCATGCCAGTTATTGGCTGATCGTCGCCATAATCCTGAATATTCTTTCAACATTGTTATGGCTATTGCTCTGTCTTAGCTGTTATATTGCGAATTGACGTTCTGAATCATCGTGTTCACTGCCTTTTCGGGAGAAGCTTGTCCAGTAATGACTTTCCCAGCAGCAGTCTGCCATTCCGAAGAGATAGTGAGATAGATCGGGTAGCCTGGTCGGGCACGACCATTTTCGAGCAGTTTTTTATATACTTGCATGTACGGGTCTTCCGAGAAGTACTTAGTTCCCTCGTAGACCGACTTTCGAGTCGGTAAATTACCCGATGCTTTACAGTACGTCGCCATATTTTCCTTCTTTGCGTACATCCCAGCGAAATCTGCAGCGGCTTTTCGTTTTTGTTTATCCGAGGCGAACACACCCTCAGTCCATCCACCTGTTCCCGTGGAATCCATATCAGCTTTCATCTGCGGGATTTTTGCAACCTTCCAGTTTTTCCACGTTTTTTTATCCGTTTTCTGCTTCATTACCGTTATCTGCCAATTCCCTCCGAGGAACATCGCAGTTTCTTCGTTCAATGCTGCTTGCCGGAGGAGCGCATAGTCATTGATATTAGCAATGCGCTTCGGAGTTACTCCTGAGTCGATAGTTCGCTTGAAAAATTTGAAAACATTAAGAAGTGCTTCCTTATTTTTACCATTGCCCATGACGGGTTTCCCTTGGTCATTTACAAGATCACCACCCTGTGCCCAGAACATGGCTAAGTTATCGAAGGTAGTAGCCTCCCATTTTCCTCCGTTGTACATGTATCCGTTCATATTCTCCTTTTCTTTGATAGTTTTGCCCACATTGATGAGTTCGTCCCATGTCTCTGGTGGCTTTCCATCATTATATTTATCCATCAAGTCTTGTCGATAGTACAACGCTCGGCAATCGGTGTTTTTCCAAACAGCTTTCCACTCTCCGCCTTGTACCATCACATCTTTCACAAAGGGATACCAGTCGTCAGGATCTTCAATAGCGTCAGTCACTGGCTGGAGATCTTTGTAGAAGTTAGGCACCCAAAAGGAATCTACTTGTGACATTGACGGTGCGCTTCCTCTTGCGACTACCTGGAGCAACTTTGTTTTCATTTGCTCAAGGTTTGTCTGGTACTCGATCTGCATGCCAGCATCTGAGTGATTCTTCGCCCACGTACGGAGGAATTTTTCAACGACTTTTGCTACTTCTTTGTTTTCTGTAGCAGTGTGAGATTGATCAGGAAGCATCCAGTAGGTTAGTGACGTTTTAGCGTCATCAGATCCAATCTGATCCTTCGTCACTAACTTCCCTGATGATTTATCGGATCCACCACCGAGACAGCCGGCGAGACCGCCTAGAAGGGCACTCATCCCAGTGGCGGTACCTAGTTTTAATGCAGTTCGACGTGAGAAATCATCGGTTGTGGCTTGTTTGCGCATGGCGTGAAGCTAGTAACCATATCTGCCTTATACTATATTAACCTTTCCCCGAGTTAATGACTCACCTAGTGAATTGATCCTTTAGCCACTCCAAGAGTTAACCAGTTTCATCTTCACTGTAGTAGTAACCGATTTATCCTCTGGATCGTTATTCCTCGATACCAATGCAGCAGACATCATCTCTGCAAGCACTCCAGAATGCAGGTTTTACACAATATGAAGCGGAAGTTTATATTGAAATTTTAAAACGTGGATCAGCCCCTGCTATTGAACTTGCAAATGCGAGTAACGTGCCAAAATCTCGTGTCTACGATGTTCTCAGAGAACTTGAGTCCGACGGTCACATTGAAATTTACAAACAAGATAACTTGCGGGCACGGGTTTTAGACCCCGATGCAGTCATTACAGATCTCCGGCAACGAGCCGAGTCATTTCAAGACACAGCTGATGAACTTGATGATCTGTGGGATGCGCCCGAACTTACCGAGAACAATTTGACTGTTGTCAAACGACTTGAGACAGTGATTGAACGCGCTAAGCACTATATTCGAACTGCAGAAAACGAGGTGAGGTTAGCCGTCTTGCCCAAACAGTATCACGAACTCTGTCCAGTGCTCCACGAAGCTCATGACCGAGACATATTTATTAAGCTCTCTCTCTCCCCGTCGAGAGATGGTTCTCTTCCCGCTGAACGTGAACTTGACTTTGAGAATACTACGTCGGAGGTGTGCTTTCGTGAATTTCTCGCTCCGTTTGTTATCATCGTAGATCATTCGAAAGTTTGTTTTGCTCCACAACGTGGGGATGGAACTGAATTTGGAATCATAGCAGATAATCGATCACTTACGTATGTGTTCCATTGGTACTATCAGACATCATTATGGGATTCCCTTGAAACAGCCTATTCCGTCCATGATACTTCGCCTCCGATTACGTATGTAAATATCCGACAATGTGTCGCTGATATTGCACCACTTTTCCACGAGGGGGCGACTATTCAACTCTCCGTACAAGGATTTGATACAACAACGGGGGAAAAAAGGAACATCTCCGGACGAATTACTGATATGATTTTCTCGGGCCCTATTACTGATAATGCTTATCCGTCCCTTTCTGAAGTTTCTGGTCAGGTTTCGATATTTGTTGATGATGGTAATAACACTTTCAGCATTGGTGGGTGGCTTCCACAAGTCGAGGATATTGAACTGCAGCGATTGACTATCCAATCGATCGAATTCTCTGAACAAGCTTAAAAATCATGAAACGTCATTATATTCTTTGATCATAGATTGGAAGGAGTAAATTCCATAACATCTTCTATAGAGAAACACTATATTATATTGTGGTTGTAGGAAACATTATATTGATGCACCATAATTACCATCATGCACACCATGAGAAACAATCGATGTCTAACTTCACGAAGAGAGTTCATAAAGCAGAGTGTGGCTGGAACGGGCATAGCGACCTCTTTTGCCTTACCAATGATTACAGGAAATGTTCATGCGAGAGATTCAGCTGCAAAACCAGGCCATTTGAAGTCTGTCAGTCGATCAGAGAATATTAACCGTGCTATAGCTGCATACGATGCCCTTCAGCAGTACTTTTACAAGGAAAATTCTAAACTCTATTTAGAGGAGTATCCAAACCAAAGCGACAATCCATACAGCTATGTTTGGCCATTCTCACAAGCGATGGCTGGCACCGTTGATTTATTCGGGATCCGGAATGGGAGTGTTGGTGCAGACTATGCTGATGATGTGCAAGATCGTCTTGACGCATTAGAACTCTATTGGAACCCAAACAAAGATCCAAAAGGATATGATTCGTATGTCCGACCACCATACGGAGGTGGTGGGGACATCTTTTATGACGATAACGAGTGGATCGGTCTCGAGCTAATTCAGTTATACCGAATGACGGGTGACCAACGGTTTCTTAGACGAGCACGTCAAATTTTCGACTTAGTAGTCCATGGATGGGATGACGATCCCTCGCATCCCAAGCCTGGCGGCGTATTCTGGACGCAAGCTCCATGGAGTGATGACCGCAACACTGTCTCGAACGCACCTGGAGCAGAACTTGGTTTGCATCTCTATCAATTAACGGATGAGGATGAGCGGAAACAGTATTATTTGGGTTGGTCTAAGCGTATGTATGATTGGGTTAATGAATATTTACAGGCTCCAAATGGACTTTATTGGGATCACGTCAATATGGACGGCACAATTACAAAGTGGATTTTCACTTACAATCAGGGAACGATGATTGGTGTCAACGTTCTCTTATACGAAATTACTGAGGAGGAATCTTACCTTACTGAAGCCGAAAGGATTGCCGATCGCGCACTAGAATACTTCGGTAAAGCAAACCGTCTTTTTGAAGAAGACATGGCATTTAGCGCAATTTTCTTCAAAAACCTACTTCTGTTACAGAAAATCAAAAATAATCCTAAATACCTCAAGGCCATGCAGAAATATGCTAATGAAATTTGGCAAAATGCCCGTGATCCAGAGACAAACCTGATTAAGCGGGGCGATGACCCGACCCATTTGCTTCAACAATCTGCTTTCGTGCAGATTAATGCATCACTTGCCTGGGTCAGACCAGATTATATCAACCTAGCATAAGTTGTATTTTCACCTTTTGTTTGCTGTTGTCCCTTGAGTGCTTCTGTGATCGTGGTTGCAGTATCATATAAATTACCAAATCAACGGCTCACGGTCGGGCGACTGCCCCGGCTCATCAGAGCAACTTGAGGAAGATGGGATTCGTGAGTGCTACCATATCTCTGTTTTGTTTACGGATCTCGACTCGTACGAAATCGGTGGCTTTCGCATTCGTGTTGTAGGTCGTTTTCTGTTGTTTGCTCTCTATCGGCACTATCTTCATAATGCTTTCTTGCGTGTGGAACGTCGCTTCGGCGCCAGAGGCTCCGGTCACTTCAAGCGTTATTTCGACCGGCGTTTCCAGACGAGTTTCGAGGGTCTCACCAATCGAAGCCTCGCCGACGTTAGATTCGGCTGTCAATGTAACCGTTACATCGTCTGATTCAGCAATATAGGCGTGGCCGTCTGCAAGTGCAGTTATGATCCCGTCAGGCCCAAGTCGGTCTGCCCGCACGACCGTCTGTGGGCGGCCTACTACGTCACCTGGGTCGTGTGCATCGCTCGCACCGACAGCAGGGAGTGCTTGACCTTCACGAAGCATTCGATCCCAGGTTTGAACTGCAGCTTCGTCCTCCCAAGACCATGGCCCGTTCCACACCTCGATTGCGTCCATGAGTTCATAGGTAAACCGCCAGTCACAGCCTTTGTATGGGCAGAATGGATGGTTAGCGACCGTGATGCCGCCGACATCATGGACATCCTCAATGAATTGATCGAGGACGCCATCTTCCGGCTGATAGCGCCAGTCAATCCATTGGCCGGGATCCAAGCCGATTGCGTTGTAATGGCCCGCCCGTGTCGTGACTTCCTCGCCGTCGATGATGAGTGGTCGCCTATCTGAACTGGTGTATTTCCCCCACACCAGACTCGCAGTCGTCGTACTGTGCTCGGTGGAAACAATGAAATCAAGTCCATTGTCTCTCGCACCTTCGATGATGTCTTCTGGTGTATAGTCGCCATCAGAGTGGACTGTGTGAAGGTGAAGGTCGCCGCGGAACCATCCGGCGGTGTCGGTGAGTGGGTCGTTCGATGCAGGTGTCGGCTCGAACGTCGGCCCTGGCTCGCCTTCCCGAAAGGTGATTTCAATCGTATAGTCGATCCCCCCCGCACCGACGCGGTAGGGTCCAATAATGACGTTCCAAGTGCCAGCTTTAATCTCACCGGGATAGTAGCCAGGTGTTGCCTCCGAGCGCGAGAGCATGAATTCGGTGCGCTCGCCCCCCGACCATCCACGGAACCCATCCGCATTGCCAAGGTCGTATCCGCTCGGATCAAAGATACCGATGTCAAGCAGGTTCTTCTGTGACTTGTTGTAGTCGTAACTGATGTGAAGTTCGGTCACATCGTCAGACACGTCGAACGGAACGTACACCCAGTTTGGGGTATCAGGTTCGATGTGTCCTTTAATCCGTTTCTTGCGCTCTTTCGGTTTCGATGCAGTGACCTCTTCGACGGTTACTGTTGCCAGACTCAGTGCCCCGAGACCACCCATTGTTTGTAACATTGTTCGGCGCGTATGTGAATTCTTACGTGTCATATTGTACCAAATCTCTCGTTATTTGTTGCAATAGTTCTGTATAATAGATCTTTGTAGATAACTATATAAATAATTAACCCCCGATTTAGTTTATATTATTTATATGGCCATAAGTGGTATGGTTACGAAAATCAGATCACACTGTCGTAACCCCTTCAGACAACCAGCGTAATCAGCCTCAAATCGTTTCTCTAACGAGTACACGTTTAGAGAGGGGGATCTGTTGCCCATCTGCGGCTCCATGGGGACAAAAATAGATTCTATATTGAGATCACCAATAGATGGTGCGTTCCTGATGTTGTGCTGAATAGAAGGCGCGTATCTCGCACGGCTGATCGGTACGGATTGGTCGATAGCTACACCCCGTGGAAATATTGATAATCCTATACCACCTATTGGTGAGTGATAATGAGCGTGTCCACCCCTCTTACAGTCCATCGGGTAAACGAACTCGTGATGGCGAACCGAGTAATCAGAGCACCCTACTACGATGCCGACCACGACGAGGGGGTTCGTTTCACGGATCTGGATAGGGGGCTCCAATGGGGTGCCGACGTCATTCCAGCCTTGATGGGTCTTTTCCGGGTTGAGCAAGACACCCAGGACGACCACCCCGACGGCTGGGTGGGCTTCGCTCGCCACTGGCGAGGAGAAACGTTGCGGCTGGACTTCGACCTGTTTTCTGAACCCGAGGAGCTAGACTCGATCTTGGTCGTGACTGCGATATCAGGCCGAGAGGGAAAGAAAACCATCGTGGACGAGAATTTCGGCGAAATCAAGCTGTCAGACCAGGTTCCGACGCAGGAGGAATGGGAGGAACGGCAAAAACGGTACCAGGCGGCACGGAGGAAGGATGATACCGATGGATCGGCAGCGGTCAAGGCGTATATTGCAGCGCTGCCGGGCTGGAAGAGTGAAGTTGCGACACAATTCGACGAGATAATTCAACACGAAGTGTCCGATGTGCGCCGCGCCGTGAAGTATCACCAGCCGTTCTATGGCGTCGAGGATCAAGGATGGTTCGCGTCATTCAGTGCGTTCTCGAAACACGTGAAACTGACATTCGTGTGCGAATCGTACCTTGAGCCAAAGCCGCCCAGTGGGACGGGTCCGGATAGACAGGCACTGGATCTGAAGGAGACGGACACGCTGGACGAGGAGCAGGTAGCTTCCTGGGTCCGGCAAGCTGCCGACAATCCGGGGATGGGTTGGTGAGGAAGCCCGCGCCTGTGTAATGACCTTGACATCCTCCCCGCCCTGAAGGGCGAGGATTCCCGACCGCGTTGAGATATTAAGGTTCGCGATTCGCAACCTGTTCTCGTGGGGCGAAACCACCTTCATGACAGTCGAGCAGGTAGTTTCGGAGCATGGCTAAAACCGATTGCTCTCTGGATCAAGGAAGAGCTCTGAGATCGCTCAAGACTGAAGATGAACTGCTCACTTCCCGGATCGAGGTAGCGCCGTCGCGGATATATTTTTGACTTGGGCCGTACTATTCTGACTATGGAACCACGGATCACCGTTATTTCATTGGGGGTCGGCGATTTAGAAGAATCACTTGCCTTTTATCGTGATGGGTTAGGTTGGCCTACTGAAGGTATCGTCGGGACCGAATTCGAAGGTGGAGATGTTGCTTTCTTCGCATTAAACAATGGCTTGCAGCTCGCACTTTATCCTAAAGATCAAATTGCGGAAGACGCGAATGTTGATGGAGCGGTGACGAGTTCAGCGGAATTCACCCTCGGCCACAATGTTGAGTCGAAAGAGGAAGTCGATGTAGTAATGATGGCAGCTGAAAATGCTGGAGCGGAGATCACAGACTCACCTCGTGATCGTGTCTGGGGCGGCTATTCAGGGCACTTTAAAGATCCTGACGATCACTTATGGGAAGTTGTTTGGAATCCTGAATTAGAAATCGAAGAATAGATTGATCTCCTCAGCCAACCTTCTTAATATGTGAAGTTATTAATGGTCTCCACTCTACATGCATGTTCTGTTGATTGGTTGACTCAATCTCAACAAATCTGGAAATGAGTCACGCATTGAAATCATCCTCCAAGGTCGTGATAGTAGATTGGACAACAGGACAGTGTCTACGGATAGATCTCGGCGGGCGGAAAAGTATATCTCCTGTTGGGTCCTCTATACGTAGGTCATGGAACGATACGTCGATGGATACGTTCTCTCCGTCCCGAACGATAAGATTGATGCCTACCGCGAAATGGCCGACGAGGCCGGACAGCTCTGGATCAAACACGGCGCGCTTGAGTACTTTGAAGGGGTTGGAGACGACATGGAACCCGACATGGAGGGCATGACGATTCGAACCTTCCCACAGCTCGCCGAAACCGGGGAGGATGAATCGGTTGTGTTCTCGTTCATCGTGTACGAGTCTCGGGAGCACCGCGACGAGGTGAACGCGAAGGTAATGGATGATCCTGCCATGGATGCAGAAAACTTTGATGAGGAGATGCCCCACGACCCGGAACAGATGGCTTACGGCGGCTTCCGCTCCATTGTCAGCCACGCGAAGTGAGGAACGAGCCTAAAGAGGCATATTTGTTCGTTCCCCGATACTAATACAGATCCGGCTGCCGCCAACGGAGTCTTCGCATCAACTGACTATGCGAAATTCGTATTCCTACTGAACGGTACATTCACATCAGACAATAACGGAAGCGAACTACTCCCCCCTACCGCGTTCGGGCTTACCCAGCCCTCAGTTGTTGAAGTGGGAGCTTCCTGTTTCTGTGTCAGAACGTGCAGAAACCGTTTCCACAGCGTCCACAAGAGCTTCGCTCTTGTGCGGTCCATCAGAACCGTCGGTTCTGAGGACGGTTCCAGACTCCGCAGGCGATTTCCCTTGACAGGTGGTTCGGAGTGTCCCACTCCTACCGGATGGACACTCAACCACCACGACTGATGCACGCTTTTTGTCGCGTTTGAACACCAGACGCATTGGAGTGAGTGTCTTACTACACCGTTCGAACGCGGGGGTAGTAAGGCTATGGCGCACAGTGATAGTGACCAAAGACGGCGCTGTCTCCCCACCCTACTCGCTCCCTTCGGTCGCTCCTTGAGAATGGAGGCTTAGCGCCTGCATACAGCTAAGGCACGCATCAAATCCAACCTTCGAGGTTGTTTGGCGACCTCAGTTTCGGAGGAAAGGCTGTTTCACCATTTGATTCGCATAAATCCTGGCCTACCCAAGTGAAAATTAGTATCATTGACTAGTCAGTATCGGAAGTAATAGAATGCATATTACGGCGTCAACTATGTGAATACTGATCAAGGTGATGATCGCGGCAGGGGTGTGTCCCGGCCCACTCCCGTACAGCATTGCAACATCTGGAATTATCGAGAGGGTGAGGGCTACAACGGCTAGCTGGCGGTAAAGGGAGATGGGATTTTGACTATACCGAGCTACCACTACAAAAGTGAGGACAGCCACACTGACAGCGACAATAGTGACCGTAATGAGGTGTCTCCACATCAAATGATGGAACGAAGGTGAGATATTGAATATCGCCAACGAGAACTCACGTATTGCGATGTTAGCGACCACCGACGTGGCGATCACCATAGGCCCGACCCACCACAGTCGGGATAGAGAAATGGGCTCTTGTCTCTCGGTACTTCCTGCAGAAAGAATTGCGTCTCCCATGATCAGTCTCCCATGCCCATGCTCATTTGAAAGTACGTTACTGAAACCTCAATCGGAGCGCATCTATTCCGCCCCTCTGTCGGATTTATAGCGAAGTAGCGGAGGGCAGTTCCGACGCTGCCGAACAGCCCTGTGTCAAATTGGTTGTTCTGTTTCGTCATAGATCGTTTAGTTCTACTAATAAACGAGAACCGATGGAACATGGATTCGCCGCCGGAGGTATTCGGCTCACTTAAATAAAGGGGCCAGTATTCCTCTTATAGAGTTTATCGAGGAGGCGAACACATGACGGGAAGCCACTCCACCAAATTACCCGAGCGACGAACTGACGAGGACTACAGGAATCAACAGACAAATACGCGAACGAGGTATGCAACAATACTCTTGAAAATAGACGACGAGATATCCCCCGAAGGTACATCAGTATCACGAGAGTACCTCCATCACTTTAATCTCGTCGACGATGGAACAATCGTCATGCTCCATCATTTCCGGGGGGAACTCGATCAAATCAATGAAGAACTTGACACAGCATCAGAGGTTCTAAACTACGATATCGTGGGTCAGGGAGATGGTGAGGGCTTTGCGTATGTCCATTGTGAACTCACTGACCCTGTTAGATCGATTGTCTCGACGCTTCACAAATTCGAGGTCATTCTTGACACTCCTCTAGAATTTTGTGACGGCGGTTTCGTCAAAGCGACACTAATCGGCGAAGAACCGTCACTCCGGCAGTCGCTCGAGGCACTCTCCGATATTGTTGAGATACGTCTCCAGAAGACAGGTGAGTATCATCCTGGGATTCAAGATCTCGGAGCTACACTGACGAACCGGCAGCATCAGATGCTGACAGTGGCCGTCGAATTGGGTTACTACGAGGTGCCGAGACAGGCAACGCTCGAGGATATCGCGGCGAAAGTGGATCGTAGCCGGGCAACCGTTGGTGAACATCTCCAAAAAATTGAGTCCAAGGTTCTTTCACGCCTCGTTTGAGTACCTCATTCTACGACTGCACACGTTGCAAATGACAGACGACAGTGAGACGGAATCACCGACGTGATTTATGAGTTCACTCGGCTACTTTGATGTCCCGAAAATCTCCGGCAGTGGTGTTAATCACCTTGACCACGCCTAATCGAATATGCCATTAGATGCCAGAAAATCGGGTCAATCTCATCTGAGACTCCCCCGATTGGGATTGGAGATGAGTCCCACTGAGATCCACTCCACCGAACCGGGAGTGCCATATCCAAAGACAGACACCATAGCGAATGGTCCTCAATTTCAGCCAACATGGTGGTCGTATTGAATCCGAAAAACACTCTGTTGGATCGGATGTTCGGGCGTCCGCGTGGGCTCCTTGGTAGAATCGGAGGACGACTATTGGCGACACGCGGAAAGCGCAAAATGGCCGAGTGGGTATTGTCAGAGCTGGACGTTGAGCCAACTGACCACGTCATCGAGATTGGATTCGGTCCGGGCATTGGTATTCAATCGGCAGCTGCCAGAACTCCAGATGGCTTTGTCGCTGGCGTTGATTACTCTGAGGTGATGGTTGAACTCGCATTAAACCAGAACGCAGAGGACGTTGAGGCCGGTAATGTCGAGCTACGATTTGGTTCAGTTGATGACTTGCCTTACGAGGATGGAACCTTTGATCTGGCGTTTTCTATCAATTCGATGCAAGTCTGGCCCAATCCCATCGAGGGTCTTGAGGAGATACGTCGGGTTCTGAAGCCGTCTGGTCGAGTGGTGCTTGGCTTCACACCGAGTGCCGGTCAATCATCTGATGAATTACAACCACTTCTCTCAGATGGAGGGTTCGACAACATTCGAATTGAGGAGAAGGAGATGGGAATCTGTGCTATTGCATCGAAGTAGTTTCTAGTGATGGTCAGTCGACGTTTTGTAGGGACTTTCAGCGGTGATATTAAGTACTTCATGGGAAAAATTTGCATAAATTTTTGATAGAAAGGGGGTCTATGTGTGAACTACCCCGCCCTTCAGGGCAGGGCTTCCTGCTTCCACGAAATGCTTTTTTACGACGGTGTGTCGCACAGTGAAAGTAAA
Source organism: Haladaptatus halobius (assembly GCF_020618475.1). Lineage (GTDB taxonomy): Archaea > Halobacteriota > Halobacteria > Halobacteriales > Haladaptataceae > Haladaptatus > Haladaptatus halobius. The sequence goes on along the minus strand of NZ_CP085337.1, from coordinate 465,614 downwards.
TCAAAGACGACGCTGTCTCCCCGCCGTTTACGGCGGGGTTTTAGCGCCTGCAATTCAGATAACGAGCTCTTGTTAGTTCTTCCTGGATTTAGCGGTTTGATATGCGACACCAGCACCTGCTCCGAGGACGAGTCCTGCACCAGTCATTCCTGCTGCTGCGCCTACTGCCATGCCTAACCCTGCCCCAATTGCGATCCACTCAATGCCGTTGTCAGATTCTTTGGCAGTATCGCTCTTCGCCATACAACTGCTACACTGAAACGGATGATAACTATAGCGATTTTCCTACTACCCTATTCATTCAATACCTGCTCGTTCTGCGATTCTGACTCAAATCGCGATGAGGTTCTGTAAGAATCATTGCCAGACTATTCGCCAGCACCAATGAGAACTACGAGAAGCCCGCAGACCACCAGTACGTTGTCTCTATCGACGACGTGACCGAAAAACTGATGGCCTGCACCTGCCCGCACCACGTCCACCGCAACGCTTTCTGTAAACACATGGCCGCTGTTGTGAAGGCGAGCAACGATGGGACGCTTGAGGCCTTCCCCTCGGAAGACGGCGAAGCTGAACAAGAGAAATGCGATTGTGACGGGCTCAATGGCTTCCCGTGCTGGCCGTGCGTGAGAACGGGACGGAAGGAACTGCCGAACTAACCTCCGTTCACTCGTTTTTTGATATTATACTGGATGGCTGTGATCAGTCCAAAGAGATTATTTCCCATCTGTGACACTGACTAAATTGCCTCACTTACACTCCACTAGGCGCTACTATATCTTCGCTGCGAGCCTAAGCTCTAGTGGAGGATTGACCTCCAAGCGAAGAATATTCCATGACTTACATAAAGAGGTCGAGAGAGACAATTACCGTACCAGAAACGCGAGTAAAATTCACCGCCCTAGCACGTCGGGCGCTCTCCGAAGCCGGAGACACGACGCTAAAACAGTTCGCGGAGGGCGGAGAGACGACACGGTACTCAAGGAACCACGTGCAATCGGTCGAAACGGCGACGACCACTCCGGCGAATCGTTGGGACCGCATATCTGATACGACATCAAGGAGAACGACGAAATGACGCTCGCAATCGAGACCACCGGCTTGCGTAAGTCCTTCGGGGACACGCTCGCCGTTGACGGCATTGACCTACAGATACCCCGAGGAACCGTGTTCGGTCTCCTCGGTCCTAATGGCGCCGGGAAGACGACGACGATCCGGATGCTTGCGACGCTGCTCCGCCCGGACGCGGGCACCGCGACTATCCTTGGACACGACGTTGTGCGGGATGCGGCTGCGGTTCGCGCGAAGGTGAGCCTCACTGGCCAGTACGCCTCCATCGACGAGGAACTAACTGGCCGCGAGAACCTCGTTCTCGTCGGGCGTCTGCTCGGATTTTCGTGGCGCAATGCCGGTGAGCGCGCCGACGAGCTGCTAGCCTCCTTCGGCCTCGCCGAGGCAGCCAGGCGACAGGTGCGGACGTACTCCGGCGGCATGAAGCGCCGCCTCGACGTCGCCGCGAGTCTGGTTGTCACGCCCGAGGTGCTCTTTCTGGACGAGCCGACGACGGGCCTCGACCCGCGTAGCCGGAACCAGGTCTGGGCCATCATCCGCGCCATCGCCGCCGAGGGAACGACTGTGCTCCTCACCACACAGTATCTGGACGAGGCAGACCGTCTGGCGGATCGGCTCGCCGTGATCGACGACGGGCGGGTCATCGCCGAGGGCACGAGCCGCGAGCTGAAGGCCGCCGTAGGCGCCAGCACGTTCCACGTCCGTCTGCACGACCCAGAACGGCGTGCGGAGGCTGAGACCATCCTCGGGAACCTCCTGGGTGTGGAGATCCTCGACGGAGCCGGCCGTGACACGCTCTCTGCAAGCATCACGGATGACGAGAACGCAGCGGCGGCACTCTCGGCGCTCGCAGGCGCCGGTGTGCGCGTCGCCGAATTCTCGCTCGGACAGGCGAGTTTAGACGAGGTGTTTCTGGCACTGACAGGCCACCCCCCGGAGAACAAGACCGAGGAGGTGGCAGCATGAGCACCGAGACCACGGAGGCGCCGCTCGTCGTGGAGGAGGATCTGAGCGACGTCCTCTCACAGGCCGAGCGCCCGCCACGTGCTGGAGCCGTCTCCGCCTCGATCACCCTTGGATGGCGGGCCCTCTTGAAAATCAAGCATGTACCGTTCCAGCTGTTCGACGTCACGGCGTTCCCGCTCATGTTCACGCTGTTGTTCACCTTCCTATTCGGAGGGGCCCTCGCGGGGTCACCTAGCGAGTACATCCAGTTCCTCCTACCGGGCATCCTCGTGCAGTCCATCGTCTTCATCACCGTCTACACCGGTTTTGGGCTCAACACGGACATCGACAACGGCCTGTTCGACCGCTTCCAGTCACTCCCGATCTGGCAACCCGCACCTATCGTCGGCGCGCTCTTAGGCGACATCATGCGCTACTCCATCGCCGCGGTGATGGTCATCGGGCTCGGCGTCGTGCTCGGCTTCCGGCCTGGGGCCGGTCTCTTGGGTGTGCTACTCGCGCTGGCGCTCGTACTCGTGTTCGCGTTCAGCCTCTCCTGGATCTGGATCGTCGTCGGGCTGACCGTCGAAAAGCCCGAGTCCGTTATGACGACGAGCTTCCTCCTGTTGTTCCCGCTCACGTTCGTGTCCAACATCTTCGTCGACCCCGCGACCATGCCAGGGTGGCTCCAAATCGTGGTCGGCGTCAACCCGGTCACGCACCTCGCAGACGCCACCCGCGGTCTCATGCACGGTGGCGTCGAGTTCGTGGACGTCGCGTGGGTGCTCGTCACCTCCGCTGTGATCGTCGCCGTCTTCGCGCCGCTATCGCTCCGGAAGTACCGCAAGGAGCGGTAGCACCGATTTCGGGCAAGGTTACGAGTGGACCTGCATGACCGACGCACGCTCCACCGACCTACGTGTTCGCTGCAACAGAAAAATGCTGTGAAGTGATCTAGTGATCAACGCCGACTGTCAGTCTTTCTGTTCTATAGGTAACTATAAGTTGAAGTACTGTAACATCTCGGCTATATTTATAATATATCTTTCAGTAGGTGCTGAATAACTATGGAAACGACGATACTCGTGTACTCTCAGCGAGGACCCAGTATAATCAGAGACGGTGATTACACATGGCAAGGACTATTGTTATCGGACTTGATGGAGCGGGGTTCAAACTGCTTGAATCATGGATCAGGGCGGGTGAACTCCCAACACTGCAACGAATCACCGAACAAGGCGTAACAGGCGATCTGCAATCTGTATTGCCGCCAGTCACATCGCCAAATTGGAAAGCCTACGCGACCGGCAAGAATCCAGGTCAACTGGGTATCTTCTGGTGGTATAATATCGATACTGCCAATCAGCGTGTCTATCTTCCAGCAGATCGGTACCATGACCACGCTGAATATTGGGATCTACTTGCCAAGCAGGAACGTGTCGGCGTCATTGGAGTGCCAACTACTTTCCCACCGAAATCAGTCGGGGAAGCGTACGTCTCGGGTGCACCAGACGCAGATACCACTGGATTTACAGTCCCCGCTGAACTTGAGGATGAGCTTCATGGGCGGTTCGATTATCGGGTGACAACACGACGGTCACTACAATCAGAGACGACTGCTGCGTATGAGGAAATCCTTGATCGGATTGATGCCCAATTCAAGGCAGGCAAATACCTGCTTGACAGTCGTGATCTCTCCTTTTTGCAATTGACAACGTTCTATATCAATGTTCTTCACCATCATTTCTGGGATGACGAGCGTACACTCCGCGCGTGGAAACTGATCGACGATCATCTCGCATCATTTCTCGATGATGAGACAAACCTCGTCCTCATGAGCGACCACGGCCATGCCGAGATCCAAGCTGTCTTTTATATTAATCGGTGGCTCGAACAGGAAGGGTATCTTTCATTCAACACTCAAGTTAGCAGCACCCTTCACGAAGCAGGGATTACGGCTGATCGGATAAATGAGACGCTCGCCGAAATGGATTCTCACGTGCCGTTCGACCCGCAATCAGTCGCCGAGCAATTTGTCCCCGACAGCCTTATCAATCGACTCCCAAATGATGAAGGGAACGTTGGTCGAGGAAAACTCGACACAGCCAATTGGGAGCAAACGACAGCAATCGCGAGCGCACAAGGTCCCCTCTATCTTACTGTAGATAGCCCAGACTACGAATCTGTACGCGACGAACTCATCGATAAATTAGAACGGCTGACGACGCCTGACGGACGACCTATTTCGCGTGCGGTCTATCGTGGTGAGAACGTCTATAGCGGTGTATACGCCGATGAATGGCCTGATATCGTCGTTGACAAAGCACCGTCTCTTCACATCTCGGATACACTTGGTGGAGACGAGATATTCACACGGGAGCACGAGAAGTGGCGCGGTGTCAACACCCGCTCTGGATTGTTCGCTGCAACCGGACCGATGTTTACGACGGGGACGATCGATGAGATCTCGATTCTTGACCTCGCGCCAACACTCCTGCATGCACATGACTGTGCAGTTCCCTCCGACATGGATGGGCGCATCCGGACATCGATTTTTGCGACAGATAGGAATGCCGAGCGCACACCATAATACACTTAAGGCAATTAATCTCACTAGCAGCAACGGTCGCTATTGTCATAGTGTGACCAGCATATGAATTTAACTAATTTGATGCCACGAAACCTAGTGACGACTGCCAACCCACCGTAGACGACCTTGTTACTTAAAAAATTATACGGAAAATTCGGTTGATGGAGCTATGGGTTGTACGGCTATCCATTCACAGTCTACGTCGCTGGCCTACTCCCTGTTGTCGAAGTGATTTCATCGGTAACATAGAAAGCCGTGATTGCGCTCTCAGCGGAGACCGAATTGCAAGCATGGCAACAGGAATAATAGAGAGGCTTCATTAGCAGTCCAACCGTCGTCAATGAAATGGTCTATCCGGGAAGACGATATGTGCCGGAATCGTCATCCGAACCCGGTCGAGCGTTTGTTGCTGCCTCGATCGAGTAATCGGCGATCAAAAATGGACGTATCTTTTCGATAACAGTGACCTTGAAACATCGCCGGAGAATCCAGCCGTCGCCACTCCCGTTATCGTTGGCGACTAATCATTTATTACAATCTATCTGGCCGGGTCGACGCTCAACTACGAACACGTCCGCTATAGCGACGTCTTTTCACTCGGTTCGTGCCGTACATAGCCAGATAATGAAGACCGCCTACCGATGAGCAATTGGATGAGAGAGAATATTCGCGTCCAGATGCATGCATTGATAGTACATCAAATCATGATCTCTCCGATGTTGCTGCCGATGAGACCGTTTGGCTAAGTGTATACTGTTCAATCGGAAGTGAGTTACAATATGAAAGGGATACAAATGGCGATGGGCAATATGATATCCGGTTCCACAGTGACAGTAACGACGCCTTCTTGTGGGTCAAGGACGATTGAGCTTAAGTCAACTCATTTGTATGGAAATACTGATGAGACAATTGCCACGCTCTCGATGACCTAATACTCCAATACCTATTTCCTTTGCTCGACAGTTTATTGTAGGTGTCGCAACCGATCACGTTACATGCTGAAAACGGGGAATAACGGTCTTTCGAAACAGGGTGTTTGTTGCGTATACTTGGGCTGAAATCAGTGATGAGTGGCGCAGCCATTTCGGTGACTAAGTAGTGGATTGTTAGGTTGGTGTAGTAGTGATATGCAGTCACATCGTATGAATCTCGGTGATGCTTCCACCGATTGAACGACACGTCCGTTTGGGAGTGTGTATTGTTGTTAAACGATGACAACTAGTACTGGCACGTCCACGGTGCGGAGAACACGATCCGTGACGCTGCCGAGAGATTGGCTCGCTATGTTCGACTCCCCCTCGGACGCCATAACGATCAGGTCGATACCATTCTCAGCGGCGTACTCAGCAATGGCTTCGTGCGAAACTCCTTGTTCCACAGCTGTTTGCATCGTGATATCGCTATCATCGACCTGTTGTGCAAGTCGCTCGATTGCCTCCCGGCCTTCTGTCTCGAGGTGCTCAATGTAGTCCTCTGTGACGCCACCAGCGTCGAAGGCACCCGCCTCGGCCTGCACGTCGACCACGTTGAGTAGATGGAGCATAGCGTCAAGGTGCTGGGCGAAATCAACACCGTAATGTGCCGCCTGCTCAGCATTCTCACTCCCGTCTGTCGTAATGAGAATCCGATCATACTCAATACTAGTGGTGTTCTCGACATCACCACCAGGAACAGTGAGCACTGAGACGCTGGTCTGGCGTAACACGCGATCGGTGACGGTACCAAGCAGACGCTCTTTCAATCCACCTCGGCCATGGCGACCCATCACAACAAGATCAATATCGTTCTCATCTGCGTGGCCAGTGATAACCTCGTTGGGTTGGCCTTCCACAAGATGGGTTTCAACCATGATGTCGCATCTGGTAGCAAGCTCCGTGATTTCATCAAGTGCCTCACGTCCTTGCTCTGATGGGTTTTGATCCCCTATTTCGCCGGGGAGCAGCGACTGCTCTTCGAGCACGTGGAGTGCGTCGATATGAGCGTCGTATTGCTTTGCGAGTGCACAGCCAAATGTGGCGGCGCGCTTTGCGGTGGCACTCCCGTCGACCGGAATCAGGATAGAATCGAACATTGTCAAATACTACTTTTCGCGTGGGAGGCTGATATTTTGCATTGGTCCTCCACAGTTTTGGCACTCGCCAGGTTGATCATCAGCTTCAACCCGGTGGCCGCAATCCTGACATTCATGTGTATAGGGCGGTTCTCCATCGATGGGATCGCGTTCGGCCATAGTAGTATATATATTTGTACAGACCTATGGTTTGGGGCCCTTCCTGGTTTTTTCAATCAACCCTGTCATCGGTGAGTGATATGCGGTGCATGCTTTGAAATTTAGTGGTGTTCTCTGGGAGTAGGACGGAAGGTGGAATACGTTAGCGGGTATTTTAGTCCGTCAGTTCCCCTTTCATACGGTCCCTCGGTGTTTCGTGCTATTCGAATATTGTCTCGTCGAAAACGGAACTGCAGATATTGATCGATAGAACAATGTCTAAATCCGTCTGCAAGGAAGTATGTATATAGGACAATTTAGACGTGAAAACAGCTGTCTCAATGGTCCCCAGAAACCATATTACTTGGCCTGCCGATTCTTCGATGGAGACATCACAGATGTCTGACCTCGTTGAAACGCTCGGCAATCTAGAGTTAGGGGAACTGGTTCAGTTGACATCCTCCCCGCCCTGAAGGGCGAGGATTCCCACAACGTCGGTCGCTGGTTCGGTGGGAGTTTACGGTTTACACACCGACGAGGTGCTGGCCATGCCGAGTAGCCGTTACTCCTCTCCCGTGAGGGATTCGGAGGTACTTGGTTGTTTAGCGTCGGTACCCAACCGATCCCGAAGGGGTACTTCGAGCCTCGGTCGGGAAGTCCGAATTTGTCCGATTGTCCCGGTATGGGCGCGGATGTACCGCGTCGGATACCCAGAAAAACGCACGGAGAGCACCGAAGACTGTACCGTACAGTAAAAGTGAACAAAGACGGCGATTCATCCCCGCCCTCAAGGGCGAGGCTTTCTCGCCTGCAATTACGTAAATCGTGCCAAGTTCTATACGACTGAAGCAGAAAGATTAAATCTATCATGACTACTCAGACGATTTCGCTCACGGCAAACGCATTGCACAAGCTGATTACGGAAGAATCCGTGACAGTCGAAACGAGCAAGATCGGCGACGAGGAGCATGTACTCCGTCTCGAGCCACCTACCTGGGACAGACCCGCTGCCCAGATGACCCACCTTCTGGCCACCATCATCGAACACGCAGAGTACAAAGGAGTGAAGCCGATGACGATCGCACACCGCTGTACCGATCTTCTCAAACGTGAGTTCCACCGAGAAGGGCTGAATAAAAACTACGATTCACTGGTCGAGTGGCTTCGAACGCAAGATACCCTCACATCAGAACCGCTTGATACGGATCAATAGATGCGGTAGTGGACACCGTGAGGTGGTTAGTCAAGTTCGTCAAGAATGCGTTTGACCGCACTCGTTACCTCCTCAAATTGAGACATCGTCAGTGAATCAGTGGTGAGATACACGCCATTGGTATCAGCGATTATGCGAACAAGATAGCCGTTCTCGAAGTCTCTAAGCGTGAAATTGTACTCGCCGAGTTCAGACCAGTTGTAGGTGCGCTGAAGGTCGAACCCGACGCGCTCGGTCTCGACGAAACCCAGTTTATCACCACGTTCGAGATCCTCACGGAGATAGAGATGCTGCGCATCTTCGGGGGTGAAATACGTGATACTTCGGAGTTCATCGCCGATCTGTGTCCGACACGCTCGCACAACCTCTTCGGCTGTTGCATTGGAGAGGGGAGCGCTCATGTAAGCTACCACGGCCTAACGGCCGTGGCATTCACCATGGACTCCCGCTCTAACCAACGTTGGTACGGCTGTAACGCCGTTCGCGTTCATCATCCCGGTGTTCAAGCGCACACCTACGGGTGCGCCTCCTTCGCCAGCGGTTTGCGTGCCAAGGAGTCTGTAACCGATGTTCTTCGCCGCGTTGTAATCCGCGTGGTTCGCATAGCCGCACTTCAAACACTCAAAGGTGTCCTGCGACGAGCGGTTATCCTCGTGAGTGAAGCCGCACGAGGAACACCGCCGCGAGGTGTTTGCTGGATTCACCTGTTGAACCGAGATACCGCGTTCTTCAGCCTTGTACTCCACGTAGTCGTAGAGGCGGCGGAACGCCCATGCGTGAAGACGCTTCGCGCCCGGCATTCGGTCACGAATGTCAGTCAAGTCCTCAAACGCGATATGCGAACATCCTCGTTCGTCGGCTTCTTCAACCAGCTCGTTCGACACGCGGTGCAACAGGTGCTCAAAGCGGCTCGTCTCTTTGCGACCGATCGCTTGCATGATCTCGTGAGCGGAGCGCGACCCACACTGTTGGAGCGACGCACGTCGCTTCTCGTATTCGCGGTGCCAGTGGTCAAGTTCGGATGCCGACCAAAACACGCCAGTCGAAGTAACGGCGATGTTTTCGACCCCGAGATCCACGCCAAGAACCGTTCCGTTCTCGCATGGTTCGGGAGCGTTCACGTCAGCTTTTGTTCTGACGTGAAGGTAGAACTCGTCACTGTGTTCGCGGTAGTGAAGCGTCGCGCCAGTCGTCTCGTAGTCGTCGGAAAACAAGTACTCCGAGTGGGGCGTCTCTCGCCCATCGTCGGGCAATACGTATTCAGCGGTGATGCGACCGTCAACAGTCGAAAGCGACGCGTGGTCGTCGTGGAACGTCGCGCTCCGTTTGTCGTATTCGAGGAACGGCGACGAGAAGTATGGAAGACTCGCGTTCTTCCCGCGCTTCCACTTTGCCACAACGGATTTCAACGCGTCTGCTGCACGGCTACGTGCCGCTTGAACAAGATTTGCGTGAAGATCCGTCTCACGACGAACATCGTCGTAAGTGCGACTGTTGAGTTTGCCTTTGCTCGTTTCGACGTAACCTTCTTCGTTTCGAGCGTTCAGAACCACGTAGTTCGCGGCCCAGCGGAACTGCCGAATTGTCTCGTGAAGAAGGTCGGCGTCGCTTTCGCTCATAGCAAGCTTAACTTGAACAGTCCGCCGAACCTCCATATATCATATGCAACACTTATACTTATAAAGATTAATATACGACCGGGAGTCGGCCCAGCAGTAAACAGTGGTAGCGTAATCAAGCGTACGCGCTTCCTCCCGCGCCTCAAGTCGCGGGTATCCGCGCTGTGTTCTCTTATGAATCCAACAACGCGATCACAGTTCGACATGTAGCGGTATCTCTGACAGTCGGTACTACTCTCGCGGCGGTTCGTCGCGATCAAGGTAGGTCATCGCCTCTTCGTCGCTCACTTGGCCGAAATCCTGGTAATACTGACCGACTGCACGGAAGTCCTGTGGCGTCTGCAGGCTGATAACCTCGTCGGCTTCCGATTCGAGTTGCCGAATCGAATCCGGCGATCCAACCGGTACTGCGAGCACGACGTGGGTCGCGTCGGCCTCCTGTACCTGCCGCAGGCAGGCCATGGCGGTCGCGCCGGTCGCCACCCCATCATCGACGACCACGACTCGTTTGCCGCTCAACTCCGGCAATCGCCCACCTTCGCGGTACTGGTCGGCCTTTTGGTGGGCAGTCTCCGCTTCGAGGTCGCGTTGTCCCTCAATGTAGTCATCGTCGATCTGCAATCGTTCGACGAGGTCATCGTTGAGCCAGAGGCTCCCGTCGCTGGCGACAGCACCGATCGCCAGTTCCGGGTTGCTCGGGGCACCGATCTTTGACGCGACGACGATATCGAGCGGCACGTCGAGCGCGTCAGCAACTGGCCGTGCAACTGGCAGTGCTCCTCGCGGAATCCCGAGCACGATGTCGGCATCGACATCTGTGTCCATTAATCGTGTCCCGAGGCGCTCGCCAGCATCCGTGCGATCCTGAAACATGCTCTCCCTCGACAAACGTATTGGTTCCACGCCTTTGTGGCTGTCGTCCTCCTCGATGGAAGGGCTGTCTCTCGGCGTGAAAAGTAGTCCTACTGATCGATACGGTAAGTTATTACATCTCGAAATAGAGCGTCCGGACTTGATTTTAGAATAACCGATTACGCCGCTTCTACGAACACTGCCGTGAGCCTCCGTCTGACCCGGTCTATTGCCAGTTCGACCGATGTCTCGTTTTTGATGTTGGCGGAAACCGGGCACCGCGCCTCAACGTGTTCGGCCCATTCCTCGATAGTGTCCTCGTCCGCCTCCGCATCCACTGTCATCCACACCTCGATATCCTGCAAACCAGTACGGCCGTCGACATTTCCCGCGAACGCTGCTTGGTTGAACTCACCTTCGATGGTGAGTTTGAGATCGTCGATATCGATGTCCATCTCCGTAGCGACCTGGCGGCCGGTGACGTTGAGACACCCCGCCTGCCCCGCCAACAGATATTCCAGTGGACTCGGCCCCTGGTTCTAGCCGCCCATCACTGTCTACAGCCGCGCCAGGAGGATGTCAGTGTCCTCGATACCCTCGATGAGATACTCCATGAACTGGTTCGCCGTCGCCCCGTCGATGATACGGTGGTCGTACGAGAGGGAGAGATCGATTTGTGGGCGCACTTCAACCTCGCCGTCTTCGGTAGCGACAGGCTCCGTCCGGACACGCCCAATTCCCATGATTGCAGCCTCGGGATGGTTGATTATCGGCGTCCCGAACGTCCGATGCTCGCCAAACGATGCAAGGTTGGTCACCGTGAATGTGCCGTCCTGCATATCGGAAACGTTGATGGAGCGGTCGCGGGCCTGCTCGGCGAGATCGGTCATCTCCCGTGCCACCTTGACGATGGATTTGCTGTCGATATTTTTGATCACGGGAACCATTAATCCGTCCTCGGTGTGGGTGGCGAACCCGACGTTGTAGTAATGTTTCTCGACGATTTCGTCGGTCGTGTCGTCGACACTGGCGTTAACCACCGGAAACTCCTTCAGGGCCGGGACGACTGCTTTGAGTAGGATTGGTGTGTAGGTGATGTGGACGTCGTGCTTCTCGTCGAGGCGTTTTTTAAGATCGACGAGGTCAGTGGCGTCGGCATGAAATCCAGAGGTCAGCTGTGGAATGACCGCGGCGGAGCGTGACATGTTCTCGGCGATGCGGCCGCGGAGTCCCGAAAGGTCGCGACGTTCGGAGCGTTCCTCGTCTTCGTCAATCGCAACCGGCTCGATCTCGGTCGTCGGATGTTCGATCGCGTAGGCCGCTTCGCCCGCGGCCGTACTGCCGCCACCGACCTCGCGCTCGGTTTGGCTCGAAAGATGTGCATCGATATCCTCGCGGAGTACCCGCCCGTTTGGCCCTGAACCGTCGATGGTCGAGAGGTCAATCCCCTGCTCACGGGCATATGCTCTGGTTCGCGGCGCTGCAAACACCCGCTCGTCGGCTGTTGCCGGCGACTGTGTCTCCCGGCCCTCAGTCTCAGTGTCGGCCTCCTGCTCAGCCTGAGGCTCCGCTTCGGACTCCTGAACGACCTCCTCTTGCTCGGCCGCAGGCTCTTCCGGTTGTGCCTCTGCCTCTTGTTCGGTGTCTTCTGTTTCTGCTTCCTTGGCTGCGTCTTCGTCTTCTGCTGTTTCCTCATCGGTGTCGGCTTCCTCAGTCGCCTCTTCGGCCACCTCGGCTTCGGCCTCGCCGCTTGGTGGAGCGTCCGTCTCGATGACAACGAGTACCTCGCCGACCTGTACGGCATCGCCCACCTCGGCTCTTCGTTCCTCGATGGTTCCAGGGCACGGCGACGGGATATCAGTGACTGCCTTGTCGGTTTCGACCTCGCAGAGGACGTCGTGCTCCTCGATATCGTCGCCCTCAGCGACGTGCCACTCAACGAGTTCGGCTTCAGTCAACCCTTCGCCGGGGTCTGGAAGGTCGAATTCGTAGCGAGTCATACCCACCACCTCAATCCATCGGCGGTTGTATATTCGAACTGTTCCATGGCCGGTGGATACGTGAGTGTGGGTGTTGAACGGTCAGAACTCATAGCTCATCACCGCCTCAATGGCGTCTTTGGCACGCTCCGCGTCAGTGAGGTAATCGTCCTCGATGTCGTTGTCTGGGAAGTGGACATCGTATCCCGTTGCACGTTTGACCGGAGCCTTCAATCGGTCGAGTGCATACTCGTTTATCAACGCCGAGAGTTCGGCCCCAAGGCCGAGTGTCCGGCGCGCCTCCTGGACAACGACGCATCGGCCCGTCTTCTTCACTGATTGTAAGATAGTGTCGACATCGAGCGGCGATAGAGAGACAAGGTCGATAATCTCCACGTCAGCATCGATCTCATCAGCGGCGCTTTTTGCGTGGCGAACCATCGCACCCCACGTGAGCACGGTGACGTCCGCACCCTGGCGGACGAGTCGCGCTTCGTCCAGCGGGAGTGTATACTCGTCGGTCGGCACTCGTTCCTCGAATCCTCGGTAAATCCGTTTGGGCTCCATGAACACGACCGGATCGTCACACCGGATGCTTGATGCTAGCAGTCCCTTCGTCTGATACGGTGTGCTCGGGCAGACGACCCGGACGCCTGGAACATGAATCTCCAGCGTTTCGGTCGATTCCTGGTGGTACTCCAATGCCTTAATGCCACCACCGTACGCCATCCGAATTGTCATCGGCATTTCGACGTTGCCGCCGCTGCGCTCGTACATCTTTGCCACGGCGTACATGAACTGGCCGAACGCTGGGTAGAAGAACCCCATAAACTGGATCTCGGGGATGGGACGATCATCGCGCATCGCCATCCCAGCGGCGGTGCCGATAATCCCGTTCTCCGACAGCGGCGTGTCGATCACCCGCTCTCCCCCGAATGCGTCGAGCAAACCCTCGGTGGCGCGGTAGACGCCGCCGATCGGTCCGATGTCATACCCCAGAATGCGAATCGCGTCGTCGCGATCCATCTCCTGGTGGAGCGTCCGGTTCACTGCCGTCACGACATTCAGTTCCTCCGTCTCGACCTCCTCGGTGTCGGGGTCGAGCGGTAAGACGTCAACGCCAAGGCTGGGGCCTTGCTCGTCCCACTGGTCAGTATCGAACTCATCGCCGGTGAAATCCGTGAACGGGTTTGTTCCCTCGCGTTCGCGCTGGAACTCGGTTCGTTGGTGGGTTTCGCGCCACGAGGTTCCGTGGAGGTGGTGGTCGAACATCCGCATCGGATCGGTGTCCGGCACGTTCCGGGCCGTCTCGACGGCGTCAGCCACCTCATTGTCTACCTCGCTTTGGATCTCCTCGCGACGGTCGTCGTCAAGGAGGTTTCGATGACCGAGATATGTTGAGAACCGGTCGATCGGGTCGCGTTCAGCCCACTCCGCTTTCAGCTCGTCCTCGTCGCGGTAGAGAGCTGCGTTATCGGAGGTATTGTGGTTCCCCATCCGATAGGTGACACACTCGATCAGGGTTGGCCCGTTGCCATCGCGGGCGCGCTCGACGGCGTCGCTCGCCGCGTCGTAGACCGCGAGCACGTCGTTGCCGTCGACACGCGTGTGGGGCACGCCGTACGCCTCGGCTTTCTGTGCAAACGTCTCGGCAGCGGTCTGGCGCTTCGCCGGCTCTGAAATAGCCCACTGATTGTTCTGGACGACGATGACGACTGGCGCGTCGAAGACGCCTGCGAAGTTCACTCCGTCGTGGAACGACCCTTCGCTCGTCGACCCATCCCCGACGAACACCATCGATACTGTGTCACGGTTGCGGAACCGATCCGTCATCGCCGACCCGGCCGCGTTCGTCACGTTGACCGCGACTGGCGTATAGTCTGGCGCAAAGTTCACGGGGGACTCCCAGTCACCGAGCCCCTCGGCGATTGTCTCGGGTTCCTGGCCGGTCGTCCCGAGGATGATCTTCGCCATCGGCACGTTCCAATGCAGCAGTGCTGCGTTCTGCCGGTAGGTGTAGAACACCCAGTCGTCCTCATCGAGGGCAGCGGCGGTGCCGAGTGACGTTGCCTCTTCGCCGCGCGAGCGTGCGACGAGACTCGCTTCTCCGCTTCGCTGCATATTCAGCATCTTGTCCTCGAGCGTTCGCGTCGTGACCATCGTCCGGTAGAGGTCAACGAGTTCGGTATCGTCAAGATCAGGCACGTTAGCGCCGTCGAGGAGACCGCCATCCTCGTCGAGGAGCTGGTGGAAGTCGCGTGGCTGCCGGCTCTCGGACCAGGTCTCTTCAGACATCTGTATGTCCCGATACTCGGTGTACGGCTTGTGGTTCCATGTCGATGCGACCAGAGGCTGCCGTCGGTGAGGTGGCACATTCAGTCATTGTTTTGATGTATTCGCGTCACTCGTTTCTAGTGTGGATGGCACGGTCACGGGTGTTTGCGGCCGCCTCTTTTGCGGCCTCTGCGAGTGTCGGATGGGTGTGGATGGTCGCGGCAACATCTTCGACGGTTGCTCCGAGTTCGATGGCGAGGCCGAATTCAGCGATCAGCTCTGACGCCTCCGAAGCGACGATCTGCGCGCCAAGAAGATATCCCTCCTCGGCCTCGGCGACGACGCGGACAAATCCCTCGTCGTCGTTCAACGTGAGCGCGCGTCCGCTCGCCTGCATCGGCATTGTACCGACGGTCGTGGAGTAGCCTGCGTCCACGGCCTCGGTTTCGGTCATCCCTACAGTACCGATTTCGGGATCGGTGAACATCACTTCCGGCACCACTTGGTAGTCAAGGGCGGCGGGTTCGCCCGCGATTACCTCGGCAGCGACTTCACCTTCCATCATTCCCTTGTGCGCCAGTAGGGGTTTGCCCGCCACGTCGCCGACCGCGAAAACGTGTTTGACGGCTGTCCGAGTGTGATTGTCAGTCTCGACGAAGCCATCCTCGTTCGGTTCAAGGCCGACTGCAGCAAGGTTGAGGGTGTCTGTGACGGGCTTACGGCCGGCAGCCACGACCACCTTCGACGTGTCGAATTCCGTCTGTTCGCCATCTTCGTCCTCGGTTTCGACGATGATGCCGTCACTGTCGTGCTCGCGCCACTCCGCCGGCGCCTCGCCGACGTGAAACTCGATCCCAAGATCCTCGCCTCGCGTCCGAACCACGTCTGAGACATCGTCCTCATACCTGGGCAACACGGAATCGAGCGGCTCAACGACGGTCACGTCGGCGCCGAGTTTCGTGAATACGGTCGCGAGCTCCATGCCGATATAACCAGCACCAATCACGAGGAGGGAATCTGGTACTGTCTCCAACGTGAGCGCATCTCGCGCGTCCAGAACACGCTCACCGTCGAACTCGAAGCCCGGAAGCTCAGTCGGTCGGCTTCCGGTTGCAATGATGGCCTGCTCGAACGTCAGCCTGCCAGTCGTCTCCTCGTCCTTGCTGGTGATCTCAACGGTCGTGTCGTCAGCAAACGTTGCCCGCCCTTCGATGAGAGTCACACCGGCCTGCTCGCACAGCTTTTCGACACCACCTGTGAGCCGGTCGACGACGCTGTCTTTCCAGTTGACCATCCGCTGTAGATCGATAGTAAGGTCAGCGTCAATGCCCCGCTCCTCGGCGTGCCGCGCCGCATGAGCTGTGTCCGTCGCCGAGATGAGTGCTTTCGACGGGATACAACCGTCGTTCAGACACATCCCTCCGACGGCCCCCTTCTCGACCAGTGTTACGTCCATGTCGAGCTGGGCGGCGCGGATCGCGGCGACGTATCCGCCTGGCCCCGCGCCAACGATGACGACGTCGGTTTCGTCCGGAACGTGGTGCGCAGACATTCTCTGGTAGGGGTTGATTGCGGCCGGTTTTCGTGCGGTACGACTTGCTATCGTGTTCCTGCCGACGCATCGTTACATGTCGAACTACGCGTTGCCGTCGCGGTTGCCTACCTCAGCGTGCTCGCTGGGAGCCTGTCGAACGTCGGTCTGGAATCCTGATTTGCTATTCTCACAGCTGTAACCTAGCTTAGGACGATATCGAACTAGCATCTCGTCCAAGTTCGATATGAATCCAACAACTGAATTAGCGATCGCCAGTGCATAATCTCTGATGGCCATCCTCGGTGCCGCGTTCCTCATGCAATCGACTCGCGAGGCCGTTTATACGTGTCAGAATGGGCAGTCAGCCGGGTGTACAGCGGGCTCACCGCCTTCGTCTGCTACGGGTTCTTGAAACATTTATGTCGGACAGAAGCTGATTCGGAAAGCACGCGGTATGACTTCTCAACTGCAATATGCTCCCATCAGTATGTCTTGGGAAGTGGGTCTATTAACTGGGTTCTCCTGCTGTGTTTCGAATTCGTCGTGCATCGCCCAATAGATATTTTCCGCGTAGCGACGAAAACGAGTCACGATGTATGACCGAATCCTCGTTCCAACGGACGGTAGCGAAGGGACGAAAACTGCAGTGGAGCAGGCTATCACGCACGCCAGAACTTACGACGCAGAACTGCATGTACTCCACGTTGTCGACCAGTCAGCAATCGATCTTACTGCAACACCAGCGGCGGACGGCATGACATCGGAGGTCGTTCACGAGCAACTTGATGAGCAGGGACAGACGTTTGTCGACGAGGTCGCAACACAGGCGGCAGAAGCCGGTGTGCCAACCACCACAGAAATGGTTGAGTACGGCCGCCCCCACGAAGAGATTCAATCCTATGCGTCCGAGCAGGGAATTGATCTCATCGTCATTGGCACACATGGGCGGTCTGGTCTCGACCGCCACCTTCTTGGAAGCGTTGCTGAAAAGGTACTTCGAACGGCAGAGGTGCCAGTGCTGGTTGTCCAACTCGATGAATAAAGTGTAGTACTCACTGTTAGTCCTCGCGCCACTTGTAGACGTTCGCAGATCCACAGTCCGGACACTCAGACGGTAGGCAGTCTTCGAGTGTCCCCATCTCTCCACAGTTGGCACCTAGATTCTGCGTGAAGACTATTGGCTCCTAGGGTGCGAACAGAACAGGCACCCTACTATCGTCGCGCATCGAATTTCTTTGCCCTGCCTCGGCGAGAGGTTCGCGATGAAAGAACGTTGTGCCGTGCAGCCTCACCATTGCCGCTGACACACTTTAGTCGAAATGCGCACTATTCCGTTCCTAAGGCAACGAAGAATGCTCAATTGACGAAGATCTACCATTCGCTCAGGATGAAGGTCAAAACTGTCCAATGGATACAACCTATCCTACCTACGAAGCAACAAGTTCAAAGAAATTAGATTGGATATTGACTTACGTTACGATAGTTCTGTGGCTCAGTAGCAATGCTTTCGAATTCGAATCAGCTTTTTACCTTACGAACATCTTTTGTACCCCGGTTTTCATTAGGATACCTTGATTCTATTAATTAATATAACAATACTCACTTTATAACATTGATTGTAATAATAACATTGTAATTATAATTATGATTTAGAGATATTTATGGCTCTTTGAGAAGATAGTGAATTGGAGCTATGAGCCAGAAAACCACAGTAAAATACCTAGAAGAGAATCCACGAATGATCGGTGTGTTGTTTTTTGTGGGTTTAATAGTCCTAGAAACAGGGAATGCAGCTGCCAACGCCGCTAGCGCAGTCAGTGGACCCTAAGTTAAAAGGTAGAATTAATTGATTCTTATTTTTCCCAGAGGAGGAAATAACTGTCGGAAATCCATTCAATTATGAGATGAAAAGGCGTAGCATACTCCTTTCTGACAGTTTTCTCTTCGCTTTATAAATATTATTACTTATGGTTTGTTGGGAGGTCCCGCGATATTCCACCCAATCCGTTTCCGAGTATCCCTGTTGAACAATGAACCAGTAGTCAAGAACCTCTGCGGGTGAAAGACCGTTCTCTAATAGATATTTCAATTCCCGTCGGTTGACCCACTCTGCGTCCCCCCATCGAGGTGGCTTTTCTACAACAAAACCATCACCAGAAATCTCTGAATCAGTGTTCGCTTCGACCTTTTCATTGAATGATTGCTTTATTATGTTCTCTACATCTGTACCTGATCGGTCTATAAAACTTATCATATCGTCTAATTCCGATCCGTCTTCATCATGGAAATAATACTCGGTTTCGGTCTCCTTTATGATTTTAAGGTGCCCATCAATGGAGTACGCTGTATCCAACATGCCAATGAGATGCTTTTGATTTTCATCTTGAATACAGGAAATAAAATTTTTTACCTCCTCAACTGTTATTGGGTCTTGAGGTTCTAATTCCTCGAATTGCTCGATAGCTGATTCAATATAAGTGCTTTCGACGGGATTGGTTTTGTTGTAAGTCATGGTCTTCTCCTGATTACTATCCGAGACTTTAAAAGGATCAGCATTTTTTCTTCTGGGGATGTATTGTCTAACTGGGCTATTGCAGGTGAGACCTTAACTTCCCGTTTTATTAGCTTTGTTGCTAGGTGTGGATCATTGGAGTACTCTTTTATTATCGGTCGATGAATATTGACAAGCACTATCCTTAGGAATTCCAACGATTGGTGGCAAGGTTAATTTCCACTTTATATAAAAGTAATTATGAAAGTTGAGAAATCATCTGCGTGAAAGTGGCTTCCGTTATAATCCTCTACACTGTTAATATCGATTTCCGCCAGCTGTTAGCAGAGAATTCCATCTCTATCCAAATCGTATTCGACACCGGGTGGTTTTCCTTGCTCAGTGATTCAACTGTTGATCGTCGGTCGTTTCTTTTCGTGTTGTCTATCACGAAGTATGGCTTAGAACATCGTATCCGATATCCTTAACGATATATTCCACAAAACTTCCTGTCTCTGAATCATTGACGGTGATTGTAACAATACCATCTTCTAAATCCGTAGCTACCTTATTGACACCTTCGATCTTTTTTAGCTTCTGTTCAATAAGCTGTGTACAAGCGATACAATCTATCCCATTAACTTGGAGTTCGTGCTTCTCCATATCCAGGAATAGCAAGCGAATTCACTTAAGCTATATAAATATGGTAGTGGAATGGATAGAAGACCCTAAATTTTATCTTCAGAGACTCAGAATATTAAGAGATGAGATGGTTTTGAAAATTTCCACTGTACATTTGCGGGGCTGCTTGCTCGCGATTGGTGAGGTGAAGATTCCCTCTTCTTTTGAAACGCACAAAACCGTTTCCACATTAACTCCTAGCTTACGGGATGCTCCTACTAGGAGGTTTAGAGTATCCTATTTCTATCAACCCAACGCTTAGGGCACACGTTCAATACGTACTACAGACCTAATTTAAAACGTGAGTTTAATGGATATTGAACCACTTCCTTTAATCGCTGGTGTAGCGAGACTATTCTGTGTGGTGAAAGTGAGCGATGTCGGCTATCTTCTCACCATATTCGCTTACGATGTTTGTTCCTTTATGAAGGAGTTTAGCACGTGTAATACAGTGAAACATATTGGTCCCTGAAGAGGTTATTAAGACGGTGACAGCGATGAAATTCCTGTTAGGAATTTCTACTATGTTCAACCTTTTTCCGCGTGTCTAAATTATCAGCATACACGCCGATCACGATGACATATCTACGGTAGTCAGACATATTGGGCATCGCGATCAAAAGTCAATGATATCCCAGCAAAACAAACCATGAAAGGACCCCACGCATTCTGTCCGAAAACGGGAGCTCCACTTACTGAAGAAAAACACTACGATGAGCGGGGAAGATCCCAGCGTGTACCATTACAAGATCGATCCCAAACAGAAGATTCATCAAATGGTGAATTGACAAATGGCTCACTCAGGTCATCAAAGAGGGCATTACTCAACTATTTCCGCCGATGTCACAAATATCATCACGAACCAGATCAGCGACTCTATCGTAAAGCAGCAGTCGGCCTTAGTAGGCTTAAACGAGCTGCCAATGGGAAAAACGAATGGGACATTTACATCTGGTTCGCATTAGGGGAATGGCTCGCCAGAGAAGGATTCGAAACGAAGTGGATGAAAGCCCATACTGAACTCCGGTGTCCTCACTGCGCAGGAAACCTGAAGTATATGGAATTTCATGGTGGGGAAATAATCGCTAAGTGTGGGACGAATTGCACTGATGATAGAGCTGATCGTCTTAATTACATTCGCGAAATAATTCTTGAACTTTATCTTGATGCGTTTAAAGCCCAAGATAGTGGGGATTTACTTTTACTCTAGTTATTCTGAATAACTGGGTGCGTAGGATGATATTAAATTAAATCATAAAAATATATTAGAATTAATTCTATTAATCTCCAATAAAGAAGTGCAAAAAGCGCGAAAAACCATGCTAGAAGTCTGACGCAGAAATTTCATCACTCCAAGAAAGATTTTTCCCATCTTTTACAGGGAGTATTTCAAGATCAAGAAATTGGTCGAGTTCTTCACCTGACACTTCGAATGAACCTATATTCCCCCAATTCAGATAATAGGCGCTATTATTCTGGAGATTAGGGCTTAAAATAGTACCGACCTCGTAGCCAGGAGCGGGAAATGCTTGGAGTTCGACCACAAACCGATTGTCTGAATTTGAATTTATATTAATTAGGATTGGGGTTCCACTTTCACGTTGTACCAATGTTAAACTTCCATCTCCAAGGACTATGTATCGATAGCCGGTTAGTGATTCATCCTGTGCGATCGAAAGGGCAACACGTAATGGAAAACCGCAGTTAAGTAATCGTGCTAACGATCGACCAACACGGGTAGCTGCATTATTTTCTACCTCCGAGAGCGTAACAACCCCGCCAAGGCTCCCCTTTTCGATAAGGGCGTTTCCCTGCTTATAGGAGCGACACGCGTTCAGTAAGAATGCTCTGACGTTAACGTTCTTTAGCGACCTGACGTCTAGGTAGCCGTCCGCGCATCGAATACCGTGATCATCTATATGGCCAATATAGTGAAAGAAGTCAATTGGAGTAGTTAGTAGCTCTCGAAGTTGTTCGGATTTGAGGTTGTAGTTGATTGAAACATTGAACCGGAGTTGTTCGCGAAATCCGTAGAATTCGTTTACAACACCCTCCTTTTTCATCCGTTCGTCGTTGCAAACAACGTGAATATCAATACTCGACTTTTCTGGAGGCTGGTATTCTAACCGGCGTCGGTACGAGGTAGCAGTTGTTTTGTTTGCACCGAGTGGAAAACCCCTGCCTATCCATTCATGTTCAATCGTCTCGGCGGGATCAGGCTGTACGATTCTATCTTCCGAAGTTCTACGGCTAGCACTCCTTTTGAAGCCACTTCTGTAGAAATCGGTGAGGAAGTCTGGTGAGGGTTGAGAGGAAGTGGCATTCACCTCCGAAATACATCGGGTCAATGCAAGGTTATTCGTGACGAAGGGCAATAATTCGACATTCTCAGGTTGAGGAAGGATATCAGTCGTAAGAGGCCATTCTGGAATATATTTTGCGATCGAGTCAAACGGGATGTCAAGGTATGTGGTGAGTTGGGTTGACAGAGGTTGTTCATAAAGATCTGCAAAATCGAGGTCAAAAGTCGACTCCACTGCATCTCGTTTATACAAGTCAACTTGATAGAAACCTTCGGTTCGAGTAAGACAATCTAAGAAAAATATCTGTTGAAGAACACGGTTGACTGTTTGTTCGTAACCACGTGATCCGTTCAGCGAATACTCAAACTCGTTTGAGAGAATTCGTGGATTCTTTCCAGGGATTACCTCGGCACCTAAGTAATAAGCAAGGGTAGATGCGGAGAAGATACTATCATATTCTGGCGGTAAGATGAGTTGAATCTCGGTATTCGGTTTGTTCAACCCGTCAGGAACTACTAGCTCCTCATCGAGCCTGATGGTAGGTGGATGCCCACGAAGCGTCGGAAATGACCGCTCACATGAGGTTGTTTTTAGTGCCGATCCCAGTAAAGACAGCGCACGCATCATATCATCTGGTTTGTTAGTTGTTCTTATAGTTCCCGCTGGTTTTTCATGGAAAGAACGCGCGCCAATATCAACGGTTGTACGCTCACTGAATTCGATAACTACTGAGTCATCGTTTCGATACAAAGTGATCTCACTTTCGACTAAAATATAGAGCTTGATAGGAGCAGTGGTAAGTTCAATGTTGTATTTCCTTAATGGTAACGATTTCTTTTCATGACTTACATCGTATTCCTCAATCAATGTTCCGCAGTGAGAACGGATAAAAACATTCATAAGCTTGGGAATCTCGATTGCGGAGGTGATAAAACTCGTCACTTTGTCTATAGGAAAATGAAAATCAACTTTGCTCGTTGAGGTGGGGTTTATAGGTGTAAAGGTGTGTAGTGAAAACTGGACGTTTTCCACTGGATCTATAATTTGAATACCGGATTGGTTAGGATGTATTTCAAATTCTAGCTCCATTGACTCTCATCGCTATTTTTCACTCATTAATCTTAAACCCTGCGAAAGTTTGGCTACTAATACTATTTCGATGGAAACCTGTCATGGAGCTGTATGGTTCTTCTTGATTGGGTTGGTAGTTTGAACCGGTGGTGTAGTTCATCCTAATTTCACTAGTACCGTTTTATTTCGGCACTGAGACTCAACCTTTAACTTGTTTCTTGGTACTGCGTTTCCGTTTATAGCCGTACCCACTCTGTTGTCAGATCATGATCTGGAAAATGCCACCGTTGATCTGGAACGAGACTACTCTGCTGTCTTAATTCAATTCTTGCGTCGAATATTGGTAAAATTTCGTTGACCATCTGAGAATCGTCTTCTACTGGTAAATGATACCAACCCATTCCGTGTACTCCACGAACCATCGCAGTAACTGCGTGAAGAAACTGCATAACCACTCTGTATTTATTTGCGTCGAATAAGCCACTAATAGAATCAATAGAAAAACGAAGCTGTGCTGGGTTAAGACCGCCTTCTGAATAGTCAAAAAAGCTAATAGCGGTAATGACTTCGTTTTGAAGTTGTTCCAAGCTGCTAGAGGAATCGTTCGAGGACGAAACTCCAGTCTCTGCGGCAGCCGCTGGAATAGATCGATGATTGTTTACTTGATCAATAACCCAAACATCTGGATCCTCCATGCTAATCCCTGGGGGCAGGTAGGATTCGATCTGTTGAGTGCTTGTATGCGTAAAAGCAAGAATTCTTTTCCGATCCTTTTTATTTGTTCCGAGGATATTTTCGATCAATTGGGCTCTCGACGTATCTGACACTTTTCCTGTGACAAGTAAGTTACAACCTTCTTCTTTGTATTTCTCAAGTAATTTTCTAAATTTTGTCTCTTCGCGCTTCATCACGTATCACGCCGAACGTGGCCCATGCAGTTACTACTAGGAAGAACACTATAGTTCTTCGGATAATATTCCAATTTAAAAATAAAAGGATACAAACTAATTACTTCTGTGAATTTATCGTACCAGGTCACTCTCTGTACGCTGGAAAATATTATTTAGCACCACAATAAAACAACAGCTTTTTCTGGGATTTCTGACCATATAACAGGGACAATTACAGAACTAGTAATGTAAAACAGGTTGTGTACTACTGAAAGAAAGCGAAGTTGCGAATAGAGGAAGCCGAAATGCTGGAAGCGAAAAATCTCTTAAAATGAGGGGACGTAACCTAAACGGTGATTATATCCATTCTTTCACGGTCGTTACCGAATCAACATTCACGACGATTATTGCAGGGTCAGCCGTTGCCTCTGCTGCAGGTGTGAAGACAATTTTTCCATCGTCCTCCCATTCGGCCCAATTGTCTCGTTTGTAGCCTAAGTGTTCCCCTGTCGGATCACGCGGTACGTCGTACCACTTTGAATTCCCATTCCCAATCATAAGAACTAACAAATAAGAGTCTGTCAGGAGCGATACTTCGATGTGGCGAGAGAGACCTCGGTCTAATTTCGCACCGAGTACGTCATTGAGTTCAATCCATTTCATTGACGCCAACAGGCTCATCAGTTTCTCCAACAGCCACGTCCAAGAGATCAGTCTCCGCCATCTCGATCTCATTTGATGTCGTGTTGTCGTAATTCTGCTCTTCTATTCGCTACTCTCGTTTGGGTTCTATAATCACGGTCCAAAAGTCATCTTATGTTCTTTATACAGTATGCCAGTGAACAACGCAAATGGTACCAACCCTAGTACAGTGAACGCTAATGCTAACATAAGAAGCGGTGAAAGCCGAACATTCAACAGCAGATAGACTAACACCGCCCCTCCCGAGGCGAGAAACAGTACGATGCTCGACAGTGCAAGCGCGAAGCTCACCTGTCGATAACGCCATGGTAGATTCTCGGATTGACGAAGCATCTTGATGAGCACCGCGATCGGTGGAATCGCGAGCGCGAGCAATTGTAGAACCGCGAGTGCGATGTTCGTGTTCATAGTCCTTGATCCGTGTATGCAGACGATCAGCATGAAAGGGAGACTACTAGGCGATGTCACGCCACGGGGCCACCCTCATGTTCGACCGCTTCCGGATAATTCTCGGATTTAATCGACGGTCTCCTCATTGATCGATTGCAGACATTTCTCCTCCCACGCATAATGGGCGTGCAACTGCGTGCTTGCTCGTTCAGTCAATCGGTAAACGTTTGTTCGCCCATCCAGCGGAAGTTTCTGGATGAAACCTGTATCGACGAGGTCACCGAGGTTTTGGTAGAGACGTCCATGGTTGACAGCCGCCCCGTACTCTGACTCAAGTTCATGCATGATGTCTTTCCCCGACGGGTTCGTCCCTGAGAGGAGCGCTACAGTGAGCAGTAAATCCCGCTGGAACCCTGTCATGCCTAAAAGCGGACAGGGCTGGATCTGTGTGTCATATTTTTCTACGTTCGTATTCATCGTTCTCACTGGCGGCTACCGTGCCGCCGAGGACTGCACACGGGGGTTGAACCCGCTAATCGGCCTGATTACCGAGTGCAGTCAAGTTGAAATTATAGGCAATTCACAGTTCACAGCTGACAAACGACGACTCAGAGATGATCGCCACCTTATAGGAGAGGACTTCTGTAAGCGAAAGCATCGTCTCTCTACTAGAGTACACTATCAAGAATCGCCTTGGTGAAATCACGACTTCTTTCTATTCTATTTCATGAAGTCAGAATCGTCGCTCTCGATGACGGAGACGAACACGGTACTTCCTGGAATCAGGAAAAATAGACGTGAAAGTAGACTACATTCCACGGTGATGGTGGAAAGGGAGTGATTCTGGGACAAGAGAGCCGATATCATAATCATGATTCTCAACCAATTGATCTCCTTTGGGATTTTTCTCACATCGTTCACGTTCTTGACCTCCGAACGAACCGCAGAAATTCCCAATAGCCGAGTAAGCCAACACAGCTGGAGAACCCGAGCATAAGTTCTGGACCGTTCCCGTAGAGCAACCCAGCAACAAAGGGTGCCGAGATAATTGCCGCCCGGCGCACAATGCTGTAGGTGTCGAATACGTGGTGACGTCGGGTTCGTTCAGCGAGCAGTGACGTTTGAACAGGTATGGTTGCGAGAAACCAACCGACACCGGCAAACAGTGTGATCGTCCCGCCGAACTCCCCACCGATGAGCAGAAGTGGAAAAACGGCGACGATGAAGAACGCAGTGCCGACCACAACTCGCGATCCGACTTGATTTGCAAGCCACATAGAAGGAAATATTCCCATGAGTGCCATCACTGTCTGAATACCGAGTAGGAGTGCGAACGTTGTGCCGGACTGAAGGTCGATGCTGAGGATAGTCGTATTGAGTTGATGGTGGTGAACGATGACGATGCTGACGAAGAACGCTACCATCCCAACCGAGAACGACAGCAACAAATCCGCGATCAGTAGCGAGCGAAGAGAGGGAGGGAGGTTCCTCAGCATGATAAACGTATCCGGAAGTGACGAACGGTGATTGCGTTTACTGTTGAGCGTATCAAATTCGTACTTGCTTGCGTCGTGAGCCACACGACTTTTGAGAACAGCTACCATAATTGTCGTAAGCACGAGCAAAATCTGATAACCCTTGATGAAGTTAGGTACGATGATAAACAGCACGGCTGCAATACCGACAGATATGAGGAACGCAGCCTGATAACGAATCATCGCGTGTGCGCCGAAGGTATCCATTCGCTGGGAGGACGTGGGTGACTTGCACCGTTTTTCGCCGTGCCAACGTCTGAGAAGGAGCAAACTGATCAATATCCAGACCCACGATTGAACCTCAACGATGAGCGAAACGTCCCCGAGGTACGCCGCAGTGAGCCACAGTATCAGCCCGATCGAGACTAGCAATCCAGGCAACAAAACTCGCCCGCCCGTCACTATATATAGTCTCGTTAAAATGGCAGGAACCATGAGCAGCAGAGACAACGTGACGCTCCCGAACAGACCGATTGACCATGCCTCTGCACCAAGCAGACGGAGGTACTCAGGAGTATAGAGGACGACCACGACGATGAACGAGCTAGTGACGAACAAAGTGAAAGAGGGGGTACAGTTGTTGGGCATCGAAGTCTCCAATATGGCTTGTGCAGTTGTTCGATCGTTAGCCGAAGCGTCTGAGTGGTATTACCGAGTGATCCAGATAGCAATCTACCGCAGTTGTGGGGCAAAGTGGGGCCGTGACGAAATACACATGAGCTTGAGCGTTTGTTACGGGTTCCCTGCCAAATCCAAGAATGATACCGCTCGGCAACGGAGTGATGACTATCTATCGATCCAACCACCAAGAAGTAACTCGTCGGGCTAGGACTTCATCCGCGCAAGTTGCGCGTCGTCCGAGCTGGTGTTCAGTAACACGTCCGATGTTCACCAACAAAAAACCAGTAAAACGTATAGAATTCTATACCGAAAGTGATCTTCGTCGTTCAACCATGCTAATCTGGATATCATTATATTTTCCGTCAGTGATCGGTGCATGAACTGGTGTTCTCAGTAATAGGGTGTCCGGATCGATCTCGATCAATATCGCTGCTCCAGTCTCTTCACAATCAGTTGTCTTGTTTTATGGCGCTCTCCGTTGGCATCTCACGAATCGATGCATATCCGGTAGTACAGTCTGAAGCATGTTTTAATCAGAAATAACTGTACTATAGATACTGTTCTGGATCTTCCTTGAATTGATCTTTACATATTTCAGAACAAAAGTGGTACGGATCACCGTGATAGTCAGCCTCCGCAGAGGCGGTCTCCGTCTCCACCGTCATTCCACAGACCGGATCCGTGACTGTCGCATCGTCCTTGCTAGTTGCCGTTGGATCTCCTGTTGGTTCGGCATCTGCCGAGTCACTATTTGAATTTATGACCCACCAGACGACACCGACAATAATGATTCCTGTGACTAATAGGAACAACAAAAACCATAGTCCAATCCCAATAACAATCCAAAGCGGTTGAAGTGGTAGGATCATCGTTGCGGGCGTACCCTCCTTTCCCCGTCACATCGATTATGGAACGGTCGTTCGATATGGTGCTGTTGTTGCCCCATGTACGGATAGAGGTGACCAGTTGTTTTGAAATATGGACATCATTAACATAATCATCATACAATGACAATCGATCAATTTGACCTTTGTAGCGCATTCCTCACTTTTCGAAATGGCACTAAGAATGCCCCTCCAGCCCTAGCTATCGCAGCTTTCAACCGTTGGATCGCTCGTCTCGTCGTAAGGACGGCCTCCTTCATTTTTCGTCCCGCCCTCCTTGTCCGTCGGAAGGCTTCCCGCATCAGTTCGAACGCTTCTTTCATTAACCTGAATGCTTGAATCGCTAGTCGGAGCGCTTCTTTTAGCGCACTAAATGCCTCCCTCGTAAGTTTGACCGCTTCTCGTAGTTCATGAACCATCTCTCTCACCGTTTCCCTACCCCCCTGAAGAATTCGTTTTACGCGTCGAATCTCGCTCTTTAGTTTTCTCGGAACCGCAATTACCATCTCCGACAAGCGGTCAAGTCCAAACGTGACGTACACCTCGAGGGCGAACACCACCGTGAAGACCACATTCAACACCGTAGTATAGGTTTCGGGCGCGGTTCCTCCAGCTTCACCCTGCGGTGGGATTAGACCAAAGGCTCCAAAGAAATAGTGGATCAACACGCCCGCGACAACGGAAGCGAGGAACATCGAGGCAAACAGTACGGCTGCGATCCGCACCCCGTAATACTTCCGATACCCGTTGACGAGTGGCGGAATTAGCAGATCAGCGAAAATGAATGAGATGACGCTACCAAACGGAATTCCGTTGGTCCAGAGCACGAGAGCAAATGGGACGTTCCCGACCGAACACACAAATGTTGTAATGCCCACGACGAGACCGATGATTGAGCCAGCGATGACCCACGTCAGAGAACCCTGGGTACCAACGCTGAACAGCGCCGTCCACCAAGATCGGGGGACAAATGCACCGAGTAGTCCCGCGATGAGGAAGCCTAAAGCGATTTCCTCCCAGAGCATATCCCATTCGCCGATCGCATTGCGGAAGACGTTCTTCCACCCGTCAACGTTGAGAAATCGATCGCGCCAACTGAGGTCATCGTCTCGGTTCTCGTAGCTTACTTTACAGGAATTTGAACAGAAATACTCCGTTCCGCCCTCGGTTTCGAGCTTGATTACTTCGCCACTCGTCGGTTCAACTGCCATCCCGCACACCGGATCCCGAACCTCTTCTCGAGACTGAAGGCGCTTCTGTGCGGTCGTGAACCATTCATTTGGCACGGCGTACATATACGTCGCCGCCAGCAGACTGATAACGATTAATCCTCCGACGAAATCGGCCGCGACGAACTGCCAGCCGAGGAGAATCCACAGCACCAAACCAAGTTCGATTACTAGATTGGTGCTGGCGAACTGGAACGCCGCGAGGCTTGCGACCGGCGATGCGCCTTTCTTGAAAATTGCCTTCGTTGTCGCGATGGCCGTGTACGAACAACTCGACGAGGAAGCGCCGAACAAGGTTCCGATCGCAACTTCGCGCCACCCGTTCTCGCCCAACACTTGTGTCAGCCATTCCTCGTTTACGAACACTTTTACGGCACCCGTGAGAGTGAAGCCGAATACGAGCGCCCACCATGTTTCCCACGCCATATCGACAGCGAGTTCCACTCCGTCGACGAGCGTTCCGATAACTGTTACAATGTTAACCATCTTCCACTTTCATTCCTTAGTTTGGATCTGCAATGCTACGCATAGTGAGGATAAACTCAGGATCCAGTACGCCCGCTAAGCGGGGGTCGTCAGCTGAGGAACCCGTCGTTACGTGACCGCTGGAGAATTGTCCCGCTACCGCCAATGGCAGTTTCTGAAAAATCCTCAGTTCCAACGATGATCCCGTGCAATGTGTTCGTTGTCGGTGTTGGTTCGACCTGCCAATTGTCGGTTAGACGGTAAATACTGCCGCCGCCGCCAGCAGCGAGACCACCATCCTTCGTTCGATCGATTGCGTTGATCGTGTTTTCACCAAGCTTGAGCCTCGTCCACGTGAATCCGTTGTACCGAAAGACGGATCCACTACCGCCCGCAACATTGATTCTATCTGGACTGACGGGAGCCACGTCGTATAGACCGACGCTGCCGCCTTCGATGCCAATCGTACTCCACTTATCGCCACCATTCAGCGTCTCGTAGACTTTAGCGTTCGTGTCACAGATGTACCCGATCCCTTCGTCGACGAATGCGATCCCCTTCATACTCGATCCACCGCCGGGTTTGATGACCGTTCCCCAATTGACCTTACCGCCGTCGTTCTCACCCTGAAGAAGTTCACCTGAACCGTTTATCAAGTAGATGTGTTCCCCACCTGCGGAGCCTGTTACAGCAATATCCTCCCAGGTACTCGTCTTTTCCTTGGGAGCGGAGTAATCGGTCATCTGTCTATTGACCACGTCATAGACACCGAGGACGCCACTTCCCCCGGCGAACCAGACATGACGACCGTCATCTGAAACAGCTGTCCCCCTGAGGGTGTTTCCTTCACCGGTTGGGCCGTGCTTCACGACGACCACCCAACCGTCGCGACGTTCGGCGAGGACTTTGCCACCCTCTCCGACGGCGTACGGACCCTTGGTGGACTGGACGACGCTATAAAGTGTCTTCTCAGTTGGCGACTCTACTCTCCTCCAGCCGCTTGTAGTGTCTGTTTCTGACGAACAACCTGCGACTCCGATTATGATTCCAGTGGTGCTCATGAGTTTGAGAAGTCGACGCCGAGTGCATATGGAGCTCATTTTATTGATATATTCCTTTAATTGGATTGATTCATCTATCGTTAGCTCAAATGCGAGACAACATGCTGGCAGTTAGGACGTCATCCACGCCCAGCGAAGAGAGCGTGTCATCCGAACTAAGTCTCGGGTTACACTTCTATCCCGATGGTCTAAAATATCAATGATAGTATAATATTCTAATACGGGCACTATTTAGTTAAGTTACGATGATAACGTTCGACTGTAGAGTGCTTTCGATCTCTTCGATGAAAAAGAGCCGAGCGAATGATTTGCCGGTAGTTTGGCTATCAAATAAAAACCCTGGGGTCGATGAATCTACCGCCATATCCATCGGATGAAGGGGGTCGATTCAATTAGCTTGATCGCCGATCTCACCCCTATACGGTCTCTCGTTTTCTTATAGGTGATTTTTCATCTGTAGCTTTGAATAGTTACGTATCCTGCTTATTCCCAATTTGGATAGGGGAGAATCTTTATTAATAAGTTGTTTTTCTATCATTCTGCCCATCTTTTTACCGGAAGACAGTTTTGTGGAGATTGCAGGATTGGTTCGGACGACGTGTCAAGCTCTATGCAAACACGGATGAAGTCCCGACCGAATAGTCCTGAGTCTCTCAGCGAAGAGAGAGGGCGATATATATGCCGAGATGAAGTCGGTGCGACGCTTTTGAAAACAGTTTGCGAGTAATTGCGAGGTCATTCATCAAGAGGAAAGTTAGCAAACCACGATTACAGGCGAAGATCCACGAATACAGTGACAGATCACTGTCGAAACACGGTTATCGAAGTCATGATGTCTATTAATAAACAACTTTTCGAATACATTAGAAGGCGTAACATACTGAGTGTCACTACTGTTATGGGAGCAGTCGACGTTTTACTCTGGCTGATCATTGTCCAGGGCTGGCTACCAACTCCGGGAATGTCGCAAATGACGAAACCAATGTGGTATCCGGGAGTACCAGAACAGTGGGGAACATCCCATCCTGCCATGTTTACACTCATGTGGGGGGTTATGATGAATGCGATGATGTTTCCGGCGATGACGCCGTACGTCCGTGAGTACTACAACCAAACCGAGGGCTCGCTTGTATCGCGAACGCTATACATCGTTGGTTTTCTTGTCCCTTATTCGTTGGTCTGGACCAGTACCGCTATCGTGCCGCTGACGGTTGCTAGTATTATCGATATTTCCGCGTTAATAAGTACACATGGGTCGCTAGTGGTCGGCGGTGTAGCCGTCACAGCAGGTATCTACCAATTATCGGGTATTAAACGGGAAAGTCTCATGAACTGCTGTGTACGGTGCACTGTCTCTAACGATGTTCATTCCTCAATATTTCTCAAATCAGTGCGCAATGGTATCAAGCACGGACGTAGTTGCATCCGTTGTACGTGGATGATTTTTACGTTCTTGGTCATTGTCGGTTCCATGAATCAGTTCTGGATGTTGCTCTTGACGATGGTCGTCACCATCGAACGAATGAACGATTGGAGATTGGAGATAGCGACCGCCATCGGCGTTCTTGGTGTTATCGGTGGTCTTGTTCTTCTCGTCTTTTAAATTCTCGTCGCGCCGTCTTAATCTCCTCTCGCGGTTAGAGCC
The DNA here is from genome assembly GCF_020618475.1 of Haladaptatus halobius. Classification (GTDB taxonomy): domain Archaea; phylum Halobacteriota; class Halobacteria; order Halobacteriales; family Haladaptataceae; genus Haladaptatus; species Haladaptatus halobius. The sequence goes on along the minus strand of NZ_CP085337.1, from coordinate 433,360 downwards.
ATGTATTTTCTTGCAGGTTATATATCAATTTACTGCGTTGAAAAATATTACTTTTTGATATCTGTCATCAGGACGACTGAATTTTCTCCGTTAACTAAGGGATTTATTCGCAATTCTTCAACTGAGGAGATGCTCGCTGAGCATCTCTCCTTGTGGAGTTCAGCTCCCACAGTAACTGATTCACTGTAACCCAGAATGATATATTTCCTTGTTTACCGTAACTGTCCTTAATAACTGAACACTAGCCATTCTCCATTCACTTGAGACTTGATTCTCGCCGTTTTTTGTACCTATTGCGCGTTGCCATCATCACAAAATTGCTCGGCTGACGAGTAGTCTACCCCATCGGATCGCCAAGTCGAAACAATAGAAAATATTAATGGACGTTTAAATTACTATTCGGCTACTCTCGGTATTTTCTCCATCGTCGTTCGAGCTCGTCGTAGTCAATAAGATCGTCGTCGTCGTTCCACTCCTCAACGATCCACCAGATTAATCCGCCTACAATGGCGAGACCGATGAGGAACCAAAACAACGTCCACAGGAGAAGCGATCCAATAGCTAGCATCGTCGACATCCCTTTCGATCTTTTTGTCCTCTGACACCGAATATATATTTAGCTCTGCCGTCGATAGTTAATTCTCCCTTATTTGCCTGCAGCGCGCTCTGTGCCATCCTCCGATAGGTCGTTTCGATATGGAGTTGCAAATCCTCCATATATCTCTGTGTGGTGTCCGCTCACTTGAACCACACACATCTATAACAATAATAGATGATGAAAATGGGTCGAAAAAGTAGAATATTTATCCTCTTTTTATGGCTAAGTATCAAACGGAGAGTGAACTCAGGTCTAGATGACGTGGCTGGCGCGAGTAGTCACGGATGAAATCTCGACCAATAGCTGGCCGTTTCTCATCATTAGCGGAACTTGCGGTAGCTTGATCAGAAAAAGGCGGAACATTGGCGGTAATATTCGCCGATGAATTGATCTGACGATCGACGCCGAAACTGCGTTGTGAGCCATCGTAGCAACCAATCGTTCAATCAGTGATGTAAGTTATTGGAACATGGACACGGACAATGATCCTCTCAGGTGGCTAGATCCGTTTCGAGGTTTGTTGGCCGTCGATCCCGGCGTATTTGCTCTTTCGGCAACTGTCTTCCTGTTCAATGCGTCGATACACGTCATAGGATGGTATGTTCCCCAATATCTGTTCGTTCTCGGCGCACGTCCCGAGATTATCGGTCTCTACGGTACCGTCGGGATACTCAGTAACACTTTGTATTTGTACGTCAGTAGTCGAGTTCCAGATCAAATCAACTCGCGAATCGTCTTGACTGCCGCGGGAGCCATTTCATCATTCGGATTCTTCCTCTGGTTGGCCGCACCACAGCTCCGGTTCACATTTATCGGTATTACGGTTCCAGCGTGGGTCTGGATTTTCGCCGGGTTACCACTCGTACAGGCATGGAGATCATTCGGACTCAAAGCTACATCTCCAGTTATAGCCCGGAGTTCGACGTTGAAGTGCTTTTTAGATGACTTCGCTACTGTAGAAACGATCCGCAGAGTGGGCTTTCTCGTCGGATTTCTGGTCGTGGTCGGTCTGCTCGCGACTACCGTCAAATTCATCCCCGGCTTTCAGATTCTGCTCGCACTTACAGCCAGCACCAGCCTAATGATCACGGTCATCCAACACGTCCTCGGTGAGGGGAACAGCAGCGTGACCGGGGAACAGATCGTGAGTTCCGCCCACGTTCTACTCCCCATTTGCTCGCGGCCGAGCAACCGTCGACTGCTTGTTGGCGACGCTTTGATCCGATTCGCCAATGGAATGGTGTCCATTTTTTTCGTGCTCATCGTCACCGACATCCTCCGCATCGATGCGACGATTTTCGACCATCATCTCGAGCCGACCGCGTTCTTCGGCGTACTACTCGCAATTGAAACTTTCATCGTAGCGCTAAGTCTTCGTCCGGGCGCGGAAATCGCGCGCCGGGCCGGGCCCATACCGATCGCAGTGGCCAGCATCCTCATCACTGCACTGTTCCCGCTGTTTTACATCACCATTCCGGCGAATCCAGCTGTTGTCGGACTACTCTTTGCATTTTCCGGTCTACGGTTCGCTGGTTTACCCGCCCGCAAGGCGTTGATTGCCGACCAGATCACAAGCGCGCATAGTCGAACTGTCGATTCGTACTACCTAGTCCGTGAGACGGTCGCCGTTCCGAGTGCACTGATCGGCGGTTGGTTGTATGGGATCAATCCGAAGCTTGCATTCGGTCTTGCAACCGTCATCGGCCTTCTCGGAGTATTGGAATTTCTGCGCTTCGTCGCCCAAATAGGGTGGTCGGATTCAGAACAATAAACATAGACGAACCTTTCCAGTGGTTGATCAGTATGTTACGAAGAAACACTAGCGACGGCGGTGGCGATGCCCGACGAGAAAAACCGGATGGGATCGTCAGATGGCTCACGACGGTCGATAACCAGGATATTGGGACTCTATATATTGTATTTGGCGTATTGACGGGGGTGTGGGGCGGAATAGACGCGTTGATGTTCCGGACGAGTCTCCTGACACCGAAAGCGGGTATTTGGGGGAGAGAAATGTACAATGCCCTTTTCACGACTCATGGGCTGACGATGCTGTTTTTGTTTGCGATGCCGGTTCTCTTCGGCGTCGCGAACTACTTTATTCCACTCCTCGTCGAATCGAACGACATGGCGTTTCCCCGCGTCAACGCAGTCGCCTTTTGGGTGTTACCTCCAGCATTACTCCTGATGCGGGCGGGGTTGCTCACAAGCTTCATCGGGATCGAGGCCATCGAACCGCCGAAGACGGGCTGGACGCTCTACGTTCCACTCTCAGCCGAGCAACCAAATCCAGATGTTGATCTGGTGCTTCTGGGGCTTCACCTCAGTGGACTCAGTACAATAATGGGCGGGATAAACTTCGTCGTGACTATCATAGCGCAGCGAAGCAGTGACGTAGACTGGGCCGACCTCGACATCTTCTCTTGGACGATGCTCACAACAGGTGGGCTAATCATCTTCGCGTTTCCGGTATTAGGTAGCGCACTCGTGATGCTTCTGCTTGACCGTAACTTCGGAACGACGTTTTTCACCGTCGAGGGGGGCGGCCCGCTCCTGTGGCAACATCTGTTCTGGTTCTTTGGACACCCTGAAGTGTACATCCTCGTCCTCCCCCCGATGGGGTTGATCAGTTATATCCTGCCGAAGTTCGCCGGGCGAAAACTATTCGGATTCAAGTTCATTGTCTACTCGACGCTCGCCATCGGTGTTCTCTCCTTTGGCGTTTGGGCACACCATATGTTTGCCACTGGCATCGACCCACGCCTTCGCGCGAGCTTCATGGCGGTGACGCTGGCCATCGCCGTGCCAAGTGCTGTGAAAACGTTCAACTGGATGGCGACGTTGTGGAACGGCCGAATCAGGCTGACTACTCCGATGCTGTTCTGCGTCGGTGCGATCGTGAATTTCATCATTGGCGGTGTCACTGGCGTCTTTCTGGCGGCCGTCCCGGTTGATCTTCTGCTCCACGACACTTACTATGTTGTTGGACACTTTCACCTTATCCTAGTAGGAATGATTCTATTTGCGATGTTCGCGGCGAATTACTACTGGTTTCCCGTCATGACCGGACGAATGTACAACGAACAACTCGGAAAGATCCACTTTTGGCTAACTATTGTGGGCGTGATTATTACCTTTAATAGCCTCCTTTTCCTCGGCCAGAGTGGCCTGCCACGACGCATGGCGGTGTACCCAGACCAGTTTGCGCCGCTGCAACAAATCATAACTGTTGGCGCATACCTCATCGGCTTCGGACAGTTGTTCTGGATCTGGAATATGCTTCGATCGGTGCGCATCGGGCGCAAAATTGAGAACGCTGATGTATGGGATCTTAGAGCGAATGATGCATTCACACGTGAGTGGGAGTGGCTCGAAAATCGGTTAGAGGAGCACACTGGGACGGACGACGATGATTAGCGACGGCGCAATTGCATACATCTCATCAAACATTTAAATGAGATGGTTGTAGCTACCACGGCCTTCCAATGACGCTACTAACGTTATCACCGTCTTGTCCACCAAACGCTTTCAGATTGAGTAATTACATAGATTCCAGGCGAAAACCCACAACTGTAGTGTAGAACGATTCCACAAGACATTCGCGATTCATCGATGATAATATAACTGAGATGGAACAACTACCACTGAAACATATTCCCTCGGTCTCGTATCACACCAAACCGTACTAGGTACCGCAATCGAAAACGGTACATCAATTGAATATATGGAAAACTGAACCATCAGCAATCTTTTCACGGTACGAGGTGGAACAGAAGGTGGACGTTGGTTTGGACGACATGCCACTCGATTCAGGCATGGATGACATCCCAGCCGAATAGATCTGAGTTTCTCGTTCGACGTAATTCAGAAAGTACAACGCATTCAGTTCGAAAGTCACTTCCGAAGGTTCGAAGGCGCGAATAGGGGAGTGCAAAGCACACCTAGCTAGAAAAGTCCGTATCAATTTGCGGTTGAACGATGATAAACTAGTAGAATATTCCGTTCCTTGAGAAAAGTATCGTTCGACCGTTGCGTCCAACGGAGATACCGATACGGAACTGCTTCATTATCATCGAATGCGGTAGTCAAACTGCACCAAATATCTTGATAATAATTCTATGTATAATTGGGAACAAATTGACGTTCTAAGAATCATCGATTGTTCGACTCACCTGTGACGTACACTCTGACACTATCATTATGGCCGACGATAAAACAACTCAAGATGAACAGTCAAACGGCAAGACACTACCCTTTTCACAAAATCCGCGTAAAGAGTTATCCGAGTCAGTGGTTCCGCTGTTCCTGAAGATATTACGGATCGGTGGGGCGGCTCTCTGGGCGATCGGATGGCTTGCTGGTGCGTTCCTCTGGGCAATTGGATGGGTCGTTATGGCCGGGCTGAGTATAGGACAGTCGATAATTGAAGACGAGACGACCCGCACTAGCATCCGCGAGTGGTTTTTACTTGAGGGAAATCGGTGGACCATTATTGGTAGCATACTGGCGATGGTCTTTCTTGGCTCGATCGTACTCGGAATGACTCAAATTATTGGAGTACAAAACGGCAATTTCGTGACGACGATGTTTAGTACGATAATCGCCGGGCTATTCTCGTTCGTTCCTATCGTAATTGGAATCAATCAGCTTGCCTTAGCGCGGCTGTTCGGCGCACCCGGTACACCGACTAGTATTCGGGGAAAATTCGATAGTTTGAGCGAGTTTCGGATACACATCGAAGAGATGACGCCGGACACCGATGTGAGTCCCACCAAACCGTCGGAGTTCCTTTTAGGCATTAACCGGATCATCATAGACCGCGGGAGCGCTCTTGACGAAATAAGTGACGATAACCCTAACGTCCAGTTTCGGCGAGAAATCGACGAGTATTTGAATTCTATCGTCGATCGAATTGAGAACATAGACAACCAACTACAGAAGGGCGATCCCTCCGTGTTTGAGCTACTCTTGTCCCTCATGAACGGTGATTATTCAGATCTGATCAACACGTCACGCCGAATTCAGAAAAGATATGCCGAAACTCTTTCGGAGACTGCGATCGCCTTGCTAGATGATTTACGAGAGGTCTTGGTGGCGACGGATGTGCTACGTGAGTACTTCAAAATCATCTATTTCCAACAGGAGCTCGCAAAACTCTCCCGATTTTTAGCGTACAGTGGCGTCGCTGCGGTGTTAACTTCTATTTTCATCGTGATGCTGTATTCGGGTGATTCCACTCCTAGTCGCGGATTGGGATTTCTGCTGCTAATCAGCCTGTCGCTCACGGTTGCAGTCGCTCCATTTGTTATTCTATTTTCGTATGTTCTACGGATTGCGACCATCGTCAAACGGAGTGCGGCTCCTGGAGTGTTTAGCGTTTAATAAAAAGTAAATATCTTATTTTCAGTAAGAGTGATTCACTGTACTAATTTAGGAACTGAATAGGTCACTTCAGTAGTATCGGCGGACATAGACAACCAAGCGTATCACTCCTAAAGCATGAGATCTCAACCAAGCATCTTATGACATCTTCAACAATGATTGTATATCTAACTGACCATACATGACACTTTAACACCACATACCGCAACAGTCGTAATGAGATGCGTAGAAAGCACACTCGGCGTGGAATTCTCAAATTCATGGGTGCGGTGACGGCCGGCGTCGGCGTCCCACGAACGGTTTCGGCAGGCAAATACTCATGGGATGAAGTGAACTCCCCGTCCAGCAGCGTACTCTACGATGCGACAATGACTCAAGAAGGACCGTACGCAGTCGGTGCAAGCGGTGATGTACTCGCTCGCCGCATCGACGGATGGAAGAAAGTTCTCGATAAAGGACCGACAGTAAAGAGCAATCCCTTGCGCTCGTGCGACGTGACGAGCGACGGTCGCCATGTCTGGTTCGCAGGCGGTAGCGGCGTCATCGGCCAGTACGACGTCGTCGAAGAGAAGGTTACTGACTACTCCGCACCGAAGGGAAAAACGAGCACTTGGGAGGCAATCGCAGCGGTTGGACAAGCAGATAACGAGCGTGTAAGTCTTGTCAACGGTTCCGGTGAATTTCTCACGGGAACAAAGACGTCTGAAGGGGGGATGGAGTGGAGTAATGTCATCAAACCCGGGGGTGGCTCAAGCGCAAAGGGCATCGACTTTCTCGACAAGAAAATTGGCTATATCTGCGATACAACGAGTAAGGTATACGAAACGACCGATGGTGGAAACTCTTGGTCAACGATCGGTCTTAGTGGAAGCGGAAGCGTCGCACTCTACGGGATTACTGCGGTCTCTCAGGATAGAATCTATGTGACCGGCGGTGACGGATCGATCTTCCGATATAACGGTGCCGTATGGACGAAAACCGACGCTGGCGGTACTATTCTCTATGACATCGAATGGAACAACGGAAAGGGGCTTGCCGGCGGCGGTAGTGGAAATCTCTTTGACTACCGCAAGCACCAGGGATGGAATTCCGAAAGTACACCGACCTCGGCTACGTTCCGCGGCGTCGCACTCGATACGACCGGAAAATTCCCTAGCGTTGCGGTTGGGTCGAGCGGAACGATCCTCGAACGCGGCTTCTACACTGCTACAAAACCGAAAGACAATGAGCTTCTAATCGACGGAAGTCGCGGGTCAGGTGAGCGAATCGAGTATCTGGTTGAGGTTGACGGCGCCATTGAGAAAAGCCCACGTTGCGAGGACGATGAACGCGTCACGGTCGATATTCATGAAGGTAGTACAGCTAGAGGATACGTCAAGGGGTTCATCGATGACTTTCGCTTCTCCGGGAGTATCAATAAGGTCGCCGTTACGAGCGGTAATCCAAATGAAATTTATGCTATCGTCAATGGTGATCTAATATCAATAAAAGACGAGAGTGGAACAAGTAACTGACGATAATAATTATCCCGTATATACTTGCAATAGAACCACTACGCAAGTGCCGTTTGTTTCTAAAATTTGAATAAGGGAACAATTTACCCTTTTAGCAATTTTATAGAATATATTTATATAGGTTACAATGGTAAAGGAAGATGTACGATTAGTCGAGGTTACAGTACTATCGGAAAAAGCTCATGAGAAGACACTTGAAATCATTGAGACGGAAGGTATCGATTATACTATATCCAAGCAGACTAATGAGTCGGACGCCCTCGCTGTAATCTCCTTTCCACTACCGACACGTGCAGTCGAACCAATACGAGACCGATTACGTGATCAGGGGATCAGCAACGATATGTATACGATCGTGACTGATCCAGAACTTATCGCTTCGAAGCAATTCGAGCAATTACAGCAACCACTAAAGTCGGTCACGAACCTTGATCGTCATCGTATTTCTCGAAACGAATTACATTCGCAGATGGCCGATCTACTGCCGAGTTTTTCCATCTACATTCCCTTGTCCATCATCAGTGCAATCTTGGTCACCTCCGGAGTTTTACTTGGCTCAGTGACGGTGCTGATCGGATCGATGGTGCTTTCACCATTGATCTGGCCTCCGATCGCAATAAGTGTTGCAACAGTGCTTGACGATCAGAATCTCTTTATTCGGAGTATAAAATTGGAAATCGTTGGTGTAGTCGTTGCAGTCGTAAGCGCGTTCATCTTCGCCCTCTTAGTTAAGATTACTCCGCTAGTCTTGCTAGATAGGAGCATTGATTCGCTTCTCAAGATCAGCAGCTACACCGCTCCCCCGTTTCTTTTAGTCGTTATTGCTCTGAGTGCTGGCACCGTCGGCGCACTTAGCCTCGGGAATCAGAGTATGACCGGTCTCGTTGGTATGGTTGTTGCCGTTGCTGTCGTTCTGCCGATCGGTGTCTTAGGTACTGCCCTTGCGTGGGGGCGACTCACAATAGTAGTCGGAACGAGCGCAGTAGTTCTCTTGAACCTTTTATCTGTGACGCTGACTGGAACCCTCACACTTTGGTATATGGGGTATCATCCCGCGACATGGTCGGAGTTGCGGCAGACGCGAAGCATAATCCTGAAAAGGGTTGTACTATTTTCTATCCTAATTCTGTTATTTATAATACTACTGTTCCAGCTCACTCGAGGTGACTTAAACCATATCCCAGGAATTCACTACAATCCATGACGATACCTCTAAGCGAGTAAAATAACGATAGCTAACGATAATGGACGATGAATATAGTAGCGGAGAGATTTAGATGGCGACCACCGATTTAAAACGTTCGACTTTACTGGAAATTCTGCTTCTCGTTGTGAGATACACATTGAGACTGGGTTTGCCGAACGGCACCCAAAGTCCTCGCGGAACCCCACTTCATCGCTTAATAATCGAGCGTATTAGACATTTGACCGCTTTGAATAGGATGGAAAATTCTACTATACTCCCTTTTTTTACGTATACGAGACAAACTGCTGGTGTGGGCATAAGCCAGGTTCGGACGACATACCTACTTGGGTGGGTATGAATGAGATCCTGACCGAGTACTCAATAGCTTCCACTGAGAAAATTGATATAATGTTGCCAAAGGATATCCGAAAACCAGCTCCGACTGTTAGGGAAAAAACACTACGATGAACGAGTATCGCAGAACAAACGCATCCCATGCATTGAACAACACTGCTAGTGGAATAGACTATCTTATCCGAATTCAGAGTAGTCGTCATCCTCTGCGCAGCCCTTCATTGAACAGAGGATGCATTTACAGCGGAACTACAATTCTTTCTTGAAAGCGTTCGAACCGGCACACCACTAAGACGGAACACCGCCGAGCAAGCTCTCGCGGTACAAGTACCGGGGATGCAGTATACCGCTCAGCACGAAATAGGGAAGACAATCAAACAGTGAACTACCACCGTTTATTCGTTAGCTTCGTCCTTTCATTAGGTCTTGATCATTACTTTATAACGAATATTTATCGTAGAATCGCAAGACTCGCTTCTGAGTTCCAAAATTGACAAAAAGTTCATTAAAGAGCATACTATGAGGCGTCTACCTAGCGATAACGAAAAAGATACTGAATCGTTCTGCAACCGCCGGGCATACCTCAAATCAGTGGGATCAACGATTGCTGCAGCTGCCACGATGAGCAGGAGCGGTAAAGCCGGATCAAAGTCCTATAAGACGATTACCGTTTCTCCCAGTGAGAACAGACTCATTGAGATCAGTGACCAAGAGACGTTTGAAAACGTTCTCATCGACATTACCGCAAAGAATGCGGGGGTGTTGTTCAAAACGAATGGCAGTGGCTGGACGATCCGAAACGTCGGCATCAAGGGTCAACATAATGGTGCAAACTTCATTATGACTCCTGGCGTTAAGTCTCCCAACGGACACGGTCTTATTGAGAATGTCTACCTGGGAGATGGTATGCAACCCCGAAAAAGTGGTGGTGGAATATGGGTGAATGCTAATCTCCCTCATCGAGGTACTATCAACGTCCGTCACATTCACATGGCTAATATGGTCAATAACGGCCTTTATGCATCCGGACCTGGAACTCAGGGTGCAGTCGGGATAACACACGTTGAAGATTCCTACTTCCGAAGCAACAATATTTCTAATATCAGAATGAACGCAAAAGGCGACCGAACAGCGTATGTAAAAAACACCGTCGTTGAAGTAGATGAAACCACACCGCCTTGCGGTGAAAACTGTTCACAACCTGGAACAGTCAATAATCGCGGTGTCTGGTCTTGGTACGGGACAACGAAGGTCATTAACTCAAATATTGAAGGGTCTCTTGTTGGTACTAACGGCGGTGAAATCATTACTAAGAACACAGAAACAGGAGAAAATTCGAAAACAAACCCACCAGAAGGGGTTCCAATGTCGGCCGAAGAGGCTGCTAGGGAAAAAACGAATAACCCAGAGAAAATATAAACCAGGATTTGTTACAGTCACCGTTGTAGTTCTTGCATCTGTGTTGGTAACACATATGAGCAGAATACAGGCGTTAAGCGTCACCACGGATGGCAAAGGTTCTGATTTTGTCCTTTATGCCTTGGAGTTTTCGAGCAGCTAATTAAAGGTGGCTACCGAAGATCCGATATGGATGAAGAAACCCATGTCGAGGAATGTGCAACCTGTGAAGGGGAAACCACGCACAAGATTTCCATAGAAATAATCGAAGAAGGCGAGAATGATGGAGTTGGGTTTTCACGGGAACCATATCGTATTGCAGAATGTTTAGAATGTGGTACGGGAACAAGCCAACGTATGAATGATGTCTGAAAAGGCGTGATAAAAAGCATCTGAAACTCTATGGATTAATGGCTTCAGCAGTGAACAGTCAACGCCACGAAACTCCGGATTTCAGAGGATCTCCAATCTAATTACTTGCCTTGACTGTAGCCAGCACCCAACAGAATATCTGCTGCTTACAAATAGTCGTACTCAGCGGACAGTCGGCCAGGCGAAAACATGGTGCCCACCCGGTGTGAACCACCCCATCTTTCAAGTGAATCCCAACAGTGCAGACAGTTGGCTTCTGCCATCTGGATAGTCCACTTTTACCACACCACATTTCCGAAGTAAATCGTCCGTACACAGCAGGTAGACTCCCTTTCCTCCCACAATCACTTTTGCTCTCACAGATACTCTCATCGGTTCGCTGTCAGTGACAGTTCTTACGCCGATCTACAGAAGGCAGTCTACTGAACTAAACCAGCCCACTTCACAATCACTCGAGATCGGTGTACCACAACTGCTTAGTGCAACACCGGCAGTGAATATTCCAGTGCAAAGGAGACTGAGGACTATCCCAAGTGTTTGACAGGTAATTTGACATCTGTTTCCATACGCAAATCCGATCTCTGAAATTTCAAGAATATAATAATGGATTCCAGATGGGCCGTTATATCCACCAACCGGTGCGCACCCTCCAGCGCCAGTGAATACTGTAAAAAGGAGGAATCCAACACCTAACAGGAGGAAAAAAACATCCCAACGTGGCCAGCGAGATTCGGTCTCCATAGAAAGTGGGATGCTTTCTTAATTGGAAAATATTGTGAAGAGTGAAACTACTATTTCATCTATTTTCCAACACCGTTCCTACTTGCTTAATCCATGCTCTCTATTCAACGAACGACTACTGACCCTCTCGACTGCACAAGATTGCGCCGAATGACCGCTCCTGCTATCGCGGGTGGGACAGTCGGCCTGCACTGGTCTGGCTGACAGTCCCCTATTTCGCGTGGTCCGGACACCAGATTTCCGTAGTAATCTGGGTGCTTTCAGGCGTTTCACCGCCTCTCATGGCTGGTACGCTTACAGTGACAGTCCCACTAACGGAGCTCGCTACTGACAGTCCCCGTTCTCGCTACTGGACGTCCAGTTTTTCCCGGGAGGGTGGACAGTCCCTCCAGCGGGACACCGCCAGAGTCCAGGGCGTGCTGGTCGCCAGAGTTGACAGTTCCCCTGTCGGTGGCCGGCGGAACCGCAGTCTGTCGCTGGTGGACAGTCCTTCGTGCTGTTGCCGTCCCGCTGTCGATCTCGTTCACTGAAATTGCGCTGTCTCGCAGAAGAGGGCACCCCACTGGTGCGCTTAGAGTGGCACCCAGATGATGCTGTCACACCGGTACCCGGACAGTGCGTGCTCCTGCTGGCACCCCAGCCTGTCTCTCACAGTGAGTTGCCGTGTGTCGCGCATAGTGGCACCTCACCTGTCGTGAGTTCCGGCTAACACCCCATCGTGGGCGTTTTGCGTCTTTTTTGGGTCTGTTCGGTAGTAGAGGACTGTCCTCACTCTTACTGTCGCTGATTTTGAAAACCACTTCTTGTGCCCCTATTAGATGCACTGTGAATATTATAGAAATTTTTATTGTGTCTGCAGTTGTGCTATTATCTATGAGTTCAGTTGTCCAGTCACTCAAGCAGCCCTACACGCGGAACCTCCTCGAAGTCATCGGTGCGTCGCTGCTAGCGCTCATCATCGTCGGCCCCATCATCTTCGGCGCCCTGGGCGCACTCGTCGGGTTCACACTTGACCTGCTTGGGATTGCTCAGCCACTCTCACTGCTCGGGATGAACATTGTCTTCATCAGTTCCATCTTAATCACGGTCTGGGCTGTCTTCAAACTCGTTGAACTCTATTACCAACGCAAGAACTGAGGGTTCTCGCACTATACACGGAGATATAGATACGTTCTCATTCCACTAGAGTGACTATGAGCTACCTTTGAACTGTCCCTTTTCGCTTCTTTGCTTCTTCCCCCTCTAGGTTCGCTATGGCTTGACTGTCTCACTGTCTCGCTCTTTGCTTTCTCGCGTGACTTCGGGTGGACTGTCCCATGTGTCGGCGTGGTCTGTCCGCCGCTTCTCACGGGATTTGCTCGGCTCTGCTTTGCCCTCCGGGGTGCCCACTTGCGCTATTGTAGTATACGTCTGTTTTGTGATATATTGGGGATGCAGTCTATGGCGCCCTGTTGGGTGCCCACTATGTAGACGCTCGGTTTTCATCACAGCCTCCCACTATCATCTGCCTTTTACTTTCTCGTAGTATCCAGTTTTCCTGTAGCACTCGGCGATGTTCTGTTGGGAGGTGTTTTGTGTCGGTATTTCTAACCACGGTTATATTTAGTCATAATATTAATGCCGTCATAACCCGTTATAGCCGTGTGTAGAAGCCTATGGAAGATGATACTCACGCCGGGACACCGGCACCAGACGAGATTGCCGCGCAACTCGGAGAGCAGCGCCGGAATCTCCTCACCGTATTCAAGGAAGCTGATACAAGAGAACTTGATACCTCCACGCTGCGCCAACGCAGTGGCGTGCCCAGCGGGAGTATGAACCACCATCTGAATACCCTAGAGCGGTGGGGTCTCATCACGGAAACCGCAGAGCGTCAGTACGTCTCCCACGGGGGGTCCAAAGCACGTGTGTGGCGGCTCACCGACGAGGGAGAGACGTTCACAGAAACACAGATGGACGACGCGGTTACACCCGGTGTGACTACCGACGCCCTCCATGAGCAGATACAGGCACAGCAGGATGAAATTGACGCGCTCCGCAGCGATCTTGAAGATACCCAGAAAATGCTCGTCAAAGTCGCCCAGCAAGCCGACCTCATCGACGACGAGAAAGCAGCGGCGTTACTTCAATAACGCCGTGGCTCTGTTGAATCTCTCAATCAGTGACAATTTGAGAAAGTCGTGCTGAATAGAGGGTGCGTATTGATCACTGAAAGCGACGAGCAAGTTCGTAGGCGAGAGTAGCAGGGAGTAACAGCTGCGATATACTCTGGATTTGTCCATTTGATTGGCTAGCTGTTGGAAGACATGTGCTAATAGATTCACAATACGTATCTAATCTTTGTGGAAGTTCTGGCACTCTCTCCAGATATTCAGTGATAGAGACACCCTCTCTATTCAGCACGACGTTTTGTGACAGCAGCTCGGTAACTCGTTGAGCGGCTGCAAAATACAAAATGCGAATCGGTCATGTACTGGTTGTCATCTGTCGGCAGTTCGGAGTTATAGACACAGAAAAAGACTATACACCTCGCCGGGAGATTCAACAATATGCTTGAACAATTACGGGCAAGTCCTCTGCTCAGTATTCGCAGGGCGGTGTTCACGTACGCTCTCGCGTTTCTCATCTCCCTTAGTGATATGTGGTTTATTCATTTTCTGGGAATCATCACACCCGAAGAACTCCTGATCCAGACGGGGATTCACGGAACTGGCTTCTACCTCGGATATACTTTCATCGCCTTGTTCAACAGGCCAACTGGAACCCCTCACTGAGCAACACGCATACTCTTCCTATCGGTCTATTCAATTTTTTATGTATAGATCAAGGGGTGGCGGGTTGCCGAATACGCCCTCTCTATCCAGCACGCTATTCCTATCACGCTCTGAGGGTTCAACAGAGCCAACGCGATCTACTTGCCAAACAGTCCACTCAATCCCTCTTCAACCGACTCCTCATCATCGATTTCCTCGACGCTCTGCACTGGCTCGCGCGTCACATCCTCAATTTGTGTTTCAGTCGCTGTCTCGTTCTGCTCGTCCGCACTCTCGGACGAGTCTCCGTCATCGTCTACTAGATCGGTCAACGGTGACTGCGTGTCGCCCTTGTACAGCCGGATGTCCATTGGCGTGGTCGTTTCCGGCGGGACGACGATCACGTCCCACTTGACCTCGCTCAAATCGCCGTCCATCTCGTACTCAGGAATCACCGGCGGCTTGACGTTTCGGTCGCCACCCTCCGGGTAGACGCTGGCGTCGGTGAAGATGTCGGCGGCCGTCTCGAAGCGGGCATGCACGGTTCCCTCTCCGTCGCGGAGGATGTACTCGTCGGTCTGCTCGTCGTACACCCAGACGTTCTCCCGGCCACCGGGCCGCGTGATCGGTTCGCCCTCGATAGTAAGCGTCTGTGTCCCCGTGTAGAACCGCCGTTCACCCTCTACCGGGTGACGGCTCCGACAACAGAACGGCTCCGCTGCGACCGTTTCATACACCTTCTCAGCCACCTCTTCACGGGCGAAGAACAGACACCGATGCCCTGCGTTGTGCGCTTGAGCGAGATTCCGCACCGTCTGTGAGGGTTGGGTACTCCCGGTTGTATGCTCGCTTTCGATGTAGGCGTCACTCGTCCCCGCCAACCGATGTAAGAGCGTGTGATTCTCTCGATAGCTGTTCACTGTGTCTGCTATCGTCTCAGGATCGTCGTCCGGCGCAATCGAGAGTACGTCATCGAGGCGGGCGAGACCGTCGGGCATTGCCTCCCCTGTCTGCTCGGGGATTTCGAAGATAAAGCCGAGTTGGGTCATCGGGACGTACGCATCAGCCATTGGTGCCCAATGCTCGGCCTTCCCGTCGTTCTCTGAGTCGCCGAGATTCAGGAAGCCCGTATCGAGGGGCTTGACCTGCATCTCGTCTTCGACCTCGCGCCGGTCAATGTATGGATCGGGAATCTCCTGCAGGACTTTGCGCCATGCTTTCCCGGCATCACTCACGTTCGTCTCCGGCAGGTAGTCGTTCAATCGGTCCACACAGTCCGCGACGGGAACCCACCCCCCAGGATCGCCCTGCCGGATTGTCTCGTCGTAGACGGCTTTCAGCGCCTGATTACGCCACGCCTTTTCGCTGAGATCACTCGCGGCCGCTGCTGGCTCTGCGTCTGGCTGCTCACCGTTGTAGAAGTGCGAGACTTCCTGCTGTTCTTCGGGGGTAAGTTGCGTTGTTCCGTACTCTTCCAGCGACGTCCGTTTGAGCCCGTCTAACTCGGCGTCGGTGCGACCGGGCTGGTCGGTCTGCTCAGTGCGGACTTCCCCGACTGGGGGGAACGCGCGCACCTTGTAGGAGTGGGTCAGCTGATCGTCGTCGTCCAGCGTCCGCATGAAGAACGTGTACGGACTCATGTTCATCAGGTCGTCCCACTCAATATCCCGCGAATGCTGCTTGGCGATCAACCGAGCGTCTTCGTCCCCACCGGGATTATAGGAGATGAACGTCCGACATTGGTTCGCGATTGCCTTCTCGACTTTCTTCGGCAACTGATTCGACGGGTTCTGGCATGCGAGCGTCAGGCAGAAGTCGAAGGCACGGGCTTCCGAGAGGATCTTATGGATGTTCGACTCCTCGGTCACGATAGAGTCGAACTCGTCACAAATCACGTAGAACGGCGGATTCTCGTCGGCTTCCCGAATGGCGACCCATGCCCGACGAATCAGCGCCGTCGCGAACAGTCGTTTTTCGGTTTCCCCGCTGCTCGGGTCGTTGCGAACGACGACGATCTTCCCGTCCTCGACGGCTTCCTGAATCGACACCGTACTGTCCGGGTTGCTAATCAGGTTCCGCACGGCGTCGTTCTCAATCCACTGGCTGAAGCGCCCGGCGAGCGGTTCGAGGTCACTATCCTCTTTCTCGGCAATGCGTTTGGCCGACTCTCGGATGAAGTGGATGCGCTCTTCGTCCATCCAGTTATGGAACTTATCGAGGTTATCACTGTCCGCGACACAGCACGCGAGATCGAGCAGCGTGCAGTCCCGGCCTGACTTGGCCATCCCCCGGATAAGCGTCCGCGTCACTCGGTTCATCAACGCACCCCAGTAGTTGTCGTCACCACCAGCCTGTGCAGCAATCGCGACCACGTCGTCGGCCAGCGCTTCGACGGCGCTCGCGAACGCTCGACTGTCCGGCGGCGCATTGCTTGGTACTTCCATGAAGTTGAACGTGACTTGTTCGTCGTACTCGTCGGTGAGATCGACGAATACCAAATCATCCTCACGATCTTCGGGGACTTCCCGCAAGAACTCGTCGGCGTCCTTGCCTTTGGGGTCGAAGATGAGACAGCCATGGCCCCGATTCATGATCTGGCTCGCCTGATTCACCAAGAATGTAGTTTTGCCCATACCTGTCCCTCCTCCGACAAATTGGTGAATGTTCAGGATCTCGGGAGCCACGCCCGCCTCAATCCCGTTCTTCTTGCCGCGTCCGTACCAGTAGGGACGGGCAGGGTCGTCCTCCGAGAGCATGGCGAGTTGAATTGCGCCGGGATCGCTCGTCGCGCGTTCGAGATTGTGGGCGTCGTAGTCGAACCGCGGCGTTCTTGGCGGAATGCCGCGTCCGGACTTGCTCATGGTATACTCGATCTCTTGGGTGTTGAGGTCGGTTGGGACGTGACAAATGCCAGTGAGCGTGTCGGTGGCGAACGTAATGCCTTGGTCGGTGCCAGTCCACTCCCGGCCCGCCATCGACTCCAAGAACCCATCCAGCTTCTTCTCCTTCAAGAATTTGGGAGTGAACCCCTGCTCGTAACTGGAATCGTAGAATTTGCGGTACATTCCGGCGGTCTCCTCGACCCGTGAAACGGCCTCTTCTTTGCTGTTAGAGACCGCAACGACACGAATATCGACGTGATAGCCCTTTTTGCCGCGTTGGTTTGCGACGATGTTCGCGGCTTTCGAGTTGCTGGCCTCCTCGCGATACTTCGTGAAGTTCTGCTGTTCGTCTGAGTCAACGCCTTCGAGCTTCCCGCCTGCGATCGCCGAGGTTGTCTCCTCCAGTACTGCGCCTGCATCGAAGCCGCTCTTGGACTGCTTGAGCCGGCGCACTGTTTTCCCGATGCCGTGGTACCAGTTCCGCCGGTCCCACGTCGCATTACTGATGGCGGGTTTGATCATGATCTGGACCATCACGTCGGCATTCGGGCGGTGTGGGGCACCGACCATTTCTGAGGTAATCGAGTCGTAGGGGTCAGTCTCGAAGTGATCCGGATCGAGCTTGAAATGCTTAATCGGCAGGAACGAATCGTCTTGGCGGAGTTTGAGCCGGGCGGCGGCGACGTACTGGCCGGCGGCCATGTCCAAGAACTCAGGTTCAATCTCGACAATATCTGAGTCCCCATAGTACGTTTTGAGTTGTCGGTCAAGCCGGTCGTGCATCCCCCCGTCACCGGGCGCGAACCGATATTGCAGGATTTCTTCGTCGTCGTCATAGACGAGTTCGAACGCACTCCCCGGCGTCACGTTTCGCTTGCGAACCCGCCCGTCTAACCGCACGTCATGCAGCGAACTGAGTAGCTGCATCCCTCGCTGAAGGCCCCCCTCGTCTTTGTACGGGCGAATGCCGATGAGCGCCGATTGCTCGCGGGCGTGGTCGTAGAGGTCGGTCACGAGGTCATCGTCCATTTGCCGAACGGCGGGGTTGCACTGCCCACGGACGTTCTCGACAATCGAATTGACGAGACCACCCATTAGCTCCACCCCCAGTCCCACTGCTCGTCACTGTCCGCACAGTAGTCCTCCAAGAACGCCTTGAGGTCAGTCCCGTCGTTGGCAGCGTCGTACTCGTAGAGTGCGAACTCACGTGGGTTCATCTCGTCGGTCATCACCACACGGAGCGGATAGCTACCTTTCTGGTCGATGTCGAGTAGGGCGTCCGACCAGCCTTTGCCTGCTTCGCCGGGATCAGCGTCCTGAATATAGTTGACTGCGTGTTCGCTCAGCCCGATTTCCCGGCCGCGTTCCTCGTCCATTTCTTTGAGGTAGTGGTAGATCTGCCGCGATTGGTTCTGGAAAATCACTTCCGCACTCTCGGTTAGCGTCTCGGTCTGGCCGTCATCGCCGCTGGTTTCGGCGAAAAACTCAGACACCGACTGGGTGAGCAACCCGATTGCGAGGTCGTAGTGGCGGCTGTGGCGGTGGGCCTGCTTCAACGACTCCAAGTTGGCGGAGTTTTTGAGCATGTAGCTGGCCTCGTCGATCAACATCATCAACGGCTCCGGCGAGGTCTTCGCCTGCTCATACATCTCCTTGAGCAACAGTTCCATCATTAGGCCGCCGCGTTTCTGCTCGTTCTCGTAGCGCTGGAGGTCGAGATAGATCGTGTCGGCGTCGTCAAAGCTGATGTTCGACTGCTTGGTCAACTGCGCGTATTCGTCACTGAACGCCTCAATATCGTTATTTACGATGTCGATAGCCGTCTGCTGGCGGTCGCTCACCGCCTCGTCCGACTCCCGAATTTCCTCATCGACGTAGTCCTCTGGGTCCGTCACCATGTCTTTCAGCACGTCGATCACGTCGGCGAGCGTCGGACTCTCCTTACTGTGGGTCGTCGGATCTTTGGTGATTCCAGCGCGCTTGTAGGCGTCCTTGACCGCCTTCTGCCACGTCCCTTTCTTCTCCTCAAACCCGCTCAGCCCTTCGATGTGGTAGTAGTTCCCGACGAACCCGATAGTCTGAGTGACAGCGTCGTTGTATGGCGTGTGCTTACCGATTTTCTGCAAGCGGTCGGTGGGCGTCGGTTCGATCCGCATCGGGTTGATCGGCGTGTCCCCGCCGACGATGATGTGCTGGCCGTCGAACGCCTCACACGGGCCGGTGAACTCCTGCAAGGGATCGACCATCACCAGCTTCATCTCGGGATGTTTTGTCTTCTGGCGGAATGCAATCTGCTTACCCGTCGTCGTTTTCCCGCTGCCGATGTTGCCGTAGATGCCGAAGTTGTACCCAGTCTGGCAGTCAAACCAGTCCACAACGGTCGGTTCTCCGGTGAAAGCGTGTTCGCCGATTTCGATTCCGTCGGGTTCATCGACGTTCTGTGTACTCCAGGGAAACAAACTGGCAAGCCCCATGCCAAGCATTTTCACTGGTTTATACGCCGATTTTGAAACGGTCGGCGCGGTCATTCGATACCCAGCTTCGTGATTGAACTTCATGCGTTTGGCCGACACGCGTTTGTCCTGCAAGCGCGCTCGAATCTGATTCACTGCCGTCTGTAACGTCTCCGTATCCGGTGCACGCACCGTCACATACGTTTGCGTATCGAACAAGCCGTAGTCAGTCTCTTCCAGCGCGTCAAGTACTGAACTGACCTCGTGGAACTTCTTCTTGTATTTGCTCCCGAACGGGTTCCACTTCGAGGAGAGAGCATCCTTGGCTTTCTTCTCTAACGCATCTTGCGCGTCCGCTAACTCCCGTCGGGCCTGTTGCTCGTCTACCCCCTCAATCGATGTAGATACGACAACTTCGACGCCAGGGATTCCGTAGTTCAAGACGTTCTCAAGTGTTCCATACGCGGGTTGTCCCGGCCACTCTCGTAAGGCGAGTGTCGTCGAATACAATTCATCGTCAATCCAAACGTAGTCAGGGTCACTTCGGTCGAACACCTCGGGTGCGAGTACGCTTCGGAAGTGTTCTGCTGCAGCGTCTTCACCGGAAACAACGTCCACCACGGCGTTCGCGTTCACTGACGCAGTGTCGAATTCCCACGCCGTCGTCTCACCAGTCGTATTCACATCCGGCTGCAATTGTGAACGAGACTGGCTATGGGAAGATCGCTGTACTGTTTCACTGTCTCCCTCCATTAATTGACGTCTCTCGTTGCCATCGAGCGCCGTGACGTACTGGTAGGTCATCTCGTGTTCTGGATCTTCGAGCGTGCCGGGCGTTGGCGCACCGCGAAGCGCGGTCTTCCAGTCGTCACGAGCACCGATGTCGTCTGCTCGATAGTAGTCCGCTGCGACCTGCGCGAGATCGAACGAACTCACCGGATGTGCCGACAGTCCCTCAATTTGACCGAGGACAGTCGAGAGTTGGTCGACGCGCCGACGGAGGGTATCCAGCAGTTGGTTCACGAGGTCAGCACTCCCTGCTTTCTCTCGGAGTTCCTTCGTCTCGATCAGTTGGCCAAGACCGGGGACGTTCCCGAGTCCGCCCTCACCGCTCGTTGTGTCGAGGACGCCTTCGCCGGGGCGGACTTTCACCAGCATGTAGTATTCACGGCTGAGTGTGGTTTGCTGGTATAGGTTCACGACGGCAGACCGTTCCTCGTAGATCGCGGCTCGCAGCTGCTCGTCAAAGGAGAGCTCGTCCGGTTGACGGCGGAGTGCGAGTTCTGCCTGTTTGTAACGGTCACGACGGTCGTCGTAGTCAACTGTTCGCATCGGGCTGTACCACTGAGCTTCGTACGAAACCGTGGTCGCGAGCGCATCTGCGAGTGACCGAACCCGTTTTTCCCACGTCCCAGCGTCGGCGAGCGCCATGTTCGCCGGATCGATTTTTACCCCGCCGATAAGTGCCCCCGATTCATCGACGAGGGCAGGGTCGCCCCGAAACGGATAGTTGAGTGCAACCAGATCTTGCGTGCGTTTGTCGTTCCCATCCGGGACACCGGGCAGGCGGGTCAGTAGGGGGTTTCGTGCAAGTCGTGCCGGAAGACTATCGTTCTGCGGTTGGTTGAATAGCCGGTCGTCTGCGTCGGTGTCGGTCGAATCGTTCGAAGTATCGTTGTTGAACATGATTCTGGGGGGGACTGGTTAGTCGTCTGTTGGTGATTCTTCGGGACGGTAATCGTCGAGTTGATACCCAAGAACAGGTGTTTGACTGTCGCGATCGTGCAAGAGGACATGCTGACGGGTGTAGTAGCGGATAATGACCGAGAGATACTCGACCGGGCCCATGTGGTCGGGTGTCGCTAGCACACTGATGGTTGTCACAAGAACGATGAACACCAGCAGAACCCTCCCAGCGGTCGCAAGCCAACCGGTCAACACGAATTTCACGACCAAGTACAGCACCATCGACGGCGTGTACAGCTTGGTTAAATCGAACTTGTCATAGCCGTAGAGGTCTGCACTCGCAGAGTAATCTGACAGCACAAGGCGGATGTCACCGTCGTCACGGGCCATCAGTCGTCATCCCCCGTCCGTCGAAGTCGGTAGCGTGGTTTCGCCTGATAGGACTCCGACGATATTGACACTTGGTTGTCGAGTTTGCTGTTACGAGCGAACTGCCGGGATTTCGTCTCGAACGCTCGTTTTCGCGTATTCGTGAAGATGCGTGGCATTTTGTCGGTGTCATCGACAGCACGGATGCGCTCGGCAGTCTGCACGCAGTCTGGCCGCGATTTCCGGGCGTTCATCCGGTCGGCCAGCAGGCTGGCCTGCCCTTCTGTGATACCACCATCAGCAGCGACAACTCGATCTTTCGGACGCGATGCTCTGGATTTCGACGGAGAGATACTGTCGTTATCGTCGTCATTGGTGCCGTAGCGGTCGCGGAGGGTGCCGGCTTTCGAAGCAGCTGCGCCACTGACGGCTGCGGCGCCTGTTGTGATTGCGGGTGGGAACCGGAAAAACCCATACGAGAAGACGAATGGGAGGACGAGCGCGATGGTGAAAATCGCGAGCGTCAGGAAGAATCCAATCAAGCCACCGACGCCGAAGCTCCATTCCAGTTCGTACGCAATTCGGAGGAGAATCGCGACTGGCAGCGACACCCAGACCAGGCCGAACCATTGCCAGAACAGGAGACTTCCGAGCATCCGCAAGCGACGGTGCGGCGCGGCGTACGCTGTTAGCAGGATGATTGGCATCATAACCGGGGCGAGTAGCAGTACTAGCTGACGGAAGCCATAGACAAGTGCAAGCAAGAGAGCTTCTGTCCAAGCAGCGACGTAGAGACCGATCACACCGACGACCGGCCCTGCACCGAGTTTGAATACTCCTTTCATGGAGTTCGTGAGTTCGGTTGGTGATGGTGCGAACGCC
The DNA here is from genome assembly GCF_020618475.1 of Haladaptatus halobius. Lineage (GTDB taxonomy): Archaea > Halobacteriota > Halobacteria > Halobacteriales > Haladaptataceae > Haladaptatus > Haladaptatus halobius. The sequence goes on along the minus strand of NZ_CP085337.1, from coordinate 410,790 downwards.
CACGCAATTGCGTGCGACAGATGCTGCATCAAATTGGTGAGATCGTAGGCGAGGCCGACGACGATAATCGCCATTCCCATCCGACCTAACCATCGAGTGATCCGCCCTCTACTGAACATCGTACTCGCGCTCATTGCGACAGCGCTCATGACGATGAACAAGCCGAGGAATAGGACGGTGAACGGGAAGACGTAATCACCGTAGACTTCAGTGTGGATCATGGTGAACGGCTCATTCGAGGGAACGCCGTTCGAACCTATGTGGGCGTAGGGCGTGCCGATCCACAGCGACATTGACGACTGAATCGTCCAGCGGAGTGCCTCGGCTACTTGCTGCTTGCTCCAGTCTGCGATATCGACCACCCACTCCGTCGGATTGAGTCCAACATCAAATCTGCCCGTACTGGTGTTGTTCGATCCGTTCGTCCAGTGGCTCTGGCTACCAGGCACGGGATTACTGCCAAGACTAGAAGTGCTGTTGGTCGTTGTATTGTTTGCTGGAAGAGAACCGGACTGGGCGACCACTGGGTCGGCAATCCCTGCCGTCGCAAGCATGGAGAAAACGACGAGGAATGCGACGGTGGTCCGGAATAGACGGCGAGTGGGTGTCATGCAATTGATGTTGGAATCGAAGTCGAGTTCGGGAAGATCGGTCAGAAGGGTCGTTTGCGGATTATCCGAGGATATTCCCGCAGGTACTACTGGGGTCAATAGGTGAGAATCCGAGTGCGAAATCAGCAAACGCCAGACCGAGGACGATCGCACCGACGGCGACAAAGAATCCGCCGATCGCGATGTTGCCCAGTTTCGAAGTTCCCTTCACTGGGAGGGCTTTCAGGACGGCGGCAGCAAGCAACATTGCAACGAGAAATGCGAGTGCAATTCCAGCGATACCGCCTTGAGCAGCAGCGGCAAACTGGCCGCCTTCGGTACTACAGAAGTCTTGGGCAGCGGCTGTACCGGTCATGAGAACCGTGCTCCCACCGGTTAGGAGCATGGGTGCGACGCGACGTAGGAGGGCAGTCATGAGCGACTCGCGGATGACGAGCGATGTCACTAATTGAGAGTGCATAGTGGTGTCTAAATTGGTTTTACGGCAGTTTTCTTGGTTTTCCGAACGGTTTAGCCGGTTGAGTGTGAGATATTGTCTAATTTTTCTAGACTTAGCTTTTATGCACCCAAATGTGGAATCGAGATTTCGTCTCGCATCCTCGTACCTCGGTTTTTACTCGAAACGGTAGAGCAGTAACAGACTACTGAGAAGATGACAGTATTCCTATTTATGTGCACAAAAGTAAAGAGAGAAACTCGCATCGAATGCTCATAAGGTGACCAAAATGGGGCTCCACGCACGGATGGATGCCAAAGCCTCGACTGTTTTTGGCCTCGCAACGCTCGCCGGTGCGGTTGCTGCACTCTCTGAATGGGGCATCATCTCATTTTGCTTCCTCGTCCTCGCCGGTGTGCTTGCGATTTCGCTTAAACCCCACAACGTTCGCGGACTATCAGGATTGGCAGCAAAACTCGGTTATCTCGTACTCGTGTTCTTGTCGATCGTGTTCGCTCCCGTCAACGCCTAACTCGTTTCCTGATTGGAAGTAAATCCATTCCTTCGACTATCTCGCTCGTTCAGACTAGTTTTGGCGAACATCGTGGATTCCGCGAACCGTCTCATGAACCGCTTCAACCCCTTTCTCGTGGAGTATAACTCCAACAATGACCGTGTCCGCGACTGACGCTATCTCGTATGCTGAGTCGTAGTCGTGGATGCCACCACCGTAGACCAGAGTTGCCGAGGACAGAGAATCCTGTGCCGCCGCGACGATAGCAGGATCCTGAGTGCACCGGAGGTTTCGAGATAGACGATCTCCTGGCCGAAGAGATGTTCGGCAACTTCAGCGTAGGTAGCGATGTCTGCTGCATCAAGGTCACAGGTGGCTCGGGTGTATATTGCAATGGCAGACACTGGATTTAGAACGATGTATGTTTCGGGGTAGGTGTGTTCCCAATCAATGGTCTTTGTTGAACGCAACCAACCAGTGTGTGCCCCTATTATCTACGCCGTGTCATCGGCATTCAAGTGCCCACAGACGGGACGAAACTTCTCGAACAGTTCCCGGTAAAAGTCTACCGCTCGCGCCATGTCCTCGACGCCGACGTAGACCGAGCTTATCTCCATTCTGAACGCACCTCTCGATGTACCATCGTTGATACCAGTTCCTCGGTTTGCGAGGACTCCTCATAAAAACCCGTCTCGCGGTGAAACTATTCCGTCGGTCGTGTCTCTTCCGCACCCAACGACGTGGATTTGCTAACGGGGCGTGGAGGTGCCTCCGGATTCGGCATCGTCGGCTGGTCGTTCGGTGCCGGCTGGTCGCGCCAATTCCCGCCAGGGAAGGCACCGCTGTTTGCGCGACGCTCCTGTTTCGTGAACACGGCGGTGACCCGGTGATCTCCGCTGGTCGAGTTGGACTCGATAGCCGGCGGAAGACTTGTCGAAAACTGATTGCGCTTGAACCGGTTGCCTTGCCCTGCGGGCGTACCGAGCGCGAGATCCGCAGTTCCCGAACTCTGGATTCGATTCTCGCGAACGACGTTTTCGGACGGCGGTACGACGTGGTACTGTGCGACGATGCCGAAGTTCTCGTGATTGCGAACGGTGTTGTCTGTGATCTGGTTGTTCTTTCCGCCCCAGGCGAGGATGCCGGTACCGAACGTCGGATATGTAAGCGGCTTGCTCGGGGCAGCGACGTTGTCGTTATCGTGAACTAGGTTCCGTACAATCCGGGTCGACCGCTGTGGCGGGTCGATCGTATCAAGCGTATTCGGAACGATACCCGCCATGTTGTGTCGCCATACCGAATTTTTGATCGTTAGATCGCCGCCCGCACTCGTCCCTGAATATCCCATGGCATTGCGCTCGGCGATGACGTCGGCGATAACCGCGTGAAACGGGTTGTTCCGGCCGAGGTAGAACCCGGCGTCGGGATGACCCGAGGCGTAACTGTATTCGAACCGACCGTCGCGGGATCGATAGGCATAGATCCCGTAGTTGCCGTTGTTGTAGGCCGTCAGGTAGCTTCCTCGGAATCCCCGAACGGCCGTCCAGTAGAAGGCGGTGTCCGTGCAGTGTCGCACCGTCATGTTTTCAATGGCGACCCTGTTGGCCTCAACGTGCATTCCGTACGGTCGTTCGAACGCACCGTCTACCACGACCGCGTTGCGGTCAGTTCCGCGCACCGTAATTCCCGGCGTCCAAATCTCGACTTCTTCCTCGTACGTTCCCGGACTCACGAGGATGAGATCCCCTTCGTCGGCGTTGTTGATCCCGTCTTGGATCGTCGGATAGACCTCCGGAACCCGGATCGTGTCGAAGGCATCGGGAGCGTTGTGTGCCGCAGACGTCACTGTGATTCCAGTACTACCCATGACGCCCACTGTCCGGAGGACGCTTCTTCGAGTTCGTTTCATTTCACCCACCTACCTTCAATGTACGCGAAACGGTTGTTTTGCTCTTCGGGGCGCCGTTATTGCCGAGGCGAACTGCCGGCGGGAATCGTGAACGCCGCCCGTGGTGGTGTCTCGCTGTATTCGAGCCAATCCGCTCGAGATTCTGCTTCGTGAGAGGGTCGTCGACGCTCTGCGCCATGACCTCGATACAGCGATCGACCGTAAAAAACGAGCAGGATAGTGACTTCTTCCCTACCTTACTCGATCACGCATCAACGGTTGCCAGCGATCGGGCACCATTTACAAGCGACCCGTCCGTTAGACACCAGTTACTTGTCGATCTTGTGAGACTTCGCGGTAGTTGAGGGAAACGTTTTCCTGGCCTTTTCTTCGTCCTGGTCGAGCTCGCGCAGGATCACATTTGCTTACGCACACCGATCGGTGATTGAGCGACTGGCGACGTTCGCAGGAGAACCCACGCGCCATTACCAGCCGCTTTCCTCAGTCGTCGTGCCAGTGGTTATCAGCGCCGTTCGAGTCCGTGTCACCGGCATTGCGGTCGTCTACCGGTGGCGAACCTGCGCCGTGGCGCGTGATCGCATAGAAGAGCAAGCCGAGTCCCACCGCCAGCAAGATACCTTCACCGGATTGGAGAAGCAGCCGTTGGCTCGCATTCAAGTGGTAGTCGCTCCGGATACCAAGTCGATACACGGGGCTGATGAGCCCGCCGAGAACGATAAATGCAAATCCGATAGCGGAATATCGATACGATGGCTCTCGTGGGTTCTGATAATACGCAAAGAAACTCAACGCCATTAGGAGACAGCCGGTGAGAAATAACAGTGCGTTAGCCAAAATGAACGCCCACAACTCCGGCGGTCTAGTCATGATGCGACTCGCTCCAGAAGTTTGGCCACTCGATAGGGTCTCCCGAACTCTTGTTCGCTTGTCTGTAAGAGGTTAGTAGTCCCCCGAAGAAGCCGTCCAGCTTACTGACGAGACGGTTGTCCGGTTTGTGGAGAAGTGTGAATAGCTCCTCCAGCTCAGGATGCTCTATGTATGCCACATGATCCGTTTCGGCGTCGTAGTCGATGATACCGGCCGTAGCGAGCCTTGGGAGGTGATCGTGAGAGAGTGAGACCATGATATCATCGAGTACCGCTTGACTCGGCGCTGTCTCGCCCGTCTCCTGCCGGGCAAGTTCTTGAAGGAGTGCTGTCCGCGATAGTGGCGTTGGGTCGTCTCGAAGGATCGCGAGGAGGAGACGTCGGCGCTTGTTCGACAGTACAGACAATACTTCGTCCAGCTCCGTACTCTCTACTGTGAGGAGCCGGTGAAACAGCGGGTCTGTGAGTGCCACGTGATCTGTTGTGGAGACGGTTCCTTCCTCTCTCTTCCAGTTAACGAGGCCACTGTCTTCTAGCAGCGGAAGGTGGAAATGGCGGAGATCAATACGGATATCTCTCGCTTCTTCGTTCGAGACGTCTGCGACCGAGAGTTCCTGCTCGATCGCCGCAAGGGTGAGCGAAAGCTCGTGTTCGGATATCACCGTGGTTCGGTCACGAAGGATTCTGAGGATCGCCCGCCGTCGGCTTGTTCCCAGGACGGTAAATAGCGGATTCTGTGTCTCGCTCCGTGGTGTGCGCTTCCGTTTTCTCATTCGTTGTCTCTGCTTTCTCGTGTTCCTATAGGTGCACGGGCTAATCACTTAGCGCTAGCACACTCGACCCTCGTCTCATCGTCGAGAGAATAGCCGTTACGGTACCGGGATGGAAGTAAGTGATTTAGTGTCCAGTTACTCGAGAAGGGTGCCGTGTTCGTCGATCTCTCCGTTCACGATACGTGTCGACGAGATTGGCTCACCATCTTCGGCATGCGCGTACGGAACCACGATGGGTGTGAGCGGATTCATCCCGTGGTTTGTCCGCTGGTGGTTGATTGCGGCGACCTCTTCGTCGGTTTCAGGTGAGACGACCAGCGCATCCAGTGACGGATCGTCGTCCGCGAAGCCGTGCTCATCGGTGAATTTTCGAATCTCAACTGCTCGATCCCACTCGTCGAGCGCATCGAGCGTCGCTTTCACTTGCCGCTTGCGCTCCTCATACGGAGGAATCGGACGGGGATCAGGCCGTCGCGTCTCTGTGGCGAACTCGTCACTACTGAGTCCAACGACCACACCCTCATCGCCACGCTCGAGTGCCGCTTGGAACAACGCCCGATGGCCATCGTGCAGTGGGCCGAACGTCCCAGCGACAGCAATTCGCATACCAGATTTCCGGCGGCGAGACTTATAGACCTACGCCAAGCGACGGAGAACCCACTCGCGAATCGGCGACGGTCAAGCGAGACGGGTGGTGAACCACTGCCCGGCGCGATCGGCAATCCCTTCGAGTTCGCGGGGGGTTTTTCGAAGAGATGTCCGGCACCTCCACTGGCGGTCACGAGTGAGCCTTTCAAAATGAGGAGTTCCTCACAATTCAAATAGGCAGCCTTCATATTGACTGTGCGTGGTAGTTTCGTTCGACCTCTTCGGAACACTCGTCGAAGTCGATCCTCCAGACGACCCTGCACGAGCCATTGCAGCAGCACTCACCGAACGAGGCGTCTCCGTTCCTTCGGATTGGGAGTGCGTCTATACGACACACCATATCGAAACCCCTCCAGGTGCGGAGCTCTCGCTCGTCGAGCACGTCGCGGCGGGACTCGAATCCCGTGACAGGAAAATTTCGAGTGCGGTCGTTCGCGCGGCGCTACTTGACGCTTTCAAACCAACCGTTCGCACACGAACGGGGGCTCGAACTGCCGTTGCCACCGCCGCCAGCTACGGATCAGTTGGAATTCTCTCGAACTGTAGCGTTCCGGGGTTGGTACAACAAACTCTCGCTAGTTCTGCGCTTAACTCCGATACCTTCGACGCAGTCGTCAGTAGCGTTGACTGCGGGTGGCGGAAACCGGACGAACGCGCGTTCCGTGAAATCGCTAGCCACCTCGGCGTTCCACTCTCCGAACTCATACACGTCGGCGACGACCCAGAAACGGACGGTGGGGCAACCAATGCAGGAGCCAGTGTCATTCTCCTCGACGATGTTCCACTAAGTGACGTTCTGACGGAAATGGAGTGGTCGAAATGACCCTCTATGGTGTCCTCGCGGTCGCCATCGCAGTTCTGTTGGATTGGCGATTCGCGGAACCACCGACGCGATTGCATCCCGTGGTCTGGTTCGGGAACGCGGTCGCCGCGGCCGACCGCGAATGGTCGACTCCCCGAGAGACCGGCGTGCTAATCGCGGTGGGGTTTCCCGTGATAGTCGCTGTCGTTGTCGGTATCCTCGTTCAGTTCACCCTTGCAGCACATCCCATCCTCGCCGCAATTCTCGCAGGCATCGTTCTGTTTACAATGACGAGCATGCGAATGCTCCTCGAAACTGCGTTCGAGGTGACCGAACTGACCGAGACGAACGTCGAGACCGCCCGGCGGGAGGTTCGGGCGCTCGCGGGACGCGACGCGTCGACCCTCTCGCCGGGACAGGTTCGGAGCGCGGTCGCCGAAAGCCTGTCCGAGAATTTGGCCGACGGCCTCGTTGCACCGCTGATAGCGTTCGGCGTCTGTGCCGCATTCTCTCTTCCGCTGGCTGCCGCCGCCGCGACGTGGGTGAAGGCGGTCAACACGCTGGACTCCATGCTCGGCTACCGTTCGAAACCCGTCGGTTGGGCGAGTGCTCGGCTCGACGATATAGTCATGTGGATTCCGGCCCGAATCAGCGCCGTGTTGATAGCAGTCGCCGATACCGCCGGTGATGCTCTTTGGATGGCTCGTTCTTGGGCACACGAGCCACCGTCGCCGAACTCGGGGTGGCCGATGGCGACCCTCGCCGCGGTGCTCGACACTCGTTTCGAGAAGCCGGGAGTCTATACGCTCAATCCGAACGCATCGCTTCCAACTGTTGCGAACGTGGAAGCCGGGGTGCGCGTCGTTCGGCGAGCGAGCATCCTCGCGTACATCATGACGGGGGTGTTCGCGTGGTTGTAGCGGCGCTTCGCGGTGCGCTCGGTTTTCTAAGTCGACTTCCGGTCGGACACGACCAGGGTGCATGGGATGCGTTCCGGCGTACGGCGGCGGCGTTTCCGCTGGCGGGATACGTTATCGGTGCACTGCTCGCCATTCCGCTAGTTCTCCCGTTCCCCGCGTCCGTTGACGCCGCGCTGTTTCTCGTAACCGTGTACGGAGTCACCGGAATTAATCACATCGACGGGCTCGCCGACCTCGGCGATGCAGCCGTGGTGCACGACCCGGAGAACCGCCGCGCCGTGATGAAAGACACGGAGGTCGGCGTCGGTGCCCTTCTCGCCGTCACCCTCGTCATTGCCGGACTCGGTCTCGCCGCGGTCGGCTTAGTCACACTCCCGCTCGAAACTGTCATCGCCATCGTGGTCGGTGCGGAGGTCAGCGCGAAACTCGGAATGGCAGGACTGGCAGCCTTCGGAACGGCGGCACACGAAGGACTGGGCTCGCAGCTCGTCGACCAGACGCGTCGAGGGTTCGCGGTCGCGGTCGTCGTTTCGATTCCGGCAGCGGCTCTCTCGTGGCCCGTGCCGGTCGGAATCGGAACGATGGGTGCCGGTTTGCTCACCACCGCGATAGTCGGTTGGTGGGCACGGTCGTGGCTCGGCGGGATCAGCGGCGATGTGTTCGGGGCCGCCAACGAACTTTCCCGAGTGGTCGCGCTTCACGTGGGGGTGGTCGTGTGGACGCTCTTCTGATGTGCGGCGGCAAAGGAACGCGGCTCGACACCCCCGTCGAGAAACCGATGTTCGAAATCGACGGCGTCCCGATGGTGGAGCGTGTCAGCACCGCCGTGGCCGACAGTCGAATCGATGGCGTTCACGCCGTCGTCTCTCCGCACACGCCCGAAACGCGACATCATCTCGACGCCCTTTCGATACCGATCGTCGACGCACCGGGGGACGGCTACGTGGAAGACCTTTCGTACGCGCTCGACCGCGTCGAACCGCCCGTTCTCACCGTCGTTTCCGACCTCCCGTTCCTCGACGGAGCCTGTCTCGATCGAGTTCTTGCCGCCCACGACCGCGGTTCGCTCACGGTCTGCGTGCCCGCCGCGCTCAAGCGGCAGTTAGGGACGAGTACCGACATGACGTTCGAGCACGAGGGCAGGGAACTCGCCCCGACCGGAATCAACGTCGTGGATGACGGTGACGCCGAAACCACCTACGTTACTTACGATGCGCGACTCGCCATCAATGTGAACCGACAGACCGACGTCACCGTGGCGGAGGCGTTCCTATGAGGTTCGTCCTCGTCGCGGGAACGACACGGACTGCCGAAATCGATGGCATCAGCGCCGCCGGCGCGGCCCCAGATCTGATGGCGCACACGCCGAGCGCGGACGCCGAAATCGTCGAGTACGGACGACCGATTCGGGCACCTATCGTTCCGGTGAGCCCGAGTGGCTGCCCGACACCTGCCGTCATCACGCGGGCCATCCGAGAACGATGTAACTTCGAGACGACGGTTATCGACGCTGGGTTGGTGCGACCCACAGGTGCACCGACGGTCTCGGTCGGCGCACGGCAAGGCGAGGATATTCGTGAGACGGAGCCGGTTCCCGTCGCGCACGAGGTGTACGAGGCCGGACGGCAGTTTGGCGCGGCGCTTCCCGACCAGACGATCATGGTCGGCGAAACGATTCCAGGCGGGACGACGACTGCACTGGGCGTCCTTACCGCGCTAGGAGAAGATATCGGCGTTTCGTCGTCGCTTCCGGAAAATCCGCTCAACCTCAAACGACAGGTCGTCGAAGCGGCGTTGGCCTCGAGCGAACTCGACAGCGGTGGAGCGGCTGGTGAACCGATTCATGCGGTGAGAAGCACAGGCGACCCCGTCCTCGCCGCGGTTGCGGGACTTACCGCCGGTGCCCTCGACTCTGGGACGGACGTAACCCTCGCAGGGGGAACGCAGATGCTCGCGGCGGCAGCGCTCGTTCGACACGCCGGAATCGACGCGCCACTCGGGCTGGCGACGACGTCGTTCGTCGCCGACGACGAAACGGTCGCACTCGACCGCGCATGCGACGTTCTCGACCTCGACCTTGAAATCACGAATCCAAGATTCTGTGAGGGCGACCACGTCTCGATGCAGCGGTACGTCGAAGGTGAAGGAAAAGAAGGCGTCGGCATGGGCGGCGCGCTCGCACTTGCGCGGCGAGCGGGCATCGGAATGGATTCGGTACGGGACGGCGTTATCGAAGCATACAACCGACTCGGCGGTGACACCCATGAACCCTGATTCCATTACTAGCGTCGGACGCGTTCCGCACGGAAGCTCCGACGATCCGACCCTGCTCGATTTCAGCGCCAACATCAACCCGCGGATTCCGTCCGGCGTGAAGGAGGTGTATCATGACGCGTTAGAGCAGTCCGGAACGTATCCACCGGACGATTACCCAGACTACCGTCGTGCGGCGGCGGACTACGTTGGCTGTGCGCCCGATGAAGTGACTCCGACGCCCGGCGGACTCGCGGCGATTCGGTTGACTATCGAACTTACAGTTTCCGCAGGTGACTCAGTACTCGTTCCATTTCCCAGTTTTGGCGAGTACGTTCGTGAGGTGCGCCTTCAGGGTGCAACCCCGAAGTTCGTTCCGTACGACAGCGTTTTTGCGACGAATCCGGCCGACCACGCGCTCGTCATCGTCTGCAATCCGAACAACCCAACCGGTGACGCCTGCGACGCCGACGAACTGCGTCGCTACGCCTCCCAGTGTCGGGATGCCGGAACGCCGCTGCTCGTCGATGAGGCATTCCTCGGCTTTACCGAACAGGAGTCGATGGCAGGGCATCCGGGCGTTATCGTCGCTCGCTCCTTGACGAAGTTGTTCGGACTGCCCGGTCTTCGCGCCGGATTCGCGGTGGCGACGGGGACGGTCGGTGACCGCCTCGAAATCGCCCGCCGAGCATGGACGCTCGGCACCCCCGCTGCCACGGTCGGGGCGTACAGTATGGGGTGTGCCGAATTTATCGCCGAGACCCGAAGGCGTGTTCGAGAAGAGCGCACCCGAATGCGAGATGCACTCGTCGGTCGGTTCGATGTCCATCGATCGAACGCACCGTTCCTCCTGCTGGACGTCGGTGACCGTGACCCCCACGCAATCGTTCGGACGGCTCGTGAGCGCGATGTCGCCATCCGCGATGCGACGACGTTCCGTGGCCTCGACTCGCACGTTCGGGTAGCAGTGCGGTTGCCCGATGAGAACGACCGAATGTTGGACATTCTTAGCGATGTTTGATGTGGCTATCCGCGACGACGTCCTCCAACTCGTCCGTCCCGGGACGACCTGGCTCAGCAGCGGCTGGAACGGCGGGCTGCTCGACGCGGACGCCGCCTACAACATCTCGGTTCCCGAGGGGTTCCAGCGGACTGATTTGGACGCCTACATCGACGAACGGCGAGCGAGCGCCGGATTCGACCGAACCGGCCCGGCACTCCTCACGGGCGTCGATCTCCAACACGCTCGCGGCGCACGGTGCGGTTCGGTCGAGGCGGTCGTTACCGCCGGCATCTCGAATCCAGCGGCGCTTCCCATGAACACCGACGCAACCGCTTCGCTCGGCGACGCGACTGAAGAGGAAGCAGAGCCGGGAACTGTGAACGTTATCGTCGGAACCACGCGTTCGCTCGACGACGGGAGCCTCGCCACTCTACTGTCGGTCGCCGTCGAGGCGAAGGCTACGACACTTCTCGCTGAGACGGGATTCCCCGGAACCACTACTGACGCGGTTATTGCAGCGTGTGATCCGAACGCGGACGAAGCGACCTTCGCTGGGAGCGGTACACCTATCGGTGCGGCGGCGCGGGTCTGCGTTCGTGACGCCGTCCGAGCGAGCCTTCGCTCGCGCTACGAGACGCGAGCACTTCCGTCCTCCGTCGAAGATGCAAAATATGGTGTTACGACCGACGCACAGGCCGAGACGTTCGAACTCTGAGAGTTACCGGTTGCAGTCAGTCGATCCAGCGCCACCGGCCGACCAACAGCAGCGTACCGAACATCGCCACGACGGCGCTTGTCACGCCGAATCCCGGTTGGCCCTGCGATCCCGTCGTCGTTTCCTCGCTTCTGACGGAGGTTGTCGTCGTTTCGTTTGTCGTCTTAGTTGTAGATGCATTCGCTGCCGCATACGCGTTCGGATGGAATTGCTTCGTGAGGTTCGTCACAGCGTAGACCACTCGCGGTGCGGGCTGATTCAGGTGCTCGATGGGAATCACGACGGTCTTGTTATTCCGAACGGCGGTGAGATTTTCGTATCCCGCACCATCCGGAACGGCGGGGTCGTTGTCGTTCAGGACGATCCACTCGGGGTTCTGTTTGACGACCACTTCCTTGCTGATCTGTTTGTACCCGGAGATTCCAGCCTCGGCAGCGACGTTGTTTCCGCCCGCGGTTCGAATGATTTCGTCGATGAACGTTCCCTTGCCGGCGGTGTACCCGTAGAAAAGGTACAACACGTCCGGACGCTCTTCTCCCTTGACGGCCTGTCGAACGGTACGAATGCGATCTTTCATCCACAAAACGGTTTCCTGCGCGCCATCACATGCACCAACGAGGCGACCAGTGACAGTGGTGTCCCGGTAGACGTCCTCGATAGAGGTCGCACTTCGATAGTAGTACACCGTCAGTCCGGCGTCACGAAGTTTCTCGACGGTCTGTTTCGGGACGGAATTCGGTGCGAGGACGAGATCCGGTTTGAGCGACACGACTTTCTCGATGTTAACGAACGCCTGGCCGGAACCGGACACGTTGGCCTTCTCGTCCGCTCCCTTCAGGTAACTCGCGTACTGCGTCATGCCGACGACTTTCTTCTTGGCACCGATTTCCCACATTATCTGTGCTGCGCTCGGTGAGAGCGTTACGACGCGCTCCGGTTCCTTGTCGAGCGATACCGTCGTTCCGGTCGCGTCTACCTTTGATACCGGAAACGAACAGCTCGCTTTTTGCGGCGCCGTCGCCGTCGCCGACGGTGGAACGGTGACAGTTGCCAAGAACAAGAGGCTGATAAGTATCGTGCTCGTTCGCATACGAGCGCTGTACAGAGGTATACAATAAATATTTACCTAATGCAAATAGAGTTGTATACGATGAACTGTCGTATCGGTTTGAACGAAGGGTGGCACCGTCCCACCTCGACGAAAGGGAAGTACGAGTCGCCCCTTCGGATAAGAAAGCGAAACTCATGGTAGTTCGAAGATGAAGGGGTTTGTCATCGCTGGAACGGCTTCGGGCGTCGGTAAGACCGTCGCGACGCTTGCTGTGATCGAGGCACTGCAAGAGACGGGACGGACTGTTCAGCCCGCGAAGGCGGGGCCGGACTTCATCGACCCGAGTCACCACGCCACCGTCGCGGGCCGTCCGTCGCGCACGCTCGACGTTTGGCTCGAAGGGGAGGACGGAGTTCGGCGAAACTATCATTCCGGGGACGGTGACGTGTGCGTTGTCGAAGGCATGATGGGACTGTACGACGGAGATCAATCGAGTACCGCGCAAGTTGCCGACGTCCTCGACCTTCCAGTGATTCTCGTCGTCGACGCGAGTGCAGGGATGGAGAGCGTCGCCGCGACGGCGCTCGGATTTCAGAAATACGCCGGACGTGCGGGACGGGACATCAATGTTATGGGCATACTCGCACAACGCGCCCACGGTGGGCGGCACGAGCGAGGTATCCGCGACGCGCTCCCCGACGAGTTGGAGTATTTCGGGCGGATTCCGCCGATAGCGGGTCTCGAAATACCCGACCGCCACCTCGGATTACATATGGGCGACGAGCAACCGGTGGACGCGGATGCACTCGACGAGGTCACGGATTCTATTCACGTGAGCCGACTGACGGATATCGCTCGCGAGCCACCGCGCCCGCCGACCCGCGACCTGACCCCGACTCGTAATCGTCGCATCGCGGTCGCCTGGGACGATGCATTCCGATTCGTGTACCCTGCCGTCGCGGAACGACTTCGCGCTCAGACGGAGGTCGTGACGTTCGCGCCGACGGCCGGCGATGATCTTCCCGACTGCGACGGCGTCTACCTTCCCGGCGGCTATCCGGAACTCCACGCGGAACGGCTCGCCGACAGTCCATCGCTTTCGACCCTTGCCGAACGAGCGACCGGCGGAGCGCCGATTCTCGGCGAGTGCGGCGGATTGATGGCGTTGGCCGAATCGCTCACCACCGCAGCCGGCCAGACGTACCCGATGGCGGGCGTGCTTCCTGCCGACGTTCGAATGTACGAGCGGTATCAAGCACTCGACCACGTCGAACTGCGCGCTCGCTCGAATACGCTGACTGCCGGTGATGGGGAGACGCTTCGGGGGCACGAATTTCACTATTCGAGCGCGGACGTCGCGTCCGACGCAACGTTCGCCTTCGACGTGATACGTGGAACCGGAATCGACGGGGAGCACGACGGACTGACCGAGTTCGAGACGGTCGGCACGTACTGTCACGTCCACGCCGAGAGCGGTGCATTCGACGCCTTCATCGACACACTGTAACCATGACCGAGAACGATACCAATACCACCGAGACGAACCGCGACGAGCAACTACAACGGACGCCCGGAAAAGGGCGGACACCGACGGTCCGGCCCATCGAGCCCGACGCTCCCGACGAGTTCGGGCTCGTCCAACTCTGGTGGGGCGACGGCAAGGGAAAGACCACTGCCGCACTGGGAATGGGCTTTCGCGCGGCGGGGCACGGCTATCGCGTCCACATGCTCCAGTTCATGAAGGGTGGGGCGTCGAGTGTCGAGGATGTCCGTGGCGAATACAATGCCATCGACTACTTCCCCGGATTCACATACGAGAATACGGGGAACTACGGATGGCATGGGTTCCTCGACGGGTCGGACGACGACGAACACGTCGCCAAGGCGAAAGCCGGGTTTGCCCGGGCCGAAGAACTCGTCCGCGCTGCAGGGGAAGCGAACCTCCATGAATCGCTTCCGCTCGACGGCTCACCCGAAGCGGGCGTCCATATGTTGATTCTGGACGAAATACTCTACGCGGTGAACCGGGAGCTGATCGATCCGGAATCGGTTGTCGAACTCGTCGATTCGAAGCCCGATAGCTTGGAATTGGTTCTCACGGGCGGGCACCGAAGACCGGAGTATCTCCTCGACCACGCGAACCTCATCACTAACGTCCAAAAGGAGAAACATCCCATCGATGACGGGCAACGTGCTCGCAAAGGAACCGAGTACTGATGACGAAAACGGTGCTCGTCGCCGGGACGGAAAGCCACGTTGGGAAGAGCACCGTCGCTGCGGGACTGTGTCGGCTCCTCGCCCGACGCGGCGTGTCGGTCGCACCGTTCAAAGCCCAAAACATGAGTAACAATGCTCGGGTGGCCGTCGATCCCAACGGAGAGTGGGGCGAAATCGGCATCTCGCAGTACGTCCAGGCACGGGCTGCTCGGATTCCGGCGACGACGGATATGAACCCGGTTCTTCTGAAACCACGTGGAGACGGCGAGAGCCAGCTCGTCCTTCACGGTAGGGCCGTCGAAAACGTCGCTGCCGGATCGTACTACGAGTCGCAGTGGGAGCGGGCGAGACGTGCGGCGATTGAATCCTACGAGCGACTGGCGAATCACTACGACGTCATCGTTGCGGAAGGAGCGGGTAGCATCGCCGAAATCAACCTTCGCCACAGAGATCTTGCGAACCTGGAAATGGCACGGTTTGCGGACGCGTCGATTCTCCTGCTCGTGAACATCGAACGTGGAGGTGCCTTTGCCAGCCTGTACGGCACGTTGGAACTCGTGCCGGACGACGTCCGTGACCGTATTCGAGGGGCGATCATCACGAAATTTCGCGGGGACGAGACGCTCTTAGCGTCCGGTATCGAAGCGATCGAAGACCGAACGGGCGTCCCTATTCTCGGCGTCCTTCCGTACGACGATCCCGGTCTTCCAGCGGAGGACAGCGTCTCGTTACCACAGATGGGAGACACGGCCATTCTCGGCGACGACGATACCGTCCCCGATCGTCGATCCATAACGATCGGTGTTCCACGATTACCCCGGATATCGAATTTTACCGATCTCGAACCGCTAGCGAACGAACCCGGTGTCCGCGTTGCGTACCTCCCACTCAAGTCCGACCTCGATTGGGTCGACGCGGTCGTGCTTCCCGGGTCTAAGAACACGGTCGATGATTTGCTCGCCCTGCGGAACGCCGGATTCGACACGCGACTGACCGACTTTTCCGGCCCCATCGTCGGACTTTGTGGCGGTTTCCAGATGCTCGGTGAACGGATCACGAACGCGTCGATCGAAAGCACTGCCGACCACGATGTCGTGGCCGGTATCGGGTTGCTCCCCGTTGAAACCCGTTTCTTGGCCGAGAAACGCGTCGAGCGAGTCACTCGGACGCTTGACCCAGGCGAGGTGTTGTCCGGTGCACGTGGCGTAGTTCACGGGTATGAGATCCACATGGGTCAGACAACGCCGACGCAACCAATTGAAAGACCAATCGGTGAGGGAAGTGCCGCGGTGAATCGTGTTCTCGGGACGTATCTCCACGGTCTCTTCGAAAACAAAAACGTTCGAACCGCGTTCACGGAGGCCGTGTTCCGGTCTGCTGGAAAATCGTATCCCAAGGAGACGGTATCGCGGTCACCCTACGACGGTGCCGCTAATCTGCTCGCAAAGAACATCCCAGATATATGTACATATCTCGATCTCCAGAGGAATAGTCGAAACTGAACAGTTTCGCAACCGATAACCTCCAGAACGAGGCACGTCGGCACCCGATTACCGAAAACAAGGGTTTTCTCGGGTCCAAAGACTACTTTCACTCAGAACCAAGGGAAAGCGGAAGTCACTCAGTGGCCATACAATTTTTCTCCTGTTCCTTCGCATTCGTCACCGATGGATCCTACCCGTCCCCGTCAATCCTTCAAACGATGGATGGTTGTCTTCCTGGGGCTTGGATTGCTCCTTGCAGCAACCAGTCTTCTCATTCACCATCCGTCCACCGGTGGCCTTACACAGGCGGATCCCCGCCCGGTGTCGCACTGTACCGTCATCTCACACGAGGGGACGTATAAATTGACGCAGGATATTCAGGGCAGGAAACTGGCGGATAGTTGCATTAAGGTCAATGAAAGCCACGTCACGCTTCAGGGACGGGGCCATACGCTTCGCGGGAATGGCGCGACAGATTCCACTGCGATTTACGTCTCACAGCCCCGAGGCGTGACCGACGTAACAGTTCGGTCAGTCAAAACGACGGGCTGGAATCGAGGTGTTCACGTCGCTAACGGCTCCGATATCACATTCCAGAATATCGATGCGTGGGAGAACGCAGAGGGGGTTACGGTGTGGAATAGCACCGACGTCATCATTACGGACGTACGGCTGACGCAGAATCTGTTTGGCCTCGTGGTTGATCGACCGAGTCACCATCTCACCCTCTCGTCAGCACACGTCGAACGCAACGTTGCTAGCAACATCAGTTGGAGTGACGACCGATCCAGGTCGAACACATCGACAGCGACAACGAAAATCGATGAGCCGGTTGTTCGCCGAGCGAATCGATGATATATCACTTTACGGTTCTCCGAGTGCGAATCAAATACTTCGTCTGCCATCGTTGCACGGCAATTACTACTATGGCTGCGAGGTTCGTGACTCCTATCGACAGGTCGTACCGCTCGTGGTTAATCGAGTGAAACGTCCATTCCTATCACCAGAGCCGAAGGCGTACTTCCTCGGATCGAGTTGCAGAGAATAAACGCTGGTTTCCACTGCAACACAGTCAGTGAATACCAATTTCAGTTTTCGATAGATAGTGATTGCTATGGTCTGTTTCATCGGTTAATTCTCCTAGTATGGAAATATAATCTGAGACAGAATGGGCATTTAATATCGTGGTATCAGATATCACATCGTAGCAGCACGACCAACAGTGACCATTACCTCCCACAGACCAACCCATGAGCGAAACAGAATCCGTACGGGATTCGGAAGACTATCTTGGCGCGTTATACTTGCCGCGCGCCACGCGCGAGGGAGCGTTAGCGGGGCTGTTCGCCGGCGCGAGCGTGACGGTGCTGTTCACCTTCTTCGTCGCATCGCCACTCCAACTCCACGCTGGACTCTGGGGTCTCCTCGCAACCACGGCCGTCTTTATTCCCGTGAGCCTCGTCACCGAAGTCGACGATATCGACTTCGCACGCGAGCTCATCCGCCTCTCTCGGCCCGAATCCGTTCGCTCTGCACGCGAACCACCCTCGGGCGTGGTTACGGACGGTGGGACGAATCCGGACACATCCAGCGACGAAGGCGACCAACGGTGATTCCATGACGACCGACACCCCCATCCGCGACCGTTTATCCGAACTCCGACGGGAGTTCCACCGCTACCCCGAACCGGCGTGGCGCGAGTTTTATACGACCTGCCGACTCGTCGAGGAGATCGAAGCCATCGGCGTCGACCGACTCTACCTCGGCCGAGCAGCGATGAATCCGACCGAGCGGCTGGCCGTCCCCTCTCCCGGTGATATTGCGACGTGGCGTGACCGGGCCCGCGAGGACGGTTCCCGGGATGATCTCCTTGACGCCCTCGGCGATTGCACCGGTGCAATCGCAGTCCTCGACCGTGGCGACGAACCAACACTCGCCCTACGCGTCGACATCGATGGTCTCCTTCGCGATGAATCGACCGACGAGGTCCATCGCCCCGCAGCCGAGGGATTTCACTCCCGACGCGATGGCGTGATGCACGCCTGCGGGCACGACGCGCACATGACCATCGGCCTCGGCGTGCTCGAAGCCGTGGCGGAGAGTGATTTCTCCGGAACGTTCAAGGTCTTCTTCCAGCCAGCGGAGGAGAAGGCAGGCGGCGGCCGACCGATGGCGAAAAGCGAGCACATCGCCGACGTTGACTATCTGTTCGCCGTCCATATCGGTCTCGATCATCCAACCGGCGAGGTGGTCGCTGGAATGATCGAACCGCTCGCGGTTAGCAACCTCGGCGTCACGTTCCGGGGGGAGTCGAGCCACGCCGGCCTCGCACCGAACGAGGGCCGAAACGCAATGCAGGCCCTCGGCACTGCGATTCAGAACGTCTACGCGATTCCTCGACACGCCGACGGGACGACTCGGGTCAACCTCGGCCGAGTCGAGGGTGGCACGGCGTCGAACGTGACAGCAGAGTATATCGAGGCGGAAGCCGAAGTTCGCGGCGAGACGACCGCCCTGATGGAGTATATGAAAACGGAGTTCGAGAAGACCGTCCGCGCTGCCGCGGACATGCATCGCTGTGACGCCGACGTGACCGTCGAGGGGCAGGCGCCGCGCGCCGATAGCGATCCCGTGCTGGCCGCTTTCGTCGGCGAGGCTGCACGATCCCACCCGGCTGTCGACCGTGTCATCGACGATACATCGTTCGGTGCTAGTGAGGATGGAACCTACTTGATGCGCGCCGTCCAGGAGCACGGCGGACTGGCAACGTACGCTATCGTCGGTACCGATCATCCGACCGGCCATCACACGGCGACGTTCGACATCGACGAAGCGACGCTTCCGATCGCAGTCGAGGTGCTGACCGACGCAATCCTCACTACGGCCGCTCGTGACCCGCTCGATGGAATCAGCGGTGACTCACGTACGGCCACGGAGGAGGTAGATTCGACATGACTGCGTCCCCGGACGTCAACCTTCGACCGGCTCGACCAGCGGATTTACCGTACATCGAAGCGCATCTCGAACAAAACGGCCTTCCCACCGCCGACATCGGCGACCATCGCGAAGCCCTGTACCTGTGTTACGCCGGCGACGAGTGCGTAGGGGTCGGCGGTTTCGAACGGCACGATTGCGCCGCACTCCTTCGTTCCGTCGTGATCGACTCGGCTGTCCAAGGCCAAGGGTACGGTCGCGCGCTCTGTGAACGCCTCCTCGACCGCGGCCGGAAGGCGGGCGTTAGACAGGTATTTCTCCTCACGACTACGGCTGCCGTCTTCTTCCGGCGACTGGGATTCGAGGAAATCGACCGCAAAGGTATCCCCACCGCGATCCAGGAGACGAGCCAGTTCACGGATCTCTGCCCGTCATCTGCGGTCTGTATGTCCAAGACGCTCTCCGCCAGCGAATGCAGTTAAACCCCAGTAACGCCGTTCTGATGCAGTACACCAGTAATACAGGGTTCGGTTTGCCTTTCGTCGAAGGTAGTGAGCCCCAACGATGAAGTCCGCGAGTTTACCTACTCCGGCGTACCGTGAGTGCGATATTCCGGTCTCGAACGCAGCGTCGGCAGCGGTCAAGAAATCGGTCGCCGGGCGTCTCGGATTCGTCTCGCAACGTTAACGACCAACCATCATTGCTTGGTGAGAATCTCTCGAAGTTTGGCTGTGGAGAGGTTACTCCCCGATATCGGCAGTACGACGGTCTTTCCTTCGAGTTCGTCGCCCAGTTTGAGTGCCGCCGCGATACTGGTGGCCGCTGCTCCCTCGGCCAAAATCGCGTCGTCAGTGAGTAACCGTCGGATAGCCGTCCATAACTCATCGTCCTCGACGAGTACCATCTCCGTGAGATGCTCCTGCATGATCTCCAACGGAAGTGCGAACGGCGTTCGTGTCTTGATTCCCTCCGCGAACGTATCGGCGTGGTCTTGGAGTTCGATCACCCCATCGTTCCACGCGCGGTAGACGGCATCAGCGCCCGCTGCTTGCACGCCGATAACGGTGGCACCAAGGAGTTTACCGACAGTGAGTGCGTATGCTGCGGCACTGCTTCCTCCTCCGACAGGGTTTATGAGGACGTCCACCTCGGGGCAGTCTTCCATCACTTCGAGGCCAGCACTGGCGCGTCCGGCGATCAGGTGGGTTTCGTTCCCACCGTGGACGTATCGTTAGCCTTCCGCTGCCGCCATCTGCTCGGCGTACTCGCGAGCTTCGTCGACGTCTCGGCCGTGCGCGATGACGGTCGCTCCGAGCCGTTTCATGCTGTTGATTTTGGTTGGATTCTCCAGTGTCTCGGGGACAACGATTACTGCCGGGATATCAAACTCGCGTGCAGCGGTCGCCATTCCTTGGCCGTGATTCCCCATACTAGATGTGATAAGCCCTTTTTGGCGAAACTCCTGATCGAGATCGGCGACGAGGTTGTAGAAACCACGAATCTTAAACGACCTCGTCGGGAGTGTATCTTCCCGCTTGAGGTAGACATCGGCGTTAAGGTCGGCCGAGAGGCTCTCACTGCGCACCAGTGGCGTCCGCGGAAGATACTGCTGGACGATGTTCCGCGCCTCGTAGATATCCCGGGTTGTCGGTGGTGTGAGGTCGTGATAGGGAAAGATCGTCGTCTCGTCGGAGGACTCGATCGGATTGTATGATGGCATCTCGTACCGATATTGCCCCTATTCGTGTTAAGTGTTCACGGTAGCCATTCGACACCTACGGCGTGCCCAGGTCACCCTTGATCACTTCCGCAGTTCTTCTTGCGATGGCTCACTGTCTGTTCACCGAGACGCTGTGTCATCTGCTACCGTTGGACGAAGAACTATAGCTGGGTAGCACCTACGCGCAACTACACCACAGAATCGCCATGGCTGCCCGTTCAACGTCATCTCAATCGATACCACTGCCGCTACCGCCGGCTGAACACTGGACACTCCATCACGTGCTCCTCCACCGAATCGAGCAAGAACGAACTGCGGAAGAGACATCGACAGTCGAACCACCGCCACTCGAAATTTTCCATGCATTCGAGAGACTCGATGCTGGTAATACGCAGTTCACCATCGCCCAATTCAAGGCGATTCAAGAGGTGCTTGCTGAGTACCATCACGCAACTACGTGGTGGGAGGTTGAACGCGCTCGGATCGAACGACTCCTCCATCGCGTCGCGACGATCCTTGAAGCGAACCAACCACCACAGACAGGGTAAACTCCCCGACCGATTCGGTCGTACACGCTTTTTCAATAAGGGAATGTTGTCCACGATAACGGACATCCAAGGACATGAGCGCGGAGGTCTTTTTATGCCAGACGACCAATCGCATATTGAGCGATGATTGACCAACTCACGGAGGATATTCAAACTGCGCTCGAAAAGGATCCCGCTGCGCGCCATCCGCTCGAGGTCGTCCTCTGTTATCCAGGGCTGCACGCGATTTGGCTCCATCGCGTTGCTCATGCGGTGTGGTTGCGGGATTACTACATTCTCGCTCGCTTACTCTCACAGTTCGCCCGGTTCCTGACGGGAATTGAAATTCATCCGGGTGCGACGATCGGTCAGCGGTTCTTCATCGATCACGGGGCCGGTGTGGTAATCGGCGAAACCACAGAGATCGGCGACGACGTTATGCTCTATCACGGGGTGACCCTCGGCGGAGATTCGATGAAGCGCGAAAAGCGTCATCCGACGATTCGAGACGGCGTTACGATCGGGGCGGGAGCAACTCTACTCGGCCCAATTACGGTTGGAACGGAGGCGAAAATCGGCGCAGGGTCCGTCGTCCTCGATTCGATTCCACCGCACTGTACCGCGATCGGGAATCCAGCAGAACTCGTGGGTGAGTGCACACAGACGGTGAGCGAGTGGGAGACGCAACTCGGCGATGTGGACGAATCGTAGTCGCGATTCTTCTGATAGATTGAAACTTTGACAAGGTAGAAGAACTGTGGGCATATTTATGGGGAGTAGATTAGTTCGCTCTTCGATCTACTACTCTATTTCACTGATGAACAATCTACTCGATTGGTTTTTCGAGACTGTTTGATGATTTGCCCTAAGATCGACCTCATTAATCGGCGTAATCGCGGCCGTATATGTCTGAATCTCGTTTTTCCCTCACCTTTGCTCTCAGGCGGCCCCCGTAATACCCATACGAATCGTACAGCCACTAGATTCCAATCGGACTCGCTGGGCCGAACCTCGCATCGTTGATCTCTTGTCTTATAGTCGCGGCTACGGGAGACGAAGTTCACCGTGCACGTCGTAGAGATACCCCTTGTTCAGAAGCTCGTCGAGGGTGGTGCGAGCGAATTCTGCATCGAAATCAATCTGATGAAGATGAGACCGTGCCTCTTCACGAGAGAGGTGGTCGTCGGTCTCTTCGATAACTGGGGCGAGTTCGTCGAGCGCCTCGCGTGCAGAGGGACTGAGCGGCGTTCGTGAGTTGTCGTTTCCTTCCATTTTGATCACTCATACGGTCTTCAGGAACTTGACTTCTGAGGCGGTGATAGTTAATACGCAAGTAAGCTTCGCGTCCGCGTATCCTCCTTCCGACGGTCAAGAACGACATATAATACCCCCCCGCAACACGGCGAGTACTCCCGCCAGTGACCACCGGCTTTCACCACATCCTCGACATCCAGCACCTGCGACCGAACCGCACTACACTTCGACGATTGGGTCGAACTCGCAGTGGCACGTTGGAATTTTCATCTGTCAGAACGTAGCGACCACTGCGTATTCCCACAGTAGTCTGTGGGGTGCACACGAGGCGGACAATGTTTAATCGACGTCCTACTGGAACACGCTTATTGAACTAGGACGCTTCTAAGAGGTATGGCACGAGTCGTCTACGACGGGCCAGACGGAATCAATGAACAGAATGTAGACGCAGATAGTATCTCTGATTCCGGTAAGGTTGAGGGAATCAGAGTCAACCTCAAAGAAGAAGGTTTTCTTCATATTCCGTATACTCGTCTCTATTGGATCCACATGAGCGAAGACGAAGGGAAAATAGACTATTCACAACCGTGACATCGGTTGGGTCACTCGTATTGTTTCCAGTCTATCAGGAATTCACTCATGAACTCCTTGACGATCGCACTCTCCCCCTGTGGAGGATTTTACTCGCCGTCTCTTTGTTGACGCATAGTGCTTCCGCTAGATTATCTCTCACGTGATTCCGAACGACGTTCTCATCGTAACAATCATCGGATATACACTCGCGTTTCGCCGCACTGAATCACCGCGTGCTGTCGAGTATCACGTCAAGTACATCGCCAAGTTCGCGCATCCGTCCGGTGTCGACGAGATAACCGTTTTTAGACTACTATCGGGGGCGCTATCGATACCACGAATTATACGAGAACAAGGGTACGATTCGCTGGAGCCGGTCACCCCCGTCTTGCCCCATACAAATTTAGCGTCGAGTGCGTACTAGTACCATGAACACAGCACTCGACGAGATCGAATTTCTGGCTCGTTCGCCCAACCGCATCAGAGTGCTCGACGCGCTGACAGCGGAACCGATCGAACGCTACGATATAGAAGATGCGACCGGCGTTTCGAGGGCTACCCTCGGTCGTATCCTCGACGACTTCGAAGAGCGAGGGTGGGTTACGCGAGAGGGCCGGCAGTACGAGACGACACACGTCGGTAACTACGTCGCTCGGGAGTTCACGGGACTCGTCGAGCGGTTCGAGCCCGTTCCCGCACTCAACCAAGTGGGTCAATGGTTTCCACAGGAGGGGTTCGGATTCGACCTCGGATGTCTCACCGGGGTGGAGATAATCCGTTCTAGCAAGAGCGACGCGCTTGCGCCGACGACTCACATTGCCAAACGACTCCGGACTGCCGACCGCGCTCGAGTTATCACGTATTCCGTACTTCCTGACGTCATGGAAGTCTGCTGGCGTGGAACCGTCAACGGAAGCCTCGAATTCGAAAGCGTCCTTGACCGGGGAGCGCTCGGTAGCTTCGGAACAGACCCAGAACTGGTAAATCAGGCACAGGAGATGTTCGAGTCCGGGCAGGCCGAGGTCTTCTGGTACGAAGGCACCATCCCATCCACCGTGTTTATCATCGACGACGTGGTGTTGCTGTGCCTGTCCGGCGGCGAGGGGGCTCCGCATGCCGTAATTGAGACCGACAATGAGACGGTTCGGTCGTGGGCCGAATCCACCATCGATACTTACTGTCGCGAAGGAGAGCGACTTGACCCAGCACAGTTCACGGGATGAGAGCCGCCTACAGTAGAGTAGTTTTCACCACATACATATCCTGTGTTTGGTAGATCTATCTATTCGGAATCCATTACGGCAACGAACCGCGAAACGGTAGTAGAAGCGACGCAGTGCTCGTTCGACGACGGTTCGGCGTGCCCGAAGTCGTCACCAACGGATTCATACTGTGTGCGACTCTCACACCCTGAGAAATTCCCACGGCGAGTTTATATCGAATTCCCACTCGTATCGCTACTCGCAGCACCACCGCAATGGTAGCAACAAACGATGGAGCCTCACGGGTTTGCTCAAGCGACTCATACCCATGGTGCGGGCTCCACACGTGGAGAGACAGAACCCATGGCAACAGACCAACACCACCACGATCACGACCACGGAGTCGAGGGGCCGGGCTATACGACGCCCCAGGCCGCCATCGAACGATCCCAACCTGAAGACATCGCCTACGTAATCGGGCTGTACGTCGGCACCGACGTCGACGCCCCCGACTTCATCGCGGTCGTCGACCTCGACCCGGACTCGGAAACCTACCAAGAGATCATCGAGCGCACTGAGATGCCGACCCGGGGCGATGAACTCCACCACTTCGGTTGGAACGCCTGCTCGTCGTCGTGTCACATCGACGGTCTGGAGCGCCAGCATCTCGTGATTCCGGGGAACCGATCCGGGCGCATCCATATCGTGGACACCGAAAACCGACGGCATCCCGAGCTGGAAACAGTCATCGAACCCGACGAAGTTCACGAATACGACCTTTCAGGCCCGCACACGACCCACTGCATCCCCGACGGAAAGATTATGATCAGTATGCTCGGGAACGCCAAGGGGGAACTTCCTGGCGGCTTTCTCGAACTCAACGATGACTTCGAGATCGACGGACGCTGGGAACTCCCAGGTGAAATCAACTTCAACTACGACTTCTGGTATCAGCCACGCCACAACGTGATGGTTTCCTCGGAATGGGCCGCACCCGTGACTTACCAGCCGGGGCTCGACATGGCAGACGTCGAAGCCGGGAAATACGGGAGTCGACTCCACTTCTGGAACTGGGAGGAGAGAACGGTCGAGCAGACAATCGATCTCGGCGAGGAGGGTCTCGTCCCGCTCGAAGTCCGGTTCCTGCATAGCCCGGAGTCCGTCCACGGTTACGTCAACGCCGCACTCTCCTCGAACATCTTCCACTTTTGGAAGGACGAGGGTGAGTACCGCACGGAGAAGGTGATCGACTTCGAGGGCCGCGAACATCCCGCCTTTGAACCCTTGGGGATGCCCGCCCCGGCAACGCCCACGGACATACTGATCTCGATGGACGACCGTTACCTGTTCGGGAGCAATTGGCTTCACGGTGAGGTGTGGATGTACGACATCAGCGTCCCGGCGACTCCACGGAAGACCGACTCCATCTCTATCGGTGGATACTTCGGCGACATCCGGACCGTTCAGGGACGTAAGCTGGTTGCGGGCCCACAGATGCTCCAGCTCTCGCTCGACGGTGAGCGCCTCTACTGGACGACATCGCTCTACTCGACGTGGGACAACCAGTTCTTCCCCGAGGAGGCCGAAAAGGGATCGGTAATGCTCAAAGCCAACGTGAATCCACGGAAGGGGACGCTCGACCTCGACGAGGAGTTTCTCGTGGACTTTGGCGACCTGTCCGCGGGTCCGGCACGCGCCCACGAGATTCGGTGGCCCGACGGCGACTGCACCAGCGATGTTTGGCAGTGAAACGATGGGCACGGATGGGGATAGTTCCGCCGCGCATGACCGGCCCGCGGCCCACGAACTCACGCTGATGTGGCGAGACGATCAGGAGGAAACGATTCCCGTTGGCGTACGCGAGACGGTGCTTGACGCGGCTGAGCGAGCGGGCGTGAGCCTGCCCTTCGGCTGTCGCACTGGGGCGTGTACGACCTGCACCGGGCGGGTACTCGACGGGTGCGTCGAGCATCCTCGTCCGCCGCGAGGACTGAAAGCGCGCCATCTCGACAGCGGGTACGCGTTGCTGTGTATCGCCGAGCTACAGACCGACTGTCACATCGAAGTCGGCGTCGACGTGCAGGCGGATCTGATATCGTATCCACGAAAATGACCGAATCGGCGCTACAGCTGAGAGCAGTCCCGAATGACGCTGGGAGGGGGTGCCGACACGCCCAGGACGGGGGAACGGCGCGAAGGAGCGTGCGCCGTCTGCTCGTTTGCTTTGGCGTCGGTGTAGCAGGGCTCGTCGGCCTGTCGGCTATCGCGTGTGCGCACGAGTTTGCGCACGGCGCTGGTCGTGGCGGCGCTGGTGCGACGTTCGTAGTCGTGCTCGGGCTGCCGGTTCTTGTCGGTTTCGTCGGTGGGATAGCGACCGTTCGATGCCGGAGCCGCCGTAGCTCGAAGACAATCCATCGAGAATCGAGCATTACCATCGGTCTATTGCTCGTCGGGCTAGGAGTGGCGAGCCTCTTCCCGGCAGTGACGGGGCACCTCTGGCTATCAGTCGCTGGCGGAACCATCGGGGCGGTCATCACCCTGTTGGTCGCCGACAGGTGGACGCCTTCGGGATTTGGCTGTCGGCACCACTCGGAACTCACGCTCGGAGTTATCGTCACACACCGGCTGCTTGAAGGTGTCGTCTTGGGGACTCTCTACAGTGCCGGTGCGGCGGTCGGTCTGCTGGGCACGGTCGTCCTCGCCGGTCATACGGCGCTCGAAACGGCCGCGGTCGGAGGGCTGTACGCCACCACCCCGCGTCGAACCCTGGCGGTCAGCGCTGTCGTCTTCGTTCAGATTAGCTACGTCATCGGGGCCGCCGCAGGGCTTAGCATCGCGGACTTGGTGCCTGTGTCAGTTCGAACCCTCGCGCTCGCGGTCGTGGGCGGGGCGCTCCTAGTCGTTGGCGCGGGTGAGACGGAACGCTCGATCGTCGCGGGTGACTCGACGCTCAGCGAAAATACCTGAGACACGAACTGTCACCGTGTACTTCTAGCAGGTCAAATATCGGTCTTACTCTCTGTCGTCGCTAACATGAGCGTATAGTCCATCGTTTTCCCAAACCGTAACTATCACCTCTTCGATCTCGATCGCGACAGCAGTGATTGCCTCTGGGTTATGAGCAAACAGAGAATTGAACGCATCAGGCTCGATATAGTCGTACAGTGTGAAGTTTCCCGAGTTGGTATCGGATGCCCTCGTAGTCCGCCAACATGTCGAACACGACATCACACGCTTGGGGCTCACCCCCATCGCGTCGCGTTTCCACTTCATGTCTGGTCGCTAATCTCATGCTCTTGGTGAACAAGCGTGCAGAGGGGTGAAAATATTCGTAGAAATTCCAAATTCTACATCCGATTTACGCAACCAATCAACCAAAGCAAGCAGTACGCAGTGGCCAGTTATCGAACGATCACCGAACAGCACCCCGCTGTGAACCGCTCGCACCGAGAAATTCACGGTATTCGGCGGCGATACAGTCAGGCATGGTCGACGAACCACTTGACGATCTTGACCGGCGTATCCTACACCTCTTGCAGGTCGACGCCCGCGGCATCACCGATACGGAGATGGCTGAAGATAGTAATGTGACCGGGACGACTATCGCGACTCGGATTACAAAGCTCGAAGACCAAGGGATCATCCGTGGCTACCATCCCGACATCGATTACGAACAGGCGGGCTACCCGCTCGTCGTCCTCTTCATCTGCACCGCCCCACTCGCAGACCGGTCAACCATCTGCGAACAAGCGCTTGGTATTGTTGGCGTCGTGAACATTCGACAGATGATGGCCGGTGAACAGAACCTCCACATCGAAGTCGTCGCAGAATCGATTTCCCGCATCGAGGAGATTACCAAGCAACTCGACGGACTTGGACTCACAATTCACCGAAGTAACCTCCTGGCGACTGAGACGGTTCAGCCGTGGAATCACTTCCACGGGATGGCCAGCGAAAACGATCCACCAGCGACTGATGGTTCAGAGGACTAACCATCTTCTAGAGAAATTTTGCATTGAGTTTCCCCAAGCCGACACCGAATAGCGTCGCTGTCCTACTTGGTTTCCTTGACTTTCTCAAGCACCGAACTGAGTAGTGTGGAGATATTCAAGTCTGTTATATTGTTGGAAAAAAGACCTATGCTGATACAATTCTTACTAATGATGATGGCGCAGATTGACACGCCTCGGTTAAACGAAATATTCGCCCTCCTGAGCAACCAGCGCCGCCGCTTTGTCCTGTATTATCTCACGTTCGAGTCAGACGAAGTAGACTCCAACGACCTCGCTGAACGCATCGCGGTCGTGGAAGCAAACAATACCAGCGCAGTGAGTGACGAATTCGTGCGCTCGGTCAAGGTTTCTCTCTCTCATATCCACCTCCCGAAGTTGGCCGATGCCGGTTTCATCACGTGTAACCGAACTCAGGGAACAATCGAACGTGAGGAGGTGGACGACCTTACACCGTTCCTCGAGAAAACAGCACTACTCGACGGATATCCACCGACCGTCTCGACCGACTGATCGATCGATTTACTCCCTACTCAAGCCAGAATCGTTACTAGGGTTAGAAAATTCGTAGCGAGGTCGATCTACGTATAGGGTCTGCTTCTTAGACTGAGCATGACCACACGACATCTTCACCGGATCACCGAGATGATTCAGGCAGAATACCACACGAACTGATAAGAGCAGTGCTCTACACACATATTTTCTTGTTGGTTATATTCTCTGACATATTCGATGAAGCAAAGCGAGGTGTCGGAAACGTCGGTCGAGAGCAGCGGCCGCGGTGATCGTCGCTCAGCGCAATCCCGAGTGTATCGCCGATGGAATTCTCGAGTAGTGATACGAACGTCACATCGCCGGACTTCATCATTTCGGACGATTTGAACAGTATCGGGATAATCAGAGAGTTATCTTTAAATGCCTCTCCCAATCCCACATATGCTCTCGACGGAGCGATAACGTTTGTGAATCAGAGGAAGAATTCCGCAGAACGACCTCAGCACTCGTGCTCCCTTACTCCGTAACGATCTCGCTGATTCCCCCGGTTATTCAATAAAACGCTTGCAACAGGCTCTCACTGGCGCAAACTACCGAATTCGGTCGACACGGCGGCTGTAAACCATGTGATAGTAGTCGTATACCGCACGACTATCTATCAGTTTGATTATCATCATGAGTATTTGAAAATATAATGTTAAACTAGACTCACTCAGCGCACTCACTAGTAACCAAGAGGGAATCGTCCGTCTCCTCACTAGCGCCAGCCTGCAACGGGAACGGAGTGTAGTCAGCAACCGTAGACGGCAACTGTGAGTGAGAAGACGCTAGAGCACCCGGAACGGGGGAAAACGGTCGAGGAGAAGGCCGGGATTCTCATTTTGGCCTTCGACTAGTTCCACCGGCGACGAGTACGCGCCGTCCCGAAGGAACTGAGCAAAGTCACGGTATGCATTGTGGTGACGGTGGATATTCGGATGACACAGAAGAAACGACGATTCGTCGGATTCCGTCTCAAGCATTTTGAACGTCTCTTTCGGCGTGAATCCTCGTTCTAGTAATTGGAGGTCGTAGGGATGCGTCGGTTCAACCATTGGGAGTCTTGACGGTGTCGAGCCCGCCGGTTTTCCGACGACCCATTCGATCCCTTGCTCGGCTGCCGCACGAAGCGTTCCCTCGCTGGCGCTCATAAACGATACGTGAAATCCTTCGGGGGTGACTCCAAGCTCTTTCTCGAATAAATCTAATGCAGTTACGATCTCTTTTTCCGCTATCTCGTAGGGGGTGTCTCTAAACGATGTGTGTCGGTATCCGTGTAGGATGAGCTCGTGGCCTTCGTCAACGACTCGCCGTAACGAGCCGACGACTTCCTGACACACTTCGAGGTGAATAGCCGGAACGGGAAATCCCGCGATTACGCTCGCATCGGATAGAGAGTCAAGCAGTCGGGTGAAATTCTTATCAGAGAACGCGTGTAAGACGTGAAAGAGGCGAGTATCGAGATTGATATTTTCGTCTAATTATCTAAGAAATTATAAATACGGAGACAGTTCCCGCAACTTACCTTCCGGAACGGAATCCATGGCGGGTCTAATGCACGGACGAAACATGAACCTTCCTCAAGAGAGCGGCGGCTGAGAGAAGCTGTTAAGTTGTTTCGACGGTGGGAGGATATCTTTCCGTGACTGAGGCGTCCGTATAGCCTATTGGTCGCGTCAGATACTCGTGATAAGAGTAGTTTTGTTTCGAGGAAGTACCGTTAGCACTCACGGAAACGACGCATAGCCGTGATCAAGCGGACGATAAGGTAAGAGTCAGCGCTGGGATTCGGTGTACCGTTGATCTATCATCCGTAACCGTATACGAGACGTACTCGAAACGGATTCAGCTATGGAATCCACTATTCAGGAGATTCAATAACCCACGGCGCGCGCCACGTTGGCTATCGTTGATTACCCCTGATAGTCGGCAAGTGAGGTGAGCTTATCGGACCACAGATCGTTCTCTTTGAGGTATTGTTCGGTACCGGGATGAACCGGTACCTCACCGTTCTTGACCAAGAATTTCGTCCCGAACTCGGGACCGAATTCGGACAGAACGGAGTGAGCTTGTCGGACACTCTTTTTGTTCTCCATGAGAACCTTGGTGTACTCGTAGACCGCTTTCTTTGGGATGTCTTCCGGGATAATCGTCATGTATCCGAGCGAGAGCGTGGGGAAGCTATCGGACGAGATATCCTGGTTCCAAACGTCTCCCGACACTTCCGAGTAAGTGATCGGCTTCCCGCTCTTTTGAACCGTCTGTTGGTCGAACGGATATCGGACGACATCGATATTCGTGGTCGCATCGAGCTCCTGAATCCAACCGATGAGCGTTTTCGTATTGGCGGTGTAGACGTTCGCGATGTCGAGACGGCCGTCACGCATGGCGGCCGCCTGGTCACCGAGACCCATGACCTTGAGATTGAACGATTTCTCGGGATTCTTCATTCCGACCATCTTGAATGCGTCAACCTGCGTGTCCCAGGCGGACGTTCCCCGCGGCCCCCAAGACATCTTCACCGATCCGTCGGTGGGAATGTCGCTGATGGTCTTGACGTCGCTCAGTCGGTCGATGTTTCGCTTTACGAGGAACACGTCTAGCGTCATGTACGAGAAGGTCTGGCACATCGTCTTACTGATCTTCGGGTTCTTGTACGGATCACGCCTCGTATTTGCTCGCCAGACCATCGCCGACGTGCTCTGAGCAATATCGATACTTCCCTGATCGATGAGGCGCGGATTGGCGGTCGTTCCACCGGTGGTCTGCGCGCTCATTTGGAGCATATCCGAATTTTTATTGATAACGTTAGAGAATGCGACACCCGACGCGTGCGTCGCCGTCTCTTGTCCGCTGGTACCGATCCGCCAATTGTAGGAACCGCCGCCGCCATTGCCACCGCCGCCGTTGTTGTTATTGTTGTTTCCGTCACCGTTCTTATTGCTCCCCTGGTTGGTCGAGCAACCAGCGAGCCCCATTAAGGCAACGGGCCCCGCCGCTTTGAGGAGACTTCGCCGTCGTACACCGCCGTGGCTTTTCGCCATATCGAGGGAGATTATCTAAGCATTAATAAACATT
Source organism: Haladaptatus halobius (assembly GCF_020618475.1). Taxonomy (GTDB): domain Archaea; phylum Halobacteriota; class Halobacteria; order Halobacteriales; family Haladaptataceae; genus Haladaptatus; species Haladaptatus halobius. The sequence continues at coordinate 378,756 of NZ_CP085337.1, read as the reverse complement.
AGGGTAAAAAGGTGCTTTGGTTACATGTGTATATTCACTATGTCTGTGCATAAATACGATGTTTTTCCAGTAAGCAAAAAGAAAAGCCAGTCTACGCTAAGTCGCGTCTTCGATCGAGATGGTCACCGATTCCGTATCTCCGAAGCTCGGATGGAACAGCGAGTGCCGGCCGATGCCACCAGTGACTGTGACGAGAAACTTCTCGGCGGTCGCTGCGAGTGGTACTAGTTGCTCATCCTCAAGGCCCTGAGCATGCTTCGGTAAACCACCGTCCGCCTGATCGTGCATCCCGTGATCGCGGTGAAGATGGCGTGGAATCCGCGCATGGTCGTAGAGGAAGCGCTGCACGTCGGTCTTCGTCCATCCCGCTCGTGCGATCGTCTCTGCGTGTTCTGGCGAGAGAACCAGGTGCGGTTCTCCGCGCTCGTTCAAATAGGCGAGGTTCGTTCCGGTCTTCGCCATGGTGTGTGCCGCGGTGGTGAGAACTCCTTGCGGCGAGTCGGCGACGTGGTCGTTGATGTTGTGAGGCGCTTCGGTGCCGAGGACGGTCACCGTGCTCTCGGTGGGCTCGAAGCCGCGGTCGACGTGGAGAGGACTCCACGGCGATGCTTCTTCGTTCTCCGCGACGCACACGCCGAACTTATGCGGCCCGCCGTGGGTCGCCATGTCGGTAACCCCGGGGTGTGCGTCGGCCACGTTCATGAACGTAAGGACGAGGGCGCGGCCGATAGTGGCGTTCGCACGCGTGCTCTGGCCATACGCGTTCGCTCCCGCGTTGATGTCGAGTTCCGACGTCACGGGCCCGTTGACTATGAGGATCGGCCAGTGTGGTTCCGTCGTGGCGAGCAGTCCGTAGAGGTTGAACTCCTCGGCGAGCGACGCTTCCAGCGCCGCCAGCACCACCGGGAAGTACGCCGGGTCACAGCCGGCCATCACCGCGTTGGCCGCGAGCGTTTCGACCGACGCGGGTCGTTCACTCAGCGGGAACGGGCCGATCGTGTCCGTTGCACTCCGATTGATCTGTTCGAGAAACGCATCGACACGTTCGTGGGTCGGTTGTACAGCCGGTAGCCCGTCGGCCCCGATAGCGATATCGTCGGTCATGAGGCGTCTATCTCCGGGGATTGGTCATTCGATCACGTTTCTTGCGTTCGATCGACCGCTACCTCTAAGTCGAGCTCATCCTCGAATACCCGGGCGTATTTGAGATAGCGCTCTGCGGTGCCGAGGTTCGCGGTATCTATCATATCGCCCTCGTATCGAACGGCGCTTTTTCCCTCCGCTTCGGCCTCCGCGAGTGCTTCTCGAACGCCCAGCCAGTACTCCACTTCGTCGGAATCGGGCGTGAACATCTCATTCGCGTGTTCGACGTGCGACGGATGAATTACGACGTAGCCGGTGTACCCCATCTCGCGTGAGAACTGTATGTCCTCCCGGAGTCCCTCGGTGTCCTCCACGTCGACGTACGTCCCGGCGAGCGGGTAATCGATACCGGCGGCACGAGCATCCATAAGCGCCTGCTCCCGGAGGTGAACCGTCTCCAAGCCTTTTCTTCCCGGCCCCGTCCATTCGAATCCGAGCGCATGATTCGTGTCCGTTCCTTTCACGGCTCCGCAACCGATGGTGGCGACTCGATCCGCTGCGCTACAGATCTCGTACACCTGTCGCATCGCTCGGGCGGTTTCGATACTAACGGCCAAGTCGGTGCTCTCGGGATCGAATCCCTCCCGTCTCTCGATGTGGGTTAAAACCGCGTCGAGCCGCTCGATATCGTCCGGTTCTCGTACCTTCGGAATCATCAATCCTTCTAGTTCCTCGCACACGACCGACTCAAGATCGTGCTCCGTGTAGCCCTCGTCCGTATTCGGATGGCCGTTCACTCGGACGAATACACGCTGGCCCTTCGCGTGGAGTTTTGGAACGTATTCGGCGACGAGTTCGCGGGCGTCTTCCTTCTCGCTCGGGGGAACCGAGTCCTCCAAGTCGAGCACGACGACGTCCGCGCCGTTCGTGTGGGCGTTCCGAACCCATTTCTCTCTGTTCCCCGGGATAAACAAGGCGGATCGTATCGGATCCATACCTGTATGCTCATGGCTCGTGCTCTTATACGTTGTCCTGCTCGGCGGCGGCGATACGCTGTGGCACGCTAAATGACGTCGTGCGTCTCCAGTTCGTCGACCTCCTCGGCGGAGAGTCCGAGTCGATTCCTGTAGACTTCCCGGTTGTCCCGGCCCTTCTCGGGCGAGGGTTCAATATCCGGGATATCCGAATCCTCCAGTCGAATCGGTAATCCCGGAACAGAGATGTTCCCATAGCTCGGATGTTCGATATCGTTAATCATCTTCCGATCTTTCAAGTGCGGATCTTCGACGACCTCGGAAATCTCCTTTACCGGACCGCACGGAACGCCGGCCTCTAGCAAAATCTCCTCGATCTCGTCTCGCTCATATCGTCTCGTCCAGTTCTCGACAATTCGATCCACTTCATCGGCGTGCTTCGAGCGTTTCACGTTACTCTGGAAACGAGGGTCGTCCTTCAAGTCCGATCTGCCGATGACGTCGAGAAGCGAGTGCCAGTGATCGTCGGTCACGCCGAAGATCGCGATGTAGCCGTCGGCCGTCTCGTAGACGTTGTACGGACTCTGGGCGAGGCCGCTGTGTCGATTCCCCGTCCGTGGCGGTACGTCGTCGCCGTTGAAGTGGGCCGCCATCGGCGACATGAGCGTCGGATAGACCGCGTCGTGCATGCTGACCTCGACGAACTGTCCTTCCCCGGTTCGTTCACGCTGATATAGAGCACCCAAAACGCCCGCCGCCAGGTGAATCCCACCCATGAAATCGCCGACCGCCACCCCCGCTTTCACAGGGGGACCGTCGGAGAATCCCGTCACGTCCATAACGCCGCCGATAGCTTGAATCGTGAGATCCATCGCCGGATACTGGCGGTATGGGCCGTCTTCGCCGAAGCCGCTGCCGTGCGCGTAGATCAGTTCCGGATTGATCTCATTGAGCGTCTCGTATCCTAGTCCGAGCCTGTCCATCGTTCCGACGGCGTAGTTCTCGACCAGAACGTCGGCGTCTTCGATGAGTTCTTTCAAGAGTTCCTTCCCCCGTTCGGCCTTGAGATTGAGCGTGATTCCTTTCTTGTTCGAATTCAGCATCACGAGTTCGGGCGGCTCACCGTTGTCGACACGAGCGCGGAGCGGTTCCCCGTGCGGCGGTTCGACCTTCGTAACGTCCGCCCCGAGATACGAGAGCAAGAGAGAACAATACGGGCCGTTGTATATTTGACCGAGATCTATGACCTCGATATCATCTAGCGCCTTGCGATTCATACACATTCACAGCCGATTCGGCGATACAAGAATTTTACGCAAGAGGACTTTCGAGAAATCGGATGGTGAGCAAATACGCTTTCAGTACGTTCTCAAAGCGTCTCCACCCGCGGACGGACCTCACGACCGAGGAGGTCGATGGCCGCCATCGCCCTGTCGTGTTTCATGCCCGGCCACTGAACGCGACCGATGACGTGGTCGACGCCCAGTCGCTCGTTGAGCGCCTCCAGTTCGTCCACTACTCGATCGGGCGAACCGATAATATATCGTCCTTGTCGAACGGCCTCGAATCGTTCCCGGTCGTCCGTCGGGGTGTCGCCGCCATCGATGATCCCCCACTCCGTCAACGAATCGAACTTGTCCAGAAGATAGGGCATCGCCGTCTCGACCGCCTCCTCCGACGTCTCGGCCACGTAAATATCACGTCGGATGGGGCGACAAACCGGCACGGTCGGCGTCTCCCGATCGTATAGCTCGACCGCCTTCTCCAGTTTATCGATCTGGGAAACGGGATCCATGATCCAGGCGTCGCCGAGCGTGGCCGCGCGGCGAACGGCGCTCGGGGCAGAGCCACCGAGCCAGATCGGCGGTCCGCCCTCCTGAACGGGATGGGGGCGGGAGGTGAGATTTTCGAACTCGAAGTGGTCACCGTGGAACGAAGCTCCGTCGCCCGTCCACAGTTTGCGAATCACCTCCACCCCCTCGGTGAGTCGCTCCGCCCGATCGGCTTTGTCGATACCAAGCACCTCGAACTCCTCGTCACGATAGCCTGCTGCAGCACCCAGAACGAATCGGCCGTTCGTAATCGCATCGAGCGTCGCCGCCCGTTCGGCGACCAGTCCCGGGTGATGAAGGGGGAGCAGGCAGACGCTCGTTCCGACCCGCATCTCGTCTCGAACTTCGGCTGAGGCGCGGGCCAGAGTGGGAAAGTTATCGAAGTAGCTGTCCTCGGTGAAGTGGTGTTCGCCGACGAACAAGGAGGCGAACCCGCGATCCGAAGCGGCTCGGGCTTGTTCGACGAGTTCCATCATACACTCGCCCGGGTCGCGCTCGCTCGGATGCTGGGTGAGCGCCATCAGTCCGAGTTCCACGATTAACTCCCCCCGAAGAGAGCTTCCGGATTGTCGCGCGCCATCTGTTCGAGCGCGGACTTCGGTACGCCCGCGTCGCGGAGTCGAGCGTGGAACGCTCCGAGCGCGTCCGGTGGCGACTCTCGACCGGGTTGTCCGTAGTCGGTCGAGAGGAGATTGCGCGCCGGCCCGGTCGCCTCGATGCCCGCCACGATGTTCTCGAACACGACCTCCGTTCGGAAGGCGTCGTGTGCTGCTTCTGGCGCATCAGAGTGAAAGAGGCTTCGAACGCTTTCGTCGACGACGATGAAACACCGTTCGAAGTAGACCCCGTCCGTTGCCAGCCGTTTCTGGTCGGCCGGAGTGAGCCCCTCCCCGTCCCGGGCCGCGTGGAACTCCGGATGCGTGATAATCACGTTACCGCCGGCGTCCGTCACGTACTCCACGACCGCGGTCACCTCGTCGACGCCGATGTGGCCGGTTCCGATCACCATCTCGCGTTCGAGTGCCTCATCGACGACGGCACGGGTCGAATCGGTCAGCGTTCCGTCCTCGGCGAGCAGATCGATCGTCCGAGTTTCACCCTGATCTAGCATATTTCGTTTCGCCGTCATCGTGGGAAGTTCGACCCGTGTAACTCCCATCTCCGCCGCAGCGACGACGGCGTCCGTGTTGATTCCGCCGACGAACCGATTCAAGACGATCGTCGACGCGAGATTCACGTCGATATCGGGAAGCTCCGTCACGATGCGGGCGTCCGCCGCCGTCGGGAAGTGGTGGTTCTTCAACACCAATCCCCCCATGTCGGCGTCCGATGCTCGGCGGGCGAGTTCGACAACATCGTGTTTTCGATCACGTACGTCGGGACTAGCGTGAACGTGCGTATCCCACGAACCAGCGATGAGTGCGTCTACCGTCATATGTGTCCGGATATCTGATTCTCAGTAGGAGCCGTATTAAAAACACCGCTCGGTCACCCTCCGAACCCATCTATTAATAGGATTCTCACCAAGGGTGGTACCAGATGCTGACTACCACCGTTCCGAAGAGAGGCGATAGAGCGTGAACGTCGCAGTAGTGGGAGCAGGAGCGCTCGGCTGCCTGTTCGGCGGCCGCCTCGCCGCCGCCGGGCAAGACGTGTGGCTCCTACATCACCGACAGTCCTATGTCGACAGGCTGAACGAAGACGGCCTTCGAATCGAGAGCGACGTCGACGGTCTGGAATCGACCACCGTCTCGATCCCGGCCACGACGGACGCCGATGAGGTCGCCCACGTCGATCTCGTGCTCGTGTTCGTCAAGGCGCATCAGACGAGAGCCGCCCTCGAACAGCACAAAGAGTGCATCAGCCCCGAAACGCGCGTGCTATCGCTGCAGAACGGAATTCGCCACTACGACCATCTGGTGGACTTCGTCGGGGAGCGACGCGCGTTGGCGGGTGTGACCTATCAGGGTGCGGTCGTCGAGGAACCGGGCGTCGTCCGGCACACGTCCGATGGGTCGTCGACCTTCGGCGGCGCAGATGCCGAGTTCGCGCGTAAAGCGGAGCGGGCACTCGTCGATGCGGGCTTTCCCATCAAGCGCGTCGACGACCCGCTCCCGGCGATCTGGTCGAAGCAACTCATCAGTCTCCCGATCAAGCCGCTGGCCGCACTGACGCGCCTCCCGAGCGGGAAACTCGTCGAGCAGGAGGAACTCGTTGCGTTCATGGATAAGATCATTATGGAAGCAGAGCGGGTGGCCGCCGCCAAGGGAATCGAGATTCCGAACGAGGAACCGCTCGAGACGGTTATCGAAATCTGTGAAGCGGGCGACTCCCACCGTTCGAGCATGTTGCAGGACGTACTGGCGGAGCGAAAGACCGAGATCAACGCGGTCAACGGAGCGATCGTGGAACTGTCTCGGGAGGAAGGTGTCGACGTGCCGGCGAACGAGCTGGTGACGTGGCTCGTTCGAGGGTTAGAACGGAGCTATCTCGATGGGAGGTAGGAAACCGGCCTGCTCCAGTCCGCGTCGATTACCTCAGAAGTTCACGTTCTCTCGGCCTTTTAACCGGAGGAACTCCCGAATCTGGTCGGGAGACGCCGGTTCGCGGCCCGATATCTCCCACGTCAACCGTTTTATCTTCTCGACTTGGTCGGCGTTGCTCTCGGCGAGCGTCCCTCGTTCGAGATAGAGATTGTCCTCTAAACCGACGCGGGCGTTACCTCCCATCGCCGCGGCTTGCGTTCCTAGGGGGTACTGCATCCGACCTGCCCCGAGAACGCTCCACGAGGCGTCGTCGCCGAACAGTTTCTCGGCCGTCTGCACCATGTGATTGAGCTGATCCTGATCGGCGCCGATTCCGCCGTGGATACCCATCACGAACTGGAGATGGATGGGGGGTTCGAGTTCCCCCGACTCGACGAAGCTCTTCGCGTTGTACAGATGGCCGACGTCGTAACACTCTAACTCCGGTCGAGTACCGTTCTCCTGGAACATCTCGAATGTCTTCTTGAGGGATTCGAACGTGTTGGGGAAGATGTGATCCCACGTTCCCTCGAGGTAGTCCGGTTCCCAATCGTGTTCAAACTCGTCGACGCTCTCGAGCATCGGATAGAGACCGAAGTTGATGCTTCCCATGTTGCAGGAAGCCATTTCGGGTTCGAGTTCAGGGACGACCTTCATCCTCTCTTCTACGGTCATGTTCATACCGCCGCCGGTCGTCGGTTGGATGATGGCGTCCGTTTCCGCTTGGATGCCGGCGGCCACCTCCCGAAATAGGTCGAGATCACTCACCGGTTCACCTGTCTCCGGGTCACGAACGTGGATGTGGATGATTCCGGCGCCTGCCTTTGCGGCGGCGATCCCCTCGTCGATTATCTCCTCCGGCGTTACGGGGAGGTATTCGGACATCGACGGCGTGTGGATCGCGCCGGTAAGCGCACAGGCGATCACGATATCGTCTAAGCTACGAGTCATGGCTTATCTTGCCCGATGATACCATCTATCAAAAGCGTTCCGTCGATCGGGAACGTGTCACTCGTCAGGTTCTCCGACAATATCGGCGGCTACCAACTCCGCAATCTCGTTCGCATCGTATCCGAGTTCGCGGAGGATCTCCCGACTGTGCTCGCCCAGTTTCGGCGGGTCGCGGCGTTGGCGGGTCGTCGTGCGAGACCCTCGAATCGGCGTCAGCGGCGTCCGCAGGGATTCCGCGGAACCGTGCTGATCGTCGAAAATATCGACAAGCAGACCTGTCTCGCGGAGGTGGGAATCGTGAAGCAGGTCGGACGGCTTGTTCACCGGTGCCACAGGGACGCTCTCCTCGAGAAGTGCCGCTAGTAGCTTCTCCCGATCCCACGTCGAGAGCTCCTCTTGTACCTCTCGGATGAGCTCCGATTCGTGATGTAGCCGGGCGGCGACGGTTTCGAAGCGCTCGTCGGCGAGCAGTTCGGTCATACCGGTGGCGCGGCAGAACGCGGGCCAGTGTCGCTCGCTCGTGACGCCCACGAACACCCACTCGTTCGGCTCGTTCGTCTCGAAGATATCGTACAACGCGAACGAGGGATGCGAGGAGCCGAGCGCGGGGTGATCCTGGCCGGTCATGTCGGCGTGGGTTATCCAGTACCCCATCCACTGAACTGCCGACTCGAAGAGCGAGGCGTCGATTCGTTGTCCCTCTCCCGTTCGATCACGCGCTCGGAGCGCGGTGAGAACGCCGATAACACCGTAGAGAGCGGCACCGATGTCGGCGATGGAGGTACCGACGCGAAGCGGTTTGCCGCCCGGGCGGCCGGTCATCGCCGACAAACCCGACATCGATTCAGCCACCATGTCCATGCCCGGCCGATCGCCGTACGATCCGCGCATGAAACCTTTGATGGAGAGATACACGAGCCCCGGATTCGCCTCGCGCAGATCCTCGTATCCGATACCGAGGCGATCCGTCACGCCGGGACCGAGATTCTCGACGACTACGTCCGCGTCCGCGACGAGATCACGGTAGGCGGTCCGGCCCTCGGAGGATTTCAGATCGAGAGCGATTGAGCGCTTGTTTCGACTGAAAGCGTAGATTATTGACTGGCCGCTGTCGCCGGTGTTTCTGACGATATCGCCCACGCCTGGCCGTTCGACTTTCACGACCTCAGCGCCGAGATCGGCGAGAATCACGCTGGCGAACGGAGCCGCCACGATGTTTCCGAGTTCCACGACTGTGAGACCTGCGAGCGGCAGGGAACGGTCACTGGACATTCGTACGTAAGCACGGGGTGTGCAGACCGATTAATAGTATCGGTGACGCCGGCCTACGGTGAATCGTCTGCGATGAAGTACGTGGCGCGTCCGAGGGCTACGGTCTTTCGTTCGCCGGTAGGGAGTTCGGACTCCACGTCCACCTCGATAACGGCCATCGACTTTCCCGCGCGTCTGACGGTGGCCGCCGCTCGCAGATTGCCCGTTGCGGGTCTGAGATACGAGACGTTTAGATCGGTCGTCGCGTACGTCGCCGTGTTCGGATTCTCGAGCACGCTCCGTAGCGCCGTGCCGCTAGCGTTGTCGATGAACGACGCGATTATCCCGCCGTGGATGACATCCCCGTCGGGGTTCGTCAGTTTTTCAGCGTGCGGGAGTCGAATTTCTGCGCTTCCTTCGTCCTCTACGTCGATACTGATGTCCAACCACGAGAGGAATTCGGTTCTGTCGAGGACACGTTCGGATGCGGTCGAATCGTTGTACATGTGAGAAACTACCTCTGGCATCTTCTCGAAGAGACACCAGAGCAATCAACGTTTCGCCGGCAGTCGCACCACGACGTTATGATCGAACGCCACTCCGGATTCGCGCCAACGGGACGAACGAGGACGTGACGCCGAGGATTCGCCACATCGCGGACGGTCGACGGTGCTTCGGAGAAGTGAACGACGATGGGTGGTCGCTGGTACGATGGAGTCGTCGCGGTCGAAGGTTGGTTAATCCGGTTTCTCGGAGTGGTTAGGCACGCCGCGCGCGGTGATCGTCTCGCCGACGATGAACGACGACGCGCTACTGGCGAGAAATTCGACGACGTCGGCGATTTCATCGACGGTTCCGATTTTCCGTTTCGGATCCGCTCGCTCGAGGGTCGTCGGGTCAACGTCGCCGGTCGTCACCGCCCCCGGCGTTGCGATGAATCCCGGTGCGACACAGTTGACGCGGACACCGTCCGCGGCCCATTCGCTGGCGAGCGTTTCCGTGAGATTATTCACGCCGGCTTTCGCCGCGCCGTAGTGCGTTTCGAGCGGAGCGGCTTCCTGACTTCTGACGCTGGAGATGTTGATCACCGATCCGCCGCCATCCTTGAGCGCGTCCTTCGCAGCGTGGGTGCAGTTGAAGACGCCGTGCAGGTTGATGTCTATGATAGTCTTCCACCCGTTTTCGCTCATCTCGTCGAACGAACACTTGAACACTGCACCAGCATTGTTGACGAGAACGTCGAGGCCCCCGAATTCCGAGACCGTCCGATCGATCAGATCATCGACCGAATCCCTATCTCGGACGTCACATTCGATGGGAACGATGCGCCCCGGGTGGTCGCTCTCGTCTATCGACGTGGCGACCGAGTCGACGTTCTCCTGCTCACGTGAGCAGATGACTGTGTCGACACCCTGCGCCGTGAACTGCTCAGCGATTCGCCGCCCGATACCGCTCGATGCACCGGTAACGATGGCTGAGGAACCATCGATTCGGAATTTCGAGTCACTCATTCACAAACCGTTTTCATCAAAAACGCGGCTCCAGATAAATCTGTAGGTCAGTGCGAGTCGTTGACCTGTGGGACGAGGTAGCAAAGAATATATTACCTCCATAACTGTAAGCTAATCGTATGGCTAGAAATGCCACGGATACCTCCCCCCTCCGGATAGCCGACGGGCCGAGATTGGTACGTGCAAAGTACACCGTACTTCTCCTGCTCGGAATAGTGGGCGTCGTCTACCACCTCTGGTTCGCCCGGACGTACGGTATCGAGATGGACAAACACATGATCTTCCACCTCGGAATCATGATGGTCGGGGTGGCCATCGTCGCGTTCGATCCGTATGCGCTGGATACCGATGATCTCCGAACGCGCGTCGACAGTTTCGTCCTCCTGCCGATAGAGATCGTCGCTGCCATCGGCGTAACCGGTTATCTCTGGATGAATTACGAACGGCTGGCGTTCCGCGCGATCGGGATTTACTCGCAAACGGACGTGTTAGTCGGGGGTATCCTCATCCTGATCGTGCTCGACCTCTCACGGCGAGCATTCGGACTCGTTCTCCCGGTCGTCGGCGTCGTCGGTCTTATTTACGCGGTGTACGGCAGCTACTTCCCGGGAATTCTCCAGCACCAAGGCATCACTTTCCAGCGCGTCTTGACCGCGACGACCGTCGAATTCAGCGGGATATTCGACACGATTGTGAAGGTGTCCGCCACCTACATCGTGATTTTCATCATCTTCGCGGCGTTCTTGGAATCGTACGGCGCACTCGCCTACTTCATCAAGATCGGCGCGAGTGCCGGTCGATACATCAGATCGGGCATCACCCAGACCGCCGTTATCTCGAGTCTCGGAATGGGGTCGGTCAACGGGAGCGCGGCGGCGAACTCCGCGACGACCGGCGCATTCACGATACCGTTGCTGAAGAGCCAAGGAACCGACCGCAACACCGCGGCGGCAATCGAGTCGGTTGCGTCCAGCGGCGGGCAGATCATGCCACCGATCATGGGCGCAGCGGCGTTCATCATGGCGGAGATCACCGGAACGGGGTATCTCCACATCATCAAAATTGGGTTCATTCCGGCCCTCCTGTTCTACGGAACTGTCGCATTCGCGGTTCACATGCTGACTCTCAAGGAAGGAGCCGCGCTCGCCAATCTCGAAGAGAACATCGACTCGGCGAAGTCCGCGTTCGACGAAGACGAGCGAACGACGGTCGACGACGTCTCGTTCGGTGATACGAACTCCAAGACGGATCTCCTCGAAGAGACGACGTCGTCGGATTCGTTTCTTCACACCGTTCTTCAAGGACTCTACCTCTGGGTTCCCGTCGGGGTACTCGTTTACACGCTTGTCATCCTGCAGTTCGACCCGCTGTACGCGGGATTCTGGGCGACCCTGATTACGATACCCACGGCACTCGTTCAAGAGCTGCTACTTGGGAACGACCCGCGGTCTGCGGTTCGGACGTTCATCGGGGATACCCTCGACGCGTGCCGCCTCGGTATCCAGAACACGGCACCGATCGCGCTCGCCGCCGCCGTCATGGGGCTGTTCGTCGGCGTGTTGAGTCTGACCGGCTTCACGCAGACGCTGGCACAGAGCCTCATAACTATCTCCGGCGGAGAGTTGTTCTTGCTCCTGTTCTTCGCGATGTGCGCCGCCATTCTCTTCGGAATGGGGATGCCGACGGTCGCAGCCTACATCGTCAGCGTTCTGCTCGTCGCACCGCCGCTCGCCCAGATGGGCGTCCGACTGGAGACGGCCCACTTCTTCGTCTTCTATTTCGCGATCCTCTCGGCAATCACGCCACCGGTCGCGATCGCGTGTATCATCACGACTGAGATAGCGAACGGGGATTTCTGGCAGGTGTGTAAGAAATCGATCCTGCTCGGAGCACCGCTGTTCATACTACCGTACATCTTCCTCGTGAACAACGAACTCCTCTACTGGACGTTCCCGTCGACGTTCATCTTGGTTCCCATCGTCTTCTTGGGGATGATCAGCCTCTCCGCGGCGCTCATCCGCTACATGAACGGGAGTTTGACGCGAACGGTACAACTGGGGCTCATCCTCTGCTCGTTCGTGGTTCTGTTCGCACCGGTTCTCCCCGTCGCCTCGTCGATCACCCTGGCCGTTCGAAGTATATTCGCGGTCGCACTGCTCGGCTTCATCGTCTGGCGAAACGGCATCGCGACGCACGTTCGCAGTCTCGCCGGCAGATTAGCCTAGTCGACGTACACCTCGAAATCGGTCTATCCCGTTTCTCTCACCTCTGTTTCGCAGGGAAAGTCACGTACCGTACTTATACCACCGGAGGGAAACAGTAGGTCATGCCTTCGACAGCTCTCGTCACCGGCGGCAGCGGTGGTATCGGTCGATCGACAGCCCGAACGTTAGCGACGGACCACGACGTCGTCGTCCAATACTATTCGAACGAACGCGACGCGAAGCGTCTTGTCGACGAGATCGAAGACGACAGGGGACGTGCGCTTGCGCTACAGTGCGACGTCTCCGACAGGGGTGCTGTTGCGGAGCTTTGTGAGCGCGTCCGCGAGGAGTTCGAACGGATCGACGTACTCGTGAACAACGCCGGCGTGGGGCCGAAATCGGGATTCTTGGATCGAACACCGGAGAGCATCGAGCACCATCTTCGGGTGAATCTCGTCGGGGGGATCTACTGCGCTCAAGAGGTTATCGGGCCCATGCGGACGCGTGAAGAAGGACGAATCGTCAACGTCTCCTCGACCGCGGGCGTTCACGGCAGTCCGTCCGACCCGATTTACGGAACGTCCAAAGGCGGCCTCGTCGCGCTCACGAAATCGCTCGCGAAACGATATACGGCCAACGGTATCATGATAAACGCCGTCGCTCCGTCCGTTACCGACACCCCCATGCTGTCCGAGGAACGCCGCGAAGCCGCGCGGGAGAAGTTTCCCCAGAATCGCATCGTCAAACCGGAGGAAGTGGCCGCAGCGATTCGGTTCCTCGTGACGGACGCGTACTCCTCGGGGAAAGTGATCGAAATCGCAGGCGGGCGCTACCTCTGACCGTCACCGCGCTCGATAGTCGGGTTCTCTGTCCTCAGCGAACGCCACCACACCTTCCTTGGCGTCCTCCGTCTGGAGGAGGTGATACTGGAACGACTCCTCCAGCCGCATTGCGTCGGCGAGGGACATGTTTCGACCGCGCACGGTTAGTTCTTTGATCGCCCGAACCGCGAGCGGACCGTTGGCGAGGATACGTGCGGCGTACTCTTCGGCCACGCTCATCACCTCCTCGTCCGGGACGACCGTCGTTACTAGGTTCCAATCACGAGCGCGCTCTGCGTCGACGTGGTCGCCGGTCAGCAGGAGTTCCATGGCGGCCATGTGCGGGAGTTGGCGAATCGCCCGCTGGGTACCGCCGTTCCCGGGCAGAATGCCACGTTTGACTTCGGAGAGCCCAAACTGCGCGCTTTCGCCGGCGATGCGGATATCGGTCGCCAACAAAAGCGTCAGCCCGCCGGCCAGACAGTACCCATTGACTGCCGCGATAACGGGCTTCCAAACGTCCAATCCGTTGTTCAGGAGCATCTCCTCCTGCGTACGCCAGAACTCCGGCCACTCGACGGAACCCGGTTCGACCGCCTCCGTCAGGTCTGCACCGGCCGAGAACGCACGATTCCCTTCGCCGGTAACTATCCCGACCCAGACGTCGTCGTCCGTTTGGAACGTCGTCCAAGCTTCTGACAGTGCCCGATAGGTTTCCGAGTCCATCGCGTTCAGCTTCTCAGGGCGGTTGATCGTGATTTTCCCGATACGACCGTCCGTTTCGTATCGCACTTTCTCCGTTTGCGAGAGAATACCTTGCTCCATGAGCAACTGTGATAACACACCCATCTCATTTACAGATATCGGTGATCTGCATCGCTGTGGAAAACGTTATTCCCTCGCTCGCGATTACTAGGAACGAACAGCATGTCCACAGATTACGACTCGTCCGACGAGCGTTACGAGCTGTTCATCGGCGGAAAGCCGACCCCTTCGGAGTCAGGTGAGCAAATTCCGGTAACGGATCCTTCTACAAGTAAGCCGTTCGAAACCGTCGCGGCCGGTAGCAGCGCGGATATCGACCGAGCGCTCAAGTCGGCGCGCGAAGCGTTCTCCGACTGGCGGGGAATCAAACCGGTCGACCGGGGGCGCGTTCTTCAGCGGATGGCGAACCGAATGCACGCGGAGAAAAAGGAGTTGGCCGAACTGTTGACCCGGGAGAACGGTAAACCGATCTCGCAATCGAAGACGGGAATCGAGGTCGGTGCCCGCTATTTCGAGTACTACGCAGGTACCGCCGATAAGGTACAGGGAGAGACGATTCCGCTCGGCAGCGAATACCTCGATTACACGCTCCGCGAACCACTCGGCGTGACCGGGCACATCGTCCCCTGGAACTTTCCGGTCTCGTTGTTCGCGCGAACGGTTGCGCCTGCACTGGCGACGGGGAACGCGGTCGTCGTAAAACCCGCCGAGCAGACGCCGCTTACTGCGGTCGAACTCGGGAGGTTGCTCCACGATGCCGGTGTTCCGGCCGGTGCAGTGAACGTTGTTCCGGGGTACGGAATTGAGGCCGGGGCGGCCCTCTCGGAACACGAGGGAGTCGACGGGGTTGCGTTCACCGGCTCCGTTCCAACGGGCAGAGAAGTCGCGGCCGCCGCCGCCAGGACGCTAACGCCGGTTCATATCGAGGCGGGGGGAAAGAACCCGATCGTAGTGTATCCCGATGCGGACTTGGAACGGGCCATCGACCAAACGATGATTTCGATATTCACCCGAAACGCCGGCCAAGTGTGCTCGGCGGGAGATGGACTCCTTCTCCACGAGGATATTCACGACGAGTTCTGCGAGCGACTGGTTAGCCGCGTCGGTAAACTCACGGTCGGGGCAGGGCTGGAAGACCCGGACGTCGGAGCCTTAGTGTCCGAAACGCAGTACGAGAAGGTGACCGGCTACATCGACGTGGGTATCGAGGAAGTCGGAGAGCCGCTGTGCGGCGGTACTGCGTCTGACCGCTCCTCGTCCGACGGTTACTTCGTCAAACCCACGATATTCGACGGCGTCGAGCGAGATATGAGAATCGCACAGGAGGAGATTTTCGGGCCGATTCTGTCCGTGTTGACCTTCGGAGACGAGCAGGAAGCACTGGAGATCGCCAACGAGACGGATTACGGCCTCGTCGCGGGAATTTTCACGCGGAATCTAAACCGTGCGCATCGCTTTGCGAGGGATGTCGTGGCGGGACAGGTGTTCATCAACGAGTGGTTCGCCGGCGGCGTCGAAACGTCCTTCGGCGGGTACCGCCAGAGTGGATTCGGCCGTGAGAAGGGGATGGAAGCACTCAGAACGTTCACTACGACGAAAAACGTCTGTGCGAACATCGATTCGATGAGTTCAGTCGATCGCCGTTAACTGGCCTACATTTATACTCCCTCGAGCCTGAGAAGAGGATATGTTCCGCATCGTTCTAGCGACCGACGGAAACGAACAGCGCGTCCGGAAACAAGCCAAGGCGATCGCATCGCTCCCCGACGCTACAGAAAGCATTGCGGTCACGGTGTTGCACGTGTTCAAGGAGGTTTACGGCGATCAGGGCGGGACGTTCGATATGCAACAGTACGCCGAGCCGCCGGAGAGCGTCGCCGTCGCGAGCGACTACCTCGAAGAGCGAGGTATCAGCGTCAGCGAGACCGGGGCGAGCGGTGACCCCGCGGACGAAATTTTAGACGTTGCGAGGAACCTCGGTGCCGATCAGATCGTCGTCGGTGGTCGAAAGCGGTCGCCCGTCGGGAAGGCCGTCTTCGGAAGCGTGGCACAAGACGTCATCTTACGTTCGCCGTTTCCGGTGCTCGTCGTCGGGGACTCCGTCGAGGATGAAGCCTAATCGGTATCTGCCGCGGGAACCCCGAACGATTCGGTAAGCCGCGTATGGCCGCCCCGGTGTTCCTTCGACAACTTCTCGAGAATGACGACGCTCGCGTCCTGTTCCGCCGCTCTGATTCCGGCGGATAGTCCGGCCATTCCGCACCCGACGACGACGTCGTAGTCGCTTACGACGCGCGCATCTCCCGTTGTGTGTACCATGGATACAGACACCACGGACTGTGCGCTAAGTGATTATTATTGTGCCGTCCTCACAACGTCGACTCGAGGGCACCGCCATCGACAGGAATCGAAGCGCCGGTGAGGTACCCTGCGGCTTCCGAGCACAGAAACGCCACCACTTCGCCCAGCTCGATCGCCTCGCCGAGGCGGCCTGCGGGTACGTCCGAGGGCTCGACTCGCGCACTCCCCGGGTCGTTTCGACGCGGGGTATCGAACAGGCCAGGAAGAACCGCGTTGACTCGCACTTCCGGAGCTAACTGGTAGGAGAGGCACTTCTCCAGTCCCATCGTTGCCATTCGGATGGAGCTCGAGAGCGGATTCGACGGCGACGCCTCCTTCACGACCAGCGAGGTGATGTTGACTATCGATCCACCGCCATCCCGACGAAGGTACGGTGCGGCTTCGCGGACGAGGCGAACCACACTCATCACTAGCATGTCAAAGTTGTCGTACCAGTGCTCGTCGGTAAGCTCGAAGAACGAGTGTCGTGGCGGTCCACCGGCGCTCGTCACGAGGTGATCCAAGCGACCGAACTCTTCGACGGTGTCGTCGACGAGTGCTGTGAGGTCATCAGGATCCGTGATATCCCCGGGACGGCCGATCACGTCCCCCTTCGCAACCGATTCGATATCCGCAACTGCGTGGGCCAACTTCTCCCGATCCCGTCCGTTGACGACCACGTGCACGCCTTCCCGAGCCAGCGCCATGGCCGAGCCTTTGCCGAGTCCACTGCTCGATGCCGTGACGAGTGCGACGGTACCCTCGATTCCGTAATCCATAGATACACGTCTCGTAGAACGACGATAAGTATTCCCCCGAACACTGGAAGCGAGTGAGACGAAGAACGTAACGCACGCTACGATGAGACTCAGTCGCGCCGTCGGTGGTCGTTATCTACCTTCGTACTCGGGGTCACGATCTTCGAGAAAGGCGTTCATCCCTTCCTCGCGGTCTTCGGTTCCGAAGAGGAACGCACCGGCCATGCGCTCGAAATCGAGACCCTGTTCGGCGTTCAGCCCTCGATTGATTGACTCCTTTGCCAATCGTTGTGCCACGGGAGCTTTCGAGGTGAGGGACTCAGCCATCTCCAGAACGGCATCGTCGAAGTCAGCCGCCGGATATACGTGATTCGCCAGGCCGATCTCCTTCGCTTCTCCGGCGTCGATGATGCGGCCGGTCAGAATGAGCTCCTTTGCCCTCCCTGCACCGACGACCTGCACGAGGCGCTGTGTCCCTCCGCCGGCGGGAAGGACGCCGATGTCGACTTCCGGAAGTCCGAACTTCGCATCCTCCGTCGCAAGACGGATGTCGCAGGCGAGGGCGATCTCCGTTCCCCCTCCGAGCGCGTACCCGTCGACCGCGGCGACGGTCGGCTTCGGAAGCTCGGCGAGGTAGTTGTACAGTCCTTGCGCGTATTTCGTCGCGTACTCCAGCCCTTCCATGTGATCGAACTCCGCAAACGAGTCGATGTCACCGCCGGCGATGAACGAGCCGTCCCCCGCGCCGCGGAGGATAACTGCACGCACGGAATCGTCCTCGCCGACGGTCTCGAAGGAATCCCGGAGATCCTTTCGCGTCGGGACGTCCATCGCATTGCGCTTTTCCGGTCGGTTCACGGTGACGGTCGCGATGCCGCCACTCCGTTCTACGAGCACACGGTCTGACATCGATGGCTAGCTTTCCCGCGAACGCTCTTAACTCTTGGTCACGTCTCGCCTTCGAGTTCCCACCCGACGAACTCCGTTTCCAGCGGGATGGCGAGAGCGGTGAGAAACCGTGCGGTTGCGAGGTAGTGGGTTGCTAGTATCGTGGCCCCGATCACGCTCTCGTCCGTGACGTGCACACC
Source organism: Haladaptatus halobius (assembly GCF_020618475.1). Taxonomy (GTDB): domain Archaea; phylum Halobacteriota; class Halobacteria; order Halobacteriales; family Haladaptataceae; genus Haladaptatus; species Haladaptatus halobius. The sequence goes on along the minus strand of NZ_CP085337.1, from coordinate 360,653 downwards.
GAGCGAGTCGAACGATTCGTCATCGATCTCGCCAAGAGCGACGTCTCGGACGTAGCCGAGAAGGGCGGCGGTTCGCTCGTCGAACTGGTCGAACTCGCCACGGGAGATCGCGAGGATCTCCTCGTCGTCGACACCCTGCTCTCGAGCGATAGGGACGTGTTGGTGCCACTCGTAACGGGCATCGAGCGCCCGGGCGACGGCGAGGATACAACGTTCGAGATCGACCGAGTTCAACCCTCCATCGGACCACAGCGTCGAACCGTAGCGCATGTATGACTGGAGAACCGCCGGGTTGTTCGCCATCGCGCAGAGTAGGTTTATCTCCCCCATCGCGTCCTCGCTCAGGAGATACCGGTACTCTTCGGGCAGATCCGATTGCGTTAGTAGGGGAATGCGTGCCATTGTCTATTCGAAGGAGGATGGCGATAATGAACCCTTTGGTCGGAAGGTTCGCTTTCGTGTGGACGACCGCCGGAATCGCATTACTTAACCCGGACGCGGAGCGATAGTCTCACTCACACTCAATGAAACCCCGCTGGCACGCGCTGGGAGTGATGTTCGTCATCCAATGCGTAGGGAGTCTCACGTTCCTCTCGCTGACTGTCCTCACACCCTTCATCAAGAGCGATTTTGGCGTCTCAACGTCGGACATCGGGTTCCTCGTGACGGCACTGTATTTGGGATACTTTCTCTCGTTGACGCCCGGTGGAATCCTGACGGATTTCGCCGGCGAGCGGTTCACCTTAGCGCTCGGGATGACGACCGTCGGACTCGTCGCGGTGACGCTCAGCATCTTTCCCATGTACTGGATGCTGTGCAGCGGAGTCTTCCTGCTCGGTCTCGGATACGGAACGATTCCCTCGGGCACGAACAAAGGCATATTCGACTGGTTTCCGTCCGAGCAGCGAACGATCGGTATCAGCATCAAACAGACCGGCGTGATGTTCGGCGGTGCGATAGGGGCGGCGTTTCTGCCCGCCCTCGCCGAACTCACGGGGTGGCGGTCGGTTTGGGGAATCGTCAGCTCCCTCGCGTTTGCAACGCTCGGCGTCCTGTACGTCTACTCGCCGGGCGAGCAGCCGTCCGGACGCTGGCTCCCTCCCCACGACCGTATCGTCGGGAAGTTCAAACGAATGCATGGACTTGCCAGCGAACCCGGCGTGCTTCCGCTGCTCGTCAGCGGTGTTCTGTTCGGCATGTCCCAGTTCACGATCATGGCGTACATCGTTCTGTACCTGACCGAGAATCTGTTCCTCGCGCCGGCGGTTGCGGGCGTGCTCTACACTGGAATGCAACTCGCTGGCATCGTCTCCCGCATCGGACTCGGCTTCCTCACGGACTCGCTGTTCGCTGAGAACAAACAACTCGTACTGGCCGGTCTCGGCATCGTCGGATTCGTCTTCTTTCTCCCGATGGCGCTGTTCACCGCGAACACCGGGCTCCCTATCGTGGTCGGCGTCCTCGTAGTCGTCGGGGCGGTGTCCCTCGGCTACAACGGGGTCTATCTCACAATCGCCGGGGAACTCGCCGGTGATGAAGATGCCGGCGTCGCAACCGGGATGGGCGTGGCCGCCGTGATGGCGGGGGCAGTGCTCTTCCCACCCGTATTCGGCTTTATCGTGGAAGCGACGGGGAGTTACTCCCTACCGTTAGGAGCCATCGGGCTCATCACCCTCGGTGCCGGGGTTTCCGCGGTTCGTGTCGGACGGAGCGTTCCACGATAGCGGTCAATCGAGCGGAATCGGATCTGGATCCTCGTAGCCCTTGAGTAGGTTCCGTGCGATGGTTTTGAGGTGGATCTCCGTCGGCCCTTCGCCGATTCTTCGAACGCGCGCTTCGCGGAGCCACCGTTCGAGCGGCAGATCGGCGTCGACGCCGGCACCTCCGTGAATCTGAACCATCCTATCGAGAACCGTCCAGAGGGTCTCCGACGCTTGGTACTTCGTGACTGATGCTTCGTGTCTGATATCCTCTCCCTGGTCGAACTTCCACGCGGCGTGATAGACGGAGTATTTCGCCGCCTGGTAGTCGACGGCCGATTTCGCTATCTTCCACTGGATGGCTTGTCGATCGGCCAGCGGTTGCCCGCCGACTTGCCGATCGTTGGCCCAATCGATACCCATCCGAATCGATTGGTCGATCGGACCCAAGCAGTTCGCGGCGTACAGTACCCGGGATTCGCCCAGACACTCTTTGGCGATGCTCAGCCCCTGCCCGATATCCCCGAGGACGTTCTCGTCGGGAACCCGAACGTCCTTCAGCGTGACTTCGAAGGGGTACTCCGGACGAATGACAGGAATCGAGCGCATCGAAACCCCGTCGCTGTCGGCGGGGACGAGAAACGTCGTAATGCCGTGTTCGTTGATACCATCGTTCTTGGGCTCCGTTCGCGCGAACAGGATGAGAAAGTCCGCGTCACCCGCCCAAGAGATGTAATGCTTCGTTCCGTTGATGACCCACTCGTCACCCTCTTTCTCGGCTCGCGTTTCCATACCGCGCGGATCGGATCCGGCGGCGGGTTCGGTGAGCGCAAAACAGCTCTGCTTGTCACCGTCGATACAGGGCTGGAAGAAGCGGTCGATCTGGTCTTCGTTCGCATTGTTGAGATACGCCGACGGTTCGCCGACCGTCAACCCCGGTCCGAGTTCGATAACGCCGATCCCCGGCTGATATAGCCCCATACGGTGTTTGGATAACTCCTCCAAGACGACGCAGCGTTCAAGAAGGTTGAGGCCACCACCACCGTACTGTTCCGGAACGCCCATCGCCCAGAAGCCGACCTCCTTGGCCTTCGCCCGGAGCCGTTTCCGATCTTCCTCGGGGATTTTGATGGGATGGGGGCGGACATCATCGGTGAGTTCCGGGTTCTCGGGGTCGAGGTCGTGGTAGCGTTCGATTTTATCCGGCAGATCATTCAGGATGGGTCTGAATTCGTCGTCGACGAATCTGCGAATCTCCCGCCGGAGCATCTTGGTTTGGTTGGAGAACTCTAAGTCCATGGGTTTGTGGCACACAAATATTGGAAGAACTATCAAGTAAGTGTTGCGGTGACACGAGAAATCAGCGGGTCACCGACCGCCGACCAACGGCAGAGACATATCGGTGACGAATGCAACGGCCTCCTGATTTACCGGTTATCGCGCCGACGCAACGTCGTTCAACGCCTCCGGATTCTCGATGCTGGAAAGGTCGCCGAGTTCGTCGCCGGTGTAGGTCGCCTTGACGGCCCGCCGAATGATCTTCCCGCTTTGAGTCTTGGGGAATTCGCCGATGAACAACACTTCACGGGGCTTGAAGGGCTTCCCGAGTTCCTCTCCTACGCTCGTGCGGATTTCCTCGCGGAGCGCGTCCGATTCTTCGCGTCCCCGCTCAACGATGCTGTAGAGGACGGCGGCAGTACCGGTCGTCTCGTCGGGAACGCCGACGGCGGCGGCCTGATTGACCGCGTCGTGTTCCATCGCTGCCCCTTCAACCTCTGCGAGGCCGACCTTGCGACCTGCGATGTTCAGAGCGTCGTCGGCGCGCCCGTGTAGGAACCAGAGGCCGTCTTCGTCCATCTGGGCCCAGTCGCCGTGATCCCAGAGATCGTCCCACGTCGACCAGTACTCCTCTAAGTAGCGTTCATCACCCGCCCAGAGGCTTTTGGTCATCGACGGACAGGAGTCGCGGGCGACGAGGTAGCCCCGCCCGTGGTCATCAGCGATGAAAGAGCCGTGCGCGTCGACGATATCGACGTTCATGCCGAGGCCCGGGCCGCCGAGGGTGCTGGGTTTCAACGACTGGATGGGCATCGGCATGAGGAAGCAGCCGCAGATCTCGGTGCCGCCGGAGATGTTGATGATCGGTGCCTTCTCTCGCCCCACGTTCTCGTAAAACCACAACCACGACTCCTCGTCCCACGGTTCTCCCGTCGAGCCCAGCAATCGCAGGCTCGAGAGATCGTGACCCTCGACCCACTCGTCACCCTGCTTACGTAGCGCCCGAATCGCGGTGGGTGAAATACCGAATTGGGTGAGCTTGTGTCGGTCGATCATTTTCCAGAACCGATCCGGCTGCGGGTGATCGGGAGCGCCCTCGTACATGAAGATTGTACCACCGAAGGTGTGGTTGCCAATCAAGGTCCACGGCCCCATCATCCAGCCGATGTCGGAGACCCAGAAGAATCGATCCGACGGCTTCAGATCGAACCCGAAGTACACCTCTTTGGCCGTCTGCATCTGGATTCCCGCGTTCGTGTGAACGATGCCCTTCGGCATTCCGGTGGTGCCTGACGAGTACAGCAACATCGACTCCCGACTAGCGTCGAGTTCTTTCGTCTCGTACTTGTCGTCCTGCACTCCGACAGCGTTTTCCCAGTGTTCGTCTCTATCGTCGTACCAGGGGATTTCTTCCGCGGTGGCCCGACCTAGGCGGTCGAAGACGATGGTGTGTTCGACGTGGCCGACCTCGTCGATCGCCTCGTCGGCGGTGTCTTTCAGCAGGATTTCATCCCCCCGACGCAAGAACCCGTCGCCGGTAAAAAGAACGGAACAGTTCGAGTCTTCGATGCGCGTTGCGGTGGCGTCGACGCCGAATCCGGAGAAGATGGGGACGGCGACGGCGCCGACCTTGAAACAACCGTAGAGAATCGAGACGACCTCCGGTACCATCGGCATGTACATGCCGACCGTATCCCCGGTATCGATTCCTCGAGCTTCGAGCGCGTTCGCCACCTTGTTGGCTTGGCGATGGAGTTCGTGGAACGTGACCTCTCGGACGTTCCCGTCCTCCCCCTCCCAGATACACGCTACTTTGTTTCGGCGCTCGCTGTCGATCGTAGCGTGACGATCCAGCGCGTTGTGGGCGATATTGATTTTCCCACCGGGATACCAGTCGGTGAACTGTGGCCCCTCGCTATCGTCTCGCACCCGCTCGTAGTCGTGATAGAATTCGATATCGAGATAGTCGACGATCTCGTTCCAGAACCAGTCCACGCCCGACTCGTCAACGCCCTCGATTCCCTTACAGGTGCGTTCGATCAATTCATCGTATTCGTAGATCCCGTACGTCCGCATGAACTGCCAAACGTTGGTCGATTCTACGAACTCCCGGCTCGGTGTGTGAACCGGCCGATCGCCGTCAGCTGTGGTATCGCTGGTCATGAGTTGTTCCGATTGGTTGCACTGGTCGGATTGTCTTGATTGTTCCGGGGAGCGGTGAAAACGAAGAACGATTCGGTCAGCGGTAGATGATATCCAACTCGACTTCGTTCCGGACCCCGAGTATCTTGTCCGGGATATCCTCGGTCATGCGCTCTCCTTTCACTCGATGAGCCGGTCCCGAGACGCTGATCGCTCCGATAACGTCACCACCGGAATCTTCAACGGGTGCTGCGACGGCCTGTAGGCCTTCTATGTGTTCCTCATGGTTGAACGCGTACCCCCTCTCTCGAACCTCCTCTAACGCGTCGAGGAGTTCCGATTCCTCGGTAATCGTGTTCGGTGTCAACTCAGGCAGTCCCGTGCGTTCGATGATGTCGTACACCTGCTCTTCGGGTAGAAAGGCGAGTATAGCCTTCCCTGCCGCCGTCGCGTGTAGCATCGTTCGTCTTCGGCCTAGGCTGCTACCCGTACTTACCGCCTGTTCTCCTTCGGCGATGCGAATGTAGACCCCGTCACCGTGTTCATTCACGACGAACTGGACACGTTCGCCGGTTTCCTCCGCTAGTTGTTCGATTTTAGGCTCGATTAGTGCGTAGACGTCCTTGCGATGTTTTACGTATTCACCGAGTTCGAGGAATCGGAATCCAAGGACGTACTCGTCGTTCTCGTACACGACGTACTCGTTCTCCTTCAGGGTCTGTAGGTGAGCGTGAACCGTGCTTTTCGGCCAGTCGAGCTGGCTAGCCAGTTCGGTCACACCGGCACCGTTTCGCTCCTTCAGGAGTTCGATGATCTGGATGGCCTTGTTCACTGCCTCGATTCCTGTTCCCGCTTTGGGTTCGGGTTTTGCCATGGCATGGGGTATGCACACACACCACTTAAGTGTTCACCCCTATTGAACGCGCCTACGATCCCGCTTCAGCGTCTGCGACAGCATTAGTTCGTATTAGATATAAAGAGAGGTGCAACAAACCCGTTCACTCCTCTTAGACACTGAGAAGCCGCGAAAATCGGCATCTGTATCCATTCTCACGAGCGATTACGGCTATAGTATTGTAATGACAGTAGACGTGATACCGTACCGTGAGCCAGGATAGGGCTGGAAGAACGGTTTTACGATCGTTTTGAGAGCAAACGAGTGCTCTCCGCTGGAAATCGTAGATTCTCTCCGCTCGTTTCTCTCACTGAAAATTCGTTACATAACTATATCTGTAACGGCAAGCAAGACAATCGAAATAAGCTGATCTTTGTGCGCTACTTCCCCCGATGAAGCGCGCAGACGGAGGTCGAAATTCGCAACGTTATTTCAAAATTATTTACTCGTACCTTTCGCTGCTTTTCGTGGTAGTAAATTCGAGGAATGTCTCTGTCACTTACCACCGGAGTGCGTTCGATGACGGGTCGACGTTAACGTGGATGGCGTCCGTGCGAGGAAGCAGCTCAAGGTGGCGATCACCTACAAACGGGGCGTCGCGCAGACGGAATTAGCCGAGGGGACGGACTCTCCTGGAAAAACGGTTTATAACTGGCTGCGACGATTCGAGGCTGACTCGATTCTCACTGCGGCCAGCGAGACGGCTCCCACCGGTCACTCGCCAAAACTCGACCAAAGGGAAGACATTGAAGACCGTTATCTCTCACAAGAGACGCCCGAGAACACCGAATACGACGCTAAAGAATAGAACGTGCTACTCGTTTAACGGTTGTTAAAAGAACAGTTCGACGTGGAACATTCGCGCATCAGCACGCACCAATTTATCGAAGGGTATGGGTAGACTATTATGAAACAATTGGTCAATTTCGGTGAGAAGAACGCGTAACAGTTCAATCGCTAGACGGCGCCATCTCTTCGATGGTTTGCTCGGTCATCTTCTCGTCAGCGTTGCTTGGAATGGTCACCATCGGTCGGGTGACGCAGTCGATATCGGCGATGGTCTGGAACTGCTTGCGGGCCTGCTCGGGCGTCCCAGCGACTCCGAGTGCCTCGATCATTTCGTTGGTGACGTTCTCGGCGGCGGTCTCTCGGTCGCCGCCCCTCCAGGCGTCGGCGACGGCCGCGGCGTCGTCGGGGAACCGCTGGGCAACCGCCTGCTCGTAGCCCTGACCGTTGCCGACGTAGTAGGCGACGTGGCCGCGGATGGCGTCCTTGGCTTTTTCAGCATCGTCACTGACAGCCGTGGGGACGTACGGCGCGACATCGATAGTAGTGTCGCGGCCTGCTGCTTCCGCTTGGTCGACGATGTACGCGAAGTTCTCTTCGAGATCCGGGAACGGGATATTGTGGGGTATCCAGCCATCGCATAGCCGGGCGACGACGCGCCGATTTGCCTTTCCGAGCGCCGCGTGGTAGATGGGAACGTCGATGTCCAGCGATGGAAAGTCCTGGACATCGAAGACGTCTCCCTCGTAGTCGACACGGCCCACATCGCCGAGAAATGCCGTGATCAGTTCGATGGTCTCGTGCGCCCGCCGAACCGGGTTGGGGTCGTCCCAGTCCATGCCGTGGAGGTCTTCGACGGCCTTCTTCGTCGACGTTCCGACGCCGAGCTGGAATCTACCGTCAGAGACCTGATCGAGCGTGGCGGCGGTCATCGCCAACACGGCGGGAGTCCGTGAGAAGACGTTGAGAATCGCCGTGCCGAGCGCGATGGTGTCAGTGCGGGCGGCAATGTCGGTGAGCCGGACGACGGAGCTTGCTCCCCAGAGTTCGCCGAGCCAGAGGCCATCGTAGCCGAGCGTCTCGGCGCGGACGCCGAGCTCGGTCTGGTCGAGGTTCGTCACCTGTGGCAACAGCAGGTCGGTTGGCATGGTCTACCCCACGAACTGGAGGGTGAAAAATCCGGGCGGATAATTGCAGTCGATGGTCTTTAGTTTCGGAGAGACAATCTGCGCCGGTGAAACTCCAGTGTTTAGAAGCCATTCCGCGTGAAACAGCCGGTAAGCAGCTCTGTGTGCGTACCGCTGGAATATTTATCAGAAACGTATAGTAGCGAGACCACGTGCATAAAACGCGCGTGCTCATCGGCTCCCTTCGAGTGAAATTTCCTCTAGTAGTCAGTCTAATAATGAACCAGTCTTGAAACCATTTTAATACTTCAAAATCTCAAATCAAGTATGCAAGCCCAATCTGTGCTCGGGGCTATCGGAGACACTCCGCTGATCGAACTCGCAAGCGTCCGTCCCGAAGGGGGAGCCCGCGTTTTTGCCAAGTGGGAGGGTGCGAATCCCAAAAGGAGCATGAAAGACCGGATGGCGCTGTCGGCCATCGAAAGCGCTGAACAGGACGGCAACCTCGAACCCGGTCAGCGGGTAGTCGAACTCACCCGCGGTTCCACCGGCGCCAGCCTGGCGTTCGTCTGCACGGTGAAGGACCATCCGATTTCCCTGGTATCGGTCGATTGTTTCGCCGAGGAGAAAATCCAGATGATGCGTGCGCTCGGTGATGACGTGACGGTCATGGAGACGCCAGAAGGAAAGATCTACCCCGGCCTCATCGATTACATGGGAGTCTTGGTCGAGGAGATCGTCGAAGAGTCCGGTGCCTATTATCACGACCAGTTCAACAACCCTCACGACCCCGCGGGATACGCGAGCCTTAGTGAGGAGATCGTAGCCGATTGTTCCGAGATAACGGATTTCGTCATGGGCGTTGGCACCGGCGCCTGTTCGATGGGGACTACACGCGTCCTCCGTGATGGCAGCCGCGACGTGTACGTCACGCTGGTCGAACCCGACGAATCCGCGGCCTTGTTGTGGAGAGAGTCCGGCTCGCACAACGTCGAGGGTATGGCCGTCTGGTTCGAGCCACTGCATTTAGAAGAACACCTGTACGATGATGTCGTCGCCATTCCCGAGGCCGAGGGCCGGCGAGTGGCCCAGCGGGCCGCCGCCGATGAAGGACTCTTCGCCGGGACGAGTACGGGATTGAATATCGCAGCAGCCACCCAAGTTGCAGCGAACCGGCCGACCGATGCCGCCGTGGTGACGATCGCTGTCGATACGGGACTCAAATATCTTGATGGCGACCTCTTTCGAAAACGGTGTTGATGAAGCGTATAGCATCGTTTCGGGTGTCTCGAGGAACATCGAGCTACAGCTCGCTGGATGAAGTGGTTGCTTGACAAACCTGAGTAACTGGGCTTCGGGAGGGCATCCATCTGTTAGATTACTTCCGGTATTTCCTATCCCATACTACCAGTGATAATATATTTATAAGGGTTAGAATTATTTCGTGGAGGAAAAATTGATTAACTATCTTTCTCCATTTTCAATAGTATGCGAAAGAATACCACAGACGGCACGTCTCGACGGCAGTTCATGGAAAACTCCGGCGGAATTACCCTGGCAACGGCGCTCGCAGGCTATCTCGGCGAGTCGGCGGTCGCCACCGGACGGGCGACGCCGAGCGACCGGGTGACGCGGCTCGTCGACGAGATGACGCTCGAAGAGAAGGTGGGCCAGATGACGCAGATGGCGGCCTACGAGGTGCCGACCGACAAGGCGGCAGAGGTGCTTCGGGAGTACAAGCCGGGCTCGCTCATGTTCCTGACCTCGAAGAACCCGAACGAGGTCGCCCAGACCAGTAACGAACTGCAGAAGGCGATGGTCGAGGAAACGAGACTAGGAGTCCCGTTCGTTTACGGTATCGACTCGGTTCACGGCAACAACAACCTCAAAGGGGCGACGATTTTCCCGCACAACCACGGTGTCGGTGCGACATGGAATCCGGACAACGCCGAGGAGATGGCGTCGATTACGAGTCGAACGATGCGCGTCACCGGAACGCACTGGAACTTCTCGCCCGTCGCCGATCTTCAGCGTGACCCGCGCTGGGGACGGTTCTACGAAGGATTCAGCGAGGATCCCTTCCTCGCGTCACAGTTGGTTGCCTCGAAAGTTCGAGGGTACGAGGAGAAGACGAACGGCTACAAGCGAACCGGCGCCACCGTCAAACACTTCGCGGGGTACTCAGAACCGGCGAACGGGAACGACCGTACCGCCGCGCTGCTACCGTACCGAACCTTCACGAACACAATTCTCCCACCCTTTTCCGCAGGTTTCACCGCCGGGGCCGAGACGGCGATGGTCAACAGCGGGTCACTGAACGGGGTTCCCGCGCACGCTTCGAAAGAACTCCTCACGGATATCCTCCGTGATCAACTCGGATTCGACGGAATGGTGGTCTCCGACTGGCACGACTTCTATCGGATGATCAAGGTACACGGATACGCCGAGGACCTCAAGGAGGCGACCCGTTTGGGAATCAACGCCGGCGTAGACATGTACATGGTGCCGGCCGCTGGTATCGAGGGCGACACCGCCGAGGGTTATCAGAGTCGCCTCATCGAACTCGTCGAGGAGGGGAGCGTCACGATGGAGCGCATCGACGAAGCGGTTACGAACATCCTCGTGTTCAAAGAGCACGTCGGACTGTTCAAAGACCCGTACGCCAAGCCCTCCAAGGTAGATGAAGTAGTTTCCGAGAGCCGCGAACTCGCGCGGGACGTGGCGACAGAATCGATGACCCTCCTCACCAACGACGGCACGCTCCCGCTTGACTCCGACGTCGGTTCGGTTCTCGTCACCGGCCCGAGCGGCGATAGCGTGGCGAACCAGATGGGAGGCTGGTCGCTCGGATGGCAGGGTGTCGGGGAGACGAAGCCACCGGCGGTTACCGTTCTCGAAGGAATCACCGACGCGGCGTCCGCGTCGACGACCGTCACGCACGTTCCCACCGGTCTACGGGAATTCACGAACGAAAAGAAGGTGCGCACAGCGGCCGAGTCCGCCGACGTGGTCGTCGCAGTCCTCGGCGAGGGGCCGTACGCCGAAGAGAAAGGCGACACGGATACGCTCGAACTCCCGACCGCCCAACAGCGACTCGTTAAGACTGTCGCGGGCACCGAGACACCAACCGTGGGCGTCTTCATGGCCGGTCGGCCTCGGGGGACGACGGTGTTCGACCATCTCTCGGCGTCCCTGATGGCCTATCTTCCGGGAACCGCGGCCGGACCGGCGGTCACTGCGACCCTGTTCGGCGACAACAATCCGAGCGGTCGGCTCCCGTTCACGTGGCCGACGGGAACCGGTCAACTGCTCAATCTCCACAACAACTACCCGCCGGATCAGTTCAACGAGGCCGGCGATAATCGGCCCCCCGAGTCGGATCAGACGCCGCTCTTCTCGTTCGGTCACGGCCTCAGTTACACCGACTTCGAGTACTCGAATCTCGAAATTCGTCCGACGAAGCTTCCGCAACGCGCCGCGACGGACGAGATTACCGTATCCGTCTCGGTTCGCAATACCGGTGACAGAGCGGGCGAGACGGCCGTCCCGGTGTACGGTGGCCGCGACCACGGTCAGGTGCTCTACCCGCGGAAAGTCGTCGTCGGCTTAAATCGCGTCGCCCTTGAGCCGGGTGAAACCAAGCGAGTCGATATTCGAGCGACGATTCTTCCGCTCGCGACCGTGCTTGGCGATGTGTTCGCCCGCGGTGAACTGGTCGTCGACACGGGGGAGTATTGGCTCGCCGTCGGCGAGTTGGCTGAGAGTCTCTCGGTCATCTGACTGCCTGCACCGCTCCTCTTCAGTCGCCGCCGTGCTCGAAAGTTATTCCTTCTCACCTGCCGTTTCATCACGGTTTATTGTACTCTACCGCATCGTTCACGTCTCTCACGGCTGCGAAGAACAGTTCGGAAATCATCATAGCAGTATCAGTCACTAATTCAGTATAAACTGTATATCACCACTCAGTACGGTGTGCACGAAACGTCCGGTACGAATCGGTCACAAACCGCTGATGACTAAGCGCAAGCGCAGACTCTGCCAGACTCGTTTTCGAGATACTGCCGCCAGTCAGTTCGACGTCTGACGAAAGTATATAAATTCTGATAGTTTATGGACCGTCGATCTCCCTCGTCCGAATCGAAGGGAATCACTGAGGTGTCTCGGGAAGCATCCCCCTCAAAACCGCTGATAATATCACTGTTCTGCAATTACTTTGATTAAGAACTTAACCGATAGTCGCCCAAGGATTTCATATGTCGTGGTATCCAATAGCAAGATAGGATGCCACTACAAGAGTCAGGGCAAGAGGAGTGGGAGGATTCAGTCGTGCGTTCGAACGAAGCTCGATTCACTGAATTCGTATCCTCCGGACAGACCGTGAAAATGATTTCGTGGTTCATGATTGGCGGCATACTCGCGAGTCTGGCAGTCCACCAACTACTAACGGCGTACGACGTCCCCGCCAAATTGCTCTTGCTGCTGTTCCTCGGCCAAGGATTGTGTGCTGTCGGGTTTCGATATTTAAAACAGATAAGTTGGCCGGCTAAGCATCACGTTATTTGCAAATCGGTAGAGTGACTGCCGAATCCGCGATCGAATCTCCGATCTGCGGACGGTGTACGACAGCGAGATGGCAATCGACGATCGAACGCTTACTGTTGAGAAGTTGAAACCGAAACGCCGTCGGAGGTCCGGCAGGTGTAGACGTCGGGTTCGATACCGGTTTCTGCCGGATACACCTTGTGCAGCGTTTCAGCGAACGAGCTAATCGTGTCGGGACGAACGAGTGCGACGACGGATCCACCGAAGCCACCACCAGTCATTCGAGCGCCGATGACTCCTTCAGTCTCGTGTGCACAGCGGACAACCAGATCCAACTCTGGGCAACTCACCTCGTAGAGCTCTTTGAGGCTCTCATGAGAGGCGAACATGAGAGTACCACACCGTTCTGAGTCACCGCTCTCAAGAGCCTCAGCAGCCATTCGGACCCGGTCGTTTTCGCTGATTACGTGTTCGCATCGATCTCGAACGGGCTGGCGAATGGACTCGGCGTGTCTCTCGAATTCCTCGACTGAAACGTCGCGAAGCGAGGTCACCGTGTGTGAAAGCAAAGCATCGAATTCGGCAACCCCTTCCTGGCACTCTGAAACCCGGTCATTGTAAGCCGACGCAGCGAGTTCGTGCTTCACGTTGGTGTCGATCACAACGATACGGACGTCGTCGGATAACCGAACAGCATCGTGTGTTTGATCCTGGCAGTCGAGGAAAAGCGCATGGTCTGCTTTGCCGAATGCCGCGGCGTACTGATCCATGATGCCACATTCGACACCGACGAATTCAGTTTCTGCTTTCCAACACCGATCGGCGAGTGTCCGGTCGTCTACTTGGAGGTCGAAGAGGTCTCGGACAAGGGCACCGACGGAGAGCTCGAGCGCCGCTGACGAAGAGACCCCCGCCCCCAGTGGGATGTCGCCTGTAATCACGAACTCCATACCTCCGAGGCTTGACTCAGTGTTGAGAGCATCGATGACGCCGGCGACATACTCGCCCCACGAAGCGTCTCGTTGTTGCTCGACCGAAGAGAGGTCGAATCGTATCGTTTTCGCGAGGGTTTGTGAGTGAGCGACGACCGTCCGGTCGGGTCGACGACGACCGGCGACGACTGTGTGACGGTCAATTGCAACGGGAAGCACGTAGCCATCGTTATAGTCGGTGTGCCCACCGATGAGGTTCACACGTCCGGGTGCTACCGAAATACAGTCGGGCTCGCCATCGAATACTGATCGGAATGCAGCTTTGCCATCGGTCACCCACTGTTCTTTCTCCATGTCTGTTGTTCCCCGACCCTATCCCTTTACTCTACTTCATTTCTTCACGACCGACGTCAATGCTTCCCGCGGGACTGGGCTTCTGATGAGAGATGCCAGCTTCTCGGAAGAACACGATCTCTCGTACGCTGACGACGTACTCCAGTGGATGTACGAGACGTTCTTGGACAAACCCGATCGGATAGTGAAAATTCCGGGTTCAATAAATAAGTGTGCGGTGATATCCGTGCCCACAGAACTCATACTCGCTCAAATCCTATTCCAGTACGATGGCGCTGACAACCCCTGGTCTGCACCACGTGACAGCGATTGCAGGTGATCCACAGCGCAACGCAGACTTCTACGTCGGCACACTCGGATTGCGGTTCGTCAAGCGAACCGTAAACCACGACGATCCGGGAACGTATCACTTCTACTTCGGCGACCGTGAAGGCACGCCGGGGACAAACATCACGTTCTTCCCGTGGAGTATCGGTGGTCGACAGGGCCGATTCGGTGCTGGACAGACCACTGCCACGGCCTATTTGATTCGTCCCGAGTCAATCGACTACTGGACTGATCGGCTCGAAGCCGAGGGCATCGACATCGGGCGAACGACCCGGTTCGGAGATACCGTGCTCAGGTTCAGCGACCCGGACGGAATCGGTCTCGAACTCGTTGCAAGCGCGAACGCTGAAACCACTGCCGAGCCGTGGGAAGGGAGCCCCGTTTCTGTTGATCATCAACTCCGCGGATTTCACAGTATCACGCTCGCCGTTGCAGAGGTCGGCCCAACTGCGTCAGTACTTACCGATGTCCTTGGCTTCGAACTCGAGGCCGAAACGGAGGGGCGTCGACGATATCGTGCGGATGGCGGCGGACCGGGGTCGATTGTCGATCTCGTGGAGACCGACGCAGGTCGCGGTCGAATGGGGGTTGGGACAGTTCATCACGTCGCATTCAAAGCGACCGACATCGAAGAACAGAAGCGTTGGCGCAGCGTGTTCGCCGAACACGGACTCAGGGTGACCGAAGTTATCGACCGCAAGTACTTCCACTCGATTTACTCCCGCGAACCCGGTGGTGTCCTCTTTGAAGCCGCGACGATGGGCCCTGGCTTCACGATCGACGAGAACGTCACCGAACTCGGCAGCACCCTGACGCTTCCAGACTGGCTCGAGGATGAGCGCAAAGAGATCGAAGAACATCTTCTCGAATTCGACGATCCCACTATCTAAGTCGGGAGTACCGTTTCGAGAGTGGAGGTCGGCTACGCGTCTGAAGTCATGACTTCAGCAAACGATAAAGATGAGAAACAATTCAGCAGTGAGGATTTGGTACTGCGGAAACAAGGTCTCACATGGAGTCTCGCCAAGCCACCTTTGAAATTGATTCGGAATCCGATGCCCACGCTGTGAGTTTGATCATGGAGCAAATATACAATTCGCTCCGAGAAGAATCTGTGGTCGTCAATAAAGGAGAGAAACAGCCAAACGAAATGCTTGACGAATTCAGGAAAATACGGACGATGGCTGAACACGAATCTCCCGGCAGGCTTACGATAATCTACGAGTCATACGAGGATTAGCACAGTGACGGACGAACAATACCTAGACTAGAATCCGCTGCCAATACCGCGGTATAGAACGCAGGAAGACGAGATTCTCCTTTCGCTCGTCAGTGCCCTACTGATGGCGATGGTCCACATCCCGATACTAATCTTCAAACTTCCGCGGACTGCCGACCACCTTGCGCTTGCCCTCGGAATGAAATTCGTCTTCTTCGGACGAGTAGCGACGAAGGCAACAGGATAGCTGTTCGAAGATAATGCCTATGAAGTTACTAGCACGCATCGAAGAAATCCTCGCACTATTCGTATTTGGTTTCCTCTCGTTGATTTATCTGAATTTCAGGCGGGTAAGACCCCTTCCTCAAGGAACGACCGAAGGGAGCAAGTAGGGGGGATACACCCGCCGTCTTTGGTCACTTCCACTGTACGCCATAGCCTTACTACCGTCGCTGTCGTCCGAGGTAGTAAGACGCTCACTGCAATACGTTCGGTGTTTGAATGCAAGAACACGCATGCACTGGTCGCGCCAGTCGAGTGTCCAGCCGGTAGGAGTGGGACACTCCAAACCGCCTGTCAAGGGCCATCGCCTGCGGAGTCTGGAACCGTCCTCAGAACCGACGGTTCTGATGGGCCGCACAAGAGCGAAGCTCTTGTGGACGCTGTGGGACCGGTTCCTGCACGTTCCGACACAGAAACAGGAAGCTCCGTCCGCAACAAGTGAGGGGCGGGTAGCCCCGAACGCGGTAGGGCAGAGTAGTTCACTTCGCCGTTCTACTTCCCATTGCCAAAGTGCTCGAATTCGTAGAGTGGCTCTCTAAGAGATGATACAACCAACTAATCCTAATACTCCCACCATCGACGAATGGTAACGTACCTCGCGCCAACGATACGACTCACGAGAAACTAGGTTTTCATACGATGGGAGACGACGACTGCGTTGAGTGGAGGTGTGTTGAGTGTCGTGAACTATTCGAAGCACCCGACGTACAGACCGCGACGTGCCCCCACTGTGGAATCATGTTGAAGATTCCCGACGAAGCGTGGGACTACTACCAATCAAAGAGGGATCGGGAGTAGCGAATATCGATTGGGAACATCAGCACGACGCTAGACCTTCCTCTTCGCGCAATGGCAAATACTCGCGATGCAGTGATTTTTCGCACTTAATGGGTGATCGACGGAATAGCACGACCTAGGCCGACGTCGACTAGAAAGATGGTGCTTCGCGTCCTCGATAAAAGTCAAGCGTACGAGCGCCCATCGTTCCTCGAAGTCGTACTAGCGGAGAAATAGCGGTGTCGACACCAACGAGTTCCTCGAGGTTTCAAGTGAGGGCAGATATCATTTCTACCCCTCATTATCACCGTCACTGTCATATTAGATTAAAATAATAAGAATAGTTAAAACATTAGAAATGGACAGAACTTTCTCGATGAAAGTCCGTATTTAGCCAAGTTTTATGTAGTAATTACCGTCTACTGCATTAGTATTGGAATCAGTCGGCACATAACGAAGTGTGAACCGATCTTCTCCTATGTCGCACTATGCGAGAAAACAACGGTCGCGACAACAAGGTAAAACGCAGAAACTACATCAAAGGAATCACCGCAATCGGAATCGGCGCCGGTATTCTTACCAACGGCTCCAGCAAAACGAGTGCAGCGCTCGATTCAGGTTCGGTGACGGACTCGGACGCAGGGTCGAACAAGGTCACGCACGCGGACGGAAAGAACGTGTATCTGGTCTTCGGTGCGGAGCCTTCCTCGTCCGACCTCGAATCGTGGGTCGAAAACAACAAGGGAGATATTCAGGCAAGTTCACAGCAGTCCTCGTCGGAAGTCATTCAGTATCAAGACGTCTCCCAGCTCAACGTTAATCAGCAGGGTAACGCCGTCGCAATCGCCATCAATGGCGGTGACGCACAGGCGATTCAGCGGACGTACCAGAACAACGAAAACACCCAAGCTGGTAGTGCGCAGTCGATAAACGCTACAAAAGAGAAGAAACGGCGGAAATTCAAGGACGTCAAGGACGTGTACGTCGTCTTCGCCGAGAAATCCAGTTGCCGAGAGTTCTCGGGCTGGGTCGTCAGTGACGATGCTTACGAGAGTGAGCAGTCCGCCGAGGCGACGATCGACCAAGAGCAAGAAGTTGAGCAGTTCAACTACAGTCGGCAAAACACAGCCGTCGCGATTGCTGAGGATGAGAGCTACGCCCGTGCGTATCAGCGGAGCTATCAGGAGAACAAGAACGTCCAGGCCGCCGACGCTACCGCGGTGAACATCGGTGACGGTGACAGTCAGAGCGCTGATTCGTCAGTCGAACAGTCTCAGAAAGTCAACCAGCTAAACGTCAACGAGCAGGGCGTTTCCGTTGCGGTCGCCGTCGGGAAAGGAAGCGTCGCGAAGGCGTGGCAGGTGAGCTGTCAGTTCAACGGAAACAAGCAAGTTGCGGACGCCACGGCGATCAACTTCGATCCGAAATCGATGGAAGAGATTACTTCGAGCGCTAAAATAAAGGGTGACCTCTCGAAGGCGGATATGACGCGAAAGCAGGACTGCACGACGCAGTCGAACAAGCAGGCGGCGTCGGCAAACATCGAACAGATCCAGAGCATCGGCCAAGAAAACCTCAGTATGCAGAACGCGGCCGTTGCTGTTGCCCTCGATGATAGCCAGTCGACGGCTACTCAGGCCAATTACCAAGCGAACTTCAACGCTCAGGTCGCGTCGGCGACCGCGGTGAATATCGAAGACGGTTCTCGCAAAGCTGTAGGGGTGTTGAACGGCACGGACGTTAAGGGTGATGGATCGTGGGCGGTCTCCTACGATACTGGCGGTAACCAGCAGATTGCTAACGTCGATATCACGCAGACGCAATACGTCGAACAGTTGAACGTCAACGAGCAACATAGTGCGATCGCGTTCGCCGCAAACGACGGCAACGCATCGGCAGAGCAGGTTAACTATCAGGTCAACGAGAACGTACAGGTCACCGAAGCGACTGCAGTCAACAAGAACGACGGCAAGCAAAGCAAGAGTGAGATGGGTGAAAAGAAGGCAAAGGCCTGACCTACAAGTATCGAAACTGCCCACCTCCTGCGGCTAACAACGGTGGTTTTACGCTCGTATTTCTCCCCTTGAGGTGCCCATTGGCACTAACGGCGCAGTACCCTGTGAAACCATATCCCCCATTAGCTTGTGCGGTGCAGGACGCTAAGCCCCCTTCCTCAACGAGCGAGCGAAGCGAGCGAGGGGGGAGGGGATACAGCGTCCGTCTTCGTTTACTTTCACTGTACGAAAGACTCTTACTACCCCGGCGGGCGAAGAGGGTAGTAAGATGGACGTTCCGTGCTTCCGCTCCTGACTCGCTCACCGCCCCTCTAGAGGCGATTCGCTCCTTGCGGGAGTGGGAGGGACGGCTGTCGTTCGAACGCGACAAGAAGCGTGCGTCAGCCCGTGGAATTCCTCCATCGAGCCAATAGGAGTGGTTCACTCCGAATCCACGCCTGTGGAGTCTGCGCTCCCTGTGCGTCCGTTTGACGTAAAAAAGCGCGACGGAGAAGCAGGAAGCCCCGCCCTCAGCGAGCGCGCTAGCGCGAGCAGGGCGGGGTAGTTCACAAGTACCCCTTCGTTTTCCATGCTATCATACTCGGTGAAGGAGAACACCGTTACTTAAAAACCACCAGAAAGGATCGGCAACGTTTCCATGCTCATTCCAACCCTCGCTAAACGCGCGAAGGGTGTGGTGGTACAGTCAAGTGCCATTCGAATACCAGTCACTGGTACGCCTGTACTAAAATGATCGTACTTACACAGAAGAGCAATCATGACGAACAACGATAAAACGGAGACGGGGTGCGTTACAACAGGTCTCTTTGATCACATTGACGGGCGCCCGTCGAACTGGAAAATAGGTGGAGTAATCGACTCTTCCGAGGTTACACATCCTGGATACCACGTCGTAAATGATGTCTGACATGAAAAGCGTAGACTCGTCGATTGTGATTACGAACGAGAGTTCTTCACAAATCGAGTCGAGCAAGGTCAGGGATGTGATCAACGAGGCGTAGAACGAGAACAGAAGTACACATCTTTCAGAGATTCGTGGAAAGCGAATTTCGCTAAGCACATAATTTCCTGAGTAACGCATAGTAACGAACTCATTCGGCATCGTTTAGGGACTATTCTCGCAATAGTACGAACAGATGTTCTCAATGAACGACAGTCGACTGGGATGCAACGACAAAGACAATCTGGATGCGCATGAGAACACCGTGTTCGGAGGAGCTACCGGAGACGGGGTGCTCGGCTGATACTACGACAATGAGTGGAGTAAGACGATCAAAACGGATCGTTACACGTCTACCGAGTGTATTCGCGGGGAGTTCTCAATGATACTGACAGTCACACTTAACCCTGCGATCGACCACACACTCCAGCTCGAGGACGAACTTACGTCCGACACTGTCGCAAGAACTGAAGATGCACAGTTCGATCCCGGCGGCAAGGGAATTAATGTCTCAAAGTACCTCGTCGAACTAGAGGTCGAGACAGTGGCAACCGGCTACGTCGGCGATTTTCTGGGACGGTTTTTGCAAGAGAGGCTAACGACCCAGGATATTTTGAACGATTTTGTCGGTATTTCTGGCTGTACTCGTCTAAACACGACGATTCTGACTCCCCAGTCGGAGTTCAAAATTAATCAAAACGGGCCAACCATCGATGATACTGCTGTCGAACTAATCATCGAGACGATTAAGCAACACAGCCCACAGATGGTCGTTATCGCGGGTAGTCTCCCCCCTAACGTCGACCCGGCGACCATCGACTATATCGCAAAGGCAGGCCCGTGGGAAACTGTCGTTGACGTCGCCGGCGACGTTCTGAGTGATCTTGAAGCAGAGTACGCTCTATGTAAGCCCAATCGGACAGAATTAGCCACCTCGACCGGTGAGAATATCGACTCCCTTGAGGATGCGTTCTCGGCTGCCAGTAGCCTCCGAGAACAGGGATTCGAGCGTGTCGTTGCGTCTCTTGGTGGAGATGGAGCAATCATGGCAACCCCAGAGACCGTCCTCTACACTCCGGCACTCGACGTTGAGGTCATCGATACCGTTGGGGCTGGAGATGCACTTCTGTCGGGCGTCCTCGCCGAACGACAACGCGATGGAACTGACGAGGCAGCACTCCGTACTGGTGTTGCTGTCGCATCGCGTGTCGTCGGTGTCTCTGGAACCAGCGTTCCGACGCTTGATAACGTACGTGCGAGCGTCGAAGAGATGACGGTTATTGCACATTAATCACATGATTTCTGACTGCCGTTTCCGTCTTGTATCGTCCCGTCGACGAAGGGTTTTCAAACCTGTGAAAAATCCGCACGAAACGATATGAAACAATCAATTCCAAAAATATTATTGAACAGTATTATGAATGATAGTGATGGAATACTCCAATGACATCAAACAAGGCGATTGAAGGGGCACTCCGTTCGCACGTCACTTCGGTCAAAGAACACCTAATGACAGGGGTATCGTTTATGATTCCGTTCGTTACCATCGGCGGAATCTTTCTCGCACTAGGGTACGCGCTCTCGACGTTCCTCGGTGGAACAGAAGCAACCAAGACGATTTTCGACGCGACTGGTCGACCAGACTGGTTCCTTGCGCAGATTGGAATAGCGGGACTGACGTTCATGGTGCCTATCTTAGGTGCCTATATCGCGTATGCAATCGCTGATCGCCCAGGCTTGGCGCCTGGTTTCTTACTGTCATACATCATCCAACAGGGGAATATCCTAAAAGCGGCCGGTGGCGTAATCGGCCTTCAGGGTGGCTCTGCTGGTGCGGGCTACCTCGGCGCACTCGTTGCCGGACTCGCGGCTGGGTACGTCGCTCGCTGGATCAAGCAACGAGACGTTCCGAACATGATCCAGCCGATGATGCCCGTCCTCATCATCCCGGTATTGACGATGGCGGTTCTCTCGCCCATCGTCATTTTCGTGCTTGGGGTACCTGTCGCCATCGCGAACGCGGAGCTGACAGCCTTCCTGAAGAGCATGCAAGGAAGTGAGGCGCTGCTTGTCGGTGCTATCCTCGGTGCGATGATGGCATTCGACATGGGTGGGCCGATTAACAAAGTCGCGTACGTGTTCGCAGTCGGCTTAATCACCGAGCAGATCTACCAACCGATGGCTGCCGTCATGGTTGCGGGGATGATTCCACCGTTGGGAATGGCGCTGTCGAACTTCATCGCCCCCCAGAAATACACCGCCGAAATGTACGAAAACGCGAAAAGCGCTGTTCCGCTGGGCCTCGCGTTCATCACAGAGGGAGCGATTCCGTACGGTGCTGCCGACCCGCTTCGCGTGATTCCGAGCATTATGGCTGGCAGTGCCGTCGGTGGGGCTGCATCGATGGCACTCGGTGTGACCATGCCAGCACCGCACGGTGGCATCTTCGTCTTCCTGCTATCGAATCAGCCACTTCTGTTCCTCGGATGTATCACACTCGGTACCATCGTTACCGCTACGATTGCCACCCTCCTCAAGAGCGACTTTGAGGAGACGGTCGGCTCGACAGACGCTGCAACCGCCACACAAACAGACGATTAATCACCACAACAGAGGACTACTGAACAAATGAACACGACCATCGAACAAGACGACATTGACGACCTGATCCCGGAATCGCACATCTCGCTTGACGAGCCACCGAACGAGAAAGAGGCTTGTATCGAGTATCTATTGGATCTCATCGTGGACTCGGGCCGAGTGAGCGATCGCGATGCGGCGCTCGAAGCGTTGTTTGCTCGTGAGGCGGAGACAACCACCGGAGTCGGCATGGGTATCGGAATTCCGCACGCGAAGACGGATGCCGTCACACGGCCATCAGTTGCGTTCACCCGCTCGACCGATGGCATCGATTTCGGAGCAATGGACGATGAACCCGCGAAACTGCTGTTCATGATTCTCGTTCCCGAATCGGGTGCCGAAGACCACCTCACGATTCTTAGCTCACTCTCGCGGGCACTCATGCACGAGGAGGTGCGCGACGATCTTTACACTGCGGAGATGCCCGAGGATGTTCAAAACGCACTTCAGGAGGCGGTCGCATGAACGAGCGAATCGTCGAAATAGTCCCGGAGGCGGGGTTACACGCACGACCTGCTTCAAAGTTCGTGGAAAAAGTCAATGAGTACGACGCTACCGTGCAAATCTGTCGCGTCGACTCTGACGATCTTGTGTCCGCTGGGAGTATGATCGCCATCACGAGTCTCGGAGCAGAATGTGGTGAGAGAGTCCGCCTCGTCGCTGATGGTCACGACGCTGAAGCGACGCTCGATGCGCTCGAACGCGTGTTGACCACTCCAGAGGGCGAACTGGCCGACACATGAACGAACGAACGTTTGCGGGAACGGGGGCGACGCCCCGGAAAGGGACTGGAACCGTCATCTGGTACCGACCGGATGCTGCTCTCGCCAACGGGAACGAAATCGAAACAGTCCCATCCTCCGACCGATCGGCCGAACACGACCGTTTCGAGACGGCGCAAGAGCAGGCACAGAACGAACTCGAGACCGAACGTGACCGAACGGTTGAGCGTGTCGGAGAGGAAGAGGCCTCCGTCTTCGACGCACACATCCAGTTCCTACACGACCCCCAGATCGACGACAGTGTTCACACCGAAATTGACGAGGGAATACCAGCCGAACACGCTGTCCAGGAGGCGTTTACAGATCCAATTGCGCAGTTCGAGGAAATGGACGGTCGAATGGCCGAGCGTGCAGACGACCTTCGGGACGTCCGTGACCGACTTGTTCGCCTCCTCACCGGTGGCAAGCGCTTGAACCTGGCTGAACTGCCGCGAGGAACAGTCGTTCTCGCTGAGCGCCTCACTCCCAGTGATACCGCCCAACTGGATCCCAACAGGGTTGCTGGATTCGCCACTATCACTGGTGGACGAACCTCGCACGCGGCCATCTTCGCCCGGTCGCTCGCACTACCAGCAGTCGTCGGAATCGGCTCAGAACTTGCAACCGTCGACGACGGTGCGAGCGTCATCGTCGATGGAGAGGCGGGCGAGATCATCGCTGAGCCGAGTGATGAGCGGGTCGCCGCTGTCGAAACCGAAACGGACATCGAGGCGATACACGACGGTGTCGCGACGACCGACGGCACTGAGATCGAAATTGCCGCAAACATCGGTCGCCCCGCAGAGCTATCGGCAGCCGTTGAGCAGGGTGCTGACGGAGTTGGTCTCTATCGGACGGAGTTCCTCTTCCTCGATCGGGAGGCTCCACCGAGCGAACGAGAACAGTATAAGACGTATGTCGAAGCGCTGGAGACCTTCCCAGACGGTCGCGTTGTCGTTCGAACGCTCGATATCGGTGGCGATAAGCAGATTCCGTATCTCGACCTCCCATCGGAGGCGAACCCATTCCTTGGAGAGCGGGGGATTCGACGATCGCTCGGTTCGGACTCGGAACTCTTTGAAACGCAGTTACGAGCGCTCCTGCGAGCGGCGGCAGACGCCGACGGTGGAACTCTATGCGTGATGTTTCCGCTCGTCTCGACGGTCAACGAACTTGATACAGCACTCGACCGTGTCGACGCAGTTCGCAAGTCATTGGAAGCCGAAGGGGTCGATTTTGCCGTCCCTGAACTAGGGGTGATGATTGAGACACCTAGCGCAGTTTTTAATGCCGACGAATTTGCTGCACGTATCGATTTCCTCAGTATCGGGACGAACGACCTCGCACAGTACGTCATGGCGGCTGCTCGCGAAAATGAGCATGTAGCACACTTACACGACCCACTACACCCGCCGATTCTCTGGTCAATCAATCGGAGTATCGAGGCTGCGCACGACAACGATGCGTGGATCGGTATGTGTGGCGAAATGGCCGGCAACCCCGATTTGACCGAGCTACTCGTTGGCCTCGGACTTGACGAATTGAGTATGAGCGCCGTTACTATCCCGGAAGTGAAGGCAAACGTATCGACTACCGATCAGACGCGCGCCCGTGACGTCGCGGCGCGTACCCTAATCGTGAACACAAGAAGCGACGTCGCAAACATTATCAAAGACCAATGAAATTAGTCGGAGTCACAGCTTGTCCAACTGGAATCGCACACAGTCAGATGGCTGCAGAGAACCTGCAAACGAACGGCGAAAAGATGGGGCACGATGTCTCCATCGAAGTTCAAGGAGCGATGGGTGCCCAAGACGAACTCACTGCCGCAGAGATCGAGGCGGCCGACGCAGTCATCATTGCAGCCGACACAGCCGTGAGTCGCGACCGTTTCGAGGAGAAACCACTCGTGAAGGGCACCGTCAAAGACGCCGTCAATGACGCCGAGGGTCTGATCCGTGAAGCCGTTGAACTCGCCGAATCCGAGTCAGTCGGCGAGACCGAATTGCAGTCGCGTGACAGTGACGATACGTCCGCGAACGATACGTCTGAACGAGAACAGAAACAAATTGGTGGTGATCCCTCAAAGGGGTTGTTCGCCCGACTCAAACGGCTCTTCAGCTAAGACCAGCGAACGTTTTTAAGCACTGGTCGAGAATCGAAACATTTCCATTGGAGGCTCGTCCTCCGCCATCCCGCCGATATGCGCGATAGAGTCTTGACTGTGGATGCTTTTGTTCAAAGTTGCGGTTTATAGGAGCTGATGTGCACTGGATCAGTCACTACCCAGTCGAAACACCGTTTTATCTACAGTGAATACAGCGAGAGTGCCTCGGGGCTTGACCCCGAGGGTGAATCACGTAAGCTTTTATCGTCCGACCGCCTGTTTCTTTGGACGAGATGGGCCGCGCGGCCCGGTCGGACGTAAGCACGGGAGTTGCACAAACTCCCGGCGTTCGATTCGACGCGTTCCGGAACGCCCATCGAACACGATAGGCAGGGGATGGGCCGAATCGTCCCAGCGCGGGAGAACGCCTGTGGAGTCTGGAACCGCTTTGTCGTCCAGTATGACGATGAAAGTTCTGACGCCGAACCAGGAAGCCCCGACCCTTGTGGTCGGGGTAGTTCACAACGCTAGTTCGTTGCTTCGTCAACGACACGAACGTCGGCGTCTTCGAACCACTTGCGGTGTTTATCCGATAGCTTTTCATCGGTGACAAAGGCGTTCACGTCGTCGAGCGTCCCGAACCGCTTGAAGCTCCGTTCCCCTAGTTTCCCGCCGTCAGACACGAGAATGGTTCGTTTCGTATTCTCTATCATGAGTTCCTTCATTTGCGCTTCCTCGGCATTCGGAGTCGTCAGAAAGCCCTCCTCGTCGATACCGTTCGTCCCAATGAATGTGATGTCGAAGTTGGACGATTCCATGAACCGTTCAGCCGTCGGGCCGACGAGTGCTAATGTCCGTTGACGAAGCGACCCGCCGGTGAGTTGCACTTCGCCCCCCTGTTCTCGAAGTTCAAGTGCAATCAGTGGGGAATTGGTAACACCAATAAACGAATCTTCTGCGGGTGCTTTCTTCGCGACTTCCATAGTCGTCGTCCCGGAATCGAAGAAGACCACAGTACCGTGATGAATCTCTTCAACAGCGCGTTCCGCGATGGCAATTTTGCTTTCGAGACTTTGTACCTTTTTCTCTCGAAAGGCTTTTTCACCGCCGACAGTGGTAACTGGGACGGCACCTCCGTGAGAACGTTCGATCAGCTCTCTTTCTTCGAGATCGTTCAAATCACGCCGAATCGTGGCCTTCGAACAGCCCATTTTTCGTGAGAGTTCGTCTACAGAGCAACCGTCTTGTTTCGAGACGTATTCCACGATTTCTCGTTTCCGTTGTTCTGGTAGCATACTCTGCAGATTCCCGTATTTATGATTGATTCCGCCCACTCCTATAATTGCTTGCCTTCACTAGCGTTTGTTCATGAGCATTCTGTAGGATTGTTTACGTTGGCACGTCGGCGACGACCTTCGGAAGGCACTCGACGGGCTACTCAACACGTAGGAATCCGACGTTCAAGGCGACGGCAGATCCCGTCATTATCGAGGAGAGGTACGATCACTGCTTGATCGGACTCTTGAATCCGTTAGAAGGATTGAGAAGTGAAATTTCAACGAGCATCCAGCCCATCAGCAGTGCGCCGACGAGTACCAGGACCATCGCACCGGCATGAGGGCTGGTCAGCAGAAATCGATCTGCGTACGAGTCCGTCCGATTGTGAACGTACCCCGCGGTCAAGCCGCGGGGCTTCCTGCTTCGACGACGTGCTTTGCATCCACCCGTCCCGAGTGACGAGCGAACGCAGGGAGCACAGTCTCCACAGGCGGTGATTCGGACCGTCCTGGCCCTACATGAAGAGATAGTTTGTTGAGTCCCCTGTCGAGGATGTTCTTTGCTGCGTTTAAGTCCCGGTTTTCGGTGTGGCCGCACGCCGGACACGAGTGTTCCCGTACCCACAGTGGTTTCGACGTTTCCACACTGCACTGGTTGCACTCTTTCGTGGTTCCTCGGGCGTTTACTCGAACGACGTGGGTTCCGTACAGTTCGCCTTTATATTCCAGCAGGTCGAGAAACCGCGACCACGAAGCGTCCTGCTTGTTTTTCGCCGATTGACTGGTTTCGAGCATCGACATCACATCTAAGTCTTCGACCGCCACTACGTCGTACTCTTTGACCAGCCACGTCGAAAGTTTGTGCTGAAAGTCGAGCACTTTCCAGCGGATTCGTCGTTTCGCTCGTGCAACTTTCTGGCGTTGGTTCTCCCAGTTGGTCGAACCGTGTTGCTTGCGGTCGAGCGAGCGCTGTTCGCGGGCGTACTGTTCGTACTCTGATTCCAAGTCCAAACATTCGACCGAAAGGTCGTCGGATGTGTGAATGTACGACTGGATACCGAGGTCTACGCCGATACAATCGGAACGGTCGATGTCCGCCGGGTCGGGCTTCTCGGGTGATTCAACTTCGACCACGAAGCAGGCGAACCAGTCGCCCGTCCGTTCCTTCTTGAGAACGGTCCGTTTGACGTTCTCCGTGTCGGGCAAGTCGCGGTGTGCTCGTATCGGTATTTCGCCGATTTTCGAGAGGGTGAGCGTGCCAAAGTCGTGGCCCGTCGTGTGATTGACGTTGAAGCCTTCGGACTGGTACGCTACCGACCTGAACTCTCCCGCACCTTGCCACTTGAGCCGTCCTGTCTTGCGACCGTTCTTTCGGTGCTCTTTGAGCACCTTCTGGTTCTTTTGTATCTGTGAGACCGTCTGTTGGGCGGCATGAGCCGACACTTCCGCAAAGGTCGGCCATCGTCGTTTCCACTTGGTGAGTTTCGAGTGTTGGTCGTAGGCGGTTGGACGGTCGTTCCGCGGTGAACGGTAGTAGTCGCGGACGGCGTGATTCCGTATCTGTCGGTGAATCTCGATATGTCGCCACGCTTCGCTGGCGGTTTCCTCGTCTGGATACGCGCGAAATCGAAGCGTGAGGTCCATTGACTATTCGGCCTCTTTTTCTTGCTGGTCGCGGATGACTTTTTGAAGCAATCCGCTTGGGGAGAGATGTGGTTGGTCGTCCAGCCACTCGCCGAGGTCGTCTGGAACCGTTACTGTGTACTTCCGTGACACACTCCATGTACGTACTGACACTGCCTAAGCGTTTCCAATACGTACTAAGAGTATGGAAGTTCGACGGGAAACCACACTGTCTATACAATTAACTATCACTTCGTTTGGTGTCCGAAGTACCGCCATGCCATCCTCGATAAGATTGAGCCGTCGTTGGAACGGAGTATCCGAGAGGTGGCCGAACGGTACGGATACGACGTTCTCTCGTTGCATATTGCTCCAGACCACGTATACCTGTTCCTGTCGGCTCACCCCAAACACGCCCCGAGCGATATTGTGCGAACAATCAAGCGCTTCACCGCACGAGATGTGGGAACAGCACGAATCGTTATTGGCGAGAGTGTTTTGGGGCGGCGGCTTTTGGGAATGCTCGTTCTATGTGGGGACGGCCAGGGAAATGAGCAGTCGGACTGTGGAGAGGTACATCAACCGCACGGAGCATGTCTGAATCAAGCTTACGCGATTCACCCTCGGAGTCAAGCCCCGAGGCACTCTCGCTGCGTTTTCTGTAGAAATTAGGAAGGAGATGAAGATTAGCTTGGCAGTTCTTTCCGACCTGTTCGAACGCATTCCCAACAAGGGAAACCGCCTAAGTCGTCACAGTCGCAGTTTTCCGGCGTTTCATCGTCAGTTCTATGTGCACGTTGTTGGGCTATCTCGTCGGTTTCAGTCGACATAATAAATTACCCACCCACTGTCCAGCCCTGATTGTTGGTACTCTCTTCATCGTATTCAGGCTGCAGCACGGTAACGAACCCATCAAACTTGCAGGTGACCGTGTCGTCAAGCGCTTCGACAGTTACTGGCGATGAATGAGCCATATATTCTACTCTACTGCAAGTGCCATAGTCGCGAGCCATCACCACAGTGAAAGTGGTTTTTCATCCCTCAAGAGCCTGGATTTCGAGCGGGTGAGCGACTGTCCGTACACTTTCACTGACGGCGATGAGACGGTCAAGTTTACTTTGCTCTCATGGGCGAGAGAGTTGGGTTTGATTGCGTTTATGTACGTCAATTGGTTCACTACGTTTTCGGTTTTTGCTGAGTTGGATGGCTGATTAGACTCAAGATTCGCCATTGGGCTCACCGTAGCTGGTCGATATCGTAATACTGTAGCGAACTGCTCTCATCATCAGGTAAAATTGCGAAGTCCCATTGCGATCGGTCTGGGAATTGCTCTTCACCGATAATTTCGATTTTGAGATGAGTGGCGCGAGGACGGTCGTCAAGTATTCGTGGAGCGCTGTCTCCGAGTCATAGTCGTATAATTCCCTTACACACCACCCCAGGGAGATGGCGTTTATTGACAATACACTGTCCCTGTATCCTCAGGCGTTCTTCCCTTCATAAGTATAACAGCATGGGAAATGCCCGGAGGCCCACCGTTGGTGCCCTACGTTATACTCACCGATGAGTACTCTATGTACTGGGATGGGCCTCGTAGACGGCCTCAGCGAGTGTGTCCTTGTGACCTTCGTTCGGCCCCCCGGCGATTGTCAGAAGACGAGCGTCACGAAGATATCGTTCGACATGTTTTTTGTTCGTGTAGCCAATGCCGCCGTGGAGCTGCATTGCATCGTTTGCATTGTCAACAGCGGCCTGTGTCGCATACACCTTCGCCATGCTCAACTCTCGAGGTGTCTCTTGGCCTCGATCAGCCATCTCGGCTGCTCGGAGCGTGAGCAGTCGGGCCGTATCGACCCGTTCTGCCATCTTCCCAACGTCCCACTTCACACCTTGAAAATCAGCGATGGTCTGGCCGTACTGTTCGCGTTGGTTCGTGTACTCGACTGTGTCATCAAGCGCAGCGCGGGCAATGCCGACACCTCGAGCGGGGACGTTCACGCTCGTTTTGATTTCGCTCCGTTGAACGTACGCTTCACCCTCATTGCCGACCATCTGATGGTTCGGAATGCGGACATCAGAGAGCGTTGCTTTCGGTGACTTAGCGGATTTCGCACCGAGCGTATCCCAGACCTCTTCTACCTCGAATTCATCGCTCGGAACGAGAAACGCGCTGATATTGTGCGGCACCTCATCGTCAGGGCCGGTTTTCGCGTACGTAAGAACATAATCGGAGTGCAGAAAGTTGGTGATCCATTGCTTGTGCCCGTTCAACACCCACGCATCTCCATCCTGTTGCGCGCTCGTTTCCATCTCCAGTTTGTTGCTCCCAGCGTTCTCCTCGCTCAATCCGAGAGCACCGACCGTTTCGTATGACGCCATCTCCGGTAGATACCGATTCCGCTGTTGATCAGTCCCGAACCGTTCGATGACTGTTGCAACGCCTAAATGAAGGGCGAGTGTGCTTGCAACGGACATGAGCGTAGCAGACAACTCTTCGATAAGGAGTGTGAGTTCAACCAGTCCATCTCCCATCCCGCCATATTCCTCGGGAAGCGTGATGCCCGTATATCCACGGTCGCCCAGTTCGTTCAGTATCGCGCTCGGGTGTTCCTCGTTTTGATCGAGGTCGATCGCTTGTGGCTTAATCTGTGTTTGTGCGTATTCACGGGCGTCCTCGCGAAGTGTCTGTTGGGGCTCTGTGAGCTGGAATTTCATGTTTTACTCTACAGACTGTTCACCTGTGAAGCCATCAAGATTTCCACCTACTCTAGATACGCTGTTTGACGCCCGTAGACTTCCGTGGGGACTATGCGCTCTATCGCAGATCCGCTTGTTGGCCGTCAGTATCGTCAAGCACAGTGAGCCAACCCGTCTATCAGCATCCTTCAGCGAATTAAACTGATTTCCGCTTCCTGAAATATCACCGGACATTCCGTAGCAAGGTTGTTCGTGGCTCCCGAGAAAAGCGGTCACTCCGCAGCGGGGAACCACTTGAACGCTTCGAGGGTGATTAGGTAGACATCGAGCACGTCGAGATAACGAATCGCGTACTCGGTCGGGTATAGCCTACCTCAGCGAACACCGGGGGGGTACTGATCGGTGTGTGTACATTGTCCGGTTTTCCGTCGAGGAATTCCGTCGTAATCATCGGTTCGACGAACGTGAGTTCACCAACGTCCCCACCGTCAGGGTTGTTTGCCCCCCGGATGAGGGTATGGGTGAACTTCTCGCCTTGGAACTGGCTGACCCGACTGCAAACCCTTTGTAATCACGTTTTCTTGTTTTCAGGCATTAGAGTCGATTTCACGGTGCACCAGTCAGGACGAACAGCGACTCGGTGTCTCCATTTTGGATTTGGCGGGTGGCTTCCGGTGGGATTCGGAGTGCATCACCGCTCTCCATCGCTACGTCGTCGCCGTTTACCGTCACCGTCGCTTCCCCGTCAATCAGGAGGTACACCTCCTCGTGTTCTCGGTCGACGTGTGCGTGTTCTTTCCCTGTCCAACCGGGGTCGCATTCGAGCACTGAAATGCCGAACTGTTCACATCCGAGCGGCTCCCGGAGGAAGTGTAGCCCGTCACCAACTGCCTCGACGTCCTGATAGTTGACTTTCGTATGCGCCATACACAGTTGCATACCGTCTCAATAAGTAAAATCACCGTGGCTATAGAGGGCAGAACGGCAGTCTAATTTGTAACGGCTAGAAGTGGGTTGAGATACCTGGAGCCATAATAGGCATTCTCGCAGCCCTCAGGCACGTCAGCAGCACGTTTCAACGACGAAACGGATTGATTCGCAGTATATCCCGGATTGACACTTTTGACCAGTGCCACTGCAGCGGTAACCTGCGGAGTCGCCATCGACGTGTCGGCGAGCCAATCGTAAGTGGAATACACAAACTGACGTGATCACCATGGCAATGCCGATGGATGTTGCCCATCAGGGGTGAGACAACGCGATGATGATTTCAATCCCCGACTGTAGCCCAGTATCCAGCGCCTCCATCTCACACAGAGGGGTCAGATCCCTGCAACAGCTGTGATAACAGATTATGCTCTGCGCGTTGGAGATGCTCCGCGACAGCCGATGGATCCAGTTCAACTTCACTTGCGGTATCGTCGGTTGACGCCTCACGTGGAGCCTCGTAGTAACCCATTGCATAAGCCGTCTGAACGATTTCCTGCTGCCAGTCGGTGAGCACATCGAGTTGGGAGGTCGGCCCTCGGTAGTCCGTCAACCGCTCGAGAAGGACGTTCAGGCCCGCGTCGCTGGCTGGCGCAACGGTTTGCCCGATTTCATCCTGCGATCCGATGACCGAGAAATCGAGTCCGCCCTCGCAGATGTTGGAGACATCATGGGTGACGCCGTGCTGGTGAATGGGAAAGTCCTCGGCGAGGTCTGGCGCACTGATTTTGCACAAATAGGTCACGCCTGACGATGATGAGGCCAGTCGTTCCCACCAGACGACTGATTCGAAGCCGTCCAGTTCGGATTCTGAGAGTGAGTCATCGACCTGAAGTAAGATAACGCCGCCTGGGCCGTGGCAGACGAGTTCCGTCGCATCGCGGAACCCTGCCCTCCTCACAGCCTCGATAAGGGTCTTGAGTCCGGCCGCTGCAAGCTGGGAGTCGCTGAGATGGAGGATGGCTTCACGCATCTGTCTAGTCCCTCGTAGTATGGCTCCGGTGGAACCAGTTACGCCCAATACACCGGGCATATTCATATAGCACCTCCATAGTGCATCCCACTCCAGCCAACGTGTGATGCTAAAAAGTCATGTTTCGGGTAGGCAATCTAGATGCCAACGTCATCAATTGACTGTTGAAGATTTGTCTGACGAACCGCGCGCGAGCCGGAAACGAGGAGTTAGTAGTAGAACGAATTATAATATCAGTTTGCCATGATTTTGTGGGTTGCTAGTCAGCGGTTTACACCCGGTGGTATCCAAGCAGAGCCGACAGTGCTCGTCCCACCGCTCGTCGGAGGTCTCACTCGAGTTGGGAATCGCGTTACTCGTCGTGAACATCGCAGCCATTCGTGTGTAGTTGAACGTAGTAGTTCACCGTCACCGTATAAACTGTACCGAGGGACATTATTAAATATGAATATCTCCTAGGGAGCAGGGTGTACGAGAAACAGTTGCGCTGATATCGCGCTGTAGTTGCGTAACGTACTCACTTCCACGGGGGTAGCAGGGGGAATCCATGGTCGAAATACTGTATATCATAGAACGGAGATTTATGGGGAAGACGTTTGAATCGATCGATAACCACGTCGATGTCTCGTCAGCGTACATCCCGGTTCGTCCGGAAGCCCGCGGGTGTAGCGACAGTATTCCGGAGCTAGATGTCGACGACATGACAGACGTCGATCGAAACGTACGGACGATTGACCCGGCGGTCGTGGTGTACAACCACCGGTATCGAATCGAGGACGTTGATTTTCACGACGAGTATCCCCTCGTCCACGTCCGACACGGTGCGTCGGTCGGACGTGGAGAGAGAACCGTAACGACCGAGACGATCGGACACGCCGTCGCCGCCGCACTTGCGCCGGGTGAGCGGTGGGCGCGGCGATACCGAGAGGTGTTTTCCGACGACGTTCGCGTCGCGGTTGTCGGGATTCCGGAGGCCGATGACCTCGTCGCCACTGACGCACCTCGTGAAAAACGGGTGCTGTACGCGCCGACCAATCACAACTACGGCGGTGGGTCGTACCTACACACTGCGAAAGCAATTCTCGACACGTTCGCCGATACCGAGTACGAACTGCTCTTCCGACCGCATCCAATGGATCGAACGGAGGAGCCGGGACGGTCGCTCACGCAAGCCTGCAAGAAGCGAATCTCGGCACTCCCAAACGTAATCTTCGATGAGAATCCGACGCCGAATGCGAGCATGCTGGTCGCCGACTTGCTCATTTCCGACTATTCCGGCATCATCGCCGAGTGGCTCCACACAGGACGGCCTCTCATCCAGTTGACCGATATCCCCGTCGAGGATACCGCCGTCCCCGAAATTGGGTACGTGACGAGTGTTGCCGATTTCGACATCTCGTCTGTCGACGACCTCTACGAACGGGGCTACTCAGAATCGGTCGCCGAGCGTGAGGCGGCGTGTCGCGCAGACCTCGGTATTCCCATGGACGGGCGGGCCGGTGAACGCGCCGCCGCGGAGGTGATCGCATGCAGGCAGTGATTCTCGCAGCTGGTTGCGGAAGTCGGATGGGGGACTCGACTACAGACGTTCCAAAGGCCTTTCTCGAGGTCAACGGCCGGACGCTTTTTGACCATCAACGCACCGCACTCAGTGGTCGCGTCGATGGGATTACGATCATGCTCGGATATAAGTGCGAGAACGTCATCGACGACCTCACCACAGTCGATGTCATCGTTCTAAAACGCTGGGAAAAGTACGAAAATGCCGAGTCACTTCGGCGTGCTCTCGAGTGCATTGACGATGACGTTCTCGTGTTGAACGGCGACGTGGTGGTCACACCGTCGATTATCGACCGGCTTTTACAGCATTACACGACACTGGACGGTCGATACAACATCGTGGCCTGTCTCCCGGGCATTCAAAACGAACACACCGCGATTCAGTGTGACGAGGAGGGGAACGTCATCGACTATGGGATGGTTCCTGGCCACCGTCATGCCGGCGTCGGGATCGTCAGTCGTCAGTATCGGATGGAGGCAATAGAGTTCCTCGCCCGCAACCGCACAGAATGGTATCCACATATTTACCCCGAATTGCCGACAAAACGGCTGGTGATTCCATCAGCTAACCATCTCGAAATCAATCGTCCGAACGACCTCGTGGACGCGCGTAAACGACTACCTCTCCACGGCAACCGACATTTGACAGCGTCCACCGATCCTAGATCGAAACGGTAAGCTTATTCTTCGAGAGTTCAGTGCACCATTCGAATAATGGAACTCATCGCCCATCGAGGGTGCGCGGATCAATATCCTGAGAATAGCGTTTATGCAGTCAAGCAAGCATCGCTTACCTTTTCAGCCGTTGAGATTGATGTCCGACGCTGTCAATCGGGCGAACTCGTCGTCTTCCATGACGAAACCGTCGATCGCCTGACCGAGGGACACGGTTCGGTCGCCAGAATGAAGTGGAACGAACTGCGGAAACTAGAAATTCTGGATTCCGGCGAGCGAATCCCACTGTTGTCTGAGGCGCTTGACGCAATTCCGTCGGAAGTGAGCGTCCAAGTAGAACTCAAACAATCGGGGATAGCGGCCGACGTACTGCGGCACATCAACGACGCCGGTGTGGATGCGCGCATTACCTCATTTCTCCCATCCGCACTGACCGAGGTGCAGGAACACGACCCGAACATGGTGCGGGGGTACCTGTTCGGCGAAACGGTGGGCGTCACTGCTGGTATTCGAACCGCGCTCGCCCTTGCGTGCGACTCGCTTCATCCCCACTCGAAGCAATGTCTCGAGACGGATATCATCGATCTTGCTCATGGAAACAATCTCGACGTAATCGCGTGGGCAGCCGACGACGAGGTAGTCGTCAGCGACCTCCACACGGCCGGCGTAGACGCGGCAACTGCTGACCGCCACATGGCAGTGATACAGGCAACCACTGATTCTATGGCCGCCGACTGAAGATGCGTGTTAGCGCGGTATACACGCATGTGGTAACACGGTTGAGAGCTCTTCAAATCGACCATGCGCCACGTAACTGTTTCACGCGTATTGAAGGTGGTATCTTCTCGGAGTTCGGTGACAATAGCGCTCCTAAACACTGTCTAGTTGAGGAGTGAGCAGGTCGGAGTAGTTGGTGTGCATGCAACTTGCCGACCCTGGGTGAGACGTTAGATACGGGGCAGCAAGACGTTTGGGAGAACGAGCGCACACCGACACCTGCCCGACGGTTTGGGGTGCGTCTCCATTCGATGGGGTTGTCGGTCAGGGAGACGCAAGCAGTTTCGGACTGGCTGAGTGTCGATCACTCCAACGGTGCGGTTCGCCAGTGGACTCATCGCCTGGCCGACACCGATCCCGACCCGCGATGGCGAAGCAGTCGGCGGGACGGAGTAGACGAAACCGCTGTCCAAATCGGTGATGTGTGGTGTTGGCTGTACGCCGCAACTGATCTTGAGACGATACTTCTGCTTGACGTCGAGTTGTTCAGTCGTCGCGGAACCGACCCTGCGGCGGCATTCATCCACCGCCTCACGGAGAAACACGATGTCTCGAAACGACGTTTCCCGTCGATGGTTTTGGCTATACGACTGCCCTCTCGCGACTCGGATTAAGCGGTCACCTCGACTATGCCGACCGAAACCATATCGAGAAAGGGTTTCAGACCTTCAAACAACGCACCGACCGCTTCTATACGAGTTGGACTGGCAGTCGGCGAGCAGTTAGAGAACGGTGCCAACAGTTAAAACGCTATTACAATCTGCATCGCCCGCATCAGGCATTAGACCGTCAAACACCCCTCGAAGCACTCAACTAGACAGTGACAAATCATTGGCTATATAAAAATCCCTAGTTGAAATCTAATTTTCAGCGATATCTAATACCTCGCATGTCGTTCTTACTTCCGTGGGGAGGGGGAAGCCAGATAGATAAACGACTGACAGCAGCGCATAAAAACAGTCAATTACGGTACCAAGCCTCAAGGGCCACCCTTCCGGTCCGCGGTGGCATCGACCCGGCCACGGGTCGCCCCCCCTCGACGAGGAGGGCTACGGAGATGCGGCGGTGGGTGGAAAGGTAAACATTCGGCCAAAGCCGACACGATCCACTCCTTCTGCCGCCATATCCACCAATCCAAGGAGAAACCACATGTCCAACGAAACCGAAATCGAACCCTTCAGCATCGACGTTCCAGAAGAGGCACTTGATGACCTCCACCGACGCCTGGAGGAAACGCGGTTGCCCGACGAGGAAACCGTCAGTGATCAATCGCAAGGCGTCCAGCTCGCTACGCTTCAGGAACTCGCGCGCTACTGGGAGTCAGAGTACGATTGGCGCAAGTGCCAGGCGAAACTGAACGACCTACCGCAATTCAAAACCGAGATCGACGGGCTAGACATCCATTTCATTCACGTTCGTTCAGACCATGAAGAGGCGTTGCCGCTCATCGTCACACACGGATGGCCTGGCTCGATCCTCGAGTTTCTGAAGATTATCGAGCCACTTACCGATCCCACGGCGCATGGCGGCAACGCATCCGATGCGTTCCATCTGGTGATTCCGTCGATGCCGGGCTACGGGTATTCGGGCAAGCCGACCGAGACCGGCTGGGATCCTGGCCGCATCGGACGTGCCTGGGTTGAGCTGATGAAGCGCCTGGGATATACGGAGTTTGTGGCGTAAGGCGGCGATTGGGGGGCGGGTATCTGCGACGTGATGGCTATGCAGGAACCTCCGGAATTGCTCGGCATTCACTCCAACATGCCTTCTACTGTTCCACCCGGAGTGTCAAAGGCGCTTGTGCGCGGCGATCCGGCACCATCCGATCTCTCAGACGACGAAATTCGGGCGTACGAGCGGCTGAACGAGTTCTTTACGAAGGACATAGGCTATGCAATCGAGATGGGGACGCGTCCCCAAACGTTATACGGACTGGCGGATTCTCCCGTCGACTTGGCAGCGTGGATGCTTGACCACGACATCCGCAGTTACGAGCGAATCGCAGGCCTCTTTGCCGGACAACCGTTCGGTGACATCACACGAGACGACATCCTCGACAACATCACGCTCTACTGGTTGACGAATACGGGGGTTTCTTCGGCTCGTCTCTATTGGGAAACTTTGCACGAAGGAGAGGCCCGCTTCTACGATGCTGTCGACGTCTCCATCCCGGCTGCCGTGAGCATCTTTCCTGACGAGATCCATCCAGCCCCGCGGAGTTGGACAGAGCAGGCGTATCACGACCTCATCTATTACAACGAGCTCGACGAAGGCGGGCACTTTGCGGCCTGGGAAGTGCCAGAGCTGTTGGCGTCCGAGGTCCAAGAGGGATTCAGACCACTCCGCTAATCAGAGAACGGCGGGCACACCATATGCCCGTATTCTTCCGCCAGACACGACAACATCGATGTCGCGATCTAGCTAGTGATTTCACCGAACTTCGAGACGGACGAATGCCGGTCGAGGAGGCACTAAACTAGACATTGCCCGCTCCTAAAATCCGTATCCAAATGGAGCAAATTCACTGGCCTGGTTTATGAGTAGTCGCCGAACCCTCTCGACGAAGATGGAACTCTCCCATTGAATTGCTTATCCCAGTACCGACGCCAGCGGTTAGCATCTGTTGGGGTTGTCCGATACAATTTGTCACCGAGATAATGGCTTGCTCCATGCGGTTTCAGATACTCACCCTCGACACCGAGATCTGACTCCTCACAACGTTGGTTCATCAGTGAGCATGATCTTCTGTCGAAATCGCGGGGAGGTCGACCCCATTCCTACGTATCACGGTGTCGATATCTATTCCTCTACGGATAAAGCAGGTCGAGTGCCTTGGGGCGTGATTCCGAGGCGGTTCGAACTCTCCCCGCGTATACCCACTTGGTCGGGGATTTATGTCTGGTGCTTACGTCTGGACTCTATGGCGTACGACTGTTCGTTTCTTGAGGATCTTACGTTGGATGGAAAATTTTCGCAAAGCCAATTCGACAGAGGGAATCACGCTGGAGACTTCGGTACCCGTAAAGAGGACGAAGTCGAGCCAGACATCGTCGTCTTTGTCGAATCAACCTCGGACGTCGCTGCGATCGTTACGGCGGCTAATCACCACGAAGTTCCGGTCACGCCCTATGCTGCGGGAACAGGACTGGAGCGCAACGCCACACCAGTCGAGGGCGGTATCAGCCTCGACACCACGCGAATGGATGTCATCCGAGAGATCCGCCCTGACGACCTCCAGATCGACGTCGAGGCGGGCGTCATCGGCGAAGACGTCAACGAGGCTCTCGAGCGGTACGGACTCTTTTTCCCGCCACTACCATCTTCGGGGGCAATCTCCACAATCGGTGGGATGATCGCTACCGATGCGTCTGGCCAGCAGACGGTCAAATACGGTGAAGTCGCCGATTGGGTACTCGAATTAGAAGCGGTATTGCCTGACGGCTCCGTCATCGAAGCCGGAAGCAAAGCAGCCAAGACCTCCAGTGGCTACAACTTGAAGGAACTACTCATCGGTAGTGAGGGGACGTTGGGTATTATCACGCGAGCAACACTCGAACTCGCCGGTCGTCCTGAACAAGTCAAGGGCGGCCGCGCCGTCTTCCCGACGTTAAATAACGCTACTGAAGCGATCTCTGATGCGGTCACGTCGGGGGTGGACGTGGCCAAGATCGAACTCATCGACGACCAAACTGCGATATTGGCCAACGATTACTCCAATACAGATTTGCCAGAACAGCCGATGGTATTCGTTGAGTTTCATGCCAACCACGGCATCGACGAGGAGATCGACTTCTGCCGAAGTATCTTCGAGGTGCACGGCCTCGAGCAGATGGAGATCGCCGCTGGAGAGGAGATGGAGCGACTCTGGCAGGCTCGCAAGGATATCACTTATGCAGCCAAAGAGTATGATCCAGATCTCGACATCGGGCCACCTGGCGATGTAACAGTTCCCATCGGTCGTTATCCGAAAATGATCGCCGAGGTCGTGGACGTTGGCGAGGAGTACGGTTTCTCTATTCCTTGCTTCGGCCACGCCGGTGACGGAAATCTACACTACTTCGTACTGGCTGACTACGACGATCCAGAAGAGTCAGCCCGTGCTCGTGAGGCGTACACCGAACTTGTAGAGCGTGCCATCGATCTCGACGGCACTGCAACCGGCGAGCACGGCATCGGCGTGGGCAAGCGCAAGTTCATGGAACTGGAGCATGGCGTTGCCGCAGTCGGTGCGATGCGAGCTATTAAGCGAGCACTCGACCCGAAAGGAACTTTGAATCCCGGAAAAATCGTCCCAAGTAAAAGTCACAACGGGAACGATGACGGCATCCGTAGTGACCGTGGAATCACAGAGACGATCACCGATAGTGACTTCTCCCACGACTGAAGTCGTGGGCTTTCTCCATGCTCCCGCTGTAAGCCGAACGGTTTTAGAGGATACGTCTAACATCATCCCGATAGAATCGGTTATCTATTTTCTCTGATATCGTTGGAGATGAGAGGGCGTAGCTCCGGGTCAGCTCACGTCAAACGCGGCGAGGTCCGCATTATACGCTCAAATTCATACTCCTAGACTCAGTTATCCAAAATACGATCGAAGCCTTGGTGAAGGTCGTGGCCTGATACATTCTCGCCCCCTCGTGTCGAAGCCTTTGTTCTCAGGTGCTGGACGAGGTTTTCGCCTGATTGACTCGATGGCTTACTCAGTTCGGCAAATACTTTCTTCACAAGAATCTGGCTCGCATTGGTACGAG
Source organism: Haladaptatus halobius (assembly GCF_020618475.1). Lineage (GTDB taxonomy): Archaea > Halobacteriota > Halobacteria > Halobacteriales > Haladaptataceae > Haladaptatus > Haladaptatus halobius. The sequence goes on along the minus strand of NZ_CP085337.1, from coordinate 320,509 downwards.
AAGATATCGTTCGGCGAAGCTCCACTTCGAGGGGGAATTACCCTAGCACAGGATGCAACTACTCTACTTTCACATGAACCTCGCCATCGTGCCAAACTGTGACGGTCGCCTCTTCTATCTCGAATTTAACTGACATAACTGTGTTCCCATCATGGTCGAACAGGTCGTCAAGGGGATCGGGGTCAACGTAATCGTAGAGTACCCAATCTTCCGAATCCAAATCGACACCGTCGTGGTCTTCGAGGGCTTCGACGACGACTTGATGGACTCGCGTTTTCCCACCATCGGAATACTTTTTGGGCGTAGTTGTTACCCACATTGTCACACCTTACGCGGGGACTATTGTTGCAGGTGTAATAGCAGTACTGGCTAATAGGCTTAAAAGACACACCAAGTCGTTGCTTCCACGGTTATCAGCTTCAAATGACTCGAACAACTGCTCTCGTCAGAGGGGTACGGCGCTCGATGTCCGAACTAACGACCTAGAAGACTATGGCGTACCGTCCCTTGGTTCCGACGATGAGTTCGCCCGAAGACGGATTCGACGAGGCGTACGCCGGAACACCGCCGTGGGATATCGGCCGCCCCCAGTCGGCCGTTCGCTCGCTGTTCGAGACGCAATCGTTCGAGGGGCCGATTCTCGACATCGGCTGCGGGACAGGCGAGAACGCGCTCTTCCTCGCCAGTCAGGGATACTCGGTTCTCGGAATCGACGCGTCCCCTCGAGCCATCGAGAAAGCGCGAGAGAAGGCGCAAACGAGTAACGCAGCTGGGCGTGTGCGCTTCCGAATCCAGAACGCGCTCTCGCTCGATGAGCTCGATGAAGAGTTCGGCGTCGTCCTCGACTGCGGTCTGTTTCACGTCTTCGACGACGAGAACCGACAAACCTACGTCGCGTCGTTAGGCAACGTCGTGACGCCGAACGGCCACGTTGTCGTCCTCTGTTTTAGCGATCGGGAACCGGGCGAATGGGGGCCACGGCGAATCAGCGAAGCGGAGCTTCGGACGGCGTTTATCGACGGATGGGCAGTGGAGACGATCGAGCCGGCTCGTTTCGAAGTCAACGCTGACCAGGAGGGAGTCGACCCGTCGAACGACGAGAGCGTCGAAGCATGGCTCGCCATCGTTCGACGCGCCAACGAGTGACTAAACGCGACGAAGAGATCAGCTAGTGAAGTCGGTAGATTCGAAGGCGACTCTACCGTATCAGACTTCCTATTGTGAAATCGTCTCATTCACCTCGGTCAACCAATTGCGAACCACTCATTCTGCCATCACGCTATCGAGAGAATTGAGATATATACGGGTATTTTTCAGCAGAAACGCTGCCGATCACGTCGTCACCAATTAGAGGGAGTCACCCGTAGACTACGGTAAGAGGCGCGGATGGCCGGAAAACCGGGTCACGGTGTTGCAGCACCGTGACCGCGCTTCGGACTACCCAAAGCAATGTTGACCAAACTAACGAATCCAGATAACGACAGCGAATCGAAGTGCGACACCGATAATCTTCTGGATTATAACCGCAGTTCAACTACCCCCAACGCATCCGACGCATCGGTAAGCTTTGACCTCATCACTGGCCGGGGCGAAATTGCGCAGTGGACGTTCCTCGATACAGGTCTGCAAGTCACCGTTGAGCGGACTCGCCGACCGACTTACGTCAAAGCTCAGTTCGCCGACCCCACCGAGGAGGGTGAGGGACGATGGTGCTCTTAGACCGTCGCGACGAGTTCGCGGAGAGCGAGTCCGATTTCGAAACCATCGCGGCGACCGCACACGAACTCTACCACAGCGATGAATTCCACGATGCGTTCGTCCGAGCGATTCGCTCGGTCCTGACTGATCACATCGACACCGACAAAATTGACGATGCCGCAGACGCGGTGCTCGCTGAGTGGTTGTGGAGGGATGGAAAGGGCGGATTATTCCAACTCCGCAACCAAATCGTCTCGAACGAACAGGCCGATCTCGCCGAGTGTGACATCATCTATATGGCGAGTGCGGTGGACGCCAACCGCGTTATCCCATTCGTCGTCAAATCAGCGGTTCCCGAGAAAACGGGGGTCTCCGTGTGGCGGGTCGACCCTGACGATGGGGAAATCAGTGGTCGTGAACATTCTGCCGGTCACGTTCTGTTCTGCGACCGCTTCTCCGTCGACCGAAGTCGCCGAAACACCCGCGAGAATCCGTACCTCATCGTCGAAGAGCTTGCTGAGACAATCACCGAGGATAGTGAGAAGGGCGAAACGGAGTGATCTCTCACCGGCTAAAACCCGTGGAATTCCGTCAGAAAACTCCGGCCAATACGTCACTTGCAAGGGTTCAACACGCACTTCATAGAACTGGAGACACTCTGGCGAACCTTTCTTTTTCTCCCGCAGAAGGCTGTGACGTGGTCAAACGCGCCCCATGACAACCCTGACATCGCCGCCCGACGAACAACGCAGATAATACCAGAACTACGGAGGTTTTGGGTTGGTGAAAAAGAAGCGGACGGTGATTCACGGCCGTGTGCTATATTGAGTCGTAGTGCGTACGAATGCCAATCTATGACGTTGAATCGAGAACAAGACGACCCATACTCCGAGAAGAAATCCGAGAGCGATGTTTGCGCTGCCCTCCCTACGGAGTTAGAGGATCAGTCGATTTTCCAGCAACTCGTCGGGCTCGTACCCGACGGGACAATCGCCATCAACAAGGAGGGGATAATCGTGTTCGCCAACCCGGCGGTAACGAACGTTCTTGGTTACTCACCAAGCGAACTCGTGGGAGAACCGCTGGAGTCGTTCCTCCTCCATGACCACGACACGGAACTACCGTCTGTCGCTGATCGTTTGAGCGAAGAAACCATTGAGCGACTCGACCTACGTGCACAACACGCGGACGGCCACGAGGTTCAGATCAGTATCGATGTACGAAAACTCACGCCGGATGATCACCGGTTGTTCGCGGGATTCGTTCGAAACCGGACACACCCCGAGAACTTCGAACAGTCGACCGGGCATTACAAGATTCTCGCCGAGTTGGCTGGTGATGCAGTTTATCAGTTGGACAGCGATGGGAACTTCGAGATGGTCAGCGATTCCATCGTCGAGATAACCGGGTACTCGCGCAACGAATTGCTGGGCGAGCACGTATCGATGCTCCTCGACGAAGAGACGGTCGCCCAAGGCACAAACGTAATCTCGGAATTACTCGGGGTCGAGGATGAACGGGTCGGAACCGTCGAGTTCGGATTCCACACCGCCGATGGGAAGACGATACCCTGCGAAGCGAAAATAGCTATTCTCGAATCAGACGGTGTAATGCGAGGGACGGTCGGTGTCGTTCGTGACGTTTCAAAACGTAAGGAGCGGGTCGAAGAGCTTCGACAAGAGCGCGGGCTGATCGAACACGTCCTCGAGACCAGTCCGGTCGGTATTGGCGTAATCTCGCCCGATGGAGATATCTCGCGGGTCAACGATCGCGCCGAAGAACTGTTCGGCCTCACCGACTACGAACTTACGAACCAGACCTTCGACGTCTCTCAACGCAAACTCTACGATTCGGAAGGGCAACAAATCTCTCCCGAAGACTTACTGGGGCGAGTGTTCGACGATGGTGATCGCGTCCTCGACACCGAATTCGCACTCGGTCAACCCGATGGTAGCCGTGTCTGGCTCTCGATTAGCATCGCACCCATCGAGAGCCAAGCGGGAGACGTCGAAAAAGCGGTCATCATCGGAAAAGACGTCACCGACCGCAAGGAGCGGGAGGAGACCCTCCGGGAAGAACGAGACGTCATCGAGCACGTCCTCAAAACGAGTCCCGTCGGCATCGGGGTGATCAATCCCGATGGAGACATCTCCCGGGTCAATGACCAAGCCGAAGAACTCCTCGGGCTGACCATGGAAGAGATCACCAATCGGACACTCGACGTCTCCCAGCGGAAGTTCTACAGTGCCGGAGGACAACGGGTTCCACCCGAAGACTTAATAGGGCGAGTGTTCGACGACGGTGAGCAGGTGCTCAACTCCGAATTCACCCTCGAACGTCCCGATGGTGATCGTGTCTGGGCTGCTATCAGCATCGCGCCAATCGAGAGTCCGACGGGAGTCATCGAGAAAGCGGTCGTCATCGCAACGGATATCTCCGATCGCAAGGAACGGGAGCGGCGAATGCGCGAAAGCGAAGCTCGACTCCGCCAGATCGCCGAAAACATTAACAGTGCTATCTGGATGGCCGACGCCGATATGAGCGAGATACTATACATCAATCCTGCGTACGAAACCATCACGGGGCGGTCACGGGATTCAGTCTACGACAGTTTGTTGAACCACCTCGACGCCGTCCATCCACAAGACCAGCAACGAGTCGGAGATGCGATGAAAAAGGCACCGCAGGCGTCAGGAAACGAAACTGGGGCACTTCGATTTCAAGAGAAGTACCGTATCATCCGCCCCGATGGCTCGACTCGGTGGGTCCACAGCTTCGCGTTTCCGCTGCAAAACGACGATGGCGACGTCTATCGGTTCGTCGGCGTCATCGACGATATTACGGAAGTGAAAGAGCAGCAACTGGAACTCGGCCGGCAGCGTGACGAACTCGAGACGCTCAATCAGATCAATACGGTCATTCGACAGGTGAATCAGGGCTTAGTGCAGGCGACAACCCGTGAAGAGATCGAAACACAGGTTTGTGAAACGTTGACCGATTCGAAGTTGTATCACGCTACGTGGATTGGCGAAGTCGATGGTGGCATTCGCAAAATCGAGCCGAAGACCGGAACTGGGGTCGGTGCAGGGACCCTCGACACGTCGTTCGACGCTGAAGAGGGAACGCCGATCGCGATGACGGTCGAGTCCGGTGAAGTTCAGATCATCCGCGACTTCGACAGTCTTCCAACCGGAGTCGCCGTCGACGCGCCCACTAACCAGAGTCGGTTCGTGAGCGGTCGGCAGTTCGCCGCGGCGATTCCGCTCGTGTATAAAAATACGGTCTATGATGTGCTCGTTGCCTTTTCCTCACGGGCGAATGCGTTCGGCGTTCGAGAACAAGCCGTTCTCCACGAGTTAGGAAAGACTATCGGGTTGGCGATCAACGCTGTCGAACGGAAGAAGGCACTCCTCACCGACACGGTCGTGGAGTTAGAATTCGAAATTTCAGACCAAGATTTGTTCTTAGTGACTGAGTCGGCCGAGACCGGCGCCACGTTCGAAATGGAGGGCATCGTATCGCAATCCGATGGTTCGTACCTCCAGTACTTCACCGTGATCGATGGGTCTCCAGAACGCGTGCTCGAAGATGCTGCCGGTGACGATTCCATCGAGCGTGCGCGGCTCGTCAGCGACCACAGGGATACAGCTCTGATCGAGTTCATCATCGCCGGGGTATCACCAGCCACAATCCTCGCCGAATACGGCGCAACCGTTCATTCGGCCACGTTCGCCGATGGAAGAGGGACAGTCGGAGCGGCCGTCTCTCAACGGGCCGACGTTAGGATCGCCGTCGAAGCGGTTCAATCGACGTTCGCCCAGTCCGAACTCGTCGGTAAACGCGAGCGCGAGCGGTCAGTCCGAACAAATCGAGAGTTCCAAATGGCACTCGAAGAGGTTCTCACGGAACGTCAGTACGCAACACTTGAGACCGCGTACTACGCTGGGTTCTTCGAATGGCCGCGTGACAGTTCGGGTGAGGATATGGCAGAATCACTCGGAATTGCACCGGCTACGTTCCACCAACACGTTCGAACCGGGGTACAGAAGCTGGTCGAAATCCTCGTCGATGACGCTGATAGTCTGTAATCTGATTCGGATTACCCTCGCTCGATACACCACCGTTCACGATTGACGGCTCTCGTGAGCCACTCCTCAGCGAGAGTCGACCACTTATCGAGCGTTCGAATTGACGATTTTTAGACTAGTACCTAACAAATTTGGATGGGTCGGTCAGAGGTGGTTGAGCAGGTAGGTACGCCGAACGCACACCAAATTCTATAGGCCGTAAATCACTCGGAGTCCCAAGCACGCCGAAGCACATCCCATGATTTACTCGGTGATCTCACTGGCACCGCCGATACGAACCCCGTAAAACGCGGTATTTGTCCCTTTAACCGACTTCCTTCCGAAAATTTCGTCCGGAGGTGACAGCAGAACCCTCCGATAATCGAAATCCAATATGTGTAGGGTGGCGTCGGTGCAAACATGGCCGCAATTTCCGCCGAGATGTTTCATCACTTCTCTTGTCGTCGAATAATTCGACCTGATTCGGCCGGTTTTGAAGGTATTTGCGTCCGAACCGCTTAATTCGGCAGTCGAAGAGTTCGTCCCCTATAACGAATCGACGGTTGTAAATTCTTTAGACATCCAAACTTTGCTCATCGCATCGGTACATTTGGGCACGATGGACGACAAGCACCTTGAGCCGAACGATATCTCGATAGATACACTGATTACCGTCCTCTCCAACGAGCATCGTCGGATTATCCTCGCGTACTTACTCCAAGAGAACGACCCTGCATTACTCGAGGAACTCATCGACTGTATCGTGAGAGAGTTTCAGCCGGACGGCGAGGTTCGACAAAACGAACTGAGGACGTTCACCGCTCTAAAGCTTCAACACGTACACCTACCACTGATGGACGATGTCGGCATAATCGAGTACGATACCGGACTGAAAACCGTCGAGGGAATGGACGCTATCGAGTTGGCCAAGCCGTATCTCGAGTTTGTACGACAGAACAACTCGAAATGATTTCCTCAGAGGATCATAGAAATCGAGAGTGACATTCTCACACCGTTAACGGCGAGGGTTACCACGCATGGGGAAAACCAGTCACCGTTTCGCGTTGTACGTCACCTGCACGTGTGCCGTAACCGACACCGGTCCGGACTCGATGTCCGTTCCATCACTGCTTGCAGCCATATTTGCTTCGGCGTGATACGGCCGGACGTTTCCGACACTGGTGGCAACGGAATCCACGTCGGAGATGGTGAGATTCGCGTTGGTGGCGAGTATCTCGGCGTCGGCACGAGCGTTGTCCATCGCGTTCGTAAGCTCCTTTTCGCGGAGTTCCGAGTGAGTTTCCTCGGAGAGGGTGAACTGAACTCGTCCGACGTTCGTCGCACCGTTGTTCGTTGCCGTCTCGATCACCGTTCCGACTCGGTCGACGTCCTCGATTTCGATTTCGAAGGAGTGAATCGTGCGATATCTCGGCTCTGTCGCTTGGTCACGCTTTGACTCGTAGTCCTCTTGAATCGTGTAGTGACGGGCTATCACTCGATCATCGCCGAGACCGACGCTGGCGAGCGCCGCTCGCATGGTGGAGACCTTTTCGGCGACCCGCTTTCGGGCAGTCTCCGGGTTGGCAGCGGTGGCTTCGACGCCAACGGTTAGAACTGCCCGATCCGGTTCGGCGGTCACTTCGCCCGTCGCGCTCACGCTGATTTTCGAGTTCGTATCGTCCGTGCTTCCGTCGGTTTCCATCTCGGTGGAATTCCCGTCACTGAGTCAAGCGACGCCGCCGAGACATCCGGCCATCACGAGTAATGCGGCGACTGCGATCGGGGCAACAAATCGTCTTTGTACCATACGCCCGTGAATCGGTCGAATAGAGCAAATAGGTATTGTAGAGTGAAATAACAATGTGAGTTACTCTCTGGCAGTCGCCTTGAATCGACCGCTGAAGAGTACGTCCTCAGTCGTCCCTGATTCGCCCAGTTCCGCGCCCTGTCGCCGCAGAATCAAGTACACTTCCCCTCTCCGAAGATAGTGACTGCCGCCACTGAGACCGGGTTGGTCGTCTTCGTCACGATGTTCGATCGACGAAGTTGACGATACGTTCGGCAATTCGTTCGCCCGCATCCTCTTGTAGGAAATGGCCTGCGTTCTCGACCCAGACGTCCGGTTGATCCGTCGCTGTCGGAATCGACTCACGCAGTGAATCACGAACCCCACGAAAGATGGGATCAGAGTCGCCGAACAGCACGAATGCCGGTTTCTCCCACTCTGAAAGTCGCTTCGCGGCAGCTCGCATCGCGTCGGCACCGTCCGTCTCGGGGTGAGTAGGGACGAGCAGCGGCCACGCCCGTGCCCCAGCCTTCGATGGCTGGTCGGGGAACGGGGCGCGGTAGGCATCTTTCGTCGCTGTGTCTAACTCGGTCACGCAGCCGTTCTGAACCATCCGTCCGATGTCCGGGTCGTCGGTGGATTCGATGAATTCCCTGAACGCCAGCCACTCATCCGCCATCTTCTGGGTGCCGTCCGGGAGACCAGTGTTCATCGGAACCAATCGAGTGAATCGTTCAGAGTCGTTCATCGCCATTGTCAGTCCCAGCAGACCACCCCAGTCCTGACAGACCAGGGTGACGTTTTGCAGGTTGAGTGCTTCCACAAACGCTGTCAACTGGTCGAAATGACGACTGAAGCTGTACGCCTCGATTTCGTCGTATTTGTCGGAACGGCCGAACCCAATAAAGTCGGGCGCGATTACCCGCCCACGTTCCGAGAGCGTCGGGATTATCTTGCGATATAGATACGACCACGTCGGTTCGCCGTGCAGACAGAGGAACGTTTCGTCTGCGTCGGCAGCCGTACCCTCATTTGCGTCGACCTCAACGTAGGCCATTTTCGCGTCGTCGACATCGACGTACTGTGGATCGTACGGGAACTCCGGCAGGTCGTCGAAGTGCTCTTCTGGTGTGCTAATCAGGGTCATTTGTTCTCTGCTAACAGAGAGCAGTGACATAACGTCTGTCCTTTTCGAGACGAGAGATCAATTTCGGGAACCACAGTCAAGGCACGTCGTCGGTGAATAGCTGTGGGGTATGACTCCGCGTTTTTTGCCGGTTCTCCCAGAATCGGCTCTGTTGAAATACTCGGAGAGATACAAGCTCGATTGGTATCACGATTCAGTTACCCTGATCCGGTACTTAAATAGAAACAACACCAGCACAGTCACGGCGAAGGCGGCCGGCATGAACTGAAGTTGTGTGAGTGGGTCTGGCGGGGTGAGCATTGCACTCGCTACCGTCGCCACAAGACTGCCGACCGCGAGGATCCCTGCGATCCGTTCACGACGCGTCTGGGGAGCGTCCCGTTCGTGCGAGTGCCGATAGAAGAGCGTTCGATGATACGTCGTCCGGGGGCTACCTCACTGCATCCCCCCCTCGGCGAGGATGGTGGGATTCTATCCGGAACTCCGGAGAAGCGGTGGCACCACGACCTCGCCGGGACCCCGGCCGGTGGTCTCACCGTTACCGATGGCGCCTTGATAGCCGTCACGAGTAGGGAGGACGGCACTGACCGGATTCACGTCTCCGACCCTGCGTAGTCTACCGATTCCGGTCGTGAGGTCGCCTCGTACAAGAAGAAAGACGACCAGTACTAGCGGGGGCTCACGGTTACAGTCGTCGGAGAGCGTCAAGTACGGTTACTTATCTTCGGTGATGCGGACACGCTCTCCCAGGAAACGGAACGACGCATTGGCACGGGTCGTCTATTTCGTGATCGATGCGTCCACAGATCGGTTGGCCAAGCGAGTTCGTTGGAGGGTCACTGCGAGACATCCTCTGTCCATACCGACCAAAGTAATAAGTACATTTTCGAATTTCACTGAAGTATGTCTGACGCTTGTCTAACTCAAGTCGACGAGTACACACGTATTAGACTAAGCTTCCTCAAGAGGGTTGGAATTTTCCAATTGACAAAGTCGATTGAAGTTGATCACTCTATCGTTTCGTTTGGTTCGCCTCGACCTGGGACGGCATACCCTGTTCAGCAATCAACTATCGAATAACTAGTGGCTTCATTACGTAGAAACAGGCGCAAAGCCTCGCCCTTGAGGGCGGGGATACGCGCCGTCCTGTCTTTTTCACGAACACCGTACTTATGCCGTCTGGCGTCATCTATTGACGTAACTCACTCGGGAAACTTGGAGTTGGCTTGGGGTCTCCGTCACCAAAAAGCAACCCTGCCCAAGTGGGCTTCGTCACGTGGCTTCCAGACGAGGAAGGCCGATGGCACGGCCCACACGGTGCAAGCGGATATCCAACACGCCACACCCTGCGAAGGGCCGACGTATTGCGTGCAAACCCGGTACTGTCCGACCGCCGGACAGGAAGTTGCCTCCGTTGGCCCGAATCAGCGAGATTCGACGCTAAGCGTGAGGAATCCTCGCCCTTCAGGGCGGGGAGAACGTCAAGGCAGCGCGTGAACTGCCTTTTTCCGAACAAAAGCGATAACACAGCGCCCGATAAAACTCGTCCAAGATGCCCGAGGATGACGAGCCCCAAACTCTCGAAGGCGTCGGTGACGGGCGGAAGAAATTCGTTACCGTCGTCACGAAGGACGGGAAGCGACTGGTGGAGGGAGATGCCTATTTCCGTCACGCCGACGACGCCTTCATCGTTTCGAGCGATCCGGCGTTCGACCCGTCGGCGACACAACGGTTCCCGAAGGACGAACTCCGGGCGGTCACGGTCAATCAACACCACAGCAATTGCTTCGTCACGACGGCCGTGGCCGGTGATGGGGCGACGCTCGACGCCCTCCGAGAGTTCCGTGACGACGCCCTCACCGCGACGCTGCCGGGTCGAGCGCTCGTCCGAGCCTACTATGCGGTAAGTCCGCCCGTCGCGGCAACGCTCGAACGCCGCCCTGGAACCCGAACTGCGCGGCTCGTTCGGACGCTCGTCGAGTGGTGTGCGTTCCTCGCGCGCCGCCGCCGAACCGCCGCCCCCGCAGGTCGACTCGCGCTCTCCCTGCTACTGACGGCGCTGTACGTCTTCGGCGTGACCGTCGCCGTCGTGGGACACGCCGTCATCACGGCGGACGAACGCGCGAACGACGTTAACTGAAGAACCGCCGGACGTTCTCTGCAGGGTCGAACCCGAGTCCAGTTCGATGGTCGAACTGGACGTCGTGGTCGGCGAGGCAGTCGTCGATGTTCGTCGGGAGTTTGTCGAGGTCGGCGTCGTGGAGGCGGTAGGCTTCTGAACGTTCGTTGGTACCGTACACCGTCAGTTTCGGGCGACCGAACCTCCCACCTTCGTCGAGTCGGACGCGTTCGATGGTGTCGTAGTTGTACCAGAGAACCTTGTCCGCCTGTACGAGTACCTCGTCGAGACCGTGAATCTCGAACACGCGAGCCATCGCGTCGGCCTCGCGGTGGTGCTTTTTCGTCCCGAGACCGAACATCGGCGTGATGTAGCCGTACTCGGCGATGTAGAGGCCGTCGTCGGCGAAAAACAGCTCCGCGATTCGCAGGGGGAACGACCCCGCCATCCCGAAGTGGACGTGGAGTTCGACTTCGACGTTCGTGTTCGGAAGATTTTCGAACTCCTCGGGATCAGGCGCGAAATCGTCGGATTCAGTTCCCACCGTCTTCACCTCGGAAGGCGAAATAGCCGAAGAAGTACGCGCCGGCGACGAACGCGATACCGGCGACCGGACTCACCTCGACGGCTACGTAGAAGCCGACCGCGAGACCCGCAACCGCCAGCGCGACGGTGAGTCGAGTTCGACGAGGGTACGTCGTCGAAGCAGTGGCCGAATCCGTTGCATCGCCACTCATCTCCGCATCGTCTCCGCGCTCTCGTCCCACGCGTTCAAAGTGTTCAGTCGAATCGACCGTTGCTGCGTTCTCGTCGGTTCGTCCGTGCACGAACCGCCGTTCGCCGACGTACGTCGTGACCATGATCACGAGACTCGCAAGGACGATGACGGTTCGCATCGACGAGGACACGACGACGCCGGACTTTTCGAGGAGGGTCGGCGAGAAGATGGCTACCAGCCCGCCGAGATAGACCGCTACTCGGTGAACGGTGAGAAAGTGCAGCAGATCCGCATCACCGCGACTCTGGCCCTGTGACGCCATAGCTTGGCGTACAGAATGCGACGATAAAAAGTTCCGGGTTCGACGCACGATACGAAAAGGATCGACCGAACGACGGTATGAATCGCTATCGACTGAGCAGTAGTCGCTTTTCGATCAGTTCGTCGCCCCATCGAATGAGATAGCCGTAGGCGAGAACCACTAGAAGCATACCGACCCAACGAATTACATCGGTTCCCGACCCATCACCGGACGCAATCCGATGACCAACCGCCTCTCCGCACGGATGGAGTGGATTCCGCAGGAGAGACCGACACCCATGACACGTACATCAATCATTCCGGAGACGACGCAAATCGGACGCACCGCACTGCTCGTGACGAATCTCGACGAGATGGTCGATTTCTATCGAGATATCGTCGGCCTCACGGTTCGAACGCGAAACGAGTCGACGGCAACACTCGGTGCGAACGAGACGCCGTTACTCGTCTTGGAGCGAGACGAGAACGCATCGCCCAGGGGCCGCGAGCAGGCGGGGCTGTTTCACAACGCGTTCAAGGTGCCCTCGCGCGCCGCCTTAGGTGCTGCACTCGATCGGGTTCACGATCGCTGGGGGTTGGATGGGGCATCCGATCACTACGTGAGCGAAGCCCTGTATCTCACCGATCCCGAGGACAACGGCGTCGAAATCTACAGGGATCGACCGCAGGAGGAGTGGCCACGTGCAGACGACGGCACGGTGCAGATTGGGACGATACCGCTCGATCTCGATGACGTTGCTGCGCAGTCGGATAGAACAACGGAAGTTCCCTCCGGAACGACGGTCGGACACGTCCACTTGGAAGTCTCCTCGATCGCGGCCGCACGAGCGTTCTACGTCGAAACGTTAGGGCTGCGTGTGCAGACGGAGGCACCATCGGCGTTGTTCCTCGCAGCAGGAGACTACCACCACCACCTCGGTGTGAACACGTGGAACAATCGGTCACAGCCGGCGGGTGGTCGCGGACTAGCGTGGTTCGAATTTGTCGTGCCGGACGAGGAGACGTTTGCGACTGTACGCCGCCGCCTCGCGGACGCCGATGTCTCAGTTACAGAACTCACTACCGGTCTCCAAATCGCCGACCCGGACGGGATCACCATCCGACTTCGAGCCAAATAATCGAGCGCACACCTACAGCGATAGATACGAGAGGGAGTCAGCCTTTTGCTGATGCCACTCAGAGGTGTAATCCATACGTCGTGCTCAACTCGTGTACTGGACTTCACGGCAGGTGACCCCTGCTGTAAATCGTGAGCAGAGAACCATTCACGTCAGAGGATTTCCAACTGATTTACGGCGTTCTGTCCTCCACATTCGTGCTAACAATCGGTCAAAATCCGAATGAATCGGTTCTCCCGAGTTAGGTTAACGGCTCGTGCATCGGTTTCAAAATCGAGAATTTCGGTCGAACGCGGCCGACCGAACCGAAGATAATGACGCTGCCAAAACACTATCGTTCACGATTGCAGGCGAAGCACCTACTCCGGTTCAGGTACAACGCCCAAGATAGAGAGGACGGTTCCGCCGAATCGTCGAAACGAGAACCAGATGCCGGGAGGACACTAGTATGAGCCAAACGAGTATAAAACTGGAAGCGCGATCCCTCTCACGGATCATTGACGGGCATCGAATCGTCGATTCCGTCTCCTTTCGCGTCTTCGAATGTGACGTCCTTGCGATTCTCGGGCCGTCCGGAGCGGGAAAATCGACGCTCCTCCGACTGCTCAACCGCCTCGATGAACCGAGCGAAGGTACCGTCCTTTTGGATGGAGAGGATTATCGAGAGCTACCACCACGGGAACTGCGACACCGCGTGGGGTATATTCCTCAAGATCCCGCTCTCCGTGACGGCACCGTCTTCGACAACGTCACGATCGGCCCGCGACTTCGAGAGGAACCGGTGTCTGAGGAGCGAGTTGAGGAGTTGCTTGCCCAGATGGATCTCGCAGGATACGGGAGTCGAGAGGTGACGGACCTGTCCGGCGGGGAGGCACAACGAGTCGCTATCGCACGGACGCTGATTACCGAGCCGGAGATACTCCTCCTCGACGAACCAACGTCAAGTCTCGATGCAACGTCGGAATCAGGAGTCGAAACACTGCTCACGAAGTCGATCCACGATTCGGGATTGACGGCCATCCTCGTAACCCACGACATGGCACAAGCGCGTCGACTGGCGGATCGCGTCGCAAAGCTCGAAGAGGGCCGTCTCACATCTATCGGGTCGGTCTCAGAGGTGATTTCGTAATGTTCGTCGACCAATTTCGAGATCCGACCGTCGTGAAGGGGCTCGCTCAAGTTGCTGTCGCATCACTGTTAGCGGTGGTCGTCCTCGGTATTTCCTACGTCCGGAATCTCGATCTCGAAACGGAACTTGGACGAGCGTTCGTCCGCGGATTCGTACAAGTGATCGCGATGGGTGCCGTAATCGGCGTTCTCTTTTCAGTGAGTCTCGCGTGGAGCGGACTCGTTCTAGTTGCCATGATCGGAATTGCGGCGTGGATTTCGAAGGATCGGGGAGCAGGTGTGCCGGCAGTATTTCGGGTCTCGCTCGTCGGGGTTGCGTTTGGTGCGGGCATCGTCATCGTCACGATGATTGCTGCAGGCGCGATCGAGACGACCGTTCAGAACGTCATTCCAGTCGGTGGGATGATCATTGCGAACGCGATGAAGACGAACTCGCTTGCCCTCGATCGATTCAAGGGAGAGGTGGAATCCAACCGAAGAGAGATCGAAGCCGTCCTCGCGTTAGGGGTACCGCCCCGCAAGGTGATTTCGGACTATGTGACGACGAGCGTTCGCGCGTCACTCATCCCGATGGTAGACTCACTAAAAAGCCTCGGCGTCGTCTACATCCCAGGGATGATGTCTGGAATGATCCTCGCGGGAGCGAACCCGATTTACGCCGCCGAATACCAATTCGTGATTATGGCGATGCTGTTCGCCGCTGGCGGCCTCACGAGCATGGCGAGCATCATGCTCGTCGGTCAGTACGCATTTACCGACGCAGAGCAACTCAAACTGTTCGAGGAGTCCGCGGCAGAAGGCACAGAAGCTTGATAACCAGCCCGAGAGCTGTCGTCCGGTCTTTTGACGCCAACGGCGCTCGTCCGGCTTAGTGGTCGCGTGACGCTGATTCGTCGCGCCGCCGCGTTTCGGTATTTCGCACCGTCGTCTCGTCTACCTGCGCGATGTACTCCGGCGGGACGTGGTCGACGGTGTACGTCTCAACACCGCGCTCGTCGATTTCGAACCCGGCCTGCTCCATCGACCGGGCGTCGATTACGAGGAGAACTGGCTCATCGGTATGCCGCTCACTGACGTCGCGGGCCTCCGCCGGCGTTTTCGAGAGGTGAACTTGCTGGCGACCCATCGACTTGAGTCCCTCCTCGGCGATAGCGTCGAGATTCCGCGGCGCCGTCCCGTGATAGAGCCGGTTCGGCAGTTTGGTCTCCGTCGATTCGAGTTTCACGTCGACGGAGTGGCCGTACGCCGCGCGAACCTGCTCACCACGTCGCTCAAATCGCCCCTTCGAATCAGTGGCAATCACCGCTTCGATGTGCTCGGGCGTGGCCCACGGATACTTACCTGTGACGGCGTCGACGAGCGTCTCGTACTCGGTCCACCCGCGGTCGTCTAGTGAAAGCCCCGCATCGCCGGGGAAGTGGCGCAGCGCGCCACTCATAAACTTCGATAGGCGGGTACGACGACTTCCGTCAAGTACGTGTCGCCCCTCGTCACCACAGACCGGGCACGATTCGCCCTCGATGTATCCGTGGTCGTCACAAGTCCGAATCACACCCGTTCGTAGGGCAGGGACTGACTACTGACTTGCGAGATACGGCGGTCGTAAATGATTCCGGAGACGGAAAGTCAGTATAGCCGTGAGACGCTTTGTCCGCCAAAACTCGTCGTCGATGCGAACGCCGACGATTTACCTGACACCGATGGTGCATTGATACCAGTAACGAGCGTATCTAGTTGGATAGCTACAGGTTGATACTCTTTAGGAACGCTCGCGAAAATCCATTTACTGCATCGATTCCGCAATTTGTATTATAGATATCAGGAAGTGTCCAATTTCAGCAGTGGGTGAATGGTTGTCATTTGCCGCTCCGCTGGAGTGAGACGGTCGATTGCACGCTTCCTTTGTCGAGCGCTCATCACCATCGGGGTCAACGTTCGTGGTCACGGCCGTTGCGAGTACCGTCACAGCATCCGTGGTCACCGACGGCTGATTTCGTCGAGGAGCGCCTTGGTTGCGTCGAGCAAATCGTCGGTGAGTTCAGCGCCGGTAGCGTCCGTCGGCCCCTCCCAGAAGAAGACGCGATCGAGCCGATTCAAAAGCTGGATGAAATGTGAGAACATTCCGTGGAACGGTTCGGCTGTCGGGTCATCTAGATCAACGTAATTGCGCTTGAGCACGCGTATCTTCTCCCGGTACTCTTCGTGGTCGAGATAGCCAGCCTCCCACTCGTGACCACCGTCGGCGTGTTCGTACACTCCCACGATGTAGTCAGCACGGTTCGCCAACACCTTGAATTTCGTCGTCCAGAACTCCCACGCCTCAGGCACGTCGCCCATGATGAATGCATGTCCGTCCTGGTTGAGGCGGTTTTTCACGGCGGTAAGCCGGTCGCGTTCGCTTTCTCCGTAACTTCCGAGCACGAAAAACGATCGACCACTCAGCAGGAATGTCTCGAGATCGCTATCGAGAGCGCGGTTTATCTTTCGATATTGTTCGCGGGAGAGTGCGTCTTTCGCCGAATATCGTTTCGTCTCATCGACGACACTCCCCAATTCGACGCGCTTATCCGGCATTACGTAAACTACATCGGATCCCTAATTGTATCCTCGGAATCGCGCTTACCCATCGCCACGAGTTTCGATACGCTGATGTTGGCGTCTACCAACATCATTATTTCGGTGGCCAATCTGCTATCACGTATACTATGTCACAGGGTGCTGGCGTGCAACCGAACGACGAATCGAACCACTTCGACGTCTTCGAGGTGTTCGACGTCATCACACAGCAGACTCGGAAAGACCTCATCGCGGACATCGTCGGCCACCCGAAAGGGATGCCGAGCATGAAAGAACTCCAGTACCTGAATCCGGATGTCGATCGCACGACGATTCTCGGGCATCTTCGAAAACTCATGGACGCCAACGTCGTCGATAGCGTCGCGTTCCCCGACGGTCAGCGGCCGGACGAAGGACCGTATAAATTTTATTACATCACGGAACAGGCGGGCGAACTGTTCGACAAAAACGGTATCTTCGACCCCGAAATCCGTCGGCCTCTCTACGCCCAAGTGGAAAAACCGGCGGACGTGAAGCACGCAGAAGAACTCACTCGACCGCAGCTTGAGTGACCACAGCCGGAGGTGACGCCTCACGGATGAGAAACGAACGTGGAGTCGCGTTCACCGCCACGCGTCCAGCGGTGCAGCATCGCTGAGGTTGCTGGCAATCGTGGGGACAACCGTACTTGGTTGAGGAGACCACATCCTTATCACCAGCTCGGGCGTGTACCTCAAGAAGAATACGCTCGTCCACGGTATCGACGACCGAGGCTGTAAGGGTCTCAGGCTGTACGACAACAGCTACTAAGGGAACTGCGTGAACTACTCCGCCATACCGCGTTCGGGGCTACCCGGCCCTCACTTGTTGCGGACGGAGCTTCCTGTTTCTGTGTCGGAACGTGCAGGAACCAGTCCCACAGCGTCCACAAGAGCTTCGCTCTTGTGCGGCCCATCAGAACCGTCGGTTCTGAGGACGGTTCCAGACTCCGCAGGCGATTTTCCTTTACGGGGGGTTTGGAGTGTCCCACTCCTACCGGATGGACACTCAACCACCACGACCGGTGCACGCTTTTTGTCGCGTTTGAACACTGGACGTATTGGAGTGAATGTCTTACTACATCGTTCGACCACCGAGGTAGTAAGGGGATGCCGGACAGTGAAAGTAACCAAAGACGGCGCTGTCTCCCCTCGCTTCTTGAGGAAGGGAGCTTAGCGTCTACTATTGTGCTAAAACGACAAGAGGAAACCTCGGCGTGAACGCCGGGGTGGATGTCATTCTAAGAACAGCCGGATGTGGTCGACGTGGTTTGGATGCTCGTCATCGGGGACTGCCTCGAACCACCCAAGTTCGACGTCATCCCCATCGCCGTACAGCCAGTGATCGAGGTCTTCGGCGACACGGGGGTCGTCGATGGATTCCCGCTCATCGGTTGCCAGCGATGCGCTGAAGAAGACGCTGGGGCGGTGAATCGTATGCCTTCGTCGCCCCCAGACAGAAATAACTCTCCTCTACACGTTCGACGTCGCTACGGTCGCGTAATGTATTCAGATCGGTGTACGATTCTTCGTCCGATACTCAGTGTTCGTCTCTATTTGCCATTTGAGGATGAGAGAGTGATGCGTCTTCGAATGGCGATACCGGTAACGGTCAAGTCGGGGCTATACACTCTCGGAGGCAGTCCGCTCGTGCCCACCGTCCGAACTACTCAATTCCGGGGTGTACCACCGTGCGTCACTATCGTATTTAAGATTACATCTATTAAATATTCGAAATTTGATTGATCGCGTCCGAGGGTATCGGTGCTGTTTCGGCGAGTCGACTCACCCAGAACTGGCCGAAAAAGTTCGTTCGCACCGGACAGGTCGGCGTGCTGGCGCGTTTCTGGTCATTCCGGTGACGGACATCTCTTCCCAGTCACTGTTCAAGGGAGATTCGATACGGAAATTCAGGGCTGCAAGTAATGCGCGGTTAGAAAGGATTAATAATGATAAACTCGTTGGGACGACTGCACGCCATGTACAAGATACTGTGTGAAACCTGTGGACAGATTGGCTTCCATGCATCACGTATCGGAGCGGAATCACGGGCGGAATCGCATATCGACGATACCGACCACACGTGTACCATAGAGACGATGGAGGCCGCGTGAGACCATCTCCAGATCGAGGTGCAAAGGTTCCCCGAAGAGGATAGCAGCCACGGGTGGATGGTGGTTTGACGAGGAGGGTTACACAGTGCGTCAGCGGTAGGAGCAATCACTTCGACGATTTTAGCGTTCATACCGGCTAGACTGCGCTTCTGGTTCACAACTTTCGAAAGTGGGCGCTCGAAGAGGGTACCAACGGGACGATACCAACGGGACGATTGGGTTGAGAAAGACGATGCGTACGACCAGCGCCATGGCAAGACTTATGCAAGCGTTGGCAGTTCGAATACGGTATGCGTCGCCGTGCCCTCCTCGCGTCCGGAACCACCGTCCTCGCTACGACCGTGGCCGGTTGCGCCGACTTCGGACTGAACCCGTCCGCTGGCTCCTCAAACTTAGTCGGCACCGCTCCCGCCGCTCGGCTTTCGATGACCGCCGCGACCGCCGCCGAACTTCCCGCTAGGGTTCTCTACGTCGTTCGACCGAACAACGTTCGTAACGAGCGGGCCCGACTCCTCGACCGAATCCTCGACGGGGACGCCACTGTCGATGGGACTCGACCACCGCTTCCGGCGGATCGGCATCTCCTCTACGACGGCACGGTCTATCGGCTATCTCGCAGGGTGACAGAACGGACGCCGGCAACGCGATACTCCGTTAAGGTAGACATCGTCGACGGAACCGTGGATGAATCCGAAACGATTCGATTCTCCGACCTGCCGAAGGTCGACCGCAAAACGTTCGCCGAAAGGGGATTCGCGGACGGTGAGACCGTCGGCATCGGGACGACGTTTCTCTACACGAACGCCGAACGAAACCGGTCGGCGCTGGTTCCCGAGTCGGACTATTCGGTCATCACTTGGAAAGACGGTTCGCGGGTGGAGTGGGTCGTCGACGAAGCGAACCCGACGACGGTCAACACCTACCGGTACACCGCCGAACGGGTCGCCCCTGCCGCCGAGTACGGCCGGCGGATACGCGAGCGGTTCGCGTTCGAACTCTCGGAACTGACGGACGCCCAGCGAGAGATCGTTACGACAGCCATCGAAGAGTCGCACTATCTCGTCGATTCGGACCAAACGCCTTCGCCTGCGCTGATTTCGTTAGCGCGTCGG
This sequence comes from Haladaptatus halobius, assembly GCF_020618475.1. Classification (GTDB taxonomy): domain Archaea; phylum Halobacteriota; class Halobacteria; order Halobacteriales; family Haladaptataceae; genus Haladaptatus; species Haladaptatus halobius. Next base: position 300,587 of record NZ_CP085337.1, on the reverse strand, counting down.
TTTCGGAAGCACGAACATCCGACCGCGCTCAGCGAAGACGGAGAGGGCGATCGAAACGGGGCATACCTCGTCCGGTTTGACGGAACCCTTTACTGGACGATTCTGATGGTTCACGACGAATCGTCGCGAACCGAAACGCGGACAGGGTAGCTGGTGAGTCAGCGTTCGGGTCGAAGAGACTCCGTTGAAACTCCGAGTCCGCGAAGCCTCCCGTTGACCCCGTGCCGCCCGGGGAAGTGTCGGTTTTATATGTTGGTGCGGATGAGATTTCTTCATGGGCGAGTCCCCACCGACGACCGTCATCCTTCCCACGACAACGTGGACGACAGCCTGTGAGGAGGTCGCTGACCAACTGGGCCAATCGGACGAACTCCTCGTGGTTTGTGACGACGACTCCGATTCCATCGCAAACCGAGTCGACGATCTCCCGAGCGGAGTTAGGCTCGTCTTTGCGGGTGCCCCGGAGGGGTGCTCGGGAAAGGCGAACGCGATTGCCGCCGGAATGTGCGCTGCAAAGCGCGACCGAATCGTGTGGACGGACGACGACTTTCACCATCCGCCAGACTGGCTCGCGCAACTACACGCCGACTACGAGCAGAACGGCCCCGTCACCGAGATACCGTTCTTCGTCGGACGGGATCCACTCTCGCTGTTACTAGAGCCGATATACGCTTTCGGCGGTACGCTTGGGGCGTACGCGGGAAACATCGCTTGGGCCGGTGCCGTGATGTTCGACCGCGCGGACTTGGATGAAGCGGCCTTTCTCGGGGATCTCCGCCGCTCGGTGAGCGACGACGGCATTCTTACCGAATACCTCGACGTGACTCCGCTTCGGCGAACGCGGCTCGTTCCGATCGGTGGAACCGTTCGTGAGACCGCCGAGCGCCACGTTCGGTTCACGCAGATCGTCCAACGGCACGACCCCGTGGGTTTCGCGGGAATGAGTGTCGTCGCAGCCCTATCCGCGATCGGTGCTCTCCTCTTCCCGCTGCCGGCGATGGTGCTCTTGACACTGCTCCAGCTTGGCATCTACAGCGCGTTCGAAGTCCGCCGATGGACGTTCTTACTGGCGTATCCCGCAACGCTCGCGCAAGTACCGCTTACGATGTATGCGGTAGCTCGCCGAACCTTCGTCTGGGGTGGACGTCGCTACCGTTGGCGTGGGAAGTTCGACGTCGAGGTCGTCGGCTCCGGGTGAGCTGAACGACCTCGATTACTCGCTCGCCGCGTAGGATTCGTTCTTGCGGGGACGGAGACCGTTCGGTACAACCGGCGGCGTCGACGACGGCGACCGAAGAGAGGCGGAGTAAGCGCCGTCGAGGCGCCCCTGTCGTGCTGCTAATCGAGACTCCACGGACCGAGCGACGATGAGTTCGATCGCCCCGTAGTCGGCGGGGTGATTTCGTCCCGGACGTCCGAATCGGGCGACCGGGACGACGTTTCCGGGCGGGCTGGCTCACGCGCTGCGGCCGCGGTCGGAGACGGACTCAGGGAGCGAAGTGCGGGACGCTCGTCGCCGACGAGACCGTCGGAAAAATGCATCCGGAAGCAGCTTAACCGCGATGTTTCGAGCCTGAGACCCGACGCTCGATTGCATCGTACCGAGGGTTCCCAGCCGGCGCGACTCGGAACGAATCCGATCGGCTCTGGGTTTTCTTTCGGCTTCGAAACGCTCGAAGGCCGCCGAGGGGTCGTCGGACGTGTCGATCGCGTGGGCCAGTGTGAGCGCGTCCTCGATGGCCTGTGCTGCACCCTGCCCGGCGAACGGCAACATCCCGTGCGCCGCGTCGCCGGCGATGACGACCGACCCGCGATGCCATCGGTCGAGCGGGGGCACGTCCTCCAGACCGGTGACGAAGACGTCGTCAGCGTCGAGCGATTCGACCACCGAAGGAATCGGCTCGGGAAACGTGTCATACCGCTCACGAAGTGCCGAGAGCACCTCCCGCGAATCGGTCGAATCCCCCGCGAAGGTTTCGGGTGCCGTCGCGAACCAGTAGAACCGATCGTCGCCGATGGGTGCTCCGCCGGTGTACGTCCCGTCGCCCCACACTTCGACCCCTCGAGCACGGTGCTGCTCGGGTACGTCCACCGTGGCGACGGCGCGATAGACGACGCTTTCCAGCGTTCGCAGTTCGGTGTCGGGGGCGATGGCGTCGCGGACGGCCGAATTGATGCCATCCGCCCCGACGAGAACGTCCGGGTGAACGTGCGTACCGTCGGCGAACCGGACGGTCGGCGGATCGGTGTCCAACACCGCTTCGCACACCATTCCCGTTTCGACCTCGGCGTTCAGTTCGTCGATAAGTATCTGCTGCAGTTCGGCGCGGTGTATCGCCACGAAGCCGTAGCCGAAGCGGTTCCGTTCGACCCGATTCAAGTCGAATCGTTTCAACACCCGCCCGCCGGAAGACCGGATCACGGTGTCCCTGAGGGGAACCCCTTCAGTTAAGACACGGTCAGCGATACCGAGGCGATCCAAGACGAGTAGTGCGTTCGTCTGCAACAGGAGTCCGGCACCGATAGGTCGATATTCGGACGCGGCCTCGTAGACGGTCGGCGTCCCGTCTCGTCGTTCGAGCGCAAGTGCCGTGGTGAGCCCACAGATGCCGCCGCCGACGATTGCGACGTCCGGTATCGCCCGTGTCATCGGCGTCCCTGAGACGAACTGATGGTCGCGTTCCGAGTAGCCGGCGCCGCTACCGTACTCCGGACATCATGCGGAAACGAGGTTTCTTCGTCAGCGGTCTGTCGGAAGCGTACTCCGGTTCGTCTACGTCTCATATACGTCAGTTCGAAATAGACAGCCAAACGTCGACTGCAAATCATCTACGTGTCTTTAATACGGCCCCGTTTTATCGTACGCGTATACGATATCTCACGGTTCTCGTTCACCCCGCCGAGGGCCGCGTTTTCCATCCGCTCGGAAAGAAACTCGCGGACGAGCCGACGATCGCGCGAGAAGCGATCCACCACGTCGAACTCCTCGCCGACGGGACGGTGCTATCGTTCGCCGAGGGAAGCGGTGACCGGGAGCGATACGAGGGGATAATGAGGGACTCGCCGTACGTCGTCGACTTTCTCGTTTCCGGGGGGATCCATGGATGGCGGTGAGTCAGTTTGAGCCGACGGACGTGACCCGCCGGGCGCTGGAACTACAACGCGAGTCCGATATAGTCATCGAGACGCCGATACAGTTCAACTCCGACGGATCGTTTCGGATAACGTATATAGGAAGCGATGCCGCCTTTCAGGAAGTATACCGGCATGCCGTCGAGGAGAACGCCGTCACATTCGAGGTGGTAGAAACAGGTGACTACGAACCGGACGAAGCGTCATTCGCGAGACTGTTAACGACCCGTCAGCAGGAAGTGCTCAAGGCGGCGGTGGAGGCGGGATACTACAGCGCACCCCGACAGTCGACGCTCGAAGATGTGGCGGAGGTCGTCGGAATCGCGCCAACCACTGCGGGTGAACACCTACGGAAAGTCGAGGAGCGCGTGTTCGGCGCTCTCGTTCGGTGACTTCGTGCCTGAGTCGACACGAAGGTTCGTTGCGGCGATGATTTTTCTACGTACCCATTATTTCCATGATGACCGCCGTCAGCGCGAGGTTGAAGAACGAGGGGACGAGCAGCCCTTTCCAACCGATCTCGATGAGTTGGTCGATGTGGACGCGCGGAACCTGCGGAGCGCACCCACTGGGTGAAGATGAATAGCGCCTAAATCTTGATCAGAAACCAAACGAACCTCGGCAGCCACGGTTCATGTGGGCCTCATTAGAACAACGTCGTGATGATCGTTCCGCTGAGGAAGATGTGGAGGAACTCGCTCCCGTACAGAAAGACGAAGTAAACGCTCGAATAGTCCGTCTTTCGCTCTATGACTGAAATCGCACGCGAAATCGACGATCGGCGCACCTCTGGCCTCGCGCCCAAATCGCTCGGATAGACGAACGATTTTTGTCTTTTTAGGCAAATCTCGAAATGAATGGTCAACGGCAGTAGAAAAGAGACGACCGACGAACGCGAATGGGTGACGCCACCATCGTCGTTCGTCGACGAGGCAAATATCACGGCGGCCGACCGCGAGGCGCTCCACGAGGACGGATGGCCGACGTGCTGGGAGGCTGCCGCCGAACTGCTGGACTGGGAGCGCCCGTACGATACGGTGCTCGATGACGCCGAGACGACGCGCTGGTTCCCCGGCGGACGGTTAAACGCCTCGTACAATTGCGTCGACCGTCACGTGGAGGACGGCCGCGGCGACGAGGTGGCTCTCACCTGGGAAGGAAAACTCGGAGAAACTAGAACCCGCACGTATCGGGAACTCTACGACGAAGTGAACGCGTTCGCGGCATCCTTGCGCGAGTTGGGTGTTGGCGAAGGCGACGTCGTCACGCTCTACATGCCGATGGTGCCGGAGCTACCCATCGCCATGCTGGCGTGCGCGCGAATCGGTGCCCCCCACTCGGTGGTGTTCGCCGGCTTCTCCGCCGACGCGCTGGCAACGCGGCTGGCCGGCGCGAACTCGGCGTATCTCGTCACCTGCGACGGCTACTACCGGCGCGGCACCGCACTAGATCTCAAGAGCAAGGCCGATAACGCCTGCCACACCGTCGACCAAGCGGTCGAACAGATCATAGTCGACCGTCTCGACGACGACCGCTCCGTCGGCGACCACCACTCCTACACTGACCTCGTCGACGACCGCGCGGGCGTCGAGGTCGACCCCATCGAGCGAAACGCCGCCGACCTGCTCTTTCTCATCTACACCTCGGGAACGACCGGTGAGCCGACGCTAGTCGGGCACACGACCGGGGGCTATCTCGCGCACGTGACCTGGACGAGCCACGCGGTGCTCGATCTCGGGCCGGACGACACCCACTGGTGTTCGGCCGACGTCGGCTGGATCACCGGCCACTCCTACGCCGTCTACGGGCCGCTCGCGCTCGGGGCGAGCACCATCCTATACGAGGGAACGCCGGATCATCCCGAGAAGGATCGTCTCTGGGAGGTCATCGAGCGCAACGAGGTCGACGTCTTCTACACGGCGCCGACGTCCATTCGGGCGTTCATGAAGTGGGGAGGCAGGTATCCGGAGCGACACGACCTCTCTTCGCTCCGCCTGCTCGGCACGGTCGGGGAATCGATCGACGAAACGACCTGGCACTGGTACCGCGAGCACGTGGGAGGGGGGGAGTGTCCGGTCGTCGACACGTGGTGGCAGACCGAGACGGGGGGTATCGTCCTCTCGACGATACCCGGCGTCGACCGAATGCGGCCCGGTGCCGTCGGCCGGGGCCTGCCCGGAATCGGCGCGGCGGTCGTCGACGAGACGGGTGAGCGAGTCGCCACCGGGGAGTCGGGACGTCTCGTTCTCACCCGACCCTGGCCGGGTATGGCACGGTCGCTCTGCGAGGGAACCGACTGGGGAGGCCGTCGAACGGGAACCGTCGACGGCGAGTGGCAGTACGACACAGGAGACAACGCCGTCCGCGACGACGATGGCTACCTTCACCTCCTCGGACGGGCTGACGACGTGCTCAACGTCTCGGGTCGCCGATTGAGCACCACGGAGATAGAGTCCGCCATCGTCGGCGTCGAGGGCGTCGCCGAAGCCGCCGTCGTCGGAAGTGTGGACACGGTGAAAGGGTCGAAGATCCACGCGTTCGTCAGCCCCGAGTCGAACGTCGCGGGCGACGAGGCGCTCAGCGGGAGCGTCCAGGCGGCCGTCGAGTCGGCTATCGGGTCTATCGCGGCCCCCGATACCGTTACGTTCGCGCCGTCGTTGCCGAAGACGCGGTCGGGCAAGGTCGTCCGTCGCTACCTCGAAGCCATCGCAAACGGTGAGAATCTCGGCGATACGAGTGCGCTCCGGAACCCGGAGGTCGTCGGCGAACTCGAATCGCTCCTCGACCAGTAGCGATTCGCTCGTCCTCAACAAGGAGAAACCCCGATACTCGGCTGTCGAACGCATTCAGACGGTAGTTCGAGTATTTCGACGCAAAATTTGCGGAGTTTGCCGAACATTTATTCGTCTCTTTGAGAGAAGACGAAACGTAATGCGCCGCGAGGGAGATGGCCAGTACCTGACAACGGCGGAGTACGAGCGCCTCCGTCGCGGAACTGAAACGTATCGTGAAGACCTCGTTGTGGCGCTGGCGGGGCGGGTCGGACTCCGTCCCTCGGAACTGACGCGCATTCGCCCCGCCGACCTCCGCGCACACGAGCACGACGACGAGCGCTTCCATCTCCTCACAGTTCCTGAAGGAAACGGCGAAACGCGGGAAGCGTACGTCCCGCCTGAGATCGCCCACGACCTCCGAAAGTTCGCCACCGCGAACGACGTAGGCCGGCACGACCCGTTCATCACCGTCTCACCTCGGCGCGTCCAGATGCTCGTCGGCGACGTGGCAGACCGGGTCGACGGCCTCCGTGATGTCACCTGCCGCGACCTGCGTAAGTACTTCGCGTGGCGGCACCTCGTCGAGGAGAAGATCGACCCGCGAGCGGTTCAGGCCGTCGGCGGGTGGAAGAGCCTCGAGAGCCTCGCTCCGTACCTCGATACTCCGACCACGGCCGAAGTCATTGACGCCTTCGCAAACCAGCCACGAGGTCGTGGGCGCGGCCACGACGGCCACGACGGCCTCGACGACCGCCCCGACAACGGTGAGGATTCTCGTAGCACCGAACTTCTCGCGTGCATGGACGCGCTCGGGCAGGCGTTCGAGGAGGCATCCACGGGCGAAGACGTAGAAAGAGCCGCTTGTGAGCACCTCACCGACGTGTACCGCGCCGTTTGGATCTGCGACGAGAGCGGCACTCCTCGGACGAGCGCCGTGCCAGCGCGAATCGACGGCGACGTTCCCAGCGCCGTCCGCCGCGGAACCGGCGCGTTAACGGAAGGCAAGACGGCCGACGTGACGATCATCGAAGAACCGTCCGACGGGTCGCTGTCGCAGTGTTCGTTCGCCATCACGCCCCTCCGATCGAGCGAGACCGTCCACGGTCTACTGTGCATTGCCAACGACTCGTTTCGGTCGGTGGATCGAACGCTGCTCGCGGACGTCGGTCGACGCGTCGGTCGAACCATCACGTCCATTGCGCGCAAGCGCTTGCTCTTGGCGGACACCGGCGTGGTGCTTTCGTTGCGGAGTACCGACAGCGGCGTATTCCTCGTGAGCGCCTCGGCCGAACTCGGCTGTCGCTTCACCCTCCAAGGCGTTGTCCCAATCGAGGATCACTCGCTACTCTACTTCGTTACGGCCAGCGAGGCCGCTGTCGGGGACGTTCTCGACAAGGTGACAGCGACAGACGCCGTCGAGGACGCTCGTCTTGTCCGCGACTACGGAGACGACGCTCTCTTCGAGTTCGTCGTCTCCGGCCAGTCGCTCGCGACGGTTCTCGCCGAACGCGGTGGAACCGTCCGCGAACTCTCGGTCGAGGCGGGCGTCCTCGACGTTTCGGGGGTCTTCTCACAGCACGTCGACGTCCGCCGCGTCGTCGAGGCTGTCGAGGAGGCGTTCCCCGAGACGAACTTGCAGTCGAAGGGAGAGATCCAAGAGCCCGCTCGGAGCGCGGTCAGCGTCCAGCAAACAGTACACGATCGGCTGACGGATCGCCAGCAGACGGTTCTCCGGGCTGCCTATCTCGCGGGATACTTCGAGTGGCCTCGCGGGAGTACGGCCGAAGAACTCGCGGCTTCGATGGGCGTCTCCTCGCCGACGCTCCACAACCATCTCCGAAAGGCGCAGCAGAAAGTGTTCGACACCGTATTCGAGGAGATCGACCACCGGTCGTCGGATGTCGGTCGACACTAATTATTTAATCTCGCCGATGAAGGTGGCGGCGGGAGAGCGTCGTCCGACACCGCCGGAATCACAAAACCTCAGTTCTGACGCCGCTACGATGCGGATAGAGGCATTTAGTATAGTTAGCTCCACCACTTATATAGAAAAATGAGGGTTGTGAACCTGGCGCATGACCGAAGGAGACACCATCGAACTCGAGGCGCGTCTGGAGGATCGAGAGCGGTTCGAACCCCCCGAGTCGTTCGTCGAGCAGGCAAACGTCACGGACGAAAACATCTACGAGGAGTTCGAGGAGAACTGGCCGGAGTGTTGGAAGCGAGCGGGTCGCCTGCTCGACTGGGAGAGCGATTACGAAACGATCCTCGACGATTCGAACCCACCGTTCTACGAGTGGTTCACGGACGGATCGCTCAACGCCTCGCACAACTGCCTCGACCGCCACTTGGACGAGCGCGGCGACGAAACCGCCATCGAGTGGGTCGGCGAACCGGTTGACGAGGACAACCGCACGTACACCTACGAGGAACTCCACCGCGAGGTAAACGAGTTCGCGGCGTCCTTGCGCGAGTTGGGCGTCGGCGAGGACGACATCGTCACACTCTACATGCCGATGGTGCCGGAGCTACCCATCGCCATGCTCGCCTGCGCGCGAATCGGCGCTCCACACAGCGTCGTCTTCGCCGGGTTTTCGGCGGACGCGTTGGCGACTCGGATGAACGCGGCCGCCTCGGAGTACCTCGTCACCTGCGACGGCTACTACCGGCGCGGCGACCCGCTCCAGCACAAGGAGAAAGCCGACGAGGGTCTCTCGCAGGTCGACCACGACGTGGAGGGCGTCGTGGTCGTCGACCGACTAGGCAACGAGTACGACCACCCGATGGAGAACGGCGAGCACGACTACGCCGACCTCGTCGCCGAACAGGACGGTGCGGAGGTCGACCCGGTCGAACGCGACGCTGAGGATATGCTCTTTTTAATGTACACCTCGGGAACGACCGGCGAGCCGAAAGGCGTCAAACACACTACCGCGGGGTACCTCTCGTGGGCGTCCTGGACTTCGCGGGCAGTCTTGGATATCAAGCCGGAGGACACGTACTGGTGTTCGGCGGACATCGGCTGGATCACGGGTCACTCGTACATCGTCTACGGGCCTCTGGCGCTTGGAACGACCAGCGTGATGTACGAGGGGACGCCGGACTACCCCGAGAAAGACCGCCTCTGGGAAATCGTCGAAGAGTACGGCGTCGAGCAACTCTACACCGCACCGACGGCGATTCGCGCGTTCATGAAGTGGGGGAGCGAGCACCCCGAACAGCACGACCTCTCCTCGCTCCGCCTGCTCGGAACCGTGGGCGAACCCATCAACCCGCGAGCGTGGAAGTGGTACTACAAACATATCGGCGACGAATCCTGTCCTATCGTGGACACGTGGTGGCAGACCGAAACCGGCGGCATGATGGTCACCACCCTCCCGGGAATCGGAACGATGAAACCCGGCTCTGCTGGCCCGCCGCTCCCAGGAGTCGATATCCGCGTGGTCGACACCAACGGAAACGAAGTCGACCGCGGAAAGGCCGGATATCTCACGGTCGACAAGCCGTGGCCGGGGATGCTGAGAACGCTCTACGACAACGACGACCGCTTCGTCTCCGAATACTGGGCCGAGTACTCGGACACCGAGAGCGACGACCCGGATGACTGGGTGTACTTCCCCGAAGATGGTGCGAAGATAGACGACGACGGCTACATCACCGTTCTCGGGCGCGTGGACGACGTGCTCAACGTCTCAGGTCACCGCCTCGGCACGATGGAGATAGAGTCCGCCATCGTCGGCGTCGAGGGCGTCGCTGAAGCCGCCGTCGTCGGCGGTCGCCACGAGGTGAAAGGCGAAGCCGTCTACGCCTACGTCATCACCGAGGAGGGTTACGACGGCGACGAAGAACTCCGTTCACGTATCGTCGAGGGCGTCGAGGACGCGATCGGCCCCATCGCCCGCCCCGAGGAGGTCATCTTCACGCCCGAACTGCCGAAGACGCGCTCCGGGAAAATCATGCGTCGGCTACTGGAGGACATCGCCAACGGCGAAGAACTGGGCGACACCTCGACCCTTCGGAACCCCGACGTCGTCCGCGAAATAGCGACGTCGGGAGACGACTGAACAGACTCGAAACGGACGGAGATCAACGATTACCAATGTCAAACAACGATACGCGAGACGAAGAGGCAACCACCGACATCGAGACGGACGGCGGCGTCGCAACCGGTCGAGAATCCGTCGATTACCTCGATGCTCGAATCAACATCTTCAAACCGACGACCCCCTTCATGCGGGATCACCTCAAGATAGTTTGGACGATGTTCATCGCGTGGGCGATACTCATCTTCGGCCCCGTGACGGCGACGTTCGTCGCGACCGACTTCATGACGAGCGTCACCATCCTCGACTTCCCGCTGCACTACTTCCTGACCGCGATCGGCTCTCCGCTGGGGGCACTCGTCCTCTCGTTCGTCTACGCGCGCAAGCGTGACCAATTGGACGAGAAGTACGGTATCGATCATACGACCAAGCAATCGGCGCCCGACGCCGAGACGGTCTCGACCGACGGAGGGGTCGAGCGATGACGTTCACACCGCTGCAGCTTCTTCCGGACGCGCTCAACGCCTCGTTCAAGATCATCCCGGCGATCATGATCTCGGGGATGTTACTGTTGTTCTTGGGAATCGGGTACGCGTTCCGCGTCGCGGACACGGAGGGACTGTGGGTCGCCGGTCGTTCTATCGGAAACGTCGAGAACGGGATGGCAATCGGGTCGAACTGGATGTCGGCCGCGTCGTATCTCGGCATGGCCGCGCTCATCGCGCTGTCGGGCTACTACGGTCTGGCGTTCGTGGTCGGCTGGTCGACGGGTTATTTTGTCCTGCTCATCTTCATGGCCGCGCAGATGCGACGGTTCGGAAAGTACACCGCACCCGACTTCGTCGGCGACCGATTCAACTCCGACACGGCGCGCGCTATCGGGGCGCTGACGACGATCCTCATCGGATTCGTCTACTCGGTCGGACAGGCCCGCGGGATGGGACTGGTCGGCCTGTACGTCTTCGGCGGCGACTACGCCACCATGGTCATCCTCATGATGGGTATCACCGTCGGTTATCTGGCGCTCTCCGGAATGCTCGGCGCGACGAAGAACATGGCCGTCCAGTACGTCATCCTCATCGTGGCGTTCTTGGCGGGCCTCTACGCCGTCGGCTTCACCCAAGGCTACTCGACGTTCCTGCCGCAGATCGAGTACGGAGCACTGTTGAGTTCGCTCGATTCGGAGTTCACCGCGCCCTTCCAAGGCAGTAGCTACTACCTGTGGATCGCGACGGCGTTCTCGCTCATCGTCGGCACCTGCGGGCTTCCGCACGTACTGGTGCGGTTCTACACGGTCAAGAGCGAGCGAACCGCCCGTTGGTCGACCGTCTGGGGCCTGTTTTTCATCTGTCTGTTGTACCTGAGCGCCCCCGCGTTCGCGGCGTTCGGAACCGACCTCTACGCGAACAAAGTCGGGCCCGTGTATGGAGCCAACGGTATGAGCGGGGCGGAAGGCGACGTCATCGTCGTCCTCGCGGCGCAACTCGCGAACCTCCCGACGTGGTTCGTCGGCCTCGTCGCGGCGGGCGGTATCGCCGCGGCCATCGCAACCACGGCCGGACTGTTCATCGCCGCCTCGTCGGCCGCCGCCCACGACATCTACACGAACATCGTCAACCCCGACGCTACCCAACGTCAACAGCTCGTCGTCGGTCGCATCACCATCATCGCGCTGGGTGCTATCGTGACGGTCACCGCACTCGACCCGCCGGCGCTGGTCGGCGAACTGGTCGCGCTCGCCTTCTCGCTGGCCGGTCTCGTGCTATTCCCGATGTTCTTCCTCGGTCTCTGGTGGGAGAACGCCAACCGTCAAGGTGCCCTCGCCGGGATGACGACCGGACTCGTCATCTGGACGGCCGCCGTCCTCAACGAACTCATCCTCGCCACCGAAGCCGGCCCGCTTGTGCCGGCTTACGCCGAGGTCTTCCCCGCAGTCGGGGCCGCACTCGCCGGAACGCCCATCGTATTCGCCGTCACCATCGGCGTCTCGCTGGTGACCGACGAACCGCCCGAGCGAATCAAGCGCATCGTCCGGCAGTGTCACAGCCCCGAACCGATGGGGCAACAACAAAGCGCCGAGGACGTCGTCTCGACCGACGGAGGTCGGATGCCGGGGGACGACTAACGTGTACGAACGGATCCTCGGTCCGGCGGACCGGAGCGTCACCGAGCGCGTGCTACGGTCGACCCACCGGTCGGTCTCGGTGGTGGACGAACGGGAGGACGAGTAGCGTGCCCCTCGTCGGAACCCTCCTCGACCACGTCCGCGAGCATCGATCCGGTATGGTCGTCGACCTCGCGTTCGCCGTCGCCTGGGTAGCGGTCGTTTCCGCCCTCTTCGACCTGTTACAGGGGCCGACGTGGGCGTACCACCTGTCATTGTTCGCCGGCGTCGTCGCGTACTTCGGTTTCTTCGCGTCGCTGGAGGTGGCGCGGGACTCGTCGTGACCGCGTGACGGTCTGCGGTGCCGCGAAGACCGCTCTTCGCTTCGGATTCGTCGGTAGTTACGGATCTGCCGAATCTCCGCTAGCGTAAGAACGCAGCGGTACCCCCGAACATTCTAGTCCGATATCAAAAGAGATACCATCAACCGATATGTCGTGAATATTATCGTATGGCTAGTGAACGCCGTGTCGCGGTGCGTGCAGCCGTTCGAGAGCGTGCAGAGGAGATTCTTCTGGATGTCGGGCGCCGCTGGGAAGACGTAACTCGATTGGATCCGGTTACCGTTTCACCGTTACCGCACCAGGCGGAGACGTTTCCGGAGAGCGCCACGAAGTTCTACGACGAGTTCTATCCCTACGCGGCCGGTGCCACCGTTACCGACGACGCTGGCCGCTTCCTGTGCGTCTCCAGTTCGGTTCGCGGCGAGTGGGAGACGACGGGGGAGCGGGAGAACCGGGCGAAACGCCCGCCGGGAGACGCTGGAGGAGACCGGGGTGACGTGTGACATCACCGGAGCGCTGTTCGTCAAAGTGATGGAACTCTCGCTGGGCGTGCCGGAGACGTTGCCGATTCCTGTGATAGGTTTCGCCGCCCGACGAACCGACGGCGACGAGCTCGCGGGAGACGAACTCGAAACGCACGGCGAGATCGCGGATATCGCGTGGTTCGGCCCCGACGAATTACCGACCGAGATACGAGAGTTTGAACAGAACCGCGCGCATCTCCGGTCGCTGGTCGGCAACGAGTAGTCCAAGAGAGAGCGGCGTCCGGCGGCTCATCGATCGCATTGCCGGTCCGTTGTCGACCGATTCCGAGTCACCCGGCACCGTAGTAACGCAAAGGATTCCGTCCGCGGACGGTTCCGTTCGGTTTTGAGAGGTCGGTCAAAACTATTAGGCACATTTCGCGGAAACCACTCTCGTGGCGGTTACGAGCGACCTTCGAACCACCCATGGATCTTCGCTCCCGCCGACGGACCGTTGCTCTAACCCGGTTCCGGTCACCGACCGCTCGTAACCGCCCGCCACCATCTCGCGGAAGCGACGAGAACGGAATAGGCGACCGCGAAACGTTCCCAGCGCGCCGCCGTCCCGAGAGAATGACTGACGAGACAGACTGATTCGTAATATTGTCCAGTTATACTCATCGGCCTGCTCCGTCGATGTTCAGCGAGACCCGATTTATCCCCTCTCGGACCCGGAAGGTTTTCGCATTCGTCCCCCGACCTGAGGGCTCGTCCGATTTTTGTTACCGCACCCATCTCGAACAGCGTTATCGAAACCGCCACTGGCGGGATAATCGAAACGGCAACTACGGAGAGTCGGTATCCGACGAGGCGGCGGCCTCGTACACCGTCTGGCGGTCGTCGAAGTAGGCCGGTGCGTCGTGCTGCGATTCGAATTCGACGACTCGTTTCATCGCCTTTCGACCGTCGTCCACGTCCGACTGAAGCTCCTCGACGAGGTCGGTGTAACCGGCGGCCAGCTCCTGAAAGGCGGATATCCGCGTCTGTTTGGCTTCGACGAGCGTCTGCTTCGCTTCGAGGTCCGCCTCCAGTTCCTCTAGCGCCGCGACGTCGACCTCGGTTTCGTCTCGGTCGTCCAGTGATGGTGTTGCGGTTCCCTCGACACCGTCCGTGTGGTTTTCAAGACGTCGACGAATCTCCGTCGTCTTCTCGTCGATGTCGTCCAGCAGTGCGTCGGCTTCCGTGGCCATCGTCGCGACGCTCCCCGACAGGAGACCAGCCTGCGTCCGGCAGTACTCGACGAACTCGTCGACCGACGGCGTCGGTTCGTCCTCGTCGTCCATGGTTGAGAGTTGGGACTGCCAGCCGAAATCACTTGGGACGCGCTACCGCTCCGTTCGGCGGAGTACAGCTGAGTGTAGGCGCTGCTCACCCTTTTTGAAGGCCAACGAAAACGGAACCACACTGCGGGCGAGAACTGGCCGCGTCGGTGGTAGCGAGCTGGGCCACTCGGTCAGGGCCCACGATGACGGCACGACGCGGCCAGCGGTCGTAATTGCAATCGAGCGTGGTGCATTCATACGTCTTGCCTCCACGCTGGACAACACGTCCGACTCGGCACCGAGCGACCGAACGCCGGACTTGCTATCGACCGACAATTCGTTATTCTTACTCACTACTTGTAAAACTGTGGTTAGAATTAGCACGCAATCGTAGTGGCCCTATCATTTCACCGCGAGTCGATTCGACATTCAACGTTCACCGGACATCGTCTCGTCCAACGACCGGAATTGCGAAAGGGCTCGTACCTAGCGGAACGATTCGGTCACTCAATCGTCACCGAAACCCGGTCGCGTATCTCCCGTGCGGATCGACCGACGAGAAGCGTGAACCGTCGCTCCGAAACGACCCAGCCCTCGTCCTCGTCGTAGTACGCGAACGCGTCGCGGTCGAGCGTCACCGAGACGCGTCGTCGTTCTTCGGGATCGAGACGCACCGTCTCGAAGCCCTTCAGTTCACGCGGCGGACGGGGGACGGGAGGGTCTTCGTCGTGGACGTACACTTGGACGACTTCCTTTCCGGGACGAGTCCCGACGTTGCGAACGGGGACGGTCACCGTCACCTCGTCGCCGTCGCGTTCGACGGCCGACTCGCCGTACTCGAACGACGCGTACGAGTGGCCGTGGCCGAAGGGGAACAGCGGAGCGGCGTCCTCCCGGTCGAAGTACCGGTAGCCGACGAAGACGCCTTCGGCGTAGTCGACCCCGTCGTTCGTTCCGGGGAACCGTTCCGGAGCGGTCGTCGGGTAATCGTCCGCGCGACGCCCGAACGTGAACGGGAGCCGACCGCCCGGGTCGGCGTCGCCGTAGAGAACCGCCGCGAGCGCCTCGCCTTCGGCCTGTCCGGCGTACCACGTTTCGAGCACCGCGTCCACGTCGTCGATCCACGGGAGTTCGACCGGGCCCCCGGTTCGAAGGACGACGACGCTTCGTTCGGCCGCGTCGGCGACCGCCCTGACGAGTTCGTCCTGCTGACCGGGGAGACGGAGGTCGTCGCGGTCTTCGCTTTCGGTCGTGTCGTCCTGCACGACGACCACCACACAGTCAGCCCCGTCGGCCGCTTCGACGGCGGCATCGAGGCTCACGTCGTCGGCGTCGGCAGTGTCGACGGTGTCGGCGGGCGATTCATCCACCCGGTCTTCGGTGCCGAACGCGTCGAACAGCGAGGATTCCGTGATGGGCGGAACTCCCCGTTCGAACCGACACTCGGTCGCGCGCTCGCGCAGTCCGTCGACGGGCGTCGTCCGGCGAAACGGTGTGACCTCCGAGGAACCTCCACCGCCGAGTTTGGTGGCGTCGGCGTTCGGACCGACGATTGCGATGGCGGCGGTCTCGTCCAGCGGAAGCACGCCCTCGTTTTTCAACAACACAGTCCCTTCGATAGCGATGCGTCGTGCAAGCTGACGATGCTCGGGCGTGTCGAGTTCGCCGCCCCGCCGTTCTTCGTCGGGGTCGGTATCGAGAAGTTCGAATCGCGCCATCGTTTCGAGGATTCGGCGAACCTTCTCGTCGATGACGGCCTCGTCGACCGCGCCGGCCTCGACGGCTTCGCGGAGCGGTTCACCGAACAGTCCGCCCTCGTGCATGTCCGGCAGCGTATCGGGGAAGTCGATCGTCGACGGGTCTACCTCCTCCGGAAGCCGTTCGGCTAGAACCCGTTCTTCGAACGGGATTCCCGGCATCTCCACGTCGAGACCGGCGCGAGCAGCGCCGACCGAACTCTCGGTTCCCCACCAGTCGGACATGACGAATCCGTCGAAGCCGAACTCGTCTTTCAGCATGTCGCGCAGGAGGGTTCGGTGGTCGCTCATGTGCGTCCCGTTGACCCGGTTGTACGCGGTCATCACGGCTCCAACGTCCGCTTCTTCGACCGCGGCGCGGAACGCCGGGAGGTATATCTCCCGCAGCGCCCGCTCGGTAACGGCTGCGCTCACCCGATAGCGGTTCGTTTCCTGATTGTTGGCGACGTAGTGTTTGGCCGTCGCGATGACGTCCTCGGATTGAATCCCGTCGACGGACGCCGCGGCGAACCGCGCGGACAAGTACGGATCTTCGCTGTAGTACTCGAAGTTCCGCCCGCAGTGCGGAACGCGGATGATGTTCATCCCCGGCCCGAGCAGGACGTTCTGTCCGTGTGCCCGCGCTTCTCGGGCCATCGATGCGCCCTGTTCGCGCGCGAGTCGGGGATTCCACGACGCTGCGAGCGCGACGGATGCCGGAAACGCCGTCGCCGAACCTCCGATTGCACGAATGCCCATCGGCCCGTCCACCATGCGGAGTGCGGGGACTCCGACCCGCGGAACCGGCGGGACATAGCCGACCGACGAGCCGTCGGGATTCGTCGCGCCGTGAAGCAGTCGGAGTTTCTCGTCGAGCGATAACGAAGCCACCAACGACGGGACTCGTTTCTGCGTCACCGGTGTCGCCTCCTGGGACTGACCATCGTCACTCAGTGTACTCGGCGGGGAGGAATAAGTTCCCGGCCCGTCGCACGGCACGACCGTCTCGAACCCGGTTCTCGTTGCAGCAAAGACGTGACCGAGGGATCCACCGGACGTCGGTACTGCACTCGTCGAAACCAAGGGTGCTCCCCAGGACCGGCGAAACGGGACGGAGATGCGCTGACGACGATCACCCGAGTTCGGAATCGAACTCCTCGCTGCCGGGAGTTACCGTGATCGACCAGGGCCCGAGGCCTTCGAGGGCGAGTTCGAACGTCCCGCCGCTTTCGAACGCGTGTTCGAACGTTACGGTCGCACCCTCGTCGGGTTCGAGGTCGACCTTCTTCGTCGCAACCACCCGCCCGTCGACGGTCAGTTTGAGTATCTGTATCGTCTCGTCGCCTCCGGTGTTCGTCACCGTTCCAGCGATTTCGATGGGTTCTCCCGTGGTCGCGGTTTCGGGAGCGTCGAAGCCGTCGAAGGCGAGCCACCCGAACTCGGCGGATTTCGGCGTCACCTCGACCGTCTCAGAGGCGATAACGTCGCCCGGCGCGTGGCCGACGGCCACCTCGTGTTCGCCGACTTCGGTGACGGTGACGGGGAAGTCGATCTGCTCCTCACCGCCGCCGGGGACGCGAGCTAGACGCGTCTCGACGGGTTCTCCATCGACGAAGAGGTGGAGTTCTTCGCCCCCGACGACGTTGCCCTCGTTCGTCGCCTCGATGGTCGCCACGACGGGATCGCTCGCCGTCACCTCGTCTTGAATCGTGAACGTGTCGTGGGAGTACGTCGGGGGCTCGTACCGTCGGATGGCTCGTTGTTCGCCCTTCGCCGGTCTGAGCCGGATTGCCTGACCGCCGCCTTCGACCATCGAAGCGACGAGCGTCTCTTCGGACGTCACGATAACCTCGTCTATCGCCACCGAGGTAGGGTTCGTTTCGAAGTCGGCGTCCTCGCCGTCGGAGTAGATGGTGGCGACGTACGGGCGACCGTCGTCGAGGAAATCGAGCGGAACGTTGAGCCTCCGCGGCCGGTCGTCCGTGCCGCTCCCGACATACCACTCCTCGCCCTTGCGCCGGGCGATGGTGAGATACCGGCCGATCTTTCCCTGGACGACGGTCGTCTCGTCCCACGTCGCCGGAACGTTCTCGATGAACTCGAACTCGGTGAGGTCGTCGTACTTTTCTGGGAGGTCGGCGACCATCTGGAGTCCCGAGAAGATGATGGGATACAGCGCGAGCTGTCGCGCGCGAGTGCTGTGAACCCGCGTCTCACCGTACTCCTCGTAGGTGACGTCGAAGATGCCGGGGGTGTAATCGAACGGCCCGCCGATCAACCGCGTGAACGGGAGCACGAGCGTGTGTGACGGCGGGTTCCCCTGCGGTCGGAAGTTCTCGTATTCGAGGCCGCTCGCACCCTCGCGGGTCAGCAAGTTCGGCCACGTTCGGCGAACGCCCGTCGGTTTGATCGGTTCGTGGACGTCGAGCATTATCTCGTGTTCGGCCGCCTTCTTCGTCACCCACCGATAGTGATTCACCATTCGCTGGCCGTGGTGATGGTAAACCGTCCCGTCGATGAGCAGCCCATCCTCGCTCACGTAGCCGAGTTTCGCCGAGTGAATGCCGAGCTCCTCGTAATACTGATACGCTTCCTCCAGTTGCTCGATGTAATTCCCGACGCCACCGCCGGTCTCGTTGTGAATGGTGATACCGACGCTCGGGTCTTTGCTCCGGCCGTACTCGACCACCTCTTCGAGGTCGTACTGCGCTATCGACTCCGTGAAATCGAACAAGTACGGCGGGTTACTCCACGCGTCGAAGCCGCCATCCCACCCGACGTTCCACCCCTCGACTAAGAGGCTCTCGATACCGTGTTCGCTGGCGAAGTCGATGTAGCGTTTGGCGTTCGCGGTCGTCGCACCCACGTCCGGGCCGGACGCCCACGTCGACTTGCCGATATGGATCTCCCACCAGATGCCCACGTATTTGCCCGGGTCGATCCAGGATGTATCCTCTATCTCGTTGGGTTCGTTGAGGTTGAGGACGAGCTTCGACTCGACGAGGTCGCCCGGCGTCGACCCGAGCGTGAACGTCCGCCACGGCGAGGCGTGGGGCGTCTCGGCTTTTACCTTCGCCCCGTCGGGCCACGGAACGAGCGCGCTCTCGAAGCGGGTCGCGTGGTCGCCGTCTCGCGCGAGCGTCATCGCGGCATAGTCGGTTAACGCCGCCTCGTGGACACACATGTACCGTTCGTCGTCGACCTTCATCGTGACGGGGGTGTTCGCGGCGTCGACGTCCGACAGCCCGACCGAGGACGAGGTCGATATCTCCGACAGCGGCGTTTCTTCGTACAGGTACTCGTAGTTCTCCCAATTGTCGGGGGTCCACCACGACGTGTAGTCCCCGGCAAATCGAAAGCCGGTCTTCTCGTCGGTGATGATGAAGTCCCCGAAATTCTCCTGCTCGGGCAGAACGTACCGGAAGGCTGCACCATCGTCGTACGCCCTGAAGATGAGGGTGAGCGACCGAGACGGCGATGCCGATTCAACGAGTCCGACGACGAGTTCGCGGTACCGATTCCGCACCTCTGCGGTCTCACCCCAAACGGGTTCCCAAGTAGTGTTCTCCTCTCGACGTCGAACGCCGGCTATCTCGAAGCCGTCATCGAGCGAGTCGGCGTCGCGGAATTCGAATCCAAGCGGCGACGGTTCGACCAGCGTCGCTCCCTCGAACGACAGCGAGTATCGCGGCTGACCGTCCCTCAATTCGAACGTCACACGTACCGTCCCGTTCGGCGAGGTGATTCCCTGCGTCGATTCGACGTCGGTCGTCGCGGTGGCTACCGGCGTCCGGTTCGCTTCGGTGATCGTCGGGGATATGCCCACCGTCGCCGCGCCGGCCGCCGCCAGAAAGTCCCGCCGCGGGAGAAGATTCGATTCAATACCATGCTTGTTATTGTCTCTCTGCATCCCGTAATAACTTACTGAACCAATAATTAAAACCGATGGCCGGTATTATTTGTTCGACAATCATTCTGATTAATATGTTGCGTGTTACGGCGATGCGGACGGTGAGAAAATCTCGTACCCCCCGGGGAGTAATCCATCAAGTACGCGATTGTGACCGGGGCGAATATATTTCTCGTGCGGAATCGGTTGCTAATCACACCCGGGTCGCTGGTGAGTAAGTTACATCCCTGAAATTCTAACCATCTCTATTTCCGAACTCTTGTATTATCTTTTGATTAGTGACCACAAAACAACGAATACTGCGGATTTATTGGTGCGGTCCGTAGACTTTCGTTTGAGGTCGTCTGTAATTCAATGACGAGAACAAGCCTATCAATCCTGCTCGTCGTTTGTTTGGTGTTGTCGGGTTGTGCATCGCTCGGCGGTGACACCAATCAAACGACTAGCCAGACTCACACGACTACATCGACAGCTACGTCGACCACAGCCACGACGACAGCCAGCACGACTACATCGACAGCTACGTCGACCACAGCCACGACGACGACAGCCAGCACGACTACGACCGCGGCCACGAGTACGTCGACCACGAGCGCGATGGCCACCACGACCGGCGGAACGACGACCACCGCGACAGAGTCGTGGTCGGAACCGACGCCTCCGAACACGCCACTCCAGAACAAGATGGAGTCGGAGGAGCGTGACCGCATCAAGAGCATCTCGTTCGTGGACAAGACCGAAGCGAGCGGCGGCGGTTATTCTGATTTCGACCTGCAGGTCACCGCCGACACCCAGATGGAGAACGTCGATCCTGCGGACCACGGCGACGTGGTGGGCGAGCCGTATTTCCTCGTCTACATCGACGGCTCGCTCGACAACGGGTCGCGGTTCAGTTACACCAACGGAACACTCGGCGAGCGGTTGAACGTGAGCCAGAAGAAGAACGGCGAGTACACCATCGACGTTCACCCCAAAGCGCTTGAGAAGGCGAACGTCGAGAACGGCGAGGTCGAAATCATGGTGTTGCTGATGGACAGGGATAGCGACTGGGACGACATCTACGCAGTCAAAACGGTCACCATCGAATACTCGTCCGGGAAGTGAGAACGGGGCGTCCCGTTTCCGACGAAATTCTACCGTTCTGTACCGACTCGTCGGAGGTACGTGGCAACGGTCCCAGCGTAGAGCATATCAGCGAGTGCACTTCCGAGCGGGGCGATCACGGGCGCGCTCGCGGGCGGGTGGTTCAATCCGCCACGACGAGGACGACGCCGAACGACGCCCAACCTCGTCCGGAGGAACGAGGCGACGCGTTCGAGTCTCCACCTGCCTGGGAACTCAGGCCGAGACCAGGACTGCAACCGGACGGTCGGCATGCTGGACGATGTGTTCTACCCGGTGGCCGAAGAAGGCGCGACCGGAAAGCGGCCGGAGATTGCTCCCGAGGATGATGAGATCGTCGTCGTTCTCGGCCGCGAGGGAGAGGATCTCGGTCTCTGGCGCACGGTCGCTGACGAGCACTCGGGTGCGAACTTGGGCGCCCAACTCGCGTCCTAAGTCAGCCTCACGATCGACGATTTTTTCGCCGATTTCGATCGTCCCGTCATCGTTCGCCGCGGTGAGTTCGTCGGAGCGTTCTACGATGTGGACGATTTCGACCAGCGCGTTTCGATTTCGGGCGATCGTGAATGCAATTTCCGCAGCGTGACGACTGTACTCGGTACCGACCGTGGGCAGCAGAATGCGATCGAGTTCGGGGTCGTCCCTGACCGTCGTCTGAGACTCGCCGTCGAAGCCAGCGGTGACCACCATGATCGGACAGGACGCTTCCTGGATGATATGGTCGATATCGGTCGAGAACAACGGCTCGGCGGCGGTGCCACGGGGTCGGTCGGCCGTCCCGATGACGAGGAGGTCGTATCCCCGTTCGGCTTCGGAGAGGACGGTTCCCGTGACGCCCCCCTCGATCGGGTGCACGATGTCCCGTACTCGTCGGTCACGGGGCGGATTTTCGTGGAACCGAATCAGATCGAGGCATCGGTTGGCGTCCTCATCGACCGTGGTGTCAGTCGCGGTTTTCGCACTCAAACCCCCGTCCGCGATCGTTTCGTTTCCGTCGGACGTAAGTCGCGCCCGAACTCCGTATCGAAGACGCGCCAGTGTCGAGGTCGAGCGTCTGTGTTCATCGTCGCCGACGTACATATTCGTGACTTCGATCTCGCGATCTCGGATGAGATATCGGAGCAGTTGTGCCGCGTACTGTGTGTCGACGGAACACCGCGTCGGGAGCAGAATCCGGTGGATGTTTTCGACGAAACTGTGTGCCTGTCGTTGCTCCCGCTCCAATCGTTCGCGTTCGGAGTCGCTCACTTCGACGTGGTCGAACGCCCATCGGAGCAGCGGCGGTGCCATGATGGACGTGACGAGCGCGACCATCACGATGATGGAGTACATCTCGACTGTGAGTACCCCCACGCCGAGTCCGATCGTCGCGACGATGATTTCCATCGCGCCGCGAGCGTTGAGACCGGCGCCCATGGTAACACCCTCCCACGTCGACAGACCTGCCAACCGGGCGCCGACGTACGAGCCGACGAACTTTCCGGCGACGGCGACGGCGAGCACGGCGGCGCCCGCTATCGCCACGACAGGGTCGAGCATCGCCGTGAGGTCGACGCGGAGGCCCGCGATGCCGAAGAAAATCGGCGCGAACACGCCGAGTGTGACGACTTCGAACGTGTGTTCGGTCGCTCTGTCGAAGCGCTTGATCCGGCTGAACAGCACGCCGACGAGAAACGCACCGAGAACCGCCTCCAGCCCGAGCGCGTGCGTCACCGCACCGACGCCGAACGCGAGCGCCATCAGGACGCTCAACTTCGCCGCTTCGCCACCGACGGCGGTATCGACGAATCGAACCAACCGCGCGGCAGCGCGCTGGCCGACCGTGAACGCCAGCCCGAGCACCGCGAGTAACGCGACGACCGTCTCGGCGACCACGCCAAAATCGAGCACGCCGCTTCGCGCCAGTCCCGCGACTACTGCGAGAAGTATCCACCCCAGCGTATCGTTGATCATCCCTGCGGCGAGCGTTAGTTGGCTGATGTCCCGGCGGATGACGTCCATATCCATCAACACCTTGGCGATAACGGGAAGTGCAGAGATGCTCAACGCGGTTGCGACGAAGAGGCTGAACACGAGCCTGTCACCGGATCCCGCGAGGAACGTCTGGGGAAGCACGAGCGCGATCCCGAATCCGAACGCGAACGGTACGGCGATACCGGTGAGGGAGACCAACGCCGCAGCTCGCGCCTCGCGAGCGATGAGACGGACGTCGGTCTCCAATCCGGTCAGGATGAGCAGCATCGTCAGCCCGAGCCACGAGATTATCTCAAGCAAGTGGAACTGGGCTGGGTCGGTCGGAAAGACGGCACTGAACACCCCCGGTGCGACAGCACCGAGTAGCGACGGCCCTAAGAGGATTCCAGCAAGAAGTTCGCCGATGACGGCCGGGAGGTCGATACGCATCGCCAGTTCACCGAGTATGCGGGCCGTGACGAGCAACAGAAACAACTGCACGAATACCAACAGCAGTTCGTGATGGCCGAGCGGCTCAATTACTTCACCTGTCATAGTTATACTCGTCTCCGCGGCCGCGAGGGAGGGGCCGCCTCCGTCGATTCGGTTCGCTCAACCGTCAGGTCGGGATTACACAGCAGGGTGAGGGAGGATGTTGCGGCGACGGCGTCTGCGAGCGCAGTCGTCGCACAGACGGGAATCATCTCCGCGGCCTCGAACGCTTCCCGATGTCGGTGATCGTGCATGAGGACGATCACCGTTCTGGCATCGCCCTTCGTCTTCGCGAGTTGACTGACGAGGAGCGCCGTTTGATCACTCTCGACGGCGACAAGGGCGAGTTCGACCGCGCCCACGTCGGCGAAGGCCGCTTCCAACGCTTTCGGATCTGTTATCTCGACGACCTCGGCGGTTGCGCCGAGATCGGCGGCTTCCTCGACGGCGTCGGGGGTCGGGTCGAAGAACAGGACGTTATCGTGGGTTCGGAGAACGCGCTCCACGACGGCCACGCCTGTGGAGGAGCCCCCGAGGACGAGGATGGTCACCGCTGAAGGGGGTGAAGCGGAGGTCATGATTACGTTCGGTTGTTCGGGGGTGGAAACGTGATGACCGGTCGACGACTGGTCGTTACGAGTTTGTGCGTAAGGTCTCCGGCGAGGAGCCGCATCCAACGCCGTCCCGGTCGTGGCGTGAAACCGATTGCCGTCGCGTCGACAGCATCGGCAGCAGCCAAGATTTCATCGACGATGCTCGATCCGTACCGCACTTCGGTCGATACGCGATGGGTAGTACCAGCGAAGTACTCGTGGACGATGCCGAAGGTCGCGTCCGCTTGTTCTCGCCGAATGTCATACGGTGCTTTGTCAGGATATCCTTCGGTTTGCTCGATGACGTGAACGGCAAAAAGCCGGGAATCTCTTTCCTCGATGTGCGGTTGCAACGCTCTGCAGGTTCTCTCGGCGTCCGATTCACCGGCCAGCGGCAACAGCAGTCGCTCGCACAGCCGTGTTGTCTGTATCGCGGGGGCTGCGTCATCTCGGTCGACTCGTTGTCGTTCGGATTCGGCTCGCTCGTCAACACTGCCGTCGATCGTTCGGTTCATACGGGGGATGCGTCTCGAGGGGTCAACAGGCCAAGGCTTTCAGTATCAAAGAATCGACGATCCACATCGGCGATTCGCGGGGGCAATCGGTCGAAGATTACGGAACTCAAAATGGGGAGCGTTCGAATCGGACGCTAATCTGCCAGTAGAGCGGCCGACGGGGGGATCGTCCGAGCGGTTCGTCCCGTTCTCGGCCGCTTGCCCCTACGGGACGATACGTTAGTTGCTTGCTGTACCAAGCACGCGGTGAACGATCAACCCTGAATAGAACGAAACCGCGTTCCATCACCTTGCTGTCGTCAAGCGGGAGCAGATAAATCCGCGAACGGTACCGTCGATCCGGTCACTCGTCCCGGCTAGTGGCCCCATCGCGTTCGATCCCGAGCGCGTTCATGTTGAGGCTTCGTTGACCGCGGCGGAGGCGCTCCGAAAGCGCCTGAGACGTGATGTCGAGTTCGGCGGCGAGAGAATCAGTATCGATTGCTCGTGGAATATCGTAGTATCCTTGTTCGGTCGCCGCAACGAGCGCCTCGTACTGTTCTTGCGTGAGACCGAACAGTCGCTGCCGCCCTTGGCTTACTCCGTACACTGCCTTCATGTCGAACGGGATGCCGTTTTGTTCGCAGAATTCACGAGTACGGGGAAGCGCGTCGTGATCCGAAAACAGGATACGAAGCTTCCATCGTTCATCTTTCCCGTGAACATCGAGTATCGTCGCCTCTTCTTCGACGACGATGCGAACGATAAGTCGGATGTGTGCCACCCAATCCATCTGGTACAACCTTCGATCCTCGAGCTCGGCGAGGAGTTCGAAGTCGTTGACGTCCGGATCCTCGCGTAACAAGTTCTCTATCGGTTCGAGGTCGTCCCCGATCGCCCACACGAGCGGGAAGACGTGGTCGGAGCTGTGTGCGACGACCCGCTCAATATCGAATTCGACGTGCGATGCCTTTTCAAGGGTTGCTCCCAGTGCGAACTCCTTTGCCGGTAGTTCGACCTGAGCGATGATTCCCATCGAACTCCTCCACTCATTGAATGTCGGACGTCGTCGCGAATAACGTTGTCGGCGTTACGAACTGTCCGTTCCGAATCGTGGAACTGCGACCGCAACACATCACCCGCCGTCGGAACTCGGTCGCTGATTAAACGGGTACAACGAGAAGGACGCCGCCGAGACACGACGGTCGTCCTCTCCTCGTGTTCTCGGTCAGACGTCGAACGCCCAGAGTCGACTCGTCGTGTCCAACCCTTCCGAGACGGTTTTCGACTCGCGTTGGCTCGGCGGGGTGTACTCCGAGGTGAACACGACAGTATCGTTGGCCGGAATCGGGCCCCGACCGCGATTCCCGGACTTCGAGACGCTCCACTTCATCTTCCCGTCCTTCGCATTCAGCGAATACACGGTCACGGTCTCCGCGTTCGATCGAAGGAGGTTCACCGCCCCGTCGGTCACGGTCGGTATCGTTCCCTGCGCCCACTCCCGCTCCGGAAGCTCCCGTTTCCACCGAGTTTCGCCGGTGTCCAGTTCGAGTGCCACGACGTTTCCGTGTAAATCCGCGGCGTACACGGTGCTATCATCGACCGCCGGTCGGATACCACCTTTCGGCGCGCCGGGTGCCTGCCAGCGGTTCATTCCATCCGGTTCGAACGCGCGCACCCGTTCGTGCCCCATCTGTACGAGTTCGGTCTCGGTCGCTATCACGGACGAGAAGTACCCGCCAGTCTGTTTGCGCCACTTCTCGTCGCCGGTCGCGGCGTCGAGTGCGATGAGACTCTCGTTCGCCGTGGTGTAGACGGTGTCGTCGAGCACCGCCGGAAGGCTCGCATCTCCCATTCGGCCGCTCGGGGTGAACGACCACCGCTCGTTTCCGTCGTGATCGAAACAGGCGAGTCCCTCCCGTCCGGCACCGTAGATCGCATCGTTCGTGACCACCGGCGGGTCGTTGATGAAGCCGCCGAACTCCGACGTTTTCCAGAGCTGCTCCCGCGTATCGGCGTCGATGGCGACGAACCGCTCGTTAACGTTAAAGTAGAGATTTCCCTCGTGGTAGATCGGCCGAAGGTCGGAGAGAGGTGCGTGGAAGACGAACGTCGTGTCGAGCGAGATCGCCCACGCTCGTTTTCCACTTTCGAGGTCGTAGGCTTCGAGCGTCGCAATGGGCGCGCCATCGGTCGGCTTTCCGCGAGTTACGTAGACGCGGTCGTTGACGACCGTCGGCGTGGTGAACGGCCCTTCTTTCTCGACCTTCCACCGCATCTCCGAGCGGGTCGCCGGAACCGCCGGGTTGTTTCCGCTGTGATTCGGATTTCGACCGATCTGCGGCCACGACGTCTCGGAGGCGGGTTTTTTCGTGGTGTCCGTCGACGTCGGCTGGGTGTTTTCCCGTGTCGACGCCAGACACCCCGTGAAGAGAGTACTTCCAGCGAGCGCGAGGGCGGTGCGGCGTGTGAGAGGGCGAGGAACCATAGATAGATTTCAAGATCATTTGTTAAATCTTTTGTGTTGGAAATTAAGTTTGTTTAATTACCTTTCCATGCTGGCGTACTACTCTCCTCATCGACATTACGAAGAACGCAAGTCCACCGTATACGGGTTTGAGTCCGTTTTTTCGCTCGGCGTCGTTTTCACGAGGGTTCATGTTTATGAGTACGGTCGTGGTACACGATTGCGAGGGAGAGCATGCCCAGTGTTAACCAATTACAGGAAATGTACGAGCAGATGGTGACCGCGCGGTACTACGAGGAACGCTTACAGGAGGAGTATCTGGAAGGGAAACAGCCCGCGTTCGACATCTCCGCCGGACCGATACCTGGCGAACTCCACCTCGCCGCCGGACAGGAGGCGTCTGCGGCGGGAGTGTGCGCCCATCTCCGAGATGAGGATACCGTCACCGCGCCGCACCGACCGCATCACGTCGCCATCGCAAAAGGGGTCGATCTAAAGCGCATGACCGCCGAGATTTTCGGGCGTGAGACCGGACTCTGCAAGGGAAAGGGCGGTCACATGCACCTGTTCGACCCGGACGTGAACTTCGCGTGTTCGGGCATCATCGCGGAAGGGTGTCCGCCAGCGGTTGGAGCCGCGCTCGCGGCGAAAAAGCGCGCCAGCGACGACGTGGCGGTGGCCTTCCTCGGCGAGGGTGCCGTCAGTCAGGGCGGATTTCTCGAATCGCTCAACCTAGCGAGCGTCCACGACCTACCGGTCGTGTTCGTCGTCGAAGACAACGACTGGGCGATCAGCATGCCCAAAGAGCGGGTGACGGACGTCGAGAACGGTGCACAACGCGCCGACGGGTTCGACCTTCCGGGCGTGCGAGTAGACTACGACGACGCCGTTGCGGTGTACGAGACCGCGGCGGACGCCGTCGGACGCGCCCGCACCGGCAACGGCCCGACGCTGCTCGAAGTGCAGGTACACCGCCGGATGGGTCACTTCATGGGCGACGCCGAGGGCTACCGTCCGGAGGAGGACTCCGAACGCGCTCAGCGTCTCGATTCCATCGAGCGTCTGGCGGACGACCTTCGGGAGCGGGACGTCGCGGACGACCTCGATGCAATCCGCGAGCGCGCCGAGGAACGCGTGGACGACGCCATCGAGTGGGCCAAAGAACAGCCCGAACCCCACCCCGACGCGGCGTACGAGGACGTGTTCGCGAATCCGCCGGAGAACTGGCCGCGGAGATCAGCGACGACGCCCTCGGGGGGTGACGACTGATGGCGCAAGCGCAGGAGGCGACCGGGCGCGAACTCACGATGAGCCGGGCGATGGTCGAGGCAATCGCGGCGGAGATGGAGGCGAGCGACGACGTGTTCGTCATGGGCGAGGACGTCGCCGATTACGGGGGCATCTTCGACAG
Organism: Haladaptatus halobius; assembly: GCF_020618475.1. Classification (GTDB taxonomy): domain Archaea; phylum Halobacteriota; class Halobacteria; order Halobacteriales; family Haladaptataceae; genus Haladaptatus; species Haladaptatus halobius. The sequence goes on along the minus strand of NZ_CP085337.1, from coordinate 272,226 downwards.
CACCGACGGCCTGTTGGAGGAGTTCAGCCGCGACCGCGTGATGGACGTGCCGATAAGCGAGACGAGTTTCATCGGCGCAGCCGTCGGCGCCGCGCAGGCCGGAATGCGTCCGATTGCCGAACTCATGTTCGTCGACTTCTTCGGCGTCTGCATGGATCAGATCTACAACCAGATGGCGAAGAACACGTACATGAGCGGCGGCGCGGTCAACGTCCCGATGGTTCTCATGACGGCCGTCGGCGGCACGTACAACGACGCCGCCCAGCACTCGCAGACGCTGTACGGAACCTTCGCCCACCTTCCGGGCATGAAGGTGGTCGTCCCGTCGACCGCCTACGACGCCAAAGGACTGATGCACGCGGCCATCCGCGACGACGACCCTGTGGTCTATCTGTTCCACAAGCGACTGATGGGCATCGGTTGGATGCCCGCACCCGAGGGGCCGAAAACGCCGGTTCCCGAGGACGACTACACCGTCGAGTTCGGCGACGCCGACTTGAAACGCGAGGGTGACGACGTTACCATCGTCACGCTCGGCCTGCACGTCCACCGGGCGCTCGCGGCCGCGGAGGAACTGGCCGAGGAGGGAATCGACGCGGAGGTCGTGGACTTACGGACGCTCGTGCCACTCGACACCGACACCGTCGAGGCGTCGGTGCAGAAAACTGGGCGACTGGTCGTCGTCGACGAGGACTACCGCTCGTTCGGCGTCTCCGGCGAGATCATCGCCCAAGCGACCGAGTGCGCCCTCAACGAATTGGAAGGCGTTCGGCGGGTCACCACTCCCGACGTGCCGATCCCGTACGCCCGGCCGCTCGAACGGGAAGTCAACCCCGGCGTGGACGACATCGCCGAGGCGGTTCGAGACGTACAAGGATGAGCGGGGAGACGGTCGACGTCGACTCCGCCGACGTGTGGCCCGCGGACGCTGAGGACGTCGAAGAAGCGGTCGTTTCCAACTGGTTCATCCGCGAGGGAGGCCGTGTGGAAGAAGGGAACACCATCGCCGAAATCCAAATCGAGAAGGTGAGCGTCGACGTTCTCGCGCCGGCGACCGGCGAGGTGGTCGACGTGCTCGTTCCCGAGGGAGGTGAGTTCGCGCGAGGGGACATCTTGGGGCGCATCCGAGCGAAGTAACGCCGTCCTTTTCTCACTTCACCGGCTCGGCGAAGAACTCCTTGATTATCGTCTCTTCGGCGCGGTGGAGCACGACGCTCGCCGTCGATTTACTGACTCCCAACGCAGTTGCGAGGTCGGTGAGCGAACACCCTCGCGGCGTATCGTAGTACCCGCGTTCGACTGCTTCGGTCAGAAAACGACGTTGGCGGTCGGTCAAAAGCTCGGTCGGATCGACCGACTGGGTGACCCAGACGACCTCGAACGTGAACCCCGTCTCCTCTAACTCGTCTCTAAACTGCGACAGCCGTTCCTGCGAGGTGGTGAGCTCGCAGAGTATCCAGCCGTCTTCGAGGGTGTAGGGAAACTGCGGCAGATTGCCCGAGGACAAGAGCGCGCGATACGGCGGGGGGACGAACGGAAGTTGGAACTGTAGCAAGACCGTCTCCTCGTCGGCGTGGAGCACCTCGTAGGAGGAAACCCTCGACTTCGGCGCACCCTCGAACAGATCGAAAACGACAGCCGGATTCGTCATCGTCGCCTCTAACACGACGAGTAACCCTTGCTCGGTCGGGTAGGCGCTCAAGATTCGAAACTCGTCGTTCGGGCACTCGGTCGATAATCGGAACGGGCCGCCGAGCGCTTTTCCCGGCGGTTTGAACTTCACTCGTGCTCTGGGCATACTTGTATCGTCGGCGGCCGACCTTATCCACGTACCTACGAACATGTTCGAGCGAACGACTACAGTCAGTTCCCACTTCCTCTGTGGCATGAAGCAGTCCGATACCAACGCAATCGAGAACCAATTCGACGCGCCAGCGCATGGGGATGGTGTCCAGAAGTCTTCACACGCACGAGACTCAGTGGAGTTAGACGAGACGCAGACAGCCCCCGATTCCGACGCAGCGTCCACGAAGACCGCACGCCGTCGATTTCTTCAGTTGCTCGGAACCGGAACCGTCCTCTCCCTCGCGGGTTGTTCGAGTCTCACCGGCAAGGCATCGAAAGGGCAGGTGAACTATCAAGACCACCCGAAGGGCGACCAACGGTGCTCGAACTGCCGGTTTTACGAGCCGCCGGAGAACGGCGATAGCGCAGGCACGTGCAGCCGCGTCGAAGGGGAGATAGCCCCCGATGCGTGGTGTAACGTGTACTCCAAGGGTTAGCATCAAGGCGAGTCAACGGCTTGTCGACCGAAGAGTCCACAAACCGAAGAGTTCTCCGGAGTACCCCCGGTCTCCGATGAACCTAGGCCCTTGTACGGCAGTTCGAATGCACTGTCGTCGTTCAAGGAAGCAAGTTCGTGGAGTCCTCTCCGCCGATTCCAGGGCGCGGTCGAACATGTTCGACTAAACGGTCAATGCGGCTGCATTCGTCTTCGATACTATTGGAGCATCACTCCGTTCGATAAAGCAGGGAGAGCCCGCGAAGCAGACGATGCACGCGTTGCTAGGTGTTGAGGGCGTCTCATTCCTTCTCGCCGCCGTGATTCACGCAGGTGTACTCATCCAGGGATACGAACATCGAGAGGCGATGATCGCCGAAAGCGTACTCGGTAGCGTTCTGCTCGTCGGCTTGGCGATGACGTGGGTTCGACCGCGCTCGCTGTTTGCCATCGCCGCAGGCGTGCAGTCGTTCGCGTTACTCGGTACGCTCGTCGGAATCTGGATGATCATCGTCGGCGTCGGTCCCCGTACTCTCTTGGACATCGTGTACCACGTGGCCATCGTGGTCGTGTTGGCGGCGGGCCTCAGATTGGCGTGGCGAATCCGCAAAAAGGAATCGGTCTGACGACGGTACGCCAGTACCGTTTTTAGTAGTTGGAGGGGACGGTGGCGAAACCGCGGTTCGTGAAGTTCCAAAACGCTTTCTCGGAACGATCGTCTTCCCGCGTCACTTTCACTCCACGCCGCCTACTCTTATCGTTCCACGCCCTAGCGAGGGCTACCGATGGCTCGACATGCCAGCGCCGACCTACCTCTGCATACGGGTTCCGCTCCGCGGTGGCTCTTCGACCGGATGGTCGACCTCGGCGAGGCCATCTCGTGGGCGGTTATCGAAGAGTACGGCCAAGACGAACTCGTCAGGAGGCTTTCCGATCCGTATTGGTTCCAAGCGCTCGGGTGCGTCCTCGGATTCGACTGGCACTCCTCGGGCGTTACCACGACGACGATGGGAGCGCTGAAAACGGCGCTCTCCCCCCAAAAACACGGCATCGCCGTGGTCGGGGGGAAGGGTGCGACGTCCCGAAAGACGCCCGATGAGATCGACGCGAGTATGCTCGACGTCTCGGTGGAAACCCGGGATGAACTGAAGCGAATCTCGCGGATGAGTGCGGCAGTGGATAACGGCTGCGTCCAAGATTCCCACGTGCTGTACCACCACACCATGGCGATTTCGGAGACGGGGACGTGGTGTGTCGTCCAGCAGGGGATGAGCGATTCGACGGCGCGGCGATATCACTGGCTGGCCGACGACGTCCAGAGCTTCGTCGAGGAACCTCAGACGGCCATCTGCGCGCAGGAACGGCGCTCTGACCCGCTCGATCTCACTGCCGAATCGTCCGGAGAGACCCGCGCCGTATCGGTGGATCTAGTGCAGGATGATCCGACCCACCTCAAGCGCGAACTGCAAGGACAGCGCTCGCTGGCCGATTTCGGCACCGGTGCGTCGGCCGGCGAAGCGGCGGGAAACGCGAGTGACGGCGGGAGCACTCGAATCGACCTGACCGGCGACCCCGACCTGACGATGCCCAACCATCACCGACTCCGTCAGGCGGATCTCTCCGAGAAGGCGCTCGACCAGCTACGGCGGGCCTACGAGTATCAGCCCGGCGATTACGAGGAACTCGTAGAGCTAGAGGGAATCGGCCCGGGGTCGCTCCGAGCGCTGGCACTGATCGCGGAGTTGGTGTACGACACCGAAAGTTCCCAGGAGGATCCGGCGAAGTACGCCTTCGCCCACGGAGGCAAGGACGGAACGCCGCACCCGGTCAAGCGCGAGCGATACGACCGGTCGATAGAGTACATGCGCTCGATGCTGGAGGGCGCCGATATCGACCGCGAAACCGAACAATGTTCGCTCGAACGGTTGGCCGAACTGGAGCAGTAGACCGCCCGGTCGATCAGCTCGAACGTAGCTCGAACCGCCCATTGGATCAATTCTTCTTCGTTCAGTGGTATCTGTCCCCACCCTAAATTCGCGTTGGAGGATGGGTCGTTCACGTCGTCGATGGGTCTTCCTTACAGGCGCGTAAGACGAGTTCCGGTTCGTCGACGAGGTGATTGACCGTGTAGCCGCCCTTCCCCCGACCGCGACCGCGACGATCCTGTTTGATGATTCCGAGAAACTCGAGTTCGCTCAGGAGATCTCGAACCCGTCGCTGCTTGAGCGGGTCGGAATTCTCTTGCTCGCAGATGTGTTGATACGTCTCATAGACGTTCTTGTTTGGAATCTCCGGGTCTGCGTCGGTAGACTGTTGGACGCGGAACGCGAGCGCAAGCAACACGTATCGCGTGTGCGTCGGTGCTTTCGAAATCAACTCCGCGATTCGGTTCTGTTCTTCTTTCTCTTGGGCGAGCGAGACGTGCTCTTCTCGGACGGTTTCGTCGCCGCGTTCTTCGGCGATTTCACCCGCGTACCGCAGGATATCGATCGCCTGTCGGGCGTCGCCGTGCTCTTGTGCCGCAAGTGCGGCGACGTGCGGAATGACCGGTTGGTCGAGGACATCGTCGACGAACGCGTCGTCGCGAGAGTAGAGGATTTCACGAAGTTGGTTGGCGTCGTACGGGGGGAAAACGTAATCTCGCTCGCAGAGACTGCTCTTGATCCGTTCGTTCAAATCGTCCTTGTATCGAATCTTGTTCGAAATACCGATCACACCGAGTTTCGATTCCTCGAGTTTCCCGGATTCGACCGCGCGGGATAGCTGCATGAGGATGTGGTCGCTCTCGAGTTTGTCGACCTCGTCGAGGATGATGATCGCCACGTCGTAGTGATTCTCGATGATGTCCCAGAGGCGCTTGTAGTACGCTGCCGTGCTCAACCCGGACTGTGGAATGGTAACATTCGTTCGATTCGGGTCGTTCAATTGGTGGCCAGCTGATTGCACCGCCTGCGTTTCGGTGGAGTCCTGAAGGCAGTCGACGTACGCGAAGCCGGCTCGAATACCGTTGTCAGACGCACGCTGCATCATCTGCCGACTGATGAACTTCGAGCAGAGAGATTTCCCCGTTCCAGTTTTACCGTAGAGGAAGACGTTACTGGGCGTATTTCCGTTGAGAGCGGGACGGAGGGCGCTACCGAGGTTCTTCAATTCTTCCTCACGCCCGATGATCTGGTCTCCGTCCGGAAGATGGGAAACCTGCAGGAGTTCCTTGTTGGCGAAGATCGCTGTGTCCTCCCCGAAGTAATCTGGCGAACTCGACATTCTTGAACGAACGTATCGGTAGCCGGGATTATAACGCTTACTTAACCGAAGGAGCTTATTGCCGCTGTAACGCGGCAAGTTGCCGCCCTAAATCCCGAATTAAGCGCATTCAGCGGGTTACGCTTTCGAACTTTGATGTAGTTTGCCGCTGTAACACCCCGCGTTGCCGCTGTAACACTCCACGTTGCCGCTGTAACACCCCGCGTTGCCGCTGTAATCTGTTTGCAGATGAACGTAATTGAGAAGATGACGTTGGCGGACACCCCACGTTGCCGCTGTAAATACGAACCGACGTTCCTGTCGAAATCTCCCTCGTCGGACTACGACGTTCGCCACACCCCGCGTTGCCGCTCTAAGACAGGGTGTCAACCGATGTATGGTGAAAACAACGAAGGTACGGTTCGGTTGTCGCACACCGCGACCACATCGCGGTATCAGATACGTGTGCCTCCGGTGGGGTATGATACGAATCGTATCCATTTAATAGTTTCGTTAGTGAAGATAGACTAAGTTACAGATTGGAGCAATTAACTGATGAAGGTGGCGAAGTAATCACCCAGCGATGTACCTTTTTTGGCGAAATGACTAGTTTCGAGGGAGCTTCGATGGGGTTGACGGGGTTGACGTGTTCTGGCGAAAGTATCGGATACGACCCTTCTCCATTTACAGCGGCAACGCGGGGTGTCCGACAACGCATCTTCTCGACCCGATGGTTCTTACTCGAACCCTCTTGTCGTTGCCCAGTCCGCCGAAGAGCTGGCCGCCGACGCACGTGATGCTGGACGTTACCCCGATTTGTCACTCTGTTTCGGTTACCCTGTCTCGGTTACTCTAATCGGGTGTTCTGCACTTGCCTAGACAGAATTGTGCATAACTCGAGCCAGAAACCCCGTCAAACCGTCATCCATTTGTAGGTCGGGTATAAACAAGGTGGCGGTATGACTGTCACTATCGTCGGATCGCAGTTCGGGGACGAAGGCAAGGGTGGTGCCGTCGATCTCTACGGTGAGGCCGCCGACATCGTCGTCCGCTATCAGGGCGGCGACAACGCCGGCCACACCGTCGTTCACGAGGGCGAGGAGTACAAGCTCTCTCTCCTCCCATCGGGCGTCGTCCGGGGGAAAGAGTGCATCATCGGCAACGGGTGCGTCGTCAACCCCGAGACGCTGTTCGACGAACTCGATACGCTCCGCGAGCGCGGACTCGACCCGAGCGTTCGCGTCGCCGAGCGGGCGCACGTCATCTTCCCCTATCACCGTATTCTCGACGGTATCGAGGAGGACGACAAGAATGAAAAAGGCGACCTCACCGTGGGTACGACTGGACGCGGTATTGGACCGACCTACGAAGATAAAGCCGGTCGGCGGGGAATCCGCGTCGGCGAGTTGCTCGACCGCGAGCTTCTCCGCGCCCGGCTGGAGTACGTCATCCCCCAGAAGCGAGCGCTCGTCGAGGACGTTTTCGACGCAGAGACGGGTCCCGAGTTCGACATCGACCGGCTCTTCGAGACGTACCGCGCCTATGGCGAACGACTCGCCGAGGAAGGAATGACCGTCGACTGCGGTACCTACCTCCAACGGCGGATCGACGAAGGTGACGAGGTGATGTTCGAAGGAGCGCAAGGAACGTTGATCGACATCGACCACGGTACGTATCCCTACGTCACCTCCTCGAATCCGACGGCGGGTGCCGCCTGCGTGGGGAGCGGTCTGGGCCCCACCGTCGTCGGCCAAGGTGACGTGATCGGCGTCGTGAAAGCCTATCTCACGCGAGTTGGAACCGGCCCGCTCCCGACCGAATTGGGCGGAGTCGAAGGACAGACGCCTGGCTACGATAGGAGTGAGGCGGAGGGTGACGGAACCACCGACAAGGCGGAAGAAGAGCTAGCGACCTACATCCGCGACGAGGGCGGCGAGTACGGAACCGTCACCGGTCGCCCGCGCCGCGTCGGATGGCTCGATATGCCGATTCTCCGCCACGCCACCCGCGCAAGCGGCTTTACGGGCATTGTGGTCGGTCACATCGACGTACTGGCCGGACTCGACGAGGTGGAGGTCGGCCACAGCTACCAGTTCGATGGCGACGAAGTGAAAACCGTTCCCCCGACTACCGAAGGGTGGAGTCGCTGTACGGTCAACTATCGGCGGTTCGACGGGTGGCCCGATGTCGACTGGAGTGCAGTCGCCCGTGATGGGTACGAGGCGATTCCGGAGAACGCTCGCGCCTATCTCGAATACATTCAGGAGGAACTCGACACGCCGGTCTACGCCGTCGGTGTCGGCCCGGGGCGCGAGGATACCGTGGTTCTCGATAATCCGTTCGACGAATCGGTGCGATAGTTTCGCCGCCGCTTGCAGTTTGGTTTTCTATGTCGGTAGGGGAGAAACAGTCGTGCAGTCGGCGAAACGAGAAATAAGCGCCGGATGATAAGCAGCCGCCGGTAGCTTACCGTCGGCCAGAGTCGATAATCGGTCAAGAGCAGCAAGTGTGCGATGACGTCAAATACCATATTAAACACGGAAACGTTAATATCCGTTACCGCGAATAACCCCCAACGATAGTTACTTCTGGTATCATATCAGGTTACACCGTGATCAAATAATCGTCCCGATTATCTAAGATCGCTTTTCCTCGCAGGGAGAGGCTGCTATCTGCTGTCGACCGGTCGGCGCTGATAAAGGCTCGGCGTCCTCGTCGTCACCCGCGGCCAGCCATCTCTCCACTGTATCGGGTCAATAAGGAGCGGGCGACGCGGTACTCCGTGAACGAAGCCGGGTTCATCGCGGTCGTAGGCGTGATACAACATCCAATCCCGTCCAGCGTCATCTTCTACGATGGCGTTGTGCCCCGGGGCTCCAAACTGTTCATCGTCGTCGATAACTAGCGTTCCCGGTGCGTCGGTAAGTTTTTCGCCCCTCTGGTTCACGTACGGCCCGTCTAAGGAGCGAGAGTGACCGACTTCGACTTGGTACGTATCGTCGGGACCGCCGCAACACCCCCCGCTCGAAACGAACAAGTAGTACCATCCGTTTCGTTCGATGATGTACGGTCCCTCGAAACGATCGCTTGCGATCTGAACCGGCGTTCCGACGTACTCCCAGCCATTGCCGTCACGAGCGAGTTCGACGAGATAGATCCCGTCAAAGCTCCCCCAGATGAGGTACGGCGACCCTTCGTCCACGAAGAACATCGGATCGATGGAGTTTCCAACACCGACATCCGATCCCTGTAAGACTTCACCCTGATCCTCGAACGGGCCTGCGGGCGAGTCCGCCGTCGCGACGCCGATGCTCTGGTGTTCCCAATTGTATTCGGGTGAAAAATCCACCAACGAGTAAAATAGATGATACTCACCATCATACTGCGCGATATCAGGTGCCCAGACGAACTCGGCGGTTCCGTTTTCGTACCAGTCCGGCACGGAGTCGAAGGCATCGCCGACGTATTCCCAGTTCACGAGATCAGTCGAGCGGATAATCGGAACGATGTGCCAGCCACCCCTGTCTGAACCCCAATTGTCCATGGTCGCATACGCGTAGTACTGTCCATCGTCGGTTCGGATTGCGGAAGGATCGGCGAAGATCGGTTCGAACACCGGATTTTGGTACTGGCCATTCTTCTTACCGGTTCGTTTCGCACTGATACTCGTCAGTCCGGCGGTTAATCCGATACTCCCTGCTGCGATACCTGTAAGTAACTTACGTCTCTGCATCGTTCCGCGTAAATACAGGTAAACTACCATCATAAAATTTGCGCCGTTGATGCAGTTTTAGAGGAATTTCACTGAAAATTGGGCGTCGTTTAGTGAAATCAATTTGAGAATGGACTTGTTTCCGCAGATTCGCTTGACCACTTACTTCTTTTTCGGCTACAGTAGGTGTCCCATCCTAGCACGAACGAACAACGACGAGACTCGTAGTCGCCGAACGACTTTCTACCCACCTCGTCGCATGCGATAGTCGGGTAGCGTATCGTCCTGCATCACCGCACTGCGCCCGCCGTCTACGAGGAGGCTAACTCCGGTGACGAACGCTGCATCGTCGCTAGCCAAAAACGCGACGGCACCTGCGATGTTCGCAGGTGCGCCAAGCCGTCCGACCGGATGAATCGATTCGAGGTGTTCGCGGTTCGCCTCGTCCATATCCTCGGTCATGCTTTCGATTGCGACCCAACCGGGGTTAACGGTGTTGACGCGGATGTCGGGGCCGAAATCGAGTACCATCCCACGGGTCATTCCGTTGATTCCTGCCTCCACCGCGTTGTACGGGAACATCTCGGGCATCGTCAGGAACGCGTGGTTCGAGGAGACGTTGATGATGGCTCCCGCGTCCATCTGGGCGACCGCGTGTTTTGCGCAGAGCCAATACGCTCTGAAGTCGGTTTCGAGGACGAACTCCTAGTCGTCCAGCGTCGCCTCGTCTGCCGCCGTGTTCGTCTCCACGCCGGCGTTGTTCACCAGCACGTCAACGCCGCCGAAGCGATCGGCTGCAGCCTCGAACAACGCCTCGATATCCGCCGGATCGCGCATGTCCGCGCGCAGGAACGTCGCCTCGCCGCCATCATCGCCGATGTCGTCGACGATGGCATCTCCGTCCGCCGCTGTTCGTCCGGTGAGGACGATGTTCGCCCCTTCGGCGGCGAACCGATCGGCGATGCTTGCGCCGATGCCCCGGGTCGAACCGGTAACGACGACGGTCTGGTCTTCGAACCGTCCCCAATCGGTCGGATACCTATCCGTCACCACTCCGCGATAGAGCCGTCGTCGTGCCGCCAGATCGGATTGTGCCAGTTGACTTCATGTTCGGCGTTCGACCGAACTGTCGATTCGTCGATCTCGATACTGAGTCCCGGCTTCGTCGGAAGCTCAACGAACCCCTGTCGATACTCGAAGACGTCGGGATCGGCGAGGTAGTCGAGAACGTCGCTTGTCTCGTTGTAGTGGATATCGAGGCTCTGTTCTTGGATGAGCGTATTAGACGAACAGGCGTCGACTTGTATGCACGACGCGAGTGCGATAGGGCCGAGCGGGCAGTGCGGTGCCATCGCCACGTCGTACGCTTCGGCCATCGCGGCAATCTTCTTCACCTCGGTGATACCGCCGGCGTGCGAGAGGTCGGGTTGAATGATGTCGACCGATCCGTCCTCGAACACCTGTTTAAAATCCCACCGCGAGTACATGCGCTCGCCCGTTGCGATGGGGATAGTCGTGTGAGCGGCGATGTCGCCGAGTTCGTCGTTGTGTTCAGCGAGCACCGGCTCTTCGATGAAGAAGGGTTCGTGCGGTTCAAGCGCCTTGGCCAACCGCTTGGCCATCGGCTTCGACACACGACCGTGGAAGTCGACGCCGATATCCACCTCGTCGCCGACTTCCTCGCGAACCTGCGCGATTCGGTCAACCGCTGACTGGACGGTCGCCGACGTATCCACGCGCCGAAGCTCGGACGTCGCATTCATCTTCAACGCGGTAAACCCGGCGTCGACCTTCTCGGCGGCGGCTTGGCCGACGTCGGCCGGGCGGTCGCCACCGATCCATTGATAAACACGGATACGATTCCGCGCCTTTCCACCGAGCAGTTCGTACACCGGCGCACCGTAATGTTTGCCTTTGATATCCCAGAGCGCTTGATCGATACCGGCGATGGCGCTCATGAGGATCGGCCCGCCGCGGTAGAAACCGCCACGGTACATCGTCTGCCAGTGGTTCTCGATGGGTAGCGGATCTTCACCCATCAAGTAGTCGTCCATCAGTTCTTCGACGGCGGCGCGAACCGTCTTCGCACGCCCTTCGACGACCGGTTCGCCCCAGCCGACGATACCGTCGCTCGTGGTGACCTTTAGAAAGAGCCACCGCGGCGGTACTTCGAACAGCTCGTAATCGACAATTCTCATTCGTCTGTAACCCTCTCGATGATGTTGCTCATAAGTGTTGTTCCTGTCGGATTTTCGCCGTAGGCATCGGAGAGACGAAACGTACACGCCGTGACAGTTCCCGCGCCGAACTCACGTGTTAAGAGCGGACTCCCCTCGTTGACGAGCCATCCCTCGACGTAGCCGACGTGAACTTCGTCGGATTCCTCGACATCCGTCGCAACCGCGTACGGGTAGAGACCGTCGAACGCCCATCCCAGACGTCGGTCGACGACTAGGTCGGACATCGGTTCCGAGTCGCTGTAGAAGAACGAGGAAACGAGGTTCCAGCTCTCGGTGGCCGGGAGTTCGCGGAACTCGAAGGGAGTCTCGTCCGACATCGATCCGTCGGAACCGGGGACGAGGATAACCGCTCCCCCCGCTTCGGCGAACGAGCGGATGGAATCATCTAAATCCGTGACTACGGCGATGTCGACGTCCTCGTCGAGTTCGTGTTGGGTGATTATGCCGTTGTCCGCTGCCGCCATTCGGGGACTTATCGCCCCACGCACGAACGCTGTTACACCGTCGTCCGCAGTCGGCTCGTCATCGTAGACCCACAGTCTCTCGGCCGTCGTGACCGTATCAGATGACGTTTCGAGCGTCGCGGTCACCTCGTCCGAGGAGACGCCGGACGTGTCGGACGTGTTGACGGTGAACGCATCGTCGATGCGCACCGCGCTCGCGCCGTCGACGGTGACGGCGACGGTTCCAGCGTCGTCGAACGCCTCCCACGAGAGGTCGGTATCTATCGTTTCGGTGGTGTCGTTGACGACGACGACGTCGACGGAAACGTCGTCGCCGCTCCAAGTGGATCGTACGCGCGGTTCGAGTCGAAGCATCACGGGGCCGTTCACCGATGCGAACTCGTCGCAGAACGTCTTCTCCTCTCGGTAGTAGTCGAGCAGTCCGTTGAATTCCCACTCGATGTCGGAGAACTCGGTGATGACGTACCCGGCGATGTCTTCTCGAGTGCGCACCTGACCGATGATATCTGCGATCGAGACGAACTCGCGTTCCTGCCAGACGGTTGCAAGGTCGTCAAATCCGTCGAACGCGGACGAGAGCGGCGACTTCTCGAATCGTTCGTCCACGCCGGCCGGGCACTTGATGGGATCGTCGAAGAATTCGTGGTCGAACCACGACGGTTCGCCGCCATAGCGCTTCCGAAACGCGTCCACGTCGGAGAACCCCCACGTCCCGAACTCCGAGATAACGATCGGCGACTCGTCGGGGTCGGTCTCCGCGGATCCGTAGTTGTCCGCGGGGTGCGCGACAATGTGATCGAGGTCGTCGGCCCACGCGTCGGCGCGATCCGGGCTGACGAAGTAGCGGTGGTAGTCGTTGATATCCGTGGCGACGTGCGCCCACCCCGAGTTGTCACATATGAGGCGCGTCGAGTCCCACTCACGGGCGGTCTCGTACAGCTCCGCGAGGTACGTCTGCTTTTCCTCGTCGGTCCACAGCGACTCTTCTCCCTCCTCGTAGTGGCCGCCGATACCCCACTCTTCGTTGTAGAGACTCCAAACTACGACGCTCGGGGAGTTGTAGTCGCGCTCGATGAGCCCCTTCAACTGTTCGCGAACCTCGCATTTCGAGCGCTCGGTGTAGACCGACGGATTCGCCGGTTCCTCCCAGACAAGGATGCCGAGTCGGTTGGCCGCATCGATGAAATCCGGATGGGCGGGCTTGATGTGCTTGCGGAGCATGTTGAACCCGAGCTCCTTCGCGATTCGAATTTCGCGCTCGAAAAGCCCCTCCTCGAAGGGACGATATAGCGTCTCGGGGTAGTACCCCTGATCGAGCGCACCGCGGAGCCGCAGCGGTTCGCCGTTGAGTAGAAATCGATCTTCGGTAACTTCGAAGCTTCGCATGCCGAAGTAGTCCTCGTAGCGGTCGACGGTTTCGCCGTCCGCGCTGAGGCGAACCGTGAGATCGTATAGATGCGGCGACTCCGGCGTCCAGTAGTTCGGATTCTCCATGTCCAATTCGACTCGCACTGAGTCGCCTGCGTCGAGTTCGACCGCCGCTTCTGCGACCGTTTCGCCGTCGGAAGCGGCGGCGACGGTGGCCGTCAAGTCGCGTAACTCCTTCGCGGTTTTGAACGTCAACTCGACTTCCGCCGTGTCCGAATCGAGGTTCGGGGTGACGCGCGCGTTCGTCGTCCGTGTTTTCGGGCGCGTGCGGAGTTCGACGTCTCCCCAGATACCGCTTACTCGCGTGTACCACGGTTCTCCCTGCTTGCCGTGCGGGATTTCGTCGATATCTTCCGGGTCTTCGACTCGAACGACTACCGTGTTCTCGCCCGCGTGCGATTCATTCGTAACGTCGAACTCGAACGGGAGGTAACCGCCGCGATGACTCCCTACTTCGTCGCCGTTGACCCAGACTGTCGCCTCGTAGTCGACGGCACCGAACGAGACGGCGACACGTTCGTCCGCCTCGGTTTCGGGGACTTCGACCTGACGCCGATACCACGCGACGCCCGCGTAGTCCAGATAGTCATCGTCTTCCTGCCACGCGTGCGGAACGTCTACCGTCATCTCTGACGGCCAGTCGGTATCGGGGTCGAACCAACTGGCGTCGCGCCCTTCATCGTCGGGATCGAGCACGAACCTCCACGTTCCGTTTAGCGACTGCTGAGTTCGGTATGACTGTGAATCAGTCTGTATCTTTGGTTTATCTATATCGTTCATGTAGTGCGTTAACTTTCGGTTGGAAATTGATTCAAACGGCGAGTTCGGTCCATGGTTTTGCGCTCATTCCTCGTCTCCTCGTCGTCGAAGCCGAAGAGAAACAGGTGCAGCGAGAAAGCGAGCGCGGGGAACAGGATAACGAATCCGACGGTAAACACCGCGGTCACACTCGTCGTGACCGCGGTCAGTATACCGATCGTAAGCGAGAGCGTCGGGTGTCCTGTGAGCTGTTTCCGCCCCGTCCGAAGCGCTTCGACGACTCCAGCGCCGCCCGAGAGCGAGACGAACGCCGGGATGAGGAGAAGTACCACGTACAGGGTCGCGTAGGCGCAGACGATTGCGAGCACGGCGCTCACCGTCGACCCCGACCCGAGGTAGGCGTCCACGTACAAGCCGGAAGCGAGTGCAGGAAGTATCGGCAGCGCACCGAGTAGCATCGCATGGATACCGTTCGTCCGCAACCGCTCGGCGAGGACTCCGTGATCAACTTGCCCATTCTCGTGTAACGACTGAATCGCCACGTACGCGGCGAGCGTCGTCGGCCCGATGGTGATGAGCGGAGCGGAAGCGAAGAACCACGCACTGCTCACGCCAACGAGAGTGGTAATGTGGCGATAGACGAACTGTCCAGTCTCGGAGAGACCCAGTCGAAGCCGTTCGATGTCGGACTCGGCGCTCGTCATCCCTTCGTCCCCTGAATTTCTTGTCGTGACTCTCATTGAACTTATTGACTATCTTCTCCATCGTCTTCCCGTCGCCACCGCCAAACAGCGTCCAGTACTTGATGGTCGTCTTTCCGCCGCTGCCTCCACCGCCGCCACCGCCGAGACCGCCGCGACAACCGGCCAGTCCGGTGATACCGGCCGCCCCGGCCGCGGTCACGAAGCTTCGCCTATCGAAACGGGGTTTACTATTGCTATTATCTAGCATCCCACGGGGATAGAATTAGTCCGGTCACATAAACATTCCCCATGATTCTTGTACAAGAACGAGTCAGAGGGAGCGAACGCCCAAAAGAATGTCCACCTCTCAAATACCAGTTCGCGGTGAAGAACCACATTGTTTCCGGTTTTGTTATTGTCTGTAGATAACTAATAATAACGCATATTTTTATATGCGACGGTCTTCACGTGACATACTGTCTCATGAGCACCGTGAGATTCAACGATGTGCGGAAAGAGTACGAGAGTTCCATTGTGGCCGTAGACGGATTCAGTATGGATATCGAGGACGGGGAATTCGTCTCCACCGTCGGTCCGTCGGGATCCGGCAAATCGATGTTGCTTCGAATGCTCGCCGGTCTCGAAGACGTATCCGATGGGGAAATATCAATCAGAGACCGAATAGTGAACGACGTTCCCCCCAAGACCGCGGGATAGCGATGGTGTTTCAGAACTACGCGCTCTACCCGCACATGAGCGTTCGAAAGAACATGTCGTACGGTCTGAAACTCACAAGCGATCTCTCCGACGACCAGATCAACCGCCGCGTCGAAGAAGCTGCCGAGATGATGGGCATTGAGGAGCTCCTTGATAAGCTACCGGGGAGCCTCTCCGGCGGTCAACAGCAACGCGTCACAACTGGGCGCGCCATTGTTCGCTATCCGGAAGCATTCCTGATGGACGAGCCACTATCAAATCTCGATGCGAAGTGAAGATCCACATGCGTACGGAACTCCAGCGGATACAGGAGGAGCTGAACACGACGACGATATACGTCACGCACGACCAGGAAGAGGCAATGTCGATGTCCGACCGCATCGTCGTTCTCGCCGACGGAAACTCCAACAAGTCGGAACGCCGGACGAAGTGTACCATCAACCGACGAATCGGTTCGTCGCCGACTTCATCGGGAGTCCCTAGATGAACTTCTTCGACGTCGAACTCCGCGACGGCGCTCTCGTCGGATCCGAGTTCCGCTACCCACTTTCCGCCGCGTTCGTCGATAATCTCGACGCTGCAAACGGCACTACTCTGACACTTGGGGTTCGACCTGAACATATCGCTATTGAGGAAGGAGAGAGCGACGGCGGTATTCGCGCAACCGTCGACGTGGTTGAACCCGTCGGAAGTGATAATTATATTTACCTTCATATCGGCGAGTACGAGTGTATTCTCCGTACTTCGAGTGGGGTTCGCCCATCCGCCGGTACCGCTGTGAATATTTCCTTCGACGAGTCCAGTTTTCATCTCTTCGACGCGGAGACAAACGAAAGCGTGTTCGAGCGCCAAACCGAGTATCTTCCTACATCCAGTTAACGACTACCGACCTCCCACTCGTTTTCGCTCACTGTTCTCTTCTCGTATAGACTCGCATTCAAAATCGGTGATTGATGTGTTCCGGTAAGAGGACGTTTCCAGTTAGGAAACGGCCGTGGGAGATCCCGGAACACAACGTACTGTCCATGATGTGGGTGGGAAGATGCCATGTAGCCGTTCTCTAATCGCTCCTTTCGCTCTACGTCGATCCTTTCTAAAGTTGGGAACTCGACTTGAGATCCTGTTCCTACAAGGGTATTTCTAATTAGGAAAAATTATGTAGATTCTTCGAGAACCGTGAAGATACGATGGGCACGGAAACGGAGTATCCGATACGGACGACGGCGAAGGTATTTCAGGTGCTAGATGGGTTGATGGAGCTTCACTCGGCCGGTGTCACCGAACTCGCAAATCACTTAGATTTGTCAAAAAGTTCGATTTACAAGCATCTCGATACGCTCCGTCGCCTCGGCTACGTCCTGAAAGTGGAGGATGAGTATCAACTAGGGCTCAAGTTTTTCGAAATGGGAAACAAAGTTAGGAAGGGAAACAGACTCTACAAAATCGCCAAACCCGTTATGAACAATCTCGCCATGACAACCGGCGAGACGGTGTCGCTAGCGATCGAAGAGTCGGGGGAGGTCGTCTATCTCTATTCCGTTCGTGCCGGGTCGACTGACGACGGCAAGCAAGGTACTCGCGCTCCCCTCGCCACCGACGTTGCAGGGAAGGCGATTCTCGCCTACAAACCGACGGCTGAACGAGACGCACTCGTCTCAAGCGCCGAGTGGATGGACGAGTCGCTGCTCTCCGAACTCCGAACAATTCGTGACCATCGGCTCGCCATCGAACGAAGCACCAGAAAAGATGGCCAAAACTGCGTTGCCGTACCCATCCGAGACACGGACGATTACCCGCTTGGAGCGCTCACAGTGTGTGGTTCTACGGCGAGTCTGTCGGGGAAACGATTAGAGGAGGACATCACTGGTCTCGTGGTAAGTGCAGCGAAAAGTATCGAAGTAGAGTTAGGTTCCTGAACCACGTCAAACGGAAGATTGACTGGAGAGTAATCGGTCTCCGTTTCCCTCTGGGAAACAATGATGGCGAAGATAATTTACGACGTGCGGCGACAAAACTACAACCCCGGAGTTGGGACGTGCGAGTTTCAAGCCGGTAAATCGGATTACAGTCGGTGATTTCGAGCGTTTCGTCAACCGGTAAGTGAGTTTCCGCAGGCCACTTCCGTCTTGACGATGAACCGACTCGGTGGTCTATGTCATTTACCGCCGATTAAGAACATTCCCCCTCGGTGGTACCCCATCGAGTAAAATTGGCGCATTCGTTACAACACTAATACCGTAACGTTCTCTCGTTAGAGCATGTTTCGATATTAAGTGGCCGAGTCCCCGGTCGCGAGTATTGAATGATCAGCGATGGGAGATTCTCAAGGGAACACAAAACTTTTTACTCATTGATTTCGATATCTCTCATAATGGCCTGTTTGGAGAACGTCTCGACGAACGACCTTCGAGATGCGTTAGATGATACGGACGACGTTCGATCGACGAAGCGGCTCATGGTCGCGATTGCGTACAAGCAGGGCGTCACGCAGACAGACTTAGCCGACTGGTACGGCCTCTCGAGAAAGACTATTTACAACTGGCTTCAGCGATTCGAAGAGGACTCAATCCGAAACGCGGCCAGCGATAAAGATCGTCCCGGTCGTCCGCCAAAACTCGATCCAGAGGAACGAACCGAAGTTCGCCAATTACTGAAAAAGTCACCCGAGAACGCCGGATACGACGCTGGAAAATGGAGTTCGTCGCTCGTTCAACGCCTTCTGGAAGACCGGTTCGACGTAAAGTATTCGCGCACGAGCGCATACAGGCTACTTACGGGAGATAAGTAATCTATTCTGGAACGTGTAGTCAAATTCGGAGAAGAATGATGTGCGCGATTTGGTTGTGCGGATATTTATCGCTCTCGAACAGATTAGAGCAATAACTAGTACACCGTACAAATGCGGAGAAACTGCCCTTCTATGCACGAATATATTGGTAATACGTCCGCTGACTTGCCTTTGTTCGCGCCGAATTGTGAGTTTTCACGGAGAAACAATCGATTCCTCCCGACAAATCCAAAAGCGGAAGTAGAATCGTCCGACTGGGACGCTGTGTCAGCATCTGCCTGGTTAAGAAAGTTGAATCTATGGCCGAATTATCGAACTGCGAGGGGCCGGTGCAACGTGAACGGCTCGATTAAAGTGGCGCACACCGGCGAGACAGAACGATCACTGATTCGGATTTCGATAGTTAATCCACTACGTGTCAAACATACAATTCGTGGAGAACAAGGATGTAGAAGATGACTACCGACGAGTGCGTCAAGTGGAGGTGCGTAGAGTGTCGCGAACGGTTCAAAGTACCCGATGTCCAGACTGCGACGTGCCCTACTGTGGAGCTACGCTGAATATCCCCGACGGAGCGTGGAACTACTATTAATCGATGGAGCAAGAGGAGCGCAAGCTGTACTGGAACATTGGAGCGACACGAGAGATGGAGTCGTCGGTGCACGGTACGAGAGAGAACCTAACCGAGTACATGAACTCTCTTAGACACCCTTTCGATAACGCGAAATCCTACGTTTTGGCTTGGGAAATCGGTCTCAAAAGACCTTGGCTCGGCGGTTCTATGTTTTCCGCTTTGTCGAGGGCACGGAGGTGCCGGGGATTACTTCTTATTACGGATTTCTGAGACAGAAAATCAGCTTCATGCTGAATAGAGAATGAATATCTCTCATGCCCCAGGTTCTGGCGGATCGGTAGGTGGATTATGTCAGGTTGAATCACGAAGTGGCTGATTCCGATGAGAATGACTAATTCCGGGGATTAAATACACAATATTTGGCGAACAGTGATTCCCAGGGCCTAGTACCATTAAGCACATCTGCCGCTTGAATGTGTACCAGATTAAGACACTACCGCTAACGATACCAAAAGTACCGATGCCCGGGAAGAGACATGTTCAATACATACCAAACGGGTATGCAGGACATGGTAAATCTTTTCTGTAAAGTCAAAATAGATTTGAGTAAACTACACTACGAACTCCGCACAGATTGATTCCAGGGTCTCGGAGGCATTCCACTTCCGCTTATGATTTTATGGAGAAATCGATTTCGTAGGTTAATATATTATACTAATCAGAAGGCCTCATAGCAGTCAGTAGCAAAACCATATTTACATGCTGTCGTCGTCGAGGCACGGCCTGACGATGTGTGTATCCAATCAAAATGGATTCGAGAGGTACTCTTTCGGAACTGCATCCCGTGCTGTCACTAGGGGATCGACAACCTGGCTGATTTCAAGGCCGCCAACGAGGCTCGAAAACATGTAGGCCTCGGTCGCCTCGAAATCGTGCTCACGTTTGAGCAGTTCCACCATGTCGCGATTGGCCAGTTCCACAGCAGTTTCCATTGTTTCGGCACTTGCGATGGTCTTCCACTCGTTTTCTGTCTCGACCAGTGGTCGTTCGAGCGAAACAGGGGGATCGTTCACCACCTCAAGGGTAACATCAATATCTGTGCCGATTTCCGATCCAGTCCCACACATCTCACCGTCGGACATCGCCGCCTTCGAATCTCCCATGGCTAACATTGCCCCTTCTTGAAAGATTGGGAAGTAGGCTGTTGTCCCGCCCGTCATGTCTGTCGTGTCGAGGTTTCCACCATGGTCGTGGGGGACGAGTGTTGTATACGATTCTGTGGCGGGTGCAACACCGATAGTCCCAATAACAGGTTTGATTTCTACATTGAGCCCCTCAAACTCGATGGAGTCGTTTTGCACTGGTGTGATTCGCGTCAACGGATGTTCTATATCGTCGTGATCTTGGAGGAGACCAAACCCAGGGGCAGTGACGACTCGTCCTCGATTTTCGTTGACACGGACGTCCTCGATTGTGACTTTTAGAACATCACCAGGTTTGGCGCCCTCAATTGCAATCGGACCTGTTGCAGCATTCACCTCCTCAGGAATGGCATCAAGGATGTCTGTGTTCTCTTGTATCGTCCCGTCAAGGCTGTCAATCGTTTCGATAGTGAGCGACTCACCATTCTCTGCGGTGTATACTGGTTCGAGGTCCGGTGTGAATTCGTAGATGTGTTCATCCTTGTAGGATACTGTTGTCTGCGACATGTCGGTTCGCGATTCGTAGACCGGTACTATAAACCCTCACACGATTGAATCTGTTTGTAGTGTGCAAAGATAACTACAAAGAAGATATATGATGGAATTAAGTATACAAGATTGAGGATGGGCTCAAGGAACTCATTTCCAAATTAATTAATGCAGGAGGTTATTGTGAAATGAAATGGGTACTGGCCTCACTCAATGTCCGGACTGTAGATGGACCGGTAGTACAAGTGATTACGTAATCGCTGAACTCGAACGAAAGTGTCCTGTCTGCCACTACGTATTTCGACATGATTCGTGAGGGCAGTACAGCAGTGGCTATTTCATCGTCAAACTCCCACAGAAAATCGTTGATCTGTATCAATACTACCCGTTGTTGCGACGACCGAGCAATCGCGAGAGCCAAGCTGGGCCTTTGCCGCTACGTTGTCCTTACTCCTCTGGAGACTGCGGTTCGGCGGTTTTACTCATTAGGTGTAACTACGGTATTCATGCTTAAAAAGCTACTACGAGCGTCAGTATCCCAAGTCCAAGAACAAGCAATCCTTGGGTCAGCGTAAGCAACTGACCGTTCCAGCGAATATCCTCGGCATTTTCACCGATTCAGTAGGCTGCCGTCATGAGATAGTCTGAATGCCAGCTTGTCCCAACGAATGAATCAGTAGTAAGTTGCTTAACGTATGGGCGATTTGGGCCGAGAAAGATATCTGACTCGCTGTTTGTGGCGATGCCGCAGACAATCGATCCAAATAATAGTATAATGCCAACAGCGGATAGCTCATGGTTAAACAGTTCTGGTCCACCAATGTGGCCAGCAGCAACAAACAGTCCAAGGAGAACCGCAGTCAAACGAACCGTCCGAAGTGCCTTATTATCGATATCGCTGAGTGGTTCGCGTTGGGCATCAATAACGTTACGGGCTTCTTTATAAGTGAGTGCTTCACGCTCAGTCGGCCACCCATCAACGGAAATATTTTCATCAGCAGCCATTCTCTACTTGTTTATATTCAGATTAATGCCGAGAAGATTACGGTCTCCGATACATCGGTGCCTTGTATTATGGCATTTTGATGATTACTGAAAGACTATCCCCTGTGGTCGATGCAATGATCTCTACCGCTCGGGAAAAGCGATACTCTTGAGCGGGATAAAACACGCCGGGAGTTCAAGCACCCAGCATTGAACTTCTAAAATGCTACCAGAATTATATACCCATCTGCAGGCCTTGAAGCTGACGAGACGGCACAGCAACGCGCACAGACCGAACAGTTCTCCGTCGACGTCGAAGTCCCCGAAATGGTCGAAGTGACCAAAGAGAATCACGAGAATCCCGCAGCCAACCGAGAGCCCAGATTCCTCTGGACAGTGCCACTTGTTCCCGGACGAACGCCCAACGCTCTTCTGCAGTGGTATAATAAATATATCTAGAAGGTATGGTTAAAAAAGGAGGCGAAGTCGTTCCAAAGTTGATCGAAGAACGACGGTTCTGTATTCGTGTTCTTAGTTGACTGTTGTTGGGCCGTCGTGGCTTTGCTATCGCTTTTATTCCGGCTTGTCTGCGTCGTCTGTTGTGTCGTTGTCTTTGACTGGCAAGGTTTAGACGAGATTGTAACCGGTTTGCTCATATCCAGTTTGGTGCGCGTGGGGTTATTTACGTTTCCGGACAGAATTTGCCACAGTTTAATCTTCCCTTGGTTTTGATCCGATAGGATGGCCTGCTGGTTGAATTGGGGATGGATTGTGACCTCGAAATCGTTCCCGAGACCGCGATAGACCATGCCGTCCGAGCGTCCTGCCGAATACGCCCAACTGATGCTGGCGGTCGCAGTCTTTTTTCCATTCGAACGCCGGTGTGTCGAATAGTCCCATGTATCAACGTTTGTCGAACCATTGTAACTATCATCTTTGACGATGAATTTTCCATTAGCAGGGAGATTGGTGATTCTAAATGTGACTGCGCCACCGCTGCCCGCGTCAATCTTATCATGAATTGCGACAAGACTCAGTCCTTGCGGTCCTTTGTAGAGAAAGAGAATGCTAGTTTCCGACCGCTGAAGATTTTCCGTTCCGAACGAGGCGTACTTATACGAGCGTGGTTTTGTGCCGGGCGTGCGATAGTCGTAGAACTGTTTGACGGGGAGCCCCGACATCGTGAGCGGCTCGATGGGAATGCATTTCCCACCTTGTATAATGGAGTACTGGGAAGAATTGGTGGGCTGGCGGGCATCTACTGAAGAAACACCGCCAAGCATGGCAGTCGAAGTTATAGCCGCCTTTACGAATCGACGACGACTGATGTCACGAAGCTCTTTGGGCATGCTCTACTAAAGCTTCACACCCACATCTGCCTTTGTTACGAGGTGCCTGAATAAAATCAAGCGAGGGACAACAAACCGGTGGGGATACTCTTTTCTCTGCCAGCCCTTTTTATATCATCACCACTATTTAATATCCTTCTTCTAATTCAAACAATTCTCCTTTGACATTGAAGCCCCGGACTCAACGAAGTCATCAATGAGAGCTACGAGACTCCCGCAGGTCACCAATACATCGTCTCTATCGGCGATGTGACTGGCGACCTGATGGCCTGCACGTGTCCTCACCATATCCACCGCAACGAGTTCTGCAAACACATGGCCGCTGTCGACAACGCGACCGTATACAAGACGCTCACCACCTTCCCCTCGAAGGATGACAAAGACGATGCTGAGCCGAACGACTGCGACTGTGATGGTCTCCTATTACCTTCCACTTGCACACAATTCGCTTTTAGTGGTCATTTCCGATCCAGTGCTGGTTAAGATTCACCCCCGGCCACCACTGTTTTTCTCGGTAGGAACTCTTTATCCTTCTAGTATTGAATTCATAACAAAGTGAGATTAGAGCAATAATTATTCTTAAGAAACCCTGATGACTAGCGTAAGAATCGCCATCATTGACTCCGGGAACATTCGCGAACCACCGCGTCTCTCGTCGGAGGCAGCACATAATGTCTGACGGAGTAACTTTCGAGATGCTATTTTGTGAGACTGGCTGGGTTGAGATACGGAATCCAGAGGACAGTGATCAGCAGTGGTTGATGGCAGACACAACTGTCGAAGTTCGTCAATGAGGACATCTGAGAGCTGCAACTGACAGCGGAACGCTCAACGCATTCCCCTCAGAGGACGACGAAAACGATTTCGAGCCAGAGGACTGCGACTGTGATGGCCTCGACGGCTTCCCATGCTGGTCGTGTGTGAGAACGGGCCGCAAAGAGCTGACGAATTAACTCATACTTCTACCTTCTTGTCCATGGTTTCCTCGCTTGCGTAGACGATCAGCGGTACTGTGGTATGCATTCTCTCACTAGTATTTATCTACGACAAACAATATCATCACTGTATTATCAATTTATTTTCCTGTGAATAATTATATCGACATGGAGTATCAGGTACATCTGTGAGGCATTCGGTGGACAGGGTAGTGGCTCCTGTCCTCCGCTCATCTATTAACCCCACATTACCCCTACTCACCGTATCATTGCACTTGTAGTACTTCGTCAAATCGCTATCATACTTGGACAGTCTCGACGACTCGAGTATCTCGCCCTCCCAATAACCGCCCCGCCCACGCCGACCATAAATCCATTAGCATATCACCGCTCACAAACCATCCCACGCAGTGGACAATCAGTCGGCAGAAATCGGGTGCCTACTCTGACGTCAAACACCCCGTCTTTCAAGTGAATCCCAGCAGTTCAGACAGTCTGCAGCAACCAGACTGATAGTCCACTATTACCACACCATATTTCCGGAGTAAATCAGCTGTACACTACCGGAAGACGCCTTCTCCTTCCTCTTACAGATAGTCCTATTAGCCCACTGCCAGTGACAGTCCTGCTGTTGATTCACGGAAGACAGTCCGTTGGCCTAAACCAGTCCCCCTTCACAACTCGTCGGAGTACGCTAACGCTTTTGCTGTCAGAAGTGCGGCTACGAACTACACGCAGACTACAACGCGTCGAAGAACATCGGCCTGAAACACATCTGCGCGGGGCAAAAGTCTCCGCGTGGACGGGCGAACCGTCAACTCGCCCTGAAGTTGGGAACGCTGAGCGTGAGCGGCGATCATTCACCCGTCGAAGTTTCGGCCTGAACGGGAGTTCAACGACAAGCCCCGGCGTTCACGCCGGAGTAGTTGACCTATACCTCCGGACACTATATCGCAAACGTTGTACCCATCCTTCGAACGAGCGCCAAGAGAAAATAGTTGTTATAAGTGGTTAATATAGATTTGATAAACATGTCGTAATTCAAGGTTTCTCGGAGAAAAGTTCGAAAGACAATCCAAGTCCCCCTTTTCTACTGTTAGTAGAATTTTCCAGAACTTTTCGTTTTCTCCGTATATTCTGGACGAGAACTGGATAATTACATGGTTACTGTACTCTATATCACATCTTTGGTACTCACCAACGGTCGCTGTTAATTTCGCATTGAGAGCAACGATAAAAATAATCGGCGTGTTAACAGAATAGTTGCGTTTTTTCGTATATTTGTCAGGACGTATGGCTGGAACACCGAGAATGAGCTAAATAACAAAATGGGGTGCTATCGTAAGCAGGGTGTGTTGTTATGAGTCGCTGTGTGATTTCCCTAGTCGTTAGCGAAAAACCATCCTGCCGGTCGATTCAGGTGAAAGAACGACATCGGGCATCGAACGATTCGGACACAAAAAAATCTAGTAGTAAAGTATGAGAGAGAAATCAGAGTCTTTCGTCAGGTACGTGCTTCGATCGCAGACACGTACTACCGTCCTCCGAGCGATCTCTAATGGACAGCGTTCAGTCAAAGCATTATTGGAGCACGGGAGTGCAAGCAAGTCCGCAGTGTATAATGCTCTCTCGAACCTAGAGAATCATGGGCTGGTTTATAATTCACAGTCGAAGCAGTGGTACCTAACTGGATCCGGTTCACTTGTTGTCAACTTCCTCCATCGACAGCAAAGGATGGAAGAGCTCATCAAGACGGATCAAACATATTGGCAGTCTCATGATGTCACTGTCCTCCCACATTCGTTTCAATTTGATCTCTCGGAACTGGTTTCGGGATCGATCATTCGAGCGACTGATACACAGCCCTCGCGAGCAGTGCACGAGGTTGAGAATCGTTTTGAAGCGACGACCTCTGCAGATGTTGTTGCACCAACCTACGACCAACGGCAGTGGAGCGCGCTGCTCGATAGGTGCGAGAGTTGTCGACTCGTAATAGCAGAGGCTGTGCTTTCTGCCCTCCGGAATGACGGGGGTCCGATCTCCGGTTCTATCGAGGATCTTGGCATACGAGTCGCCGACGTGACGTTCGAATTGGCCGTAACTGACGACTGCTTGCTGCTCTCGCTCCCACTCCTCGACGGATCATATGATGTCCAGACCGTGTTCATCGCAGAGACAGAGCGGGCGCGTACGTGGGGAACGAACCTGTTCGAACAGGTCTGGGCGGATGCAGGACGTGTCGACGACTTTCCAGGGTCGCTCAGAACGAACAGCGAGTTGAGGAGTTCTTGATGGCACACATCGATCGACGAAAATCGTCCTGGCAGCCCTTGAAGTAGCGACCGAAGAAGGAGCATTTCGTCTTCCCGATCTCAAAGAGTGCCTGAACATTCCAGAGAACTTACCGTCAAATAGCACGATTCGACAAGTATTCAACCAACTAGAAGAAAGTAGCTGGCTTGAACGAGATTATCCAGAAGGGCGGATCTGGTATGCAGGTGATCAGTTAGACGAATTCACGAAATAGCGAGAATGATCGTAACCATCCCTACGGACGAACCCATTACATTGTGTCATAAACACTGCTTCAAGCGCGCGATTTGAAGCGGTTCGTCCTCTCTCTTTGTCGGTTTTATTGTATCTGTACTCAGTGACTGAGTATCCGTAACCTTCACTGCTCACTTGGAACGTAGATCGCCCCCATTTCCACGCACTTTCTCTCTTGGAATCGCGGCCGGTTTGGACTAATCATAAAAGAAACAGTTAAAACATGGATCGATGTAAAATCATCAACTCATCTTCTGTTCACACTATTTAGCAAAAGATAATATGAGTGGCATCTTAGCAATTTATGCATGACTACAAGTAATGACACGGTAACGGCCTACCTCGCAGAGAATCCCCGAATGCTTGGTGTCCTGTTCACCATCTGCTTCCTCCTCACACAAACAGGGAACGTAGCAGCAGCGAACGGTACTACCATTTCCTAGTTCAGAGATCACCCAAATCGATCTCAGTCGACCAACGTAGTTTGTTTTCAAATAAGACCGGGATTTGTTCTAAACGTAAGAATTGAGTAAGAGAATCCCTAGAGAGAGTAAATGATGGGAGGTCGCCGCTAATCAAAAAGTAGGTTTGAATCTCATCAATGTAGGGCCAATAGAAGGAGCCAATTCCCTGTTCGATTGTGGGGAAGGTTGTTAATTTTACATCGTATAGATTCTTCTGATCGGGATCAATCTGACACACCATCGGAGTCCCGTTCTCACACTGCGCGATTTCTACACTTCCGTCGCCGACAACCACATATTGATTTCTGACAATTTGGTGTTCTTGGGCGAGAGTGAGGGCAGATCGAAGTGAAAATCCTCGATTTAGTAGACGAGCGATAAGGCGTCCTATTCTCGTTGCACTCTTGTTTCCGACGTGACTGTAAGTTACGACACCACCAATGCTTCCTGCCTCAATTAATCGCTTGCCTTGTTCGTATGATCGACATCCGTTCAGGAGAAATGTGTCAACTGCTACATCCCCAATATTCCTAACGTCTAAGCCACCATCCCGACAAACAAATTCATCATTTGTAATGTGTCCAATATAGTGGAGAAAATCCGTTTCAGTTGCAAACACCGCATGCAATTCGCCAACGGTGAGATTTCGGTGAACGTCGATGTTGAATTCCAATTCGTCGCGTTCGCCATAGAGACTATCACCGACATCGTATTCAGAGCTCATATCCGGATCATTACAAACTACAGTAATTTTGATCCCTTCGGTAGAAGCTCTCCTACAGAGCTTATTCTCAAAGGCTTTTTTGATGATTTTATTCACGCCGACAGGGTTCCCGGTTCCTAGCCAGGCTCGTTCTAGAGAATCCGTCTTAGGAAGTGCTACGTAGGAATTAAACCTGTTGTTGAATTCCCCTCTGTGATCAGTCCCAGTACTTCGCACGAACCCGTTAACCGAGTCGGGTAACTCGAGTGTAGTAGCGTGGTCTCGGTTACTCTCGACCGTCCTAATGAGCGATAAGTTATTAACAAGGAATGGAAGCGATTCAATATTCTGGAATTCCTCAGTCACAAACGTTGTTAAGGGCCAAGTGGGAAGATGATCTTGGATTGACTGGTACGGAACTTCGAGATACGCTTCGAGCTGCTCAGCGAGTGATTTCTCATACAATTCATCGAACGCCAAGTCGAGATGCTCCTCGATCGCTTGCCGCTCATGAAGATCAACTTGATAATATCCCTCAGTCCGCGTAATACAATCGAAAAAGAAAACCTGTCTAAGCACTCCCTCAACTTCGCTTTCAAAGTCCCCGGACGAACGGCGAAGATCCTGACAAAATCCGCGGTCTGTGAGTAACCGAGGACGGGGACCAGGAACAACGTTTGCTCCAAGATAGTATGCAAGGGAACTCACTGGGTAGATCGTTTGTAATTTCGGCGGTACTTCGATACGGACACCGGACGCAGGTACAGATAGTTCGTCCGGAATCTGCATTTCATCACCGAGTTTGATCTGTGGAGGATGACCGCGAAGCGAAGGAAGTGAGCGCTCACAGCTCGTTGTCTTTAATGCTGAACCAAATATGGAGATCGCTTTCATCATGTCAGACGGTTCTTTCGTCGTCGTTATCGTCTTTCCTGGTCGTTCATGATATGAACGTGCTCCAATCTGGACTCGTGTCGCTGTTCCAAAATCAAGCTCCATCCGATCTGTTGACGATGCAACCGTGAGTGCACTGGTGACACGGAGATATACTTTAATCGGTCCATTAAGTTCGATTAGGTACTCGCGTTCTGGTAGCTCCTCGTAGGCAAACTCTTCCGTTTTAACGAGGACATCGCCCGACAGGTTTCGAACGTAGACGCCTACAACATATGGCAACTCAATGTTCTCTGTCGTTACTGATACGGCGTTATCGACTGGAAAATAGAACTGGCTAGTATCAGCTGGGTCAGGATGTGGATTGGTGGATAATTGGAGTGGATACTGGCGCCGCTGAATCGGATCAATAATTGTAAGAGTTGCATCGCCAGAAGCATGGAACGTTGGGTTCATACAGATCCCTCCAAGTGATTTTTGGCAGGTACTCCCCAAAGGATTTGGTTCACTGGAGAAGAGCTACCACTATTCGAACGCGAATTGATCCCTCGTTCGATTCCTATTATATCGGGAACCACTTTGTCGTATGATCGGTATCGTGTAGGTGCAACTGTTGTTCTAACCCGTTAAAACTCAACCGTAGTTCGATGACGATATTAAATTCGGATTTGACTGCTTGCACAGTGTCTGAATAGTATGTATCCGGGAAAAGATAATGACCGAGTCCATTCGCGTCTTCGACTGTTTTGGTGACTGTTGAAATGAATTGTCTGGCAGCTCCAGTGTCCTCTTCTTCGAGAAGCAATCGAAGCGAGTCGAAACTGAATCGTAGCTCTCCTGGATCAAATCCGTTCCGCTGTTCCTGTAGATCGACTATCTTCTCTTGAATTGCAACTTGGAACTCCTCAAGGGTCCCAATCACGGATGAAACACTTGCCTGATGCGGCTGATTAACGTACGATTGCGCAGCTGAACGTGTACCTGCACCTGCTTCATACGTTAGGATATGGGCGTTCTCTGCTGGTGTCCCGATCTGCGAGAGTCGCCTTTGTGCGCCCTCGGCTGATTTTCCATACTGGGTAAAGAAAAGCGAGCGACTAAGTGAATGTTCACCCAGAAGTTGAACGCTCAGTTGGTCGAGAAGATCCTCAGGCACGCAACCCGTGACCAGAATGTTGCCACCGGTCCGTCTCAAGCGGCCGAGTTCGGACTCAACTCGAACGTGCCCGTCTCCTTGGACGGTGATATAGTGACCTGCAAACGTAAATGATACTGTACTGGCCGTCGGTGGGGTCCCATCCCCCTGTGGTTGAAACACCGCTTCTAAGGCATCTGGATCCACGCTCGCATATAGCGGGTTGGGAACGTCTGTTGGGTCCACACCTGCTGCTTCGATCATATGTTGGATAATAGTGGAACCCAATGAGAGATCCTGTTCCCGGTTGTACTTGAATTCAAGTGGTGTGTTGACACCACATATGAAGGGGATAGCGTCTGGTTCTCTCTCCACTCTCATAATCCTCTGTGTCACTAGCGTCGTACAATCAAAAATCCATGGGATCGTTGGCAAAAAATACAATTTAACGTATTCTAATGAGGTGAAGAGAATAAAAACTCGAATCAACATACCACTCCACGTATCTTTTATTGAACTCAGGGAGCTGGGAACGAATAGATGGATTGCAACTATAACTTGTCTCATCACCTGTGAGTTCTTGATATGAGCACTATACTGTGATAGAAAGAAGGATTATTTTTATAACTTAAACTGTAACTAGAGGATCAGACACACTTGAATAGAAACCCATCAATTCATATTCACCCCCAGAGTAAGACAGACAATGACAGACAAAGACGAAAGAGAGATTACTGACGAACTACGTCAACTACTGGAACCGATCGATTCTAAAGTCCTGGAGTCGAATCCAAACGAAGTTTATAGTCTTCTCGCAAATGAACACCGACGGTATTTGATTCACTACCTGATTGAGCAGGACACTGCTGTTCCACTTTCACGGATAGCAATAGAGCTTTTCAGTCGTGTGAAGAACCGACAGCTCGACGAAGTTACTCCTGCCGAACAAGAACAAATGAGGATTAGTCTTGAACACGAACATCTACCTCGACTTTCAGAATTTGGAATTCTTCCATGGTCGTACGGTGAAGCGATGATCGATCCACGATCCCTCACTAGCGTGAGTGAACACGGATGAAGGGTTCTGTGGTATGAGATCTATTGATTCGCACAGAAAGCGCACGTTTTCCATTGAGTATGATAGATTGGGACTGCTAGTCAATCGCACAAACCATCGCAACGATCATCGTCATCGAAATAGAACTATGTTGATTAACCCCCTTGCGTTCAAATTATCTTCATACTCTAGTTCGGTTATAATGTGGTAAACTCAGTCGTTAAGTATGAAGGAGAAATCAAAGGACCTCATCACGTATGTGCTTCGATCACAAGTGCGTACTGAGGTCCTCCTGTCAATCGCGAACGGACAACGCTCAGTCCAAGCACTATTAGAGCAAGGATCTGCAAGTGAATCAGCGATATACAATGCCCTTTCGACGCTGGAGAACCGGGGATTGATTTACAATTCAGAGGCGAATGAGTGGCGACTATCTGGCACCGGTTCGATCGTCGGCATCTTCCTCCGTCGCCAGCAGAAAACGAACGAGCTTATTCAGACCGATCCAGAGTTCTGGCAGTCTCACGACGTTACTGTCCTTCCCCGTTCGTTCCAGGTTGACCTCGCAGAACTCGTCACTGGTTGGGTGATTCGAGCGAGCGAGACCCAGCCATCGCTCGCAGTACGTGAGCTTGAAAACCGATTAGAAGCGACAACCGCTGCATGCGTCGTGGCACCAGTGTATGATGAGCGGTATTTGACTGCACTCCTCAATGACTGTGAGCGGTGTCGACTCGTAGTGCCAGAGAGTGTGCTTTCCGCCCTCCTTGGTGACGAGAGCCCAGTCTCCGATCCCAGTGACGGTCTCGACGTACGAGTCGCCGACGTGTCGTTCGAGTTGGCAGTGACTGATGACAGTCTATTACTCTCACTCCCGTTCTTCGATGGAATATACGATATGCAAACAGAGTTCATTGCAGAATCAGATCGAGCGCGCACCTGGGGAAGACGGTTATTCGAGCAGATCTGGACAGATGCAGAATGTATCGATGACGCACACTGAGTCGCTTACGGAACATACAGGCCGACGAGATCGATGATTCGCAGACCGCGTCGGCATTCGAACGTCAGGGGCCAATTTCTGCTACCGCACAGCCGCCACAGCCTTCAGAACGCTTACGGCGTAGTCACAAGGATTTAGTCAAAAATACCCTGCTCCTCGGTCGCGGTGCTGATGAAAGGGAGAAAAAATAGCCGTGTAATCCGCTTTTTCCATGGTTAGGCAGACCCCACTAGCAATTATCATAGAGACAGCTACCACCGAGGACTTTTGATTTGATGGCCTGTTTCCCGAAAATGCTGGATAGCACACCGATTTACCTCGTCAGGTGGCTTATCTTTGGTACTGACTATCCATCGATATTCGGTGCAGCAGAGGATCTTTTCTTTCATCATAGTCTCCTATTCCAACGAGGAATCGGTTTATTACTGTAGTTGCATCTTCATGCAATTAATTTGTACTGGCCGCTCGTAATCGATCTACCATCTGCTTAATGGATAATCGGTGAAGTTGAATTATTCAGAGCCTGGCCGTTCTCCACCTGCAGTTCCCGATCCATATGATCCGACGCCGATCAAACGCGGAATTTCGGTCTATTACGGCGCGTTCACCTACGGCGGGACGAGTTTTGCGCTGCTCCAAAGTCGGGCATTCAAACACAGGCCGAAGGTAAACAAGAAACGTGATCCCGATAACCGAGTGCTACCGGGAGAGCGCCAGCAGCGATTTTTAGAGTCGTGGGTGGATCAAGACCGTGAATTGCCCAAGATTTGTTTGACGCAGACGATTTTCTCGGATGTACTGACAACGTCAAGGAGGAACCCAGTCGGGGGATACGATACGAATGCGTATCCCCCGAGGGCGCGTGACCGCGCCCTCAAGTCACTTCGGAAAGCTGGGGAGCTCATGCTGGCGGGCGATCAGCACTTTCCGTCACTCGTGCGCCACGGCATTGACGACCATACAGATGGTGTCGTCCAGTTTACAGGCACGGCAGGCAGCACTCTGTATCAACGGTGGTTCGTCCCTGAGAAGGATAGCACAACCGAAGGGGCGGATGCAAACACGGGGAAGTTTGTAGATGGTCACAATAATAAATTCCGGGCGCTTGCGGTAATGAATCCAAAACTCCCGTTCAGAAAGGCGGGGAATGAGCACGGGTCACGACATGTGTTCGATCGGCAGTTAAAGAGTGAAGGCTACGGAATCGTCCATGTAAACCACGACGAAGAGGTGTTTTATATCGAGTGTTGGCCGCAGAATACTGACCCGACCGCTGCTGATGCCAAGCAGTTCCCGGGGTGGCCGTATCGTCTCCCCTTCGACGAAGCAGATGGACGGTGACTCCTTCCTCTTTGAAGTTTTGCGTCTGCAATTCAGATAAAGCGGCTAATCCACGGGGCAGCTCGAAGTAGCCACTCAGATAGGCTGATAATCACCGCGTCTGGGCCGAACGCTCAGAAGAGTATTCACCCGCGTACTACGCCCAGATCGGGACAAACGAGGTAAGTGAGACCCTCACCACTGTGGTTGAGTATTACGCGATGAGGATGCCGCGATCCTCGAAGTCGGCTGTAGCTCTGGCCGTCATCTCGCCTACCTCCGCGACAATGGATTCACCGTCTCTACCGACGAAGACGAACACGAGGCAGACTATGTCATCCTGGCGACCGGCGCGAAGCGCGACCTCGCCGAGGAACTTGGGTGTATATCCACTGACAAGGACGTTGTCGACGTGGGTGTGACGATGGAGACCAGTGTTGAGGATGCGTATGCGACGGGTGCGATGGTTCGGGCTGAGGAGTGGCAAGCTATCATCTCCGCAGGCGATGGCGCTGCGGCAGCACTCAATATCCTCACTAAGGAAAAGAGCGAGCACTTCCACGACTTCGACGTACCGGTTGACGTTGGCGAGCAATAGCCGGCACTCGCCGAGGAGGAAGCAATGAGGAACAAACGTGTAGGAGTAATTGGAGGCGGTATGAGTTAGTGGGAGTGCTGGCCGAGCACGTCCGCGTTCTTCGCCTGGTCGTAGCGCTGGGCAACGTCGTCCCAATTAACGACGTCCCAGAAACTGTCGACGTACTCACCACGCCCGTTCTCGTACTGGAGATAGTACGCATGCTCCCAGACGTCGAGTACTAGGAGTGGCGTCACACCTTGCGGCGTTTGATTTTGGTGGTTTTCAGCCACGGTCACAAGTGGTTTGTCGGCAACGTGGTCGTAGACGAGGAAGCCCCAGCCGGAGCCCTCGACACCTTTAGCAGCCGCCGAGAAGTGGGATTTGAACTGATCGAAGCCGCCGAAGTGTTCGTCGAGCGCGTCAGCAAGTTCACCCCCGGGTTCACCGCCGCCATCGGGGGACATGTTCTCCCAGAAGACGGTGTGATTGACGTGCCCTGAAAGATTGAATGCGAGATTGCGCTCGACGCCCTTGATGTCGCCGTAATCGCCGTTCTCACGCATTTGTTCGAGCGTGTCGAGAGCGGCGTTCGCACCGTCGACGTAGCCTTGATGGTGCTTGTCGTGGTGCAGTTCCATGATGCGCTGGTCGATCGCTGGTTCGAGCGCAGCGTAGTCGTACGGTAAGTCTGGTAGTTCGTAGGTACTCATCTGTGTATCCCTGTGGTGCAAAGCTAATGATCATGATAAAGGTTTGCTGAAGCAGATTTTGGTAGCAATTTCAATGCAACGGGATACCGCGCTGTTTTATCTACTTCTGCATAATGTTACACTGCTTATTCAGGAGCGGCCGATGGTCATCACATCTTGCCGCAACCCACGATTCCCTTCGTTCACGGCGATCGACGTAGAATCCGGTTCCGACGAGGAGGCTCGCCGTGGTGAACCCGAAACCTGCGGTTCAGAACGCTGGCTCCAACAACTCAAACGCCAAACCAATGATGAGAGAACCGCTCGCGAATGCGGGGGCCGCAGCGATGACCATCTGTGGCGGTCGCCGGAGGGAGCCGATTGCGGCACCGGCCATGAGCGGAAGAACCGTACCGACGCCGTAGAGCAGGGGGTGAGGAGGCCCATCGTTAGACAAGATGTACGCGTTTGTAATCGGAAAGTGTGTCGGCAGCAGTGAATCTTCGAATCCAACACCCTCTGAGAGATATGCACCACAAACTGCGCACAGATTAATTCGGTGGTAACGGGGGTGTTCTACTTCCACTTATTGAATTCAGGAGTAGTGATTCTCGGCCCTTGATTGGCCGCTCATAGTTCAACAGCGCTCATCGACTCGATGATATTCGCTTCGATGGGCGCAGCGAGATACGGCTCAATCGCGTCATAGCTCAACCAGCCACCGAGCGCCATCATGATTCGCGGTGACACGTTCTCTTCGACAAGGAGGTGATTCGCCCAGCAGCGGCGCAAGTCGTGCGTCGAGACGCGCCGATAGTCGTCATTGCCTGTCTCCTCGACGGCGCGGTCGGCAGCGTTCTCAACCCAGTACTGGACGGTACGTTTCGACCGCTGAATCAGGGGGTTATCGTCCTCAAGACCCGCCTCCCGAACGTAGCGATTGATCGTCGCCTCAACCTCGACCGGCAACCACGTCTCGCGTTGCTTCCCACCGTCGTAATTCCCGGTCGTGTCTTTGCCATTCGTGATTTCGAGTTCGTAATGGCGACCATCGTCCATGCGCGAGATGTCCGAGGGTGTGACGCCGAGAATTTCGGTGACGCGCAAGTCACAGTCACCCATCAACCGAATGGCAATCTCGTGTTCGAACGAGTCGGCGGCGCGGGGGATCGCACGATATTCCTCCCGACTGAACCAGACAGTATGGGTCCCGTCTTTGTTCCGTTCTGTCCTTATTGCGTGTTAGTCATGAAATTTATGTAATATAAAGATCAGGGACGGCGCTCTCAGAAATCTGAATCGGCTGATTTTGGTAGTCTCGCGGCTTGTCGGTGTTTTTGGTTGCACGTTTCTATAAAATCGTGCAATTCGGACAGTGGTGTATTCGCCAGTTCGCAGCGGGTGCGCGGGCTGGCGTGATCGGTGTGGTCGCGGCGCGGTTCATGTTTATTCTGCCAGCCCTCGTCACCTCCCCGGTGTGGCCATGCGGCACGAGTGAAGATAGTGAGCGCCGGACGAGAATCGATAGATTACAGCGTAGAATTCCGCTTACTCCTTACACGGGACTTCAAGAAGCTGGTGAGCCAGTTTCCGAGGCATCGACACCATTGGCCAGTGACCCGTGTCTAGTTCGCGGAGTTCCCACTCCCGCTGTTCACACAGTTGCCGAATCGTATCGAGGATGGAGTCGTCCATCCCGTTCTGGGTGCAGAGGATGTAGCTGGTGGGTAACGCTGCTGCTGCCGGATTCCTGACGTTCACCGGCTGTTTGAACGTGTTCAGTGGATGCGGGACAGCTTTTTCCCGCATCCACCGTGTGTCCTCGTCTGAAATACCCACCCAGCCCGGATGGTCATCTGGGAACGGCCAGCCGCCAGCATGGTCTTTTGCCGCCGCTTCCATCGCGTCCCACTCGTCCGGTGGATAGAACTCAGATGCCGAAACCGGCTCGTCATCCATCGGAACCAGTGCATCCAAATAAACGACGTGTGCGAGCCGCTCTGGGACTCGTTCTGCCACGCCCGTCACTACAAGCCCTGCATAGCTATGCCCGAGGAGAACAACGTCCGTGAACTCGTTGTATTCGAGCACATTCACAATGTCCGTGATGTGTGTTTCTAGGCCAATCTCAGACCGCATGAGGTGTTTTCGTTCACCAAGTCCAGTGAGTGTCGGTGTATATACGTCATGTCCCTCATCGCGGAGCAGCGGGGTGAGATACCTCCAGCACCAGCCGCCGAGCCATGCTCCGGGGACGAGAACGAATTGTCGTGCCATGTTTCTCAGAACGGTTGTGAGCGTGATATAGCTCTCCGTAGCAGAGCAAAAGTAAACCGGAAACTCAGCTGAGCAGTTACCCCTGTAATGAAGCACTCCCCCTGTTTACAGGATAGAACGGGCGACGTTGATCCGTGTTGCGTGCTTACATAGAAACGTGAAATTCGACCAACTTCGACCACACTGTCAGCGACCTAGTGTCTACTGACAGGCGTACCCTGCAAGACAAGGAGACTCTACCGGTAGCAAGAGGAATTCTTCTTCACTTCTTGCGTTGGTGTTCTGAAAGCCGCTGAGCTTCTTCTTCGATGTGGGCTATCTCACGATCCCCCTCAGAATTGCTTCCTCCGTGTGAGTACCGCACGGAAGAATCAAGGACTGAGGGGATGAATCGACTATCTTCCGTCTCTTCGTCATCGGCAGCCCTATCGCCCTTGAAGCGGGCGGTGAGCCGGGTCAGGAGACCACGAAACATATCTTGATCTATACTTTCTGCGAATATAAGCGTTCAGCCGCTGATCCATCTGTTCGGGTTACTTGCGACGCTCATCTCGATAGACCGTAACATCGATTTTTGGGAGACGCCTGTCGGTGAGGCTGAGACAAAGATGCAGCAGGCTGGTGATTAAAGGATGTCAACGACACGAATTAGATGGCACAGATCGAGTGTGGTGAATGGTTCAAGCGGGCGAAATATGTTTCCCCGAGGGCGGCGACCCAAGTAGAGTAACAGCCGGTTCGCAACCCTGACCAACTTCGACAAGCACTCAGAGATCTCAACCTCAAGCTGGTAAGAACTTTAACCAACGCTGGTGAGTTAACTACCACGTTTGTTGGTTAAGACAGACTACTCCAACGATTCGCGCATCAATTACGCCGGCATTCCCGGGAGGTGAGGAAAACAAGGTCGAACTGACTTAGAGCACAAGACTTCCGATCCACCAGGCGAGTAGGAGGAGACTGATCCAGAGAAGTAATTGGCTCAACAGAAATATTCGGATGTACAGTGCTGACTGGCTTGCACCCATGTTACCAATAAACATGGAGAGCCGTATTAGTTCTTTGGTGGCCTGAACGTTGAAAAATACAAACGCTACTTCCTCCTGGTCTCCGCTGGCGGGTTTCGTACTTCTTCGAGGGCGAGTTCAAGGTGGCCTCAGATGAAGCGCATATATCTCATTAGTATTCCATACTAACCTATTCTTGTTTTCCTCGGTGGATACAGTGACCCCATATCTGTTTATTATCCTGTGAGCCAGATGCATTATTATGAGTCGGGAAGAACCTACAAAAGCATTAACACAACCAGTCATCTTTCTCGTCAGTTCCATCGTTCTCATCGCTGCACTGGTCGCTTCTTTTTACTTCCTCTTCCAGATAGACCTTCCTCTATTATTAGCTATCACAATAGCACTACTGATTGCCACTCTCGTAGTCGGGCCGTTTTACTACGTCATCAAATACCAAATACTCTCGTGACTCGCAGGAGAGTGGTGTAGTTATGAATGGGGAGAGGAAGGGAGAATTGGCGCATCGATTACAGCGGCACCCTCGAGGTGTATCCACTGCCGCGTATGAGGTTATGGAGCAGAAAATCCGTCTCATCCGATTAGAGAGCGTGTTCGTGCCAGCGACAACACGCAGAGACGCAGAACGGCACGTTCAGAAATCGATTTGGGGAAGTTCTGTTTGTATAGGTCGTGCGCTGGCAACAGAACCTCTATAGTAGGAGGAATGGTAACACAATACATGGCAGGTAAGGAGCAACAGATCGAGGAGATAAGTGAAACTGAAAGAGAGGCGCTCCACGAAGTCGAATTGGGCATCGAACGGCTTCATCGAGCACACGGACACCTCGTAGCGTTTCATCACAATACAGGAAGAGCAATGAATCACTTAGCAGCGGCAGAGGATCTCCTCCATGAGTGCGACCATCAAGATCTCGCGGATGCGCTTCGCGATGAGTACCTCCCACGAGGTGTCGTCGCACCTAACGATTCTGATGACGTGACCGCTGGCCGGTGGTCCTACGAGATTCTTGAGAATTTCCAGGAGACATTTATGACTGATCTCGTGGCCTTTGGAGAAACGGTCCATGCAACAGTCGGTGAGAACTGCCGACATGTCTTTGAACGACACCAAGAGCGTGAATGGAAGCAGCGAGCACGTCGAGACTAACACAGACCAAAAATAGATTCGGATGCTAGAAATTCTCACAGCCGACGTTGAATTCTTGGTTTCTCAGGTGCAGATAGCCTACGCTGACTCAGAGGCAGTTTCGTACTCCCCAGAGAGCGACGACTAAGGTAATTCCACTTCCGTTTGCGATTTAATGAGGAAGTACTGTCAGACACCATGCGTCGAGTGAAAATCCCAGGAATAACGCGCTGACGAGTCGGGGTACAAAACCTAGCAGGATGGGGGGTAGTTCACTTGTTCCTATATCGCTTGAGAGCGACTCCACATCCGATACTGACGAGTGCCGCTAACGAGCCAAATCCAGGTTGATTTGTTTCCGTCGTGGGTCGGTTAGTTGTCTCGTTGTTTTTACCAGCCGGGAACTTCTCACTCGACTGGGTTGTTTTGGGGGCCCCACCCTCGGTGTTCGTCTGCGACGTCTTGGTAGTTGTTGTCCTCGATGTCGATGAATCGGTGACCTTGAGGTCGGTAAGTGCATCATGGAGCGTGA
The DNA here is from genome assembly GCF_020618475.1 of Haladaptatus halobius. Taxonomy (GTDB): domain Archaea; phylum Halobacteriota; class Halobacteria; order Halobacteriales; family Haladaptataceae; genus Haladaptatus; species Haladaptatus halobius. The sequence goes on along the minus strand of NZ_CP085337.1, from coordinate 233,020 downwards.
CGATGTCGATGTTCCGGTCTTTCGCCATCTGTATCGCCATCCGAATTCGTGCTGGGGGGAGCCGTTCCTGCCACCAGCTGTGGCCGCCCAGAATGCCGAGCGTGTCGGCAGCGGCGACCTTGTCAAGGAACGTTCCGAGTTCAGCTTTCGTCATCTTCCCACGACGGAACATCGCTCTCGAGAGGTGAGGAAGCTGTATCTCGCCAGCACGGTGAATCTGCGCTCGCCCGCCGATCGCGAGGCCGCCGTTCGCAACAGCGGTAAAGTACTCGCCGGCGAGTTCCTGGGTTCGCTCCCCGTAGCCTCCGTACGGCATGACGATGTTCGTGACGGTTACCCCGTACTGTTCGAGTTGCTTTTTCGACCCGCCGAGTGCAGTACGGAGTATGTCGTCCGTGTAGCGTTCGGTAACGCCGTCGCTGGCGGTGAACGCCTGCCCGATCGGTGATTCAAGTTCCACGAATTCGCCTCGTCCGTCGGAGCCTTTCCCGGCCACCGTGACAATCGTCGACCGAGACCCATCGTTAACGACGAGCGTATCGCCCGGAATCTTCCCGTGGTGGTTTGTCTCTACGTAGATCTTCTGATCATCCGGGTTGATGTCGCGCGTGATCTCGATGTCGCCCAGCGAGCGGTGCTGGACGGAGTGAGACATGATCTCCCAGCCCTCGTCCGCAAGTGTGCGAAGTTGTTTCGCGCTGAGATTATCGCTATTTCCGACACTGGCCGCCGGCACGGCTGAACAACCGGGCACACCTCCCTTGCGGTGTGCTTTTTGATACGTATGGGTAAAATCCTTGACGGGGCCATCATCGTACGTAAACACCAACTTGCCGTTTGAATCGGCGGCAGTGGCCGGTATTCCAGCGACCATCGTGGTTCCGGCGATAGCCACACCGCTTCGGAGAACGCCTCGTCGTGTCGTCGATAGGGTGTTGTCGCTCACTATCGTTCCCTCCGAGGAGAGGCGCTGGATAGTGTACGGATCGCTTGCACGACGCGTGTTTGTTTGGCGAGCCGTCCACTCGTTCGTTGGAGAGAATGGGCACCACTCGCGAACGCTTTTCCTGTCTCGGCGGCGAAATCCCAGGCCGGTCGTTCAACGGTCTGGAAACGACTCGTCGCCCATCGACTAGGATGTGCGAGAATATACAGATCCTGGCACTGTCCTGATTTGAGAGTGCGTACCACGTCGTCGGTTGAATGGACGTCACCAAAGCCGGGAACGGTCACGTTCCAGTCGCGGCCCGTATCGGAGAAATACACCCGGTCGCTGGTTCCGTCATCGGCCGGCACGTTGTACGCTCTGTCGATGAGGTCGTAATCCGCCGGTGTCCGGGCGTCTTCCCACATGTCCGTGTTCAGATGGGGAGAGAGCGGGCTGCCGTGGGAGCAGACGGTATCGATGGTAACGTGCTCACGGAACGACTCGAGGTTGGTTGCGAATCGCCTGTGGGCTGCCTCAACGTCGCCGCGCATTTTCGCAAGGTCTTCATAGTGATAACCGACCTCGTGACCCTGTGCTTCCATTGTACTGGCGATGGCCGGGTCGAACGTACTTGTCCGGAAGTAGTACGTTGCATCGATTCCCAGATCGGTTTCGATCTCGGCCATCGATATCGCGTTGCTGACTCGACGGTCAACATCGTGTCGGAGAATGATCGACGGGGTCTCCGGGGAACTCGTATTGAAGTACTCGGCCACGGTGTAGAACTCGTAATCGTGATCGAGTGCTGTTTTCAATAGTCGCCTATAATCTGATAGGCCGAAGCCGGATAATTGCATGGTGACACGCCAAAATGATAGGGATTACTTAATTGTTATGTGTGAGATACTAACCGAGTAAGATACACCTGCTCGCTGTGAATCAATTATCACAATCTGCAACTAACTGCATAAGGTCTCTCTTCTCACTGTAAACCATCTTTTACATAGCCTGTTATGCGGAGACGGTTACAAAGAACAGTGATTACATTCGGCGGCTAGCGGAAGCTGGCTTTAGCGACGTTCTCATGCTTTTGCGTGAGACGGCCGAACGAGTACTGACGCCCAAACGGATGGAATTGCTCACCGAACTCGCGACGACCGACGTTCGCTCAATGCGTGGCCTTGGACGCCGGGTCGACCGCGACATCAGCATCGTCAAACGCGATCTAGATATCTTGTACGAAGCGGGCATCGTCGAATACGAACAGGAGGGTCGGGCAAAACGCCCTGTGCTTGCCCACGAGAACGTCTTTGTCGAACCAGTGGTGTTCGATGGTGAACCCCTCGGTGCATCAACGACAAAGCCAATTGATGAGCTAGCGGTTGACTGACGATATTAACCAACACTGGTGGGTTAATCACTGGGTTTGTAGGTTAAGTTTCGGCCTAACAGAGGTGTTCTACCATGACGCCCAATTCTTCTGGATTCTTGGGAATGCTTTCTCCTTCGCCAGTTGAGAAGTATAGCATCACATTTCGGTTCCCATCCTCATCGAACTCAATACTAACATCCAGATTTTCGAATCTATGTTTCTCTACAGGTTCCACACACTAATTTTCACGTTGTCATTTAAATATAGGGGACGGTGTCGGGAGTTCCCTGTACGGGTGGCGGACAGATTCCCCGACCGACGCGCATCGATTACAGCGGCACTCTTGGGGTGGTGAAGAAAAAGACATTGAGCTAGGTTAGAACACACTACTTGCAGCCATCCAGACGAGTAGAAGGAGTCCGACCCAAAAAAGTAACTGAATCATCAACACCAGACGGAGGTACAACGTTCGTTGGCTTGCTGCCATGTTACCAATGAACATAGTAAGTGTATTAGTTATAAAGCTCCGGACTCTACCGAACATAGACACTACCTCTATAATCGCGGTCTACGCTGGTGGTGGCGATACCATCATGAACGATGATGACTTAATGACTCTGGTTGCATAAGCGTGCAAATAATATAGTTTTGACTAAATGGCATTCTTTGAAACGTGAGAGAGAAGTGGGTGTTAGGCACCGTGTAGCCCACGTTCATCGAGCGTCAGTGGCACAGTCCATTGTTCTCACTGATACCCGACAGTAAAGAGCATGTTATGGTGTGACATGGTTGTTTGGGAAGTGGCAAATAGAATCGATGGAATAGACTATTATTTCCTATGATCAAGATAAGACAATCATTCTTTCAACAAAAACCACCTGCCGAGTGATAGTTTGGCAGTTTCATTCAGAGTTGGAACTATTACCTGTTGCTAGCCGGATCTTTCTTCCTCATGTGAGTGACGGAATCTGTATCAGTGGACACTGACGGTAGTTACTGGCCTTCGATACGCCGCAGTTCTGGCGGTGTTGCCGGCACAATACGTCGGCGGTAGATGAGATACTGCAGAATCGCCAAGAGACTGTACGCGGTCACAATTATCATTGTAGCCATAAGACTCGAAAGTAACGCCGAAGGGTCGACCTTGAACCAAACGCCACCAAGAAGCATGATACTCATGAGCGAAAGTACGAGATAGTAGCGGTTCCACCTGATCATCAGGCCGGGTTTATCAACGAGATAGGTATCAAGTGCCCGAGCACAACGCGAAAGGTCAATCTCTCCGGTTTCGCGATCATAGTTGATGAGACCAACATCGTCGAGTTTCGGGACGTGCGTCTGATACAGTGAAATATAGACGGTCTTTCGCTGCGCGCTCGTTAGCTCAGCTGGTGCCATGCCGTGTTCCCATGCCGCCACTTGGTCAGTTAGATCAGCTAGTGTGACGGGGTCGCCTTGCCGTCGAAGACAGTAGAGTGCGTATCGTCGTCGAGAATTCTTGAGAAGATCAAATACCTGCTCCTGGGAGAGTTTAGATCTATGCATTGTATAGTGAGCTTGCTATTCGCTCGTCGGAGCGAATACTGCTCTATTCGAGCTCATGATCATCCTGCAGTCACAACTATTCCACCGCATATCCCAGCTATCACTCGCTCTCCCATTGTTATCATGATGCTGTTCCGAGGTAGCGTTACCATACACCCACCTATTAAAATCAGTAATGATCTCTCCGGCCGTGGTGAATCGCCAGACTGAGTTTGATTTCACTGTTTGACAGCCTGCTTGATGTTGTGAACCGCACACAGTAGGACGAGCTCACGAAATTCACCGTACCAAGTTCGCGAACGCACGGCGTCGTAGAGCGTGCGCTTGATCGGCGAGAAGACAGTCTCATACATCGCTCGTTGCCGGTAGCCGGTTGCTGGTAGCATACGGCGACCTACGTAAATCTACTGTGTACATTCGTGTGGGTGATCAGTATGCTAAAACCAGCAGGCTATGAGTGTCTAGAGATCGCGAGGTTGGACTGTTTTGCGGTCGTTTTCCTCGGCTCGTCGTGCGGCATTGTCGAGGACGGTCGCAACTTCGTCGTCGAGTGCATCATAGAAGTCACTCGAAACGTTTTTGTCTTCGATCTGCTTTTTCACTGCGGCTTTGACAATTAAATCGGCTATACAGGCGTTTAGACGGTATAATACTACAAAAATCTACGGTAACAATCGGTCGCATGCAAGTCGAATATAGACAACTTAACGTGGAAGGTACTCCAAAAGCCCACCTCTCTGCGGAAATCATTGCTTCTCATATCATTACATTACTTTCAATCAACTTCTTTCATTCATCCTCACCTGGAAAGAGTTCGGGGAAACGATCAACCAGGGCCTCAACCTGCGGATGATCAGTATACGCCACGTTTTCAGCAGCTCGATCATATTCGATGAGCCCTGCATCGGCAAGTTTCGGGAGATGGCAGTGCTGAAGTGAGACGGTGACTTCGTCCACTTTGTCCGTCAGAGCGGTTTCAGGGGGTGGCGTGTCTTCCCAGGCACTAATGTCGGCTACTAACTCCTCAAGAGAGATCGGTTGATCTGCCGTTTGAAGGCGTTGCAATACATATCGTCGCCGTCGATCCGCAAGAAGATTGAAAAGGCGATTCGTCTGCTCGGCGGTGGCATCTTGAGGTGGTATCTTCTCGAACTGGTCTTCCATAGCTATGTTTTGACCCCCAAATCTATAACGATTGTTTATGTCTATTCCTAGACATTGTGGGAAGCGCAGCTCAGCGCGGAAGGATTGTGTATAGTTGAGGGATACGGTGTGAGATGCCTAATTAATGCAGTTAAAACTGTGATTTCCACAATAAAATCGAGTGGTGGTCAGTCTTCACGCTCGGCGCCGTCGTCAAGCGCACCCGTGAAAAAGAAGTGATTGAACGGTTGGGCGCGCCGCTGACGCATGATCTCTGAACTGTCGATCGTCAACCCGAGTTCGTGCAGTGCGTCCGTGATCCGCGTGATATCTTCCGTGCTCGTCCCCACAACTTCCACATGGAGATTCCGACGGCCGGTGAGCATCTCGCGCACATCGACGACTCCATGGACGCCAAGTGTTTTTTCGACGAATTCAGTCCGTTCAACTGCCGGGGCGGTACACACGAACAACACGCAGAGTGGGAGGTTCGCTGCCTCATAATCAATTTCGGGATGGTAGCCCTGAATAATGTCGTCGGGTTCGAGCTGCTCGATGCGGTTGCGAACGGTACTGGGTGAGACTCCAACGGTCTCACCGATTTCTTGGGCAGTCGTGTTTCGCGCATCTTGCTGAAGAAGATAGAGGATACCGCGATCCACATTCTCAAGCGGACGGCTCATACGGGTGACTATGAGTCTGGCTAGTTGACTATATCCCCACGGAAGACTTTTCCAGCCGTTCTCGCCCGTGTGGAACGACAGATAGTCGTCTGCAGTCCCCCGTTGGTCGAGACGGTCGACGTATCTCTTCAACATATGGTTTGCAAAGGGCGTCACTCACTTCCTCACGCTACTAGTTTCCATGAAATTGAGGGGAAGTTATGGATGAGTAGATGTTATTATTGATTACAATTATGCTTAGTAAACAGTTAGATGTGCTATCAAATACCCACAGACGACGTGTTCTCTTCGCCCTGGCAGAACGGTCTCCCTACCCCGACAGGATAGATACGTCACATACTGTAGAGACAGACGGCGGAGAACGAGATCAGACGATCGTCATGCAGCACGTGCACCTCCCTCTGTTAGAAGATCACAGGTATATCTCCTGGGACCAAGAGGCACAACGCGTGACGAAGGGCCCGCAGTTCGACGACATCCAGCCACTCCTCACTGTCCTGGTTGAGAATCAAGAAGCGCTTCCTGATGGGATTGTCCCTGACTAATCGATCGTGGTCGAAAACTGCCACGAATGTGGCAGTTTCAGCACGGAGCGGCGATTGGTTGGGACCCTTTCGAGCTCCGTGCCGCCTAAGGCTTCGAGCCACCACGACATAGCTCTACTGTGATTATCTGGGTGAAGATTTGAGTGACTCCCAGAGTAACCCAGTGACACGTGGTCACCTGGGACTGTGACGCATCGGCTTCAGCCACGCTTCTCATGCTTCACAGTCGGAGTAGCCTGTACGGTCGCATGATGTTAAATCCAAAGTTTAAGACTCATATTCTACGTTTTCCGGACATTTGAACTGCGATTTCCCGAATTTGGAGCCAGATAGGACGCGAATCAGCAAGGTGATGGAAATCGTATGAGTGTGCTTCATGGTGGCTGAGACACTTCGAGCACCTATGGACAGGAGTCCTGACAGCGGATCTCAATCAGCTGGGCAGGAACTCACTTGTGAGCGGCGCCATAACACCAGAGATAACACCGGAACCCCCGGTCACAAGGTTGGGACCCATGAACAACGTATCTAATCACCAGCAAGCAGTCGAATTGCTCCAGCAACTCGGATTAAAAGAGTATGAGGCGAAGTGCTTAGTCGCACTGTCACGCCTCCCGAAAGGCACCGCCAAAGAAATCAGCGAAACCTCCGACGTACCACGAACGCGCGTCTACGATGCGATCAGAGTGCTCGAAACCAAGGGCCTTGTCGAAATCCAACACTCGAATCCACAGCAGTTCCGGGCCGTGCCGATCGAAGAGGCTGCCGAAACACTGCGTCAGGAGTATGAGTCGCGAACGGACACACTCGTCGAGGCAATGGAGAACATCGAACCAACAGTGCCGGACAGTGATGAGGAGATCACCCACGAAGTGTGGGCGCTCTCGGGCGTCACGCCGATTCGCAATCGGACAGGGCAACTTATTGATGCCGCCGGCCAGGAGATCGTGCTCATCGTCGGGCGGGACGAAGTCATCACAGAGGAGTTGCTTGATCAACTCCAAGCAGCGCAGGAGACAGGCCTTCGCGTCCTCATTGGCACAGCGACTGACCAGTTACGCGAGCACATTGCAGCGGCACTGCCTGATGCCGAGGTCTTCGTTTCGGGGTTGGAGTGGCTGAATGGGTCACCAAGCGCTCGTGCTGACGAAACAACAATTAGTCGATTATTGCTGATTGATCAGAATACAATTCTGGTCAGTTCGGTGCATGAGACGGAGACTGGTGCAATTGACACCGAGAAAGCAGTGTTTGGTCGAGGCTTCGACAATGGGATTGTGGTGATTGCTCGGCGCTTGATGGCGTCCGGATTGCAACCGGCTGACGATCCCGCGATGGCCGACGAATAACGTGTGCGAACCTGCCACCTACTCTCGGTGTTCGTCGAGCGGATCAATGTTGATGCTGAAGCCAGGGCGATCGCTGGTGACTGTCACAGTATAGCCAGCATACGTGAACGTGACCTGGCCACCGGGTCGGTCACTCCCAGTAGGGCGCGGCGCAAACAATGCATCGAGTGCATCGGGATCGATAGCCTCATACAGGGGCTCGAGATCGTCACTGGAGCCCTCCGCCCGCGCAGCGATCCTCTCAACGATTGTCGTCGACGGTGATGGTTCAGTGTGCCACGCGGGTTGTGAGCCGTTGTCGTCTCGTGAGAAGTCTTCTAATCCCATTTGTGTAGTCTTCTCCCACAGTCGCTATCAGCTACTGTGCTTACTGGTAATAGTTCCTCTGGCTCATTATTTCATTATGGATGTGGGTTAGTTTACTATTTTTCAAAACAGCTGTCAACCACTGAGAATTGTACTGTTACCCACTTTCTCACACAGGATTTAAGGGCGTCAAAGTCTTAGTCGTGATACTGGAACATTCGCCATGACTGCGCCTACCACCACACCAGCAAGCACTCGTCGCCACGACGCATCACAGCAGTCAGTAACTGAGCAGATTGTCGCGGCGATCGCCGATGCAGCCGACACCTCGCATCGTGAACTTCCGCCGCTCTACGAGGTCATCGATCCCGATGCGCTGAATCGCCTCTTCACACCAACCTATGAGGGAGACACGCGATCAGACGGTCGAGTGAGGTTTGCGTATGCCGGCTACGAGGTTGTTGTTCACAGTATGAGCGGCGTAGAGGTGAGTCCAGTCAGCACGTCCGGTGAGCAGCACCACGAGTAAAACCACTGATCAGCCGTGTATCCGCCTCCAGACAGGGTGCAGCTGGCGTCGTCAGACTATTTTTAATAGAACTAATGGTAGACGACGAGAGAGGAGGTTTGGTAGAAGATGAGCAACCGTCAGTTGAATCGTTTGCGTCATTCGTCATTACACTGCGTTACTCATTCTCAAGCAAGAGATCAGAGGCTCGAGATTAACGGCATTTAAATCTACGAGAAGATGTATGCCATCACGATTATCTAGACTACTCATCGTCGCGAGCCGTGTCAGTCCCAATTATCAGTGCATGTTCAATGAGATTAGCTGACCCACGCCGGATCCGCTGGGAAACAGCATTTGAAGAAATGTCGAAGACTTCTGCCAGATCTTCGAGTGAGAAGTCACGAGGAACGTTAAAATAACCGCGTTGAAATGCTGTTACTAACGTATCACGCTGTTCCGTGGTCAATCCGTAAGTGCGCTGTCGTGGAGCAGTCGAGAACGATATTTTGTTGGCTTGAAATGAATAGCCGCGTTCCGTGAAGTGGTCACGAAAAGTAGACACTTGGTCTTCTTCGATGAACCGCAGTTGGAGTCGCCACTTCTCGCCGTGCGCTTTTGCTTCAACAATGCTCGCATGTTGGTCTATCATCTCATTAATGAGATCAACGAACTCATCATGCCAGATGACCTGATACAGAACTCTATCCGCAGATTCTTCGATAACAGTTACGTTGTTAACCGTCGGATCGTCCTGCATTGCCTTCTGGAACACTTCAAAATCCCCACCGGAAGCCCAGAGTAACGGCATAACTTCCTCGGCACTGTGTGACGCGAGTCGGTCTGCTTCGACGATCATCTCTGGTTCGGTCGTGAGTGCATGTTGGAGTGTGAATGAGTCAGCGGGAACCGTCACGTCTGCAACGACGCTCATGCCAATTCAAGGACTACCATAGGAATAAGACTCTTGGCACCTCTCAATACAAACCATATAAATATCATTCTGAATTCTATCAGGGAAAAGTAGTATTCGATAGAATTATCCTCTTTATCAAAGAAGACAACATATTTATCGGAACTCCTCTCATAAAGTAGTCTTTCTCTCTATCCCTAGCAAAGCAAAAGTAGCAGTGAGCAGTATTGAACCGGAGCACATGCTTTTTGTCCCGCCCTTAGTCGCTATGTGGCCACCGATGAGTTCGGGGACAAACCCCGGTACCTCGTCGCTCTCCGTTAGCGGTTATGACCTGTATCCTCATCGCTGGGGATGTCCGAGATGACCTTTTTGAGGATTCCCTTAGTACCCCACCGGAGCCGCTCGGAAAGTGTTTGGTGTGAGACGCCGAGTTTCTCGACCAATTCAGATTAGTCGATTTCCCGTGGGACGTCATAGTAGCCGTGTTCGGTAGCAATGGCAAGGGCTTCTTGTTGGCCGACGGTAAGATCGAACCGAACACGTTGGGCGCTATCGCCATCATAGATACGGAAGACGTCAAGTGAGAATCCGTGCTCGTGCGCAAATTGACTTACTGCCGAAATCTTGTTCTGCTCGGGGAAGAGTACACGAAGATCCTACTGATCGTCGTGCGCGGTTGCCCGCTGCACGGTCGCGCCCTGTTCAAGTAGCATATACGCGATGATCTGCGTCTTGTTAACTCATCCCATCCGGTAGAGCCGTTCGTCCTCAAGTTCGGTGAGAACCTCGACATTCCCGACACTAGGGTGGTCTTCGAGTGCGCGGTCAGCGTCTCAAAATCACCGTTGGATGCCCAGACGAACGGTAGTACGTAACCTGTATTGTGTGCGACCACCCGGTCGAGGCTGAATTTGAGCCACCTTGATCTAGATAGATGGAAAGTGCATTTCATCTAGTAGCGAGCGGTAGAAATAGTTCTGTTGCGTCGGGAAGAACCACGGCAAAGGGGTTGAACGGCGAACTACGGAGCATAACGGTAAACTATGTCGTTAATAGAGATCCAGCGCATCAATCTGTTCTTGATAGCGATTGCGGATGGTGACTTCGGTGACCTGTGCAACCGCAGCGATCTCGCGCTGTGTTTGTTGCTCATCACAGAGCAGTGAAGCGGCGTAAATCGCTGCAGCAGCGTAACCAGTGGGCGATTTTCCTGAGAGCAGGCCCTGTGATGTCGTGATATCGAGAATTTCGTTGGTTTTGGCTTTGACCGCGTCACTGCTTCCGAGTGCTGAACAGAACCGAGGAACGTACTGCTTCGGGTCAACCGGTTGTATCTCAAGACCGAGTTCCCGTCCGATATAAATATAGGTCCGTCCGATTTCTGTTCGAGCAACACGCGACACATCTGCAACCTCTTCGAGACTGCGAGGGATATTCTCGCTGCGACACGCTGCATAGAGGCAACTTGTTGCAATCCCTTCGATCGATCGGCCTTGAATCAGATCTTTGCCGAGTGCACGGCGGTATATCACACAAGCAACTTCGCGAACCGAGCGCGGGATGCCGAGTGCACTCGCCATCCGGTCGATCTCGCTGAGCGCGAACTTGAGGTTCCGCTCGCCGGCATCCTTTGTTCGGATGCGCTCCTGCCATTTGCGCAGCCGATGCATCTGACTACGTTTTTCAGCGGAGAGCGAGCGACCAGACGCATCCCTATCTTTCCAATCAATATTCGTGGTAAGACCTTTATCATGCATCGTCTGAGTTATCGGCGCACCAACTCGAGACTTGTTTTGTCGCTCTTGATGATTGAATGCTCGCCACTCAGGCCCACGGTCGACAGGCTCTTCCTCGATAATTAAACCACAGTCCTCACACACGATCTCATTTCCGTCTGCACTCGTGAGAAGAGTTTTTGCGTCGCACTCAGGGCAGCCTTGGACGCCCTCGTGTTCATCAGTCTTGCCTTCCATCTCATTGTCGCGTTTTTGCCGACGAGTCGGGCGTATCATTAGCAGGGTTATATAGACTGTGCCGAGACGGTTAAGCTCTCTGACTGATTCTAGGGACGCGCTATTGAGAGCGATAGCGATCCCATGTCCATCTCGATCAACTATAATTTGATTTCAATAACCGTACTCAAGCACCCTGTGCTGAGCAAGTTATGGTAACTCATGGTTGATGAGGATGATGTGTGCCTGTTTTGGCAAAGGCACAGTCACCACGTCTGCATAGGTAGATGTGATCAGGTGAACAGCGGCGCATAGCCACCTCGATGAGACGAGTAACCCTCAGGCATATTTTCAGATGGCACTCCCGGGGGGTGTCCACTTCCGCTTATAGATCTATGCGGAAGTAGAAGGTGAAAACGAGGGGAGTGCAGTATTCTGGCGAGTAGGGGCCTGTACCTGACAATGGCGCTTTCATGAACCATATACCGCTATATGAAATTCGCGTAGGCGAAGATGAAACTACACCGGCAACAGAGTACCCAGGATGCACGATTTCGACGGATACATCGATCTACAACCATTTCAAACAGGAATCTAAGAGTCAATTCTAGTTAATATTCTAACATTCTCACGATTTGCGCGCTGCTTGAGCCAATGCTGTCGCTCATCAACGGGCGTTTATTATACTACCCGTCGGCTTTAGCCGATTCCTGTCTGCTTCAGCAGCGTGAGAACCGTGTTTGCGGTCAAAACTGGTGACCGCTTGTACTCGCCGGTCACGTCGATCTGCACCAGCAAATCAACAGCACGCCACATCGAATACAGCAAGCACGCGAATGCGAAGTAGAAGAATCGCAAGACAAAGTTCTTCGACGTCGTTGCGGCCATGAACCGTTTGACGCTCTTATACCCACTCTCAATCTCCCAGCGATACGAATACTCGCGCAACAGCTTCGGATCCCCATTCGTCATAAACACAGAATACTGGCGATAGTCCGTCCGATCTGAATCAGCCATCCGTCGGTACACTAGTGTCGTCTCATGCCGCTCGTCATTATCCAAGCGGAGGTTCCGATCAGTCACATACCGATCCTGGTCCCACTTGAGCAACCGCTGTGCTTGGGCTTTCTCGCTTGTCTGCATCCGCTTTGGGACAACATATCGAAGTCCACGCTGGCCGATTTCTTCCAAGATATGTTGGCTATCGAACTCTCGGTCCATCAGGACGTTATCGACAATAACTTGCTCTTGAGCAGAATCTAAGAGATCTCGGACGATCTCCACCCGAGAATCTCCTTTCCGAACCGGCCGAGCGTCCAAGACGATGGGTACTGCATTGCCGACGAGCAGGATCGTTGCCCACTGGTAGGCGTACTCACCATCTTTCGTTCCGATAATCTCGGCTTCATGTCTCGTACGATCACCAGTAAAGGGATCATCTTCAGTCGTATCGATCGCGACGATACCAGCCCGATGGAACGTATCAGTCTCCGCAATACGATCCAACAACCGGCCGATTGCCTCACGATACATTTCGCGGATTTCGTCGATAGAAAGGTCACGAAGATGCGTTCGATGGGTATGTCCCAGTGGCGTCCGCTCGCGTTGTGACTCAAGCGTGAAACTCTGTGCACCCTCATTTACAGCCAAGTGTTCACGAAGTCCGAGATACGTCTGGAGATCCCGGAAGGCGTTTTCGTGTATCTCACAGCCACTACCACGATCAAGCGAAAAGCCCGGATAAACGATTCGAGAAACGTGGTTTGTGACTTTCTCGGCATAATCTAGGACGGATTGTTCGTCAGCTTCCGCTTCCTCATTGAGGTCGTGTAAATGCGTGTCCGGTGGCTCTCGGGGGACTGAAAGGCCTGCTCGATCTGCTTTGAGCAAAATCGTCTCTGCGGCTGTCTCAACCGTGTCTTTGAGCTCCGTAGTGAATCGATACTTCCAGCTTCGCCACAGCGTTGCTTGGTCGGGTATCATTTCAAGATTGAGATGATGACACAGCGATGAACGCTGCTGAAGATGCTCGATCAGAGCTGTCTCGTGCTCCCATCCATGGAGTTCTTTAAGGAGAAATAGCCGGATCAACAAGACCATTTCGTACCGTGTTGATCCGGTATATCGATCATGGGGTTGAAACTCGAAATATGCTAGCGGAAAGTCAGAAACGAAACCCTCGACTGACTCATGAGCACCGTGCTCGAACCAGACCTTAGCAATGGTCCGAACATCCTCTTCGAGAGCATCAAGCGAACTTCGGTCATACAGCGATGTCGTGTCGTACGCTGGCCACTTTCGGTACGAATTCGATGCAATCGTTCGAAAGACAGCACGTTGCGAAGTCGGCGTCGAATCCATTGGTCGGATGCTTCTGATTCGAGCGCAAGAGCCTATCTATACTGATCAGTTCAGAGGAATTATTTAGCATTCAGTCGCCTCAAGATACTCTTCACGGGAAATCGTATATCTGTGAACATCAGCAACGGTTTCCGACAGCGGAAGCCAATTACGGAGAAGACCCTCGTACTGGCCGCCATACCGTTCGACGTATTTGTTGATCGCCTGTCGAGACTTCTCGTTCCCATCGATATGGGCGGCAACGACGAGTTCGAGATCGAGCCGGTCGAACGCCACGGAAAAGAGAGCATCGGCTCGCTCACCGGAATATCCGCGACCCCAAAATTGCTTGTCGAGAAGAATGCCAAGGTTGCCAAGCCGCTTTTCCCAATCTGGATACAGCCCTGTCGTTCCGGCGATGGCCCCTGCCCCATCTTCCCCGTCCTTCGGTCGAATAACGTATTTCGCACCCTCGGCATCGTTCCACAGTCGTTCAGCCTTGTTTACATAATCATATGTCTCTTTCATCGTCTTGTGGGGCGTCGAATCCCAATACTCGAACATCTCCTCCGTATCGTCGCCATCGGAGTAGAGTTCGTGAAGGACGAATATATCGACGGAATCGTGCGAAATTCGTTCAAGGATGAGCCGATCCGTCTCGATGCGTTCAGGGAACATAGAGTATCTCCTCTGTTGAAAGCAATAAATGTTGTATGTAGCAGCCTCAGCTTTGTTGCAGACTATCCCGATTGAATGATCCGGTCAATAAGCATTTCTCTGTATCAGCTATTTCAGTGAGGACCTGTTGAAACGAAGTGACGAGACAAGCGCTACTTCCATATGCATTGTGCGACCCAGTTTCAACTTCTGAACAGAAGTTGAGACTACAGCGGCTATAGCGTAGCCAGAATGCATGATTTTAGCCAATCTACCTCTACACGAACGTCCTTGGCTTCGAGAAGAAGACCGACGAACCAGTAGGCGAGGCGAGCTGGTTGACCGTGGTCGGACCAAACTCGCCCGACGGCGTCGAGCTGCTCCTGGAACCCACAGAGAACCCAACATTTGACGAGGAGCTTGAGGCGTACCGCGACACGCTCGTCACCAACGGCATCCCCTGGACCATGTTCGGGTGCGAGGACGTAGAGGCCGAATATGAACGCCTGAGCGAGCAAGGCGTCGAGTTCACCCAGGAGCCGATGACCGCCGGGGGCGTCACGATGGCTGTCTTCAACGATACGTGCGGGAACCTCATACAGATCACCCAGCAGTGAGATGGACGTGGTAAACCAAACCAACCACCCGATGCCGACTGCGGCATGAGCCCGAGGGTTTCAACGAGATCTCTCATACTGGTTCTCCTATCTGGGTGGTATGTATTTGCGCGGGCCTCCGGAGAGGCTGGTTGGACGGTTGTGCTGGATACTGCCTGAGATTTTACTATAGACATTCGATCAAATCGGTCGGAAGATGGCTCTGATGTCTACCTAGCTTGTGGATACCGCGCTGCTGCATACATCCTCTATCTTCAGCATCCCGTTCCTCTCATCATTGCGGACATTCATGCTCCTCGTGTGAAATAGTGAGGGCCATTCCACGTTATGGACGACGCACTTGATGACTAGTAACTCCCCCTTAATCTATATGGGTATACACGATAGTAAGATATGTACCCTCATCAAATAACCAATATGATTAAGGACTTAATGAAGGAGGAGGAAATCTGGGCCAGACATTCCAATCCGAAGAGTGGGTGGAGTCGGATGGCCGCAGGGTTCGTGATCGTGGGTGCACTCTACCATCGGAAATGGAGTGTGTTAGGGCTCACCGTGCTGTTCCTAATACTCAACCCGGTATTGTTCCGCGAACCCACCGAAGAATCGGACGATTGGATGTACAAGGTCGTACGAGCCGAAGAACGCTGGACAAACGACGGAAACTGTCTCATCGGTCTCGGCTACCCACAGATTCTCAACACGGTGAGCATTCCAGTCGGACTCTATGGTCTCTATGCTGCGTACAAGCGGAAGCCAATCTCGACAGTGGTGTTCCCGCTTGTATCACAGGGACTCAACCAGTGGTGTATGAAGGAGATCATCGAGTATTACGAAGAAGCTGATTCACAGTAAGAAGTGTCTTCGTTGCTGTTGACTATCGATTAATAAGTCATGAACGGACAACACGGTGAATTTCCGACTGAGGGCGAGCGCCTTCAGCGGTCAGGTTCTGACATTCATTATTGGATCGCAGGGCCGGACGACGGCCCACTCGTCGCCTGTACTCATGGTGCGTCAATGGATCATCGAATGTTCGACCCGCAAGTCCCACCCCTCGTTGCCGGAGGGTACCGAGTACTTACTTGGGACATTTGCGGGCATGGGCAGTCCAAGCCCATCGGGGAAGAATTCACGGTATCAACGGTGACAGAAGACCTGAGAGCCCTCATCGACCACCTCGGCCATGAGAGAGCGATATTAATTGGGCAATCGTTCGGTGGCTATGTCTCCCAAGAACTTACGTTCCGCTATCCGGAGCGCGTAAACGCAATAGTCGTAATCGGTGCAACGGATATCACGACACTCCCGTCTCGACTCGAAGGTATAGGGCTCAAACTCTCACCGTATATCTTCAAAATCTGGCCCGATAGACATCTTCGAAAGCTCATCGCAGAGAACACAGCGGTGACTCCGGAAGTACAACAGTACGCCGCCAAGGCAACTCGCCGATTATCTAAGCAGGAGTTCGTCACTGTCTGGAAGGCAGTCGCTACCTGCCTCCACGAAGAAACTGACTATCGCATCCAACAACCGTTTCTCCTAACTCATGGCGAATACGATGAAACGGGCATTATTGCGAAGACGGCTCCTGACTGGGCTGCACGCGAACCGAACTGTCGCTACGAAGTAATCCCCGAGGCAGGACACAATGCCAACCAAGATAACCCGGAGATTTTCAACCAAGCCCTCCTTAGATTCCTCCACGAAAATGTGCCCCCTAGTACTGTTTAGATTCCGTTAGGGCTGACCCAGTATGCGTAGAGAGCGTCAGTCTCAACTTCTGCTTGGCCTGCAGGGGAAGGATCAAATTTTTATTTTTCGATTCTTTATATTGTGAAAATACAGAATGACTGGACCAACCGTTTCAATCGTTACTGTAGCGTATTACTCCGCGGACTACATCAAACGAACACTTGAGAGCGTTCAGCGGCAGACGATCGGCAAATCTCGTGTCAAACATATTGTAGTTGACGATGGCTCCACTGACGGAACGACAGAAATTGTCGAGTCATTTGAAGCTTAATATGTTCGTCTCATCAAAAACGAGCAAAATAGTGGGGATGGAACAGTCTCCTCCAATTAAGGCATTGAGCAGGCACAAGGTGATTACATAGTTATACTCGATTCTGATGATGAATTTCTCCCGTCATTGGTAGAGCGGGAAGCTGATATTCTTGCTGCTCACAACGACATCGATTTCGTCTACCCCGACTACTACGAGCAATTCCCAGATGGAAGTTGGGAGATCGTTCGGACTGGCGATGATATTATAAAGACGGTCAAGGTCGGCATGATGCACCGAGCCGACTACCACCGGCGATTCAATCTCTATGACCCGGAGATGATCTTTGCAGAGTATGACCTCCTCCAGCAATATCTCAACGCTGGCCTTACTGGATATCATATCTCAGATCCGCTTTTTGTCTATCATCGACGGCGGGAGAGTCAAACCGGCAACCGTGCACGCGTCAAAGCTGGTAAAGAAGAGTTGAAAACAAGTATGGCGAGAACACTAAAATACGTAGATAACACTTCTGAAAACAAAGCCGAGCATCAACATTGTTCTTCGAGCAACATTTCGAAGAAACTCATCACCACCTACCACTCAGATCTTCCTGACCAGTAAACTTTACAAATCTTATTCTGCGTCGTTTATGCATTGGGAACGCTAGCCGCAACGGCTACACGCACCCAGAAGATGAGATTAGTTGATGTCGACATGGTACCACTGACTCGCTTCACGATCCAACCCAGCACCCTTTGCGGCCTCGCGAACACGTCGTACGCGCTCATCAGTCGGTGGGTGACTTGCGAACGCTCGTTCTAACGGTGTTTGTTCCATCCTTCGATCAGGAGTCGAAAACATCCACGAAAACAGCCCCCAGCCAGGCTCGTTCGCACGCTGGATCTTTTTGAGTGCATGAGCAAACGCCAACGGCTCATCGAGAACCGCCACAGCTCGCTGGTCAGCTGCATATTCGCGGCGGCGAGAGTAGGCTTGGAGCGCCAGCGTTGGAGCGACGAGCAGACCGATCACGAATCTGGTCAGCCCACGCCGCAAGCCGCTTCCAACACTGGTTGGCCCTCGCACCGGTCGACTAATGAGCAGCGAAAGCCCCCAGCAACCCACTGAGACTACGACCATGAACGGGATAACCATCATGAGCACGAGAGTGGTCACCATACGTAGGAGACTCATAGCCAGGGTCTGTAGGAGACTATCGTAGCTTTCGAGATGGGCGAGTTCGTGAGCGAGAACCCCTTCGAGTTCTGCAGGTGTCAGCAAGCGGACGAGCGAGTGGTCGATCACGAGTGACCGACTCCCGAGTGCGAACGCGTTGGGCTGGCCAAGCCGTGCAATGTAGACATCCGGTCGGTCGATACTCATTCTGCGACTCAACCGTTCAATGCTCGCGTGGACTCTCGGAGCCTGGGCTTCCGAGAGAGGAGTTGTATTGAGGCCCACGAGGAGACGCTTGGTACTCATTCGATAGCTCACGTAGCTGAAACTGAGCGCAATCACACTCGTAAAGAGAAACAGTAACGGGAGATCTGTATTCATGAGGAATGTACTGATCACGTGAATGCCAAAGAGGACGCCGACGCCAGCAAGAGCGAGCAACCACGCTCCAATCAGAAGAGCGAGTCCGCGTGGTCGACGAGATGAGACTGGCATATTTTTTGTAGGATCTGCACACGAAAAACGGTTTCTGCACACCTCTCACAAGCAGATACGGTTCGCTGTCACACAGATCTATCTCTCCCCTTCAACCCCTATTTCCCTCTCAAACTGTGTAAAGAACTCCTCCATGAAACGCCATCGGGACTCTCCAAGCCGACGTGCAGGAGCCGTATACAACAGATTCAGACGCTCCTTTGCCCACTCCCGAAGGAGCGTGATATCTGGAAGATCCGATGTCTCCATTCCAAAAATCGACGAATCATCAATGACTGCGTATTGTTTGCCTGCTCGCCCCGATCGCTCACCGACAATACAGGCTAAACGAATGAGACCACGTGCACCAGCAGCCTCCAACTTATCAGCGTCAAAGAGGAGTTTCGCCTCGAGCGTCTCTGGCTCAGGGGAACTCGACCGAATACTGTGGGTTCGAATACAGTGTTTGACAGCGTTTATTTGGTCAGTTGTCACCGATTCGGTCGTGAGAAGCTCCGCCGATTTTGCTGCGCCCCAGTCATTGTGATCGTCAATCTCCCCCACTCGTTCTCGTGGTCGACCGATGTCGTGTAACCAGGCTGCTGCAGCAAGAACGTCTCTATCAACAGTATTCTCACGCTCATTTGCTAACCGAAGCGCCAGATCACGGACTCGTTTGGCATGGAACCGATCGTGTGCTGGGAGGGCAGCTTCATAATACGGCACCGCCACCGTTCGAGCAAGGGAACCTAATTCCTGCGTCATTGGAGAAGATGAGAAGTCATCTCGCAAATGGTATAGTAGTTATGGGAACCTCATACAGCTCTAGTATTGAGCGATGAATTCGGACAATCTACATTGAGAGCGCCAGTCCTAACTTCTGCGCAAAATATCTTTAAACGGTATAGATCTGTTCTTTAGATAACATCGAAGTCGCTGGAACAAGCGATAGTGAGAACCGCTTCGGTATTAGCATCAAGGCACAGGCCGATCTGTCCTTTTCGTTTCGCTCCTCAATTCTCGCGACTGACGATGGAGCGGAAGCCGCCGTAAGCCATGCGTTCCGAGTCGAAGGGCATCTCCTCGTCGAAGCTGTCCGGGTCCATCGCGGGATTATCCATCACCTTCGCGTTCACCTCGTCGCGGTGCTCCCGAGACTCGAACACGACAAACGCGAACACAACCGATTCGTCGTCCCTGGTTTCGGCGAGTTGTGGGAAGGTTTGTATCGGCATGCCGTCCATGTCTGGCTCCATGTCGTCTCCGATCCCTTCGAAGTACTCGAGGGCACCGTGTTCGATCCACATCTTTCCGCCCTCGGCGGCCATTTCGCGGTACGTATCGAGCTTCTCGTTCGGGACTGGGAGGACGAATCCATCGACGTATCGTTCCATACATACACATAGGGGGCAACAGGGCATGAACGTACCGTTGAGCCCGGTCTTACCGAGGTATTTCAGCCGAACCAACCCCACCTGCGCCGAGGTAGGAGGTGAGTATCATCCAGATCTTAATCGGGGCTTCCTGGCGGTGAGGACGATGTATCGCGGATATTGAACTCCATCGGATCGATATTATTCGATTCAGCACGCAATACTGTCTTTGAGACCATTGCCCACTTTGAATCAGAAATACTCAGAATATCCGAGTATCCAAATTAAAGAGTCGTAAGTTCGACTATGGCGTCCCGTCCCAGGAATGCACCGAATCGATCCGCGGCAGCTTTTACGGCCGCTCGCTGCTCCCGCTCGAGCGGCCGGTAGACGACCACGTCGAAGGTAACCGTCTCATTACGTACCGCGCGCCGCCAGTGGCCGGTCCGCTGACCATCGAGAATGACTTCGCCTTTGAACGAAACTTCTTCCGCGGAGGCCTGTGCGATCCCGGATGCGTCGACCACGTCTCGGCTCTGGCTGTAGCCCATGAAGTACTCGTCGTACCCCTGGAGGAAGTGGGCTATCGGCGTAGTGAGTTCGTGATCGGGTCGCCGGCCGACGTACCAGTACGATCGTTCCCCGATGACGTCGCGCTCTAGTTCGGACTCGACCATCGCGATCCCTCTGCGGATCTCGGCCAGCGTGAGACTCGACCAGGATTGGAGATCCTTTTCCGTCGCGGGCCCGTGGCTCGTGAAGAACCGGGATACCAGATTGGCGAGTGCGTCGTCTCGAGAGAGCGTCCTTGCACTGGGTGCCCGATCGTCGAGGAGGGCATAAGTATGTTTCTTCCCGTCGGGACGGCCGCTGCAGACGATACCGGCGACTTCGGCGTCCATCAGAAGGTATGGCAGTCGCTGGCCCGTCGTATCGATCCCGCCGTGTCGGAGGACGTCCTCAAGTTCCGCTCGTGTGAGGTGATCTCCGCCTTCTACTGCTCGCTTGATCAGTCGCCTAGAGCGCATTCGTACGTCTTCGGTCAGCCGGAGGCGACGGTAGCGGTGGCCGTTATGGACGTGGATGCGCGGTGCGGTGAGCTTGAGTATCCATTCAATGTCCTCGGGGAGCACGAAGTGCCACGTCGGCCGCAAGAGGTGCGTCCGAAGGATCGTTCCGTCGGCATACGCACGATCGAGGTCGGCGTCCGTGATGTCATCCGTTCGAACGCCGATGGACCACTTGGCAGGACCGAAGTCCTGGGACTGGACGGCGCCCAACCAGTGAACAGTCTCTTCTGCGCTCGTAAAAGGTCGTCCGGAGAGGCGTTGGTTGTGCATCCGCCAGCGTGCTATGTGTTCGGCGTCCATGAGGACTAGAGAACATACTCGTTGATCAATTTGCCCGTGAGCACGTTCGTGGTTACATCCTGCAGTGTACGTGAGTGCTATCGGCCTGTTTGTCCTCTGGCTTGGTATTACCGGAATTGTCATTTACGGTGAACTCGACTCAACACAGTACTCACAGGCTCATGCGAACAAAGCTTGAGAGCAAGCGGAACTCCAACCTGTCGAAGCCATAGACAGCGACTCACGTGGCCTGCTCGCCCGTCTACTCAGACGGTAAACACAGATTCGTTCCATCCGCTTGTCGCACTCGACACATTATCCTTGCCACTTGACCCACTCGACACGGTAGTGTCTCACGTCCAAAACGGACAACATTAGAGGACGGGTCCACGAATAGTAGTCGGGCTGTGGTCGATGTCGGAGAGATTACGCTGCCGTAATCTGGTTCAGTGATGGTCGCTGCCGAATAGGTGACCGATGACGGCATGCTCGACGTGTTCCCCAAGGGAAGGGCGAGAGTGACGACGCTAAGCCAAAGGAGTTCGACTGTAACGGACTCAGTGGCTTTCGCGCAAGTCTCGACGTAGTCCTGCTTATTACAAGGCCACTTGACCTCTCAGGAATTATTCTCGAGATAGCTTAGGAATTCGGCCGTCGCGACGAAGTGGATAGAAGATCTACAGTCATTCGTCGGTAATACGAGGGGAAGATCGCCACGCCCAAGAACGTTAAGAGTCAGTCCCAGTGAGCCCGGAGACACCGTCATTGACCGCCCCGACCGCTGACAGACAGGTCGTCGTTGGCTCTGGTTAGTTGGTGGTAATCTAAGGACGAAAGCATATACGGGCTGATCTCGAACTCTCAAGCATGAAACGCGTGCTCTCGAGTATCGGTATCGGTGCAGCAACGGTTGACACGATCCTCCCGAAGACACAACTGAAACCAGGTGAAACCGTCGAAGTGACTGTCGAACTCGAAGGCGGCGATTCCGACCAAGAGATCACGGCGATATACTTCGCGTTACTGACACAGGTTGACGACGACGACGTCGTACTCGACCAGTTCCAGCTCAATGAATCGTTTACGCTCGCCACTGGAGAATCCCGCACGACCACGACTGACATTACCGTCCCTCGATCAACGCCGCTGACGCAGGACGGCCAGCAGGTCTGGCTCAAGACGGGGCTCGATGTCAAGTGGGCCGTTGACCCGACCGACAAGGACACGATCGAGATCGTCCCTGATGCGTACCTCAACGCTCTCTTGGATGCCCTCAATAAGCTGGGGTTCACCACTAGCCATATTGGAATCGAGGAGACGCCTTGGCTCGACCGCCGGCAATTCCTCCAGAAATTCGAGTTCACACCCGACGGTGATCAGTGGCCGGATCTCGACGGTGTGACCGTCATGCCAGTTCTGCGTGGCGAGGATCTTCGCGTTTTTATGGAGATCGACGAGTGTGAGTCCGCCGAGCACCTGACCGACCAGGACTACGACAAACAGGAGGTCAGCATCACATTCGACACGACCAATCTCGACATAATCCGGCGACGTCTCAAGTCGACGATTGAGGCGCACACCCACGTCTAACAGCTTATTTATCCTGGATCGGTACAACAAACAAAAGGGTATACTAAACACGGCAGTTAGAGCTTCGAATGCTTGATGAGCGCGTAGAGAACGGGCCCACTGAGTACTTCCTTAATTTTCCGGTCGAAGCTGTCGATTGGGAGGTCTCACATCGAGTACAACGCCAAGCGGGCGCAACGAAATACGACCCAGAAACGGACGAGACCATAAGTACGAAACCGTCCGCAGCCCGTGACGCTGACGAGACGGCACAGAAACGCGCACAGTGGGGAGCAGTTCGCCTTCGACGCGATGCCCCCAGAATGGTCAAAGTGACCAATAAGAGCTACGAGAACCCTGCAGACCACAGTACGTTGTTTCCATCGCCGAAATGGTAATCGTGACATGGATCGAATAGCCCCGAGAAATACCTTTATAAACTCAGAAAAATAGCGGAACATATGAGCCTAATACACATCTGTCTCAACGTAACGGACGCCGAAGAGTCGGTACAGTTTTACACGGAACAACTCGGTTTCGAGGAGTCATGGTCATTTGAGAGCGGCGACACTGTAAATCGGTACGTCGCCGACGACAACGGTGTCGAACTACAACTTTCGGATTCCAACGGTGTCGACGAAGTGAACGTCGGCTCCGCATGGGATCATCTGGCGCTTTCGGTCGAGAGCGTCGACGATGAATTCGAACGCATCGATCACTATGGCATCGTCCAAGAACCACAGGATCAACCCGCGGCGGGAGCGCGCACAGCGTTCATCAAAGATCCCGATGGCCATGTCGTGGAGCTCGTCGAGCCACTTGAGGAATAACCGACCGTCCGAGCGCGGCTTAGAGAGTGCACCGAATCGAGCGAAACCAAACGAAGACATCTCTGTCGGTGCCTCACTATCAGTCACAAGAACCGCTGCCAATTCCCCAATCACGGGTGTTGTTGTGAGTCCATGCCCGGACACCCCCACTGCGACTCTCACAGTCGACCGCGTCGAATGTCGGTCGATACTGTCGTCTCCATAGGGCGAGTGCGACAGAACACATACGCTGCCGCATCCATGAGATGGCCGTTTCCACTGGATAAGTATCCCGCAATGAACGCATTGCAGGCTATTCTTCCTTAACGCTCGGAAGCCTGTTTATCACGTCTTGTGAGTGACGGATGCACGCTCTTTATCTTGCATGACTGCAATCGACCGTATCTCTCTCACCCGCTGAGGAGGGACAAAGGTCAAACGAATAGGACTGGTAACAGTTTACATGGCACACCGAGACTCGGCGAAATCGCTGGAATGTCGATGCACGCGGTGTAAGTACAATAATAATGGCACCTGTGGGTATCAGGGGAGGCTCCTCATCAATTCAAATGGCGAATGTGAAATGATGGAAACGGGCTTCGGTGGCGACAAAGGCCCGTATGGAGACTGATCTAACCGCAGACCCTGAGACTGCCGAGAGGGCACCAAAACGCGTATACTGGAACAGTTCTCCTTCGACGCGATATCCCTAGACTCGTCGACGTCACCAACGAGCGTCACGAGAATCCCGCAGACCACCAATACGTGGTCTCCATCAACGACATGGCCGGCGAGCTGATGGCCTGCATGTGCCCGCACCACATCCTCCGGAACGCCTTCTACAAGCACATGACTGCGGTCGAAACCTTGACGGACGACAGCACGCTGACGGCGTTCTCATCGGACGACGAGACGTACGAAGAGACTGAGACGGCAGAGTGCGGTTGTGACGGCCTCGACGGCTTCCCGTGCTGGCCGTGTGTGTGCAGGTCGGAAGGAACTGCCAGCCTAATCCCGGCTCTCTTTTCACATTTTCGCTACGCCAAATGAAACTTTCCGATGCGGCTGCTCAGCGAACGCTCACCGAGTGTGCGGATGCAGCAAACGAGAAAGACGACACACCGACAACCAAGCGGACCCTACCCAGTCGAGTATAACAGCACGCAGCCGACGTCGCGGCTGAGCACTTCCCGACTGAAATGGGACGCGTTTGAGCACCACGGCTAGGAGCAATTCAATGCGACCGTCCGCCATGAACTCATTCACGCCTGGCAGTATCACGAGTTCGGCGAAGCTAATCACGGAGCGACATTCACCCAACGGACCGACACCTTCGATACCTCGCAACACTGCGAACGCTTCACTACACCAAAGCGGTGGCTCGTCTGCGAGAACTGCGGCGGTCGCACTCCTCGATATCAACACTCAAAGACGGTTCGCAAGCCGGAACAGTACCGTTGTAGTGAGTGTGGTGGATCACTTCGTGTCGAGGAAGGCAACGGTCACTGACCGAACTTCGTTTAAGTAGTTCTCGCGACAGTGGGTAAGTACGAAGAAGATTTTCGCGGACTGCTGTGTTCTTCTTGAGGCTCTATTGTCGCTCCTGCTTTGGACTTTGAGCCTGTAGTGAGCTAGTAGATCATACTAACCTCTGTATTTCCGTTTTACCCTCTGGCTGGCGATTATCTATGACGCTTTGCTCAGTAGCGACGGTGTATGCCCTTATTCGATACGCCCACAGCGAGATTCAATCATCCTGGAGGAAACACGAAACGACGATATCGACGCTGATCGGCTTGCAACGCGAATGCTCGACAATGACGGAGACAAGTGGCTGATAATCGGCCTGACTGAGGTCGCAACGGCAGTATACACGTATGACCGATTAATGAACTCAATCACGCGAACGCCGATAGAGACTACTAGTTTAGATGGCAATGAGAGTCGGCACATCGACCGCAAACGGACAGAGAGGCAAGTGCTTGAATCGGTGCATCAACTTGGTGGAGTATTTTGATTGGGTTTATCCGCGATTCCGCTTCTACTCAGAGTGCCAAACCCACCCATCGTGTGTTGCCCTTATCCCCCTCGTGTCTGGTTGTATTACTGAACTGTTATCGTATTTCGGAGCGTCAGGTACTATGGGGACTTAATATGGCAGCCACAGCAACCGACAACGTCGAACTCGTCCGGGGAATCTACGACGCATTCAATCAGGGTGATCTCGACACTGTTCTGACCGGGATGGCCGACGATGTGATTTGGGTCGAACCTGAGGGGGATCCACTCTTTGGCGGCACCTACCGCACACCCGACGATGTGCGAACGCACGTGTTCCTCCCAGCGATCGAGGAGTACGACGACTTCACAGTCACCCCGGAGCGCTTCATCGACGGCGGTGACACCGTCGTCGTGGAAGGAATGTTCACGGGCACATCCAAAGCGGGGACACCGTTCAAACTCCCGTTCGCCCACGTGTGTGACGTGCAGGATGGGAAACTCACGCGGTTCACCAACTACGAGGATACCGCGCTTTCCCAACAGACGCGGGAAGCGTAGCCTCGCACGTACCTATTGCACCTATTTTTCGAGGATTCACCAGATAACAACCCGCGGACTCAATTTTCCACGTTTTACTCTCTCATCCTCATGCAACGCTTCAAGCCGCCGATGAGCGGACGGCCGCTCAATCCCAAGTGTATCCTCTACCTACCGAGCAGTCACCGCGAGAAACTCCGACTCGCGTATCACCTTAAGAATATCGTCGTCAGTCATCTCCTCTGTATACTGACCCGAGTATCGCACTCTCTCTCGTCTGTCATCGTAGCCGTCAGTTCACTATCCGTTGTTTGAACCTACCTGAAAGCTGGTTGATGGAATATTCAGTACGATGCGTTTTCTGGTGAACGCCTTAGAATGAATAGCGACCGGTCTCTGCTCCACAGACACCACAATAATAGACCAGCTCATTAGCCGTTGCCTCGGGCTCTACCGGCGTCCGTTCGCCACAGACTGGACACTCACGACGGAGATCCGTCGGTCCTTCTTCACGCGGTGCACCCAGTGCAAGCACTTTGAGCCGAGGATCCTCGTGATTCATCCCCTGCTGCCATTCACCTGGTGCAAATCGTATTAATTTGCCTTCATCAACTACTACATCGCCATCTTCGGTTTCAAATGTCGCAGTCCCTGCAATGACGTAGAACACCTCTTCCTGTTCATGGTGGCGGTGATAGCAGTCTCCGATGGTCTCGCCAGGTGGTACCTCGTAATAGTTGATCGCAATATTGCTTGTATCGAGTATCTCCGAGAGCAGGTGGAATACTTCCCCGCCGTTGCCTGGGAATCTTCGTTCCCTATGCGTGTTGTCTCCATTCGTTTGGCTCCTGTTGGTCTAGTTGAGTAGAGGCAGTTGGTGTGCAAATAGGTGAGGGTAGTATCCTAAAAGTGGTACACAGTTTCCTGTGAACTATTGATCAGACATGCTCGTACCAATCCTATTAGAACTAGCCTCCCAAATACCTAAATTTCGTGATTCTTCCGAGACGGCACAGAAACACAAACAGGCCGATCAGCTCTCCTTCGAGCTTCTCCATCGACGACTGGCCCGCCTCAACACCAACGGTGGGATGCTAAATCACTTGATACGCGATGTCAGGGCTGTCCTGCTCGGCGGCCATAAGCGACGTCACCGCCGCGAGGGTGCCACCCGCGCTATCACCAGCGATGGCCAACTCACCAGTCGAGGTAATTGCATCGGGTTAGCGGCCGCCCACTCTATTGCGCATAGGCGTCTTCAACCGCGGCCAGAAACGGATGCTCTGGAGCGAGCTGGTAGGCGACAGACAATACCGCACAGCCGCTTTCCGAGTTATCTGGCGACAAAGGTGGTCGTGGGTCGCTCTGTCCCCGAAGACGAATCCACCGCTTGTACGAGTGCACCGAGTACAAGGCCGAAGCAGAGGGGCTTGAAGTGGAGCAGATTAACCTGGCGTACACGAGTCAGCGATGCTCGAAATGCGGATTTACCCACGAGGAGAATAGGCCGAACACGAACGGTCAGGATGAGTTCGAGTGTCTGAAGTGCGGCTACGACGTTCATGCGGATTACAACGCGGCGAAGAATATCGGTCTGAAGTATCTCCGCGACCAGCAAAAGTCTGGGCGTAGAGGCGCACCCGTAGGCGTGCGCTTGAACAGCAGGATGGTGAATGTGAACGGCGGGTATTCGCCTACCGCTCTCAGCGGTTAGAACGGGAGTCCACGCTGAATGCCACGCCCTTCAGGGCGTGGTAGCTTACTGACGAGTTGTTCCAATACAGAGCTTACTTCTTTAATCGGTATTATATACCTTGATGACGACTCCACAGTCAACGTCGAACATTTTTATATCCCCAGTGAATAATTGTCACCATGAAACCGAACCGGTTCGCCCTCGCTGCAACAACAAACGACCTCACACAGGAGGAGCACGTGAGAGACGTAGCGGACATAATTGAGTTCCGAATGGACAAAGCGGAGGATCCGATTCGGCAACTTTCTAACTACGACGGGGAACTATCGATTCTCGCTACCAATAGAGCCCAATGGTTTGGCGGACAGGCACATGATACCGGGCGTTTGGATAAACTCTTCGCCGCATCGAAGTTCGACGCGGTGGAGATGGTCGACATTGAGCTGGAAACGGCTCGGGGGAGCGATTGGGTTCTCGATGATTTTCGTAAAAATGATGTCGAGAAAATTATCTCCTTTCATGCCTTCGAGGACACGCCCGATTTAGACACGTTGAATGCAATCTTCGAACAGTGCGCTCGGTTCGGTGATATCGCAAAGGTTGCAACGTATGCGGAGGACTACTCCGATTCGCTTCGCATGTTGGAGGCCGTGAATACCGCGACAAAGGACGGAATGCGGGTCGCTGGTATTTCGATGGGCGAGATTGGAAGTCATACTCGGGTCGTCGCACCGCTCTATGGCTCCAAACTTGGGTACGCACCCTTGGGGTCAGATACGAATGAATACGCACCAGGGCAAATATCCATCCATACGCTTGCGTCGATGATCAGTACACTCAACGCCACGGACGAAGAGCTAGCGAAAACACCTAGTGCAGCCGAAGACTTCGTACAGGCTCAAAGACGGGCGAGGATGGAGTAGCGGCAATTACCATCAAATCATCTGACCTCTACAGGTGTACAAAATCCAAGAAATCCACAAATAGTTCCGACTGATGAAGTGTGAATTTTTACGCTTTGTGATAGATATTCCTCCTATATGATGAGTTTTACTGCATATATTGTTGATTCTTTGGGTGTTGTAGAGAAAGGCTTTGAAATGGGGATAAATGAACATTATCCACAAAATGCCTCTAAACTTTGCTTTTCCTCAACCAAAGAGTGTATTGCTAGTTTCTGCGTGTGCCATCGGCGCGGGGGGAGAGATTAATATTAACGGCAGTTTGTGCTCCGACCAGTGATTACACATCCATCCACGTATAAGGGATAGACAATGAACGAGACCAAAGACGAAGTACATACTCATACAATTCGACTTGAGCTTGGGGACGAACCGGGGAAACTGCTTCAGGCTCTTCAACCGATTGCTGAAAATGGCGGAAATCTACTATCAATATTTCATGAACGAGGCAATATTACCCCTCGTGGCCATATTCCTGTCGAAGTAGACCTCGAAGCACCACCTGAACGCTACGACGATATCATCGCTTCATTACGTGATTCTGGGATAAATGTCGTTCAAGCTGGCACTGAGCGATATAGCACTTCAATCACAATTATCCTCTCTGGCCATCTTGTCGACACAGGTATTTCAGACACACTTCAGCGAATCCGTGAAGAAAGCAATACATCCATTATTGACATTTCTGTGTCTGCACCTGAAGGAACTAAGGATGTTTCTAGCGCCCGGCTCAAACTAGCAATAGCGGCTGGTGAAACTGAAGAAACAATGAATGTTGTTCGGTCAATTGCTGCAGAAAAAGATCTCCGTATTATAGAAACTCTTTCTCCTGGAGAGTAGTACAGTACGAATAGTAATACTCGGCCCCAAGATTGGCGAGTTATCATTTTCAAAGTGAATACTGAATGACAGTCATACTGCACCTATTTTTAGAAAACAGTGGGCAATCAGTTCAGCGACAGTTGAGATACCAGCCTTATTGAATACATAGGTTGTTTTGTCCGGATACTTAGAATCGTTGATGCTTTGTTAGCAATTGGGGAATTCAGCATTTTGTATATCGGCGAATTCTCGAGAAGGGGTGACTGATATTTTTATTTCTCTTATTGATGCCTCCTTGTAGTGTCCATCATCGTCTAATTCTGGAAACAGTTCCAGGAGGTCTCCTTCAATTGAAAGTATGATGTTATTCTCTGCAATTGAAGTTTCAACATGTTTTACTGAGACAGGTGTGTCTCTTGCTTTGGAAAGTTTTTTCTCGATATTGTCGCGGGTCTGTTGAGAGAGATCCTCGAACGTTTCCATAGTACAAAACAGGATGAAAGAAACATAAACCTACCAGCCCATGGCAATGAGATTCCTGTCCGAATAGCATTGCACCTTCAATTTATCCACTATGATTTTGGTCAATGCTAGAAACGACTGGACAGCTGGCGTTCAATAGAATTGATTGTGCAACGCTTCCAAACAGTACTTTCCCGGTACGTGAGCGCTTTCGGGGACTGACGACAATATATCTGGCATTCTGATCCTCAGCATAGCGAACGATCTCATCTGCTGGGTTTCCGAAAAGGCCAACCGTCTCATAGGGAACGTCTACGCCAGACACTGCTTTCTCTGCCATCTCAGCGGCCGCTGATCGGATTTGTTCTATGTCTTTTGAGTCCTCGGCCTGCGCGCTAGTAATACTTAAATCGAGGAACTCCGAACGAGTCAACGAATGAACAACGTGGATTTTATCGTCGAAAGCCTTTGCCAGCTTTACTGCTTCGTTGACAACGCGCGATGATCTCACAGATCGGTCGACTGCTGCAATAATCACCATACTTGTGGATTCTCTGTCGTGATTTAAATAGTTTTACTTCCGTTCTATCTACAGCGTCACGGTTTCTATACCCACTTAATCACAGAATTTGTTCGCTTTGAATAAAGCAGTCCTGACATAGTGCCATACCGGCCTTTTCACCGTTGTTGAAAAAGCAAGTGACAAACATCGAAATTGATTACATCCCTATATCTGTAATTCCTTTGCTTGTCGGGCAAACCTCGATAGTTTGGTTTCAATGTTGTTGAAGCCACTCAATCTAAGAAATTCACGTGGTGATGGGTCGATGAAACAGAGTAGACTCGAGCGGTTGAGAACATCACGAGGTTACAGGTGATTCTAAATAGTACGCTAGCTCGATAGAACATAGTTCAAGGCCGATCGTCGGAAAGGGGGCTTGCGTAATCTAGTGACGGAGATGGATGTTGGAACGGTATCCTGAAGTTCACCCTCTATTTGGTCATCCTGGATTACAACCCGACGTCAATTGCGAGAGGATAAATTTCATTGATAAATTTGGAAAAGACCAAGAACAGCTGGAGTAGCCTCTGTGGTATAAAGTGCGAACAATCATGTTGTGTAATCTGAGGGTAGAGATTCACAATTAGTGAAAATCCGAATGAGAACTACAGGGAAC
This sequence comes from Haladaptatus halobius, assembly GCF_020618475.1. Taxonomy (GTDB): domain Archaea; phylum Halobacteriota; class Halobacteria; order Halobacteriales; family Haladaptataceae; genus Haladaptatus; species Haladaptatus halobius. The sequence continues at coordinate 201,743 of NZ_CP085337.1, read as the reverse complement.
GACCGTTTCAAATCAAAATAGCCTGACTGTTCTAATTGCGAAGCGTCCGTACTATCGGCAGAAGTACTGTTGCCGCGCTCAACAGAAGGATAACTAGTGCGATGGGACTGGCGAGGAAGATATCGGCTGAGCCACTCGAAAGAGTAAGCGAACGACGCAGGTTTTCTTCTGCGATTGGCCCAAGAATCAACCCGAGAACCATCGGCGCAAGTGGGTACCCCCGGAGTCGCATCGCGTACCCAAGTACTCCTGAACCAAGCATTACCCATGCGTCGAAGAGATTTCCGCGGAGTGCGATTGCGCCGATCACACAGAGTAACAAGATGATTGGCCAAAGGAACTGCTTCGGGATATTGATTAGTTGTGCCCAGTAGTTGGCTCCGAGGAGGCCGAAAAGTAGGATGAAAACGTAGATGAGTAGGAATCCGACGAAAATAGTGTACAAGAGCACCGGTTGCTCTTGATACAGCCCCGGTCCGGGATTCACGTCATGAACTAATAGGGCACCAATGAGAATTGCAGAGACGGAGTCACCGGGAATACCCAGTGTCAGCGTCGGAATCAACGCGCCGCCGGTGCTTCCATTGTTGCCAGATTCGGCGGCAGCGACGCCTCGAATGTTGCCATCACCGAACGATGGGGTTGCATTCTTAAGCCAACGTGTCGCCTCGTTGTACGTAATGAATGCCGCGATGTCGCCACCAGCACCGGGAATCGCTCCGATAAATGCACCGAGAACACCTGACCCGGTACTTATCGGTGCAATCGCTCGTAGATCCGAAAGCGACGGTAACACCCCAGTTATCTCTTGGTCTACTTCTTCTTGATCCTCATCAATTCCTTGGGCATACTTTCGAAGTCCTTCGGCGATACCAAACAGTCCGATCATTACCGCAATGAACTCAACGCCGGTTAGGAGCACGGGGATGTCGAACGTGAACCGATGATACCCTGAGATCGGATCAATACCCACAGACGCGACTAACATTCCGAGAAGACCAGCAATCATTCCCTTGGTGAGCGAATCCCCGCTCACGTTGGCGATGATGGTCAGCCCGAATACAGCGAGTGCGAAGAATTCCGGTGATCGAAAGCGTAGTGCGGCGTTCGCGATTACGGGTGAGAAAAACATCAGCACAAGAACACTTATCACGCCGCCGACGAAGGAAGCAATCGTACTTACCTTGATTGCCCGTCCTGCCTCACCTTTCTGTGACAGCGGATATCCGTCGAAGATTGTCGCTGCTGCGGAGGGCGTACCGGGCGTGCGAATTAGGATCGCCGGAATCGATCCCGCGTAAACCGCACCGCCGTAAATGCCCAACAGTAGCATCATTCCGTGCGCCGGTTCCATCGTGAACGTAAATGACAGCAACACAGCGATCGTCATCGTTGCCGTCATGCCAGGGATCGACCCCATAAGAATCCCCAGTGAGATCCCTACGAGCATTAATCCAATAACGAACGGATTCATCACGTTCGCGAATCCTTGTATGATATATTCAAGCACCATCAGAGCATCACCACTAGTGGGAGTTGCGGGAGGAGTCTCGAAATAGGGATAATTCCTTCAGGCAGCCGCACCAAAAAGATGCGGCCAAAGACGTAGAATAACAGGATTGGGACACCGATCGAAAGGGTGATAAGAATCGGCTTAGAGCGGATATTCGAATAATGGAATAACACAAACAGGAACAATATCGAACCGACTAAAAACCCTAAAATCGGCATTAAGAGGACGTACGCTACGAGGAGGATTAGCACGACAGCCGGCAGTTTAAAGTCAAGTCCGGTCATCTCGAGTTCGGTCTTCGTCCCGCTCAAGATGTCGGCAGTCGCAAACACAATGATGCCTGCTGAGATGAGAATGGGAAAGAACCCAGGCCCAAGTAGTCCCCTCTTAGGAAACTTACTAGCGGTGTAGATGACCACGAGTGAGAACAGAATAAATACCACAGAAAGGGGACTTGACGAAAGTTTGTTTGTGGAATCTTGTTCAACCACGTCACCTAGCCACTGTTTGATCATGTGTGTCTCACACTCGTATTGGGCGATGACGAAAGACGGTTGTATAAATGTACTGGTTCAGCCGGTTAGTGCTATCACAATCGAACTCTAATACTGCGACTAACTCAAGCGAGTTGCACCACCGATTACGACCTCAGACACAATTACACTGCAAATGATAACACTATCGACGGTTTTAACTAGTGGAATTTCAAACTGGGAGTTGTATATGGGCGCCAGTAATGTACTTGAGGGAATCGACCAGATACAGTTCGAAAACGTACGCGTGTTCGTATTAGAGGATTTGCCGGAGGAGGGGCAGATTACACTGGTAGATACCGCGTTCGACGAAAACGGCGAGGAGCTCGTCGAAACGCTGCGGTCGGAATACGGAACCGTTGAACGCGTAATCCTTACCCACGGTGACCACGGTCATCATGGCGGTCTCGCCCATGTAGTGGAGGCGTTCTCACCTACGCTCGCGATGCCATCGGACGAGACAAAACTTTATACCCATCTTGAGGAGGAGGGTCTCGACATCGAGCCCGACGTCGCTTTCGAGGATGGAGACCTACTTGAGGGGAACATTCGGGTTATCCAAGTACCAGGACATACGGAGGGGACATCCGCCCTACTCCTGGAGGATCGAAATATCCTCATCTCCGGCGATTCGCTGGACGGTGCCGACCGTGGCGGATTACCGGCGGGCTACCTGCTTCCGCCACCGGCACTATTTAACGATAACCATGAGGATGCGGAGCTTAATCTCTACAATTTACTAGAATATGATTTCGATACGTTGCTTGTGTTCCACGGTTCACACGTCTTCGAGAACCCCAAGGAAAAACTCAATGACTACCTCGTGGAACGTGAGTGGAACGAGTGGGATCCGCGGACTGACTGATCGATAATAGCCAATGAACCCGTCGACGGCATTGCCGTCACAAGTCTCAGACAAACGAAACCACAGCCTATATTGGACGCATGCAGTACGAACGAGGAGCTGCCTCCTTTCAGAGCTCTAGTTTCGGTAGACGAACTACTCAACCATCTAGCTTGCAGTATCTGTCGTAGTTAAATTCGAGATTATCCTACGTCGAGTTCGACACTTGATGCAATCCTTCGTTCACGGTGGCGAGCGACAAGCGATGAATCGCGATTTGACTGGCCGGATAGACGGTTACTGAATTGTAGCATACAGCGACAAGCAATGAAACTTGTAACGTTACTCACGCAGAACCGAGATATCAAAGAGGGGTTTGCAGGTCTCGCCGGCCAAGAACGACTTGAAAGCGTCCTCAGAGTTGAGTAGACTAAATCGATCATCAAGGAACGTCTCATGGTCGACGTCTCCCGAGGCGATCAGCCGAAACGCGCTCTCGAAGTCCCGATACATCGCACTGTAGGAACATTGTAGGTCGACTTCTGCTCGAACTAGCGGTGTGTAGGACATCGTCGTCTCGCCAGTCTGCCCAACTAGAACAATCTGTCCCCCCTTTCGAACCTCCTCAGCGGCCATCGACAGGCCTGAGGGATGGCCGGTCGTATCGAAGACAACGTCGTAGCCAATCCCATCCGTAAACTCCTCACGGTATGCCTCTAAATCCGTTTCTTCGATGTTAATCGTCGGGAAGCCAAGTTTCTTTGCGAGCGGCAGTCGGTAGGTCGTGTCTGGGCTGACGCCAGCGACGGTGACCTCCGCACCTTGAGCGTCGGCGACTTGTGCGGTGAGGAGTCCAATTGGACCGGGGCCGGCGACAAGAACTCGATCGCCTGCGCTAACTCGGGAATTCTCCATGACTGCGCGGGTACAAACTGCAGTGGGTTCTGTGAGTGCGGCATGTCGTGGATCAACGTCGTTGGGAACCGTCTGAAGCGATCCCTCAGGAGCAGTAATATAGCCTGCGTACGCGCCATCGTGATCAATGCCAGTGAGTTCAGTATTCTGACAAATATTTTCCATTCCGATTTTGCACTGATAACACTCACCGCAGCCGTGAATGGGACGTTCGACGACGCGCTCGCTAGGAGAAAACCGCGTGACATCATCCCCAATCTCGACGATCTGCCCCGTGTACTCGTGACCGATAATCGTCGGGGGATTCATTCGTTCAAATGCTGGCTTGAACTCGTATATCCCGGCGTCACTCCCACAGAGCCCAGCGTATTCTACCTCGATTAACACCTCGTCCGACGCTGGCTCGGGGATTTCGACATCAATAAGCTTCATACTCCCAGACTCACGCCTGGTCTTGGCTAGCCCGCGCATATGTGAGAATTAAGGGTCATGCATTAGAATGTTTCGGGTCGGGGCAGGAGGTGCCGTCTAAAGAACGAGTGGAGATGGCACGTCCAAACCATTTCTGAGAGAAACATCGGAATTAGAAGAACAATGAACCAAGGCATAGATTTTTTATTACTTTTCTATATAATCCATGATGTCTTTGGAATCCTTAATTGGATAAGATTCGCTGAGCCGCGTCCATATCCCTGTAGAGAGATAATCCATTATCAGCGGGGGCAAAAGTGGAGTTTCCGCCAAGGGTTGCTATGACACCTGCTACCCATGAGCGAAACATTAATATATACGGTATTATATTGAGAACTAGTATGGCAGGAGATGCCAGCGGAGATGCCAGTGGCGAAAGTGTACTGAACCGACGAAACTATCTCAAGGCCATTGGGGGCACTGGCGTTGTGGCGACAGCAGGCTGTCTAGACAAGCTTTCTGGACCGAAAGCATGGCCAGCACGTCCCGTGGAAATCATCGCGCCATGGGCGGCTGGTGGCGGATCAGATCGAACCAGCCGCGCCGTCGCCAACGCGGCCGAAAACTTCACTGATGTCTCCTGGAACGTCAAGAATCAGACTGGCGGCTCAGGTTCCGTCGGGATGAACGCGGCCGCGAACGCCGAACCCGATGGTCACACACTTGGTTGTACGGCTCCCGAGATCGCACTGTTTGAGCACCTCGGAATTGCCAAACTCAGTCCCGACGACATCACACCAATTATGCAGTATACCGAGTTCCCGGCAGCGCTCGTTGTCCGTAAAAATTCACAATTCAAATCGCTCAACGACTGGATTTCCTATGGCCAGAAAAATAAGATTCAGATGGCGAACTCAGGATTCGGTTCATCGTGGCACATGGCCGCGGCGGCGATTGCAGACGAGGCGGGTGTGAAGGTCAAACATATCTCCTATGATGGTGCAGCACCAGCGATGACGGCCGTTGCGAATGGCGAGGTCGACTGTACTGCAGTGGGTGCCGCAGAAGTAGCACCACAGGTCAAGGACGGCAAGCTATCCGCTCTGGGTGTCGCATTCGATAAACAGGTCAAGTCGCTCCCGAATACTCCTACGCTAGCAAGCCAAGGTCTTGATATTCGTATCGGCTCTTGGCTGGCTCACTTCGCACCGCCGAAACTGCCCAAAAAGCGCCAACAGAAAATCGCTGATACGTATAGTTCCGTCTATGAAAGTGATCAGTTCAAGAAATTCATGAAGAAAAATAACTTCATCCGCGTAAAACGAGGCCCCAAGGAACTCAAAAAGTTCCTCAATGAGCAGTACAAGTACTACGGGAAGCTCGTTAATAAGCTCGGTATCAAGAAACAGTGACGAACCAAATCAAGTTACCGTAGTACAGTTTCGACCGGTTGTTTGTGACTTATTGCGGCATACCGGAATGCTATATAATATATCCGAATTATCCTGACACCGACGTAGAACCGATTAAACAATTTATTTGGAATGCTACGTCGTAACTCCACCGATAGGTTGATTAATGATGTCTCCCACTCAAACGTATGCACACAATCGACGACCATGTAGAGCGACCAGATCGTGAAATTGTCGAGGCCTTTGAGGAAGTTCCAAGCACGATCGTCTCGGACGTGACCGGAAATATCGGACTAACGATGGACGCAGGGATCAGACCCGCCTACGACGGAATCGAAATGGCTGGTACTGCAATCACGGTAAAGGCTGCGCCCGGCGATAATCTGATCATCCACAAGGCGATTACGATGGCCGAACCCGGCGATGTACTGGTCATCGACTGTAACGGCTACACCGACACGGGACACATTGGTGAACTAATGTGTAACTCCTGCCAAGCGAACGACCTCGCTGGCCTCGTCATTGACGGTGCGTACCGCGATAAACGGGAGATCACCGAGATGGGGTTCCCCGTTTACGGTCGCGGCGTGAATCCACAGGGGCCACTCAAGCAGGATCCTGGTTCGATTAACGTTACGGTCTCATGTGCCGGTGTGAGCGTTGACCCAGGTGACATCGTAATCGGTGACGATGATGGACTGGCGGTCATCCCCGGTGACGGTGCGGCACAAGTTCTTGAACTCGCCCAAGAGAAAATCCGCGCCGAAGACAATGTCCGCGAGGAGGTTCTCGATGGAGCGTACCTTTTCGAGATTAACGGCTATGACGAACTATTCGAAAATATGGAAGTCGTCGGCCCTGAAGACTCGATCCAATAATCGGTAGACACGGCTTGTTTTCAGGTGTTTTTCACAGTAGTCTTCCCTCGATAGCTGCCATCTACCGTCCACGAAAGGTCGATTCGAGAGACGATTCGATAATGTTGTAATTCCTCGCAGGGCTTAAGAGACCCTAGATCAAGTAGCAAGTATGACCAGGTCGAACGACTCGGACGCACGCGGGCTAAAGAGCATCAAAAAAGCTTTCGACGTCATTGAATATCTTCGTGAATCTGACGGGGCGACACTCTCAGAGACGGCCGATGATTTAGATTTAGCGGTGAGTACGGCCCACATCCACCTCTCGACACTCACCGATACGGGGTACATTGTCAGAGACGGCGACGAGTACCGATGTAGTTTCAAATTTCTACAGACAGGGGGTGAGCGACGGGACGAGATGGCGCTCTATAATGCAGCTAAGTCCGAACTCGACGAGTTGCAAGCGGAAACCGGAGAACACACCAACGTCACCGTCGAAGAACATGGATACGCAGTTCAGCTGTACAAATCCGAGAGTCCGAAGTCGATCGACGATGATGCATCGCTCGGGGATCATTTCTACCTCCACTTAACCGCGACAGGCAAGGCGATGCTCGCAGAGTTCTCAGAGGAGCGTGTCACAGAAATTATTAACCGATGGGGGCTCCCAGCGCTGACCGACGATACAATCACCGACGAGGATATCCTCCACGAGGAGTTAGAGACAATCCGTGAACGCGGCTACTCAATCAATCAGGGAGAACACTTTCCGGGTGTCTGCGCCATCGGCACGGCGATCATCTCTGAACCTGACGGAGCGATCGGCGCAATAAGCATCAGCGGCCCACTCAGTCGGATTACGCCCGAGCGCATTGAAGAGGAACTCGCGCCGTCACTCCTCAATAGAAAGAACATTATCGAGCTGAAAATTAGGCAGTATGGGTAACCGAGACAATTAAGCATGGTAGCCCTTGCCTGGCACTTGGCGGTCACTTTGGAGGGCTGTCCCACTCGGAGCCGTTGTCTTGCGGTTTATAACCGAGCATGGCCTTCGTGTGCTCAATGCCGAACCATCGGGCGTCGTTTCCGCTGACCGCATAGAACGTATCATAGGTAACGTCCTGATCCTCTAGACAGCATTCTAGCAGATGCGCGAAATCGCGCTGGGATGTCCACGACGCCTTGAGCCGACTTACCATCTCCTCGTACTCCTCACTGCCGCGCTCCCATGAGCCTGTCTGAGACTGATCCCAGACCTCATCATCATCCACTTTATATTCCTCGCCCCGGTCAACGCCGCGTTCAGCGTCACCGTAGGGATGGTCGTACTTCTCGGTTCTAACACTCGAAATCCGGAGGGAGTACACCTGCTCAGGGGCACCGTCACGACGGGCGTGTACCCGGCAGATATGCTCGCCGAACATCTTCGACGCACCATAGTAGCCGTCGGGCTTCGGAAGTGTCTCATGAGTAAGCCGGAGCGGGTCATACTCGCTTGGATAGTCCTCCCCGTAGAGCTCTGGCGCCTGTTCCTCCTCGTACAGTCCCATTACACGCTGCGAGGACGCGTATATGAGTTTCTCAACGCCGGCTTCTTTCATTGCTTTAAGGACATTGTACGTCCCTACGATGTTCGGTTCGATGATATCTTCGAAATCCGCGCCTGCATCCGACTGTGCGGCAAGATGGATTACAGCGTCCTGCCCCTCAAAAGCCGGTCGCATTGCTTCGTAATCAGCGATATCTGCAACGTGCGTCTCATAGTCCGGATGATCGCTCCGGTTGAGATACGTGAAGTTGTACTGTTCCTTGTCGGCTAAGTAGTTGAGGATCGCTTCTCCTGCCTCGCCGAACGGACCCGTCACTAGGACTTTTTGGGCTGCCATCGATGGCGGCAAATCGAGCAGGATAGTATTTAGTCCTTTTCATGGGTGAGAAGCCATTGACACTTGGAAACCCTCACCATCGGCGCTAGATAGTCCATTATTATTGAAACGGACGTCGACGGTTTGTTCGTGACCATAACACTCACAGGATTGTAACGCTCGACTGGCTCAGCGGAAATATAGCTCGTAATAATCTGCAAGTTCGAATTCAATATAGTCGGAACCAAGTTCACCTTGGCTTGCTTTCAACTGATTGTCGATGTCCGCATTGTATGGAATACGCGCGGCCACTCCTCCGCTATTGATGGACTCCTTCAAAACGGTGATTGTGACTTTCCTCCCATTGTGAGCTAACTCAACGGTCTGTGTCACCATTTTAGCTTCGAAATTTTCGCCATCTATTACAGAGATGGGCCTGTAATGGCACATCCCTGAAGATGAACCTTTTATACTGGAGGAGGACAACGATTGCGTATGGAATTAGCATAGAAAGACTTGGCTGAGGTTGACCTGACCGCCCGGAACATCGGTGGCAACGACGAGACGAAAGCCACCCTTTCCCCGGGAGTGACAGCTCTCACCGGTCGCAACGCGACAAATCGAACGTCCCTCCTCCAAGCGATTATGGTGGCGCTTGGCAGCGACTAGTCATCGCTGAAAGGTTCTGCCGACGAAGGGATGGTCGAACTGATGATGGGTGACAATACCTACACACGAACGCTCACACGCCAGAATGAAGCTGTCACGATGAGTGGCGATCCGTGTCTCGCCGATCCCGAACTCGCGGATCTCTTCGCGTTCCTGCTCGAATCGAACGAAGCCCGTCGTGCAGTCGCCCGTGGCGACGATCTCCGCGACCTCATCATGCTGCCTGTCGATACGGACGCGATTCAGGCCGAGATTGAGCAGTTAGAAACCGAGAAGCGCCAGCTTGACGACGAACTCGCCGAGTTCAACTCGATCAAACAGCAACTGCTCGGCCTCGAAGAAGAACGGACGCGGTTAGAAACCGATATCGAGGAGAAGCAGGCTGAACTGGCGGAGAAAGAAGCTGAATTTGAAGACGCGGATGCCGATATCGGTGAGACGAAGTCGGAAAAGGCCGAATTTGAGACGAAACTCGACGAACTAAGCGACACTCGCTCTCGCCTCGAAGATATCCGTTTTAGGATTTCGACAGAAGAAGAGAGTATCGAGGCACTCGAACACGAAGCGACCGAACTCGAAGCGAAGGATACCGACCCACCTGCTACACCGGACGAGGAAAAGGCGCCCTTGAAGAACAAATCCAGCAGCGCCATGAGCGAAAACAATGGTTAGAATCGACGATGTCCGAACTCCAGACGATCATCCAGTTCAACGACGAGATGCTGGAGGGAACGAGCCCGGAACTGCGTGAGGCACTCTAGGCAGACGAAGTGGCATCATCGTCGAGTGATTCTATCACCGACCAACTCGTCGATGACACGGAGGTAGTCGTTTATTGGACGTGTGGAACAGAGGTCGAAAAACAGACGTCCGGGAGGGACGATGGAAAGTTACGAAAACCATCTTCAACTTGCACGTTGTCCGTAGCGCTGAATCGAGGGCAACCTACGAGGATACGATCGACCATCTCAGTAAGAGTGAGCGGGAAGTTACCAGTCTTATCTTCGCACTTGCCGGTTATCTCATCTACGATGTCCATAAAAAAGTACCGTTTATCCTACTCGATTCGTTCGAAGTGATTGATTTCAACCGGATTGCCACGCTCATCGACTATTTCAAGACGTTCGTAACAGTCATGCTATTGCGTATCGTCTAAGCAATGTACCTTCCAGCGTTCTAGGGAGAGGGACGACGATGGGGTCGAAAGAGAGACTCACTATCGAGAACGGGGGTCACTAACAACGAACAGAACATTGCGGAACTCGAAGCCACACTTGACGACATCGAACCAGTCAAGATCGGTAGGGAGGCATAGCAGTTAGACGCTAGGTCAGGTCTGGCGCTACCTCATTCCGCTGTATGCGTTCACCATCGGCCTCCTCGGTTTCATAATTGGTTCAGACGTTCGATTACATCTCTATGAGTGTAATGGAAAGAGGGGGGACATCAAAGGAGCGATTCCGAATTATAGAATATCAGGAGAAAATGGAAACAGAGTGAAATCGGTTGAGAGACAGTCACACTCCTTGTTTTGATCACTTTGCCGATTGAGATGAGATGGATTGCGGTTAAAGAGCCTAATACAAGCAGCTAGGCGTCTGTAGTTCCCAATCAACGATTTCAACAGTTATTTCGTAATAGTGAATACACGGCCGCCTGAAATGGCAGAATCATTTTCCCTCTCTTCCTTGTTAATCTCTCGAAAGAGCGGCTTTGTATTGCATTCGGTGTTAAGAATAGGAATTCCGCGATAAAGAACCGAAATCGAGAAACACCGGGCATGATAGTGGGCAATTACGAACAAGGTTTATTATGAACGACCCAGAAGTGAGGAAGTGTATGGCACAAAAAGCCACCAATTCGACTCTGGCAGAGACGACCGTAGTGGATACCGATGTCCATATGACCGTGCCCGAAGAGGAGGTTGCACAGTACATGGACGAACCGTATGCTTCCAGTATCACTGACTCTCCACACCCTATTTTCCCATCGAGTAGTTGGGATCAGCGGATGGGCGGCAAGATCAAGGACAACTTCTCAAAATTTACTGACGCTGAGGATATCTCCCAGTTTCAGCGAGAATTCGACATCGACTATCCGATCATCAATACCTTCGAACCACTAGGGAAGTTCTCTCAGCCGGACCTGGCAATGGAGCTTATGCGGGCGTATAATCGGCTTCTGTTGGACAAGTACATAGACGATCACGATTTTCTAGGTCTGGCTGCCGTCGCAACTCAGAAGCCCCATGAAGCTGCAGAGGAAATCGATAAGATGGGTCAAGAAGATCAAGTCGTTGGCCTGTATGTCGGGTCAAGCGGTGAGCATCCACCTCTAGGGGATTCAAAGTACGATCCTATCTACCAGGCTGCTGAGGACAACGGCCTTCCAATTGCGTTCCACGGTAACGCCGAGGAGTTCATGTTTGACTTCCCGATGCAGAACCGGGGTTTCAACAAATTCTTCGAGGTTCATAGCGTCGCCCATACCTGGCAGCAAATGATGACACTGACGAGTATTATTGCTGAAGGTGCGCCGGAGAAGTTCCCGGATCTCAATTGGGTCTTTCTCGAAGCAGGCCTCGGCTGGGTTCCTTACATGATGCACCGGATGAATAAGATATATCACATGCGTCGGAGCGAGGTGCCATTGCTGCAGCAGACACCAGAGGAGTACATCCGTGAGTCGTTCTACTTCGCCAACCAGCCTCTCGGTGAACCGAACGACTCTGAAGACATGGCGAGGATGCTCGAAATCATGGGTACAGACAACATCATGTTCGCCACCGACTACCCTCATTGGGACTTCGATGCACTCGATGAGCTCGACAAGTACTTACAACACTATTTCACAGAGGAGGATCGTCGGAAAGTTCTATATGATACCCCTGTAGAGGCCTTCCAACTTGACTTGTGAAACGGACAGACGACCTACTCACGTGAGGATGAAGCAACTACTAGAGTGAACCATGAAAGAACATGTGGTCGCACGAGCAGACGAACTGAACAAAGGTGAGCGAATGCTGGTCGAAATCGAAGGACGCGAAATCGCTGTTTTCAACGTCGACGGTGAGTACAAGGCATACACGAATTGGTGTGCCCACCAAGCTGGCCCGGTCTGTGAAGGTACCTTGACCGGTACCTGGACCGCCGAATACGACCAGGAAAATCTCAAAGTATGCATGGAGTGGTGTAGTGAAGACAAGATTCTGAGCTGTCCTTGGCACGGGTGGGAGTATAACGTCACAAACGGTGAATCATTAACTTCGAATGCACAACTTCCCTCTCATCCAGTTCGAGTCGACGGTGAGGACATCGTTGTTAGTGTCTGACTTACGACTAGTGGTCTAACCACTGAATATGGCCTAACCACTCTTCGAGATTCGGTATGAAGTACTTGCTATAAAGGTCTGTGAGCGTCATCACCAACGCAATTTACGGCCTAATTGTTTCTTAAAACTGGGTATTTAAGACTGTCCCAATCAATTCAACTCCAAAGAGGTCTGACGCTCCTACTCCTTCAACGAGAACATTATAACTCTCATCAAGTAAAAGAGGATAGCAAAGTCGTAATACCGAGATTGGGCCATCGTCGAAGTTGACGGCGTCTTCTCATCTTTACCCTGGCTAACAGTCATCTACTCACGAGGACGAATTTGGAAAAATTGTTTTCCCTCCACTATTGAATGACTTCCATCCACTGGTGGTAAGTTAATTTACATTCTAAGGGTACAGCCGGTACTCGTTGTTCTATGTGGAAACACTTTATGTGATCAACATTACAGGATCCCTGATGATGACGCTTATTGAATCGATGTACTGACTAGACAGACGGATAGCTAGAATGTCGGTAAGAGATGGCGAAATTCTTAGTTGTATCCTATGCCGCAAAAGACTTATATGAGAATATTGATTCATATACAGTTACGGTATGAGTGGACATACCTCACAGAGTGAGTCCGACGGCGAGACGACATCCTCGGGCTCCGATGATAGGGAGCACAACATCCAAAAGCGGCGGACATTCCTGCTTTCGATGGCAGGAGCGTCCGCTTCGCTACTCGCTGGCTGTTCAGGCGAATCCAGTGGCGATGGAGGTGGCAGTAGCGGTGGTAGTTCTGGCACAACGACTGACCAGTCACTTAAGGTGGCTGTCTGGAGTGGCCAATACCATACCTATTTCAAGAATACTATCAAACGGATGTACGAGGAGGAAACTGGTACGACTGTTAAGCTCGTGCCCGGGTGGAGTGCGATTATTTCAAAAATCAAAAGCGCTCCTGAGGACGATCCGCCTTACGACATCGCAGTCACAGAGGGACAGATGTATAATCAGGCGCAAGCAGAGGACCTCTTCCTCAAAATTCGAAAGGAAAACATACCGAATCTGAAAAAGGTGTATCCCTACATCAAGAATCTTCGGTCGACGAAGTATGGAGCCCCGTTCGACGGTGCTCCCGTCGCTGTAATGTATAACAACCAGAAAATCAACTACGACATTAACGACTGGCAAACCCTCATTGACAATGACACACGCTTGACAATGGACGGCGGCTTCTACGCGTACACGATACACATCGCTGCTATCGTCGCCGACCAAATGCCAGGGGTTGAAGAGATTTACAATAAACAGCACCACAAGGTGCCGTTCAAAAGGGTAAAAGATTTTAACACAACCTCATTCTACAGCACGGGTGCTGAACGATGGCAGCAGATGCAACTGCGCATCGCCAACGCTGCCCAGACATATTTTGGCGTCTCGATGGGACGTAAGGCCGATAACGACTGGATATCGGTTACGCTCCCGGAGACGACAACGGGATACTACGACCATTATGGCGTCGTTCGTGGCACAGATAAACGCGAGATGGCCGAACACTTCCTCAACTTCATGCTCCGGACGGACGTTCAGAACAAGTGGGGCAAGACTAGCCATCAGCTACTCGCTAATAAGAACGCCGAGCACTCTCAGGCCGCACAGGAGGCTGGCTTCCCCTCAACCAACCAGGAGTACAAAGATTTCCACTTCCCTGACTATGAATACCTCTCGGATTACTCCGATACGTTTAGTAGAAAATTCGAAAAGCTCAAACGATCATGACGGTATCGCCACAGTCAGCTGATTTCCCCTCAAACCAATAGATACATGGATAATTCAGACATCCTAACCGCGCATGAAGACGCAATTACGGAGGTAACGACCGATACAAAGTTCACTCCTTGGATAGACGGGGAGCAGTATTTCCCTGACCAGGACGTGACTATCGAGACCATTGACCCGGCGGTGACTCGTCCAATCACGGCGATTCCCGTCTGTGACAGTGATGACGTCGATGCTGCGGTCAAGGCGGCCAGGGACGCCTACGACCGTGAGTGGGCGGCGACTCTGCCCGCTGAGCGGGTGACGATGCTTCGTAAGTGGGTTAACGAGTTACGAGATCACGAAGACGAACTAACCCGACTAGAGTGCCTTGACACCGGCAAACCCATCAAACAGGCTCGCGGAGAAGTTCAGGCAGCGTTCGATACCCTGGACTACTATGCCTCGCTCTGTCGAACCATCAAAGGCGATCAAATCGCCGCCGGTGAGGATCTCCATGCCTATACTCGCAAAGAACCGTTCGGCGTGGTTGGGCAGATAATCCCATGGAACTTTCCTATTTGGTCGTTGACCTGGAAGCTCGGGCCTGCTCTTGCAGCCGGTAACACATCGGTTCTGAAGCCAGCGCAGGATGCACCGCTGACAGCGATCCGCGCCGCGCAACTGTCGACAGATATCTTCCCAGATGGAGTCGTCAACGTCGTTCCTGGGATAGGAAGTGATGTAGGGAATGCGCTAACCGGCCACGGAGGCGTTCAGAAGGTATCGTTCACTGGCAGTCGCAAGGTCGGCGAACTTGTCATGCAAAGTGCCGCGAATCACATTGCACCAGTAACCTTGGAACTCGGTAGTAAGTCACCATTCTTGGTCTTTCCCGACGCCAATCTCTCGAAAGTCGGACAGGCCATTGCCGACGGTATCTACTACAGTTCAGGGGAAATTTGCGATGCATTCTCAAGAACCATCGTCCACAAGGACATCTACGAGGAGTTTCTCGACGCTTTCCTCGCGGCCGCCGAGGAGTATACTTGTGGAGACCCTCTTGACGAGGACACGACAATGGGGCCGTTGACCACTGCCGACCAGTACGAGTCCGTCCAGAAGTACATTTCTCTTGGAAAGCAAGAGGGTTCGAACCTTGTTTATGGTGGTGGGACGCCCGCTGAATCACTTGAACACGGATGGTATATCGAACCGACCGTGTTCACCGACGTGGATAATGACATGCGTATCGCTTGTGAGGAGATATTTGGTCCAGTTCAGACTATCCAGACGTTTGGTAGCTACGAAGAAGGTATCGACCTAGCAAACGATACTAGATTCGGTCTATCGGCCGGTATCGGAACCGAAGATATCTCGCTCGCCCACCGCGCAGCCGCAGATCTTGAAGCCGGGATTGTCTATGTTAACGACTATGGTCCTATCCTCCCCGAGGCACCCTATGGCGGCTTCAATGAGTCAGGTATTGGCAATGATCTCGGCGAAGAATCCCTTAACCATTATTTACAAACTAAGAGCGTCTATATGAATCTTGAGAACCCAACGCACTGACCGTGATCACGTGGATTTTTCTGTAATTAAATTGTCTATTTGAGGTTCGATGCCTACTCTGTAGAGGTTAAACGGTAAGTTACCGAGAAAGCTTCTTCCCTCCCCCCTCAATACTGTTGGCGTTAGGCGACTACTCACTTTCATATTCTGTCCGCACTACTCACACTGACCCTTTCTATCCTAATTTCTCTTGACTTTTCGCCTCGGACAGGCGCTTTTTCTGGGTGTAGCCACAGCGTCATAGATAAGTACATTAAAACCGGTATTTGGAGTGTGGTGTCCGAAGAGACTACACCCCAGTCGACTGAGCGACCTGAGTGGTGGGAGAAAAATGAGCGACTTCGTGAAGAGATGGGATTGCCGGGTTACAAACCGCCCAAGTTCTCCGACGGCGTTTTCACACATAACGTCGTAAAGCAGCTGGAGGATAAACATGGGTGTTCCATCACATTCCGGTCAAAACAGCCACGCTACCCTTCTCAGTGGGAGATCCATGTCGATGGTAGGTGCGTTGAGACGACCGCCCGCCGACGGACGAACTCTGGGAACACAATCTATCAACTTTCATCGACGGTATTTATCGATCTCATTGAATCTGCACTCAACTAGTGCAGTCAAAATATAAGACAATATATTTTGACCCCTCGTTGTCGTAGTCGGAAGATGTTTCCGCAGACTTTTCAAGAATATTATGGAAATTTATATAATGTTAGATGAATCATATTGTTCTATGTGTGGTTTTCACACACTCACAGACCTGTCCGACTGTACAGATGCGTTGCTCACGTTGGGTGGTTGATTCGCCATGAGTGCAATCGAACTCGAAGACGTAACGAAAAGGTACGGGAGATTCAATGCTGTCGACGATTTGTCCCTTGAGGTGAAGGAGGGAGAATTACTGTGTGTGCTCGGCCCAAGCGGATGTGGAAAATCGACGACTATGCGAATAATCGGTGGTCTCGAGCGACCGACAGAGGGTGACATTCACATTGCGGGCCAAGAGGTCACGCAGCAGCCACCCTACGAGCGCGACTGCTCCATCGTCTTTCAGGATTGGGCGTTGTTTCCTCACAAGACGATACTAGAAAACGTCGCATTTGGGCTGAAGATGGATGGTATTGATAAAACCGAGCGAAAGGAACGCGCGCGGGAGACTCTCGAAATGGTCCAACTCGATGGGTATGAGGATCAGAAACCTAAGAAACTCAGTGGCGGCCAACAACAGCGAGTTGCACTGGCGCGTTCACTCATAATTGAACCCCACGTACTGCTACTCGACGAACCGCTATCGAATCTGGACAAGCGGTTAAAAGAGGAGATGCAGATCGAGCTTAAAGAAATTCACAAGGAACTGGATCAGACGATGGTTCACGTCACTCACGACCAGAGCGAGGCGTTCACGCTAGCTGATCGTATCTGCATCATGAACAACGGTGAACTTATTCAAGTAGGGGCACCGCCGGATGTGTACAATAATCCTAAAAACCAGTTCGTTGAGGAGTTCCTCGGCGACACTAACTTTCTTGAGGGAAAAGTCGTCGAGACGACCTCAGATGGGGTCGTCGCCGAGACGGATCTTGGATGCCACGTAGACATCCCCGTCAAGAACCGAAAGGCAGCCCCAGGCAGAGGTGAATCGGTGTCCATCTCCTTGCGGCCAGAAAACATGCAGATCCGGCAATCCAAAATCCATGATATCAAGGCCGACGGCGGTGATGCACGATGTGCAGTAGGTGGGCAGGTCGATAATGTAATCTACCGTGGTTCAATGACGCGGCTGTACATCGACACCGGTTCGCGGAAGATGTTTATCGAGCAACAGTACGATCCAGACAACGAAATTGAAGAACAGCAGGACGTTGTTATCCAATGGGATCCCGAACGGTTAGTTGCCTTCGACGGTGAGGAAACCCAGTTTACTGCCTTCGAGAAGTAAGTATGAGCATGAAATTCCAACAAGGTTCTCTCCTCAGTCAACTTGGAAAGTGGCTCCAGCGTGGCTCCTCACGGGCAAAGTTACTGATGGTTCCACTCATTGTTTTCGAGATAATCTTTTTCATTGTACCATTGCTTTACCTTTTCCGTATCAGTCTCTACTCACCTACTGGTGCTGGTGCATACGCTGCGGGGACATGGTCTATCCGTAGTTACGTTCAAGTACTTACCTCGGATCTTACCATCGGACTATTAATATTCACGGTGAAGTTCACCGTCGTGGTGACCGTCGTAACGCTCATGCTTGCGGTGTTGCTATCCTATGCTGTCTGGAGAGCTAATGGGATGTTAAAGACCGTCCTGCTGTTCACGGTCATCCTGCCCCTGTTGACGACGCTCGTCGTCAAGCTCTATGCGTGGTTACTGTTATTGTCCCCTATTGGACCGTTCAACAGCCTCCTGATGAGGACTGGCGTCATCGAGCAAACAATGATACTTATGAATAATTTCTTGGGGACGGTCGTCGGCCAAGTTTACACTGCGCTCCCCTACGCGACGTTGGCCATCTACAGTGTAATGTCGACCATTGAGTGGCAGACGGTTCAGGCGGCCCGCGACCTTGGGGCGAGCCGACCACGCTCGTTCTTCGAGGTGGTGCTGCCACAGACACTGCCGGGGATCTCTGTAGCCACGGTAGTAACCTTTGCCTGGGGCGTTGGCGCGTATGCTTCGCCTGCTCTCCTGGGGTCGGCCAGTGAGACAACATTCGCCATTGAGGTCGAACGACTGATGCTTCAGCAGTTCAACTGGCCGGTCGCCAGTGCACTTTCGATAATTCTACTTATTTTCGTCTTGATATCAGTCCTACTCATGTTCACAGCCCTAAATCACTGGGGAGGTGACGAAATGCATGTTTAATGCATACGTACGCGAACGCATAGAAATATTCGCATTCCGTGCTGCATACGGACTGCTCGCGTTCCTGATGGTGCTTCCGTTATTAGTGGTTATCGGCACCTCGTTTGGCTCAACGGGACAGCTGGTCTTCCCGCCGCGTGGATTCTCGTTGGTTTGGTACAACCAGTTTCTCTCAAACCCGTCGTGGAAGGGAGCAGTCGTGAACAGCCTAATTACATCCTCGGGAACGGCGGTGCTGTCGACGTTCTTGGGCGTAACTGCTGCATTTGGTCTGAAAGGCGTCGAATCGAAGTCGCTGCAATACTTCGTCCCCATCGCCTTACTTCCGCTCCTCCTGCCAGCAGTAGTTATCGCAGTCATCCTCCTGACTTACCTCAGCGAATTTGGTCTCCATCGCTCGTACTTTGCAATCATCATTGCACACTCGCTGTGGGCGACCCCGCTGGTGTTCTTCATTATGCAGGCAGTGCTCGCCCAGTTCGACTGGCAACTGAAGGACGCAGCCAACGATCTTGGTGCCGGTCCCATTCGGTCATTCGCTGAGGTCATTCTCCCGAATGTGAAAAACGGAATCTTTGCATCGGCACTCATCGCATTTATCATTAGCCTCCAGGAATTCGTCATGGCGCTGTTCCTGTCAGGACAGGACACCCGTACCATTCCGGTGTTGGCGTGGATCGGTCTCAGGAACGAGCTCGACCCAACCATCAGCGTCGTTTCGACGTTACTCATTGTCGTGGCCATGCTCTTAGTAGTGCCTGCTGCACTCGCCATCGGTCTAGAACGGCTGGCCAAACAGCTTTGATTCCTTTCTAACGGCTCTTCTGTCATCGGTCTCTGTCAGCTGGTATATCTGCTGATATCTCCCATTGTGACGTGCGGAAGCTCGCGCGTGAGCAGCGAAGAGATCCCTACGCCATGATTTCACTGGATATTCGGTTCGTTGTAGTTGAGTTCGATGACGTTCACCGATTGCAAAAGTTTCTTTGGGAGCTCGGTTTCAAGTCGGTCGCCCGCGAACCGGTGTGTCGGCCCGGCGATGCTCAGTCCACCGAGGATGTTGTTGCTCTCGTCGAGAATTGGTGCACCGATGGAGCGCATTCCCTCGCGAAACTCCTGACGGTCGTAAGCGTAACCTCGTTCACGAATTGCGTCGAGTTCCTCGTATAATTCATCCCTTGTTGTTATGGTTTTATCAGTCTGGGCCGGCAATCCATGTCGGTTGATAATCTCCTCGACCTTATCTTCGGACATATACGCCATAATCGCCTTGCCGGTCGCCGAACAATGCAGCCTAATTCGTGTTCCCGGAATCGCTGGATATTGAATATCCGCGTTGTCCTGAGCGACATCGAGGTAGACACCCCTTCCGTGCTCCTCCACGATGAGTGTTATCAACTCTTTGGTCTCTTTTGCCAGCTTTCTGACAGCTGGTGCCCCCTTTGCGTAAAGTGGCAAACGCTTACGGACGATCTCCCCTCGTTGCAGGAACTTAAGCCCAAGCTTGTACTTCGATTCCTCCTTGATGACGTACTCAAGTTCCCGGAGCGTCGCAAGGTGGTTGTGAACTACGCTTTGTGGCCGCTCAACAATTTCTGCGAGTTCTGTGACCCCGACAGCTTTGTGTTCTTCGAGCGTTTCAATTATCTCTTCCATTGTATAGAGGGCTTTGACAGGGTTATTCGCCTGCATCACCATGAGTTACTAAATTGCAATCGTAGTATAAAATACCTTCCCCGTTTAAGAATGAGGTCTCTTGACCGTTACTACTTCCAGAGCCCTATCGTAGGTAACCACTAACTCAGACCAGTAGTGAGGGTACGTGCGACCATTCCGCTTGCGAACTTGCCTCAGCAGATCCAAAGCGCTTGTTTCCAAAGTGGATCGCTCAAATAAAACCGTTACTTGCAGATGACGCTCCCGTGTCGCCCTTCTCATCTTTTATTCCCTAGCTAGTAAGACTGACTAACTGTCGCTTACAGAAAGGCGATATCAGTCGTCGTAGACTATATTGTCGTACGGCAACTAAATCCGTATGTTGTTCCCCTTCTGACTAACTACTACAATGCTGGACAACGCTCACATACTGGAATACGTATTTCAGATGTGGATGAACCTTGAAAATGGCTGGAAAGCTATTTACCTTAGCTTTTTCCTGCTTCTCATCGTCCTCTTCGGTGTCCCTATTCCTTGGTAAACGATGAATCGAACGCTCATCCCTGGGCTTCTCTTTCTTCTCATGATCGGACTTGTTGCGCGTCTCACCGCATCAACTATCCCAACTGTGAACTACCTTATCGTCACAATTACTCTCGGTTTCGCTATCGGCAATACGTACGGGGTTCCGGACTGGGCTTGTCCAGGTGTCGAAACTCACAAATTCTGACTCGAGACTGGAATCGTTCTCATGGGTGCAAGCGTGGTGTTCTATTGTGTGGTCGCTGCCGGGCCGACGATACTCCTCCTTGTCATAATCACCGTCGTATCAACTATTATTATTGCCGAATTTCTTTCATATTTTGTCTTCTCGATTCACGAAGAGACGGGGTCGCTGCTCGCCATAGGTTCGGGAATCTGTGGGGTTTCGGCCGTCGTCGCCACCTCCGAGAGTATCCACGCTGATGATACACGCATCGCGTACGCTGCAGCTGCCAGCAAGAACGACGCCAAGAGGTGGAAAATTGTCATCTGGAGATCGTATGAACCAGCCGACGCAGAATATATCCTCCGAACTACGCGGCACGTTAGATTTCGAATTGAATATAACATGATACGGTTTATGAAACCGTGGATTCTGTCATCAAACACATAAAACCTCTAAACGGAGGATTTACACTGGAAGTGGTAGCTAGTCTGCTTCTGTTAAGTCAATGGGTAGTGGAATAGGTCGGGTCGGTGCTGTCGGGAACGGAGATTTTGTCGTCTGCGCCAGCGAGACCCTACTGCGGACGTTTTATGGAACTACTCAGGGGTAACCACGCTCACCGTAAACAGCAAGATTGGCACGGTTATTGCCGTCGCTCAGCAATAATCTCGACGAGGCGCTCAGGTTCTTCTACCGCAAGCGTGAGGACAGCATCGTGAATTTCACGCTTTTCTTCGTCTCGGATGCCTTGCCGCCGCAGTTCTGGGACAACTGAAATCCCAACTGCATCTTCAAATTCGTCCCAGGTGTCTCCCCGAGCGTATAATGGACGTTGACGTACCTCCGAATATTCGAACGGTGGGCCAGATATGCCCGTGGTTGACTTGGTTTGGGACGATTCCGGTGACGGTATTGTCTCACTTGGCGATGTTTCCTCTGATTGTGTCGAATTAGCTGCCGGTTTCGAGGAGGGTTCATGTGCGGCCTCGGATGTCCCCTGCCCTGCATCGTCGTTTTCGACGTCGCTCAAATCGTCGAATGGATTCGCGTCAGTCATCACTCAACACCACCGTTTGCGACGATCGACGCCAGTTCCTCGAAGTTCTCGAGCTGGCTATTTTCAGGATCATAGTCCAGCAGTGGTTGGTGTTCTTTCAGCGATTTTGACAGTGCTGCACTGTATCGGATACCGGGTTTCGGTGGTTGCAGCTCTCCGTTGTCGATTGCATTGAACTGTTCTGCCGTGATTCGTGCAAAATTCGGGATTTTTCCTTCTGTCGTGCCTGCCGTGTTCAGATTTTCGAGAAGTTCGCGGTCTTCGGTTTGTTGGTCGATCCGCTCGCGAAGTTTGTTTGGGATGAGTGCGAGCACGTCGATATCGATGTATTCTTGTGAGGGCGTGATGAGCCGCTCCATCGTTCGTTTATAGCCACCAATAGAGCTGGAACCAGGCTCAAGGGGGATCAGGACGTTGCCAGACGCAACCAACGCGTTGTTGTTGAGCATTCCAGGGTAGGCTGGGCAGTCAAACACGATGTAATCGTATCGATCCCCAAGGAGCGGGTCGACGATTTTTGTTTTCACCCGTGCAGACCCCTGAAGCGCACCTGCAAGGTCTTTTTCGACATCTTCGAGCGTGTTCGATGATGGAAGGAGGTTGAACTCGAATTCGGTCTCTTGAATCAAATCAGCAGCCGTCGCGTCTCCCTGGTCAAGAATGACATCACCAAGGTTCTTATCGCCTCTGTAAACGTCACCGAATCCAAGGCCGTTGGTTGCGTGACCGTTTGGATCAAGGTCTGCAAACAAGACTCGGCCACGTTCGGTGAGTTGTCGTGCAAGATTCACCGAAATTGTTGATTTGCCGACGCCGCCTTTCAAAATTACCACGCTCACGGCACGTGGAGTGTCTACGTTTGTTACCATTGTTTGACCTGACCGCCGCAGCGCCTGTTTTGCAATAGGTGCCTCGTTTGCAACAGCCACCTATTGTGTCGTATTCGCTCATCTCGGCGGTTGAGATAACCGTCTCGTTAATTAGGCATAAATGTGCCGCAAGTAGATGGTTGAGCTACAATAGGTGGCTTAGCTACCTTAGCTACTGCACTTGAGCCACCTATTGCAGCCAGCAGAGGTAAAAGTGAAGAATCTAAGAGCTAGTATGAAAGCCACCTACTGGAGCAGAAATATATAGCCGAGAAAGAATAGTAGAATAGGTGCAATAGCTAAGGTAGGTAAGCTACCTATTGTAGCTATCGTATTCGGACTGTGTCAATTCGAAAAGACCACTCGATATCAATCAGCTGCTGAGACATTGAGAGTGGGTTTCTAGTAAGAATGGGTGGCTGAACTGCAATAGCTACTTCAACCAGACTAACTACAATAGCCATTCCACAATGCGTGTAGAGTCTGCTCGTACACACTTCATGAATTTGAAATAACACGTGACGGCGATGTTGCGACTCTAGTAATATTTTTACTATTGCCAAGTTGTTGGTAACTGCCAGATGCACGAGGTGCTTGACGACAAAGCTGCACAAGTTCAGCCCTATCGATGCTCGATTGTGAGCGTCAATCTTCAAACCACCATCTGTAAGCACGCCGAGTCTTGGTCCCGTACGCTCTTCTATCGGCTGAACATGTCAAGTGCCTCGTGACGTGACCCCGAGGCAGTTTATGAGGTGCTCTGGGGGTGAAATATCGCTGAGTTACATGTGCGTGACAGCCATCTGCTTTTCCGTACTCGTCTGATGGGTACTCGCTCTCATACTCTCAGACAACAGATGTATAGAACAAACCATCAATATTATTAATGGACATTCTCGCGGGACCCTTCACGTTTACAGTAGAGGAGGGAGGTGAGATATCCAAGACGGGTAGGACAGGCGGTAGGCGCCCTGATTGCTGTGTTTCTCTTTTCCGCTATATTTTCAGTCTGGAACGGGTAGCAACACCGGTTGGAACGCGCTCTACCCCGCGAAATTCGGTCATCCACGGTGTTCTAATCGGAGTCACGATCCATTGGGACAGTTAAGAACCACGAGAGAAGTCAGTGGTGATAGGTCGTGATTTGACCCGCGTTGATTGCGATTTCGGGTATCTCAAGACCGAACTGCCGCCAGAGAGCCAAAACGGTCGATTCGTATCATTCGTTCTTGGAACCCACCATCCGGCTGGCGGTTGCATCGCAGTTATCCGATCCCCGTCTCCTTTTAGCAGCGTCATGGTGATACCAGTAATATGGCTGTCCGCTGGCAGGCGGTCGACCCTAACTCGGTCGGAGGGTTGATAACGCGCCCGACTTCTACGCTATGTATGGGTAATGTTAGCTATGACTTCAGCGACGAGACGGTCGTCGTGACGGGAGGTAGTTCCGGGATCGGTCGCGCCGTTGCCCTCAGATTCGGCAAAGCGGGTGCAGCGGTGGTAAACGCCGACGTCAGGAAGAAACCCAAGGACGTCGGCGAGGAGACGTCGACCCACGAGGTGATTCGAGAGCGAGGCGGCGAGGCCACATTCGTGGAGACGGATGTTTCTGACGCGTCGGCGATCGAGACCGCCGTTGACGCCGCCCGCGAGTTCGGCGGCGTCAACGTGATGGTGAACAACGCGGGGTGGTTCACGCGGAGACCGATGCTAGACGTCGATGAGGAGACGTTCAACCGCATCCACGGTGTCAACACGAACGGCGTCTTCTTCGGCTGTAAATCCGCGGCTCAGGACATGATACGGCGAGGAACCGAGGGTTGTATCGTGAACACGGCATCCATCAGTTCGACCCATGCACAGGCCGAACAGATTCCGTACGATTCAACGAAGGGCGCCATCAAGATGGTGACGCGAGGGGCCGCGCTGGAACTGGCGGATCACGGCATCCGCGTGAACGCCGTGGCGCCCGGGCACATCGCGACCGAGTTCGGATCCGGCGCCGAGCAGAAAGAGGAGTCCGTCGCCGCGGACGAGTTGGCAAAACCGATACCGCTCGACCGGCCGGGATATCCCGACGATATCGCCGGTGCCGTGCTGTACCTCGCCTGCGACGATGCGGACTATGTGACGGGGGAGTTGCTGTACGTCGACGGTGGCTGGCAAACGTTCTGACCACCCACACTGATTTATCGCAACGTCACAAACAACACGACGATGCAAGCCCTCGTACTCGACGGCACGTGGAGCCCATCTGACAGCTACGACGTCTCGGAGCGAGAGCGCCGAACCGGCACGGCGATGGACGGATCGTCGGTCTGGAAACACCCCGAAATGCACGTCGAAGAGCGCAGTCGGCCGGAACCGGCTGCCGACGAAGTGCTCGTCCGCGTCCGTTATGTCGGCATTTGTGGGAGCGACCTGTCGATGACCGCCACGGACGAGGACGGTTATATGCACTACTCGGCGTACGTGAACCTCCCGAACGTCGTCGGCCACGAGTTCTCCGGCGAAGTGGTCGAAACTGGCGCCGACGCCCACTTGTTCGAAGCGGGCGACCTGGTTACCGGCGAGGTGACCGACTACTGCTGTCGGTGTCGAATGTGCCGGCAGGGGTTTCACGGTCACTGTGAGAACTTCGAACAAGTGGGTTTCACGATTTCGGGTGCGATGGCCGAGTACGTCGCAGTTCCAGAGAAGATACTGTGGGACGTCTCCTCGCTCTCGTGCGCGTACGACACGAGGGACGAAGTCCTGCGCGCGGCGGCGACGGTCGAACCCAGCACCATTTGTTACTACGGTATGTACGGTCGCGCCGAGGGCGTCGTTCCTGGCGATTACTACGTCTTTCACGGCGCCGGCCCTATCGGGCTAACCGGAATGAATGTCGCCCGTGCTGCGGGCGCCGGGATGGTCGTGGCGTTCGAACCGTCCGACGAACGCCGGACTATCGCCCGTGACCTCGGCTTCGAGCACATGTACGATCCCCTCGACTGCGACCCCGTCGAAGCCGTCCGAGACGCGACCGGCGGTGACGGCGCGGACGTCCACGTCGAGACGTCGGGCGCCGTCACGGCGACGTACCCCGTCATCGAGGACACCCTCGCTGAGCGAGCGAACGTCGTTCACATCAGTAACGCAGGGTCGGATCCGTCGGTCGCCCTGCGCAAGTATCAGGGTAACGCGGCCCAGATATACGGTTCGGAAGGTCACACCGGTCAGCAGGTGTTCCCTCGAGTCGTCCGTCTGATGGCGGCAGGTCAGCTCGACAACCTCTCACTGATTACGTCGACATTCGACCTTTCCGATGCGGAAGCGGCGTTCGACCGGGCGCGAGAGCGCGTCGATGGGAAGGTTCTGATTGAGGTCTGAGCCGTCGGTCGGTCTGGATGTCGTCTGCGGACCGTTTCCCGCCGGCGCGCCGGTACCGCGACGATGCCAACGTTCGCGGACGGCGAGATACGCATCGGGAGCCCCCTGTACGTTTCGGCGGTTCCACTCCGAGCTGACGGGAATATAGTTAACAGTCGTCGTAGTGAAAACGTGAAGAATGAGCCAAGACCGAAGAGTGCCTGCCGTCGCCCTGACGGCCGCCAGTCAGTTCGATTGCTCCGTCGAGCGCGAGGCGTTCGCTGAGATGGATGCGGAGTTGCGTCCCGTGGACGTCGCGACCCGCGACGACCTCGCCGCACTCTCGGGCGTCGACGCCGTCGTCGACCGCCTATTCGTCGCGCCGTACACCGAGGACGTGCTGGAATCGCTCGCCGACGGTGGCTGTCGCGTGATCGTGCGCTGTGGAATCGGCGTCGACGGGTTCGACCTGAAAGCCGCCGACCGGGCCGGCGTCCACGTCGCCAACGTCCCCTCCTACTGCGAGTACGAGGTGTCCGAGCACGCGTTCGCACTGGTGCTCGCCCTCCAGCGTGATACGTTCGACTACCACGACGCGATGCGTTCGGGTGAGTGGAACCGCCGTCTTAGCACCGATATCAACCGACTTCGCGGGCAGACGCTCGGTCTTGTCGGCTTCGGCACTATTGCCCGCCTCATCGCCGAGAAGGCGCTGGCCTTCGGCATGGACGTCGTCGCGTCAGATCCCTACGTCGACGCCGACGAGATGGCAAAGGCCAGCGTCGAGAAGCGTCCGCTCGACGGGATTTTCGCCGTTGCGGACATCGTCTCGGTTCATACTCCGCTAACCGACGAGACGGAAGGGCTGCTCGACGCCGAGGCGTTCGCGTCGATGAAGCCGACGGCGTACGTCGTGAACGTCGCACGCGGGGGTCTGTTCGTCGAGGAGGACTTGCTTGCGGCGCTCGAATCAGGGGAGATCGCGGGTGGGGGATTGGACGTGTTCGCCGAGGAACCGGCCGATCACGACGGTCCTGCGACGTTCGACAACCCGCTCCGCAAGCGAGACGACGTGCTATCGACACCGCACGTCGCGTGGTACTCCGTCGAGGCCGACGAACGGCGGAGGAAAACGGCGGCGGCGGCGGACGTACAACGGGTACTACGCGTTGATCAGCCGGAGAACGCGGTGAACGAGCCGCGGTAGGGCGAGTACGCCCGATTCACATCGAACTACCAATCCACAAATTCCTCGTCTTCGAGCCGCTTCTCCCGGTCGATGGCGTCGATTCGTGCGATATCTTCGTCGTCGAGTTCGAGGTCGGTCGCCGCGAAATTATCGCGGACGTGCGCCTCGCTGCTCGCTTTCGGGATAGGGACGACGTCCTTCGTCGAAAGCCACGCGAGACTCACCTGTGCGGGAGAGACGTCGTGTTTCTCGGCGATGTCGCACAGTTGGGGAAGATTGAACACCTCGCCCTGAGCCAGCGGCGAGTACGCGACGAGCGTCAGGTCGTGTTCGTCAGCGTAAGCGACCAGTTCCTCCTGCTGGAGGAGTGGGTGCATTTCCACCTGGAGGGCGAACACCGGGTCGTCTGAGAGGGCGCGCGTCTCGTCGAGCATCGGCGGCGTGAAGTTCGAGACGCCGAGGTGACGCACCCAACCGTCACGGACGAGTTCATTCAACGTTGGGAGGTGCGCTTCGGCCTCGTAGCTGTACGGCCAGTGGACGTACAGTAGGTCGATCGTCTCGATGCCGAGGTTCTCGCGGCTCTCGACGACGCTCTCGCGGATATATTCGGGCGAGAGGTTCGGTTCCGTGAAGTGGCCGACTTTCGTGGCCACGAACACCTCCTCGCGCGGTACGTCCGACCGGGCAAGCGCTTCGCCGACGACCGCCTCGTTTTCGTACATCCGAGCCGTGTCCACGTGGCGGTAGCCGACGTCAAGCGCCGTGCGAACCGCCGTAACGCCGGACTCTCCGTGTAGGTCGTACGTACCAAAGCCGGGACTCGAAATCGGTGTGTGCGTCATGGCGGAATGATCGAATCGAGGGGTCAAAGAGGCTCGGGATTTCAGTGGTACAGGTCTTACTCGAAGGCGGCATCGAGTAAGCCCCAGCTGAATCTACGTCTCCTCCAGGTCGGCGAGATCCCACTCGCCGGTGATGATAGCGCCGGAGTCGGGGTTGTCCGGTTCGACGACGGCCTCGACGATGGCCGGCCCGTCGTATCCGATGGCCTCCTCCAGCGTCTCTGGGAGGTTCTCTGGTTTAATCACGCGCTCCGCGTAGCCGACGTTGAACGCGTCCGCGAACGTCATGTAGTCGACGTCCGTCTCCTCGTCGAACGGAGTGTCGAGTACCCGATCCCAGCCGTACTTGTCCACCTGCAGGTTCCGGATGGACTTCCAGCCGTGGTTGTTGAGGATAAGGTAGGTTACGTCCACGTCGTGTTGGACGGCGCATGCTACCTCCTGGTTGTTCATGAGGAACGAACCGTCCCCCTCGATGTCGACGACCGGTCGGTCGGGTTGTGCTAGTTTCGCACCGATGGCCGCCGAGACGCCGAATCCCATCGTCGAGAAGCCGCCGCAGGAGATGTTGCTGCGCGGCTCGTAGACGGGGAACTCGGGATTCGTCGTCTCTTGGGGCTGGCCGGCGCTGGAGACGACGATGCCCTCGCGCGGGAGCACCTCGCGCAGGCCCGCAACCACGCGCGAGATGCTCATCGGCACGTCGTCGGTGTGACGCTCCTCGACCATCTCCTGCCACTCCGCCCAGAGTGCTCTAATCTCGGCGTAGTACTCGTTATCCTCGGGCGAGACGGGGTCGATGCGGTCTTCGACAGCCTCGTACAGCTGGCGCGTAGTCACCTTCGCGTCGCCCTGGATTCCTACCTCGACGGGGTAGTTCTTCCCGATTTCCTCGGGGTCTATGTCGACGTGAATCAGCTTCGACGGCGGAATCTCGAAGCTCACCCCCGGTTCGAACGAGGAGGTGTGAAGGTCGGAGAACCGACAGCCGACCGCCAGCACCACGTCGGCGTTGCTCGCGAGTTCGTTGCCCGCGGTGGAACCGATCCAGCCCGCGTAGCCGACGAACAGGTCGTGATCCTCGGGGATGATGCCCTTCGCCTGAAACGTCGGTATGACGGGTGCCTGCAGATGCTCGGCGAGCGCCTGCACCTCGTCCCACGCCTCCGCGAGCATCGTGCCTCCTCCGGGAACGAGCACCGGTCGGTCGGCCTCGGCGAGCAACTCCGCGGCTTCCGCGACCTTTTCGGGGTCACCGCCGGGGCGACTGTGCGACCGCCACGACGCGGGGTCGGGAATCTCGACGTCGGCCGCCGCACCTTGGACGTCCATCGGTACGTCGACGTGGACGGGTCCGGGGCGACCTTCCATCGCTATCTGGAACGCCCGGCGGAGAATCCGCGGCAGGAGCTCGACGTCGTCGACGACGAACGACCGCTTCGTCACCGGTTCCATCACGCTCGGGAAGTCCCCGGGCTTCTGGCGGTCTATCTCCTGTAAGATGCCCTGCCCGTACTCGTGAGTCTGGGGTGCGCCCGTGAAGATGACCATCGGAATGGAGTCGACGTACGCCGTGGCCGCGCCCGTGACCGTGTTCGTCGCGCCCGGACCGATGGACGTGAACACGGCAAGCGGCTTCCCGCAAGCGCGTGCGTATCCGTCTGCGAGGTGGGCCGCGCCCTGTTCGTGCCGGGGTTGGATCACTTCTACATCGGAGTCGTTGAACGCATCGAGTAGGTTCGTACTTCCGTGGCCGGGAATTCCGACTAGATACTCGACGCCTTCGCTCTCGAGGTATCTGGCGATGATCTCGCCACCGTTGAGTCTCGGCATATCTCGTTACGAGCATTGTCACGCTGTGGCATAAACATTCGGCATCGGTCGGTGGCACCGACGGTCGATGCTGCTGACGTGCGAGCGCGTGCCGGTCGACCTATCTGAAGAGTGGGCACCCGACGCGGACGTCCCGCGAATACGGTCGTCGTGCCGTTCGGCCCTCACAGCGACGGCAGGACTTCGTCACCCATCACCTCGAAGAATCGTTCCGGGTCGGGACTGGTGTTGCCCAGCGCCACCCGGTCGAACCCCATCTCGGACCACTCTTCGATCTTCGCGGCGATGTCCTCCGGGGAGTCCGCGATCAGGAACTTCGACTCGACCTGCTCGCGCGTCGCCTTCTCGCCCTCGCGTTCGATGTCGCGGGGGTTGGCCATCGCCCGGTCGAAGACGTTCTGGGTGGTCGCCCACCACGGTCGAGTCGCCTCGTAGGCGTCCTCGTAGTTGTCGGCGTAGGAGGCGATGACGAGCAGCGTGGTCTCGATGGCGTCGGGATCGTTGCCCTCTTCCTCCGCATATCGGCGCACCGCCGGGTAGAGTCGGTCGGTGAACTCCTCGTCCTTGATGACGGTGATGAACCCGTCGGCGTACCGGGCGGCGAGCCGAGCCGTGCTGGGACCGTTCGCGGCGACGTGAATCTCGGGGCGCGCCTCGGGTTTCGTGTAGAGGCGCGCGTCGGTCAGTTGGTAGCGGTCACCGTCGTAGTCGACGAAATCGTCCTCGTCCCAGAGTTCCGTGATTATCTCCAGCGACTCCTCCAATCTGTCGCGGCGTTCGGGATACTCCGGCCAATCGAACCCGAGGGGGGTTTCGTTCATCGCTTCGCCCGTGCTGAGGCCGAGTATCACTCGTTCGTTGTTCATCTCCTGTAACGTGGCGAACGCTTGTGCGATGACGCCCGGGTGGTAGTGGCCCGTCGCTGGCGTCACGCACGTGCCGAGCGGAACGTCCACTCGCTCGCCGGCGGCGCCCATCCACGACCACGCGAATCCGGCCTCGGCGTCCGTGTGAAACCACGGGTGGAAGTGATCTGACGTCCACACGAGGTCGAAGCTCGCGTCGGCGGCCAGTTCGGCATAGTCCAGTAGTTCGCTGGGGCTGTACTGCTCTTGGTGGGCCATGTAGTCAACGCTCACCATCGGTACGAACACAGTCTCGGGGCAGCCTCATACATATTTCCCTGCCACGGATACAAGCCCAACTGATTACGCCGTGACAGTAACTGGAACCTCGCAACTGAACGGCGACTACTGGGGCGTCCGCTCCGTCTCGGGTGACCCCTGCATTCGCTGGACGCGGTCGGCGTCGCCGATGCGGTCGCCTGTCTGAACATCGAACCCGTGGACGAGTTCGTCCTGTAACGTCAACCAGATGTCGTCCTTACGCTCGAAGTCCATCGTGTTCGGCACCTTCACCGTCAGTTCGACGTGGTCGCCGTCCTCGTCACCGACGACCACGTCGAGAATCTGTTCGTCACCGAGTGGTTCGGTCACTTGGACGGTGCCCTCGATGGCGTTCTCGGTGCGCGACGTGTGGGCCACGAAGTACGACGGTCGCACGCCGAGTTCGAACCGGTCGTGCCCACGATAGCGCTGAGCGACGTGGTCAGTTAGTTTGACATTGAACCCTTCAATGCTTGACGCCTCGCGGATACGGCCGTCGTCGTCGATGGTGGCGGTGACGAAGTTCATGCTGGGTGACCCGATGAAACCGGCGACGAAGCGATTCGCCGGTTCGTGGTACACCTCGTCGGGCGAACCGACCTGCTGGACGTTGGCGTTGTTCATGACGATGAGTTTGTCGCCCAACGTCATCGCCTCCTCCTGGTCGTGCGTGACGTACAGGGTTGTGATGCCGAGATCCTTCTGGAGCACCTTGATTCGACTGCGCATACTGATCTTAAGCTTCGCGTCGAGGCTCGCCAGCGGCTCGTCCATCAGGAACACCGCCGGTCGCCGAATGATAGCCCGTCCGAGCGCGACGCGCTGTCGCTGGCCGCCGGAGAGGTGTCCAATTTCTCGGTCGAGTAGCTCTTCGATTTCGAGCATCTTGGCTGTCTCTTCGACCCGCTCGTGGCGCGTCTGCTTGTCCTCTCCGGCCACCTTCAGTGGGTACCCGATGTTCTCACGCACATTCATGTGCGGGTAAAGCGCGAACTGCTGGAACACCATTGCGATGTTTCGATTCTTGGGGTGAACGTCGGTCACGTCGTAGTCGTCGAGCGTGATCGTTCCGGACGTTGGTTCGGTTAGCCCTGCTAGACATCGCAGAGTCGTCGTTTTGCCGCATCCGGACGGCCCTAGCAGAACTGCGAACTCGCCGTCCTCGACGGTGATGTCGACGTCTTCGACGGCGATGGTGTCACCATACTGTTTTACGATGGAGTCGTAATCTACGCGAGCCATTTGTAACACTCAGGTGTGGTTGTCGCAAACACCGTCACGCAGCTACTTATATCTACAGGACTGGTACCAATTCTCGTGACGAACGCCGATGAGCAACCGGGTTACGCCACCTCCTCCAGTCCAAGGCGCTCGTACTGCTCGTCCGGCGCTCGGAGTTCGTCCAGCGCATCCACGAGCAGGTTGCGCATCTCGTCGTGCACTTCGGGGAGGTCTGCAGCGATGTCGGTGGTTTGATCGGGGTCGTCGCTCACGTCGAATAGTAACGGTTTCTCGTGTCGTTTAACGGAGGGCGCCTCGTACCGCCATACGGGCGCGTCGGTGTACGGGAGGTAGCGTCCGGCCTTCGCGTCCTCCTTCGGCGTCTTCGGCGTAAACCACCCGTACGCGTTCATCATAGTCGTCGAGTACACCGCGGACGGATTCTCCGGTCGACACGACCGCAGGTAGGTTCGTTCGCCGTCGGTGACGTTGACCGACGACCCCCAGTAGCCGTAGAGCGCCCAATCCCTGACGTGATCCGTTTTATCGAGGACGAGAGGAAGCAAACTGCGACTGTGGTTCCGGTTCGGGTCGTCGACCCCGAACGCGTCGAGAACGGTCGCGTGGAGGTCGACCGCCGACGTAAGCGCCGACGTCCGACCGCCCGTTCGCGGGGAATCGGGGTGCCACACCATCAACGGCGTGTGGACGAGCGTGTCGTACATGGGCGACCGACCCGGCTTGCCGACCCACCCGTGTTCCCCGAGGAAGAATCCGTGATCCGAGGTGACGACTACCATCGTCTCGTCCCACAGTTCTTGGTCGTCCAGCGTGTTGAGTACCTTTCCGAACCATCGGTCGACCATCGTCACCTTCCCTGCGAACTGCGACCGGACGAACGCGAGTTCGTCGTCGCTCAACTCGCTTTGTCCGGCGTCGGTGCGGCCGTAGAACGGCCAGACCGTGTGTGAGGGGTCGCGAGGATCTTGATCCGTATACATCGACGCGTATGGTTCGGGGTTGTGGAACGGTTCGTGGACGTCGAAGCTGTCGACGTAGCAGAACCACTCGTCCCACGCGACATTGTCCTCCAGCCACGACTCGACGCGTGAGAACACGCGTGGAGCGAAGAAGTCCTCTTCTTCCTCGAATTCTGCGGCGTTCCTGGCGTACTGCGCGCGATTCTGAAACCGTAGGTCGGTCGACGAGTTCCCCGCGGACAGTTCGTTGATGGCGACGTCGTCCGCCTCTTTCGGTGTCCCGTCGAGCACCTGGGAGAGGAGCCACCCCTCCGGCTCCGGGGGGTGGGTTCGCCACGCATCCACCTCGTGACCGCGGACGTAGTCGAAGCCATTGTAGTCCTCGTAGTACCCGTCGCTCCCGTGCTGGAAGTAGTGAAAGTGATCCGTGATCAACTGACTGAGCACCCCGTTCTCCCGCGCTGCCAGCGGCAGCGTCGTGTCGAAGGGTTCGATGGGACCCCACGGACGCCAGAGGAACTCCTGAACACCGGTCATCCACTCGCGCCGCGCCGGCATACAGGGAAGACTGCCCGCGTAGTGGGTGTCGAACACCAGCGACCGTTCGGCGAACCGATCTAAGTTCGGCGTCGCCACGTCCAGATCCATCGACCGATCGTACGTCGAGAGGACATCCCGTCGCAGGCTGTCGATGGAGACGAACAGAACGTTCATCGGATCACCGAGTCGCCTCCGCAAGGCGGCGCAGCGTCTGCTCGTGGTTCCCCCGAACGAGGATTCCGTCGACTACGAGGAACGACGAGCTGAAGCAGTCGCCGCACCGCTGGAGACATCGCTCTTCTATCGTCTCGAACTCGCAGTCGCTGAGTCGCTCCCGGGTTTCTGTCGATACGTTGGACAGACAGTACTCTACCGTGTCCACCATGTCGTGTGACCACACACGACAAAAGGATAAAAATACCGGAGGGGTGCGCCGTTCCGCTACCGGGACGAGGTCACTTCTCGACCCCGCCCATGCTAAACCCGCGGACGAGTTGGTCGCGCGCGACGAACGCGAACACGAGCACCGGCAGTAGCGCGATAGTGCCTGCGACGCTCATGTTCACCCACTGAACCGAGTACTTCGTGATGAACGACGCGAGTCCGACCGGGACGGTCATCGCAGTGGTGCTCTGGGCGAGGATGATGGCGAACAGCAACTCGTTCCAGGTGACGATCATCGTGAAGATGGCCGCCGCGATGAGGCCGGGTTTCACCAATGGGAGCGCTATCTTGAAGAACGCGCCGACGTGCGTGTGCCCATCGATCATCGCCGACTCTATGAGGCTGTCGGGTACTTCCTCGAAGAACCCCTTCATCATCCACACGGAGAAGGGGATGTTGAACATCACGTACACGAGGATGAGCCCGCGTAGCGTGTTCACCAACTGGAAATCTCGGAAGATGACGAATAGAGGAATAATGGTGACGATGGGCGGCATGAACCTCGTCGACAGGATGTAGAACGGCAGGTGGAAGTCGAGGTTGTACGGGAAGTCGAATCTCGTGAATCCGTACGCCGCACACGCGCCGACGAACGTTGCTACGACCGTCGTGACGACGGTGATGATGACGCTGTTCATGATGAATGTCACGAACTCCGGCCGCTGAGCGAACAGCGCGGCGTAGTTGGAGAGCTGCATCTCCCACGGAACCCAGTGAGGTGGGAACGACAGTAGCGTCTGTCTCGTCTTCAGCGACGCGGTCACCAGCCAGTACACCGGGAACAGCGACCAGACGAGGAACACGCCGATGCTGATGTAGACGAACGCGGTTGCTAGACCGGTCTCCCGGACGCGCTCGTAAATTTGCTCCGTTCGGGACTGTTCCTCGTACGGTTGTGTGGTGTGTGTTTCAGTTGCCATGATTCAGAACTCCACCTTCGCGACTTTGACGAACGTCATCGCCAGTATCAGTACGAACAAGAGGAGCGTCAGCGCCATCGCCGAGGCCTCGCCGTAGTTGCTGAACCGGAATGCGACGCGGTACAATTCCATGCTGACCACGTTCGTCGAGCTAGCAGGGCCGCCGCGCGTTAGGATGTACACCTTCGCGAACACGCGTAGGGCGTCCACCAACCGAATGATGAGCACCAATACGATGAGCGACTTCAGATATGGAAGCGTGATATCCACGAAGCGCTGTCGGCGCGAAGCGCCGTCCATGACCGACGCCTCCTTGACATGGTCGGGGATTGACTGTAGACCCGCGAACATCACAAGCACGACGAGTGGCGTCCATTGCCAGACGTCGGCGATGATGACGGAGTATAGCGCGATGTTCGGCTCTGAAATCCAGCCAACGTTGTGCCCGATTACCGGTTGTGCCATGAAGTCAAGCAATCCGTTTGGCGCGTACAGCAAGCGCCACATGAGCCCGATCACCGTCGGCGAGAGAATCATCGGAATCAGGATGAGCGTCTGCCAGAGCCCGCGAAGTTTGATCTTCTTGTTGAGCAGGAGCGCAATACCGAATCCCAGAAGAAATTCGACGATGACAGCTGTGGTGACAAACTTTGCCGTCACCCACAGCGAGTGGTGGAACGCCTGGTTGCTCAATAGGTCGGTGAAATTCCCGATTCCGACATAGTTCCGTCCCAGTCCCGCCGGGAGGTAGTTGTACATCGACATCTCGACGGCACGCAGTAGCGGGTAGAACGTGAGCGCGAACAGAATGATGACCGCTGGAAGCGTCAACAGCCACTTGAGGTGGTCGTCGACCCAGAGCAAGACGCGCTCCCTGGTATCATCGGTGCCGGTTACGTACTTGGGGCTTTCCCCGTGCGTTACGTCTTCGGTAGTCTCAGTTCCCATTGTGGGTTTTGTGTATCGCTCTGATGTTCGTCGGTCAATTCAACCCTCGTAGTAGCCGGACTCCTTGAGCAGTTTCTCCACCTCGTTGTTAACGTTAGTAAGCGCCTTCTTCGGCGTGATGCTCCCGGTCAACGCACTGTTAAGATATTTCCCCTGCGTGATTTCAATCTCAGTCCATAGCGGTGTGCGCGGGCGCCACACCGCATTCTGAAGGCTCTTGTACAGTGCGTCGAACCACGGCTGAGCGTCCATGTTGTTCTTGAATGTATCGTGACGGAACGGGACACCGCCCAGTTTAACGTACTTGTCCTGTGCCTTCTTCGAGATGAATGAATTGATGACCTTGCCCGCTGCCTTCTTCTTCTCGTCGCTGACGTACCGGTTGATGCCGGCGATCCAGTTACCCTGCTGTGGTGCGCGGCGGGTTCCCTCGGGTATCATCGTGAACTCCAGGTCCTTCGCTTCTTTCGCCTTCTTTGGGTCTAGCAGGAGCGACGAGGCCGCCGGCCACGCCGGTGATTGGGCGGCGGAGCCGTTGCCGACGCTGGTTAGAACCTGATCGGAGTCGAACGCGGTGACGCCATCGGGGCTGATGGATTTCAAGTCGTTGACGTAAAAGTTCAACGCGTCGACGCCCTTCTGCTTGTCCCACTTGTACTTCCAGTTCTTATTGAACATGTCTCCTGCTTTCGACATGCCGAGGCTGAAGAAGTTAGAGTTGATGGGATTTCCACGCTTGCCGCGGATGATGTACCCGTCAGCACCGTCGACCTGTTGCGAGATTTTCTTCCCTGCGGCGAGGACGTCGTCCCACGTCTTGGGCGGCGTTTTCGCACCGACCTGTTCGTAATACTTCTTGTTGTAGACGAACAATTGCGTGTTTCCGACGACGACCTGTCCGCGAATCGTCTGATCCATTCCCTGAGCGGACGGAACCTTCGGCCCCTTAGGTGCGGGCCACGTTCCGATGTCGATACAGGTCTTGATGATTTGATCCTTCGGAAGGGATTGAGGCATCCACTTTTCAATCGGTTCACAGTGACTTGCGAACTGCGGGAACCACGGGTCGTCCATGAAGAGGATGTCGTATGCTTTGCCTTTCGTGCCCAGAACGCTATTGGTCTTTTCGAAGAGGTTTGCATACGGGAACTTGGATATGTTCACAGTGACGCCGGTGTCCTCCTCGACGTAGTCCTTCACGAGGCGCTGGAACAGGTCACCTTCGCCCGACACGGCGGCAACTTTGATACTCTTCGCGGGTTTGACGTTCTTCGGGTTGCTGCCACCACCACCACCACCAAAGCCGGTACAACCGGCGAGGGAAGCGGCTCCGCCTGCGGCGCCCGCGAGGAAGCGTCTCCGGGAGCGACCGCCATCACCGCCGCTCCCGACTGAGTCGGTACGCTGCTCCGAATGCTCGGTCTTGCCACCAGTTGGCATAGTCGGATGGTATTTCTACGGAATAATAAATTATGGGGTCAATCTCATGAGCCGCACACTGTCTGCCTCGAAACCACGCCTTGTTTCAGAACCTATTTCATCCCGGATGACGCTCACTCGAACTATGGGAGTCGGTTACACGACGATCATGTACGACGCGGAATCGCTCGAAACCGGCGTCAGCGATGTTGCTGCCTGCCAATACGACGGGGTGGAGATCGGCCTGGAGAAGGTCAGACACGTCGGCGAAAATCGGCTTGCATCGTGGCTCGATGAGTACGACCTCGATCTGTACCTCGTGATGAGCGAGTGGCTGGAAACCGAGGACGCCGTCGAACGAGTTGCCGATGATGCGCAGATGGTATCGGATCTCGGTGCTGAGTTCCTCGGCATGTTGCCGCCCCAACGCGGCCGGCAGGACGACGAAACGGTTGAGCAGTGGTTCGAGATCATCGCGGACGCCGCTGCGGACGCGGGCGTGATGCCGCTTATCCACCACCACGGCGCGACCCACGTCGAGCGGCCGAACGAAATCGAGGCGTGGTTAGACCGCACCCCGGACAACGTACAACTGGTGTGGGACACCGCCCACCAGTATCCGTACGGCGAGCACTACCCCGACGGCGACGTCACCGACGGCGTCGAACGATTCGCCGACGATATTGCGTATGTCCACCTCAAAGATGTGGCACCGCCCGCGGGGTTCACCGAACACCGAGAAGCGCTCTCTAGCGGAACCTTCCACCTCGACAACGTCATCAACTACTTCCGTTCGTTCACCGATCTCGGACGGGGCATCCTCGACTTCGAAGGAGTGTACGATGCCCTCGAAGCCGCGGGGTACGACGGCCACTACACCATCGAGATAGAGAACCGAACTGAGAAGCCGCTGGTGCACGCGAAAGAGAACATCGACTTCTGGCGGGACATCACGGGCAGAGCGTGACGGGGTCGCGCCAACCCTAGTCGAACCGGTCAACCGCGGCGCGACCGGCGCGTCGAACGACCGGTTCGACGCGCTCAGCGGTCAAACTCGACCGCCGTCTTGAGCTGTTCGTCGTCGTCCGCAAGCGACTTCGCCGTATCGTCCGGCCTGTAGACACCGGTAACTAGATCATCGAATACCCACTCCGGGAGCGACCCAAGCGTCTCTGCCGCGGCCTCGAAGTGACTTGCTCGCGAGTTCACGTTACCAACCAGCGCCTTATTATGCACGACCATGTCGCGGTGAAACCTTCCCCCGTCCATCGAGAACGACTTCGAACTGGGTATCCCTTGTAACGCGCCGACGCCGTTGGGCGCGAGCGACGCGACCGTTTCGAGAGCGTGTGGGGCGTGTCCCGTCGCCTCGTAGATGAAGTCCATTGGTTCGTGGACGTCGGCCACTTGGGGGACGGTCGTCTCGCGCGCATCGACGTACGTAGCGCCGACGCGTTCTATGAACGCGATGGATGGATTCGGTCGATCCCGCCTACCTAGACAGTAAGTTCGATCGAACTCCTCGCCGAACGCGAGGCGAATGAGGCCGAGCAACCCAAGGCTGCCGTTGCCCAACACGAGTGCCGACTCGGGGTGCCACGTAAATGCCGATCGACTGGCAAACGCGACATCGAGGGCCTTCTCGCAGATACTCATTGGTTCGACGAGAAAACCGTACTCTACTTGCTCATCCGGGATCGGTACGAGAGTTTCAACGGGACTGGTAAAGTACTCCGCCATAAAGCCGTGCGCGCCGACGATACCTCGCTCGACGTACTCACCGTCAACCGCCATGTCGGGTTCACCTCGCTCGAAATGTGCGCTCTTTTCGGTCGGTCTGCGAACCGTGGGGACAACGACCTGGCCAACATCGAGATCGGTGTTGTTTGGATCCTCCACGACGCCAACTGCCTCATGACCGAGGACGAGGTAGTTCTCGCCCGTTGGTGGGTCGCCAATTTCACCACGTACGATGCGCCGGTCACTTCCATCGATACCGACCCTGAGGGTTCGAACGAGTGCTTCGCCCGATGCCGGGTCGGGAACCGGTCGGTCGATAACGCGAACCGTTCCTTCGTCTGGGAAGAGTGCCACTGCTTGCATTGTTCGAATAAACAAACCTTGGTCGACGGATATAACACTACCTCTCAACAGACAGGTAGAAATGAGGATGAGCGTTAGTCGGTCTTCTCGTGCGTCTCGACCGCATCCCAGTCGAGTTCGATGCCGAGACCGGGGCCGTCAGGCACCTCGATGTGGCCGTCCACGATGAGGTCGTCGCCCTTCACGAGATCCTCCCACCACGGTACTTCCCGTGCGTGGTACTCCAAAGCGACGAAGTTCGGCACCGTTGCACCGATATGGGCGGTGGCGACGGTTGCGACCGGACTGCCGATATTGTGGGGAACGATCGCCTGGTAGTACGTCTCGGCCATATCGGCGATTTTTTTGGTTTCGGCGATACCGCCGACCTTGGGCACGTCGGGCGCGAGGAAGTCGACGGCTTGTTCCTCGATGAGGTCACGAAAGCCGTGGCGACCGTAACGGTTCTCGCCGGTCAACAGCGTCGCGTCGACTCGCCGCTTCAGTTCGCGCATCGCGTCGGTGTTCTCCGGCGGGAGTGGATCCTCGACCCACGCCAAATCGCACGGTTCGATGGCACGACAGAGTCGCTCGGCCGTCTCGGGATTGAAGTTCCAGTGGAGATCGACGGCGACCTCCGCGTCGTCGCCTACCTCATCGGTGACCGCCTCGACGATCCGTCGCTTGTGCTCGATTTCGGGCGAGTCGAAGTGGCGTGACTTGCGGTTCAGATCCCGCCCCGACGGGACGTCGAGGTCGAATTTCACCGCATCGAAGCCGTCGTCGACGGCCATGCGAGCCGCCTCCGCGTACGCCGCCGGTTCGTACGTCGACTCCTCCTGTCCCTCCTCGGCGGAGGAGACCATCGCTTCGCCGGCGTGGCAGTCGGCGTACACCCGTACCGAGTCGCGCATCTTCCCGCCCAGCAATTGCCATATCGGCTGGTCGAGTAGTTTGCCGGTGAGATCCCAGAGGGCGATTTCGACGCCACTGATGGCGATCGTACCGACACCCCACTGTGACCCGCGCCCGGAGAGGCTCTCGCGCATCAGGTAATAGAGTCTCTCGACGTCGGTCGGCGTTTCACCGACGAGGACGGGGCGTAGGTAGTCGGTGACGATTTCGTGGACGCCCGGCGACGGATACGCTTCGCCGACGCCGACGGTACCATCTGCGGCTTCGATGGTGACGATGGTCCACGGAAAGTTTCCGTCGATTACGACCGTGTCGATGTCTGCGATTTCGGGAGTCGAGCTATCGCGGGCGGGTGTCTCGTCGAAGTCCGCCCACATCGTTACTGCGAGGTTGGATGCGAAGTCTTCGTACATGTACGATCTTTCTTGGCGTGGGGTCTTGAGTGTCAGGGGTCAGTAGGAGCCCAACGTGAGGGCGTCTTCGTAGGTTCGGAACAGGTCGGCGATGAGGTGGACGTCGTCGCGCGCTTCCGCGAACGGCGTGCGCACTTCGGCTTCGCCTCGCACGCAGCGGACGAAGTGTTTCACCTCGCGCTTGAACGCCTCGTCGTACGAGGTAACGTGCTTTCGCTCCTTCAGCTCCTCGATACCTTGCTTAACAGTCAGCTCCGTGGGAGTGTTCTTGATAAACGGGTTGGAGAACTCGAGGTTCACCATCCGGTCGGGCGCATCGACGCGAATGAACTGCTCGAACCACTTGCGCTCCGAGAGGCCAGAGTCGAGGACGCAGCGAACCCCGCCCTCGTAGACGAGGTGAGCGGTGGCATAGCGGCCGTCCGCGAACACGTCGACGTGTTCGATTCGCTCGACGTCACCTAACAGACCTCGCAGTGCGTTCACGTCGTGACAAACATGTTCGAGGTGCCAGTCGAAGTCGTCGGCGAGCACGTCGTCGTCCGTGGCGATCGCCGTAAGGGCGTCCGCATGACGCTTGGCTGCGCTCTCTTCGATGAACTCTTCGGGGAGGGTACCGCCGACGATGTCGTACACTTCGTCGAGGATGCGGACGTGGTCGGGGTCGACATCGTACGCCGTCACGAGGTCGATGGCTTCGATCTCTGCAAGTTCCTCCTGCGCTCGTTCGTACGAAGGGTCGTACCGCTTCATGTACGCAACCATCGACGTCGCATCCGATGCCTCGGCGGCCTCGACCATCCGATCCGCGTCCGTCGGGGAGACAGCAAGCGGTTTTTCGACGAGCGTGTGAATCTCCGCGCCGAGCGTCAACTCGACGATGTCCGCATGGGTGTGCGGCGGCGTTAACACGATGATGGCGTCCAACTCCGCGCCGACACTGTCGAGGAGTTCTTCGACGGATGCGAACCCGTGTTCGACGTTGTACCGGTCGGCGAGTATCTCGACACGATCCTCGGCAGGGTCACTCAGCGCGTAGAGTTCTATCCCGGGGAGTTCTGTCACATACGGGATGTGCATCACCTGGGCGATGGTGCCACATCCCACGATGGCGAATCGCATCACAAAAACCAACTTTAGCATGGACTGTTATAGTTTCCGGTGCTCACAGTTGTTAGATGGAGACGGTCATCACAGCAACGGACACCGTCGAACGCCACTGACGCGGTGGTCTGATATTTCCGGATAGCGCCCGACCCTCAAATTTTTATAGCGGTGCGCCTTTACCACGAACGTTCGTACAATGAGCGCAGAACCGACTGCGACCAGCGATGTGGAGAGACGATGTTCGACCACCTCTGATAGGGCAACGGAATTAACTCTCTGCCGTACCTTTGCTTCCCCACTGTAATAAACATGTCAAGTTATTTTAAACGCTCACTCGAAGAACGAACTGACCCGACCGGAACCTGGCTCTCCATCGGCCACCCTGCCGTGGCCGAAGTATGCGCATCACTCGACCTCGAGTTCGTCCTCATCGATACGGAACATACGTCGATGCACTTGGAGACGGTCGAAAACATGGTGCGTGCGGTCGACGCGACTGACGGTAGAACCGAAACAGTAGTTCGAGTGCCGTGGAACGACCCCGTGCGGTTGAAACGCGTCCTCGACCTTGGCGTCCAAGGCGTTATGGTACCGATGATAGAGACGGCCGAGGAAGCGCGAACGTTGGTCAATTCAACGCGATACCCACCGCAAGGCAGTCGCGGTATCGCCGGGGGCCGAGCCGCGAACTACGGACTGAACTTCGAGGAGTACGTCAAAAGTGCGAACGGCTCCGTCCTCACTATCGTCCAAATAGAGACGAAACGAGGGCTCGAGAACGTCGAAAATATCGCGTCTGTCGACGGCGTTGACGCCCTGTTCGTCGGCCCTGCCGACCTCTCGGGATCACTTGGCGTCTTCGCGGAGTGGGAGTCTGAGCAACTCTCCTCCGCCATCAACCAGGTGATTTCAGCTGGCCAAACCACCGACACGCCCGTCGGGACGCTCGTCGTCGACCCCACCGATGTAGAAATGCGAGTCGGGCAAGGGTTCGACTACCTCATCGTCGGCAAGGACACCGCATCCCTAGCATCCGCCACACGCGACGCGATAGCGTTGTACGACGAGGCGTTGACTGGGTCCGTCGACCAGCCCGTCGGAAACGAGTGAGTTCGACCGAATTCCGACCGGAGACGACCGTGACGAGCAGTGACACCCCGGCGTTCGGCGACTCCGAACGACTCCGCGACGATGTTTAGCTGTACCAGCGTTCTATCTGGATCGTCTTGTCGGTATAGAAGTTCACGGCGTCCTCGCCCTGCGCGTGGAGGTCGCCGAAGAACGACTCTTTACGCCCGCCGAAGTGGAAAAAGCCCATGGGCGCACAGACACCGACGTTGACGCCGATGTTGCCCGCGTCGACCTCGTAACGGTATTTGCGAGCCTCAGAGCCGTGCTCGGTGTAGATAGAGGAGGCGTTGCCGTACCGCGTCGAATTGACCATCTCGATGGCCTCGTCTAAGTCGGTGACCTTCGCAAGACAGAGAACCGGACCGAATATCTCGTTCTGCGCGATGTCCATGTCGCTCGTCACTCCTTCGAGGAGCGTGGGGCCGACGAAGATACCGTCGAGCTCCGGATGCTCGTAGTCCCGGCCATCGACGACCACCTCTGCGCCCTCGTCGACCGCTTCGTCGATGACGTCTAGGATACGCTCACGGGAGTCCGGCGTGATGACCGGCCCGACATCGGTCATCTCATCGAGTCCACTGCCGACCGCGAGATCCTCGGTGGCCTCGACGAGTTCCGCTTTTAGGTTGTCGTAGACTCCCTCGACGCCGATGATCACGTCGTTCGCAAGACAACGCTGTCCGGCGTTGCCGTACACCGAGCCGACAATGTTGGGGATGATGCTTTCCAATTCTGCGCTCTCGGTCACGACAGCGTAGTTCTTCGCCCCGCCCTGAGCCTGTACGCGTTTACCGTGCTGGGAGGCCGTCTCGTAGACGTACTTGGCGACGTGCGAACTACCGACGAACGAGATGCCCTCGACGTCCGGATGCTCGAGGAGCGCGTTGACGGTCTCGGCAGAGCCGTTGACGAGATTGACGACACCGTCGGGGAAGTCGACGGCGTCGATGGCTTCGTAGATGATTTGCGAACTCAGCGGAACCTTCTCGCTGGGTTTGAGGATGAAGGTGTTGCCAGTGGCGACGGCGTACGGAAGGAACCAAAGCGGTATCATCGCCGGGAAGTTAAACGGAGTGATCGCGCCGAACACTCCCAACGGCTGTCGGACTGCGTACTCGTCCATGTCCCG
Source organism: Haladaptatus halobius (assembly GCF_020618475.1). GTDB lineage: Archaea > Halobacteriota > Halobacteria > Halobacteriales > Haladaptataceae > Haladaptatus > Haladaptatus halobius. The sequence continues at coordinate 157,293 of NZ_CP085337.1, read as the reverse complement.
CGCAACGTCTTCTACGAGGCCGGATTGCTCGCGGAGCATGTTCGGGATGCCCGCCGCCACCTCGACGTTCTCGATGCCGCGTCTGATTTCACCGCGTGCCTCGGCGAGCGTCTTGCCGTGTTCACGAGTAAGCGCTTGCGCGATGTCTTCCTGCCTGCCCTCCAGTTCGTACTTCAGGTCGAAGAGGTATTGGACACGGTCGACGGGTGGGGTTCGACGCCAGTTATCGAACGCTTCGACGGCGGTCTGGACGGCCAGATCGACGTCCTCGGCCGTCGAGAACGGTACCTGCCCAAGTTCGTCGTTCGTGGCCGGATTAACGACGGAATGCGATTCGTCTCCCCTGGACTCGATCCACTCGCCGCCGACGTAGTTCCTGATCGCATCGGGGAGAGAGCCAGCGTCTATTGACTGCTCCTGTTTGCTAGCCATATACGTAGTATCTCTGCGCAGGCGGACAAAGGTGTTACGCTCGAACTACGATCCGGCGTCGAACTGCGGTCGTTCGGCGATTACGAACGCGGAAGGATGTTCGTCTTGATACTCTGCCGGAATACTTGCCCTTCGCCGTCCGACGCTACCCCCTTTTATTCGTCCGGTGGACGTGATCAGTCAGGCCAGACTAACATACTCGTTCGGCGATTGCAAACAATTATGTGTGATTGGCTAGCACATCCATCCATGTCGCGCGAAACAGGCCGAACGGTCAAGGCGGTTCAGACGACCCTCGACATCGTGGAGTACCTCCGAGAAAACGAAGGAGGAAAGATAACCGACATCGCCGATGACCTCCACCGCTCGAAGGGCACGGTTCACAGCCACCTTGCGACGTTGCTTAAAAACGAGTACGTCGTGAAGGACGGCGAGGCGTATCGGTTGAGCCTCCGATATATGGATTTCGGGCAGTTCGTTCAGGAACGCCTCGGCATCTACGACGTGGTTCAGGACGAGCTCGATGATCTCGCGGCGGAGACCGGCGAACTCGCACAGTTCGCGACCGAAGAGCACGGACGCGCAGTATACATTTACAAGGCCCACGGTGAGAAAGCAGTTCAAACCGCGTCGACGGTCGGCAAGCGCGAGAACCTCCACTGTATTTCGCTCGGCAAGGCGATGCTTGCTCACATGCCACGATCACAGGTCGAAGAGATCATCGACCGCCACGGCCTCCCGGCGTACACGGCAGCGACTATCACCGACCATGAAAAGCTCTTCGCCGATTTAGAGCGGATTCGAGAGCAAGGATACGCTGTCGACAACGAGGAGAAGATCGAAGGTCTCCGGTGCATCGCCGCACCGGTAAAGGGCACCGACGGTGGCGTACTCGGTGCAGTAAGCATCTCCGGGCCATCGAGCCGAATGGATGGCAAGCGATTTGAGGAGGAACTCCCGAACAACGTGAAGCGCTCGGCGAACGTCATTGAAATTAACGCGAAGTTCTCCTAAATCCGGCTCATTTCGTTTGTAATCGCCGAACGACCGTCCGCTTACGAGAATTCGATTCCCATCGTCGTTGCACCGACTGTACTATGATTTCTTCCTTGGCCTCGATCACCTTCCCCATCTTCCTTTACAAAACTATGTTTGTAATCCATCGAGAGAGTTCGACTGATGGTTCCGTCGCAATGATTTCGAATGGCTTCCATAGCTGAATGGGTGAATGCTCTCGAAAGATTCACTAAACGGAATAACTCAGAATATACCTTGTCTACTATCCACTGGTAGAGTATTACAGGACCACCGGTGTAACGAAAGCGGAAATTTGAGCTCAAGCGGTGACAGAAGTTCGTCGAGTTCGTCAACTATCGAGAGTAGTCCAACTCCGCCTCGAAAGTGTTCAAAAATTGAATATGATCGGCCACATGGATCGAATAATAGTTTGATGCAAACCAAAGTCCTGTTCAGATATGTTCGGCATCGAGTCCTTCAAATCGGAGGCTTTTTTAATTATTGTTACAAAAGTATTTACGTATACCTCGTCATACTTCGTGAGTTAACACTTGAAGAACACCTCGACGAACTCCGGAATTGCACCTGACGACGTGAACGGTGTTCGAGGGATCGTGGTCTCAATCGCATACGAACAGATATTTCGCGGATGGACGTGGCTGAGTGGTACAGTCTCTCCCGGAAAATCGTCCAGCTTGCTCTAGCGGTTTGAAGAGGATTCGAAAAGCAGCCAGCGATGTGTTTCGTTCTGGTCAACCACCGAAATTCGGTTACGAAGAACGAACCGTAGTCCAAAAACCGTTGAAATAGTAACCCGAGAACGCTGGATACGACGCTGAGAGATGGGATACAGCATCGGTTCCGTGGCTTTCAGAAGAGCAGTTCGATGTGGAACACTCGCGCACACCGTGGCGCACCGATTTCTTCCAACGAGCGGGTAACTTATTTTGAAACATTTGATTAATCCGGATGGAGTGAATGACCAAAATCACTCCGGGTGACTCAGAGGGATCCAGAGATAGAATAGGATTTCACAGGCTGTTGTAGGTTTACCTAGTGAAGAGCGGCGTTGGGGCTTGGCCTTCGTCGGTAGTAGTGCGTAGCGGACAGCATGGTCGAAGAAACATCATCGCCAGTCACCGGGGTAAATCACCGAACTGAAGCGACAGCCGGTAAGGATATCACGGCCATTGGCAGCGACGCCCTCGTTCGATCGCTATCGGACGACGGGCTCCTCGACGAACTTCAGCTCAGGGTTCATTTCGTGATTTTGGGAAGCGGGAAACGTCTCTTCGAGGGTGGAGGCAAACAGGAAGCCTTGAAATCAGTGGATTCGAAGACGTTCAGTACAGGCGTCATTTTCCTTACCTTTCGGCCAATAACGGAGAAGTGATGGAATAGCCAGACGTCGTAGCGATCTACATACTGAGCGACACGATCGCCGAGAGATACAGTACGAACGAGACGATCGCTGCTATCGTTCGAATGTGGTTCCATCGCGCCCAGCGTGCACGAACCGCGGCCCACTCGTCTGGCGGCGACGCTGGCGACCACGTCGCGATCTCCTCGTTCATCGGGATGTGGATGCGCATCGTCACGGCAAACGTCCCAATTAGGTAGACGACGACCCCAACGAGAAACAACCGACTGTACCATGTCGCCCAATCTCCTTGGAGCAGCACGATAGCAGCGGTACCAACTGGAACGACGATAGCACCGAAAAACGTGGCGCCGAACACGACGTTGAGAACTTTTTCGTTGATATCCTGTATCACCGTCGTGTATGCTGACGCCGACAGCGTCTCTAGTGCCAGCACCACACTCACGGAGTAGGCGAAAAAGAATCCAGCCATCAATCCACCGAGGATCGCCGACAGCGAAAACAAAATAACGACGAGTTCCCCAGAGAGAGCGTTCAGTTGTATCATTCTGAGGGGTTCCAATCCCGTGTCGTCATCGGCTCGCCGGGTTTAGTGCCGATCGTACCCCGATACGAGGGTACTCCAAAGCGCGAACCGGCTGCTTGCAGGAAAGAGCCAACTAGGCTGGCATACTTTACGTGAGGAACACGTCGTTCGTTAGCGACCGGATATGCACCCAAACGTGCTGGCGTATCGCTCGATTCTTCGAGGTTCGAACGACGAACGAGGCCATGCACATCAATCGTAATCGCTGTCAAATTAATATGTCGCTTCATATTGTTCGTACTCGTTTAAGCGCCGCACGAACTTGGGAGTACTGCCGAACACTTCCGGCACGATACCTGCACCATCCCAATAAGCGGGACGTGCCGTACAGACTAGTCGGTTGCCGATACCGTCCAAGCTACCTAACCAAGGAAATCGAATCGCTATCACAGGCGAGTGGCACTGGTATAATAGAAACCGAGACAATCGCGATAGAGCGATCATATCATAACGAGAAGTAAAAATGGCTAATAATGGCACTGTCTAGTCAATGATTCTGCATCTCCTCGACAGGCGTGCGATTGTCGAGCGCCTGATTTGGTCTCTGGAAATCATAGTAGTAGGCGAAGGCGGCAGAGCCAGCGCACAGCGCTGGCTCTGCCGCCCATCCACGTCTGATGAAATCGGTCGATCCACATGGCGAGCGTCTAGAACCACTTTTCAATCAGATTCCGATCGATGTAGTCGAGGTGACCGCGCAAACCGCACCGCGCGAGCGCAGTCAAATAGCCCATGTCGTCGACGAGAAACGTCGTCTCAGAGAAGTCGTGTTTCTCGGCCAGCCGGCCGAGAAACGCGGCGGCTGGGTCCGTCCCACGCCGCTCAGAAACAACCGCACCGAGTAGCAATTTTGTCTCGACGTTGATCGCGACGTACAGCCAGTGCTGCTCAGTGCCGATCTTCACCGCTGTTTCGTCGACCGTGACCCGCGACGGCGAAGTCGTCGGCGGGTCTGGTGCGGTCTCCGCAGTGCGGTGAACCCACTGGAACACCGCCTGGTGCGACCGAGTCACGCCGAACTGCTCCAGCGCGGCGGCCGACTCACAAAGCGAGATTCCCATCGAGTGAAGCCGCACCGCGAGCGCCCTCAGAGCGCTCGCGGTGCTCTCGTCATCCCAGCACTCAAGTGGATTCGGTTCCAGAGAGACGATGAACGGTTCTTGGGCGGCCTTAGCATCCGTCTCCAAGAACTATTCACTCTTTGGCTAGACAGTGCCGAAATTGTCAAACTCACTAGCTCTCGAGACACTCCGCAAACTCCACCGGAGTGCCGCAACCCGTTTCGGTGATCGGTCTGGAACGAACCTAACCAAGTTATCGTAAAATTATTTCAAAATCTTAAATTGTGTCACGGAGGAGACTATAGTTCGAAGGAAACGCGTTAGTGCCTGGATTTAAAACAAAGACGGCCCTACGAACGAACATGGACGTCACAGAGTGGATAGATAGCGTTACTCGCCGAGATTGGCAGAAAACCTCCGATAAGACGGTCAGGTTCGCACTAATCGGGTTGGGCTGGTGGACCGTCGACGCCGTAATTCCGGCTGTGAAGAATTCGGAACTCTGTGTTACGACGACCGTCGTTAGCAGTTCGAAAGAGAAGGCCGAACGGATAGCCGGGCACGCAGACACGATTGACCACGCGATAACCTATGAGGAGTTCCATGATGGCGCAGCCGAGGAAGCGTACGACGCTGTCTATATCGCAACCCCGAACGCGCTTCATCTCGAATACGCCGAGACGGCCGCGGAACTCGGAAAGGGAGTTCTTTGTGAGAAACCGATGGAAGCGACCATCGAACGTGCTGAACGGCTCGTCGACGTTTGTGACTCGAAAGACGTTCCGCTCATGGTTGCCTACAGAATGCAGACGCAACCGGCGATTCGTCAAGCTCGGGCGTTAATCGACGACGGCTTTATCGGCGATGCGGTTCAGGCGTACGGTGCCAACTCTCAGATACTTCTCGATATGTTCTCGGACCCTAACCAATGGCGGCTCGATTCCGAACTTACCGGGTACGGCACCTCCGTCATGGATTTGGGAATATACCCGATCAATACGCTCCGGTTCCTTCTGAGGAGCGATCCGGTCACCGTGACCGCTCAAGTCGGATCGTTTCACGAGGCGTTCGACGACGTCCCTGACGAGCGCTCCGCCTACACCATAGTGTTCGAAAACGGGACTCACGCCGTCTGCACCGCGAGTCAGAACGCCTACGGGGACTCACAGCTCAAAATAACCGGAACGGAAGGTCAGATCAACCTCGATCCGGTATTCGCCGGTAAGTGTTCACTAGAACTCACCCGCTCGGGAACTACCGTACAGCTCTCCCTCGAGCAGGTTGACGAAATGCGCGAGGAGTTTGATTATTTCGCCGATCGATTCGCCCGATCCGAACCGCTGACTCCTGATGGGCAGCACGGGCTTACGGATATGCGTACGATGGAAGCCCTCTACCGGGCAGGACGCAGACGAGAAACCATGCACGTAGAGAAGTGACCCCAAGACAGACCCACAGGGTGGAAGCCGACGGTCGTTTTCGACGGAACTTCGAGCGTGTACCTGCGGATGCGACCCCGGAGTAGATCGCGCAGGTCTCTCGCGTGGATTCTTGTCGAGACGAAAATTGAGCCTGACGAATCCACCCCCTGTGAATCCGTTCCTCGCGAACGTTGGCCCGACGTCGATGCTACACTCGCCCGGAGAGTTCGGAGAGTGCCGGAGCGAAGCCTGAATGGCTCGTCGTACCAGTATTTTCATTACCCTTCTTCGAGATGGTTTCGTATGGAGAGTGTTAACGTAGGCCTCCTCGGTTGTGGCACCATCAGCGACGAATATTTCTCTACCGGTGATACGTTCGACGCGTTCGACGTAACCGCGTGCGCGGATATCGATACGGAGCGGGCGAAGATGAAAGCCAACGAGTACGACGTTACCGCGTACGACGTACAGGAGTTACTCGACGATCCGGACGTCGAACTCGTGGTCAACCTGACTCCACCCGGAGCTCACGCCGAAACCTGCCGGCAGATACTCGACGCGGACAAACACGTCTACGTCGAGAAACCGCTGGCTACGACCGTCGAGGAGGTCGAGGAGATACTCCGGACGGCCACCGCTGAGGACCTGCTCGTCGGATCGGCACCGGACACGTTCCTCGGAGCGGGCTTGCAAACCTGTCGCTCGCTCATCGACGATGGCCGGATCGGTGAACCGATAGGAGCGACGGCCGTTTGGACATCCCCCGGTCACGAAAGTTGGCATCCGAATCCCGACTTCTTTTACCAGCGCGGTGGCGGTCCCCTGTTCGATATCGGGCCGTACTACGTGGCAGCCCTCGTATCTCTCCTCGGCCCTGTGAGCAGGATCACCGGATCCGTTGCTCGGGGATTCGAGGAGCGTACGATCACGAGCAAACCTCGACGCGGCGAACGTATCGATGTCGAGGTTCCGACTCACGAGGCCGGCGTTGTCGACTTCGAGAGTGGTGCCGTGGCCAACCTTTTATTCAGCTTCGACGTGCAAAGTTCGACGTTCCCGTCACCGGCCTTCGAGATTTACGGGACGGAGGGGACCCTGAGTCTCCCTGATCCGAACCACTTCGAGGGGCCCGTTAGCGTACGGGATGGAAACAGTGACGAATTCGAAATGGTTCCGCTCACCCACAGTTATACGGGTGGGCGAGGTGCCGGCGTGGCCGATATGGCGTACGCGCTTCGAACCGACTGGACCCAACGAACCAGCGGCGAACTCGCCCGCCATGTTTTCGACGTTCTATCTGGTATCCGGGAATCCTCCGATCGAAGCCAACACGTCACCCTCGACCCCGACTGCGAACGGCCGGCACCCCTCCCACGAACTTTCCCGGAAGGAGTAGTGGAGTGATAGCGTCCCGATTCTGATCGATCCAACCCGAATTGGCATCCGGATTCTTCATCGCTACCGGTCGCGTTGGTCGAGGAGCATATCGGATAGCCATCGGTAATCACAATACTATGACCGACGATCGGCGAACGGTGCTCACGGAGTGTCAGCGTTCCGCCCGTTTCGGGCATCGGCGGTCCATCGAACGGCATTCTGGAGGAGACGCCGATGCTGCTCGTGTTCGAACGCGTCGACGGTGTGGCCGAGCGAGGAGTAGCAAACGCGGCCGTCACCGTGTTCACGTACCCAGACGACCGGATTCCGTTCGAAGCCAGGATGATCCATCCAGGCGAGGACACGAACCTCGTCGTCGTCGAAGTCCACTTGGTATGGCTCGTCGAACACTTCGAAATCGGCGACGTTCGCAGTAACCGGATGGTCACCGTCGTAGAGATCGACGCCGAACGTCGATTGTTCGGGATGATCCACGAAGTGTCCGCGGAGAAGTTCGCGCAACTCCGGAATCGGTTCTTCCCGCGTCTTGATACCGCCGGTACCGTCGGACGTACTGGTCAGATCTGCCGCGCAGTGGATGCCGAGATAGCCGCCGCCGTCTGCGACGAACGACCGAAGACTCGCGTACTGCTCGTCGGTGAGCGTGCTATCCGTCAGGTAGTCGACGACGATATCGTAGCCCGAAAGGTCTTCGAGTTTCCTCCGGTTAGTTGTTAATTCTGTTTCAGCGACATCACTCAGCGCTGCGTCGATGTGCGGTGCCATCTCGGCGAGTTTGTGAAACGGAAAGGTGTTCTCCCCGATCACGAGTGCGTTGATTTTCGTCATGACTCTTGAATTCGCGAGGATGACGGAGAATCTTGCGATTCGAAGCGAAAGGCTCGATTCGTTCGCTTGCTCTACGGAGTCGGAGGGCGGTTCCGTCGACCGCAGATAGCGCGACGAGGCGTTACGAAGAGTTTCTAACTTCTTCGGCAACGGTTTCCATGGCCATGTCCGGACTGGAAAAAACCGGAGCGGAGACGCGATCGGAAAGGTCGGGAGCCAGGTGGCTCATTGACGCTTGTGCGAGTACGATGACGTCCGTCGGGCCGGCCAATTCGACCGCGTGGTCGATTACCAGTTGGTCGTGGCGGTTTTTCTCACCGCTCTGGAGGGCGTTGAGCGCGTCGTCGACAAGTTCCGTCCGGAGGTTGATCTCTTTTGCCCGTTGGTCGGCTTTCCGCTGGACGAGTTCCGCACTCGGCCCGAGCGTCGACTCCGCTGTCGCGAGGATCGTGATGTCTTCGCCGTGTTCTACCGCCGCCTCGGTCATCGGATCGTCGATTTTGAGGATCGGAACGCCGACCATCTCACGGGCAACGTCCACGGCCGGAGACGTACTCGAACACGTGTCGAGGATCAAATCCGCCCCAGCGTCTTCGGCGAGCGAGAGCTGCGAGCAGATGCGCCTGTTGACGGCAGGAGTGAGTTCGCCTGCTTCCAACGCGTCATTCAGGACGCTCTCGTCGACGATGTGGAAGTGATCTACGTCGGGGACGTACTCCGCCGCTAAATCGTCGAACCGCCTGGCGAGACTTGCGACTGTATGGAAGAAACAGACTTTCGTGTACATACTGAGTGACTCGGTATGGTATATCGTGGCCAATCACTAAGGGTTTGTCATCGTCGCCGGCGTTTTTAACCGTCGGGGGTCCCTACTGTTGGCCGTAGTCGGTCTTGAACATCTTCCGGAGGTCTTCTACCGCCTCGTCGGGGAGTATCGCAGGCTCGCCGACGTTGATCGCCTGATAGTGAATACGAGCGCAGTACTCGACCATGAGCGCGACGTCGAGTGCGTCCGCCCCCGTCGTACCGACGGTTATGACGCCGTGATTCTTCAACAAGACGGCGTCGTGATTGTCGCCCATCGTGTTCATTGCGAGTTCGCCGAGCGCCGTCGTTCCCGGCGGCTCGTAGCCCGCGACCGGAATCTCGGTTCCGGCGTAGGCGATCAGGTAATGGGAGGCGGGGATCGGTTCGTTCAGACTAGCAAACGTACTCGCGTAGGGCGAGTGGGTGTGGATGATCGCCCCGACGTCGTCTCGTTCCCGGTAGATGACCGCGTGCATCGGCGTCTCGTTCGACGGCTTCAGGTCACCCTCGAGTCGCTCGCCGTCGAGGTCGACGACCGGAACCGACTCGGCCGTGACGTCCTCGTACGGCACGCCCGACGGACTAATGGCGAAACGGTCGTCCGATCTGACGCTCACGTTCCCGCCGGTGCCCTTGGTCAATTCCTGCGCAAGCATCTCCCGCCCGAGTTCTCCCACCTTCGCTCGCTCGTCTCCGAGTGACGTTGAATCAGTCATAGGTTCGCGTACACCGATTGCGTGCGTTGACAGTATAAGTATTTATGGCCTCGACCGGGCTTTTTAATATCTCATGGCGAAATGACGAATCCGATGCGCGTAGCTTCAAACTTCCGTGGTCGGCGGAGCGCGGGGGGCACTCCGGCGACCGTGTTCGAGGATCGACCGTCGACCCTGCGGGGACGGTGACCGATGGACGACCTGCTTCTCGCGTTTTACGGCGACGACATGACCGGATCGACCGACGCTATGGACGCGTTCGCCCGGTCGGGGATCGAGACCGTCCTCTTCCTCGATCCGCCGGACTCGGAGGCGATCGAGCGGGAGTTTCCCGCGGCTGACGCCGTCGGCGTTGCCGGCACCAGTCGGTCGATGACGCCCGCGACGATGAAAGATGCGCTACCGCCCGTCTTCGAATCGCTCGCCGCCCTTGATGCACCGCTCGTCCACTACAAGATCTGCTCGACGTTCGACTCCGCGCCCGATATCGGCAACATCGGTCGAGCTATCGACATCGCCGCCGATACCTTCGAAAACGACGCGGTGCCCGTCCACGCGGCGGCTCCTCCGCTCGATCGGTACGTCGTCTTCGGCAACATGTTCGCGGAGGACATCGACGACGTGTACCGCCTCGACCGCCACCCGACGATGCGCAATCACCCGATGACGCCGATGGACGAGAGCGACCTGCGCCGCCACCTCTCGAAGCAAACGGATCGGTCGATGGGTCTCGTCGACGTGCTCACCGTCGACGAAGGACTGGACGAAACGAGACACGAACTCGTAGAGACGGTCCGCGAGGGCGCGGAAATCGTGTTCCTTGACGGCCTCGACGACAACCATCTGAGAACGACCGGTGGCGTGATCTGGGAGACGTACGGGGACGACCGCGACGCACCCTCGTTCGTCGTGGGCTCTTCTGGATTCCAGTACGCCCTCGCCGATTACTGGCGGGCGGCGGGCATCGTCGACCGAACGCCCGAGTTCGACGCGCTCGCCCCCGTCGACCAACTGCTCGTGATGTCCGGCAGCGCATCGCCGCTCACGGCGGCCCAAATCGACGCGGCGCTCGATGCGGGATTCACTGGCGTTCGCATCGACACCGTAAATCTGGTCGATCCTGAGACCGTTGACGCGGCGCGCGAGCGAGCGTTCGAAGAGGCAAGAGAGGCGCTTGATTGCGGCGACAGCGTCGTCTTGTACACAGCGCACGGCCCGAACGATGCGGCGATCGAGGAGACGAAACGCCGCGCACAGGAGACCGTAGGCGCACCGGATGACGTCAGCGAGTTCATCGGACGTGAGCAAGGCGCTCTCCTGCGCCGGTTACTCGATCGAACCGAAATCGACCGCGTCTGCGTCGCCGGTGGAGATACCTGCGGCCACGTGACGCCGGTGCTCGACGTGTACGCCCTGCAGACGCGGTTTCCGCTCGCACCCGGGAGTCCGCTCTGCACTGCCCACTCGCGGACCGGGCGATTCGACGGCATCGAAATCGCACTAAAGGGAGGCCAGCTTGGTGGCACCGATTATTTCGTCCGTGCCCGGGACGGCGTGGACGAGTGGGAGTGACTTTAAATGAGTGAGCGTACCCCATGGTGGAAGGAGGCGACGATCTATCAGATCTACCCCCGGAGCTTCAACGACAGCAACGGCGACGGCGTCGGCGATATCCCGGGTATTGTGAAAAAACTCGATTATCTCGATGAGCTGGGGATCGATGCGGTCTGGCTCAGTCCGGTCTACGGGTCGCCGGACGTTGACAACGGGTATGATGTAAGCAACTACCGGGAGATCGCTGAGGAGTACGGTACTATGGCGGACTTTGACCGCCTGCTAGACAGACTCCATAACCGGGGAATCAAACTAATTATGGATCTGGTAATAAACCACACCTCCGATGAACACGAGTGGTTTGTCGATGCCCGACAGTCGATCGAAAGCGAGTACCGGGAGTACTACTTCTGGCGACCTGGTAACGACGACATGCCGCCGAACAACTGGCGGTCGCTCTGGGGTGGCTCGGCGTGGACACACGACGAAGCAACCGGCGAGCACTATCTCCACCTATTCCACGAGAAACAGGCCGACCTCGATTGGGACAACCCCGACGTCAGGGAGGATCTGTTCGATATTGCCAATTGGTGGCTGGACAAGGGCATCGATGGCTTTCGTCTCGATTCTATCAACCTCATCTCGAAGCCCGACGGTCTCCCAGACGCCGATCTCAAGGAAGGACTAACAGGATTGAACGTTGTTGCAAACGGCCCACAGGTAGCCGAGCACCTCCAGGAGTTCTGCCGTCGGACAACCGGGAAACACGACGCAGTCACGATCGGCGAAATGCCCGAACTATCGGTCGAGGAGGCACGGCGATACGTCGGTGATGACGATGAGAACCTCAGCATGCTACTTAACTTTGAGCATGTAGAACTCGACCGAGGAACTGGGGCGCGATGGGCCGCACGCGACTGGACGCTCCCGGAACTGAAGGAGGTCGTCAACCGATGGCAGCGTGGCCTCGAGGGAGAAGGTTGGCAGGGGATCTATTTCAATAATCACGATCAACCTCGCGCGGTGTCCCGTCTCGGCGACGATGAAACGTACCGCCGTGAATCCGCGACGATGCTGGCGACGATGATCTTCACGCTACGCGGGACACCGCTGTTATACCAAGGTGAGGAGATCGGGATGACCAATCCCCGATTCGAATCGTTCGACGAGATTCGTGATATTGCGACGATTCGAAGTGTCGAACACGCCGTCGAGACCAGTGCCATCTCCGACTTCGAGGAGGTCAAGGATCTGATTAATGCCCGAACGCGCGACAACGCCCGGACACCGATGCAGTGGTCGGACGCGTCGAACGGGGGCTTTACCAATGGCGACCCGTGGATCAAAGTGAACGACGACTATAAGGATGTGAACGTCACGTCCGAACGCGACCACCCCAACTCGATCTGGGCGCACTACCGCGACCTGATCGCCCTCCGCGACCAGCACTCCGTCCTCGTCTACGGGAAGTTCCGCCTCCTCCTCCCTGATCATCCACAGATCTTCAGCTACCTCCGGACGCTCGACGATGAGCGAATACTCGTGGTACTCAACTTCTCCGCCGAAACGGCGACATTCCGTGTTCCCGACGCCGTCGAGTACGAGGAAAGCGAGGTGCTGAGTCACAACGGCGTCCGCGACGACCCATCATCATTGGCAGGCACCGATCTTGAGCCGTACGAGGCGGGGATCTACCGCCTCTTGTAGTCTCGTCCGGTGTTACCTGTTTGCAAAAGGCCCCATCTGCAACGAGCGACGGAGAAGCGACCCGTTATTCCGCCCAGTAAGCTTCGCCGGGCGTCGTCTCGAATACAGCGCGCTGGAGCACGTCGATTGCCTTTTCGAGCCCTTCCCGCGAGGAGGTGAGCGAGTCCTCGTGTTCAATCGAAAGCGCGCCATCGTAGCCAACCATCCGAAGCGTGCTCACTACATCCTTCCAATGCTCCTCGCCATGTCCGTAACCAACCGATCTGAATAGCCACGAACGATCCACTTCGTCCGTATACGGTGCGGTGTCGTTGACGCCCTTCAGGCGGACGTTGTGGTCGTACACTTTCGTGTCCTTCGCGTGGAAGTGGTGGATGGCGTCGTGTTCGCCGAGGAAGCGGATGGCTTCGGGCACATCAATCCCTTGCCAGTAGAGGTGCGAGGGGTCGAAGTTCGCGCCAATGTATTCGTTTGTCTCCTCGCGAAGACGAACCATCCCGGTCGGTTCGGAAACGAGCATGTTGGGGTGCATCTCGATGGCGACATTGACGTTGTGGTCGGCGGCGTGACCCGCCAGATCCGACCAGTAGTCGACTGCCATATCCCACTGGTAATCGAGTGCATCGGCGTGTTCGCTCGGCCACGGGGCCGTGATCCAGTTCGGGACTTTGTCGTCCGGACCGCCGGCCGGCAATCCCGAAAAGCAGGTGACTGCGTCCACATTGAGTTGGGAGGCGAGACGGATAACCTCGCGGAGGTCGTGATCAGCCTCGCTTGCGTGCTCATCGTCTGGGTGGAGCGGATTGCCGTGCGCCGCCAGCGCGCTTACGCGGAGATCGTATTCGTCGAGTATGTCACGGAACGCAGCCTGCGCGTCTTCGTCGTCTAAGCACTGCTCCCGTGAGAGGTGCTCACCGCCGTGGAGGCCACCGCAACCGATTTCGACCGCTCCGACGCTGAGTCCTGAGAGGTACTCGGCCGCATCTTCGAACGACTCATCGACTAAAGGTGCAGTGAGGACTCCGACATCCATGAATGGTACTCACAACCAAAGATAATAAATGTCGGTGTTATCGTGCAGGATGGTCGCTCCGGCATTCGACGGCGACGATCTGCGGACGCTCCCGACCGAGAGCGCTAACGGAATTGCCTTGTGGAGATGGATTGAGTCGCGCGGCGTCAAGGGGTTGTCTCTCCCGGACGATCACGCGAATATCCGTCACTGACCGCTCGGTCGGACGCGTCCGTTATGGGGGCGATCGTCACCGACCCGTCGTTTGCAACGTTTCGAGGTACGTCTCCCAAACTCGGTCGGGGTTTTCAGAGGCGATCGACGAAATGGATCGGCAGCCATCATACCCCCACATGAACACGCTGTCCACATTGCCTTCGATCGCACATCTAGTCGCCGTATGAATGTGCTCATATGTTTGCTCCTCGTCGTCGAGGCCGAACCCCTGAATCCAGATTTGGCTGCGGAGGTCGTTTGCGTCGGCCAGATCGGTCACTCGTATTACGGATTCGTGGACGAAGTCCTCAACATCGGCGTCGGTGAATAGACCCCAGTACGGGTCGGTCGAGATAAGGTCGATGTGCTCGTTCGCCGCGAGGCGCTCCCAGTTGGCGATGCCGTGATCAGCGTCGGAGATGGGGACGAGACACACCGCGTTGTCTACACCAGCTTCGTCGACGATCGCCATCTGCTCGTCGAGAAAGTCGAGCAGAGAATCTTCACGAAACCGGCGGACAGTGTCGTCCTCGGAGACGGGCATCGGCCGGCCTTGTTCTTGGAGGTAGCGCTCGCGACAATGCGCACACCGGCAGACCCATGCATCGTCCGGTTGATCGTCGTCGAACCAGTCCGGAATGATCCAGTGCGGTTCATCCCAGAAGATAACATCCGGATTCAGGTCGACGGCAGATTTCGTCCATTCACGCATGAACGTCCGGAATTTAGGATTATTGAAGCAGGCAGCGTGTTCCTTGGAACCGCCGACTATACGCTGGCGGGTCTCCGGATGTTTCGCGATGAACTGGGAGAACGCTTCGCCGCCGAACACCTTCCCGACACCCCACGGATTGACGTACGTCGTGAACCCGCGGTCGTTGCTCGCGGCGACGATGTTCGCCATCGTCTCCTCGTAAAACGTCTGGTCGCGTTCGCTATAAGTATGCAGTATCGCGTTCAATCCCTCGTCCGCGAATCTATCTAGGTCGTTCTCGACGTGACGGAGGTCCCTCACACCGAAGTAACTCGCTCCACGCTCCATGCTACTGCGGTTCAGTCGGGACGACAAGTATCTACCGAGTGTCGTCTCCGTCGCCCGTCATGGTGGCGACGGGATTCCCGATCGAAATAACCTCGTACGTGGCAAGTTTGAGTCAGAGCATCGCCATGACGCCGCGGCTACGAACTGACAGAATGTCGCCATCATCAAACGTATACAGCTACTCTGCGTGGAGATATGCATGAATGTACCTGTGAAAATAACCATGCTGTTCCTCTCATTCAGCACTATATCAGTAGTAATAGAATGTCGACCATACGACGGTACGTTCTTTATCGTCTAGTGTGAAGGCGACCCATGCGCAATCTTTTCCGTATTATCTTCGGCATGAATATGGTGCTGCTCGTATTGTTGGCAATTGCATTCACCGCTATCCAACCAGGGACGGGCGCGTATGTCATCGCGGTGTTGAGCCTTGGCGTGATACTAATTACGCTCCTGATTGTCAGCTCACTGTTGTACGTCGACTGGCAGGGATTGAATCCGCGAGAACCGAGATAATCGCAATCCGTCGGAGGCGCGACACTAATCGCCGTTCGCGTGGCTGTCGTCCGGAAGCGTGGTGTCGGCGTCTTCGACGCCTTCCAGTGGAGGACTATTCCAGTATTCGTGCTCCCTCTCTGGAAACTGCCGGAAGCAGGAGGCAGAATGAACATCCGAGTCGTCGGGACGGCTGACGAGGTTTGGGTTCTCGTGGACGCAAACCTCGTGCGCCTTCGGACAGCGGGTGTGGAACCGACAGCCGGATGGGGGGTTCGACGGGTCGGGGATGTCGACGGCCCGGACGGGAGGCTTGCTTGCCTTCGCCTTGTCTGGATCGAGGTCGGCCGTCGCCCACCGTAACACTTGCGTATAAGGGTGACGTGGGTTCTGAAGCAACTCCTCGGCCGGTCCGATTTCAACCAGGCGTCCGAGGTACATCACACCGATGCGACCGCCGGCCCTCTGGGCGAGATACCGTGCGTTCGAGAGATTGTGAGAGACGAAGATGAATGATGTGTCGAACTCGTCTTGCAGGTTGAGTAGGAGATCCATCGTATCCACCCGCAGTGAGACGTCGAGTGCTGACACCGCCTCGTCGGCCAAAATAACGTCCGGGTTCATTAGCAAAGCGCGCACCAGTGCAGTCCGCTGTTTCTCCCCGCCGCTTAACTGATGGGGGAAGCGGTTCGCGTAGTCGTCAGGGGGCGCCATGCCGACGTGTTCAAGCATGCCAAGAATACGTGTCCGCCGATCCTCCGCACTCAGACCTGGCTGCCATTTTTTCAGTGGCGCTTGCAGGCTTTTCATAATCGTCTTATTCGGGTTAAGTGAACTACCAGGATCCTGATGAATGATCTGTAGCGACCGGCGGATATCCTTGTACGGGATATCGACGTCGCCTTTTTTATCCTTTGCCTTCCAGATGTCCTGTCCCCGGTACTTCACGGATCCGCCTGTTGGCCGCTGTAGGCCGACCGCCGTCTTGCCGAGGGTAGTTTTACCACACCCTGACTCGCCCACGAGGGCAACCACGTCGTTCTTCTCAAGGTTGAGTGACACTCCGTCGACGGCCTTGACTGCATTTTCGCTGCGTTTCCCGACGAACCGGTCGAGGAGGCCTTGATTTTGCTCGAAGTGTACTTGGACGTCCTCCAACTGGAGTAGCGGTGCGTTGGAGCCACTCATTCTGACTTCACCTCCGTGTTCCGGTTGTCGGAACTGCTCACCGAGTAAGAGATTGCCTCGATCGATTGTTCCCAGTGGTGACAAGCAGCTTGATGGTCGGCGGTCACGTCATAGTACCCTGGATCGACCTGAATGCACTTCTCTGTGGCGAGCGGACACCGAGGGTGGTACGAACAGCCAGCCGGTACGTTCACTGGATCCGGCGCCGACCCCTCTATTGGACGCATCTCATCTATCGGCGCGTCGAGGTTCGGCACTGCCTTTAAGAGCGCCCGAGTGTATGGGTGGGCCGCGTTACGGATGATTTCTTCGCTCGGTCCGATCTCGACGAATTCGAAGGCGTACATGACGGCGAGACGGTCGGCGAGGCCGGCCACGAGCGGCAGATCGTGCGTGATGAACACCACAGTCAAGTTGTACTTCTCTTGCAGGTTCTCTAGCAGGGTGAGAATCGACCGCTGCATGAGGAGGTCAAGCGCCGCCGTCGGTTCGTCCATCACCAAGACATTCGGCTTGAGTACGAGTGAGAGAGCGATGAGCGCACGCTGTTGCATTCCACCGGACAGTTCGTGAGGGTACGAGTTGAGTACACGCTCCGGTTCCAAGTAAAGGTCAGTGAGAAGTTCGCGAGCGTGGACGAGTCCAGTCTCGCGATCCTGACCATGGGCGTCAAGCGTCTCTTCGAAGTGCTTGCGTATCTTCATCGTGGGGTTGAATGAACTCATTGCCCCCTGGAATACCATCGATATTTCCTCCCAGCGTAAGCGCTTGAGTTCACGCTCGCTAAGATTGAGGAGGTCGACCGCTTCGCCATCCCTTGGATAGTAGGTAATATCGCCAGTGAGTTGCCCCGGTCGTACCACTGCATCAAGGAGCGCCGAGGCGAACATCGACTTGCCCGATCCTGACTCCCCGACGACACCTAGGATTTCGTCGCGATAGATATCGAATGAGACACTGTCCATTACTCGAGACTCGCCTCGTTCCATGTCGAAGGTGACGCTTGCGTCACGTACCTCCAGGATCACATCTTTGTCAGTCGGTCGGGTGGTCGTTTCGATCGGTGTATTGCGTGTAGTCATGTGCTTTGGAACTCAGTTGGTCGGCACGTCGGTCATTGGATTCGGCGCTTCGTCCTCCTCATCGGTGTCGGCGCTGGATACGGATTTTACGTGTCGGGCCCGTATACGTGGGTTGAAGATCTGATCCATCCCCTGCGAGAACAGGATCAGACCTACAGAGAACAGTGCGATAGTGATCATGGGGGTAAATATCCAATGAGCTGACTGCCAAGTGTACAGCGCACCAGACGTCGTGTATGAGAGATTCATCATCACTCCCCAGTTAAGCGTCGTGAATGGAAGGACACCAAGGTAGTACAGTGCGACGGACTCAAAGATAATCCCGCGCGCTGCCTGCACGAAGTGGATTGAGATGTACGCCATGAGATCCGGAATGATGTCGTCGATTAGAATCCGTGGCGTCGACAGCCCCATTGCACGGGAGGCCTCTACGAAGCTCCGTTCTCGGACGCTGAGCACCTGCGAGCGGATGGCACGACTGAGTCCGGCCCAGTTGTTGATACCGAGGATTAAACCAATCAAGTACGGATTCTTCGGGTCAAGTGCGGCGGCGATGATCATCACGAGTGGGAGGCCAGGGATTGTCATCGTGATATCGGACAGTGTCATGATGGCTCGGTCGGTGAGGCCACCTTTGTAGCCTGCAAGCGTGCCAAGGATCGTCGCGACGATCGTGGAGAACACTGCGCCTGCGAGGATCATTTTGAGCATGGCCGGGGTCGCGTGGACGATCTGCGACCAGATACCCTGTCCCATTGCATCAGTCCCCAAAATGAGGTGGAACCGTGGATCAAGTGGAAGCGTAATACCACCTACTGACACTGGTTGGAGCGAGAACCAGCCGTCATGGAACGGTTGGAGGTACCTTTCACCCATCCCCGTATATGGAGTAGGATTAACCAACACTCCAATAGTACCCATCAGAATATAAAGCACGACGATGACGAAACCGACCTTGGCGCGCCAGTCGCTCCACATGACGCGAAACGGAGCGATCACTGTCCTATCGGCAACTTGCCGGATTTGCTCCTGACGTGATATTGTCGTGTCCGCAGTCGTCTTAAACGGAAGTTCGTCCGCCACCGTTTCGCCATCCGATTGTTGTGATGCCATGGTATATGTTATTCGGAGTTGGTTAGTAGGACTCGCGCTGTCCCTCACCCGACGTGCGGGGATCGATCTTGCTATACGTGAGATCGGCGACTAGAACGCCGAGTATCACTGCGGTCGATATCATGATGAGTCCGCCCATCATCAGCGGGTAGTCGCTCGAGACGACCGCCTTGAACAGATAGAACCCGACGCCCGGGTACGTGAAGATCTGCTCCAAGACCACCGACCCGCCGAGCATGAACGCAATCGATAACAGAATGCCGGTGTACATCGGCAACATCGCGTTCCGTGAGACGTATCGGAGCGCGATCCGCTGCCGGGAGAGACCACGCAGGCGGGCGACGCGAATGTAATCCTCGCCGAGGATACTGATACTGTTGCCGCGCATCGAGAGCGCCACTCCACCCCACCCGACAAGCGTCGTCGATAGGAGTGGGAGTACGGCATGATAGAGCACGCTCTTGACATACGGCCAAGTAAAACCTGCTGTAAGGCTAGGATCAACTTGACCACCTGTTGGAAACATCTGCCAGCGATAACCGAATAGGTAGACGAGCGCGAGGGCCAGTACATAATATGGGATACCACCCGCAATGGTTGAGAAGAGGGTTATACCCGAGTCGAATTTGCTCCCCTCCGTGTACGCCATGAACCCGCCGATGGCGATGCCAATCACCGTCGTCACGAACGTCGCAATGCCTGCGAGGAAGATAGTCCACGGCAGTGCCTGCGCGAGGATGTCGAACACCGCTCCATCCTGGAACAACGCCTGACCTAAGTCACCCTGCAGAACTGAAGTCATGTAGTCGATGTACTGGATCCATAAAGGGTCGTCCGATTGGAAGCTGACGTAGTTCTCAACGTAGTTGTCGATCGTCGACTCAGGAATACCTTGTTTTTTCAACTGAACCTTGAGGTAGACGAGTGGTCCCCCAGGGAGAAACCGGATGAGCGCGAATGAGATCGTCACTACTGCCCAGAGGGTAAAAATTGCCTGCCCAATTCTCTTGGCAAACCATCGCATACCTTGTTGGTTGTAGTCCGAGGTTGTAAACCCTACGGTGATATTTGTTTTTAGGTGGTTGAGAAGTTGTAGATGAACGCAGTCAGATCTCGTTACTCTGAGACGCACGACGAGTATGAAAAAAATCGGCCAACGATATGTGGCGAGAAGAGATCCGGAGATGGGACGAGTCCCTACTTCGTCTTCGCGGTGAATTTGCCCGTCTTCAGGATGTAGTGGAACGGCGTGTAGAACGTCCGCTGCATGATATCGCTGTCGAGCGGTGGGTAATTCCAGTTATCATTCGTGAACCATGTCTGTGAGCGCTCCTCGTATATCTGGATTTGTGGTGCCATATAATTCCATGCCCAGGCGAGTTTGCGAACTTGCTCCTTGAGTTTCTGGCCTTGGAGCTTCGTCAAGTTGTTGACGGCAGTGTCGAGGTTCATCTGCAGAGCATCCTGCGAACCATTTGGTTTGCCGATCGGAGGAACAGAGATCTCGTCCGGCATCCCCATCTTCTCACGATTCTCGACAAACGTGTTGTTGTACCACGCGTATGGTTGCGGGTAATCTGCGCCCCATGTGCCGGATGCAATTCGGAAATCACCTTGGTCCCAGATTCTCTCCACGAATGACGTTTCCTCCATCGTTCGAAGTCGTGCGTCGATACCGAACTGTTTGAGATGGCTAGTGATGGTCTGAAGAGCAAGCAGTGCAGGGCCACCGGTCGTTCCGGTCTTGATGTCGGGACTGAACTTCTTTCCGTCGGGTGTTAACCATTGTTTACCATTCTTCGTGAAGCCAGCATCCTTGAGGAGCTGTGTGGCCTTCTGGTGGTTTTTATCGTACTTAATGTACTTGTTTGTATCGAGGTAGTCGGAGTTGTAGTTCAGCGCCAGTCCAGTGTTTAAAGTGACTGGCTGGTGTGTGTCCGCACCAGCATTTTGCGCGACGGCTTTCTTATCGATAACATAACCAATAGCGCGACGTACTCGCGGATCGCCTAGGACGTCGTCGTTCCACTTAAACGCGAGCGCCATGCCACCGAGGCTGGTTGATGTAGTATTTTCAACATGGTTCGGAAAACTGGTCTGCACGTCCTTGGGAACGTTTATCCGCACGTGGCCATCGAGTTGGCCGTTCGCTAGCGACTGCCAGAGCTTTTGCTCACTCCCGACATAGCGGAAGACGAGCTTCGGGAAGTTAATCTTGTCAGAAGCTGGGTGACCAGGGTTCTTAACAGAGGTGAGTTCCTGCCGTGAGGCTCCTTGTACCGCGAACGGACCATACGAATACATCTCCTCGCTTGAGATGCTGAACTCGCCGAGTTCTGCCGAAATATTGTCTTTTTCACTCTGACTTCCAGCATCCTTGAACTTCTGAACCCAGTCCCGATACTGCGGAAGACCGTGCGACAATACATTTGTTAGAAGGTTGAACGTGATGAAATCCTTGTTCTTGTAGCCACCTTTTAATGTAAATTCGACGGTGTGCTTGTCGATCTCCTTAATTTCATTGGTGTATTCAGACGAGGACCACCCCATGAACTGTTCCAGTTGGAAATGGGTGTATACGTCCTTGGCGGTGACTGGGCGAACGACTTTCTTGCCGTCGTGCCACTTGTAGTTTTCGTCAAGTTTAACCCGAAGTTTCTGGTTCTCCGTGTCGATTGTCCAATCCTTCGCGAGTAGCCCCACGAACTTGGTGTTGACTGGATCCCAGACTGCAAATGGATCCATAACGTGTGCCTGAACCATCCACTTGTAGTTCGAGAAGTTGAACTCATTCCATTGGACGTCGCTCGCGGGCACTCCAAGGGAATCGAGCGTGAGCTCGGGGTCGACGGGTTGGCCGGACGACTGCCCATTCCCCGATGTTGTAGTGCTTCCATCATTATTCTTCGTATCGCTTGTATCGCCTTGACAGCCGGCAAGTCCGGTGATGCCAGCAGCGCCGCCGGCGGCTTGAATGAACCGCCGACGAGACGCCCAGTAATCCTTGAACTGCCCACTCTGTTGACTATCGTCTCGCATTCTCTCCCACAATAGAAATACACTGTGAAAAAGTTATTGTATGTTCACCAACATTGAGAACGTACCGATGCTTACGACAACGATTTGCTGTGATATCCTATGGAAGCGATGATTGTCAACCTTGAACGTCCTCGGAGAGTGACGAACACGTATTTACCAAGCGACTCCCCGTCAGGGCAACTTATCGATCTATTTCGTCGACGAAAACCGGTCTCAAATAATCCGCTAACTGCCTATCGTCGTATGGAAAGCGTCGATGTAGATCGACCGTCGAGGACGGGATTGAGTTTCTCTGTTACTCTGCGCCGTCGACGGACAGGTCAAGACGGTTGTACTGATGGCGAGGTGCGTCCAGTTCTTCGAGAGCCGTTACCAACAGCCTGCGCATCCGGTGGACGTCGTCCGACTCGGCGGAGATGTCGTTCTTCTGCCGTGGATCCGCTGTAGTGTCGAAAAGGAGCGGGTCGTCGTGGCGCGAGTACGAGGGGGCGTCGTAGCGCCAAACAGGTGTCTCTGTGTACGGAAGAAACTCGCCTGACTCGGCGTCACGTCGGGGTTTTGGTGGGGTAAACCAGGAGTGTGGGTTCATCATCTCGGTCGAGTGGCATCGACTGTCCACCTCGTCGGCGCAAGGATGGAGGTACGTGTACCGACCGTCGGTGACGTTGATACTAGATCCCCAGTAACCGTAGATGGCCCAGTCGCGGTGCACATCGCACTCGCCTCGAAGAAGCGGTATGAAGCTCCGACCATGTGGGCCGGCGGCATCGACGACGCCGAACGCATCGAGGAGCGTCGTGTTGAGATCGACAGCGGCTGTCAGCGCCTTGATTCGGTCGCCGGTTCGTTCCGCGTCGGGGTGCCAAACGAATAGGGGCGTGTGCGCGAGCACGTCGTACAGTGGAGCCTCGAACGGTTTCCCGCTCCAACCGTGATCACCGAGGTAGTAGCCGTGGTCCGACGTCACGACGACCATCGTCTCGTCCCACAAATCGCCGTCGTCGAGAGCGTCCAAGACTTGCCCGAACCACCGGTCGGTCATCGTGAGCTTGCCGGCGAACTGCGAGCGGACGAACTCCAGTTCGGATTCGGAGAGTTCGCTTTCACCGCGGTCGACCCGGCCGTATGGGGGCCAGAAAGTGAGCTCCTGGTCGCGGGCATCTTCGTCGGTGTACATCGAAGCGTACGGCTCCGGCACGTGAAACGGTTCGTGGACGTCGAAGCTGTCGACGTAGCAGAACCACTCGTCCCACTCCTGGTTACGGACCAGCCATTCTTCCGTCCGTGAGAACACCTTCGGCGCGAAGAAGTTTTCTTCGCTCTCGAAACCGTCGACGTTCCTGGGATACTGCACCGGATTCAGGTAGCTGAACCCGAGCGGGTCGTCCGGGACCGAAAAGCCGAGTTGAGTACTGACGTGGCTCCGAGGGACTCTCGGTGCCGTCTTCCAAGCGTCGTACTCGTGGCCGCGAACGAACTCAAACCCGTTGAAATCCTCGTAGTAGCCGCCGCTCCCGTGTTGGAAATAGTGGTAGTGGTCCGTGATTAGCTCCGTGATCACCCCCTCGTCTCGGAGCGCTCGCGGAATCGTCGTGTCGAACGGTTCGATGGGCCCCCACGGACGCCAGAGGAACTCCTGTGTGCCCGTCAGCCATTCGCGGCGCGCGGGCATGCACGGGAGACTTCCCGCATAGTGGTTCTCGAAGACCGCCGCACGCTCCGCGAATCGGTCAAGGTTCGGCGTCTTCACGTCCGCGTGGGTAGCCGGGTCGTACGTGTCGAGGAAATCCCTGCGGAGGCTATCGACAGAGATGAACAGGAGCTTCATTCGCTCTCCTCCGGTAGGTTCTCGATGAGGGTAGCGTGGCTCTCACCGCACCGCGGTTCACCGTCGACTACCAAGAACGATTTCGCACGACAGACACCGCACCGACGCAGGCAGCACTTCTCGACGACCGTCTCATCGAGACGTGCGAGCGACTCTCGGAGGTCTTCGCTCACGTTGGTGCGACAATACTCCACGTACCGTGCCATGTCACTCCGTTTCTCGGCATCCACAATCAATGTGTGCAAACGAGCGACGTGGTGCGGTTGTAACCCCGTACGACCGCACCTACGATGACGGTGCTACCGCCCTACATCCCGCTCCGTGCGCACTCGGCGAGTCGATTCGCGGTAAGGGAGTTTGCTTTCCGCCCCGGTCGCCGTCTGCTCGGAACGTTTCCCGTCTCTGACTTCCCCTTACTGAATTCCACGAATGAGTTCTTCTTTCAGAAATTGTACTAAAAAATCAGTTTTACGGCGTAATTAGATTACTGATGAGTTATTTCCTCGCCAAACGGTCGATAAGAACAATGCGATGCGTGCTCACTACTGTTCAGACTAGGTGAACGGCTGTTACGGCTGTCTGATTGCTCGGGGAGCTCAGCTCCCATGAAGATTACAGTTCTATATTTGTAATGCCCATCTATTTGGTCTTCTAATCGCCCACGTAGAGCGAATCCGTGCCAAACGCTAACTTGCCGCGGGATCGAGATCGCGAAGCTATTACAGATACAGGACAGTAATCGGATCCGTCGACGGTCGCTATCATCGGTACGAAATATCGTCACGTACGGAAACTCTCGATGGTGACGACGAGGTGATGTTCATTTAGTCTGAACGCAAGATAACGTCGACCATCGTTAGGAAAATTATGAGAACGGTCTGAGGAACGACTCTTGCCCCTCTCCGCGCGGAACTCGGGTTTACATCCGAATTTTCGGATAGTGAACGAGGAACGAACATCGGTCGTTCGACGAGGATCGATTTTCAGCCGACGTCGAACCGCTTCCGTGACGGTGGCCCTCGACTAACGCGGTGGCGTTCATCGCTCCGTCCGGGTTAGCGGTGTCGTTTCCAAAACGGCTCCCGTCACTCACTCGTTTACGCAGAAATGGGGCGTCCTTCAGAACGTTCCGTCGAACCTCAGGCCGATCCTCTGCCGATACTCCGACCGACTCGCAACCAGAGACGCGACGCGACGAACAGGCAGACGCCGACGAGCCCGATGAGGGCGAATATCACCGCCCATCCGCCAAGCAGGCCCGCCGCGATGTCGGAGATGTCGTCGCCGCTCTTGGTCAGAACGAACGACACCCACGTGTCGAGATACCACGCGCCGAACACGAGAAGCGCCTCGATCACGACGAAGTAGGTTAGCAGACGGTGATTGTCGACGTACGTCCGGACGTTGTCACCGATCCCGGAACGAGTCGGTTCGTTTCCTGTGTCCATCTCTGTCATACTCGTTTGTGCTGGATCGAATTAAACCTATGTGCCTCGGTCGAACTATGGGGAGGGGTCACGCGAGACTCACCCCTGTAACCGGAAGATGGCGGCGAATCCACCGTTCTCCGGGACGTCGATCGAGAACACGTCCTCGTGCGATAGCTCGCGCTCGTCGTAGGCGAGCGATTCCCCGGTGTCGTCGTCCCGGAACACTTCGACGCGGTACGTCCCGTTCTCGTCGAGGAAGTCGCACACGACGTCGACGGTGGATGGTTCACCGGCCGTGATGTTTCCGAGGAACCAGCTGTCGCCGCGCCGTCGCGCGACGGTGGCTTCGGTACCGGGATAGCCTCCCACGAACCGAGTCTCATCCCACGCGACGGGAACGGCTTCGAGGAACTCCTCGGCTAGTGGTCGGGCCGCGTAACTCTCCACGCTGTCGGCGAAGTGCTGGAGACCGGTTTCGAAGACGGTCGAAAGCGCGAGTTCGTGGCCGACCGTCGTGGTTCGCGTCTCCGCGGAGAACGTGACGGGCGTGTAATCCATCGGGCCGAGCACGTTTCGAGTGAACGGAAGGATGACGTTGTGCTCCGGCGGCACCGTCTTGGGTACCGGGTGATAATTCTCCGCGCCGAAGACTCCTTCGTAGGTGAGCAAATGCGGCCACCGTCGGCGCAGTCCCTTCGGGGTGATGGAGCCGTGGACGTTCAAGAGTAGCTCGTGATCGGCGGTCGCCGCGGCCAGGTCGTCGTAGAACCGCATCATCTCCTGCGTGTCGGAGTTCATGAAGTCCACCTTGACGCCGGCGACGCCCCAGGACTTCCACCTCGAAAGACGCACGTCGCGCTTGGCCGGGGTGTCGAGGTCGGACCACCGCGACCAGACCAGTACGTCGACATCTCGTTCGTTCGCGTACTCGACGAGACCAGACAACCATTCTCGTTCCCATCCCTCGTCGACGAGAACGTACTCCCAGCCGCGTTCGCTCGCGTAGTCGACGTACTCGCGTTGGGTCTCGCGGTCACCCGGACTGCCGCCGTCAGACCACCACGACCACGCGACGCGCCCCGGTTCGATCCACGACGTGTCCGCGATTCGGCACGGGTCGTTCCCGTAGGACGGCGCGTCGATGACGTCAGTTACGAGATCCGATTCCACGACTGTCGCGAGATTGCCTACGATCGCGACGCGCCACGGCGTCGCGAGTGGTCGAGTCGTGCTCACGTCCTGCGTCTCGGTCGTCATTCGGTGGTTTTCCGAATCCGGGAAGCGAACACGAAACAGCGATTCTTCCGTCTTCGTCTCGAACCGGGACGCGACGTATCGTCCGTCGACGCCCGCCTCGGTCAGGAGCACCCACCGGTCGTCGACTTCGAATAGCGACGGGAAACTGTACTGACCGTCCGCCTCCGTCGGCGCGGTGGATCGCCATACGTCTTCGTGTTTCTTCTCGAACGGCATCAGCCAACCCCTCGCACCCTCGGGAAGGCGAAAAGCGCTCTCCTCGCCGGTCACCAGAACGGAGCTACGGCCGGGAAGGCGATACCGGTAGGCCACCCCGTCGGTGGAAACTCGGAGATCGACGCGGACGACCGCGTCGTCGGTGTTGACGAGCGTTAAGGTCGCCTCGTTCGCCAGCGATCGGTGCATTCGCCGCTTGCCCGTGGGCGTCTCGTACTTCGTCTCCACCGTCCGCCGCTCCTGGTGCTTGATCGAAAGACTGTCGACAAACGATTCCTCGAACGTCCGGAGACCGAGCGGCGACCGCT
Source organism: Haladaptatus halobius (assembly GCF_020618475.1). GTDB lineage: Archaea > Halobacteriota > Halobacteria > Halobacteriales > Haladaptataceae > Haladaptatus > Haladaptatus halobius. The sequence continues at coordinate 130,156 of NZ_CP085337.1, read as the reverse complement.
CGACCACGGTCGTTCCGACCGAGCAAACGACGAGCGATGGTCGTCCTTCGTCGGTCAATCGGAACTCGGTCACGACCGACCCGTCGAGACTCTCGACGCGCATCAAATCAGCGTCCCCTGCCGCGTCCTCGGTGGAGTCGCGTCCGTACAGTTCTCGCTCCGCGATCACGACTGCTGGGCGTGCTATGAGGCATATTTACTCGAGTCGTACTGCAGGTTGGCAAAGGACGGTCAAAAATCATCCGATACGGGAGAAGCGGCGGCGGTCGTACCCTCTATCACCGATATCACAACATATACGTGCGTGTGTTCAAATCGTCGGATGTTGAAATGGGAGACTGTACCAAGCTAGTCGACGTCGGTATCGTAGGACTCGGTTCGATGGGCCACTGGCACACGGAGCTCGTCCAGAACGCCGGTTACGAAGTCGTCGCGGGTGCCGACGTGTCGCAGGACGCACGGGAGCATTACGAGGAGAAGTGGGGTATCGACACTCACGGTTCGCACGAGGCACTGTTCGAGACCGAAGATCTCGATGCCGTCATCGTATCAACTCCGAACAAGTTCCACGAACCGGCCGCCGTGGCCGCGTTCGAGGCGGACATCAACTTACTACTGGAGAAACCGCTCGCGCATTCGTTGGAGAGCGCCGAGCGCATCGCGGAGGCGGCCGAATCGTCCAACGCCTTCGGGATGGTCGGATTCCATAACCGGTTCATGAACGCTGCTACCGCGCTCCGGGCGTACGTCGAACGCGGCGATTTGGGCGACGTGACTAGCGTCGAGACGAACTACATCCGCCGACGCGGCGTTCCGGGTCGCGGGTCGTGGTTCACATCGAAGAAAGTCGCAGGCGGGGGAGCGCTCATCGACATCGGTGTCCACATCATCGACCTGACGCTCTACGTCCTCGGCGACCCGGAGGTGACGCAAGTCTCCGGCGTCACGCGACGGGAGTTCGGCCATCGCGACGACTACCAGTACCTCGAGATGTGGGGCGAAGATACTGATGACACTTCGAGTTTCGACGTCGAGGACTCGGCAACGGCGATGGTTCAAACGGCCGAGGGTCAAACGATCACCTTCGACATCGCGTGGGCGACGAACGGTAACGAAGAAGAGACCATCGCGTTACGCGGCACCGACGCAGGTGCCGAACTCGACAAGCCGGAGAACGCTCTGACGCTTCACGAGACGCGGAGCGTCGGCGTCGAACAGCACGTCGACTCGACGGTGACCGTCCCTGACCAGAATCGCAAGGAAGCACAGACCGAGTACTTTCTCGGTGCCGTGGCGTCAGGCACTCCGCCGAGCATCAGCACCATCGAAGAGGCGCTCACAGTCCAACGCGTCATCGAGGGTATCTATCGGTCAAGCGAGCACGGCGGTCGGCCTGTCCGGTTCGATTCGAACGATATCGCGGTCGAAGAGTCGCTCTCACAGGACTGAGATGCACACTGCTATCCAGTTGTTCACCGTACGAAACGTAGACGAACCGTTCCCCGAACTCGCCGAACGCGTCGCCGATGCGGGTTACGACGGTGTCGAACTCGCCGGACTCCCCAACGACCCCGCCGCGTTTGCGGACGTGCTCGACGATTATGGGATCGATTGTGCCGGCGTCCACGTCGGCCACGAGCGCCTCGATGAGGACGTTAACGCGGTGGTCGACGCGGTCGAGAGCCTTGGCTGTAAGTCGGTCGTCATTCCGTATCTCGACGACGCCCACTTCGAGTCCGTCGACGCGGTCGAGTCGACAGCGTCGTATCTCGCAGAGATCGCCGCCCGACTTAGGGCCGACGACTGTCGACTGTTCTACCACAACCACGCTCACGAATTCGTCGATGTCGACGGTCGAACCGCGTTCGACCGTCTGGTCGAGCGTACGCCCTCGTCCGTCAATTACGAACTCGATGTCGGCTGGGCCCGCGAGGGCGGACGCGACCCCGTCGACCTCCTGTCGACGCTCGAGGGTCGATGTCCACTCGTCCACGTCAAGGACGTCCACCTCGACGACGGGCGACCCGCGGAGATTGGCGATGGTGACGTAGATCTCACCGCGTGCATCGACGCCGCCGTCGAGGCGGGGACGGAGTGGTTTATCTACGAGCACGACGAGCCCGCCGAACCGGTCGACTCGCTCCGCACCGGTGCCGAGCAGTTGGACGACTTCCTCAGTCGGTGAAACAGCTCTCTTAGTCTGAAAGCTCGGCTTCTCGAAGCGAGACCAAGATATCTTCGAGGACGAATCTGGAGCAGAACTGCGCGCCGTCGCAACGTTCCTACCGGTGTTCGGGCGGAAGTCCGTCCTCGATATCCTCGAGCGGTTCGCGCTGATCGGCAAACTCCGGCTTCGGACCGTTGCTGGAATCCGCCCAATCGACCGCGTTGGCGATAACCGTGCGGACGTCGTCCTGTTTGTACACCGGATACGTCTCATGGCCCGGCCGGAAGTAGAACACTCGACCTTCGCCGCGTTGGTAGCAGCATCCCGAGCGGAACACCTCGCCGCCTTCGAACCAACTGATGGTGACGAGCGTGTCGGGCGCCGGGATGTCGAAGCGCTCCCCGTACATCTCCGCCTGTGGAATCTCGATGTACTCCTCGTCGAGCCCGTCGACGATGGGATGCCCCGGCTCGACGAACCAGACGCGTTCGCGCTCACCGTCCGTCAGGCTCGTGTCGCGCCACTTCAGTGAGCCGGTCGTCCCCATGAGTTCCTTGAATATCTTCGCGTAATGGCCCGAGTGCAGCACCAGGAGACCCATCCCGTCGAGCACTCGCTCCTTCACTTTCTCGACGATGGCGTCGTCGACCTCGTCGTGGGCCTCGTGGCCCCACCACAGCATGACTTCCGTCGTTTCGAGAACCTCGTCCGTCAATCCGTGTTCGGGTTCGTCGAGCGTCGCCGTGCGCACGTCGTGACCCTCGTCTTCGAGGAGCGCGGCGAGTTCGGCGTGAATCCCGTCCGGGTAGAGTTCGCGTCCGCGTTCGTGTTTCGTCTCGCTTCGATGTTCATTCCATACGGTGACTTGAACCATTGCACGTTAACGCGTCGCGGCCGTCTGTAAAAAGGTACCTATTGCCATGCAAGGAACCTTCTTATCGACAGTGGTCGTCTACCGAACTATTGTATAATAAGATTTTTGAGCACCACAGATGAACAATTTACTATGGAACGAGTACTCTCGGTAATTGAATACAACGATCGGTCTAAGGAGATGGTACGTGAGGCTGGAGAAATCGCCGCCGCCATCGGGGCTGAACTTGTCGTGCTTCACGTAACGAGCGAGGAGGAGTTCCACGACAACCAAGAACAACTTAATGATTCGCTGGCGTCGGACACAACGATGTACAGCGTCGAGAAGGCACAGGAAGGCGCCAAGCAATACGCGCATGATCAGAGTATCGAGCTGCTTGGTGACCTTAACGTGGATGTCACGCCGGCCGGTGCACTCGGTGAGAGGCGCGATGAAATTCTCTCAGTGGCGAACGACCATGGTTGCGACTTCATATTCATCACCGGCCAGAAGCGGTCACCAACTGGGAAGGCAATCTTCGGCGATGACGCACAGTCGATCATCCTCAACTTCGACGGTTCTGTCGTCGTTCGGACCAAATAAGGAGAGTTAGTCGACCCTTTGCTACTGAGTAAAAACGTTTAACACACCGTACGATATTGGTGAACTGTAGCATGGAGAGCACGTACTCTGCCGACGTACCGTTTCGTGCAGGAATCATCGGAACCGGCTTTCTCGGAAAGGCGATGGGACGGGAGTTCCTCCGCCACGACCGGGCGACGGTCGGTGCAATCGCCGAGCTAAATCCGGATATCCTTGCCGAGGCGGGGGACGAACTCGACGTTTCCGAAGGATCGCAGTACGAGGACTACGAGCGAATGTTAGAGGACGAGGATATCGACGGGTTGGTGATAACGACGCCACACGCCCTCCACCACGAACAGATCGTCGCCGGATTGGAACGCGACCTCCACGTCCTCTGTGAGAAGCCGCTGTGTACGTCGCTCGACGACGCGAAGGATCTCGCCCGTCGGGTCGAACAGTCGGATCAAACCGTGATGCTCGGTTATCAACGACACCTCGACACTTCCTTCCGGACAGCCCGCGAATACTGGAACGAGCGCGATACGAGTCCCGAGTTCGTCACCGCCGAAATCACCCAAGACTGGATCAATGCCGTCGGCGGGTCCTGGAAGGCCAACCCGGACTTGAGCGGCGGCGGGCAGTTGTACGATTCGGGGAGTCACGTCGTCGACGCGGTGCTGTGGGTGATGGACGAGGCGCCGTCTTCGGTAACCGCACAGATGACGTTCCACGACGACGAGGAACGGGTCGATATCCAAGCGGGGCTTACCGTCCGGTTCGAGAACGATAGCGTCGCGTCCATCGCCGTCTCGGGGGACGCGCCACGCGTGAGCGAGACGTACCGGTTCTGGGGTGATGACGGCGCGACGCTCATCGACGGTCACGAGTGGAACCCGCGGAGGTTCCGCACGGTCGATACCGACGGCGACATCCACACGCCGAACATCAATCTCGGTTCGGAACTCCCGAAAGCCGACGCCTTCATCGAAGCTATCGAAACCGACAGCGAACCGCCGGCCACCGTTCACGATGGCCTGCTGTCGACGGCGGTGACCGAAGCGGCCTACGAGTCCGCCTGGTCCGGCGAACGGGTTGATGTTGACCTTGACTACTGACACTGGAAGACGATGAGCAAGTACAGACACTTCTCCGAAGCGGAGGCGGAGGTGCTCGCCGAGCGTATCGGGATGGAACTCACCGAGGGCGAGGCGAAGTCCGCCGCCGGATACTCGGACGTGGATATCTACGAGACGCTGGAAACGACCCCGATAGATTCGCTCAGAGACCGGGGTGGAGACGGTGACACGTTCATCACATCACCGTACCGCCCGCCGACCGACGATAACCCGTACAACGCTTGGATAACGAGGTTCGAACTGGAGCGCGACGATGCGAGCGGAGTCCTCGCCGGCGTTCGCGTCGGAGTGAAAGATAACATCGCCGTCCGCGGCGTCGAGACGACGAACGCCTCGCACGGGTTCGAAGGAATCGTCCCCGGTGAACACGCGACGGTCGTCGACCGACTCCTCGAGGCGGGGGCGCGTCTGCGGGGAAAGACGAACCTCGACGAGATGGCGATGGGACCGACCTCGGAGAGCAGCGCGTACGGTCCGTCGACCAACCCCGTCGATCCGAATCACGTGGCAGGCGGCTCGTCGGGCGGAAGCGGAGCCGCCGTCGCTGCGGGCGATGTGGATTTCGCCCTCGGCTCCGACACCGGCGGCAGTATCCGTATCCCGGCAAGTTACTGCGGCGTCGTTGGCTTGAAACCCACACATGGACGCGTCCCGAAGCGCGGCTTCTTTACGCAGGGCGACTCGCTTGAAGACATCGGCCCGATGGCCGTGGACGTCGAGACGGCGGCGAAGGCGATGGACGTCATCGCTGATGCTCCAGGCGGTAAACGGATAACGAACGAGGGGAATCGGTCGTTTGCGACCGATATCGGAACCGATCTCGACAACGTGACCGTGGGCGTCCTCGAGAACTACTTCGATGGGTTTGCGACCGACGCCGTCGCCACGACGGTGCGCGACGCGGTCGCGGACCTCGAATTGCTCGGCGCTAGCGTGACGTCGATCGAGATTCCCGAACTCCAACATGTTGGGGCAGCGTGGTGGGGTATCGGCCCCGTGGAGTTCGCCGCCGCGTACCTGACCAACGACGTCGGACTCTGGCGACGCCGCGCCAGCATCGAGAGCCTGACCGCCGGGTTCGAGCGGGTTCGTCGCGGGTCGAGCGCCGACATCGGGACGGTTCCGAAGGAGGTCATCCTCCTCGGTGCGCACCTGCTGTACAACCACGGCGCGCGCCACTACACCCGAGCGCAGAACCTTCGAACCGCCCTCACCGAGGTCGTCGACGAGGCGCTGGCGGAGGTGGACGTGCTGGTCGCGCCCTCGACGCCGACGACGGCGCTCGAACTGGGGGCGTTCGGTAACGAGAATATGCCCTCGCCGAACGGCTCGCTCGCGCCCGCAAACGTAACCGGTCATCCGGCACTGAGCGTCCCCTGTGGGGAAGTAGAAAACCTCCCCGTCGGGATGCAACTCGTGGGCGCTTGGCACGACGATGGGACGCTCCTCGACGTGGCGTACGAGTACGAACGGAACGCCTGAACAAAACGCTCGACGAGGATGCGGTCGGTCGTCGACGTTTCCACGGGATCACGCGGTATCCAAACCGGCTAAGAGGCGGTAGACGATTCGGCAGGCGTCACCCCGTGAGAGCTCGTCCGCACCAGTCAGACCACAATCGTCCGCCGCGGCGCGAGGCGAGCAGTCCTCGGAAACAATCCGCATTCCTCTTCCCTTACACGCTTGTCGAACGTCGTCGATAAATTCTCGGGCGCTCACGACGTTATTACTGGGCGTCAGAGGGAGAACGCGTGCACGTTCGGTCGCATCTCGAGCGGAGTCGTCCGGGGCGTTCGCGAGAAGCGTAGCGGTCGAACGTGCCCATACTTCGGCCGTGTTCTCGTCCAGTGGGGCCTCCGGTCGGGCTTCGTATCCACGGAAGAACCCTTTCGTGGCGAGGAACTGGACGGCCGGCACCCACGGTTCGTCGGTTTTCGCGTCGAAGTCGGTAAAGAACGCGAGCGTGTTCCCGACCTCCGCGAGCCGACGCTGTAAGTCGGTCGGATCGAGCGTGCCCGGGACGGTACCGCGTTCGAGCGACTCGGCCGCGGCGATGCCTGCCGCCTCTCCGAGTTGGATCCACGTCGGCTCCAGCCGAATCGTCTGAAAGCCGACGTGGCTCGCGGACATCGCCATAGGGACGAGGAGGTTGTCGGCGTCTTCGGGGACGATGCATTCGTAGGGAATCTGGGAAGGAACCGTCAGCTCGGTCAGGAAGAATCGACCGTCTGCGGTCGTACCGGTTCGACGCATCGGTCGAACATCGTGAGCGTCGAGCGGATACTCGGCGATGGCGACCGCGGTCTCATTGATCGGCGCGCGATCAAGCCCCTCCGCCAGGAGGGCGTCACGCTCTGTGAAAGTTTTCCGCCCCTCGATCCGGCGCGCCTCGCGAACGTAGAGCTGGAACGGAACGTTGTCGTTGTCCTCGAACTCGTCTGCCGCCAGCCCCCACTTGCGGACCCGTTCCTGCAATCGCGGGGGAACCGCGTCGTCGTTCTGGAGGAAGTAGAGGAACCCGAGGACGTAGTCACGGTGGCGCTTCTCAATTTCCTCGCGACCGTCCCAATCGGCCTCGGGGTAGGCGTCGGATTCGCCCACGAGGTCGCAGGTGTTCAGGTCGTGTTTGTCGTTCGGAAGCTTCCCCCATTCGAAGTCGCCGCCCTGAAACAGCCCCAGTAGTTCCATCCCCGAACGCTCTAGTAGCGACGTTTGGGCGGGACAGGGCAGCGGTTCGGTCTCGATGGGGTCGACGGGACGGTAGGGATCGTCTTCCAGCCGCGTCCATCGGTTCTCGTCACCGACGTCCGGCGGCCCATCGTCTTCCATCCACTGAGTCATGGCGTCTGCCAGGGCGTCCGACGTCCGGGAGCGGAGGCCCGCCGCCATTCCGTCCTCGATGCCTTGTTCGTCGAGATACGCCGCCATCTCATCCCACGATTTTACGATCCAGAGGTACTCCCGTCGGTCGTAACCGTCTGGCTTCTCGGGATAGCGCCGGTTATCAGGGTCGCTACATAGGCACAACCGGTAGTTGTATGATTGAACTGCGTCATCGCCCTCGCCGGTGGTTCCCGGTCGCAGCGAGGCGTCGTTTTCGGCGTCGACGAAGACCCGTCCGGCGAAGCGTTCACCGTACTCCTCGCGGGACTCCCGACCCACCCGGTAGGGAACGCCAGCGATGGCGGCGAGATCTCCCTCGTAGGTCGCATCGATGAACACCGACGCATCGACCCGCACGGACGGCTCGTCGGCGAATGATTCGAGGGTGACACACCGGACGCGCGAGCCCTCTCGTTCGGCGCTCGCCGGATACCGTTGTCGCCGAACCGTGAGTTCCGGCACGTCGACCATCTCCTCGAAGACCCCTTCGGCGACGTGGGGTTCGAAGAACAGTCCCGCATTGCAGTTTCGGTACTGTTCCGACGCGTCACCGTAGGTTTCCCGGTAATGAATTCGAACACGCTCGAAGAACTCGTCCAATAGCGGAGCCCGTGCTTTCCGCGGACTGAGCAGCGTGTCGGTTACGCCTAGCCCGCTGGCCATCATACCGCCGAGGTGGTCGTTGAGCGCCACGAGACACGTCTCCCGACCGGCGCGGGCGGCGTGAACAGCTGCCATTACGCCGCCAGGCGTCGCACCGATGACTGTAACGTCGTACGATACCATGTGACATTAACTCGCAGCCTGGATGAGCGTATAAACCTTCTCCTCGAATCAATTTCGCACGCCTCTCAACACCGAAAACAGGTGGACCCGGTCACCACTCCGGCGGACGTTAGCTTACTTTCCAGGATCTTTCGAACCTCGAACTTCCACCGTCCCGTCGACGGAGCGCTCGAGGGCGTCGACGGCAGGATTTCGGTGGTCGGGGTCGGTCGGTGCTGGGTTTGCCATCGGAAACCCCGTCGCGGCGACGTCGAGACCCCCATCGCAGAACGTCTCGACCGCGGCATCCGCCAGCTCCGTCTGCCAGTCGAAGTATTCGACAGCAGCTACACCCGTCTCAGTATGTGCAGCGGCGGTCTCTTCGACGTCGCTGTCCGGAAAGAGTATTGCAAGCGTTATGTTCAGTTCGAACACAGTAATTGCTCTTGCGGGGTAGGAATTAAGATTCCGACGGAGTGTTTTCTCGCTTTTCCAAGCACCGCAACCGAGAGGGGATGAACGGAGCAGGTGAGAGACGGAACGTCGACGGTGGCGGAGAGAATCGAAGAGGTGCCTGCCCGACTCAACGGCGATGAGAGAGAATCTATAAAGCCCTTGCCCCTAAATAACACGAACCGTTCAGATGAATACTATCGACGAGATATACGTCGTCCACCACAGTCACACCGATATCGGATACACGCACGACCAGCCCGTCGTCTGGGATCTTCAGCGACGATTTATCGACAAGGCGATCGATTTGGCGGAGCGGGATATCGACCGACCGCAATCCGAAGCGTTTCAATGGACGGTCGAGACGACGGCACCGCTATTGCGCTGGCTTCGAGCAGCGTCCGACGAGGACGTCGCGCGATTTCGTGCGTTGGAGGAGCACGACCGAATCGAGGTGACGGGGATGTTCGGCAACCTCACGCCACTGTACGACCAGTCGGAACTTCTCGAATCACTCCGCCCATTGCGTTACCTGCGCGAGGAGTACGGATTCGAGATCAGCACCGGGATGAACGGCGACGTTAACGGCCACAACTGGCCGCTGGTCGACCGCCTGCTGGACGCGGGCATCGACGGGTTCTCCATGGCCGTGAACCGCCATTGGGGCGGTGCCCCGTTGGAGCGACCGCTCGCGTTCCGCTGGGAAGGCCCGAGCGGTCGTACGTTACGAACCTACAACGGATTCCAATACGGCGGCGGCTACAACATGGGTATCGGTCGAGATGCAGACGACCTTCGCTCCCGCTGGCTGCCGCGACTCGACGACCACTTGGATCGCATCGACTACGACCTGCCGATCCTCATGATCCAAACCACCCATCCGTTCTTCGACAACAACCCGCCGTTCGACACCCTCCCGTCGTTCGTCGCCAAGTGGAACGACGACCCCGCTGTCGCGGACGGCGACCTCCCGTCGTTGCGACTAGCGACACCGAGCAAGTGGTGGGACGCCGTCGACGACTGCGACGCGACGCTCCCAGTTCACCGCGGCGACTGGACCGACTACTGGAACTTCGGTTCGATCACCAGCGCGCGCGAGACGGCGATTAACCGCGAGAGTCGACGCCGACTGGGTACCGCGGACGCCCTGGAGTCCGCACTGACCGCGGCCGGTCGTGGCAAAGGCGAACGGTCTCCCGTCCGGCGGAGTGCCCCGGGACAACGCGAACAAGCATGGTGGAGCATGGCGATGTACGACGAGCACACGTGGGGCGCGGACGTCTCGGTCGAACATGCCGAGTCGGACGACACGCGCAGTCAGTGGGCTCACAAAGCGAAGCAGGCCTACGACGCGCGAAGCGGGAGTCTCCTGCTGCGGCGCGACGCCCTCGCCGAACTTACACGGCACGTGGCCGAGGAGGTGGGCGAATGACCGACTACTCAGGGGTTCTCGTCGCGAACCCGCTTCCGTGGGATCGGACGATCTCCGGCCCCGTCTCGAAGTACGCCGTCAACGCCCGGGGGCGGCCCGACGACGAACTCTCCGCCCGACACTGGCAAGACCGGGCATTCAACGACGACACGTACCTGCTTCCCCGAACGGAAGTTCCGGGGAACGGATACACCGTCGTCCCCGTCGGCGAATTACTGTCGAACGAAGGGTGGCCGTCCGACGAACGGCGAACCGTCGAGACCGACGCGTTCCGAATCACATTCGACCGGGAGCGCGGCGGTATCGCCGGATGGTGGGACAAACACCTCGGCTGCGAGTGGGTCGACGAGACGGCCGAGTACCCGTTGGCCGGCGTCGTCCGAGAGCGCCTGGCGGACGAGAACCACGAAGCACCTCGTGATCGGCTATTTCGCGCTCCGGAGGCCGGGGACGCCAATCCAAACGGTCTCTGGAACGCGGCTCCGGGACTCGTGGAGGACCGGGAGTCGGAATCGTGGGAGTCCCCTCGATTGGGCTACCAACCCGACTGGCGAGCGGAGCGGTACGGCCCGGAGCGCGTCACCGCCCACCACGTCTACCGGACGCCGCTGGGGTACGACGTCAGACAGTCGTTGACGGTATCCGGCCTCGACAGCGCCGTCGACCTCCGGGTGTTCGTTCCCGACGAGGGTCGCAACGTCGTGGTCGAGGCGACGTGGGTGGAGGGTCGGAGCACGCATCCATCCTCGACGTACCTCGCATTTCCTCTCTCACTCTCCGACCCGGAAGCGCACGTCGACGTCGGCGGGCAGGCGATGCGACCCGGGCGAGACCAACTTTCGGGGTGTAACCGCGATTTCTACACCGTCCAGCGCTGGACGGAACTCTCGAACGATGAGCGAGGGATGACGGTCGGTTGTCCGCTGAATCCCCTCGTCCAGTTCGGTGACTTCCACTTCGGGGAGAATCGAGAGGAGTTCGCGCTCGACCGGGCGCTGGTGCTCGGGTGGGTTGCGACGAACTACTACAACACGAACTTCCGCGCACACCAACCGGGCGTCGTCAGGGCGCGGTACCACCTCCGGCCTCACGAGGGTAGCTTCGACGAGGCGCGTGCCCACCGTGCGGGCGCGGAGGCAGACCACTGGGGCGTGCTTGCCCAGCCGCTCGCGGAGGGGGGAGCGTCGCCGCGGTTCCCTCGTTCCGGCCGGTGGTTCGACCTTCCCGATCCGCCCGTGCTGGTGCTCTTCGTCCGACCGGCGGGGAGGGCGGACGCCTTCCTCGACCCGGACGCGGTCGCCGACGAGACCACCCTCGATGGCCAGGTTGAGGTCGGTCTACTGAACGCGAGCGACGACGCCCGAACCGCGACGGTGGCCTCCGGCGTGCTCGAAATTACGGGCGCGCGAGCAGTGGGGGTGCTAGGCGAAGAGATGGACGGTCCGGCACTCGACGTGGACGACGACTGCGTCGTAGTCGATATCGACCCGCGGACGCTGCGCGTCGTTCGTCTCTCCTTTGGGGGGCGAACATGAAGGCGAGCGAGATTCGCGACTACCTGCGGTCGCTCGACGGGGGATGGGTGGACTGGGACGACACGGTTGATACGTTCAAGGCGGGCGACCCGAACGCGGAGGTCGAGGGCGTCGCGGTCGGCTGGATGAGTTACGCGTGGGCGCTCGAACGCGCCGTCGAACTCGGCTGCAACGTCTTCGTCACCCACGAGGGCACGTATTACGACCACGAAGCGGAGCCGATTCGAGAGAACCATCCGCCGAGCGTCGTCGAGTTGATCGACGAGAAGCAGGCGTTCATCGAGGAACACGACCTCGTGATCCTCCGGTGCCACGACCTCTGGGATCAATACCCGAAGATCGGCGTTCCGGATGCGTGGGGACGCCATCTCGGCTTCGCGGAAGCCGAAGAAGCGACCGCGGGAGAGATGCCGGTGCCGCCCGCGGCGTTCGGGAGCGGCGACTATTACCGCGTTTACGAAGTCGACGAGCAAACCGCCCGAGAGGCGGCCCGCGGAATCGCCAGTTCGGTTCGGGACGTCGGTCAGAGTGCGGTGGAACTGCTCGGCGACGGGGAAACTCCCGTCTCTCGAATCGTCGTCGGCACAGGTGCTATCACGCCCTTCCGACACATGTTCGACGCGTACGACCCGGACATGGTCGTCTGCTCCGACGACGGGTTCACCTACTGGCGGGACGGGCACGTCGCGGTCGACGCGGGCGTGCCGGTCGTCGTCGTCAATCACGCGACCGGTGAGGTGCGGAGCATCGAATTGCTCGCCGAACGCCTCGACGATACGTTCCCCGGTACGCCGGTTCATCACGTCGAGCAGGGCTGCATGTTCGAACTGGTGGAGAGTAGCGAAGGTACTTCGAACGACTAAGACGGCGGTCGGAAGAGCTCGTGGAACGCCGCCGACCGAACCGCGGGACGTGGCGGTTGCCGAGTTGGAGTGGTCGAACCGAGGCGCTTTGGACGGGCCGACCGGAAGTCGGAATCGGCACGCACTTTTCGCCGCGGAGCGACCATCTGCGGGAACTACGACAGACCGTGTTCGGCCATCTTCTCACGGAGGAATCGCGCTGAACGGTCGAGATGCTCTTTCCCTTTCTCGGCGTCGTACCCATCTTCGATGGAGATCCAACCGTCGAATTCCGCCTCGTCGAGGAGCGAGAAGACGGCGTCGTAGTCGATCATCCCTTCGCCGACGACGCCGTGTTGGAGGATGTCGGCGTATCCCTCCCCGCCTTCGGCTTCTATCTCGCGAAGATCCTCGACCGTTCCGCCTTCGAGGTATCGGTCGCTGGCGTGCATTGTGACGACACGTTCTTTGACGGCATCGAGTAATTCGATCGGGTCATCACCGGCGATGATGGCGTTCGAAGGGTCGTAGTTAACGCCGAACCACGGACTCTCGTCGATGCGGTCGAGCAACTCGAGGAACACGTCCATCTGCTGGGCGAACTCGGGGTGGTTCCAGTAATCGTCCTTGTAGTGATTTTCGAGGATAAGCGTCACCTCGTAGTCGGCAGCGTGCAGAAGCAGTTCGTCGATGCAGTTGCTCACCCACGTCAGCCCTTCCTCCCGAGAGACATCAGGTCGTCGCTGCCCTGAGAGGACGCGACAATAACCTCCACCGAGTCGAGCGGTCGCTTCGATGGCTCGTTTCTCCTGTTCGACCTCCTCTCGTCGCACCTCCGGGTCGGGGTGTGTGAAGTCCGGCGAATAGCACATCATCGGAATCGAAAGCCCTCGGTCGGTCGCAGCCGATCTGAGGCGATCCAGTTCTCCGAGGTCGTCCGCCGGTGTGATGCCCCAGTAGAACTCGACTCCGTCGACGTCGATGTCGGCGGCGACGTCGAACCATTCCTCGAGATTCATCTCTCCATCCATCAATTGACCGAGGTAGCACTTCGGAAACGCAGCAAGCGGCATGTCAGGCAGTCACCTCCGTCGAACCAATTAGTGATGGGGCCCAACTCATGCGTTCGGGGTCAGGACGCACTTGATATATTTCCGATCATGCATCCCTTCGAAGCACTCGCGCCACTCCTCTAACGGAGCGACGCGATCGACGATCGGTTCGACATCGAGCTGGCCCGTACTGAGCAGCGTGAGCACCTTCTCCCACGTCGGCCATGTATGTGAGAAGCTTCCTTGTACTGTGACTCCCTTCTGAACCACCGGATCCATACTATACTCCATGGGTTGGGGACCCCAACCGACCTTCGTAATATGGCCGTCGGGACGAACCGCATCCATCGCCATTTCGAACGTTGCGGAGTGACCCGAGGCGTCGATTACGGTATCGACGCCGAGACCGTCGCCGATGCTGTCTATCAGATCAGACGGATCGTCGATCGCGGTGTCCGTCGCGCCGAGTTCTTCGGCGACCTCGAGACGGTCTTCATCGACCGGGAGGCCGTTGGCGATGACGTTGCTCGCACCGGAGAGCGACGCCATCTGGACGCAGAGCAGACCGATCGTCCCCGGACCGAGGACGAGGACGCTATCGCCGGGATCGATTTCGGCGTTCTGGCAGACAGCGTTGTAGGCGACGCTACACGGTTCGGTCAGCGCGGCCCGTTCGAACGATAGTCCGTCTGGGACGTGATGAAGACACCGTTCGGGAACCGCGACGTAGCGTGCCATCGCACCGTCATCGCCGTAGCCGAAGCCGAGGCGGTCGGGGTCGAGATTATACTTTCCTTGTCGGCTGAGCGGCGATTTTTCGTCGATGACGGCGGCCGTCTCGCAGACGACCCGGTCGCCGGGTTCGAACTCTCCGTCGCCGTCTATCTCCTCCACGACGCCGCCGAACTCGTGGCCGAGTGTGACCGGATAGTTGACCCCCCAGCTGTGACTGCCGTGCCACTGGTGGATGTCGCTCCCGCAGATTCCCACCGCCTCGACGCGAATCAGCGCCCCGGCTTCGCCGACGTCGGGTACTTCAACCTCGCGGAGTTCAACCGCCTCCGGTTCGTAATTGACGAGCGCCTGCATCTGGTCTGCGCGCTCGTCGACCTGTACGGTCGTGGTTTGCTCACCCATGTCTAGGCTGACAATTGCTCGCCACAAATAGCTGCTGATTCGAGAGAAGCGTTCCGGTGCTACAGCACGTCCTCGATGGCGGCATCCTCGTACACCAGTCGTTCGAGTTTGTCCAGGGTGGCAGTCGGGTTCTCTCTCTGCCAGATATTTCGGCCGACCGTCAGTCCCTTCCCGCCGCCGGTCATGAACGTCGCCACGTCGCGGAGAAACGCCTCCTCGCTGACCGACGCACCGCCGCTCATCAGTACCGGAAGTTCGCCTGCGACGTGGACAGCCCACTCGACTCCCTCCTGAGTGCCGGGATATTTTATCTTCGCCATGTCCGCACCGAGCTCGAGTCCAATTCGCGCCGCGTAAGCGACGGTATCCGAGTCGTTGTGGTCGTTGACGCCCTGCCCGCGGGGGTACGACCAGAGCACGATCGGTAGGTCAGCGTCACGAGCGTCTTCGCGGGCGGCGGCGAACTCCGAGAACATGTCCGCCTCGCGGTTCGACCCGGTGTAGACGGTGTAGCCAATGGCGTCGGCGCCAAGTTCCGCGGCACTCTCGACCGACCAGATCGGCGGCGAGTAGCGATCGCCCATCACCATACTCGTCTTTCCGTTCAATTTTGCGACGAGGTTCACGTCGTCCTCGTAGGAAGGATGGTACGTCTCGGCGACCCCCTGATGGACGGCGAGTCCCGTGACGGCGTCGTGGGTCGCGATGTCGAACACGGCCGACGGGTCGGCGCGCTTCGGATCGTCTTCGAACACGGTCGGTCCCCGTTCGAGCCCGTGATCCATCGCGATAATGATCGACCGCCCGTCTCGGCTAATCGGAGTATCGACTACTGAACGCATCTGACGGATGGGCGTTCCGAAGGCAGCACTAAAGCCGTTTGGGTTAGTTCCTACCTCACGGGTTGGAACCTCGACCGGAACGGAGGCGAGGTTCCCTTTCGATAGCCGATTTCGGTGGGGAATTCTAGCTTTCAGTCGACATCACCCCTCCTCTCGAGCAGCTGAACTTTAAGACGAGACGGCAATATTGCCGCGAGAGAGCAATAGTTTTGTTACCATGGCCCGATTTCACTGTATCGACTAGTCACTATGGGTATCGATACAGAAACCCGAGAGTATATCGACGCCTGTCGTCAGGCACTCCCGCCGTCGTTAGCGAACCGTAAGGTCGTGTTTGGCTTCGACGGCGTCATCGACCGCATCCGAACAGCGGTGGCAACGCGATTCGATCCCGATGAGTACGAACGAATGAATACACTCGAGGAATTTGGGACACGGATCGTCGACGCTGCGTCTCTAGATACCTCTTGCAGTATCGAATGGTTCTGCGAGCGCAAGCGCGCGGGCGGCCACACGGCACATCTCGGTCGGGCGATGGAACGTCTCGGCCACCGACCGACGATCATCGGTACGTACGGCACACCGCCACGAGAGACATTTACTCGTGAGTACGAAAAGACGAAACTGATCTCGCTCGGTTCAGTTCCGGTCACCGATGCCGTAGAGTTTGACGACGGGAAAGTGCTCCTAAGCGACACCCGACGATTGGCGAAACTCGACTGGGAGCACATCTGCTCGGCAGTCGAACTGAACTCGCTGGCCGCGTCGATCGACAGAACGGAACTGCTCGGCCTCGGCTACTGGGCGACGATTCCGAAGATGCCCTCCATCTGGGAGGGTCTCCGTCGCGATCTCTGGCCCCGTCTCCGTGATCCACCGAATCGCGTCTTGATCGACCCGGCGGACTTGCGGCGCCTTTCGTCGGAGACGTTGATTCAAGGCGTGGAGCCGCTATCCGCCCTCGACGATGTCGTACCGGTGACGGTAAGCGCGAACCGCGCCGAGGCGCTTCTGCTCGCGAACGAACTCGATGCCGACGCTGACTCGCTGGTCGACGTCGCCGCCGTACTCCGCGACCGGCTCGGCGTCTCGGAAATCGTTGTCCACACGGTGTCGGAGTCGGTTCTGGCGACTGTTGACGACCGACACCGGGTCGTGATTCCGCGGATCTCGGAACCCGAGATTACGACCAGCGCCGGTGACCATTTCAACGCTGGGTTGGCCATCGCCGAACTCGCCGACATCGACGGCGGCGCTCGACTCGTCGTCGGCAGCGCCGTCGCCGGGTGGTTCGTGCGAAACGGCCACCCGCCGACGTACGACGAACTCCTCGGGTTCGTCGACCGCTACGAGGAGTTATTCGGACGGTCGACGCTCTCGTAACCGATGGAAAGGAGACGGGACCCCGGTACCGCCGTCTCGTGTAGCGTCGGTGATTTCGTCGGCGCTCGTCCCTGCCGACCCCTACTCATCGTTCCGAGCGTGCTCAGCGGAACCTTTCGAGCAACTCGGCACCGGTGCGGAGCGAGTCGACCGGCTTGGCGGGCTCGTCGTGCTCGTAGATAAACCACTCCACTCCTTCGGCGCGGGCGGCATCGATGCACGCGGCGAGATCTACGTCGCCCTCGCCGACCTCGACCGACTTCTTTTCGGCCGTGTCGACGTCTTTGACGTGAAGTATCGATAGCTTGTCGGCGTGGCGGTGGATGCGCTCGACGGGGTCGTCACCGCCGGCGGCAACCCACCCGACGTCGAGTTCGAGGCCGATTCGGTCGTCGAGCGCGTCGAACAGGAGGTCGAACGGCGTCGACCCGTCGAGCGAACGGAACTCCCAGTGATGGTTGTGGTAGAGAACGTCAATATCGTGCTCCCCGGCCCGATCTGCGAGCGATTCGAGCTGTGAGGCAGTCTCCTGGATTCCCGCCCGTGAGTCGAGTTGCTCCTCGCCGACGGAAACGGAAAGCGTTGCGCAATCCACGGCGTCGTACGTATCTATCGTCGCTTCGAGTTCGTCGGGAAGTCCCGATAGCGGAGTGAACGGACCGAGGTGGGCACCGGGGACGGCGAGTTCCCTCTCGGCGAGCGTTTGGACGACGGTTTCGGTATCCGCCTCGGGGAGGCGATGGAGGAACTCGACGCCGTCGTAGCCCGCGTCGGCGACGCGCTCAAGTACGCGAGGGAGCGGTTCGTCGATATCTCTGAGTGTAAAGAGATTTATAGCAGTTCGCATGGGGGAACGATAGCAGCCGGGGCTAATAGTTTTTACCTAGGAACGGCGGCGATCGAACTTTGTACTCCATGTTCAATTCAATGACGTTAGCGGTGCTGAGCACGGCTTCGGGAAGCTCTGTTCGGTAGCGTTCTTCACGTGTCCGACCGAGCGGCGCCGCGACGCTGACGGCACCGATCGCGTTGTTGTCCATATCTCGGATCGGTGCGGCGACGCAGCGGAGGCCGCGGTGCCACTCCTCATCGTCGTATGCGTATCCGCGTTTTCGGATGGCCTCCAGCTCCTCCTCAAGTTCGCCCCTATCAGTAATCGTCTCTTGGGTTTTGCTCTCCAACCCGTGTCTGTCGAGTATCTCGTCGAGTTCGTCATCGGGAGTGTATGCGAGAATCGCTTTTCCGGCCGACGTTTGGTGTAAGTGAACGCGCTTTCCGACGTGGATGCTCGTGTTCACCGCGTCGGTGCTCTTGGCCTGCGAGACGTAAACGCCACGGCCGTGCTCTTCGATCATCAGATGAGCGAGCTCTTCGGTTTCGTCGGCGAGGTTGTCGAGTTCGTCCTCCGCGGCTTCGAGCAGTGGAATCCGCTCGCGGACGAACTCGCCGAAGTCGAGAAACCGCAGGCCGACGCGATACTCCTCGCCGTCGAAAACAATGAACTCCGACTGTAGCAAGGTTTGGAGGTGGTTGTGTACCGTGCTTTTCGGGAGCCCGAGATGTGCCGCCAGTTTCGTCACACCCGCTCCTTCGAGATGTTTGAGCGCCACCACGATTTGAAGGGTGGTGATCGAGGCCTGGACGATGTTTTTCTGTTCCCCCATGACTGGCGCGATTGTACTCAAGGGAGGAGCAAATATCTGTTCATACGTGGCGAACATCAGACTCGGCGCCGATTATCGATCGTCATCGACGAAATCCGACGGACTAGCGGAGTGTTTTCCTCGGTACGTGACCGACACGCAGACGACGATTCGACCGACAGAATCGTACCTGTTCGTGATATCGGAGTTATCGACCACCCGTCGCTTCCGGCGGAAGCAATCGACGAACTGATGGATCGTGCTCGTTAACCAGACGGAGTAAACGTGGCGACATACCGTCAAACACCTTCGAACCCTAAGTTCAGCTAGAGCGAACAGGGATATTTAAATTCCTATCAAATCAAATAAAAACAAAAACGACCGACTCAGGGCTGAATCTGCGGTAACCAAACTGTTCTCGTTTTCTAATCGGCGTCCAGCGAATCGGTTTGGTAGTCCCGAATGCATATGGCGCTCCGCCGGAGTACTTCATATCATGCGAATACTCTACATCGACTGTGATTCACTTCGAGCAGACCACCTAGGGTGTTACGATTACGATCGAGACACGTCGCCGCACATTGATTCCCTCGCCGATGAAGGAATGCGGCTCACTAATTACTACGCCTCAGATTTGCCGTGTCTTCCTTCGCGGACGGCGTTGTTCACCGCGCGGTTCGGCATCCATACCGGCGTCGTCAACCATGGCGGCCTGAACGCCGATATTCGACCGGCCGGTCGGACGCGAGGGTTTTCGGGTACGGAGGCATTTCAAACCCTCCCGGCTACCCTCCGAGACGCGGGGCACTACACGGCCTTGATCAGTTCGTTCCCGACTAGACACGGCGCGTGGCACACCCTCGACGGATTTCAGGACTGGCAGGATACCGGCCGCCGCGGTTTCGAGCGGGCGGACGACGTCTCCGCGTACGCCGAGGCGTGGCTCGAAGATCACGCCGCCGAGGAGGATTGGTATCTCCACGTTAACTTCTGGGATCCCCACACTCCTTACCACACACCCCTCGATTACGGCAACCCGTTGCAGGAATCCGCTCCGGACTGGCCCGATGAAGAAACCATCGACGCACACCACGAGGGGTACGGACCGCACAGCGCACAAGATCTCCACGGGGTTGGCAAAAATCCGGATCACAATATCGACTGGGGAGAGGATCCGGAGCTGGCGCGGACGCCCAGGCAGATCGCTTCCCGCGATGATTTCGAATCGTGGATCGACGGGTACGACGTCGGCATTCGGTATATGGACGATCACATCGGAACTCTTCTGGAACTCCTCGAACGGAGGGGCGTTCGCGAGGAGACGCTCGTCATCGTCAGCGCCGACCACGGGGAGAACCAGGGCGAGTGCAATATCTACGGCGATCACCACACCACCGACCACCCGACCGGACGCGTTCCGCTGGTCGTGAGCGGGCCCGGAATCACAAACGGGGTCGACGACGGTTTTCACTACCACCTCGACCTCGCACCGACGCTAACGGAGTTTCTCGAAGTTGAACCGGCCGCCGGCTGGGACGGACGGTCGTTTGCGGCTACGCTCACTGACGGTGTCGACACGGGGCGAGCGGAGTTGATTCTCAGTCAGGGAGCACTCACCTGTCAACGGGGCGTTCGCTGGGAGAATTGGCTATTGCTGCAAACCTATCACGATGGGCTCCACGACTTCGCCGCCGTTGAACTGTACAATATCGAGGACGATCCGCACGAGACGACGGATCTCTCCGCGATCAATCCCGACGTCGTCGCCGAGGGAATTACTCGACTCGAAGAGTGGCATTCCGATAGGATGGCCGAGTCCGCCCGCGACGAGAATGGCGGAAATCCTCATGCGCCGAATGGGTTACGCGATCCGCTTTGGAACGTTATCGAGGAGGGCGGTCCGTATCACGCGACTCGACGTCCCAAGAAGGTTCGTCGCTATCTCCAGCGTCTCCGTGAGACCGGTCGTGAGGGACACGCCGAGCGTCTCGAACGCCAGTACGGCGACGTTCTTTGATTCCGATATCGGCATCGTACCCCGTACACCAAGCGGGAAAACCGCATTCGAAGTTTCCATATCTCCTGACCCGTATTTCCGGATGCAAGCTGCCAGTACGACGTGAAGATTTCCTTCCGATCCGATAATCCGCCACGTCGGCAGCGCGGGATACAGAAGATAGTTACAGTTTTATTTTCGCTCCAAGAATCACGCACCGTATCAAGCATATTTTCCGAAAATATTTACAGCATACAATCCCTGTCTACCCTAATAGTCTACTTGCAGAAGTTTCCGCAGATGGGTCTTGGAACGCTCTCGATAACGCGGAGGAAGTTAAAGCGACGAAGCGACTCGCGATCGCGATTACCTGCAAACAGGACGCCCCGCAGACGGACTTAGCCACGTGAAATGAGCTCTCGTGGAAGACCGGGTACAACCGGCGTCACGATTCGAGGAGGAGTCGATTCACGATGCGACCAACGACGAGGCTCGTTCCGATCTCTGCCGAAACTCGATCGAGAAAAACAAACCGAAGTCCGCCGACTACGAGACGAATCACGTGCAAACGCCGGCTACGACGCTGGGGAATGGAGTGCGTCGCTCGTTCAACGGCTTGCAGACGATAGTTCGATGTCACCTGTTCGCGCACGAGCGCGAAACGACTCCGATCAGAATACGAGTAATTTATTTTGGAATTTACGATCACACCAGTCGAGCGGAGAGACAGATGTCGACTTTATCAATATGCAGATAGTAAACGTGAATATCGAATGGAGAGGCCACAAGACACGTATGAATCGACGAGAAAATACCGATGGATGGGGTCTTCCGACCATCGACTGTATTCACATCAGGACGATCACGGGGAACCACTCACGGTTCCAGAGAGGTTTTGATGCAGCGCTCACGGTCGACTCTATCGAGAGTCGGAACTCCGACTTTGACTATTGGGTTCTCCGACGAGGTTTCCACTTTTTCGAAGCTATTATCTCGCTCTTGGAGTGGCCGATTCGAGGGTGTGTTGACCGGGGACGTCAGAGTCGCGGGCGGCGCGAACGTCATCCAGCAATTCATCGAAGCCAGGCTCGTTGACGAACTCTAAATCCATCCTTCTCCCGTCCTGTTCGGCGATGGAATCCAATTATTCGATCACATCGGCATAGGGGACATCGAACCGGAAAAAACGCGAATCGCCGAATCTCCCGAAATCACGCATTTCGGATACTGCGTCGTAAAAGACGACGAACGTGAGAAAAGTGATCGTATCGACATTCGTAACGCTGGGGTATCGCGGAAGCGCCCGAGCAGTGGAGTGAGTGACGAGAAAGACCGCCGATAATCCGCCGGAAAATCGGTAGACACAAGCATACGGCCCATCTGATGAGACTGGAGCTAGACAAATGGAAATCGCTGACGAGTTACTCTGTCTATTTAGCGCCGGGGTCGAAGAACAGGACGGATCCTACCGTATCACAGTCCCTAAACGGGAGATATCGGACGGTGCTGTGGAGCGTGATGGAGCGTATCGCGTGGCATTGCTTGGTTCCGAATTTACGGCGAGAGACGATTCAGAGCCGGAAACAGAACAAACCAAAGACCGATCCGATCCACCTGTCGCAAAGGGAGACCGTCGGAGCGTCGAAATCGAAGGTATCGGCGAGCAGGGCGACGGCATCGCCCGTGTCGAACGCGGCTACGTAATCATCGTTCCCGACACGGAGAAATACGACCGCGTAACCATCGAAATCACCAGTGTTGCGGAGACCGTCGCCTTCGCTGAGGTCGTCAAGCGACGACCGTACTACGAGTAGGTGACTATCGAAAATCCAGCAGTAAGTACAGGCGACGAATTCTGTCGTAAGCCCCTGTTACTCAACTATATGGAGATAGAACTGAAACCATGCAGAGTGAACCGATGGCCACCGAAACGACCAACTGGTTCAGTACCGACACGGAGTGCACTGGGCCGAGTCTACCGACACAGTACACATTGACGGCCTCGTATTCGATCGAGCCAGATTATCCGCCAGCACTGGCTGTAGTTGAGGCTGTAGTTGACGTCACCGAGCCAGCCGATGGCCAGGCCTCGCTCGAGTTGTACGAGCACGTCGATCCGGACGCGCTCAATGATATCATCTCGGAAAGTTCGAACAAGAGGAGTAACGTCGAAGTTCGATTTGCGATCGAGACGTATCTCGTCGTCGTCCGCAGTACTGATCACATCCTTATCTACGAACCACTTGATGCTCACTAGAACGCAACTGCGGTTAGTCGATGGGTCACTGTAGTGAGGCGCTGGGAGGCGGCGACCGTGAGCGTGCTCGCCGATCAATTTCACTGCTTGACATCATCTGAGCGTGAAAACACAGCATCATGAAAACGCTGACAAGCGCTCCGCACGGAGTTGCATCGAACGAGATGACACGGACGCTCACGCTCCCTAATGGAGAAACCGTAACCGAGGACGACATCATCCTATACAACGGGTATCCGTATCGTATTCGGTTCGTAGACGACGACAGGTACGAGTTCGAACTTTCGCCGCTGTACTGGGGAAACAGCGGGATGGACATTCCCTTTTCCGACCGAGAAGCACTCGTCGACCAGTGGGAAGCCGACTCGCGAGGCACCCTGACGAGCACCGAGTGGAAACAGTGGTTGCGGGAAGCACGCCATAATCCGCAGTTCACCGACGCAGAGATCGATGAAATCGCCCGCGTGCTTCCGACGACCAGCGGCCTGCTCGAACGCCTTCGTCGAATACTCCACCGCTGACGTACTGATCGATCATCAAAGCAGTTTCCAAATCGTTGTACTGCGTCGCTTGTCTGTCCACCATCGACTCGAAGCGATTTTCTGCCTGCCCCCATGACGTCACCACATGGGATGCCAACGTGCACACCACTTCGGCGTGACTGTGACGGAACTCGACCGCGCTGTCGAGTTCTATCGAGACGTTCTCGGTCTTACTGTCCTCGATCGGTTTACTGTCGGCGGATCGTCGTTCTCGAAAGCCGTCGGTGTCGAAGGGGCAACTGGGAGATTCGCACACTTAGACGCCGATGGTGCGCGGGTCGAACTCGTCGAGTACGATCCCGAAGGAACGGATCGGACAGCGAGTGCTATTAACCAACCCGGGGCGACGCACCTCGGCTTGGAAACCGATGACATCGATACCTTTTACGAGACGCTACCTACAGACGTCGAGACGCTGAGTGAGCCGCAGACGACCGAGAGCGGGTCACGAATCGTATTCCTCCGTGACCCAGAGGGCAACCTCGTCGAGATCATCGATGCGTAACCCATCAGCGCCACCCGACTGAAGATCGAGTGTCTCACCGCTCGATTCACCGCGTGTGAGAGCTGACCCTGCCAACTGGACGTGGGGATGCGTTCGAAATAGAGGTGAACAACCCAACCTGTTGGAACGTTAGTCGTCGCTGGTTAGATTTGACGTCGACATCTGGTTCGAGGCTGGTTTTGCCGAGAGATCCTTGCGATGGGCATCCCACTCCGAAAACGCATACACCAGAACGACGAGCGTCACAACGCCAGCTGGAAGTAACAGGAGCGGGCTGAGGTTCGTGACGCCGTAGAGCAGAAACATGACCGCTGTCGCCAGCAGGACAGTGAAGGCGTAGTACATCTGGGTACGGACGTGGTCGATGTGATCCGAGCCCGCGAACGTCGAGGCGAGGACGGTCGTATCGGAGATGGGAGAACAGTTATCGCCGAAAATCGCGCCACTGAACATCGCTCCGATGGCGACCGAGACGAACTGCGGCGAACTGCTACCGATGTTCCACGCTAGCGGTATCACGATCGGGGTCATGATCGACATCGTCCCCCAAGACGTACCGATGGCAAAGGAAATGAACGCGGATGTGAGGAAGATGATGATGGGTAGTACCATCGGCGAGACGACGCCCGTCGCATACGAAGTGACGTACGTGCCGGTGCCGAGGGCAGTCGCAACGGAGCCGATCGACCACGCTAGCACGAGGATACTGACAGCCGTGAGCATGGTTCCGAATCCGTCGATAACGGTATCCATCGTCTCGTCAAGCGTCATGGCATCCTCGATGAGTGCCAATACAATGGCCGTCGCGACCATGGCAAACGACCCCCAGACGAGTGCGGTTGCGATGTTAGTATTGTTTATCATTTCCACCGTCGTTCGACCTGGGGCGTACCCCATCATCACCGCCCCGCCGATAACAACGACGACGAGCGCAAACACGGGCGCGATAAACATCCGGAGGGGTGCATCATCGAGTACGGGTTCTCCTAAGTCCTCTTTGATGTTCTGCAGCGGACGCGCATTCTCACGAATGACGTTTCCCGTCCGTTGGGCGCGATTTTCAGCTTCGAGCATTTCGCCGAAGTCCCGCTGAGTGAGAACGATGACACCAACCATGGCCACCGCGAGTAATGAGTACATGTTGAACGGGATGCTCCGGAGGAATGTCGCGGCCGCAGATGGGGTTTCTCCGACGATGCCGAGTTTCTTATACTGATTTGCAATCAACCCGATCTCGAACGCAACCCAACTCGAAATACCCATAGTTGCCACGGGCGCGGCAGTCGAGTCGAGAATGTACGCTAACTTCTCGCGCGACATATTCATATTGTCAGCGAGGTCTTTCATCGAACTCCCGACGATCGCGTTATTGGCGTAATCGTCGAAGTTCCAAATGATACCGAGCAGCCACGCTGCAGCCCCGATTTTCCGGTGAGAGTCAATCCGTCCGGTAGCGAACCGTGTAATCGCGAGCGCACCGCCTAACCGCCAGATGAGCGCAATCCCGGCCCCTAGCAGAAGCGTGAAGACGAGGATTTTAGCGTTGAATGTACTCTTGCCGATGGAGGCGATGATCCAATCGAATGTCTGCGCGACGCCGACGCTCTCGGAATAAATGATGCCGCCGACCCAGACACCGAGAAATAGCGACAACAGCGCCCGGCGCGTCACGATTGCTAGTACGATAGCCAAAAGCGGCGGAACGAGCGATAGTATTCCGAAGTCTGATGCCATGCTATCTGTATACTAGTAGCACTATAAAGTATTTCTCTCACGAAAGTTTATTAATCCTAAGTTTCATATCGACTGGATTTCTAGCGGACGTGTATGCCGTCGTAGTCGACTAACAGGTCGACGCCCGTGGCACCACCGATACGGAGATGGCTGAAGATAGGAGCGTAACGGGACACGTATTGTGATCCAGGACAAAAACTCGAAGGCCGGGAAATCATCCGTGGCTCGTGTTATCGGGGAAACTGGCGAACTCCGAACTGAAGCTGAATCCTGCGAGGGAGTCATCCGTACCACGAATCGTATGGTTCCCTGAACGGTGTGCTAAGTATAGTGCGCATATCTATCGACCCAAACCGCATTCTCGTCGTCCTCGTGATTTTCGCGGTCGACTGTCTCGGCCCAAGAGGGATGCGGGGACAGGCTAGCCGACTAACCTCGTGGGGATTTCCGACTGAGGCGGATTCAGCCGAAAATGTATTGAATATTGAATTTAGGACAGTGATATCGCTGACATGGACGAATACGGGAGCACGCCGCGGTGTTCGTCGACTGGAGTGCAAGCACTTGATAACGAATCACCACCAAATGCGGCAAATGAATTACAAAAATATGATTATTCCGAGATGGGCAATTTGTTCAGGTACTGTGAGGAACGAAGCGAACGACGAATCCGCCATTTTCAGGCACCGAAACAGAGAGCGTACCATTGGCCGAAACTGTTGTCCGATTGAGTTCCAAGCTGGATTTGCTGTCGGAGCCATCGCTAGTTATTTCGGCGTCGTAACGCCGACGATCGTTCAAGAATGAGAGCGGTACTTCAACCGTTCGACCTTCACCGGCAATGATGCTACCCACGAACCACTCGCGACCCGTACGACGGGCGAACGTCGCCTCCTCGCCCGGTCGGCCGCCGAGTAAATGCGATTCATCCCACGCCGCCGACACCGACGAGAGAACTCGCTCGGCCAGCGGGTACGACCGATACGTCTCGACGCTGTCCGCGAAGTGTTGCCAGTCCGACTGATAGACGACCGAGAGGGCAAGCTCGTGACCGAGCGTCGTCTCAGGGGGCTTGTCGGTCGCGGAGAACGTCACGGGGGTGTAATCCATCGGGCCGACGACGTTTCGAGTGAACGGCAGGATGACGTTGTGCGTCGGCGTCACTTCGCCGAATTTGTACTGTTCGGCACCGTGAACGGCTTCCGACGTCATCAGGTGTGGCCACGTGCGCCGTCTGCCTTTTGGCACGGTCGAGCCGTGGAAGTTAATCATGAGTTCGCGCTCGGCCGTTGCTGCTAATGCATCATCGTACCACTCCATTACCGTCTGGAGATCGGAGTTCATGTAATCTACTTTGACACCGGCGACGCCCCATTCGGCCATCCGATCTAGTACCGCCTCGCGCTCGGCCTCGGCGTTCATGTAGTACCATGGGAGCCAGACGATGATCCCCACATCCCGGTCAGCGGCGTACTCAACGATGTCTGGTAACCATTCCTCGTCCCAACCGCGATCTACCAGCGAATATTCCCAACCAAGTTTAGCCGCGTAGTCGACGTACTTTTTCTGAATTTCGTAGCTCTGCGGACTACCGCTATCGGACCACCATGACCATGCCGATCGCCCAGGTCTAATCCAAGACTTATCCTCGATCTTAGAGGAATCGTTGAGCGCCGCCACGGCATCTGACTCCACGATCGTCTTGAGGTCGCCGACGAGTGCTACCCGCCACGGCGTGGCGAGTGGTCGCTCGGTGCTGACATACTCCGGAAGGCCGTACGTGGTCGCGACTCTAATTCGAACAGGTATGGATCGTCGTCGTAGTCAGTGTCTTCGTTGTCGTCGGTCGCCTCGTCGCTTCCCTCGTTGTTCGCGTCGTCGACTTCCACGTGGGACACCGAGTAGCGGCCGTCCACACTGGCTTCCGTGACGAACAACCACGAACCGTCATCGACTTCGAACAGGGAGGGGAAACCGTAAGCACCCGTCGCTGCTTCGGCAGACGTTTCCGTCCAAATCTCCTCATAGGAGTCCTCGTACCGCTTGTCGTATGAGAGGAGCCATCCCATAGAGTCCTCGGGGACGCGGAAAGTACTCGCCTCGTCGGTGACGACCACGTCGCCGTCACCCGGGAGGCGGTAGCGATAGGCGACACCGTCGTTCGAAGCTTGTACCTGCAGGTCAAGTGGTGTTCCATTTGCAGTGACGAATGAGAACGTCGCCTCGCGTGCCTGGTACGTGTGCTTCGTTCGGTCGCCACCGTGGGTATCATATCGTTCGGTTATTTTTTTGTTTTTGCGACCTTTAAAGCTGAGTCCCGTCGTCAGATCTTCCTCGAAGGTGGCGATGCCAAGCGGTGAGGGCTCCAAGAACGTTTCATCATCGCGCCCAACAGTGAGTGATAACGCGCCGTTCGAAGACGAGTGTGTGACTGTTGCCGTTACTGACCCATCGGGGCTCTTTATCGTCCATGCACCGGATCTTGCCGAAGGATCGGCTGCTGCTGTTCGCGCTTCGGTGGCGAGCAATCCCGTTGCTGGAACTGTTGCGGCTGCTCCTTGAAGCAGTGACCGTCTCGTAAGACCTACTCCTTCTTCCTCTAATTTTTCTTGATATTTTTACTATCGTTTTTATCCTCTAACATCGATCCTAGTGTTGTATAGAGGAAATTAATATCTGTCGGGAAGTAAAGAATTTTTACAAATGCACCAATTAGTTTCTACTAGTCGACAGTACAGCCATCACGTCCTGAAACAGCGGAAGTTAAATCAGCATTCGCGTCATTTCCGCTTATCGGTTCGATAATGTTTTAGACGAATTTGAAACCCTTATCACTGGTGTTGTTTAAGTAGATAATGACTCTATTATAACGGATATCTTCATATATAGTCAGACAGTAATTAGTATAAAGTAGTTCGAGATGAACCGATGTTATGATGGCTGGTAACAATCCACTTGAGAAAGAGGAAAGAACCGATAGTGTCGATAAAAGAGAAGGAGAGAATACCACTGGGGGCAAAAAGGGCCGGCTTCCAATTACTCGCCGATCAGTACTACAAAGTACGGCTGCGTTTGGGCCTGTCGCGAGTCTAGCTAATACAGACGGAGTCGTTGAGTCCGCGGCGGCTACAAGCGGAGATGATGGGTCAGTAACTGTATCGAGTCCGAATGGAAATGTCGAGGCAACTGTCTCATTGGATCCGTCGGGTGAACTCAATGACGACCTGCCACCTGGTCAAATCGCGACGCTCACGGTGAGTTTTGAAGGGACGACGGTGCTTGATCCCTCTCCTCTGGGTATTACCACCTATATGGGGCAATTTGTCACCAGTCTCTCTTTAGAAAACCAGAGCGTCAAGACGATATCCCGAGATTTTGAGACAGTCGGCGGTGATGAGTCAGGAACACAAACACTGCACGCCCGCATTAGCACACTCACGTTCGGCTCACCGAACGGCGTTATGAATCTCGAATTGGTTGTGTCGAACGAGGGGATCGCATACCGCTATCGTCTGCCAGGCGAGGGTCACGTGCTCGTCGACAAAGAAGTAAGCGGGTTCCAGATCCCGAAGGAATCGACGGCGTGGCTTCACGAATATGGCGACCACTATGAGTCACTCTGGAAGGAGATGGACGTGGAATCTGCCGGTGGCAACTTCGGCTTCCCCTGCCTGTTCGAAGTGGCCGACGACACATACACGCTCATCACCGAGGCGAACGTTGATGGGAACTACTGTGCATCCCATCTCTCGGTTGACGTTGCGACCGAGACGGAGGCTTCCAAGTCACGCCCCGACGATCAGGATGACCGTGACGAAATCATACCTGGCAACGAGGAGATCGACCACGACGAAAACTCCACACTGTTCGAACTCAGGTTCGCTGGCACGTACGGCCTTCCCCAGGTCATCGACGCAACGCTTCCACTGGCGACGCCGTGGCGGGTTGCGATTGTCGGCGATCTCCCGACCGTCGTAGAATCTAATCTCGTAGCCGCGCTCAACGATCCCTCGGAGGTCGAGGATACATCGTGGATCGAACCGGGCATCGTCAATTGGTCGTGGTGGTCCGACGGCAGTAGTCCGCGCGATTTCGAAACCCAGAAAAAGTACGTCGACTACGCCGCGGAGCAAGGCTGGGAGTATACACTCGTCGATCGTGGTTGGCGCCGCGAGTGGATGCCCGAACTGGTTGAGTACGCGAACGAGCGCGGTGTCGGTATCATTGCGTGGATGGTGTGGTACGATCTTGATACAGAGACGAAGCGAGAGGTCATCCTCTCGCGGCTGAAGTCGTGGGGAGTAAGCGGCATAAAGATCGACTACATGAACGCCGACCGCCAGGACCGGATGCAGTGGTACGACGAGATTCTCGAATCCACGGCAAAGCACGAACTGCTGGTGAACTTCCACGGCTCGACCGTGCCAAAAGGCAGACGGCGCACGTGGCCACACCTGATGACGTCGGAAGCCGTGCGCGGCGCTGAAGCCTATGGATGGGAAGAAATGCCGCCGAGTCATAATCTCACTCTCCCGTTCACGCGGAACGTCGTCGGCCCGATGGATTACACCCCCGTGACGCTCTCCTCGCGCTATGAGGACAAACCCCGCGCCGCCGAGACGACGCTTGGTCACGAACTTGCCCTCTCGGTCGTCTATCAGTCGAACCTCCAGCACTTCGCCGACAGTGTGGAAAGTTACCGAAATTATCCGCTGGCCGATCAGTTCCTCAGCGAAGTGGCCGCTACGTGGGACGAGACTGTGTTCGTCGACGGTTATCCTGCAGAGGAGATAACGCTGGCCCGCCGCGACGGGGAGCAGTGGTTCGTCGGGAGTATCACCGCCGGTGATAGCCGAACCATTAAGGTTCCGCTATCGTTCCTTCCAGACGGTCGACGGTACGACGCCCGTATCATCAGTGACACTAAAAGTGGGTCATCTCTTGAAGCACAGGAACGGGCCGTCACGGCTGACGCAACCATTTCAGTTCGGGTCCCTGAAGTCGGCGGCTTCGTCGTTCGTCTCTCATCCGACTAATTGCGAGCATATCACCTTCCGTCCGATGCCGGTTTCCGCGTCGGCTACAATTCGACGGAATCATTTCTCCATCACTTCAACCATTACATGATCAGTATTCAATTTCTCGAATGTGAAAAAAGAGACGGCGCTAGTTCAAGCCCTTACACCTTCAGCGAATTCATCTGCGAATAGGATATAGATGAGTAGCGTGGGCAACGCGGCAACAAACGCACCCGCCATGCGGAGGGGGAAGTTGATTCCCTCTAGCGCTTCGCCCAATCCTGCCAGTATCAACGTCACTGAAGCAGACGGACTACTAGAACTGGAAATGAGTATCAGTGAGAACAAGAACTCGTTCCAGATCTGTGTGAACTGGAAGATGAGAACAACAGCAAACATCGGACGGGAGAGCGGTAAAATGATACGCGTATAGATTGTTGTGAGGGTTGCTCCATCGAGGCGTGCAGCTTCAATCATCTCGTTTGAAATCTGCTGATAGTGTGCTCGGAAGAGAACCGTACAGATCGGAATGCCGTATGCAGTGTGGGTAACGATCAATTCGATTATATCTGAGTGATGACTTTCTACGAAAGGCAAAGCCCACACTGGTGCAAGCACCTGTTCAAGTGGGAGGTAGATCGACCAGAATCGTGAAAGCGGGACGAGAACCGCCTGATAGGGGATGAAGATTCCCGCGATAAAGAGGATTAATACTGCTAATTGGCCGCGCCAGTTGACGAGTGTCAACCCATAGGCCGCCATACTGCCGAAGATCGCACAGAGAATCGTCGACGGAATCGTGAACAGCAAACTGTTCCACGCTCCGCGCAAGAGTGCGTCACCGGCTGTTTTCCACGACTCGAGGGTAAATCCTGAGGGACCCGGTGGAAGATAAGGAAGTGTGTTAATAACGCCTTTCTCGGATTTGAACGCGGTCATCAATCCTGCTTCGATCGGAAGTAAGTAGAACACTATGAGCAATCCAAGTACGGTGTATAGGATTCCTCGGCGGAAGGAAAACTCTTCCCGCGACTTCTTTCCGCTGATCCCTTTGACTTTGCGTTGTATTTCGCTTATCATAGATTACCCTCCTGGTGTTGGTAGTAGAGATACGGACCGATCACTGCCAGAGCCATCAGGAACAGGATGATGGCGATAGAAGACCCGTATGCCCATTCCTGCGTCACGAACGCCTCTCGAACCATCTTTGTTGCGAGAATATCCGACCCTTTTTGTGGCCGAAATCCTCCAAAGATCGAGTAAAGGAACGAGAACGCCTTGAGAGCGAAGATCATTAACACGACGGCGGCGCTGATTATCGCGGGCCGTAGCTGTGGGACGATGACGCGACGATACATCCGCATCGTCGTTGCACCGTCGACCTTCGCAGCTTCGAACTGATCGTCGGAAATCGCTCGGAGAGCCGCTAGATAGACGACCATTGCGTATCCACTGAATTGCCACACGAGGGCGAATATCACGGCACCCAAGACGAGTTTAGGGTTTCCGATCCAATTGTATGGGCCTAAGCCAAATATGCCCAAAATTTTGTTGACGATTCCGTGATTGACGTTGTACATCCATAGCCAAAACTGACCAGTGACGATAAACGAAAGGCTCATCGGCAGCAGATAGATCGTCCGAAACGTGTTTTCGAATCGAACTTGACGATCGAGAAGGATTGCTAACAGGAGGCCGACGATGAGACAAATGAGGGTGAAAGCGACTAGTAAAACGAGCGTGTTTCGAGCAGCATCGATTACTTCGGGATCGGAAAACGCCCGGAAATAATTTTCCAAATCTAAATTTGTGTAATCAGCGGTTCCGAACCCAGAATAATCAGTCAATGATATTATGAAGTTCCATCCGATTGCGCCGTATACGAAAAATCCCATTAAGAGGAACGGTGGGAGCCAATACGGCATTGATCGAACGAAGTCGCTATGCCACCAACTGCTGTGTTGCGATGTCGTACGTTGTTGCACGCCACCATCAGTACGGATTCTCTGATCACGATACTTTCTCTTGAACGTTTCTAGAAACTCTGATAAATCCATCATTTCAATTGAACCGTGTTATTTTACCTTTTTGAGCATCCCGTCCGTCGCGGCGCTAACATTGTAGGGGCCCGAGAAATTGTTACTGATGACCCCTTCGAGACCGGTCATCGTATTCGGCGACACGGCGAGACCGTGAGCGAGCGTCGGCGGTTTTTTCTTTGCGCTCTTGAAGTCCTCGATCGTTGCGGCTAGATACCGATCGAATTCACTCGGCTTGACGTCTTTACGCGTCGGTATCGATCCCTTGAGGCTGTTGAATTTCACCTGGGCTTCCTTCGACCCGACGTAGCGGAGCCACTTGTGGGATTTATCCGGAGAGGGATTGTTGCCGGGATAGATAAACGAATCGATGTGCAACCCGTACATACCCTCAGTTCCTGGGAAGGCAGTCCATCCCCAGTCCTTATCGTACTTGAATCCGCTCCCTTTGTACGCACCGGCGA
Organism: Haladaptatus halobius; assembly: GCF_020618475.1. Classification (GTDB taxonomy): domain Archaea; phylum Halobacteriota; class Halobacteria; order Halobacteriales; family Haladaptataceae; genus Haladaptatus; species Haladaptatus halobius. Next base: position 96,893 of record NZ_CP085337.1, on the reverse strand, counting down.
CCCAGTTACCCTGATGGATAAAGGCAGCCTCCCCGTTCATGATCTTCTGGTTGGCGGTCGTGAAGTCGATCGAGGATGCGTCGTTGTTGATGTAATTCGAGAGGATTCGCTTCGTCGTTTCGAAGGTTCGTCTAACGGCACCCTTGTTTCCATTACCCTTCGTGTAACTCATGTATTGGTCGAATCCCTCTTGTCCGAGCATTACGGCTGCCCAGAGCTGTAACGTCGTCCAGGGGGATTTCATAGCGTGGGCCATTGGTACCGCGTTCGTCTTCTGTTTTACCTTGTCCATTGCCTTGAACAATGCGTCTAAGCTGGTGATGGAGTTCGGATCGACGCCCGCATCGCTGACGACCTTTTTGTTGTAAAACAGGTTGTTCATCCGGTGGGATCCGATAGGTACCGCCACGTATTTCCCGTCGAACTTGCACAATCGCTGTGCTTCCTTCACATGGCCTTTCTCGAGATTTGCTTTCTTCCACACCGGATCTCCGACATCCCCGAGTGCTCCCTTATACTTCTGCAGGTTAGCCCCCGGCCAGCCGGCAAACGAACTCGGTGAGTTGTTGTTGCCGAGCCGTTTCGCCACGACGGCGTCGAGGTTGGCGTTACCCCCACCTCCGATCGGACGGAAATCGGTTTTCATCTCTGAATGCTTTTTCTTGAAGCCCTTCGTGAGTGCATTGATAGCTTCTTTTCCGTCACCTCCAGTCCACCCGTGCAGCACTTCTAATGGCTTGTTCGTACTCTGGCCGGAACCGTTGCCTCCTAAACACCCCGCTAGGCCAGCGACACCCGCGGTGCCAGTGAGTTTGAGAATACTCCGTCTATTGACCTCATTTTTGACATTTCTGGAGCTCATATTTTAACAATCCACTATCGTATACCGACCTGTAGTAGATAAAATCAGCGGTTTGTTACTTTATTTATAGATAAGAAAATATAGAGGGGTTGGCTCGTTAGCGGTGACGGAACTTCAGACGATAGAATCGGCCGTCTCAATATCCTCCAGAACTCGGTTACGTAGTGCGTTCCCCGATTTAGCCTCGAAGATATGGATTGCGTTCTCCGGGATGTGCGCTATGATCGACTGACCGGCGTCGATATCACGGAGACCGGAAATGGTTGCGACGAATGTTCGTCCCTCGTCTATATCGACGTTCAGAGATTTCTGAACCTCACCAGCGCTATCATCGGATATCTCCGACGTGGGGCGATCGAACGCAAGATAAACGTTATTTTCGCTTCCCACGGGTTCGACAACATCGACCGTGGTGTGGAAGTCGTGATCGGATTCGACTGTATCGGCGAGTTGGATATCCTCGGGTCGAATACCGAGTCTCACGCGGGATACGTCCCCTATCGCATCGCATGTATCAGTGGAAAGTGGGTACTCGAAATCATCGTTGACCAATGACCCCTCCTGTACTTCCATCTCAAAGAAATTCATCGGTGGTTCACCGATGAACCCTGCAACGAATTCATTAGCAGGTTCGTGATAACACTCAAGGGGCGTCCCGACCTGTTGGATGCGTCCATCGTTAAGAACGACGACGCGATCACCCATCGTCATCGCCTCCGTCTGGTCGTGAGTGACGTATACTGTGGTAACGCCGAGATTTTCTTGGAGGCGTTGGAGCTCGGTTCGCATCTGGGAGCGCAATTTCGCATCGAGGTTCGACAGCGGTTCGTCCATCAAGAACACCTTCGGATCGCGGACGATAGCTCGCCCGAGAGCAACTCGTTGCTGTTGTCCACCGGAGAGTTCGCTGGGTTTGCGGTCTAATAGGTCGGCGATACCCATCATCTCCGCTGTGCTCTCGACTTGCTCCTGAATCTCCCCTTTGTACATGTCTGTCGACTCTTCGAGTCCGAAACTCATGTTACCTCGAACCGTCATGTGCGGGTATAAGGCAAAGGACTGGAAGACCATTGCAATATCCCGTTCTCGCGATTGTTTACCGTTGATCACTTCGTCATCAAGAATGATCTCTCCGTCGGTCAGCGTTTCGAGTCCGGCGATCATCCGGAGCGTCGTCGACTTCCCGCAGCCGGACGGCCCGACGAGAACGATAAATTCCCCATCCTTAATTTCGATTGATGCGTCGTCAACCGCGACGACTTCCGTGCCAGCTGCCTCGCGAAAGACCTTCGTAATATCCTTAAGAGTAAGCGCAGCCATTATTTAATGACCTACCTCGAAATCGTATAAGTGTTTTCTATTCTTCGTTGAATTTATGACTGTAAATTCAGGCCTTGTAAAGGGAATTAATCGAAACCGTCGATGACGTTAAACGTGATAGTGGAACGAAAGAGACTGTTTCGCGGTCTCGACCTCGCTCCACGGCGTCTAGAGGCAGACGGCGACGTCGCGTTCGTCGGCATAATCGGCCAGATCCGGCATCCAGTCCTCCTCCCAGCCGTTATCGACGAGAACTGCCTCCCAATCGTTCTCCTGAACGTAGTCGACGAACCGTTTCTGGCCTTCGAAGCTGCCGGGGCTGGGACCGTTGATCCACGACCAAGCTGTTTTCCCAGAATCGATCCACGACGTATCTGATAACTGGAAAGACGGTCTGACGTCAAGTACTTGATTCGATTCCACGCCCGTGTCGAGGTCACCGACGATCGCGAATCGCCATGGGGTCGCAAGCGGTCGTTCCGTCTCGACCGTTTCGTCCGGGGGAAACGTCACCTTCAGCATGAAATCGTTCTCGGCTAAGCTAACTCTCGATCCGCAATAGCGTCCGTCAACGTCAGACTCGGTGAACAGCACCCAATTCGAATCCCTAACGTTGAACAGCGTCGGAAATCCGTATTCGCCAGACATCTCCGACAGCGTCGTCTCCCGGAACTCCGTCTCGTAATCGCTCCGGTCATCTCGCCAAGGATGAACCCACGCATCGGCGGACGCCGGAACGCGGAATCCGCTGGTCTCGTCGGTCACGTAGATGGCTCCACTCCCGGGAAGCCGATACCGAAGGAGACGCCCTCGTCAGCGACACGGACGTCGAGTTTGAGGACACGATCAGACTCCGACGCAATCGTGAGCGTTGTCAGGTTTGCTCTTTACCGCCGGTGAGACTGCTTTCTGTGGAGAGTTGATACTCACCATTATCTTTCAAATCCGTTCGCCCCAGGAACGCTAGTCCCGTCGTGAAGTCTTCGCTGCCCGTCGTGATACCGAGTGGTGATGATTCGATACTCGGAGCGCCGTCACGGAGGACGGTCAGCGTGAGAGGTGCACCCGGTCGCTTCTGAGTTATAACCGCTTCGAGAGTTCCGTCCAATTCGGTAACGACCCACGATATCGACTCTTCTGCACTGACGTTGCTGCCGACGACACTGCCAGCGCCAATGACGCCGATACTCTTTAAGACTGTTCGCCGCGTCTCTGATAACGAAACGGGCGATCTTTCCAGGTTCGTAAAGTCAGTTGAATCGTCTGGCATAGTCTTACCTTATGCAGTGGAAACGATCTTATACAATAATTTATATATTTGTATAGTAATTCCATGCCACTAACACAGTCTCGATAACTCAAGCATGGGATAAAAAAATTACCTATTAGAATTTTATAATACCTTCCAATTTTTGACTGGTCTAACGATCGATCCGAGTTCCTAAAAACGTGATATTTACACGTTTACATACCAACCCCGGTCGTGTTCCAGTGGTGTCGAAAGGTGGGGTGTGACCCGGAATCAACCGCTTCAGCCGGTGCTGAATCAGTTCTATTGCAGGGATTGCCATCGTCATCATCGTCGATAACGGGCTCGAAGGGATCGGCGTCGGTGATCACCTTCGTTGCCGCGGTTTCTCAGCTGTCGTCGCTGCTCATGCCCCGACTTTTTGCGAGTCTCATCGGATCCTCACCGTCCGCCACGAAGGGTCGGAGGACGAACTGAAAGTTCGCTGGTTCCGGCTGAACTTGATACCGAGAGATCGGTTCAACCGGAGTCCCACCGACACCTGAAACCGCATGGTCGAGATTGAACGCAACGGAACCTCGTTTCTTTAGATCGTGCTGGTGTTCTGCTTCGGCCAGATTCGAGAACGCATTGAGGCTGACGTTCATCGAGATATCAGTCGCCACGCCGAGGAGACCCGTTCTCCCGTTCGAAAGGGCGGCCCACCGAGTGTCGGCCTTGTTTCCATTATCCGTGGGAGGCAAGTAGGGCACGTACTGCTCGTCGACCGCTCCCGAGTATCGACCGACGTTGACACCCCACTTTCGATCGGGATAGGTCTCCTCGGGCCCTCGTCCGTACCACTCGAAGTCCGTGAAGTCGTCCGGAACCTCGAGTTGAAGGCCCATTTTCGGGAGATAATCGGTAACGATGTCCTTCAAGACGGAATTGGGTGCTGCGTTGACGCCGACAGCCACATCACCGTTCCCAAATACCCGATAACGGTACGTCGTCTCGAATCCGGAGCCTCTTCGGGAGGACTTTGACTCGCTGAACTCGTCGAAACCATACCACAAGACGGCGCTCTCTGGTGGTGAATTGGGTTGGGAGGCGACCTCGCTTGCAGAGAGCGCACGGTCGTAGATCCGAACCGAATCGATCGACGTGTTCGTGATTCGGTCGGAATTCTCGGCATTGTGGGCGACGTGGACGGGATAGTCCGTGGTGTTGACCGACGAGACGTTGTGTTCAATCGTCGATAGTTGCTGACCGTCCAGGTACAACTGCAGTTCGCTCCCACTACAGACACCGGTGAGCGTATGCCATTCGTCCTCGCTCAAATCCGATGGAACAGAGGCCCGAACCGGAATCCACGTTCCACTGTAGACGAAGAACTCGAAGTCGGTATCGTTGATCTTCAGTGCGTACTGGTGATCGCCTTTACTAATGAAGGGGCGGTGGCCGCCGGTGTCGATCCCTTTGAAGGTCACGCTAATGGAGAATCCGGGCGAGTCGAAGTTCAATATCGACGAGTTTCCGGCGTCGACGTAGTCGTCCTCGCCGTCAAAGTCGATCGCCTTGCCGGATCTTCCCTCGACAGTTTCGGGGTTACCGTACACGATGCCGTCGTTTCCTTCGGCCGTATCCGGTGTTTTCAACACGGTCTTTGGTTCCGTCCCCTGGGCGAAACCCTCGACATGGATCTGGACGAGCGAATCGTCGGGCTGTGAGACGCGCACGGAATCGACGATAGGGGTTAGCTGCTGAAGTCCCGCCTCGCGCCAACTCGATGCCTGTTCGCTTCCCCAAGATTGAACCTCGTTCATGATCGGCGCCCGCCACGCGTTGAACCGAGGTCCGGTTTCGAGAACCTCCGCTTCCGCGTACTGCATCGAGGTGAGGGTTCCGATGCCCTTATCGAACGTGTACTCGAAGCCGTCGCCGGCGACGACGACTTCATTTTTTGATTCCGACATCGACAGCGCGGGGAGGTAGTTGAGTTGCCGCTCCGGTGCCTCGGGAACGTCAAATGGCACTTCGAGTTGATCCCGGGCAACTTCGTGACCAGCGTCGGCGTAAAGAGTCGCCTCTGGATTTGTGAACGAGAAGTTCAGCCAGTACTCCGTCCCGGCTTCGGGCTGCTCCGGCACTTCCAACGGCACTGTTACGCGTCGGGTCTCTCCAGGGTTGAGGTCGAGGGATAGACTCCCGGACTGGACGATTTCGTCGTCGGCAACGAGCTCCCAGTACCCATCTACCGTGCTCAGGTCAGTGAAGTTGAAGTGGTTCGTTACGTATATTTCTCCTTCAGTGATTTTTTCGGCGGGCGCGACCTTGACCGGCTGATGGCTGTGCTTGAGTTGGAGGAGTTCGGGCTGAGCTTCGCGATCCGACCAGACCAGTCCGTTCAGGCAGAACGGGTCATCGTCGTAGAACTGGTACTGGATCTCCTCGCCATCAACCGTGGTTGTGCGGGTGACGTCCTGATTGACCCAGTCCCAGACGAATCCGCCAGCGAGGCTTTTGTCCCGGAGCAATGCACTGAACGAGTACGCTAGAACGGCACCGTCGGAAATTGAGTCAACGCCGTCGGAGATTTCCCTCGCGGAGAGGGCGCGTTCGAAGACGTGAGCCGAGTCGATAGTCGTGCTTCCGTCCACCCCCTTCTGATCGCTGTAGCCAACACGAACTGACTGGTCACTGCTACTGAACTCGGTGATCGAGTGGGTGGTCGCCCCTATGCGATCTCCGTCGAGGTAGAGCTCGAGCCGGTCACCGGAACAGACGCCGACCAGTGTGTGCCATTCGCTCTGGCTCAGATTTGCCGGAACTTTCCCGGTAACCGACGAGGAGTCGCCGACGCTGAATACGAATCGCATACTCTCGTTCGTTGCGAGCGAATACTGGTCACCCTTCGCGAGCAATCCGATTGCCGTATGCGGGTCGAGTTCCTTGAACGAGACGGCGATCGTGAACCCGGGAGACGTGAAGTCGAGACTCGAGGACGTGCCGACATCGATGGAGTCTCCATCGTCGAGTGTGACCGCTCCGCCGGTATTGCCGACTTCGACGGCGGGTGTCCCGACTAAGACCCCATTGTTTCCGTTGCCCGTCTCGTCTCGAGCCTTCCGGGTGGGCGGCTGAATGTGTTCAGACCACATCTCGTGAACCAGCCCGAGACTATTGCCCATGGCGTGGTTGTATTCACCCATCACCACGGGACGATTCCCGTCGCCGATGTAAGAGCCATCACCAACGCTCAGGAGTGTGTCAACGTCAGGGTACCGTGGACCTAGCATATCGCTGTAGTCGACGTTCCAGCCACCGCCATTGGGTTGGTGATACATTATCTGGCTGGGGGCAAGACCCTGCACCGATCCCTCGAACGATTCGACATTGCTAACCCCGGTGACGTTACTGGTGTCACTGGGTAGATACTCGCTGGTATCCATGGCGAGGGCGGCCATGTTGAGGTGTTCTGCCCCGGTGCCGGCCTCGTTGCCAGTCGACCACGCGAAAATCGAGGCGTGGTTCCGATCCCTGAGAACCATTCGGCGGAATCGTGCGACTGCTTGGTCGTGGTACGCTTCCGTGTGAGCGAGAAGGCCCTCCCACCAGTGGGTCTCGACGTTCACCTCGTCCATGATGTAGATTCCGCATTCGTCGGCCAGTCGGAGGAACGACGGATCGTTGGGGTAGTGGGAGGTGCGGACGGCGTTGACGTTGAACTGCTTCATCCGCTCGAGGTCGACCTGCATCGTCTCGATGGGGAGTGTCCGACCGGAATCGGGATCCGTCTCATGACGGTTCGTGCCGCGGATAGTAACCGGTTCTCCATTGACCAGAACTTGTGCACCTCGCTGACCTCTGGTTGTTTCGTACGATCGGAATCCCACCTTGTCGAGCATCGCTTCGCTCGTGGAACCCGTCGAGATGAGTTCGAGAACTACCGTATAAAGGTTAGGGTGTTCAGCCGACCACTTCTCGGGGTTTGGAACGGTGGTTTCTAGGGTAACGGTTCCTCCATCGGCGCCGACATCGGTGGAATCGTTGAGGGTGGTGACCTTCGACCCTGAAGGGTCGTAAAGATGGGCCGAAACCTGGTAGTGTCCTTGCGACCGCGCGGTATAGTTGGCGATTTCACCGTCGATGCGGAGGTGGCCGTCTTCGTAGTCATCGTCGAGATCGGATCGAACATAGAAGTCCCGGAGGTGAACCGAGGGCGTCGAATAGAGGTAGACGCTCCGGAAGATACCCGAGTACCGAAACATGTCGATCGTCTCGAGTGCCTCGCCGTCAGAGAAGCGGTACACTTGGACAGTCACCTCGTGTTCGCTTCCGGCCGAAACGTAGTCGGTGATATCGAATTTGCCGGGTGTCATCGATCCCTGTTGGAATCCAACGTACTGGTCATCGACCCAGACGAAGTAGGCTTGCTTGACGCCCTCGAAGTGCACGAATATCTCGCGGCCGTTCCAGTCCGACGGAATCGAGACTGTTTTCCGGTACGTCGCTGTCGGGTTCACGTCTGGGATATCGACCATCTCGTCTTCGCCCGGTGCGAGATCTCCATCGAGGCCGAACTCGTCGGCATCCCAAGTGATGGATGTGTTGAGGTAGACGAGCTCGTCATAGCCTTGGAGTTGCCAAACTCCTGGAACGCTGATCGTGTCCCAGTCGCCGTCCGTGTAGCGGCGGGGGCGGTCGGTGGGGCGGTCGAAGAATTGGAAGTCCCAGTCACCGTCCAAGAGTTTGAAGTAGTCCGAGCCCTGCCATCGCTCTTCGAGCGCGGTGAAGCTCTCGTCGGAGTGGCGCGCAGCTTGAACGGACTGGTAAGGGACGGCGGCGGTGACGTGGGTTGGTTCACGGTTTTGTTCAAACATCCCCGGATTCTCTATGTAATTCGAGAGATTTTCGATACGCCCTGGACCAGCAGTTGTTTTCGGTTCGGATGGAGCTGAGGCCGTCGTCGATGTCGCAGCGTCAGCCGCGACGGATGTGGCCGGTAGGAGTGCCGTCATCCCCGTCGCCTGAAGAAACTCTCGCCGAGATGTTTTGTTCGACGGTACCGATTCGCCTTTTCCTGAATGACTCTTCTCACTCATGTCTGTTAATTTTTGGATCGATTAGTAGCCAATGCCGCTTGGTATCGTATGCCTCACTTCTACTCTTCTATTCTATTGTTCCGTACTTAGTAATAGGGATAGAGGAAATTCGTGTATATGGTATTAGTGTGTCAAAAAATGCCTGATTAGCTAGTCAGCTTTAGTACCGCATCTCATTCATTTATCCCGCCATCTGATATTCGGAAGTACGGCCTCTCTACTGTACGAACGGCGATCGTGCTATGAACGCCTAACTTCAAGCCATCGTTCAAAATTTATGAAACAATCGAAAGATTCATCGCATGGACGGTAAAAATACAATTCAGAGCCCTGGTAAAGATGACCGAAATCGTGGATTACGATCTGTACGAAGTACCGCCACGCTGGCTGTTCCTGCGTATTAAAACGAGCGACGGTGTTGTCGGCTGGGGCGAACCCATCGTCGAGGGGCGTGCAAAAACCGTCCGCGCGGCGGTGGAAGACCTGATCGACAACTATCTGCTTGGCAAGGATCCCCACCGAATCGAGGATCACTGGCAACGAATGTACCGCGGTGGGTTCTACCGAGGCGGTCCCGTCCTGATGAGCGCCATCGCGGGAATCGATCAAGCATTGTGGGATATCAAGGGGAAGCTTCTCGGCGCACCGATCTACGAACTGCTTGGCGGTCGCGCCCGCGACCGCATCCAAGTCTATCAGTGGATCGGCGGTGATCGTCCCTCGGAAGTCGGGGAGGCCGCCGCCGAAAAGGTCGACGAAGGATTCAGTGCCCTGAAAAATGAACGCCACCTCTGAAATTCGGCGTGTCGATTCGCCTGCCGTTGTACAGGAGGCGGAAGAACGATTGCGAACCGTCCGAGAGGAGGTGGGGCCAAACGTGGACATTGGCGTCGACTTCCACGGTCGTGTTGCCAAGCCGATGGCCAAGCGATTGGCGAAATCACTCGAACCCTATGAACCAATGTTTATCGAGGAACCCGTTCTCCCCGAGCATAATGACGCACTTCCGGAAATCGCGGCTCAAACGACGATTCCTATCGCAACGGGGGAACGTATGTTCTCGCGGTGGGATTTCAAGGCTATTTTCGAGCAGGGTACCGTAGACGTTATCCAACCCGACCTATCGCACGCCGGCGGAATTACCGAGGTAAAAAAGATCGCTTCGATGGCCGAAGCCTACGACGTCGCGCTCGCGCCGCACTGCCCGCTCGGGCCCATCGCGCTCGCTTCGTGCATCCACGTGGACACCTGCTCGCCGAACGCGCTTATCCAAGAACAGAGCTTGAATATCCACTACAATCAGACCAGTGACGTCCTCGATTATCTCGTCGATACGAAAGTTTTCGATTACCACGACGGCTACGTCGACGTCCCGAGCGCACCTGGACTCGGTATCGACCTCAACGAATCGTACATCGAAGAGCAAGCAGAACGGACGGTCAATTGGCACAACCCCGTTTGGCGACACGACGATGGAAGCGTCGCGGAGTGGTGACCATGGACGGATCGGCCTCTCCGAACCGACTCGAAGGAGATGTCGCGCTGGTCACCGGCTCAACGCGCGGTATCGGGGCTGGTATTGCGAAACGCCTCGCCGCGGAGGGTGCGTCCGTCGTCGTTTCCGGTCGTACTCGGGCCGAAGGTGAAACCGTCGTTGAGACCATTCGGGAGAACGACAGTCGAGTGACGTTCGTCCGCGCAGATATGCGCGAACCGGACGACATCGAGCAACTCGTCACAGCAACCGTCGAAGAGTACGGCTCGGTCACGACCGTCGTCAACAACGCCGCCGTACAGACGAACACGACGTTGTCTGAGGCGACTCTCGAAGATTGGCAATTCGTTCTCGAAACGGATTTTCGCGCGTACTGGCTCACCGTGAAGCACGCCGTCGAGCATATGCCTAGCGGTGGAAGTATCATCAATATCTCCTCGAACCACGCGTTCCTAACGATGCCCGGAACCTTCCCCTATAACGCGGTGAAGGCGGGAATCAACGGTATGACCCGAGCGTTCGCAGTCGAACTCGGGCCGCTCGGAATCCGGGCTAACACCGTGAATCCCGGCTGGGTCGAAGTAGCGCGAACGCACGAAGAACTCACGGAAACCGACCGCGAACGCGTCGAATCGATCCATCCACTCGGTCGAATCGGAACGCCAAAGGACGTAGCAGGCGTCGTCGCCTTCCTCGCCAGCGACGATGCGGCGTTCATGACGGGTGAGAACCTTCTCGTTGATGGTGGTCGCACGGCGGTTATGGAGGACGATTCGTTCCTAAACTACAGCTCTCGTTTCGAACGTTGATTTCGTCGCCGCGATTGCCCGAATGTTTCCTCCCAGTCGTTTACTTATTGTGAATATTTTCCAGCACCCGTCGTCTCAGTTACTCTGATCGGAATAGTCCCGACTGGTTAGGACGATAATCCGACCGCTACAGACGTAGATGTTTCCGATTAGTGAACAGGATTAAATATGTGGGATGGCCATACCCCTTTGGTACCAATGACTCCAGCTGATTTCCAAGAAGTAAAAGCCACGAAAACAAGCTTCGCTATTCTCGAAGCGATACGCGAACGTGACGGAGCTGGGGTGACTGAGCTTGCGCGACAGCTCGATCTTTCGAAGGGTGCCGTCTATAAACACGTGATGACGCTCATGCGACTTGGCTATCTCGTGAAGGAGAACACGACGTACCACGTCAGTCTTACATTTCAGCAGTTCGGCGCGTGTGCACGAGAACGGAATCTGATTCACATCGCCGAACCGGCAATCAAGAACCTGGCGCAGATGACGGGGAAAATAGCGAACTTCGTGATCTACGAGAACGGGTACGGTGTGTACGCCGACCAGATCAACGCGACAGAGAAGGAAGAACCGCCGATGCCGAAGTTCTCGAAAGTACCGCTCCACGCCACTGCAGGCGGGAAGGCGATTTTGGCGTACCTTACGGACGAGGAGCGTGATATGATATTACGGGAAATTGGACTCCCCGCGAGAACCGAAAAAACGATAACCGACCGCGAAGCGTTGGAGAGCGAACTGCAGTCCGTACGGGATCGGCGCGTCGCCTTCGACCGCGAGGAGTTTTCGAAGGGGTATCAGTGCGTCGGGTCGCCTATCGTAGATTCGAATAATCGTGCTATCGGAGCAGTTAGCGTGACGGGATTGATGCAAGAGATGACCGGAAAACGACTTGAGGAAGACGTTACGGGTCTCGTCGTAGGTACGGCTAAGTCGGTCGAAAACGATTATCTCACGGCATAACTATCGCTGCAAACAGTACGTCAGCGATAGTTCGATGGGATTTTTATGTTGGTTCGTGCGTAACGCGTGTTCTTCAGGTTCCACCCCGATTCGACGGTGGGTGTCGCGGACTACGTTACCCTCGGAAAACCTCGGTAATATGCGATCGAACCGCGCTCCGTCGATGTGAAATGTTCACAGTAAGTGAACATCATGAACCTCTGGTATCGTCTCGTGCTTTCGGCAACACCGCTTCTGTGCTCAGAACATTTGTGATACCATCGATATTTCGTCGGCCGAGAGTGCCCAACTTTGGATGGTCGTGGCATCGATGTGTCCGCCGAAGAAGGCGGTATCGGAGCCCCAGACGTCAGTGATGCTGGCGCTACCGATGTTACCGCTGGCAATGTGTTCTGCAATGGTATCGTAGCCAACATCCGACCCTTACGCGACGTTGGTAACATCATCGTAGAGCCTGAGAGCGCCGTTGTCGAAGACGACCGCGACGTGCGCCCAATCCGTCCGGCTAAACGAACTGGAGACCGTTTTCGGATTTGGATTGGTCGCAACGCCAACCTCAAGCGTCACGTCGTTGATGCGTACCGCTAGTCCATTGATCGTCCCGCCTTCGTTGAAGAGTTCCTGGAGCCCCGTCACGGAGTCGGTTTGACCCGCATCGATACCGTCCGCTCGGCAAAGGCCTCGTATAAGAATGCTTGTCCAAACTCCACTACGCATCGGCCGAATCGTGTTTACGTATCGTGAGCAATTCGCTCTCGGAAAAAATCCGCCTTGACTCGATCCAAAACTATCGTATTCTCGGAAATTAGCAGAGATTCGTCTTTGGAGATGACGTACAAGTTGAAGGCGTGTTTCGTAATGCTCGACCGTTTTGCTTCGATTTAGTCAACACGAGCGCAAATTGACGAGTTCATCGCGGTTCGTTCAGAAGCAATTGTTCTCGTTCGACGGTTATCCATTACAAAGCTATGAATGTAACAGATTTTGAGAACTCTGAAACTACTAAGGATTCGTAACGAACTGTTTTCACGGTCTATCATCGCAGCAGTTGACAGAAAAATTAGAAGTTCCCTCTCCCTCTTTGTCCCAAAATTATTTACACGAAGATTTCATTGTGTGCCGTAATGACCCATTTGGAGAACATCTCGGTGAACGAACTCCGAGAGGCACTTGGTGACGCGAAGGAAGTCCAAGCAACGAAGCGGCTCATGGTCGCTTTCGCGTACAAACAGGGTGTCACACAGACGGAGTTAGTCTAGTGGTACGGATTCTCCCGGAAAATGGTCTACAATTGGCTTCAACGATTCGATGAAGACTCAATCGAAAAAGCGGCCAGCAATGCGTCTTGTCCCGGTCAACCGCCAAAACTCGATCACGAAGAACGAACTGAAGTCCATAAAGTACTGGAAGGATTGCCCGAAAGCGCCGGATACGACGCTGAAGAATGGAATACGGCACTCGTCCAACGCCTTTTGGAAGAACAGTTCGATGTGGAATACTCACGCACGAGCGCGTTCCGTTTCCTCACATGAAACTCGTAATTTATTTTGGAACGCGCGACCACTCCCGTGCGAGTCGGAGAGCAAAAAATCACTCTGATAGCCTCTCCGGATATGAAAATACGAACGATACCCTCGGAACGCTCCCACTCCCAATGTGTTCTCGTCAGTGTACGACCGCGCGAGTGTCGCGTGAGACTTTAGTCCCCACGAACACCGTGGAATTCGGCAGGCGAGACGTAGGCGTTGACAGCTCAAGAATCTGTTCCCTGTGGAATATGGCTTGTAGACGTCGGTACATGCATCTTCGGCCGGATGACCGCTGATTACATCGAAGCGAATGAGGGCTACGTCTCGCCAGGCTAATTCTCTGGTTCTGGTAGGGCGGTAACGCACACAACTCGGGTAGGGTCATCGCCAACAACTTCCCGACTATGCGGGACATCTTCCTGTGGGAGAAACGGAGTATACTCTCCGGACGACGAGTCAATCATTTCTTTCCCTCGTAGGCGTACGCTGCAGACTGTGTTAGTTCTTCCAAGGCGTTCGATCGATAGCGGAGAAAGAAAAAGCGCCAACGATTATGGAGAATCGGGATGTGACGCTAGAGGATGAAAACAGTGTTCCACGTATCGAGTGCTCAGCCTGCAGACCATCAAGAGGCGATGGTGAACGCACTGAATCTCATCGCTGACGATTCCGTCTCATCGCCAGACGACGATGTGGCAATCGTCGCAAACGGGGCAGGAGTACGAATGTTTGTGAGGGCAACTGCAGCGAATTCCAAGATGGTTGAAGATCTCCGCAAGCAAGACGTCTCGCTTCGTGCGTGCCGCAATGCACTCCGAGGAATGGGGGCGACGGACGACGATTTGCTTCCCGGTGTCGAAGGTGTTCCGTCGGGGTCCGGTGAACTTGCGCGATTGCAGGATGAAGGATACGGATACGTGAAGTCTCCGTGAAATAAGCACATCCACGAAAAGCCCCTCAAAGAATTAGGAGAGCTTCGGCCTGAAATCACCCACGAATTGCCACTGCGACCCTGTCCAATCCGTCGATTCCGGCATGGACGTTTCACACATGCCGAGGAGCGAAACGAGACGGGCATCGCCCCCACGCCAGACGAGCGACGCCGCACCCTCCGGTGGCTTCCCAGCCGGATGGTTCGGTGGTGTTTCGCCCGGCAGAAACGCTGTAAAGGAATTCGTAGTTGTTTCCGTGGCAGTGGCGACGTGCACTCTTTCGACTCTGCCAGCCGAGGGTGCAAACGATATTCGGACGTGTCGTGATCCAAGTTCGGTTGGTCGCCTTCGTAGAACACCCGTTCGAACGTTAGCATCGGTGGTGTCGACCCCGAGCCAGAGCCAATGGCGGTAGTCGGCGGTGTCATTGTCGAGCGCAAACGTCACCTGCATCGCACGAACCGTCGCCCGGCCGGTAGTACGCTTGAACAATTCATTGAGGTGCGTTACGTCCGACGTTGCGCCATCGAAACGATCGTTGTTTAAGTCGCGGAGTTCCGTAGGCCACTCACCGCCGTATCGCTCGCGATACTGCTGTAGGGCCGCCGCAGCGTCCGCGCGTCCGACCGACCGGTCGGCTGACCGAACGCTCCGAAAGTGGTAGGATTTTCGTCCATCCGCTGCTGACACCGCAGTCGTTCCGGCCACGGCCGTACCGACCGCTACCGCGCCGCGAAGCACTCCTCGTCGTGTCAGCTTCCGGTCGCTACTCCGTGTCGGACGGCGTCGGGATCTCAAATCCGCAAGCACATCCTCCGCAATCACCGATGCCCCGTTTTCGTACTCAGGGGGCGGGAACGGTGTCTTCGCAGCGGCGACGGCAGCGTCCACATCGTCGACCACTGTAAAGCCACGCAGATCGTGAAGTCGACGAGCGACACCCTCCTGTTCACTGGTAGCTGGTAGAACTACGCAGGGAGTTCCCGCTACCGCTGCTTCCATCACCGTTGAGTATCCCGAACAAACGACCACGTCGGCCGCGCGGAGGTAGGGGAGGAGTGCTGGAACTGGTTCCCATTCCTCGGAACCGACATTAGCGACCGTTTTCCCGCGGGCGGCGAGCCGCTCTGCGACCGCATCGAGATCGGAATAGTGGCTCGGAACGACGACAACGTCGAGATCGCCGGGAACGTTGTTGTCCGAGCCTTCGAGGGCTAGAGGTGGAACGTGTATCGCTTTCTTGGAATCTGCGGAGCTTGGCTCCCAAACAGCGGGGTAGAAGAACGTTCGTGCGGCAGCGGACTGAAACGAACAGTGAAATCGCGCACCGAACCGCTCGATGCGGTTTTCGTAATCGTCCGGCAGGTCGTGTTTGATCACGTATTGCGGGACACGGACACGAACAGCGGCCATCGCAGCAAACATATCGTCCGTCACCACCGCATCCGGATCGATATCTCGAAGCCAGTCAACTAGCTCGGAAATCCGTCGAGTGCTGTCGACGACGCTCCCCGAGACGAGAGCGCTCGTCGTTCTGTCTTGGTAATCACCGATAAAATCGACGGTTGTCGGTTCGTAGGCGTCGTACCCATTGAGATCGACAAAATGAGCCCCAGCCCCACCGCCGGCGATGTGAACCGTAACCCCAGCGGCTTCGAGAGCGTCGGCAATCGCCAACATCCGTGTCGCGTGCCCAGCCCCCTCGCAGTAGTGGACGATAGCGATCGTAAGCGACATTGCCTTAACGGTTAAAATCCATGTATAAATTCTTTGTGATAAAAATATAAGCGGCTCGTCGGTATCAACACGTCGCGCTCGCCGATGCATCTTCTGAAGGCATAGCTTGCTATTTCCTCCGTATAGGGTGTCTACCTTCGAAAAATCAGTATCCTGTCGTCGCCGACTGTTCCGTTAGATAGGAGACCACACGACAGGGGCATACTGTGCCGAAGCCCTCCGAACAACTCGATCGGCGACTTCTCGGAAAATCTGCCGAGATATATACGCCAATCATACTAGGTATTGAATTAAAGTGTATTCCGGTTAATAGTGTAGCTGCGATGCAAGAGAACAATAGCGGCGATTCGACGCGACGCGACGTCCTGAAGCGTATCGGTGCGGTCGGCGTAACCGGTCTCGGCGGGGCTGCACTGACGAGTGGCACCGCGGCAGCGAAGCCGTCGGTTGACTGGGAACCTGCCCACTCAAGTAATTACACGGCCGCGGATCGCGGCGCGGGCTACATCGACTGGGTCGTCATCCACACCGTGCAGGGCTCGGCCAGCAGCGCGGTCAACTGGTTCCAAGACCCCGACGCCGACGTTAGCGCCCACTACACCGTCGCCCAAGACGGCTACAAGTACCAGAGCGTCAGCGACATCAACATCGCGTGGCACGCGGGCGGGTCGAATTACAACACCTACTCCGTCGGCATCGAACACGGCGGCTACGTCAGCGGAACCTACGAAGACGCACAGTATCGGGCGTCGGCCAAGCTCACTAGCTGGCTCTGCGACCAGTATGGCGTGCCGAAGCAGCACCCGTCGAGCGTTCCGTACGACGCGGCGAACCCGGCGAACGGGGGCGTCATCGCCCACTCTCAAGTTCCCGAGAGCACTCACACCGACCCCGGCTCCAACTGGGACTGGGGCTACTACATGGATCTCGTCAGGTCGTACTGATCGGCGGGCGAGTAACTCCTTTTTCTAAATGACGGTGAATCAGGTAGCACTCGGAGACGGCTATGCGAGCAGCTAAGACGAGAATGTGCCGCATGAGACGGCGTCGGTACCGCCGTCCGCGACCGTTATCCGACCTCCATGGCGCGATCCACGACCTCCTCGCCGTACGTGTCCCTGAGGTCGTCTCGCTGGTCGGGACGAGCCTCGTACACCTCTTGGAACAGCGTTATCGGGGTCTGTGCCGCCTGATAGGTGGCCTCGTCCCACATTCGATCCCGTGTCACTTCGACCTCGGTGTCGTCGAAAACCAACTTCGCCGTCCGCGTCATCGAGATGGCACCCTTCCCCGCGGCCTTGGCCTCCTCGAACTCCTCCATCGAGTCGACGTAGTCGTCCATGGCCATGACGTACTGCGTCCGATCGCGTAGCTCCTTGCGAAGTTCGTCTTCGTCGAGTTCGCGCTTCTCGCCGCCCGTCTTCAGTCGGTATCGCCCGTCCCCGAGCGCTTCGAGTTCAACGTCGTCCCCGTCGTACGCGTGAGCGTCGTCGTCAGTCCGCTCGAGTTCGACGGTCTTCCCGTCGACATCCAATAAGTAGGTTCCCACCTCGGGCGGTAGGGGAGCTGTGTTCGCCTCCACTACCTGACCGGGCGTCAGCGACCAAATGCCGAGCATCCCTTTCGCCCGGTTGTCGGTCATCCGCTCGTGATAGCCCTCCACGTCCCTGATGTCGTCGTAAGGGCCGTCGACGGCGATCAACCCGTTCGCGCTCGCCGCGCGAGATGTGTTGTGTCGCAGCTCCGGCCACGGGGGGAGATCACCCGTCGGGGTCATGGCGCGCATGTCCTTGGTGTAGTCAACTTCGCCGTCGACGAGGAGGAAGAGCCGTTCCAGATTGTTCGACCGTTTCCCGATCTCCTCGTCGATGCGGGACATCGCGAGTTCGGCCTCTCCGCTCTCGATGATGGGCGACATAGATAACGACCCCTCCTCGAGACCGTGTTTGGACTCGACGATGGTGATGAACTCGTCGGCCTTCTTCCAGTCGTCGATAGCGCCGACTTCGGGGACCACGAATCCGTCGATGTGTTGGATCGCCCCCTCGTCGGGGTCGGCGAGACGCATCATGTGTTCGAACCCGCGTCGCCTGGTCTCAGGGTCGTCCCTGTGCCAGACAACGCGGGGGTGGATTTCGCCGGGGAACGCTTCACCATGCTCCGAAATCACGTCCAGGATGTTCTCGACACCCTCGTCACGCATACTGGGTGCCGTCGCGTCTTCGTTATCAGGCACCCAGACGTCGGGAGCCTGCATCCCTCGAAGCTGCGAGGCCTTGCGTAGCATCTTCGCGGTGTCATCCTCTTCGACGGCGGTCGGTGACGTGAAAAAGGATCGCACGAACGCTCGTTTGCGCTTCTCCGTTGCCATAAGCGGGTGTACCGTCAACCCAGAGCGTGATAAAAATTCACGTATTGGCTAAATTTTCGTGTACGTAATCGAGGAATCGTTCGGCCGTCGTCTCGCCGACGCGGTCGTACTACCGCAGGTGGATCCGGAACGGGGAGTTAGCTGATGTCTTCGACGTCGGTCGTCTCCATCCGGCCGTCTTCCGCTTCGCGGGTTACGTGCAATCGGATGCCCTCCTCAATATCGGTTGCCTCGACGGAGTCGACGACTTGCCGCGTCGCTTCCGGGTCGAGCATCACGAGTCGGTCGTCCTCCGTGACGATACCGTACCCGCTCTCGAGGCAGTGTCCCATCAGTGCGCAGTCTCGGGTGTGTTTCCGGGCGTTTTCGAGGAGTTCGTCGCGTGCGTTCTTCCGAATGCAGCCTCCGCTCATGACGTATCCCTCGACCGTTTCGGTGTGCTCACCCATCGTGATTTCACCGACGATATCGTGTTGTTTGTGATTTTTCCCGATACGTTGACGCGTTCCAGTGGCGAGGTAGCGAGTGTCCGTGCGTGGTGGCGGTACGTATCGTGGACGTCCACTGCGTGGGAACTCACCCTCGCACCGCCGATGGAGAACCTCCGTCGTGGTGACGATTCGTAGATACGGATGGTCGAACCCGCGTCACGGTTAGGGCGGAGCGTGCTCCCCGATCTATTACTGTAAGCGGGCTGGAAAGCGGTGAACTACCCACACATCCTTTGTCCGTGAGACCGTATAGTCATACACAAGGATGACACATGGATGAGCACGGAAATTCGAGCGGTGAGGAGGAATCCTCCGACCGTCGCGCTAGCCGCGACGGACACCACGTAAACGAGGTGAGTGAGGACATGTCCGACGGCGAACGAGAAGAATCGCAGGTAGAACGGTCGATGCTCGAAGAGGAGGCCGAAGACGCTGACGAAGCCGAGCACGAGGTCGAAGACCAGTACGAACACGACGCAGGCCACGGGGGAGGCGACCACGGCCACGGCGACCATGACAACCACGGCGGGATGCACGCCGGCCATGAACAGCTGTTCCGACGGCGGTTTTTCGTCTCGACGCTCCTCTCGATTCCGGTTCTTCTCTACAGCGAGACGCTCCAAGACTGGCTCGGATTCTCGGTGCCGTCGTTCCCCGGCAGCGAGTGGATTAATCCGGTGTTCGCGGTGGTTGTCTTCGGATACGGTGGCGTGCCGTTCCTCCGGATGGCGGTTCCGGAACTCCGGGAGCGCGCACCGGGGATGTTGACGCTCATCTCGATGGCGATCAGCGTCGCGTTCGTCTACAGCTTGGCGAGCGTCGTCGTCCCGACGACAGCGGCGTTCTTCTGGGAACTCGTGACGCTCATTGACATCATGCTCCTCGGTCACTGGATCGAGATGCGGAGCGTCCGGCGCGCGTCCGGCGCGCTCGACGAACTCGCGCAGCTGATTCCCGACACCGCCGAGCGCCTCACGCCCGACGGCGAGACCGAAGAAGTTCCGGTGAGCGACCTCCACGAGGGCGATCTCGTCCTCGTACGCCCCGGAGCGAACGTGCCCGCCGACGGCGTGGTCGAGGAGGGCGACTCCGACGTGAACGAGGCGATGATCACGGGCGAGTCCCGAGCCGTCTCGAAGGAGCCGGGGGACGAAGTCATCGGGGGCACCATCAACGGCGACGGGAGCCTCCGCGTCCGCATCACCGCCACGGGCGACGAGACGGCGCTCGCCGGAATCATGCGCCTCGTCGAAGAGGCCCAAGGGAGTCGCTCCCGAACCCAGATGTTGGCCGACCGTGCGGCGGGCTGGCTGTTCTACGTCGCGGTGACGGCGGCGGCGGTCACCGCCATCGCGTGGACGGTCGCAACGTCGTTCGACGCGGCCGTCATCGAACGCGCCGTAACCGTGCTCGTCATTTCGTGTCCGCACGCGCTCGGACTCGCTATCCCCCTCGTCGTCGCCATCAACACGTCGCTCGCCGCGCGCAACGGGATGCTCGTGCGAGACCGAATCGCCATGGAGCAGGCTCTCAACATCGATACGGTGATGTTCGACAAGACAGGGACGCTCACGGAGGGGGAACAGGGCGTCGTGGACATCGGCACTGTCGACGGCGTCGCCGAGGAGGATGCGGTCGCGCTCGCCGCCGCCGTCGAGGGCGACTCGGAACACATGATCGCGGAGGCCGTCCGCGACGCCGCCGACGAACGCGGCGTCACGACCCCGACCGCGGCGACGTTCGAGGCACTCAAGGGTCGCGGCGTCCGAGCGACCGTGAACGGCGAGACGGTGTACGTCGGCGGGCCGAACCTCCTCTCGCAGTTCGAGCGCGACGTCCCGCCCCGACTCGCGGACTTCGCGGAACGCGCCGGGGAGAACGCACAGACCGTCGTGTACCTCGTGCGAGATGACGAGGTGATCGCCGCCTTCGCTCTCGCCGACGTCGTTCGGGAGTCGAGCTATCGGGTCGTCGACGCGCTCCACGAACTGGGCATCGAGGTGGCGATGCTGACCGGTGATAGCGAAGACGTCGCGACCGCCGTCGCCGGCGAACTCGGCATCGACACCGTCTTCGCCGAAGTGCTGCCCGGAGATAAGGACGGAAAGGTCGCCGAACTGCAAGCACAGGGGAAACTCGTGGCGATGGTCGGCGACGGGGTCAACGACGCTCCCGCGCTCACCCGGGCGGACATCGGTATTGCCATCGGGAGCGGGACGGACGTCGCGGTGCAGTCGGCGGATATCATCCTCGTACAGAACAACCCGCTCGACGTGGTTCGGCTCATCAAACTGAGTCGTGCTAGCTATCGGAAGATGCAACAGAATCTGGTCTGGGCAGCGGGCTACAACGTGGTCGCCATCCCGCTGGCGGCGGGCGTGCTCGCGCCGGTCGGCATCCTTCTGTCGCCCGCGGTCGGCGCGCTCCTAATGTCGCTAAGTACGGTCATCGTTGCGATTAACGCGCAGTTCCTCCGACGAGTTGACCTCGACCTACCATCGCTTCCAGGCGTTTCTCCGCGCGCGAGCCCCCGACCAGCGGATTAACTCCCGCGTCGACTCGCTCGAGGACGACGCGGAAGAACGGGGGAGGGGACAGAGCAGGTAGACGGCGACGCCAACGAATTCGAGGCGAACGGAGTTCTTCCGTGGAGTCACCGTTCGGTCGTACCGCGACGAGCAGGGGATAGCGTTCGAGAACGCTCAGTGCCTGTTTCCCCGAACGGAAACCGTTCACTCTCAACTTCCGACAGTAGCGCTGATATGAAAGCGAAAATTCATTCGGAATACCACTCCGAATATATGTTATCGTGGAGCGTCAACTACTTCTATAAGAGTTCGTCGTCGACGAAGCGATGGTGAACGTGCCGGGGCTCGGGAGGATTGTTCGTCGCCACGTGCACGTTCGGATAGTTTTGGATCTTCCGATTCGCTTCCGGAGCGGTGTTCGTTACGACGATAATCGTGAGGTTCGGAGGTAATGTTCGGAAACTATCGATTCCTCTCAGCGACTTCCGCGTTTCGACCCATTCCTCGTACTCACGCCTCGAGCGGAGTTTCCAGGTTCCGCGACGCGCCGGAGGAACCGAAGCCTCTACGGGGAGCGCGGTCTCCGCAGGCGTTGATTCATTTATAGATGGTTCTTCGTCGCAACTATGTGTATTCTATCACTTCATCCTTCGTATTGTCTATATTTTATCATAGATATCAATTTCCGAAGGCGGTGGACAGGGGAGAGCGCACGAGAAGCCGACGCTTTGCTACCGTCGATCGCGTTCAAGCATCGAGATTCCCCTTCGCGTCCCAGATCGTCGTCACGAGGTCTGCGAAAAGCTCCGCTCGCTTAGGATATCCGGATTCGCCGGATTCGTCGACCGGACAGTTCTTCAGGTTCTCGACGAACGCCGCCGAGTACGCGAACTCCAAGACGGTTTCGCGAACGTCGAAGGAGATGGCGTCGTGCTCGTCCGTATCGAGCCAGGACACCGCCGCCGCTCGGTCGCCGTACTCCAGCGTGTAGGTTTCCCCGCCGATCAACTCTACGATGTCGTCTATCGGCGCGATCTTCAGCCATCCGTCGTCGTGTTCGACGTGAAGAACATCGTCTTCGAGTCTCGCCTCATAACGCGGCCTAGAACTCATCGTATCGGAGCTGTGTGACCGGAGGGGTATAAAATAATCGGCGCTGTCGGCCCCAGTTCGTCCGACCGATTCCACAGCGGCTCCCGACGGCGGTCGCGTTCCACGACCACCGTGCGTCGACACAACCTATATTACGCGCCTTTGCGAACTGTGCAGCATGGATTTGACGGTGATGCTACCGCCGCACCCGGATCGGCGGTGGCAGATAGCTCGACAGCTCGGTCTCTCAAGCGCGGTCGTTCGGTTCTGGGGCGAGGAGGAGTGGTGGACGTACGATTCGCTTCGCAGGACTCGAAACCGCTTCGAAGACCACGGACTCTCGCTCGACGTGGTAGAGGATCGCCCGCCGATGGAGCGAACGGTGCTCGGCGAGGAGGGCCGCGACGAGGAGATAGCGACCGTCAAGCGATTGCTCCGAAACATGGGTCGAGTCGGCGTCGACGTCTACTGCTGGGTCTGGACGGAGAACCCGGTGGGTGTCCTTCGAACGTCCGACTCCGTCCCGCTCCGAGGAGAGTCGCTCACGACGGCCTACAACCACGAACAGTCCGAGCGCGCACCCGAGAATCCGAGGGCCGGCGTCACCGAGGAGGAACTCTGGGAGAATCTGGCGTACTTCCTGGACGAGGTCGTCCCGGTCGCGGAGGAGGCGGGGGTCAAGTTGGCACTCCATCCCGACGACCCGCCGATATCGCCGGTTCGCGGCGTTCCGCGACTCGTCACCTCCGTGGAGAACGTCGAGCGCATCCTCGATCTCCACGACAGCCCGAACCACGGGCTGACCTTCTGTCAGGGGAACTTCTCCGCCATGGGTGCCGACGTGCCAAAGACGATTCGGCGGTTCGGTGATCGCATCCACTTCGTCCACTTCCGCGACGTGGAAGGGACGGCGGACTCCTTCGTCGAGACGTGGCACGAGGAGGGGCAGACGGACATGCTCGCCGCGATGGAGGCCTACCGGGACGTCGGATTCGACGGGCCAATTCGCCCCGACCACGTTCCGAAGATGGTCGGCGAGGAAGACCGAAAAGAGGCGATGGCCGGCTACACCGACATGGGACGGCTGTACGCAGTCGGCTACATGAGAGGGCTGTTGGAGCAAATTGACGCGGCGCGGTGATCCGCGCAGAACGACGGAACGCACCGACGACGCTGTGATTCGACCGCCGATGTGCCCCGTACCGAAGTTTTATTGGCGGCGTCCGAGCATAGACGCCCATGGGATTCATCGACGAGCGATACCTGCTGGACACCGAGACGGCGCACCGACTCTATCGGACTATCGCCGACCTCCCGGTCGTCGACCCACACAACCACATCGACCTCGCCGAGGTCGTTGGGAACGACCGGTGGAACGACATCTGGGAGGTCGAGGGCGCAACGGATCACTACGTCTGGCAACTCATGCGCAAGCGGGGTGTTCCCGAAGAGAAGATAACCGGCGACGCCGAAAACAGGGAGAAGTGGGACGCGCTCGCCGCGGTGTTCCCGGATTTCGCGGGCAACCCCACCTACGAGTGGGTTCACCTCGATCTGAAGCGTCGCTTCGGCATCGAGACGCCCATCAGCGCCGACACGGCCGACGAAATCTGGGAGGAGACGGCGAGGCAACTCGCCGAGCCGCGGATGCGCCCGCAGCAGGTGCTCCGAGATATGAACGTCGAGGTGCTGTGCAGTAGCGACGACCCGACCTCCCGACTGACGTACCACGAACGCGCAGAAGACGAAGTCGAGGGCGTCGAAATCAGACCCACGTGGCGACCGGATCGCGCGATGAAGATCGAACGCGACGAATGGTCGACGTTCGTCTCGGAACTGGACGACGTGACCGAGAACCCCGTCGACGATTTCGCCGGATTCCTCGACGCACTCGAAGAGACGCACGACTACTTCGTCGGTCACGGCTGCGTCGCCTGCGACATCGGCATGGGAACCGAACCCGCCTCGAAATCGGTGAGCCGCGAGCGGGCGGAGGCTGTGTACGAGAAGGCGCGTCGGGGGAGGAACCCGTCTACGGCGGAGGTGCGGGACTTCAAGGCGTTCCTGCTCGATTTCATTGGCGAGCTGAACAACGAGGCAGGGTGGGTGACCCAACTGCACATCGGAGCCGTCCGCGACTATCGGGAGTCGGTGTCGGAGGAACTCGGGCCCAACGCCGGCGGCGACGTTTCGACGCAGAACCTCGACCTCGTCGGCGGACTCGACCACTTCCTCGACGCCTTCGACGGCGAGATGGATATCGTGCTCTACGTGCTCGACCCGACGCACTATCCGAGCGCGACGGTCGTGACCCGCGCGTACCCCAACGTGAGCATCGGTCCCGCCTGGTGGTTCAACGACAGCCCTTTCGGGATGGCGAACCAGCTCGAACGCGTCGCGGCCGTGGATCTGCTCGCGAACTCCGCCGGGATGGTCAGCGACTCGCGGAAGATCGTCTCCTACGGGTCGCGCTTCGAGATGTTCCGGCGGACGCTCGCCACCGTCGTCGGCGAGATGGTCGAACGGGGGCAGATTCCGTTCGAGAACGCTCGACGACTCGTCGAGCACGTCGCCTACGACCGGCCGAAGGAGCTATACGGTCTCTGAGCGAGCCGAAGCCCCACCCCCGACACCGACAGAATGAAGTAGAGGTCGTCGGTGGTATTCTACACGCATGGCAGAGAAACTCAGTGGCCAGACCGCGATCATCACGGGCTCTAGCCAAGGAATCGGGAACGGAATCGCCGAGCGGTTCGCAGAGGAGGGGGCGAACGTCGTTGTCAACTCGCGGTCGCAGGAGCGCGCCGAGGATGTCGCGACGGCCATCGAGTCCACGGGGGGCACCGCCATCGGCGTCGAAGCCGACGTGACGAATCCAAACTCGATGGAGGCGCTCGTCCAGACGACGGTCGAGACGTTCGGCGGACTCGACGTCATGGTGAACAACGCCGGCGTCACGACGCTCGACCGGGCCGAGGAGTTTGATATCGAGGAGTGGCGGAACATCGTCGACGTCGACCTGAACGGCACGTTCATCGGGTGTCAGGTGGCGGGTCGGCGGATGATAGAACAGGAAGACGGCGGCGCTATTCTCAACATGTCCTCGCTGATGGGCGGTCGCGGCCTCCAGATGCGCTCGCCGTACTGCGCGTCGAAGGCCGGGGTGAACAACCTCACACGGACGCTCGCGGTCGAGTGGGCGGAACACGATATCTACGTCAACGCGCTCGCGCCGGGGTTCATCTGGACCGAAATCACGGATCAGACGCAGAGCGCGGCAAGTTACACCGACGACGATATCCGCGACCGAACCCCCTTGAACCGGTTCGGGACGGTCGAGGAGATGGCCGAGTGCGCGCTCTTTCTTGTTGGGCGGAACAACTTCGTCACCGGCGAAGTTCTGTACGCGGACGGCGGATGGCAGGCGTACGGGTGGGGTTGCGGCGACCAATAGCGGTTTCTCGGGTATCGGTACTGGTACTAGTATCGATCCGCGACCGATCACGGCACCTGATGCGGTGACCGTCATCCTCGACCGAGACCAGGAGACGGTACCATGGCCGAGCAGCGGAGGCGCGTAGTGCCACTGGGGGTGACCTCACCCACCGTCGATACCGAGTGAAATGCGATCCGCTACGGACAACCCATCCGAACTGCGGACGTGTGGAGACAGTCGTCGAACGACGAATCGTCGCACAGCCGCCCACCGCGCTGGTTCCGTATCTCAGAACGAGGAAAGGGGGAGTAGCGATAGCGAGCGAAACCATTACAGCCGTATGTCTGTAAAGCGGCAAGAGAAGGCGCCGGTAAAAGGTGCGCATCTCGGTCGGACGGTGTCGGTACCGCGTCTCGTTCCTAGATAGAGAACGCCTAGCGGCTCAGTAGTTGATATTGAGTTCGATGACGTTCGCCGCGTTGAGCACCCGTTTCGGTAGTCCCCCATGGAGGTCTTCGTCGCTGACCCGGCTCGCTGGGGCCGAGACGCTGATGGCACCCAGAATGTCGTTCGAGGACGCTTTCACCGGTGCCGCGATGCAGCGAAGCCCTTCGAGACGCTCCCCGTCGTCGATGGCGTACCCGCGCTCACGAACATCCGCTAGCGTGTCGAATAATTCCTCCCGCGTTCCGATGCTCTGGGAAGTCTTGCGTTTGAGTCCGTGTCGGTCGATGATATCGTCGACCCGCTCCTCGGGGAGATGCGCGAGGATGGCCTTCCCGAGCGCTGTGGTGTGCAGGTACGTTCGGAGGCCAGCGTACGTGTCGAGGTCGACGGCCTTTGCCCCCTTGGCTCGCATCAGGTAGATCCCCCTGCCCTGTTCTTCTACGAGCAGGTTCGCCAGCTCCCCGGTTTCGTCGGCGAGCGACTTCACCTCCGGTTCCGCCACCTCGTAGAGTTCCATGGACTTCCGAATGTGTCCGCCGATGTCGAGGAACTTCAGGCCGAGTTGGTACTCGTCGCCGACTTTCAGCACATATCCGTGTTCCCGGAGCGTCGTCAAGTGATTGTGAACCATGCTCTTGCCCATACCGAGCCTGTCAGCGAGTTCCGTCACCCCGCAGGGGCCATGCGTCTTCAACTCCTCAACCAGTGTGAGCGTCTTCTCGGTGGTTTGTACCGGGTGTTTTGCGTTCATGCTAGTATATTCCTTGCAGGCGGTATTGATAAATGTTCTGGAGAACAGAACGCTCATTGATGCGATCGGCGACGTGAACGATACCGATTCTCGGTCGTCCGCGACGACTGCGTTCGAAGTCGACGCTCCCGTTCGAATGCGTCCGAAAGGAGGGAACCGACGTGGAGAAAACCATCATGTCGACGCGCAAATTCGATGCAGAGCGCGCTGGACGTGTCGATGCGCGTCGACATGATAGACCTGATGATCACGCTTTAGGATCTGTTCGATACGTTGTACCTGTTCATCTCGCACAACACACGACGAACCAACAAAGTGTGCGTACTTTTTCTGTTCCCGCGTGAGTGTAACCGCAGGCGAGAGATTCTTGCCCTTGCAAACTGATTATCGTGCAGATAGAAATTTTGGACAAATCGGAGCTAATTCTATATATGGAATTAGTTGATATAAGTGTGAATGAATTTCGAGAAAGATATAAAGCACTTTCTATATGTTTATGGTGCATGATTCGTGATGACCAACTGACTATTTACGTCGGCGACGATCTCAAACTGGAACTTGAACGTTACGTAACCGAGGAAGACTAGACCGTTTCGACCTATGCCGCCAACCGCCTCGAACATTCAACTGATTAGCTGGATTACTCCAAACTGCGGTGGAAATAAAACACGTATCAAATCTATCTTCAGAAACCGCATAATTTCACAGCTTCTGATAATTTTAAATTTCATACCACTCAATACGATGATTTGGTTTATACAAAAGTATTTAACGGCGGAATGTAATTGTTCACTGTCAATTATCCGTTCGTTGTTGACTTCTCGTTGATTTTGGCGAAGTCGCCAATATTGCCACTCATAAAAGGCAAATGGACGCTCGTCTCTGACGGCATTTCGAGTGGAATCAAGGGTAACGAAATTGGCTCAACGCGCCCCCCTACGATTAGACCAGACGAATACTCCATTTAATCGTCAACGCTGGCTTTCTGTAGTAGGCCTGTGCACCGCCAGTCTGGTTTAGAAAACGGACTACCGAATCAGACAATTCCTCTTTGGATTCATTCGTAGGATGTAAAGACGAGCAGCAGATTCATATAATTACAAATTAACGGATAACCGTCCAAATGAGATTTGAGAAATATTCCTCTGTCTCACTGCATAACGTCGCGGAAATAACACAAACCGATTGGACCACAGGTGGTGATCGATTGTGTCGGGTTCCACGCTCGGTGGGAGCAGGACTGAATGTTAACGCTCGCGAACGCATGAGACATCCAACAGGGAGTGAGATCCGGTTTGTCCCCATCCATGAAGGAAATACCATCAATATCACCCTCTCTGCCGCTGAACGAACGCTGGTTCGTACTTTCTGGGGCTCGTTTCAGCCATGGGAACCCGACGAAATCGGCCCAACGCCCAAGACGATTTCGTTCACTATCCCAGACCGGCTCAAAGAACTCAGAACTACTGAAGGAGCTGGAAGATTTGATCCACACGTCTGCCGAATTCTGCTTGAACGTATCCCAGCGGTTGCTCTTCACGATGTCAGCGGCAACTGTCGCCCCCCTACCCTGGGCGAATTACCCCCTTATCGATACTTAGCATACGGAACATCAATAACTGAAGGCGCTGTAGCATCGGCACCACACCTAAATTACGTTACACACGTCGCTCGAAAGCTCGGTTATGACGCCTTGAATTTCGGTTGCTCTGGATCCGCCTACTGTGAACCATCAATGGCGGATTATATTGCAAGCCGTGACGATTGGGACGTGGCGACACTTGCCCTCTCCGTTAATATGGCGAATCGGGGGTTTACGGTGACGCAGTTCCGTGAACGAGCCAGAGCATTTATTGAAACAATCGCTGAGGCGCATCCCGACAAACCAGTTGCATGTGTAACTCTGTTTCCTTATTTCGCAGATATCATCAACGGGAGTGATGCCGAACGAGCTAGTGACTTCCGAGCGGAGTTGCGTTCTATCGTTTCCAAATCGCAGCACTCTAATCTCACTCTGGTTGAGGGGTCGAATTTGATGGATATCTCCGGATTAACGGCGGATCTTCTCCATCCAGGCGATGCCGGAATGGAGGCTATTGGGGAGGGAATAGCCGGGCATCTCAAGAATTCAAGCAATTTAGCGGAATAACTATGATGAAGCGATTATCTCATGCTGGTCCGCCATTTTCGGTTGAACCTCTTGAGACGATTCAGGTCGTTGTGGCGACAGTTGGACCAGTCAGTACTCTGCTGACTGTTGCTTTCGCCACCACCGGAGCGCTCGCCCCCCGTACCTGAGCGAGTAGAACCCAGTGTACCCAAGCACAAAGAGGATGATCGTCACCATCGCGTATAGACCGAGGAATCCCGCGGCTTTGACCAGTCCGGCAGTCTGAGCGGCGAATCCTATTGCGAACAGGAAGAGTGTTATTGGGAAAAGCGAGAACAGGTATGGGTGTTCGAAGTACTCCATGTACACGTCGATCATGATCGTACTGATACGAGCGCAGGGATATTAATCATACGGTTATTCTGTTACATTCGATCTAAATATGATGAATTTAAGTGATTTAGGCGGCATTCGCAGATCACAGAAACAAAAACGTTTATTACGGATAGTTCAAATTGTAGTACGAATGAGGCTCATCAGCGGTTTGCCATTCCATGTATACGGTAGTCCATTCGATCACGATACCGGCCAACCCACTACGGAGGCTATACGATGTCAAATGAAGTGATGGGCGCACCAACCACCGTTGAAAGAGGCGTAGACGATCCAATCATCACGGTCCGTAACGTGAACGTTCAATTTAAGATGGGATCGGGCGTTTCACATGTTCTTAAGGATATCAACATCGACATCCAGCGCGGCGAAACGCTGGGAGTCGTCGGGGAGAGTGGCAGCGGTAAGTCCATGTTTGTGGACTCACTGCTTGACGCAGTCGTTGAACCCGGGATTCTAAGCGGCGAGATTGTCTATTACCCGCCGGAAGGCGAACCGATCGACGTTCTCGGTTTGAAGCCGTGGGAACTGCGCGAACTCCGGTGGGAGGAGATCTCAATGGTGTTCCAGGGCGCCATGAGCGCGTTCAACCCGACCATGACCATCGGGGAACACTTCGAGGAGACGTTAGAGGCACACGGACGGGACAAGACGGAAGGGATCGAACGCGCCCATCAACTGCTCACCGACCTCCATCTCGAACCAGAGCGAATGCTCGGGTCGTTCCCCCACGAGGTCAGCGGTGGACAGAAACAACGCGCGCTCATCGCGCTCTCGCTCATCCTCGAACCAGAAGTTCTGATAATGGATGAGCCGACGGCGGCTCTTGACCTCCTTATGCAGCGGTCGATCCTTAACTTGCTGTACGACGTGAAGGACAAGTACGACCTCACACTGGTGTTTATCAGCCACGATCTCCCTATCGTCTCTGGGTTCGCAGACCGGTTAGGCGTGATGTACGCCTTCGAGTTCGTCGAGGTCGGGGAGGCGAACGAGATACTCGGCAACGCCGCTCACCCATACACGCGGGCACTATTGAAATCCGTCCCGAATCTCGCGACACCGCTCGGCGAGATGAAGCAGATCGAGGGCGAGAGCCCTAACCCTACGAACCATCCTACAGGCTGTTCGTATCACCCGCGATGTCCGCTTTCGGACGATCTCTGTATCGAGGAGGATCCCGCCTTCTATGACGTGAACACCGACCACACGGTGACGTGCCACTACTGGGAGGACGCCGCGGAGGAGATTCCGCTCTCGTTCGCGGAGGAGGAGCAGCGATGAGCTTCAATGACAAATCACTGATTGAGATTAGTGACCTCGAGATTCACTTCGATAACACCTCAATGCTTGACACGATGGTGCCTGAGTGGGTCAAAAGCCGGCTCGGTATTGAGGGGGATCCGACGGTTAGAGCCGTTGACGGAGTTAACATCGACATCGGTGAGAATGACGTCATCGCACTTGTTGGCGAGTCTGGGTGCGGAAAAACGACACTCGGGAAAGCAGCTGTCGGTCTCCAGCGTCCAACAGACGGATCGATCAAGTACCACGGCCACGATATTTGGGAGGTTCGAGACGGAAACGCGGACACGGATATGACTTTCGAGGAGGTTCGTCGTGCGCTCCAGATTATCCATCAAGATCCTGGGGCAGCCTTGAACCCATATAGGCCCGTCCTCGACAACCTCGCAGTCCCGCTTAAACGGTGGCATCCTGAACTCAACTACGAGGAGCGCCGAGCGCGCATTCTAGATATGCTCCAGCGGACAGGGATCAGTCCGCCCGAGGACTATGCGGAACGATATGTTCACCAGCTCTCAGGCGGTGAGAAACAACGCGTAGCGCTCATCAGGGCACTACTCGTAGAGCCCGACGTGATTCTTGCCGACGAAGCAGTTAGTGCCCTTGACGTCTCACTTCGAATCGGAGTGATGGATTTGTTCCTCGAGATGCAGGACATCTTCAATACCTCGTTCGTGTTCATCAGCCATGATCTAGCCAATGCGCGCTACCTTGCTGGAAAGTCCGGGGGGAAGATCGCAGTCATGTACCTCGGGGAGATTGTCGAGATTGGGACGGCGGACGAGATCATCAATAACCCTCAACACCCCTATACCCAAGTACTACAGTGGGCGACGCCAGTACTCAATCCCGACCAGGCTGAGGAGGCGATGCGCGAGGATCCGCCAGTGAGGAACATTGACATTCCGGACGCGACGAAACCACCGTCGGGCTGCCGATTCCATACGCGCTGTTCAGAGGCTAGAGAAGTCTGTCGCCGTGAACATCCACATATGTACGACAGCGGGAAGGGTGGGTTCCACCAGTCAGCGTGCTTCCGCCAGGTTCAGGATCACGAGTATTGGGAGAGCGAACAGCTAAAAGACAAAGCCAATTACGAAGACGGGCCTCCGACTGAGGACTCAGTCACCGAGACGTGAATTAGTACGTAGCTCTACATATAATAGCTGACACGGAGAGCGAGCAGCTTGGTGTTCGATAGCGTACGAACAGATAACGCGTCTCTCAAGCTAAAACGGAGTCCACTCAGAGTAGAGTGCTACGGCGACGCCCACGATCGTCACACCGAGGACGACGGCGCTGACTTGGCCAATAACGTAGGAAGGAGTGTTTGGTTCGAGGTAGAGGAACGCCCACCCGAGCAACAGTAGCAATCCACTGTTGACGGCGAGGATGACCAGCCAGAGTTGCTCGCTGTGACTTCGCGGTCGACGTGCCATGATTCACATTGAAATCGACACGGAATAAGCTTAAGGGTTCATACCGTCTGTCCCATTCGGATAGTGCCTCAGGGTCGAACAGATCAACAAATGAACTCCCGCCCACACCTCGACGCTCTTCTCTCAAAAAGCAATCGACCAAAAGACACTCTGTAATTCACTTGCTCGGTAAGTACTTCAGCCTCGGTTGTTCGCGCAAGTAAGAACTTCTCGGCGTGAATAGTTCCCTGTCAACCGTCGGCGAGCACTTTCGAAATTGCCTCTACAGTGATCTACGTCTCAAAACAAATCTTAGGAAGTATTAACATATAGTAAGTGAGTCTCTATTTCCCATAAGCCATCGATCTCGTTGTGATCCTAGAATTCGGTGGTAGAATTACTCGTCTAACATTCGTTCCGGTGGGGCGAATCTATTCCGTCATCACATTATTTGGTGATTTAGCAGTCAAATTCTCCTTCAAGGCCGATATCAATGTGGATAGCATCTCGCTATTGTAGTCAAAATTTTGGTGAATTGTCATAACGTCTATTATTTTTGTACATTTACCGGAAGTTTTATAATGTTTAGTTATACAATCCTAAGCGATGTCGACAGATAGAAGCTGGCGAGACTGTATATCACGCCGATCGATGCTCGAAATGACTTGCGTTGCGGGCCTCGGAACGCTCGCCGGCTGTTCCGGTGATAGCCCTGACAATCCGGGAGAAGTCAAAGGGAATGGCTCCCAGAATAATGGGGGCGGTAGCGATGCGAACAAAAATCTAGCAAAGAATTACGAAGAGCAACTCAGTCAAGTTGTTCCGTCGGGGGCAGTCAATCCCTATCAAGGGGAGTGGATATACAATCCATATCACACGAGTTGGAATCCTGGTGACGCGCAGGAGATGAGCTACGAGTACTTCGCCGTGTACAACACGAAAAAGGGAGAGTTCATCCCTCGGGTCGGCAAAGAGTGGTCACACAAGGATGGGGTATCACGTGGTGTGCTGAAGAAAAACTACGCATGGTCGAACGGCAATCCCATCACCGCAAAGGATATTGTGACCACGATCAAGCTAGCAATATACATGGATCAAGGGATTTCCCAATTCCTCAATCCAGACGGCGTCAAAGAAGTCAGCAAGTACGAGTTCGAACTCAAGCCGCGGTCTGAATACAAGAATATCGAGAAGGATTTGTGGTACAACCAGTGGCTGGAAACGCTGATAAATACCCCCGCCTCCCATTTCAGAAAATACGTCAAGAAATTCGATAAGGCCTCGAGTAAAGATGAGGTCAAGGCGGTACAGAAAGAACTTGTTCAGTTCGATCCCCATTGGAACGAGATCGCCTTCTCCGGGCCGTTTGTTTACGTCGAAGCGAACGAGCAGTACGCCGACCAAATCCCGAACCAAGAGCACCCTATCGCCAAAGACTTCGGGTTCTATCAACGGCATGGCGTCTACGAGGAAGAGGCGGGGTTACGAGCGGGAGAGGTTACGTATCACCACCAGTCATCCACGCTCAAAGACCTGCCCAAGAAGTACGATTCTCCACCCGTAGCTTTCTCGGGCCAATCGTTCGCCCTTCTCTTCGGACCCACAGACGAGTTTATCAAGTCCGATCCCCGTGTCCGGCAGGCGCTGGCACATGCCATCGATTTCAACTCTGTCGTCCAAGTGACGAAGCCAGGGACACCTGTTGACAAGTACTCCGGCGGAATAGATGCTGGCTATATCAAACACTTCGTCAAGAAAGACGTTCTCTCCTCGATGACGAACTACGTACCGAGGGATACCGGCCGGGCGACGAGCCTCCTCAAGGAAGCTGGCTTTTCCAAGAAAGGCGGTAAGTGGCACAATCCGAACGGGAAACAGTGGAAGTTGAATTTCCCGGTCGGAGATTGGTTTGCAACTCCAAGCCAAATCGTTTCGGACAACCTCTCTCAGTTCGGCATCTCCGTTGACCACTACGTCGACGAGATGGCTACATGGAACGCAGAGGTTGAACAACCTCTCAAATACGACATCAGTCTGCATCTCAACTACGGGGAGGCGCGCAAGTACCATTCCTATCCTGACTTGGAAGCAGCGTACTTCGGTTCAATCCGTGGTGCCGTGAACAAAGTGGGAAGCCTCTCGAAGGAAGTGGAGGTTCCTGAAGTAGGGAATCCTGAGGGAAGCACGATAACGATTAATCTCCGTAAGACGCTGGACGAACTCTCGGTGGCAGGGTCGAGTAAAGAGGCCAAGAAACTCTCGACGCAACTCGCGTGGGCGCACAACCAGCTCCTTCCTGGAGCACAGATTTTCCCGTGGAGTGAGTTCTACTGGGTGAACGCTGGAGACTGGAACTTCGATCTTGACAGCAATGCATGGCTGACCTCAAATCGGATCGCCCACTACTTCCTCCAGCATGGCCTGCAGCAAAAGTGAGCGTCAAATATAAGACGTGAATTCGTCATGATCACTACATCAGCCATACAACACAAGCTTTTATTATGTTGGATGGAACTATCCCATAAGTAGCTAAACAATGGTAAATTGGCTCATCAAGCGGCTGGGACAAGCAGTACTGACGATTGTCGCTGTTTTCCATCTCACGTTCTTCTTGGTTCGGTTCATGCCAGGGAACCCGTATCAGGCGATGGTAGCCCAATTGATGTCGCAGTATCCCGGGCAGACCGAAACAGCGAGACAAATCGCGGAGTTACGTATGAATATCGCTCCGAATGATCCCCTGTACGTTCAATATTTCAACTACATGGGAGAACTCCTGCAGGGGGATCTTGGATACTCAATTTCACAGTCAGAACCGGTGAATCAAATCCTCGCGGAAGCAGTGCCATGGACCATCTTTTACATGTCCATCGCCATGGTGATCACCTTCACTCTCAGCATTTGTCTCGGAGCCGTCATGGCTTACTATGAAGGGTCGCGGTTCGATACGGCAATGACGCTGGTGGCTGTCATTGAGAGCTCCACTCCTTATTATGTCGCTGCGCTCCTATTATCCTTCGTGCTCGCCTACCAACTGAAAATCTTCCCAACAGGTGCACGGTATCCCGGTGGGGCGGAAATCGGTCTTAATGCCGATTTCATTATTGGCGCGCTCTATCATGCGGCATTGCCTATACTCTCGTTGATTGTAACAGGAGCTGCTGCCTCACTGAGTATGCGCGGAAATTCCATAAGTACTCTCGGTGCCGACTTCATTCGAGTTGCACAATTACGTGGTCTCCCACCGACTAGGATTGCGCTCCGGTATGTGATGCGCAACGCCCTGTTACCACTTTACACTGGCCTTCTCTTAACAATAGGATTCATGATTGGTGGATCACTCATCCTCGAGGAGATATTCAAATACCGAGGAATGGGCTACTATATGCTCGAAGGAGTCAACAACCGCGATTATCCGCTGATGGTTGGTGGGTTTTTGGTGATCACTGTGACAGTAGTCGTGTCGATGCTAGTAGCGGACATCACCTACAGCCGTATTGATCCGCGTGCAAAAGCCGAAGGGAGCAACCAGGAGGTATACGGGAGCTCGACTGGGGTTCCGCTTCGAACACAGCTCAAGCGGTATGTCCAGCGTCTGCTAGGAAATAGCACTGCAGGCCAGTATAGGCGAACTGACGGAGGGGCTAAAGCCCAACAGAGATTTCTAGGAAAGGAGCAATCGATCGAAGTTAATCGGAAAGACGTCATCTACCGGAAGGTCGACCGGTCGCTGTATGCCCCTTTGAAGATCGTACTGAGTGACTGGCGCGGTCTCGTGGGTCTCACGATAACGCTCGCGTTCTTCGTGGTTGGTATCTTCGGTCCCGCATACGTTTACAGTCCGACCAAAACGTTCGACTTCTGGATCTCGCCGCTCGACGGAAACCTCGCACATCCAATCGGGACGACGAACACCGGGGCAGACATCCTCTCGGTGATGGTTCATGGGACTACGCCGGTGTTGATTATGATCACGACCGGTGCGTTCGCGACGGTATTCGTCGGCGTTGGTATCGGGACGATTGCAGGGTTTCGAGGCGGCGCTACTGATCGGGTTCTGATGACTCTCTGCGATATCGTCCTCTCACTACCAGGCCTCCCACTCATCGTAGTTATCGCGGCCATCATCGAACCTCGTAATCCGGCGCTCGTCGGCCTTGTCCTCTCGGTTGCCGCATGGGGTGGCCTCGGTCGCTCGGTTCGTTCAGAGGTGCTCAAGGTACGAAGTCAGGAGTACGTCGAGGCGTCGCGCGCGATGGGCGTTGGATCCGTTCCCATTATCATAAAAGATATCCTGCCGAACATCTGGCCATACATCTTGATCAACCTCGCAAACCGCGCCCGTGGTGTGATCTTCGCGTCTGTCGGCCTGTACTTCCTCGGATTCCTCCCGTACAGTTCACAGAATTGGGGCGTCGTACTCAACAACGCGGAGGACGCCGGGTCGCTGTACACGATCGATGGATTCCACTTTATCCTCGGTCCGATTCTCTTTATTGTCCTCTTCTCGACCGGACTGATACTGCTCGCGCAGTCGCTCGACCAAGTCAGCAATCCGCGGATTAGGGCACGGCACGCCAAGTCCGTCGATAGTGATAACGAGTCGGTGTGACATTCTCTCCACCCCTAAGGTGAGGCGTTAGTTCTCGTAACATCCGGCATTAGCACTCATTCGCTGACAGATCAGGAGATTCGAACCGCATGCGATTTGTTCAGAGAGTCTTGTAGCGATCCCAGACCTCAAAGACGCTGTCTCCGTTGCGGATATCTGCGCGGACGTTGTTCTCGACCTCGAGTTCCTCCTCACCACGTTCGATCACTTCATCCACGTCATCAGGATCGATAATGCTGATCGACTCATAGTCGGCGAAGACTACGTCACCCGGATTAATTGTAACGCCGCGAACTTTGACAGGGACGTCCCACTCACGGAAGCTCACGCGACCGAACGATTCGATCGAACTGAACCCCGCCGACCAGACGGGAAAGGCATGTTCCTCAATTAGGCGGGCGTCACGGGTCGAACCGTCGATCAGCGCGCCCGTCGCCCCATTCTCCTGGACGATGGTGCTGAGCAACTCGCCCCAGAGCCCAGCCGTCGTGTCCCTCGGAGCCGCCATCACGACGAAGTCACCCTCGTCGGTGGCTTCAAGGTACTGGAAGAAATCGGAATCGCGAGGATCGTCCGAGTCGCTCTCCTCCTCGTATCCGATCTCCACGCGCTGGGAGGTATGTGCCATCCCTACGGCCGGTTCACGACTCCAGAGAGATCTAATCCGCCTACACGGGATAATGTTGTCGTCGATTCCCATTTCGTCGGTGATATCGTTGATTAGCGCGCTGTGTAACCGCTTCAGTCGCTCGCGTTGGTCGCTTGTCAAGGTCATGACTGTGTGATACTCACCGTGAGATATCGTGGTGGAGGCTTAAGTATACTGTCTCGTAGACTATCGTTCGTAGCGTTGTGTCGGAAGGTCGCCATTTCGGACTTTCAGACGTTGATCCAGGCTGACGAACCAGCCTGTAGGAGCCATCAAGCAGTTGGCAGTACCTGCAGCATTCAGCGCCCTGGGCGGGCCGGATGCGCCGATTGTCTCACTGTCGGACGGTGGCCCGGACGATCGATTTGGGGAACTGGTGAAACCAACGCACATGCGACAACCGACTAAAGTGATGACGGCACGACCGAGACGGAGACTGCGGATAGCGTCACAGTGCTCCGCGCCAAGTCCGGCGATGACTTCAACGTCCTCGCCGGCGCCTACGAGTACGCTCGCGATCTGTATCAGGATCAGATCGAGTTTCTGCGAGGTGAGGGAATCGATCTCGGCGGGATTGGGATGCAATGTCACTTTAGCGAGAGGAGACGCTCACGTCGACCGAGATCCTCGAAGGGCTCAACCTGTACGCTGGTCACAGCGCTGACCTCCGGATTACCGAGTTCGACATGAGTAACGAGAACTGGACCGACAAGGACAAGGCTGACTTCCTCTATCAGTTCCTGAAGATGGTCTACAGCCGCCCGACGACAACGGATTTTCTGATGTGGGGCTTCTGGGACGGCCGCCACTGGCAGGGACAGGCACCGCTGTTCGACGAAGACTGATCGGAGACGCCGACCTACGAAGTCTACACCGGCTTGGTATTCGACGGATGGTGGACGGACGAGTCTGGCACGACCGACAGTGGGATCTACGGAGCCCGCGCGTTCCTCGGCAAACATGAGGTGAGGTTATTGATCGATGGGGGCGACTTCCAGATGAGTGTGTCGGTGGACGACCCGACCGAACACGTGATCAGCATACTCATCGTCGACATTGATGTCCGTGAATCGATTAGCGACCGCGCGAGCAGTACTGTTCCGGTGGCGGTGTCTGGAGGCGATGAGTTCTTACTTGAAAACCTCGACCTTGACACCGTCCGGTTCAGCGCGCCGGAAGCCGTCAACGGCGGTGAGGGGAGCACCGTCCGAGAACGCGGAAGCGGCGATCAGGAGGCACGCAGAAACGAAACGCGCATCCTGCACTTCGACGCCGATGAGAGTGCCCTCGACGGCACAGCGATGCTCCGCGGGCGAACTGAGGACGGGGAGATTGTTGTCGGCTTCAATCAGTAACCGTCCGATCTCGGCCGGCGGGCAACTCGTTCGACCAACGGGTGCCGGACTTCGACCGTTCGAATTCGTCTCTCCTCAATGGAGGGCACGATCACTTTCTCGTAGGTCATCCCTTCCGTGAAGTCGCCAATCAGGGTGAGGATTGGGTTGTTGACGTTGGT
Organism: Haladaptatus halobius; assembly: GCF_020618475.1. GTDB lineage: Archaea > Halobacteriota > Halobacteria > Halobacteriales > Haladaptataceae > Haladaptatus > Haladaptatus halobius. Next base: position 57,797 of record NZ_CP085337.1, on the reverse strand, counting down.
GTCGACGAATGCCTCGATGCGCTCGATCGCCCGCTTGGATTTCTGACTTTCTGCTCCTGTGACCCTAGTTTTTACTTGTCACGGCGCGTTTGTGAGGTTGATGTCAAACGAACGACCACTTCGAGAGATCGCCCACGAATGCGGGTTCAAGGTCGGCGCCGCGGTCGACTCTGATTTGCTTCGAAACGACGTGAGCTACAGGGACGCGCTTCGATACGAGTTTAACGCGCTCACGCCCGAGAATGCCCTGAAGATGGGTCCGCTCCGACCCATACGGGGAACCTACGACTTCGCCGACGCCGACGCAATCGTCAACTTCGGTCGGAAACACGGCATGACTATTCGGGGCCACACGCTGGTCTGGCATAACCAGACCCCGGCGTGGTTTCAAGCTTGGGACTACACCGACGAGCAACTCCGCCGGTTCCTACGTGACCACATTCATACGGTGGTCGGTCGGTATCGGAGTAAAATCGACACCTGGGACGTGGTCAATGAGGCGGTCTCCGACGACGGGACGATGCGCGAGACGGTGTGGTACGACGCGATGGGCGAGAGATATATCGACCGCGCGTTTGAGTGGGCGAACGAAATCTCCCCAGAAACCGATCTCTATTACAACGACTACGGTGCCGACGCTGTCAACAAAAAATCCGACGCAGTCTACGAGCTTATGGAGCGGCTCCTCGACCGGGGGGTTCCGATCGACGGCGTCGGGTTCCAATTGCACGCTCTCGGCGACCGACCGAACCCAGAATCTGTGGGAGAGAATTTCCGGCGCTTCCAGGATCTAGGTCTCGACGTCCAGATCACGGAGATGGACGTCGCCTTTCCGGCCGACGACCCACCGGAGAACCCTCTTGAGAAGCAGGCGGAGTACTACGGCGATATTGTCCGAACGTGTCTCGCAGTCGACTGTAACATGCTGATCACATGGGGAGTCAACGACGCCGGTTCGTGGGTTCGGGAGTTCAAGGACTTCGCGAGTCGGTACACCGTCGATCCACTTCTCTTTGACGATCATAGCAACCGAAAACCAGCTTACCGCGCCGTCAGAGACGCACTCAGAAGGGTCAAATAAGGCGAAGTCGGCTAGAACTCATTTTATTCTCATCCAGCGGCAATAGGGCACGGATAACGAGGTGAGCGACAGGCTAGCATCGCGAGAGGCAAGAACGTGAGTGACCGACTCGGTACAGTAGCCCAGAGTATCCCTACGTTCTCCATAGGAAAGAGCATCGAATTCCGGATATTCTGTTGGGCGAATGGTGCTGTAGTTGTTTGAGCGTTGGTGAGTGGTACACCTTATTGATTCTCTATAACAGAATAACGTTAGGTCAACATATGATCCGGTCAAGGCTCAAAAAGACCAAAGACCGAGGCGAATAGAGGGCGTTCAAGCGTTTATGAGGTCTATTTTGTTGATTCTCTATCATAGAACAATCTTCAATCCTCATATACCTCTAATGGTACTTGGAATCTTGATAGTGTTCTGGTGAGAAAATGAACAAAGGCATTACAACCATATAGCTGTAATGGAGGTGGTTTATGTAACGATATGTTCCGTTGGAGCGTTCTATTTCTCAGAACGACTCGTTTAGTACCTGGAGAAAATTCGCTGTTGGACGCGAAATTATTCCTCCCAAAAATCGCCTATGTCGGTTGCAAGACAGGCTCGGTTCACGCGGTCTCCGTATCAAGATGAAAACCGGTTTCGGAAGGCAATCAAGCTCACGCATAACTCGCGTCAAGTACCCTCTGAGGTTTAACCTCACATCATGATTGGCGCCAGTAGGTCGATATATCCAATTTGTAACTGCTGCTATCGAAGCTATTCGATCCTTGATTCGCTCCTCTTGTCAACTCATTTTCTTCACCGGCGCGTTGAGGGTGGCGTTTCCGTCACTATTAGCCTGAGTCGCCGGGAAATCGAACAGCTGAGCAAGTAAATCCACTGTGGTCTGCTGCCACATTCCGAATTTTGACGTTCTCGATCTTTTACTAAGATCTTCATTATTGCTCGACTAAGAAGCCGAAAAAAGTCGAGTCCACCTTCCCGTTTCAGTATTCTAGGTATAAAATGAGTAATGATTTATCCTCTCAGATAAGAAATAGAGAAATATGGTTCGAGACGCCGAGATTACGGATGTACAGACCTGTGTCGTGAACGGGAACTTCGACTGGACACTCGTCCGGGTGTATACGGACGCAGGCATCGTCGGTATCGGCGAGGCCATCCTCGGGGAACGGGTGGCAGACATCGCAGCCGACACCATCGAACTTCTCCGCGGCGAGAACCCCTTGAACGTGTCTAGATTGACCGAGCTGCTCTACCGACGCCTCTCGTACACGGGCGGAAACGCGGGCGGAGTTACGGCCGCCATTTCCGGAGTGGAGATCGCATTGTTCGACCTCACAGGGAAACTGCTCGAGATCCCAATCCACCAGTTGCTCGGCGGGAAGTTCCGAGAAGACGTCTGCGTATACGTGGATTCCCACGCTGGCGCCCACTTGCGGAGCGCAGAGCTGAACGACGAGTCAGTGTTCTCGCCGACGGCGTACGCTGATGCTGCGGAGGCGGTGGTCGAGGACGGTTTCGACGCCATGAAGTTCGACCTCGACGCGGCCGAACAGTTCCAAGAAGATGTCTGGAACCGCCACCTCAACACGCATGCTGTCTCGCAGAAGGCAAACATTGTCAAGGCCGTTACTGAACGCGTCGGGGATCAGGCCGACGTGGCGTTCGACTGCCACTGGTCGTATGGGACGGACAGCGCAATCCGACTCGCACGTTCTATCGAAGATTACGACGTCTGGTTCCTTGAGGATCCTTGTCCGCCGGAGAATGCCGTTGTCCCTGCAGCGGTGACTACTGCGACGGAGACGCCAATCTGTACAGGGGAGAGTCTTTACCGCGCTAGTGGTTTTCTTGAGCTGATCACCTCCCAAAGCGTGGATATCGTCCAACCGGATCCGCCAAAGTGTGGCGGTCTGCGAGAGACACGGCGCATCGCGGAACTCGCCGACCTCTACGAGATCCCCCTCGCATTGCATAACGTCGCCTCGCCGATCGGGACGCTCGCCTGCGTACACGTTGCCGCTGCGTGTTCGAACTTTCTCGCCCTTGAGTACCACGCTCGAGAAGTGGAGTGGTGGGGTGACCTAATCGGGGGCAATCCCATCGACGGGAAGGCCATCCCAGTTCCCGACGCTCCGGGACTCGGAGTTGACCTCGACCTAGACGTAGTGGAAAGCCACCTCTCAGACGGAGAAACCCTGTTCGACGAAATGTGAGGGTGGAGTCGACCGGGGCGCTTCTGATGCGCCGGACAGATCAGAACCAGGAGACATTTGAATCTCCTGACGGAGGAAGATTCCGCTGGTACGAGATGGTAGAGACGGAAATTCGATCCAGTCACGTGGGTGGTATCCTGCTCGCGGTCGCTAAAGAAAAAGTGCGCCGGAATCCTGGCGAAGTCGGCGGACGATACAGACTTCTAGTTCACAGATCAGAGTACGAATTCACGTCGCGACGCTACGCTTATGTGGTAGAGGTAGGATATGCGAGTATGGCACGAGAAGCGAGGTTCGAGGCTTTCGAGAGCGGCGGATTCGACCGTCGGGACTGGGACGATGGCGCTGAAGGAACGCTGCGGATCGCGCTAGTCGGACTCGGCGGGTTCGCCTATAACTCGGCACTCCCGGCCATCGCAGACTCCAAATACGCCACAGTCACCGCGACCGTCAGCGGATCCGCTGAGAAAGCTCGCGAAGTCGCCGACGAGACCGCCGCAGATGTAGCACTCACGTACGAGAAATTCCATGAAGGAGAGGGCAGTGACGCATATGACGCAGTGTACGTCTGTACGCCGAACGCCCTTCACCTCGAACACGTCGAGGCCGCTGCCGAACTCGGAAAGGACGTGATCTGCGAGAAGCCGATGGAGGCGACCGTCGAGCGCGCAGAGGCGGTGGTCGACGCCTGTGCGGACGCCGACGTCACGCTCATGATTGCTTACCGCATGCAATCCGACCCTGTTGTGCGACGCGCCCGTGAACTGGTGGCCGACGGGTTCGTCGGTGACGTCAGCCAGGTGAGGGGGTCGTTCACCTTCACAATGTTCGGAGGTCGCGACGCCGATCCGGATCAGTGGCGTCTCGACCCCTCTCTCGCCGGCGGCGGATCGCTGTACGATATTGGTATCTATCCGCTCAATACAGCACGGTTCGTCATCGACGCCGATCCTGTGAGTGTACAGGGGTCGCTCACCAGCCCCGACCCTCAGTTCGACGATCCGATCATCGACGAACACGCCGCCTTCGTCGCCGAGTTCGATGACGGCATCCAGGTGCTCTGCCAGTCGAGCTACGGGTCGTTCGGTGACAGTTACCTCACTGTCTCTGGAAACGAGGGCCGGATCACCATGGGGAACCTCTTCCTTCCTGACGCCCCTCGGACAGTCGATTTCGAACACGACGGACGCACGGCACACTACGAGGATCTCGACAGTAACGAAGTCACGGAGCAATTCGACTACTTCGCACACTGCTGTCTTACTGGAAAGGAACCACACGCAGACGGCGAACACGGGTTAGTGGACATGTACACGCTCGCCGGCGTCCAGATGTCGGCCGCGGACGGAAAGCGCATCAAATTAGATTGACTACAGTCGGCCACGCGAGAGTCCCTTTATGTAGTCGCTGACCTGTGGTCGAATGGTGATGCTTGCTGATATATAATTAGATAGACTACTAACCTTATATTAGTGTGTTATAGCAATGTATAAACTACTCAATTCATTCGTTGAAAATGGTCTGGCTGTCGACCCAGGAGTTATAGGAGCGATCAACTCGGATATCGCTGTATCTAATCTAAACTCGCAGTTTCAGCAAGATGAACTCTGCGCGGAAGTCTCACGTCTCGATCCAGTTGACGTTCCGTCGGGGTGTTCGTACCATCCGCGGTGTCCGCTCGCCACCAGGACTGACGACCGGTCGCCCGACCCAACGGTCGGGGTTCGTTTCTCGCCGACGGTTCACGGACGAGGCCTCGTTCACAGATCGTGGGATTGACAGCGACGCGTGATCGCGTACAGCACGACGATGTTAGTCGACAGTATCGCCGCGTTGAGCGGTATGAGGGCTCTGGTACCCGGCGATGGCGAGTTGAACCACGCGTAGACCATGAAGAACAACAGCGCGACCGATATCGCGAGGAACACCGTAGGCCTGCGAGGAGAAGACGCAGATGAAATCCCAGAACCGATCTCGTCACGTGCTCATATCCTCAGTACCGAAAGCATCCTGTAGATTGTTACGGTACCTACTCCATCTCGGCAGGCCGTCGACCGCGTGGTAACGACCGGCACTGTTTTAATTGCGTCCGAGAAACCATTCGTCACATGCTCACAGACGAGTACGACGACTGTTGGCTCCGGTACGACCGCGTCGGCGACGCCGAACTCCGGTCGTCCTATCGAACGCGCTGTGCGCACGTCTTCGCCTCGACAGAGGGGCCGGAGCTCGGCGTGGCGCGCGAAGAACTCCGCATGGGACTCGAAGGACTGCTCGGGCGCGAACCGCACCTCTGGATGCACCCACCGCGGACGGTCGACGGGTTCCTCGCCGTCGGCCGACGCGAGCGGATGGCGGTCATCCGCGCCGCCGTCGACGAAGCGGAGATCGAGAGCCTCCACGACGAGGGGTACATCCTGCGGTCGGTCGAATGGGAGGACAAAGACTGCCTCGTCGTCACCGGTTCAACGGACAAGGGGATGCTCTACGGCACGTACCACCTGCTCCGCCACCTCGCGGCGCACCGCCCTGTCGACGACCTGGACATCGTCGAAGAACCGCGAACCGAAGAGCGGATCGTCAACCACTGGGACAATCCCTTCCGCGCCTCCGTTGAACGGGGGTACGCGGGAATGTCCATCTTCGACTGGGAACGACTCCCCGACATCCGGCCCCGGTACCGCGACTACGCCCGCCTCCTCGCCTCGGTCGGCGTCAACGGCATCGTCCTCAACAACGTCAACACGCAGAAGCCCGACCGACCGGGCGCGAACGAGGCCATCGCAGGAAAGGAGGGGTGGCAGTTGCTCCGATCGAAGAATCTGGAGAAGGTCGAGGCGCTGGCGACCGTTTTCCGGCGACACGGCGTCCGGACCTACCTTTCGGTCAACTACGCTGCGCCGATACTCGCCGGCGATCTGGACACCGCCGACCCGCTCGACGCAGCCGTCGAAGCGTGGTGGGCGGACACGGTCGACGAGGTGTACAAACACGTCCCCGACTTTGGAGGCTTCCTCGTCAAGGCCGACTCGGAGGGACAACCCGGCCCCTACGACTACGACCGGAACCACGCCGCCGGGGCGAACGTCCTCGCGCGGGCGCTCGAACCGCACGGCGGTCGCCTCTACTGGCGTGCATTCGTCTACGGCTCCCACGAAGACCGCGCGGTGCAGTCCTACGAGACGTTCGAACCGCTCGACGGCGAGTTCCGCGACAACGTCACCGTCCAGATAAAGAACGGTCCCATCGACTTCCAACCCCGCGAACCCGTCTCGACGCTGTTCAGCGCGATGCCCGAGACGAACCTTGCCTGCGAACTCCAGATCACGCAGGAGTACACCGGACAAGGGGTCCACGCATGCTATCACGTCCCGCAGTGGAAGGAGGTTTTCGAGTTCGACACGCGTGCGGACGGCGAGGGGACGCCGGTCAAGAACCTCTTCATGCACGATGAAGGCGAGGGCGTCGCGGGCGTCTGCAACGTTGGCGACGACCCCAACTGGACCGGCCACTATCTCGCTCAGGCGAACCTCTACGGCTACGGTCGCCTCGTCTGGAACCCTGACCTCGATACTGAGACCATCACTGACGAGTGGGTACGCCAGACCTTCGGTAACGACCCCACCGTCGTCGAGACGGTTGCCGGTGTACTTCACGATTCATGGCCGGCCGTCCTCGACTACACGACCGGCCGCCTCGGACTGATGCACATGATGTACAATCAGGGCGACGTACTGGAGAACCACTACAATCCCTCGCCCGAGGAGTGGCCCGGGTACCACGGGGGCGCCGAGGACGGTATCGGCGTCGACCGCACCGCTAGCGGGAGCGGCTACGCGGGACAGTTCCGCGACCCGGTTGCCGAGCGCTACGAATCGCCGGAGACCTGTCCGCGCGAACTTCTGCTGTTCTTCCACCACCTCCCGTGGGAGTACGACCTCGACGGGACGACGGTCGTTCAGCGCCTCTACGACAACTGCTTCGAGGGCGTCGAGGCGGTTCGCGACATGCGCGACCGGTGGAACGAACTGGAGGATGCCATCGACGAAAAACGTTACCGCCACGTCGCGGAACGTTTCGACGAACAACTCGACCACGCGAAACTGTGGCGCGATACGTTGGTGTCGTTCTTCCACGACCACGCCGACGTTCCGGACGAACGAGGTCGCGTCCCGCCGGATGATCGCGCCGGGTGACCGAGTTCAGTAGCTGTCGTACACCGTCTTCTCTATCGTGTAGAAGGACAGTCCCGCGTCGCCCTGTTCCCGCCACGTCTCGCTGGAAGAGCGTTTGAAGCCGCCGAAGGGGACGTGCAGTTCGAGGCCGGTCGTCTTCTCGTTAATCTTCACGACGCCGGCTTCCGCCTCGTCGACGAACCGGTTCGCCTCCGCGTGGTCGTCGGTAACGACGCTCGCCGAGAGGCCGTAGGGAACGTTGTTCGCCACCGCCAACCCCTCGTCGAAGTCGCTCACCTCGATGACGGCGACGACCGGCCCGAAGACCTCCTCTTGGGCGATACGCATGTCCGGGGTCGCGTCGACGAACACGGTCGGTTCGACGAAGTAACCCGACTCGACCTCCGCACCTGCGGGGACGCCGCCTCCGGCGGCGAGCGTCGCACCCTCGTCCTCGGCGATGCCGACGTATTCGAGCGTCGAGTCGCGCTCGGCCGCGCTAACTTGTGGCCCCATCTCGTGCTCCGCACCGGGGCCGATATCGACAGACTCCGCGCGGTCGACGAGTTCGTCCACGAACTCGTCATAGACACTCTCGTGGACGATGGCGCGGGAACACGCGGTGCACGACTGGCCGGTCGTCCCGAATCCGCCGTTTGCAACTATGTCGGCGGCTTCCGCGGGGTCGGCCGACTCCGAGACGACCGTCGGGTTCTTCCCGCCGAGTTCCGTCTGGACGCGCTTGCCGGCGTCGGTCGCCTGCTCGTACACCAACTGGCCGACCTCGCTGCTGCCCGTGAACGAGACGGCGTCCACCGCCTCGTGCTCGATGAACTCGGTGCCGACCGCGCTCCCCGGCCCCGTGACGACGTTCAGGACGCCGTCGGGAAGCCCGGCATCGTCGAGCGCCTCCGCGAGTTCGAGGGCGACGCCGGGGGCTATCGACGCCGGTTTTAACACCACCGCGTTGCCCGCGGCGAGAGCCGGCGCGAGCTTCCACGCGGGGATGGCGATGGGGTAGTTCCACGGCGTGATGAGCGCGGCGACGCCGACCGGTTCCTCGACGGTGTAGAGGTGCTGGTTCGGTGCGCTCGGGCTCTTGACGGTTCCGCCGAGGTCGGACGCCTTCCCAGCGAAGTAGTGGAAGATGTCGACGGCGCGCTGTACCTCCCCGCTCGCTTCGGCGCGGGCCTTACCTTCCTCGGCGACGAGCAGGTTCGTCAGTTCGTCCTTGCGCTCCGCGAGTCGAATTCCGGCTTCGCGGAGGATTCGACCGCGCTCAGGACCGGGCGTCGCGGCCCAGTCGTCAGCCGCCGCAGCAGCGGCCTCGACGGCGTCGGCCGCGTCGGCCGCGCCTGACTGCTGGTAACGCGCAACGACCTCACTAGGGTTCGCGGGGTTCCCGACGGCGACGGTCTCGCCGGTCGCCGATTCGATCCACTCTCCGTTCACGTAGTTTTGCTTACGCTCCGTCATCGTGCGTCAGTTCTCACCTCTCCCATACGATTCTTACGGTACGACGGAGATTCGACGACTCCTCGCTGCGACGATTCGGGAGCCGAATTACGGTCGGCGCGTGGGAGCGAACGGAGCGAGCGGCGCGCGAGGGACGACTGAACGATGAAGGAGGCCGGGGAGTCCAGAGCTGTTGCGGTGCGGTTGCAGTCACAAGGAGTCGGCATTCACTGGGTTGTGGTTGCCGTCGTCGTTGTCGAGGTGCATAGAATCGGCAATCGTCCGCGTCTCGTCGTCGGAAACGATAAAAATGGCGTAGAGAATCCTGCCCTGCGGTCAGTCGGGCGGGCGATTATCTAGCGGTTGGGTAAACGGCAATCGCTCATCTGAACAGGACGGACAGCCGAGTTCACTACACTTTTATCGGTCGCCCCGAACCACCAGACCATGGCAGTCGATGACTACCTGAGCAACGTCAGACAGCGGGACTGGGAGGAGTTGGAGTCGGGAACCCTCCGCCTCGCGATGGTTGGGCTCGGTTGGTGGACGCGCGAACAGGCGATTCCGGCGGTCGAGCGGTCGAAGTTCTGCGAGACGACCGTCGCCGTCAGCAGTAGCCGCGAGAAAGCCGAAGCGGTCGCCGACGAATCCGCGACCGTCGACGCCGCCATCACCTACGACGAGTTCGTCGACGGCGAGGCGACCGACGAGTACGACGCGGTGTACGTCTGTACGCCGAACGCGTACCACCTCCCGTACGTCGAAGCCGCGGCCGAGCACGGGAAGGCGGTTCTCTGCGAGAAACCGATGGAGGCGACGCTCGATCGGGCCGAGGAGCTCGTCGCGGCCGCCGAGGACGTGCCCCTGATGGTCGCCTATCGGATGCAGACCGACCCGCAGGTTCGTCGGATGCGCGAACTCGTCCGCGACGGGGCGGTCGGCGATCCGGTCGCCGTCCACGGACACATGGGGCAACAGATGCTCGACATAGTCTCGGCCGATCCCGACCAGTGGCGACTCGACCCCGAACTCGCGGGTTACGGCGCGACGGTGATGGATCTGGGCATCTACCCGTTGAACACGTCTCGGTTCGTCCTCGACGCCGACCCCGTGAGCGTGACCGCGCAGATGCACTCCGAAGACGAAGCGTTCCGTAACGTCCCCGACCAACACGCGACCTTCTCGATCCGGTTCGACGACGGAACGTACGCCTCCTGCACGGCCAGCCAGCACTCCCACCTGTCGGGCCACCTCCGGGTCGCGGGAACTGAGGGAGAGCTACTCCTCGAACCCGCCTATCTCGGGCAGACGCCGCAGACGCTCAGACTCAGACAGCCCGACGAACGCGAAGTTGAGATCGACGACGGTCGCCGCGACGTCACGGGCGATGAGATGACCGAAGAGTTCGACTACTTCGCCGACCGCGTCCTCCGCGGCGTCACGCCTTCGCCCGACGGCGAACACGCCCTCGTCGACATGCGGACGCTCGCGGCCATCTACGAGGCCGCCGACACCGGCGAACGCGTCGCGGTCGAATAGTTTCGGCCCGGACGACCCCCGTCGATTCACAAGCTTTACTACCGGCCCAGGGAATATCTCGCACGCAATGGTTGACCACGCGAAGCTGCGCGACCCGAACGCGGAGTATACGATGCGCGACCTCTCGGCCGAGACGATGGGTCTCACCAACCGTCGCGGCGGCGTCCGCGACGCAGAGATAACCGACGTGCAGACGACGATGGTGGACGGCAACTACCCGTGGATTCTCGTTCGCGTCTACACCGACGCCGGCGTCACGGGAACCGGCGAGGCATACTGGGGCGGCGGCGACACGGCCATCATCGAACGGATGAAACCCTTCCTCGTCGGCGAGAATCCCCTCGATATCGACCGCCTCTACGAACACCTCGTCCAGAAGATGTCGGGCGAAGGGTCGATCTCCGGGAAGACCATCTCCGCCATCTCCGGTATCGAAATCGCACTCCACGACGTCGCGGGGAAGCTCCTCGAGGTGCCGGCCTACCAGCTCGTCGGCGGGAAGTACCGCGACGAGGTTCGAGTGTACTGCGACTGCCACGCCGGTGACGAGTCGGAACCCGCCTCCAACGCAGCGGAGGCCGAACGCGTCGTCTCCGAACTCGGTTACGACGCCATCAAGTTCGACCTCGACGTTCCCTCGGGCCACGAGAAGGACCGTGCGAACCGTCACCTCCGCGGCCCCGAGATAGACCACAAGGTCGAAATTGTAAAGCAAGTCTGCGAAACGGTCGGCGACCGCGCTGACGTGGCGTTCGACTGCCACTGGTCGTTCACCGGCGGCAGCGCGAGGCGTCTCGCCGACGCGCTCGAGGAGTACGACGTGTGGTGGCTCGAAGATCCAGTTCCCCCGGAGAACCACGACGTTCAAGAGGAGATCACGAAGTCCACCACGACGCCCATCGCCGTGGGCGAGAACGTCTACCGCAAGCACGGCAACCGCAGACTCATCGAACAGCAGGCGGTGGACATCATCGCGCCCGACCTGCCCCGCGTGGGCGGCATGCGCGAGACGCGGAAGGTCGCCGACCTCGCGGATATGTACTACATTCCGGTTGCGATGCACAACGTCTCCTCGCCCATCGGCACGATGGCGTCCGCGCAGGTCGCGGCGGCCATCCCGAACTCGCTGGCGGTGGAGTACCACTCCTACCAACTCGGTTGGTGGGAAGACCTCATCGAGGAAGACAACCTCATCCAGGCGGGTCGGATAGAGATCCCCGAGAAACCCGGTCTCGGTCTCACGCTCGACTTAGACGCCGTCTCCGAGCACACGGTTGCGGGCGAGACGCTCTTCGACTGACCCACGGAATCGAGAACCGATTTCTGCGCCCCGAATCACCGCTTATTTATAGGAAGAGGGCCGAAGTCATGCTAATGTCTGCCAACCTCAACGAGCAGCGCAACGTCGGTATTCTCCTGGCGCTGATAGTCGCAACCGTGGTCGTCACGGCTGCCGGCATCGCATGGCTTCGCGGGCAGCAGGAACCACTTATCGTGGAGGTGGCGTACGCGGCGTCGATACTCATCGCCGCGCTGTTCGCCTACGATAAAATGTTAGTTCAGTAACTTAATGACGGTCGGCAGCAGTTCCGGTGCAATTATGACACTCTACCCATATCGATACAGTATTCCGTTCCCGAGGAGACCATGACTACGAACGAACTGTACACCGGTTGGAAGACGGTACCGTCCCCGGAGACGCGACGGATGATCCGAGATGCGTCACGACAGATGGGAGACCTGGTTCGGAGTACGCTCGGACCGTGGGGGATCGATAAGATGATCGTCCGGCGGATGTCCGACGGCGAACTCCGGGGGTTCGTCAGCAACGACGGTAGCGCCATCATGGAGGAGTTCGAGGGGGAGACGGATCATCCGGTCGCGCAACGTTTCATCCGAGCGGTGGAGGATCACGAGGACGACTACGGCGACGGTTCGACGACGATGGTTTTGCTAGCGTCAGAGCTGCTGTCGACGGCAATGGATCTTGTCGACCGGGGCGTCCACCCGACCGACGTTATCGAGGGGTTTTCGATCGGCGGCCAGCGGACGATCGAACTGTGGAACGAAACGTCGATTCCACTGACGGATTCGGCCGGAGAGTTCGATCGCACTCGGTTACGTGCCATCGTGATGACTGGGATGACCAACGGTCGGAACGGGTCGTGGCCGCTCGGCGAGTTCGCGGACACGGTCGTCGACGGAGTTCTGCGCGTCTCCGACCCCGCGAACGGCAGCGTCCGACTCGATCACGCCAAGACGATCGCCGTACCGGGCGGGAGCGTCGCCGACTCGACGCTCGTCGAGGGCGTCGTACTTCCCGAGAACGTCGTGACCGCCGAACGACTCCTTCCGGCGACGGGGGCGGTGTTGCTCGTAAAGGGGAGCCTCCAATCCCGAAGTCTCGCGGCCGACGTGAACGTCACAGTCGAGAGTGCGACCGACGCGGAGCGAACCTCCGATGGACTCGACGAGAGCGAAAAGATCGCCGCGAACATCGGGCTGACGGACGCCGTCGCCGTCGTTGCGACCGGCGATGTCGACATGGCTATCGCCAAGGAGTTGGCCCGACATGGGGTGGTTCTTCTTCGAAACGTCAAGAACACCGACTTCGAGTACATCGCACGGGCGACCGGTGCGACTCCTCGCGGGCCGGTTCGACCGGACAGTCGAATCGACGCCGTCACGCTCGGTAACGCTACCGTACGTTTCCGCGACACCGGCCGCGACGAAGATTGGGTTGCGTTCCAACCCTCCGCTGGCGTCGAAGCACCGGCAGTCACGCTCGTCGTTCGGGGCGGCACGCGGACGGCCGCCGAGGAAGCTGAACGCCGTATCAGGGACGGTAAGAACGCGCTACGTGCTTGCATCCAAACCCCCGCCGCGCTTCCGGCCGGTGGAGCCGCGGACGTGGCGGCGGCCCGTGCGGTCAGATCGCTGGCGACGCGCTTCGACGGGCGCGAGCAACTCGCCGCGGAGGAGTTCGCGGACGTACTCGAGTCGATTCCCAAGACGCTGGCCGCCAACGCCGGTCTGAACCCGCTGGATGCGCTGATCGAACTGCGAGTTCGCCACGACGCGGGCCACCACCGGGCCGCCGTCTCGAGCGACGGAACCGTCGTCGACGACGTGACGGCCGAGGGCGGCGGTCTCGACCCGTTTCAGATCCGGGTGTCGGGGCTCGTTCGGGCTATCGAATTTGTCAACTCTCTTACTCGCATCGACGGCGTGCTGTTGGACGAGCGCGAGCCGACGGTCGACCGCGTGCTCGAAGAGCCGACGTACGAACCCGGTGAGAAACAGGACAGCGACTAGAGAAGTTGCGTCGCAGTAACCGCAACCAGCGTCGCCGGAAGTACGGAGAGGACGCTAGCTCTGTTGTCGACGTCGTAGAGTTCGCTTACGATGGGGAGCATCAAGAATCCTACTAGTATCCACCCGCTCGCCATCATCGTGCCGACGATCCGCATCTGGTGAGTATCCGCCACTACCTCGTGCGTTCGTGCAACCGCAGTGGCCGGTGCCGCACCCGCGACGACCGGCTCCGGTGCCGGAATCGTCAGGGCGAGAGCCGAGCCGACGGCCACCAGAGGGACGAACAACACCATCAGATATCCGCCGACTTTGAAAACCGTCGTCTCCATCTTCGTCTCCTCAGAGAAGTACCCCGCGAAGGCGCCGATGACGCCGAAGTAGAGGAACCACGAGAACGCGACGAAGAAGAATCCGTAGAAGAGGTTGATTCCCAGGGCCAGTTGCCACCCGGAAAAGACGTACCCCTGAGACATGGCGAACGGTTCCGAAAGATGCTCGAAAATACCCCTCGCAACGCCAGACAGCAGTAACCCGAGGAGCGGCGGAATCCAGCCGTACCGCTCGACCGTTCCGACCAAACCGGAGATACTCCGTGCGTTCGTCAGTTCGCGGCCGAGCCGACGCCACGTCCGTGCAGTCGCGTCGACGCCGATACCCGGCGCGTGAGGGTCGGCGTTCGAGTCGACGTCCATGTTGTACCCGGACTCGGGGGTATCGTCCCGGCTCATGCGTGTACGAGGGTGGTCGTCGACCGGTCGAACTGCTTCGTTCGCCGCCCAACACGGATACTCGGTGTTCGCATAGCTCTCACCACGACAGTTAGTCGCCGGCCCCTTTAGCGGACCCCGTCCGAGATTCAGTCGCCGAGAGCCGTTCGTTGTCGAGGTTCTCCCCGGTCTGCGGGTCAAACACATGCACGTGTTCCGTGTCGAACGTCAGGTAGACGGGGGTATCGCCGTTCTCGTACCGATTAGGAATCGAACCGGGCTCGATGAACACTTTGTACTCTTCTTCGTCGCCTTCCTCGTCCGCGCCGATGTCGACGTCTTCGGCCACGACGCCGTCGACGCCGATACCGTCTTCGAGTTCGAAGTACAACAGATCGTTGCTCCCCAAGGGTTCGATGATATCGACGTACGCTGGCACCGACTCCGAGGTCGCCCTTTCGTGAACCTCGATGTGCTCCGGGCGGATGCCAAGCAGGAATTGGTCGGCGTTACTGTGGCTAGCGACCGACTCGGCTCGACGTTCGGAAACGTCCACTTCGATGTCGCCCGTGAACCGAGGTCGATCGCCGGTTCGATCCAGCTCCGCGACGAACATGTTCATGGACGGGCTGCCGATGAACTGCGCGACGAACGCGTTCTCCGGTCGGTTGTACACCTGACGAGGGGAACCGACCTGTTGAAGCGTTCCCTCGTTGAGGATGGCGATACGGTCGCTCATCGTCATCGCCTCCTCCTGGTCGTGCGTGACGTAGATCGTCGTAGTTTCGAGCGTCTGCTGGAGACGCTGAAGCTGCGTCCGCATATGTTTTCGGAGCTTGGCGTCCAGATTCGACAGCGGCTCGTCGAACAGGAACACCGCGGGGTCGCGGACGATAGCTCGCCCGGTGGCGACACGCTGTCGCTGGCCGCCAGAGAGGTGCTTCGGCTTCTGGTCGAGCAGATCACCGATACCCATCAACTCGGCCGCTTCCTCGACCCGTTCGTCGATCTCCCCGGAAGGAAGCTCCGTCGAGCGCTTGAGACCGAACGCCATGTTCTCGCTCACCGTCAGATGCGGATACAGCGCGTAGTTTTGAAACACCATCGCGATGTCTCGGTTACGCGGCGGCAGTCGGTTGACGGTGGTATCGCCGATTTGAATCTCGCCGTCGGTTATCTCCTCGAGACCGGCGACCATTCGGAGCAACGTTGACTTCCCGGAACCGCTCGGTCCGACGAGCGTCAGAAACTCCCCTTCGTCGATTCCGAGATCGAACTCGTCGACGGCGAGGATGTCTTCGCCGTAAACCTTCGTTACACTGTCGAACAAGATTCGACTCATGCTGAAGGAAGGTTCCTATCGTAACTATTTATTACTTTGGTTGGTCGTACAAATACGATCTGCGCGAGTGGGTAAGCGGTGCGGCGATCGTCACCGCCCTCAGCGATACCGCATCGACGGTCGGCAGCGAGGATGGCGTCAGGTCTTGACCGCGCCTTCCGCCAGACCGTTGATGATGTACTTCTGGAGGAAAAACAGGATGACGAACAGCGGGAGGGTCGCGCCCAGCGCACCGGCCATCATCAGATCCCACTGGAGGGTGTACTGGCCGACCCAAGAGCCCAGTCCCGGAGGGAGCGTCATCTTCCCGTCGTCGTTGATCAGGATGAGCGCCATCACGAACTCGTTCCACGCGAAGATCCACGCGAAGATGGCGGTTGTCGCGATGGCCGGTGCCGACAGCGGGACGATGACCCGTATGACCGCGCCGATGCGGGTACTGCCGTCGATCATCGCCGCCTCCTCTAGCGACTCCGGGAGGTTCTCGTAGAAGCCCCGCAGCATCCATATCGAGAACGGCAACACGAACGCGACGTACGCGATCGTGAGCCCGAAGAGGCTGTTGAACAAGCCGATGTTCCGGAAGATGAGGAACAACGGCACCGCCACCAAGATGAGGGGGAACATCTGCGTGAGCAAGAGGAACGTCGCCACCGCCTTGCGACCCTTGAAGTCGAGTCGGCCGATACTGTAGGCCCCGAACGTACAGATGAGGATACTCAGCACGGTCGACGCCACCGTGACGATGACGCTGTTACGGAACCAAATCGGGAAATTCGTCTGGTACAACATCCGACGGTAGGCGTCGAAACTCACGCCCCCCAGCCAAGCGCCGGGGTCTCGGATGAACGTGTCGAACGCGACCTGGTTCAGCGATACGACGACCATCCAGAAGACCGGCAACAGAACCACGAAAATCGACGACCACAGCAACGCGTGGAAGCCGAGTTTTTTTGTCCACTTTGCAGTCTTCGGTGATACTTCGACGCCGAACAGTTCATCCGTCTCTCGCGTTTTGCTCGCCATGTTATTTCCCTCCGACTTCCTCTTGATAGAACCGCAAGTACACCATCCCGTACGCCAGCATGATGACCAACATCACGACCGCTATCGCGGCCGCGATGCCAAATTCATTCTGGATGAACGCCTGCCTGTAGATGTACACCGGCAACACCATCGAGGAGTTTCCGGGACCGCCGCTGGTCATCACGAAGACGAGCGTGAAGTGGTTCAGCGTCCACAAGCTCATCAGTAGCGTCGTCACGACGCCGATGGGCTGAAGAAACGGCAGCGTGATGTGGCGGAACAGATCCAATCGGGTCGAGCCGTCGACCCGAGCCGCCTCGTAGAGATCCTGTGGAATCCCCTTCATCGCCGCAAGGAAGGTGATCATGAAGAAGGGGAAGTTTCGCCAGACGTACGCCAGCATCACGGAGAACAGCGCGTATCGTGACCGACCTAACCACTCGACACCGTTCCCGAACCCGAGGACTTTGAAGAGACCGTTGAACATCCCGAGTTCGTAGTTGAATAGCAACGTCCAGTTCAGCGCCACCGCGATAAACGGAATCGTCCACGGGAGCAACAGGAGCGTGGTTGCGACGGAGCGCCCTTTGAACTCCCGGTTGAGGAGAACGGCGAACGCCAACCCAACCGCCGCCATCAGAACCACGGCGGCGAACGACCAAACGAATGTGTTCTTCATGACGACCCAGAAGTCGGGTAGTCCGAAGACCTCGACGTAGTTTTCGAATCCGACGAAGACGTCCTCTTGAAGGCCTCCGTATTCGTAGAAGCTAAGTGCGATTCCCCGCAGAATCGGGACGACACTGATGAGTGCGAGCGCCGCTAGCGACGGTAACAGGAACAACCATCCCCAGAGACTCTCCTTCGAGAGCCAGTACTGGTACTCCTCCGGGACGGCGATGCCACCGAACGACGAGGTAACCTTTGACATGCTCTATCGGGAGAGTGGCGCACAGATACTTTAATTTATGTGCATCGTTACCGCTCCTACCGTCGAAAACGCCACCGCTGCCGAACGGTAGGCGAACTGACGCGGCGGCGGTTCTCGTTACGCGTACGGATTGTAAATCTTGGGCACGCCGTCTCCGTTGATCCACGGCTTGACGGCATCCGGGGCGTCGTCCAGCGACGGGCCGTTGTTGTTCTTTTTCAACTCGTAGTCGGTGTAGTCGGCGTCGTTGATCGTCGATCGGGCGTTGTTGGCCATACTGCGGAGCGCCTTTTTGGGATCCTTGTTGGAACCGATCATCCCCGATATGGCGGTCGAGTAGCCCGACGTACTTCCCTCGAACGAACCCATGAACGGAGCGGCACGCCCGGCACCGGTGATACCGTATCGGACGGCGTTCGGCGCCTGTTTCAGGCGGGCCTTCAGCCAGGAGTCTGGAATCTTAGTCGGGTTGTCGGTGAACAACTCCATCTCCTCCTGTCCGCGTCGAACCGGCAGGAAGTTCGGCGCCGAGACCGGGAAGTACTTGTTCAGCGTGTCCGGCTGCGTCATGTACTCCATGAAGCCAAGCGAGAGCTTATCATCGATATCGTGACGGGTGACGTTCTGCTTGAACGTCGTCAAGCAGCTCCCGCCCATGAAGGACTGTCGCTTCCCGTTCGGGCCAGCCGGCATCGGGGTCAACTCCGTTGCCTCGGCCAATTTCTTATTATCCTTGGAGACGCCATCCTGCGGGTCGATGAGGCTGCGGGCCAAATCCGTCGGGTTGTGGGCGATAGCCGTTCGCTCTTTCCGATAAAGCTCCTCGGCGGCGGTCGTGTCGATACCACCCCAGCCGCCTGGGGCAATGTTCCACTTTTCGCGTAGACTCAGCGTCCAGAGATGGGCGAATAGCGATCCTGGGCTGTCGATCTCGACCTTGAACTTACCATCGGAATAATCGTACAGGGATGCGTTGGACTGGTGGGCGAACGCGGTCACGTTCTGACCGGTCACGAAGTCCTGTGCACCTGGCGTCGTGAATCCGGAGGCGTCGGTGTTCTTGGAAACGGCCTGTCCGGTCTTGACGAGCTCCGCCCATGTCTCCGGCGGCTTGGACACGCCGGCTTTCTCGAGGAGGTTCATGTTGACGTGACTGGTGCGAAGTTCCATGAACCACGGAAGGCCCCAGAACTCGCCGTCGAACTTACCCCACGCCGAGATCGTGTCGTACCAGTCGTCGTATTTGTCGAACAGTTCGGTGTTGGGTCGGGCCGCGCCCCGATTGCCGAAATCGACCGCGTGCTCGCACGCCATCTCGGAGACGTTCGGCATCGAACGGCCTTCGATGGAGGCGCTCCACTCTTGAAATACCTGATCCCAAACGACGACGTTGGTAGTCACGTTGATCTTCTCGTCGGCAGCGTCTTCGTAGCCCTTGGCCGCCTTTTTGATGGCCTTCGTCTCTGCGGGGATGTAGCCTCGCATCGTCCACCACAGGAAATCGCCTTCGCCGTTACCATCGGTACCGCCATCACCACCGAGACCCTGGCATCCGGCTAGGCTCGTCGATGCAGCGACTCCACCCATGGCGGCGGCCGTCTCCATGAACTTACGGCGTGAATACTCCTCCGTCTGGTCACTCGTACCCTCAACGGATTCCGAAACGGAACCCTCGGTACCGTCATCTCTCGACGACATACTCCAATTGTTGTAAAGAAGCATTATATAACTACCGGGGATCGTCGTGACGTCGCCCCCTAAATTCGAATCTCGTATCGCGACAGTGGCCTCTCGGCGATATCTCGATGCTGAACGACCCACGCAATGGCGTCGCTCCGACAGCGAGCTAGTCGTGGACGGATATACACGGAAACCGTCGGATTTTGTCGGAACCTCGTCCGTCGGCACGCCGTAACGCCGGCATGTTCTCCGCACTCGCCCGGAAGAATAATCACCGACGGAATGAATTCTGAGAGTGTCATGGACGACTATACAGATCCGCGAATCGTCGGTCGTAATCGAATAGCGCCGCACGTGGACGTGTTGCCATATCCCGATTCGAAGACAGCATGGGGCGGCGTCCGAAGCGCATCGCCGTGGGTGGTGACGCTGAACGGCGAGTGGGCGTTTAATCTGGCGGCGACGCCGGGCGACGCCCCCGAGCGATTTCACGACTCGTCGATCGCCACCGACGAATGGGATAGTATCGAAGTCCCGTCGAACTGGCAGGCAGAGGGGTACGGCAACCCTCACTACACCAACGTCATCTACCCCTTTCCGGCCGATCCGCCCAACGTCCCGACGGAGAACCCCACGGCGTCGTACCGCCGGACGTTCCACGTCGACGAGGAGTGGGACGAGCGTCGGGTTCGGCTACACTTCGAAGGCGTCGACTCCGCGTTCCACCTTTGGGTCAACGGAGAGCGGGTCGGTTATAGCGAGGGTGCCCGACTACCCTCGGAGTTCGACGTCAGCGACTACGTCAAGTCGGGCGAGAACACGGTTGTCGTGCGCGTGTACAAGTGGACTAACGGTAGCTACATTGAAGATCAGGATATGTGGTGGCTCAGCGGCATCTTCCGCGACGTGTACGCCTACGCTGTCCCCGAGATGCACGTCGCCGATATCGACGTTCGGACGGGCTTGGACGACGAATACGTGAACGGTTGGCTCGGTGTGGCAGTCGACGTGTCGAACGCCAGTAACAGCGCGGAAACTGCTACCGTCGAGATGACGCTGCTCGACGAGTCGGGGACGACCGTAGCCGAACTCGACGGAATTGCCGGCCTCGAGTCCGGCGAAACGGCGACGGTCACCGCGGAGGCGACCGTCGAGAAGCCCGACAAATGGACGGCGGAGACGCCTGTCCGCTACACGCTGTTGGTCACGCTACGGGATGCCGCCGGGACGGTGACGGAAGTCGTTCCTCAGACGGTCGGATTCCGCGAGGTCGAAATCGCTGACGGCCGGTTCCTGGTCAACGGAGAAGCAGTGACTATTCGTGGTGTGAATCGTCACGACTTCCATCCTGACCGCGGCCGCGCGGTACCCTTCCGGACGATGCGCGAGGACGTCGAGATGATGAAGCGTCACAATATCAACGCTGTTCGGACGGCCCACTACCCGAACGACACGCGCTTCTACGACCTCTGCGACGAGTACGGGCTGTACGTCCTCGACGAAACCGACATCGAGTGTCATGGGATGGAGTACGCCGACGAGGTTCAGCACGTTAGCGACGACCCTGCGTGGGAGGACACCTACGTCGACCGGATGGTGCGGATGGTCGAGCGGGACAAGAACCATCCGAGCGTGGTCATCTGGTCGTTGGGT
The DNA here is from genome assembly GCF_020618475.1 of Haladaptatus halobius. GTDB lineage: Archaea > Halobacteriota > Halobacteria > Halobacteriales > Haladaptataceae > Haladaptatus > Haladaptatus halobius. The sequence continues at coordinate 36,680 of NZ_CP085337.1, read as the reverse complement.
AACGAGTCGGGCTTCGGCGCAAACCACGAGGCGATGGCCGAAGCGACCCGGAAACGGGATCCGACGCGACCGATTCACTACGAACCGGACGTTGACCAGCAAGTCTCCGATATAGTCGGGCCGATGTACCCTCCCCTCGAGCAATTAAAATCGTGGGCGACCGAGGACGACCCGAAGCACCCGGTCATCCCCTGTGAGTACGCACACGCGATGGGTAACGGACCCGGAAACCTCCGCGAGTACTGGAACCTGTTCTACGAGTACGATCGTCTGCAGGGTGGTTTCGTCTGGGACTGGATCGACCAAGGACTCCGGCGGATGACCGACGACGGCGAAGAGTGGTTCGCCTACGGCGGCGACTTCGACGACGAGCCCAACGACGGGAATTTCAACATCAACGGTCTCGTCTTCCCGAACCGCGACCCTTCGCCCGGTCTGACCGAGTACAAGAAGGTCATCGAACCCGTCGTGCTCTCGGCCGAGAACATCGAACGTGGCGTTCTGACCGTCGAGAACCGCTACGACTTCCGGTCGCTCGACCATCTCCGGGCGACTTGGCGCATCGAAGCAGACGGCCAGATGGTTCGGAGCGGCGCGCTCGATCTACCGAACGTCGGTGCCGGCGAGAGCGAGTCCGTGACGGTACCGGTCGAGTTCGACGAGCTTGAGGTCGATGCCGAGAATCTGCTCGCGGTTGAGGTGTCGCTGGCGACGCGGACTCAGTGGGCACCGGCGGACTACACCGTCGCAACCGGACAGTTCGAACTGCCTGCCTCCGGCGAACCGGCGATACCAGTCGCGGGTAGTTCGGCTCCGCTCGGTTGTGAGACGACCGACGACGAGATCGTCGTGTCGAACGCGCACTTCGAACTGGTTTTCGACGCGACGTACGGCGTCATCGACTCACTGACGTACCAGGGGCAGGACCTTTTGGCCGAGGGACCGCGAGTCGGACTCTGGCGGGCACCGACGGACAACGACAGCGGATTACCTTGTTCTCGGCGGCTCCGTTCCCGTCTTACGGAGCTGTACGAAAACGAAGAACCGCTCGAAGAGGCGGATATCAGAAGCGTCGGGTTCGAACAGCTCTGGCGAGAGCACGGCCTCGACGAACACCGGTTCCGAACCAACGCTGTCTCTCACGAGATGAACGGGGACGAGAGTGTGGAAATCTCCGTCGAGGGGCGTCTCGCTCCACCGATATTCGACCATGGCTTCGCCACGGAACAACGGTACACGATACAGAATACCGGTGTTGTCGAAATCGATACGCGACTCGAGCCGGAGCATGACCTGTCGACGTTGCCGTCGCTCCCCCGCGTCGGCCTCGACTTGACGCTCCGCGACGACTTCGATCGGGTCACTTGGTACGGTCGCGGCCCCGGCGAGTCGTACGTCGATAGTAAGGAATCGACACTCGTCGGTCGGTACGAGAAGACCGTGGACGAGTTACACACACCGTACGTCAGACCGCAGGAAAACGGCAATCGCACCGACGTCCGGTGGGTGACGTTCGACGACGCGCAGGGTCTCGGCCTCCGTGTCACGGCCGACTCGCTGTTCGACGTCAGCGCACACCGCTATACGATCGAGGATTTGGACGACGCCGAGCACGCGCACGAACTCCCGCACCGCGATGAAATCACGGTGTCGCTGAGCCACGTTCACTGCGGGCTCGGCTCGGGGAGCTGCGGCCCGCCGACGCTGGAACGGTATCGCGTCGACCCTGACGCGTTCGAGTTTGGCGTCGAGTTCCGTCCCCTCTCGCAGTGACCAAGTCGTCGTGGCGATACTCTTTTAACACCATCCATTCATCATACTGTATGCGCTATTACCGACTCCCCGGTGGAGAGCGTTCAGCCACGGATTCTCTCGTCGTGGTCGCCGACAATGGAACCGCGTACGATTTGACCTCCGCATCGCCCGACCTCGGCTCGTTCAGGGCGCTGGCCCGCGCGGCGAACGCGAACGACGAGTCCATCGACACCATCGCCCGCAAACGCCTCGACGACTCCGACCGCATCGATAGGGACGTTCTCGAAGAAAACGCCATCCAACCGGTCATCGCGGACGAGGTGTGGGCGGCCGGTGTCACGTACCGTATCAGCGAGGAGGCCCGCGAATCCGAGAGTGGGAAACCGGAGGTCTACATCGATGTGTACGAGAGCGACCGACCGGAACTGTTCCTGAAAGCGACGCCGTCGCGGACGGTCGGCCCGCTAGAGGAAATCGGCGTACGCGGTGACTCCAGTTGGAACGTTCCGGAACCGGAACTGGGCGTCGTCCTCCACCGCGGCGACGTCGTCGGCTACACCATTGGTAACGACGTTTCCAGCCGAGACATCGAAGGAAAAAATCCGCTCTACCTCCCGCAAGCCAAGGTGTACGACCGCTGTTGCTCCATCGGCCCTTGCGTCTCGACCCCGGAGACGATAACGGATCCCCACGACCTCACGATGTCGCTGGTGATCGAGCGCGACGGCGAGATGGTCTACGAGGGGTCGACCTCGACGGGCGAGATGACGACCTCCTGCGAGGAACTCGTCTCATACCTCCGCCGCCACAACAACCTGCCTGAGACGCTGATTCTGCTCACGGGTACCGCCCTCGTCCCCCCGGAGACGTTCACCCTCCTCGAAGGCGACGAGGTCACCATCGACATCGACCAAATCGGGCGTCTAGTGAACAAGACGGTTACCGTCTGAGCTACCTTGGCACCGCGATAGCGCCCACTCATTAATAGGTTTTTCTGGGAAACGAGAACCGTCTCCACGGTCGGCTGGCTATTCGCCGTCTTCGATCCGCGTCTCCGTGAAGTACGTCCGGCCGGTCGCCGGCACGTCCTTCGTCGCGGTCACCTCGAACGTCGCCGCGGCGACGATATCGCTCGCCGACCGGCCGATTCGGAATTCGTAGGGGCCTCCCTCGACGCCGAGGTTCATGTCGCGGTCGTGGAACGCGAGCTGCGAGGCATCGACCTCGAAACTGACGCGCTTCGACTCGCCGGCGTCGAGATACACTCGCTCGAACCCGGTGAGTTCCTGCACCGGTCGGGCTTGGCTCGGATTCTCCGCGCTGGCGTATAGTTGGACGACCTCGTGTCCGCCGCGGTCGCCCGCGTTTCGAACCGTGACCTCGGCGGTGATACTCCCGGCCGGGTCGAGCGCGTCCGTCGACAGCGAGAGGTCGTCGTACTCGAAGTCGGTGTAGCTCAGCCCGTGGCCGAACGGGTACAGCGGTGCGCTCTCCGTGTAGACGTACTCCTCGTTCGCGGTGTTCGGCCTCCGGTCGTAGTGAACCGGCAGTTGGCCGACCGACCGTGGGATGGAGACGGCGAGGTGGCCGCCGGGATTGTGCTCGCCGAACAGCACTTCTGCGATTCCCTCGCCGCCGCGCTCGCCCGGGAGCCACGCGTGGAGGACTGCGGGCACTTCGTCTGCGATCCACTCGATGGAGTGGGGCTTCCCGCTCACGACGGCGACGACCAGCGGAGTACCCGTCTCGTGGACGCGTTCGACGAGTTCCTGCTGGACGCCGGGGAGGTTCAGGTCGACCACGTCGCACCCCTCGCCGCTGGTGGGTACGCTCGGGCGGTCGGCCTGTTCCTCGTCGAAATCTGAGAAGTCGACGGCGGAACGAGCACCGACGAACGCGACGGCGACGTCGGCGCCGGCTGCCGCGTCGGCGGCCGCCTCGAACTCTTCGGTCGAGGGGCCGGTCGTCGTGCAGCCGCGCTCGTAGCGAACATCGAACCCGGCTTCCCTGCCGCGGGCCTCGATGGCGTCAAGCGGCGTCATCGCGTCGAGTTCGACCTCCTCTTCGGGATAGTGTGCGGCGTACGCGTAGTCGCCCATCAGCTCCTGCGCGTCGTCGGCCTTCGGCCCGACGACCGCGACGGATTCCGTCTCCTCGCCGACCAGCGGCAGGAGATCGCCCTCGTTCTTCAGGAGGGTCATCGATTCGCGGGCGGCGCGCGTGGAGAGCTCCTTCGTTTCCGCGGTGCCGAACGGATCGGCGGCGGCGGCGACATCCACGGTCGAGTCGTCGAGAAGTCCTTTCCGAACTTTCGCGCGAAGGACACGGCGAACTGCCTCCTCGACCGTCTTTTCGGCCAGTTCACCCCCCTCGACGGCATTTACGAGGTGTTCGCCGTAGCAGTCCGTGTAGGGAAGCTCCACGTCGATGCCGGCCTCGACGGCCATCACGCCAGCCTCCCGTTCCGACGCCGCGATACCGTGCTCGCTCCGCAGGAACTCGACGCTATAGTAGTCGGAGACCACCGTGCCGTCGAAACCCCACTCGCCGCGGAGAACGTCCGTCAACAGCCACTCGTCGCTCGCGCATGGGATGCCGTCGATGTCGTGATAGGCGTTCATCACGGACTCGGCATCGGCCGTCTGGACGGCGGCCTCGAAGGGGAACAAGTGGGTCTCGCGGAGTTCCCGCCGACCGACGGTGACCGAACTGCGGTTCTTCCCGCCCTCGCCGGCACCGTGCCCGGCGAAGTGTTTGAGTGTCGCCGAGACGCCGTCTCCATCGCCCTGCAGACCGTTCACGTAGCTGCACGCCATCGCCGCGACCAAGTACGGATCCTCGCCGAACGTCTCCTCGACGCGACCCCACCGGAGGTCGCGAGCGACGTCGAGAACCGGGGAGAGCGCGTGCGCCGTGCCGATCGCCTCCAATTGAGTCCGGGTAGTGGACGTGATCTCCGCGACGAGCTCCGGTGACCACGTGCTGGCGAGTCCCATCGTCTGAGGAAACGTCGTCCCTTCAGGGCCCATGTAGCCGCTCAGGCACTCCTCGTGCGGAATCGCCGGGATACCGAGTCGTGTCTCGTCCCGAAGCAACGTCTGAAGTTCGTTCGTCCGCTTCGCGGCATCGCGGGGGGAGAGACCTCCTTCACCGCCCATACGAGTCAAATGGCCGATACCGTTTTTGAGGTGCTCTTCGGCGGCCTCCTGATCCAGGTTTCCGTTGTCGTCGAGCAGTTTCTTGGCGTTCACCGATCCTAACTGTGCGGCCTTCTCCTCCAGCGTCATCCGGTCTAGGAGCACTTCTACTCGCTGTTCGACGGAGATTCGATGAACTCCGCGATTTGATCCGGTTTGCATCGTTTAGGTTCTCGTAACCCCGTCTCTTAATAATTCGGACGGGGTACGCCGTTTCGACTCGATACTTCTCCGTGACGCACACGTTCGTCCGCGATAGACGCATTCACTCCGGCAGTATCGTTCTCTTTCTCAGAACTACTCGGGAGCATTCGGTCGAATCGGCGAGCGTGAGATTCGCCGGAATAGTCGGGGGTGACCGCATCACAAGAAAAAACCTGAACGATTCGAGGAAAACGACCGTCGAAGTGAGAAATGTTCGATTCCGTGATAGAGAACAGAACGACGGTGGCGTCGTGTTCGAATTACCTCTGTCGGCGTGTTTCTTGACTACCGCGTTCTTCCTTTACAGTCGTATTGCTGTAACGGCAGGGCAGCGTTGGCGTATCGTGTGCAGCGCCCCCATTCCCGAGACGACCGCGTTCCACCGAACCGCCTTCGAACCGCCATCGAATCGCCATTGACTGCCAGTCATTCCCCATTACAGAACGACGATGTCGATGTCGGACTGTCGCTATCCGCTCCGGATTTCAACGATGTTGAACAAAATGATGCTTACGTTATGACTTCTGCCCTACCTAAACCCCTCGATTGCGTGCTCGACATCCGGTATCAACGACGCGTGAGGTCCGTTGGAACCAACAATACACGATAGAGACGAAGTTTCGATCGGCCACACCGAGAACGACGAAGCGAATCCTTGATTACATCCTTAGGTCTGTAACGTCTTCCCTAAAAGAGAGCTCACGAATCCATGTGCGGGATCTCGTTCAATATCGTTGAATCACTCTTCTCGTCCGAACCGGGGTACTCGTCTCGAAAGAGGACAACCGTTAGTAGTGCGAGTAACGAAGTTCGATCACGTTCGCCGCTTTCTTGACGGCGGCAACGAGGTCGTCGATCCGGCTCGACTCGTCCACGCGACTCTTCGGCCCCGAAACCGAAACCGCACTGATGACTTCGTCGGTACTCCGGTTCATAATCGGCGTACCGATGGTGAGGACGCCCTGTCTCCGGTCCTGATCCTCGACGGAGTATCCCCGCTCACGAATGCGCTCCAGTTCGGCGAACAGTTCGTCGGCGTCCGTTATCGTGTGCTCGTTCGCCCGTGGCAGTCCGTGCGTCTCAATGATGGACTCCACGCGCGCCGTCGGAAAGTGGGCCAACATCGCTTTTCCGAGCGCCGTCCAGTGCATGTTCGTGTACTCGCCGATGGGGGCGTTGTCGTGGATGGCCTCCGGCCCTTCCGATTTGTAGATCAGCACGCGCAGTCCGTTCTCCTCGATTCCGAGGTTTGCGACTTCGCCGGTGTCCAGTGCGAGTTTATCCACTTCTAACCTCGCAACTTGGTAGAGTTTCGACTGGTTGCGGAAACTCCCGCCGTATTCGAGGAAGCGGAAGCTGAGGGAGTACTCATCGCCGTCGCGCACGATGAAACCACTCTTCCGAAGCGTCTGGAGATAGATGTGAACCGTGCTCTTCGGAATATCCAACTGGTTCGACAACTCCGAGAGACCCGCTCGCTCCACCGTCTTGAGCTGTTCAAGAATGGTGAACGCTTTCTCGACCGACCCGAGCGTGTTCCCAGCGCCTGTCTCGGACGAATCGTCGTTCATGTTCGTACCGACAGCCCTCTTTGTTTTAAATGTGCGCCCTCTCTCGGCGGTTCACGTCGTTCAACAATCTTGACCCGGACGCTCGTCGACAGGAAATCACCTGGGGACTTCACGGGGCGGGGAAGTGCCAGCTCGGAAATCAGCTGCCAAGTCGCCGCCAGAACGTCGACTGCGAAACTCCGAACCCCCACTCACGAAACCGATGACGACATCCGCGGTTCCGCGCTCCGTTCGGGGTTCTCGGTTCCGGCGTCGGTTTTACGATCGAACGACGTTCTCCAGTTCGTCGACGGTACCTGTTTCGTCGAGCCGTTCGACGTTGTCCGCGACGATGTCGGCCAATCTATCCCAGTGTTTCGGGCTGTGACCGGCGTTGTGTGGGGTGATAACGACGTTTTCGAACCGCCAGAGCGGGTGGTCCGCCGGGAGCGGTTCGGGGTCGGTCACGTCGAGTGCGGCACCGTCGATCTGATTCTTTTGGATTGCCGAGACCAGCGCATCGGAGTCGATTATCTTCCCGCGGCCGACGTTGATCACCGTCGCGTTCGGCGGAAGCGTCTGGAACTCATCGTCCGAGATGAGCTTTCGCGTCGTGTCGCTCAGCGGTGCGGCGATGACGAGGTAGTCCGTCCGCGAAAGAGCGTCGTGGAACTCCTCCTGTTCGAATCCGATGACCTCGTCCGTCGAACCGCCTTTCTCGGGTGTGTATCGGACGCCGATGGTGTGGACGCCGAACCCGACCAACCGCTCGACGACGGCCGTTCCGATCGCGCCGAGACCGACGACGGTGACGGTGCTACCCTTCAACTCGTCGGCCTGATAGTGCCGCCACTCGCGGCGCCTCTCGCGCTCCCACCCCTCCCGAAAGCGGCGCGAGAAGGTCAGCACGTATCCGAGAACCTGCTCCGCGATATTCGGTGCATGGATTCCCGACGCGTTGGTCACTGCGACGTCCATCTCCGCCAGCGTCTCGAGTGGTAGGTGGTTGTAGCCCGCCGCCACGCCCGCGAACAATCGAAGGTTCTCCGCGTGCTCCAGCAGGCTCTCGTCGATGTCGACGCCGGAGACGACACGCGCATCTCGGATGAGTTCGCGCTCCTCCGACGGCGTCCGGGCGAGCCGGACGTGGTGACCTGGCAGTCGGTCGGCGAGTAGGTCGGCGTACGCTTCCGCCGGCAGTCCGTGCGTGTCGCTTCGCAGTACGAGGATATCTGTTTCGTCGGTCATAGTTGGGTTCCGCCGACGGGCGTGAGCAACGCTCTTCCCGCGGCACGGTTTAAAATCTCCAAGGTGGTTTATTAGTGTTTCCCCTGTCGAGATACGTATCAAATTTCAGTTACTGCTGTCGTTTCGGTGATTTCGTCTGCTCGAACCCTGTTGACCAAAGATTTATATCCCTGTGTTCACGTGTGTCACTGTATGTCGGGCGAGACACGAAGACGGCAGTTTATCAAAGCCGCAGGTATCGGAGGAATTGCGGGGCTATCCGGCTGCATCAGCAACATCACAGGTGGAAACGGTTCCGGCGGAGGCGGAGACAGCTTCGAGTACTGGGAGTACTTCCACTCGCAGTCAGAAGTCGCCAAGACGTTGATGGAGTCGTCGGTAAAGGAGTTCGAGAAGAACCATGACGTCAAGATGAAGATGAACTGGTCCAGTTGGGACGATATCAACGGCGGCAAGTGGAAGAACAACATCCAGAACGGGAATCGTCCGGTTATCTACGATTCGACGAACTCGCTCAACGGACAGTTCATCGAACCGGACTGGGTGAAGCCGGTCGACGAATACAAGGATCGACTCAATGACGACGCGCTGAAGAACGTCAAGTGGGCGTTCGACAAGGCACAGAGCTGCTATCGCGGGTTCGACTCGAACCTCTACGAGATTCCCGTTGGAATGGAGGTCGGCGCGCCGTTCATCGCACGGGCCGACCACTTCAAGAAGGCCGGTCTCTCCATCGAGGACGACTTCCCGCCGAAGGATTACCAAGATCTCCTACGAGTCGCAAAACAGCTCCAGAAGAAGGGGCCGGGCGACTACGGCTTCCAGATCTACGGCGCGCAGGGCGACGTGACCGACGAGGCGCTCGTGACGTGGACGGCCTCGGAGGGTGGCTACGACGGCATGTATCTCGACAAGGATTGGTCGGACGTTACGTACGATAACGACGTGTGGAAGAAAGCGACCAAGCAGTACGTCGACATCTATCGGAAACACGGCCTCTCGTCGGACAAGGCTCCGACGGCGTCCAACGAGGGGGTCGCCCAGATGCTTGTCGACGGGTCGGTGAGCATGTACCAGGGAAGCACGAAGGACTTCGGCCTGTTTCGGAGTCGTGCCGAGGATAAGCTCAAAGACGGAACCATCGTCTTCGGCCCGTCATGGAAGGGTAAGGCCGGGAACCGCGGCGAGTTCTTCACCCAGTGCGTCGCACTCATGCGGAAACCCGATGGTGTCAAATCGAACGTCTGGAAAAAACACGAGGACACCGCCATCAAGTGGATAAACAAGCTCCTCTCGAAGGAGTTCCAGAAGGAGGTGCCGCGGTCGCTCGCGACGCTCCCCGTCAGAAAGGACGTCTGGAGCGGCTTGAAGAACGATAAGGCCCTCGGAAACAGCAACTTCATCTCCACGCTGGAGACGACCGTCGAGGGGATGGAGCACGGATGGGCGAGTCACCCGAGCATGAACGCCATCCAGTACAACATCGCCGGGCCGCTGTTCCAGCAGGCCGTTCGCGGGAAGATTTCCGCCGAGGAGGCCTGTACCCGGTCGGCAAAACAGCTCCGGAACCAGATAAAAATCTGAGATGTCCACACAGAACATCCTGAACGGGGAGCGAACCGAGCGCTATCGGGAGACGCTCTCGGAGAACTGGTTCTCCTACCTGCTGATACTCCCGGTGCTCGTCTTCCTCGTTCTGCTGATGTGGATACCGTTCGTGCAGGGTATCTACATGAGCTTCAACAACTGGCCGTTCGGCGGCGAGCCGACGTGGGTCGGGCTGGCGAACTACGAATTCCTGTTCGGCTGGGAACCGTTCTACACGTCACTGAAGGCGACCCTGATATTCACGCTCACCACACTGTTTCAGCTTATCGTCGCCATCGCGGCGGCGCTAGCCGTGCGCGAACTCCGACGAGGGAAGAGTTTCGTCACTGGCGTGTTCCTCATCTCGTACACGGTGCCGCCGCTGGTGACCGGAACCATCTGGGCGTACTTGCTCGAACCCGACCTCGGTCCCCTCTTCGGCTACCTCACCCAATGGGGCGTCTTGGAGGAGACTATCTACTGGGGCAGTCACGGCGATACGGCGCTCGGGGTCATCGTGTTCGTGACGACGTGGACGTTCTGGCCGTTCATGTTCCTCATCATCTCCGCCAATCTGGAGAGCATCCCCGAGGAGATGTACGAAAGCGCCAGAATGTACGGCGCCAACCGCGTCCAGACGTTCCTCCGGGTGACGCTCCCCCAACTGAAAAGCGCCATCTTGGTCGCGGTGAGCATCCGGCTCATCTGGAACATGACCAAGATTTCGCAGGTGTTACAGCTCACGAACGGCGGTCCGGGCTACGATACCTCCATCCTGGCGGTGTTGCTCTACCGGTTCGCCTACGGGCAGGGTCGGATGGGCGTCTCCTACGCGGTCGGCGTCATCCTGCTCCTCCTGACCATCGGCTTCGTGTTCGTGTTCATCCGCGAGTTCGAGCGCGCGAGCGAGGAGGCGGGAGCATGAGTTCGCGAGGGTACGACGCCGCGGGGGTGACGCTGAAGGCAACCACCTACGGCATCGTCGCGTTCCTCGTGTTGTTGAACCTCATCCCGCTGTTGTTCATCGTGTCGGTGTCATTCATGCCGCCGACCGAGTTCTTCGGCGACCCGCACGTCGTTCCGTACGAACCCACGCTGGAGGCGTGGACGAGCGGGTTCGCCGAGCTGAAGGACAACCTCGTGAACAGCTTCCTCATCGGCGCCGGCACCGCGCTATTGGCGCTGACCATCACCATCCCCGGCGCGTACGCGTTCGCCCGCAAGGAGTTCTATGGGAAGACGGCAGGGTTCTACGCCATCATCTCGGCGATGATGTTCCCGTATATCCTGCTGGTCATCCCCATCATGGATCTGTGGAACGATTTAGGGTTGTACAACACCATCCCCGGGATGATCCTGGCGTATCAGGTGTTCGTCACCCCCTTCGCCATCTGGATCCTTCGGGACTTCTTCTCGAAGCTCCCGGAGGACATCGAGGAGGCCGCTCAAGTGTACGGTTGTACGCAGTTCTCGGCGTTTCTGCGAGTCATCCTCCCGCTGGCCGCGCCGGGAATCGTCGCCGTCGGTTTCCTCGCCTTCCTCACGGGATGGAACGACTTCCTGTTCGCCAACCTACTCACCACCGGCACGGGACCGGTTCCGGCGGTGCCGGTGCTGTACGGCACCATCGGCGGCGGCTCCGGCGAGCGCGTCTACTGGGGGAAGCTGATGGCCGAGACGCTCCTCATCGGCACTCCGCCAACGATCATCTACCTCGTGGCCCGGAACTACCTGGAGAACGCATTCACAGTATGAGCCGAGATACAATGAACCAACCACCAAACGGCAACAGTTCGACCGACCGAACCCAGACGATGGAATCGAGTACCGATCGAAACCGCGCGGGAGTGAGCAAAGCGGGGGATCACATCCGCATCGACGACCTCCGCAAGACGTTCAACGACGGGGCAATCGTCGCCTGCGACGACGTGAACATCGAAATCGGCGAGGGCGAGTTCGTCGTGCTCGTCGGCCCCTCGGGATGCGGAAAGACGACGACGCTTCGGTGCATCGCCGGGTTGGAAGAACCCGACGAAGGGAGCATCCTCGTCGACGGCGAAGATATCACGGGGTTGAAATCGAAAGACCGGAACCTCGCGTTCGTCTTCCAAAGCATCGCGCTGTTCCCACACATGAGCGTCCGCAAGAACGTTCGGTTCGGCCTCGACATGAACACCGACCTCTCGAAGGACGAGAAGAATCGGCGCGTCGAGGAAGTCGCCGAGACGCTCGACATCGCCGAGATGCTCGACCGCAAGCCGTCGGCGCTCTCTGGAGGGCAACAGCAGCGCGTCTCGCTCGGGCGCGCGATGGTGATGGAGCCGGCGGCGTTCCTGCTCGACGAACCGTTCTCCGCCCTCGACGCGAACCTCCGCGACCACATGCGCGTCGAAGTAAAGAAGATTCAACGGGAGCTGAACACGGCGATGATCTTCGTCACGCATGACCAGGAGGAGGCGATGACACTTGGGGATAAGATCGTCGTGATGAACGACGGTCACGTCCAGCAGATCGGGAGTCCGTACGACATCTACAACGACCCGGACAACCTCTTCGTCGCGGACTTCATCGGTTCTCCGTCGCCCAATCTGATTGAATGCACGGTCGAACGTAAGTCCTCGGGACTCTCGTTCGTCTCCGAGTTCTGTACGATTCCGGCGACCGAAAAGCAGGCCGCGCAGGTCGAGGGCTACGTGGGAGACACCGTCATCTACGGCGTTCGACCGGAGTATCTAAATCTCCAGGGCGAGCGGGGCGAATTCGCGGCCGACGTCGACGTTATCGAACCGCTCGGCGACAGGGACGCGGTTCACCTCTCCGCGAACGGAACCGCTCTGTCGGCGGTCACCCCGCAGGGAGAGATATCGAGGGAAACCGACCGCGTTCACATCGACGTTCAAACCGAGGAGGCGTGGGTGTTCGAGGAGAGCGGCGCTCGAATCGTCTGACCGCATCGCTCTCACAACCGCGTTCGGAGATACCCGACAACAAAGATTAACACGCGCGGAGCCGAATCGCTAGAAGCAAATCGATCGTCATGACACGATACGACACTACGTTTCGAGCCGCGGTCGAGGGGGCCGACGTCGCGCAGCGTCTCTTCCGTACCGAGCTAGACGTCGAGACCAAAAGTTCGAAGATGGACTTCGTCACCAGAGCGGACACGGAAACGCAACGGCGCGTCATTGAGGTTATCCGCGACGAATATCCCGACGCGACTATCGTCGGGGAGGAGGAGGACGAACTGAAGTCGATTCCCGAGGACGGGAACGCGTGGGTGATCGACCCCATCGACGGGACGACGAACTTCGTCCGCGGGGCACAACTGTGGACGACGACCGTCGCGGCCGTCCGCGACGACGAGACCGTCGCGGCGGCGACCGTGGCCCCGGCGCTCGGCGATACGTATGCCGCGGACTCCGACGGCGCGACCCTGAATGGAGAACGAATATCGGTGAGCGGGCGAACAGACCTCGAACAGTTCATCGTCGCACCCATCCTTCGATACGGTTCCGAACGCGACCGGGAGTTCGGCGATCTCCTTCGAGAACTGATACTGCGATTCGGTGATCTGCGTCGCTTCGGCTGTGCGCAGGTGACGCTGGGAATGGTCGCTTGCGGTACGCTCGACGCCGCGGTCTCGACGCAACCGAATCCGAATCCGTGGGATACGATCGCGGGAGTCCACTTGGTCGAGCGGGCCGGGGGGACGGTAACGGACGTGGATGGGTCGCCGTGGGAACCCGGCTGCGAGGGCATCGTCGCGTCGAACGGGACGCGCCACGACGAAGTCGTCGACCGTGTGGCACGATCGGTACGATAGACGAGGTCTCTCCCGTCTCTCTCCGCGACGTCCGACATCAGGTTGCGCGCGTTCGTCGGACAATTGCGTTCGAGCAACTGTCCGTGTACAGGTTCACAGTCTCTGAAAGTCTTCGTAAGCGGTTCGATTATATCACTATCGAAATGGTTGCCGTATAACTCAGTACCTTGTACTATCGAATTGGCAGAGTATAAAATTTCGGTTTCCGGAGTCGTCTCCGAATCGAAGGCGATCTTAGATTTCGGTCACTCGTTCGTGTTTGTCGTCGAGAGCGGCGGCGTCCTCGGGCAGTAGTGCGGCAACGAGGTAACCGGCGTAGTCGCTAAAGTATTCGACGATCTGCGCGATGCGATCGGAGTCTATCGCCTCGAGCGAGTCCAACAGGATGAACGGGACTCGGTCGTAGACATCGTGGACGAGATATCCCGCGAGTGCGAACACGAGACCGGTGACCTCTCGCTCGCTCTCGCTGAGGTGGTCGATGGTGTCCTCGTAGGTCGTCCCCGACTCCGTGCTTCGGACGACGTGTAGGTTGAACACGCTCTTCGTGACCTTCCGCCGCCCCTCTCGAACCTCTCGTTCGGTGCGGTCGATCCAGATGCGTTCGAGATTCGCGTAGTCGAGCAAGTCGAGTACGGTCGCCATGTGATCGTTGAACTGTTCGACCGCTTGTGCTTCGATCTCGTCGATTCGGGTGCGGAGACTCGCCAGTTCCTCTTTGATCTCCTCTCGTCGAGTTTCGTGCTGGTCTTCTTCGGCGAGTCGAGATTCGATGGTGGTAATCTCCGCTTCGACATCGTCGAGGTCGGATTCGAGCCGTCCGAGTTCGAATTCGAGTTGGTTCGCTTCCTTGTGGATGTCCAGAACTTCACTGTACTCTTCCTGTTCGAGTTCTTCGACCTCCTGTTCGAGCCGTTCGATCTCGTCGGTGAGTTCGGTTCGCGTCTCGCGGAGTTCGCCGAGACGAGTCTCGCGCTCGTCGAGTTCCGATTCGAGTTGACGAAGTCGCTGTTCCGTCTGCTCACGCTGGCGTCGCGTCTCCTCGAGATCCTGTTTTTCGTCTTTGAGATCGGAGATCTCCGAATCTATCGAGTTTCGCTCGGCGGCCTGTTCCTTCCGGAACTCGCGGAGCTGTTCGACCGTTCCTTCGATCTCCTGTTTTTCGACCTCCGTTCCGCACGTCCAGCAGACCACCGTCTCCGCGTCGGCCACGAGCTGGTCGGTGACGGACTCGTTCGAGTGGGACGTGGATTCGTCGTTCGACTGGAGCGCGCTAACCACCTCGGGACTCGTCCCCTCCAACATCTCTTCGTTGAACTGGATGACAGTCTGGAGCTCGGACATCGTTGAGTCGAGCCGTTGTTTCTGTTCGCGCAGTTGTTGGATCTGATCCGCGAGCCGTTCGGCCTCTCCATCCGGAGTGTCGGAGCGTTCAGCCTGCTCCGCTTCGAGCGTCGTAACTTCGGTTTCCAACGCGTCGATGCTCTCTTCTTCGGTTTCGATGTCGAATCGAATGTCTTCGAGGCGCGACCGAGTGTCGCGTAGCTCTTCGAGCTTCTCCTCGAGTTCGGCCTTTTCCGCGTGTGTCTCGCCGATATCCGCGTCGGCGGCTTCCAGTTCGGCCTCTTTCGACTGAAGTTCGGCCTGTTTTTCCTCTATCTCTTTCTCCAAGCGCGTCCGTTCTTCTTCGAGACCAGGGAGTCGTTGCTTGAGCGAGTCGAGTTCGTCGAGTTCCTCGTCGAGTCGTTGCTTTTCGGCTTTCACTCGGTCGATCTCGGCCTGAATCGCCTCCGTATCCACGGGACGCATGATGAGTTCGCGCAGGTCGTCGCCGCGCGCGACCGCGCGGCGAGCTTCATTCGATTCCAGTAGGAATGCGAAGAGATCCGCGAGTTCAGGGTCATCGAGATACGGATCGCCGCCCGTTACGACCGTTCCATCCTGTCGCGTCAGCGTCCGCGTGTACGTTTCGTCACCGACGGTCAGTTCGACCCGCCCTTCGTCCGCGTCGCCTTTGAGCGACGACTGGTTGCTCCCGAGCGCCGCCATGATGGCTTGGAGCAACGACGTTCGATTCGTCGCGTTCCGCCCGGTAAGGGCGGTTACGCCCGGGGTAAGTGTGATTTCCGTGTCGTCGATTCCACCGATGTTCTGAACATTCAGTTCGGCCTGGGCGAGATTCTCGGGCGCTAATTCCATACGGAGTGGTTACCGTTCCATAGATATAAAAGGTCGATATTCGAGATCGAGGAGTTACACCCTTAGGTATGTAATAGAAGATCGAGTTCGGGGTCCAGAAGAGATGGTGGAAGGTTACTCAATCGATTTCGCCGGCGCAATCACAGCCACCTTCCCGGAGAAGTTCGTCGACGGGGTAGGACTGGCCGCACGTGTTGCAGACGACGCGGAGGTCGACGAGCAACTCGAAATCGCCGAGCGCGATTCGGTCGGTGTTTCGGAGACTGTTGAGTGTCGTCTCCGTGACCGCCGCCGTGCGATTACGTAATCGCTGAATCGTGCTCGCACCTTTCTCCAGTTGAGCTGCCGGCTCGTCGGCCTGTGACTCGTAGTTCACGCTCCGATATTTGGTGAGGTACGTGTGAACGGCCTGGTGGGAGACGAAGTCTTGCTTGAGTCGTTCGACATCTATTCCGTCGCGCTTGAGCGCGTTCTCCGTCTCGGTTCGAACGCCGCTACTGACCCCATCGCTCGTCAGCAACCGATGCGTGTTCTCGATCTCTCCGTCGAGCGTCGTCACTCCCGCTTCCGTCAAAGCAGCACGCAACACCTCCTGATTGAAGAGATCGGCAAGCTGGCGAAGACTGTACTGTTCGTCGGCGTCTCCGAGCCAATGCTCTTCGAGCCGATCACCGAGACCTGTGAGTCCGTACTCGTCGATTACTCGTTGGACCTTGCTCGTCTTTCTCGAACTGCGTTTATCACTCATAATTTCTCGACCGAGTTTCCGTTACTGTTTTTATAAGTTGGAAAGGTAAGATGCTTTCCCTTCCGTCGATGCGCCCAACCGGAGGGTCGGCGCCCATCCTGCACGATGCTCTCTCTGTTTAAAGCGTTCTCGGTCGGTTCCGCTCACAACTGGAAATCTCCAGCGAAGGGAGAACAGAGTTTATATAGCGACATAGGATATACGTCGACATGGCGTACAACGTCGTCTCGTTAATTTGTTTCCGAACACAGTCGAGAAGTGAGTGGTAGCGCAAAAAACGTAAGGAGATCACCGAGGCGATTACAGGTCGTACCCCCACTCACGGAGGATGGCCGCCGCGTCGTCCAGATTCTGCATCCCGGCGAGATAGATCGCCTCGCGGGCGTCGAGGCGGTAGATATCCTCGCCGACCATCGATTCCAAATCACGCTCCGCGTCCTTCGCACGGTCGTCCGTATCGTCTTGAACGAACAGCTGATGGACGTTCTCGCGTTCGTCTTTGACGTTATCGCGGCGGAGCGTGAGCGGTAAGTCCGATCGGTTTATCTGATGAGTATTACTGCCTTGTTTTACTGACTCGTCAGACTGCTCGGTCAACGTGTCGTTCTGCGACTCGGTCGAGCCCTCTTCGTCGGTGGGAGATTTGTCAGAAGGAGACTCGTCAGAAGTGGGCTCGCCGGTGGCGGACTCATCGGCGTCGGACGAGTCCGACGGGTCATCAGCGAACGGGTCTGATGCGCCGGACTTCATGCTGTGACCTCCGGCTGTTCAAACTGCTCGGTGATGAACGCCGCAAGCCGGTCTAGTTTTTCCAGCGTTTCTTTTTCGTAGTCACGGAGGTCACGATACTCGTCGTTCTCAGCGAGTTCGAAAATACTGACCTGACTGTCCCACGCATCCCCGAGCATCGATCCGCGTTCCCTGATGGAGATCGGCGCAATGGGGAGGTTTTGGTCGTCTAATTTTTCGCGGTACTCCCGCTGAACATTCGTATTCGCTACTTTGTTCGGGACGACACCGAGAACGCCGACCTCGATATCGCCGAGCGTGGCCTCGATGTTCGTAACCACGTCTCGGAGTCCATCGACGCTCTGAGACCCCTTCGCCGAAAGTTCGGCCGGAATCAGGAGATTCGACGTAGCGTAAATCGAGTTGTAAATGTGCTGGCCAACCGTCGCGGGCGGGTCGATAATCAGGACGTCGTAGCTCGCAGGGATATCTGCGTCAGTCAGGACGCGTCGGAGTTGCTTTTCCTTCGGCCAGCGGTAGTTCGCGTCGTGCATGTCTTCTTCCATCTGCGCCGCGCGCGTCAGATTACGTTCGAGCGATTCTAGCATGTTGTGCCCGGGAACGAGGTCGAGATTCTCTTCGGCTTCGACGATGAGATCGGCGAAATCACCCTTCGGTCGTTCGATCATGTGCCGAACGAGATTGTCGATTTCCGGATCGTCACGGTGATCTTCGACCCCAAAGTGGTGCGTCAACCCACCGTTCTGTGGATCCATGTCGATCACGAGCACCGTTTGACCGCGACGCGCGTGCGCCGCAGCGAGGTTCACCGAGAGCGTCGTCTTTCCGACGCCCCCAGCCTCCGACCAGATGGTGTACGAAATCATGTACGGGGTACATGGAACAGCATGTATAAAAATACTCGTCAGACGGTCTGGCCAGTAACACTGGATGGATAAACTATTCAGTAATACTGTTGAGTACGACGGAACTATCCAGTCTGACTGATCAGTGCAGTTGACTAGGATGAGAGTTCCGAGTTGGCAGTTCCTCGACGCTCTCGTGATCCGTTGTTGCGTTTTCCAGTCGACGTCCCGACGGCGAAATCGCTCGGCCTAGTTCAGCCGAAACAGGGTGCACCTCGAATGAAAATGCCGTCCAGCCCCATCGATTATACTTTCTGGTATGACTGAGCTGTGGTTTCGAACAGAAATTATAATAACACTGGGTAGTAAAACTAACCAGTATTATTGAACAGGAGTACTGGACAACTGAATGTGGCCACATCCGGCAGCAGTATCAACCAGTATTGCCCCACACACACTCTGTCCAATATTACTTGAAAGGTAATATAGCCAGTACTACTGTTCGGATAATGTGACCAGTATTACTTCGTAGTCAATCTATCCAACAGAACTGCACAGACAAACAATTCAGTCCTATTGATTAAGACCGCTAAAAGACGTCGACAGAACACGCAAAGTAGAAAGCTAAAGCGAGAAATCTACGCCGGTTAAATCGGATCTGCTCCGGAGTTCAGCGCTTTGAGGACGATTTCCGGATCTCGATTCAACGAATGTACCCGGTAACTGCCCTTTTCGTATCCGCCGCCAGTGTGGCGACTCTCGGTAATCCCGAGGAACGACTGTTCTTTCAGGAGTCGGGACACGCGATCCCACGAAATCGGATCGGAGCCTTCGTTCTCACAGACCGTCTTGTAGGCCGTGTAAATGTCCTGTTTGGCGAACTCCTCCTCATCACGATTTCTCGTCAGCGATGCGAGCGCAATGAGGATGAATTTCACGTGTGGGGTGCTTCCGGACACCAGTTCAGCGAATCGATCGGCCTCCGCTCGTTCCATCGCACTATCGATATGTTCACCTAACACCTCGGACGTTCCGGATTCTTCGGCGATTGCACCCGCGTAGCGGAGGATATCGATCGCCTTTCGCGCGTCACCGTGCTCTCGTGCGGCGAGTGCCGCAACTTTCGGTATTACGTCTTCGGAGAGAACGTTCTCGTGAAACGCGTCTCGACGATTTTCGAGGATGTGTCGGAGCTGATTCGCGTCGTAGGGATGGAACACGAACTCACGGTCTTGAAGCGACGAGTCGACGCGCTCGCCGATCGTTTCTCGGTACTGAATCTTGTTACTGATGGCGATGATACCGACGTAGGAGTTGGTCTTGCCCGTCTCTTCCGCCCGCGAGAGCGTCATGAGTATGTCGTCGTCACCGTCGAGTTTATCGACCTCGTCGAGGATCACGATGAGCGAGCGAACCTTGTGATCGTCGAGCATATCCCACAAGTGGCGGAAGTATTCGGCCGCCCCGATACCTTTCCGCGGAATCTCAAGGTCGGGGTCGAGCGTATCGCGGACGCCGAGCGCGAGCTCCCGAGCCGCTCGTGTCTCCGTGTCGTCGTTAGAACAATCGAGGTATTGGTGGATAAGGTGGACGTCGTTGCGTTGCGCCCGGTCTTGAGCTTCGAAGGCCATGTGTTTCGAGACGAGCGACTTCCCGGTTCCAGTTTTCCCGTATAGAAGCAGATTTCGCGGTGGCCCTCCACGAACGGCCGGGCCAAGCGCTTTCCCGACCGCCCGAATCTCGTCGTCACGACCGATGATACGGTCGCGGTCGGGGACGTATCCCACACGCAACAACTCCTCGCGGGCGAAGATATCACCAACAGCAAACGGATCCGCAAGGTCATCGGAATCGCTCGTAGAGGCCGAAGCGGAGCTATCCGCGTCGGAGGATTCGTCCGAGGTCGGCGGTTTGTCACCGAATTCGCGTAAATCACCGTCTCGATCTGTTTTCTGGGAACTTGCTTCGCTAGTGGAACCTACTTCACTAGCGGAACCCTCGTTCTCCTCCGCGTCGGTCATCGTGTCGTGTGACGTTGTGCCAAGAAGATAAAACTACCGACCTCGAACCGAGTGAATTGCGTTAGATTCCTCGTTCTCGAGCTTTGAAGATGAGTTTTCGAGAGTATAGATGTTGGACATCCCCCACCCCTCGCACCGAGTGAAATTCAGTTCGAGGGGCGAGTGTGGAATCAACTCGAATCGGGTAGGACCGAAACCACCTATAAAGAAATACATCCCCAGGAAACTTCACTTTCTATACTGGTATCTAACCGCTGCTTCTAGCTAATCTACTATTTACTGTGTTGTTTTGTTTGCCTATACAGTTAAATATATATAATATATTTAAGACAGCCCCAACCAGCTAGCGAAGAAATCGTCAAAAGTATTAGGATCGTTTTGTTTCGTGAAAGTAGACGAGCAAATAAGCGGTTAAAAAATGATCGGAAGTAGTTGGTAAAATGACTAGAATCTGGTTGAGATTCGTTGGATAGCTAAGGAGATGAAGAATCGGGGCGATTAGATAACTAGGGGAATGTGTCTGACGAGAAATTAGGGTGACTAGGGAGTTGCTTCGAATAGTGGAGAACTGAATGAAATCACACAGAGTTTATAAAAACGCAGAAATTGAAGACAAAATACAGAAATCGAGGGTTAGAGACAGTACGGGAAGGAATAAACGAAAGTGTACTCGACCCGAGGATAAGAGAACGAGTTCTAAGTCGGTCGGATAATGTTTTCACTCGGTTTGACGGGTGTCCGCCACTCGCGTAACCCGCTCTAACCGACGGGAATCACCAGAACCATTTCACTCGGTGCAAGGGGTGGGTGGGGTTACGATCAGACCGACTGTTCTTTCCGTTTTCGGTTCGAACCCGCTCGATGATACCGAACCTGTTTTCACGCTTTTCACTCGGTACAAGGGGTGCCCGTACCACTGAATCGAATTCCACGACCGGTAACCGGGAAGGCCACGAATTTCGTTACAGATCACTCCCCGTCGCCTCGGAAACGCCAGTCTTTGCCTCCTTACCAACCATCGACTGCCCCGTCGAATCGCGTGTTGTCAACCAGTATCTACCTTCGACGATCCTCGCTGCCCCAACGAGGATGACTCTTCACACTCCACGAAGAACGCCATTCGACAGGCATCGTCCCCGGCCGAATCTGCGCACTGAGTCGACGGTCTATCGTCGCCGGCTTCGTCGCTTGGGCGTCGGCTTTATGGTTCGCGGGTTTGACTACACGGCTGATGACAGCTTGCCGTATAGCTACTGACGTGGCTCGAAAAGTAGTTCACTCGATCGGCACCGCCAATAGAATGCCATCGACGTGCGGTTTTCGACCGGAGGTGAACCATGGAAGAGATTAGCACCGACGCCGCACCGCCGAGCATCGGCCCGTTCTCGCAGGGCATCCGCGACGGGAATCGGATCTATGTTTCCGGACAGGGCCCGGTCGACCCCGAGTCCGGCGAAATCGTCGGCGACACCATCGAAGAACAGACCGAACGGACGCTGGCGAACGTCGACGCCGTCCTGCGGGCGGCCGACCGCTCGCTCGACGACGTCGTGAAGGCGACCGTCTTCGTGCAGGATATGGACGATTACGACGCGATAAACGATGTGTACGCCGACCACGTATCGACGCCGTATCCCGCCCGAAGCGCCGTCGAGGTAGCGGACCTCCCTATCGACATCGGTGTCGAAATCGAGGTCGTCGCAAGCGCCCGCGAGGAGGAGTGAGGCGGCGGCATGAAGGCCGTCGTAGTTCGGCGCGGCGAGTCGAAACCGCGAGTCGCCGAGGTTCCGAAACCGACCCCCGCACCCGGAGAGGCGCTGATTCGAACGCTCCGGGTTGGTATCGACGGCACGGATCACGAGGTCGTCGAGGGGAATCACGGCGGCTTCCCCGAGGGGGAGGACTACCAGATCCTCGGCCACGAGGCCGTCGGCGTCGTCGAGGAGCCGAACGGAACGCGGTTCGACGCGGGTGACCTCGTCGTCCCGACGGTGCGGCGACCTCCGGGCGAGTCCAACGCGTACTTCGAGCGCGGCGAACCGGACATGGCTCCCGACGGAGCGTACCTCGAACGAGGTATCGCCGGGGCGCACGGCTACATGTCGGAGTATTTCGTCAGCGACGAGCAGTTCCTCGTCGGCGTGCCCGACGACTTCGTGACCGACGGGTTCCTCGTCGAACCGATCAGCAACACCGAGAAGGCTATCGAACACGCCTACGCCAGCAGGTCGGCGTTCGAGTGGGAACCCGCGTCCGCGCTCGTACTCGGCAACGGGCCACTCGGCCTCCTGACACTGGCGATGCTCGTCCAGAGCGACGACTTCGACCGGAGTTACTGCCTCGGACGACGCGACCGTCCTGACCCAACCGTTGAGATCATCGAGCGCCTCGGCGCGACGTACGTCGACTCGCGGGAGACACCCGTCTCCGATGTACCGGACGCCCACGAACCGGTGGACTTCGTTTACGAGGCGACCGGGTACGCTCCGCACGCGTTCGAGACGGTGTCTGCGCTCGCGCCCAACGGCGTCGGCGCACTGCTCGGAATCCCCTCGGATCACTCGTTCGAGTTCGACGGCGGTCGTCTCCACCGGGAGCTGGTTCTCCAGAACAAGGCGTTGCTCGGTAGCGTCAACTCGAACGTCCGCCACTTCGAGGCGGCCAAAGCGTCGCTCTCGTCGTTCCCCGACTGGTTCATCGACGCGCTCATCACCGGCGTCTACAATCCCGACGAGGCGGGGCGAGCGTTCGAAACCGGCGACGACGTTATCAAGACGGTCGTCGAGTTCGACACGGTGTAGGAGTTACTGATCTCAGCGCCAGACCCGTGTCTCGTCGGGGTTGTTCCGGAAAGTGCGTGCCGACCGCAATACGACGGAATGTTCGACCGATAGAGGTCGTTCGAAGTTCCGCTATTCTTCGACCTGCGCCGCGATACGCTCGACGGCGTACGTCGCTTCCTCGTCGGTGAGACACATCGGGTTGACCGTGAACTCGCCCGCCGGAAGCGCGTCTGCGCCGACGAACACGCGGGGTTCCTCGCGCCGGAGTCCCCCGACCACGTCGGTCGCAGAGACGCCCGCGGCGTCCGCGTCGACCGCGACAACCACCTCCGGGGCGACGGCAGTCTTGTCGTCCGCCGTGATCGACGTTTCCAATCCGGGGAGCGCGTCGAGGTCGGCCGCGATTCGTCGCGCGCGTTCGAGCCACTCCTCGACGAGTGCCTCGTGGTCTTCCTCTACGAACAGTTCGAGCGCGCGGAGCAGTCCGACGAGTTCCTCCTTCCCGACTTTCATCGGCCGGCCGATTCCCTGACGAGGGACGCCGCCCAACCGGTTGGTATTGACGAGTTCGCGCGGCGGCTCCCACACCTGCTCGGCGGCGTGCATGTCGAGGTGTTGCGCCGCCGCCGACGCGACGAGATCCGCCCGCCCGGCGAGGATACCGGTGGTCTGCGGGCCGCGGATGGCCTTCCCGCCGCTGAACGCGACGAGATCAGCGCCGGCCTCTACGAACGCGGAGAGGTTGCGCGTCGGCGGCAGTTCGGCGGCGGCGTCGACGATGACCGGCACGCCGCGGTCGTGAGCGATATCGCACACCACGTCGAGCGGCGGCTCCGTGTACGACTTCTCGACGTAGGCGACCGCCGCGGTGTCTTCGCCGATCGCGTCTTCGATCTCCCACGGCTCGACGTTGCGCGACCCGGTGCCGAGGTGCCTGTCGTTCGTCCCGACGTCGACGATTCGCGAGCCCGCCGCGCGGAGCGCGTGGTCGTAGCCCGTCCTGTGGGTTCGCGGCATGACGATTTCGTCGGGCACGCCAGCGGTGTCCGGCAGTCGCGCCATCGCGCCGACGTCGTCGCCCGCGATGCAGGCGGCAGCGCCGAGCGCGAGCGCGCTCGACGCGCCGCAGGCGACGTAGCCCGCCTCCGCCCCGGTCACGTCCGCGATCAGTTCGCTCGCTCTGGCCTGTAAATCCGAGAGGCGGACGAACGCCTCCGACGCGCGACGCATCGCTTCGACGGCTTCGGGGCGGATACGGCTCCCGCCGATGCGCGTCTTCGTCCCGGTCGCATTGACCACGTGCGGGACGCCTAGCTCCTCATAGATCGTCTCGGGGGGCATACGATATTCTCGCGCGGCGGAACCTAAATAGGTTCGACGTTTCCCCGTTCCGCTACCGGTACGTTCATGCTTCGTGAGTGACCTCCACTAACACGTCACGAGCCATGCCTAACATCGAAGCCGGAACGAGCTACTTCGGCGTACGAGACCCCGAACACGCGGAGACGGACTTGGACCGCTTTTCCGACGCGGGACTCGACGCCGTCCTCCACACGTTCAGCGAACGCGACCGCGAGTTCTACCGCGAGACGATGGCCGACATAGTCGCCGCGAGCCACGACCGGTCGCTCTCCGTCTACGTCAATCCGTGGGGGGTCGGCGGCGTCTTCGGCGGCGAGGCGTTCTCCCGGTTCGTCGCCCGCAACCCCGACTCCCGGCAGGTGCTCAACACGGGAGAGCGCGTGTCAGCCGCCTGCTTCAACGACCCCGCGTTCCGCGAGTTCGTGCGCGAGTGGACACACGACGCCGCCGGACTCGGCGCGGACGTGCTGTTCTGGGACGAACCCCACTGGCACAACGTCCACTGGTACGGCGACGACCACCCCAATGACGTCTGGTGCTGTCGGTGCGAACACTGCCGGGGGCTGTACCGCGAACGCTACGACGAATCCATGCCCGCAACCGAGACGGAGCGCGTCTCGACCTTCCGCGAGGAATCGATGCTCGACTTCCTCGACGAGATGATGGCGCTGACCCGCGACGAGGGCGCGGAGAACGCGGTCTGTCTCATGCCCACTCAGTCGGCCGACCACGGTCCGCGAGACTGGGCGCAATTGGCGAAAAACGACCACATCGACGTGCTCGCTACCGACCCCTACTGGGCGGCGTTCACCGAGGACGCCGAACCGGGCGAGTACGTCGCTCGGTTCGGGAAGGAACTAGTCGAAATCACCGACGACCACGACCTTCGGAGCCAGCTCTGGATTCAGGGGTTCGGGTTGCGGGGGGACTCGGCCCCGGACGACGTTCGAACCGCGACTCGAACCGCGCTCGACCTCGCGGACAGCGTGTTTATGTGGGGCTACGACGGCTGTCGAGCCATCTCGAAGATCGCGTGCGCCGAACCGATGGCCGTGTGGGAGGCGTACCTCGACGAACTGCCATAGTTGCCGCAATCTGAGTCAGACGACGCGGTCGAGCACGCGCTCCCAGAGGGTCGGGAGGTGCTCCCACGAGAGCAGCCCCTCGGGTGCCCAATGGGGCGCGCAGTCGGTCGCGTAGGCGAACGAACTCCCCTTGCCGTAGTCGCCGACCACGAGGAACGGGTCGTCCCGCACCGTTGCCCAGACCTCCGCGTCGGGTTTCGCCGCGGTGCGGTTGTAGCCGAGGACGTGCGGCCACTCCTCAGGTAGGTCTCCACCTGGCACGCCGCGATTTTTGGGAACCGCCCCGTCCGGCGTCTCCACGCGGTCGTCGCCCGCGGCGATGTCGACCGGGAGGACGCCGGCGACGGGCGTCATCCCGTACCGCGCCTGTCCGCCTTTTCCCGCGAAGCTCATGTAGCCGCCGACCATGCCGAGCGCGCCGCCGTCCCGAACCCACTCCGCGAGCAGTGCACAGCGATCCGCGTCGGTCTCGCCGTCCGCAACCCGCTGCGTTATCTGGAGCGTGTCCGCACCAACGTCGCTCAAAATCACGAGGTCGTACTCGTCTAAATCCGCCCGCGTTCGCGGAAACGATTCGGCGGCAACGTGACACGGTTGGTAGGTCACCGACGCGCCGATATTCTCCAGCGTTGAGATGAACCGGTCGGCGGCCTCGCCGTATTGGCTGTCGCGCAGCACGTTGCGTCCCTTAATTTCGAACTGTACGGTCACCCACGACTCGCCGGCGAGGAGGACGTTCGTCATCGTTTGCCGTGTCAGACCGTCGTCGTATAATCCTGTCGCTCGCGATTAGAAGGGAAATAGTCGCTCGACCACTTCGTCGGTGAGCGGTCGACCGTACTCGCTAGCCTCGAACGCCTCGGCGTAGCGAACGTGCTCGCCGTCCGTGCCGTACCGCTGGACGAGGTCGTCTCGATAGCGGTTCGCAACGTCTGAAAGCGCCTCGACGTGCGGAAGCCCGCCGTCGCGCAACCATTCGAACCGCGCGTCGGGGTCGTCGGGCACGTCGTCCAGCGTCCCCTCGACGGACGGCAGCCACTCGTACATCTGGGATTCGTGGCAGTCGAGCATCTCGAACTTGCGCTCTATCGCGTCGTCGATGTCGACGACCGCGTCCGGCGAGAAGGGGTACGGCCGTTCGAACGTGTCGCTCAGGTACGCGAAGACGGGGTTCCGGTCGAGCGCGGGCGTCGCCGGGCAGACGTTCGGCACCGCGACGAGATAGGCGGCGTCCCGGACGAGCTGCGCCGTGTACCGATGGTCCGGATGATAGTCGTTCGGTCGGTGGGTGAGTACGAGGTCGGGTCGGAACTCGCGGATGCGTCGGATGAGTCGGTTGCGGTTTTCCAGCGACGGTTGGAGTCGCCCGTCGGGAACGTCGAACGCCTCGAATTCGGCGTCGGCGACCGCCGCCGACGCTTCGGCCTCCGCGAGGCGTCGGCTGACCAGCTCCCTCCCCGCGAGTTCGTGGTGGCCGGCCTCGCCGTTCGTCATCGAGACGAACAGAACGTCTTCACCGCGATCCGCGTACTTGCACGCGACGCCTCCGGCTTTGAAGTCGCAGTCGTCGGGGTGAGTGCCGACGACGAGGACGCGTACCGTCTCGGTTGCCATCGGGTTTCAGAAGTCCTGACACCGACATAAATCCACCGAACAACGAGGTCCGAGGACTGTCGGGTTCGTTGTCCACTCCGTGCGCGTATCGGATTGGTTTGCGAGTGAAGTCTAAGTATTTGTATGAGGAGTCCAAGGGTGACGTATGTCGGTTACGAACGTCACCGCCATCCCCGTAGAGATGGGCGTCAAACCGCTCGAATCGGAGCTCGGTCTCGCACCGTACGTGAGCAACCACGACAGCGTCGACTCGGTCACGCGGATGCTCGTCAGGGTGGACTCCGATGAGGGCGTAACGGGGTGGGGCGAGATGCTCGTCGGGATGAAATCCGCCGCGGTGACGAAGGCGGTCATCGACGACGTGATCGCTCCCGAACTCGTCGGCTGCGAGATCGGCGAGATACGCGAGTTCGTCGAGTCGTTTTATTTCCCGTACGTCAAAGTTCGCCCGTTCCTCGGCGCGGTCGAGACCGCGCTCTGGGACGCACTCGGGAAGAAACTCGGCGCGCCCGTTTACCAACTTCTCGGCGGCAAGACGACCGATAAAGTGC
Source organism: Haladaptatus halobius (assembly GCF_020618475.1). Lineage (GTDB taxonomy): Archaea > Halobacteriota > Halobacteria > Halobacteriales > Haladaptataceae > Haladaptatus > Haladaptatus halobius. The sequence goes on along the minus strand of NZ_CP085337.1, from coordinate 9,358 downwards.
CGATTGCGACCTGCCTCGGCATCCTCGGCCCCAAGGAGTCCCGACCGTACGCCCGGCGGGCCGTCGAGTACGGCTTCTCGACGCTGAAGACGAAAGCCGGCCCAGACTGGCGCGAGGATGTTGAGCGGATTCGTGCGATGCACGACGAGGTGGACGGCGAACTTGAGTTCCGCCTCGACCCCAATCAGGGCTGGTCGTTCGAGGACGCCGTCCGGGTCGCCACCCGACTCGAAGAGGAAGGCATCCTGCTCCAGTATCTGGAACAGCCGGTTCGCATCGACACCTACGGGACGTACGCCTCGCTTCGAAACCGGATTCGGACGCCGGTCGCGGTCAACGAGGACACGTACTTCCCGCGCAACTTGCAGTTCCTGTTGCGCGCCGACGCCATCGACGTGGCGGTGGTCGACCTCGTCCCCGCTGGGGGCATACTCCGCGTCCGCGAACAGGCTGCGATGGCGGCCAACGCGGGCGTCTCGGTGTCCCACCACTGCGGGTTCGACCTCGGCGTCAAGACGGCGGCGATGCTCCATACCGTGGCGAGCACGCCCGGCATCAACCTGCCGCCGGACAGCGTCTACTACGGCTGGGCCGATTATATCGTCGAAGATCCGTTCGAGGTCGAGGACGGGGCGCTTCCGGTTCCCGATAGGCCGGGGCTGGGCGTCGAAGTGGACGAGAGGAAAGTCGAACAGTATCGATGTGATTGACGTGACGCAGAATCAATCGATCTCGACCGCGCTCCCCTCGGCCGCGTCCGCGTCGTCGGCGAGCGGTTCGCTGTCCCAGTACTCGTGGTTCGCTTCCCCACGGAAGCAGGCGGTCCGTCGTCCGTCGCCGTCGTGGTCTTCGAGCGAGGGACAGTCGCGCGTGCAGACCGTCCGCGCGTCGAGACAGCGCGTGTGGAACCGACAGCCCGAGGGTGGGTCGGTCGGTTCGGGGATGTCGAGCGACCGGACCGGCGGCGTCTCGATGTCGCCGGTTCGGTTCCGGAGGTCGGAGGTCGCCCACAGCAACACCTTCGTGTACGGGTGTTGCGGGTCGTGGATGATCTGCTCGGGCGTCCCGATTTCGACGAGTTCGCCGAGATACATGATGCCGATGCGTCCGCCGGCCCGCTGGGTGAGATGCTTTGCGTTGGCGAGGTTGTGCGAGATGAACAAGAAGGAGGTGTCGAACTGCTCTTGGAGTTCGAGCATGAGATCCATCATCTCCGCGCGCAGCGACACGTCCAGCGCGCTGATGGCCTCGTCGGCGAGGATGAGGTCGGGATTCATCAGTAGGGCCCGGATGAGCGCCACTCGCTGCTGCTCGCCGCCGCTTAGCTGGTGGGGGTATCGCCCGGCGAAATCCTTCGCCGGCGTCATCCCGACGTAATCCAACAGTCCGTAGATGCGTGCGCGGCGGTCGGCTTCGGTCATCTCGGGCTGCCAGCGTTCGAGTGGGGCAGAGAGTATCGATTCGATGGTGTAGTTCGCGTTCAACGAACTACCGGGGTCTTGGTGGATCATCTGCAGCGACCGCCGTATCTCCTTCGCCGAATGCTCGTCGTCCCCTCGGCCGCCGAAGAGACCGCTCTTGGCCTTCGTCTCCCAAATATCCTGCCCGCGGTACAGCACGCTCCCGTCCGTGGGTCGCTGGATGCCGATAGCCGTCTTTCCGAGGGTCGTCTTGCCGCACCCCGACTCGCCGACGAGCGCCACGACGTCGTTCTCGTAGACGTCGAGGCTCACGTCGTCGACCGCGTGGACGGTCTCCGACCCGGCGAGACCAAATAGGCGTTCCTTGTGGAAGTGGACGCTCACGTCCCGCAACGACAGCAGCGGGTCGTCGTCGCGCGCGCGACTCATCGCGGCTCACCTCCGGCGGAATCGGTGCCGTACTCCGCCGCATCCCCCGACTCGTCGAGCGTCAGCGGGACCTCCTGTCTGGCGTCCTCCCAGTGGAAACAGGCGACTTCGTGCTCCGGCTCCGCGTCGCGCAGGTGGGGGTCTTCCGTCTCGCACAGCCCGTCTGCCAGCGGACATCGCGGATGGAACGAACAGCCCACCGGGAGCGAAACGGGGTCTGGACTCGACCCTCCGATGCCCTCGATATCCATCGCGCGGTCGGAGATATTCGGCACCGCGTTGAGCAGCGCGCGCGTGTACGGATGTGCTGCGTGTTCGATCAGCTCGTCCGTCGGGCCGAGTTCGACGAGGTCGAACGCGTACATCACGGCGAGGCGGTCGGCGAGATCGGCCACGAGCGGTAAGTCGTGCGTGACGAACACGAACGTCAGGTCGTACTTCTCTTGTAGACTCTCCAGCATGCTAATTATCGACCGCTGCATGAGGAGGTCGAGCGCCGCCGTCGGCTCGTCCATCACGACGACGTTTGGGTCGAGGATGAGGCCGAGCGCGATGAGCGCGCGCTGTTTCATCCCGCCGGAGAGTTCGTGGGGGTACGAGCGAAGCACCTGCTCGGCGGGTAAGTAGAGGTCGGCCAGCAGTTCCCGAGCGTGGGTCATCCCGCCCCCGACATCGGCGTCGTGCGCCCGGAGCGTCTCCTCGAAGTGGTCGCCGATCGTCATCGTCGGGTTGAACGCGCTCTGCGCACCTTGGATGACGAACGAGATCTCATTCCAGCGGAGCTTCGTCAGGTCCTCCCGGGGGAGCGAGAGGATATCGACCGGCGAACCGTCCGGCGGGTGGTAGCGTATCTCGCCGCTCACCCGACCCGGAGAGACGATGGCGTCGAGCATCGCCGAGGCGAGCATCGATTTTCCCGACCCGCTCTCACCGACGATTCCGAGCACCTCGCCCGCGTGAACGTCCAAGCTCACGTCGCGGAGCACGCGCGAATCTCCGCGATCCATGCTGAACGAGACGCTCGCGTTCCGAACTTCCAAGATAATGTCCTCGTCGACGCGGTCGTCGTCCGCGTTCGCGGCTGACTGACGTTCGGTGGCCACGGAGGTCACCTCCGGCCACCGGTCTGGCTGAACCAGTCGGTGCGGGCGCGTTGTTGGTCTCGGTCGGTGCGGCGGTACGGTCGGTCGGTCGTGTCGGAAGCGAACATGGATTCGTGTGTGATCTGTCGTCTCATCGTCTATCAGCGGTATCCGATCAGTCGCAGGCCGAGGTGGCCGAGCACGGCGTAGATGAACGCGCTCACGCCCCAGATGGCGAACATTCCGGCGAGGACGCCGTTTGTCAGCGCGGGCAACACGTGCGTCGAGAGGAGCACGGCGAGGAGACAGCAGACGACCCCTATCGCCGTGACGAAGGCAAGGAACGACTGCCGAATCGCCAACAGCAGCGATGTCGTGCGCCCGTCCGCCGAGTGGCCGGTGCTCACGGTGTCTCACCTCCGCTCGCCGAGCCTTCGTGGCGGGCGCGCAGTCTGACGTTGAAGACGCGGTCGAGTCCCTGCGCGAGCAGGATGAAGCCGAGCGAGACGAGGATGAGGAGCGCCATCGGAACGAGCAACCAGTGGATCTGGTTCGGGTTCGTCAGGTTCGCGCCGGTGTACGCGTCGGCCATCATCACTCCCCAGTTCAGCTGTGACGTCGGAAGGATGCGGAGGAAGTACAGCGCGACGGACTCGAAGATGATGCGTCGCGCGCTGTTGGCGAAGTTTACCGAGATGTATGGCATCAGGTTCGAGATAACGTCCCGGCGGAGGATGTGAAGCTCGGACAGTCCCATGATGCGCGACGCCTCGGTGAACGCCTCTTCCCGGATGCTCAACACCTGCGAGCGGATGGTTCGTGCCAGCCGCGGCCAGTTGTCGATGCCGAGGATGAGACCGACGACGAACGGATCCTCCGGCTGATAGATGGTCGCCAGCACGATAACCAGCACGAGCCCCGGAATCGTGAGGACGGTGTCCGTAACCGTCATCAAGGTTTGGTCGGTACGTCCGCCGCGGTACCCCGCGACGGTTCCGATGGTGGTTCCGAGAGCGACGGAGAGCAGCGCACCGGCGGTGATCATCTGCAACATCGCGGGGGCCGCGTGGACGACTTGTTTGAAGATCGACTGACCCATCACGCCGGTTCCGAGCGGGTACTTCCAATCGGTGAACGGCGGCACGAAGATCGGCCCTTCCATCACGGTCGGTTCGGGAACGAGATAGACGCCGACAGTTCCCATGACGACGAATCCGAGCAGTATCGTCGCTCCGACGAGCGCGCGCCAATCGTTCAGGAGCACCGCTCCGGGCGCGTAGACGTGCCGCTCGAACGCTCGCTCGACCTTCTCGCGCGCCGTCGGTTCGGGCACGTTCGACATCTGCGTGAATATCGTCTCGTCGATGCCGCCGGCGCCGCCTGAGCGGCTACTCGTCCCGCCGTCGGCACGAGCGGTCGAATCGGCCGCGTCGTCAGTAGGTTTCACGTTCACTCCCTCCTTTGACGCGTGGGTCGATGACACCGTACGTGAGGTCGGCGACGAGGATGCCGAGGAGCGTGATTATCGTGAAGAAGATGAACGCTCCCATGATGACCGGATAATCGCGGTTCATGAGCGCGTTGAACGTCAACATGCCCATCGCCGGGTAGTTGAATATCGTTTCGAGGATGATGCTACTTCCGAAGATGCTCGCGATGCCCATCATAATGCTCGTGTAGACGGGCAACAGCGCATTTCGGCCGACGTAGCGTATCGCGATTCGACCCTGACTGATGCCGCGCAATCGCGCGACGCGGATGTACCCTTCGCCCATCTCACGGATGCAATTGCCGCGGAACGCCAACGCGCCGCCGAACCCGGCGATGAACGCGGAGAAGACGGGGAGCGTTGCGTGTTTTATCACGCCGACGATGAACGGCAGGTTGAGACCGGGTGTCGTCGACGGGTTCATCCGACCGCCGCTCGGAAACCAGCCGAGGTTGAACGAGAAGACGATGAGCGTGAGGATGGCGACGACGTAGTAGGGAACGGTGGTGTTGGCGATGGAGACGAACGTCATCCCGGTGTCGAACTTGCTGCCTTCGTTGTATGCCATGACCGCGCCGAACAGCAAGCTAACGGTCGTGCCGAGCGCGAGACCGTAGACGCTGATGAATATCGACCACGGCATCGCTCGGAAGAGGAGATCGAAGACGGGTTTGTTCTTGAAGATCGACCGTCCGAAGTCCTGATACAGGACGATGTCGCGGAGATACTCGTAGTAGGAGACGTACCAGGGTTGTGAGGGGTCGATGCCGGTGTAGGTCTCGACCATCGCGTTGATGTTCGCCATCTGCGCGGGCGTCGGACTTTGGCCCTGCTCGAGCATCTGTTTCATCAGCTTCACCTTGACCATCTCGACCGGGCCAAACGGTAACATTCGATACAGCGCGAACGTTACGGTCAGCGCGATGAAAAACACTAGCACTGATTGGCCGATCCGCTTCACATAATACATCGTGCTACAGTGCTTGTCTTTCTTCTAGACCAATAAAGCTATGGTGATTCTTAGCACGAAGAGATAACGTTCATTACGACCGGGGCCGACCTCCACCTATGTCACTCATGGCGCGACTTCTCGACTTCTTCGGCGACGCGGACGGCGAGAGCGAGGCGTACCAGTGCATCAGATGCGGCGGAACGTTCGACCGCGAGTATTACGAGTGTCCTGACTGCGGCGTTTCACACGCGGTTGTCCGCACGACCGACGAGTGAGCGTCGGGGCGAAATATTTAATCCCCGTCGGAAAATCTTAGTGAACGAGAGAATGTCCACCGCACCGACGTTTTTCGACTACGTCTGTTCGAACGCCGATAAGTTCGCCATGCTGTTCGCGTTCGAGTGTCTCGCGGGAGCGCTCTCGCTCGCGCTCTTTCTGGGGACGGAGCCGGGCACCGCCACGCACGTCGTCGGGGTTCTCAACCTCGTCGGTATCGCCGTCCTCGGTACGGCGACGGCGGCGATTCTGCTAAAATGCTATCGTCTGTGACGCACCGCGACCGGAGCGTCGTGCGACTGACGTGACGCCCGTCGCGGCCTCACTTCGTCTTCGCGCTGATGTGACCCTTCATCAAGAACTCAATCGCGTTCGTGAGGTGCTCCGACTTGGTCGCCTCGCCCTGCGGGTGGTTGTCCGCTTTGTTGGTGGGGAAGTTGAACTTGCTGGTGTTCCCCCAGTACGCTCTCGTCTCGTCGTAGAAGCCGATGTGCGGCACCTGCCAGTTCATGTACCACGCGAACTTCTTGGAGAATTTCTTGACCTCGTCCGCGGACTGCGTCTGGGTCATGATGTTGTTCCACTTGATGGGGTAGAACGTCTGTTTCGCGCCGCCGGAACCCATTGTGCCGACCTTCTTCGGATACTTCGGTCGGATGGGGTGGTTGAGCTTCTTGCTCCGCGGCTGTGCGAGTTCCGGCGTCGTGCGATTGACCTTGCAGTCGTCGCTGCTCTCCAGCGCGGCGGCGATTTCGTCGTACTTTCCGATTCCTCCCACGCTGGCGGTGGTGAAGGCGTTTCCGGGGTGCGACGTGTTCGAGTACCAGTTGACCATGTCGAAGTCGTGCGTCTCCGTCCACCGCTGCCAGAATCCGCTCGACGACGGGATGATGAGTTTGTTCTTGAATCCGAACTTGTCCAGTTTCGGGCTGACGTACTTCCCGATAGTCTCATAGATGTTCCACGGCGGCGTCAGGTAGGTGAGGTTGTTCACCTTGCTCCCGTCCGGCCCGACCCAAACGCCGCCATTCTTCGAGTAGCCGGCGTCCTGGAGCACCTTCTTCGCCTTCTCCGATTTCGACTTTCGACCGTAGCTGATGAGGTCGTTTTGGAAACTCTTTCCGAGCCACTTGTCGGCCTGCTTCGAGGACAACCCGTTGACGGTGTCTCGGGACTTGTAGTTCAGGCCCTGCGTGGTTTTGAGAACCTTGACCAGTTCGTCGTGGTCGAGGAGGTAGGCGATGGCGCGACGAACCGGACGCCGAGCGAGGTGCTCGTTGTTCCAGTTCATTGCCAGTTTCACGATGCTAGAGGTGCCGAACCGGTTGAACACCTCGACCCTGTCGTTGGACTGGGCCTGCGTGATGGTCTTGTCGCCGATGTCGAGCTTCCCGGTGTTGAGCGCCTGAATCGCCTTCTGTTTCTCGGAGATGAGGCGCCAGTTGAACGTCTCCAGGTTTGTCCAGTCGGCGCGCGGATGATCCTTGTACTTCGTGTGGGAGGCCATCGTCGGCGAGAGTTGCGCCGGCTTCCACATCCCGCAGCCCAACCCCTTGTCCTTGAGATCCTGCAGCGTTATCGTGTCCTCTTGGAGGTTTTTGGTCACCTTTTTGATGGCGCTGTCGCCGCCCGCGTCCTTGTACTTCTCGAGCCACGATTTGAAGTAGTCGTGCTTGGCGATGACCGAGTAGTACGTGGATTTCTTCAGCGAGGGGTTGGCCGGCCCCGCGAGGACGTTCTTGACGGTGTACTTATCCACGACCTCCCAACTGTCGTCGGTCTGGTCGGGGCCCATGTAGTCCTTGTAGTCGTAGAGGAGGTTGGTGGTGCGAACGTCCTTCGCTGTCACCGGGGTGCCGTCCCACCACGTGTAGTCCTCGTTCAACTTGATGTGGACTTCACAGCCGCCTGCCTTGAGGCTGATGTCGTCGGCGAGCCAGTATATCGGCGTGCCTTCGGAGTTCGGGTACACCAGCGACTCCGACCACATGTAGTCCATCCAAAACTCGGTGTTCTTCGTATCGGTGAACGGGTTGACGTTCGCCTGACTGGGCTGCCAGCTGACCGGCGCGCGCATGTTGATCTCCGTCGTGACGGCCGCTCCGTCGCCTCCGTCGGTATTCGACGGATTCGAACTCATCGTGACGTTCGGGTCGTTCGGGTTGCTGCCGCCGCAACCGGCCAGTCCAGCCATCGCCGCGCTCCCGCCGAGCGCAAGCCACTGTCGTCGTGTTAGCCGGTTTCCGTCGGCGTAGCCGTCGGAACCGTGGTTGGCGTTAGCCATGCTCGAACCAATATTCAGATAATCAATACAAAAGTGTTTGGGTTATTTAAAGAACGAATGAAACGCAAAGCAGTTCACGTCCGAGCAAAAAGACGGGGGCATGCATCCCGACGCGTACGACCGAAGCGACGAGGTCGCCATCGTCACCGGAGCGAGCAACGGCATCGGACGCGCGGTCACGCAGTACCTCGCCGCCGCGAACGCGACCGTGATTGTGGCGGACGTGGACGCCGACGGCGGCGGAGAAACGGTCGCCGCCGTCGAAGACGACGGCGGCACTGCCGAGTTCGTCCGCACGGACGTGAGCGACGCGACCGCCGTCTCGTCGCTGGTCGAGGCGACGATGGACGCCCACGGGAGCGTGGACGTGCTCGTGAACAACGCCGGCGGCTCCTTCGACGACGGGAATCCCGACCGAGTCGAGGAAGCGACGTGGAACCGCGTCATCGACGTGAACCTAAAGGGCCAGTTCCTCTGCGCCCGCGAAGTGCTCCCGGCGATGGTCGAGTCGGGCGGCGGCGCGATGGTTCACGTCTCGTCGGTCAACGCTCGGCTCGGCATCGGACTCGCGTCCTACTCTGCGGCGAAGAGCGGAATCCTCGCGCTCTCCCGACTCGTCGCCACGCAGTACGGTCGTCACGGCGTCCGCTCGAACGCCGTCTGTCCGGGCACTATCATCACCGACGCGTCGAGCGAGAAGCTCACCACCGAGGGACCAGTTCGGGAGGAGTGGCTCGACCAGTACCCCGTGGGCCGGTTCGGCCGCGTCGAGGACGTGGCTGCGGCCGTCTCCTACCTGACCTCCGAGGCCGCGTCGTTCGTCACGGGAACCGAACTCGTCGTCGACGGGGGCCTCTCCGCCGGTCTCGACCAGCGGTTGGAGGAGATGATGTACGGCGTCGACGACCCCCCGACGCGCGACGGCGACCGAGAACGGTGAGCGCGGAACTATAAGTGGCGGTGCGAGAATCAGCGGAGCGATGAACGTCGAGGTTCGCCGACTCACCGACTACGACGCGGTTCGCGCCGGTATCGACCTTTGGAACGAGGCTCGCCCGGCGTTCGCGGTTCCCGAACGACTCGTCGCGCAGAATGTCTTCGCCCCGTTCGCCGGTCTCAACGTGACGGCGTTGGGCGGATTCGCGGGCGGCGACCTCGTCGCCACCGCGCTCGGCAAGCAACTCACCGAGCGGATAGCCGACTACGCCGGCCCCGAACAGGGTTGGGTGAGCCTGTTCGCCGTCGACCCGACCGTCGAGAACCGAGACGCCGCCGCCGACGAACTGCTCGCCGCGGTCGAACGAGCCATGGTCGAGCGGGGCGTGACCCGACTTCGATTCGGCGGCGACCCGGGTCAGTTCTTCCCAGGGCTCCCGGTCGATTTCGACGGCCTCCGCGCCCGTCTCAGCGATGTGGGCTTCGAAT